>NZ_CP050855.1:0-2400000 GCF_000821185.2 Serratia symbiotica | reverse complement strand
GCATGTTCGGTGGGTTGAGCAAGTGTGCGTCGCGGCATATTGCCGAGGCACTAGAGTGCGTGGGTATGACCGCGATGGCGAGCAGACCGGTGGGGGAACTATCCGGTGGTCAGTTGCAACGGGTATTGTTTGCGCGCCTGTTGGTACAGCAGGCACCGCTGATTTTACTGGACGAACCTTTCACCGGTATCGACAGCGCTACCACCCAATTGTTGGTACAGGTTATTGAGCAACTGCACCGGCAGGGGAGGACGCTTATCGCCGTGCTGCACGATATGTCGCTGGTGACCAATCATTTCCCTCAGGTACTGCTGTTGACGCCGCAGTGTTGTCATTGGGGGGATGCTGATCGGGTTTTGGAACATATTCCAGCGTTGAATGTTGCCAGCCAACCTCAGTGCCAGATGGCGGTGGTGTCATGACGCTGCTGCACCTGTTGCTTGATCCCTTCGTGTCCTTTGGTTTTATGCGTCGTGCGTTGGTGGCCTGTTTGGCGCTGTCGTTCAGTGCGGCACCGTTGGGGATTTTTCTATTGCTGCGGCGTATGAGTCTGGTTGGTGATGCGCTCTCTCATGCGGTATTGCCTGGTGCGGCGATAGGCTATCTGATTTCCGGCATGTCGCTGGTGGCGATGGGGGTGGGTGGGTTTATTGCTGGATTGGCCGTGGCGATGTTGTCCGGTTTGGTCAGCCGCCGCACGCCGTTAAAGGAAGATGCCAGCTTCGCCGGTTTTTACCTTGGCTCTCTGGCATTGGGAGTGACGCTGGTATCGTTGCGTGGTTCCAGCGTTGATCTGCTGCATGTGCTGTTTGGCTCGATTTTGGCGGTGGGAACTCATGCCATTCTGATGGTTGGTGCGATAGCCAGCTTTTCATTATTGGCGTTAGCGGTGCTGTATCGTGCGTTAGTGATTGAGTCTTTTGATGTTACTTTTCTGCGGGTCAGTGCACCGCGCTGGCTAGCGCTGATACATGGGCTGTTTCTGGCGCTGGTGGTGATCAATCTGGTGGCGGGTTTTCAAATCCTCGGCACTTTGATGTCGGTGGGGCTGATGATGCTGCCCGCTGCCAGTGCGCGTTTCTGGGCGCGTAATTTACCATATATGCTGGCGGTGGCGATGGGGATCGGTATGCTTTCCAGCCTGATTGGTCTGGAATGGTCGTATTACGCCTCGCTGCCTGCTGGCCCGGCGATTGTGCTGAGCGCCAGCATGATCTTTTTTGTTTCGATTCTATTTGGGACGTGCGGCGGGATCTACTCTTGCGCGCGCCGTTGAGAAGTGCTATTTGCAGGAGGAAAAAGTATGAAACGTTTACCTATATTGCTGGCAGTCGCTGTTCTGCTGTCCAGCCCATTGGCAATGGCGAAGACTGTCAATGCCGTTGCCAGCTTTTCTATCCTCAGTGATATCGTCAAGCAAGTGGGGGGAGAGCACGTCAAAGTTAGCACGCTGGTAAGGCCAGGCGGCGATCCGCACAGCTTTGAACCTTCACCGCAGGACAGCAAGTTGTTGTCACAGGCTGACGTGGTGTTCGTCAGCGGCCTGGGGTTGGAAGGGTGGCTCGATCGTTTGGTTAGCGCTTCGGGTTATCAAGGACGGGTAATCATCGCTTCACAGGGGACTGACACGCGGCAGATGGAAGAAAACGGTAAGAAAATGACCGATCCTCACGCCTGGAATAGTATGAAAAATGGCGTTCAGTACGCCACTAATGTGATGAATGCGCTGATTGCTGCCGATCCGCAAGACGCCAACTATTTCCGCCAGCGAGGAACGGAGTATATTCAGCAGTTGCAAAAGCTGGATCTGTGGGCTAAAACGCAGTTTGCTGCGGTGCCGCCAGAGAAACGTAAGGTGCTAACCAGCCACGATGCTTTTGGTTACTTTGGGCATGAGTATGGTGTCACCTTCCTTGCCCCGGTTGGTTTTTCTACCGAAGCTGAAGCCAGTGCCAGCGACGTAGCCAGCTTGATTAAGCAGATCAAGCAGGAAAAGGTTAGCGCCTATTTTATTGAGAACCAAACTGACTCGCGCCTGGTAAAGCAAATTGCGGTTGCCACTGGGGCCAAGGCGGGTGGGGAGTTATATCCAGAGGCATTGTCTAGCGCACATGGCCCAGCAGCGACCTATGTGCAGGCATTCAAACATAATGTCGATGTGTTGCTCGCTAGCATGAAGTAATGATGATCAGTCTTGTTAATATGGCCGGGCGCTTTTTAGTGTTCAGCTTCTCCATAGAGTAGGAGGCGGGATTATTCCCGCCGTCCTCTCACACTACTGTAGGTGCGGTTCCGTATACGGCGGTTCATTGTTAACGCTGGAGTTCCCGTAGTGATACCCCCCTCCCCGCTTTTGAGACCCCTTTCTTCGGGAACTCAGGGTTCATGTGGCTTGCCCCTAAGTTCCACCACAGACCTCGTTGGTTTACCGCTGATATCCACACTCTTTCCTTTGTGAGTCTGTTTCTTATTAGCATTTTTGCTCAGGCATACGGCCTTTTCTTGTTCCTTCATAATAGGCAGCGAACCTTGCGCCGTTAGGTCTTCAACCACAAGACACTATTGTATGAGATCTTCAGTTTCCTTCAGGTCTCCTCTCACACAGAGCACCCTTGTTGTTCGGCTGACACTTCCTTTTGCCGGGTGTGTAGAGGACTGTCATCTCCAAGTCACCCACTTGATCACCACAGTCAGACTGGTTGCGCTCATGTGCAACGTGCCATGCACGGTGTACATAAAAATCTATGGTCACCGCCATTTTTGCAACACTGATTTTTCCATTAGTCAAAAATCAGTGCAAACTCCAGCAGAAAACCGTGGATCGGGTTAGTAGTTTTTACTTTGTCTCTGATAAGAGATCCTCTGACCCGATGCAGTGCTCGCATCGCCTGCTGAACCTCAGTTCTCGGCTGGACAAAATGCATTGACGGCCGGGGTGCGGCTTCACATATCGCCTCTGCATCAACAAAATCTTTTTTATTGCTCTTAACAAATGGGCGCACAAATTGCGGAGAGATAAGTTTTGCTTTATGGCTGCTATCACTGATACGCCGCGCCATAAAGTGTGCACCAGCTCAAGCTTCCATAACAATAACCGAAGACGGGTACGTCGCCAAAAACTGCATTAGCTTTGTGCGCGTAAACTGCTTACGCAGAAGCGCTTTACCTGACTTATCTTGGCAATGAATGTGGAAAGAGTGTTTACCGAGATCGATACCAATAAGAGCAACGTTTTCTATGATGGCCTCTCCTGAAAGAAAAACACCCTGCCAGCGTATCGCTCACAGGGTGGGGGTGGCCATCTTTAGCCCCGTTGAGCCGCTACCGGGCTTTACGACAGATGACATCTTGGATTAATGTTTTTTCTTACGTCCTTGTACCGCTTTGAAACGCGGGTTGCTTTTACAGATCACATAGATACGGCCATGACGGCGCACGACTTTACAATCTGGGTGGCGATTCTTCGCTGAGCGTAATGAACTCAAAACTTTCATGTTATTCCTTGTTACTTATTGCTGCCGATAAAGCGGCCAAAACGCTGCTGGAAGCGCGCCGTACTGCCTTCTTTGGAAAATGCTTTCTGCTTACCAGTATAATAGGGGGGCGAAGCGGAAGAGACATCAATGGTGACATACGGCCAGTTTTCGCCATTCAGCTCAATGGTACGATCAGTTTTGATGGTAGATCCCACTTTGAAATAGGTATTGGCACTGAGATCGTGGAACACTACGATATGGTAGTCAGGATGGATGCCTGCTTTCATGATGCACTCCATTGATATGTTATAATGTAACAATAATTATGCATCGCCTTGGCAGTAGGATCAAGGGAAAAATATATCTACAGGCTAACTAATGGGCGTGTTTACATTAAGAACCTATCCCATTAGGCTATTTTATTTGCCATTTTGGCCCTGGGCAGTGCTCGCCCTCCTAACGGAGGAGTCTGAGTTGAGTAGACCTGCCGGTTACCCGGACAGGCCCCTCCTCAGAACCGGACGTGCGGAACTACCGCATCCGGCTCCCGACAGACCCGTGTCCCCACACATTTTCAGCGTGAATCGAACATTGATCGGGTTTTCCTGTCAATACCGATTGAAATCGTGGGTCTTCCGCAACTTGGGTGGAAGAAAAGCAATGAAACTTTTTAGTTAACAAGGATCTAAGCTGTTTTAAGTTATGGATAACGAGATGCCCTCACTTAAGATACTTTTGCCGCTACCTTGTGGATGGCAATCCAGCCGGCAAATTACTGGCTCTGATGGGATCACCCTCCATCTCCGTGCCACGCGTAAAACAGCGCAATGCCCTGAATGTCTCAAACGCAGCCGCTCTGTTCATAGTTGTCGACGATGACGGATACAGCATCTTCCATGCTCAGGTCAGACACTCTGGTTAATCTTTGCTGTCCGGCACTGGTACTGTCGTAACCCATCCTGTTCACGCAAAATCTTTGCTGAATCGTTGGTTCCCTTTGCGGCTCCACAGCAGCAGTCTTCGAAATTACTGCAAAATATGCAGCATCAACTGGGATTAATTGCCGGCGGGGAAGCAGGGAGACGAGCTGCGGTAGCATCCGGGATGCAGATTAGCGCAGATACCCTATTGCGCAGGGTTGTTCATGCTCCGGAGCAGGCAGAGAACCGGACCCGGCATGTCGGTATCGATGAGTGGGTATGGCACCGGGGCCACAGGTACGGCACGTTGATCGTTAACCTCGATACTCATCGTCCCCTGGTACTGCTGCCTGGTCGGGAGCAACGCACACTGGCGGCATGGTTCAAAAAATATCCGGAGATACTGGTCGTCTCACGCGATCGTGGCGGGAGCTATGCATTAGCTGCCCGCGACGGAGCACCGCAGGCAATACAGGTAGCCGAACGCTGGCACCTGCTGAAGAATATCGGTGATGCGCTGGAGCGAATGATGTACAGACACATGCCATTAATAAGGCTGGTTGCCACTGAGTTATCTCCTAAAAAACAAAACCCTGAAGCGTCTCTGCCTCCAGTCTCAACGCTACGTCGCCCTGAAAAAATTAAACAACAGCGGCGTGACAAGCGGTATCAGCGCTGGTCTGAGGTCGACGCTCTTCATAAAAAAGGTTGCGGGATCAGAGAAATATCACGTCTCACCGGGCTGTCCCGGATGACGGTTCGTCGGTAGATACAGTCGAAAGCCTTCCCTGAAATATCAACGAAACCACCAAAACCCGGGCTTCTGGATCCGTGGCAGGGATGGCTGGAAGAACAACGAATAAACGGTAACCATAATGCCCGGCAGCTATGGCGGGAGATGGTTGATGCTGGTTTTAGCGGGAGTGAAACGACAGTCAGGGATGCTGTGTCCAGGTGGCGTAAACAGATTAACGATCCGGTTGTCGCCCCAGGGCGGCTTCCCTCAGCATCCCGGGTCAGTCGCTGGTTAATGCCCTGGCGAATGATCAGAGGAGAAGAAAACTATGCGTCCCGCTTCATCGAGTCAATGTGCCAGAAAGAACCGCAACTGAAAATGGCGCAACAGCTGTCACTCGACTTCTACCGGATGCTGAAGATGAAGAATAAATCCCAGCTAAATCAGTGGTTCGTTGACGTCAGTCAGAGCGGTCTCGTTGACCTTCAACGCGTTGTAGCCGGGATGGAGGCTGATGCAACAGCAGTACACGAAGCGATAAGCAGCAGATGGAGTAATGGTGTAGTCGAAGGCGATGTAAACCGACTAAAGATGCTGAAACGCCAGATGTATGGTCGCGCCGGGTTCGAGCTACTGAGACGACGTGTGATGGTCCTCTGGCTTAAAAGGTTCCACCCAAGTTGCGGAAGACTCATTTTTACATCGGTACTAACAAAAAGACATCAAAACTGAAGCCGATCTCAATAATATACTCAACCAGTTCGTTAAAATGACCGTCGAGGCGGCGCTCGGCGCCGAGATGGAACATCACCTCGGCTATGCTAAAAGTGCTACTGAAGGCTGCGGCACCGGTAGCAGCCGCAACGGCTTCTCCCCCAAGACCCTCACCTCACCGTATGGTGAGCTGGCCATCGAGGCGCCCCGTGACCGCAACAGCGAGTTTGAGCCGGTTATCGTTCAGAAGGGGCAAACCCGGCTGACTGGCTTTGATGACCAGATTTTAGTTTTCTACGCGCAGGGGATGACCACGCGGGAAATCACCGACACCTTTAAAAAACTTTATGATGCCGACGTCTCCCCGACGCTGATATCGAAAGTCACCGATGCCATTATTGACCGGGAACCGCCTGGCGTAGCAGACCGTTGGATAATCTCTATCCCATTGCTTATCTGGACTGTATTGTCATTAAGGTGCATCAGGATAAGCGGGTTATCAATAAATCGGTGTACATCGCGCTGGGTGTCAATCTGGAAGGACAAAAGGAATGTCTAGGCCTGTGGATAGCCGATGCCGAAGGTGCCCGAACTTGGTTATCGATACTGAAGGTATTAAAAAATCGCGGGCTGAACGATATCCTGATTGCCTGTGTTGACGGCCTCAAGGGCTTCCCGGACGCGGTCAATACGGTGTATCCGCAAACGAAGATCCAACTGTGCATTGTCCACATGGTGCGTAACTCGTTGAAATACGTCAGTTGGAAAGACCAGAAGGCACTGTGTGCCGAGCTGAAGCTGATTTACCGCTCGGCAACGGAGGAAGTTGCCCTGCGTGAGCTGGATGATTTTGAGACTCGGTGGTCGGAAAAATACCCGAGCGTGGCCCCAATCTGGCGGCGAAACTGGGTTGATTTATCGTCATTTTTTGCTTATCCAGTAGAGATCCCAAAGTAATTTATAAGACGAATGCGATAGAGTCGCTAAACAGCGAGATCCGTAAATCGATAAAGAAACGTAAGATATTCCCGCACGATCAGTCAGCGCTGAAGGTGATTTGTCTTGCGATAGAGTTAGCGTCAGAGAAATGGACAATGCCGTTAGCTAACTGGCGACAAGCTTTAAACCATTTTATGATTGAGTACCCGGAGCGAATGGGTGGGTACTGACAAACGGGCGTTTACACAAAATCTGGTACAGGCCCGGAATATCCGATACGGGCGTTCTGTCCGACTATTCCAGAAGAGAAACCACGCGGCGTGAACATCAGGTTCTGATACGTCGCCAGTATGGCTATCATGCTTTTTCGTGGTCATGAACCTTCAGGTTGAGCCGGTTGCTATTCACCCGCAGCTGGCTCAGCAACGAAAAACCGGGCCTGCTGTTCGATCTGGTAATCAACTGGCTTCTGCAAAATAAAATACTGTTGCCGGGTGTCACCACGCTAACCCGTCTGATATCCGAAATACGTGAAAAATCAGCAGACAGGTTCTGGTCTCGTCTGTCCTGACTGGCATCGGACGAGCAGTTCTCATTATTTGAAGAATTGTTACAGATGCCTGATGGAACACGCACCTCACATTTTGACCATTTAAGAAAGGGTCAAGTTGCCATCAGCGGGCCAGTATTTAACCAGGCCATTGCGTGCTATCTGAAACTTAAATCATTTGGCATGCAGGATCTCGACTTCACCCCCATTTTTAACTGGAATTCTATAGGTTGGACAAATAAGATCTTACCTAATTTGTCCAACCCTTTATTATTTTAGCGATTAACTTAAAACTCCTGAGAAGTCGGTCGAAGCGTTATTTCATTGATCGACACATCATCAGGTTGTTCCACTGCATAGGCGATTGCTCTTGCAATAGAATCTGCCGAAATTTCATAATTTTCGTAAAAAGCCTTCATTGCAGAACTGGCTTCTGCATCACTACTACCATTGACCAACTCGGATGCCACAGCGCCTGGATAAAGTGTTGTAACTTTTACTCCTGAAGCACCCACTTCAGCTCGCAGCCCCTCGCTGATGGCCTTAACCGCAAATTTAGTTGCACTGTAAACTGTACCAACGCCTGCAAATACCCGTAACCCGGCAACAGATGACAAGTTGATAATGTGCCCACTTTTATTATTCAACATACCTGGAAGTACAGCGGCAATACCATACAGTACACCTTTAATGTTCACATCTATCATTAAATCCCATTCTTCTACTTTTCGCTTAGACATCGCAGCCATTGACATAACGCCAGCATTGTTAACGAGAACATCAACTCGCCCAAATTTTTCCTCAGCAGACCGAATAAGATTTTCCATGTCATCGCGCTTTGCAACATCCGTGATGACCGTTAATGCCTCACCCCCTGCCTTCTTAATATCCTTGGCCAGATTTTCCAGCCTGTCTGCTCTACGAGCCGCTAGAACGACTTTAGCTCCACGCTCTGACAGAAGACGAGCTGTAGCCTCGCCGAGACCACTGGATGCTCCTGTTATTACTACGACTTTTTCTGTAATTGAATTCATCATTTTTATCCTCTCATTATTGAAGCAGGCAAAAAGTGTCAACACCGGGTAAAAAGTGAGTTTTCCGCAACTTGGGTGGCGCCATTCACGCCAGCTGACTCATCACCCGCCGTCTGTGTAGTTCGAACCCGGCGCGACCATACATCTGTCGCTTCAGCATCTTCAGCCGATTTACATGGCCCTCTACAACCCCATTACTCTACCTGCTACTAATGGCTTCACATATTGCTGCTGTATCGGCACCCATCCTGTTGCAACACGCTGAAGTTCAACAGATCCGCTTTCGCTGACACTGGCAAATCTCCGTCTGAGCCAAAGGATTGACGGATAGATTGCCACCCGCAGGGCAGTCGCAAAAGCGTCTTAAGTGAGGGCATCGCGTTATCCATAACTTAAAACAACTTAGATCCTTGTTAGCTGGAAAGTTTCATCGATTTTTCTCCACCCAAGTTGCGGAAGACTCACTTTCCCCCCGTTAGTGACAAAAATCAGCTTTTATTTATGTTTACCAGAGTAGAAGTAGCCCATCTTCGAAAAAACCGCCAGTTGGGCCATCTTCTGGCAATAATGCCAGCTCCACCGCAGTTCTTGCCCCATTTGATACTGGTCTGCCACCAGCAGTACCAGGCACCAGATCTGTATCTGTGTAGTGGATCACATAATCAGGGCAGGGATAGCCTGTTCCCACCGTTCTTCATACCCACAAGATGATAGGCCACCCTTGTTTGTATGAGGGCGATATACAGCGTAATAACGGTTTATCCCGTTGCTGATATCACGTATCGCATGGTCAAAATTAGCATAGCCCCTTTTTGGTAGCCATTCGCTTTTGAGGCTGCGAAAGACTCTTTCCATTGGCGAATTATCCAGGCAGTTCCCTCTGCGACTCATACTTTGCATAACACCATACCGCCAGAGTAACTGTCTGTATTGGTCGCTTTTATACTGACTTCCCTGCTCCGAATGAAACAGTAGACGCCCACCACGCTGTCGCGTTTCCAGGGCATTACGCATTGCCCGACACACTCAATCAGCATCGGCGGTTAGTGAGAGAGCTGAACCGATAATTCGGTGCGCATATAAATCAACGACAAGTGCGAGATAACCCCATTTGTCATGCAGGCGAATAAAACTGATATCGCCGCACCAGACGCGATTTGGTGCGACTAGGTTAAACTGCCGACTCAATAAGTGCCTGAGTGACTTCCCTGGCATCGCGCTGGTATATAACAACTTGCCCGATAGCGTCGAGTTTGAACTTCAGGGAAAATGTGCGTTTGGTTCGACGAGTTTTGATCATTCATCACCTCGTATTCACTTTCACTGTTTAACATTAACAGGATTTAGACGTATCCTGAATGACTGATCCACTACAATCTTTTGATTTCATTATTTTATACTTTTTGATTTGTAAGGGTTTTGTTTCTTTCGTTTGATTCTTTTCACCGCTCCAAACTTAATTCTCCTAAGCGCCATCGAATTCAATTTTTCTTTATAAATAAGCAGTTATAGCATTTTATTAGTCAATCAATCTCAACAGTATTCCCTCAGAGGCGAGGTTAATGTGGGGGTAATGAGTCCTCTGGTGTAAATGGATCCACCAAGGTTGCGGAAGATCCACTTTTGTACCGTTGGTGACAATTATTCTGCGTAACTTACTACAAAAATTGGAATTCATGACATTTTTGTGGCGATCCCGTAGCAAGTGGGCATAAGGAGAAGTTGCTCGAACCATGCGCGGCAGGAAGGAGGGATGTGCTGCGTCTGCCAATAGGGAAATGTCAGTTTAGATAAAGATAAAAACGCTGTTTGCTGTGTCATGTAGAAAAGACGGGCGCAAATAAAAAGGCCCTTGCTATGTAAAGCAGGGGCGAAAAAATAACGATATTGATTTTCCTAATAGCTAAGCCTAATTGCTACTTAAAGGTGATTTTTTAATTATTGTCTTTATATTTTTCTCTATTGTATAATAGGAAAATAATGCCAAAAGGTAGACTAAGGAGAGTATCAATACAGCTTGGTAAGGTTTAATTCTGACCTGGCTGTTAATAATGCCAAAATGAAAATAGTGATCTAGAAATATCACTAAGAAAGGATGGGAAAGATAGATTGAATATGAGATGACACCCAAGTGCCTCACCACCTTTCCTCCTAATATTTTATAGAAAAGTGTGTTCTCAATCGTGATGTAACCAACAAGTAAGGGCCATGTTAGCGCAATTAATGCAGGCTGATTTTTACTTAGAATAAATAAAATCCATAAAAAAATAACGAAGTCAAAAACCATATGGTATTTGATCTTTTTTATCCGGGAAAATTTCCCATGTACTATTTTGAATGCAAAAATCCCTAAATAAAAATCTGAGAAAGCACGTAATATTGTGCCAAATCCATGGTAATAAGCGTAATCTAAACCACCGCGACGTTCTGGTTGTCCCCCCCAGAAGAATTCACTATCAGAATAAGCTAAGAGTATGATAGCACTTATCGAAGAAAGAAAGAGAATCAGTGATAACTTAAATTTATTGCATAGTGTATAGAGCGCAAATGGAAGTATTAAATACAGTATTATTTCAATGCTTAGAGACCATGAAACGACAAGTATGGGTTTCGTTAATCCCCAGTTTTGTATAAGTAGTAAATTACTTAACGTTTCAATAAAGGTGAATTTAACATCCATAATCATGTACAGTATCATCATCGCAATCAGCCAGAAAAAATACAAAGGCCAGACCCTTATAAACCTTGATGTTATGAAATTGAAATATTTTTTTATTGAAAAGTAAGATGAAAAATCTTGGAGGTGTGTGTAAGATAACACATATCCACTAAGAACAAAGAATATATCTACACCAAGATATCCGTTGTTAATAAAGTAACTTTCACTTGGGTTTATTATGTGGTAAATAACAACGTAGACTGCTGCTATTCCTCGAACTCCAGTTAAAGACTTTATTTCTTTCACAAAATACCTCCCACATTAAGTTCATTTATGTACATGTTTATTTCAATGGCATCGATATTACTAATGGATTTTATTATTCTCACAGGATGCTTACCACTTCATGTCTGATCGAAAATTATCAATTCATCGTTTAACACTAAAGAATGAATTTGACCCATCGATGGAGAAACACTAATATTAACGAGAGTATCGTGACGATGATGATCTGCGTAAAAAAATCTACGTCTTGCAAAAATAATAAAACAGCCCAATGCCCAAGGTAAATAGCCGTAGAAAATAGCGGCACCAATAATTTGTAATTGGAGTTAATAGTAATATCCATGTTTTTGAAATAAATAAATAATAGAGCGGCAGCTATTGGCGTCATCAGCATCACGTCTATACTTTTATAACCAACAAAAATATATTGTGCATAACTTTCACAGGCAACTAGCACCAATGCCAATATCAACATAATTCCATTTTTATGGTACTTTCCGTCATAATTGGTTTTTGATATCGCATAACCCAATGACATGATAGGAAAACAAAAGAAAAAGAAGTTTCTAGCAACAGGTGTAGAAGATAAGTATATTCCAACAGGGCCTTTAATAAAGTTACATAAACTCACTTCTTGTATTATCAACCCAAGAAAGTAAATTAAAAAAGCTACCAGGAGCAAGTTTCGTATTGTTACTTTCCGCATAAACCATAGGAGTGTTCCGCCGAGGAGTGTACCCAACAAGTACCAAAGATGCATATATCCAAAAATGAAATCAGTCCAATGCGCAGGGAATTTATTAAAATAATAACATAACAACATATAACATAATGACCAGAATACATAAAGTTTACCTACGCGGAGACACCACTTTACAAAGCCGCTGAAATTATTTATTTTTACAAAAAAATAACCGCTTACGACAAGAAAGAAGGGAACAGCAATACGAAATAAACCATTTTCTAATATAAATCTTATTGCTGGTGCTTCTATTTCATCAGCTGAATGGTGCACCATATAAAAAGCTGATTGATGAAGCAGCACCACACAGTAAGCCATTACTACCTTGATGATATCTAAGGAGATATTCCGTTGCTTATCCACTTTCCCTTCTTCTTCTTGGAATAACATAAAAAATTCTCCACAATAAAAAATAGAGTGCTAATTATTAGCTGTATTTGCAAAATCTAAGGTGGATGCCCCGTTTTTTTGCAATTAATTGATTTTAAATGTATTTTTTTTGATACCGCATGATTCCTTATATGGATATTAATAACTTACCATAAGGATAGCTTAAAAATTAAGTAACATAATATTAATAATTCTACACTTTCGTCACTCCCTGAATCGTCCCCCGTATCAACATCGGTAGGCTTCCTACAACGGTTGTGAGTCATCGTGGCTATTTATGTTGCTCAACGAAAATTGGGTATCTTTCGTTAAACTGCGTTTATATTCCTCTGGGCTGATATTTCCCTGCTGGGAATGGCGCTGCTAGCTCATGCTGCAACGGATGCGTACCCGTTATGGCAAATGCTGATCGTTTTGAACTTATTGGTCTATACAACCGATTTTCTTCGTGGATTTAACCATGATAAGACCTACGGTATTTAAGATATAAATAACCTAGAACGTATTTGTGGTTTTTGTTTATGTATTTAACATGTTGATAATTTTGTAAAATTGCTCTTTTATAGAGAGCATCGGATGGCTAAAGTTGACGTAAAATACCGGTTTTGTGGAAAGATTGAATCGGTTAAAAAGCATGGGCTGGGTAAGGCTAATCACCTGTGCTATCGCTGTCAGCTATGCTACCGAACCTTTAAATTGATTATGCTTACCGCGCCTGCCAGCCCAGAATGAAAGAAAAAATTGTTGACCTTGCGCTGAACAATGCCAGTATTCGGGATACCGAACGGGCGCTATATATCACATTGATGCCGTTGTGCGCACGTAAGAGAACCCGTACCAGGGCGTAACCACGCTTTCTCTGGGCAATTTGCCAATTCAGCTCATCTGCGAAGTTGATGAAATGTGGTTATTTGTAGGAAACAAAAGGAAACAGCGTTGGTTATGGTCTGCATGGGAACCATGCCTCAAACGCATTGTCGCCTATTCTTTTGGCCGCCGAAGTAAAAAGACATGTCGCAAATTACTAAAGCTGTTATCAGGCTTCAGAGTCGTCTTCTGGTGTACAAATAACTTCAGCGCATATGACAGCTGCCAGATGAAAAGCACATCACTGGCAAGCTTTACACACAGCGAATTGAACGCGAAAACCTGAGTCTTCGCAACAAGCTGAAATGTAAGACGCTCGGGTACTCGAAAGCCATAAAGATACGTGACTAGCTCATCGGTACGTCTATTTAGCGTGAAAATTATCTGTTATGACATCAATCAACACATTGAATGTATGACCACCTTCTGGCGCGTTCAGCGTTGGCAAAAAAAGCATCCTCTATTTCCCATGCTTCGGTCTAATTTACTGGCTGTCGGGCAATGTTTTTATTGAGCACAGTAATAAGATGAAAGCTATGCAGGCATTGCAAAAAGCTAAAGGAAAAATGTTGCGAGATAACATGTCTGTTTGGCTTTTTCCCAGAAGGAACGCGTAATTAGGGTAAAGGGTTAAAACCTATTCAAAATAGGGGTGTTTCACTTGGCACGTAGTGCAGGTTTACCGCTGGTTCCGGTGGTGGCTAGTCATTATTATCTTGACTTTCGGCTGAACCGTTTAAACAATGGTAAAGTTGTCATTAAGTTTATGCTGTGGGTAAGCAAAGAAACGATCACTTCTCAACCCGTCCGTGATGTTGTCGCTGCTGTTCATCAACGGATGGAGGCAAAATTGCTGCATTAGATAAAAAATAAACGCGGGATAGTTTTCTTCCTCAGATCAAAGCGCGGGTTGCCAGCGGGGAGTATAGGCTTCAGAAAGCGAAGTTATCCGTGAAAGGCTAGGCGTGTTGGTAGTTCGTGACCGGGCTGTAGAAGAGTGGCTGCATGAGCAGGTTATGCCTGCATATGAGACACCGAGGTTGCTCCAGAACGCAGTATAAGCAGTGTACAGCTTCGGGGAAAACTGGCAGAAGAACTCAGGAAAGTTGGTAAGGGATAAGGCATGTCAGGTAATCGTCGCATTGGAAGCAGAAGAATAACTGCTTGCGCCATATCGCTTTATCGCTGAGTCCGCCTGAGCTGCCACGGCACAGGAGTATATAGAAGGTATCATCAGTTACTGTGAACGTCTGGACACCTTCCCTTAAAGAGGTCATCGCCGGGATGATCTGATTACCGGAGCGAGAGTGACAAACTGGCGTCAACGCAGCGTTATTGCCATCGTAGTGGAAGAGGGGAACGTGAAAATACCAGGTATTTGGTATGCGTTCAGCAGTATGAAACAGCGTTCACGGGTGAATAGTGAGCTGTCGGAAAGCCAGTCAGAGTTAGCCGATTCCCTATGAGTAGGATTAGTCCGTTGATGGCAGAGCGCTTCTAGGGGGATCCGCCCAGGCTGATCTGTGTTGAAAAGCAAGTAGTCAGTGCTGACATGTGATGTTGTCGCTACCTTCATCGGGTGCGTGAGCAGGGGATTGGTTAACTTTGGTATTGCCTAAAGCCGCCGCCGATTGAGTGTTTTCGGCAGCAGCGATGGGGTCAACTGCGTTTAAATAGGTTAGCAGCTTGGAACAGCCCGAAGGAACTGATCAACATTTCAATGCCGACAATTGTCGTCACCAGGGTGACTGAAGCTATTGGCCCCGAACCGACCAGCATCCAGGCGATGATCAAATCTAGTACGCCAATCACAAACAGCAGCCAGTTACTGGGTAGCCCACGGCGGGTGTAACCCGCCACCAAGCGCGCAATGCCACCGAGCGTAAATAGTACGGCGAGGTAGACCGCCAGCACCAGAATACCGGCCATTGGGCTGGTGATGAATACGTAACCGATAATCAGGTAAGCCAGGCCCAATAGAATGCCGCCGATCATCGGCCAAGTGTTTTGCGCCCGGTTGGCGATCATGCCGATAATCAGTGCTATGCCACTCAGTATCAGCAGGATGCCGATGGCGATGCTCAGTGTTGCGCCGGAGGCAAAGGGGGTAACCAAACACAGGATGCCGCCCACCAGCAGCAAGAAAGCGATGATCAGCAGTAGGGTACGCTGCTTTTTGAGGATTTCTGCACTCAGTAAGGGTAAATTATTACGGTCTAGATTTAGCATGGCATTACTCCATTTCGTCTTTTGTCGTGTGGTAAATTGATGAATCATCACCTAGTTAGCATAGACTCTCTGAAGTTTTTTGATGGGCTCTGCTCAAATGTTACTCTTGTCCACCGACTGGCGCGGGTCAAACCCCTGAAAAGATAACTGAGGACAGAATTTGAGCACAGGAAGCAAACTTGCGTGGTGGCACCGTGCTGTGATGTGTTTGGCATTGGGCCTACTGCTGACCGGGTGTTCCGGTAAGAGCCGTTTCAGCCGCGATTACGACAAATTGCCGAAGGGCAGCTACAGCGGCAAATCCTATACCGTTAAACGGGGCGATACGCTGTATTACATCGCTTGGATCACTGACAACGAAGTCAGTGATCTGGCCAGAATCAACAAAATACCTGCGCCCTACAATCTGGATGTGGGGCAAAAGTTGCGCCTGAGTGGCGGTGTGACAAGCAAAACGGCAACAAATCGCCGCAAAAATAGCACTTCCGGTACGCTGCTGGCTAAATTGCCGTCGCCGGGTGCCTCTCGTTGCTGGCGTTGGCCAACCAATGGCAAAGTGGTGCAGAACTACTCCAGTGCAGATGGCGGTAACAAGGGCATTGATATTGCTGGAGTACGTGGTCAGCCTATTTACACCGCCGCCAAGGGTAAGGTGGTGTATGTCGGTAACCAACTGCGTGGCTATGGCAACCTGATCATGATTAAGCACGGCGAGGATTTTATCACCGCCTATGCCCATAACGACACCACAGTGGTACGCAATGGTCAGGATGTGAAGGCAGGGCAGAAGATTGGCACTATGGGTAGCAGTGGGACTCATTCGGTGTTCTTGCATTTCCAAATCCGCTATCGTGCTACCGCACTCGATCCGCAGAGTTATCTGCCACCACGCGGTTCCCCGCCATCCTGTTAAATGCCGTACAGCCATATTATGGTCAACAGCCATGAGCCACTGTGCGGCCATTGACAACTATGGCAGGATCAAGTTGAAGTTAAATGGCCTGAACCCAGTGAGTACAGCACTCAGGCCATGAGTGCTTAATTTCCGCTGTCTAACTTTTGTAGTCACTACATTATTGTGGCCACTTCATTTCGCCTTTCAATACTTTCGCGCTTATTTCCAGGCTTGGCTTATCCTTCAGTTTTGGATAGCGTTTTTCCATTGCTGTGGTCAATGCGGCGGCACCCTTCGTCCTCGGCAGCTCGGCCTCCAGCGTGGTGAGGTATTTTTGCGTGAAGTTAACTGATTTCAACGTCAGGGCTGCACCCGGCAGGAAGTGACCCGGTATAACGACACGGGGGTTCAATGTCTTGATGTCCCGTAGCTGGTGCCGCCAGTACTCGCGGGAAATCACCGTCTGGTTATCGGCAACCCATGGATGAATGTTGTCGCCCGCTACCGCCACACCGCCCACAACCGCTTTCAGTGCTGGGACCCACACGAAGGTGCGATCAGGCGTTGGGCCAAACAGACCTCTCACTTCCACTGTCTGGCTGTCAATGGTAAAGCTGTCGCCATGCAACGGTTCTGGTATCACCAGCAATTTTGGCGCGTTGTCTTTAAGGATTGGCCCCCAGTAGGCCAGTTTGCCGTCTTTAGTGGCGTTGATGTCTTTAATGGTACTCGGAGAAGCGATAATTTTCGCGTCCGGGAAAGCGGCTTTAATCACGTCCAAACCGAAGTAGAAATCCGGGTCGGAATGGCTGATGTAAACCGTAGTCAGTTTTTTTCCGGTGGCTTTGATCTTTTTCACCAGTTCTTCGGCATCATCGCGCTGGAACTGGGCGTCAATCAACGCCACCTCGTGTTTGCCGCTGATAATTTCGGAAGAAACTGGGAATATGCTTTTTTCGCCAGGGTTAAACACCTCCATACTTAGGGCATGGGCCTCTACATCGCAAGCGTTCAGGGCGGTAAAGCCGGTGAAGAGCAGGGTCAGCAATAGTTTCTTAAACATATCTAAAGTTCCTTATGAGTATCAGTTAATGCTTAATGATTTTAGAACGTTAGACTGCATACAGTGATAAAAAAACCGGATAATGAGCAATTATTCATTGCATGAATCGAACGAATCATGGATCACATTACCGCCGCTAAATTTTTTATCACCATCGTGGTCGGGGCAGCCTAATTGCTGTTGCAAAGACGCTGGAGATTCACCCACTAACTTGTATAGATGGAGCAATAGGTGCGCGTTTATTGCATCGCACTACTTCGTAATCTCAGCTCACAGATGCCGGGGAACACACGTTGGAACGTTGCCGCCAAATGCTGGTACTGGCGGAAGATATCGCATTGGTGGGGGGATGACCAGCGTGCTGCTGGCGGTAGCGGCCATCGTCCAGTGACCTTCAGCCGCTCCAAACGTCCGGTCAGCGGCTGATAAACGCCGTCAGACGGGCGGGCAACCTCTCTGCCTGTTGGTGTAAATGTTCAATAAATGCCGTGACCAGGGTTGATGAGGGGCGATGCCGTGGACGGATGAGGCTGACGGTAAAGGGTACATCGATGCTGAATGGTCGCAGGTGCACGCCGCTGCTGGCGTAGTCGAGCGCCGTCAACGGATTGATAATCGATAGTCCAACCCCAGCTTTTACCATCGCGCAGACTGATGCAGCGTTATGGGTTTCCATTATCAGGCGGCGATCGACCCCTTGCTCATTAAACAACGTATCGAGTAACTGACGGTAACTGTCGGCGCTTGACAGGCTGATATAGTTCTGGCCGGCAAAATCCTGTGGTGTCAGCATCTCTCTGGCCAACAGTGGATGCCCGGCAGGCAGTACGCACACCTCGTTCAATGTCATTAACGTCATCCGCTCGGTGCCAGCTGGGGTCAGCCTATTTTCCGTTAACCCCAAATCATAACGCTGAGCCGACAGCCACTCTTCCAGCAGTGGCGACTCTTGCGGAATAATGCTGAAGCTGACTTCTGGATAACGCTCAATAAAGGGTTTGCACACGGCTGGCAGCAGCGATTGGCAGAATACCGGTAGGCAGGTTATCGAGAGTTGTGCTTGTTGAAACTGCCGGATGCTGGCGGCGGCATTGACGATGCGATCGAGACCGTAATAGGAGCGCTGCACCTCTTCAAACAGCCGCAGCCCTTCCATTGTGGGAGACAATCGACCGCGCACCCGAGCGAATAGCTGTAGCTGCATCCGTTTTTCAAAGTGTGCCAGCTCGCGGCTGACGGTAGGCTGCGAGGTGTGCAGCAGCATTGCCGCCTCGGTCAGGTTGCCGGTGGTCATCACCGCTCGGAAAATTTCAATTTGGCGTAGGGTTATCGCGTGCATAGGGCCATTCGGTAATGGAGAAAGCCATATCATAAATGAATAGACTTCAGCTAAATAGATATTTTCCGGCTGGTAAAAAGTGCGGCATTATAGCCGCCTAGTCACCACCTACGCTTTGGGAACACCACCATGCCTTGCCCGTTAAATGACAACAGTACAGCCCTGAACGCCGCCAACCTGCTGGCTTTACCGCCGCGTTTTGGTTGCCCGGTCTGGGCCTATGATGCGGATATCATCCGCCAACGCATCGCTCAGTTGCGTCATTTTGACGTGATTCGCTTTGCTCAGAAAGCATGTTCGAACATCCATATTTTGCGCCTGATGCGTGAACAGGGCGTGAAGGTGGACTCGGTATCGCTAGGGGAAATTGAACGTGCGTTGCAGGCTGGTTTTCAACCGGGCGGTGCATCGTGTGAGATGGTGTTTACTGCCGATGTGCTGGATCAGGCTACGTTGGTGCGCGTCAGTGAGTTGAACATCCCGGTAAACGCTGGCTCCAGTGATATGCTGGATCAGCTTGGTCCGGTTTCCGCTGGGCATCCGGTGTGGTTGCGTATCAACCCAGGCTTTGGTCACGGACACAGCCAGAAAACCAATACCGGCGGTGAAAACAGTAAGCACGGCATTTGGTATGCCGATTTGCCGCAAGCGGTGGCAAAAATCCAACACTATGGCATGAAATTGATCGGCGTGCATATGCACATCGGTTCAGGCGTTGATTATCAGCATCTGGAGCGCGTCTGTGATGCGATGGTGCAACAAGTGATCGCACTCGGTCAGGATATCAGTGCCATTTCTGCTGGGGGAGGATTGTCGATTCCTTACCAGTATGGAAAAGAAGCGATTGATACTGAACACTATTTTGGCTTGTGGAACAGCGCCCGCGAGCGTATTGCTGCCCATCTGGGCCATCCGGTGCATCTGGAAATTGAGCCGGGGCGTTTTCTGATGGCTGAGGCCGGGGTGCTGGTGGCTGAGGTGCGCGCGGTGAAGGACATGGGTAGCCGACACTTTGTGCTGGTGGACGCCGGGTTTAACGATTTGATGCGCCCGGCGATGTATGGCAGTTATCACCATATCTCCCTGCTGCCAGCAGATGGCCGGGAGTTGGCACAGCAACCGCTGCGCGAAACGGTGATCGCTGGCCCGCTGTGCGAATCCGGGGATGTATTTACCCAGCAGGCAGGGGGCGGCGTGGAAACCCGCTCACTGCCGCCGGTGAAAGTGGGCGATTATCTGGTGTTTCATGACACCGGGGCATACGGCGCATCGATGTCCTCCAACTACAACAGCCGACCGCTGCTGCCGGAAGTGCTGTTCGAGAACGGGGTGCCGTGCCTGATCCGCCGCCGCCAGACCATCGAAGAATTGATCGCGCTGGAACAGGTTTGACCGCTGTAACGATAGAGGGAATGATCAGGCTTGGCAATGTGCTATACCGCTGGTTACACTTTGTGGCTTAACGTTGCGATTGCCTGCTGGAAGGTTTTCACCGTGACGCGATAAATTGTGCATCCCAAAGGTTATTTTTTGGTGAGTTTCAGCGCCTTGCATGTTGAACCCAAATTCATTACACCAGCCTACGTCGATGCGTAGGTTTTTTTTTGCCTCCTGGAATTGGGCATCGCCGATAATGCCCGCCATCGTTGCTGAATGTCGTGGTGGCGGCGGCATTGTGGCCGCGGCCGTGCGGTTGTCACGCTAAAGACCGTCTGGCATTGCATGCTGACTGGTGACGGAGTGGTGATTTTTTGTACTGAAAATCACGGTGCTTAACGTCCATGTGCTGTTAACGATCATTGGCACGCTGGGCAGTTTCTTCGTGGTGCCACTGAACGCGCTGTTACAGGAATGCCGCAAACGTTTGGTCGGTGCTGGTAATGCCATTGTGGTACAGAATTTGGGCAAAAACGCTGCCATGCTGCTGGGGCTGGAGCTGTACTCGCTGGTGGTGAAGTGGAACGTGCCGTTGGTGGGCGTTTGGGCGGTTTTGGCGTGGTGTATGCGCGGGCTATCACTGCGCTTTGGCTGTCGCAACGCCATGCGCAGTAATGAAATAAAGCACATCCCGTATCGTTAAGGTGCCGGAATGGTGAAACGGGTGTGAATTTCCTCAAGCGCTTGCAGCACGTCCTCACCCAACACGACATTGTAACTGTCGATGTTGGTTTTCAACTGTTCCAGTGTGGTGGCACCCAGCAGGGTGCTGGCGACGAATGGCTGCTGGCGTACAAATGCTAATGCCATCTGCGAAGGGTCTAGCCCGTGCTTTTTAGCCAGCGTCACATACTCACCAATCGCTAGCTGGGCTTGCTGCCCGGAATAGCGGTTGAAACGGCTAAACAGCGTATTGCGCGCACCAACTGGTTGGGCACCGTTGAGGTATTTGCCACTCAGAGTACCGAACGCCAGGCTGGAATAGGCCAGCAGTTCGACCCCCTCATGTTGGCTGATCTCTGACAGACCGATTTCAACGCTGCGGTTTAATAGGCTGTAAGGGTTCTGAATCGAGATGATGCGCGGCAATTCGTGCTTCTCTGCCAGTTGCAGATAACGCATCACCCCCCACGGCGTCTCGTTGGAAACCCCAATATAACGGATTTTACCCGCGCGTACCTGCTCAGTCAGTGCTTCCAAGGTTTCCAACAGTGTGACCGCTGCTTTCTTATTGCTGTACTGATAATTGAGTTTGCCAAAGCAGTTAGTAGAGCGCTGTGGCCAGTGAAGCTGGTACAAGTCGAGATAATCGGTGTTCAACCGCTGCAAGCTGGCGTCCAGTGCGGCGCGGATATTTTTGTGATCCAGCGCTTGCTGCGGACGGATGCTGCTGTCGTTGCCGCGCACTGGCCCGGAGACTTTACTGGCCAGCACAATTTTCTCGCGGTTACCGCGTGCCTTGATCCAACGGCCAATATAGTGCTCAGTCAGCCCCTGGGTTTCTGGACGGGGTGGCACCGGGTACATCTCGGCGGTATCTATCAGGTTGATGCCTGCGGCTAGTGCATAGTCCAACTGTGCATGGGCATCGGCTTGCGTGTTTTGTTCGCCAAAAGTCATGGTGCCTAGTCCCAGCACACTCACTTCCAACGAACTATGGGGAATACGGTGGTATTGCATTAACAGTCTTCCTTTTCTGGTTAGCGCTTATGGTTTATTCAGTAAGGTGAAACAGGAGCCAGGTATCAGGTGACGACGAAAGATCCACTATAATCAAGGCCGAGATAGTGGGAAAAGCGGATCCAGTGCGGCGTGGCTCCTATAAGGGGATCTCATTTAGAAACGCCGCCCTTTTTACTGCGCATTAAGTTGAGTGTCTCGACCGCCATCGAGAAGAACATGGCGAAGTAAATATAACCTTTTGGCACATGCACCTGGAAGCTTTCCAGCATTAGGGTAAACCCCACCAGGATCAAAAACGCCAGCGCCAACACTTTCACCGATGGATGGTGGTTAACAAACTCGCCGATTGGCCGGGCGGCATACATCATCACGCCAACGGCGGACACCACCGCTGCCATCATGATAAACAAGTGATCGGATAGCCCCACTGCGGTGATCACCGAGTCCAGGCTAAAAATGATGTCCAATAGCATGATTTGCATGATCGCGCCGAAGAAGCTGTGCACCTGAGTATGCTGCTCTTCTCGCGGACCCTCGATAGTTTCGTGGATCTCTTTGCTGGCTTTCCAAATCAGGAACAGCCCGCCCAACAGCAGGATCAGATCGCGGGCGGAAACGCTATGAGCCATGATGCTGAACAGCGGATGCGTCAGGCGGATCACCCAAGTGATGGAACCAAGCAACGCCAAACGCATCAGCATGGCAGCGGCTAGGCCCAGACGGCGTGCTTTGTTCTGCTGGGTTTTCGGCAGCTTGGCCACCACCAGGGAAAGGAAAATAATGTTATCAATACCCAATATGATCTCAAGAATGGTCAACGTACCTAAGGCTAACCAAGCATTGGGATCTACAATCCATTCGAACATCGCCCTACATACCTTAATAAATACAAGAGAGTAATTGTACGCGTTTATTCTAGTACCGACAGGGCTTGCTAAACGCGTGCTAAACAAAGAAATTTAAATTAAGAAATATCTTGCTAACAGGGCACCGGTGAAATTCTTTTTGAGATAGAAGCCGCGTGGCAACGTCAAAATTGGCTGCCCCTGTTCACCGATGGCCTCAGTTAACGCCTTGCCGTTGGCCGCCTTGGGGCGTAGCTGAAGTACTGCGCCGTGACGGGCGGTGATGCGTTCCACATGACCCAGAACGATCAGATCCATCAGTTCTTCCCAATCGCGGCGCAGCATCTCTTCCTCTGCGGCGTTTGGACTCCACAGCAGCGGCGAGCCGATGCGCCGATGTGTCAGCGGGATTTGCCGCTCGCCTTCCACCGGTATCCACAGCACCCTAGCCATCTTATGGCGAACATGGCTACTGGCCCAGGTGACACCGCTATTGCCAGTGAGTGGTGCCACGCAGACGAAGGTGGTTTCTAACGGTTTGCCAGCGGCGTCGATCGGAATGGTTTTCAGCTCGATGCCCAATTCAGGAAAATCTTGTTCAGGCTTGCTGCCAGCCATGGCACCGAGGAACCGCTCCAGCAGTATACCAACCCAGCCTTTATCGCGCTTTAGGTCTTTAGGGATAGGCAGTTGTGCGTGTGTCGCCAGTTCACCCAGGCTGAACCCGGCCAATGCCTGGGCGCGCTCGAACAGTTGTTGTTCATTTTCCGGTGGAAGGAGTAATGGAGATAAAAACGCCATAAATCAAGCCTGTTGGGTTTGTTTGAAAAACATACTTTATCTACCTGCCGCCAGTAGCGGTTAGTTCGGTTTGGGGAAAATAGCGATAGTAGCATGATCTTACATGACTTTTTACCTTACCCTGAGTAATAAAGTCATTCCGCGCGCTGCTTGTGCAGTTGAAGCCACCGACAATAAACAGGATCTTACCCCTCTTTATCCACAGATTTACGGGATAACTCAAACTTTTGTCGATCACTGGTTCGATTTACAGCCTTGACGCCGGCAATCTTTTACGAATTTGTTCGATTTGTGGGTCACTTCCCCGGATAATCTGTGGATAAAAATAACGCTGGTGGATCTTTCGCCAAAGCAGGTTCTTAACCCTGTAAAGATCACATTCCTGACCTATTCATTGCCGCCGTGATCGCATTATCTTTTTGTATTATAAATATTAATATTAAACTCATTTTGGTAGTGCTTTTATGCCTGTAAGAGTTTTACCGACTTTTCCCTTGAGTTTTTCACATACCTATCCACAGAAAAAGTGAATAAATTGGCCGAAAACGCGCAGGCGTGTTTATAACTTCGCCATTATCTGTGAATTACATCCCTGTTATTCGGTATAGTGTGCTGCAAAGCAGTGGTTTACCACCCGTAGCTTGTGTGAAACAATCAGGGCATCTATTGAGTATGCGAATTTAAGCTTATCGAGGTAGTCCGGTGATCGATGATGATGGCTACCGCCCGAATGTTGGTATCGTAATCTGTAATCGTCAGGGGCAGGTTCTATGGGCCCGCCGTTACGGTCAGCACTCCTGGCAGTTTCCCCAAGGTGGGATTAACCGTGGGGAAACGGCGGAACAGGCGATGTACCGTGAACTGTTCGAAGAAGTGGGTCTGAGCAAAAAGGATGTACGTATCCTGGCTTCAACCCGCAACTGGTTGCGCTATAAATTGCCAAAACGTTTGGTGCGTTGGGACACAAAGCCGGTATGTATCGGCCAAAAACAGAAATGGTTTTTGTTGCAGTTGATGTGCAACGACGCTGATATCAATATGCAACGTAGCAGCACGCCGGAGTTCGATGGTTGGCGCTGGGTGAGCTTTTGGTATCCGGTGCGCCAGGTGGTGTCGTTCAAACGGGATGTTTACCGCTGGGTGATGAAAGAATTCGCCGCGACTGTGATGCCAGTACCGGCAACACAACGGCAGATTCCCGCTTACCGCCGAAAGAGAGGTTAAGTTAAGCCGATTATGCTCACGCGCTTGCGAGAAATTGTTGAGAAGGTGGCCACAGCTGCCAACCTGACGGTTGCGCTGGATATCTTAGTCAATGAAACCTGCCTGGCGATGGATACGGAAGTCTGCTCTATTTATCTGGCAGACAATAATCGCCGCTGCTATTACCTGATGGCGACACGTGGCTTACAAAAACCGCGTGGGCGCTCCATCTCATTGGCTTTTAATGAAGGCGTAGTAGGTTTGGTCGGGAGCCGGGCAGAGCCAATCAACTTGGCTGATGTGCAGAATCACCCTAGTTTTAAATACGTTCCCCAAGTGAAGGAGGAGCGTTTCCGATCTTTCCTTGGCGTACCGATCATCCATCGTCGCCAACTGTTGGGCGTGCTTGTGGTGCAGCAGCGTGAGCTACGCCAGTTCGATGAAAGCGAAGAATCTTTCATGGTGACCCTGGCCACACAGATGGCTGGGGTCTTATCACACTCGCAGCTCAACGCCATTTTCGGTCAATATCGGCAGACGCGCATCTGCGCGCTGGCAGCATCGCCTGGTGTGGCGGTGGCGGTAGGGTGGCAAGACAGCGGCCAACCTTCGCTCGAACAGGTATACCGTGCCTCGACGTTGGACACCGTCAGCGAGCGTGAACGCCTAAATCAGGCACTGGAAGAAGCAGGCACGGAGTTTCGCCGATTCAGCAAACGCTTTGCCGCCAGCTCGCAAAAAGAGAGTGCGGCGATCTTTGACCTATACTCCCACCTGTTAAACGATGCACGCCTCAAGCGTGAACTGTTTGCCGAAATTGACCGTGGTTCGGTCGCTGAGTGGGCGGTAAAGCTGGTGATAGAGACGTTTGCCGAACAGTTAGCCAGCCTACAAGATACCTATATGCGCGAGCGCGCCAGCGATCTGCGCGCACTGGGTCAACGTTTGCTGTTCCACCTCGATGATATCACCCCAGCGGCCACCCAATGGCCCGCGCGTTTTGTACTGGTAGCGGATGAACTGACCGCAACCATGCTGGCTGAAGTACCGCAGGATCGTTTGGTGGGTGTCGTGGTACGCGATGGCGCAGCCAACTCCCATGCGGCGATTTTGGTGCGGGCGATGGGGGTGCCAACTGTGATGGGTGCCGATATCCAACCAGCGTTGCTCAGCCAACGGTTGCTGATTGTCGATGGCTATCGCGGCGAACTGCTGGTCGATCCCGAACCGTTGCTGGTACAAGAATATCTAAGACTGATCAGCGAAGAGTTGGAACTGAGCAAACTGGCGGAAGACGACGTCGAGCAGCCAGCTCAACTGAGAAGCGGCGAACGTATCCTAGTAATGTTGAACGCCGGTCTCAGCCCGGAACATGAACAACTGCTGGGTGGGCGGGTAGATGGTGTTGGCCTGTACCGCACTGAAATCCCCTTCATGCTGCAAAGCGGTTTCCCCTCGGAAGAAGAACAACTGGGGCAATATCAGGGTATGTTGCAACTCTACCCGACCAAGTCGGTTACCCTGCGCACGCTGGATATCGGTGCTGACAAACAGTTGCCGTACATGCCGATCAGCGAAGAGAATCCTTGCCTGGGCTGGCGTGGCACACGTATTACTCTAGACCAACCGGAAATTTTTTTGATTCAGGTGCGAGCCATGCTGCGCGCGAATGTCAGCACTGGTAACCTCAGCATTTTACTGCCAATGATCACCAGTATTGAGGAGATCGACGAAGCCAAACGCCTGATCGATCGTGCCGTGTGTGAAGTAGAAGAAGTATTGGGCTATGAGATCCCGAAACCGAAGATTGGCGTGATGCTAGAAGTGCCGTCGATGATTTTCCTGATCCCTTCTTTGGGCACGCGTCTAGACTTTATCTCGATCGGCACCAATGATTTGACCCAATATCTACTGGCGGTTGACCGCAACAATACGCGGGTGGCGTCGTTATATGACAGCCTGCACCCCGCCATGCTGCATGTGCTGAAACTGATCGCCGAACAGGGCAAGGTAGCCGGGTTACAGGTTTGCCTGTGCGGCGAACTGGCAGGCGATCCCATGGGTGCGCTGCTGCTGGTAGGCATGGGTTACCGCAATCTCAGCATGAATGGCCGTAGCGTGGCACGCATCAAATACCTGCTGCGGCACATTGCGTTATCGGATGCCGAAGCGCTGGCGCAGCGGGTATTGAGCGCCGAAATGACGAGCGAAGTGCGCCACTTGGCGGCGGCATTTATGGAGCGTAGCGGCATGGGGGGGTTGATCCGTGGTGGCAGATAAGCCCAGTAGCGGACTGGTTTTTTACAGATTTTCCCCCATCCGCCGCCTTAAACACCGTTAAGCCTATGTTATGATACATAATCTCCGCGGGCGGTGCATGCCTATCGTCTTTCAAGTTGTAGCATTATTGGCGACATGCGCTTATCCCAGTGGCTGACTTAGAGCTTATCCCATTAGGCTATTTTATTCGCCATTTTGCATCTGGGCAGTGCTCACCATCCTCGTGTACGCTATGTACGCTGCGGTTGTTGTGCGCTGTTGCTGTCCAAACTGGCTACAACTTGAAATCCATTGGGTAACCTTCGTCGCGTTTGGCACCTGCCGCCCCCTAATGGGGAAGAATAACAGACATATTATGGTGATAGATGAGCAATAACTATCTGGCATTTCCTAAATTTGACCCGATCATTTTTTCTATCGGCCCGGTTTCCCTACATTGGTACGGTCTGATGTACTTGGTCGGCTTCGTTTTTGCCATGTGGTTAGCGGTGCGCCGCGCCAGCAAGCCGGACAGCGGCTGGACTAAAGATGAAGTGGAAAACCTGCTGTATGCCGGTTTTTTGGGCGTTTTTGTCGGTGGCCGCGTAGGCTACGTGGTGTTCTACAACCTACCGTTGTTCTTGGATAACCCTTTATACCTGTTCAAAGTTTGGGATGGTGGCATGTCTTTCCATGGTGGGTTGATGGGGGTGATCCTGGTGATGGCCTGGTTTGCCCATCGCACTCAGCGTACCTTCTTTCAAGTCTCTGATTTTATTGCTCCGCTGATCCCATTTGGCCTGGGGGCCGGGCGTCTCGGTAACTTTATCAACGGCGAATTGTGGGGGCGTGTGACCACCGACACCCCTTGGGCGATGTTGTTCCCAGGCTCGCGCAGCGAAGACATAGCAATTGCTACCGCTACCGCCGATGCTACATTGTTGCCGTTATTGAATCAGTATGGTGTGCTGCCGCGTCACCCATCGCAATTATATGAACTGCTGCTGGAAGGCGTGGTGTT
Source organism: Serratia symbiotica (assembly GCF_000821185.2). NCBI lineage: Bacteria > Pseudomonadati > Pseudomonadota > Gammaproteobacteria > Enterobacterales > Yersiniaceae > Serratia > Serratia symbiotica. The sequence continues at coordinate 2,371,913 of NZ_CP050855.1, read as the reverse complement.
GTTTATCATACTGAACCTGTTTATCCGCAAGCCGCGCCCTATGGGGGCTGTATCCGGTCTGTTCCTACTCAGCTATGGCACCTTCCGCATTATCGTTGAAACTTTCCGCCAGCCAGACGCTCAGCTTGGCCTGTTTAACGGCATGATCAGCATGGGGCAAATCCTCTCTATCCCGATGGTGGTGGCCGGTATTATGATGATGGTTTGGGCATACCGTCGTCGCCCACAGCAACAATTGCCATGAGAAACCAATGAAACAGTATCTGGATTTAATGAACAAGGTGCTCGCTGAGGGTACTTCCAAAGCCGACCGTACCGGCACTGGCACGCTATCGATTTTTGGCCACCAGATGCGTTTCAATTTACAGGAAGGTTTCCCGCTGGTGACCACTAAGAAATGTCACCTACGTTCCATTATTCATGAGTTATTGTGGTTCCTGAATGGTGACACAAACGTCGCCTACCTGCGTGAAAACAACGTCACCATCTGGGATGAGTGGGCTGATGAAAACGGCGATCTTGGCCCGGTTTATGGCAAACAGTGGCGCGCTTGGGGGGCGACGGATGGCCGCCAGATCGACCAATTGAGCAATGTGCTCCAACAGTTGAAACAGGAACCGGACTCACGGCGTATCATCGTATCCGCTTGGAATGTCGGCGAATTGGGTCAAATGGCGTTGGCACCGTGCCACGCGTTCTTCCAGTTCTACGTAGCTGGGGGCAAATTGTCCTGCCAGCTATATCAGCGCTCGTGTGATGTATTCCTCGGTCTACCGTTCAACATCGCCAGCTATGCGCTATTGGTGCATATGATGGCGCAGCAGTGCGATCTGGAGGTGGGCGATTTTGTCTGGACCGGTGGCGATACCCACCTGTACAGCAACCATATGGAACAGACGCAGCTACAGTTGACCCGGGAGCCACGCCCGCTACCAAAGCTAGTGATCAAGCGCAAACCGGCTTCCTTGTTTGATTATTGCTTCGAAGACCTTGCCATTGAAGGCTATGATCCGCATCCGGCAATCAAGGCACCGGTAGCGATCTGACGTCTGTCGCATGTACTTAGGGGCACCGTAGCCCCTATTTTTTGACCCGAATTTGCGTGTCGCAGCGCATTTTATTGTTATCGTCTGTATGTAGCGTAAAAACAATGCACGGCACGCCTTAATGCCAGCTTGTGCTGCTTTATCGCTTTCCTCAGGCCATTACACTGGTCATCATGAACGAGAACTCAGATCTAAACATCGACAATTGCCAACGCGGCATGACGCTGATTGAGCTACTGGTGGTGATCTTGATCGCCGGAATACTCACCGGTTGGGGGGTTAGCCACTGGCACCTGTATCAGCAGGCTCTGCGGCTTGAGCATACCGCTCAGCAGTTGCTGGCATTTCTCATCCGCCTACAGGCGGATGCCAACTGGCGCAATCGCACCGCGCTGTTGTGGTTCAAAACCGGTGATCCCTGGTGCATCGGCAGCGGTGTGCCGCCGCCCGACTGCGCTTCGGCAGAAAGCGATCGGTATCTTCCTTATTACCGCGACGTATTGTTGAGCGCCTATACCGACAAAGAGATCGGCTTTTACGGGGTGCGCAACAACGCTCAGGCTGGGCATATTGTCCTTAGTAACGGTGCGGGCAGCTTGCGGTTGGTGCTGTCCGCCAAAGGGCGGTTACGGGTGTGCAGCGAGCGGAAAAACGCGCGGGGAATAGCCCTATGTCAACTTTAGAGCGCGGTTTCACCCTGCCGGAAGTGATGTTGGCCTTAACGTTTGGTAGCTTGCTCGCGCTGGCAGCGGCCAAAACCTACCCACTGCTGTGCCAGCAAAGTGTGGCGGTCGGGCAGCACTATCGGCTGGAGTTGTTGTTGCGGCAACTGGCGTTCGCCATGGAAAAAGATCTGCGCCGCGCCGGGTTTTGCGCTGGGCAGTGCGCCGGGCGGGCGCTGCTGATCGACCACGCGCCAGGCGAGGCAGCAGGCAGCTGCGTGATCGTCGCCTACGACATTAACCGTAGTGGCCAATGGGCAAGTACTGGTGATAATGCCGGGTATTTCGGCTACCGGCTGCGGCAGGGTAGCCTAGAGGGGCAGCGCGGCGTCAGCCATTGCAATGAAACCGGTTGGGAAAGGCTGTTGGATCATCACGAGGTGCGCATAGAATTGTTCAACGTGGTTGTCAGCAAAGGGAACAGCGGCAAAACTTTGGCCCGATTGACGTTAGCGGGGTGCTCGACGGCTGATAGCAGTATCAAACGCCGCCTGAGCTGGGCAATTGATATGGCCGCATTGCCATGAACGCGCCTTCACAGCAGGGGGGGAGCACGCTGGCTGCGGTGATGCTGCTGCTGGTAGTGGGATTGATGTTGCTGAATGCCCAGCACCGCCAGTTGGATCATGCCCTATTGCTGGCGGGTGACCAGCAGCGCTATCTGCTGGCTTATAATCAGGCCGCCTCTGCACTAAGTTGGGGAATGGCGCAACGTTGGCCGCGCGATCAGTTGACTATCAACGGCTGGCTGTGCCGACAAGCCTCCGGGTTAACCGCCTGCGTCAGGTTGTCCGCCAAGAGGGGGCTCCTGATGGTGCGTGGGGCGGGGGAGATACGTGGCAGCGATCCGCTGTGGCTTTATCAACTGAGCAAGCTCGAAAGCGTAGATCGTGACGTGGGGTTGATTGCCGAATCGGGCGGCTGGTTGGACTTTTGCCCGGATCAGAAGTCAACCGTCTGTGCGGAATAGCCCTCAGGAGAACGGCATGACTCAACGTGGCTTCAGCCTACCCGAAGTGTTAGTCGCTGCATTGTTGTTCGCAGTGTCGCTGCTGGGATTGTTACAGTATCATCAAGTGTTGCTACAGTCGTTCCAACGTCAATGGCAATATCGTCAGGCATGGTCGCTGGCGCACCGGCAATTAGAGGTTTTTGCTGTCACCGGGCAGCACGATATCGAGCTACCGGCTGGTTGGCGGCGCGAGCTACAGTTCTACCGTGCAGATGCCTCTTGCCAGCGGCTGGTGGTGAAGATACAGACGCCACAGCAGCAGTGGGCAGAACTGAGCCGTTGGTATTGCACCCGCCGGTAATATTGCGCGGATTTGTTTTTAAAGGGAACCACCATGTTCACGGTTTATCATTCCAATCAACTGGATTTATTAAAAACGCTGACCAGCGCGTTGATAGCCAGAGATCCGTTGGCCGATCCTTTTCGACAGGAAGTGGTACTGGTGCAAAGCCCCGGTATGGCGCAATGGTTGCAGATGCAATTAGCGGAGCAGTTCGGCATCGCCGCCAATATCGCCTTTCCCCTGCCGGCGACTTTCATCTGGCAGATGTTTACCCAAGTGTTGCCGGATATTCCGAAAGAGAGCGCCTTCAGTAAAGATGCCATGACTTGGAAGCTGATGTGGCTGTTGCCAGAGTTGCTGACTATGCCGGCGTTTGCGCCGCTGCAACACTATCTCACCGACGATGGCGACAAACGTAAAATTCATCAGTTGGCTGGCCGGGTGGCCGACCTGTTTGACCAATACTTGGTGTATCGCCCGAAGTGGCTGGAGAGCTGGCAGCGCGGCGAACGCATCGACGGCCTGGCGGAGGCTCAGCAGTGGCAGGCTCCGTTGTGGGCACGGTTGGTTGAGTACACGCGCGAATTAGGGCAACCGGAATGGCATCGCGCCAACCTGTACAGCCGCTTTATGAGTACTTTGGATAATGCTGAACATTGCCCGCCTGGCTTGCCGCAGCGAGTGTTCATCTGCGGCATTTCGGCGCTGCCGCCAGCATATCTGGACGCCTTGCAGGCGCTGGGTCGTCACATAGACATTCACCTGATGTTCACCAATCCCTGCCGCTACTATTGGGGTGATATTCAGGACTATGCGTTTTTGGCTCGGTTGCAAAGCCGCAAACGCCGTCATTACCACCAGACACGGGAACAAAACTTGTTTCGTGAGCCGAACCAGGCGGTACACTTGTTTAACAGCGAAGGGCAACAACAGCTTGGTAATCCTCTGTTAGCTTCCTGGGGAAAGTTGGGACGTGACTATCTGTACCTATTGTCGCAATTGGAAGGAGCACAGGAGGTCGATGCCTTTGTGGATATCCCCGCTGATAATATGCTGCACGCCATTCAGCGCGACATGCTGGAACTGGAAGATCACGCGGTGATCGGCATCACGCCAGAAACATTGGAGAACAGCGTTACCAAGCGCCGGCTGGAGCCTGAAGACCGTTCCCTCAGCCTGCACCTCTGTCACAGCCCGCAGCGTGAAGTGGAAGTGCTGCATGACCAATTGCTGACCATGCTGGCGGAAGATCCAGAACTGACGCCGCGTGATATTATTGTGATGGTAGCGGACATCGACAGCTATACGCCCTACATTCAGGCCGTGTTCGGCAACGCTTCCGCCGAGTGTTACCTACCGTTTGCCATTTCTGATCGTAAAGCGCGCCAAGCGCATCCGGCGCTACAAGCGTTTATTTCATTGCTCGACCTGCCACAAAGCCGGTTTACTGCTGAACAGGTGCTGGCCTTGCTCGAAGTGCCTGCACTGGCGGCGCGTTTTGCCATCGGTGAAGAAGGGCTACGCCTGTTGCGTTATTGGGTCGGTGAATCCGGCGTGCGCTGGGGATTGGACGATGACAACGTACGCGAGCTGGATCTGCCAGCCACTGGCCAGCATACCTGGCGCTTCGGTATTACGCGCATGCTGCTCGGCTATGCGATGGACAGCAACGCTGGCGATTGGCAGGGCATTCTGCCGTATGATGAATCGAGCGGGTTGGCTGCCGAGTTGGCCGGGCAACTGGCGGATCTGTTGAACAGTCTCGGCTGCTGGCGACAGTGGCTGAGCGAAATGCGGTCGCTGGAAGAATGGCTGCCGTTGTGCCGCCAACTCCTAGATACCTTCTTTGTGCAGGAGGGTGAAACCGAAGTGGTGCTGGCACTGATCGAACAGCAGTGGCAGCAAGTTATCCGCTTTGGCTTGGCGGCGCGTTATCCGAATGCGGTACCGTTGAGCATTCTGCGAGATGATCTGGTGGCGCATCTCGATCAGGCGCGCATCAGCCAGCGCTTTTTGGCCGGGCAAATCAATTTCTGCACGCTGATGCCGATGCGTTCCATTCCGTTCAAGGTGGTTTGCCTGCTGGGTATGAATGACGGGGTTTACCCACGCGCCCTGCCACTGCTTGGGTTTGACCTGATGGCGCAGCAACCTAAGTGTGGTGACCGCAGCCGACGCGACGATGACCGTTATTTGTTCCTTGAGGCGATTCTGTCGGCGCAGCAACGGCTATATATCAGCTTTATCGGTCGTTCTATCCAGGATAACCGAGAGCGTTATCCTTCAGTGCTGGTCACCGAGTTGCTGGAATATCTGGAGCAAAGCTATTGCTTGCCCGGCGATGAGGATTTAGACGCTGACGGCAGCGCCCAGCGGGTTGGCGAGTACTTGCTGAAGTGGCATGCGCGCATGCCGTTCGCCGTCGAAAATTTCCTGCCTGGTTCCGAGCAACAAAGTTACGCCGCTGAATGGTTGCCCGCCGCCGATGGGCGCGGCGCGACACCCCCGCCCTTCAATCAGCCGCTGCTTCCCGCAGGCGAACAGCAAATTTCACTGGATGATCTGCGGCGGTTTTACCGTCACCCGATCCGCGCCTTCTTCCAGTTGCGCCTCGGCGTCAGCTTTACTCTGGAAGAGACCGAACTGCCGAACGAAGAACCCTTTACACTGGATAACCTCAGCCGCTATAAGTTAAACAGCCAGCTACTGAATACCCTGATCGAAGGTGATAGCCCAAGCTGTCTGTTCCAGCGAGTATGTGCTGCTGGTGAGTTACCCTTCGGCGCTTTTGGCGAAATCTATTGGCAAAAGCAGCAGGAAGAGATGATCGAATTGGCCGAAAAAGTGCGAGCCGAGCGCGGCGTAGATCACAGCCTGGAGCTGGATATTGAGATTGACGGCATGCGTATCAGCGGCTGGCTGCATCAGGTGCAAGGTGATGGCTTACTGCGCTGGCGGCCTGCTACCCTGTCGGCAGTGGATGGCATTCTGTTGTGGCTGGAACACCTGGTGTACTGCTGCGCTGGTGGTACGGGAATAAGCCGCCTCTATGGACGCAAAAGTACCGCCTGGTGCTTCGCGGCGCTCACGCAGGAGGATGCCCGCAAACATCTAGCGGAGCTGATGGCAGGGTATCAGCGTGGTCTGTGCCAACCGCTGTTGCTGCTGAACAAAAGCGGCTGGGCATGGCTGAACCAATGTTATCAGCCGGAAACACAGCGGATTGACTGGCAGGAAGAGACGCAAACCAAAGCACAGGCCAAACTGTTGCAGGCTTGGCAGGGCGATCAGCGCATCCCAGGTGAAGGAGAAGATCCTTATGTGCAGCGAGTGTTCCGTCAGTTGGATTTGGATAATGACGACTTAGCGCAGATTTTGGCCGAAACAGAACGCTACTTGCTACCGGTAGCGCGGCATAACACCGGTTGACCTTGTGGCTTTACCCTGGGTAATTCTCTCCCGGTAGTGCTAGGCTGCGTCCGGCCATTGAACGTGGCGGCGTCACAGACCCAAAATCGCGTCATCAAGGCGGAGGGGGCAGGGGCTATGTTCAAGCCCGACAACGCAGAGTACTGGCTTTTGGGCGCGACCCGAAGGGCGGAGGCCATTTGAGCGACCATAGGTGATGAGCCGCTTATTTATTCCATCAACCGCCTTACTGATCGTTCAAATGTTACGGGTAATTTCGGGCCACAGCCTGGGTGCCGGGGATACGGTAAAAATAATTGAGGTGATATTCAACCATTGGGCTACTCCAGTCTTACATAACGTACAGGCGTATATTCCCATCGTTTTTCAAGCTGCATCTTGAAATCCATCGGGTAAAGATTTTAATTGTGTGGTTTTGACGAATACCATTAACGTCAAGGCATTGGCGAAATGGTGTCAGAATAGAGGTTTTGGCTATGCGTAGACAGTTGGCCCGTATCACCAGGCTAGTATGCTTGGCAATATGTTGGGTGCCGTTCATCTCGGCGGCACAGGGATGGCAACCGCTGGCAGAGAAGATTAACAAAAGCCCAAAAGATGCGCGACACTATCAGGCGATCAAACTGGTGAACGGCATGACGGTGCTGCTGGTTTCCGATGCTCAGGCACCAAAATCGCTGGCGGCATTGGCGCTGCCGGTCGGTTCGCTGGAAGATCCGAACAGCCAGCTAGGATTGGCTCACTACCTGGAACACATGGTGCTGATGGGATCCAAGCGTTATCCGCAGTCAGAAAATCTGTCGGAATTTTTGAAAAAACACGGTGGAAGCCACAACGCCAGTACAGCCTCCTACCGCACCGCGTTCTATTTGACCGTGGAGAATGACGCGCTGGAGCCTGCGGCTGATCGCATGGCGGATGCCATTGCGGAACCACTGCTGGAGCCGGGCAATGCTGATCGCGAGCGCCATGCGGTTAACGCCGAGCTGACGATGGCGCGTTCACACGACGGCATGCGTATGGCGCAGGTTAGGGCAGAAACGCTGAATCCGGCGCATCCTAGCGCGCGTTTCTCCGGCGGCAACCTCGAAACCTTGAAGGATAAGCCGAGCAGCAAACTGCACGATGAACTGACCGACTTCTATAAACGCTATTATTCCGCCAACCTGATGGTGGGGGTGCTGTACGGCAACCAGTCATTGCCACAGCTAGCGGAAATCGCCGCCAAAACTTTTGGCCGGGTGGCGAATCATAATGCTAGCGTGCCGCCTATCACCGTACCGTCCGTCTTGCCGGAGCAACAAAGCATCATTATTCACTATGTGCCTGCCCAACCGCGCAAACGACTGAAAGTCGAATTCCCTATCAGCAACAATAGCGCGGCGTTCCGCAGCAAAACTGATACCTACATCAGCTACCTGATTGGCAACCGCAGCAAAAATACCTTGTCCGATTGGTTGCAGAAACAGGGACTAGCGGATGCCATTAACGCTGGTGCTGATCCGATGGTGGATCGCAATGGTGGCGTATTCTCGATCAGCGTATCGCTGACCGATAAAGGTCTGGCTCAGCGTGATGAGGTGGTGGCGGCTATTTTCAACTACCTGAAAATGCTGCGCAGCAAAGGCATCAAGCAGAGTTACTTTGACGAGATTTCACAGGTTCTGAATCTGAATTTCCGCTACCCGTCGATCACTCGTGACATCGGCTACATTGAATGGCTGGTGGATACCCTGCTGCGCGTGCCGGTCGAACACGCATTGGACTCGTCTTATCTGGCGGATCGTTATGATGCCAAGGCAATCGCCGAGCGTCTGGATGCCATGACGCCGCAAAACGCGCGCATTTGGTTCATTAGCCCGAGCGAGATGCACAACAAGACGGCCTATTTCGTTAATGCACCCTACCAGGTGGATAAAATAACTCCACAGCGTTTTGCACAGTGGCAGCAGTTGGGAAGAGGCATCTCCCTGTCGTTGCCAGCACTGAACCCTTATATTCCAGATAGCTTTACCCTGACCAAACCGTCGCGCGAGTTCAAAAAACCGCAGCCGGTGGTGGATCAGCCGGGTTTGCGTGTACTGTACATGCCGAGCCGTTATTTTGCCGACGATCCTAAGGCTGACGTTACCGTTGCTTTGCGCAATGCCAAAGCCATGAATTCTGCACGTAATCAGGTGCTATTCTCTTTGACAGATTATCTGGCTGGCATCGCGCTGGATCAACTGAGCTATCAGGCATCGGTTGGCGGTTTAAGCTTCTCTACCTCGCTGAACAACGGCCTGATGATTAACGCCAATGGTTTTACCCAGCGTCTGCCGCAACTGTTAAGCTCGCTGATTGAAGACTACGCCAGTTTTACCCCGACAGAGGAGCAACTGGCGCAAGCTAAATCCTGGTATCTAGAACAGTTGGATTCTGCCGAGAAGGGCAAAGCCTTTGAGTTGGCGATCCAGCCAGTGAAAATGATTTCTCGCGTGCCATACTCGGAGCGCAGTGAGCGCCGTGATGTGCTGAAAACCCTGACGCTAAAAGATGTCTTGGCTTACCGCGACAGCCTACTGGTGGAGGCTAGGCTGGAACTGCTGGTGGTGGGGAATATGAACGAGCGGCAGGTTTCTACTCTGGCCTCGGCACTGAAGCAGCGCCTGGGGTGCAGTGGTGTTGCGTGGTGGCATGGCGAAGAGGTGGTGGTGGACAAGCACCAATTGGCCAACTTACAACGAGCGGCCAGTAGCACTGACTCGGCACTGGCGGCGGTTTATGTACCGACCGGCTACGACGAAGTCGTCAGCATGGCCTATAGCGCGTTGTTGGGGCAGATTATCCAGCCGTGGTTCTATAGCCAATTGCGCATTAAGGAACAATTAGGTTATGCGCTATTCGCCTTCCCGATATCGGTAGGTCGCCAATGGGGTGTCGGCTTCCTATTGCAGAGCAATAGCAAACAGCCAGCGTACTTGTATCAGCGTTACCAAGATTTCTACTTAAAAACGGAAAAAAGCCTGCGTGAAATGAGTGATGCGGACTTCCAACAGTACCAGCAAGCGCTGATCAACGAACTGAAGCAGCGGCCACAAACCCTTGGCGAAGAAGCCAGCCGCTTTGCCGACGATTTTGATCGCAGTAATTTTGCTTTTGATACGCGTCAGAAGCTGATTGTGCAGGTTATGCAACTGACGGCAGCCACGTTGGCGGGCTACTTCCATCAGGCGGTGATCCAGCCGCAGGGGCTGGCGCTGCTGTCGCAGCTCAGTGGCAGCGGCCAAGATAAAGCAGACTATGCTGAGCCGAAGGGTTGGGTCACCTATCCTAACGCCTCCGCATTGCAGAAGGTGCTACCGCGCAAGGTGGCGACACCATGACCGAGAAGGTTCCGCAGAGGCTTGATCCGCTGACGTTGCCACTGTTTGGTGAGCGGCTGATTGAAGCATCGGCGGGAACGGGCAAAACCTTCACTATTGGCGCGCTTTACCTGCGGCTGCTACTGGGGCTTGGTCAGGACGCGGCATTCTACCGGCCGTTGACGGTCGAAGAAATCCTGGTCGTGACCTTTACCGAGGCCGCCACCGAGGAATTGCGCGGGCGTATTCGCAACAATATTCACGAGCTGCGCCTTGCTTGCGTGCGTGGCAAAAGCCCAGAACCGTTGTTTTCGGCGCTGTTGGATGAGATTGACGATCTGTCCGATGCCGCTGCGCAATTGCTCTCGGCCGAGCGGCAGATGGACGAAGCGGCGATTTATACCATCCACGGCTTTTGCCAGCGCATGCTGACCCACAATGCTTTCGAATCCGGCATGCTGTTTGAACAAACGCTGGTGCGGGACGAACTACCGCTACGTCGGCAGGCGTGTGCCGACTTCTGGCGTCGCCACTGCTACCCGCTACCCTTGGGCATTGCCCGTGTGGTTAGCCAAGAGTGGAACGGCCCAGAGGCGCTGCTAGCCGATCTTTCCGACTATTTGCATGGCGAAGCGCCAACACTGCGCCAGCCGCCTAAGGATGAAGAAACAGTGCTAACGCGCCATGAGCAAATCGTGGCGCGCATAGACGCTATCAAGGCGCATTGGCAGAAGGTTGCAGGTGATCTGGAGACATTAATCCGCCAGTCCGGTGCCGATAAGCGCAGCTACAGCAGCAAACACCTGCCGAATTGGTTAGGCAAAGTCGGTGAGTGGGCGATGAAGGAAACCTTGGATTACCAGTTACCGAAAGAACTGGATAAATTCCGCCAGTCGGTATTGTTGGAAAAAACCAAGCAGGGTGAAGCGCCGCGTCATGCATTGTTTACTGCTATTGATGAACTTTTTGCCGCTCCCTTGACGCTGCGCGACCTGATTATAGCGCGTGCGCTCAGCGAAATACGCCGCTCGATTCAGCAGGAGAAACGCCAGCGCGCTGAGCTGGGTTTTGACGATCTGCTTAGCCGAATGGACAGTGCATTGCAAAACGTAGGGGGGGAGCAATTGGCACAGGCGATCCGTCAACGCTACCCGGTGGCGATGATCGACGAATTCCAGGATACTGACCCGCAGCAATACCGCATCTTCCAGAAACTTTATGTCGGTCAGCAGGACTGTGGCTTGCTGCTGATTGGCGATCCAAAACAGGCTATTTACGCCTTCCGGGGTGCTGATATTTTCACCTATATGCGCGCCCGTTCTGAGGTGAGCGCACACTATACCCTTGAAACAAACTGGCGCTCGTCTCCTGCGATGGTCGCCAGCGTCAATACGCTGTTTTGCCAATTGGAAAAACCCTTCCTGTTTGGTCAAATCCCCTTTATTGAGGTCAGCGCGGCGGAAAAGAATCAAGGGCTGGTGTTTGAACTGTACAACCAGTCACAGCCAGCGATGCAGTTCTGGTTGCAACAGGGCGAAGGTGTTGGTGTAAGTGATTACCAACAACTGATGGCACGGCTATGCGCCACGCAAATCCGTGACTGGCTCAGTGCCGGGCAGCAAGGGCAGGCTTGGCTGGATAACGGTAAATGTCGCAGGCCGGTGCAGGCGTCGAATATCACGGTGCTGGTACGCAGCCGCAATGAAGCAGCGCTAGTGCGTGATGCGCTCAGTGCGCTGTCGATCCCCTCAGTTTATCTTTCCAACCGCGACAGCATATTCGACACGCCGGAAGCCAAAGATCTGCTGTGGCTGTTGCAGGCGGTGCTGGTGCCGGAGCAGGAACGCACGTTGCGTAGTGCTATGGCAACCGGGCTGATGGGGCTGGATGCGCCAACGTTGGCTGGCTTGAGCAGCGACGAACTCGCCTGGGATGCATTGGTGGACGAGTTCGATAAATACCGCACGCTCTGGCGGCATCGCGGTGTATTGCCGATGCTGAGCGAAGTGATGAAAACACGCTATCTGGCGGAAAACCTGCTGGCTAGCCCTGGTGGTGAACGGCGTCTGACTGACGTGCTGCACTTGGGTGAACTGTTGCAGGAAGCCGCTGCGCAGCTTGACAGCGAGCATGCGTTGGTTCGCTGGCTGGCACAGCAAATCGCACAGCCTAACCGCCAGTCCGATAACCAGCAATTGAGGCTGGAGAGCGATCGTCATCTGGTGCAGGTGATCACTATCCACAAATCCAAAGGGCTGGAGTTCGATCTCGTATGGCTGCCATTTGTCGGCAATTTCCGCCAGCAGCAGCAGGCACTGTATCACGATCGCCACAGCTTCCAGGCGCTGTTGGATCTCAACGTTAATGAAGATAGCCTGGCTTGGGCGGAAGAAGAACGCTTGGCGGAAGATCTGCGCTTGCTGTACGTGGCGTTGACTCGCTCGGTATATCACAGCAGCATCGGCATTGCGCCGTTGATCCAGGGCGCACGCAAGAAGCAGGGTGGCACAGATGTGCATCGTAGCGCATTGGGCTATTTGGTGCAGGCTGGGCAAGCGGGTGATGCGGCTTACTTGCATGAATGTTTGCAGCAGTTGGCTGGCAGCGGTGTTGTGCTTTCGCGGGTCGAGACGCTAAACGAGCAGCCTTGGCAACCGCAAGCAGCCATCTCGACAAAGCTGGCAGCAAAAGATTTCACCCGCCAGATCCAAGATTTCTGGCGGGTTACCAGCTATACCGGCCTGCGGCAGCACGGTGGGAATCTGATGCAGGATTTGTTGCCACAGTTGGATATCGATGCTGCTGGGGAGCAAGCGGAAAAAGGAGAGCCAGCACTCACGGCCCATACCTTCCCGCGTGGTGCGGCACCCGGCACCTTTCTGCACAGTGTGTTCGAGACACTGGACTTTACTCAGCCGCTGGACGAACAGTGGCTGTTGAAACAGTTGCAACAGCAGGGTTTTGCCGATCACTGGCAGCCTATTTTGCTGGCATGGGTGCAGGTGCTGCTCACTACCCCGCTGAATGACAGCGGGGTGACCTTGGCAGCGTTGGCACCGCAGCACAAGCAGGCCGAGTTGCAGTTCTATCTGCCGATTAACCGGGTGTTACAGGCACACGAGCTTGATGAACTGGTAAAACGCCACGATCCGCTGTCTGCTCGCTGTCCGGTGCTGGATTTCCAGCAGGTTCAAGGCATGCTCAAAGGCTTTATCGATTTGGTGTTCTGCTGGCAGGACAAATACTATTTGCTGGACTACAAATCCAACTGGCTGGGCGAGGACAGCAGCGCTTATACCCGGCCAGCGATGGAACGTGCGATGGCGGAACATCGCTATGACCTGCAATATCAGCTCTATACCCTGGCGTTGCATCGCTATCTGCGCCATCGGCTGGCGGACTACGACTACCAGCGCCATTTTGGCGGGGTCATTTACCTATTCTTACGCGGTGTTGATGCGCTGCATCCGGGCAATGGCATTTTTGCCTGCCGCCCGGAACAACAATTGGTGGAAGGCATGGATTTGTTGTTCAGTGGTGACGCTGCTGCGGGGGAGGATGAATGATGATTGCGCTGCTGGATCAGGCGGTGGCGCTTGGTGTGCTGAGGCCACTGGATGTGCAGTTCGCTGGTGTGGTAGCGGCCAAAGATGAACCCGATATTCTGCTGGCGGCGGCCTGCCTGAGCGCAGAGGCAGGGGCCGGTCATGTTTGCTTGATGTTGGATCAGCTACAGATGGGGCAATTGTTTGCAGGGCGGCAGCCAGAACTGGCACAGGCCGTCTGGTTGGCCGCCGGGCAACCGGATATCGCCCGCTGGCGGCAGCGTCTGATGGCCTGCGCCGCAGTTGGTGATGGCAGCGGTGCTACGCCGCTGGTGTTGCAGGGTCAACGCCTGTACTTACAGCGCATGTGGCAGAGCGAAGGTGAGGTGGCGGTATTTATCAGCAGCGACCGCGAACATCAGGTAGTAGATGAAGCTCAGTTGCGCGCTATTCTCGATCGGTTGTTTGGTGCGGCTACCGATGAACCGGACTGGCAGAAAATTGCCGCTGCGGTGGCCGTGACCCGGCGAATTGCGGTGATTTCCGGTGGGCCAGGTACCGGTAAAACTGCCACCGTGGCCAAATTACTGGCGGCACTGGTGCAGCTCGATGAGCGCGCGCGGCTACGTATTCAATTGGCGGCACCGACGGGCAAAGCGGCAGCGCGGTTGACTGAGTCGCTTGGCAGCGCCAGCCGTAAGCTGGCGTTAACGCCGACGCAGCAGGCGTTATTCCCGACTGAAGCTGCAACGCTGCATCGGCTGTTGGGTGTGCAACCCAACAGCCAACGCATGCGCTATCATCGCGGTAATCCGCTGCATCTGGATGTGCTGGTGGTGGATGAGGCGTCAATGGTCGATTTGCCGATGATGGCGCGTTTGATTGCCGCTTTGCCGGAACGGGCGCGGGTGATTTTCCTCGGTGACCGTGATCAATTGGCCTCGGTAGAAGCGGGGGCGGTGTTGGGTGATATTTGTCGTTTTGCCGAACAGGGGTACAGCGAGGCGCGTGCCGCAGAGCTAAGCCGTTTGACCGGCTGCCTATTGCGGGGGCAGCAAGCGCGGGCAGAAGCAGCGGTGCGCGACAGCCTATGTTTACTGCGCAAGAGCTATCGCTTTGACGCCAAATCTGGCATCGGCCAATTGGCGCAGGCAGTCAATGTTGGTGATGTTGCACGGGCGCGGTCAGTGATTGACGGTGGTTTCAGCGATGTTGCGGGTTATTCGCTGGCGACCACTGAAGAATACCAGGCGCTGTTGGCGGTGTGTGTGGCGGGATACCGCGATTACCTGAAACAGGTGAGTGCTGGGGCCGATGCCGCGACGGTGCTGGCAGCATTCGGCTGTTTTCAAGTGTTGTGCGCGCTGCGTGTAGGGCCATTCGGCGTTGCCGGGTTGAACCAGCGTATCGAGTCCGGGTTGCAGCATGCCGGGTTGATCCACCGCTCACTGGGGCGCTGGTATCTTGGGCGACCAGTGATGATCGGGCGTAATGACAGTGCGTTGGGGTTGTATAACGGTGATATCGGTATTGCCTTGCGGGATGGGCGCGGTGAGTTGCGCGTGCATTTCCTTCTGCCGGACGGTAGCGTCAAATCGGTGCAGCCAAGCCGTTTGCCCGCGCATGAAACTGCCTACGCGATGACTGTGCATAAATCCCAGGGTTCTGAGTTTGATCATACGCTGTTGGTGTTGCCGACCCATTTCCTGCCGTTGCTGACCCGTGAGTTGGTCTATACCGCCATCACTCGTGCACGTACTCGGCTTTCGCTATACGCCGCCGATGGGGTGTTGATGAAGGCGATTTGCACGCCAACCCAGCGTCGCAGCGGTTTGGCTGAACGCTTGCGGAGTGAGGAATAGACGGCAGAAGAGCACAGCAGGGGTTACAGCTCCGCCAGCAGAATTTTGGCGCGTCGCTGGTAGTTGTATAGCGACTTTTTTTGTATCGGAAGTACCTCGACTTCAGCCGGAGTAAAGCCGCGCTCTTGGAACCAATGGATGCTGCGGGTGGTCAGTACGAACAGTTTTTGCAGGCCCATTTGTCGCGCCTGGCTTTCCACCCGTTGCAGCAGAATTTCGCCGCGCGAAGAACTACGGTAGTCTGGATGTACTGCTAGGCAAGCCATTTCGCCGATTGTCTCTTCTGGAAACGGGTACAGCGCAGCGCAGGCAATGGTCAGATTATCGCGTTCGATAATGGTGAACTTGTCGATTTCCATCTCCAGTTGCTCACGTGAACGGCGTACTAGAATGCCCTGCTGCTCCAGCGGGCGGATCAACTCCAGGATGCCTCCGATATCGTCGATAGTTGCACGGCGCACCTGTTCGGCACTCTCCATAACGATTTGGCTGCCGATGCCATCGCGCGAGAACAGCTCCTGTACCAACGCGCCATCCTCCTGATAGCTGATTAAGTGGCTGCGGCGCACCCCGCTGCGGCAGGCTTTTACTGCGCCGCGCAGGAAACGCACAGTACTGGAATGATAGTCACCGCGCTCTTCCCGCTGCTCAATGCATTTTTGCGTGTCGTTAGGGGAGAGTTCAGAAATGACGTTGCCTTGTGGATCGGTCACACCCTGTGAGGAACAGAAACCGATCATTTTCTCCGCCTTCAGCTTGATCGCCAACTGAGTGGCAACTTCTTCCGAGCTTAGGTTAAAGCTTTCGCCAGTCACCGACACGGCCACTGGGCCGATCAACACGATGGCGTTGTTGGCAAGTTCGTGGTGGATAGCCTTTTCATCAATACGGCGGATACGCCCGCTATGGCAATAATCCACGCCGTCATCGATGCCGAGAGGTTGGGCGATGATAAAGTTGCCGCTGACTACGTTGATGTGCGCACCCTGTAGCGGGGTATTATTGAGGCTCATTGATAGCTGGGCGGTGATGTCCAGTTGCAGTAAGCCGGCAGCCTGTTTAACCCACTCAAGTGTAAGGGCATCAGTGACCCGAGTATGCTTGTGATAAATAGGTTGATAATGATGCAGCGCCAGATTGTTGTCGATCTGTGGCCTTGCACCATAAACTACCACCAGACGAATACCCAAGCTATGCAGCAGGCCGATATCGTTGACGATGCTGGGAAAATTCTCATGCTTGATAGCTTCCCCATCAAGCATGACGACAAATGTCTTGCCCCGATGGGCGTTAATATAGGGAACTGAGTGACGAAATCCTTGAACCAGCTCTGTACTACGTTCCTTCACGGCAAACCCTCATATGCATATTTATACGTTATTTTTGTATTTTTATTCTTTTTTGTGTGGATAGCAAGCGAGAAATTATCTTAATTTCTGTGTTAACCGCACTGAATGGTAATAAATTGAAAACTATAAAAAGATTTTCTGGTGACAGGGTTGGCATGATTGGTTAAAGTTTTCGGCACTTCCGTTTGACTGGTGTTTTTTTCATCTACTTTAATCAGTTATCACTGTCGGAGCCACATGCCAAACTTAAATCACAATCTGGGGCGCCGCCGTTTATTACAAGGGGCTGCTGCCAGTTGGTTGCTGAGTGTGAGTCACGCAGGCTTCGCAGCAGCATCACATGTCATCGCCGTGCGTGTATGGCCTTCTTCCACCTATACTCGCATCACGCTCGAATCTAACGTCGCGCTGAAATACCAACAGTTTGTGCTGACCAATCCTGACCGTGTGGTGGTGGATATCGTTGGTGTGCATCTCAACAGTGTGCTGAAGGGCATCGCTAGCCAGGTTCACGCCGACGATCCTTACCTCAAGCAGGTGCGCGTTGGCCAGTTTGATCAACACACTGTGCGGCTAGTGCTGGAACTTAAGCACAGCGTCAGCCCACACATATTCTCGCTGGCACCGGTGCCAGAGTATCGCCACCGGTTGGTGCTGGATCTCTATCCCACCAAGGGCGGTAGTGGCACGGAGTATGATCCGTTATTGGCGTTACTGGAAGATTACAACCAAGGCGTTCTGGATCGCACGTTGCCAGTAGAGGCGGCGCAGGCTGGCAATGCGGGGCGCGATCGGCCGATTATCATCATGTTAGATCCTGGCCATGGTGGTGAGGATCCCGGCGCGATTGGCATGCTCAAGACGCGCGAGAAGGACATCGTGTTGCAAATTGCCCGCAAGTTGAGCGCGTTGATCAAACGTGAACCTGCGATGAAAGTGTTTATGACGCGTAATGACGATGTGTTTATTCCGCTCAAGGTACGTGTCGCCAAGGCGCGTAAACAGCGTGCTGATTTGTTCGTTTCCATTCACGCCGATGCCTTTACCAGCCGGGCAGCACGCGGTTCATCGGTATTCGCACTATCGACCAAAGGTGCCACCAGCTCGGCGGCCAAGTTCTTGGCACAGACCCAAAACGCCTCAGACCAAATCGGCGGCGTCAGTAAAAGCGGTGACCGTTATCTCGATCATACCTTGTTCGATCTGGTGCAGACGGCGACCATTAATGACAGCCTGAAATTCGGCAATGAAGTGCTGAACCGGATGGGAAAAATTAATCGGTTGCATAAAAATCGTGTCGAGCAGGCGGGCTTTGCGGTGTTAAAGGCTCCGGATATACCTTCGATTCTGGTTGAAACAGCGTTTATTAGCAACCTAGAAGAAGAGCGCAGGTTGCGCACCCATCATTTCCAGCAGCAGGTGGCGGAGTCTGTTCTGGCGGGGATCAAGGCGTACTTTGCTAACGGCGGTGCATTGGCAAGTAGATAATGGCGGTGTTGTCTGCGGATGGGGCCGGTTTTAACCGGTCTCTAATGCTAAAAAACACCCTGGAGGGTGTTTTGCTGTTGTTATCAAGATTGGTTGCGGGGGCCGGATTTGAACCGACGACCTTCGGGTTATGAGCCCGACGAGCTACCAGGCTGCTCCACCCCGCGTCCGTCTTGATACTGTGTTATCGAACCCGACCTATACGGATACTGCTGGCGCAGTATCGGTTGGTTGCGGGGGCCGGATTTGAACCGACGACCTTCGGGTTATGAGCCCGACGAGCTACCAGGCTGCTCCACCCCGCGTCCGATGGATGCGCACTATACTCTCCGTGCATTTTGTTGCAAACCCTTTTTGCAATTTATTGGTAGAAAATCGTTTTTATGCTGAATTTAACCGCAAATTGCATTCTTTTTCATCATCATCCCGCTATCTGGTTTTTTTATTTGCAGCGATTCCTTTATCGATAGGCGTTTGTTATCGTTCAGCCGATATATCATTCAGTATGAGAGTGTGCGATGAAAGGGCGTTGGAATAAATATCTGCTGGGTGGGTTAGTGGGGGTGCTGGTGGGATGTTCGTCTAAGCCGACTGATCGTGGGCAGCAATATAAGGATGGTCGTTTAGATCAGGCGATGGAACGAGTCAATCAGCCTAACGCCAAGGGCGTGCTGGTCAACGCTCAGGATTACTTGAATCAGTTGCTGGAGATCAAGTATGCCGCCCCTGCGCTCTTTGAGCGCCACAATACGACTTACCAGGCGGTGCAAAATTGGCTATCAGCGGGTGCTGATACAGGTCAATTGAACCAGTATGGACTCAGCGCTGACCAGATGAAAGGTGTCGATAACTATGGCAACGTGCAGTTTACTGGCTATTATACACCAGTGTTGCAGGCGCGCTACACCCAACAGGGGGCGTTCCGCTACCCGCTCTACCGCATGCCGCCGAAAGGCAAAAAACCTTTGCCTAACCGTGCAAGCATCTATTCCGGTGCACTGGACGATCGCTACATCATCGCTTACACCAACTCGCTGATAGATAACTTTATGATGGAAGTTCAGGGTAGCGGCTATGTGGATTATGGCAATGGTCAGCCACTGGTCTTCTTCGGCTATGGGGGCAAAAATGGCCATGCCTACCGTAGCATTGGCAAGGTACTGATCGATCGCGGTGCAGTGGCTCAGGCGGATATGTCGTTGCAGGCGATCCATCAGTGGGCCGCTAGCCATAGCGCGGCGGAATTGCGCGAACTGCTTGAGCAGAATCCCTCTTTCGTATTTTTCCGTCCAGAAGCTTTCGCATCGGTGAAAGGTGCCAGCGCAGTGCCATTGATCGCTAAAGCTTCGGTGGCGTCTGATCGCTCGCTGATCCCGGCTGGCACCACATTGCTGGCTGAAGTACCGCTGCTGGACAATAAAGGTCAATTCACGGGAAAATATGAGATGCGCCTGATGGTTGCACTCGATGTCGGTGGTGCCATCAAGGGGCAGCATTTTGACCTGTATCAGGGCATCGGGCCGGCGGCTGGTCACTCGGCCGGTTACTATAACCACTATGGCCGCGTTTGGGTGTTGAGCGGCACTAGCGGCGCGCAGCTTTCAGTGCCAACCCGCACAGCGGTGGTGTCACTGCTTAACCGCTAAGCGCGTATTGAACGACAAGGGGCGGACTGTCCGCTTGCACTATAAAGGTAATTAAATCGTTATGAGTACAACGTATTCAGCAGCCTATTTACAACGTTTTGGCGGCACGGCACGGCTGTATGGCCATTCGGCGTTGGCGTTGTTTGCGCAGGCACACATCTGCGTGATTGGCATTGGTGGCGTGGGTTCCTGGGTGGCTGAGGCGCTGGCGCGCACTGGCATCGGTGCTATTACCTTGATCGACATGGATGATGTCTGTGTCACCAATACCAACCGTCAGATCCATGCATTGCGTCAGCATGTCGGCCAGTCGAAAACTGAAGTGATGGCGGAGCGTATTCTGGCAATCAACCCAGAATGCCAGGTAACCTGTATCGACGATTTTATTACCCCAGACAATGTCGCTGAGTTATTGGATCACAATTTCAGCTATGTGATCGATGCCATCGATAGCGTGCGTCCCAAGGCAGCGCTGCTGTCTTATTGCCGTCGCTACTCGATCCCGGTAGTGACCACTGGTGGTGCCGGCGGGCAAATTGACCCGACCAAGATAGAAGTGGCCGATCTGGCGAAAACCATCCAAGACCCGCTAGCAGCCAAGCTGCGCGCGCGGCTGAAGCATGATTTCAACGTGGTGAAAAATGGCAAGGGTAAGTTGGGTATCGACTGCGTATTCTCCAGCGAACCCTTGGTCTACCCACAGCCAGACGGTTCGGTATGCGCATCGCGTAGCACAGCCGATGGGCCAAAAAGAATGGATTGCAGCGCGGGGTTTGGCGCTGCGACTATGGTTACCGCCACTTTTGGTTTTGTGGCTGTGTCCCACGTGCTGAAAAAAATGCTGGCAAAAGTGGCGCGTCAGAGGTAGCGGGCAGCGATCGCCTGCACCCCAGCAGCCAACGCCGCTAACCCGCTGGCGCGGGTGGCGCTAAGCTGATGGCATAAAGCCAGGTGATCAAACAACGCCAGTGGTTCCAGTACGGCGAGTTGTTGCGGCGTTTTGCCCTCAACGGCGGTTAGCAATACTGCCAGCAGACCGCGCACGATGCGGCCTTCGCTGTCACCATAAAAATGCAGCGTGCCATCGGACAACCGCTGATGTCCCAGCCAGACCCGGTTCTCACATCCGCTCAACGCCATTTCCGTTTTCCGTAGCGCTTCCGGCAGTGGCGGTAGCCGTTTCGCCAGCATGATCAACTGGCGATAGCGGTCCTCCCATTGGTTTAGCGTGCTGAAGGTCTCGATCAACGCTGTGGTAGTAATCTCACGACCAAAGGGATGGGGAGCGAGCATAGCGTCTCTGGTGGTCAATTTAGTTGGCCAACAGGTCGATAGTGTTGATCAATGCGGACACCAGTGCATCGACATCCTGCGGAGAATTATAGGGCGCAAAGGAAGCGCGCAAAGTGCCGCTGACGCCTAACGCCGCCATCATCGGCTGGGCGCAGTGTTGGCCGTTGCGCAGTGCGATGCCATGTGCAGCCAACAGCGTAACAATGTCGCTGTGATGGATGCCCGCAATATCAAACGCCAGCAGGCTGGAGCCAGAACAGCGGAAACTGCGAAAGCCCGGCAATTGCGCCAGCCGTTGCTCAGCTTGGTCAGCCAAAGCGCGGCTGTAGCGTTCCGCCGCCGACCAATCCTGATCGTCCAGCCAGTTCAGCGCGGCGGCCAGCCCCAGTACGCCGGCAATATTCGGTGTACCCGCTTCAAAGCAATGCGGCGGTTTTTGAGGCGTGAAGCCGCCAAAGGATGCCTGGGTCAGCATTTTGCCGCCACCTTGCCAAGGCGGCATCTGCGCCAGCAGTTCGCTTTTACCATACAGTGCGCCGATGCCAGTCGGGCCATATAGTTTGTGGCCTGAGAAGGCGTAGAAATCGATATCAAGCTGCTGAACGTCGGCTGGGCAATGCACGATGCCTTGGGCACCGTCGATCATCACTCGCGCGCCTGCACTATGCGCCAGAGTGATGGCTTGCGCCAGATCCGGGCAGCCACCGGTGACGTTGGACATTTGCCCCAGTGCCAACAGGCGGGTTTTGTCGTTAAGCAAGGAGGGCAGGCGCGCCAGCTCGGGCAGACGATTGGTACCGATCGGTAGCTTGACAACCTGAGCACCCGTTTGTTCCGCCACCATCAGCCAGGGGATCAGGTTGGCGTGGTGCTCAGCTTCACTCACCAAAATTTCGTCACCCGGTAGCAAGCGCGGCCGGGCGTAGCTTTGTGCTACCAGGTTGATCGCCTCGGTGGTGCCGCGTGTCCAGATGATATCGTCGGCAGAAGGTGCGTTGATCAACGCTGCCACCAGGCTACGTGCCTGCTCAAAACGAGCGGTCAGATCTTGTGCTGCACGGTGCTGGCTGCGGTGCACGGTGGCGGTATCGTCACAGTAACATTGCTTCGTGGCTTCGATCACCGCCAGCGGTTTTAACGCGGTGGCGGCGCTGTCCAGATAAATTCCGCCCTGCGTGAGGGCGGGAAACTGCTGACGAAATATGCTGGGGTTAAAAGGTGTCATACCCTGATTATCATTGGTTTGAGTCAGTGCCTGATCCTGTCCTATTTTGCCAGTGGAAACAAGTTATCAAAACCAAAGGCGAACACCACACTGGCATGGGGCAGCGATCCCTCCATGACGTTGAGCAACGGATCAACCCTATTGAGCCGAAAGAAAAGGGATAAAAGTGACCCGTAAATTTCAGAAAAAAAGCCCAGAAAATCAAGCGATTCTGCATAAAATCACTGCGGAAGGACAGAATAAATATACAGGAAATGAAAAACAGTAAATGAGCTACCCTGACCAGATTACCGGACATGAGGCAAACACAACATCATAACCACAAGCCAAAAGTTCATTGATGTCCTCAACATCGAATCTCTTTTTGTTCCAGCTTAGGTAGTACCATCACTGTAGGTATTTGCTAGCGTATCCTCAACGGAAAAGTATAATGAATCGAATAAAAAATAATGGTAGTGGTTTGTTAGGTTCAACCCATGGCATCCTACACAGGGCTTACCGATTTACGACACCGCATTATTCAACTCATTGTTACATGAAAGTATCTAATTAATTTAATGCCAAAGCGTTTACCCCTCCCTTAATGCGTTGCGTGTGTTCAATGCGGCTGCTCGCCATCTGAGTTTTACCAAGATGCCAGAAGCGCTGTTTGTGACTTAAGCCGCAGGGAGCCACCAGATAAAGTCGCTGGAGGATTTTCTTGGCCTGAAGCTGTTCCGGCGGCGTAACCGCTTGTTGCTGCTGACGGAGGAAGGGCAGAGCTAATACCTTGACATCAAGGAAGCCTTCTCTTCGATCAATGAAGCTATACGCAAGTTGCAGGCGAGGGACACTGGCCGTCAGCCTGCCTCCCAGTTTTGCTATTCAGTGGTTGGTACCGCGTCTTTTCTGCTTTAACTCTGCTTACCCGGGCATCGATGTGCGCATTCAGGCGGTGGATAGTGAAGCAGACAAGCTGGCAGATGCTGTCGATGTGGCGATTTTCTAAGGCCGTAGTAACTGGCCGGGGCTACGTGCTGAATGTCTGTATGCGGAATATCTGCTGTTGGTATGTTCACCGAGTCTGCTGAGTGGCGACCATCCGCTAAAAGAGGCAGGCAATTTGGTTTATCATACCTTGCTACACGGTACTTCACGCTGCGACTGGTTGGTCTATACCCGCCAGTTGGAGTTGCAGCACATCAATATGCAGCAGGGGCCGATCTTCAGTCATAGTGCCATGGTGATACAGGATGCGGTGCATGGGTAGGGGGTGGCGCTAGTGAATAACGTGATGGCGCAAATCGAGATTGAGGCTGGGCGTTTGGTGTGTCCATTCAATGATGTGTTGGTCAGTAAAAATGCTTTTTATCTGGTCTGTCATGACAGCCAGGCAGAACTGGGTAAAATAGCCGCCTTTCGTCGATGGATCTTGGCGATGGCAGCCAGTGAGCAGGAGAAATTCCACTTTTGCTACGAATAACAAGGTCGGTTAGTGCTACATACAGCCGTCCGATTTTCTTTATAGGGTAAATGACGATGAGCAGTCGTTCCATGCTGGTTTTTGCCGCTATCAGCGGCTTGGTGTTTGTCGCGCTGGGCGCTCTCGGCGCACATGTATTGGGTGGTACGATCGGCCCTAATGAAATGGCTTGGGTTCGCACAGCTCTGGAATATCAGGGCTTCCACACGCTGACCATTCTGGCGTTGGCGGTAGTGATGCAATCCCGTGTGAGCCTGTGGTTTTACTGGTGTGGGGCGTTGTTGGCGCTCGGCACTGTTTTGTTCAGCGGCAGCCTGTACTGTTTGGCGCTGTTACACCTAAAGATTTGTGTCTACATCACGCCGGTTGGCGGCGTGTGCTTCTTGATTGGCTGGGTATTGATGTTGGTTGGCGCTTTGCGCCTGAGAACAGAGGCTGGATGCCATGAATAAGATCGTGTTGTATTGCCGCCCCGGCTTCGAGAAAGAGTGTGCCGCTGAAATGACCAATAAGGCGGCTCGGTTAGAGATTTTCGGCTTCGCCCGGCTAAAAGAGAACAGTGGCTATGTGTTGTTCGAATGCTATCAGCCGGATGATGCCGATCGTTTGGCGCGGGAAATCCCGTTACGCGAGCTGATTTTCGCCCGCCAAATGGTGGTGGTGGGAGAACTGCTACGTGATTTGCCGCCGGAAGATCGGGTGTCGCCGATTGTTGGCATGCTGATCGGCGTGATCGATCGCGGTGGTGAACTACGGGTAGAAGTGCCTGACACTAACGAAAGTAAAGAACTGATGAAGTTCTGCCGCAAGTTGACGGTGCCGCTGCGCATCGCCATGCGTGAGCAGAAAGTGCTGATGGCGCGTGAAAACGCGACGCGTCCGGTGGTGCATGTGTTTTTTATCGCCCCAGGTTGCTGCTATGTCGGCTACTCTTTCAGTCACAATAACTCGCCTTTTTATATGGGCATTCCGCGCCTGCGCTTCCCAGCCGATGCACCAAGCCGCTCTACGCTGAAGTTGGAAGAGGCGTTCCACGTCTTCATTCCCGCCGATGAGTGGGAAGAACGTCTGGCCAGCGGCATGCATGCGGTTGATCTGGGTGCTAGCCCAGGTGGCTGGAGCTATCAGTTGGTGAAGCGCAGCATGCTGGTGCATTCGGTGGATAACGGCCCGATGGCAGCAAGCCTGATGGAAACGGGTCAGGTCACTCATCACCGCGTTGACGGTTTTAAATTCGAACCGACCAGCAGCAAAATTTATTGGCTGGTATGCGATATGGTGGAGAAGCCAGCCAAGGTGACCAATTTGATGATCCAATGGCTGGTGAAGGGTTGGTGCCGTGAGGTGATTTTCAACCTAAAATTGCCGATGAAAAAACGTTACGAAGCCGTGTCGCAGAATATGCAAAATCTGCGTGAAACATTGGCGGCGGAGGGCATCAACGCACAGGTGTATGCCAAGCAGCTTTACCACGATCGTGAAGAGATCACTGTGCATGTGCGCCGCATATGGTCGGTTGTTCCCGGCCGCCGCGACGAGCGCGATTGATTATGGGGTAACGCCCTCAATGTATCGGCAAACGTAGTTGCTGCAAGTTACCGTCTAGTGTCAGGTCGGTGCTCAATGTTGCTACTCGTTTGCTGATATAAGCCAGTTCGCGGTGTTGCTGGAGCTTGCTGCGCCATTTCTCCGGCACCTGCTGTAACTGTCGATACAATTCGTCCAGACTTCCCATCTGCTGCAACAGCGACACCGCTGTTTTCGGTCCAATGCCAGCCACGCCGGGGATCTTGCTGCTGCTGATCCCCGCCAACCCCCAATAGTCCGGTAGTTGCTGCGGCGTCACACCAAATTCTTGTTGCACAAACGGCATGTCCAGCCATCGCTTCTGAAAATAATCACGGATCTGCACGCTCGGAGCCAGCAACTGGCAATAGCCTTTATCGGTGGAGATAATCGTGACCTGATGGCCGCCACTGGCGATTTTTGCCGTCAGTGTAGCCGCTAAATCGTCCGCTTCGTTGCCTGGAGAATGCCAACTGGCAACGCCTAGCTTGGCGAACGCCTGTTGCAGTTGCGGCATTTCCTGTCGCAGGTTTTCCGGCATCGGTGAGCGCCCGGCCTTGTAATTGGGTAGGATTTGGTGCCGCCAGCTTGTACTGCGGTCGTCTTCATCGAACACGGCTACCGCGTGCGTTGGCTGGCTGTGCTCAATAAGCTGTTGCAGAGCGAATCGGCAGGCGTGGATACAGGGGGAACCCTGTACGGCGTGAATGCGGCGAATCAGGTTAAGAGCGTCAACAATCAATAGGTGTATAAGCATGTCTCATCGTCTTTCAGGCTATAGCGTTGTCTTATTCGCCCCATTTCCAGGAGCTTGATGCCTTTGGTGTTAGCTCTACACAGGTTTTTTAACTGCAATTTGCAATGCATAGCGTGGCAAAGGTAACAAAGTCAAAAAATCGCGGGTCAGGCCATGATTTCATAGCAGGGCACATAGGCACTGTCCGGTAGTTTCATGCGCTGCTGGGTGATAAAACTTTGCAACAGGCTGTCCATGTATTTCATCACCTGTGGTTCGCCGTGCAGTTTGTAAGGCCCAAACTGTTCAATGGCCTGGATGCCCTTTTCCTTTACGTTGCCAGCTACGATGCCAGAGAATGCGCGGCGCAGCGCGGCGGTCAACTGTTCAACGGGTTGGTTCTGAGACAGGTTAAGGTGCGCCATGTTTTCATGGGTCGGCTCGAAGGGTAACTGCAAATCCGGTGCAATGCGGATCGACCAGTTAAAGCTGTAAGCATCGCCAGTGTTGCGGCGGTTTTCCTTCACCAATGGCATGGCTTCCTTCATTTGCCGCGCTACTTCTACCGGGTCATCAATGATGATGCTGTAGTGCTGGCGTGCTTCGTCTCCCAAGGTGTTCATGATGAATGCATCCAACACGCGGAAGTAGTCGGCGCTCTCTTTCGGCCCGGTAAGGATTAGCGGCAACACCTGCTCGTTGTTCTCAGGGTTTATCAGTATCCCCAGCAGATATAGTAGCTCTTCGGCCGTGCCGACACCGCCTGGGAAGATGATGATGCCGTGGGCGATACGCACGAAGGCTTCCAGGCGTTTTTCGATATCTGGCATGATCACCAGTTCGTTGACCAACGGGTTAGGTGGCTCGGCCGCAATGATCGAAGGTTCGGTTATGCCGATAAAGCGGCTGTTACGGTAGCGCTGTTGCGCATGCCCCACCGCCGCACCTTTCATCGGTGCTTCCATAGCGCCCGGCCCGCAGCCGGTACAGATATTCAACTCGCGCAAACCCAGTTGGCTGCCGACCTTACGTGCGTAGAGGTATTCATTCTCGTTGATCGAGTGGCCGCCCCAACACACCACCATATTGGGATCTTCATCCAGATGCAGCGTGTGTGCATTGCGCAGAATGGAGAATACCAAGTTGGTGATATGAGCCGGGTTTTCCAGATTCAGGTGCTGAGAATGCCCAACGCTGGCGATTTGACCGTATACGAACAGGATGTCGCGCAGCACGGCGAATAGGTTAGCCTGTAGTGAGCGGATAATACGGCCATCGACAAAGGCTTCTTCTGGCGGGTTGACCAGTTCCAGTTTTACTCCACGTTCTCGGCTTAGTACATTGATATCAAAGGTTTCATAGCGGGACAGGAGCTGTTTACTGTTGTCAGTCTGGCTACCGGAATTCAATACGGCCAGCGAACAGTTGCGGAACAAGCGGTACAGGTTGCTGCTGGCGGTACGCTTCAGCATGTTTACTTCCAACTGCGACAACAAATCCATAGAACCAAGCGGGCTGATGTGTGTAATCAAGGTTACTCCTTTTTCACCCAGTACGGGGCAGTAGTAGTCCATGCGCTAGCAGAATAGCATTTCGTTAGGGGTGATGCTCTGGTACTCCTGCATTCAACCTTACCGCTGCCTCTAAACTTTTACCAACACAAACTATTCGTCAGCTCAGTTGTTGAGCAATGCTTCGCACTTGTAGTGGTCAACTAAAACTGGCCACCGCGTTAGAGTTTTTCCAGTATCGGTTTTCCGATTCGTTTGGTGGTAACCCACCGTTATATTCATGCGGCCTGAGCGCGCTGTAATACCCAACGATATAGTCCGTTATTGCGTGGGCTGCATCGCTGAAGTTTATGTAACCCGTCACCGGTACCCATTCGTTCTTCAGACTCCTGAAGAAGCGCTCCATTGGGCTATTATCCCAGCAGTTTCCACGCCGACTCATACTCTGTCTGATCCGATACCTCCACAGTGACTGCCGGAACTGTCTGCTTGTGTAATGGCTGCCCTGATCGCTGTGGAACATCACTCCGGCTGGTTTTCCCCGGGCCTCCCACGCCATCTCCAGCGCTTTGATGGTCAGCCTGCTGTCCGGTGAGAACGACATTGCCCAGCCCACCGGTTTTCTCGCGAACAGGTCGAGAACAACGGCGAGGTAGGCCCAGCGCCTGCCTGTCCAGATATAGGTCACATCGCCACACCACACCTGATTAGGCTCTGTCACTGCGAACTGCCGCTCAAGGTGATTCGGGATAGCGATGTGTTCAAGGCCACCGCATTTATACCGATGAGTGGGCTGTTGACAACTGACCAGCCCCAGCTCTTTCATGAGCCTGCCGGCGAGCCATCGTCCCATCCTGAAGCCCTTCATGGTTGCCATAGTTGCGATACTCCTTGCGCCAGCAGAGCCATGGCTGACGCTATGCAGTTCCAGTACCTGGCTGCGTAATACAGCTCGTCTGCCATCTGGTTTTTCAGGACGGTTTTTCCAGTATTTGTAGCTGCTGCGATGAACCCCGAACACGTGGCAGAGTGTGACCACCGGATAATGCGCTCTGAGTTTCCCGATTATCGAGAACTGTTCAGGGAGTCTGACATCAAGAGCGCGGTAGCCTTTTTTAATATTTCGTTTTCCATTTCAATACGTTGTATTTTTTTCCTCAGCTCACGTATTTCAATTTGTTCAGGAGTAATGGGAGAGGCTTTAGGTATTTTTCCCTGCCGCTCATCACGCAACTGCTTCACCCATCGCGTCATTGTGGAAAGGCCGACATCCATAGCACTGGCTGCATCTGCCACGGTGTAGTTCTGGTCAACGACCAGTTGAGCGGATTCGCGTTTGAACTCTGCACTGAAATTTCTTTTTTTCATTGAAGCACCTGTAATGTCCTGAGGTGAGCATATCACCTCTGTTCAGGTGGCCAAATTCAGTGTGCCACTACAAGGAAAACGCAAGGATCACTCGGCCAGGATGAGCCACAGGAAAAGTTTTCAGGGATTGAGCAGGGAGCACACTGTGTAGCGGGATAGCTATAAAACGAACCGGGGGCACTGGTAACGCGGTGCCCCCAACTTTTATGCCTCGCTTCAAACTTTACGTATCTGTGCAGTCAAATGCCAAATGCCAAATGCCAAATGCCAAATGCCAAATGCCAAATGCCAAATGCCAAATGCCAAATGCCAAATGCCAAATGCCAAATGCCAAATGCCAAATGCCAAATGCCAAATGCCAAATGCCTATCACTGTGGACGTTGGCCCAGGCCGTATTTAGGCTATAAGATGCTACGCTTTGCTGTTAGCCCTATGGCTGAGTCCTATAATTAAAATAGATCGAGAATACAGATGAGTATACATAATCAGGTTCGCGACAATTTGCAGGCGATTGAACAGTCAATGCGTGATTTGGCCTTATGGCAGGCCGCTCCTCCGGAGCCTGAGGCATTTGCCAGCACCGAACCTTTCTGTGTTGACCGCATGCAGGCCGAAGAGTGGCTACAGTGGGTGTTTCTGCCGCGTATGTATGCTTTGCTGGAAGCCTATGCGCCGTTGCCCACGCAATTCGCTGTCACACCGTATTTAGAACTGGCGTTGAAGGGCAGAGAACCCAATTGCCTGCCGCTGCTGTTGGTGGTGCAAAGCCTGGACAACATGTTGAATAAAGAGCCATAAGTAGCCAGGTGGCTGATTTTAGTCAACGGGCAGAGGCCATGTATTCAGGGTAGATGTATTTCCTGAGTTTGCTGGGGTTGAGTTTAGGGCGGCTAACAGTCAGGATAGCTGACAATTTTTAAAAGTAGGAAGGGAGTAGGGGTGATGGCTCAGGTTGGCATCTTCGTGGGAACTGTCTACGGCAATTCGCTGCTGGTGGCGGAAGAGGCAGAAAATATCCTCAATGCGCAAGGTCATGAGGTCAAAGTGTTCGAAGAGGGCATGTTGGATGCCTGGCAGCTATACCGCCAGTATTATGTGTTGGTAATCACCTCTACTACCGGGCAAGGCGATCTACCGGACAGCATTGCACCGCTGTTCCATACTATCCGCGACCAGTTAGGCTATCAGCCGGAGCTGCGCTACGGGCTGATTGCGTTGGGCGACAGCAGCTACGATAATTTCTGCGGGGCCGGGCGCGCGTTCGACGCACTGTTACAGGAACATGGGGCGACCCGCGTAGGTGAAATGTTGGAAATCGACGCAACAGAACAGCCAGAACCGGAAGTGGTTTCCTGCCCGTGGGTCGAGCAATGGGGTCGGCTGTTGGAGTAGGGGTATTTATCCATTTTTCAATCATTTGAAATTAATAGAGTAAAAAAGTAAAAGCTTGTGAGCTGGGTGAACCGGCTCAAGGTTATTTACCACGAGTCAGTTTTTCCAGATCAGATTCGATTTCGGCAATCTTGTGTGACACCACGCCTTTCAGATGATGCAGGTCATCGAGGATTTTACGTTTCAGTTCCATTTCTATTTGATCGCGTTGGCACAGTTGATCCAGTTCGTCGATCACGTAACGTAGGTTTGGATTGATTTCGTGTATTTCCTTGTAACCTAGCCCGGCGTTATCTGCCACCACAGTTTTTCGCTGGCGCGGATATTTGAACTTCACGCTTTTGGCAAAGAACTCGCCTTTATCTTTGTGGAAATAAATCTTGAGAATGTCGTTATTGGCCTCCTGGCGCAGGCTATAGCGTGCGATATCCTCCGGTTGATTGATTCCCAAGCTTTTCAAGTTATCGTACATATTGCGCCCTCTGTTAGGTGATCACCACTGCGATTGTGGCGCAAAGCATGCCATGAGACTGTGATTGCCAACGAAAAGCAGACAAAAAAATAGTGGGTTTATCACCCACTATTATCGATTTTAGTCGATGGTGCGCAATAGTTCGTTAATGCCGACTTTACCGCGTGTCTTGGCGTCAACTTTCTTGACGATCACCGCACAGTATAGGCTGTAAGAGCCATCTTTCGACGGCAGGTTACCAGACACCACTACCGAACCGGCCGGTACGCGGCCGTAGTGCACTTTACCGGTTTCGCGGTCATAGATGCGGGTGCTTTGGCCGAGGTAAACGCCCATGGAAATCACCGAGCCTTCTTCCACCACCATGCCTTCAACCACTTCGGAACGTGCACCGATGAAGCAGTTATCTTCAATGATGGTTGGGTTGGCCTGTAGCGGTTCCAGTACACCACCGATGCCGACGCCGCCGGACAGATGAACGTTCTTGCCGATCTGCGCACATGAACCGACGGTGGCCCAGGTATCGACCATGGTACCTTCGTCAACGTAGGCACCGATGTTAACGTAAGATGGCATCAGTACGGTGTTACGGGCAATAAATGCCCCTTGGCGCACGCTGGCTGGTGGCACTACGCGGAACCCCTCTTTCTGGAAGCGTGCTTCGTCATAGCCAGCGAACTTCATCGGCACTTTGTCGTAATAGCGAGTTTCTGCGCCCTCCATCACCTTGTTGTCGTTGATGCGGAAAGAGAGTAGCACAGCCTTTTTCAGCCATTGATGTGTAACCCACTGACCGTCTCTCTTCTCGGCAACGCGCAGGGTACCGTTGTCCAACAGGCCGATCACCTGGTTTACCGCTTCGCGCGTTACGGTATCTACGTTCGCTGGGGTCATCTCTGCACGGCGTTCAAAGGCGCTTTCAATAACGTTTTGTAATTGCTGCATGCTGTTCTCTGTCCTGATGTTGTCGGTAAAAAAGTCACTTGCCCGGTCATACTTGAAGCTGTGTCTGTATTAGCTCTCCCCAGTCACTGACCTTGAGTCAACTCTTGGGGACTTACGCCCTGGCTACCTTGATACAATTTCAATTATTTAGGATATATCACATTTTATCGTTTGGATTGAGGGCTGCTGTCAACCGTTGTTCCAACTTTCTGCGTGTTCCCTGATCGAGGGCGCGTCGATCGCTGTCAGCCAGAATAAATAAATCTTCGACCCGTTCGCCGATAGTGGAAATACGTGCGCTGTGTAGCGATAGGCCGAGATCGGCGAACACTTCACCCACTTGTGCTAGCAGGCCCGGCTGGTCGAGTGCGCTCAGTTCCAGATAGCTGCGGTGGTCAGTGTGGGCCGACAGGAAGCTGACCTTGGTCGGCACGCTGAAATGGCGCAGTTTACGTGAGGGTTGTCGCCCCTGTGGTGGTTGGTATTCCTGCTGGGTGATGGCCTGCAATAGCGCGTGACGGATCGCCGCGTGGCGATCTTGCGCCAGCGGGCTGCCGTCCGGCTCCAGCACGATAAAGGTATCCATCGCCATGCCATCACGGTTGGTGACGATCTGTGCATCGTGCACGCTCAGGTTGCGCCGATCCATCTCATCGGCCACTGTGGCGAACAGGTAAGCGCGATCCGGGCACCAGATAAATATCTCGGTGCCGCCGCGTGTCGTCTGGCTGCTGACCAGCACCAATGGATGGGGTAAGTTGTGTGACAGCAGGTGGCGAGCGTGCCAAGCCAACTGGCTCGGTGAATGGCGCAGGAAATAATCGGCGCGGCAACGGTTCCAGATGCGGTGCAGCGCCTCTTCGTCGATATTATCCCTGCGCAACAACGCTAACGCTTGCAAACGGTGGTAGCGCACACGCTCGCGCAGATCCGGACTATGCTGCATGCCATGGCGTAGCTGTTTTTCGGTGGCGAAGTACAGCTCGTGCAGTAGGCTCTGCTTCCAGCTATTCCATAGGGTTTCGTTGGTGGCGCAGATGTCCGCTACTGTCAGGCACACCAGATAGCGCAAACGCGCTTCGTTCCGCACTTCGGTGCTGAACTGCTGGATCACCGTTGGATCATGAATGTCGCGGCGCTGGGCGGTGACCGACATCAGCAGGTGGTAGCGCACCAGCCAGGCCACCAGTTGCGCCTCGCGAGAATTGAGGCCGTGCTGCTCGGAGAACGCCAGCGCGTCCTGTGCGCCGAGGATCGAGTGATCACCGCTACGGCCTTTGGCGATATCGTGGAATAGCGCTGCTAATAGCAGCAGTTCCGGGTTAGCCAGACGTGGATACAGCGCTACGCACAACGGGTGGTGCGTGCGCGTCTGCGGATCGGCAAAGCTCTCCAGCTTTTGCAGCACGCGGATGCTGTGTTCGTCGACAGTGTAAGCATGGAATAGATCGAACTGCATCTGGCCGACGATTTTGCCCCATTGTGGCATATAAGCTGACAGCACACTGTGGCGGTGCATCGGCACCAGCGCGCGCGCGACTGCACCAGGGTGACGCAGAATAGCCATAAACAGATCGCGTGCTGCCGGGATGGTGCACAGCGGCTTTTCCAGGTGACGACGCGCATGGCGCAGTTGGCGCACGGTGGTGGAATAAATGCCTGTGATTTCGCGGTTGCATGCCATCAGGTAGAACATGTGTATGATGGCTTCTGGCTGGCGGATGAATAGCGTTTCGTCACGCAGGTCGATCAGATCGCCGCGCAGTTGGAAATCGTCATTCAGTTGGCGTGGTCTCTCGGTGGTGTCCAGTGCCAGTATTGCTTCGTCAAACAGTTGCAACAGCATGTGATTCAGCTCGCTGATGCACCGGGTGATGCGGTAGAAATCTTTCATCATGCGTTCGACCGGTTCGTTGCCTTTGCCTTCGTAACGCAACAAGCGCGCAACGTTAAGTTGGTGATCGAACAGCAACCGGTTGTCGTAGCGTGGCAGCACCAGGTGCAGTGTGAACCGAATGCGCCATAGGAAGCTTTGGCACGCGTTCAGCTCATCGCGTTCCGCTTGAGTGAGAAAGCCGAAGCTGACCATTTCATCTAGCGAGGTAGCGCCGAAGTGGCGGCGTGCTACCCACAGTAGGCTGTGGATATCGCGTAGGCCACCTGGGCTGCTCTTGATATCCGGTTCCAGGTTGTAGCTGGTGCCATGATAGCGTTGATGGCGTTCCTGCTGCTCGTTTAACTTGGCGTGGAAAAATTGGGGCGAGGGCCAGAAGCCGTCGCTGAAGATGTGTTTTTGCATCTGTAGGAACAGCGTGACATCGCCGCAGATCATCCGCGATTCAATCAGGTTGGTGGCCACGGTCAGATCCGCCAGCCCTTCCAACAAACACTCTTCCAGCGTGCGCACGCTGTGACCCACCTCCAACTTGAGATCCCATAGCAGGGTGATGAATTCGCCAATCTGCTGTGATTGCTGTTGGTTCAGCCTATGCTGGCTGAGCACCAACACGTCGATATCTGATAGCGGGTGCAGCTCGCTGCGGCCATAGCCACCGACTGCTACCAGCGCGCTTTCTGGTATCCCTTCAAAGCCGTAGAAAGTCCACAGGCGGCACAGCAGTCGATCGATAAAGTCGCTGCGCGCCGCTATCAGGCTCTCGACACTGGAGCCAGCGTTGAACGCCGCCGCCAACCATTGCTGGAACTGCTCCAGATGCTGCTTCAATGCGGGGCAATTAAGTTCTTCATCGCTATAGGCGTTGGGATCTTCAGGCTGCTCCAGCACGATGAGTGGGGTATCCTGCTGACGAAAATTTTCAAGCATTATATGCTGCTCATCAATTAAAAGGCCGACGAAAGCCGGCCTAAGATATATGCATTGCGGTGGTGAGCTACAACGCTTACACCTCGTGCGTAATGATCTTGGGGATGGTGTCATCCTTGCGCCATGTCATTATCTCACAGCCGTTATCCGTGACCACAATAGTATGCTCATACTGTGCCGACAAGCTGCGATCCTTGGTCTTTACCGTCCAGCCGTCTTTCATGATGCGGATGCGGTAATCACCAGCGTTGACCATTGGCTCAATGGTGAATGCCATGCCTGCTTGCAGTACTACGCCAGCGTCGTCGGCATCATAGTGCAGCACCTGCGGCTCTTCGTGGAATCCCTCGCCGATGCCGTGGCCGCAGTATTCGCGTACTACGGAGAACTTTTCGGCTTCGACAAATTTTTGGATCTCTTTGCCCAAGGTGCGTAGGCGGATGCCTGGCTTCACCATTTTCAGCGCCAGATACAGGCTTTCCTGAGTGATACGACACAGGCGCTCACCCAGGATGGTCGGTTTGCCGACGATGAACATTTTTGAAGTATCGCCGTGGAAGCCGTCTTTAATCACCGTCACATCGATATTGACGATATCGCCATCTTTCAGCATTTTGTCATCGCTTGGAATGCCATGGCACACCACTTCATTCACCGAGATACATACGGATTTCGGGAAGCCGTGGTAGCCGAGGCAGGCGGAGATGGCTTGCTGCTCGTGGGTGATGTGCGCGTGACAAATACGATCCAGCTCGCCGGTGGTCACGCCAGGTTTGACATGCGGCTCGATGATCTCCAGCACTTCGGCAGCCAGATGGCCGGCCACGCGCATTTTTTGGATGTCATCAGGTGTTTTGATTGAAATTGCCATGAAATTCGTCCGCAGGTGTCGTTGTCGTCGACAAAAAATAAGAAGCTGTGGCTTATGGTATCAGCCCGGCTGGGGGCTGCCAAATTTCATTTCCCGGCTATCGGCCAAATGCAACAAAAGTTGGTGTCTAAAGTGAGTTTGTGGTATAAAGCGCGCCGGCAGATCCGCTGTTCTGTGTCCTCGTGACGATGGCGAAAATGGCCGAAAATACTTTAACTGCACTCTCATTGTGTAAATAACACACACGTATCGGCACATCCGCCGGGGTGCTTTGCGGTGACCCGTCACCCCAAAGTCGGCGTTATGGGATACGTGGAGGCATAACCCCAACTAACTCTATAGAGGTTTAATCATGGCAACTGTTTCCATGCGCGATATGCTCAAGGCGGGTGTTCACTTCGGTCACCAGACCCGTTACTGGAACCCGAAAATGAAGCCTTTCATCTTCGGTGCGCGTAACAAGGTTCACATCATCAACCTTGAGCAGACTGTACCCATGTTCAACGCCGCTCTGGCTGAACTGACCAAGATCGCTTCTCGTAAAGGCAAGATCCTGTTCGTTGGTACCAAGCGCGCAGCAAGCGAAGCGGTAAAAGAAGCTGCGCACAACTGCGACCAGTACTTCGTCAACCATCGCTGGTTGGGCGGTATGCTGACTAACTGGAAGACGGTTCGTCAGTCGATCAAGCGTTTGAAGGATCTGGAAATCCAGTCTCAAGACGGCACCTTCGACAAGCTGACCAAGAAAGAGGCGCTGATGCGTACTCGCGAACTGGTCAAGCTGGAAAATTCTCTGGGTGGTATCAAGGATATGGGTGGGCTGCCTGACGCTTTGTTCGTAATCGATGCCGATCACGAACACATTGCGATTAAAGAAGCCAACAACCTGGGTATCCCGGTATTCTCCATCGTTGATACCAACTCTGATCCAGACGGCGTTGACTTCATTATCCCAGGTAATGACGATGCAATCCGTGCAGTTAACCTATACCTGACTGCTGTTGCTACTGCGGTCCGTGAAGGTCGTTCTCAAGATCTGGCCGTTCAGGCGGAAGAAAGCTTCGTAGAAGCTGAATAATAAGGCAAGCTCATCACCACTGAGCCCTTATTAACCAGTTATTGACATATGTTGGTTAGGGGGGCCTTTAGAGGCCCCCCTTTGCTTATCTGAATGAGACCTGTCTCTGTGCGAGATAACCGAGGAAAAAGAAATGGCTGATATTACCGCTGCTCTGGTAAAAGAACTACGCGAGCGTACCAGCGCTGGCATGATGGATTGTAAGAAAGCGTTGGTCGAAGCCAATGGTGACATCGAGCTGGCGATCGAAAATATGCGTAAATCTGGTGCGATCAAAGCGGCGAAAAAAGCAGGTAACGTTGCTGCTGACGGCGTGATCAAAACCAAGATCGAGGGCAACTATGGCATCATTCTGGAAGTTAACTGCCAGACTGACTTTGTCGCTAAAGATGCTGGTTTCCAAGCGTTCGCTGACAAAGTGCTGGATGCTGCTATGGCAGGCAAAATCACTGATGTTGACGTGCTAAAAGCACAGTTCGAAGAAGAACGCGTTGCGCTGGTGGCAAAAATCGGTGAGAACATCAACATTCGTCGCGTTGCTTCCTTGGAAGGCGACGTGCTGGGGAGTTATCTGCACGGCGCGCGCATCGGTGTTCTGATCGCCGCTAAAGGCGCTGATGAAGAACTGGTTAAGCAAATTGCCATGCATGTTGCGGCAAGCAAACCTGAGTTCGTCAAGCCTGAAGATGTCTCTGCTGACGTGGTAGAAAAAGAGTATCAGGTTCAGTTGGACATCGCCATGCAGTCTGGCAAGCCGAAAGAAATTGCAGAGAAAATGGTTGAAGGCCGTATGAAGAAATTCACTGGCGAAGTTTCTCTGACTGGTCAGCCTTTCGTTATCGATCCGAGCAAGACCGTTGGCCAGGTACTGAAAGAGCATCATGCTGATGTTACTCACTTCATCCGTTTCGAAGTGGGCGAAGGTATCGAAAAAGCTGAAACTGACTTTGCTGCTGAAGTGGCAGCAATGAGCAAACAGTCATAATGTTTGTTAATGGAACCGCCGTCTGGCGGTTCTCTATCATCTAGCCAAGTATTCACCGGTGACAAGCCCGATAGCGTAGTACTCAGCTCCGGCGTGTTTTATCGCCTTACCTATTGCCTCTTAGGAAGAACACCATGGCAACCAATGCAAAACCCGTATATCAACGTATCTTGCTCAAACTGAGTGGTGAAGCCCTGCAAGGTGCCGAAGGTTTTGGTATCGACGCTAGCGTTTTGGATCGCATGGCTCAGGAAGTTAAAGAGTTGGTCGAACTGGGAATTCAGGTCGGTGTAGTGATTGGCGGTGGCAACCTGTTCCGTGGCGCAGGTTTGGCACAGGCTGGTATGAACCGCGTAGTGGGCGATCACATGGGAATGTTGGCTACCGTGATGAACGGTTTGGCTATGCGTGATGCACTACACCGTGCTTATGTGAACGCCCGCCTGATGTCGGCAATTCCGCTGAACGGCGTGTGCGACAACTACAGTTGGGCGGAGGCGATCAGCCTGCTGCGCAATAACCGCGTGGTGATCTTCTCTGCCGGTACGGGCAACCCGTTTTTCACCACCGATTCCGCCGCTTGCCTACGTGGCATCGAGATCGAAGCAGACGTGGTGTTGAAAGCCACCAAAGTGGATGGTGTATACTCCGCTGATCCGGTTAAAAACTCGGATGCGACGTTGTATGAGCAATTAACCTATCAGGACGTGCTGGAGCGCGAACTGAAAGTGATGGATTTGGCGGCCTTTACGCTGGCGCGCGATCACAGCCTGCCGATCCGCGTATTTAACATGAACAAGCCCGGTGCGCTGCGCCGTGTGGTGATGGGTGAAAATGAAGGTACCTTGATCTGCAAATAAGTCGGCTAAAAGCCTATCCTAGTAGGCGTACATTGTTGTAGCCAGTTTGGACACCGACAGCGCGCCACAACCGCAGCGTACATGGCGTACGTGAGGAGGGTGAGCACTGCCCAGGGCCAAAAGGGCAAAAATATAGCCTAATGGGATAGGCTCTTATTACCCATTCGCGGGCGCAGATAAATGCCGAGTTGTTATCCGCGTCGCTTGAGTAGAATTCACGGGCGATATTGATGTATCGCCTGCCCAGTAACCAGCTTCCTAGGGTTAGAAACGTGATTAATGAAATCAGAAAAGATGCAGATATACGCATGGAAAAAAGCGTAGAAGCATTCAAAAACCAAATCAGTAAAGTTCGTACTGGCCGTGCTTCTCCAAGCATCCTGGATGGCATCATGGTGGAATACTATGGTGCAGCTACCCCACTGCGTCAGTTGGCCAGCGTTACCGTTGAAGATTCTCGCACCTTGGCGATCAACCTGTTTGACCGTTCTTTGGGTTCGGCAGTTGAAAAGGCTATCATGTCTTCCGACTTGGGTCTGAACCCAAACTCAGCGGGTAGCGTGATTCGCGTTCCGCTTCCTCCTTTGACTGAAGAGCGCCGTAGGGATCTGATCAAAGTGGTGCGCGCTGAAGCCGAGCAGGGGCGCGTGGCGGTACGTAACGTACGTCGTGATGCTAACGACAAAGTGAAAGCCTTGCTGAAAGACAAAGAAATCAGTGAAGATGCTGATCGCCGTTCTCAGGATGAAATTCAGAAAATGACCGATGCCTATATCAAGCTGCTTGATGCCGCGTTGGCAGACAAAGAAAAAGAGCTATTGGATTTCTAATCAATATAGCGTAGAAACAAAGCGTCGCTTGGGCGGCGCTTTGTTTTTTGTCATGTAGATCCCGTTTCCTAGTACTGAAAGATCATTAACAAGTGGTGGCTAAGGTTACACACTGAAACACCTTCGGTCTCAACAGACAGTTATTCAGAGTGGATTCATGAAGCAACTGACTATTCTTGGCTCGACCGGATCGGTAGGGATCAGCACCCTGGCTGTGGTCAAGGAAAATCCTGAGCGTTTTGCAATTAAAGCGTTGGTAGCTGGCCGTAATGTGGCGGTGATGGCGCAGCAGTGTATGGCGTTCCGCCCAGCTTATGCGGCGATGGCGGATGAAAGTGCTGCGCGCGAGCTACGCGTTATTCTGGCGGAAAATGGCCTAGCCACCGAGGTGCTGGCAGGTGAACAGGCTGCCTGTGAATTGGCGGCGTTAGGGGATGTCGATCAAGTGACAGCGGCGATCGTCGGTGCTGCCGGGCTACTGCCGACATTGGCAGCGATCCGAGCTGGCAAACAGGTGTTGCTGGCGAACAAAGAGTCGTTGGTGACCTGTGGTCGCCTATTTATGGAGGCGGTGCAAAAGAGTCAGGCACAGCTACTGCCACTGGACAGCGAGCATAATGCAATTTTTCAGAGTTTGCCTGAGAGCATTCAGCGCCAGTTGGGATACGCATCACTGGACGAGCATGGTGTCTCGCGCATCGTGCTTACCGGTTCTGGTGGCCCGTTCCGCACTATGCCGCTAGATCAGTTCGCCACAATAACGCCGGATCAAGCCTGCGCTCACCCTAACTGGTCGATGGGGCGCAAAATCTCGGTGGATTCCGCCACCATGATGAATAAAGGTCTGGAATATATTGAGGCACGCTGGTTGTTCAACGCCTCTGCCAAACAAATGGAAGTGATATTGCATCCGCAGTCGGTGATCCATTCGATGGTGCGCTACGCCGATGGCAGCGTGCTGGCTCAGTTGGGTACGCCAGACATGCGTACCCCTATTGCCCATGCGATAGCTTATCCGCAGCGGGTAAATTCCGGCGTGGAAGCGCTGGATTTCTGCCGTATTGGTTCGTTAACTTTTACTGAACCGGAGCGCGAGCGTTATCCCTGTCTGTATCTGGCGATCGAAGCTTTCGATACCGGGCAAGCGGCAACCACTGTGCTGAATGCCGCCAACGAGATCGCCGTGGCGGCGTTCTTGCACGAACAGATCCGCTTTACCGACATCGCCAAGGTTAACTGCAAAGTGCTAGAACGCCTGTCGTTGCAGGAGCCGTCCTGCATTGATGCGGTCTTAAAAATAGATTGTCAGGCGCGTGCGGTTGCCAGTGAAGTGGTCAAGTCAATGCGAGTTTGATAACAGGTATTACTCGATTTTATTGATGATTCGCACATGCTGCAGTGGGTCTGTTTGTTCATACCCTGCTGAGCTGTTATAGTTTGCACCAGTTGTTAGCGGTTATACGATTGAATATGTCCTGATTGGCATTTGCCGATGCCGATAGCGGTTCAGAAATTTCGGGTATCGCAGGGAGATATTACAGAACTGTATCGGGCACATGGATTTTTTTATAATAAAAACATGATTTTAAAGAAAAGCAGCTATATATTTCTATTGAGGAAATAAGTACCAGTTATGGTGTCCGCAAATCCACAAGAGGCTAATCCGTTCCACTTAGGGGCACGCCACGTTGCCATCATTATGGATGGTAACGGACGTTGGGCTAAACGTCAGGGCAAATTACGTGTCTTCGGTCATAAAGCAGGGGTGAAATCGGTACGCCGTGCAGTGAGTTTTGCCGCTAGCAACCGTTTAGAAGCGCTGACGCTTTATGCTTTCAGTAGCGAAAACTGGAACCGCTCGATACAGGAAGTTTCCGCGTTGATGGAGCTGTTTGTTCATGCCTTGGATAGTGAATTAATAAGTCTGCATAAGCATAATGTCAGGCTGCGAGTGATCGGTGACATCAGCCGTTTCAGCAAGCGTCTGCAGGAGCGCATTCATCGTTCTGAGCAACTGACGAAAAATAACAACGGCTTGACGCTTAACATTGCTGCCAATTACGGCGGCCGTTGGGATATCATTCAGGGAGTAAAGAAACTGGCTGAACAGGTACAAGGCGGCATGTTGCGCTCGGATCAGATCAGCGAAGAATTATTGAGCCAGTGTGTCTGTATGAGCGATTTGGCACCGGTAGATTTAGTTATTCGCACCGGCGGTGAACATCGCATCAGTAACTTCCTGCTGTGGCAAATCGCTTATGCCGAGCTTTACTTTACCGATGTTCTTTGGCCTGATTTTGATGAACATGTCTTTGAAGATGCGCTGAATGCATTTGCACAACGTGAGCGTCGCTTCGGGGGAACAACACCTATCGTATCGGCACCTATGCCTCTCGGGGGGAACATTTGCTGAAGTATCGCCTCATAACTGCTGTGATTTTAATTCCGCTGGTTATCGCAGTTCTGTTTTTGCTGCCGCCGTTGATTTTTGCCTTGATAACGCTGGTGGTGTGCATGTTAGCCGCTTGGGAATGGGGTCAATTGGCCGGTTTTACTTCCCGCCCGCAACGCATTTGGTTGGCGATAATGTGCGGCTTTCTGTTGGCGCTGATGATGCTCAGCGTTCCCACATATTCCCGTGCCGTTGACCTTCCGCTGATGGGCGGCTCGCTATGGTTGTCGTTGGCCTGGTGGCTGGCTGCACTACTGCTAGTGCTGTTTTATCCCCAGTCGGCAGCAGTCTGGCGTCATTCGCGTTCACTGCGCCTGCTTTTCGGCCTGCTGACCATCGTACCTTTCTTTTGGGGTATGCTGGCGCTACGTCAGTGTGGCTATGTAGAGAACCATTTTACCGGTGCTTGGTGGCTATTGTATGTGATGCTGCTGGTATGGGGCGTGGATTCCGGTGCTTACATGTTCGGTAAACTGTTCGGCAAGCATAAACTGGCACCGAAGGTTTCGCCGGGCAAGACTTGGGAAGGGCTGATTGGTGGGCTGATGACTTCAGCGTTGATCGCATGGCTGTTTGGCCGCTATGCACCACTGAATATAGTGCCGGTCACCCTGTTGGTTTGTTCGGTGATCGCCGCGTTAGCTTCGGTACTAGGTGATCTGGTCGAAAGCATGTTCAAACGTGAAGCAGGTATTAAAGACAGTGGGCGTCTGATACCGGGCCATGGCGGTATACTGGATCGTATCGACAGCCTGACCGCAGCAGTGCCTGTATTTGCCTGCATGATGCTGTTAGTGTTTTAATCCGTCAATGGCGGGGAGTGAAGGGATAATGTTTAGTATGCTCTGGAACCTGTTGGCGTTTTTGGTGGCGCTCGGTGTATTAGTCACCGTCCACGAGTTCGGGCATTTTTGGGTTGCCCGCCGATGTGGTGTGCGTGTAGAACGCTTCTGTATCGGATTTGGCCGTGCCCTGTGGTGCCGCACTGACCGTCAGGGTACGGAGTATGTTATCGCTCTTATCCCGTTGGGTGGCTATGTGAAGATGCTGGATGAGCGGGTGGAGGCAGTTGCGCCTGCACGCCGCCATCAGGCTTTCAACAATAAACCCATCTGGCAGCGCGCAGCGATCGTCAGCGCTGGTCCCATCGCCAACTT
Organism: Serratia symbiotica; assembly: GCF_000821185.2. Classification (NCBI taxonomy): domain Bacteria; kingdom Pseudomonadati; phylum Pseudomonadota; class Gammaproteobacteria; order Enterobacterales; family Yersiniaceae; genus Serratia; species Serratia symbiotica. Next base: position 2,329,159 of record NZ_CP050855.1, on the reverse strand, counting down.
CTTATTTGCTATTCTGGCTTATTGGCTGGTGTTCATCATCGGTGTTCCTGCCTTCCGTCCAGTCGTCGGTGAAATCTCGCCGCAGTCCATCGCCGCAAAGGCCGAAATTTCGCCCGGAATGGAACTTAAGTCGGTTGATGGTATCGAAACGCCTGATTGGGAATCCGTTCGTCTGGCGTTAGTGGCGAAGATTGGTGACAGGCAAACTGAGGTGGGTATGGCACCGTTCGGTTCTTCGCAACAGGTGATCAAGACTTTGGATCTGCGCCAGTGGAACTTTGAACCAGATCAACAGGATCCCGTGGTGGCGCTGGGTATTATTCCACGCGGCCCACAGATAGAATCAGTGCTTGCCGAAGTGCAGCCGGATTCAGCGGCGCAAAAGGCAGGGTTACACGTAGGAGATAGGATCGTCAAAATCGATGATCAACGGCTGGATGGTTGGCAAACGTTGGTTAAGCGAATTCACGATAGCCCAGGCAAGCCGCTGGCTTTGGAGATCGAAAGAAACGGCCTCCCCTTGTTTTTGACGCTGATACCAGATACAAAAGCGATGGAAAAAGGCAAATCGGTAGGGTTTGCTGGCATCATTCCGAAAGTGCTGCCTCTGTCGGAAGAGTATAAGACGATTCATCAATATGGATGGCTCCCTGCGCTGTATCAGGCCAGTGACAAAACTTGGTATCTGATGCGGCTTACGGTCAGCATGCTGGGTAAATTGATAATCGGTGACGTAAAGCTGAGTAACCTGAGTGGCCCGATTTCAATTGCGCAGGGAGCAGGGGCGTCAGCCGGGAGCGGATTGGTGTATTATCTGATGTTCCTGGCGTTAATTAGTGTCAACCTAGGGATCATCAATCTGTTCCCTTTACCGGTGTTAGATGGTGGGCATCTCCTCTTCCTAGCGATAGAAAAGTTGAAGGGGAGGCCGGTTTCTGAGCGAGTACAGGATTACAGCTACCGCATGGGTTCGATCATGCTGGTATTGCTGATGGGTCTTGCACTTTTCAATGATTTTTCTCGCCTTTAGGGGCGGGGATAGGTTAGGAAGAACGCATAACAACGATGGCGATGAAAAAGTTGCTCATAGCGTCGCTGCTGTTTAGCAGCGCCACCGTATACGGTGCAGACGGGTTCGTAGTGAAGGACATTCATTTCGAAGGGCTGCAACGGGTCGCTGTCGGTGCGGCGTTGCTTAACATGCCGGTTCGCGTAGGCGATATCATCACTGACGATGATATCGGTAATACCATCCGTGCTTTGTTTGCCACCGGCAATTTCGAAGACGTTCGCGTGCTACGCGATGGTAATACGCTGATTGTTCAAGTTAAGGAACGTCCTACCATCGCCAGCATTACTTTCTCCGGCAACAAGTCGGTAAAAGATGATATGCTCAAGCAGAACCTGGAAGCCTCTGGCGTTCGGGTTGGCGAGGCCCTTGACCGCACCACGATTTCCAGCATTGAAAAAGGGTTGGAAGATTTCTACTACAGCGTCGGTAAATACAGTGCATCGGTGAAAGCCGTAGTGACACCGCTGCCGCGCAACCGTGTCGATCTGAAATTGGTTTTCACGGAAGGGGTCTCTGCCAAGATCCAACAAATCAACATCGTTGGTAACCATGCTTTCACCAATGATGAACTGATCTCACGTTTCCAACTGCGTGACGAAGTGCCGTGGTGGAACTTGGTCGGCGATCGCAAATATCAGAAACAGAAACTGTCGGGCGATCTCGAAAATCTGCGCAGCTTCTATCTAGATCGCGGTTACGCGCGCTTCAACATCGATTCTACCCAAGTTAGTTTGACGCCAGATAAAAAAGGCATCTACATCACCATCAACATGACTGAAGGCGAACAGTACAAACTGTCTGAGGTGGTAGTGAATGGCAACTTGGCGGGGCATTCGCAGGAAGCTGCCCAGTTAACTAAAATTGAACCGGGCGAACTGTATAACGGTGGTAAAGTGACCAACATGGAAGACAACATCAAGACGATGTTGGGCCGTTACGGTTACGCCTACCCGCGTGTCGCCACCCAGCCAGAAATTAACGACCAGGATAAAACCGTCAAACTCCATGTAAATGTTGATGCGGGCAACCGCTTCTACGTGCGTCGTATTAAGTTTGAAGGTAACGACACCAGTAAAGATTCCGTATTGCGCCGTGAAATGCGTCAGATGGAAGGAGCTTGGTTGGGCAACGTTCAGGTCGAACAGGGTAAAGAGCGCCTGAATCGTCTGGGTTATTTCGAGACGGTTGATGTGGAAACCCAGCGTGTGCCGAGTAGCACCGATCAGGTTGACGTCATCTACAAAGTGAAAGAACGTAACACCGGTAGTTTCAACTTCGGCATTGGCTATGGCACAGAAAGCGGTGTCAGCTTCAAAATGGGCATGCAGCAGGACAATTGGCTGGGTACCGGTTATTCCGTCGGCATCAATGGATCTAAGAACAATTACCAGACTTACACTGAACTGTCGGTCACTGACCCGTACTTCACTATGGATGGCGTGAGCTTGGGTGGTCGGGTTTTCTACAACAACTTTAAAGCGGATAACGCCGATCTTTCTGATTATACCAATAAGAGTTATGGGGTTGATGGCACCCTGGGTTTCCCGATCAACGAAAACAACTCGTTGCGTAGCGGTTTGGGCTATGTGCATAACGGTCTGTCGAACATGCAGCCTCAAATCGCCATGTGGCGCTACTTGAAGTCAGTGGGGATGGAGCCGAACACTGTCGATCGCGCCAGCTACTCAGCCGACGACTTTACCTTAAATCTGGGCTGGACTCACAATGATCTAGATCGCGGCTACTTCCCGACTTCGGGTAACCGCACCACGTTGAACGGCAAGGTCACCATTCCTGGCTCGGATAACAAATACTACAAAGTAACCTTGGATAGCGTGCAGTACGTGCCTATCAACAATGATCACACCTGGGTGTTGTTGGGGCGTGGCCGTCTGGGTTACGCCGATGGTCTGGGCGGCAAGGAAACACCGTTCTATGAGAATTTCTATGCCGGCGGTTCGAGCACCTTGCGCGGCTTCCAGTCCAACACCATTGGCCCGAAGGCGGTATACTATAATTCCCACTCGCATAGCTGTGCCGACAAGACAAAGATTTGTAATTCAGATGATGCCGTAGGCGGTAATGCCATGGCGGTCGCCAGCCTGGAATTGATTACCCCAACACCATTTATTAGTGAGAAATACGCCAAATCGGTGCGTACCTCTCTGTTCTTGGATACGGGTACGGTGTGGGATACCAAATGGCAGAATACCGCTGATACTCTCAAGTACGATGTGCCTGATTACAACAAGGTAAGCAATATTCGTGCTTCTTTCGGTGTCGCGTTGCAATGGATGTCACCGCTGGGGCCGTTGGTGTTCTCCTATGCTAAACCGCTAAAAAAACACGATGGCGACAAGTCTGAACAGTTCCAGTTTAACATTGGCAAAACCTGGTAAAGGGTTTCGCCTCAGGCCAAAAAAGAAGTTATACCCTAAATAATTCGAGTTGCAGGAGACAGCAACGCAGTGACAAATCGGTCGGGAACCGATTTAAACAGTGCTTGTGCTGGGCCGCAGGCTGAACCTCAGGAATGAGGTTCATTATTCACAGGCGTTTACACCAGTCAGTGACTGGGGTGAGCGAGGAAGGCTAACGCACAGGCAACGCGAAGTATGATAAGTATTTCAAGAATCGCAAATGCCAGGCATCCGTGAGCGGAGAGTTGCATCTCATTGTGTTTAGCAGGATAAGTCTGGCAGATTGTGTACTTCGGTGTCATATGACACAAATGGGTAGATGGTAAGGAGTCTATAGTGAAAAAGTGGTTGTGTGCCGCAGGCCTCGGTTTAGCAATGGCTGCTTCAGCGGGTGTTCAGGCAGCAGATAAAATCGCTGTCGTTAACGTCTCCAGCATTTTCCAACAGTTGCCAGCACGTGAGACCGTGGCTAAACAACTGGAAAATGAGTTTAAAGGCCGTGCGGGCGAACTCCAGAACATGGAGCATAGCCTTCAGACCAAAATGCAGCGTCTACAGCGGGATGGTGCTACTATGAAAGCCAGCGATCGCAGCAAGTTGGAAAAAGAAGTGATGACGCAGCGTGAGCAGTTCTCTCGGAAAGCACAGGCTTTCGAGCAGGATAACCGCCGCCGTCAGATGGAAGAACGTAACAAAATCCTTAGCCGTATTCAAGATGCGGTGAAATCTGTTGCCAGCAAAGAGGGCTATGACGTAGTGATCGACGCTAATGCCGTTGCCTACGTAAGTTCTTCTAAAGACATCACGGCTGACGTGCTGAAACAGGTTAAATAACAACATGTTTTCAATTCGACTGGCTGATTTAGCGCAGCAGTTGAATGCACAATTGCACGGTGATGGCGAACTCGTCATCATCGGCATTGCTTCAATGCATTCGGCACAGGCTGGCCAAATCACGTTTTTGTCAAACAGTCGCTATCAAGAGCAACTGGCCTCCTGCCAGGCGAGCGCTGTGGTGCTCACCGAGGCAGATTTACCCCACTGCCGTTCTGCGGCGCTGGTGGTTAAAAACCCTTACCTAACTTATGCGTACATGGCGCAGTTGATGGATACCACCCCACTTCCCGCACAGGAAATCGCGCCAAGCGCGGTGATTTCGCCTACAGCAACGCTGGGGCAGCATGTCGCCATTGGGGCGAATACGGTGATCGAACCAGGTGCAGTACTTGGCGATCACGTGGTCATCGGCCCAGGCTGCTTTATCGGCAAATGTGCACGTATCGGCGCGGGTACGCGTCTATGGGCTAACGTCACTATTTATCACGAGGTCGAGATCGGCCAGCATTGTTTGATCCAGTCCGGTACAGTGATCGGTGCTGATGGCTTTGGCTATGCCAACGAACACGGTAACTGGATCAAGATCCCGCAGTTGGGTACGGTGATTATTGGTGATCGTGTAGAGATTGGCGCTTGCACCACCATTGACCGAGGCGCGTTGGATAACACCCTGATTGGGAACGGTGTTATCATCGACAACCAATGCCAGATTGCACACAATGTGGTGATTGGCGACAATACTGCCGTTGCTGGCGGTGTGATCATGGCAGGCAGCTTGAAAATCGGCCGTTATTGCCAGATCGGCGGTGCCAGCGTGCTCAATGGTCACATGGCGATTGCTGATAAGGTAGTGGTCACCGGAATGGGAATGGTCATGCGACCTATCACTGAACCTGGGGTATACTCATCGGGCATTCCGTTACAACCCAACAAGGTGTGGCGTAAAACTGCTGCATTGGTGATGAATATCGATGAGATTAGCAAGCGCTTGAAAGCTGTCGAACGAAAAGTTGGAAAAGACGATACCTGATAAATGGTACGCTGCATTATGGCGGTAACTGAGCGACAAATCAGTCATAAAGCGGTTTGAATAGCGCAGGTGGAGCCTCAGAAAAGGCTCATAATCCCCTGGAGCATAGACTGCTATGTGACTGAGGTGAGCGAAGGCAGCTAACAAAAATGCAGTTTGTCAGATGAAGGGTCTAATCACCTACTCGCCCACCCTGCTGAGTACTAAACGAAGCGCGTTGGTCATGAGACCAAAAGTGTAAAGAGTTACTAATTTGCGGCCTGTACGATGATCTCTTCTGGGGTCAGCGCAGGCCGTGTTGTTAATGTCATCAGTTTTAAAGACAGGAAGAGTATTTTGATTACTGACACTCATACTCTGGATATTGCAGAAATTTTGGAATTGCTTCCTCACCGTTACCCGTTCTTACTGGTTGATCGCGTCCTCGATTTTGAGGAGCACAAGTTCCTCCGTGCGGTGAAGAACGTATCTGTGAATGAGCCGTTTTTCCAAGGACATTTCCCTGGAAAACCGATTTTCCCAGGTGTATTGATTTTGGAAGCCATGGCACAAGCCACCGGCATCTTGGCGTTTAAAAGCGTCGGTAAACTGGAGCCGGGCGAGCTGTACTATTTCGCCGGTATTGACGAAGCTCGCTTCAAGCGTCCGGTAGTGCCTGGCGATCAGATGATCATGGAAGTCACCTTTGAGAAAACCCGCCGTGGTTTGACGCGTTTTAAAGGCGTGGCGATGGTTGATGGTAAAATTGTCTGCGAAGCAACCATGATGTGTGCCCGCAGCCGGGAGGCTTAATCCGTGATTGACGAAACTGCCTTTATCCACCCCAGTGCGATAGTCGAGGAAGGCGCTGTTATTGGTGCCGGTGCATATATTGGTGCCTTCTGCTATGTCGGCTCTCAGGTGGAAATCGGCATTGGCACGGTACTGAAATCTCATGTTGTGGTGAACGGCATAACCAAAATTGGCCGCGATAACCAGATCTATCAGTTCGCCTCCATTGGTGAAGTGAATCAAGATTTGAAATACGCAGGTGAGCCAACGCGCGTTGAAGTGGGTGACCGCAATCGCATCCGCGAAAGCGTCACCATCCATCGCGGTACTGCGCAGGGAACTGGCCTGACTAAAGTAGGTAATGACAACCTGCTGATGGTTAACGTGCACATTGCACATGATTGTGTGGTCGGTAACGCCTGTGTGCTGGCTAACAACGCCACGTTGGCGGGGCATGTGGAGGTCGATGACTATGCCATTATCGGCGGTATGACGGCGATCCATCAATTCTGCATTATTGGCGCGCATGTGATGGTGGGGGGATGCTCCGGCGTTGCTCAGGATGTGCCTCCTTTCGTCATCGCCCAGGGTAACCATGCTACGCCGATCGGTGTTAACGCTATTGGCCTGAAACGCCGAGGTTTTGATAAGGATGAGATGCAGACGATCCGTAACGCTTACAAGATCCTTTATCGCCGTGAGAAAACGCTGGATCAAGCGAAGGCAGAAATCGAAGCTCTGGCTAAAGAGCAGCCAGTGGTACAGCAACTCCTCGATTTTTTCACCCGTTCAACCCGTGGTATCATTCGCTGACCTATGCCAAAGCGCCCACTGACCATTGGATTAGTCGTCGGAGAAACCTCCGGTGATATTCTCGGCACCGGATTAATCCGCGCGCTCAAGGCACGGGTACCCAACGCGCGTTTTGTTGGCGTCGCTGGCCCACTGATGCAGGCCGAAGGCTGTGAAGCCTGGTACGAAATGGAAGAACTGGCGGTAATGGGTGTGGTGGAAGTGCTGGAGTGTTTGCCACGCCTACTCAAGCTCCGCAAGGATTTGACCCGCCGCTTCAGCGACCTAAAGCCGGATGTGTTTGTCGGCATCGATGCGCCGGACTTCAACATCACGCTGGAAGGCCGTCTTAAGCAGCGCGGCATTCGCACTATCCACTATGTCAGCCCATCGGTCTGGGCTTGGCGTCAGAAGCGAGTTTTCAAAATTGGCAAAGCCACCGATTTGGTGCTGGCCTTTCTCCCTTTCGAAAAAGCGTTTTATGACCGTTTCAACGTTCCGTGCCGGTTTATCGGCCACACCATGGCGGATGCTATGCCACTACAGCCGGATCGATTGGCAGCGCGTGTTGCGTTGGGTATTGACCCACAGGTGCGTTGTCTGGCGCTGTTGCCCGGCAGCCGCAGCGCAGAAGTTGAGATGCTGAGCGCTGATTTCCTGAAAACCGCGCAACGGTTGCGTAGCCATTATCCAGATTTGGAAGTGGTGGTGCCGTTGGTCAATGCCAAGCGGCGCGAGCAGTTCGAACGCATCAAGGCCGAGGTGGCTCCGGAGCTGACTGTACATCTGCTGAACGGGCAGGGGCGCGAAGCGATGATAGCCAGCAACGCGGCGTTGTTGGCATCGGGCACTGCTGCGCTGGAGTGCATGTTGGCCAAGTGTCCGATGGTGGTGGGTTACCGCATGAAGTCGTTTACCTTTTGGCTGGCGCAACGGCTGGTGAAGACTCCTTATGTATCACTACCCAACCTGTTGGCGGGACGAGAAATTGTTACCGAGCTACTGCAAGATGATTGCGTGCCGGACAAGCTAGCAGCGGCGTTGATGCCGTTGCTGGAAGACAGCTCGCAGAGTGAAAAACTGAAGCAGACCTTCCTGAGCTTGCACCAAAGTATCCGCTGTGGTGCCGATGAACAGGCCGCTCAGGCGGTGTTGGAACGGGCGTTAGCATGATTAAACCTTTTATCTATCCCGCTGCACTGCTGATTGCCGGTGTAGATGAGGTGGGTCGTGGCCCGCTGGTTGGTGCCGTGGTGACCGCTGCGGTGATCCTCGATCCGGCGCAGCCGATCGTCGGCTTGGCGGACTCGAAAAAGCTCAGTGAAAAGCGCCGCCTGGCACTGTATGAGGAAATTATCGCCAAGGCATTGTCCTGGAGCCTGGGGCGTGCTGAGCCGGAAGAGATTGACCGGTTGAATATTCTGCACGCCACTATGCTGGCGATGCAGAGGGCGGTTGCTGGGTTGCCTATTGTACCGGATATGGTGCTGATCGACGGTAACCGCTGCCCAACGTTACCGATGCGCTCGCAGGCGGTGGTGAAGGGCGACAGCCGCGTGGCGGAAATCAGCGCGGCGTCGATTCTTGCTAAGGTCACACGCGATCGAGAAATGATTGAGTTAGATCGTGTGTTCCCTGGCTACGGCTTCGCGCAGCATAAGGGCTACCCGACCGCCTTCCATCTGGAGCAACTGGCTGTGCTGGGAGCGACCGAACACCACCGCCGCAGTTTTGCCCCGGTGAGAAGGGTGCTGGAGCTATAAGCTGCAATGCGTAAGCGTTAACCTTGGCTCGGTATGCCGAGCCACTTCATTCAGGTATCTGGATATGGCCGAACCCCGTTTCATTCACTTGCGTGTTCACAGTGACTACTCGATGATTGATGGATTAGCCAAGATTGGGCCTTTGGTGAAGAGAGCTGCTGCCTTAGCCATGCCTGCTTTGGCAATCACCGACTTTACCAACTTGTGCGGTCTGGTGAAGTTCTACGGTAGTGCGCATGGGGTGGGGATTAAACCGATCATCGGCGCGGATCTCCATGTGCAAAGCGACGTGCTGGGCGATGAGTTGGCGCAGCTCACGGTATTGGCCACCAACAGCGCAGGCTACCAGAATTTGACACTGCTGATTTCCCGCGCCTATCAGCGTGGCTACGGTGCTGCTGGGCCGATTATCGATCGCGACTGGCTGATCGAACACCGTGAAGGGCTGCTGCTGCTGTCAGGCGCGCGGCACGGCGACGTCGGCAAATTCCTGCTGCGCGGCAACCAGCCGCAGGTTGAGCAGTGTCTGGATTTCTACCAGCAGTATTTCCCTGATTGTTACTACCTGGAACTGATCCGCACCGGCCGTCCAGACGAAGAAAACTATCTGCACGCTGCTGTAGCGTTAGCCACTGAGCGTGGTTTGCCGGTGGTGGCCACCAATGACGTGCGTTTTCTGGAAGAAGACGACTTCGATGCCCATGAAATTCGTGTAGCCATCCACGAAGGCTTTACGCTGGATGATCCCAAGCGCCCGCGCAACTACAGCCCACAGCAATATATGCGCAGTGAAGACGACATGTGCGAGCTGTTCGCCGATATCCCGGAAGCGCTGCTTAACAGTGTCGAGATCGCCAAACGTTGTAACGTGACCATTCGCTTGGGTGAATATTTTCTGCCGCAGTTCCCGACTGGCGATATGACCACCGAAGATTTTCTGGTGCTCAAGTCAAAGGAAGGGCTTGAAGAGCGCCTCACGTTCCTGTTCCCCGATCCTGAAGTGCGCGCCCAGCGTCGCCCGGAATATGACGAGCGTCTGGAGGTTGAGTTGAAAGTGATCAACCAGATGGGATTTCCTGGTTACTTTTTGATCGTCATGGAGTTCATCCAGTGGTCGAAGGACAACCACGTCCCGGTAGGGCCAGGACGTGGTTCTGGTGCTGGTTCACTGGTGGCCTATGCGCTGAAAATCACCGACCTTGATCCGCTGGAATTTGACCTACTGTTCGAACGTTTCCTCAACCCGGAACGCGTTTCGATGCCAGACTTTGACGTCGATTTTTGCATGGAAAAGCGCGATCTGGTGATCGATCATGTGTCGGAGATGTATGGCCGTGAAGCAGTATCGCAGATTATCACTTTTGGCACCATGGCGGCGAAAGCGGTGATCCGCGATGTGGGCCGCGTGCTGGGTCATCCGTATGGCTTCGTTGATCGCATTGCCAAATTGGTGCCGCCTGATCCGGGCATGACGCTGGAGAAGGCGTTTGCCGCCGAACCGCAACTACCTGAAATTTATGAAGCTGATGAAGAAGTCAAAGCGCTGATCGACATGGCGCGCAAGCTGGAAGGGGTGACGCGCAACGCCGGCAAACACGCTGGCGGCGTGGTGATCGCACCGACCAAAATCACCGACTTTGCGCCGCTTTACTGCGATGCCGAAGGCCACCACCCGGTGACCCAGTTTGACAAAAACGACGTAGAATATGCCGGGCTGGTGAAGTTTGACTTCCTTGGCCTGCGTACTTTGAGCATCATCGACTGGGCGCTGGAGATGATCAACGCACGGCGTGCCAAGAGCGGTGAGCCGCCGATCGACATCGCTGCCATCCCGCTGAATGATAAGAAAAGCTTTGACATGTTGCAGCGCTCGGAAACCACTGCGGTGTTCCAGCTTGAATCGCGCGGCATGAAAGACCTGATTAAACGCCTGAAACCCGACTGTTTCGAAGACATGATCGCATTGGTGGCACTGTTCCGCCCTGGTCCGCTGCAATCGGGTATGGTGGATAACTTCATTGACCGTAAACACGGGCGTGAAGAGATCTCCTACCCGGATATCCAGTGGCAGCATGAGTCGCTCAAGCCAGTGTTGGAACCGACCTACGGTATCATTCTGTATCAAGAACAAGTGATGCAGATAGCTCAGGTACTGGCTGGTTATACACTGGGTGGCGCGGACATGCTGCGCCGTGCGATGGGTAAGAAGAACCCGGTCGAAATGGCCAAGCAGCGTGGTGGTTTTGAAGATGGTGCGAAATTACGTGGCATCGACGGTGAACTATCGGTCAAGATTTTCGATCTGGTGGAGAAATTCGCCGGTTACGGTTTCAATAAATCTCACTCTGCCGCCTACGCATTGGTGTCTTACCAAACGCTATGGCTGAAAGCACACTATCCGGCCGAGTTTATGGCGGCGGTAATGACCGCCGATATGGACAATACCGACAAGGTGGTGGGGTTGGTGGATGAATGTTGGCGTATGGGGCTGAAGATCCTGCCGCCGGACATCAACAGCGGGCAGTACCGTTTCCACGTCAACAGTGAGGGTGAAATCGTCTATGGCATTGGCGCGATTAAAGGTGTGGGTGAGGGGCCGATCGAGGCTATTATTGAAGCGCGTAACAGTGGTGAGCAGGGCTACTTTAAAGATTTGTTTGATCTTTGCGCACGTTCCGACATTAAGAAGCTGAACCGTCGCATTCTGGAAAAGTTGATCATGTCTGGGGCGTTCGATCGCTTGGGGCCGCACCGTGCTGCGCTGATGAACTCATTAGGCGATGCGTTGAAGGCAGCCGATCAGCATGCCAAAGCCGAAGCCATCGGCCAGGTAGACATGTTTGGTGTGCTGTCGGAAGCACCAGAGCAAGTGGAGCAATCCTACGCCAACGTGCCCCGCTGGCAGGAGCAGGTGGTGCTGGACGGTGAGCGGGAGACGCTGGGGCTATACCTCACCGGCCACCCGATCACCCAGTATCTGAAGGAAATCGAACGCTATGCCGGTGGTCAGCGTTTGAAAGACATGCATCCGACGGATCGGGGCAAGATGACTACCGCTGTTGGTCTGGTGGTTGCCGCGCGAGTGATGGTCACCAAGCGCGGTAACCGCATCGGTATTTGTACGTTGGATGACCGCTCAGGCCGTCTGGAGGTAATGCTATTCACCGAGGCGCTAGAAAAATACCAGCATTTGCTGGAAAAAGACCGTATCCTGATCGCCACTGGGCAGGTTAGCTTTGATGACTTTAGCGGCGGGCTTAAAATGATGGCTCGCGAGGTAATGGACATCAGTGAAGCTCGTGAAAAATACGCGCGTGGGCTTGCTATCTCGCTGACGGACAGGCAAATTGATGACCAGCTTTTGAACCGTCTCCGCCAGTCGTTGGAACCCCATCGATCGGGGACGATCCCAGTGCACCTCTACTATCAGCGGGAAGATGCTCAGGCCAGGCTGCGTTTTGGCGCAACCTGGCGCGTGACGCCCACTGACCGCTTGTTGATAGATTTGCGGACTTTGCTAGGCAATGAGCAGGTGGAACTGGAATTTGACTAAAATAGGAATGTTATGAGTCTGAATTTTCTTGATTTTGAACAGCCGATTGCAGAGCTGGAAGCGAAAATTGACTCGCTGACAGCCGTCAGCCGTCAAGACGAAAAATTAGATATTAATCTGGACGAAGAGGTTCAACGCCTGCGTGAAAAGAGCGTTGAACTGACGCGTAAGATTTTTGCCAATCTTGGTGCTTGGCAGATCGCCCAACTGGCACGCCACCCGCGCCGTCCTTATACCCTGGATTATATCAAACACATCTTTAGCGACTTCGAAGAGTTGGCAGGCGACCGCGCCTATGCTGATGATAAAGCGATCGTTGGTGGCATTGCGCGCCTGGATGGCCGCCCGGTGATGATTATTGGTCATCAGAAAGGTCGCGAAACCAAAGAGAAAATCCGCCGTAATTTCGGCATGCCGGCACCCGAAGGCTACCGTAAGGCGCTGCGTCTGATGGAAATGGCTTCCCGCTTCAAGCTGCCGATCATTACCTTTATCGACACACCGGGCGCTTATCCGGGGGTGGGGGCGGAGGAGCGCGGACAGTCTGAAGCTATCGCGCGCAACCTGCGTGAGATGTCGCGTTTGAATGTACCGGTGATCTGCACGGTGATCGGTGAAGGCGGTTCCGGCGGCGCGCTGGCGATCGGTGTGGGCGATAAAGTGAATATGTTGCAATACAGCACCTACTCGGTGATCTCGCCGGAAGGTTGCGCATCGATCCTGTGGAAGAGCGCCGACAAGGCACCATTGGCCGCAGAAGCAATGGGTATCACTGCAGCGCGTCTAAAAAAGCTGAAGCTAATCGACTCGGTGATCCCCGAACCGCTAGGTTCCGCTCACCGCGACGTGCCGGCGATGGCTGCCGCGTTGAAAGCACAGTTGTTGGTTGACCTGAAAGATCTCGATGGTCTGAGCAACGAAGAACTGCTGAGCCGTCGCTACCAGCGTCTGATGAGTTACGGCTACTGCTGAGTTTATTCTAGGGCGGCGTTTTGATCGGATGCGCTGCGCTAAGCCACCCTTGAGCTTGTTGCTGGTGTACGTGGTACATCTGCAACAGGCACTTAGGGCCTATCCCATTAGGCTATTTTATTTGCCATTTTGGCCCTGGGCAGTGCTCACGTAGTTCATGTAAACTCCGGTTATTCCGTGCTGTCCTTGTACAAACTGGCTGCAACAATGTACGCCTACTGGGGTAGGCGCTTAGCCAACGATGAGCAGGGCAAAGCGTTTTGACATGGAAGGATGTTGGCACTATGTCAGGTGTGTCCTGCTTCCATTATTGGCTAGGAATACACAGCCAGCATGTTTACGGTGATATCCTGGCTTCAGTGGGAGTGAAGTATCGAACTGTTTTGACTTCTCCACGTTGCCGGTTTGCATCAGCCAACCCAGGAGCCAACGGTTCTTCAGTACTGACCGTTTTGGGTGTAGAAGTGATAAATCTTATCAATGGAAACCAATCAATTAGCGGCTCAGGTCGCGCACCAACTGGGTGAGCATCGGCAATTGCTGGTGGCGTTCAGCGGCGGGCTGGATTCCACGGTGTTGTTGCACTTGCTGGCGCAGTTGCGCCAGCAGCATCCAGAATTTCAGCTCCGAGCAGTGCATGTGCATCATGGCTTGAGTGCGTTTGCTGATACCTGGGCGGATCACTGTGGGCGGCAATGCGCCGCCTGGCGGGTGCCGCTGACGGTGCAACGGGTTCAAGTGGATGCCCGTGCGGGTGGCATCGAAGCAGCGGCGCGCGCAGCACGTTATGCCGCCTTTAACGCAACGCTGAAAGCCGACGAGATCCTGATTACCGCCCAGCATCTTGACGATCAAAGCGAAACCTTTCTGTTGGCGCTCAAACGCGGTAGCGGCCCAGCCGGGCTATCGGCGATGGCGGCGTGTGGCAGGTTGGCTGACCATGTGTTATTACGGCCACTGCTTGGCTGTTCTCGCCTGCGGCTCGAGGCTTATGCACAGCAGCACCAGTTATCCTGGATAGACGACGACAGCAATCAAAATCCGCGTTTTGACCGCAATTTTCTGCGGTTGCAGGTGCTGCCGCTACTGAACCTGCGCTGGCCTCACTTTACATCGGCGGTCGCCCGCAGCGCTAGCCTGTGTGCCGAACAAGAACAATTGTTGGACGAGCTGTTGGCTGACCAGTTGCGCACTTTGTTGGCGGAAGACAACTCACTGGTGATCGAGGGGCTACTGGGATGTTCACCGGCATGTCGTTTTGCCCTGTTGCGCCGTTGGATTGCATGCCATGGTGTCACCCTGCCTTCGCGTGAGCAATTGCAGCACCTGTGGGATGAAGTAGCGCTCAGCCGTGTGGACGCTGTACCCCGGTTGCAACTGGGAACCTATCAAATTCGCCGCTTCCATGGTCGGTTATATTTACTGCCGCTGATGGCGAACCTACGCGACATTCGTCTGAATTGGTCACGAACCGCGCCCTTGACGTTGCCCGATGGGTTAGGCCACTTAATCAGTGGCAAAGGGAAAGTGCATCTGCGCTCCCCGCAGCCCGCACAGCAGGTCAGCGTCCGTTTTAGCGCACAGGGTAGCGTCCGCATCGTCGGGCGCGCCCATTCGCGGCCGATTAAAAAGCTGTGGCAGGAGTTGGACGTTCCCCCTTGGCTGCGTGAACGCATCCCCCTGATCTATTATGATGAGCAGCTTATCGCTGCGCTGGGCGTATTTGTCTGCGAAGAGGGGCGGGTGCCAGAGAAGGAACAACCGTGGCGGCTGCATTGGGATAAGAATCATAACTTTAAGGCGCAATGATGACATGCACCAACGTGCTGCTGCCATCCATGATGAGGGCAGCCGATAGGCTGCCACACGGTTGGCATGAAGTTACTGTCGTTGTCAGTCCGAGAGGCTGACGACAACAGTACCGATTTTCGGATGAGTGAAACTGAGGATGTGATCCAGACGTAAACTGAGAGCATTGCCAGCCTGATCGATAATCAGGTACTCGATACCCTTGGTAAATTTCAGTTCGTTGGCTTTGCCTTCGAGTTTTTCTCCATCGCGTAATTCTAGCTTCAGAGTGTAGTTATGCTGGCAGGCGAGTTCCAGGCTTTCATAGTCATCGCAATTGATGGATTGGTACTCATCATTCATCAACATAGTCGCTCACCAATAAGTTAGCGGCGGCAAAGGCCGCCTGTTCCCTAACGGAGGACGGTAGCGCGTTATCCGCAGCGACATCGTCCAGTACCTTTATATCTATGCGAGCATATCAGGCATGTAGCCAAGATCTCCACTGCCATTCTCTGCGTAAAAACGGCGTACTAGCTCACAGTAATGATTGTTGCACAGTTTTTTTCCCTTAAGAACGTCTGCTTCATCGAAGACCAATGTAGCGATGAAGCGTAGGTTCATGGAATTTTCCCCTATCTGGACGACTATAGCACAGCCATTGTGGAGTTATTAGCCCCTCCACGCTGCCAGATCAAGTACACTGCCACCTGATAAAATGATGAGGTTCCCTATGGCGCTGAAAGCAACCATTTATAAAGCCACGGTCAATATCGCTGATATGGATCGCCACTTCTACTACGATGCCACGTTGACTTTGGCACAGCATCCTTCTGAAACACCACAGCGCATGATGTTGCGCCTGCTGGCTTGGATTTGTCATGCTGACGAGCGGCTGGTGTTTACCAAGGGCCTGAGCGTTGAAGACGAACCGGATATTTGGCAGCGTAACGACCACAATGGGTTGGAAATGTGGATCGAAATGGGTCTGCCGGATGAAAAACGCATCAAAAAAGCCTGCAACCAGTCACTACGAGTGGTGGTTTATGCCTATGGCGAGCGTGCCGGACACGTCTGGTGGCGAAGCATGCAGGGCAAGGCGGCTAGCTATAAAAACTTGAGCGTGCGTTTTCTGGATGATGAGCAGCTGGCGCGGCTGACGGCGTTAGCTAACCGCAATTTGCAACTGCAAGCCTCGCTGCAAGAGGGGACTATCTGGCTATCTGACGCCCAGAATAGTCTGGAAATCCAGTTTGCCCAGTGGCAACAGGCGCAGGGTTGATCCGTGCTGGCACTGTCAAGAAATGTCGCCATTCCAGATAATGAACTGGAGTTGACGGCGATCCGTGCGCAGGGTGCGGGTGGCCAACATGTGAACAAAACTTCAACGGCAATCCACTTGCGCTTTGACATCCGCGCCTCCAGCCTGCCGGAGTATTATAAGGAAAAGCTGCTGGCCTTTAATCATCATTTGATCAGTGCTGCGGGCGTAGTGATTATTAAAGCGCAGGAATATCGCAGTCAGGAATTAAACCGCGATGCGGCGTTGGCCCGCTTGGCGGCGTTGATCCAGCAGGCGATGTTGGTGGAAAACACACGCAAAGCGACCAAGCCCAGCAGAGGGGCTAAATTACGTCGTTTGGAAGGTAAAGTGCGTAAAGGTGCCATCAAAGCGCTGCGTGGCAAGTTCCGCACGTAGGAATATTAGGAGAATAGTTGTGAAAAAAGTGACTATAGCCCTGTTTTTGGCAGCAGGGGCGATCTCATTGTTGGGATGCAACAATCATTATCAGCTGAAAGAACACCGGTTTCAGCCGATGCAGCAAAGCTATCAGGGCTTGCTGCCCTGTGCTGACTGCACCAGTCTGGACACCGCCCTGTTCTTGGATAAGGACGGTACTTTTTTACTGCAAGAAACTTATCGCGACAGCAAAAACGGTGATCAGACCTTTGTCAGTAATGGCAAATGGGCGTGTACCGCTGATAAGTTGGTGCTGACTGATAGCACAGGCGAAAAGCGCTACTTCCGCCCGGCAGGTAAGAGCCTGGAGATGTTGGATCAAAGTGGTGCGCCGATTGAGTCCAAGCTGAACTATCGCCTGAACCCGAGCGAGCAACCGTGGCCTAAAACGCGGGGGGGGGGGGGGCTGAAGAGCAGCGATACCTCCATGGCAGATACAGCGCTATTTAAAGATATGCTATCGGCAACATCTTTCCGCTAGACAATAACACTGCGCTGGAACAGGGGGGTATTGAAGCGCATAAAACACCGGGCGAGCCGGTGTTCCTGACGATCAGTGCTTAATCTGTCTTAGCAGGAAATTGACGATTTCCTCGGTTTTGATCATTTGCTTCTCGCCGATGCGGCGATTTTTGTATTCGATTTCTTCACTGTCAAGATTGCGGTCACCGATAACGATGGTGTGTGGCACGCCGATCAATTCCATATCAGCGAACATCACGCCAGGGCGTTCTTTACGGTCATCAAGCAGCACGTCGATGCCGTGGGAACGCAGGGTGGTGTACAGATCTTCGGCTAGCGCCTGCACGCGGAAGGACTTATGCATGTTCATTGGCAGGATCGCCACCTGGAAGGGCGCGATCGTATCTGGCCAAATGATACCGCGTTCGTCATGGTTTTGTTCGATGGCAGCAGCCACCACGCGGGTTACCCCGATGCCGTAGCAACCCATGGTTAGCACCTGATTGCGGCCATCTTCGCCTTGTACGGTAGCTTTCATCGCTTCCGAGTATTTGGTGCCAAGCTGGAAGATATGGCCCACTTCGATACCACGTTTGATCAACAGTGTCCCTTGGCCATCCGGGCTAGCATCACCTTCCACCACATTACGGATATCGGCAACCTGTGGCAGCGGCAGATCGCGCTGCCAGTTAATGCCGAGGTAATGTTTACCCTCAATGTTGGCACCTGCGGCAAAATCGCTTATCGCCGCCACGCTGCGGTCGGCAATGATCGGCACCTGTAGCTTGATGGGGCCTAGCGAACCAGGTCCAGCACCGTTAACGGCGCGGATTTCTTCTTCAGTGGCAAAGGTGAGCGGCACGGCAACGTGCACCAGCTTTTCAGCTTTGATTTCATTTAACGTATGATCTCCGCGCACCAATAGGGCGACTAACTTATGGCCGCTGTCTTCAGTGGCGTGCACCAGCAGCGTCTTGACGGTTTTCTCCACTGGTAGTTGGAACTGTTCAACCAGTTCGGCGATGGTTTTGGCGTTCGGCGTATCGACCATGCGCAGCGCCTCGTTGGCTGCTGCACGCGGATGGGCAGGGGCTAGCGCTTCCGCCAGCTCAATATTGGCCGCATAGTCAGAACCGGTGGAGAACACAATATCGTCTTCACCGCTGTCAGCCAGCACCTGGAACTCGTGCGAGGCACTGCCACCGATCGAACCGGTATCAGCATGTACCGGACGGAAATCCAGCCCCATGCGGCTGAAGATCTTGTTGTAGGCTTGGTACATTGCATCGTAGGTCACCTGTAGGGAGTCTTGTGAAGTATGGAACGAATAGGCATCTTTCATCAGGAACTCGCGGGAACGCATGATGCCGAAACGTGGGCGCACTTCATCACGGAATTTGGTCTGGATCTGGAAGAAGTTCAGCGGTAGCTGTTTGTACGAGCTGATTTCGTTACGGATCAGATCGGTGATCACTTCTTCATGGGTTGGGCCGAGCACGAACGGACGGTCACCACGATCGACAAAGCGCAGCAGCTCTGGGCCATACTGCTCCCAGCGGCCGCTTTCTTGCCATAGATCGGCAGGCTGAACTACCGGCATGGAAACTTCGATCGCGTTAGCATTGTTCATTTCTTCGCGAACAATGTTCTCTACCTTTTTCAGAACGCGCAGGCCGGTCGGCAACCAAGTGTAAAGACCGGAGGCCAGCTTGCGAATCATCCCGGCACGCAGCATCAGTTGGTGGCTGATCACTTCAGCATCGGCAGGGTTTTCCTTCAGGGTGGAGAGCAGATATTGGCTAGTACGCATGGTGTTTTGGTTCCGTTAGAACTGCAAATTGCAACCGGCTGCCAGAGAGGGGCCGCCAAAATTTTCAAAAGTAATTTAGTCTACCAGCCTGTGTCGGCTGCCAAAAGAGAGACAGTGGAATTTTAACGGAGGTTAAGAGATAACACCTCGGTTCGCTGATTGACCACCCGCCAGCGGACGTTGAAATCCAGCAGCCAAACGGCGTAATCCCGTTTGGTTTCTTCTCCCTTACGATAGGCTGGGCGGGGGTCTTGCGCCAGTACCTGGCTGATAAAACGCCGTAGCTGAGGATAATGCGATTGATGCAGTTGCAGTTGCCGCTCCGCTTCTAGCGTGAAATGTACCGGCATATTGCCGCTGGGGGCGGCTTGGGCAAAACCAGCACGAGCCTGCGGCTGGCTCTCAGCAAATGGCAAATAGGGTTTGATATCCACCACCGGCGTCCCATCAACCAGATCGAGGCTACCTAGCTCCAGCACCACGTTGCTGCCCTGAACGCGCATGCCTTTCAGCGCGATTAATGACATGCCTAATGGGTTAGGGCGGAAGGGCGAGCGGGTAGCAAACACGCCCATTCGCGCATTGCCGCCCAGACGTGGTGGCCGTACTGTCGGCCGCCAGCCGCCTTCCATGGTTTGATGGAAAATAAATATTATCCACAGATGGCTGAACTCGCTGAGGCTACGCACTGCGTCCGCCTGATTGTAAGGCGGCAGCAGCACCAGTTCTCCCCCACCGTCTTCGACCAATCCCGGTTGGCGGGGAACTGCGAACTTTTCTTTATACGGTGAGCGAATAATACCGATCTGATTGAAAACAAACTCGGTCATTTAGATGACATGTTAAGCGCTGAACCTTGACATATTGCTTGTTGGTAACAACCAGCGACGCCGCTGGTAATCTGGCAGTCGTGCAGCAACACGGCATTGGCCTTCATATAAGCGGCGCGGATTTGCATGTGCTTGCGGGCAGTGGCCAGATTTGGCGGTGAATCTTGAACGGTGCTCTGGCAGTCTCCTCCAGAGACTTCACCCAGATCACGGAAAGGCTTGCCCACCAGATCTTCTGCTTTTTTGTACAGTTTTACTGGCACCGGAGGTGCTGCTGACTCGGCCTTGGCCGGTGCGCTTGCAGCAGGTTTAATGGTGGTGCTTATTGAGGTTGGTACGATACGCTGCGATGAACATCCGGCCAGCGCTAACAAACAGAGAGGTAAAACACGCATTGAGATTCCTCTGTCTTAATGAACGTGGTGTTATTGAAGCAATCTATGGCGGAAATAACAAGACGAGCCGCAACCCGTCTTGTAAATAATTAGGAATAAAGCGGGGGCTTAAACGCTTACCAGCCTTTAACGGCACCACCGCTGAATATTTTGTTGGCCGCTTCGTTAACCTCGTCAGACTGGTAGGATTGAACGAACTTCTTCACGTTTTCCGCTTCATCATTATCTTCACGTGCAACCATCAGGTTGACATAAGGCGAGTCTTTGTTTTCAACAAACAAGCTGTCTTTTGTCGGAGTCAAGCCAATTTGACTGGCGTAGGTGGTATTGATCACCGCCAGTGCGATTTGCTGATCGTCCAGAGAGCGCGGTAGTTGTGGTGCTTCCAGCTCTACCAGCTTCAGGTTTTTCGGATTCTCGGTCACGTCCAACTTGGTTGGCAGCAGGCCAACCCCCTCTTTTAGCGTGATCAGTCCCACCTGCTGTAGCAGCAGCAGCGAACGGCCCAGGTTGGTCGGGTCGTTTGGCAAAGCTATCTGGGAACCGCTTTTCAGCTCATCAAGCGATTTGATTTTTTTAGAGTAACCGGCGATGGGATAGACAAAGGTGCTACCAACCGACACCAGCTTGTAGCCGCGATCCTTGATCTGCTGATTAAGATAAGGTTTGTGCTGAAAGATGTTAAGGTCGATATCGCCCTTACTCAGCGCTTCGTTAGGTAACACGTAGTCGTTGAAAGTTACCAGTTCGACGTCTAGTCCGTATTTTTCTTTTGCTACTTTTTGGGCTATTTCAGCGACTTGCTGCTCAGCACCGATGATAACGCCGACTTTGATATGGTTCGGATCTTTTTCATCCTGGCCGCAGCCTGCCAGAGCTAGAGTGCCGATCAGTGCGCCGATTGCCGCGATGGATTTAAATTTTAACGACATATCTTTTCCTCATTAGACTCGCATTATTATAGATACGCTGGGTAAGCGCGGTTGCTGTGAAACCTATTTGTGGGTGACGGCTTTAACGATCCGATCGCCACAGAACTGGATGAGATAGACCAGCACTATCAGTAATACTAATACGGTATTCATTACTGTAGCGTTATAACCGATATAACCATATTGATAGCCGATCTGTCCTAAGCCACCGGCACCAACCGCGCCACCCATGGCCGAGTAGCCCACTAGAGTGATCAGGGTAATGGTGGCGGCATTGACCAAGCCCGGTAGGGCTTCAGGCAGTAATACCTTCTTAATGATCTGCATCGGTGTGGCACCCATGGCACGTGCTGCTTCCAGCAGGCCAGGTGGGATCTCCAACAGGGCATTTTCCACCATGCGGGCGATAAACGGCGCAGCGCCAACGGTAAGCGGCACAATGGCCGCTTGCAGGCCGATGGAAGTGCCGACAACCATACGGGTAAAGGGAATCATCCATACCAGCAGAATAATGAACGGGATAGAACGGAAGATATTCACCAAGCCCGATAGCACCTTGTACAGGGTATTGTTGGCGATAATCTGCCCTGGGCGAGTCACGTATAGTAGTACGCCAACCGGCAGGCCGAGCACGAAACCGAAAAAGCCGGAAATAAAGGTCATCATGAAGGTTTCCCCTACGCCGCGCCCCATTAACCACATCATTGCCTCAGACATAACCCAGCACCTCTACCTTCACCTGATTTTCCTGTAAGAATTTAATTGTTGCCAATGCGTCTTCGTCACTGCCTTGCAGTTCTGCCAGCATCACGCCAAATTTCACCCCGCCCGCGTAATCCATCTGAGCGCTGATAATGTTGTTGTTGACGTTAAAGCGGCGGGCGGCTTCTGACAGCAAGGGGGCATCAACCGACTGGCCAGTAAATTCCAGACGTAATAGTGGTTGGCGATCGTCCTGACGCTCCGGCGACAGACGCTTGGCGTAGTCATCCGGGATATCCAAATGCAAAGTGGACTGAATAAACTGCTGGGCCAATGGGGTTTTGGGATGAGAGAACACTGCGCTGACGCTGTCTTTTTCAATTAACTGGCCCTGGCTTATCACCGCAACTTGGTCGCAGATGCGTTTCACCACATCCATTTCGTGGGTGATCAACAGAATGGTCAGGCCCAAACGTCGGTTGATGTCTTTCAGCAGTTCAAGGATGGCGCGGGTGGTGGCCGGATCGAGCGCGCTGGTGGCTTCGTCGCACAGCAGCACTTTCGGATTGCTAGCCAGCGCACGGGCGATCGCCACGCGCTGTTTCTGGCCACCAGACAGGTTTGCCGGGTAAGCGTCGTGTTTGTCCGCCAGTCCTACCAATTCGAGCAGTTCGGCAACGCGCTTCTTCATATCTACGCGTGAAGTGTTGTCCAACTCAAGAGGCAACGCAACGTTGCCGAACACCGTACGGGAAGACAGCAAGTTAAAGTGTTGGAAAATCATGCCAATCTGACGGCGCGCGCCTGTCAGTTCACTTTGTGACAGCGAAGTCAGATCTTGTCCATCGACCAGCACCTGGCCGGATGTTGGGCGTTCCAGCATGTTGGCGCAGCGAATAAGTGTGCTTTTACCGGCACCGGAAGCGCCGATAACGCCGTAGATTTGCCCGGCAGGAACGTGAAGAGTTACGTCAGAGAGTGCAGTGATAGCACGCGAACCCTGTTGAAACACTTTGGTGATGTTAGAAAGTTTAATCATATTCTTCTTATTCTAGCGTGGCTGTCCGTGGCTTAATAAAAGTAAACCTTGAAATGGAAGCAGGGTATGGTCAGATGTTAAGGTGTCTAGACGTCTAAGTCAATGTTCAACGCCATTCTCAGTGCCCGGTAAAACATGCGATACTGTCGGCGTATTCAGGCTCTCAGGGGTAAACCGGTGACACAACGCGTTCCAGCTATTTTTCTCGATCGTGATGGCACGATTAATGTTGATCATGGGTACGTTCATGAAATTGACCACTTCCAATTTATCGATGGTGTGATTGACGCCTGTCACGAGCTTAAAGAGATGGGCTTTGCGCTAGTTTTGGTCACTAATCAGTCTGGTATCGCGCGCGGCAAGTTCAGCGAAGAACAATTCATGTACCTCACTGAATGGATGGATTGGTCGTTAGCCGATCGTGATGTTGACTTCGATGGCATCTATTTCTGCCCGCACCATCCAGAAGCGCTAATTGAAAAGTACCGCCAAGCATGCGATTGCCGTAAACCACAGCCAGGCATGCTATTACAGGCGCTGCATGAGTTGAACATTGATATGGCTGCTTCTTATATGGTGGGTGATAAGCCGGAAGACATGCAGGCGGCGATGGCGGCTGGTGTTGGCACCAAAGTTTTGGTGCACACCGGCAAGCCGGTAACGGAACAAGGCGAGAAACTGGCCGATTGGGTATTAAATAGCCTGGCAGATCTGCCAGAAGCCATCAGAAAACGGATTTAATAGGTGCCGTGAATAAATAGTGAGCGTTTAGATAAGAAATGCATATTAAGCCTTGTGATTTTGAATCGGAACCCTATAATGCGCCCCCACTGGCCCGGTATTTCGGCAGATACGCTGCCGGATCAGCAAGGGAAAAGTCAAAATAATGGCTTGACTCTTCAGAGGGAAAGCGTAGTATACGCCACCTCAAGTTTGCCGCCGTGCTGCGGCTGACTTACCGCTCTTTAACAATTTATCAGACAATCTGTGTGGGCACTCCACAAGACGATATCCCGTCCCTGTTGGGACGAAAAAATATCAAGTCTTGAAGAGTGACTACCTGAAGTAACATTCATGCAGTAAATCTTTGAGCAGCGCTTCACAAGTTGAAGCATATCAAGCTTTGAATTGAAGAGTTTGATCATGGCTCAGATTGAACGCTGGCGGCAGGCCTAACACATGCAAGTCGAGCGGTAGCACAAGAGAGCTTGCTCTCTGGGTGACGAGCGGCGGACGGGTGAGTAATGTCTGGGAAACTGCCTGATGGCGGGGGATAACTAGTGGAAACGGTAGCTAATACCGCATAACGTCGCAAGACCAAAGTGGGGGACCTTCGGGCCTCACGCCATCAGATGTGCCCAGGTGGGATTAGCTGGTAGGTGGGGTAACGGCTCACCTAGGCGACGATCCCTAGCTGGTCTGAGAGGATGACCAGCCACACTGGAACTGAGACACGGTCCAGACTCCTACGGGAGGCAGCAGTGGGGAATATTGCACAATGGGCGCAAGCCTGATGCAGCCATGCCGCGTGTGTGAAGAAGGCCTTCGGGTTGTAAAGCACTTTCAGCGAGGAGGAAGGGTAATGTGTTAATAAGACATTGCATTGACGTTACTCGCAGAAGAAGCACCGGCTAACTCCGTGCCAGCAGCCGCGGTAATACGGAGGGTGCAAGCGTTAATCGGAATTACTGGGCGTAAAGCGCACGCAGGCGGTTTGTTAAGTCAGATGTGAAATCCCCGCGCTCAACGTGGGAACGGCATTTGAGACTGGCAAGCTAGAGTCTTGTAGAGGGGGGTAGAATTCCAGGTGTAGCGGTGAAATGCGTAGAGATCTGGAGGAATACCGGTGGCGAAGGCGGCCCCCTGGACAAAGACTGACGCTCAGGTGCGAAAGCGTGGGGAGCAAACAGGATTAGATACCCTGGTAGTCCACGCTGTAAACGATGTCGATTTGGAGGTTGCGCCCTTGAGGGGTGGCTTCCGTAGCTAACGCGTTAAATCGACCGCCTGGGGAGTACGGCCGCAAGGTTAAAACTCAAATGAATTGACGGGGGCCCGCACAAGCGGTGGAGCATGTGGTTTAATTCGATGCAACGCGAAGAACCTTACCTACTCTTGACATCCAGAGAACTTTCCAGAGATGGAGGGGTGCCTTCGGGAGCTCTGAGACAGGTGCTGCATGGCTGTCGTCAGCTCGTGTTGTGAAATGTTGGGTTAAGTCCCGCAACGAGCGCAACCCTTATCCTTTGTTGCCAGCGATAAAGTCGGGAACTCAAAGGAGACTGCCGGTGATAAACCGGAGGAAGGTGGGGATGACGTCAAGTCATCATGGCCCTTACGAGTAGGGCTACACACGTGCTACAATGGCGTATACAAAGAGAAGCGACCTCGCGAGAGCAAGCGGACCTCACAAAGTACGTCGTAGTCCGGATTGGAGTCTGCAACTCGACTCCATGAAGTCGGAATCGCTAGTAATCGTAGATCAGAATGCTGCGGTGAATACGTTCCCGGGCCTTGTACACACCGCCCGTCACACCATGGGAGTGGGTTGCAAAAGAAGTAGGTAGCTTAACCTTCGGGAGGGCGCTTACCACTTTGTGATTCATGACTGGGGTGAAGTCGTAACAAGGTAACCGTAGGGGAACCTGCGGTTGGATCACCTCCTTACCGAAAGATATTGATTTGTGTGGCGTGCTCACACAGATTGTCTGATGAAAGTAGCGAGCAGAAATACCTTAATAGGCTTGTAGCTCAGGTGGTTAGAGCGCACCCCTGATAAGGGTGAGGTCGGTGGTTCAAGTCCACTCAGGCCTACCACTTCTCTTCTATGCTGCGTCATAGTACCGCTCGCATATTGAAATATGCGTCGCAACACCATGCCTTGCCTAGAAAAGAAGTTGTGATCTCAAAGGTCTCTGCAAGTGACAGTATGGGGCTATAGCTCAGCTGGGAGAGCGCCTGCCTTGCACGCAGGAGGTCAGCGGTTCGATCCCGCTTAGCTCCACCATAAAGTCCGAGTGCGGTGTTTCACTACTTCAGAGTGTACTGGCAGCAGTATGCTGTGAAGTATTTTGCTCTTTAACAATCTGGAACAAGCTGAAAATTGAAAAATGGCGGCTGAAGCTTATCCCTGCGTAGAGGTATTGGGGTAAGGGTCAAGCTGTCATGGTGACACTCACCTGTTTGCAATGCGAAGTGAGACACCTTCGGGTTGTAAGGTTAAGTGACTAAGCGTACACGGTGGATGCCTAGGCAGTCAGAGGCGATGAAGGGCGTGCTAATCTGCGAAAAGCGCCGGTAAGGTGATATGAACCGTTATAGCCGGCGATACCCGAATGGGGAAACCCAGTGTGATACGTCACACTATCGTTAAGTGAATACATAGCTTGACGAAGCGAACCGGGGGAACTGAAACATCTAAGTACCCCGAGGAAAAGAAATCAACCGAGATCCCCCCAGTAGCGGCGAGCGAACGGGGGCCAGCCCAGAACCTGAATCAGCGGGTGTGTTAGTGGAAGCGTCTGGAAAGTCGCGCAGTAAAGGGTGATAGCCCCGTACACAAAAATGCACTGGCTGTGAGTTCGATGAGTAGGGCGGGACACGTGACATCCTGTCTGAATATGGGGGGACCATCCTCCAAGGCTAAATACTCCTGACTGACCGATAGTGAACCAGTACCGTGAGGGAAAGGCGAAAAGAACCCCGGCGAGGGGAGTGAAAAAGAACCTGAAACCGTGTACGTACAAGCAGTGGGAGCACCGTTGAGGTGTGACTGCGTACCTTTTGTATAATGGGTCAGCGACTTATATTTTGTAGCAAGGTTAACCGCATAGGGGAGCCGTAGGGAAACCGAGTCTTAACTGGGCGAAGAGTTGCAAGGTATAGACCCGAAACCCGGTGATCTAGCCATGGGCAGGTTGAAGGTTGGGTAACACCACCTGGAGGACCGAACCGACTAATGTTGAAAAATTAGCGGATGACCTGTGGCTGGGGGTGAAAGGCCAATCAAACCGGGAGATAGCTGGTTCTCCCCGAAAGCTATTTAGGTAGCGCCTCGTGAATTCATCTTCGGGGGTAGAGCACTGTTTCGGCTAGGGGGCCATCCCGGCTTACCAACCCGATGCAAACTGCGAATACCGAAGCATGTTATCACGGGAGACACACGGCGGGTGCTAACGTCCGTCGTGAAGAGGGAAACAACCCAGACCGCCAGCTAAGGTCCCAAAGTCATGGTTAAGTGGGAAACGATGTGGGAAGGCCCAGACAGCCAGGATGTTGGCTTAGAAGCAGCCATCATTGAAAGAAAGCGTAATAGCTCACTGGTCGAGTCGGCCTGCGCGGAAGATGTAACGGGGCTAAACCATGCACCGAAGCTGCGGCAGCGGCGCTGATGCGTTGTTGGGTAGGGGAGCGTTCTGTAAGCCGTTGAAGGTGTCCTGTGAGGGGTGCTGGAGGTATCAGAAGTGCGAATGCTGACATAAGTAACGATAAAGCGGGTGAAAAACCCGCTCGCCGGAAGACCAAGGGTTCCTGTCCAACGTTAATCGGGGCAGGGTGAGTCGACCCCTAAGGCGAGGCTGAAAAGCGTAGTCGATGGGCAACAGGTTAATATTCCTGTACTGGGTGTGACTGCGAAGGGGGGACGGAGAAGGCTAGGCAGGCCGGGCGACGGTTGTCCCGGTTTAAGCGTGTAGGGGGGCGTTTTGGGTAAATCCGGAACGCCATACAGAAACCCTGAGGCGTGATGACGATGCACCAAGGTGCAGAAGCTGTTGATGCCCTGCTTCCAGGAAAAGCCTCTAAGCATCAGGTCACCTTTAATCGTACCCCAAACCGACACAGGTGGTCAGGTAGAGAATACCGAGGCGCTTGAGAGAACTCGGGTGAAGGAACTAGGCAAAATGGTGCCGTAACTTCGGGAGAAGGCACGCTGGCATGTAGGTGAACTCCGTATCGGAGGGAGCTGAAGCCAGTCGCAGAGACCAGCTGGCTGCAACTGTTTAATAAAAACACAGCACTGTGCCAACACGAAAGTGGACGTATACGGTGTGACGCCTGCCCGGTGCTGGAAGGTTAATTGATGGGGTTAGCCGCAAGGCGAAGCTCTTGATCGAAGCCCCAGTAAACGGCGGCCGTAACTATAACGGTCCTAAGGTAGCGAAATTCCTTGTCGGGTAAGTTCCGACCTGCACGAATGGCGTAATGATGGCCAGGCTGTCTCCACCCGAGACTCAGTGAAATTGAACTCGCTGTGAAGATGCAGTGTACCCGCGGCAAGACGGAAAGACCCCGTGAACCTTTACTATAGCTTGACACTGAACATGGAGCCTTGATGTGTAGGATAGGTGGGAGGCAGTGAATCGTGGACGCCAGTCTGCGAGGAGCCACCCTTGAAATACCACCCTTTAATGTTTGATGTTCTAACTTTGCCCCGTGACCCGGGGTGAGGACAGTGTCTGGTGGGTAGTTTGACTGGGGCGGTCTCCTCCCAAAGAGTAACGGAGGAGCACGAAGGTCAGCTAATCACGGTCGGACATCGTGAGTTTAGTGCAAAGGCATAAGCTGGCTTGACTGCGAGAGTGACGGCTCGAGCAGGTACGAAAGTAGGTCTTAGTGATCCGGTGGTTCTGAATGGAAGGGCCATCGCTCAACGGATAAAAGGTACTCCGGGGATAACAGGCTGATACCGCCCAAGAGTTCATATCGACGGCGGTGTTTGGCACCTCGATGTCGGCTCATCACATCCTGGGGCTGAAGTAGGTCCCAAGGGTATGGCTGTTCGCCATTTAAAGTGGTACGCGAGCTGGGTTTAGAACGTCGTGAGACAGTTCGGTCCCTATCTGCCGTGGGCGTAGGAAGATTGAGAGGGATTGCTCCTAGTACGAGAGGACCGGAGTGAACGCACCGCTGGTGTTCGGGTTGTCATGCCAATGGCATTGCCCGGTAGCTAAGTGCGGAACAGATAAGCGCTGAAAGCATCTAAGCGCGAAACTGGCCTCGAGATGAGTCTTCCCTGGGTCTGAGAGGTCCCTGAAGGCACGTTTAAGACGAAGACGTGGATAGGCTGGGTGTGTAAGAGCAGCGATGCTTTGAGCTAACCAGTACTAATGAGCCGTGAGGCTTAACCTTACAACACCGAAGGTGTGTTATAGGCAGGGGTGGAGTTATTTTCAGCGAGTTCCGAGATTGGTTCTGGTGGTTACGTGAGTAACGGCCGAGAATGAAACAGACTTTGCCTGGCGGCGATAGCGCGGTGGTCCCACCTGATTCCATGCCGAACTCAGCAGTGAAACGCCGTAGCGCCGATGGTAGTGTGGGGTCTCCCCATGTGAGAGTAGGACACTGCCAGGCATCAAATAAAGTAGAAAGCCTCATGCGAAAGCATGGGGCTTTTTGCTTTGTGAGTTACCGAGAGTGAATGGCCTGGGCCTGTGCAGGTGAAACGAAAGAGTCGGGAACACGTTAGGCGTTGCTTGACAGTGACCTAAGCAATCAAAGATCGGCGGGTAGCGTGGTACAGGCTATGGCCCGCTGCTGCGCCCGACACATCCCAGGCAAAGTCCTTCCAGCTCCAGCCGGTACCGCCCGCGCGACTGTCATATAGCTCTTTGGCGGCACCTATCCCAATCGAGAATGCCAGTCCAAAGCTGCGGCAGCGTGCTTCATTCCAGTTTTGGTGAGTGCCATAAGCGCTTCCGGCTGCCGCCATTGCGGCAGAGGCGATAAAATGCTGCACTTTATCTTTACCGGTCCAGTTGTCGTTGACCAGATGAGTACAGCCGATGATGAACAATAATAAAGAGGAAATGGCTAGTAAGCAAAGCAGGCGCATAGTGAAGATATCCTGTAGCCATAGCGTATAAATAGCCCCGCATGAGCCGGGGTCTGGCGATAGCTGAATTATAGACGGATTACAGTATGCGGCTAATCAACTTGTCGAGGCGGATGCGTAGCAGACGGCGGATCAGCTTGCGCACCTTGCTGGGGTACTGCTGGATACTTTGCAGCTCCAGATAGTTTCCTACCACAGTAGTATGGGTACGGATGCACTCTAGCTCTTTATGCCGTTGTTCGCGCATTTCCTGTTTAGGATCGTGGATCAGAATAGCGTTCTCCAGATCCAGTCGCCAGGCACGTGGATTGAGGTTGTTGCCAGTGATCAGTTGCCACTCGTCATCTATCCACATGCCTTTCAGATGATAGCTGTTATTGCCGTCTTTCCACAGGCGCACAATCAACTGGCCGGTATCGATATAGCGCTGTAGGCGGCTGAGGAAACGACGCAGATTGATTTCATACAGATAAGGCAGCGCGCCAATAATTTTAAACGGCTGGTCTTCTGGAATAAAAAAATCGTTGGCGGTTTTGTCGCCGACGATGATTTCTACCTGTTTGCCTTGGCGTAGCAGATAAATGATGTTGCGCATCAGCCGCGCTGGTAGGTTGAAATAAGGCGTGCACAACGTCAGCTTCTGATCGGTGCAGGACATCAGATGATGAATGGTGGTATTCAACACGCTTTGCTTGCCAAGCCCCACCAGCGGCGTAACTGCCAGCTCATCGTTGCTCGCTTTATCGCGGAACTGATAACCGGTGCGCCGCAGGCTGAAGCGAAACTGGCGGGTTTCGTTTTTGATCTCCGGGCTTTTCGGGCGATCGTCACGATCTAAACGCTGTACGGCACCGGCAGTCAGTAGATGCTGCTTAATGTAACCGATCATCGTCTCAGCCAGGACGGGGTTGGTGATTAACTGGTAGCGGTCATAACGGTATTTCTCATGCTGATGCAAATAGACATTGTTGATACTGGCACCGCTGTAAATTACGGTATCATCAACAATAAAGCCTTTTAGGTGAAGTACGCCCAGTGCTTCTCGAGTATTGACTGGCACGCCGTATACCGGCACCGACACGTTTTTTGGGTGCTGGTTTGCCATTGAACAATACCAGTCAGCATTGGTGTTAGTGGCAGCGGCACCGATACGCCCACGTTGTGCACGGTGCCAATCGACCAGAATGCAGATCTCCAACTTGGGGCGTAGCTGCTTGGCTTGATAAAGCGCGTTGAGGATCTCACGCCCGGCATCATCATGATCCAGATAGAGGGCGACCAGATAGATGCGCTGGGTAGCGTTAGCGATGGATGCCAATAGCTCGGTACGGAAGTCTGATGGCGCGTACAAAGTATGAATTTCAGCCAACGATTGGGGGAGTTTGGGCAATTGTGCAAGGTGTTGTTGGTGTTTGCTACGTTTAAATTTTGACAACATCACAGTGCGCTTCTTCTCTCATAATGGGATGGCTGGAAGGCCACAGGTATAAAAATATTAAATCGAATAGTCGGGCGATAATACCACTAGTTGCCCCGATTGTGCGTATGTTTTGACGTTAAGTGTTGGATTCGTAGCGCATTGCACACGGCTCACTGCCTGCCGTCAGCATGCAACGGCAGGATTAGATTGACGATGCCATCCTTAAGCTGCACATCGATGTCAAAGTCTAGCCGCTGTGCCAGTGTGATCATACCGCGATTATTGGGCATGGTGATGCCCATTAGGCGGTGCAGCCCGTGGGCGCGTGCATAGGCGATCATTTTTTCTAGCAGTTGGCGTCCCAGCCCCAGTCCCTTCAGATCGGAACGCACCAGTACGGCGAACTCCGCGTCAGTGTTGTCTGGATCGGACATCGAGCGCGTCACGCCGATGATTTCCTCACCGCGCACGGCCACAAATGCCATCTCTCGGTCATAGTCGATCTGCGTCATGTTAGCCAAATCGTCATGGGTAAACTCATTAATCTCACTGAAGTAACGGTAGTAGAGATCTTCCTTGGTGACCCGATCGATAAAGTGCTTCAGTGCTGGTTCGTCCTCCGGCAGGATCGGCCGACACAGGCACTGGCTGCCATCTTTAAGCGCGATGGATTCTTCTAGTTCCTGCGGATAAGGGCGGATGGCCAGTCGCGCTTGCGGGTCTCCACTGAAGGGAGCGATGTGCATGGAAACGTCCAGCAGGGTGAACTCACTGCCGCAGGCCAATACCGGGTGAATATTCAACCGGGTAATCTCCGGGCAGTCCAAAATCAAGTGGGATACCTGTACCAGCAGTCTACTTAGCCCAAGGATGTCTAAAGGCCGCAGCGCACTGCGTCCGTATATTTTTCCGCCTTTCACCGCCTGCAATACCAGATAACGCGCCAGTGCCATATTCAACGGTGGTAGTGCCACTGCGGCCTGGTTCTCATGGCCCCACTCGCTGCCGCCTTCACCCAGCATGATCAATGGGCCGAAAATAGCGTCTTGTTCGACTGTAATGCGCAACTCTTGGGCACCGGCGCGATAGGCCATGTTCTGCACCAGTAGGCCGTGAATACGGGCTAGCGGGTAAGTGTGCTTGACGCGATCGAAAATCGCCTCGGCTGCGTGCTGTACTTCGTTGGCAGTACGTAGGTAGAGCATAACCCCTTGAACCTCGGATTTGTGCGGGATATCCGGCGAGCGCAGTTTTAACGCCACCGGGTAGCCTATCTTTTCGGCGATGTGCACCGCTTCGGCACTGTCTTTGGCTATCCACGTTGGTAGGGTACTGAGATCGTAGGCCAGTAGGATGGGTTGTACCTCATAAGTGTCGAGCTGGGTAGCCCCTTTGGCCAATGCCTGATGAATCAACCGGTGGGCATCTGCGGTGTTGGCGGTCAGGTCGCTCGGCATCGCTGGCGTCTCTTTTAGCTGCTTCTGGTTGCGGCGGTATTCCACCATCTGCATAAAAGCAGTCACTGCCCCTTCTGGTGTGCGGTAGGTTGGAATGCCTGCTTCGGTAAATAGCCGCCGTGCTTGCTGTGAAGAGTATTCACCGCACCAGTTGGTGAGTAGCGTAATGCGTTTGCCTCGTGGATGCTGGCGCAGAGCCTCGATCAGGTATTCTGCGGTGGTTCCGCCCGGCGCTGCAGTGCTTGGCGCGTGGATCAGCAGCAGGGCGTCGTAGTCATGACTGTCAAGCAATGCCTTAATCGCCACCAGATAGCGCTGTGGTGTGGCATCGTCGCGCAAATCGAGCGGGTTATCGGTGCGAATAAACTCTGGTAGTGCGCTGCCGAGCTGTGCCAAGCTTTCTTCCCCCAGTATTGCCAGTTTGCCGTTGCGGCTCAGCAGTTCATCTAGTGCCATCGCTGCTGGTGCCACACCGTTGCTGACGATCATCAGTCGTTCGCCGCGTAGCGGATGCATATGGCTGAGTGTTTCCACCGCTGAGAACAGTTCATGGGTGTCCTGTACACGCAATAGGCCGGCGCGCTGGATCGCGGCATCGTAGGCGGCGTCTAACCCCAAAGGACTGTTAAGCAGTATCTGCGCCTGCTGGCTGCGTCCGCTTTTAATCACCAATATCGGCTTGTTGCGTGAGGCGCTGCGCGCTGCTGACAGAAAGCGGCGCGCATCGCTGATGTTCTCCAGGTACAGGAGGATGGCGCTGGTTTTAGCGTTGCGAGCCAAAAAGTCGAGCAGGTCGTCGATGTTGATATCCAGGCTGTCGCCCAGCGCGATGAAATAAGAAAAGCCGATTTCACGCTGTTGCGCCCAGTCGAGGACGGTATTGGCCACGGCGGCGGATTGGGAAACAAACGCCAGCTTGCCCTTTTGGATGGGCAGTGGTGAGAAGCTGGCGTTAACGCTCTGCCAGGGTGCTAGCAGCCCTAGGCTATTAGGCCCCAGCAGACGCATGGCGTAACGCTGCGCACAGGCTTTCAGCTCGGCGAACTGTTCCGGTGATGAAGAGAGTATGATGGCGGTTTTACAGCCCCGTTGGCCTAATGCCTCCAGCAGGGGTAGATTGCGTTTGGCGTGGGTGCAGAGGATCGCCAGATCGGGGGGCAGTGGCAGGCTGGCGATGTCTGGATAGGCCATCACGCCGCACACTGCTATATAACGCGGCGTTACAGGCAGTACCGGGCCGTTGAAGCCGCCCGCCAGCAAGTTGCTCATCATCAGGTGGCCGGCACGGCCGGGCTGCTGTGAAGCGCCGAGAACGGCGATAGACTTGGGATGTAATAGCGCCTCTAACCCTCGCTGGCTCATGCATGGTTCCTTTTGGCAACGTTAGGCCTGATTTTAGCCGCTTTGCTGCGGCTTTACTGTGACCGCTACCTCCGAGCGAATAGGTTCCTCACCAGATATTGTTAATGGAAATGGCAGAAGTCTCGGACGTAGTTGCTGGGCCTCAGCGGATAAGCGCCTATCCCAGTGGGCGTACATTGTTGCTGCCAATTTGCTCACGGATAGCGCGTAACAAGCGGAGCGTACCGGTATTACGTGAGGATGGTGAGCATGGCCCAGGGTCAAAATGGCAAATAAAACAGTCTAATGGGATAGGTTCTTAGCCTCCCAGCCGCGCGTTAGACAAGGCCGACAGCGGCGATCATGGGTAATTGCGGGATACAAGCCTACATTTTCTGCGTTAAACTAACGCATTGAACCAAGGGTCAAACGGCACTTTCTGCATCGTGCCGTTGAGTATATCGGCCATTCTTCCCGCGCGGAACACCATAATGGTGGGGATGCTGCGGAAGTGAGCGTTCAGCTCTGGCTCGGCTTCGGTGTTGACGCTCACGAAGCGTACTTTGTTAACACACTAGTGGTGCAAAGCTGCGGCATGGTCTGCACCAGGGTGCCCAGAAGCCGACCACCACGGGCAGGTCGCCCTGTCTCAGTTGATCCAAGGTGGTAGCGGTGGCGTTTATCACGCCACCGCCGAAGAGTCCATGGCCGCAGCGGCCACACTTTGCGCCGTCCGCCAGGTGATCTTCAGGTACAGGGTTAGTGACATGGCAAAGTGCACA
The DNA here is from genome assembly GCF_000821185.2 of Serratia symbiotica. Taxonomy (NCBI): domain Bacteria; kingdom Pseudomonadati; phylum Pseudomonadota; class Gammaproteobacteria; order Enterobacterales; family Yersiniaceae; genus Serratia; species Serratia symbiotica. Next base: position 2,294,418 of record NZ_CP050855.1, on the reverse strand, counting down.
AATTGTATTCATGTTGGTCTTAAATATTAAAAGCGTATCACAGGCCGGCTGCATTCAGTAACGCAGAGGGTTTTTAATATGGCGGATTGTTGGCAAAAGCAATGGGCTGGACAACGAGGATTGTTCAATAGATATGACAGTTGGGAACTTTTGGCGCAAGTTGGTAGTTTCATGCAGTAACATCAGGTACTCTTCGCGCCCAGCGCGTAGGTGGAGAAGACAATGAACGACGCATTCAGTGGTAAGAACGGTAAAGTTAAAGTGATGTACGTCCGCAGCGATGATGGCCGTAACAAAAATAAACATTCGGCTGGCAAAGGTCGCTCGGTAAACAGCGCACGCTTAAGCCGTGAGGATCAAGCCAAAGTGCGTAATGGCCATGATCGTCGTGGAGCAGGTTTCCACCGCAGTGAAGGTGATCACTCTCGTCGTCCGGCGCTGTCTCGCTCCGCAGATCGAGGGAGTTATGATTCACCATGGAAAACCGTTTCACGCGCACCAGATGAAGAGCCTGCGTTTGATCATGGCGGCATCAGCGGCAAAAGCTTTATCGACCCGGAACAGTTGCGCCGGCAGCGTGCGGAAGAAACCCGCGTCTACGGTGAGAACGCCTGTCAGGCGCTGTTCGCCAGCCGTCCAGATGCCATCGTTCGCGCTTGGTTCATACAGTCGATCACTCCGCGTTTCCGTGAAGCGTTGCGCTGGATGGCGGCTAACCGCAAGGCTTACCATGTGGTGGATGAGGAAGAACTGGTCAAGGCTTCCGGTACTGAACACCACGGTGGCGTCTGTTTTTTGATTAAAAAGCGTCAGGGGTTGGATGCGCAGACCTATCTGAAAAACCCCCTGGCTACCGACTGCGTGTTGGCGCTGGAAGAGGTGGGCAACCCGCATAATCTGGGTGCTATCGTGCGCTCATGTGCCCATTTCGGTGTCAATGGCGTGTTGCTGCAAGATCCTGCAGTGTTGGAATCCGGGGCCGCAGTGCGCACCGCAGAAGGCGGTGCGGAGCATATAAAGGCGATCAATGCTGATGACTTTCTATCGGTGCTGGATATCTTTCGCCAGGCGGGTTATACCATCGTCACCACCTCCAGCCACAAAGGTACTGCGTTAGCACAGGCCAAGTTGCCGGCCAAAATAGTGTTGGTGTTGGGGCAAGAGCGTGATGGTTTGAGTGACAGCGCTTGGCAGCAGGGGGACATGAGTATTTCCATCGGCGGCACCGGTAAGGTGGACAGCCTGAACGTGTCGGTTGCCACTGGCATTTTGCTGGCTGACTGGTGGCGACAGAATCAGGCGTAATGCTCAACGCTGGATGAAAAGCGGGTGCCTCAGGGTACCCGTTTTGCTTGGATGTTCAGTGAACGCCTCCGCCCTCTGCGTTTCCGGGGCTGAATGGTGGTTTTGCCAGCCACACCAGTACCAACAGGATCATGAAAACCCCGGCAGACAGCCAGAAAATTTCATTGGCTGAGATGATAAGCCCCTGTGTGGTGATCTCTTTGGCAATATAGGCTGATGCCTGCTGCCTGCTTATGCCGATCTGTGCCAACCGTAGATATATTTCCTGCGATTGTGGGTTATAAGGGTTTACAAACTCCGTTAGCTGAGAATGGTGCTGAGATTCGCGCTGAGTCCACAACGTGGTGGTGATCGAAGTGCCGATAGAGCCTGCCAGAGTACGGGTAAAATTCGACAGGCTTGATGCCGACGCCATACGTTCTGCCGATAAGCCGGACAACGTAATGGTGATCAATGGCATAAAGAAGCAGGCGATAGCGAAGCCTTGGACAAACTGCGGCCAGGCTGAGGCACTAAAGTCCATTCCCGGTTCAAACGTATAGGCGCGCCAGTAGAAGCACACAGCATACATAATGAAGCTGAAGGTCACTAGCCGTCGCATGTCCAGCCGGTTGCCGAACTTACCGATAACCGGCGACAGCAACATCGGTATCAGCCCAACAGGTGCAGAAGCCAACCCCGCCCAGGTAGCGGTATAACCATAGACTTCTTGCAGCAACTGCGGCAACAACACGATAGTACCAAAGTACAGCATATAGGCCAGGCTGCTGCACAGACAGCCGATGGTAAAGTTGCGCGACTTGAACAGCGACAAATCCACTATCGGGTGATCGTCCGTTAGCTCCCAGATTATCAGGAACAGCAGCGCCACCACCGCAATCACGGCGAGGGTGATGATCTCGGTTGAGTTGAACCAGTCCAGATCCTTACCTTGATCGAGCATGACCTGTAGCGACCCTATGCCGACAATTAACAGCCCCAGGCCGACGGCATCAATGGGCATGATCGCGGTTTTGGTTTCCCTGCCGCGCAGCGTTGACAACGCCGCCATGATCACAAAGATGCCAAATGGAATGTTGATGAAGAAGATCCAACCCCAGTGGTAGTTATCGCTGATGTAACCGCCGAGGATCGGCCCGAATATCGGTGCGATGATTACCGTCATTGACCACAACGCCAAGGCCATTGCCCGTTTAGCGGGGGGATAGTTGTTTAGCAGCAGGCTTTGCGATAACGGGATCAATGGCCCCGCCATTAAGCCTTGGATCACGCGGAAGAAAATCAGCATCCCCAGGCTATTAGAAATACCACATAGCCAGGAAGCGAACACGAACAGCGTGGTGGACCAGAGGAACAATCGCACTTCACCGATGCGTTTCGCCAGCCAGCCAGTTATTGGAATGGAGATGGCATTCGCTACGCCAAACGAGGTGATCACCCAGGTGCCCTGAGCGTTGGAAGAACCCAGGTTACCCGCGATGGTGGGGATCGCTACATTGGCAATGGTGGAGTCCAGCACCTGCATGAAGGTCGCCATAGCGAGTGCGACCGTCATCCAGGCAAGTTGGGTGCCTTCAAGCGGTTTCCGTGGCAAGGTGGCCTCCCGCACGCTTAGCCAGCATTCGCATGGATCACCTTGGCAATCATTTGGTTAACCGGTACCAGATCCAACGCCAGCGCGTTGCTTTGGTACCGTGGCTTGTCGCGCACCACAGTGGACAGTACGTGGCCATCTAGATCACCGGTGTCAACTTTCACTCGTGTTGACAGGCCGATACGCAGCGGATGATCGGCGATTTGCTTCGCGTCTAATTCGATACGTACCGGCAGGCGCTGCACCACTTTGATCCAGTTACCGGTGGCGTTCTGTGCTGGCAACAGTGAGAAGGCGCTGCCAGTACCCATATCGATACCAGCCACTTTGCCGTTGTAGATTACATCGTCGCCATACACATCGCTGATCACGGTAACCGGTTGGCCGATACGCATATTAGCGATCTGGGTTTCTTTGAAGTTGGCATCCACCCAAATATGATCGGCAGGTACCACCGCCATCAGCGGAGCGCCTGCGGCGATTTGCGCGCCGATCTGTACGCTACGGCGTGAGACGTAACCGGTGATAGGGCTCAGCACTTTAGTTCGTTGCATTGCCAACCAAGCATCGCGCATCTGCGCGGCGGATTGCAGGATGGCCGGTTGCTGCTCCAATGGGGTGTCCAACACCATTGCTTGATTGGCGTTGTATTGCTCAGTCGCCACCTCCAGCGCTGCTTTGGCACTGTCCACTGCATCGCGAGCGTGTTGCAACTCTTCGCGGCCGATGGCATCAACGTTGCCCAATACGACACGGCGCTTCAGATCGTTCTCTGCCTTGCTCAGATCGGACTTTCGCAGGGCGATATTGGCCTGAAACTGCTTGCTGTTGATGATCAATTGGTGGGTTTGACGCACGCTGTTGGCTAGACCCGTTTTGGCACGTTCAAACGCCTGCTCGGCATCGGTCGGATCGAGCGTTAACAGCACATCACCCTGTTTTACGTAGTCGGTATTATCGACATTGACACTGTTCACGCTGCCGGATACCTGAGCCATGATCTGTACCTGGTTGCCGGAGACATAGGCGTCATCGGTTTCCTGATAATGACGAAACACCAGGAGCCAGTACATAAAATAAGCTATCCCAACAATAATGAAAATAACCGTTAGCAACAGCAGCCAAAATTTGCGTTGCTTCTTTTTGCCGTTCGCCTGCTGCGGGTTTTGAGTCTCCGCACTAACGCTCATGGTGTTCTCCCTATGGTGTTCTCCAAATTCTCTCTACCCGCCATAATTTGAAGTTACATCTGTATTGGTTGTGCTTATTCACCTAATATTGTGAGGTAATATTATCGGTAGGGGTGTATCTGTCCAGCAGTAATATGGTCAATAGTGGATGGGATTGCATAAATGAGTCCCTGAACAGCAATGATAAATTAGGATAATTGCTCTTTGATTTCCATTTTATCCAGATGTGCTAACAATTTACGTGTCAGTCAGTTGTTCCAACTATTTTTGCTCATGCTCATGCAAGGTGGACTACAGGAAATGCAGGCATTCATACTGTAGCGTCAACAGTTGACTGAGAAACTTTTCTCCCTGTGGTGTCAGGCTTAAATACAGGCAATGGCGGTCATTATTGCCTTCTCGGCGCTCAACCTAACCGCGTTTTTCCAACTCGCCGGCAATACGGGTGGCATGGGCGCGCGAAGAGCTCGAGGCAGAGCTTAGTTCAGAAGGTTGGATGCTGTGGTTTTTTTGCACATCCAACGTGATCAGCGCTATAAACAGCGTTTTATTAATCCCCTGTGCTTTCAGTATATTATTACGATTTTCCAGCAATTTTCCGTGTATGAGCATGCATAACCGAGTCAGCAGAATTTCCTAATGTGGGAAGTCTTTTTGTCGCTCGGCATGTAAATTCAACATGTGTTCAATGGGAGTAAATGAGCTTTCCATAATTTAGATCCTCATTAATTTCTTTCAAGATAATAACAATGGCTGATAATAATATAAATCGATACGATGGTGCAGTGCTGGTCCGTACAGTGAGTGGTGCGCATCCATCACCATCACCATCACCGTCAGTGCGCAGACCCATAGTGACATACCGGCGCTCAACAGGGCGGTAATAACGAACTGGCGAGCGCCTGCATAGATATAGATAATGCAGAAGAAGAAGAAGAAGAAGAAGAAGAGGCTTGCGAGCGGGCTAAATCCCAGCTTGACCGCGCTGAGGCCAAAAGCAAAGGCCACGGGTAGCTAGCCGATGACGAATGGCACACTGTCTACGATGCCGTTGGTGAAGCGGAAATGGCGACAGCGTGGTATAGCTTGGTTTTGTATTTTCATTAGGTCGCGGGTAGATAAAACGTTCATCATTCATGTATATACCCGTCATACTTTAGGTTACCTGTGCGTTAGCTTTCCTCGCTTACCCCAGTCACTGACGGGGGTATGTGCCTGGGAATTAATGGACCACATCCCCCAAGGTTTAGCCTGCGGCCTTGTGCAAGCGCTGTTCAAATCGGTTCCTGACCGATTTGTCACTGTGTTGCTGCTTTCCTGAAACTCGAATTATTTAAGGTATAGAACATGACCAAGTCGAGAGTCAGGATTATACCCTGGATTATCAATAAAATTATTAAGTTATTATTTACATAGTAATTAATAGCCTGGTTTGATAGGCGCTAAATTGTCGTTTGCCGGGGTAGGTGCTGTAGGTATAGGTATTGCGAAGATAGGGGCGCTGCTGCACCCCGGTTTGCTTAACTTTCTGTGGCTTCTGTGGCGGTTTTCAACCAACCGTCGAAGGTCGCTTGATGCGCTTTGATCCAGCCATTGACGTGGTTCAGGATATCAGCTTCTGAAGCCTGGCCCTGGTGCATACGCAGGTTCTGCGCGTTCACGTCGGCGATCGGTAACGTCATGATGGCAAATAGCTTGGCTGCCGCCGGGTTGGCTACCGCCCATTGCTTGTTGGCCACGATGCGCATGGTGTTGACTGGGAAACCGTAGTTGGCACCGTTAGGCAACTTGGTGTCGATGTTTTTTTGCTCGCTCGGCAGAGAAGAGAAGGGGACTTGTAGCCAGACTACGTCGCGGCCAGGCACCAGCTCATCACTTACCCAGTAAGGCGTCCAAGTGTAGTACAGCACTGACTTGCCTTCTTTGTAACGGGAGATGGTATCGGCAATCATCGCCGCATAGTTGCCTTGGTTATGCTCAACGGTGTTACTCAGGCCGTAGGCCACGATATGGTGGTTAATCACTGCTTCACAGCCCCAGCCAGGGGTGCAGCCGGTCAGATCGGCTTTACCGTCGCCGTTGGTGTCGAACAACTTGGCGATTTTGGGTTCCTTGAGCTGCTCGATGTTAGTGATGTGGTAGGTATCGGCGGTTTTCTTGTCGATCAGGTAACCTTGTGCAGCACCATTGACGTAGACGCCTTCGCGGTAGAATTTGTCGTTGCCGCCGGCTGCTTTGTATTGGTCGGCATGTAGTGGCTCCCAATTGACGGCGATAAAGGTGGCGTCACCGGAGGCGATGGAAGTATAGGCAACGTTGTAATCCACCTCACGAGGGGCTTTCACCTCGTAGCCCAGTTTTTCTAGCGCCTTGCTGACCAACAACGTCTGGAAGGTTTCTTCAGAAATGGTGCTTTGTACCGGTTGTACCGAAATACCTTTTCCTGGCAAATCAGCAGAAGCAGCAGCCTGTGAACCAATCAGTGTAGTAAGGGCGATCATCGCCCAGATCCCTGTGGTGCGCATAGTTTTTCCTCAGTTTTTAATGTTAGCACAGTGGCTCGCCGGGGCCGAACGCCGCCAGCGGCAAAAAAATCACGTTTTTTTAATAAATGGACGGGTAAGCAGCCCAACGGGGTTGTGGGCATACCAACGGCCAATACTTTTACTGCGACGATCGCGTCCCAGTGACTGGGTGAGACGGTCAAGAATGATCGCCAGGATCACGATGCCCACGCCACCCACGGCGGCCAGCCCCATATCCAGCCGGCCGATGCCACGCAATACCATCTGGCCCAGACCGCCGACGGCGATCATTGAGGCGATCACTACCATCGACAGCGCTAGCATCAGCGTTTGGTTAACGCCGGCCATAATGGTTGGCATCGCCAGCGGTAGCTGCACTTTGAACAGCAGTTGACGTGGACTGGCACCGAAGGATTGTGCAGCTTCGATCAGCTCTTCCGGCACCTGATTGATGCCGAGAATGGTCATGCGCACAATCGGCGGCAGCGCAAAGATAATGGTGACCACTACCCCCGGCACGTTGCCGATACCGAACAGCATGACGATCGGCACCAAGTAGACGAAGGCCGGGGTGGTTTGCATGGCGTCGAGCAGCGGTCTGATCACCTTGGCGGCGTGTTTGCTCCGCGACAGCCAAGTGCCGAGTGGCAAGCCGATGGCGATACAGAACAACAGCGCGGTCAGCACCAACGCCAGCGTGACCATTGCCTGTGACCAGGCACCGATAGCACCGATGGCGATCAGTGACACTAGGGTGAGGGCACCCATGCCGACGCTAGCGACCTGCCAGGCGATCAGTGAGAACAGCACAATGGCGATCGAGGCTGGCATGCCCAGCAGCAAGTGCTGAAAGCCATTGAGGATATAGTCCACTGGCACGCGGATGCCTTGGAACAGCGGACGAAAGTGCAACACCAGCCAGTCGATGCCTTGGGTCACCCAGGAGCCGAGTGGCAGCCAGGTGTTATGGAACGGATCAAGCAGGTTAAAGTGCTCAGGCTGAATCGGTGCACTGTTGAGCCAGTCAGAGCTTGGTGCGGCGAGGTCAGGCGCAGGTGTGGTGCCTGGATCGGTGGGTGCAGTAGCCCATGGATCTTGCGCTTGTAAGGTATCACTCATTCGTTGGGGTCTCCTTGTCCAAAGCCTGTAGCAGCATGGCCTTGGAAATGATGCCGAGATAGTTATGTGCGTCGCAGACTACCGGCACCGCACAAGGTGCCTGGGCCACCAGAGAGATCAGTTCGCTCAGCGGCATGTCGGCTGGTACCGGGGTAGGGGCTTCAAGCAAGGCATCGTCCAGCGTCTGGCTGGCGGCTAGCGCCTTCTTTAGCGAATCTATCGACACCACACCGATAAATTTATTCCCGCGTTCAACAACATAACCATAATCACGGTCTTCATCACGCAGCAGTTGCAGCGCAGAGCGTGGGCCAAAACCGGGGGTTTTGCGCATCAGTGTGACCGGACGGCGTTGGGCGATATCTTTGGCGCTGAATACATGGCTGATATCCACGCCACGGAAGAAGGTGCGGACATAATCGTTGGCTGGATTATTCAATATTTCATCCGGCGTGCCGACCTGAATAACCTCCCCATCCTGCATGATCGCAATACGATCGCCAATGCGCATTGCCTCGTCTAAATCGTGGGAAATAAATACGATAGTGCGTTGATGCTGAGCCTGTAATTTAATTAGCTCATCCTGCATTTCGGCGCGGATTAATGGGTCGAGCGCCGAGAAGGCTTCATCCATCAATAATATGTCTGGATTATTAGCCAGCGCACGGGCTAATCCTACGCGTTGACGCATGCCACCGGACAACTCATCTGGATAGGCATGGGCATAATTCTCTAACCCGACCTGACGTAGCGCTTCTAACGCTTTTTTCTGCCGTTCTTGTGGAGGAATATCAGCTAATTCCATACCGAAGGCAGTATTATTAAGCACGTTCATATGTGGCATCAACGCGAATGATTGAAATACCATGCTGATTTTATTACGTCGCACGGTGCGTAGCGCGGTGTCGGATATTTTCGAAATATCCTCATCATCGATTAGTACCTCGCCGCGAGTGGGTTCTATCAGACGATTGAGAAGGCGTACCAGAGTGGATTTCCCTGAACCGGATAGCCCCATGATGACAAATATTTCGCCTTCTTCAATGGCCAGACTGGCATTTTTTACGCCGAGCGATAATCCAGTTTTTTCAAGCAACTGATCCTTTGTCAGACCTTTGTCTAACAGTTTAAAAGCGCGCTCTGGGTATTCGCCAAATATTTTATATAGGTTCTTGACTTCTAGTTTAATTTTCATGCAATTTGCTGTGTCCTCCAGTGTAATTAAAGCGATATGAAATATCCTAATAAAAATAAGTGTGCCCTATACCCTAACACAGTGAGTTTCTGAAACAACCCTCAATGTCTAGATGAGAGAGATATAAGTGGTTTACATCAAGTTATCGATTGGTTATAGTAGTTTGGCCGATTGTTAGGCTATTGCTGTTTATTATTTGCGATAATGGATTGCTCCCAGTTAAAAATAATGTATCCGACCAAGTGGCATTATTTTCCCGTATTGGCTCGTTTTGATATGAGAGTGTGATGCGCATCGGCCAGGCTTCACCTGAAGAAATTCTAAGGTGCTACCCTACCATAGGCAGGGGGGATGTAATATTGCCCGTGATCAGCTTGTGATCGCCCACAGGTGTGGACATGGCTGTTCAATTGCTGCAATAAAATTGCTAAGCTTTAAAATTAAAGCCGCATTAATACCATTAAAACCACAATATATTTTACATAATTCTCTTAACATCATCGCAACCCCACCATCATTAAAAACTCCTTTCTAACTTTGAGCATAATCACAGCAGTTTATTTGCGGTAGCTGAAAAAACGAATAAAAGCCAGGTTATGAGCACAGCAGATGATCCTTACCTCGTCGCCAAAGCCAACGTTGCTTAAATTCCCCGGTGGGAGAAATGCTGGACAGTAATAAAGTAGGGATTATGCCATTACCGGCCTTTATTCTGGCCAGTATCCTCAAAACCTACCCCATTGGACTTTTACCGGCGGAGAGTATTGCCCCGATAGCCCCTCAGAAATCCCAGTCCTCATCCTCGGTATTGACTGCTTTACCAATCACATAGGATGAACCTGAACCGGAGAAGAAGTCGTGATTCTCATCGGCATTTGGCGACAGTGCCGACAGGATCGCCGGGCTGACCTCCACCATTCCTGGTGGGAACAGTGCCTCATAGCCGAGATTCATCAGCGCCTTGTTGGCGTTGTAATGCAGGAAGGTTTTGACGTCTTCCGTCCAGCCTACACCGTCATACAGATCTTGGGTGTAACACACCTCATTGTCATAAAGATCATGCAACAGGTCGAAGGCAACGTTTTTCACCTGTTGGCGGCGTATAACATCTACCCTCTCCAGCCCTTTCTGAAATTTATAGCCGATATAGTAGCCGTGCACCGCCTCATCGCGGATGATCAGGCGGATCAGATCGGCGGTATTGGTCAACTTGGCACGGCTAGACCAGTACATCGGCAGATAAAAGCCCGAATAGAACAGGAAAGATTCCAGGAATACGCTGGCGACTTTCATTAACAGCGGATCATCGGCGTGATAATGCGTCAAAATGAGGTTGGCCTTTTTCTGCAACGCGTGGTTTTCCTTGCTCCAACGGTAGGCATCGTCCACATCCGATGTTTGGCATAGCGTGGAGAAAATCGAACTGTAAGAACGCGCATGGACCGCTTCCATAAAGCTGATGTTGGAATACACCGCTTCTTCATGCGGCGTAAGCGCATCGGCCATCAATGCTGGCGCGCCTACGGTGTTCTGAATGGTGTCCAGCAACGTCAACCCGGTGAATACGCGGAGGGTCAGTTGCTGTTCCTTCGCTGTCAGCGTGGCCCAGGAGGGAATGTCGTTTGACAATGGCACCTTCTCTGGTAGCCAAAAATTGGCGGTGAGGCGGTTCCACACCTCCAGATCCTTGTCGTCTTCGATGAGGTTCCAGTTGATGGCGTGCACTGATGGTATCGGTTTAACGCTAGTCATAAGTTGCCTCACAGTGCGCAGGACACGCAGCCCTGCACCTCGGTGCCTTGTAGCGCCATCTGGCGCAGGCGAATGTAGTAAATAGTCTTGATACCCTTGCGCCAGGCGTAGATCTGCGCACGGTTGATATCGCGGGTGGTGGCGGTGTCGCGGAAGAACAGAGTCAACGACAGCCCCTGATCGACGTGTTGGGTGGCGGCGGCATAGGTATCGATGATCTTTTCCGGGCCGATGTCATAGGCATCCTGATAATACTCCTGGTTGTCGTTGGTCATGTAGGGTGCGGGGTAGTACACCCGGCCAATTTTGCCCTCCTTACGGATCTCAATGCGCGAGACGATCGGATGAATGCTGGAGGTAGCGTTATTGATATAGGAGATTGATCCAGTGGGCGGCACCGCCTGTAGGTTCTGGTTATACAGCCCGTACATCATCACTGACTGGCGTAGCGCCAGCCACGCGGCGCGGTTTGGAATCGCGATGTTGGCGGCGGCAAACAGCTCGCGCACTCGTTCGGTTTGCGGTTGCCATTCTCGCTCGGTGTATTTTCTGAAATATTCGCCACTGGCGTAGCGTGAGTTCTCAAAGCCGCCGAAGGTGCTGCCGCGCTCGATCGCCAGCCGATTAGAGGCACGCAGAGCGTAGTAAGCCACGGTATAAAAGTAGATATTGGTGAAGTCGATGCCTTCTTGCGAACCGTAGAAGATACGTTCACGTGCCAGATAGCCATGCAAGTTCATCTGGCCAAGACCGATAGCGTGCGAACTGTGGTTGCCTGCGGCGATCGATGGCACCGAACGGATGTCGCTCATGTCTGCCACCGCAGTCAGTGCACGGATGGCGGTCTCGACTGCTTTGCCGAAGTCCACTGCATCCATGGTTTTGGCGATGTTCAGTGAACCGAGGTTACAAGAAATATCCTTGCCGATGTGGTCATAATTTAGATCTTCATGGTAGGTACTGGCGCGATTGACCTGTAGGATCTCCGAACACAAATTGCTCATATTGATGCGCCCGGCTATCGGGTTCTCGCGGTTGACCGTATCTTCAAACATCATATACGGATAGCCGGATTCAAATTGGATCTCTGCCAACACTTGGAAAAACTCGCGCGCATTGATGCGCGATTTGCGGATGCGCTTGTTGTCCACCATCGCGCGGTATTTTTCGCTGACGCTGATCTCCGAGAACGCCACGCCGTACACCTGCTTGATATCGTAAGGTGAGAAAAGGAACATTTCTTCATTGTTTCTCGCCAGTTCAAAGGTGATATCCGGGATCACCACCCCCAGCGACAACGTTTTGATGCGGATCTTCTCATCGGCGTTTTCTCGCTTGGTGTCGAGGAAGCGCAGAATGTCCGGGTGGTGGGCGTGGAGATATACCGCCCCGGCTCCTTGGCGTGCGCCCAGTTGATTGGCATAGGAGAAGGTGTCCTCAAGTATTTTCATGATGGGGATAACGCCAGAGGACTGATTCTCGATACGTTTGATCGGTGCGCCCGCTTCGCGGATGTTCGTCAGCAGAAAGGCCACGCCGCCACCGCGTTTCGATAGTTGCAACGCAGAGTTCACCGCCCGGCCGATCGACTCCATATTATCTTCGATACGCAGCAGGAAGCAGGAAACCAACTCACCACGCTGCTGTTTGCCACAGTTGAGGAAGGTGGGTGTCGCTGGCTGGAAACGACCGGATATCATCTCCTCCACCAGATCCTGTGCTAGCATAGTGTCGCCCGCTGCCAGCGTCAGTGCCACCATGCACACTCGATCTTCGTAACGTTCGAGATAACGTTTACCGTCAAAGGTTTTCAGCGTGTAGCTGGTGTAGTACTTGAAGGCACCTAGAAAGGTCTCGAAACGAAACTTTTTGGCGTAGGCCAACTGGAACAGTTGCTTGATAACCGGGAAGTCGTACTGCGCCAGCACCTGCGGATCGTAATAGCCTTCCTCAACCAGATAGCACAACTTTTCCTTCAGATTATGGAAAAACACGGTGTTTTGATTGACGTGCTGCTGGAAGTATTGCCGGGCTGCTAGCCGATCCTTATCGAACTGGATCTGGCCTACGGCATCGTAAAGATTAAGCATCGCGTTGAGAGAGTGATAATCCAGCGCGCTTGCGGCGGGCGTGGTCAGTTGTGTCGTTGCCAAAATGCGGTTACTCCTTGTCGAACGTTTTCAACGTCTTGCACGGTGCCGAGCAGTTCAAAGCGGTAAAGAAAAGGCACCTGACACTTTTTAGCGATGATATCGCCAGCCATGCCGTATGCAGCGCCGAAATTGATGTTCCCGGCGGCGATAACGCCGCGCAGGTATGAGCGATTTTGCGGATCATTGAGAAAGCGGATCACCTGGATCGGCACAGCCCCTACGGCGCTGCCGCCGCCATAGCTGGGCACGATCAATATATAGGGGTGTTCCACCAGTAACTTGTGGCGGGTGCCAGCCATCGGAATGCGTATTGCTGGCAATCCCAGCTTCTCAACGAACCTATGGGTATTCCCCGAACTGCTGGAGAAATAAACCAGTGGATGCATGGCTGGCCTTAGGAGACGAGAGCCAAGGACTTGATCTTGTCTGGACGGAAACCGGACCAGTGGTCGTCACCGGCAATAATTACTGGAACCTGCTGATAACCTAAAGCGTTAACATGATCCAGCGCCTGTTGATCCTCGGTCAGGTCGATCACCTGATAATCTAACCCTTGTTTATCAAATGCGCGATAAGTGGCGTTGCATTGAACACAGTCTGGTTTGCTATAAATAGTAATACACATGATTCGTATTTACCTTTTGGCTAAAGGACAGGTATAGAAGTCTGATAACGGTGCATTGTTCGGCGTTTCTGGCGGTGTCACCAACCGAACCAAGGATCTCTACGCTTGATAAATTAAATACTATATGTGGATTTTTATTTTATCAACTTCACTATATGTGGTGTTTTTCGTGGGTGCTTGATTGAGCATGCCCCTTTCCAAGGGGGAGACGCACATCGATTATGCGTGAAAATGGGTGCTGCGCCAGGCGGTGTTCGATCATTGACCATGCCGGCATCGCAGCCCCAAAAGCCCGAAATCTAGGTGGCCTATATTCAAGCCCGACAACCTGGAGTTGCAGCTTTGGGTGCGATCCTCAGGACTGGGGCATTTGAACGCGTCTCTAGGTGACATGCCTCTTATTTTACCCCACCAAACCTCACAGCCCGTGCCTTGCTACGCGTTCCAATGACCGCCAATGGCGTTTGCCGGCAATTGCTGGACGCAGCCTAAAAAATTCTACGCCTGCACTGCCGTGGGCATAGACCTATGTACGGTGTTCACACGTGCTGTACATTTGGTTACTCAGTGAAACCAATCACTCACGGAACAGGGGTATTGATTCATCTATGCTTTGTTCAACGGCTCCACCGGGGCTTATCGAAACAACACAATGAGGAATCCAAGATGAAAAAAGTATTAGCGATGATCGTTGCTGCCACTATGGGTCTGTCGTCTGCTGCTTTCGCTGCTGATATCGCAGCTTCTGCTCCGGCAACTACTGCTCCAGTGGCTGAGCAAGCGCCAGCTCCTGTAAAGCATCACCATCATAAAGCTAAACACCACAAAAAAGCGCCAGTCCAGAAAGCTCAGGCAGCTAAAAAACACCACAAAAAATCCACCAAGAAAGCGACACCAGCCGCTTAATTGAGTGAAGCATGAGGAGCCGACTGGCCCGACATAATTTAGCCAGTCTTCAGACACCCGGTTCTCCGGGTGTCTTCTTTTGGGGTTATGTCGTGATGATCCATCGCTATCTGTTTGAAGTGATTTTCAGTGTTGTCACTCTTTGTGGGTTGATCGCTGGCTGGGAACTGTTTTTGGCTGGTAGCTTCCAGTGAATGTTACGCGATGGCGGTTTCATCCAGGTGCTGCCAAGCCAAAGCGGCTTGTCTTTCCCTGCAACTTATCATTACGCCCATCGGCCACTTAGCCACTCGCGTCATCTCTTCTATTATGGTTTTCAACCTAGATTTGGCGGCGGCGTATGTCGATGATTTTGAACAGTGATTCTGGTATTGGGCATCACCGGGTGATTAAATTTAAAGGTACGCTGATAAACCCTATGCGCGTGCTGTCGGCAATAGTTCCGGCTTATTCCGAAACCCAAGCAGATACCTAGAAAATTACTTTTTCATCAGATAACTACGGTAATGTTGCCCAGCGGTACAGAATGGGAGGAGGGATCGATGTATTTATGGCCAGATGAAGAGGCTAAGGGCCTATCCCATTAGGCTATTTTTATTTTATTTGCCATTTTGAACCTGGGCAGTGCTTACCCTCCTCACGGACTTCCTGTACGCGCCGGTTGTTGCGTGCTGTCGGTGTCTAAACTGGCTACGACTATGCACGCCTACTGGGATAGCCTCTTAGGCGGTGGGTTATCCAGGGGTAAACGTGAAATAAGATGAAATTTCATCATGTTACTCGCTGATTGGCGCTATAACCTAAAACGCCAACCGAGGAATGTTATCGCATGAGGGCTGGCTTTCACCAGCAGAACCAGCCAACTGCCAAAGGGCAGCGGCGCACGCCAAGCAATCTTGTGGCCCCACAAGGCGGGTGCCAACGTAGCGCATAGCCCCGCAGCCGCAGCAAGGCTCACCAGCAGTGGCAGTGCGCCCCAGCCAATCCAAGCCCCCCAGCGCCGCTAACAGCTTAAAATCACCCTGGCCAACTCCCGGCTGCTGCCGTGTTGATAGATAGCGTTGATCAGCCACAGCGACAGGTAGCCCAGGGTGGCCCCGATCACCGCATCATGCATCGGTGTGCAGCCCTGAACCAGGTTGAACAGCATCCCGCTCCACAGCAGCGGTTGGGTCAGGCGGTCTGGGATCCACTGATACTACCAGTCAATCAACACCAATGCGATAAGCAGCGTTGCGGCTGGCAACAAGCCCGGCCATTGCGCCAATGCGATGTCGAAAGGCAGTGCCGCTAACCCCGCTCCTATGGCTGTCACCATTGCTCCACTCCATGGCCAACCAGAGGGGGATGGCGCAAGTTTAGTCATCAGCCAGGCCGCGATCACCGCTGCTGGCCATAGGGTAGCGATAAACAGTAAAGGATGCAGATAAGGGTGATGCCTCAATTGGTTGAATCTGATGTACAATACGGGCTTTTGAGGGTGCATTGTCCCCGTTGTGATTCTGCTCTGGTCTACCGTCATGGTCAGAACCCTAAAGGCCAAAGCCGTTTCCGCTGTCGTGAATGTCGCTCCGTATTCCAGCTAACCTACACATATCAGGCCAGGATACCCGGTGTTAAAGAGAAATCGTTGATATGGCCTTCAACGGCTCCGGGGGTCGCGATACCGCAAGAACGCTGAAAATTGGTATCAACACCGTTATCCGCACTTTAAAAAACTCGCGCCAATGCGAATAACGTCCTCGTCAGTCACCCATGCTGATGTCGCTCTTATCTGCGAACTGGTATGCGGTGGGGGGACATGAAAAAGGCCGCAACCCTTGTGAGGTGGGGCCTTGATAGTCTTGAGTAGACTTTGCGCTGGCTGAAAGTGCCACCAAATACTAACTCTCTGATTCATTGGGCTGTGTAGCAAGAATCAATGTCGCAGAAGTATGGCACATATCCTATGAGTATTAAATCAAGAAATGGGCTTAACGACGTGTGTGCAATGTGGATGATCTGGAATTTTTGGTGATTTGTCCCACTTGCCATCCTCATATGAGGTGACTAGAAGTTTAAGCAAATGGCTAACGTCATGAGATCTTCCAGTGTAGTGGCACACTGAATTTGGCCACCTGAACAGAGGTGATATGCTCACCTCAGGACATTACAGGTGCTTCAATGAAAAAAAGAAATTTCAGTGCAGAGTTCAAACGCGAATCCGCTCAACTGGTCGTTGACCAGAACTACACCGTGGCAGATGCAGCCAGTGCTATGGATGTCGGCCTTTCCACAATGACGCGATGGGTGAAGCAGTTGCGTGATGAGCGGCAGGGAAAAATACCTAAAGCCTCTCCCATTACTCCTGAACAAATTGAAATACGTGAGCTGAGGAAAAAAATACAACGTATTGAAATGGAAAACGAAATATTAAAAAAGGCTACCGCGCTCTTGATGTCAGACTCCCTGAACAGTTCTCGATAATCGGGAAACTCAGAGCGCATTATCCGGTGGTCACACTCTGCCACGTGTTCGGGGTTCATCGCAGCAGCTACAAATACTGGAAAAACCGTCCTGAAAAACCAGATGGCAGACGAGCTGTATTACGCAGCCAGGTACTGGAACTGCATAGCGTCAGCCATGGCTCTGCTGGCGCAAGGAGTATCGCAACTATGGCAACCATGAAGGGCTTCAGGATGGGACGATGGCTCGCCGGCAGGCTCATGAAAGAGCTGGGGCTGGTCAGTTGTCAACAGCCCACTCATCGGTATAAATGCGGTGGCCTTGAACACATCGCTATCCCGAATCACCTTGAGCGGCAGTTCGCAGTGACAGAGCCTAATCAGGTGTGGTGTGGCGATGTGACCTATATCTGGACAGGCAGGCGCTGGGCCTACCTCGCCGTTGTTCTCGACCTGTTCGCGAGAAAACCGGTGGGCTGGGCAATGTCGTTCTCACCGGACAGCAGGCTGACCATCAAAGCGCTGGAGATGGCGTGGGAGGCCCGGGGAAAACCAGCCGGAGTGATGTTCCACAGCGATCAGGGCAGCCATTACACAAGCAGACAGTTCCGGCAGTCACTGTGGAGGTATCGGATCAGACAGAGTATGAGTCGGCGTGGAAACTGCTGGGATAATAGCCCAATGGAGCGCTTCTTCAGGAGTCTGAAGAACGAATGGGTACCGGTGACGGGTTACATAAACTTCAGCGATGCAGCCCACGCAATAACGGACTATATCGTTGGGTATTACAGCGCGCTCAGGCCGCATGAATATAACGGTGGGTTACCACCAAACGAATCGGAAAACCGATACTGGAAAAACTCTAACGCGGTGGCCAGTTTTAGTTGACCACTACAGTCGCAGCCCAACGGAAGATTTCATTTAGACGTGAAATGATACGGCGTAGGGTTTCCAATACGCCTCGTTGTTCTATGGGGTCAAGATGTTGTTTTAAGAGCTTGGGACGGATCTCTTTGATAGGAACGTTGCCTAAACCGGGGAAAATATTTCGTTCAAGGCTCCGCCAGATGTCTTCTGCGTGGTCTGGAGAGATACCAGAGGTCTTAACCTTTTCATCTAACCATTTCCTAGCAACCGCTTGTAGCGTGTGCTCAGTGGCATCCTTAAGAGCATTAGCTTTATCGTTGTTGTGGATCTGCGGATCGATACCATTTGCCAGCAGCGACAAGTATTCATCACGTAAAGCCCGTGCCTTGGCAAGTGTGAGATGAGGATAGGTTCCTAAGCTCATTTTTGTTCGCTTTTTAGTTACTGGCACTGCATACCTGAAATACCAATTTTTCTTACCACCCTTTGATAGGGGAGCGATTCGTAGCATCAGGCCGTCACCATCAAAAAGGTTGATCTCCTTTTCTGCTGGCTTGGTATTTTTGATTTCAGTGTCAGTGAGTTTCTTAGCGATCTTTGCCATTTTAGGACCCTCGATTTTGGGACCCTTTGCATTGGGTCCCAAAAAGGGTGCCATAACGAGTAGCTTCTAGCAAATCTCAGTAGACTTCTGTAGACGTAAAAAAGCCCGCAAGGCTGGTTCCAAGCGGGCTTAGTAGACTTCAGTATACGTCAGTATACGTCATAAGACTAAAAAGTGGTGGAGCTGGGGGGATTTGAACCCCCGTCCGAAATTACTACACCGTCGGCACTACATGCTTAGTCCAATCTTTACATTCGCCTGTGAGCTGCGGATGGACACGCTACTCACAAACTAGCCTGATTGGATTTAACGCTTCAGCCCCAGGCAGGACATTCACGCGATCTCTTTTAGGTTTGACCTCTCTTGATCCCCGTCCTAAGAGCGGAGGCTAGGGAGAAAGGGCTCTGAGCAGGTTATTAAGCTGCTAGTGCGTAGTTTTCGTCGTTTGCGACTATTTTTTTGCGGCTTTTAACGAGGCCAACCGCCCCTCGGCATGCTCCTAGGGCTTCGCAAATCCCGTCGAATCCAGAATCAGCCCCAAGTAACTTTACGCAGTATACCAGAAGCTTACCCCGTTAAGCCAGAGGCTTAACGGTTGGCATGTTTCATGATACGGGCTTTCGCCTTCTGCCATTCACGATCTTTGATATCATCACGCTTATCGTGGTCTTTCTTGCCTTTGGCTATGCCAATTTTGACTTTGCACCAGGCATTTTTCCAATACATGGAAAGTGCGACAACGGTATAGCCTTCGCGATTTACACGGCCAATCAGAGAGTCCAACTCGCGCTTGTTCAGCAGTAGTTTGCGGGTACGTATCGGATCGCATACTACATGCGATGAAGCGACGCTGAGTGGAGTTAGGGTGGCACCAAACAAATAGGCTTCACCATCACGAAATGTTACGTAACTGTCGCTGAGGTTGGCTTTACCGGCACGCAGCGATTTCACTTCCCATCCTTGCAGCGATAGGCCAGCTTCGATCTCTTCTTCAATGAAATATTCGAAACGCGCTCGCTTGTTTTGTGCAATGGTGGCAGAACCGGGTTTGTGTGCTTTTTTCTTTGTCATAGTGTGTTCATTATACTGGATGTGCTAGCGAAAGAAATCCTTTACCGTTAGCACCCGCGTAATTTTCGCATTTTTGATCTATCTATGTGCATTGCAGATTTTTTGTTTGCAGATAGATAAATGGTATTATCCGCACGTTTTGTGTCTTATAGGAAATGATATGCCCCAGATAAATCGGTCTGCGTTAGTGCCATTCAGCGCCGAGCAGATGTATCAGTTGGTTAACGATGTTGATTCTTACCCCGATTTTCTGCCAGGTTGTATCGGTAGCCGGGTGATTGACGCGTCCAATAACGAAATGACCGCCGCAGTAGATGTCGCCAAAGCGGGTATCAGTAAAACCTTTACCACACGTAATACGCTGCTGGATAACCAGAGCATCAATATGCAGTTGGTTGATGGCCCGTTCCGCAAGCTGATGGGCGGCTGGCAGTTTACGCCGTTGAGTGCGAAAGCCTGCAAGGTAGAGCTGCACCTGGATTTTGAGTTCACCAACACGCTGATTGAGCTGGCATTCGGCAAGGTTTTCAAAGAGCTGGCAGGTAGTATGGTGCAAGCTTTCACCCAACGAGCGAAACAAGTTTACAGTGTCTGAGATCCAGGTCGAGGTAGTTTACGCCTTGCCGGAACGTCAGTATCTTCGTAAGGTGAGGCTGGCTGCGGGCAGCAACGTTGAGCAGGCGATTCAGGACTCCGGCTTGCTGGAGCTACGCCGGGATATCGATCTGCAAAGCAATAAGCTGGGAATATACAGCCGTCCGGCCAAGCTGGGCGATCTGCTGAATGATGGTGATCGGGTGGAAATTTATCGGCCGCTGATTGCTGATCCCAAAGAACTTCGCCGCCAACGAGCAGAAAAGGCAAGAAAATAAGGCGCTAAGTGCGCCTTATTTGTTATCAGTGAGCCGGAGTTTACCTCATTAGCCGAAAGTGATAGTTCCTGCGTTGATTATCTGGTCAGCTCAGGTTTGTTCTGAATATCTGTCAATACGCCCGCGCTGTTGAAGGTCAACGTCAGCGTTTGCTGAGTAATACCTTCATGACCAGGTTGTTGGCGGAATACATAGAACCACGTTTGAGTACCGAATGGGTCTTGTAGCATCGGAGTACCCAATGTGTAAGCGACCTGCTGCTGGGTCATACCTTTTTGAATTTTTGCCACATCGGTCGGTGTTAGGTAGTTCCCCTGGTTGATGTCAGGCCGATAAACCACTTTCTCAAAAGTAGAACAGCCAGCAGACAGCATCATAAGAACCACAGCGGCGGCAGTCAGCGTTTTACAGCGCATAGTAATCACATTCCTTAAGGGCATAGTGTGCCGATGATAATAGACCTTGCTGCAATTGGAAACCTTTATACCTTTCATCTTTCACGTGGCTACCACGTTGGCTTCCCGCTCCTATTCTAGGCGCTTGGTTGACTAAGAGCCTATCCCATTAGGCTATTTTATTTGCCATTTGGGATCTATGCAGTGCTCACCCTCCTCACGTACTCCATGTACGCTCTGGTGGTTGCGTGCTGCCCGTATCCAAACTGACTGCAATAATGTGCGCCCAATGGGATAGGCTCGAAGTATTGTAGGGTTGCGTTCACTTGCCGTTTTTAAATCTATTAGTTAAATAGCGGCAACGTCAGATTTATGCGGCAAGCAATTCTTTTGCATTTGCCAAGGTATTTCGGGTGATTTCACTGCCGCCGAGCAAACGCGCCAATTCTTGTAAACGGGCGCGTTTATCCAGTAGTGCAATCTGTGTTTCGGTTGCGGTGCCATCAGTCTGTTTGCTGACAAACAGATGCTGATGTCCGCATCCCGCTACTTGCGGCAGGTGCGTAACGCACATTACCTGAGTGGATTCGCCCAGTTGACGCAGCAGGCGGCCGACAATGGCTGCGGTTGGCCCACTGATGCCCACGTCTACTTCGTCGAAAATCAACGCTGGGGTTTCCATCTTACGAGCGGTGATTACCTGGATGGCCAGTGCAATGCGCGATAGTTCACCGCCGGAAGCCACTTTTGTCAACGGTTGTAGCAGTTGGCCCGGATTGGTAGAAACATAAAACTCGGTGTGGCTGGCACCTTCTGCGTTCAGGTTCTGTGGCTCGAAGCGCATGTCAATACTGAATTTGCCGTGCGGCATGGAAAGTGCCTGCATGCTATCGGTGATGAGTGTAGTCAGTTCAGCCGCATGCTGTAGACGTTTCAGGTGCAGTTGTTCCGCCAGGTTCAGTGCCTGCTGATGGTGTAAAGTGACCGCCTTGCTGAGATGCTCATGATCATTTTCCTGCTGCGACAGAAGCTGTTGTTCGTCCTGCAACTGCTGATGCAGTTGTGGTAGCTCTTCCGGTATCACATGGTACTTGCGTGCCAGGTTGATCTGTCGTGATAGGTGTTGCTCCAGTTCGTGCAGGCGGTTGGGGTCCAGATCCATATGATCGACGTAATGGCGCAGATCATCGCTGGCTTCGGTGATCTGAATAGAGGCTTCTTCGAGCATCTCCAGCAGGCCGCTAAGTTTCTTGTCCATGGCGACCAGATCAATCAACAGGTGTTTGGCGCTGTAAAGTTGGCTGAGTATGTTGTGCTCTTCATCTTCAGCCAACAGCAACAGGGCTTGCTGGCTGATGGTCAGCCGCTGGCCGCTGTTGGCTAGGCTTTTGTATTCGGCTTCGGTTTGCTCAAACGCCCCGGCCTGTGGCGCAAATTCGTTTAGCTCTCTCAACTGGTATTGAAGCAACTGCATGCGACCTTTGCGTTCGGCGGATTGCTGCTGAAAGTGTGCCAACTCGCGGCAGCTTTGGTGCCAGCGTTGGTAGGCCTGGCGCATTTCCGCCAGCAAGGTAGGTTCATCGGCATAAGCATCGAGCAGTTCTTTCTGATGGTCGGGCTTGAGCAGCAACTGATGGGCGTGTTGACCATGGATTTGAATCAGGCGTTGGCCCAGTTCGCGTAATTGCGACAGGGGTACGGCGGTGCCGTTGATAAAGCCGCGCGAGCGTCCATCGGCGTTGATAACTCGGCGTAGCAGACATTCGTTGCTGTCGTCGAGCTGGTTCTGCTCTAGCCATATACGCGCTGAAGGGGTATCCGCCAGCGAGAAGCGGGCACAGATGTCGGCGCGGGTGGCTCCCAGGCGTACTACGTTGCCATCGGCGCGGTTACCGAGGCACAGCCCCAACGCGTCAATGGCAATGGATTTGCCAGCGCCGGTTTCACCGGTAATCGCTGTCATGCCTGATTGAAGATCGATTTCCAACTCACGAACGATCGCAAAATTGCTGATGGTCAATTGCGCCAGCATAAGTACCTTCCTGTGCATGGATAAACTACTGTGATTTAATACAGTATAGACTGGTTTTATATACAGTAAAGTGGTTGGCGAGATTTTTAGAACAATTTTTTTGACCAGCCCAGTTTTGAGCTTAACGTGTTGAAATAGCTGTAGTCATTTGGATGAATAAGATTCAGGTGAAAATTACTGCGGCGTATCAATACTTCTTCGCCTTCTTGGATAGGCAGGGAGATTTGGCTGTCGCAACTGATTTCAAGATCGTTGCCCATCTGCGAAAACTTCAGCCGGATGGTGCTGTCGCTGTTGATCACCAGCGGGCGGGCGGAGAGGGTGTGCGGGAACATTGGCACCAGCACGATGGCCTCTAGAGATGGAGTGAGGATTGGCCCGCCGGCTGAGAGCGAATAGGCGGTGGAGCCGGTCGGGGTAGCGATGATTAGACCATCGGAGCGCTGGGAGAAAGCAAAGCGGTCATCAATATACACTTCGAACTCGATCATGTGCGCTACTTTACCGGGGTGCAGTATAACTTCGTTGATGGCGGTGCTGATACGGCACTGTTGTTGTTCCTTGTGCACACTGGTTTCTAACAAGAAGCGCTGTTCATCGATGTATTCGCCTTCCAACACATCCGCCAACTGTTGTAATGCATTATCGGGATCGAGGTCGGTGAGGAAACCCAGGTTGCCGCGATTCACTCCGATCACTTTGACGTCGTGGCGCGCCAGCACACGTGCGGCACCGAGCATGTTGCCATCACCGCCCACTACCACCGCCAAATCGGCCTGTTGACCGATATCGGCCAGACTGCCGGTAATGGCGTCTTTCAGCCGCAAGTCCTGAGCGATTTGCCGTTCGATCATCACGCAATAGCCACGAGCGATCAGCCAGTGGTACAGCATCTCATGCGTTGCTAGTGCCGAGGGGTGACGCGGGTGACCAACAATACCGATACAGGTGAATTTTTTATTCATTGTTATCATGTTCCTCACCGGAGCCAGTTTATGCCCCGCATTATGACCGATTGACTTGAAACCCCAGTTTTGATCCCCATAATAAGCCAAGTTGCGGGATTAATGCTAAAACGCGGAGATATTACATGAGTAGTAGAGAACACAAGACGCCAAACGAGCAAGTCTCAGGAGAAATGGAACAGCAGGCCCGATACGAGGATGTGTTACCGGAGGCGGCGGAGGACGTTGATTTGCGTGATGCGCGTATTACCGAGCTGGAGGCTCAGTTACTTGAAGCTCAGCAACATGAACGTGATGGACGTGATAGCCTGCTGCGCGCCAAAGCTGAAATGGAGAACGTGCGTCGGCGTACCGAGCTGGATATTGAAAAAGCACACAAATTCGCATTGGAGAGATTCTCTGGTGACTTGCTGCCAGTGCTCGATAATCTGGAGCGTGCATTGGAACTGGCGGATAAGAATAATCCTGAGTTGACAGCGATGATCGAAGGCATCGAACTGACGCTGAAGTCCTTACTGGATGTGGTGCACAAGTACGGCATTGAGATCGTCAGCGATGTCGACGTGCCCTTTAACCCGGATGTGCATCAGGCAATGAGCCTGATTGAATCTGCCGATCGCCAGCCGAACCATGTGATGATGGTGATGCAGAAAGGCTATACGCTGAATGGCCGATTGCTGCGCCCCGCGATGGTTGCGGTTTCTAAAGCTAAGGCATAAGCGCGTTGGTGTGGTAAAAAATTCACCTTAGGTACATACCCGTCAGTTTAAGGATCATTGAATCGATCTCGCTCGTGGGGCCATGGTACAGATCCGGAAACGTTCCTCGCTTCCGGATTTTTATGCACGCGGTAACCAGTCGATCGGCTGCAAGCCCTGTTGCTTCAGCAGTTGATTGGTTTGTGAGAAGTGGCGGCAACCGAAGAAGCCACGGTGAGCGGAGAGCGGCGACGGATGTGGCGCTTTCAGCACATGATGGCGTTTACGGTCAATAAAGTTGCCTTTCTTCTGCGCATGCGATCCCCACAGCAGGAACACCACGCCATTGCAGTTCTCGTTTAGCGCAGCGATCACTTTATCGGTGAAAGTTTCCCAGCCCAAATTGGCGTGCGAATGCGCTCGACCACCTTCGACGGTCAGCACTGTGTTGAGCAATAACACGCCTTGTTCGGCCCAGCTCTGTAGGTAACCGTGGTTCGGGTATTCAAAACCAGGAATATCGGTTGCCAGTTCCTTGTACATATTCATCAGCGAAGGCGGTGCAGGTACGCCGGGGCGCACGGAGAAAGACAAGCCGTGGGCCTGATTGGGGCCATGATAGGGATCCTGACCGAGGATCACCACTTTGACGTCCGCCAGGTCGGTGAAACGGAAAGCATTGAATACATCTCTCTGCGGTGGATAAATAGTTTTACCAGCCCGACGTTCAGCGGCAACAAAGGCGAGTGTTTCAACAAAATAGGGCTGCTCTTTTTCTTTGCCGATAACGTCATGCCAGGTGAGGGAGGTGGACATAAACGCTCTCCTTTGTTTTCGTTAGCAATTCATTGGCTATAGCTTACCCTGTCGTTTAACACGGCGAAACCCACTTATTTGTTTTCTTCTGGTCTGCGTCATGCAATTATTTTTGATAATTTACAAAAATAATTGCTACAGGCTGGTCAGGGAAATTGATATAAAACATAAACATGTTCATAAATCTACAGTATCTGACAAGAATAAATTTATATTAATCAAAGAATTGATCTGGCTAGGCAGTTATACAGGACGATAAGGCAACAATGGTCTTGCCACCTGGTTGAAACCAGCATTGGGTTTTCTCATGAAGTAAAATTTTCGTCCTTGTATGGCAGCAACAAAATGATTACTGATATTCAAATTACCAAAGCCAAAGACCAGACGCTGGTGAATTCTTTCTGGCTACTGAATAGTCAGCGAGCATGTTTTGGCCCCTTTTTTATTGGCGGCAATCAGGGGATCGGGTCTGGATCATATTCTGCGCAACGACAATCGCCCGAGTTACGAATCCTTCTGACAACTACAGTAGCCATTTAGCTGCTAAACGAAAGGGCTTACGCACCACGCATAGCCGTTAATGCCATAAAGAAGCGCCTAAAAATAGGACGCTATATTTGATGACTGGCACGGCCTGGGTTCGGTAGTACACTGGACGCCAGGCTGGCGTTATTCCGCGTCGTTTTCACGTTTAGCCTTGGCTTGGCGGCGTTTGCCTACGTTTTTGGTATCACGATGGCGTACTTTCACCTTAGCTTTTTCTTTGTTTTTCGCTTTGTCTTGCATACGTTTGGCCAGCACCTTCTTTGAAGGTTTACCGTTGCTTTTCTCGTTTGGCACTTTGGTTTTTGGCCGCAGTTCGTCGATCACCCGTGGCTTCAATGGTTCATTCAGGTAACGACCCACTTTGCCCAATAGCCGGTGGTCGTGTGCCTCAACCAGTGAAATGGCGGTGCCTTTGCGCCCGGCACGGCCGGTGCGGCCAATGCGGTGCAGGTAGGTATCGGCGGTGCGCGGCATGTCGAAATTAAATACGTGAGTAATATCAATGATATCCAGACCACGTGCGGCGACATCGGTGGCGACTAGCACATCAATCCTGCCGTCCATCATGCGTTTTACCGCTTCGTTGCGCTTGGCTTGCACCATTTCGCCTTCGAGGTAGCAGGTATTGATACCCGCTTCACGCAGCCAGGTGGCCAGCTCATGCACTCGCTCGCGCTTGCGCACGAAGATCACTGATTTTTGCACGTCCGGCTGCTTCAGCAGGTGCACCAGCAGCGCTGTTTTGTGCTGCACGTCATCGGCGCGGTAATACCATTGCAGGATTTTTTTGCGTTCGCGACGCGACGGATCAGCTTCCACTTTCACCGGCTCTTTCAGAATGCGTTCAGCGAATTCGTGGATCGCCTCGCCTTCCAGCGTGGCGGAGAACAGCAACGTCTGGTTGCGCCAGCGGGTTTCAGCGGAGATGATTTCGATGTCCTGTGCAAAGCCCATGTCGAGCATGCGGTCGGCTTCGTCGAGGATCAGGGTTTCCACCGCGCGGCAATCGAAGTTCTCTTCTTTGATATATTGCAGTAGACGGCCAGTGGTAGCGACCACCATATCTTGGTTTTCGCTGAACACTTCTGCGTGGTTCATATAGGCTACACCGCCGGTGATGGTGGCGATATCCAACGAGGTATGTGCCGCCAATTCACGCGCTTGATCGGCCACTTGCATTGCTAACTCACGTGTTGGGGTAAGGATCAGAACGCGTGGTGGGCCAGACTTCTTACGCGGAAAATCCAGCAGATGCTGCAAAACGGGCAGCAAAAATGCGGCGGTTTTGCCGGTGCCGGTCGGAGCCGAGCCTAATACGTCGCGCCCGTTCATCGCGGGTGGGATCGCTTCAGCTTGGATAGCAGTGGGGCGATCGTAGCCTTTATCATGCAGTGCGATGATCAGGCATTCATCGAGTTCGAGTTCGGAAAAATGGGTTACTGTCATGGTCTACCTCTACTTGGGGTGCCGATTATAGACGGGTTGGCAGTGTTCTTCACCTATTAAGCGGAAAGCAACTCTTTTCCCATAAATCAGGTTGCCTTATGCTACGTCAGTTTTGTATCTAGGTGGTTATTGTGAGCAATCAGTCGAAAGCAAATTTTACCCCGCGCTGCGGCGGTTTTACTTTTAAGCAATTCTTTGTTGCTCACGATCGCTGTGCGATGAAAGTGGGGACTGATGGCGTGTTGCTTGGTGCTTGGGCACCGTTGGCACAGGCGCAGCGGGTGCTGGACATCGGTAGCGGTAGCGGACTGATTGCGTTGATGCTGGCGCAGCGTTCGGCTGCTGAGGTGATGATCGATGCGGTGGAACTGGACGAAGCCGCCGCTGAGCAGGCGCGCGATAATGTGCAGAAATCCCCTTGGCCGCAGCGCATTAAGGTTTACGCGCAGGATATTTATTATTACGCCGAACATCACGCCGCGCAATATGATCTGATCGTCAGCAATCCGCCTTATTTTGAACCGGCTGTGGCCTGCCGTGACCAAGCGCGGCATAACGCGCGTTGCACCGAGACCTTGACTCACGTCACGCTGCTCAAGTGTGCCGAACAGTTGATTAATGAGCAGGGCGTTTTCTGCGTGGTGTTGCCCTATAACATTGGCACAGCCTTTGAAATTCAGGCGCATCAGCGTGGCTGGAATACCGCAACAAAGCTGAACGTCAGTGATCGCGTCGATACGCCGCTACACAGGATGCTGTTGGCGCTGACACGATGGCCAATGCTGCCTCAGCAGCAAGCGCTGGCAATCAAACTGGCCGACGGCAGCTATACCGAGGACTTCCGCCGGCTGATAACCGAATTTTACCTATTTTACTGAGTTCAAAAAGAACACTGTTGTGGCACCCCCTCGGCATTCATTCAAGGATGCAGGATGGTTGGTAATGCCTCCGATAGCCGCTCTGGGTAATCCAGCGTATAGTGCAGGCCCCGGCTCTCCTTGCGCGCCATGGCGCAGCGCACGATCAGTGCGGCTACCTGCACCAGATTGCGCAGTTCGAGCAAGTCGTTGGAGATACGGAAGTTGGCGTAGTACTCGTCGATTTCCGTTTGCAGGGTATTGATGCGTCGCAGCGCGCGTTCCAGCCGTTTGGTGGTGCGTACGATGCCGACGTAGTCCCACATGAATAGCCGCAGTTCGTGCCAGTTATGCTGGATCACTACTTGTTCATCCGCGTCGTCAACCCTGCTCTCATCCCATGGCGGCAGCGGTTTGGTTGACTGAATAAACGGCAGGCGCTTCAAGATGTCTTCCGCCGCTGACCAACCGTAAACCAGACACTCCAACAATGAGTTCGAAGCCATGCGGTTGGCTCCGTGCAGGCCGGTGTAGCTGACCTCACCGATAGCATACAACCCGTCGAGATCGGTGCGGCCATGTTGATCGACTATCACACCGCCGCAGGTGTAGTGTGCAGCTGGCACGATCGGGATCGGCTGCTGCGTCAAGTCGAATCCCAGCGCCAGCAACTTTTCATGGATCATCGGGAAATGCTGGCTAATGAATTCCGCTGGCATGTGGCTGATGTCCAGGTACATGCAATCTGCGCCTAGTCGCTTCATTTCATGGTCGATAGCACGGGCGACGATGTCGCGCGGAGCCAGTTCGCCACGTGGATCGAAGTCTGGCATAAAGCGGCTACCGTCTGGCCGCTTGAGGTAAGCGCCTTCACCGCGTAGCGCCTCAGTCAGTAAGAAGTTGCGCGCCTGCGGATGGAACAGGCAGGTTGGGTGGAATTGGTTAAATTCGAGGTTGGCGACTCGGCAACCGGCGCGCCAAGCCATGGCTATGCCATCGCCTGAGGAGATGTCCGGGTTAGTGGTGTATTGATACACTTTGGCTGCGCCGCCAGTGGCCAGTACCACCGTTCTGGCACGGTAGGTTTCCACCTGTTCCCGCTCGCGGTTCCAGACATAGGCACCGACTACCCTACGGGTACCTGGTAGGCCGATTTTATTCGAGATGATCAGATCGACCGCATTGCGGCGCTCCATCACACAAATATTAGGATGGGTGCTTGCTTTCCCCACCAGTGTGGTCTCTACTTCCTTACCAGTAGCATCGGCAGCATGCAAAATGCGGCGGTGGCTGTGACCCCCCTCGCGCGTCAGATGATAATGTTCTTCACCTTGGGGATTGACCTCAGTATCGAACAATACGCCTTGATCGATCAGCCACTGCACGCAATGGCGCGCGTTGCTAGTGATAAACTCGACGGCTTCTTTGTCGCACAGGCCGGCTCCGGCAATCAAAGTGTCATTAACGTGTGAGGCAATGCTGTCCGTTTCATCATAAACTGCGGCGATCCCGCCTTGGGCATAAAATGTGGCCCCTTCGCTGAGTGGCCCCTTGCTGAGTACGGTAACTTTGCAATGCTGTGCTAAACGCAGGGCCAGTGACAGGCCCGCAGCGCCGCTGCCGACAATCAGTACATCGCTGATATGTTCAGATGGTGGTTGCATAACGTATGATGTGTGCAGAAGAAGAGTGAAATTCATGTTAGCCTAATTGCCCGGGCAAAAGCCACGGATGGAACGACATTGATAGAAAAAACTATGGTGATATGGAATTCATGTTCTATATGACCCTCAAACGAATGCTTGCTCAGGAAAATAGTGTATGGCTGGCAGTACAATTTCACGCAGGGAGATAAATTTGGGGAGAATTTACCTCGGATGAGCGAGCAGTTAACGGATCAAGTTCTGATAGAGCGGATCCAAAAGGGTGATCAGAAATCGTTTAACTTACTGGTAGTGCGTTACCAGCATAAGGTGGCGAGTATCGTTTCTCGCTATGTGCAGCAGGGCGACATACCTGATGTGGTGCAGGAATCCTTTATTAAGGCCTATCGTGCACTGGAGTCATTCCGGGGCGATAGCGCTTTTTATACTTGGCTGTATCGAATCGCTGTGAATACAGCAAAGAATTATCTGGTCGCGCAGAGGCGTCGCCCGCCATCCAGTGATGTGGATGTCAAAGATGCGGAAAATTACGAAAGCGCAGGGCCACTGAAAGAAATTTCGAACCCTGAGAATTTAATGTTGTCAGAAGAGCTAAGGCAGATAGTTTTCCGTGCCATTGAGTCTCTCCCTGAGGAGCTTCGTATGGCGATTACTTTGCGGGAGTTGGATGGTCTAAGCTATGAAGAGATTGCTGCCATCATGGAATGCCCGATCGGAACCGTACGTTCGCGTATTTTCCGTGCGCGGGAAGCTATCGATAATAAAATCCAACCGCAGATCCAGCGTTAGCAATGGCGGGCACAGGAAGGGTATTTAGGCATGCAGAAAGAAAAGCTTTCCGCTTTGATCGATGGGGAGTTGTTCGATAGCGAACTGTTGAGTTCACTGTCGCAAGATCGGGTGCTCCAACAAAGCTGGCAGAGCTATCACCTGATACGTGACACACTACGGGGGGATGTCGGACAAGCAGTCATACATCTTGATATCGCCGATCGTGTTGCAGCTTCACTTGAGAAAGAACCTACAGTGGGTGTTTCTTCTGCAATCCTGGAATCTCAGCCGCAATCTTACATCTGGCAGAAGATACCATTCTGGAAAAAAGTGCGCCCCTGGGTGAGTCAGATTGCTCAGGTTGCTATGGCGGCCTGTGTTTCGCTGGCGGTGATTGTTGGCGTACAACATCACAACCAGTCGGACAGGCAACTGGGGGCAGCCGAGTCACCGGCGTTCAATACATTGCCGATCATGGGGCAGGCGTCACCGGTTAGCCTGGGTGTACCGGCTGACAGTTTCTCCATCGGCAGTCACCAACAACAGCAGGTGCAGGAACAGCGCAAACGTATTAACGCAATGTTGCAGGATTATGAGCTGCAACGCCGTCTGCATTCAGAGCAGCAGTTTGAACAAGACAACCATCAACAGGCCGCCGGAACTCAGTCTTTAGGAATGCAACAGCAGTAATGAAGCAAATTTGGGTCTTCGTTTGCCTATTGACGGGCAGCCTACTCTACTCAAACATCGCCCCGGCGCAGAAAGCTGCATCTGGGGCGATGCTGCAACAGATGAGCAACGCTAGCCGTTCTCTCAATTACGAACTTGCCTATATCGGCATCAGCAAACAGGACATTGAGTCGCTGCGCTATCGTCATGCGGTGATTGGCAAGCTGCCGCTTGAACAATTGCTGCACATGGATGGGCCACGACGTGAAGTGTTGCTGCGTGGTGGCGAGATCAGTTACTTCGAATCCGGTTTTGAGCCATTTACGCTGTCCGGCAATCATATCGTCGATGCGCTACCGGCGATCGTTTACGCTGATTTTGAACATTTGGCAAAGTACTACGATTTCATCGCCGTGGGTAGCACCCGCATCTCCGATCGTCCCTGTGAAGTGATCCGCGTGGTGGCGCGTGACGGCTCACGCTACAGCTATATTGTCTGGATAGATGAAGACACCAAGCTGCCGTTACGCGTAGATTTACTTGATCGCGATGGCGAAACGCTAGAACAGTACCGAGTGATATCCTTTGTGGTGGGCGCGGGTGTGCAAACCGCGATGCAGGGGCTGCTCAAAGCCAATTTGCCGCCACTGCTGTCGCTCCCGGTCACGGATGATGTCAAACTGAGTTGGCGTGCTGGTTGGTTACCTGACGGGGTGAATGAAGTGGCGTGCAATCGCCGTAAATTGCCTAATGTCTTCGAGCCGGTCGAAACGCGATTCTACAGCGATGGATTGTTCAGCTTCTCGGTTAACATCAGCCCTGCGGGCAGCGGTGTCGGGCAGCAGTATTATCGTCAGGGGCGGCGTACTATCCAAACTGCGGTGCGCAACGGCAGAGAAATCATCATCGTTGGCGAGTTGCCGCCTACCACGGCCAAGCGCATCGCAGACAATATTTCCTTTAGGGTGTCACCTCAATGATGAAAGAGTGGGCCACGGTGGTCTCGTGGCAACAGGGCGTAGCGCTACTGCGCTGTGACCGCAAAACCGGCTGCGGTAATTGCAATGCGCGTTCCGGTTGCGGTGTGCCTGCGTTGAATGAGCTAGTGCCTGAAACTGAACACCCATTGCAGGTGCGCATTGATCAGCCGCTTGAGCCTGGGCAACGTGTCGAGGTAGGTATTGCAGAAGGCAGCTTGCTGCGTTCTGCGATGCTGGTTTACCTGATGCCGTTGCTGGGAATGATGCTCGGTGGTAGCCTGCTGCAATACTGGCTGGGTACTGATGCCTTTGCGGCACTCGGCGCATTGCTGGGTGGTGGCGTGGCTTTTATGCTGGTACGCAGCTTGGCCCACCGCTTGGGTAAACAGGCTGACTACCAACCGATCGTTTTGCAGATAGGCATACCGCCCGGTGCCATGGACGTGCGGGCGGAAAACTCTCCACTAATTTAAAGCTGCTGCCGCATCATTGCAGGATTTTCGGTTGCCCAGCCCTAGACGGTTAGAGGGCAACATCTTCCCCTGATGCAGCGTATTCAACGCCAGCGGGTCGCATTGCTGAATTTGCCTGTTGATGAGGGTTAGTCGTACACCTAGGCTGCTCCGCGCTGGTGCGGAATGCCGTCACATCGAACCGTCCGCCAGACCATCGGCCTTTGCAAAAGGGCTAAAACGTGTTGGTTGTGGTCATCGAATACCCGCACAGCATGTTCATACAGACGATAGCCTACAATGAATTTTCGACCCATTTATTGTTGCGAGCAGCGGTCTGTGGCTTGGCAAACATCTTCTTTCATCACCTTAAATACCCTGTAACAGCAAAGTGCGCATAATAGAATGCCTTCACTGCACCGATCGCTAGGTTTTCAGTGTTGTGGCATGTAGAATGCAGCAATTCAGGCGGAAGACGGCCAAGCCCACTTTAGGTTAATACGGGTTTCCATAGGTGAGTAATTCAGAAATACCAAGGCAGAAAAATTCGATAAAATGAAACACATAAGAAACTTTTCTATCATTGCCCATATCGACCACGGTAAGTCGACGCTATCTGACCGTATTATCCAAATTTGTGGCGGTTTGACTGAACGTGAGATGGCCGCGCAGGTGCTTGATTCGATGGATCTGGAGCGTGAGCGCGGTATTACCATCAAAGCGCAAAGCGTGACGTTGGATTACCAGGCACCAGACGGCCAAACTTACCAGCTTAATTTTATCGACACCCCAGGCCACGTTGACTTCTCATATGAAGTTTCCCGCTCGCTTGCGGCCTGCGAAGGCGCATTGCTGGTGGTGGATGCAGGGCAGGGCGTAGAAGCCCAAACGCTGGCCAACTGTTACACTGCGTTAGAGATGGATCTGGAAGTGGTGCCGGTGTTGAACAAGATTGATCTACCGGCTGCCGATCCCGATCGCGTTGCGCAAGAAATTGAAGACATCGTCGGTATCGATGCCACCGATGCGGTGCGTTGCTCGGCCAAAACCGGGGTAGGTGTTCCTGAAGTGCTAGAGCGTCTAGTACGTGATATCCCACCACCGGCAGGTGATCCAGAAGCATCGTTGCAGGCACTGATTATTGACTCCTGGTTTGATAACTACCTGGGCGTAGTTTCTTTGGTGCGTATCAAGAATGGTACGTTGCGCAAGGGTGACAAGATCAAGGTGATGAGCACCGGTCAAACCTATAATGCCGATCGCCTAGGTATCTTCACACCGAAACGTGTCGATCGCGATATGCTGAACTGTGGCGAAGTAGGCTGGTTGGTTTGCGCGATTAAAGACATCCTCGGTGCCCCGGTGGGCGATACCTTGACGTTGGCGCGTCAGCCTGCGGACAATGCTTTGCCAGGCTTTAAAAAAGTGAAGCCGCAGGTTTATGCCGGTTTGTTCCCCATCAGTTCCGACGACTATGAAGCTTTCCGCGATGCGCTGGGTAAGCTAAGCCTCAATGATGCCTCATTATTCTATGAACCGGAGAGTTCGAGCGCACTGGGCTTCGGCTTCCGCTGTGGCTTCCTTGGCCTGCTGCACATGGAAATTATTCAGGAGCGTCTGGAGCGTGAATACGATCTGGAACTGATCACTACGGCACCGACGGTAGTGTACCAAGTGGAAACCGCTGGCAAAGAGATCCTCTACGTTGACAGCCCGTCCAAGTTGCCGCCGCTGAATAACATTCAGGAACTGCGTGAGCCGATAGCCGAGTGTCACATGCTGATGCCGCAGGAATTTTTGGGCAACGTAATCACCTTATGTATCGAAAAACGCGGCGTGCAGACTAACATGGTTTATCATGGTAATCAGGTGGCGTTGACCTACGAGATCCCTATGGCGGAAGTGGTGCTCGATTTCTTTGACCGTCTGAAGTCCACTTCACGCGGCTATGCATCGCTGGATTACAATTTCAAACGCTTTCAGGCTTCTGACATGGTGCGCGTCGATGTGCTGATCAACAATGAGCGCGTGGATGCATTGGCGCTGATCACCCACCGTGACAACGCTCAGTACCGTGGCCGAGAATTGGTGGAGAAGATGAAAGAGCTAATCCCACGTCAGCAGTTCGATATTGCGATCCAGGCGGCGATCGGTACACATATCATTGCACGTTCCACCGTGAAGCAACTGCGTAAAAACGTGCTGGCGAAATGCTATGGCGGCGACGTGAGTCGTAAGAAGAAACTGCTACAGAAACAAAAAGACGGTAAGAAACGCATGAAGCAGGTGGGCAATGTCGAACTGCCACAAGAGGCGTTCCTGGCCATTTTGCATGTCGGTAAAGATAGCAAGTAAGAGCGATAAGCACACGTAACGAGGTAATTTGCATGGCGAATATGTTTGCCCTGATCCTGGCATTGGCAACGCTAATAACCGGGATCATCTGGTGCTTTGAGCGCTTCAAATGGGCACCAGCCCGCCGGGAGAAAACTGCTGCGGGCAATGTAGACGATAATGAGTTAGTCAATGTGGCTAAGCCGCCACCGGGCTGGGTGGAAAACGGCGCATCGGTTTTCCCGGTATTGCTGTTGGTCTTTGTGGTGCGATCGTTTATCTACGAACCCTTCCAGATCCCATCTGGTTCAATGATGCCAACGCTGCTGATTGGCGATTTTATTCTGGTGGAGAAATATGCCTATGGCATTAAGGATCCTATTACTCAAACCACGCTGATTAAAACCGGCCATCCGAAACGCGGTGATATTGCAGTATTTAAATATCCGCTGAATCCGAAACTGGATTATATCAAGCGTGTTATCGGCTTGCCGGGTGACCGCATCACATATGATCCGATGAATAAGCGTGTGGCCGTGCAGCCGTCCTGCGATGGCGGCCAGTCTTGTGACAAAATGTTGGCAGTCACTTACAACGATGTGCAGCCAAGTGATTTTGTGCAACTGTTTAGCCGTAGCGGCGTGAGCGAGGCCAGCAACGGTTTTTATCAGATCCCGCTGAGTGATAATGTGCCGCAGAACGGCATCCGTCTACGCGGGGGCCAGGAAACGCTGGGCAACGTGACCCACTCTATTTTAAGCGTACCAGGTACACGGGATCAGGTGGTGGCTTACTACCAACAGCCTGGTAAACCGCTAGCAGAATGGGTAGTGCCGGCTGGTCATTATTTCATGATGGGCGATAACCGTGACAACAGCGCTGACAGCCGTTATTGGGGTTTTGTGCCGGAGAAAAATTTGGTGGGTAAAGCCACAGCTATCTGGATGAGTTTTGAAAAGCAGGAAGGTGAATGGCCTACCGGCGTAAGATTAAGTCGGATTGGTGCAATTCATTAATTGCCGATTTATCCCCTCCACCATAGATATGTGGCGGGGACGTAAACACAGCATTATGTTCCTACGTGATGTAGAATATCTTGTCGAGCGAAAAAGTGGGTTCCTTGTCGGGAGTCACTATAAACGAAAGGGCTTTGGATTGGCTTTTGGCAAAGCAGGCGTGTTCTCTATGCTGCAAGTTTCTGACGCATTCTTGATCTATTGGTAACGCATGAACCCCATTGTAAGAAACAGGCTCCAGCGGAAGCTAGGTTACACTTTTCAACAGCAAGAGCTATTACTGCTCGCTTTGACTCATCGCAGCGCCAGTAGTAAGCACAATGAACGCCTTGAGTTTCTGGGTGACTCCATTCTTAGCTTTGTCATCGCTAACGCGCTCTATCAGCGTTTTCCTCATATAGACGAGGGCGATATGAGCCGCATGCGGGCCACATTGGTGCGTGGTCACACGCTGGCGGAGATGGCCCGCGAGTTTGATTTGGGCGAATGCCTGCGCCTTGGGCCGGGCGAATTGAAAAGTGGTGGTTCCCGCCGCGAGTCAATCTTGGCAGATACGGTGGAGGCATTGATTGGCGGCGTGTTCCTGGATAGCGATATGCAGCGCGTCGAACGCCTAATCTTGGACTGGTATCGCAGCCGATTGGACGAAATTAGCCCCGGTGATAAGCAGAAAGATCCGAAAACTCGCTTACAGGAGCTTTTACAGGGGCGCCATCTGCCGTTGCCTTCTTATCTGGTGGTGCAAGTTCGCGGTGAGGCGCACGATCAGGAGTTTACCATCCACTGTCAGGTGAGTGGCTTGAACGAGCCTGTAATGGGTATCGGTTCAAGCCGCCGTAAAGCTGAGCAGGCGGCAGCGGAACAAACGTTGAAAAAGCTGGAGCTTGAATGAGCGAAGAAAAACAACACTGTGGTTTCATTGCGATAGTCGGCCGTCCTAACGTAGGCAAATCCACGTTGCTAAACCAGTTACTGGGGCAAAAAGTTTCTATCACCTCGCGTAAACCACAGACCACCCGTCACCGCATTATGGGTATTGATACCGAAGGCGTTTATCAGGCTATCTATGTCGATACCCCCGGTTTGCACATTGAAGAAAAGCGCGCCATCAATCGTTTGATGAACCGCGCAGCCAGCAGTTCGATCGGTGATGTTGAACTGGTGATATTTGTAGTAGAAGGTACTCACTGGACTGCCGACGACGAAATGGTGCTCAACAAGCTGAGCAGCCTGAAATGTCCGGTATTGCTGGCGATCAACAAAGTTGACAACGTTACCGACAAATCCAAGCTGCTACCGCATATCGCATTTCTCAGCCAGCAGATGAACTTTCTTGATGTGGTGCCGATTTCTGCTGAAAAGGGGATAAACATCGATACTATCGCCGGTATCGTGCGCAAACTATTGCCTGAAGCGGAACACCATTTCCCGGACGATTACATTACCGATCGCTCCCAGCGCTTTATGGCATCGGAAATCATCCGTGAGAAGCTGATGCGTTTTTTGGGCGAAGAGCTGCCGTACTCGGTGACGGTTGAGATCGAACAGTTTGTGCCGAACGAGCGCGGCGGTTACAACGTACACGGCCTGATACTGGTTGAACGCGAAGGCCAGAAGAAAATGGTCATCGGCAACAAGGGGGCGAAAATCAAAACCATCGGCATTGAAGCCCGCCAAGATATGGAAAAGATGTTTGACGCTAAAGTGCATCTGGAACTGTGGGTGAAAGTGAAATCCGGCTGGGCGGACGACGAGCGTGCGCTGCGTAGTCTGGGCTATGTTGACGATCTGAAGTAACTCAGCCGATGGATGGCTGGGAGCGTGCTTTCGTCCTGCATGGGTGGCCGTACAGTGAAACCAGCTTAATGGTGGATCTGTTTACCGAAGGTCATGGGCGGGTGCGTCTGTTGGCTAAAGGTGTACGCAGCCGCCGTTCCAATTTAAAGGGTTGCTTACAGCCCTTTACCCCCCTGTTAGTGCGCTGGGGCGGGCGCGGTGAAGTAAAAACGCTGCGTAACGCCGAAGCGGTTTCCCTCGGTTTACCGCTCAGCGGCATGATGCTGTACAGCGGTCTGTATGTGAACGAACTGCTGTCACGGGTACTGGAACAGGAAACCAATTATGCCGTGCTGTTCTTCGATTATCTGAAGTGTTTGCAGACGCTGGCGGCGGAAGAGCATTCGCCGGAGTATGCGCTGCGCCAGTTTGAACTAGCTTTGCTCAATCACCTGGGATACGGATTGGATTTCCTGCATTGCGCTGGCAGCGGCCAGCCAGTAGATGACGGCATGACCTACCGCTACCGTGAAGAAAAGGGTTTTATCGCTAGCCTGGTGGTGGACCACTACAGCTTTACCGGCCGTGAATTGCGGGCGCTGGCGGAACGCCAATTCCCCGATATGGCTACGCTGCGTGCTGCTAAGCGTTTCACCCGTCTAGCGCTGAAACCCTACCTCGGCGGCAAGCCGCTGAAAAGCCGCGAGCTGTTTTGCCAGCTTGTGCGCAAACAACCGGATACCCCGCCTGACGATGTCTAATCTTTTCTCCTTTTGCCGCTTTGCGCCCGCGTGTAAACTGCTGATACTGAAAATTGTCTTTAGAGGTTGTTATGGCTAATTTACTGCTAGGTGTCAATATCGATCATATTGCCACGCTGCGCAACGCGCGTGGAACCCCATATCCAGATCCAGTTCAGGCGGCATTTATTGCTGAACAGGCAGGAGCCGATGGCATTACCGTCCATCTGCGTGAGGATCGCCGCCATATCACTGATCGCGATGTACGCATCTTGCGTCAGACCATCCAAACGCGCATGAATTTGGAAATGGCAGTGACCGATGAAATGCTGGATATTGCTATCGAACTGAAGCCACATTTTTGCTGCCTGGTACCGGAAAAGCGTACAGAGGTGACCACCGAAGGCGGCTTGGATGTTGCCGGCCAATTGGACAAAATGGGGGTGGCGGTTGAGCGCTTGGCGCAAGCTGGGATCTTGGTGTCACTGTTTATCGACCCAAGCCATCGCCAGATTGACGCGGCGGTAGCGGTTGGCGCGCCCTATATCGAAATCCATACCGGTGCTTATGCCGATGCCGCAGGCGAGCTGGCGGTAAAAGCCGAGTTACACCGCATCTCGGTGGCGGCGACCTACGCTGCGCAGAAAGGGCTAAAGGTCAATGCCGGTCATGGTTTGACCTATCACAATGTACAACCAATCGCTGCGCTGCCGGAAATATACGAGCTGAATATCGGCCATGCAATTATCGGCCAGGCAGTGATGAGTGGTTTGCCTACAGCGGTAGCTGATATGAAACTGCTGATGCGGGAAGCGCGCCGTTAATGGCGGTACTTGGGCTAGGCACCGACATCGTTGAGATGGTGCGTATTGAAGCGGTGGTGGAACGCAGCGGCGACCGTCTGGCACGGCGAGTGCTGAGTGCTGCCGAATGGGAACTGTACCAGCAACATCAGCAGCCAGTGCGTTTTCTTGCCAAGCGTTTTGCGGTAAAAGAAGCGGCCGCCAAAGCGTTTGGCACCGGTATTCGTAATGGTTTGGCGTTCAACCAGTTCGAAGTATTCAATGATGGGTTGGGCAAGCCGAATATCCGCTTGCACGATCATGCTGCCAAGATGGCACAGGAGATGGGGGTTACCGCGATCCATGTTTCATTGGCTGACGAACGCCGCTACGCCTGTGCGACAGTAATCATCGAGAGCTAAGAAAAAAGGGGATTCTACAGCCGATCGGCATGATGCAGCACCACAAATTTATCCCACAACTGCTCGTTGCTTTCAGGGTACTGCGGATCGACGAGAATGGTGTTGTCTATCGGGCAAACCTGCTGGCAGGTGGGTTTATCATAGTGGCCGA
Source organism: Serratia symbiotica (assembly GCF_000821185.2). Taxonomy (NCBI): domain Bacteria; kingdom Pseudomonadati; phylum Pseudomonadota; class Gammaproteobacteria; order Enterobacterales; family Yersiniaceae; genus Serratia; species Serratia symbiotica. The sequence continues at coordinate 2,254,684 of NZ_CP050855.1, read as the reverse complement.
TGCATTCGGTGCAGCGCCCGGTATCGATCTGATAAATCTCATCACCCATCGAAATCGCCTGATTTGGGCATTCCGGTTCGCACATATCGCAGTTGATGCATTTTTTGGTAATTAACAACGCCATTTCAATAAATTACTCATCTTATCTTTAAAAATCATTGAAATACGCTGATATCGTATTCCGCACCGTGACGCACAATCTGTAATTTTACACAGTATAGCCCACGTTGAAAAACCCTGTTGTGTAACGCAAAATAGCAACGCAGCACCATTTTCTTACTATAAAAATACCCCATGTGTGAGCTTTCCTTTTAATTCCATAAATTTTAAGGAATTACTATGCCTTTGACGACAACGCATAAGAGAAAATGTACCCATAATGATGATTTTTTAAGCGCAACTGAACGCTGGGACTCATGTAAACCGCCGTACACAAGTACTCACATGAGGATCTGCGTTACGGCAGCAAAAGTTATCCTTAATCACCAAAACCAGACGCGACGATCAAAGTACGAAAAGGACAGTTATCTGCGTATTGAGTTTAGCAGGTCGGGCAAAACGGTTCTCTATGCAGAGTTTCCTAAAAAAATGGGACTCAAGGGCCGCAAGCTGGGTGAGTGGCCGGAAATGACGCTGGAACTGGCGCGTGAAAAAGCGTCACTTGTGGCGGCAGGAGGGCTACGTGCAGAGTCTGTTCATCTGGTTTTGAGGGCCTATAAAGATGACCTCGAAGCAAAAGTACTGCGTAAAAAATTAGGAGAGCATAGTTTCAGTACCTACTGTTGTCGCATCAGTCAGTTAGAAAAGGTGTTTAACCCAAATGATGTTTTTAGCGATGTAGCTTACAGTCAGCTTATTGATGTATTGGATCAATGGATCATCACTAAATCAAACAATCAGGCCATTGAACTGTTTGCCGAACTGCGTCGTTTCTGGAAGTCAGCGGCACCGTTATTCAGCAATGGTCAAAATATTGCGGCAAGTCTACCGGATGATTATGTTTCTTCGCGCGTTCAGCGGCCCACCCCGACACGCCTGTTTACCGATATAGAGTCTATCGCCGCGCTTTGGATGAATGTAGCAGGCTGCACATCGTTACACCAAAAAAACGCCATGCGCTTTATGATATTAACGGGCGTCAGGCCAATTAACATCAACAATTTGAAATGGGATTATATTGATCAAAATATGCAGGAAATAGTCTATCCCACTGGCCTGATTGGTATGCGTGGCGCCATGAAAACGCAAAAAGAATTTCGTATTCCGGTGACGTCTGCCATCAAAAACATTCTTGAGGAACAAAAAGCATGGCGGGATGCGGTCAACGGTTGCATTAAGGTGTATTAGCTCAGACCTGATCTGACAGTTACCGGTTATTTATACAGGTGTCTGTCAGATTACATCTGGTTTAAATTTTTCTCAGCCCAGATGCGTTCTCCATCAAGTAACGTTTCCATTGGCGTCCGGCCACAGCACATTTTCCCCTGATGGGTTCGCTCATTATTATAGTGAGCCAGCCATTCATCAAGATCCGATTGTAATGTGTCGAGTTCGCCATACAGCTTTTTGCGGAACGCCACCTGATAAAATTCCTGCAATATCGTCCTGTGGAACCGCTCGCAGATGCCGTTCGTCTGCGGTGACATCGCTTTGGTTTTCGTGTGGTCGATATCATTTATCGCCAGATAAAGCTGGTAATCATGCTGCTCCACTTTGCCACAGTACTCTGTGCCTCTGTCGGTCAGTATTCTCAGCACTGGCAGGCCCTGAGACGCGTAAAATGGCAGCACACGGTCATTTAGCAGCTCTGCCGCTGTAATCGGCGTTTTGGTGACATACAGCTTGCAGTGTGCGACTTTTGAGTAGGTATCAACGAACGTCTGCTGATAAATGCGTCCGACACCTTTCAGACTACCCATGTAGAACGTGTCCTGAGAGCCCAGATAACCCGGATGAGCGGTTTCAATTTCTCCACAGACCTCGTCATCGCTGGCTTTACGTTCCAGTGCTGCGATCTGGCTGTCAGTCAGTTCGATACCGTCACGGGCCACTTTCTCTTCCAGTGCTTTCAGACGCTTTTTGAAGTTTTCAAGATTGTGGCGCAGCCAGACAGAACGAACGCCACTTCCTGAGATAAAAACACCCTGTTTACGCAGCTCGTTGCTGGTCCGGTGCTGACCGTGAGCCGGGAAATCAACGGCATAATTAACCACAGCGCACTCGGTGGCATCGTCTGTGCGGTTCTTGAGATTAGGAGCCAGACGACTACGATTTATCAGCGAATCCACTCCACCTTCATCAGCCAGCTCGCGATAGCGGTAAAACGTATCACGGGAGACGCCCATGATTTTACAGGCTTTAGAGACGTTGCTAAGTTCTTCGGCCAGATTGAGCAAACCTGTTTTGTGTTTGATGACGGGATTGGTAGTATGAAGCATGAGAGTTACCTCGTGTTTTGTATAAGGATTTGACACCCATATCAAAACCGGTAACTCTCAACCTTTCAAGGTTATGTGTCAGATCAAGTCGCGACTAATACATCTAATGTGTGTACACATCTGGTCACGATCCATTCTGTACCATCAATCTCCGCCTTAAACCCCTTCACCTGCACTGGCAGTTCAGGAAATAAATCAGGTCGCCCACGCGCCAGATTCAGGCTGAACGTCGCTGCACCGCGCTGTAGTTGTTCCCATGCGCTTTTGGCCGCCCGGTATGCATTATCTTTTGTGGCATAGGTATGACGCAGGATTTTGACGTTACCTTCTTTTCCGACCATCACGTTATCGTTGCTAAACGTGGCGTCAAAAGGTGACTCCGCTGTCTGCGTTTTCTTCTGCTTTTTCCTCTGACGCTTCACGTCAGTAGATTGCTTTTTCGCTTTCCGTATATCCAGCCAGTAGGCTGTAACGCCGGTATAGGCTTCCCTGTCCGCCATGCTGAACCGATGGCTGTCGCCGTTTGCGCGGGTGATGGTTGCCACCGGTAGCGGCTGGCCGCCGACACTTTTTCCTGAGCCAAGCGGCATCAGCAGCAGCGTGTCGTTTTTCACGCAAGCGATAGCTCCATGCATCTGCACCAGCCGGGTAAGGAATGAGGCGTCGGATTCATTAGTCTGGTCAACATGCTCAATAGCGATCCCGGCCAGTTCGCCGCTGACCGTAGACTTCAGCGTATGGCGTGCCGCGATGGTTTGCACAATCACTTCCAGCGTCACGTCATGGTAACTTTGTTCCCGCTTTATGTTCAGCGTATCGCGGAAATCGGCGCTGCGGGCGCGGATACTGAGTACGTCAGGCGCGCCGCTGTGCTCTAGTTCGTCAACGATAAAGACGTTCTGGTGCATCATACCGTCGCCTTTCCAGCCCAGAGAAACCGAGAGTTTTTCTCCTTTTGCCGGAAACGCCAGCAGGCCGTCGCTGTCGTCCAGCTCAAGCTGAAGCTCGTCGGCCTCAAAGCTTCGGTTATCGGTAATACGAAGACTAATCAGGCGGGGGGTCAGATTCTGCGTAATGTCCTTACCGTTCAGTACCACACTATATGTAGGCTGCGGCTGGGCGTTTAATGGCACGTTCGGTAACGTCATAGCCCATCCACCATTGTGACAATATCGCCCAATAGACCGCCCAATTTGGGCGGGTCTACACGTTTTAGTGTTAGCGTAAACTCAATGCGCCGGGCCGCGCCATCACGGAAGAAAACGCTTTTAGTGACGTTCAGGCTGTCAATTACAAACCAGCCAAACAGAGAACCGGTGCCTTCAATTAGCGGCCACGCCATCCCTTGATCGGCCATCTTACGTAAAAAGAACAGGGTAAAGCGCCCGCCGATGAGTTCCGGCAGCAGCACGCCGTTTAAGGTGATGGTTTCGTTATCCACGCCGATAAACTGGCTGGCCGGACGCTGGCCTACGCGCGAACTGGTGGGATGCCGCCATGAAACGGATTGCTGCATATCCTGATAGGGCAGGGTTTTCAGGCTGAAAACAAACAGCCCCAAAGCCATCATCATAAGCGTCTCCTTAATCAATATCGCGCAGGCTGCTGCGCCTTCTGGCGGCGTTCTGCCGTTCGCGCCTGTCCAGTTCCTGCGCCACCAGTTTCGCCAGTTGCTGTTCGTTCATGCCGGGGGCGGCGTGAATATGGATGGTGATCGGTCCGCTGCTGGTCGCTGGTGCAGCAACGGATGACGGGGAGAGCGGGACGCGGTTATCCGGTATGGCGGCAATCAGCGGCATGGCGACAGCCGCCGCGCTGAGCGTTAGTCCGGCACCGGCAGCGGTTAACCGTTTAGCCAGTTGTCCGACGCTGGCCAGCGCGGTTTGCGTGTTGTCCGCAATCCCCACCGCCAACCCGTCCACGGTATAGCGGCCCATTTCGGCGAACACCTGTGACGGGGAGTGGATGCCGAGTTTGTCTTTTAACCCGTTGGGCAGGCAGTCGGCCATTTCCATGATGCGGTTTTTAATCGCTTCCCATTTGGCGTCAATCCCCTGTTTCAGCCCGTCCATAATGTTGCTGCCGATGGCCATAAACATTGCAGGCAGGCCGCTGACGCTGCTAATCACGTTATCCCAGACGGCGGTAAACACCGTGAACAGATTCCAGTTGGTGAAGAAATTAACGATAGCCGCCAGCGCGTTGCTGATGGTGGTCTTTATCCCTTCCCATACGCCGGAAACGGTGGTCGTGATACCGTTCCACAGTGCGGCAAACTTCGGTCCCAGCCACTCCCAGTTGCTCCATATCCAGATAGCGGCCCCGGCGATTAAGGCGATCACTGCCAGAATCGGGTTAGCCATCATTGCGCGACCTAACCAGACAACTGCTTTCCCTACTCTCTTAAAGGCGTTCGCCAGCAGCCCCAGCGCGCTACCGCCTTTAATGCCGAGCACCGACAGGCTGAGTTTTAGCGCCGCCATCGGGCCGAGGAGCGCCGCCAGCATCAGCGTAATGCCGCCGAGCGCCACGGAGAACGCGCCCACCGCTGCGCCAATTTTCACCAGCGTGGCGGTCAGTTTCGGATTATCCTTCATCCACTGGCCGACAGATTGCAGCATGCCAGTGATACGCCGGGTAATATCGCGCAGTGGGCTGTCTACCGATTCGAACATCTCGATGCCGAGATCTTCCCACGCCGAATCAAGATTCTGAAGGTCGCCCTTCATATTATCGGCCATCGTTTTGGCGACCTTGCCTGCGGTGCCGAGGGAATCCTTCACCTGTTCGGCGTAGGCTTCAATGCGCTGCGACGGATCGAGCGACGCCTGCTTGTCGAGCAATTCCGCCAGCACAGAGGTTGATTCAGTGCCAAATATCTGGCTAATAAACGCCAGTTTTCGCGCATTGCCCACCCCGTCGCAGCGTGTCGGTTTCTGGTATGTAGGGGGTCAGATTGATTAATTTCATGATGATTAACCTTTAAATGGATGCGACGGTGTACCAGTTTCCGGCGATATACTTTTGTAACGGACGGCGTGCGATGGTATCTATCAGGTCGTCCCGGTTATTGTTAACGACGCCGGTAATCACGTACCCCCACTCATCACCAAATCCGCCACCGCGCCATGCTGGAGTCCATTGAACCGCGCCCAGCCGAACATCCCGGACGGTGTTATGATGAAGCCAGTTTGATAGCCAACCGCCCCATATTGATCCGTGAAGGTTGCCATCGCCTGCGAGTACGCCGGAAGCACCAGCACCTACGCTCGCTGGTGCTCTAAAATCACCGTTTGTCGCGAAGGTGTAATTCATGTCATGTCCTGCAGAGCCTTTCATATGGAGATGAAAAGATAAATTTGTGCCGTTTACCAGCGCTCCAAATGAAAATGCATAGGATGTTTTACCAGCGATGGTCGCTTTTTGTTTTAAAACAGGGTGATATTCACTTGCCTGAGTTGTCGTGAAATCATTATGAAAAGCTGCGGTGGATCCGTACTGGTCTGCCCAGGCAAATGGGCCAGCGTATGCCGCACTGATGGGTTTTTGAAACGATCCGCCATTTTGGGCGGAAACTGCGTCAACATCGGCGGCAGTTAACGTAATGATTTCACCGGTTTTGTTATTAACCTTTAAGATTTTACTTTTTGCTAAATCATAAGCCGCTTTTACCGCGCTGGGGGTTGCCGCTTCAGTCGTGCTGGTACTGTTGGTTGCGTTGTTAAGTTTCACCACGCCTTTTTGCGCAGTAGTGCCGTCAGGAATGGCGGTGATTTGATTCCACGGATGGTTATGTGACGCCGGAGCTGCGGCATTAGCCTTATCCATCGCGGCTTTCACCGCCTTTGGCGTTGCTGCCATCGTTTCGCTACCGCTATTGGTCGCACTGGACAACTGTGTAAAGCCCTTGGCAGTTAAGGTCGCATCAGGGTGATTATGTGACTGTGCATGAATCGTAATCGCATCATCTACATACTGCCTTGTTGCCAGCACCACAGCAGGGTCGATTTTTAACTCCACGCTGGCGATGCTGGAAACAATCAACACCATGCGAATAATCTGCGTGCGTCCGCTGCCCTCGCTTAACTGCGGCTTGTAGGTCGGCGGGCAGTTGCCTACGGCAATCAGCCGGTTATGCTCATCGTACAGGCCGATTTCCCTGATCCACCATCCGCCTACGTCCTCCGGCAGCACCTGTTCGGCAATAATCTGGTTGGGGTTATTAGGGTCAATACTGAGCGTATTCAGCGGCGCACGTCGGCGTTCGTTGACTAACCGGGTTTGGCTGGTCTCCGGTGTCGGCAGGTTACCGTTTCCGTCGCCCACGGCCATTTGCGTCAGGTGAAGAGTCGAGCCCTGTGCGGTGGCGGTCGCCAGCACGGATTCGCCGGTAGTGGTTAAAAGCGTGAAATAGGTAGCGCTCATGGGGCGATCCTTAGCGTATCAATCAGATGCAGTGCAGCCCCAAGGTAGTCACGGCCCACACTGTATACATGTTCAGGAATAAAGGGATAAACGGTGAGCGTATCGCCGGTATAGCTCGTCGCGGTGAACCAGACGTATCCGTTGCTTTTCAGGCTGATCGCCAGTCCGATTAAGTGGCGTGAGCAGGGTTTTGCGTCATCGATCAGGCGCTCCAGCTCCACATACATCTGCTCGGTGATACCCTGTTCGCGCACGCCGACTTCCAGCGCGAAGGTGCCGGGAATACCTTCCGGGCGCAGTTGCCACCATTCGGTTACCCGGATAAGGAAACCGAGCGGCTCCACCGCACGCTGCAGTGCGCCGATGGTGCCTTTGTGCTGATGGAGGTAGAAAGAGGCAGCAATCACCTGCCGCTTGGTATCGACTGGCCAGTTTTCATCCCAGCGGTCAACGGAAAACGCCCATGCCAGATAAGGCAACAACGCGGCGGGGCAGCTATCCGGTTGCCACAGGCTACGCAGCGGAACCGGCACTTGTTCAGTCAGGCTACCGGTTTGCGCCAGATTCTGCTCCAGCGGGCTGGCATTGTTGGGGAGCAGGGAACTATTCATCGCTTCCCCCGATGGCAATTTGCCATCCGGTACAGTAGCTGGCCTGCGTTTTGCTGATGATGACGTCAACGGCAGGGGAGAGTAGTTCTACGCGCTGAACGCCGGTGACATGCAGTGCGGCGTAAATCGCGCTGCGGCGAATATCGCGCCCGATCCGATGCTGGTCATTGACGTAGCTTTTCAGTCGCTGCTCGGCGGCCTGTCGGATGGGTTCCTGCTCCGGGCCGGGATAGCAATAAAGTACGGCATCAATCTGATATGGGATTACTTCGGCGGACTGAATGGTTGGACGATCGCCTACCGGACGAATATCAATATCGTTCAGGGCAGCATCGACGATCGCCAGCAGTTCTGCGCTGGCCAGTCCGTTGCCTTCGCGGGAGAGTACCGACACGGTGACGTGACAGGGATAGGGGCTGATAGCGGAGACGTCGGCGATACGCCCATCTGCGCTGCGGGCGTGATATTCGTAGGCGGCGGTCGGGCCTGCGACAGACAGACCTTCAAACGCCTGCTGCGCGCGCATTCGTAAATCGCTGTCGGATTCATAAACCGGATCAACGGGCGGTATCGCCGTACTGTCTCCGGGCGAGATTTGCAGGCGAAAAACCTTAAAGTTAGCGACCAGATTATCCAGATCGCTCCCGGCGGCATGGGCCAGCATATTGGCGACAGCGGCTTCATTGATGCGTACCCGCAGCGCCATCTCTAAGTAAGTATTTTCCTGCAACAGCTTGACGAAGGGTTCTGATTCATAGCCCAGTGTGCGGGCAACTTCTGCCTGTAGTTCTGCGGGGTACAGGCTGATAAAACGCTGCTTGCGAGTGGTGAACAGGGTTTCAAAATCGAGTGTTTCCACTACATCGGGGATGGGTAACTGGCTTAAATCGGTCAGCGCGCTCATGGGCGTCTCCTGTCGATCGGAATGGAGAATGTCCACGGCTGGCCGGGGATATCGGTACGTTCGGCTTCAATGGTGACGCTGAGATCGGCATTTTCCGCAGCAAAGTCCACGCCGATAATCTCGATGCGGGGTTCCCAGCGCGTCAGCGCCATGACCACCGCCGACATCACCCGTAGCCGGGTGCCGCCATCGTTGGGCTGGTCGATCAGGTTGCCGACCAGTGAGCCATAATCGCGGCGCATCACGCGCGTACCTACCGGCGTGGTCAGAATGTCTTTTACGGATTGCTTAATGTGCAGCTCATCGCTTAATGCTCTGCCAGTTTCGGCGTTCATACCAAGGTACATTACTGCGGCCCTCCGGTATTACTACCTCCGCGCTCTACGCCTGTGTGCGTGTGGGTATGGACGGTGATGCCGTTGGAGGTAAAACTGCCGCCGCTGTGGGTGTAAGCGCCTTTAAGCGTGCCGCCTTTTTTAACCGACAGCGTAGCGGTTTCCAGATGTTGAGTGCAGACGACGAGCGGTGTATCCAGCGTGACGCGGGTGCTGGCTTCGACCAGAGCGGTCTTGATGCCGGTGGCTTTTAACGCGCTGGATCGCGGATCGTATTCAATCACCGCACCATCGGGATAAACGCTATGGTGAACCTGTTCATCCAGCAGCGGGGCAGGGTTGGCGTCAGAATAAATGGCCGGGAGCGCCACGGCGGTGGTTAATTCTCCACTTAAACAGAGCAGTAACACCTGTTCGCCTGTTGATGGCCTCCACCACGTCCGGGCATCACCAGCGCGTAGCGTTAGCCACGGTATCCAGTTAGTGGTCAGTTCACCGGTGTGAATGCGTACTCGATCGCCCTTCACCTCTTCAACGGTGCCGGTGCGGATCAGGTTTTCAATGCGCCGGTGTAGCTCGGCGAGGTTGGCTGGGTGGTTTGCGTCGCTCATGCTGGAATCATTGGCATGGGCGGGAGAAGAGGGAAGAAATCAGGCTTGTAAAAGGGACGCTACAAGTAAAACGCCCCGTAGTCGGGGCGCTGGATAAAGGATTTAGCCGTGGGCGGCTTTCATCAGCGTGTCATTGATCCACTGGTTAACGCTTTTACCAGCCACTTCCGCCGCGACATTAATGGCAGAGTGAATTTCTGGTGGCACACGCAGGCTGATTTTACCGCTGGCTGGACGCAGAGGTTCCCGCCCCCGTTCGGCGCAGTAGGCCAGATAATCGTCTACAGCCTCTTCAAACGCTTTGCGCAGTTCGGCCACATTATCGGCATGGAAGCCAATGACGTCCCGAATACCTGCAACGTGACCAACAATGCATTGATCTTCGTCGCTGTATTCAATTTTTGCGGCGTAGCCTTTGTATGTCATGGTATTCATCATGGTGTTACTCCTACAGCGATAAGAAAAGCCATCGCATCGCGAACCTGATAGGTTTTGGCTTCTTTTTCAGGATGTGGACGGTGAAATGAGGCCACAACCTGATTAATTTCAAACCTGACGCGGGAGCCGTTCCCTTCGGTAACCATTGCACCCAGCGCGATAAACAGGGCTTCAATTTTACGCCATTCCAGAGTAGCGGGCGTTGGCGAGGAAAAGATAGCCTGTAAGGTTTTTTTATGTCTGGCGTTTAACGTATTCATACAAAGTATTTTCCATAAGTTATTTTATTCTTTCGCCAAGTCATAATAATGATATCATTATTTGATATCATTTCAAGCTGGAAAGTGAACAATCAACGCCTCTACTTTGCGCACATCTTCCGCCGAAAAGCCCAGCAATTGACGCTGGGTATAGTCCACTTCCAGCCCGTAGCGATTCACACGGTCACGCAGGCCGTACTGGTGGACGTTTGCTATGCGCTGCACTCTGTCGGTGAAGGCTACCGTCGCGCTCTGTTTATCGCTCTTGCCTTTCATATAGCGCGCAGTGCGCAGCTTGCGGAACATCTGGCGGCGGATCTTTCCTTTTTTACTGCGTAGCTGGGGTCTACGGGGGGCGAATGGTGAGCCGTCCGGGTTTTTCTGCGCGGTTATCCGCTGGCTTTGCGACTGGCGCAGGCTGCGGGCGATTTCCCGCGCCAGTTAAGTTCGGCTTGCTGGGGAGAGCTTTGCGAGCAGGCCATCGGCCCAGCGGTGGAGTTGTTGCAGGTCATCGCTCATCAGGTGCTCACAATCGTTTCACTGCGACAGGCGATTTCCCAGCCGTTGTAACCGCTTTCCGGCGGCTGGTCGTTGCAGTGCTTTGCTTCCAGACCACTGTCGCGCTGGCGCACGATGACGCGCTCGGTCAGCGCCAGCTTGATGCTGATATCGTAACTTTGGTGGTCGATGGCTTCGGCTTCAAACTGAAACGCCTGATCGCGCAGATCGCTGTTGGCGAAGGCTTCCTGCTGGTGAAGCGACATCCAGCCGACCAGTGGCACCATCAGAGTGTCAGGGGAGTCGGCGTAATCGGTGATTAACAGCTCCAGCGTGTACTGGTATTCAAAACTGGTACTACGCCCTGCGGTGGCGACGATCCGGCCCTTATTGATAAAGACTCGCAGCGCGTCCGGGTTTTGTCGCAAATGCGGGACGCTGGCGACCAGCAGTTCACGGATGAGCTGCGCTTTGTGCATCGATACGCTCCTGACAGCTAATCGTCATATCCACCTGTGCGGCGCACTGATGCCACGCGTTTTCAGTTTCCAGCAGCGCGCGGCTTAAATCTTCATTACTCTGCGGTTGAAGCGCCGGAAGCTGGCAGGGCATCAGCTTCGGGCAGGCGGCGGTAAGCCGCACTGCCGGTAATGGAGGCGTGCTGGTGCAGGCGGATAATATCAGCGGGCAAAGCAGTATCAGCCCATTCACGAAGCAGTTGATTTTCACGTTTCAGTTTCTCCAGTTGCTGATTGCGCTGCCGTAGCTGGTCATGGGCGGCGACGGTTTGCTGTTGCAGCGTCAGGTATGCCTGCTGGTTGGCGTCGGCCTGTTGCTGGAGTTCGTCCAGTTCCTGCACCTTCGTCATCAGGGATTCGGTCAGGCTGGCAATCTCAGTGTCGGCCAGTCTGATGTGCTGCTGTTGTTCAATAAGCTGTTCCTGCTGCGTCATACGCTGCCAGTTCGTCCAGAGCAGCATCACGCCGAGCAACAGCAGCGGCGCGGTTTTCATCCAGCCCATCATGCTGCCGCCTTACTGAATTTTTCGAAGGCGACCGCCAGCTTCGTATCGTACTGGTTGCGCTTGTACTGCGGCCCGTTATAGCGGCGGGAGAATTCCGGCCAGTTCTGCGCTTTCAGCGCTTCATGGATCTTCGGGTTGGCTTCGACGAAGCGCACGAAGGCGTCAAGCTGCATCTGTTCGCTTTCCCCCATCTGGAGTTCAAAATCGACGGCGGAGCGGTAGTCCAGCGCTTTCCAGTGGAAGCCCATAATCTGGAACAGCCCCCAGCTTGCGCTTTCAATGGCGGAGTTGATGTGTAACTGTTTTGCCATCGTCAGGCGATAGTGCTCACGGCTCCCACCCTGATAGCCGCCAGCGGACTTATTGACTAAATCGGGGTGCCTTTCCTGTAAGCGTCTGGCATCCAGTCCGTGGCTGGTCAACTGGCGATACATGATATGGCGCTCAAACAGGATCACCGGGCGGCCATCGGGCAGAAAACCGTGGCGACGCGCTTCGATTTCCTGCACAGCCTGTAATGCCGCCAGCGGGATACCGAGATACAGCGCGGCGGCCTGCTGCTGGTCATGGGTGAGTGTACGTGTCATGGGGAGGGTTCTCCTTCTGATGGTGGCGCAGTGGTTTAATCAGGCTGGCGACGTTGCCGCGTGCGGCGAGCAGGCAGAGCAGCAGCACAGCATTGATCGCGGCTTCGGCGATAAAGACATAGCGGTACAGGCTGAAGCAGATCAGCACGGTTACCGACGCGGTGCAGCACATCAGCAGCCACGCCAGCCAGTTATACAGTGGGCGGTAGCGGGTATCGTGGGTGCGGCGGTAGCAGAACAGGCGAACGGCAATCAGCAGGCAGATAATGGCGTTGAAAATCAGGACAGGTTTCATCTTCGCCCCCTTAGAAAGTCGAGCAGTTGGCCGGGGTTATCCAGTTGTCGGATAGCCCATAACAACGCCTTAACGGTGAGCGCCGAGGAGAGCAGCGCGCCAAAGCCGGGTGAAACTTTTTCCGTCAGATGTTGCGGCAGATATCCGGCGACCAGTGCGGTGGACAGGTCGGCGGTCAGCAGGCCAATAATGAACGCCACGCAGAAAAACGTGAGGCGCAGAACTAAGCCGATTTCTTTTTGCGAAATCACCAGCAGCAGCGCGCCGCACAAAGCGCCGAGCACTACCGGTGCCTGTAGCGTCGGGAACAGAGTGGCGATGGAGAACGCGCCTACCGAGGCGGCGGCGACAGTGCCGGTTACGGGTTCGTTCATAGTCAGTCCCACAGGTTGATTCGTAGACGCGCGGCGGCGGGAGCCTGCTCCGGTACGTTCACCGCCGTACCGTGCGGCAGGTGCAGCGGCAGTTCGCACAGGTGCGGGTTGTTCTGGTAAAGCCGTTCGACAATCCCGGCAGTGCGCCCGAAGATACGCCAGCAGAGCTGGTCGAGCGTTTCGTTTTGCAGGCTATAGACAATCATGGTGTTTCCCGCGCGGCGTCAGGTGATGCGGGGATGGTGGCACAGGGAAGGAAGGTCGGGGAAAGCTTCCGCTTGTAAGCATGGGCAGTACAAGCGGAAGGGATTGGTGTGGGATTACGCCTCGTCGGTTTTGGTATTAAAAATTTTAAATTCAGCGGCTTTCTGTAGTCGAAGCAGCGCTGGAAGTAAGATCGCGCTGGCCGTTAGAAAATGACCTAACTGACAAAGGGTTTCTGCTGAGAATTCGAGTTGGTCGCTGTCGGTGAGGGAGACGAAGGTCTTACCCAGAAAATGAAAGCCGTGACATAGCCCGAAATAGCAATCTTCACTACTGTTGGCAAGTTGCAGGGCATCATCAAGATCCAGTTTGCAAAACACGTCTGCCAGTTCGGAAGACAGCATATTAGCTTCAGGCAACATGGCGCACCTCCAGCGGTTTGCAGGAGACAAACACCAGCGGGAACCCGGCCAGCAGGTCGCGAGCCTCGGCCTCCGTTGTTGCCAGCACGGACATCAGACGAAGCGGCTGGATCTCGCGCAGCAGGCGGTTGGAACGGGCGTTCAGGAAGGTGTAGAGCTTTGAATGTGCGTGTATGGTACTATTAGCGGTAGCCATAGCATTAGCTTCTTTAATGTTGTGGTCAGAGGCCCGTTGGTGTTGGTAGCACCTGCGGGCTTCGTTGTTTTTGTATGACTGTTGTCATACACTTGCTTTACTAACTATAGAAAAATATAGCAGGAGTATAGCAAGTGTCAACCATTTCTATTCAAGGCAAAGGCAGTAAGCAAATCGCGTTACGAGTAGATCCTGCTCTTGAGGCCGGAATTCAGCAGGCACTTAAAGCGGATGGTGACGCTTCTGTTTCTGCATGGATTAAGCGGATCATCAGAAAAGAACTTCAGTCACGGGGTATTGAAACAAAAGATTAGCGGATAGATATATACTCTTGATAAAGAGTATTAGAGGTAAAAATGATGGCGAAAAATAGTAGTTCCACCAATAAATATGGCATCAAAGTTGTAAAAAGAGACAGTATGAGCGGTCAGTTCGTACCCGTCGAAATGAAGTTGGACGGCCCTGAAGGCGAGCGTGTGATTAAAAAGTCGGCAGAACGTATTTATGCCAGACACAGTAAAGTCATTAAGGCGCTAGCTAACCGATGATTGATGCACATTTGGTGATTGGAATTCACGATTTTATCCTTACTCATGAGCCGGGACTGGTTGGTTATCAAGATGCTGGTCGGGTTGAGGCGACACTGGCGCGGGTGGATAACCGCATTCTGTATGAACAGATGAATGATATTTTTCAGATAGCCGCTGCTTATGCGGTCTCTATTGCCAGAGGTCATGTTTTTGCTGATGCTAATAAGCGAACGGCGTTGGTGACGGCGTTGACGTACCTTGATATGCAGGGTGTGAACCTTAAACGGACGCAAAAGCTGGAAGATATTATGGTGGATGTTGCAGAGGGAACGCTGAATCTGGACGATTTGGCCGATATTTTCTATACCCTTAGTGATGTGAATGCTTCCTAAAAGGCAGCCCGACGAATCGGGCTGTTACGACGATCAGGCAAATACTACTTTAAGACTTCCCGGCGTCCGGCGTGGTTTTCCTACCACTATTTGCACATCGCGCCCTAAGCGGGTCAGACATTCCAGCATTTTGGCTTCACTGATGCCCCGGAACTGTCCACGCAGCATATTAGACAGCTTGGGTTGCGTGATTCCTAGCAGTTTTGCGGCTTGTTCCTGCGTCAGGCGGCGGCTTTTGATGATGTTGCCAATGGTAGTGGCAAGCTGGGCTTTTACCAGCATTTCTTCAGCGTCGTTTCTGCCGATATCGGCATAAACGTTGCCGCTACTGACTTCAATATCGTGGCTCATATTATGCTCCTTTAGCATGGTTTTCTGCGGTTTTCAGCCGTTCGCGGATCTTGTCCATATCGGGTTTTGGCGTGGAGATCCCGGAGGATGATTTTTTTTGGAATGCGTGCAATACATACACTGCATTGCCAAACCTGACGGTATACACCGCCCGATAGGTATCACCGAGGTAATCCTCCTCAACCTCCAGCACGCCAGCGCCGCCAAACCCTTTCAGTGGCTTGGTCAGGGAATGTTTACCGCCAGCCTGCGCCAGATGCAGGGCATAGCCGAAAACATCCTGTACATCGTCGGGCAATGACTGGAGGTCTTTCTTACTACTGCCAACCCAATAGAGTGGCTTCATCCGCGTAATCCATGCGTTAAATTATACCTATATGGGTATAATTTAACATGGCTAATGGTTAATGTATAGTCAAACAGGGAGGGGAATGTATTTGATTAGTCTATATAGGTAGCGGCCCAGCCAGTGCTACGTTCTAGCCTGTCCATATGCTTTTCCGCCCCTTCTAACAGGTCTTTTACAGCATAGTGATGTTCTGCGCCATCGGCCTGATCCAGCAGGGTGTCCTGAAAGTCGTATAACGCCTCGCGCAGGGCAGTTTGCGCCGCTCGTAGTGTTTCCAGCTTAGTGTGGATGTGGTTCATTATGCTGCCTCAATACCCGCGCTGGTTAACATATAGTGGCCCCAGTGGGTTTTCTTCAGGTAACCGGCTAGTTCCATCTGCGTCACAATAAATTCAGCATTAACCATTTCTATACCTGCGTAGTCGGCCAGATCGCGCAGCGGCCATGTACTGCGGACGCCAGCCTTAAGCATGGCATCTCTGATACGACGGGCGGTGTCGGTCATCGGGAGGGTTCTGGTGGTCTGGATGGTCATGGTAATTTTTCCCCTGTAGGTTTTTCCGTTGGTACAGACACTAACTCTGGTAGGGGTGGGCATCCAGCGTACAGATGGGGCGGTACGGTGATACACATCGCATACCCGTACTCTTTTTATACCAGAACGAACGTACTGCGGGGCTTGCCCAGAATATCCCGCACGGAAAAACGGGCATCGCGCGTCAGATCGTCTGCGGTGCTTTCCTTCTGTTCCGCCAGCTTGCTCCCGTGGGTGGTAGTATCGAAGTTGCGGTAGCGTTCCAGCAGGTTGGCGTGTGTCAAGCTGTAGACGGCGCGGCGGTAGCGGTGCAGGTTGACGCTTACACCGTCCAGCCGTTCTGCGGTGGTGTCCGCAATACCGGCTACGCCACGACGTTCCTGTTCCAGCCGCCATTCCCGCAGGTCGTCGTTCACGCTGGCCAGCGCAATCAGCAGCGCCTCGCGCAGCCGTTCGTTGGTGACGGTGGCATCCAGCCGCTGGGCGGCGCGCAGATGTTGCGTATCGATATCGGGGAAGAAAGGGTGGTTGCTGATAATCATCCCCGGCTGGCTGGCAGCGGGGGCGACCTGAATAAAGCTCATGGTATTCTCCCTGTTCGGCGGTGGACGGCAGGCGTTGCGGGAGTTAAAACTCTGCGCGGCCTGCCGTGCCGCCGGTCATGAGGGTCTCACTCTGTAGGCTGGTCAGGCTGCGCGTTACGAATGTGCCGTTCCAGTTGTTCAATCAGTTTTTTGACGCCGACGTTTTCATCCAGTTGCAGGGCGCGCTGGAATTGCGCCAGCGTTTCCTGCGGCTGGCTTTCCGTCTGCGCCAGCCCCAACGCCTTGTGCAGACGGGCGCGCACCTGATCCGGCATATCCTGCTCGGCGAGCAGTCCGGCAAAAGCCAGCAGGCTGTCCGGTGCCGTAAAGGTTCCGGCAGTAAGCTGTTTCAGTGCGGTGTCGGCGACCTCTTCGGCCACCATGCAGGCAGTCTGGCGCTGGTACTGATCCGGCGTCACCCAGCCGTGTTTCAGGGCATGTTCCGCCATATCGTAAGCGGCGGGGAAGTCGTCGGTATCCAGCGTCCAGAGCAGTACGGTCATAAACACATCGTCCTGCTGTTGACTGTCGGCGCTCAGGATGCCGCTTACCCACGGCTGATAGTCGGGCAGCAGCTCGCGCTTGACCTCAATTTTACGCTCAATGGACTGAATGGCTTTCAGGCGGCGCTTATCGGTCGCCAGTTTTGCCAGCATCAGTTCGTAGCCGCTGGCGTGGGTCTGGTTTTCCTGCTGGTTAGCGGCCAGCGCCTGATGGCGCAGCAGGTGGCGACGGGCAGGCGTCATCATGGGTTTTTATCCTCAAACTTGATGTTTTCAAACAGGCAGCCGCAGCCGAAGTCTTCCACTACAAAGGCGTCATTGGAGGACTCGAAGTTTTCTACCCGATCGCGTTTGGGGTTATCAATAATGGCGCGGCGACGGGAGCCTTTTTGCACATAGATAGACAGGTTGCTGAATGCGGTGACCAGAATGGTGTTGCGCGGGAAGCCCGGTACGCGCACGGCAGGACGTCCGCCGATGGTCTTCTGGCTGACCAGAATCTGCCCGGCCAGCTTCTCGCTGTTCTCGTTGTGTTGATTGAGGATCGGGAAGTATTTGTCGTGCAGCACGCCACGGCCACAAATCGCCACCAAATCCGCGCCGTCGACGTGCCATTCGTCAATCAGGTTTTCTTCGCCATCGTTGACCGGCTGGGCCAGCCGATGAAGCTGGTACCGGCGCTGGCCAAATATGTGCGGCGCGGCAAGGAACTGGACAACTACTTCTTTGTTCAGCCCGGTAAGGTGGATCACGAGTTTGTACCGGGCAGCGTTGGTCATCTGCTGGAGCCGGACATCAATCAGGAAATCTACGGCCTGCCGGAATACCTCGCGTCACTGAATGCCACATGGCTGGATAACGCCGCCACGCTGTTTCGCCGCCGCTACTACAAGAACGGCAGTCACGCCGGGTTTATCCTCTACCTGAGCGACCCGGCCCATAATGAGGCGGACATCGAGGCGTTACAGGAAGCGCTGGCGAACAGTCGCGGCCCCGGTAACTTCCGCAACCTGCTGATGTACCTGCCGAACGGCAAGCCGGACAGCGTGAAAGTGATCCCGATTGGCGAGGTGGCGGCAAAGGATAACTTTGCTGATATCAAAAGCGTCAGCCGCAGCGACCAGCAGGCCGCCCACCGCGTACCGCCTGCCCTGATGGGAACCGAACCCAATAACGCCGGGGGCTTCGGCGACCCAATCAAAGCCGCGCAGGTGTTCAACTGCAACGAGATCGAACCGCTGCAGGAACGGTTCAAAGAATTGAACGACTGGCTGGGCATTGAGATTATCCGCTTCAAACCCTACCGGTTAGCCGCAGAAGAGCAGGCATAGCCTGCTCCCCACTTTCTTCTTATCACGCCACCACGCGCCATTCAGCCCGCTTCCTGCGGGTTTTTTTACGCCCTTTCACCGCCAGAAATCCCAGCCAGCACCGCCAGAGCGCGGTTGTGACCCCGCCACGCCTGCACAGTAAACAGATCGCTTTTTTTGCACTGTTGCAGCAGTACCGGGGCAGGCCGTGACGGGGGGCGAAGGCAGGGTTTTGGGTGCAGCGGAATCATGCGGATTTATGCGCTCTGCATATGCACTGGGGGCAACAGGGAAAGCAAAGTCCGCGATCCTTCCGGCATTTTTGGATCGCCCATCGGAAAAAGGTAACCTCAGTAACCAGCAATAAAAATGATGTTTATTCTATTGTTTATAAAGGGGAAATCAGGTTACCCCTGAAAGGTAATCTGAGGTAACCCAAAAGGTAACCTGTTTTATGTTTTCTTATAAATCATAATGTTATGAATAAGAAGAGATCACTATTATAAAAGGTAACCTGATTACCCTTTGGTTACCAAAAGATTACCTTTTGCTGTTTTGGGAAAAACATTGTTATTCATTGTGTTAGCGTGTTTTTTTGTTGCAGGTTACTGAGGTTACCTTTTTCCGAAGTCCCCCAGGACTTTGGGATATATAAAAATAGGTTAAGAAATAGTCTTTGGTTTTGTTGTGTAATTTCTGTTCGGTATGTTTGCTGTCGAGTTGCTCTGGAATGTATAACGTAGTGATGTGGAAGGGGGGATCTGGCCTGATTTGCGTTACGTAATCGTCATTTCGCCGATTCTGCATAATTTACAAAAGCAACGCAAAGCGTAACGCGGATTTTTAATATGCTGTTTTGTATTGCTTTATTAGTTATTGGCGCACATATCGCAGTTGATGTATTTTTGGGTTATCAGCAGTGCCATTTCAGTTTTCTTTCCATTGGAGCGCCCGCGCAGGCGCACAATCTACCATAAATCCCCCTTTATTTGGGACGTTTTTCACCATCGCAGCACCTGGGCAGCCGTGCGAATCGCGCTCTAGAGTAATGCCGGTGGGTCGTCGGCCAACTGATCGAAATTAACCATTTCATGCCCATTATAAACCCGGCGGCTTTGGTCTCCAGGCGGCGCTGAGAAAGAAGTGAGTTTCGGATAGGTAATGTTAATCCCTGCCTCGCGGGCAAACAGGTCGATAAAGCCAAAAGCGCTGAGCGGTGTTTCGATAAGCTGGTGCTGTTGATCGTTGTCCGACAGCACCACCAGAGGCACTTCGTAGTTTTGCCGGGTATCTCCGCCATGTCGCAGGTAGCGGGCATCGCCAATCGTCTTGTGTGACAAACCATGATCGGAAAAATAGAACAGCTTAAAGGGTGAGCCGCTCTGCTTCATCATGTGATAGGTTTGCTCGATAAAGCGGTCGGTTTTGCGGTAGGTGGAAAGGTAACAGGCTAGCTCGCGATCCGGCATGTCAAAGGAAGGTGGCGCGCCGTTGAGGCGCTCGCAGAAATCGCTATGCGAACCCATCAGATGCAACACGTAGAGGTTATCCTGGCTTTTTTCTTGCAATGCATTCTGGAGCAAGGGCAGTAGGTCATCATCATCGGTGTTGCGTGACTGGAAATCCCCCTTTTTCAGAAAATGGTGAGTGTCGCTGAACATGGCCACTTTGGATACCGGAGTATCGAACTGCCCGAGCATCCCCTGATTAGATAGCCAATGGGTCTTCATGCCCGCAGCCTTGGCCAGTGTAACGACATTATTGGCAATAGTGGTATTTTCACCGCTGCTCAACGCTAGCGTCCTAGGCAGAGACTCAAAGGTGTTGGGTGCGGTGGAAATATAATTGCTGTAGAACTGGCCGTTTACGCTATCCAAAAATGGCGTGGTCTGCAACGGGTAACCAAACAGCGACATATGATCTCTGCGCATGCTTTCGCCAATGATAATAATGTAGTTGCCATTATTACGTGCCATTGTGCTGACAACCCAGTCAGGCTGCTTCATGGTAGTGGCCTCAAGATCGGCTATTTGTTGGTGGTATTGATTAAGAGAAGAATAGGCAGATAAAAAGAAATCAGGCAGTTTAATACTTTGCACGCCACCGCTGATTGTCCTTGCCACCACTACGATAATAAAGATCATGGATAGCGACAGTATACTTTTAATGGAAATAGTATGCCGCCAAATAAAAAAATTGAGAGCGAATAGTATCAATAACGTCGCGAGAGGTAACAGATAGCAGCTCGCGGGGATCGTGTGCAAAAACTCATTGGCTTCAGCGCTGTTGGTTTGCAACAGGGCTGATATTACGGCAACTGAAGGAGAACCATACATCTCCCCGACCGGTGCATAAAGCGCGCACAGCAGAATATAAGGAATAACCAACAAATAACGAGTGAGCGATATTGCTGACAATAATAACAGCGTAAGCGCAATGAACAGGATATCAATCCCTTTGGCACCGCCATAACCCATAGCTCTGCATAATATTATTGCGGTAAAGGCATAGAACACAAGTATTTTAACCAGCGGCTGTGCGGTGTAAGAACGGAACTTATCTAAAATCACTGTGTGAGTGTTCATAAAATATGTCGCTAATATAAGGCTGTCCATGCATGTTCAATTTCTGCGTGGTAATTGAACAAATAACTATGCCCACTACAGTTGATTTGAAATAATTGAGTGGGCAGTTTTTAAATTTTCTGCATTATACACTTCAGACCCGTTTCTTCTTCAACTTTTTGCTGTGGCCGCGCGTATGATCGAGATCGTGCTGGATCAGCGCCATGAACAGCAGAGCGGTGAGGGCGAATTGCTGCAGCATATCCAGCGCCAGATGCAACCGATCTTCGCTGTTGATATTCAGCGCAGCGCCGCCTGCTTTTCCACCCGCATTTTCACTAATGGTTTTAGCGCATCGCTACTGAGGATCTGGTTATGTATGGTGACCGCTGGCTGCGCCAGCTTCAATGCCGGAAAGCCCTGGTAGCCCATTTTCTGGGCAAACTTCACCATACACTCGACGGGTTGACGCCCGCCACTGGACGGCTTTTGCGAACTAAGATGACGCGCCTGCTCGGCGTTATGCAGCAGGCAATCGGCCAATTCACGGCCGTTTTGAGCCAGTGTCGGATACACCTGGCGAGTACGCAGCAGGGGACACATTGATCTTTCTCTAAGAACCTGTGGTCGTTCCACGGCGATGGTGAAAACGTGCTGTGAACGTTTTGTCAGTTCGCCTTTAAAATAGCCAATAGTGCTCGCTTTGCTGAATTAAATATTCAAATAATGGTTTTATATTTTGAATTAAAAATTCAGAGGTAAAAAGATGAATTTAGGCGCATTGGTATCAGAAACCCGCAACCCGGCCACCATGGGGCTGGATGAAATGTCCACGCTGGAGATGATACGTTGTTTTAATCAGGAAGACCGCAAGGTGCCAGAGGCGGTTGAAAAGGTGCTGCCAGAAATCGCCCAAGCGGTTGATCTGGCCGTTGTGGCGCTGAAAGCGGGTGCGCGCTTGATCTATCTGGGGGCTGGCACCAGCGGGCGTCTTGGGGTGCTGGATGCGTCCGAATGTCCGCCGACCTTCGGCGTGCCGTATGGCAGGGTGGTGGGTCTGATTGCCGGTGGCTACGGCGCACTGCTGAAAGCGGTGGAGGGTGCGGAGGATGATGTTTCCTTAGGCGTATCGGATCTACAGGCACTGAACCTGACTGCCTCCGACATGGTGGTGGGGCTGGCGGCATCTGGCCGCACGCCCTATGTGATCGGTGCACTACGTTATGCGCGTCAGTTAGGCTGCCCGACGGCGGCGATCTCCTGCAACCCCGATTCGCCGCTCGCCCATGAAGCGCAGGTGGCGATTTCCCCGGTGGTCGGCCCGGAAGCCCTGACAGGATCGACGCGTCTTAAGTCTGGCAGCGCGCAGAAGCTGGTGCTGAATATGCTATCGACTGGCGCGATGGTTAAGCTCGGCAAGGTTTATCAGAACCTGATGGTGGATGTTAAGGCCACCAACATCAAACTGGTGGATCGCGCTTGCCGTATCGTGGTAGAAGCCACCGGCGCACAGCCTAGCCAGGCGGAAGCCGCGTTGGCTCAGACCGATTTTGAGGTCAAACCGGCGATCCTGATGATCCTGGCAGGCCTCAGCGCCGTGGAAGCGGTACAGCGGTTGCAACGGCACGGCGGCTATTTGCGCGCAGCGTTAACCTGTTAAATCGGGCGATGGACAAGACAACGACACTGGCAACACAGATTTTGGCGCGGTGGGCGGCGCATTGATCAGCTATTAGAAAGTGGCGACGGTGATCACTTTCGGTATATCAGGTTTGCCTTTGACGTTAACCATCGTCTCAGGGAAGGTGATGCTGTATCTGGCGGGGATGGTGATTACGGTTATCGTCGGGTTCATTTTCACCTGGATAATGGGATTCAACGATCCTGAGAAATAGCGTCTGAGCGACAAGCAGAGACAGGGGGCCGTAGTTTAAAGGGCGGACTATCCGCCCTTTATTGTGGCTAACCGTCTTCGGTCACATCCTGCGCCCCGCGTCCTAACTGCCAGATCTTCTCGGCATAATGCCCCAACGCCCACAGGCTCAGACCGAGCAGCACGAAGAAAATCGCCTTCGGCGTGCTGTCCCAGAAGAATTCGAACAGCCGGGTATAGAGATTGATGCCGAGGAAGGTCAGGCCGAACCCGCGCAACATAGTGTCGTCGCGCTTCAGCCCCAGCCAGATAGCCGCTGTGGCAACCAGACCGAATAACAGGCTCCAGTGGAACAACCTAATTTGACGCACGCGATACCAACTGTCGAGATCGCCGTAGTTGCCAAAGATCGACAGCAGCCACAGAGCGATAAACAAATACAGTAGCCCCATTGCCAGCGTAACCCTATCCAACCCACGCCGGGCTAACAGGGGTTGCAGCAGTAACGCGGTGGCGATCAATACCACGCCGAAAGCGATAAAGCGGATCGGATAGCTCATGCCGAGCCAATAGGCACCCCAGCCGGATATATAGCCGGTTTCTGCGCCAAAGGCATTGCCGAGCGATAGCAGGGCGCCCCCCCACACTAGCCCAGAACGGGCAAACCAACCGATCGTCCCATACAGCAGCGTAGCGAGTATCAGTAGCACGGAAACCCGACCACTTCCGTTGTCCAGCCACACGCCCATTTGCCACAGGGCGCAGGCGGTGAGCAGCACGGCGATAAATAGTGCCGCTTCATTGCCGTAGCGTTTTTCTGGATGAAATCGACGGCGGCGCAGCGCCCAGGCATAGGCCAAAGCCGCCAACACACTGGCAATTACCATGCGTGCCAGTACATCGAAGCGGAATAGCCCACTCAACCATGCCAGCAAATCGCTGTCGTTGAATAGGCTGGTGAAGGCGATAACCAGCGAGGCCAGGGCCGCGAGGAATGCATAGCGTGCCAGACGCCGCCAGTCGAAAGGTTGCACTTCTACCTGCTGCTGCCACTGCTGCCACTGCTGCTGCGTCAGTGCGCCTTCTTTCACCCAGCCGTCCAGTACATTACGCACGATGGCGGCGTTCTTTTTACTGAGTTTCATGTTTTCTTTCCCTGCACAACAGTGATATTCGGCCCGTCATAGACGAGTAGCTGAGACAAAGAGGTTTAGGCTGCGTCCGGCAATTGTCCGTGAGCGCTGCTGGCGGTCATTTGAACGCGCAGCAAGACCTGGGCTGGCCAAATAAGCGGTGCGTCACCGAGAGACGCGTTCATGTGGCCCAGCCCTTCGGGGCGCGTCCCAAAAGCCCATACCTCGCGTTGTCGGCCCGCTATGCCCGGCACCTTCCGCCTTGATACGGGCTTTTGGGTCTGCAATTCCGCCACGACCCATTACGGGACATAGTCTAGTGTGTATAATGCCCGCCGCAAAAGCGCACGAGGAACTTGATGATGACTAAATATAGCGATCAATACTGGATGTGTCAGGCATTGCGACTGGCTCTGCGCGCGCAGGAAGAAGGCGAAGTGCCGGTAGGGGCGTTGCTGGTGTTGGATAATCAGGTGATTGGCGAAGGCTGGAACCGGCCAATCGGCCGTCACGATCCCACCGCCCATGCGGAAATTATGGCGCTGCGTCAAGGTGGGGCGGTGTTGCAGAACTACCGTTTACTGAACGCCACGCTATACGTCACGCTGGAGCCCTGTGTGATGTGCGCCGGCGCGATGGTGCACAGTCGCATTCGTCGGCTGGTGTATGGTACAGCCGATGAGAAAACCGGCGCGGCTGGTTCGTTGATGGATATTTTGCGCCATCCGGGCATGAATCATCAGGTGGAGATCGCCTCAGGCGTGCTAGCGGACGAGTGTGCCGCGATGCTGAGCCACTTTTTTCGCTTGCGCCGTGAGCAGAAAAAGGCGCTGAAGCAAGTGCAACGCGTGGGCAACAAACCGGATCAGTAGTCAATCACCAATTCCGGCGCAATGGCCGGATAGGCTCTTCCCATTGCTTCCTGGTTGGCGGCTTCTTGCGCTGCCTTCTTTTCTTTTTCTTGCAGATAACCAACCAGGCTAACCTGATAGCGGCGGATGTTTTCTACATAGTTATAAGCCTCGCGCCCACGGGCGTAACCGTAGGTCAGTTGCGAATGGTAACGCTTCTGACTGAGCATCGGCAGGCGCTGTTTGACATCGAGCCAACTGTCTGGATTGCCCTGTTGCATTTTGGTCAGTTTGCGGGCGTCCAGCATGTGACCCCAGCCCATGTTGTAGGCCGCCAATGAGAACCAGATGCGTTCGTCTACCGGCACGCTGTCCGGCACCTTAGCCATCAGCCGTTGCAGGTAGAGCGCTCCGCCCTGAATGCTCTCCTGCGGATCGAGGCGATCGTTTACCCCAAGGCTATCGGCGGTGGCGCGGGTCAGCATCATCAGGCCGCGTACCCCGGTGGGTGAGGTGGCCTGCGGATCCCAGTGCGACTCTTGATAGGCGATGGCCGCCAGTAGCTTCCAGTCGATCTCCTTGGCGTATTTTTCAAATAGTGAACGAAAGTTGGGTAGGATCACATCAATAGCGGATAAAAAGGTTTTGGTGTCAACGTAGTCAAAACTGCCGACGTGGCCGAGATATTTTTCTTCCAGCCGAGCCAGGGTGTTATCGTCCACAATCTGGTTGAAGAAGTCCAACATCGCCGCATATAGGCTATCGTCGTTACCGCGCTTCAGATACCAGGTGATCGGCTGTTCATCGGTGACATCAAACGCCACCGCCAGTTGCGGATGGACGCGCTGCAATAGGGCAATGGTCACTGAATCGCCGAGGGTATAGTCCAACTTGCCATCGGCTACCTGTTCCAGCAGTTCCTTTGACGTGAGGTCGCTGGCAGTTTGCCATTTGAGATCTGGGAATTTATCCCGCTTAAGCTGTTTCAGCGTGCTGATGTGCGCGGAACCGGAGGCCACCGCCAGCTTGCCTTTGATATCCGCGAAGCTTTTTGGCCGTGGGCTACCCAAACGGTACACTAACTGCTGGGAAACGGAATAGTAGGTTGGGCCAATGCGCGCACTGGCAAGGCGCTCTGGATTATAGTTCAGGCTGGCTGCCAGCAGATCGGCGTTATCTTCATCGAGGTCGTTAAACATATCGTTGATATTTTGCTGCGAGATCACCACCAGCTTGACCCCAAGGTAGTTGGCGAAGTGTTTCGCCAGCTCATAGTCAAGCCCCCCCGCGCCCTGTTTGGTGGTGAAATAGGTGAGCGGTGAGTTTAACGTGCTGATTCGCAACTCACCGCGGGATTTGATCGCGGCGAGTTGCCCCCTTTGGCCACCGTGCCAAGTGATGTTGGGCCACAGGGCGAGCGCTAAAAGCAAGGTAATAGCACCGACGAGAATATAGTTTATTTTGATGCGTTTCAAATAGTTATCCAGTAGTGGTACAAGGACACTGATGATGACAATCCCACCTTTTCTTATAGTTAAATCACCAGTGCCGGGGCATTTTGCGCAACAAAACGCCAACGTGCAACTTTATTGACATGCTATGACTACCCGATGGAACAAATAGCTTTTATCAATAATCGCTACGCAAACGGTTTCGTCGCAGGCGCGGATTCTCTATAATGACGCGCGTTTTTCCCTGTTGCGCCCAATGAAGTGCTGAAGTCAGTGGCTTCAAAGACGAGAGAATTTTGATTATGGAAATACTGCGTGGTTCGCCCGCTTTGTCGGCTTTTCGCATTACCAAACTGCTATCCCGCTGCCAGGACGCTCAACTCCCGGTCAATGATATCTACGCTGAATACGTCCACTTCGCTGATGTGAGCGCACCGCTAAGTGCCGAAGAACACGCCAAGCTTCAGTGTCTGCTTAAGTATGGGCCTTCTCTCGCCGAACATGCCCCTGAAGGGTGCCTGTTGTTGGTGACACCGCGTCCGGGCACCCTTTCACCCTGGTCTTCCAAAGCAAGCGACATCGCCCACAACTGCGGTTTGCAGCAGGTAGTCCGGTTGGAGCGCGGCTTGGCATTCTACGTCAAGGCACCCACGCTGACGGGGGGCCAGTGGCAGCAACTCGCCGCCTTGCTGCATGATCGCATGATGGAAACCGTTTTTAGCGAACTGCAACAGGCTGAACAGTTATTCGTACACCATCAACCGGCGCGGCATCAAGTGATAGACGTAGTGGGCGAAGGGCGCAGCGCGCTGGAACAGGCTAATGTCGGACTGGGGCTGGCGCTGGCACAGGATGAAATCGACTATCTGCTGAATGCCTTTATCGCTCTGGGGCGCAACCCAACGGATATCGAACTGTACATGTTCGCGCAGGCCAACTCTGAGCACTGCCGCCACAAGATTTTCAACGCTGACTGGATCATTGATGGTGAACCGCAGCCGAAGTCGCTGTTTAACATGATCAAGAACACCTTCGAGCAGACGCCGGACTACGTGCTGTCGGCTTATAAAGACAACGCCGCAGTGATGGAAGGCTCTCAGGTTGGCCGTTTCTTTGCCACGCCGGAAAACGGCCAGTACGATTACCATCAGGAACAGGCGCATATCCTGATGAAGGTGGAGACTCACAACCACCCGACGGCGATCTCCCCATGGCCGGGTGCCGCTACCGGCTCCGGCGGTGAGATCCGCGATGAGGGTGCCACTGGCCGTGGTGCCAAGCCGAAAGCCGGTCTGGTAGGTTTCTCGGTATCTAACCTGCGCATTCCCGGTTTTGAACAACCGTGGGAGCAGGATTTTGGCAAGCCGGAACGCATCGTCACAGCACTGGACATCATGACCGACGGCCCCTTGGGGGGTGCGGCGTTCAACAACGAATTCGGTCGTCCGGCACTGGTCGGTTACTTCCGCACCTACGAAGAGCAGGTCAACAGCCACAACGGTGTCGAACTGCGCGGCTATCACAAGCCTATTATGTTGGCGGGTGGCATCGGCAACATCCGTGCTGGCCATGTGCAGAAAGGGGAAATCACCGTCGGGGCCAAGTTGGTCGTGCTGGGGGGGGCGGCGATGAATATTGGCTTGGGCGGCGGTGCCGCTTCCTCTATGGATTCCGGCCAGTCCGATGCCGATCTGGACTTTGCCTCGGTGCAGCGTGACAACCCAGAAATGGAGCGCCGCTGTCAGGAGGTTATCGACCGCTGCTGGCAAATGGGCGAGCAAAATCCGATCCTCTTTATTCACGATGTTGGCGCGGGCGGCCTGTCCAACGCGATGCCAGAACTGGTGAGCGATGGTGGCCGTGGCGGGCGTTTCGAACTGCGCGACATCCTCAATGATGAACCGGGCATGAACCCGCTGGAAGTATGGTGTAATGAATCGCAGGAGCGTTACGTGCTGGCGATTGCGCCAGCACAGATGGCACAGTTTGCTGCCATTTGCCGCCGCGAGCGTGCGCCTTATGCGGTGATCGGTGAAGCCACTGAAGAGCAACATCTGACGTTAAACGATCGTCACTTCGACAACCGGCCAATCGATATGCCGTTGGACGTGCTACTGGGCAAAACGCCGAAAATGACGCGCGATGTCACCAGTCAACAGGCCAACGGCCAGCCACTACAACGTGAGAATATCACGCTGGCTGACGCGGTAAAACGCGTGCTGCATTTGCCGGCGGTGGCGGAAAAAACCTTCCTGATCACCATCGGCGATCGCACCGTGACTGGTATGGTAGCACGTGATCAGATGATCGGCCCATGGCAGATCCCGGTGGCCGACTGTGCGGTCACCACTGCCAGTTTGGACAGCTATTACGGCGAAGCGATGTCGATTGGCGAACGTGCGCCGGTTGCTCTGCTGGACTTCGCTGCTTCCGGCCGCCTAGCGGTAGGGGAAGCCTTGACCAACTTGGCCGCCACCGAAATCGGTGCGCTAAAGCGTGTGAAGCTTTCCGCTAACTGGATGGCCGCTGCTGGCCACCCAGGCGAAGATGCTGGCCTGTATGCGGCGGTGAAGGCGGTGGGCGAAGAACTCTGCCCGGCGCTGGGCATCACTATCCCGGTGGGTAAAGACTCGATGTCGATGAAAACCCGCTGGCAGGAAGGCAACGAACAACGCGAAATGACCTCGCCGCTGTCGCTGGTGATCACCGCTTTCGCCCGTGTGGAAGATGTGCGTCACACCGTGACGCCACAGTTACGCACCGACAAAGGCGACACCGCGTTGCTGTTGATCGATCTGGGTAACGGCCATAACGCGCTGGGTGCAACCGCGTTGGCGCAGGTCTACCGTCAACTGGGCGACAAGCCCGCCGATGTGCGTAACGTGGTGCAATTAGCGGGCTTTTTCAATGCCATGCAGCAACTGGTGGCCGATCGCGTCCTGCTGGCTTACCACGACCGTTCAGACGGTGGCCTGTTGGTCACGCTGGTGGAGATGGCGTTTGCTGGCCACTGTGGCGTTACCATCGCTATCGACGGCCTGGGTGACGATGCTCTGGCGGTGCTGTTCAATGAAGAGCTAGGCGCGGTGATCCAGGTGACTGCCGCCCAGCTTGAGGCGGTGAAGCAGGTGTTCGCCCAGCATGGCCTGAGCGACAACATACATCACATCGGCAGTGTGCAGACGGGCGATCGCTTTGTGATTAGCCAGAATAGCAAGGCGCTGTACAGCGAGAGCCGCAATACGTTGCGCACTTGGTGGGCGGAGACCACTTGGCAGATGCAGCGCCTGCGTGATAACCCGGCGTGTGCCGATCAGGAACACCAGGCCAAGCAGGATGAGCACGATCCTGGCCTAAACGTGAAGCTGACCTTCGCACCGCAGGAAGACATCGCTGCGCCATACATCGCGACGGGCGCTCGTCCGAAAGTGGCGGTGCTGCGTGAGCAGGGGGTGAACTCCCACGTTGAGATGGCGGCGGCATTTCATCGCGCTGGTTTTGATGCGCTGGATGTACACATGAGCGACCTGCTGGAAGGGCAGCGTAATTTGCAGGACTTCCACACGCTGGTGGCCTGCGGTGGCTTCTCTTACGGTGATGTGTTGGGGGCCGGGGAAGGCTGGGCGAAATCGATCCTGTTCAATGATCGGGTGCGCGATGAGTTTGAGTCGTTCTTCCATCGTCCGCACACCTTGGCGTTGGGGGTGTGCAACGGCTGTCAGATGATGTCCAACCTGCGTGAATTGATCCCCGGTGCTGAACACTGGCCGCGCTTTGTGCGTAATTTGTCAGATCGTTTTGAAGCCCGTTTTAGCCTAGTGGAAGTGGCAGCCAGTCCATCGCTGTTCATGCAGGGCATGGTGGGTTCACGCATGCCGATCGCCGTTTCCCACGGCGAAGGTCGAGTCGAAGTACGCGATACGGCGCACCTGTCTGCGCTGGAAAGCGATGGTCTGGTGGCACTGCGCTTCGTCAATAATGCCGGCCAGGTAACGGAAGATTATCCAGCAAACCCGAATGGTTCGCCGAACGGCATTGCCGCCGTCACCAGTGCCAGCGGACGGGCGACGGTGATGATGCCGCATCCAGAGCGCGTCTTCCGCACCGTCAGCAACTCCTGGCACCCGGAAGAGTGGGGTGAAGATAGCCCGTGGATGCGCATGTTCCGCAACGCCCGTAAACAGTTGGGTTAAGCGGCTAGATATCGCAGTGGTATCAGAGGGCGCAAGCGATTGTGCCCTTTTTACTGTGTGCATTCTGCGACAAAGACTGTTTTTTTCGTCTCTAAAAGGAGACATTTAACTATTTGATTTTAAATTATTTTGTGATGTTTAGTTTAGGTCGTCTGGATCTGACGACAAGTTGGCCGTTCTTTTCAATGCCATGCGGTTCAGCCTGATTAATCCATTAAATAATTAAATGTTTTAAAATCAATGTCTTGATTTGATTTTTTAAAAGTTGGTACGCTACATGCATTATCATTCCTGTTGCTCATTCATCTTTTTATGATGGTTGCCTATTTAAAGCCTCATAAGCCTCCGAATGATGCCAAAGAAAGGGTGCCTATCGTCCAACCAAACCGATAACAGCTCACGCAAGTGACTTTATCAAGCATTGGGCGACACGTGGAGTGAGGCACCGCCTATCTCTAACGGGGTGATGATAGCCTTAGGCTACTTCACCCAAAAACGAGGTTACTGGGCATCCACGTTCTTGCATGCGCTGGGGCAGTTTTGCCCCAGCGTCAATTCCCAAGCTCTGCGCCCACCTTGTATTTATTCATGCTTATGCTCTTGTCCCAGTCTTAAGGCCCGCACACCGTCTGACGGCTCGGCGAACGCCGCGCTTCTCTTTTTGGCGACAGCATCAAGCTGCTGGCCGCTTATGGTTATGCGTGATTATCCGTCGTTGGGCTTTTTTCTTATCAGCGAGTCAGTTAGCATCGGAACAGGTTTGAGAAGATGAGAAGATCCCGTTGAAAAAATGGCGTTTATTTCCTCGCTCGCTGCGCCAATTGGTGCTGATGGCATTTTTGCTGGTGCTGTTGCCACTGTTGGTATTGGCTTATCAGGCATACCAGAGTTTGGATCAGCTCAGTGCGCAGGCGGCAGACATCAACCACACTACCTTAGCGGATGCGCGCCGCAGCGAGGCGATGGTCAGTGTGGCGCTGGAGATGGAGCGCAGTTATCGCCAATATTGTGTGCTGGTCGATCCTACCTTGGCGCGACTGTACCAGAATCAGCGCAAGCAATATTCCCAGATGTTGAATGCCCACGCCCCTATTCTGCCAAATGAACGTTATTATCAGAGGTTGCGCGATTTGCTGACCCAGCTAGCGGCGATCACATGCCAGAACAGTGGGCCGGATAGCGGGGCTTCGGTGCTACTAGAGTCTTTCTCACATTCTAACGCTGAGATGGTACAGGCTACGCGGGCTGTGGTGTTTTCCCGTGGTCAGCAGTTGCAGCAAGCCATCGCCAAACGCGGCCAATTTTTCGGTTGGCAGGCGCTACTGTTGTTCCTGGTCAGCGTGCTGCTGGTGGTGCTATTTACTCGCATGATTATTGGCCCAGTGAAAGCCGTGGAACGGATGATTAACCGCTTGGGGGAAGGGCGCACGCCCGGCAGAAGCGCAGTGTTCAAAGGGCCGCGCGAGCTGCGTTCGTTGGCGCAGCGCATTATCTGGTTGAGCGAACGCCTGGCATGGCTGGAGTCGCAGCGCCATGAGTTTTTGCGTCATATTTCGCACGAACTGAAGACGCCGTTGGCGAGTATGCGTGAAGGCACCGAATTGCTGGCTGACGAGGTGGCGGGGCCGCTCACGGGTGATCAAAAAGACGTGGTGGCTATTCTTGATCACAGTAGCCGACACCTGCAAAAACTGATTGAGCAACTGTTGGATTACAACCGCAAGCTGGCCGATGGCCCGTCTGAACATGAGAATGTTCAGTTACGCGAGATGATTGAAATGGTGGTCGCCGCGCACAGCTTGCCAGCACGGGCAAAAATGATCAGCACTGAGATCGCATTGGAAGCGGAGATTTGTTGGGCAGAGCCTAGGCTATTAATGCGTGTGCTGGATAATCTCTACTCCAATGCGGTGTACTACGGCGAGGGATCCGGTAATATTTGGTTCCGCAGCCGTCAGGTTGGGCAACGGGTGCAGATTGATATCGCCAATACCGGCATACCGATCCCGGAAGCCGAACGAACCATGATTTTTGAGCCTTTTTTTCAGGGTAGCCACCAACGAAAAGGGGCGGTAAAAGGAAGTGGGCTGGGGCTGAGCATCGCTAAGGACTGTATTCGCCGTATGCACGGTGACTTGCAACTGATCATGGTCGCCGATGCAGACGTCTGCTTCCGCATCGAATTGCCATTAACAACTGCCGAGAATGAGTAATGTACACAGGGTCTAATTGCCTTCGTCTACCACAGACCGAACCTTCGCTGCATGCCACGCGGAGAGCGCTACTCGGCAAGCGCCCCATGTCTTTTTTAAGCGCCGCTTTTGTTATGCCGTTGCTGCTGACAGGCTGCGTGCAACACGCTACCAGCAATGACCTGAGCCAGCAGCAACAGGAAGCGATCCCTCGCACCAAAGTGGTGGATTACCGCCTGGCGGCTTGCGATACCCTGTGGCAGTTGAACGAAGAAGAGGCGCTGGATAACTCGCTGTACTGGCTGCGGGCTATAGATTGTGCCGATCGCATGGGGCCAACTCAGGCGCGAGCGCTGGCGAAAAACCTGCCGGACGACAGCGGGTTCGGCATTTTTAAGCAAAGCATTCTGTTGGGCAGCGCCGAGCCGACCACGGGTGAACGCCGCCAGATGATCGATCGCTTGAACAGCGCCCAGTTGGCGTTACCAAACTCGCTACAACCCTTGCTGCAACTGTGGCGTCAGCAGCAGGTGTTGCAAATTACCCTGCTTGACGAAAAGGCGCATTATCAGCGTTTGCAAGAAAGCGCCGACAGTCGGATCGACACGCTGCATCAGGCATTGGCTCGCCTGCAAGCTGAGCTGCAAGACACGTCACGCAAGCTGGAGGACCTGACTGATATCGAACGCCAGCTTTCGACGCGCAAACAGCTACAGGGAGAAATCCCAGAGAGCAGCACCGTACAACTTAAGGCCGATGCCACAGTTAACAACAGCGCTCCCGTGAGGGGCGCTGATCCAAAAAGCGCGCCGGAAAATAGCTCCGCCCTGCCAGTGGCAACAGAAGATACCGCCGTGCCGCCCCCTGCCAACAACGGATCTCACGCGCAATGACAGCATGCAAACCGGCCAATCTGCTATTGGTTGACGACGATCCCAGCCTGCTCAAACTGCTGGGCATGCGCCTGATCAGCGAAGGTTTTCACGTCACCATCGCGGAAAGCGGCCAAGAAGCGTTGCGGTTGCTATCGCGTGAACAGATTGATTTGGTGATAAGCGATCTACGGATGGATGAGATGGACGGCATGGCGCTGTTTGCTGAGATCCAGAAACATCAGCCGGGCATGCCGGTGATCATTCTTACCGCCCACGGTTCGATCCCGGATGCGGTGGCTGCCACCCAACAGGGGGTGTTCAGCTTCCTGACCAAACCGGTGGATCGTGATGCGTTGTACCAGGCCATCGATGAAGCGCTGTCGCAGTCGGCACCGGCTAGCGATGACAGTTGGTGTGAAGACATCGTCACTCGCAGCCCGCTGATGTTGCGCCTGCTGGATCAGGCGAAAATGGTGGCGCTGTCCGACGTCAGCGTATTGATCAACGGCCAGAGTGGCACCGGCAAAGAAGTGCTAGCCCAGGCTATCCACGGTGCTAGCTCTCGCGCCAAGAAAGCCTTTATCGCTATCAACTGCGCTGCCTTGCCGGAACAACTGTTGGAGTCGGAATTATTTGGTCATGTCAAGGGGGCTTTTACCGGTGCGGTCAGCAACCGAGAAGGACTATTTCAGGCGGCGGCAGGTGGCACGCTGTTCCTTGATGAAATCGGTGATATGCCGTTATCGTTACAGGTCAAGTTACTGCGCGTACTACAAGAACGCAAAGTGCGCCCACTGGGCAGCAACCGCGATCTGGACATCGACGTGCGTATTATCTCCGCTACCCATCGCGATCTGCCGAAGGCGATGGCGAAAAATGAATTCCGTGAAGACCTTTACTACCGTCTGAACGTAGTCAACTTAAAGATCCCGGTACTGAACGAACGCACCGAAGATATCCCACTGTTGGCTAACCATTTGCTACGCATGTCCGCCCTGCGCCACAAACCGTTGGTGCGTAGTTTCTCTTCCGGTGCCATGAAACGGCTGATCACCGCCAGTTGGCCGGGCAATGTGCGCCAATTGGTGAACGTCATTGAGCGTTGTGTGGCGTTGACCTCGGCACCGGTGATCGGCGAAGCGCTGGTGGAGCAGGCACTGGAAGGAGAAAACACCGCGCTGCCAACTTTCGTCGAGGCGCGCAATCAGTTTGAATTGCACTATCTGCGCAAGCTGCTACAAATCACCAAAGGTAACGTGACCCAAGCCGCGCGCATAGCAGGCCGTAATCGTACGGAGTTCTATAAATTGCTGTCGCGCCATGGCCTGGACGCTAACGATTTTAAAGAATGATGTTTTCTTGCTAGCGCCTGCCCATGCAGGCATCTCAACAAACCGGACGGAATGATCTACACTCCGTCCTCTTTGTCGTGGCAACACCCACCGAAGAACCCTATGGAACATATTAAGCGGGATGGTAAACAATGAGCAGATCACTTTCCATCGCATTGGCCCAGCTTAACCTGCTGGTCGGTGATATTGAAGGCAACACCGAACGTATGTTGCAAATCGCGCAAGAGCAGCAGGAGGCGGGCGCTGATCTGATCATGTTCACCGAACTGGCGCTGTGTGGTTATCCACCGGAAGATCTGCTGTATCGCAACGATTTCTATCAGCGCTGTGCCGCGCAGTTGCAGCGTTTGCAGCAGGCTGCGAGTGATGTAGCGATCCTGGTCGGCCATCCGTGGCGTGAAGGCGACAAGCTATACAATGCGTTGTCGCTGTTTGCCGAAGGACGTTTGCTGACCCGTTACTTCAAGCAACAATTGCCGAACTATGGCGTATTCGACGAGAAGCGCTATTTCCATGCTGGTAGCGAAACATGCGTGGTGGAGCTGAAGGGCTACCGTCTGGGCTTGCTGATTTGCGAAGATCTGTGGTTCCCGGAGCCGATTGACGCTGCCAAGGCTGCCGGTGCTGAACTGATCCTATCGATCAACGCCTCACCGTACCATTACGAGAAGCCTTACATCCGCAATACGCTGATGGTTGGTCACTGCCAGCGCACTCATCTGCCACTGGTCTACCTGAACCAGATCGGCGGGCAGGATGAACTGATTTTTGACGGCTGCTCCAAGGTATTTGACGCCGCTGGCAACATGACCCACCGCTTGGCCGCTTTTACCGAGCAGGTGGTTCAGCTTGAATTCAACGAGCTGGATGTGGTGCCGATGAGCGCACCGGCTACCCAGTTGCCGCAACTGGCTCAGGTGTATGCAGCACTGGTGCTGGCGGTACGCGATTATGTGACCAAAAACGGCTTCAATGGCGCGGTACTGGGGCTGTCCGGCGGTATTGACTCAGCACTGACGCTGGCGATCGCCGTCGATGCGTTGGGCAAAGATAGCGTGCAGGCGCTGATGATGCCGTTCCGCTACACGGCAGATATCAGCATCGCCGATGCTAAAGAGGAAGCTGAAATTCTTGGCGTGGAATTTGACATCGTCTCCATCGAACCGATGTTCGATGCCTTTATCGGACAGTTATCGCCGATGTTTGCTGGTACCGAACGCGACACCACCGAAGAAAACCTCCAGGCGCGCTGTCGTGGGGTGATACTGATGGCACTATCCAATAAGCGCCGCAGCATCGTGCTGACCACCGGTAACAAAAGTGAGATGGCAGTGGGCTATGCCACGCTGTATGGCGATATGGCTGGTGGCTTTGATGTGCTGAAAGACGTGCCGAAAACGCTGGTGTTCAAGCTGTCAGAATACCGCAACGGTGTTTCTTACGTGATCCCGCAACGGGTAATTGAGCGTCCGCCTTCCGCCGAGTTGGCACCGGATCAACGCGATCAGGACAGCCTGCCGCCTTACGATATTCTGGACGCGATCCTTGAGGGCTATGTCGAGGGCGACAAATCGGTCGCCGATCTGGTGGCCGAAGGGTTCGACGAGGCTATCGTACGTCAAGTAATCCGCCTGGTGGACATCAATGAATACAAGCGGCGTCAGGCCGCTGTTGGGCCGCGTATCACTGCCCGTAACTTCGGCAAAGACCGCCGCTATCCCATCACATCGGGTTTTGGCCGCAAAAATTGGTAATGAATGGGAGGAAAAAGGAAGATGAAAAAGATTGATGCGATTATCAAACCGTTCAAATTGGATGATGTCCGTGAAGCTTTAGCTGAAGTCGGCATTACCGGCATGACAGTGACCGAAGTGAAAGGGTTTGGCCGTCAAAAAGGCCACACCGAGCTGTACCGCGGTGCTGAATACATGGTCGATTTCTTGCCTAAAGTGAAAATTGAGATCGTAGTGGCTGACGATATCGTCGATACCTGCGTGGAAACCATCATGCAGACCGCCCAAACCGGCAAGATTGGTGATGGCAAGATCTTCGTCTTCGATGTGGCCTGTGTGGTGCGTATTAGGACCGGCGAACAAGACGAAGAAGCGATCTAATGCGATTGTCTACCGAGCGCGACCAGCTAGAACTTGGGTAGTGCTCGGCCTCCTGGTGTATTACCTCGCACGTCAAGATGAGCGCAGAAGAGATGTGCGCGTTGTACGGCCAAAATACCGCCAACCCCATTCCGACCGCGATGGTGATGGTGGACAACCTGCTAACCACGCTATGGGTGGAGGGCTGAATGCCGACGACGCGGGCTACGGCTGGGCAATGAACGACCAGCAGGCCACTGATCTGATGGCTATTTACGGGGGAATGGGGGCAACCGGGTTGCGCCGATAACCGAGCCGTTGGCGCAGGAGATGCGCAGGCTGCAACAGAAATAATGACAGGGCGCGGTTGGCAAACCGCGCCCTGATTGATTACAGCACTTTATGCGGGCCAAAGCATTCATAGTGGATACGTTCGGCCTCCACACCCATCGCCAGCAACTGTTTAGCCACGTGCTGCATGAACGGTACCGGGCCGCAGAAATAGTAGTGCATTTGCGGGTTGCTCAGTGCGTCACTCAGGGCATTGAGATCCATCAATCCTTGGCGGTGATAGTCGCGTCCTTCTACATCGTCTGCGCCCGGTTGGCGATACCAGATGTGGCGGTTCAGATGTGGCGGTTCAGATGCGGCATGCGCCCGGCGATATCTGCCACTTCGCCGGCAAAGGCGTGAACGGCACCGTTTTCTGCCGCGTGCAGCCAGTGGATTTCCGCCTGATGCTGACTGTCGTGCAAGGCATGCAACATGCTGAGCATCGGCGTCTGGCCAACGCCGACGGAGATCAGCGCGATCGGCGTTTCCGCTTCGGCTTCAAGGAAAAAGTCGCCGTGCGGCGGGGCAATATAAATCACATCGCCTTCCTGTGCCTGCTGATGCAGATAGTTAGATACCTTGCCCTGATCTTCACGCTTGACCGCGATGCGATAAAACTTGCCGTTTGGCGCGGTGGTCAGAGAGTACTGGCGGATTTCTTGGTACTCCAGGCTGTCGTGCTTGATGTAGACTGCCAGATACTGGCCTGGTTTGAAATCAACCACCTGGCCGCCATCGACCGGTGCTAGCTCCAGGCTGCAAATTACATCGCTCTGCGGCTGTTTTTTGACGATGCAAAAGGCGCGCAGATTGCGCCAACCCCCATTGTCGGTCTCGCTTTGCTGATAAATTTGCGCTTCACGCTGGATAAACACCTTGGCCAGCACGCCATAGGCTTTGCCCCAGGCATCCAGCACTTCCTGACTTGGGCTGAACATCTCGTCTAGCGTGGCCAGCAGGTGGCTGCCGACAATATCATACTGATCGGGCTGAATGTTGTAGCTGGTATGTTTTTGTGCGATGCGCTCCACTGCTGGCAGCAGCGCCGCCAAGTTTTCGATATTGTTGACATAGGCGCAGATGGCGTCGAACAGTGCTTGTCGCTGATCGCCGTTACGTTGGTTGTTCATATTGAAAATATCTTTCAATTCAGGGTGATGCGTGAACATGCGATCATAGAAATGGGCGGTCAACTTTGGCCCGGTGGCAGACAGCAAAGGAATAGTGGATTTGACGGTGGCGATGGTTTGGCTGTCCAGCATGGAAGCGCTTCTTAAAGACGATTTTTAATAATGTATTTTAAATGCATATTATTAGATTTGGCTGCGCAGGTAAATGACCCTGTTTTTATTAGGGTGGTTGCCAGCCAACGATCAGGCGCACAGAATATGAAAAAACCGCATCCTGAACATGAGAAAAAGTTCGTTGCTGGTAGGGGCGATTTATCGGATCCAAGTCTTGTGGAATCTTGTGCCAATCGTTTGCGTAAAAACCTCTGTCAAGCCCTATCCTCGCTAGAGGGAAACAGTTTACACTGTGGTTCAGTACCCAAATGGGGTGTTATTGGGTGATTTTTTAGTTAGCCGATTTAAGTCAGGAGATGTGGATGTTAAAACGTGAAATGAACATTGCCGATTACGATGCACAACTGTGGCGTGCAATGGAGCAAGAAGTAGTGCGTCAGGAAGAACACATCGAGCTGATTGCGTCTGAGAACTACACTAGCCCGCGCGTCATGCAGGCTCAGGGTTCACAACTGACCAATAAATACGCTGAAGGCTATCCAGGCAAGCGTTACTACGGCGGCTGCGCATATGTGGATATTGTTGAGCAATTGGCTATTGACCGCGCAAAGGAACTGTTCGGCGCAGATTACGCCAACGTACAACCGCACTCCGGCTCCCAGGCTAACTTCGCTGTTTACACGGCGTTGTTGCAGCCAGGTGACACTATTCTGGGTATGAACCTGGCGCACGGCGGCCACCTGACCCACGGCTCCCCGGTCAATCTATCCGGCAAACTGTACAACGTGGTGCCTTACGGCATCGACGAAAAAGGCCAGATCGATTATGACGATCTGGCTAAGCAAGCACAGGCCCACAAACCAAAAATGATCATCGGCGGCTTCTCTGCTTTCTCCGGCATCGCCGATTGGGCAAAAATGCGTGAAATCGCTGACAGCATTGGCGCTTACCTGTTCGTTGACATGGCACATGTTGCTGGTCTGATCGCCGCAGGCGTCTACCCGAACCCCGTGCCGCATGCACACATCGTTACCACTACCACCCACAAAACCCTGGCAGGCCCACGTGGTGGCTTGATCCTGGCGAAGGGGGGTGATGAAGCATTGTATAAGAAATTGAACTCGGCAGTGTTCCCTGGCGGCCAGGGCGGCCCGCTGATGCATGTGATCGCCGGCAAAGCGGTGGCGCTGAAAGAAGCAATGGAGCCAGCGTTCAAAATTTACCAGCAGCAAGTGGCCGACAACGCCAAGGCGATGGTGGAAGTGTTCCTGCAACGCGGCTATAAAGTGGTTTCCGGCGGTACTCACAACCACTTGTTCTTGCTGGATTTAGTTGACAAAAATTTGACCGGTAAAGAAGCTGACGCCGCTCTGGGGCGCGCAAATATCACCGTCAACAAAAACAGTGTGCCAAACGATCCGAAAAGCCCGTTTGTGACTTCCGGCGTGCGTATCGGCACCCCGGCGGTGACGCGCCGTGGCTTCAAAGAGGCTGAAGTGCGTGAACTGGCCGGTTGGATCTGTGATGTACTGGACAACATCAACGACGACGCCACCATCGAACGCACCAAGCAGAAAGTGTTGGATATCTGCGCCCGCTTGCCGGTTTACGCATAGTTCCACCCTCACAGTGAAAACTGCCTCGGCGCTGAGTCAATCAGTGTTAACAGACCCACACCCTATTGAGGCAGGGTTTGGCGAGGCAGTTAATTGTGGCATCCCGTGCCGCTCGCTTTATAAGTATGCGCGCTCTATGCCAATCCTGTTTTACCGTTTCATTTTCTGGGGAGCCATTAGCGCTCTCCCCTTTGAGCATACAGGAAGATGTCCAGTCTGCGGTGTTTTCATCGATATTCGAGATGAGCGCCGCTTTGATAACAGGGTGAAAATCCTTTGATGATGAAGTTACATGGTGCTCTGGTTGGGGTATGCCTATTGTTCAGTGTCAACGCTGCTGCTCACCCGCACAGCTTTATTGATATGAACACTACCTTTGTGGCTAAGGATCAACGGCTGGTCGGGTTGAAAATGGTGTGGGTAATGGATGAAATCACCTCAGCGGATTTGCTGTATGATGCGAAGAATGCCAAAAGCGATTCAGTCGTTTGGAAAAAGCTGGCGGCGCAAGTCATGGCCAACGTACTGGGCCAACATTATTTCACCGATATTTATCGCAATGGCAAACCGGTGAAATACCTCAATTTGCCGACTGAATACCACCTATCGCGGCGGGGCAACCAGGCGGTGCTGGAATTTGTGCTGCCACTAGCCGAACCACAACCGCTGGTGGGTAAACCCTTTGAGATCTCCACCTACGATCCCAGCTACTTTGTTGATATGACCTATAAAGGTCCAACCGCGTTGCACCTGCCACTGGCAATGGCGCAGCAGTGTAAGCTCAGCTTGATAACACCAAAACCGGATACTTCGCTG
This sequence comes from Serratia symbiotica, assembly GCF_000821185.2. NCBI lineage: Bacteria > Pseudomonadati > Pseudomonadota > Gammaproteobacteria > Enterobacterales > Yersiniaceae > Serratia > Serratia symbiotica. The sequence continues at coordinate 2,213,922 of NZ_CP050855.1, read as the reverse complement.
CGGCTCTACGCGTTGTCACTCGATAAAAACGACTCGCCCGGCGAAGATAGGGCATTGGGGCAACAGTTCGCGCAACGGGTGACCCTGCAATGTCAATAAATCTCAGCCAACCGTCCGGCCACAAGCATCACTGGATTTTTAGCTTGTGGCCGCTACTGCTGTTTGCACTGTTGCTGACGTTGGCCGCCCAGCTGGCATGGCACTTCTGGCCACAATTGCTGATGCACGCTGTGATATGGCAGAAGGCGCTGCACCAGCAAATGGCCGGGCTGTTGCAGCAGGTGAAAGCCGCGCCGCATCAGGTCGGGTGGCTGCTGATGCTGTTCAGCCTGAGCTATGGTGTGCTGCATGCGCTCGGCCCCGGCCATGGTAAGGTGGTGATCGCCACCTATCTGGCGACCCACCCGGTGCGGCTGAAAAGCAGCCTGAAGCTGACCTTTGCCGCTTCACTGGTGCAGGGGCTGGTGGCGATCGCGCTGGTGACGTTGATGCTGGAGGTTTTGCAGCTTTCTTCCCGACAATTGCACTACAGCAGCTTCTGGCTGGAAAAAGGCAGCTTTATTCTGGTGATGTTGTTCGGCGCACTGCTGAGCTGGCGTGCATTGAAACGCCTGTACTCTGTCCTTAAGGCGCAGCGCCTGGCACCGGCGCTGCGCATCAGCCACCTCGAACCATTGGCGGCGAACCACATGCACAGCGAACACTGTGGCTGCGGGCACCGTCATCTGCCCAGCGACAGCGAGTTGCTTGGTAGTGACTGGCGTACTCAGGCCGCTATTGTGCTGGTGATGGGCATGCGGCCATGCTCAGGGGCGATTCTGGTGCTGCTGTTCTCCAAGTTGATCGGCGTGTTCATTTGGGGCGTGATTTCTGCTCTGGCGATGGCGCTTGGCACCTCACTGAGCATTTCTCTGCTGGCGCTGTTGGTGCACTACAGCCGCCAGCTAGCGATGCATCTCAGCCGCTCGCGTGCGCCTGCCGCTTGGCACGCAGTGGCGTGGGCAGCGCTGGCGTTGGCTGGTGGCTTGATGTTGGTGTTCGTCGGGCTGCTACTGTACGTCAGCGTCCAGCCGGAATTCGGCGGCAGCATCCGGCCTTTCTCCCGCTGACGGACATAAAAAAGCGCTGCCGATGCAGCGCCCATGAGTCAATTCGCGATATTAGCGCTTCAGCGCTTCGCTCAGTTCTTCACGCAGGGTGGAAAGTATCGCTTTCACAACACGCGGGTTGCCCGCCACCACGTTACCGGAGCTAAAGTGGTTATGGCCACCAATAAAGTCGGTGACCAAGCCACCAGATTCACGCACCAGCAGTTCGCCTGCTGCGAAGTCCCAAGGTTTCAAACCGATCTCGAAGAAGCCATCCACGCGGCCAGCGGCGACATAGGCCAGATCCAGCGCGGCTGAGCCGGTGCGCCGGAAGTCCGCGCACTGGGTGAACAGTGTGCCAATCACCTTGATATATGGGGCGGCGTGCTGTTTATGTTTGAACGGGAAACCGGTCGCCAGAATGGTGCCATCCAGATCTTTAGCATGGGTGCCACGCAGGCGGTAACCGTTAAGTTGCGCACCTTGACCACGGCTAGCGGTGAACAGCTCATTGCGCATTGGATCATATACCACCGCCACTTCAGTACGGCCTTTAATACGTACTGCGATGGAGACAGAGAAATGTGGGAAGCGTTTGATAAAGTTTGAGGTGCCATCCAGTGGATCGATCACCCATTGTACATTTTGATCTTCGCCGATCAGTTCACCGCGTTCTTCGGTAACAATAGTATGTTGCGGATAAGATTTGCGGATCACTTCGATGATCAGATGCTCTGCATCGCGATCGACATTAGTGACAAAGTCATGGGTTCCTTTCTGGCTCGCTTCTATGGCGTCTGGGGTTTCATAGTTTTTGGCAATCAAGTTACCCGCCTTACGCGCAGCGCGCACGGCGATAGTCAGCATCGGATGCATGGGTATCTTCCAACTAGGATGTTAAAGAACAGGAAACGGCGCGCAGTATAGCAGCTGTGCGGCAAAATGCCTACGGCTGTGTTAAGGTACGCGGATTTTCCGCTACGCTCAAGAGTTTGTATGCTGCACAACATCCGTATTGTTCTGGTAGAGACCTCCCATACCGGCAACATGGGCTCGACCGCCAGAGCCATGAAAACAATGGGATTAACCAACCTTTATTTGGTTAATCCGCTGATAAAACCCGATTCTCAGGCGATTGCTCTGGCTGCCGGTGCCAGCGATGTGATCGGCAACGCCGCCCTCGTGGATACCGTTGATGACGCCATTAACGGTTGTAGCTTGGTGGTGGGTACCAGTGCGCGTTCACGCACATTACCCTGGCCAATGCTGGAGCCACGTGAGTGCGGGGTGCGGGCGGTTCAGGCAGGCGAGCACGCGCCAGTGGCGCTGGTGTTTGGCCGTGAACGAGTGGGCTTGACCAACGATGAGTTGCAGAAGTGTCACTACCATGTTGCCATTCCCGCCAATCCAGATTACAGCTCGCTGAACCTGGCGATGGCGGTGCAGATCCTGGCATATGAGTTGCGCGTGGCTTATCTCGACCGCCAGCAAACGGGGGGAACGCCTCAGGAAGAAACGCCTTATCCGCTGGTGGACGATCTTGAGCGTTTCTATCAGCATCTGGAGCAAACGTTGCAGCGCACTGGCTTTATCCGCCCGGCGCATCCGGGGCAGGTAATGAGTCGGCTGCGCCGTTTATTCACCCGCGCCCGCCCGGAAGAGCAGGAGCTGAATATCCTGCGTGGCATGCTGACATCGATCGAGAAACAGGATAAAAATCAGGTTAAATAAGCCGCTGTGGCGTCACCGCCAACGATAACAGTATCGGTTATCAAAAGGTTATCATCGATATTGAATATGGCCATGCATAATACTTGAGTAAATTGCTAGGTTAAATAGTTGACTGATTTACTCAGGAATGTCAAAATTTCAGCCGTATTTGACCAACAGGTAGCCATTGAACTATGAGACTGACATCTAAAGGCCGTTATGCGGTAACCGCTATGCTTGACGTAGCATTGCACTCCCAGGAAGGGCCTGTACCTTTGGCGGATATTTCCGAGCGCCAGGGTATTTCTCTCTCTTATCTGGAACAATTATTCTCTCGTCTGCGCAAGCATGGCCTGGTGGCCAGTGTGCGCGGCCCGGGTGGGGGGTATCTACTTGGGAAAGACATGAGTGACATCGCCGTTGGTACTGTTATCACTGCTGTTGATGAATCGGTAGATGCCACCCGTTGCCAAGGTAAAGAAGGTTGTCAAGGGGGAGAACGCTGCCTGACGCATACCCTGTGGCGCGATCTGAGCGAGCGCATCAGCGAATTCTTGAACAATATTACGTTGGCAGAACTGGTTAATAACCAGGAAGTACTGATAGTGGCGGATCGTCAGAACAACGATTCGCGTTGCATAGACAAACGGTCATCCACAAGAAGTTATCGACGTTAATCTGCACGCATAAGCAGCTAGCGATATTCTTTAGTTTTGGAAGTGATGTACGGAGCACAAGAGCAATGAAATTACCGATTTATCTGGATTACTCAGCAACGACGCCGGTAGACCCGCGCGTTGCTGAGAAGATAATGCAATTTTTGACCCTGGATGGCACTTTCGGTAACCCGGCCTCCCGTTCTCACCGTTTCGGTTGGCAGGCGGAAGAAGCCGTGGATATCGCCCGTAATCAAATTGCTGAATTGGTGGGGGCAGACCCGCGTGAAATCGTGTTCACTTCAGGGGCGACGGAATCCGATAACCTGGCGATTAAAGGCGCGGCTCATTTCTACCAGAAAAAAGGCAAGCACATCATTACCAGCAAAACCGAACATAAAGCCGTGTTGGACAGCTGTCGCCAACTTGAGCGCGAAGGTTTTGAGGTGACCTACCTGGCACCGCAGAACAATGGTATCATCGACCTGCCCGCTCTCGAAGCTGCGATGCGTGACGACACCATTCTGGTTTCTATCATGCATGTGAACAACGAAATCGGCGTGGTACAAGATATTGAAAAAATTGGCGAAATGTGCCGTGCGCGCGGCATTATTTACCACGTTGACGCCACCCAGAGCGTGGGTAAGTTGCCTATTGATCTGAGCAAGCTGAAAGTTGATCTGATGTCGTTCTCCGGCCATAAAATTTACGGCCCGAAAGGCATTGGTGCTTTGTATGTGCGCCGCAAGCCGCGTATCCGCATCGAAGCCCAAATCCACGGCGGTGGTCATGAGCGCGGCATGCGTTCCGGCACCCTGCCGGTGCACCAGATCGTCGGCCTGGGTGAAGCCTACCGTATCGCCAAAGAAGAGATGGCGACGGAAATGTCGCGCCTACGCTGGCTTCGCGATCGCCTGTGGAACGGCGTGAAAGATATGGAAGAAGTGTATTTAAACGGCGATCTAGAACAGGGTGCACCGAATATCCTTAACGTCAGTTTCAACTACGTTGAAGGTGAGTCGCTGATCATGGCGCTGAAAGATCTGGCTGTGTCCTCCGGCTCTGCCTGTACCTCCGCCAGCCTGGAGCCGTCCTACGTGTTGCGCGCGCTGGGCATGAATGATGAATTAGCGCACAGTTCGATCCGTTTCTCCCTGGGGCGTTTCACTACGCAAGAAGAGATCGATTACACCATTCAACTGGTGCGTAAATCCATTGGCCGCCTGCGCGACCTTTCCCCGCTGTGGGAGATGTTCAAACAGGGCGTGGATATCAACAGCATCGAGTGGGCACATCATTAATTCTCAGGATCCAGGAGCAAAATCATGGCATACAGCGAAAAAGTAATCGATCATTATGAAAATCCGCGCAACGTGGGTTCCTTCGACAACCAAGATCCCACCGTTGGCAGCGGCATGGTAGGTGCACCGGCCTGTGGTGACGTGATGAAGTTGCAGATCAAAGTCAACAATGAAGGTATCATTGAAGACGCTCGCTTCAAGACTTACGGCTGTGGTTCCGCCATCGCCTCCAGTTCGCTGGTGACCGAATGGATGAAAGGCAAATCTCTCGATCAGGCTGAAGCGATCAAAAACACCCAGATCGCCGAAGAACTGGCATTGCCGCCGGTTAAAATTCACTGTTCAATTTTGGCAGAAGACGCCATTAAAGCAGCGATCGCCGACTACAAAAGCAAACATAGCACCAAGTAGTTTTTTTGAGTCAGTTAGCCCGGCTGTCAGGTGGGGCTTTGATGTGACCTGTGAGGTTGTGATGTCAATTACCATGAGCGACAGCGCTGCACAACGTGTTCAGGCTTTTATCGATAAACGAGGTAAAGGTCTCGGTCTGCGTTTGGCGGTAAGAACTTCCGGCTGCTCTGGCATGGCGTACGTGCTGGAATTTGTTGACGAAATAAACGATGATGACATCGTCTTTGAAGACAAAGGCGTCAAAGTGTTCATTGACGGCAAAAGCCTGGTCTATCTTGATGGCACTGAGCTTGATTTCGTTAAGGAAGGTTTGAATGAAGGCTTCAAATTCAACAACCCGAACGTCTCAAGCGAGTGTGGCTGTGGCGAGAGTTTTAACGTCTGACCGCCTATCGCCTCCCTCCCGCCGTGTGCGGGGGGACTTTATCCGCTAACGCTCAGAGCACGCTATGGATTACTTTACTCTATTCGGGTTGCCAGTTCGCTATCCTGTGGACGCTAGCCTACTCACATCCCGTTTTCAGGATCTACAGCGCCAATTCCATCCCGATCGTTTTGCTTGCCAGCCGGAACGCGAACGCCTGATAGCGTTGCAGCAGGCGACGACCATCAATCAAGCCTACCAGACGCTAAAGCACCCATTAAAACGCGCAGAGTATATGTTATCTTTGTACGGCTTTGACCTGGCTAATGAACAGCACACCCTGCGCGACACCGCTTTTCTGATTGAACAGTTAGAGTTACGTGAGGAGCTTGATGCCATTGAGCGCAAAGCAGATGCGGAGAGCTTGCTGGCCGAATTTGACATGCGGTTGAACGACACGATCAAACAGCGCAGTGCGCTGATGGTGCAACAGTTGAATGGCGAGCGATGGTCGGAAGCTGCCGATACCGTGCGTAAGCTGCGCTTTTCGGACAAACTCCAGCAACAGGTTGAACAACTCACAGAAAAGCTGCTGGGTTTTGAGTAACACCTTCTGATTGTGGAAGCTTCAACATGGCCTTATTACAAATTAGTGAGCCTGGCCTCAGTGCCGCGCCGCATCAGCGCCGTTTGGCGGCGGGTATCGATTTAGGCACCACCAACTCGCTGGTTGCCACGGTGCGCAGTGGGCAGGCGGAAACGCTGGCCGACGAACAGGGCCGCCATTTGCTGCCTTCAGTGGTGCACTACCAGGCGCAGGCGCAGCTTGTGGGTTGGCAAGCGCGCCAACAGGCGGCACAGCAGCCAGCCAACACCATTAGCTCGATCAAACGTTTGATGGGCCGTTCCCTGATGGATGTGCAGCAACGTTATCCTAACCTGCCATACCAGTTTAAGGCCAGTGACAACGGCCTGCCGATGATCGTTACCGCTGCTGGGTTGGTTAACCCGGTGAGGGTTTCAGCCGATATTCTCAAGGTGCTTTCTGCCCGCGCACAGGCGGCGTTGCAAGGGAACCTTGACGGCGTGGTGATCACCGTTCCTGCCTATTTTGACGATGCACAGCGCCAAGGCACCAAAGACGCCGCGCGTCTGGCTGGCCTGCATCTATTGCGTCTGTTAAACGAACCGACCGCTGCGGCGATCGCCTACGGGCTGGACTCCGGCCAAGAAGGGGTGATCGCGGTCTATGATCTGGGCGGTGGCACCTTTGACATTTCCCTATTACGTCTTAGCCGAGGGGTGTTTGAAGTCTTGGCCACCGGCGGCGATGTTGCGTTGGGCGGCGACGACTTCGACCACCTGCTGGCTGACTGGTTACGCGATCAGGCTGGCGTGGTTGACCGCAGTGATCACGGTGTGCAGCGTCAACTGCTGGACGCCGCTATCGCCGCCAAAATCGCGCTGAGTGATGCCGATAGCGTCCATGTCGAGGTTGCTGGTTGGCGCGGTGAAGTGACGCGTACCCAGTTTGAAACGCTGATCGCGTCGTTGGTGAAACGCACTCTGCTGGCCTGCCGCCGTGCGCTGAAAGACGCTGGCCTTGGTGCTGAAGAGGTACGGGAAGTAGTGATGGTCGGCGGCTCCACACGTGTGCCATTCGTGCGTGAACAGGTGGGGACATTCTTTGGCCGCTCCCCGCTGATCGCTATCGACCCGGATAAAGTTGTTGCCATTGGCGCGGCGATCCAAGCCGATATTTTGGTGGGCAATAAGCCGGACAGCGACATGCTGTTGCTGGATGTGATCCCGTTGTCACTGGGGCTGGAAACCATGGGCGGTTTGGTTGAGAAAGTGATCCCGCGCAACACCACCATTCCGGTGGCGCGCGCGCAGGAGTTCACCACCTTCAAAGACGGTCAGAATGCGATGATGATCCACGTACTGCAAGGTGAGCGCGAACTGATACAAGATTGCCGTTCGCTGGCGCGTTTCACGCTACGAGGGTTGCCGCCGTTACCGGCCGGTGGCGCGCATATCCGCGTCACCTTCCAGGTGGATGCCGACGGTCTGCTGAGCGTCACTGCGATGGAAAAATCCACCGGTGTTGAAGCCGCAATTCAGGTAAAACCTTCGTATGGTTTGTCCGACAGCGAAATTGCCACGATGCTCAAAGAGTCGATGGCCCATGCCCAGAACGATGTTGGCACACGCAAGCTGGCGGAACAGCGGGTGGAGGCTTTGCGGGTGCTGGAAAGCCTACAGGGTGCGTTAGACAAGGATGCTGCGCTGCTGAGCGAAATGGAAAGCCAGGCGATCATTGCCGCATCGCAAGCGCTGCAACAGGCAGTATCAGGCGACGACCCCGTAGCTATCGAAACGGCCATTAAAGCATTAGATGCACAAACGCAAGATTTTGCCGCGCGCCGCATGGATGCCGCCACTCGCCGCGCGTTGGCTGGTCATTCTGTGGATGAGGTTTAACTATGCCTAAAATTGTTTTTTTGCCCCAGCAAGATTTATGCCCTGAGGGGGTAGTCGTGGAAGCTAAACCCGGGGAATCCATCCTCAACGTTGCGTTGCGCAGCGGTATTGAAATTGAGCACGCCTGCGAGAAATCCTGCGCTTGCACTACCTGTCATTGCATCGTGCGTGAAGGTTTCGATTCTCTGGAAGAAAGCGGCGAACTGGAAGACGACATGCTGGATAAGGCTTGGGGCTTGGAGCCGGAAAGCCGCTTGAGCTGTCAGACGCGGGTCGCCGACGAAGATCTGGTGATTGAAATACCCCGTTACACCGTTAATCACGCGCGTGAGCATTGATACCCATCGCCTTTCAAGCCACAGCGCTGTTGGCCGCGTGCAGTTATTTGGCCGATCCTTGGGCCTCACCCCTGCTGCCAGCAGATTTGTCACCCCAGTCACTTACTGGTGTAAGCAGTTGGGGACTCAGGCCGTTGCCGCCTAGCTGCAACTTGAAATCCATAGGCTATGCAATAAAAATCCCTCGTGAGTTTCGCTTTGAAGAGTGAAAAATTAAGGGGATAAATTCGGAGTGAGAAGGTTATGACAACAGAATTCATGCAGGTCACGCTGTCACCGCAACCTGCTGACGCGCGCTGGGGCGAAAAAGCCTTGCTGAGCACCAACGTGGAAGGGATCACCCTCCATCTGACCGGCAACGATAAGCAGGGTGACATCCAGCGTGCTGGGCGCAAAATTGACGCCCAGGGCATCAGAAAAGTGAAGCTGGCGGGTGAAGGCTGGGATCTGGAAAGCAGTTGGGCGTTTTGGCAGGGCTATCGTGGGCCAAAAGGCCAGCGCAGCATCGAATGGGCAGAACTGCCGGAGGCCGAACACCAAGAGTTGGAGAAGCGCCTGAAGATCGTTGACTGGGTACGCGACACTATCAACATACCGGCTGACGCACTAAGCCCAGAGCAACTGGCTATCCGCGCTGTTGATTTGATGTACGATGTCGGCGGCGATGCCATTAGCTATCGTATCACCAAAGGCGAGGATCTGCGTGAGCAGAACTACGCGGGTCTCTATACCGTTGGCCGTGGTTCCAAGCGTCCGCCGGTATTGTTGGTGCTGGATTTCAACCCCACTGCTAACCCGGATTCGCCGGTGTTCGCCTGTCTGGTAGGCAAAGGTATCACCTTTGACAGCGGCGGCTACAGCCTGAAACAGAGTGCCTATATGGATTCCATGAAAGCCGATATGGGCGGTGCCGCCACCATCACTGGGGCTTTGGCGCTGGCGGCGGCACGCGGCCTCAAGCAACGCGTAAAACTGTATCTGTGCTGTGCGGACAACATGGTCAGCGGCAACGCCTTCAAACTGGGTGACATTATTTGCTACCGCAACGGCAAAACCGTTGAGGTGATGAACACCGACGCGGAAGGGCGGTTAGTATTGGCCGATGGCCTGATTGACGCCTGCGAGCAGAGCCCGCAGTTGATCATCGATTGTGCCACCCTGACTGGCGCGGCAAAAACCGCCCTGGGCAATGATTATCACGCCCTGTTCAGCTTTGATGATGCGTTGGCGCAGGAACTGCTGACCAGCGCCGCCGCTGAACAAGAACCCTTCTGGCGCTTGCCGCTGGCCGAGTTCCATCGCAGCCAGCTACCGTCCAATTTCGCCGAACTAAACAATGTGGCCGGTTCCGCCCACACTGCCGGGGCCAGCACCGCAGCGGCATTCCTATCGCACTTTGTCAAACATTATCAGCAAGGCTGGCTGCACATCGATTGCTCCGCCACCTACCGCAAGGGTGCGGTGGAACAGTGGTCTGCGGGTGCCACTGGCCTAGGTGTGCGTACCCTGGCGAATCTGCTGCTCAGTAGAGCCAAACCATTGAACGCCTGCTAGCCTGTGCTCTATCGTCATCGCCCAGCATGCTGGGCGATGCTATTTGATCTCTGGAGTTTGCCATGAGTTTCCATCATCAGGATGCCGCCCCCAGCGAGAATGAACTTGAACACCTGCTTAAGCGGGCAGTGACAGAGCCAGCCGAGCGCCCGGCGTTCTTCCGTGCACTGCTTGATGCCACGGTGCTGATCCTCGGCGACAACGAGCAGATGCGGCAGGACGGTGACATTACCCTGAATGCCGACACCCCAGTCAATATTCAACATTGGGAAAAACAAGGCGGCGGCAACATCATTCCGTTTTTCTCCTCGTTGGCCGCGCTGCGAAAAGCTGTTGAGGGTGAACAACCATTCATCGCGCTGCCAGCGCGGGTATTGTTTGAAATTACCCAGGGTGCGGATTTGTTCCTCAACCCGAAGGCAGAATACGGCAAGGAATTTTATCCCGAGGAGGTAGCAACGCTGTTGGCCACCGATGGGGTTACCGAGTCGGTAGAGCGCTATGTTGATAAAGACAGCCAAATCCTGTTGGGCCAGCCGAAGGACTATCCCACGGCGATGGTGGAGGCGCTAACCACATTGTTTAGTCAACGCAAACTGGTGCGCCGTGCCTTCCTGACGCTGATGCATGATCAGGCGGTGGATGAGCAGCCTAATCTGTTGGTGGGATTGGAGGTGGACGGTGATCCGGCGGAGATCGACGCCTTGATCAACGAGGCTGGCAACCTGGCGAGCGAAATGGTCGCTAACGAAGAGCCTGTGGATTTTTGCTTGGTGTCGGAAAAAGAACGCGGAGTCAGTCACTACCTGATCACCCATACCTGGCCGTTTTATCAGCGCCGTTGGGGGAGTTGGCTGCGTGATCTCATTCCCTCGACCACTAAAACAGAGTGAGCCTTGCCGCAATAGTGGAATGAGAGCCTATTCTTTTAAAATATTGATTTTTCTGTAGGCAAGCGTTAACAGCGCACATATAATTTGCACCACTTGAGAAGGCTGGTTTTATTGATTGCAGACCGGCTAGTTTTGAAATGCAGAGGCCATCATGACCCTAGAACGTACCTTTTCCATCATTAAACCCAATGCTGTAGCCAACAACGATATCGGTGCAATTTATGCCCGTTTCGAGCGTGCTGGTTTCAAAATTATTGCATCCAAAATGCTGCGTCTGACTCGCGAACAGGCGGAAGGCTTCTACGCTGAGCACAAAGGTCGCCCATTCTTCGACGGTTTGGTTGAGTTCATGACGTCCGGCCCGATCATGGTACAGGTTCTGGAAGCGGAAAACGCCGTACAGCGTAACCGTGACATCATGGGGGCAACCAACCCGGATAACGCACAGGCTGGCACCCTGCGCGCTGACTACGCGGACAGCTTCACTGCTAATGCCGTTCACGGTTCCGATGCCATAGAATCTGCACAGCGTGAAATTGCTTATTTTTTCACTGAAAGTGAAATTTGCCCACGCTAATCCCCGTCGTCTTTCAAGCCGCAGCGTTGTTGGCTGCACTCGTTCACCCCGGTCACTTACCTGAGTAAGCTCCTGGGATGAACGAGTTGGTCGACTAGCTGCAACTTGAAATCCATGGGGTATTCTGTGTTGAGGTTTGCATGGTACCAATAAGCATATTTACCGGCTGAAACCATAAAAATGCCTTTAAAGCCTTTCAGACATGGAAACCCGCTATTAAAATTTGTACAATAACGCGCCCCTGATAAGTCATCTTATCAGGGGCGCGTTATTTTCCGCTGCGTCTTTCGAGCCGCAGCTCAACATCCATTGGCAACAGTGCTATCGCCTGACATTTCTTGGGCTGAATGCATAACTTACTTTCCATTCTTTAGCGCCATAACGTGTAACAACGAGGCCAGAGAGCATTATGTTAGGATCCATCACGTCTGAGCGCACCCTGTCTGAAAATCATTCGCTGACGACGACTCAATCCGTTAACGCGGAACAATCGGCTGTGGCCAAAATTAACCTGCTGGATTTGAATCGCCAGCAAATGCGCGAGTTCTTCAGCCAAATGGGCGAGAAACCCTTCCGTGCTGATCAAGTGATGAAGTGGATGTACCACTATTGCTGCGATGATTTTGAGCAAATGACCGACATCAATAAGGTCTTGCGTAATAAATTACAACGCGTTGCTGAGATCCGCGCACCGGAAGTGGCCGAAGAACAATGCTCAGCTGATGGCACGATCAAGTGGGCGATCAAAGTGGGCGACCAGCAGGTTGAAACCGTCTATATCCCGGATGGCGATCGCGCCACCCTGTGCGTCTCATCCCAGGTGGGTTGCGCTCTGGAGTGCAAATTCTGTTCAACGGCTCAACAGGGCTTTAACCGCAACCTGCGCGTATCGGAAATCATTGGTCAAGTGTGGCGTGCGGCGAAAATTATCGGCGCGCTGAAAGTCGCGGGTGAGCGCCCTATCACCAACGTGGTGATGATGGGGATGGGGGAGCCGCTGCTTAACCTGAACAACGTGGTGCCAGCAATGGAAATCATGCTCGACGACTTCGGCTTTGGCCTATCCAAACGCCGTGTCACCCTATCAACCTCCGGTGTAGTGCCGGCGTTGGACAAGCTGGGCGATATGATCGATGTGGCACTGGCGATATCGCTGCACGCGCCTAACGACAAAATCCGCAATGAGATCGTGCCGATCAACCGCAAGTACAATATTGAGAGTTTCTTGGCCGCAGTGCGCCGCTATCTGGCAAAATCTAACGCCAACCAGGGCCGGGTTACCGTTGAATACGTGATGCTGGATCATATCAATGACAGCACCGACGATGCGCATCAGTTGGCAGACGTACTTAAGAATACACCGTGCAAGATCAACCTGATCCCATGGAATCCGTTCCCGGCGGCGCCTTATGGCCGCAGTTCCAACAGCCGGGTAGATCGTTTTGCCAAAGTATTGATGGAATACGGTTTTACGACTATTGTTCGTAGAACCCGTGGCGACGATATTGATGCCGCTTGTGGGCAACTGGCGGGTGAGGTGATCGACCGTACCAAACGAACCCTGAAAAAGAAAAGGGCCGGGGAAGCTATCAATGTACGGGCGGTCTGAATCCTATAGCACTGTTTTTGCCTTCTAACCGTCTGTTAGGCGCACCGATGGCATCGATAAGGAAATAAATGTGGGCATGAAGCTGAGAATGCTGAGAGGCGTGCTGGTAGCCGGTTTACTGGCTGGCTGTTCCGGTTCACTGCCGGAAAAGGACGCACTATCTTCTGACGCGAGCCAGACGCGGTTGCAGTTGGGTTTGGAGTATCTGCAACAGGGGGATATGAACGCCGCGCGGCAGGATCTGGAGAAGGCGCTGGCCGCAGCGCCACAAGATTACCGTACCCAGTTGGGTATGGCGCTTTATGAGCAGCAAATTGGCGAGAATGCCCTAGCTGAACAGCGTTATCAGCACATACTCAAACTTGCGCCGGGCAATGGTACTGTGCTGAATAATTACGGTGCGTTTCTTTGCAGTTTGGGGCAGTATGTAGCGGCACAACAGCAATTTAGCGCCGCTGTGCAGGTACCCGATTATGGTCGGATCGCCGATAGCCTGGAAAACGCCGGTTACTGTTTTCTCAAAGCCGGAAAAAATGACCAAGCGCGCCCCTTGTTGACCCGTGCGCTGAAGGTCGATCCGGACAAAGGTGCTCCACTGTTAGTGGAGGCAGAAAAGCGATTGGGGGAAGGGAAGCGCGCACAGTCGCAACTTTTATTGGATACTTATCGACATGTGTTGCCGGCCAGTGCCAGCAGCTTATGGTTACAGATCCGTTTCGCCGCATTAGCAGGGCGTTATGATAGCGTTCAACGCTATGGCAAACAGCTAGCGCGAAGTTTTCCACAATCCAAACAGTACCAGCAATTCTTAGCCAATGAATACTGAAGCCTCCCAAGATAAAAGCGAATCCATGACGACCGGCCAACGCCTGCGTCAAGCCCGTGAACAACTCGGGCTGAGCCACCAGGTGGTAGCAGAGCACCTGTGCCTCAAAAAGTCTACCGTGCGCGATATCGAGGAAGACAGCATTTCCGCTGATCTCGCTTCGACTTTCGTGCGTGGTTATATCCGTTCTTACGCCAAGCTGGTGCATATTCCAGAGGATGAACTGCTGACGACTTTGGCCGAGCAGGCACCGCAAAAAATGGCGAAAGTCGCACTGATGCAGAGCTTTTCATTGGACAAGCATCGTAAAAAACGCGATGGCTGGTTGATGAGCTTCACTTGGTTGATGGTGTTGGTGGTGCTCGGCCTGACCGGTGCCTGGTGGTGGCAAAACCACCAGGCACAGCAGGAAGAGATCGCGACCATGGCCGATCAGTCAGATGCGCAGCTAGCGCAAAACGAAGGCAAACGGGTATCGTTGACCGACAACCAGGCTGACAACAGCACCCGTGTGTCGCTGACCGATAATGCTACTACGCCGAACGATACTGGCACTGCGCCGCAGGCAGCAGCCGTTAACCCACAGCAGCCTACCGTGGCGTTGCCCAGCCAGACAACGCTGCCGGAAACTGCGCTGGGGGCACCGTCCGCTCAGTCATTGTTACCTACCGTTGATGCGGGCATGGCAGCGGCTAGCGATACGAACGCACTGGTGATGGGTTTTTCAGCTGATTGCTGGTTGCAGGTGACCGATGCTAACGGAAAAACTTTGTTCAGCGGCATGCAAAAGAACGGCGACAAGTTGAATCTGGCCGGTACCGCGCCATACAAACTGACAATCGGCGCGCCTACCGCCGTGAAGATCCAGTATCAAGGTAAGCCGGTTGATTTAAGCCGGTTCGTTAAGTCAAACCGTGTTGCTCGCCTGACTATTGCTGCGCAGTGATTGCGTAGCAGTGGCCGTAACGTAATGACAGAGCAGCAATGGAGAGTAAGTCATGCATAACCAAGCGCCGATCAATCGCCGAAAATCAACACGTATTTACGTTGGTAAGGTGCCTATCGGTGATGGCGCGCCGATTACCGTGCAGTCGATGACCAACACCCGTACCACTGATGTTGCCGCTACGGTTAATCAGATTAAAGCGCTGGAGCGCGTCGGTGTCGATATCGTCCGTGTTTCGGTTCCCACCATGGACGCCGCCGAGGCGTTCAAGTTGATCAAACAGCGGGTCAACGTGCCGCTGGTCGCTGATATCCATTTCGATTATCGCCTCGCGTTGCAGGTGGCTGAATACGGTGTGGATTGCCTACGTATCAATCCTGGTAATATTGGCAACGAATCGCGTATCCGCTCGGTAGTGGATTGCGCGCGTGACAAGAATATCCCGATCCGAATCGGCGTTAATGGTGGATCGCTGGAGAAAGACCTACAGGAAAAGTACGGTGAACCAACGTCGGAAGCGCTGCTGGAATCCGCCATGCGTCATGTAGACATCCTCGATCGCCTCAACTTTGACCAGTTCAAGGTCAGTGTCAAAGCGTCTGATGTATTTTTGGCGGTGCAGTCCTATCGCCTGCTGGCGTCGCGTATTGATCAACCGCTGCACCTGGGCATCACCGAAGCTGGTGGTGCACGCAGCGGTTCGGTCAAGTCAGCGATAGGCCTGGGGTTGTTGCTGTCGGAAGGTATTGGTGACACCCTGCGTATCTCGCTAGCGGCTGATCCGGTGGAAGAAGTGAAGGTCGGTTTCGACATCCTAAAATCGTTGCGCATCCGCGCACGCGGCATCAACTTCATCGCCTGCCCGACCTGTTCACGTCAAGAATTTGACGTGATTGGTACGGTGAATGCATTAGAACAGCGTCTGGAAGACATTATCACGCCAATGGATGTGTCGATTATCGGTTGCGTGGTCAACGGGCCGGGCGAAGCGCTGGTATCGACCCTGGGTGTCACTGGTGGTCATAACAAGAGCGGCTTCTACGAAGACGGCACGCGTCAGAAAGAGCGTTTCGACAACGAGCAGATAATTGACCAATTGGAGGCGAAGATCCGCGCCAAGGCATCGATGATGGATGAAACCAACCGCATCTCGGTCAGTCTGCTGTAAAAGTAAGCTTTTTATCGATGATACTGCGGGCTTTTTTTCCCGCTTTTTTATGAGCCAGGGGGAGAGAATGGCATCCACGTTGAACACGGGATGGCAAAGTTCCTATAATCGGGTTCATTTTTACAGACAACCGACAGAGAACTCACGTGGCAAAGAACATTCAAGCCATTCGCGGCATGAACGACTACCTGCCGAAAGACACGGCATTATGGCAGCGCATTGAAGGCACTCTCAAGAAGGTGCTTGACGGCTATGGCTACAGCGAAATACGGTTGCCGATTGTAGAGCAGACCCCGTTATTCAAACGTGCGATCGGCGAGGTGACTGATGTTGTAGAAAAAGAGATGTACACCTTTGATGATCGCAATGGTGATAGCCTGACCCTGCGCCCGGAAGGCACGGCTGGCTGCGTTCGCGCGGGTATTGAACATGGTTTGCTCTACAATCAGGAACAGCGTCTGTGGTACATCGGGCCGATGTTCCGCTATGAGCGCCCGCAAAAAGGCCGCTATCGCCAGTTCCATCAATTAGGGGCGGAAGTGTTTGGCCTGCATGGCCCGGATATTGATGCCGAACTGATCCTACTGACCGCTCGCTGGTGGAAAGCGCTGGGCATCGCCGAACACGTCAAATTAGAGCTGAACTCCATTGGTTCGCTGGAGGCGCGCGCCAACTACCGCAACGCGCTGGTAGGTTTTCTCGAACAGCACGTCGACGTGCTGGATGAAGACTGCAAGCGCCGCATGTACCGCAACCCGTTGCGCGTGCTGGACTCCAAAAATCCTGAGGTGCAGGCATTGCTGAACGATGCCCCGCGCCTGTCCGAGTATCTGGATGAAGCGTCTCGCGCTCACTTCACCGGTCTATGTGAACTTTTGGCACAGGCGGGTATCCCATACACCATCAATGAATGCCTGGTACGCGGTCTGGACTACTACAACCGTACGGTATTTGAATGGGTGACCACCAGTCTGGGTGCACAGGGTACTGTGTGTGCAGGGGGACGTTACGATAGTCTGGTCGAGCAGTTGGGCGGGCGTGCGGTGCCAGCCGTGGGCTTTGCTATGGGGTTGGAACGTCTGGTGCTGCTGGTACAAGCGCTTAACCCGGATTTCACTGCGCCACCCACCATCGATGTGTACTTGATTTCTTCCGGCGCGGGTGCGCAGAGTGCAGCGATGCAACTGGCAGAACGAGTGCGCGATGCGTTGCCGCAGCTAAAACTGATGACCAACTACGGTGGCGGTAACTTCAAAAAGCAGATCACCCGTGCGGACAAATGGGGCGCGTGCGTCGCATTGATCTTGGGCGAGAACGAAGTGGCGGCACAACAGGTGGTGGTGAAAGACCTGCGCAGTGGTGAACAAGAAACGCTGGCGCAAAGCGAAACTGCTGCGCGTCTGGCTCAAATGTTAAGTTGAGGAGAAAGACACCGTGGAAGTCTATACCACTGAAAACGAACAAGTTGACGCTTTGCGTCGGTTCTTTGCTGAAAACGGCAAAGCGCTGGCGGTGGGAGTGGTACTCGGCATTGCTGCCTTGGTTGGTTGGCGTTACTGGCAAAACCATCAAAGTGTCGACCTGATGGCAGCATCCCAATCTTATCAGGAAGCCAGTGATCGTCTGGCGGCCGGTAAGCCGGACGATGTGGCCGCAGCGGAGAAATTTGTCCAGGCTAACAGCAACAGCTACGGCGTATTAGCCGCGTTGCAGTTGGCCAAGCATTTTGTTGAGCAGAATGATTTTGCTAAAGCGGAACAGCAACTGGTGCAGGCGCAGAGCCAGACCAAAGACGATAACCTGCTTTCGCAGATCAACCTGCGTCTGGCGCGTGTCCAGATACAGGAAAAAAAGTGGGATCACGCGCTAAAAACGCTGGATGAGGTGAAAGATGCAGGCTGGGCGGCGCTGGTGCAGGATACGCGCGGCGATGTGTTGTTGGCCAAGGGCGATGCTCAAGGTGCACGCGAAGCCTACAGTAAAGGCCTTGAGTCCAACGTTTCTCAGGCGCTCGAGGTGTTGTTGCGTTTAAAATTGAATAACTTGTCCAACTAAGGGGAACCCCATGCAATTGTGTAAAACACTCTTGGTCGGGCTAGTTTCTGCTGCCTTGCTGAGTGGTTGTTCGCTGTTTAACAGTGAAGAAGACGTGGTGACTATGTCGCCATTGCCGAAAGTTGAAAATCAATTTACGCCGAACAAGATGTGGAGCACCTCGGTTGGTGATGGCATTGGCGAGTTTTATTCCCACCTGCGTCCGGCCTTCCAGAACAGCACCCTTTTCGCTGCTGATCGTCACGGCATAGTGAAAGCGCTCGACGCCACCAGCGGCAACGAAAAGTGGAAGGTGGATCTCTCCGAGCACACCGGCTTCTTCTCCAGCCGCTTGTCCGCGCTGCTGTCAGGCGGCTTAGCGGTATCAGGCGACAGGATCTATATTGGCAGTGAGAAAGCGGTAGTTTACGCATTGAATACTGCTGATGGCAGCGTAGCCTGGCAGGCCAGGGTTGCTGGCGAAGCGATGTCCCGCCCGGTGATCAGCGATGGCATGGTGCTGATCCACACCTCTAATGGTCAGTTGCAGGCGCTGAACGAATCTGATGGCGCAGTGAAGTGGACGGTTAACCTGGACATGCCATCACTGTCGTTGCGCGGTGAATCCGCACCGGCTGTGGCTTTCGGCGCAGCTATCGTCGGCGGTGATAATGGCCGCGTCAGCGCCGTATTGATGCAGCAAGGCCAACTGATTTGGCAGCAGCGTATTTCCCAGCCGAGTGGTGCGACTGAAATCGATCGCCTAAATGATGTAGACACTACGCCGGTGATCGTTGAAGGCATCGTTTATGCATTGGGCTACAATGGCAACCTGACGGCGCTGGATCTACGTTCCGGCCAGATCATGTGGAAACGTGAGTTGGGTTCAGTGAACGACTTCATCGTCGATGCAGGCCGTATTTACCTGGTCGATCAGAATGATCGCTTGGTAGCGCTGAGCACTGAAGGCGGCGTGACGGTGTGGACACAGGGCGATCTGCTGCACCGCAAATTGACACCACCGGTGATGTTTAATGGTTATCTGGTGACTGGTGATGCCAAAGGCTATCTGCACTGGATCAACACCACCGATGGTCGTTTTGTCGCCCAACAGTCAGTGGATAGCTCTGGCTTCCTGTCTGCGCCGTTGGTGGCGGGCGATAAACTGGTCATTCAGGCACGAGGCGGAAAAGTTCACGCTTTCACCCGCTAGCGCTGATGGCCGTAACCTTTTCAGTACCCAAAAGATTTCGGGGTGCAGCCAGGCGATAAGCGCACGGTTCCCCAAAAGCCTGAACTCAGTGACTGAGGTCAGGGCGCGCAGTCAACGTTGCTGCGGCGCGAAAGATGAAGGGGAAAACGGCTCCTGAGGGTTCAGGAGCCGTTTCGTATTTTATAAGCTACAGTGTCGGAATCTGTCCGAAGTGTGGTAAAACATTGATTATAAAGTAATAATGAGGCTTCAACAATGATACCTGTCGTCGCGCTGGTTGGGCGCCCGAATGTGGGTAAATCTACCTTGTTTAACCGTTTGACACAGACGCGCGATGCGCTGGTGGCAGATTTCCCAGGGCTAACGCGAGACCGCAAGTATGGGCGTGCTGAAGTTGAGGGCAATGAATTTATCATTGTCGATACTGGCGGTATTGATGGCCACGAAGATGGCGTCGAAACGCGCATGGCGGGTCAGTCGCTGTTGGCGATTGAAGAAGCCGATATTGTGCTGTTTATGGTTGATGCCCGCGCTGGCCTGATGCCAGCCGATCAGGGTATCGCCCAGCATCTGCGCAACCGCCAGAAGGCGACCTTTTTGGTGGTCAACAAGACTGATGGCCTAGATCCAGACGTGGTCACCGCTGATTTCTACTCGCTGGGCTTGGGTGAGGTGTATGCCATTGCCGCCTCACACGGCCGTGGTGTCAGACAACTGATCGAGCACGTACTGATGCCGTTCCTTCCTGAAAAAGAGGAAGAAGTCGAACTGACCGAAGAAGAGGCCAACGCCGCTTATTGGGTCGAACAGAATGCTGAGAACCTCGAAGGGGAAGAGGATGAACCGGAAGATGACTTCAACCCGCAGGATTTGGCGATCAAGCTGGCGATTGTCGGGCGCCCCAACGTAGGTAAATCTACGCTGACTAACCGTATCCTTGGCGAGGAACGCGTGGTGGTGTACGACATGCCAGGTACCACCCGCGACAGTATTTATATCCCGATGGTACGTGATGAACGCGAATATGTGCTCATCGACACCGCCGGGGTGCGCAAACGCGGGAAAGTGACGGAAACGGTAGAGAAGTTCTCGGTAATCAAAACATTACAGGCGATTGAAGACGCCAACGTGGTGCTGCTGGTAATCGACGCACGCGAAGGGATTTCTGATCAGGATCTGTCGTTGCTTGGCTTTATCCTCAATAGTGGCCGCTCACTGGTGATTGTGGTCAACAAGTGGGATGGCATGAGCGAGGAAGAGCGCACACATGTGAAGGAAATGCTCGATCTGCGTCTGGGCTTTGTCGATTTCGCCCGTGTGCACTTTATCTCCGCGCTGCATGGCAGCGGTGTCGGCAACCTATTCGAATCGGTGCTGGAAGCATATGCTTGTGCGACCCACCGTGTGAACACCTCAATGCTGACTAAGATCATGCACATGGCCGTTGACGATCACCAGCCGCCGCTGGTGCGTGGCCGCCGTGTGAAGCTGAAATACGCTCACGCCGGTGGGTATAACCCACCGATTGTGGTGATCCACGGCAATCAGGTGAGTGATTTGTCCGATTCGTACAAACGTTATCTGATGAACTATTTCCGCCGCTCGCTGAAAGTGATGGGAACGCCGATCCGCATCCAATTCAAAGAGGGCGACAACCCGTTCGCTGGTAAACGCAATCTACTGACGCCAAACCAACTACGCAAGCGCAAGCGCCTGATGAGTCACCTGAAGAAAAACAAATGATGATTTACTAAGAATCATCAGCTTTCGAAAAGTCCAGAAGCCCGCATTGTGTCGGGCTTTTTTGTTATCAAGGACTATTACAACGACGCATTACAGCTCATCATTCAGTTGTACCCATGTGTGTACTCAGTAGGTTTTGCTTTGTTTTTGGGTACAAAGATGAGTACTCATTCATGATCAAGCCCGCATTGGGTATGTAGTGGCACACTGAATTTGGCCACCTGAACAGAGGTGATATGCTCACCTCAGGACATTACAGGTGCTTCAATGAAAAAAAGAAATTTCAGTGCAGAGTTCAAACGCGAATCCGCTCAACTGGTCGTTGACCAGAACTACACCGTGGCAGATGCAGCCAGTG
Source organism: Serratia symbiotica (assembly GCF_000821185.2). Classification (NCBI taxonomy): domain Bacteria; kingdom Pseudomonadati; phylum Pseudomonadota; class Gammaproteobacteria; order Enterobacterales; family Yersiniaceae; genus Serratia; species Serratia symbiotica. The sequence continues at coordinate 2,192,649 of NZ_CP050855.1, read as the reverse complement.
CTATGGATGTCGGCCTTTCCACAATGACGCGATGGGTGAAGCAGTTGCGTGATGAGCGGCAGGGAAAAATACCTAAAGCCTCTCCCATTACTCCTGAACAAATTGAAATACGTGAGCTGAGGAAAAAAATACAACGTATTGAAATGGAAAACGAAATATTAAAAAAGGCTACCGCGCTCTTGATGTCAGACTCCCTGAACAGTTCTCGATAATCGGGAAACTCAGAGCGCATTATCCGGTGGTCACACTCTGCCACGTGTTCGGGGTTCATCGCAGCAGCTACAAATACTGGAAAAACCGTCCTGAAAAACCAGATGGCAGACGAGCTGTATTACGCAGCCAGGTACTGGAACTGCATAGCGTCAGCCATGGCTCTGCTGGCGCAAGGAGTATCGCAACTATGGCAACCATGAAGGGCTTCAGGATGGGACGATGGCTCGCCGGCAGGCTCATGAAAGAGCTGGGGCTGGTCAGTTGTCAACAGCCCACTCATCGGTATAAATGCGGTGGCCTTGAACACATCGCTATCCCGAATCACCTTGAGCGGCAGTTCGCAGTGACAGAGCCTAATCAGGTGTGGTGTGGCGATGTGACCTATATCTGGACAGGCAGGCGCTGGGCCTACCTCGCCGTTGTTCTCGACCTGTTCGCGAGAAAACCGGTGGGCTGGGCAATGTCGTTCTCACCGGACAGCAGGCTGACCATCAAAGCGCTGGAGATGGCGTGGGAGGCCCGGGGAAAACCAGCCGGAGTGATGTTCCACAGCGATCAGGGCAGCCATTACACAAGCAGACAGTTCCGGCAGTCACTGTGGAGGTATCGGATCAGACAGAGTATGAGTCGGCGTGGAAACTGCTGGGATAATAGCCCAATGGAGCGCTTCTTCAGGAGTCTGAAGAACGAATGGGTACCGGTGACGGGTTACATAAACTTCAGCGATGCAGCCCACGCAATAACGGACTATATCGTTGGGTATTACAGCGCGCTCAGGCCGCATGAATATAACGGTGGGTTACCACCAAACGAATCGGAAAACCGATACTGGAAAAACTCTAACGCGGTGGCCAGTTTTAGTTGACCACTACAGTTCAGAGAGCTTCCGCCATTGCGACAAAACGCGACGTTCAGCCCTTCCTCAAGCCAGTGCCGCGCCGCTAACCTCACTAATAGCATATTGTTAATTGGGTGAGAGGCCACTCCCCCACCAGCTTGATAACGGATAGTGATTTTCATCACTGATATTCTTAGGATGAAATAATTTTCATTGATTAATAATTGTACGGGATTGGTTAGTACTTTCATTTTTCGTGTACACCGGGGTGTACTCAAAACAATTGTTAAATTAAAAAATCCTTTTAAATCAAGTGAAAAATCGCTTTCTTACTATTCACCTGAAGAAAAAATAATCAGTGCAAAGTGGGCGTTAGTAATACTGCCCCCATATTCTATCGAAAGGGCTGAGAGGTTATCGATTGGACGAATCAATATTGCGCTCAAACAGCCTCATTGGATCGCGAGTTTTAGCGGTGGTGATGCTCTTCACCTCACTTTCTATCCAGCCATCAAGTAAACGGGTTTCTAGCCGTTCGCCGAGTTGAGCCTGTTTGGTGCTTTTCAGCAGCTTGCCGCATGGGGTTTGTGTCACGCTATAGCCGCGCGCCAGCGTCGCCAGCGGGCTGACCGCTTCAAGCTGGCTACAGGCCATGCCGAAGCGCTGGCGGTAAGCATTGAGCTGGCGATCCAGCGCCTGCTGTAAGCGGTACTCCTGCTGTTGCACACGCTGTTGATAGCGGTGAATGTGGTTCTGCGGCTGTATCTGCGCCAACTGTTGCTGGGCGCGTTCGTTGCGCTGCGAGGCCATGCGCAACTGATTTTGCGTGCCCTCTTCCAGACGGCGTTGTAATTTGAACAGCAGCGTCTGCTGGCGCGCCAGCCGCAGGTGCGGATGTTGCTGCTGCAAACGGTGGTGAATGCGTGTGAACTGCTGTTGACGCCGGACCAGATAGTAATCCATCGCCATTTCCAACCGTTGTTGCTGCGACTGCAACTGACGCACTAGCTCAAGCTGATTGCGGCTGACCAGTTCAGCGGCAGCGGAAGGGGTCGGCGCACGCAGATCGGCGACAAAGTCGACGATAGTCACATCGGTTTCATGGCCGACTGCGCTGACGATCGGGATCTGGCTGGCGAATATCGCGCGTGCTACGCGTTCATCATTGAAACTCCACAGATCTTCCAGCGAACCTCCACCCCGGCCAACGATCAGCACATCGCATTCATCACGGCGGTTGGCGGTTTCGATGGCGCGCACCACCTGCATTGGCGCGTCCTCGCCCTGCACTGAGGTGGGGTAAATAATGATCGGCAGTGAAGGATCACGCCGTTGCAGCACCTGCAAGATATCATGCAACGCCGCGCCGTTGGCGGAGGTGATCACCCCAACGCATTTGGCTGGGCTAGGCAGTGGCTGTTTGAACTGTGGGTCGAATAAACCTTCGTCGCTCAGGTGCTGCTTTAGTTGATCGAACTGCTGTTGCAACAGGCCGTTGCCGGCAGGCTGCATACTCTCGGCGATCAGTTGATAATCGCCACGCAGTTCGTATAGGGTGATGCTGGCGCGCACCAGAACCTGCTGGCCGTTCTGCGGCCGGAAAGTGGTACGGCGGTTGCTGTTGCGGAACATCGCACAGCGCACCTGCGCGCAATCGTCTTTCAAGGTGAAATACCAGTGGCCGGATGTTGGCTGGGAAAAGTTGGAGATTTCAGCAGAGATCCATATCTGCCCCATTTCCATTTCCAGCAGTTGTCGAACAGCCTGATTTAAGCGGCTTACGGTAAAAATGGACGGTGGGGGAGCTAGCGACATGTGATCCAAATCAAATCTTAAAACAAGCACTCAATTGCCCGATACTACATGGCTAAAAAAGGTAATCAAGGGTTTTTGCAAGAAAGTGCTGGAGGCAACCGATTACGCTCTGTATAATGCCACGGCAATATTTTATCCCTTTCACAGCCCACCCTGGTGAGATATTGCCCATGCTACGTATTGTTAAAGAAGCGTTGACGTTTGACGATGTACTCCTGATTCCTGCCCATTCCACGGTTCTGCCTAATACCGCAGAACTCGGCACGCAGCTGACTAAAAATATCCGCCTGAATATCCCTATGTTGTCCGCCGCCATGGATACCGTAACCGAATCTAGCTTGGCTATCGCGCTGGCGCAGGAAGGTGGCCTGGGTTTTATTCACAAAAACATGTCTATCGAACGCCAGGCTGAAGAAGTCAGCCGGGTGAAGAAACATGAAAGCGGTGTAGTGACCGACCCACAGACCGTCACCCCAGCAACCACCTTACAAGAAGTTAAAACGCTGACTGCTCGCAACGGCTTCGCTGGTTACCCGGTTGTTACCGAAGACAATGAGTTAGTGGGGATCATTACCGGGCGCGACGTGCGCTTCGTTACCGATCTGAACCAGCCGGTCACCGCAGTGATGACGCCGAAAGCACGCCTGGTCACGGTGAAAGAAGGTGAAGCGCGCGAAATCGTGCTACAAAAAATGCACGAAAAACGCGTTGAAAAAGCGCTGGTGGTGGATGACAGCTTCCACCTGCTGGGCATGATCACCGTTAAAGACTTCCAGAAAGCAGAACGCAAGCCCAACGCCTGTAAAGACGAGCATGGCCGGTTACGTGTAGGTGCGGCGGTTGGTGCGGGTGCCGGTAATGAACAGCGCGTTGATGCGCTGGTCGCCGCAGGTGTTGACGTGCTGCTGATCGACTCCTCACACGGCCACTCCGCAGGTGTGCTGCAACGTATTCGAGAAACCCGTGCCAAATACCCCGACTTGCCGATCGTCGGTGGCAACGTTGCCACCGACGCCGGTGCCAAAGCCTTAGCTGAGGCGGGGGTGAGCGCGGTGAAAGTGGGCATTGGCCCTGGTTCTATCTGCACCACCCGCATCGTCACTGGTGTAGGCGTACCACAGATCACGGCCATCGCTGATGCGGTTGACGCGCTGGAAGGCACCGGTATCCCGGTTATCGCCGATGGTGGCATCCGTTTCTCTGGCGACATCGCCAAGGCTATCGCGGCGGGTGCCTCCTGCGTGATGGTTGGCTCCATGCTAGCAGGTACCGAAGAATCACCGGGTGAAATCGAGCTGTACCAGGGGCGTTCGTTCAAGTCCTATCGTGGCATGGGGTCGCTGGGTGCGATGTCCAAAGGTTCTTCTGACCGTTACTTCCAAACCGATAACGCCGCCGACAAACTGGTGCCAGAAGGTATCGAAGGCCGTGTAGCCTACAAAGGCATGCTGAAAGCCATCGTGCATCAGCAGATGGGGGGGCTGCGCTCCTGCATGGGTCTGACTGGCTGTGCCACCATCGACGAACTGCGCACCAAGGCAGAGTTTGTGCGTATTAGTGGCGCTGGTATTCAGGAAAGCCATGTACACGATGTGACCATCACCAAAGAGTCGCCGAACTACCGCATGGGTTGATTTCAAGGGGGCATGGTTCATTGGACTTAATGTCAACGGCGTATAGGGTACGGCGGGTGACAACTTACTGATGGGCCTTGCCCCAGACGATTTGATTTTTCCTTTATTTTTGTTGCTGGAATTCGCTTTATTATGAAAAAAAATATCCATAAGTATCGCATTCTTATTCTGGATTTCGGTTCACAATATAGCCAATTGATTGCCCGCCGCGTGCGCGAAATCGGCGTTTACTGTGAGCTATGGGCCTGGGATGTGAACGAAGAACAGATCCGCGAATTCAATCCTAGCGGCATCATCCTTTCCGGTGGCCCGGAAAGCACCACCGCAGACGGCAGCCCGCGCGCCCCTGAGTACGTGTTTACTGCCGATGTGCCGGTGTTGGGTGTGTGCTACGGCATGCAGACCATGGCGATGCAGTTAGGTGGTTGTGTGCAGGGTTCTAACGAGCGTGAGTTCGGCTACGCGCAGGTGGAAGTCGTCAATGAGTGCGCGCTGTTGCGTGGCATCGAGGACATCACCAGCCCGCTGGGCAAACCGCTATTGGACGTGTGGATGAGCCACGGCGACAAAGTCACTGCCATCCCATCTGACTTCGTGACCATCGCCAGCACCGATAGCTGCCCGTTCGCCATTATGGCTAATGAAGAAAAACGTTTCTACGGCGTGCAGTTCCACCCGGAAGTGACTCACACCCACCAGGGCCAGCGCATGCTAGAACGTTTTGTTCTGGACATTTGCCAATGTGAAGCCCTGTGGACTCCGGCCACCATCATTGAAGATGCGGTTGAACGTATTCGCCAGCAAGTGGGGGAAGACCATGTGATCCTCGGCCTGTCCGGCGGTGTTGACTCTTCTGTAACCGCGATGCTGCTGCACCGTGCCATTGGCACACGTCTGACCTGCGTTTTCGTCGACAACGGCTTGCTGCGCCTGAATGAAGCTGATCAGGTGCTGGAAATGTTCGGCGACGGTTTCGGCTTGAATATCGTGCATGTGGCGGCGGAGAATCGCTTCCTGAGCGAGTTGGCTGGCGTTGACGAACCAGAAGCCAAGCGCAAGATCATTGGCCGCGTGTTCGTGGAAGTGTTCGACGAAGAAGCCTGCAAGCAATCCGACGTGAAATGGTTGGCGCAGGGCACCATTTACCCGGACGTGATCGAATCCGCTGCTTCCGCCACTGGCAAAGCGCATGTGATCAAATCGCATCACAACGTGGGTGGCCTGCCGCAAGAGATGAAGCTGGGGCTGGTCGAACCGTTGAAAGAACTGTTCAAAGATGAAGTGCGCAAGATCGGTCTGGAACTGGGCCTGCCGTCCGATATGCTGTACCGGCACCCATTCCCTGGGCCTGGTCTGGGCGTGCGCGTGCTTGGTGAAGTGAAGAAAGAGTATTGCGACCTGCTGCGCCGTGCAGATGCCATCTTCATTGAAGAGTTGCACAACGCTGACCTGTATAACAAGGTGAGCCAGGCGTTCACCGTATTCCTGCCGGTACGTTCGGTGGGCGTAATGGGCGATGGCCGTAAATACGACTGGGTTGTTTCACTGCGCGCAGTGGAAACTATCGACTTTATGACCGCACAGTGGGCGCATCTACCCTATGACTTTCTCGGCCGCGTCTCCAACCGCATTATCAACGAAGTAAACGGCATTTCCCGCGTGGTATACGACATCAGTGGCAAACCGCCAGCGACCATTGAGTGGGAATGATCCGCGAGCGTTTTCTACGATTAATATCCATTCAAAATAATACTACCCGCCTTGATTTGTAGGCGGTTTTTTTATTTTTAGCCATTAATATCCATCAGGTACTATCGGTTATTTTTAACGGTAAATCTGACGGTATAAGAATCTTTTTGTCAGTGTTACAGGCCATTTTACCGTCAGGTTTAGGCCAGTTGTGACGGTAAAATTTCACAATAAAGAGTGGCCCAATGTTGACCGATACCAGACTAAAAAACCTTAAAGCGCTGGAAAAACTTTATAAGGTTGTCGATCGTGATGGCCTGTATGTAACCGTATCCCCCAAGGGATAGGTGATATTTCGCTATGACTATCGAATTAACGGGCGTCGTGGGCGCTATGGTGACGGTATTTCTCTGGCGCAGGCGCGCGAAAAACTACTCGAAGCGAAAAAACGCGTAAATGCAGGAATATCGCCTGCTATAGAGAAGCGTAACAGTAAAACAAAACGAAAAGGGGAGAAGACATTTCACGATTTTACCTTCAGCTATATGAAACATAACAACGGTGCTAAACCCGAAACCCATCAGACCATTGTTGATATGGCAATGAATGGTTCCGGATGCCGCGATGAAGATAAGCCTCAATACTGTTCTCCGCCATTTAACCACATCAGGTAGCACAAAACGTTGAACCCGGCGTTGAAGTCGTTATTTGCTGTGAAGCCGATGAACAGTGGTCTTATGTACAGAATAAAGGTCATCCACGCTGGTTATTCTACGCTTATGACCGCATCAGAAAGCGGGGCCTCACGCATGTACTGGGGCCACGTAATGCGCTGACTTTACGGCGGCTTCTGGCTTTGCTGAGCTTGTTTACTATCGCTTTCTACATGACTGACGCCTGGCCTGTCTACCGGACTTTACTGCCCTCAACCAGTCATGTCATCAGCAAAAATATACCCAGCGGATAGAGCGGCATAATCTCAATTTGCGAACCCATCTTAAACGACTGGCCCGCAGGACTATCTATTTCTCGAAGTCAGAAGAAATGCACGATAAGCTCATTGGGGGGGATCTGACCATCAATCATTACCACTCAGTCTGCGTCACGACCAAAAAATCGAGTAAATATTGAGTTTATCGTTAAATTTTGATAGAGAAGAACCAGGTGATAAAAATGATATGGATGGTAAAATATGACTAGTTTATGTAGGCTTATTCAAGTATTTTTTTTTCTCATTTCTTTTGAGTGTTTGGCGGATAATGGGAAAGTAATTTATTTGATTTCAAGCTCTTCAGCTTACGATGAAAGTTCTATTCCTAAGATTTCAGCGTTTTTGAAAAGTAAAGGTTACACTGTAGAAACAAAATACCTCAATCAGCAAATATCAGATTTTGGATATGTAAATACCGATAAAGAAAGAGGTAAAAATATAATTAATGCGCTGACTGATGATAATGTTAAATATTTATGGTTTGTCAGGGGAGGTTCTGGAGCCATCAATATTTTCCCCTATCTTTATAAAAATAGTGAAGGCATAAAGAAAAGTAAGGAAAAAGTAATTATCGGGTTCAGTGACGTAACTGCAATCCATTATTTTTTGAATAACTATATTGGTTGGAAAAGTGTGCATGGAATTGTTGCTGCTTATAATAAAGATATTTATAATGGCGTGGAACATGAAAGGATAAGTATGAATAATAACTTTGATCAGGTTTTTGAAGCTATAAAAAAAGGTGTTTCATATAACGGCATTATTCCCCTTAATTCACAGGCTGAATCTGGCGTTTCGGGGGTGCTGGGGGGAGGGAATCTTACATTGCTTCAGTCTTTCTTTTCTACTGAATATGAGAAATACTTACCAAATCAGATATTATTGATGGAAGATACAGGGGTAACTTACAAGCAACTTGATCGTACATTAAATCAAATTCTTTATAAACGTGAATTTAAACCCAAAGCGATTATATTTGGGCAATTCTATACTTTATCAGCAAGTGACGAAGAAAGACTCATTTTTAAAACTGTAATCAAAGGGTTTGCGGAAAAAACAAAGATCCCTGTTTACTACTATCCATACTTTGGACATGGAAAAACAAATAATCCATTTATTTTGAGAGGAAAAATGAGCATCAAATGTGAAAAAGATGAAGAGTATTGCCAGTTAAATCAAGCTGGAATATAAATAAGAACCTATCCCAGTAGGCGTACATTGTTGCAGCCTGTTTGGACAGGGACAGCGCGCAATAACCGGAGCATACAGAGAGTCCGTGAAGATGGTGAGTACTGCCCAGGGCTAAAATGGCAAATAGAATCGCCTAATGGGATAGGTTCTAAGAAGAGCAGCAAACTCATATCCTCACCGGCATGAAACGAGAAGATGCATCAGCACATGGAAGAGGGTGCGCAGAAATAATATTACCACGCCCCAACCAATTCGCCTCTGAACAGGGCGGGCTTTCTTATAGCGACACATCCCGCCACGCATTTTTGCAAAGTGTACTGACAGGGTGTAGAGCTATTAATGCCGGTGGCTTTCAGTGCGCGGGAAAGATCGTACTTAATCACCGGGCCACCCAGGTAGAGGGTAGGGTGAAATCTGTCATCGGTGATGCAGCAGGATAGTGTCAGAGTAGATCGCAGGCAGCAAGGATTTACTGGCATAATGGCAACACGGCTACCATTGGGAACGTCCTCATAGCGCTCACAACGGTAAAACGCCGATGTAGCGCCACTTCGAACTTGCTGAGCAACACCATACTCTGATGCCGTTCAGGCAAGCTATCAGCCCGGAGAAGACCATATACAAGAACAGAACGACAAGCTTGAACCTGAGCTGAGAAAATTGAAACGATGTCTATGAATCACACAAATTATCAAATACAACACGTTCTGGGGTGTTTGACACCAAGGTTAAATCGCTTTGTGAGGGTGGTACCTAAGCCTGATGATTTGATCACCGTGTATGATTCGTATCTCGTCACCGGGCCTGATTTTGGCAGGCGTCTCGCTGGGCAGTGTTGCCCCGGCCTTTATCAAAGGCCAGTACCTGCTGCACATGGAGGATTTTGCAATGAAGCGCATTAACGCATTAACTATTGCTGGTACCGATCCCAGTGGTGGTGCTGGCATTCAGGCTGACCTGAAAGTGTTCTCGGCACTGGGCGCTTATGGCACCTCGGTGATCACTGCGCTGGTGGCGCAAAATACCTGCGGCGTTCAGTCGGTGTATAACATCGATCCGGCGTTCGTCGCTGCCCAGTTAGATTCTGTGTTCAGTGACGTGCGCATCGACAGCGCCAAGATTGGCATGCTGGCCAATGCCAATGTCGTCGAAAGGGTCGCTGAGCGGTTGCGTCACTACCGACCAGTGTTCGTGGTGTTGGACACGGTGATGCTGGCGAAAAGCGGCGATCCGTTGTTGGCACCAGAGGCGGTGGCCTCGATCCGCCGTGAACTGATGCCGCTGGTCTCGTTAATCACGCCTAATCTGCCAGAGGCAGCAGCGTTGCTGGCCTGTAGCCCGGCGGAAAATGAACAGCAAATGCGCCAACAGGGGCGGGCGCTGATGGCGATGGGCTGCCAGGCAGTGTTGATGAAAGGGGGGCATCTGAACGAGGAAGAAAGCCCAGACTGGCTGTTTACCGCAGACAGAGAGCAGCGCTTTAGTGCACCGCGTGTCGCCACCAGCCATACGCATGGTACTGGCTGCACGCTATCGGCTGCGCTGGCTGCGTTGCGCCCACGTCATGAAGATTGGGCTACAACGGTGGTGGCGGCCAAGGATTATCTGCAACAGGCATTGCAGCAAGCGGATACGCTAGAGGTGGGGCGTGGTATCGGGCCGCTGCATCACTTCCACGCCTGGTGGTGAATTACCCTTTTGCCATCATTGTAGTCTGGTGAGATCCAGGCGTAGCGCTATCCGGATGCCATGAGAATTCACCAAGGGAAAAGGGCATGACAGGACAAACACACTTCACTACGCCGTTTCGGCGCACGGTTCAGCTTCAGCGCGGGCCGCTTTGCCGCAGCCGTTCACAGGCGCAGACAGCATTGCCATTCAGCCGAGCTAGCAGGTTTGCGCTTTGGTCAGTTCAATCTCCAACGTTTCGTGGGTGAAGGTGAGCAGGGCGTTGGTGTTACTCATCGCGCTTTCCTACCAAATAATATTAATGCCTTCCGACTGTAGCGCGGCAAGATAGCCGGAGTTGATGTTTTTATCGGTGATCAGCGTATCAACGGCGCTTAAATCGTACTGAGCAACTCGTTGCAGGTGGTGACGCCGACGTTGAGAACAACGCCGTCCGCAACGATAAGCAGCTTGTCGAAGCTGAATTGCTGAGAGGGCGTGAAGTTGCCTGGCCCAGCGGTGAACTGATATTCTTTTCGACGCTATAACGTTTGGTCGTGCGTTGTGCCCCATCCTTTCCAAAAAAGTAGTGATTAGCGACAGCCTGTCTTGTTTCGAGGGAATATTTGGGCTTTGCCATAAAAAACTGCACCTTACTAAGTTGGTGTCCAACTTTTGGGGGGGAGTCCACGAATCAGGCTTGGGTGGGGCAAGCCGCTTGCCTGGATCAGGCGATGGTCACCTTTTTGTCCAGATAGACATCTTGCACCGCGTTGATTAATGCCACGCCTTCTTTCATCGATTTCTTGAACGCCTTACGGCCAAGGATCAGCCCCATACCGCCAGCGCGTTTATTGATTACGGCGGTGCGCACCGATTCCTGCAGATCGTTTTCACCGGCGGCACCACCGGAGTTAATTAACCCGGCACGCCCCATATAGCAGTTGACCAGTTGGTAACGCACCAGATCGATCGGGTGATCGCGCGTCAGCTTGCTGTAAACCCGGTCATCGGTATAGCCGAATTTCACCGCACGGTAGCCGCCGTTGTTTTCCGCCATTTTTTGTTTGACGATGTCGGCACCGAGTGTAGCGGCGATATGGTTAGCCTGGCCAGTTAGGTCGGCACTGGAATGGTAGTCTACGCCGTCCTTGTTGAACGCCGGGTTACGCAGGTAGGCCCATAGTACGGTAACCAGGCCCAGCTCATGTGCGCGTTCGAAAGCGATCGAAATTTCCTCAATCTGGCGGCGCGACTGTTCAGAACCGAAGTAAATAGTCGCGCCGACCGCCACCGCGCCCATGTTGAATGCCTGCTCGACGCTGGCGTACAGAGTTTGATCATACTGGGTTGGGTAGCTTAGGGTCTCGTTGTGGTTCAGTTTGACCAGGAATGGGATCTTGTGGGCATAGCGTCGCGAAACTGAAGCTAACACGCCGTAGGTGGAAGCCACGCAGTTACAGCCGGCCTCAATTGCCAACTCAACAATATTTTTTGGATCAAAGTACAGCGGGTTGGCGGCGAATGACGCGCCAGCGGAGTGCTCAATGCCCTGATCGACCGGTAGAATCGACAGGTAGCCGGTGCCAGCTAGCCGACCGTGATTGAGTAGAGTTTGCATGGAGCGCAGTACGGCATTGGGGCGGTTATTGTCAATCATGATCCGGTCGACAAAGTCGGTACCCGGCAGGTACAGGTTTTCGGCGGGGATGGCGCTACAGCGGTATTGCAATAGATCTTCCGCTTCCGTTCCTAACATCTGTGCTATATCAGTCATGGCATATTCCTGATTGAGCTTTTCACACACTGCTAGCCCAGAGTCTCTAACTGGCAGCGCAATAAAAGCGGTGGGTGAAGCCGTTAAAGTGGTACGGAACACAGCCTACTAAACTTGCTGCGACTAGAAGAAACAATAGACGCGATTGAGAGGAAATGCCATTTGCATGAGCAAGCTAGGCTTTCGTTTCTGCACTGCCGCCATTCCTGGTGGTGCTTGTCAATTAGCCCAGTAGGGCGCAGTTGGACGGTAGGCGGCATTTGATGGCTTGCGGTAGCAACTCAATGTGAAAATGCTGGCCGCCAGCGGTTCACCATCGAGATTGAAGGTTATTTCATGCGGTACGCTGATCAGCGCATTTGGGTACAGTGGTTGGCCGCCACCGGCCTGTTTGCCATTGCCAATGCCGATAACTAGCGCTTCACCGGAGCAGTGGAAATCCGGCCCACGGATTTCGCAACGGTCAGCCTGCAACCGGTTCATGCGTAGCAGCCCGTGAATAAAGTAGGAGACGCCGCCCAATGCCGCTTTTAGTTTCTCCGGCGTCTCGGTGGTGATGTGGATGCCAAAGCCACCGGTAGCCATATTGATGAAATAGCGTTCATTATTGACTTTCGCCAAGTCGATTGGCACCGAGCAGCCCTTTATCGCCAACTGTAATGCGGGTTCCAGTGTCAGCAGAATATTGCAGGCCATGGCGAAATCATTGGCGGTGCCGAGCGGCAGGATGCCCAAGGCAGGACAACGCTGCACCTGCAATTGAGCCAGTGCGCTGGCCACTTCATTGATAGTGCCATCGCCGCCACCAGCCACTACAGTGCCGACGCCTAGCCGGGCGGCTTCCTCGACATAACGTGCGACGTCGCCGTGCTTCCAGGTGATGCGAACGTGCAAGGTCAGTTGTTCAGCGCGTAGCTGGTGTACGGTGAGACGCAGCGCTTCGTTGCTGGCCCTTTTTCCGTTGATGATAAGGAGTGCTGGTGCTGATTGAGGCATTCTTGATATCTCCCGGCCTGAAAACAGACAGTGATTAACGACAAACGACCCGCTGATTGTACGCCATCAGAACACGCCACTCATTCTGCCTGTTGCCTTTAAACGTAGCGGTTATTTTGTGCAATTGACATGGAACTTATCCCATCAGGCTATTTTATTTGCCATTTTGGCCTGGAGTAGTGCTCACCATCCTCACGTACGTTGCGGTTGTTGCGCGTGGTCGGTGTCCAGACGGGCAGCAATAATGTAGGCCTACTGGGATAGGCTCTTAATTTCATAGATTAATAGGATATAAAATCATAATTTCGCTATGTGATTTATTCATCGCCATAGCAGGACTCATATCTCTAAATAAAAGGTTGGTATCATTTAAATAAAAAACTAAGTGTACCGCTAAAGAAAAAGCCAGCCCAAGGGAGATTAGGCTGGCTAAGGAGGTGGGTTATAATATTGCTAACAAGTATTTTTGTTGTTCTTTAAGCGAACTGATGGTAACCAAACTGCGAACTCATTGATGTGATCAAAATCTAATATTTGCTAAAAATCGCCACAAAAAGATGGCGATTAAGATTTTACGCGTTATCGTTATTTTCTTTTGTTAAATTGCGGATTAACAAGGCGTAATTGAGATCGATATCCTGAGGGATCGGCAAATAAACGATATGACCATTGCCTGGCGCTACCGTAATCGGCTCGCCTTTTTTATTTTGTATACATTCTAGCGTGAACAGAACATTACCACTAGGCGTCATCATTTCCACGTTATCGCCGAGCATAAATTTGTTTTTCACCTCTACTTCGGCCCAGCCATCGCGCCGTAGGCCGGTAAACTCACCGACAAACTGCTGGCGCTTAGATAGCGAAGAACCGTAGTCATAATTCTGCTGGGCTTCATGCACATGGCGGCGCAGGAAACCTTCGGTATAGCCACGATGCGCTAACCCTTCCAGCGTAGTGAGCAAAGTGGGATCAAAGGGCTTGCCGAGTTTAGCGTCGTCGATGGCACGGCGGTACACCTGGGCGGTGCGGGCGCAGTAGTAGAAGGATTTGGTGCGCCCTTCGATCTTCAGCGAATGTACGCCGAGCTGCGTCAGGTGTGCTACATGTTGGATGGCGCGCAGATCTTTGGAGTTCATGATGTAAGTACCGTGCTCGTCTTCGAAGGCGCTCATGTATTCGCCTGGTTTCTGTGCCTCGGACAACATAAACACTTGGTCGGTGGGTGCACCGATGCCGAGCACTGGTTCGACGGTCTGTACTGGGAGCGGCTCATGCAAAGGCACAAGGTTGCCGATATCGTCCTCTTTGCCTTCTTGCGCCTGGTATTTCCAGCGGCAGGCATTGGTGCAAGTACCTTGGTTGGGATCGCGTTTGTTGATATAACCGGACAACAGGCAGCGGCCAGAGTAGGCCATGCACAGCGCGCCGTGCACGAATATCTCCAGTTCCATCTCTGGCACCTGAGCGCGGATTTCAGCGATCTCTTCCAACGACAGCTCACGCGACAGGATCACGCGCGTCAACCCCATCTGCTGCCAAAATTTCACTGTTGCCCAATTGACCGCATTGGCCTGCACGGACAGATGAATATCCATTTGCGGGAAGGCTTCGCGTACCATCATGATCAAACCGGGATCGGACATGATCAGCGCATCTGGGCGCATGTCGATCACTGGCTTCAGATCGTGCAGAAAGGTTTTGAGCTTGGCATTATGCGGGGCAATATTCACCACCACGTAAAATTTCTTGCCCAACGCATGGGCTTCGTTGATACCCTGCGCCAGGTTTTCATGGTTGAACTCGTTGTTGCGTACCCGTAGGCTATAGCGCGGCTGGCCAGCATAAACCGCATCGGCACCATAGGCAAAGGCGTAACGCATATTCTTCAGCGTTCCGGCCGGGGAGAGAAGTTCTGGTGTGAACATAATGTGTCTCGGTCTGATTTCAGCTCAGTATACTTCTGCCTTCGAGCCGCAATTTGATGGGCTGCCGCGTGAAAGCCAGTAGCTAAAGGTGCCCCAAATGGTGCAGTAAAAGCGGGGAATTATAGCGGTAGGACGGCAATAAATCAGTAGTTAAGCGGCTTTAACTATACCCTAAATAATTCGAATTGCAGGAAAGTGGCAACAGAGTGACAAATCGGTCGGGAACCGATTTGAACAGTGCTAGCGCTGGGCCGCAGGCTGAACCTTAGAGATGAGGTTGATCGATCTTTAGGTGCTGACACCCGTCAGTGTAGTGGCACACTGAATTTGGCCACCTGAACAGAGGTGATATGCTCACCTCAGGACATTACAGGTGCTTCAATGAAAAAAAGAAATTTCAGTGCAGAGTTCAAACGCGAATCCGCTCAACTGGTCGTTGACCAGAACTACACCGTGGCAGATGCAGCCAGTGCTATGGATGTCGGCCTTTCCACAATGACGCGATGGGTGAAGCAGTTGCGTGATGAGCGGCAGGGAAAAATACCTAAAGCCTCTCCCATTACTCCTGAACAAATTGAAATACGTGAGCTGAGGAAAAAAATACAACGTATTGAAATGGAAAACGAAATATTAAAAAAGGCTACCGCGCTCTTGATGTCAGACTCCCTGAACAGTTCTCGATAATCGGGAAACTCAGAGCGCATTATCCGGTGGTCACACTCTGCCACGTGTTCGGGGTTCATCGCAGCAGCTACAAATACTGGAAAAACCGTCCTGAAAAACCAGATGGCAGACGAGCTGTATTACGCAGCCAGGTACTGGAACTGCATAGCGTCAGCCATGGCTCTGCTGGCGCAAGGAGTATCGCAACTATGGCAACCATGAAGGGCTTCAGGATGGGACGATGGCTCGCCGGCAGGCTCATGAAAGAGCTGGGGCTGGTCAGTTGTCAACAGCCCACTCATCGGTATAAATGCGGTGGCCTTGAACACATCGCTATCCCGAATCACCTTGAGCGGCAGTTCGCAGTGACAGAGCCTAATCAGGTGTGGTGTGGCGATGTGACCTATATCTGGACAGGCAGGCGCTGGGCCTACCTCGCCGTTGTTCTCGACCTGTTCGCGAGAAAACCGGTGGGCTGGGCAATGTCGTTCTCACCGGACAGCAGGCTGACCATCAAAGCGCTGGAGATGGCGTGGGAGGCCCGGGGAAAACCAGCCGGAGTGATGTTCCACAGCGATCAGGGCAGCCATTACACAAGCAGACAGTTCCGGCAGTCACTGTGGAGGTATCGGATCAGACAGAGTATGAGTCGGCGTGGAAACTGCTGGGATAATAGCCCAATGGAGCGCTTCTTCAGGAGTCTGAAGAACGAATGGGTACCGGTGACGGGTTACATAAACTTCAGCGATGCAGCCCACGCAATAACGGACTATATCGTTGGGTATTACAGCGCGCTCAGGCCGCATGAATATAACGGTGGGTTACCACCAAACGAATCGGAAAACCGATACTGGAAAAACTCTAACGCGGTGGCCAGTTTTAGTTGACCACTACATACTGTGCTTCAGCTCAAATAGCGCTTCATGAGGTGAGTGAGTTTGCACTGAGGCGATGCCATTTTTCGCTGAAGCTTTGCTGACATACATCTCGCTAGTTAGAATGATTTCGCCATTACTGGCTTTTAGGTTGAAGTAATACTGTCCGTTCTTAGCTTTTTTCAGCTCATAATGACCGATTGCCATAGTTCTTTCCCGTTGCTTTCGATATGTACTGTAAGTGTAGCCAAAAATTTGAACATCAGCGGCTAAGGCCCATTTTAAATAGGCAGCCTCGCGCCGCCTATCGTTCATACTTCCAGACTAGGGTGCCACCGCGATAACCTGATGGCGCTGTCGTCATTTTTAACGTGGCAGCGCGTTCTGCTGCTCCCCGGTTAAATGTGCCGTTTCTGCGATAACACGCGATGAGTGAGTCAATATCAAGTAAGTTGATTAAAGCTCACTGGTGACTTCTTGACTAACTACAACTTTTCCATAACCAGATAGTGTCCCTTGTGGTATCAGCTCGGTCTTTACTTTACTGCCAGGGTATTTTCTTCTAATCCGCCACACTGTCTGAGATTCATTGTATACACCATCGAAACCAGGGATTCTTTTCCATTGCTTACATTGCCTTTGGGTGTGACGCCCAGACGAACCTCATAACCTCTATAACTGGCGTCGGATGCCCAGTGCGGATTTTTGGCTTCAGCGGCCTGAGGGGGCAATCCACTAGATGTTGCTTGCCTTATAATACCATTGGAACAGGGAGGCATCGCTACCTGCGCCCTGGCTATCAAAATCGTAGGTGCCCCTCAGCGTGCTACCGATGGGCACCTTGTCAGTCGGTGAAGTGGTGACATTACCCTGCTACCTGAACTGCCCCATTATTGAGGCAGTGGAGCCAGTGTTTTGCCACGGCGCAACTTCATCAGCAGCCGGTCAAAATAAAGATACACCACGGGTGTGGTGTACAGCGTCAGCAGTTGGCTCATCACCAGGCCACCAACGATGGTGATACCGAGCGGTTGACGCAGCTCTGCGCCGTCGCCACTGGTCACCACCAACGGCAGCGCCCCAAACAGCGTGGCTAGCGTGGTCATCATGATGGGCCGAAAACGCAGCAGGCTGGCCTGGAAAATCGCTTCCTGAGCGCTGAGGCCGCTGTTGCGCTGTGCGTCAAGAGCAAAGTCAACCATCATGATGGCATTTTTCTTCACGATGCCGATCAGCAGCATGATGCCGATTAGCGCGATCAGGCTGAATGAGGCACCGGACAGTTTTAGTGCCAGCAGCGCACCTATCCCGGCCAGGGGGAGAGTGGAGAGAATGGTCAGTGGGTGGATGTAGCTTTCATACAGTATGCTCAGCACGATATACACCGTGACTATCGCCGCAAGGATCAGGAACAACAGCGATTTTGAGGTGTCCTGAAACACCTGTGCGGTGCCAGCGAAGGTGCCGCGCACCGTGGGTGGCACGCCGAGCTGTGTCATGGTGCGTTCTACCGCTGTGGTGGCATCTGACAAACTGCCACCGGTGGGCAGGTTAAAGGAGAGAGTCGATGCTGCCGATAGTCCCTGGTGGTTAACTGACAATGGCGCATTGGTTGGCTGCCAGTGGGCAAAGTAGGAAAGCGGGATTGCCTTTCCTTCGCGGTTAATAATGAACATTTTATCCAGCGAGCGGGCATCCTGTGTGTAAGGTGGTGCAACTTCCATCACCACGCTGTATTGGTTGAGCGGTTGATAAATGGTCGAGATCTGGCGCTGGCCAAAGGCGTTGTTCAGCAGGTTATTGGCGTCGGAAACGGAAATGCCGAGCCGTGCCAGGGTATCGCGATCATAAATCAGATCCATTTCTGAGCCTTTGTCTTGCTGATCAGAGTTGATGTCCACCAACTCTGGCAATGCGGCCAGTGCGGTGCGGATTTTCGGTTCCCAGGTGCGTAAAGCGCTCAGATCATCCGACAGCAGAGTGTACTGATAGCTAGCGTTGGCTCGCCGTCCGCCCACATGGATATCCTGCATCGCCATCAGGAACAGGTTGGCACCTGGCTCTTTCGCCAGCTTGGCCCTGAGGCGAGCGATGATTTGTTGGGCATTTTCGTTACGCTCTGACTGCGGTTTCAACGAGATAAACATCGAACCGCTGTTGATGCGCGAGCCGCCGGTGAAGCCAATAACGTTTTCCACATCCGGGTCTTGACGCACTATGGTCATGAAGTCTTTCAGCTTCTGGTGCATCGCCTGAAACGAGATGCTCTGGTCGGCTTGGATAAAGCCTAGTAGCCGTCCGGTGTCCTGCTCTGGGAAGAAGGTTTTTGGCATGCTGATGTACAACCAAACATTCAGCGCTAGCGTGGCTATCAGTATCATTAGCACCCAGCGTGCATGATTGAGCACCCAGTTTAGCGAGTGTCCGTAGCCTTGTTGTAGTTTCAGCAGTAGCTTGGTGAAGCCGCGCGCCCGCTGCGGTGTACGCGGTGGGTGTTGGCGCAGCAAGTAGGCGCACATCATCGGCGTCAGCGTTAGCGAGATAATCAGCGATAATCCGATCGATACCGACAAGGTGACAGCGAATTCGCGGAACAGGCGGCCGACTAGCCCCTCCATCAGCATTAACGGGATAAACACCGCCACCAGCGAAGCGCTCATCGATAGCACAGTGAAGCCGACTTCCCGTACCCCCAGCAGTGCGGCGTTGATCGGCTTTATACCCGCTTCGACATGGCGCGAAATATTTTCCATCATTACGATGGCATCATCGACCACGAATCCGGTAGCGATGGTTAGCGCCATCAGCGACAGATTATTCAGGCTGAAGCCGCACAGGTACATGGCGGCAAAGGAGCCGATCAACGACATTGGCACCGCCACTGCTGGGATCAACGTGGCACGGCCAGAGCGTAGGAAAAGGAACACTACCAGGATCACCAACCCGATGGCGATGACCAACGATTGTTCCACCTCGGCCAGCGAGGCGCGGATGGTCGGTGAGCGATCCTGGGCGATATTCAGTTGGATCGATGCTGGGAGCCTCTCCCGTAGGCTGGGCAGCTCGGCGCGGATGCGATCGACGGTGGCGATGATATTGGCGTCCTGCGAGCGACTTACCACCAATAGGACAGCCGGTTGAGCATTGGTCATACCGGCATTGCGCACGTCTTGTACCGAATCAATCACCTCGGCGACGTCGCTTAGCCTGACGGCGGCACCGTGGTTATAATGTACGATCAGCGGTTTATAGGCTGCTGCGGTTTTGAGGTGATCGTTGCTCTGCAGTTGCCAGCGCTTGTCCGGGCTTTCTGCCGACCCCAATGGCATGCGCAGGTTGGCGTTGCTGATTGCCCGGCGCACGCTGTCCAGTGAGACGCCTTGATTGAACAGCGCGGAAGGGTTCAGTTCTACCCGCACCGCTGGCAAAGAGCTACCACCCACGCTAACATCGCCGACACCTGGGGTCTGGGCGATTTTTTGCGCCAGTCGGCTGGAGGCGAAATCATAAAGCTGCCCCTGGCTGTAGGTGTCAGAAGTCAGTGTCAGGATCATGATCGGAGCATCTGACGGGTTCATTTGCCAATAGCTGGGGCGGCTGGGCATGCCGGAAGGTAGCAGGCTTTGTGCGGCGTTGATCGCTGCCTGCACGTCACGGGCAGCACCGTTGATATCGCGGTTGAGATCGAACTGCAAAATCACTTGAGTATTGCCCAGCGAACTCATCGAGGTCATTTCGTTGACCCCAGCGATGCGGCCCAATGTGCGTTCCAGCGGCATAGCGACCGAGGTTGCCATGGTTTCAGGATCGGCACCCGGCAGCGAGGCGCTGATGAGTATCACTGGGAAATCGACCTGCGGCAGTGGCGCGATAGGCAGCAGGCTAAAGCCCAGCCCCCCGGCTAACGCAATGGCCAGTGCTAGCAGGGTGGTGGCCACAGGCCGGAAGATAAACAGTGAAAAGAATTTCACGATATCTCCTGGAAGGCTACTTTTTGGTTCGTGCGGCGCGCCAGTTTATCGAACAGCAGATAAATCACCGGGGTAGTGAACAGCGTCAGGATCTGGCTCATGATCAGGCCACCCACCATACAGATGCCCAGAGGACGGCGTAGCTCGGCACCAACGCCAGTGCTGAGCATCAGCGGCAATGCGCCGAGCAACGCGGCCAGCGTTGTCATCAGGATTGGCCGGAAACGCAGCAGGCAGGCTTGGTAGATAGCATCGTAAGGCTTCATTCCCTGTTGGCGTTCAGCGGCCAGGGCAAAGTCGATCATCATAATGGCGTTTTTCTTCACGATGCCGATCAACAGAATGATGCCGATGATGGCGATCACGTCCAATTCGCTGTCGGCCAGCATCAGTGCCAGCAGTGCACCGACCCCGGCGATCGGCAGTGTCGAAAGGATAGTGATCGGATGGATGTAGCTTTCATACAACACCCCCAGCACGATATACATCGCTACCACTGCCGCCAGGATCAGCCATAGTGTGTTGCTGAGTGCGGCCTGAAAGGCCAGCGTTGCCCCCTGAAATTGGGTGGTGATGTCCTTCGGCATCGCGAGATCCTTTTCCACTTGAGTGATGGCGTTGACCGCCGCTTCAAGTGAATAGCCGCCCGCAACGTTAAATGACACTGTGGTTGCCGGGAACTGGTTGAGGTGATTGATCGATAGCGGCCCGTTGCGCTGCTCGATTTTGGCGAGGGTATTTAGCGGCACTAGGGTGCCGTTGCTGCTGGTCAGGTGAATATCGTTCAGGGCAGCCAGCCCCGGCGTGGTCTGCACGTCATGCTCCAGCACCACGCGATACTGATTAGCCTGGGTGTAGATGGTGGAGATCAGGCGTTGCCCAAAGGCGTTGTACAGCGCGTTGTCCACGTTGCTCATCTGAATGCCGAGGCGCGAGGCGGTATCGCGATCGACATTGATATAGGCTTCCAGCCCCTGATCTTGCCAGTCGCTGCTGACATCCTGCAATGCTGGCGTTTGCTGCAACGCCTTGACCAATTGCGGTACCCAGTGGCTGAGCTGCTCCAGCGACATCGCTTGTAGGGTGAACTGGTATTGCGTCCGGTTGGCCTGGGTGTCGATGGTCAGATCTTGCACGGGTTGCAAATACAGCTTTAAGCCGGGTAGCCGGGCTACCTGTTGCTGCATACGCTGGATGATCGTCGGTAGGCTCCCACTGCGTTCGCTCAGCGGCTTGAGGTTGATTTGCAGGCGACCACTGTTGAGGGTGGTATTGGTGCCATCCACACCGATAAATGAGGTCAGGCTTTCCACCGCCGGATCTTGCAGCAACTGGGCGGCAACCTGCTGCTGGAGGATCGCCATTTTACTGAAGGACACTGACTGCGGTGCTTGCAACGTGCCTTGGATCAGGCCGTTATCCTGGATCGGGAAGAAGCCTTTCGGGATGAACAGATAGAGCAATACCGTGAGTGCCAGGGTGCTCAACGCCACGCCGAGCGTCAACCACGGGTGGTTGAGCACGTTTTTCAGCCATTTTCCGTATTGTGCAATCACCCGCTCAAAGAAACGTTCGGATGCGGCGGAAAATCGGTTCTGCTTGCGCAGCGATGTGTGGCTCAGCATGCGTGCGCACATCATGGGGGTCAGCGTTAATGAAACCACGGCAGAGATCAGGATCGCTACTGCCAGCGTTACGGCGAACTCGCGGAACAGCCGACCAATGATGTCACCCATAAACAGCAGCGGGATCAGTACTGCCACCAGTGAGAAGGTCAGCGAGATAATGGTAAAGCCGATTTCACCGGCTCCTTTCAGCGTGGCATCGAGCGGTTTTTCTCCTTTCTCGATATAGCGCGAGATATTCTCGATCACCACGATGGCGTCGTCTACCACAAAGCCAGTGGCGATGGTCAGCGCCATCAGCGTCAGATTGTTGATGGAAAAACCAAGGAAATACATGGCGGAGAAGGTGCCGAGCAGTGACAGCGGCACTACCACGCTGGGGATGAGCGTCGCCAGCACGTTGCGCAGGAAGAGGTAAATCACCATCACTACCAACGCGATCGACAGCAACAGTTCGAACTGCACATCGCTGACTGAGGCGCGAATAGGGGTGGTGCGGTCGATCAGTACCTTGACATCGACCGATTTGGGCAGGTTTTTGATAAGCTGCGGCAGTATTTTGCGAATGTCGTCGGCAGTGGCAATGACGTTGACACCCGGCTGGCGCTGAATATTGAGCACAATTGCTGGCTGTTGGTTGGCCCAGGCCGCCAATCGGAGATTTTCCGCGCCTTGTTCAACGCGGGCGATGTCCTCTAGCCGAATAGGCGCACCATTTTTATAAGCGACGATCAACTGACGATAATCGTCGATGGATCTCATCTGGTCGTTGGCGGACAGTGTGACCGAACGCGCTGGGCCGTCTAGGCTGCCCTTGGCGGAGTTAACGTTGGCACCGGTAATGGCGCTGCGCACCATTTCGCTATCCAGACCCTTGGCCGCCATGGCGGGTGCATTGAGCTTTACGCGTACTGCCGGGCGTTGGCCGCCGGAAATGGTCACCAGCCCAACGCCGGTGACTTGGGAAATTTTCTGCGCTACGCGGGTTTCCACCATGTCTTCCAGTTGGGTCATCGGTATGGCGGTTGAGGTGACAGCCAGCGTCAGGATCGGGGGATCGGCAGGATTAACTTTGCTGTAAATCGGCGGGTAGGGTAGATCGGTTGGCAGTAGCTTGGTGGCGGAGTTGATCGCCGCTTGCACTTCTTGCTCGGCGACATCCAGCGATAGCGCCAGTTGGAACTGTAAGGTGATTACCGCAGCGCCGCCGGAGCTTTGTGACAGCATTTGTTTTAGCCCGGACATCTGGCCAAACTGGCGCTCCAGCGGGGCGGTAATCGACGATGTTACCACATCAGGGCTGGCACCGGGGTACAGTGTCACCACTTGAATGGTCGGGTAGTCCACTTCTGGCAGAGCGGAAACCGGCAGCGAATGATAACCGATCATCCCCGCCAACAGGATCGCCACCATCAGCAGTGTGGTGGCGACCGGGCGCAGGATGAACAGACGCGAGGGGCCGCCGCCAGGATGCGGTGTTATCACTGACATCAGGATTTGACCGATTTGACGTGGAGAGCGGCCTCGCCGTTAGTTGTTGTGGTCTGTGGCGTTACCACCTCGACCTTCATGCCTTCCGTCAGTTGGTCGATGCCGTCGGTGACCACTCGCCGCCCGGCGTTCAACCCGCTGGTGATGACCAGGCTCTGATGGTCTTCAATGCCCACGGCTACCCGATGTTTGCTAACCTTGTTTTCTTCGTCCAAGATCCAGACAAAATTACCTGCGTTGCTCATCTGTACGGCGGCGCTCGGCACCACAATGGCGTTTTGCAGCGTGGCGATTTTCAAACGAGCATTCACAAACTGGTTAGGGAACAATGTATCGTTCTGGTTGTCGTATCGTGCTTTCAGCTTGAGGGTGCCAGTGGTGGTGTCAATCTGATTGTCGAGGCTAAGCAGGCTGCCCTGCGCCAGCAAGCTTTTGTTGCTGCGATCCCAGGCTTCGACACTCACCGGGCCGGTTTTTTGTGCGCTGATAATATCGCTGATAGTGCTTTCTGGCAGGGTGAAAACCACATCAATGGGGTGTGTTTGAGTGATCACCACAATGGCGGTGGTGCCGCTGGTGATGTCGTTGCCTTTATCGATCTGTTTCAAGCCTACGCGGCCAGAGATAGGCGCGATGATTTTGCTGTAGGTCAGTTGTAATTGGGCGCTGTCTACTGCCCCTTGATCGGCTTTGATCGCGCCTGCGCCTTGCTGCACTAATGAACGCTGGGCATCCCATTCTTGGCGCGAGATCAGATTGGTTTTCACCAACTGCTGGTAGCGCGCCAAATCGCGTCGCACATTGGCGAGCACGGCCTGATCTTTGGCCAATTGCCCTTGCGCTTGCTTCAACTGAACCTGAAATGGCCGGGGATCGATTTCCGCCAGCAGATCGCCGGCCTGCACCTGTTGCCCCTCGATAAAGTGCAATGCCATCAGTTGACCCGTGACCCGACTGGTCACGGTGACAGTGTTGGCAGCGGTGACGGTTCCCAGGCCGGTCAGATAGCGCGCAACAGTCTGCTGAGTCGCCATTGCTACTTGAACCGGAGACAAGCGCTCGCGCGCAGCGCCTCTAGCGGTGCTGGTCTGCTTGGCGGTGGCGGAACCTGTGGTGTTGAAATGATGCCAAATTGAAACAGCGGCGCTAGCCACGATGATGGCAACCAGCAGGCACAGTATCAGGGAATGACGTTGAAGTTTTACATTCATGGCGGTGAAATTTCTCTCCGAAGGGGCAGGGGGGGAACTCAACCGCAAAAATCACACTCCTTACAGGATACTCATTTGGGTCAGCGCAGGCAGCATGAAGAAAGACTTGATCTGACATTGAGCTTTGAAAGGTGAGCGTTACCGGTTTTGGTATGGGTACGTTTCTTGATATGAAGCATCAGGAAACGCGCCATGATTTATACTAACAACCCCAGTATCAAACACAAAGCGGGTTTACGGAATTTTGCAGAAGAACGCGTTGACATCCTCATTGCTCTAAAGATCAGGGCGTTACGGCACACCGGGTAAAGTAATAGGGGATCGAGCATCGTGGGAACCGCCGCCTGATGAATACCGCATTTCAGCAGGCGGCGAGTCCAAGATTACAGCAAAAACAACGTCGCCAGGCCAAGGAAGATGAAGAAACCACCGGTATCAGTCAGTGCGGTGATCATTACGCTGGAGCCGACCGCCGGATCGCGCCCCAGTTTGATCATGGTCATCGGGATCATCACCCCCATTAGCGCTGCCACCAGCAGGTTGAGGATCATCGCCAGTGTCATCACCCCGCCCATCGCTAGATCGCCATACAGCAGCCAAGTGATCACGCCCATGATCCCGCCCCATACAACACCGTTGATGAGCGCGACCCCCAGTTCCCTGAGCAGCAGGCGTGAAATGTTGCCGGCTTCGATTTGGTGCAGCGCCAGCGCACGGACGATCATGGTGATGGTTTGATTGCCGGTATTGCCACCGATGCCAGCGACGATCGGCATTAATGCCGCCAATGCCACCAGTTGAGATATGGTGTGTTCGAATAAGCCGATAACCCTTGAGGCAATAAACGCCGTGCATAGGTTGATCGCCAACCAGGTCCAGCGAGTTTTCACCGCCTTGCTGACTGGAGCGAACACATCTTCTTCCGGGCTTAAGCCCCCCAAACGGCGCAGATTGCTGTCACTTTCTTCGTTGACCGCATCGACGATTTCTTCAATGGTCAGGCGGCCCATCAACTTGCCTTTGGCGTCGATCACCGGGGCACTGATCAGATCATAACGTTCGAAAGCGCCGGCCGCTTCATCGGCTTTATCTTCTGGTTGAAAGCGGGTGGGATCGTGATCCATGACTTCGCGCACTGGCGTCTCTGGATCGTTGAGTAGCACTGCAGTGAGTGGTAATTCACCCAGCAGGGTGTTTTTACGATCGGTGACGAACAGTTTGTCGGTGGCGTCTGGAATGGTTTTGCGCATGCGTAGGAAGCGGTGCACCGCGCCGAGTGTGACATCCGGGCGCACTGTCACCAGTTCAAAATCCATCATCCAGCCAACGGTGTCTTTGCCGTAGTGGCTCATCTCTCGCACCTGAGCGCGCTGCTCTGGTTCCAGTGAGGTCAGCAACCGCCCCATCAGGTTACGCGGCAGGTATTGCGCCAGGTAGGCTTGTTCGTCGACGTCCAGTGCCTTGATCGCCTTGAGCAGGTCTTTATCGCTCATCTCTTCGATCAAGCTATCCCACACCGGTTCGGCCACTTCCACCAATGTTTGGCCGCGTTTACTGTTGCCCACCAGCCGCCATAGTGCCAGGCGTTCATCCTGCGGCAATGCTTCCAACAGGTCTGCCAGGTCGGCGGCGTGCATGTCGTCCAGCAGGCCGGAGATCTCCGCTGTTTGGTTCAGCAGTTCGTGCTGACTGAGGGCGGTTTCATCCCCCGGATGGCCGAGTATGCCGTCGACCAGATCCTTATTATTTAGTAGCAGCGAAATAATGTGCTGACGGTATTCAGCGACTTTTTTGACATTATGTGTAGCGGCAGACATGGTATTCCTTAACGGGTACTGGCTGAGGCTCTTTCAACGATAGAAGGTATTGTACAGGTGTCATTGGATGAAATGGATGAGTTTCAGGGCATGCTGTCCTGATTTTCTCGGCTGACTTTGCTGGTGTTCTGATAGGGGGCGAGTTTTTTTTCCGGATGATCAGGCACCACGACTAAGATGGCATACAGCAGGCGAGCAACCACAACGATAAAGATGATAAACAACACTATTTTCGTTATTTTTCCGGGGGTTATTTTACGCATATATCGCCTGTAGTACCGATTTTTCCATGCGACTTGATACTGAACATTGTAACCGGAATTTCAGGCGGTGGTGACAAAATTATTCATTTATTTCTGGTTGCTGTCGCTAGGCGATGTCCCCAGTTCCTCGGATCGCACCCCTAAAGCCGATACTCCGCGTTGTCGGGCTGGTACATCAGCTCTGTTCCCTGCGCCTCAATGACCGATGGGACTGCGATGGCTTCTTGACCAATGACGCCATACAGCCTAGGCTGAACATTGCGCATCCTACGTGCATTCTTCCTCAATCATCAGCTTCCAGTCCACGATGTCGCTCCAGTATGCCTTCTCGCGTCTGATTGGGGGCGAGTTTGCTTTCCGGATGATCAGGCACCACGACCAGGATGGCGTACAGCAGGCGAGCAACCACAATGATAAAGATGATAAACAACACTATTTTCGTTATTTTTCCAGGGGTTATTTTACGCATATATCGCCTACTGTGCCGATTTTCCATGTGACTTGATACTGAACATTGTAACCGGAATTTCAGGCGGTGATGACAAAATTATTCATTTATTTCTGGTTGCTGTCGCTAGGCGGTATCCGGCAATCGCCCCAGTTCCTCGGATCGCGCCCCTAGAGCCGTTACTCCACGTTGTCGGGTCGGTACATCGGCCCTGTTCCCTGCACCTCGATGACCGGCGGGGCTACGATGGCTTCTTGGCCATTGATGCCAAACAGCCTAGGCTGAATATTGCGCATCCTACGTGCATTCTTCCTCAATCATCAGCTTCCAGCCCACGATGTCGTTCCAATAAGCCTGCTCGCGTTCGAGGTCCAACTGCACCAGGTTATTTTGCGCCAAATACCCGCATGGGAAACATAGCGTCCAATGGTTGTCGTGGGTGCTAAGATGCAAGGTCTCCGGTGTGGAGGTTGATTGGCGCTGGTTGTTGAGCAGGATGCTCAGGCGCAGTAGTTGAATCAGTGGCAGGTAATGCTTTTTCTTGAACAGGTTCAGGCGCGGCAACTCTTCCAGCTTGATAGCTTTGCGGTGCAAGCGCACCAGTACTGCCAGCAGCAGTTGTTGTTCCTGGTTGAAGCCCGGCAGGTTGGAGTTCTGAAGGATGTAGGCCGAATGGCGTTGCATCCCGTTTTGGTTGATGCTGAGTCCCACTTCGTGCAGCATGGCGGCCCATTTCAGTAACGCTTCCAATTGCGGCTGTACCAGTTTGGTGTTTTGCACCATCCACTGTGAATATAATAGTTCGCTGGTTTCCAACACCCGCTTGGCTTGCTCACGGTCAATGTTGTAATGATCGGCCAGGCTTTTGGCGGTGCGACTGCGGATGTCCTGATGGCGGAAACGGCCTTCCATTTCATACAACACGCCTTCACGCAATGCACCACCGGAAAGGCGCAACTCTCCGATCGCCAGCGCGTCAAATACGCCGCACAGGATGGCCAGACCCGCTACGAATACCGGCTGGCGCTCTTCTGATAACCCCGGCAGGCTCAGCGAACTGAAATTTTTATAGGGCAGCACCTGCTCGGCGAGCATCTCCAGCCGCTCCAGGGTGATCAGGCCATCTTTCTTGCCCATCGCCACCAGCACTTCGTGAGTGGCCTTGATGGTACCCGAAGTGCCCAGCGCATGCTGCCAGCCCTGAATGCGGTACTGCCAGGCTAGGGACTCGAGCTTCTGCGCTGCCGCCAGACGTGCGCGGCGGAAGCTTTTTTTGCTGATCTCCCTGCCGGGGAAGAACATCTGGGCGAAGCTGACGCAGCCCATGCGGCGGCTTTCCGCTAACAGCGGTTCAAAGTCTTCACCGATTACCAGCTCGGTGGAACCGCCACCGATGTCGACCACCAGCTTACGGCCTTTTTCTGGCTGGGTATGCGCCACGCCCATAAAGATCAGACGCGCTTCTTCCTGACCGGCGATAATTTCGATCGGATAGGGGATGACTTTGGCAGCGCGCTTGAGGAACACTTCCGCATTTACCGCTTGGCGCAGGGCATGGGTACCGACGATGGTGACATTATCCGCCGGGAAACCCCGTAGCCGTTCAGCGAACAGTGCCAGGCAAGCCAGGCCGCGTGTTATCGCCTCTTCGTTGAGCACATTGTCGCTATCCAATCCTTCGGCGAGGAACACCCGCTGTTTTAAGCGGCTCAACACTTGTAAGGCACCGTTGACGACGCGGGCTATCACCATGTGAAAACTGTTCGAGCCGAGGTCGATGGCAGCGAATTCCTGTGGTTTGGTGGTTGCAGTGCTTTTTAGCGGCATAGTGGCTGGCCTATTGTCCTGGTTGTTCCAGAGCTTTTAAATATTCATAAATAGTGACCTGAGCGCGTATCTTCCGGCGATTACCGCGTGGCACGTACTGGTTGCTCAGTTTTTTATCTAGATAGCGGGCTTTGACTGTATCGCTGAACAGGATCTCTAGAATATCCAGAACGCGCTGTTTCAACGTTGGGTCAAGTAGCGATACCGCCACTTCGATGCGGTAATCTATGTTACGGGTCATCCAGTCGGCGGAGGACAGATAAACCTGTTTGTCACCTTTGTTGGTGAAAACGTAGACCCGATCGTGTTCCAGATAGCGGTCAACGATGCTGATTATCTGGATATTGTCACTGATCCCCGGCAAGTGGGGAATCAAAGAACACATGCCACGCACCAACAGGCGGATTTTCACCCCCGCAGCGGAGGCACTATATAACCTATCTACCAATCCCTTATCCACCAAATTATTGATTTTTAGCATGATCCCGGCTTGCTCTCCAGCCTGGGCATTGGCGATTTCGTTGTCGATCAGTTGATACAGTTTCAGCCGTGAGTTCTGTGGCGACACCATCAGGTGGTTGAAGGTGACTGGCCGGTACGGGTTCTCAATAAAGTTGAACACCCGGCGCACTTCTTTGGTGATGCGCGAGTCCGCAGTCAGCAACGAATAGTCGGTATAGCTACGTGCCGTCTTTTCATTAAAATTACCGGTGCCGATATGGGCATAACGCACGATTGCTTCGCCTTCACGGCGCGAAATCAAGAATAGTTTGGCATGTATTTTCAGCCCCGGTGCCGAGAAAATAACGTGTACGCCAGCTTCGGTCAGGCGCTTGGCCCAGTGGATATTGGCCGCTTCATCAAAGCGTGCTTGCAGCTCGACCACTACCGTGACCTTTTTGCCATTGTGCGCGGCGTGGATCATCGATTCGATGATGCGTGAGTCCTTTGCCACGCGGTAAATATTGATCTTTATCGCCAGTACGCTGGGATCGAACGATGCCTGAAGTAGCAGTTCCAGCACATGCTCGAAGGTGTGGTAGGGGTAATACAGCAGCACGTCTTTTTCGCGGATGGCATCAAAGCCGTTGCGGAAGCGGTCGAACCAGCTATGGCGTAGCCGTGGCAGTGGCTTGTTGACAAGGTTGGCTTTGCCGACATTCGGGAAGCTGATGAAGTCTTTGAAATTATGGTAGCGGCCACCGGCGATCACTGAATCGTAGTTGGAGATGCCAAGCTTGCCGCACAGCAACTCCACCATCGGGTTCGGCATATCACTTTGGTAGACAAAGCGTACTGGCTCGGCGGTGAGGCGTTGCTTCAAACTGGAAGACATCAGTTCTAATAGGCTGGTTTCCATCTCGGTGACCAGGTCGTATTCCGCATCGCGGGTCATTTTCATCGAGTAGGCGTTAAGTGCATCGTAGTCGAAGAAACCCTTGAAGATATCATCCAGGCAGTAGCGTAAAATGTTGTCCAGCAGGATCATCGGCTTGCGGCGGCGTGGCGCTTCTGGCGGCAGATTGACAAAGCGTGGCACTTTGTCGGATGGGATTTCCAGCAGCGCGTAGTCGATGCGTGTCCCCTGGATAATCTCTACCGCCAGATAGGTGTAATCGTCTTTTAGGAACTGTGCCAGATTGGTGTCGTGATTGATCAAGATTGGCGTGATGTGCTGGCGCAATTGCTGTTTGAAATACTGCCTTAGCCAGATTTGCTGGTTTTCCGAGATTTGGCGTTCGTTGATCAGGAAGATTTGGTTGCGTGCCATCTCCAGCAATAGATCGTTATACAGGCTGTCGAACTCCTGATCGGTTTCTAACACTTTGGCCTGAATTTTTTTTAGTAGGTGGCGGGAGTCGTCAGCGGAGCCTTGCTCTTCATTGATCAAGATGCGCCGCTTGAGGTCGGCAAAGCGGACTTTATAGAACTCGTCGAGGTTGTTGGAGTAAATGCCGAGAAAACGCATGCGCTCAATCAGGGGATTGCTTTTATCTGCGGCTTCCTGCAACACACGTTCATTAAAGGATAACCAGCTTAGTTCTTTTTCGATGTAGAGCTTTTCCTGACCCATTACTGCTCCCCCTTCAATTTAGAAAAGATCCGGGATGCAACACCCGGATACTGCTCTATTTGTCATTATCGCGAGAGATGGGCAGGAAAGTCCAACTATCCTGTGCGTGATGACACGTCAGCCGTATCAAGGAATGATAGTAGCAGGCGATATGGCCGATTATTCGAATTTAAATAACAAAAGACCGCTTTCGCAGTTTTTTTCATTTCACCAATGATTTATCGCTGAGGATCGTGAACTTCTCCAGGTACTGCGGCTGGAAGATACACATGCGCAATACGGTGCGGTATTCGCCACTGACAAAGAACTCATCGATCAGTTCGCCTTCTACGTTAAACCCCAATTTGCTGTAGATATGGATCGCCTTGGCGTTTTCCTTATCGACAATCAGGTACAGCTTGTACAGGTTGAGCACCGAGAAGCCGTAATCCATCGCCAGGCGGACGGCACTACTGGCGTAGCCTTTGCCTTGGTGCGCCGGATCTATGATGATCTGGAATTCTGCACGGCGGTGGATGTGATTGATCTCCACCAGTTCCACCAACCCGACTTTGCTGCTTTGGTGTTCGATGATAAAACGCCGTTCGCTCTGATCGTGGATGTGTTTGTTGTAGAGATCGGAAAGCTCCATAAAGGCTTCATAGGGTTCTTCAAACCAATAACGCATCACACTGGCGTTGTTGTCCATCTGGTGGACGAACGCCAAATCATCCCGTTCCAATGGGCGTAGCCTGACACTAGTAGTGCTGGACATCTGTGTTCCTCTTTAATCGCGAAATTGTACAAAGTATAACTTCAGGGAATGGCTTATGGCGAAAAAAATATGGGGGGGCAGGCTGCCGCGTTCAGTCAGCGGCATGCCCTGGTGCGGGTAGGTGCTCACCGTCCAGCCAGGCGGCGTTTTCACGCATCACCAGCCGACCAGTGACAAACCAATTCACCACCAATGGATAAAGGGTGTGTTCCTGCGCCTGTACCCGCGCGATCACATCATCTTCTTCGTCACCGGGGAAGATAGGCACCTTGGCCTGTAGGATCACCGGGCCGCCGTCGAGCTGTTCGGTCACGAAATGCACCGAGGTGCCGTGTTCGCTATCACCATTGTCTATGGCTTGACGGTGGGTATGCAGCCCAGGGTATTTTGGCAATAGGGAAGGGTGGATATTCAGCATGCGGCCAGCATAGCGCTGCACGAACGGCGGGTTGAGGATACGCATATAACCAGCCAGTACCACCAGATCAGGCTGATATTGGTCGATGGCGTCGGCCAAGGCTGCGTCGAACGCCGCGCGATCCTGGTAAGCGTTGGCGTCCAGCGCGTGAGCGGCAATACCTGCCGCTTTGGCGCGCTGAAGACCGTAAGCCTGCGCCTTATTGCTGAATACTGCCACGATCTTGGCACTGATCTGCCCCTGCTGGCAGGCATCAATGAGTGCCTGGAGATTGCTCCCTTGACCAGAAATCAACACCACGATCTTTTTCATCCGTTGATGACCACCTGTTGCTCGCTCGCCGATGCGGTCAGTTTACCGATCTTCCACGCATTTTCCCCTGTTGCATTTAGCAACGCGAGGGCGGCTTCCACCTCGGCTTCCGGCAGGGCAATAACCATGCCCACGCCGCAGTTGAAAGTACGATACATCTCATGGCGGCTGACGTTGCCGGCCTGCTGTAACCAATGGAATACTGCTGGCCATTGCCAACTGGCTTCGTCGATCACCGCTTGTATGCCTGCTGGCAGCACGCGCGGGATATTTTCCCAGAAACCGCCACCGGTCAGGTGGGCGATGGCGTGTACTTCGACTGTCTCGATCAGTTCCAGTACCGATTTCACGTAAATTTTGGTTGGGGCTAGCAGGTGATCCGCCAGCGTTTTGCCTGCCAGCAGGGTGGTAGCGGGGTCGGTGTTGTTGACCTCCAGGATTTTGCGCACCAATGAGTAGCCGTTGGAGTGCGGGCCGGAAGCGCCCAAGGCGATTAGGGCATCGCCGGACTGCACCAAGCTGCCGTCAATGATGTTGGATTTCTCGACCACACCTACGCAGAAGCCAGCCACATCATAGTCTGCACCGTGGTACATGCCCGGCATTTCAGCGGTTTCACCGCCCACCAACGCACAGCCAGATTGCTTGCAACCTTCGGCGATGCCCGTAACCACGCTGGCGGCGGTGTCCACGTCGAGTTTGCCGGTGGCGTAGTAATCGAGGAAGAACAGCGGCTCAGCGCCCTGAACCACCAGATCGTTCACGCACATGGCAACCAGATCGATGCCAATGGTGTCGTGGCGTTTCAGATCCATGGCCAGACGTAGCTTAGTACCTACACCATCAGTACCGGAAACCAGCACCGGTTCGCGGTATTTCTGTGGCAATGCACACAGGGCACCAAACCCGCCCAGGCCACCCATCACTTCCGGGCGACGGGTCTGTTTAACGACACCTTTGATGCGGTCTACCAATGTGTTGCCAGCATCGATATCGACACCTGCGTCTTTATAGCTGAGAGAGGTTTTATCGGTCACTGCGCGATCCCCACGGCGGTTTGCGGTTTAAAAACGGTGCTTCCGGTATTGGTGCCGGAATTAAGGCGCGGCAATTCTAACAGTGCGGGCAAACGTTTGCGAGTGGCTTGTGAGCTGGCTCTGCTTTTCATCCTTTATACTGCTATCCAAACTTCTGTTGATCACTGTTGGGCCAGGGTGAGTGGGTGTAGCCGTAAAAAGACGGTATAATTCGGCGATTTTTGGCCGTCAGCCGCCTTTATAGGAGAAAAATGATGAAGATCGTTGAGGTGAAACATCCGCTGGTAAAGCACAAAATTGGCCTGATGCGTGAGCATGACATCAGTACCAAACGCTTCCGTGAGTTGGCCGCTGAAGTGGGTAGCTTGCTAACCTATGAAGCGACCGCTGACCTGGAGACGGAGCGAGCCACCGTTGAAGGCTGGTGTGGGCCGGTTGAAGTGGATCAACTTAAAGGGAAAAAAATTACCATCGTACCCATTCTGCGCGCGGGTTTGGGCATGATTGAAGGAGTACTGGAACACCTCCCAAGTGCGCGTATCAGCGTAGTGGGTGTTTACCGCGATGAAGAAACCCTCAAACCCGTGCCTTACTTCCAAAAGCTGGCTTCTAACATTGAAGAGCGTATGGCACTGGTCGTTGACCCGATGCTGGCCACTGGCGGTTCGATGATCGCTACCCTCGATCTGCTGAAGAAAGCAGGCTGCAACAGTATCAAAGTACTGGTGCTGGTAGCGGTGCCGGAGGGTATCGCCGCGTTGGAGAAGGCGCATCCTGATGTTGAGCTGTACACCGCCCCTATCGATCAATACCTTGATGAGAAGGGCTACATTGTGCCGGGCTTGGGTGACGCGGGCGACAAGATATTTGGTACCAAATAAAATTCAGCCAGCTAAGAGCCTATCTCAATAGGCGTACATTGTTGCTGCCAGTTTGGATACCGACAGCGCGCAACAACCGGCGCGTATATGTAGTACGTGGGGATGGTGAGTACTGCCCAGGGCCAAAATGACAAATAAAATAGCTTGTCATGACTCCGAAGGGTTGTAGTGGTGTCTTTCAATATAGGCACCAATAACTTTTTCATGTATCTAAAATGAACGTGGATAACATATTGTTTTACGTGTCAGTCGCTTAATATGTTTGCGTAAATTAAGATTATGTCGCTCGATTCTCTGAGTAAACCCTTTGCGAAAAAAGGGGGGGGGGGCCTCGCTGGAGACCGGTTACAACAGGCCTCTGGTCACCCTGACGAATTCACTGGGAACTGAAAGCAGGCGTGGAAGGAAAGCTGAACCGCGATCTGAGCCTGTGGGGGAGTATAGCTCGGTAGGTGGGCAGAGAAGGCTACAACGTGGGCGTTAAATACCAGTTCTGATCCCTCTTGTCTCATCTCCTATGCGGGTAGGAAAAGGGCAGCATAAGGGGGAAGAGGGGGAGGTTTACTCTAAGGCGATTTAGAGCCTATCCCACTAGGCTATTTGAATTGACATTTTGGCCCTGGACAGTTCACTTTAGGCGGGTTTTATTGCCGGAGCGGGGAAGACGATAAACGTTAGAAAATAAAAAACCGATAATCTTGAACCTAAAAGGCGAGATTATCTGGCTCCACAAATTGGGAACATCAAAGAAAAGCAGTGGCACTCAATCAGACTGCCTCTGGCAACATAAGTTCTCAATGGTAACAAAAAAGCAAAAATATTTTTACCGCCTTTCCTGCTGCGCGCTGATCGGCTATCCGGGTATCTCCGGCCACAATACGACGATCAGCGAACCCGCCAGCGTTAATAGCACGTTAGCGATGGCGTAGGTGCCAGCATAGCCCAATGCAGGAATGTTACTACGCGCAGTATCGCTGATGATTTCCATTGCCGGTGCGCAGGTGCGAGCGCCCATGATCGCACCAAACAGCAGGGCGCGGTTCATACGCAGCACGTAGGCACCGAACAGGAAACAGAGCACCACTGGCACAAGGCTGACCAGCAACCCGGCGATCAGCATCTTACCGCCGATTGTACCCAGGCTGTGGCTGATGCCGGTACCCGCGCTCAGGCCCACGCTGGCCATAAAAATCATGAGGCCGAATTCTTTCACCATGTTTAATGCACCTTGCGGGATGTATCCAAAGGTCGGATGGTTGGCGCGTAGGAAGCCGAGCATGATACCGGATATCAGCAGGCCAGCGGCATTGCCAATACCGAACGAGAAATGGCTGAACTGAATGGTGATCTGGCCAATCAGTAAGCCGATGATAAAGAAGGCGCAGAATGCCAGCAGGTCGGTTACCTGGCTGTGGATTGAGATAAAACCGATCTTCTCCGCCACGTTCTTCACCCGGCGTGTGTCGCCGCTCACCTGTAATATATCGCCCTTATGGAGCACGATACTGTCATCAATAGGCATTTCAATCTGGCTGCGGATCACTCGGTTGAGGAAGCAGCCGTGGTCGGTTAGCTTGAGCTGACTCAAACGCTTGTTTACCGCGTTGCTATTTTTCACCACGATGGCTTCGGTGACGATGCGCATATCAAGCAAATCGCGGTCAAATACCTCCTTGCCGTTGCGGAAGTTGGGATCTAAGCGTGCGTGGGCGTCTGGGTAGCCAACCAGTGAGATCTCATCGCCCACTTGTAGCACTGCATCACCATCTGGATTGGCCAGAATGCCGTTGCGGCGAATGCGCTCAATGTAACAGCCAGTCTGGTGATAGATGCCCAATTTGCGCAGGTTCTTACCATCAGCCCAGGCTACCAACTCTGGTCCGACGCGGTAGGCACGGATCACCGGCAAATAGACTTTGTGTTGGCTATCGCTATCCAAGCCACGCTCGCGGGCGATCTGTTGGGCTGAAGTGGATAGATCCTGATGTTGTAGCTTTGGTAGGTAGCGTGCGCCGAAGATCAGGCTTACCAGACCGATCAGGTAAGTCAGGGCGTAGCCAAGGCTCAAATGATCCTGCGCCGTCAAAAGGGCTGAACTATTGACCATGGTGCTACGTAGTGTATCGCCAGCGCCCACCAGTACCGGCGTTGAAGTCATCGAACCGGCTAGCATGCCAGCAGTTAATCCGATGTTCCAGTGGAACATTTTGCCAAGTCCGATGGCGATTACCATTGCTGAACCGACCATCACCAGCGCCAACATCAGGTAATTTTTGCCATCGCGGAAGAAAATTGAGAAAAAGTTAGGCCCGGCTTCCACGCCCACGCAGAAAATAAATAACATAAAGCCGAGATTCAGCGCTTCGGTATTAATGGCGAAGTGTTGCTGGCCTAGCAGCAAAGAAACCACCAAAACACCAATGGAATTTCCGAGTTGAACGGAACCCAAGCGAACTTTACCGAGGCACAGCCCTAGTGCGAGTACCACGAACAGTAACAGGATATAGTTACCGTTCAGCAAACTAACGACGTTTATATTCACGGAGGATAACTTATTGTTTACCAGTAAATGATTGATATATATTCATCATACTTCAAACTGCCTGTGCGATGGCTTTCCTTGTTCACCCCAGTCACTTACTGGTGTTAAGTGCTTGAGGATTAATGAACCTTAGCCCTGAAGCTCAGCCTGCGGCCCTGCACAAACGCTGTTTAAATCGGTTCCCGACCGATTTGTCGCTGCGTTGCCACCTTGCTGCCACTTGAATTATTTAGGGTATAAGTGACGATAAAAAATAAAATTAGTCATAAAACCACATTATAAATAACTCACCTACGATGGGCGATTCGAATTACCGATCAACGGAATTTATTCTAGCCGTTCTGGGGGGGGACAGCCACTAAAAGCGGCTTTTCTATGCTTTCTTTTTATCGGAGGAGAAGTACATGGTGCCACCGGTTTGGTGATAGCACTGATTTTTAGTGATTTTAGTGGTCTGGCAAGGGAACGCTCCGCATGACAATTTATCAATATTGGTGGGGTTTTTCGTTGCTTGTTGTTATTCCATCATTATTGGGATCTGGCTGATGTTATCATCTACTGGTGTATCGCTAAGGGTACCAGTAAAAATGGCACCGTAAGTTTGAGGGATCCCCAGAAATCCCTCATCAATAGATCAGCACCCTACTTCGGTATGTTTTAGATAGATGAGGAGAGATCTCAACTTTATCCGCCTTACTAATAGCGGAGAGTGTCGTAAGACATTCTCCGCTAATGTCAGAGAGGAAATAACACGCCGATGCTTTGTGCTATTTGCCTGATGTCGTAGATGTAATCCTTTATTTTCAAGATGATATCCCATTAACCACAGCACTATTGTACTAAGCGTTGCCAACAGGTATAACACGGCAAGCCGTGGACCGGTTTTGCTTTGACTTGCCCGTAGTCCAAAATCAAATTGCTCACACCCCATAACCCAAATACTCTGTCGAAGGCT
Organism: Serratia symbiotica; assembly: GCF_000821185.2. NCBI lineage: Bacteria > Pseudomonadati > Pseudomonadota > Gammaproteobacteria > Enterobacterales > Yersiniaceae > Serratia > Serratia symbiotica. The sequence continues at coordinate 2,154,748 of NZ_CP050855.1, read as the reverse complement.
TAACGCTCAGGTCCTTCAATTGCCGCCATTGTTCATCGTTGTTTAATCTGAAATACACCGCTCCGCGAACTCTGCCAACAAAGTCCCATCTTAGCTCGCGAACCTGATGAAACCACGAACAACGAAAACCGGCATCTGTCGCTATCGTTACCCGGCTAACGGTAGGAATAGCAGCAGCCAAATCATTGATAAAAGCCTTTTGAGCCAGGGAGTCATTTTGTTTTTTAGAAGGCAAGATAGGGCTGATTAGAGGAATGGAACGCCCGTCACAAAGTAAACTTGCACACAGAACGTGATACTCCTGAGAGGGGTAGCCGCTCCAATCGACAGCAATAACACACCAGGGTAATTTGCGGGTGAATAGAGACGTAATATTACGAAAAATCAGGGGAATATCGCGGTGAAGTGCAGAAGTACCCCACAGTCGACCAACGCGTTTTATCTTATTTTTGACCTGGGCTGTTCCCGGCAAATAACGCCCAATATTGGTCAGGGTAAGAGAGGCTTCACAAGTTACAGCAACAGTAGCGTCGAGAAGGGCATTTTGTCGATATTGGTGAAAGGGGGCTAAAGCGCCCCGGAAAAACTTCTGGCATACTGAATAAACAGGCATAGAGGTGATCTCATTGAATTTGTTTGCGCAATCAGTAGATCATAAAACTCTATGCCTGTCTTCCCCCGCCATGATGGCGGGATTTTTTTTCAGGCACTTAGAAAAAATCCCTTTTAAATCAAGCTATCCTGTAACCGCTAGAAGCAGTTACAGGAAGCGTTTAGCATTGCAGGTGTAGACAAGATGTAGACAACATTGTCACACCGACAGACCACCACCAAGCGGGTTTAACGTCACTGCATATTGCAAGTAATCGGGGGCAAGGTGAGCATAAACCATCGTCTGTTGTATGTTGGCGTGCCCCAGAATTTGCTGTAGCGCGATTATGTTTCCCCCGTTCATCATGAACCAGCTTGCAAAGGTGTGCCTAAGCACATGTGTGGCCTGCCCGCGTGGCAGATCGGGTTTAACCTGTTTGAGCCGTTCGCAGAAGTTTTCATAATCAACTTTGAACAGCGGCCCGGTGTCGCTGGTTTTGATCTCACCCTCCAGTTCTTCCGATATCGGAACCGTCCGTTTTTTGCCGTTTTTGGTCTTAAGGAATGTGACACGCCCATGGTTTACTTGCTCACTACGCAATGTGATGCTTTCTCCCCAACGTGCGCCAGTACTAAGGCATAATAATGCTATGCGCCGATCATCGCCGGTCAGGGTATTCAGCAACCTGCTGATCTCCGATTTTGCGAGGTAAGTCATAGCAGGCGGTGTTTCTTTCAGTGGTTCCAGACCTTTGCAGGGATTTTCCTTCCTGAATTCATCCAGCTTGATCAGCGTGCTGAACATACCTGAAAAACGGTATACATCGCGGTTGATCGTTGCTGCGCTGATCCCATCTTCCAGACGTTGGCCTCTGTGTTGTGCAATGGTGCGTTTACTCAACCTGTTAACGGTTGGATCTCCCAATGCCCTAATCGTCTTATTCAGGTGCCGCTTTTCAATCTCACCATTTTCCTGAGTCTGCCCGTACAGCAGCCACCAGGTATCTAGCAATTCACTTAAGGTGCGGCGGTCTACGCTCGCGCCCAGCCATTCTTTTTTGTCGGCGTTGGCTAGAACATAGCGTTCAAAAAGCACAGCCTCTTGTTTCTTCTCAAATCGCCTGCGGATTCGTTTTCCATTACGCCCGCGGGGCCATACATCTACTTCATATTGACCACCTTCGAGCTTCTTAATCGACATACCGAAGCCCTCCAGTGAGGTTGTCATTGTGCGCGCCTCGATCCAGCGCAAAGAAAAAATAGAGTTTTAGCCAATCTTCCGGCCGGAATGGCGTGATTTTATTTTCTCTTGCCCATCAGGGGAGAGAGGCGGAGCAATTTGCCCGGCTTGTGGTGCTGTCTTACCTGTCATTAGCCACATCGTGTATTTCTCAAATAATGGGTGTTGCGTGAGCTTAGTTAGCGTGTTCCACCCGGGTTCGTTGTAGCCGCCTTCAAGTTTTTTTAGGGTACTAATCGGTATCTCCATGATTTTGCAGAACTGAGACTGGCTAAGTCCCTCAGCTGAGCGAATGGCTTTTAATTTTTCAGCTATAAGCATTGACGTGGTTCCGAGTTGTGATCTAGTATTTGCCCATCTGGTTCATAATTCGGAACCATCTGGGCGGGTTAGGTAACTGCTAATTTAAGCAGTTGTAAGACGAACCAAGCGCATGGCGCCAAGGGGATTATGACATATGACCGAAAAAGAGTTAGAGGGATTCATTGAGGTACGTCACGCCGTGGATGCTGTGCCTTACCCAAAATTTGCCGAGTTGATCGGTAAAAAAGCGGCCACAGTGAAAAGCATGATTGAAGACGGTAAGTTACCAATCATCCCGTGGAAGAACCCGGAAAGCTTGGGTGCCCGCGCAGAAAATTGGATCTATATTCCTGAGTTCAACCGAGCGATGCGTGATGCTTACTTTAATCGCCCTAAAGAACAACGTGACGCCTGGTTGTTGTGGATAGGGCTTTAATTATGAAAAAGCGCTATTCAAAGCACGGATCACATGCAGGTAGCATTCCTGGACTGGTTCAGGTCGGCAAAAACGTTTATGTGCATACGGCTGGATTCACTATCCGTAGGTCGCCAAGAAATTTTATTAAGAGAGATAGTTATTTAATTAACAAATGGGACGATAAAGGCGGTGTCGATAATTATTATGGCCGTGATTTTACCATAGCTGAAGCAATGCGAACAATTGAAAGGCTGAAGGGTGTAAAAAGTTATGAAAATTGAAATGATTGTCGGCATTTTTATTTTTGCTGTGCTGATTGTTAATTTAATTAAGTTTCTAATCAGGCAGCGGTGTGAAAAAGTAAGACAGCAGAAATTAAAAGCGTTCTCTAAATTTAAAGCCCGCCGTGAAGAAGTAGAACGCAAGGCACGCAGGCAACTGTAACAGGTATGCGATATGAAAAGTAACGATCCATCACTTGCCAGTCTGCTTAAACAAGGCTGTCAGGTTACGCACTACCGCAATACTCGCGGCTGGATAGAATACCCTGATGGGCGTTTCTTTAAGCCAGAGCCAAATAAGGTACGGTTCATTAAAGGTATGAGTAAGCCTTTTGTTTATACGAAGAAGATAAAAAAAGGTTTATTTAATACCTTGGCAGGTTTTTTTAAAAAGCTACTGTAGTCATTAAGTAACAGAAAATCTTTTTCTACCTGTCGTCACTTTGTTAAGTGATGGCGCATTCAGTCACCAATAGCCCGCGAGAAAGCAAACTTAAAATCACGGAGATAAAAATGAAAGAAGAATACGAAGCTAGAATTAATAAAGTACTTAAACTCTTCCATACAGATAACAAGTGCGGGACACGACCTGATGCTTACTCTCTTGATCTATTAAAACATAGCCTCAACCATTTATGCTTTCTCGCAGCGTGTTCTGATGAAGTGGATGCTGAAACAATTAACGAAATTCAGGGGGTTATTGTACGCGTACATGAAGGTGATATACCCCACCACTACAAGCAATCTGATATTGGTCAGCATTCTTCAGCCGATAAAAATAAGACTCTGTGTATAAAAAGCCCGGTAGCCATAAGCATTGAATTAACCCCAGAATTATGTAAAAGCCTCCTTAATGCTATCGGAGGCTGGAACAAGTGATTAACACTCCCAAGCGCCGCCAGTATGAGGGTATTTCTCATACGCGACATGATGAATCTTATTCGCCAGATCGCGAATAGTTTCCGATACCCCATTGTTATTAGCGGGTCTGGCGTCTACGGATTCCAGTGCTTCAATGACGGAACTCAGGAGTTTAATAATTTTTTCATCTTCCAACTTTTTATTTCCTTTTGTTGGTGGGTAGTTATGCCGCTTGCTTCTTGCTGGAAGGCGGCATAACGAAATTACCACAAAACCATGCGCCGGACATGGCTAAAACCCGGCACTTATCCGAGGCATTACTTGCGAGTAGTGCGCCTGATAAGTGGTAGTGATGGGGGATAGGATTATGAGTATCGGACAAGAAAAACCAGTATCCGGGCGTCAGATGTTCCTACAGCAGCGCGCGCATTTGCAGTCGAGCATTTCAGTTTCCCGTACCAATGACACGGCGAGGCGTTTCAACCGTCTGGGCGAGACTCAGAAAAAAGCGATCATCCTGCTGGCAAACGAAGCCGCGCAGCGGTTTAAAGATCTGCCGTCGCTGACTCATTCCCATCTCACCATGCCTTTCGAACAGTTCAGCTCTCAGGACAAAGTGAGCCTGATGTTGGGCATTAAGCGCCTTGCCGAGCTGGCTTCGGCGATGCCGTGGGAGTTTCCCGATCATGCTGCGCCGCGACTTGAAATTCAGGCGTTACGCGAACCACCACCACCCGCGCCGGATGGCGCAGTCAATTAACCACTGAATGATTAACCAGTAGTCAGGCGCATCATCGCGCCGGGCTTCCTGCACCAAGGGGAAAGCAAGATGATTCGATCACTACTCAAATGGCCCGGTGGCAAAAGCCGCGTGATGCCTGAATTACTGCCGCATTTACCAAAGGCTGGTTGCCTCGTTGAGCCTTTTGTTGGCGGCGCTTCCGTGTTCCTCAATACCGATTATCGCCGCTATATCCTTGCGGATATCAACCCAGACCTGATCCGCCTTTATCGTGAGGTCAAAAGCAACCCTGAGCTGGTTATTGATCTTGCGCGCCCGCTCTTTGCGACCGGCAATTCCAAAGAGGAATACTTACAGAACCGCCGCATTTTCAACGGCACAAAAGGTCTGCTGGATGTGGCTCGCGTGGCTCTGTTTCTCTACCTCAACCGCCACGGCTACAATGGTGTGGTACGTTACAACCAGAACGGCGGTTATAACGTGCCGTTTGGCCAGCACAAAACCGCGCCTTACTTCCCGGAAGCGGAGATCCGCCAGTTTGCTGAGAAGGCCAACGACACCAAAGCTATTTTTCTGTGCAGCTCGTTTCAAAATACCCTCAAAATGATGGTTGGAACGGATGAAGCGATCTACTGCGATCCGCCGTACCTGCCAGCCAGCGAAACCGCCAATTTCACCCAATACCACACCGAGCCATTCACCGAGAAGCACCACCGCCAGTTAGCGGCTGAGCTGCTGGAAGTGAACCGCAAATATGGCGCATCGGTTGTCATTTCCAACAGTGATACCGAAACCACCCGTGAGATTTACCACCGCTTCCGCCTGCATGAAATCGACGTGCAGCGCTCCGTAAGCACTGACGCCAGCAACCGCCAGAAGGCCAAAGAGGTGATCGCTACGCTGGGCATCGTTGAGGGATGCCAAGTAGGTGGTTGCGGGAACAGTGAGAGGTGCGGGCAGTGTACTGAGGAGGCATGACCGTGACGGCTTACTACAACGAGATCGATCCCTTTGCGGCCCAATGGCTGCGTAATTTGATTGACGCCGGGCACATCGCGCCGGGCGTTGTTGATACCCGTTCTATTGAGGAAGTAACCGCAAATGACCTTAAAGGATTCACGCAATGCCACTTCTTTGCCGGGATTGGTGTCTGGTCTTACGCTCTGCGCCGTGCCGGATGGCCCGATGATCGCCCCGTCTGGACAGGTTCATGCCCCTGCCAGCCTTTCAGCGCCTGCGGAAAGCGGCAGGGAAAAGACGATGAGCGCCATCTCTTCCCCACATGGTTTCGTCTTATATCGGAGTGCCGCCCTGACGTTATCTTTGGCGAACAGGTTGCGAGCAAAGACGGCCTCGGCTGGCTCGACGATGTACGCGATCACTTGGAAAGATCGGGGTATGCCTTCGCAGGCTTCGATCTCTGCGCTGCGGGCTTCGGTGCGCCGCACATCCGGCAACGCCTCTTCTGGGTGGCCGACGCCGAACGCGAGCAATGTCAAAAACGCTTATCAGGATCCCCAGAAGGTCATAGCGAGAATGCTGGCGGGGCGGCAATCGAACCTACAGGACTTTGCCTGTCTGGCGGGCTGGAAAACTCCGACAGCAACGGACGGGAAGGGCGGATATGTGGGCGGGAGGATGCGCAACGGAAAACTATCAACGGATCGGTTGGATGTGACAGCACAATTAGCGGGTTGGCCCACTCCAACAACCCTAGACAACAATCAGGTTGCGGGGATGGGGGCCGCGGCAAACCATCCATCGAGGGGAACAACTCTGGGCGGTGCGGCACGGCTGGCCTCTCCAATGCGACTAACGGTTTCTGGCGACATGCTGACTGGCTCTTTTGCCATGATGGAAAGTGGAGGCCAGTTAAACCCGGACTTAAGCCGCTGGTTAATGGGCTTGCCGGACGCGTGGGCCAGTTGCGCGCCTACGGTAATGCCATCGTTGCGCCGGTCGCCGAAGCGTTCATAGCCTCATATCTGGACAGTGTGCAATGACCACGGTAACCCGTGGCCGTTGCGCTCCTTCTTCGCCCCCACCTTTTCCGGGTAGCCCTGTTGATACTACCCGGTATGCTTACGCATGGAATAAGCCAGGCCAGGCAATTGGCCATGATCTGTCTCCTTCTTACCGTGGTTTCGATTACCTGACGCCGGACGGCACCCGCAAGCATATTGATATCGCCAATCTGTACGAAGAGAACGAAAAGCCGGAGCGAAGCAAGCTGTTGCGCCGCCGCATCGCTTCTCTTCCGCAGTATATCCGCCGCCACTTTGCCGCGAAGCTGGACGCGCTGGACGCGAAAGACCGCAAAGCGGCAGATCACTGGCTGATTAACACCTTTGAGCGCCATGTATTAACGCGTATTGATAGCGTGAATAGCGTTTACCAGCCTGATAGCGTGATGCCTGGCATCCTTCTGACAATCCGCGATCAGCTTTTCCGTATGCTCTGGGCAGGGAAGAAAGAGTTAAAAAGACTGGCTTATACGCTTTCCGATATCTTTACGAGCGAGTTTATACGCGAGTCCGATCACCAGCTTGCGCGCACTGGCGATCCTGAGTTCGCGGCGCTTTCTGGCTATGGCCGTATTGCGTCGCTGGCGGTGCATTTGAAAATGCCGATCCCCAGTTGGACAGCGTATTGCAATGAAGAACTGGAAGCGGAGGACGCGTTACGCGCGGTTCTTCGTCTTGAATCACCACAGTGGTGGTTAAACCGCCTGCGCCGTATCCATGCCCGTTGGCGTGAGCATTTGATGATTGCAGCGGGATACGTCCAGAAAAAATCCTCCCCATACAGTAGCACCCCGTGCCTTACGGAATGGTTGGCCCAGAAAAAGGCTAACCGTGAATACCTTAAGGCTATGGAGCTGGAAGACCAGGACACGGGCGAGCGCATTTCACTTATCGATAAAGTCGCCGGTAGTGTCGCCAATCCGGCCAACCGTCGCCGCGAACTCATGACGAGAATGCGCGGATTTGAGGATCTGGCGAAGTTGGAAGGGCTGGCCGGTGACTTTTACACACTGACAGCGCCTTCCCATTACCACTCCATGCAGCATAACGGGTGCCGCAATAATAAATACTGTGGCGCGTCGCCGCGCGAAACGCAGCAATATCTTTGCAAGGTCTGGGCGAGAACCCGTGCAGCGTGGAAGAGAAAAGGGATCCGCGTCTTTGGTTTCCGCGTGGTCGAACCGCACCACGATGCAACGCCACACTGGCATTTACTTCTTTTTATGCGCCCGGAATGCGTCGAGCAGGCGCGCGAAATCTTCCGTACCTATGCCCTGAAAGAAGACGGCCACGAACCGGGAGCGCAGGAAAATCGCTTTCAGGTTGTGCCAATCGATGAAGCCCACGGCAGCGCTACCGGATATATAGCGAAATACATTTCCAAGAATATCGACGGCTTCGCGCTGGATGGCGAGAAGGACGACGAAACCGGGGAAGACCTGAAAGAAATGTCACTCCGTGTTAGCGCGTGGGCGTCGCGCTGGTCTATTCGTCAGTTTCAGCAGATCGGCGGTGCGCCGGTCACGGTATACCGCGAACTTCGCCGCCTGGGCGATCGTGAACTGGTGTTACACCCTGAACTGGAAACCGCACGGCAGGCTGCTGATGCAGGAGAATGGGATAACTACGTGTTAGCCCAGGGAGGCCCGTTGGTTGAGCGCGATAATGTGCGTATCCGTCTGAACTATGAAACCACCGAAAACGGCAATGCCTACGGCGATGACGTCCAGAGAATTACCGGTATTTACTGCCCGATGACGGGCAGCGAATCGTTGATATTCACCCGCACCACTCAATACATAATTGTGCCAAAGCACCAGAGCGTTGACGGCGTGGTCGTTGACGTTGGTTTTTCAGGCGGCAGCGCCGCCCCTTGGAGTTCTGTCAATAACTGTACGCGGGATCCCGCGACAGGTGCTGACGGTGTTAAACATGCCGCCAGCGAAGATGCAGGACTGTCGGAAATGACTGTGCCAGCTGAGGGTGTGACGGTGAATTTTGATGCGCTTTCACGGCAGGAAAAGCGAGAACTGGCGCAGCGGCTTAGTGACGATGTGCGAAGTAAGCGTAAAAAGCGGCCACCGGAACGGGAAAACGGGGCCGGGCTATCCGTGAAAGAGCAGCAGATCAGTGAATTGCTGGCGCTGCGTGGGATTGACGCAAGCACTGGAATGGTCAGATCGATAATGGCCGGTGCGTCAGTGGCGTGCGGTGATCTTGTTATGACTGTGCAGGATGGGCGGCTGGTATCGCGCAACCGCGCCGCGTCCGGGCTGGATAAGCTGCCGTCGCAGGTGATGGCGGCGAAGAAAAAGACAAGTGACCTCGTGAACAGGATGAAGGCTGCGTTTTCGGGGCGGAAGTAGGGCGCTGGCCGGAACGGTCAGCTTTGACGGTGTGGTACCGGATTCCGTCAAATACCGTCATTTCCGACTGTGTTGGCCAAACATCGAGAACCGTCATTTTTAACAGTGCTGCAGGTGGTTAGGAATGACTGTGTTAACTGAGGACGAAAGAGAATGAGCTATCTGGGAAGTAAAGCGGCAAGCGGGGTTTATCAGAAGATTATTGCTGAAATGCCTCCGCATGATACCTACATTGAAACGCACCTGGGTAGTGGTGCAGTAATGTTTCACAAACCACTTGCAGCCAGGACGATAGGAATTGATGTCGATGAAAATGCTTTTAAATTAACGCGGGATCGCTGGTCAGAGATGGGGGAAACTCCGCCTCGGTTGCATCTATATCACGGTGATGCTGTAGGATTTCTGGAAAGAGAAGACTTTACTCAACATGGCCGAGTGCTTGTTTATTCCGATCCTCCCTATCTGCCAGAAACGCGCACCAGTCGCGCCCGCTACCGTCATGAATATACCGTAGTCGATCATGAACGCCTGTTAGCCTGCCTCATAAGCCTGCCAGAAAACGTCAGCGTGATTTTGTCTGGCTATCCGTCGCGGCTCTATGACGAAACGTTAGCGGGCTGGCGCAGTAAAGAATTTCAGGCCATGACGCGCGGCGGCGTGCGAACAGAAAAAATCTGGATGAACTACCCGGAAGGGCGCGCGTATTCCCACGCGTTTGCCGGGAAAGACTACAATGATCGGCATCGTATAAAGCGCAAAGTTGAGCGCTGGCGCGCGAAATATGCGGCTTTGCCGCCTGCTGAGCGTCTGGCGATTATGGTGGCGCTCAATGAGGTTGACGCGGACTAGTTCCGCCGCAAGGATAATCCGTTTCAGCGGGTGATTTTTTGCGCTATCATTCCGGCAGTGGTTCACGATTATTTGCAGGAAAGGCAATTATGAGCAGTAAAAAAAATAAAATATCATCTATGGCCGCAGCGCTGGCGGTGGCACTTGCCCCTGTTCCTGCCAGTAGCATTGTGCATCATGACGTATCAATCTCCCGGCATAGTACTTCGACGCTATCCCTCCAGGACGTAAAGGATTCTGTGGCATACCTTCCTATTGATGAGGCCACCAGTTATATGCTTAACCTGGCTGACAGGATGAAGACACACAGGGCAAACCTTCGCATCGAATGGGAAGAAAAGCAGATCCCTATTATTCTGAAAAATCACAAAAAAGAGACTCAGGAAGGGTTTGAAAGCCTTTTCCGTCATATTGCGGTCTGTGCAAGTTTTGTCGAGGCTGCAAGGGTTGCGCTGAAAAGCGTACCTGAAAGTAACGCGGAACTGAGAAAAGAGATTGTCGCTTTTGCTCGTTCCGCTGCGACGCTTCGCTATACGATTGAAGATATTTTATCCTTCATTGAAAGCACGCATGTGCCGAAGAAAACTTCAGATGCTGATCTGGGTGTTACCGCCGATCAGGTTCATGCACTTATCCGCAGTGAACATAAAAAGCTGGGCCTTGAAGATCCAACGTTCCATTAAGGCAGGGCCATGATTAAAGTCTCTGTCCACAACGATATAGAACTCCCCGCAGTTGCTCGTAAATATGCACATGCTTTGCAGTCATGGAAGAACGGCGGATCTTTACCCTCAGTCTTTGGCAACGAAGGGCAGTGGGAAGATAGCGGGCGTCTTCGTGATTCTTTTGTTTTTAAGATCCATATTCGTTTACCTGATGAAAAGTCGTGGCCTGCAAAACTACCTGCCGCCTCACGTAAATCAAACAGTTATCTTGTTTACTCCCGCCATTTCTTATATCCAGATAAGTATCAGCTAATCAGCATTATGACACCCAATGCGCATGAGTTAGCCCGTACATCCTATATGGCAGAAATTGAGCGCAGAGCAGAAGAGTTCCAATCTTCTTTTTGAGTTTTGCGACGACTATCTATCAATCCCTTACTAATCTGAAAAGCTGCCTTTGAAGGCGGCTTTTCTTTCTTCCTGGTCTTCTTTCTCTGTTGCACAATAGTGCACAAATTTGCACAATTTTTTTGATGCTGTTTATGCCCTTTCCGCCCTTTGGCGGCGAGGGCTGGCCCCGGATCGGCAAATGCACAAAAAACGAAGCGAATGTCGCGCGCAGGTGACGGGGGAACAGCCCACGCGACGGAGGGTCGGGAGAGGATGCCTTTAATTACCATTCTTCGGCCTTTTCCGCCTTCTCCGCGCGTTTTCTCGCTTCTGGATGTGTTCGGGGGGCGATTGCAAATAGCGCCTGCCAGAATGGCGCTCATGTGCTCTGAGTGAGAAGGGTTAAAGATCGTACTGAGTGCTGATCAGGTGGTGGCCGGTCATGCGGGGATTGAAAATTACTGAAGGAGAACCGCCGCAGGATGTGCAGCGGGTGGATCGGGTTACTCGTCTTTGAGTAGAGCGTAGGGGTTAAAGCGGATCACTTCCTGACCGAGCCAGTCATTGACGCCCTTCATGGCTTCCATCACGGGTAACATTTCGTTGATGGCGAAGACGCGCGCGGCCTTCTCAACATCACCGAGTGAGCCGTTGCCTTCCGGCATTGCGCCCATAAGCTGCGGCGGGATGCGGTGAGCGTCGCGCAAATCGTTGCGCGTTGCTGATTTGATGTTAAGAAACTCATCCTTTGCCGATATCTGGCTGAACGGCAACAGTTGCACGCCGTCTTTGCCGCCACCCGGCGCGTGGATCAGCACGTTTTTGAAGGAGCCTTTCCCTCTGGCCTGTGATAGCGTTTTTTGCACCACCTTTATGCTTTCCTGATCCACCTTCTCCGAACCGACATAGAGAATACATCCGGCATGGGAGCCGTTGTCGTAATAGAGTTTGCGGAACTTATCGGCGGAATGTGACAGGCTGGCGGACAGCAGCGCACCCATATATTCCGGCATACCGTAGATTTCCTGATGAATGTCCGGGTTCATGATGTGGCAGACCTGACCCGCCTTGAACTCGTATTCATCTTTCCACTGTCGGATAAACCAGTAGGTATCAAGGTCGCTCCCGCGTCGCGTGTTCAGAGCCGGAACATGCTGGAGTCTGAGCGGAGCGCCCAGGAGATTAGAGCGACGTTCAAGATAGGCATTTCCGAAGACAAACCAGTCCAGCGCAAACGCAGAGAAGGCCTGACGTGATAGTAAGGGGTGAGGAATATAGCATCCGGTCAGCACATTGCGTTTGAAGTAAAGCGCCGACTGATGCAGCGGGGATTGTGCGAACGCACGGGTTAACCCTTTACAGTCTATTGGCGTCTCGTAGTACCGGCCGTTATCGACGCAGCACATGCTATCCAGCAGATCATAGCCGTCTGTTACCGAATATGGCCCGTCAAACGTGAAGGCGCTGAGCGCCGGATCGCTTCTGAGCGCGTCAGAGATATCTGGCTGTCCGGCCCTGCCACTGCTGGCAGTGTGTTTGTTTTTGTAGGTGCGCTTCTTCATCAGAACTCCATAGCAAACCCGCCGCTGCCACTCTCCTGGCCCAGCGGTTCGTTAATAATGGCGAGCATATTCGCCCAGGCTAAATCCCCGTGGCTGACGCCGCGCGAGCGGTCAGTGTCATAGGTGATGAATCCGCCTGGCGTCTTTACCTTGCGAACAGAGTTAAAGGCGTTGATCAGGGCGCGCTCACTGCGGTCATATTCCCAGCGGCCGGCGCGGATCAACTGGAGCATTTTCAGCACCAGGGCGCGCTTTGACGTCATTGACATGGTGTAGGGCATCGCCATCGGGAAAAACTTCTTCACTATCTGGTAAACGGCCTCACCGTTACCGCCCGTCACGTCGATGCCGATATGCTGCACGTTGTATTTGAAGGTGAAGTTTTCGATAACTTTCGCCTGCTCTTCAAACTCAAGGCCGCGCACCTGTTCCGTTTCCACCGTGCGGAATTTACCCCCTGGTACCAGTGGCGGCACCACAACGCAAATCGCGCCGCTGTCACCGTTGCCGCTGCTGCCGTTGGCGTCATAACCTATCCATACCGGGCGATTACCCATCGGCCTGGACGCGAAAGGTTTCCAGTCCGGCCATTCGTCGTAGCCATCTGCGCCGCAGCCAATCAGGGCGTTAAGGTTGAAGGCTGACTCGCCATCGCGAACGAACTCGCACATGTAAAGGTTGCGGAATTCATCCTCACTGTTTTCGTCCCGTATCTCTTCAAGGTCGGTGTACTCCCAGCCGTGTTCGATAACGTCTTTTAGCGTGACAATCTGACGCCAGGTTTTATCCGGGCATAACAGCCCGCTGTTCAGCGTTTTCCAGCCCACATCAAACGCTTTGCGCTGTGCCTTCGGGCGTTTCTCATTCCAGCGATCACCCGTCCAGAACGGATAAGCCTCGTGGGTCTCACCTGACGGCGTGGAAAAATAAGTACGCGTCAGCCCTTTTAGCGTCGCCATCGCCCCCGCAACCTTTCGCAGGTTGGTGAAGTTGCTGACCCAGAAGAATTCGTCAAACCTCAGGTTGCCCGTATATGACTGCGCCGTTGCAGCGGATGTGCCGAGGAAATGCAGCTCTGCGCCGTTACTGAGTACGATTTTGTCGCCGCCCTTCAGTTCAATATCCACTTCTTCCGCCACCTTCTGAATGAACCCTCTGAACTGGTGAGCCTGACGGCGAGATGCAGACAGAAATATCTGGTTGCGCTGGTACGGGTATTTCACATCATCACGCAGCGCATCCAGCAACGCCTCGCGTGCAAAGTACCAGGTTGCACCAATCTGGCGGGACTTCAGTATCATGCGGTTTCGGAGGTGACGTTGCTCATACCAGCCGCGTTGATGCCACGAAAGGGAATCAAGTATTTTCTCCCGCAGCGCGACGATCTGTTCTTCGGTGAAGTGGTTTTTCAGCTTGCGCTTGCGCGGTTTTATACCCGCGCCAGCCCCTGCCGGTTGTCCGTCAGACAGCTTTTTCAGTTGCCGGGTCAGCAGGTCAATTTCCTTGAAGTCTCCCCCGGTTTTGTCTTTCTTGTCCGTAAGCTGGATGAGGCGGGCATCCATAGACTGGCTGACGCGCTGGACGGGGGGCGTTTCATCCCATTCATCGCGTTTCTTCCAGGCGTAAATTGTGTTCTGATTGATTCCCATAAGGCGTGCGATCTCCGCTGGCGGGTAGCCCTGCCAGTAAAGTTGTTTTGCCCTCTGACGTACAAAAGCGTCCTGTATCATCTGCCCTCCACCGTTTATGGAGTGAAGATTACCCCGCGCGCGATCCCGCTATCGCCCCCTTTATTGTCTGGCCTTCCTCTGACAACAAAACCTCGTTGAGACAGCAAGTTACGCTCTGCCATCATGGCCGTACAGAAACCACTCAACAGGATTATCGACATGGCTAGCGCAGCTAAACCAGCCCGTAAGAAATTCCGCGTTGCCGTCTCTGGTGCCACCGTTGACGGGCGTGAAATTCGCCCTGAGCACCTTCGTGATGCAGCAGCAAACTACAGTCCGGACGTGTACGGCGCACGCGTCAACGTGGAGCACTATCTTTCGCCGTTCCCCGGTAGTGATTTCGGCGCAATGGGTGATGTGACAGCACTGAGTGCTGAAGATATCAGCGAAGGCCCGCTCGCCGGTCGCACAGCTCTTTACGCCGAGATCGAACCTTCTGAACGTATGAAGAAGCTGACGGAAGAAGGTAAGAAAATTTACTCCAGCATTGAGCTGCACCCGCAGTTTGCTCTTAACGGCAAGGCTTATGTGATGGGACTAGCGATGACCGATTCCCCGGCAAGCCTCGGCACTGAGCGCCTGAAGTTTGCCGCGCAGCAGCGTCAGCAGGTTATGTCATTCAACAATCAGCAGGGTGAAGCCCCGCTGTTCACCGATGCCATTGAGGCAGAAATTATCGAACTGGCAGAGCAGCGCAGCGATGAAGGTAATCAGTGGTTCGGGCGCGTCATGGGGATCATCGGCAAAGGCCGTAAATCTGACGGTGAACAGTTCAACCAGGTGCGTGACGCCGTGGAGAACGTCGCTCAGTCCCATGCCGATCTGCTGGACAGCTTTAACGACCTGAGTCGCGCCCGTGAGCAGGACAGCCAGGCAATCCAGAAGCTGACCTCCGACCTTGCCGCGCTGACCAGCAAGCTGGGAAGCACAGACGCCAATTTCAGCCAGCGGGAACCCGCGAGCGGTGGCGCTAACGCGCAACTGGCTGATTACTGATATTCACAAAGAGAGCAGAGAACATGGATAACAATACCCGCCAGCTATTTGATCAGTACATCGCCCGGCAGGCACAGCTCAACGGCGTATCAACCGCAGCTGTTGCTGCAAAATTTGCCGTAGATCCGACACGTCAGCAGCGACTTGAGCAGGCCGCACAGCAGGATGATTCTTTCCTGAGCAAAATTAACGTGTTTGGCGTCAACCAGCAGATCGGTCAGAAAGTCCTGATCGGCAGCAAAGGCCCGATGGCTGGCGTAAACAACAGCGTCACCAGTCGCCGCAACCCAGGCTCAAATCATTCCATGGAGCCGTTCGACTACATGTGCCGCAAGGTCAACTATGACTACGGCATCAGCTATGAACAGCTTGATGCGTGGGCGCACATGCCGGAGTTCCAGCCGCTGATCAGCAAGGCAATGGCCCGCCAGATGTCGCTTGACCGCATCATGATTGGCTTTAACGGCGTTAAGTACAGCGACCCATCTGACCGTGCCGCTAACCCGCTATTGCAGGACTGTGGTATTGGCTGGCTTGAAAAAATCCGCCAGGAAGCGCCGCACCGCGTCATTTCCAATGTGACGATCACTTCGCGCGATGAAGATAACAAGGTTGTAGCAAAAGGCACCTACGGCAACATTGGCGCTGCGTTGTACGACGCCAAAAACAGCCTGATGGATGAATGGCACAAGCGTAACCCGGATAACGTGGTGATCCTGGCGGGTGACCTGCTGACGAGCAGCAATTTCTCGGCCATCAACGCATTAAGCCAGACCAACCCAAATACCGAAATGCTGGCCGGTCAGTTGATTGTCGCGCAGGAGCGCGTAGGCAACATGCCGACCTTTATCGCGCCTTACTTCCCGGTGAAAGGCGTGCTGATCACGCCGTTCAAAAACCTGTCGGTGTACTACCAGCGTGGCGGTCTGCGTCGGACGATCAAAGAAGAGCCGGAATACAACCGCATCGCAACGTATCAGTCTTCAAACGATGACTTCGTCATTGAAGACTACGGCAATGTTGCGTTCATTGACGGCATTCAGTTCGCCCAGGCCGAACCGGCAGGCGAGTGACAGAAGCGGCGGGGCATTGCCCCGTCATGACGGGGAGAAGTGACGATGTTAACACCGGCACAACGACATTTTCAGAAGGTCATGGCAGAACGCCGGGGCCAGGCGGATGAAGAATCCGATATCCAGCGCACCGCGCATGAGCAAATTCTGCATCGCCTGCGTATGGACTTGTCCCGCCTCAGCGGCGTGCAGTCCGAAGAAACTAAAGCCGAAATGAAAAAATCCATGCTGCCTGAATACGAGGGATGGATTGAAGGCACGCTCGACGGCGACAGCGGGCGGCAGGATGAAGTCATTACCAGGCTGATGGTCTGGGCGATTGACTGTCGTGATTATGCGCTTGTGATGAGGCTGGGGCGCTATGTGGTACGCCACGGACTGACGTTGCCGGATAACTTCAACCGCACGGCAGCAACATTCCTCACCGAAGAAATGAGCAAACCACTGTTAACGCTCGCGGCCGCTGATGCTGACGCTGATTTATCGTCCAGTATCTCCGTGCTTGACGAAGTGGCGGAGATTGTCGCGGACAGTGATATGCCGGATGTGGTGCGCGCCAAGTTGTGCAAGGCCCGTGCGCTCTCCCGACGTGGTGCAACTGATATCACGACCAAAGCCGAAGCGCTGGCGCTGTTCCGTGAGGCGCTTACGCGCAACCCTAATGCCGGGGTGAAAAAAGAGATTGCCACGCTGGCCCGTGAAGTTAAGAAGCTTTCTGCGGATGGCGGTACGGGTGAAGGCGACGCGGCCAGCACCGACAAAACTGGCGGTACTGCCGAGCCTGTTTCTGAACAGGCCACCACCGCCAGCGCAGCAGGTAAAGCGACGGCGCGTAAAACCACGACCAGGGCGGCAACAGGTAAAGCGACAAAGCGCAAACCTGCCAGCCAGAAAAAGAATTAACGACTTCGGCCCCGTCCGACAGGCGGCGCGGGTGGATATCTGCCCGTATACGGTCTTTTAACCACCCGCCCACCGCCTGATTTATGGGAGATATGTGCATGAGCAGCCTTGTGGCAAACAAGCGCGTGTTACCTGCCGACAGTGATACGCCTGATGTTAATGATGGTGATGCCACCGTCAGCGCCGGGGACTTTTGGCCGGTGATTAAGCTTGCCGATCTTCGTTTGGCCGCGCGTATCACTGGCGGTATCACCACGTCCAGGTTGATGCACGTCACCACTGAAGCGGTAGCCCATGTTACCGCTCAGTTGCTGGACTGGCGCACCGGCCAAGTAAAAGCAGGTTTTAACTCACTGGAAGATGTGCCCTCGGTTCTGCCGTCAGGTGAGACGGAAAAGCTGATGATCAACGGTGAAAACATGAAGGTGTACCGCTTCCATCGTGCGGTTTATTCGATTGCCAGGGCGCTGGTACTTGAAGGTTATCGCGACGTTGACACTACGGCGAAAGGCGACAAAGACGCCGCCGCGCTTGACCTGCAAAGGGATGATCTCTGGCGGGATGCCCGCTGGAGTATCGCCGATATTCGCGACACACCACGACTCTATGCAGAGCTTTGCTGATGAAAGTGAAGGCATTGCAGGGGGATACCGTGGATTTGCTTTGCTGGCGTCACTACGGCACCACGCAGGGCGTTACCGAAAAAGTGTTATCTGCCAATCCAGGACTGAGCCAGCAGGTTTTTCTTGATGCCGGTCAGGAGATTGAGCTGCCGGAAATCGCGCATAAAGCGATACAAGAGATGGTGCAGCTATGGGGTTAAGTTTTTTTCAACGCCTGAATGACTGGCTGACATTCACTATGTCAGCAATGGTCACGAGTATCGGCGTAATGACACTGAGCGAAAAGATTGCGCTGGCAGGTCTTCTCGTCGGGATGGTTTTTGGTGCCCGTGGATGGCTCTATCGCGCCCGCATCGAGCGGGGGCAAAAACGCCGCAACGAGCTGATTAATCAGATTCTGGAGCAGGCATCGCACAGGCAAATGAGTGAGTCAGAGCGCCGGGCGCTTGACCTTCTGCAACAGAATGAGCCGGAAGATGAAACAGCTTATTAAAAAGTGCTCCATTGCAGCCATTGTTGCGCTGGGTATCACGCTGAGTCCGGGCGCGTTACGCACAACGGCTGAAGGCCAGCAAAAGATTGCTGGCTGGGAAGACTGCCGGAACACACCGTATTACTGCACGGCTGGCGTGCTGACGGTCGGAATTGGTTCGACGGGGCGTGTTGAGAGGCGGGAGTACAGCGACAGCGAGACCGCCGGTCGCTGGATTAACGATATGCGGCACGCCGAAAACTGCATTAACCAGAATTTCGAAGGCGGGTATATGCCCCAGTCTGCCTTTGAGGCAATGGCGGACGCCGGTCTTAACGTGGGGTGCACTGGCCTGATGTGGTACACGGACAACCAGAAGCGAATACAGCGCACGACCATCTGGAAGAAGGCGCAGGCACATGAGTGGAAAGCGATGTGTAACCGGCTGACGGACTTTGTAAACAGTGGCGGTAAGCGCAGCCAGGGGCTAGTTAACCGGAGAACAGATTTTAAGGCATGGTGCCTGCGTGACATGGAAGCAGAGAAATGAAGATCACAGCCATTTTATGCGTGCTGCTGGCGCTGGCATCTGGTGGCCTGCTCTGGCAGACGCATCAACGCGGTAAAGACTCCGTTCGCAATGAAGTGTTTTCCCGCGAGGTGAAGAGTAATGGTGAGGTGCTGGGAGAGCTGCGGGCACTGACTGCTGACGCCCGCGAAGTCCTTGCACAGTTGCGGGCAACCGAACAGCAAAGAAATACCCAGGGAGAAATGCGACGTGAAAACATGCGCGATGCTATCAAAGACGATACGTGTGCCAATACTGTTGTGCCTGCTTCTGTCAGTAACAGCCTGCAACACCGTACCGCCGCAGCCACAAATGAAAATCGTGCACGAACCGGTACCGGAAAGCCTGACGGCAGCAACGCCAGCGCCGGAACTGACCGCTCCGGTAACGTGGGGCGCGATAGCTATCTGGAGTGATCGCCTGCGCGATGCGCTGGATACCTGCAATGCCGATAAGGCGGCGATAGCCGATCTCGATCTGCGCCGCCTGAAAAGACTGACTGACCACGCGAGGGCCTCACAATGACCTTATCCGACTACCTGAGCGCTCACCCCTACTGGACGCTTATTTATCTGCTGATCATTGCGGGCGCGATTGAACGTTTTGGGCGCTAAGAAGGTATCACCATGCTGAAAGCTGATTCACTACGCGAGACCCTGACCCGCGCTAACAAATGGTGCAGGGCCAATCCTGAAGCCTTCACCGTTTTTGTGGAAGAAGGGAACATCGAGACGACCGGCGAGACGCCTTCGTTTATGTATCGCTATACCCTGGTGTTGTTTGTGATGAACTTTGCCGGTGATATTGATGATTTCACGTTGCCGTTAATGGCATGGCTCTGGCACAACCAGCCCGATCTGCTGCTGAACCCGGAGAAGAACCGGGACATTAAATTTACAACCCTTATCAATAACGACGATACCGCCGATATTCTTTTTGAAATGCCAATACGTGAACGCGTCAGGGTCACTCTGGATGAAAACGGGATCCCCCGTGCTGAGCATTTGCCAGAACCTAAACCCCGCATCGTTTCTGACGGGGATGACTGGCGGGGCATCTTTGACGCTGTGACGTGGGAGGCTGACGCGCATGAGTAACGATCTCTTCCGTGAGCTGGATCAGGTCTTCAGCGACATACTGGCGGGCACCTCGCAGGCCGGACGTGTTCGCACGGCCTGCGCGATTGGTCAGGCACTGCGAAAGAGCCAGCAACAGCGCATCAAAGCGCAGCAAAACCCGAAAGGTTCGCCATATCCTGCCCGCCGTCGCCGGGTGCTGCGTTCTCAGCAGGGTATTGTATTTGTCTGGCAGGGTGAGATCCGTCGCCTCAAAAACTGGCACGGTGGCCGGGGCAAGTACGGGCGTACCCTTACCGGCTTTGACGAAGATCGCAATGATATCCGCACGTTTTACCGCAGTGATATTGAGCGCTATATCGAAATAAACACGCGTGCAGTGCGCCGAAACGCCACGAAAAAGACGCCGATGTTTCAGCGGTTACGCAGCTATCGCTTTCTCAAAATGCGCGCTGATGCAGGCGGCACATCCGTGGGTTATGACGGCGTGGCGGCACGCATTGCGCGTGTGCACCAGTACGGCCAGCGCGATCAGGTCGGGTCGGGTGCATTTGCTAAATATCCGGTGCGTGAGCTGCTGGGCTTTACCGCTGGCGATGAGCAGATGATTACGGAACAGGTGGTTAACAGCCTGGGGAGTGCCGCACGATGAGCGCTGAACTGATCCGCCTTCTGGAAAATATCCTTCGTGTCGGCGTCGTTATCGCCGTTGATGAAGAGAGCTGGCGCGTGCGTGTGCAAAGCGGCGAACTTCAGACCGACTGGCTGCGCTGGAACACCACGCGCGCCGGGGCATTCAGTATCTGGGTACCGCCTTCAGTGGGTGAACAGGTCTGGCTGGGCTGTATTGGCGGCAATCCTGAAACGGCGGTCATTATCGGCAGTATCTACAGCAACGATCACCCTGCGCCAGGCAGCAGCCTGAAAGAGATTGTGCTGACAGCGCCAGACGGTGCCTCTTTCCGCTATGACGCAGAAGCCAGCGCGCTGGAAGCGCAGGGCATGAAGACCGCACATATCAAAGCCTCTGCCAGCGTCAAGCTTGAAACGCCGGTGGTTGAATGCACCGATCATCTGAAAGTGAGGACGTTTGAACTGACGGAAGGCGGCACGATGAAGGGTGATGTAACTCATTCTGGCGGATCGCTTTCGTCTAACGGCAAGGTGCTGCACACGCATAAACACCCTGGCGACAGCGGCGGCACTACAGGGGCACCGCTATGACTGTTCGTTATACCGGCATGAATCCGGACGGCACGGGCCAGCTTACCGATACCGATCAGCTGTGGAATTCAGTACGCGACATACTGACCACGCCGCTGGCAAGCCGGGTGATGAGACGGGATTACGGCAGCATGATCCCCGATCTGCTGGATGAACCACAGAACGAAGTGGCGCGCCTGCAATGTATGAGTGCAGCAGTGATCGCCCTGACGATGTGGGAACCGCGTGTTGCCCTGAACGGCATCAATATCAGTTATTCAAAGGATGGCGCTGTCACCGCTGAACTGGTCGGCATTATCACCGAAACCATGCAGACGGCAGGCACTGCGCTGACGCTCAGGAGTGGCAGCAATGGCAACCGTTGATTTATCGCAGCTACCGCAACCGCAAATTATCGAAGTCCTGGACTTTGAAGTCATTCTTAGCGAGGTCAAAGCCGTGATGCTGGTGGCATTTCCGCAGGAGCAGCAGGCATCTGTTGCCGCCGCGCTGGAACTGGAATCCGAACCGCTGAATGTGATCGCCCAGGTGGTTGCCTACCGTGAAATGATGCTCAGGCAGCGTATTAATGACGGCGCGGCAGCGTGCATGTTGAGCCATGCCGTATCGTCCGATCTTGATAATCTCGCGGGCAACCTGAACACCGAACGTCTGATCATCACCCCGGAGACGGCAACCACTGACGCGGTAACGGAAAGCGATACCGCACTGCGTTTGCGCGCGCAGGCTGCATTTGAAGGGCTTAGCGTGGCGGGGCCAACTGGCGCATATGAATATTTTGCCAAAAGTGCCAGCGGCAAAGTGGCGGACGCCAAAGCAATAAGTCCGTCGCCTGCCGTGGTGGTGGTTTCGGTTTTGTCCACTGAAGGCGACGGTACCGCCAGTGCGCAACTGCTGGCGACGGTGGATAAGGCGCTGTCTGCTGACGACAAACGCCCCGTTGCCGATCGTCTGACCGTTCAGGCAGCGGAGATCGTGAATTATCAGATCAATGCGCTGCTGTATTTCTACCCTGGCCCGGAGTCTGAACCCATCCATACCGCCGCGCAGGACGCGCTTCAGTGCTGGCTTAATCAGCAGGGCAAGATTGGCCGTGACGTTGCCCGCTCAGCCATTATGGCGGCGCTGCATGTTCAGGGCGTGCAGAGGGTGGAGCTGCTGGAGCCTGCCAGCGATATTGTGATCGCCGATACGCAGGCGGCGCGGTGTGAGTCCTTCACGATAGAGACCGGGGGCACCGATGAATAACAACATGCTGCCGCCTTCGGCCAGCGGTTTCATGCGAAGTACTGAGAAGGTGACGGAACGGCTTACCGATATTCCTGTTGACCTGCGCAAGCTGTGGAACCCGGACGAATGCCCGGCTGATCTTCTGCCTTATCTTGCCTGGGCGTCGTCAGTTGACCGCTGGGATAAGAACTGGTCGGAACAGACCAAACGGCAGGTAATCAAAGCCTCCTGGCTGGTTCACCGTCAGAAGGGCACTATTTCCGCTTTGAAGTGTGTCGTTGAACCGTTCGGCTTTCTGCTGCGCGTGATCGAATGGTGGCAGAGCGACGAAGAGCCGGGAACCTTTAAGCTTGAAATCGGTATTCAGGAACAGGGTATTACGGAGGAAACCTATCTTGAGCTTGAGCGCCTTATTGACGATGCGAAGCCGAGAAGCCGCCATCTTACTGGCCTGTCTCTTTCGCTTCAGTCCCAGGGATATATCGAAGCCGGGGTGGGATGTTATATCGGCGATACGTTGACCGTTTATCCCTATTTTCCTGAAACCCTGTCCGTGGGCGGAAGTGACTACACCGGCGCGGCAGTCCATTTATTTGATACCGTGGAGATCGCAAGTGGCGACTAAATATTATGCCCTGTTAACCAATATCGGGGCGGCAAAACTGGCTAATGCCACGGCATTGGGTGCAAAGGTAGAAATCACCCATATGGCTGTGGGTGATGGTAACGGTGTGCTGCCGACACCGAACCCGGCGCAGATCGCACTGACGCATGAGGTACACCGTGCTCAGCTCAACATGCTGACCATCGACCCGGTAAACACCAACCAGATTATTGCTGAACAGGTGATACCGGAAGATGTGGGCGGATGGTGGATCCGTGAGATCGGATTGTTTGATAAAGACGGCGATATGATTGCGGTTGCCAACTGTGCAGAGACTTATAAACCGCAGTTGCAGGAAGGTAGCGGTCGCGTACAGGTCATTCGCGTGATCCTGATTGTGAGCAGTACCGAAGCGGTAACGCTGAGAATCGATCCGTCAGTGGTGCTGGCGACGCGTAAATATGTTGATGATGCCGTGATTGAGGTGAAGGCATACGCAGACAGCGTAATGAAAAAGCATACCGATGCTGGTAATCCGCACAGCCAGTACCTTCAAATCGAAAATGCCTTGTCTGAAATTAATGACGCTGGTCTGATTGTTGACGTTCTCAAAAACCTTGGTTTAACAGAAAAGTTTTCCGGGCGTTTTATTGGTCAGCAGATTTTCACCACCCCGGGGGCGATCAACTACAAACCTACGCCCGGGACGAAACGTATCAAAATTATCCTGACAGGCGGCGGGGGCAGAGGCTACGGCTATCTCGGATGGGGCAGCGGCTTAACAAGCCGTGGCGCAGGCGGCGGCGCGGGCGGCACGGTTATAGCCTGGCTGAATGTGGACGAAACTAAAACTTACCCCGGCGTGGTAGGTCGTGGCAGCGATGAAACCCTGTCCGCAACGAGCAGCACATTCAATGGCCTGCTGACGGCGGGCAACGGCGTGAATACTTCGTCGGGTGATGCGGGCGGCGCGGGCGGAACAGCTATCGGTGGAGATTTGAATATTCAGGGCGGTGACGGCAGCGATGCGCCAGGCCTTATCTCGACGAGCGCAAACCCTTATCGGGGCGGTTCTGGTGATGGCGGTGTAAGTTACTGGGGTGGCGGCAAGCGAAGCGGGGACGATAATTTATCCGGTAAAGGAAAAACCTTTGGGGCTGGAGGTGGCGGTAATACCCGAACCGATCCCTTTATTGGCAACTACGGTTCGGACGGCGTTATTTTTATTGAGGAATTCAGCTGATGAAAACGTATGCCCGTATTGAAGATCAGCGCGTTGCTGAAATAGTCTCACTGAATGTGAAGCCTGAAAAACTTTACCACCCGTCGCTGGTATGGGTGGATATCACCGCGCTGCCCGAACAGCCCGATATAAATTATCGCTACAGTGACGGCGTCTTTACTGCCCCGGTAACAGATGCTGAAAATGCGGCGCTGATTGCCAGCAGCAGGCTGGCAGCCGAAATGGATGGGGCAAACCGGGTTATCGCGCCGCTGCAGGATGCGGTTGATACCGTTATGGCGACGGAAGAAGAAACTGCCCGCCTGACTGAATGGAAAAAGTACCGCGTGTTGCTGAGCCGTATTGACGTGTCAGCTGCGCCGGATATCACCTGGCCGGATAAGCCAAAGTAAGTCTGCATTCCGGCACGCACCGCCAGTTTTAACCGTGCTGGCCATACGTATCGAGTACAGTCATTTTTAACGGTGCTGCAGCACTGTCAGTTATGGCGGTGTGTTCAGGAAGATGAAGCGGGCAAATGCCCGCTTTAGTTTTATGTGGATGCCGTCAGAACAGGCCAGACAGCGTACTACTGGCAGAGTTGTAGGCGGACGTGGCTTTATCCTTCAGCCCTGAAAGCAAATCACCAACGGACGAGGCTTGCAGGCGCTCGCGCAGGTCTTCATCACAGCGCTGGAAGCTGATCGAAAACTCTATTTTTTTTGCCTTCCCGTAACGGTCAAACTCTGTATGTGTGGCCTGTAGCCCGGTCAGCACATACATCCCGTAAATCTGCCCCGCACCACTGATTAAAGGCCAGGGACGCCCGGTGTATGCCTGCGTAGCAAGAACGGTGAGAGACACATCTCCACCCGTAATTTCAGGGTAAAGCACCCCGTCCAGGTTGATCTGCGTTTCTCCTGCACCGATGTACTGCCACTTTGCCGATCGGTTGATGCGGTCATTCTTCACATGCCGCCAGTTCAGTGAGTGTCGAAGCTGCTGGTAAGGCAGCGTCTTCAGTTCAAAAACGAACATCCCGTATACCATCATCATAATGTTGTCCTCCCTTAATCTCTGTCTTTGAAGGTGCCACGGCTGAGCCGTTCACGGCGGGCCAGTTCAGCGTTTACCGCGTCAGCGGCAATCCGGCCAATTTCGCGCGCGTCCTGCCGGTCAACGCCGTGCAGGTGAACATGGATTTCTCCCGTAAAACCGCCAGTGGCAACCGGTATATTGCTGGCGCTGCGGCTGACTGGCGGAAGTTCCGCTTGCCTGACGGGAAGCGATGCTGCCACTACTGCGGGGCGTGCACTCAACCGGCCTGCCGTAGTGGTGCTGGCAAGCTGCGACTCCTTCCATTCCCCACGAACGGCCAGCGCGCGCGGCAGGTTTTTAAACACGATATCGCCGGGGCCGATCTTCTTCGTGTTATCGGCTGTTGCTTTGGTGTTGCTGTCGATATTCTGCAACCGGCGCATCGTGCCGTTATCGCCGGTCAGCGGTGATGTGGGTTGTGGTGATCCGGGTGCCGGGGTTTTTACCTCAACTTTTTTGGGTACGATTTTAGCGAGATCCCCCTGAAGAAGGGCCACTTTGTCCTGAAGAACGGCCATGCGCTGCGCGTCTTCGATCTTCTTCCTGGCTTTTTCGGCCTCATCAGGCAGAACGCCGAGCTTTTCCAGGATCCAGGCTAATGTATCCAGCAGCATTTTAGCGGGTGCCAGGACAAGCTGGAGCGCACCGCCCAGAACGTTGCCGAACACCTCACCGGCGCTGGCGCATTTGTCCAGCGTTTCCTTGCTGGACTCCATCGGGGAAAGCAGAGATTTGAACCAGTTAAAGACCTGGCTGATACCGTTGCTCATTGCATCAAAGATGGGGCTGAACTGCGCGAAGGTCTCGCGTAATGGTGCGAGTCTTTCCATGATGCCGATGAATACGCCAGCAAAAAACGCCTTAAGAGGCTCCCAATACCGCCAGATAAGCACGCCGGCCGCAACAAATGCCGCCACTATCAGGCCAATCGGACTAAACAGCAGTGACAGCGCTGTACCCAGCACAGATACCGCAGCAGTGATCATGCTCCATAGGGCCGGTAAACCTGTAAGGCGAAGGGCGAGCATTCCGAGGTTTTTAGTCAGTGCTCCCAGCGCGGCACCAGGTGCAAGAAATACCCCCATAAGTACGCCACGCATAGCGGGTATGATGGTTGAAATTCCCCGCATTTTCCCTGCTAACGAGCCGAGAACTGGCACCCATCCGCGCACGCTTGCCATTGCCGGGCCGGAAGCCGTGCCGAGTGTTCGCAGCGCGGCAATCGTTCCGGTTATGCCTCTGCCCCCTGTCAGCAGGGTAAAACCTAACTGGAGTTTAGCCAGCGGCCCCATCAGCAGGCCGATCGCCAGCGATGTGCCGCCAATGGCGGCGGTCAGTACCAGAACGCTACCGCCGACAACCAGCAGGGATTGGGCGAGCTTCGGATTCTCTTTCGCCCACTGCGTCATATTCCCCACAACGTCACTCAGTCCATGAGTCAGGCCGCGAAGCTGATTGTTGACGAGATCGTTAATCTGAATGCGGAAGCCTTCCCAGGCGCTGTCCAGATTTTTGAGATCGCCATCAAGGTTATCCGCCATTATTTTGGCGGCTTTCTGTGCCTCACCTTTGGCGTTTTTCAGTTCACCCAGCAGCTTCTGAAGTTCGCCGCTCCCTGCCGACATAACCAGAGCCTGGAATGACTTTGACGCTTCTTCACCGGCAATATCCTTGAAGAATGAGAGCTTATCGGTATCCCCGTACTTGCTGATCTTTTTATAGAGATCGGTTAGAACCACTTCAGCAGGGCGCATTTTCCCCGTTGCGTCAGCGACTTCTACGCCCAATTCTTTAAGCGCGGTTTTTGCCCTGCCGGTTGGCGCGGCAAGGCGTGAAAATGTGGCCTGCAAACCTGTACCGGCGATACTCCCGCGCAGGCCTACGTTCGCCATTACGCCGATCATGGCTGTTGTCTGTTCAACACTGACGCCAAGATTGGAAAGACCTGTCCCGGCGTACTTCATTGCCTCACCGATATTTTGCAGATCGGTGTTGGTACGGGTGAACGCGCCAGTTAATACGTCGCTGACGCGATCCATTTCTTTGGGATCGAGGCGGAACTGAGACAGGATGTTTGAGCTAATATCGGCGCTTTCACCTAAATCCATACCACCGGCCAGCGCCATATTGAGTACGCCGGGCAATGCTGCCTGAATAGCCTGCGGCGTGAAACCGGCCATAGCGAGAAACGCCTGCCCGCTTGCTGCGTCAGTTGTGGTGAACTGCGTTTCAGCACCCAGCTTTTTGGCCTGGTCACGTAGTGCAGAGAAGTCGGCAGACTTTTTATCTATGCGGGTCAGCGCCTGCACGCGGGACATTTCCCGGTCAAAATTTACGGCAGGAGATAAAAAACGACCGGCAACATAGCCGCCAGCGGTAGCGCCAGCCAGCGCCATCGTACCCCCTCCGCGCAACTTGCCAGCTGTTTGCTGCATTCGGTCATAGCGCGCCCGTGCCTGCGTGACAGCGGCCAGTTGTCGCCGTTCACGTTCAAGCATCAGGTTGTACTGTTCAGTGCGCCGTATCGCACTTTGAATCGTCCTGTCACTGCCCACAAGTGAAACACCATGGCTGCGCAGAGCCTGGGAGGCAGCGCGTAGCTTGACCATTTCCTGAGTGCGTGCAGAGTTAAGACGTTCCAGCTTTGCAGCCAGCGCGGCCATATGTTCCCGTTGCTTGTCGGTGAGCTGCGTGCCTTCCCGCTGTGCTTTGTTCAGCCCTTCATAGGCCCGGCTGGCATCATCAATTTTACGGGAGGTCTTTTGCACGCTGTCACGCAGACGGTTGAACGTGCGGGACTGGCTGTCCAGATCTTTAATGCTGGACTGCGTTTTTTTGAGGGATTCAGACAAACCGCCCGCACTCTGGCGGGCGGCATTGACCGGACGGGTAAGCTTATCGATCGCACTGAATGCGACGCGGATATTAAGGCTTTTCACTGTCACTGGCTCCACTTCGGACAGCCGCCCGCTCACGCCAGGCTATGACTTCGCCCAGCTCCATCGTGAAGACTTCAGAGGGCGGCCAGTTAAAAACAACGGCGATATCTGCAACCAGATCGTCGATCAGGTCAAACCGCAGGAGTGTTACTGATTCTCCGTCTCCGCCTCGTTCGACGCTCCAGACCCCGCAGGCGTCAAAAAAGGGACAAGCGCTTCAGACAGGCTGACAAAATCGCGGGTATCCATTTCGTTGATTTCGGTCTGCTTGAGGCGTGGTGACGTGACGCGGGTCAGCAGTACCGCCACCGAATCCACATCCATATTCATCACGTTGACCAGCTTCAGCCCACGCAGTGAGCCAGCCTGTTTGATCTCATCCGTGATCGTTACCTGAGTAATTTTCTCATCGCCGCGAACAACGGGTTTTGCCAGCGTAATGGCGTTATCATTTTTTTTTGCTCATTGTTGAATGCTCCGGGCGGCACGGGTGTGCCGCCACTATCAGGTTAATCAGTTACCCATTCCCAGCGCAGACGTGATGCGCGTCAGGGTAGATATTTTTGCCGTCTTTCTTGTAGATGAAGTTCAGCAGATCAAACTCAAACAACGGCTTGTCATCAATGGTGAGCTTGTAATAGGTGTTCTTCATCGTGTTAGCTGACGGAGGTGTCTTCTCCCTGCTTGCTTTCGCCGCCGTCCATTTCGGTGATGCGGCCGCGCAGCTCGACCTCAACCAGCAGGCTTTCGCCATCGGTGTAATACTCACCGGCGAAGCGGAAGCGGGTCTCGTCGATATCGCCGCAGTAGTTCAGCAGAAGCGATTGAACCCCGCCAACCACCATCGTGGTATCCAGTGCGCCACTGTCCAGACCGAGATCTACCGCAGCGGAGCCAATCATCCCGCCGCCCTGAAAGTCTTCCGTCTTGCGCGTCAGCTTTGGCAGCGTCACGGAAGAGACTTTGCCAATGCAGTTGCTGCCGTTCACAAAGCAGGTGAACAGGCGCAGTTTATGAGGGACAGCCATTTATGCACCTCCCAGCGAAGAGAACGCAGGTTCAAAGTATTCATCAGTGAAGGTCTGGTACATCGTCAGATCTTCCATCGGTGGGATCGACGTGTATTTGTAGCGAATGCGCACCTGGCCCTGACGAAGGCCGGTTGTCGGGTTGTCGATGATATCGAACCAGCTTTCACCACCAATTAACCGCCCCTGCGTGACAAGCGAGCTGAGCTTGCCGTTGATACCACTCACAATGTCTTTGGCGTTGGTCGGGGTCAGCGGTGCATCAACAGCTTCGAATTGCGCTTCTGCAATACTGTCAGCCAGAATCTGCGCGGTACGGGTGAACACTTCAAAGATATAGTCTTTAGTGTCCGTGGTACGGTTGCCCCAGAACCGGAAGCCATTACGCTTAATAAGCGTTGTGACCTCCTTGTTGTTCAGTTCGTTGGCGTCGCTGTCTTCGGCCTGAAGTGACCAGAAAACATCACGCGAAATCCCCAGCACGTTATTAACTGCCACGTTTGAAAGTGACTTATGCCAGCCCTGATTGTTGTCAATCAGCGAGCGCAAGCCGCACGCATAAGCCGGGGCCGGGAACGCTTCATTTTTCCCGGACACCGGGTTGTAAGCGATAAAGTCAGGCCAGATAAGCATAAGTTCGCGATAGGCGAAGTTCGCACGATAGGCAATAGCTTCAGCCATCGTTTTGCACTCATGGCACCCGGCATAAACGAACGCCCGCAGGTTCTGCGCAATGCCACACAGAGCGGATGTCACTTCTTCCGTATCGTAGTGCGGCACGGCCAGAATGCGCGGGCGATAGCCAACCTTCTGTTCAGCCGTCAGGAAAGCGTACATGCCGGTATAGCTGCCGTCTTCTGCCGTGCCACCCATGATGAGCTGAGATTGCGTTTTACCGCCTTCCTCTTCCGTAGCCGCTGCCACGCGCACAACGATCACTTTCGGGCTGGTTTGGTCAGCGATGGCTTTAAGCGTTTTGTACAGGGAGCCGGTTTTACCCGCCTTACCCAGCATGTTGTTAACCCGTGTCACTAACACGGGGGTATTCAGGGGAAAGGCTTCCGCATCGGCATCATCCGCCACGGCGACAATCCCAATGACACTGGATTCAATGTCATTGATAGCCACCACAAGGTCGGTATTCTCCCGGATGCGGGCACCATGAAAGCGAGATCCCGCCATAGTTTCCACCATTACGTTATTGAGTTCGCAGTGATAATCCCCCATGTTTGACCACCACTCACGCTATTGCGGGTCTGGCCGGACAGCGACAACTAAAATCGGTTTGGTCTCTACCGCGCGCGTGGGATCCTTCGCCGGAAGAAGGGGGAAACATGGCACTTACAGACCTGACCAAACCACTTAACGACGCCGTAAGCAGTTATAACGATTCACTTACCGAGGCGGTGAAAAGTCCGGGATTCAGCATTACGATGGGCGGCAAGGTACTGACGCAGCTTGATGATCGGATCATGTCGTTGTCACTGACGGACAACAGGGGCTTTGATGCTGATCAGTTGTCAATATCCATTGATGATACTGATGGCAGGGTTGCACTGCCGCCGCGCGGCGCTGAGCTTGCCGTATCATTTGGCTGGCTGGGTGAGCCGCTGATTTATAAGGGGTTGTATACGGTTGATGAGGTATCCCACGAAGGCCCGGCAGATACCATTGGCATTACTGCCCGCAGTGCTGATTTTCGTGAAGAGTTCAACGTAAAGCGCGAAGTCTCATGGCATGACGTGACCGTTGAGCGCGTCGTGTCGGCCATTGCACATCGCTACGGACTGAAAGCGCAGATCAGTGAAATGCTCATGGATATTGAGATTGACCACGCCGACCAGACGCAGGAAAGCGATATGTCTTTCCTGACCCGCATGGCGGACATGCTGGGTGCAATTGCCACCGTCAAGAACGGTAGTCTGCTGTTTATCCTGCCGGGTGGCGGTGTGACCGCTGACGGTAGGGCGCTCCCCTCTGCCAGTATTGACCGCACAAGTGGCGACCGGCACCGCTTCCGTATCGCCGATCGGGATGCGTATACCGGCGTTCGGGCTTACTGGCTAGATCTGAATTTTGGCAAAAAGAAAAAGGTCAGCGTTAAGCGCCGCAAGCCTGCAAAGCCCAAAAAAGAGAAGAGCAGCTGCCGTGAGGGCGATTACATGGAGGGCGCGGACGGTAACGTCTATGTGCTGCGCAAAACTTACCAGAATGAAGAGGCGGCGAAACGTGCGGCAGCGGCAAAGTGGCAACAGCTTCAGCGTGGCGCAGCAGAGTTTTCGATCACCTTGGCGCGTGGCCGCGCTGAGCTTTATCCAGAAATGCACGTTACGGTTAGCGGTTTTAAGGATGAAATAGATAATCAGGACTGGATCATTGCGCGTGCTGAACACGTCATAGACGACAGCGGTTTTACCACCCGGCTGGAGCTGGAAGCAAAAATACCTGACTGGATAGCGGAAACTGAATAAAATGAAATGGAGTTCAACTCCCACAGGGGAGCCATCATTATGTTCAGATGTCCTTTTTGCGGGGCAATGGCCCGCACCCGTACCAGCCGTAAAATTACCGATATGACAATCCGGCAATATCACCAGTGCCAGAATCTGGAGTGTAGCCGGTCATTCACCACGCTAAATAGCGTGGAAAGGGAAGTAACAAAGCGTGCAGGCACAGCCCCGTTACCGCCCGATTTCATTCCTCGCGATGCCTTCCCAGCGTCCCACTATGGCAGAGACCAGCTTAATTTAGCTCTCTGACCACTACTAAAATGCCCCCCAATATCCAGTAAGTACGGGGGCACATTCAGGTAAAACGCTTTTCGCGGCCCTTTGAATGATGTTTTTTTTTGAGGTGCCGGGCGATGTGCCCGGCTTTTTTGTATCGAAGTGTAGTCAATATGTAGACAGAGTTTGAAATAAATCCATTTATTTCAGGTTATTATCGATTTGATTTCTTCACTATGCCTGTCTTTTTTCTGGAGATCCCTCAGCCCGTAAGTGCTTTTTGCTGTGTTATTGATACAGATCTAGGTTTTCTTTGGCGTAGGTTTCAAAATCTGTGCAACCGCCAATGTGTTTTTCATCCAGGAAGATCTGTGGCACAGTTTCAATCGGTTTGCCGACAGTTTTTTCCAGATCGGCTTTGGTGATGCCTTCCGCATGAA
This sequence comes from Serratia symbiotica, assembly GCF_000821185.2. Classification (NCBI taxonomy): domain Bacteria; kingdom Pseudomonadati; phylum Pseudomonadota; class Gammaproteobacteria; order Enterobacterales; family Yersiniaceae; genus Serratia; species Serratia symbiotica. Next base: position 2,122,504 of record NZ_CP050855.1, on the reverse strand, counting down.
TGTCAACGTAACGGAAGTTGAAATCGTCACGTTCTTCCGTCAATTTTTCCGCCAATTGTTTAGCACGGACACAATACGGGCAGCCCGGACGCCCGAAGATTACTGCAAACATACAACGCTCCTTAGGAACCTATTCCATTAGGCTATTTTATTTGCCATTTTGTGCTTGGGCAGTGCTCACTATCCTCATGTACTTCATGTACGTGCCAGTTATAGCGCACTGTCTGTATCCAAACTGGCTGCAACAATGTACGCCTATTGGGATAGGCTGTTGGTTTGATATTCAATTAATTATTCGCTATCGTAGCGACATTCTGACTGTCCAAATTAGCCCCTAGCCTGCGCACGACCTGCGTTAATGGCGCTCACTATGCCTGTTGAACCAGTGAAAAAAAAGCAGGAATGACCTGTTAATCCGATTTGTATCGTCGATAGCCTGCTGGGGCTGGTATCGCAGCAGGTCGCATGATCTTCCATGTCATGACGATGAGGTTACCAGCGGAAAAGGGGCCTAGGATGCATCAGTGTTGAACCAGCGCGGCAAGGCAGCGATCTATGGGGGGATGATATCGACGAAATGTCAGCGTTGTGCTCTTTTCTCGCCGATAATGATCCTTATTAACAAATTAGGCAGTATTGATCGTGGCGCATCGGCTGAATATTCCGTAAGCTATGCGCCTTTTCGCGTTTTGAATGTTGTGAGGCAGGTTATATGGATTCACTCATTGTTCCTGATTTGGCGCTGTTGCGGCGCTGGTTGGATCAATCAGGCATTTCTTTTTTTGAGTGCAATTCCTGCCAGGCGCTGCACTTGCCGCACATGCAAAACTTCGACGGTGTGTTCGATGCTAAAGTCGATCTGGTGGACAATGTGATCCTGTTCTCGGCGTTGGCTGAGGTCAAGCCGACTACGCTGATCCCGCTGGTGGCTAATCTAAGCCTGATCAACGCCAGTTCACTGACCGTCAAGGCGTTTGTCGATATTCAGGATGACAATCTGCCGAAGCTGATCGTTTGCCAGTCGCTGAGCATCGCTGTGGGAGTAACGTTGGAGCAGTTCACCCACTTTATGCAACAGGGTGAAGAGCAGATTTCAATGGTGATCCTCGAAGCGCGGGAGAACGATCTGCTGTATATCAGCGACGAAGAAGAAAGCTCCTCTGGGGTCGAGTGTCAGCCAGTACTACATTGACCCCTGCGGTACCCCGACCCGTTATTCCGGCCATTTATAGCAGTGGTCAGGCTGTGGGTGAGTCTTTGATCAAATTTGGTCAGTAGATAACGGATCTTGTTAATACCTTATTGCGGGAACCACATGTCGCTGATGGTTTTGTAGGTACGGTCGGCCTTGATGGCGTCCAGCGCGCTGTTCAGCTTAGCCTGCAATGCCTGATTATCCAGGCGAACTGCAATGCCCAACCCGGTACCGGAATATCGTGCATCGGTCACCTGTGCGCCGACTGGCGTTAGATCAGGATTGTTTTTCAGTCACTCATTGACCACGGCAGTATTGCCGAACACGCCATCAATGCGGCCATTTTTTAGCTCAAGGATGGCGTTATGATAGCTATTGAAGGAGACGATGTTAATCTCTGAGGGCGCGTCTTGTATGTACTTCTGGTGGGTAGTGCCGTTCTCCATGCTGAGCTTTTTGCTTGCCAGATCCGCCAGCGAGCTGGCGTAGTACGGTTGGGTGAAGGAAACCTGCTTGCTGCGTTCCGGTGTGATGTCCATCCCAGAGATCAGCGTGTCGTCTTTTTTTAACTTCAGCACAGCGATCAGGCCGTCGAACGCCTGATTGGTGAAAGTGCATTGGCCCTTGGCGATAACCATGCCGCTGAGTGAATTGATAGGCAATAAATGAAACGCCCCGTAATTAAGCGGGGCTATGAGGGGAACGCTTAGTGACGGCGTTCGAACATCAGCGCTCGGCGCTCAACCAAGCGCATCAGTAGCGTCAACAAGCCATTGACGCACAGGTAGACTAGGCCAGCGGCGGCAAATACCTTCACATCGTAGGTGCGGCCGTAAATCAATTGGCTGTAGCCCATCACTTCCATCAGCGTAATGGTGTAGGCCAAAGAAGTGCTTTTGAACACCAGCACAACTTCGTTAGAGTAGGATGATAGCGCGCGCTTGAAAGCGAACGGCAGCAGAATACGCAGCGTTTGTTGGCGCGACATGCCCAATGCCTCGCAGGACTGCCACTGACCGCTAGGGATCGCCCGCACCGCGCCGTAGAACAGTTGGCTGGTATAGGCCGCGCTGTTCAATGCCAGCGCGATCATCGCGCATAACCATGGCTGCGATAGCAGGTTCCACAGCCAAGGATATTCGCGCATCGCTGGGAACTGGCCTGGGCCATAGTAGATTAAGAAGATCTGTACCAGCAACGGCGTGCCGGTAAACAGCGTGATGTAGATTTTGACCAGTGGCGTCAGGAGTGGCGTTTTCAGCGTCAGGATCACTGTCAGCAGCAGCGATAGCACCAGCGCCACGATCAATGCGGCAAGGGTCAGCGTTAGGCTGCTGTGCAGACCTTTAATGATATCCGGCAAGTATTCAAGCATCAGGTTGCTCCCCGCTCAAAGCGCGTGGTGTGTAGCTCGATGCGTTTAATAATGTACTGGCTGAGCAGAGTGACCAACAGGTAGATAGCCGCCGCAATCATATACCAGGTAAAAGGCTCCTGGGTACGAACCGCAATACTCTTAGTCTGCAACATCAAATCGTTTACGCTGATTAAGGAAACCAGCGCGGTATCTTTCAACAGCACTAGCCACTGGTTGCCGAGGCCGGGCAGTGCATGACGCCACATCTGAGGCATGATCAAGCGGAAGAAGACTACTATCTTACTGATGCCCAACGCCTGGCCGGACTCCCACTGCCCCTGTGGTACCGCCTTGAGTGCACCACGTAGCGTCTGCGACGCGTAAGCGGAATAAAGCAGAGCCAAGGCGATCACACCGCACAGGAACGGGCTGATTTCGAGGTTATCGGTCGTCAGTTGGATCGGTAATTGGCACAGACCTAAATTGAGGGTGAAACCATCCGACAGTATCAACAGCAGCTGCGACGAACCAAAATAGATAAGCAGTACCACCAGAATTTCTGGCAGACCGCGCACCAAGGTCATCCAAACGGTACCAAACCCACTGACCAGCTTCCAGCGAGACGATTCCCAAACGGCAAACAGCATCGCCAGAATAAGCCCAAGGATCAGGGCAAAAATAGCAAGGCCGAGGGTCATGGCAGCGGCGTTTGCTAGAGGTTGAATGTCATTCATCGCGGCGGATTACTGCTGGAACCATTTTTTGTAGAGGGCTGCATAGGTACCATTCTGTTTGATCTTGTCCAGAGCGGCGTTGAACTTGCCTTGCAACTCGGTATTTTTCTGACCTAGCGCAATACCCAGGCCGGTGCCAAAATAGTCTTTATCAGTAACCTTATCGCCCACTGCTGCCAGCCCCGCATTCTGCTTCAGCCATTCGTTAACCACCGCCGTATCGCCGAATACCGCGTCCACACGGCCGTTTTTCAGATCCAGAATGGCATTCTGGTAGCTGTCATAGGGTACGGTGGTGATTTCTGGATGTTTGTCGGCCAGATATTTCTGGTGAGTGGTGCCATTTTGCACGCCGACTTTCTTGCCTTTCAGCGCTGCACCATCGGCCAAGCTGCCTTTCAAGGCGATAAATAGCGCCGAGTTGCTAAAGTACGGCTTGGTGAACAGCACCTGCTTTTCACGCTCTGGTGTAATGTCCACACCGGCCATTACTGCATCAAAGCGCCTGAACTTCAGGCCTGGGATCAGGCTATCGAAAGCTTGATTGGTGAAGGTACACTCGGCCTGCATTTCTTGACACAGTACTTTGGCTACATCAATGTCAAAACCCTGTATCTTGTTGCTGGCGTCAATAAATTCAAATGGAGGATAAGAGGCTTCGGTCGCGAAACGAATAGTTTCAACTGCGGAGGCGGAAACGCTGATGCCTGCCAGAACGGCGGCGATTAGGTACTTTTTCATCGCAAACTCCCCAAATACAGAAGATTAAATTGTTAGTGTGATAAATAATTGGCAAACTCGGTAGTCTGCGGCCGTGTAAAGTGGCTGTTGTCGCCCTGCTCCACCACGCGGCCATTTTCCATATACACCATATGGCTGGCGGTCTTACGCGCTACCTCCACCTCATGGGTGACGATAACCTGAGTGATGCCAGTATCGGCCAGTTCTTGGATGATGCTGACGATCTGGGCGGTGATCTCTGGATCTAACGCTGCAGTCGGCTCATCAAACAGCAGCACCTGCGGCTCCATCATCAGCGCTCTGGCGATCGCTACGCGTTGCTGTTGGCCACCGGATAAGTGAAGTGGGAAACGATCGGCGAAATCGGTCAGACGCAGACGCTGCAACAGCTTGTCGGCGCGTTCCATCGCCTTAGCCTTGGTCAGGCCCAGCACGCGGCAGGGTGCCTCGATCAAATTTTGCACCACCGTAAGGTGAGGCCATAGGTTGTATTGCTGGAATACCATGCCGACGTTCTGGCGTAGCACGCGGATGGATTTTTCACTTGGCACCTGCATAAAGTCAAACTGATTACCGGCGATCTGCAACTGACCCGAACGTGGCATTTCTAGCAGGTTCAATACTCGCAACAATGAGCTTTTCCCAGCACCACTTGGGCCAAGCAGTACCAACGTTTCTCCCGCTGAACAATTCAGCGTAATGTCAAACAGTGCCTGATGAGTGCCGTAATAACAGTTGATAGCGTTAAGTTGAATGCTCATGCATAAGAATCGAATAGAAATTGATGTCAAATGGTAACTTCAAAAGAATATTTATGCAATATCTATGCGTTAAAATTTATGGCGATGCAGCGAGCAATGAGAACCTATGGGGATAGGCTCTAAACCTAATGTAAGAATTGCGATTCAGGGACGGAGTGGACGTTGGTGGTGCCAGGTTGTATATTGAGCCGCGAAATTTCTTGAGTTGACTGAAATCTGACTGTCATCAAGACCATGGCATATTGCCGGCACCAAGCATGATGCCGGTATGCAGAGAGAGGCTACTGGTTTTCCAGTACCTGACGCAGACTGCCGCTAGTGGCATGTGCTGGCACGTTCAAATAGCGAATATCGTCCACCACCCAGCAGGTACCTTCACGCACCATCAGCACTTCATCTTGCCAGTTGACTGCGCTGCCGCCGTTGTTCTGGTAACTCAATGCTACGCGCAGCGGAACATTTTTCGCATCGGTATTAGGAATGGTAGACGCGCTGGCAACGGATGCGCTGCTCGGTCCTTGAACATTGCCGGAGAAGAGATCGCCGATTACCGCTTGCTTGCTGGGGTTTTGACTGACGCTGACCAGATCTTGATACAGCATTTTGCTCAGGTAAGGCTGTAACTGAGCCAGATGGCTAGTGTTCGGCAAAGTGGTGCTCGCGCCCTGTTGGATACGCAGGTGATAGAACTTTTGTGCAACTGTATCAGGGCCGCCTGCTACACAGCCGCCGCTGCGGGTACCTACATCGTTGAACGCTGGTTCAACGTGGGTGCAGGCACTCAGCAGCAGCGCCAAGGGAAAAATAGCCGCAATAATTTTTGTTTTCATCTTATTACCTTATCTAAAAGTCTCTACCATTAAGGCCGATAGCTTAGAGCCTATCCCCGTAGGCGTATATTGTTGTCGCCCATTTGCACACGGACAGTGCGCAACAACCGGCGCGTACAGGGAGTACGTGAGGAGGGTGAGCACTGCCCAAGCCCCAAATGGCAAATAAAATAGCCTAATGGGACAGGTTCTTACAGTATAAAAGCGTTAAGCGTTGTTTGGCCTTGTATCCGTACTGCGTACCCTTGCATCACTGAATATATAGTAGAGCGTATCGATCCTTCCACAGCAATTGATTAGACGTGAGATAAATACAGGGTTTCCCTTGAGATAATTATGGGAAAATCCGGGAAAAGGTTGGATGGCTTTGTAAAAGAGTTTCCGTATACGTAACGGGAGGGCAAGCCTCCCGCGCAGTCAATTATTTCTGGTCGTAAAGCTACCCCATCAAATTCTCAGCACATTTTGTTACTTCATCTGCTGGCAGCTTTTCGTCCGTTTTTAAACAGAGCGAGGCAATCTCCAGACAGCGAAGTTTCGTATCAACAATGTTAGCTGTTGCGCCGGGAGCATCGTTCCCTGCAATAAGTGACAGGCGGCGACGTTCAGCATAGCGATGCACTGATGATTTTGAAACCGGGTATCCCAACGAGTTTAACCACTCAGTAAGCTGAACGTAACCGCTGAATGAACTTTCGGTCAGCTTTTTATTCAGTTTCTTCTTGATAGAGTCGGGTAACTGATTAACCGTCTGAGGTCGTGCCATATTGAGATTTACCTTGCTTTGAATAGTCCGGTAAACATGATTAATCAGAACGGTGAAATTTGTTTCTAATGCGCTTTAATCATAACGACATGCCAAAATATCGCAGGAATTTAAGCCGTCAGTGCCACCTTAAATCCAGCCTTACCGCAACAGCTTGGGCGGTGACGCAGACTCAGAAATGTTAAAGGCCACCGGGGGTGAGCCGGTGGCCTTACTTACGTTTCCCGGTTGCTTACGGTAAGCAGGCCAGAATCAGCTCGATAAAGGCAACAATCGCCTTAAGAGCGATGACAGCGATTTGAAGAAATCCTTTCATCCGTTTGCTCCACTACAGGAGCGCGGCATCATCGTTAAAGCCCTTCCACTGCCTGGTTAACGGTGTTGCATTGTTAGTGGATGCGTGACGCGCTCAGGTTGAGGCACTGGAGCGGCACCACCCGTAATCCAGCCAGGGCTTGAACACGTTTCACATGCCTGCGTTGTGTCAGAACGCGACACCCACTAACGCCGTGATTATAAGGGCATCAGCAGTGTAATCAAAGAACTGGAGTAAATAACGGACAAAAAAAAGCCCAACTGGTGAGGTCAGGCTTTTTTCTTTGGGTGCTTAAGGTGATGAATCTCTGTTCAAGGTAATGAGCCTCAACCTGAGCGCGTCACGCATCCACTAACTGGGATAAGTGTACTAACTTGGAACAGATGATGCAAACTTCATTAGCTTATTTAAGCCTCAGCAGGCATCTGTGAGCCTCATACCATCCAGTGAAACGGATTTTAGTTCCGCACTTCGACGCAACTCTGCCCCATATAGATCGTAGAAAGAGACAGTCCCCTCAGCGGCGGTTGTAACTTATATATGCCAAAAAATTTTGACAATGCAGCTAAAGCTATTCGCCTTCTTAATGAGGTTGCAGCAACTATTGAAGGTGTACTGGGTGCATTCCCATTTCTATCTGTTCAGGCTAAGCAACTTTCCACTGAGATTACTGAACACCTGTGAAAGTTATTTATGGGAAATAATTTCTATATAACGAACAGGGCAACAAGAAATTTTCATGACAGAAATGCGCAAATACTTTCTGATTTTTATCAGGGAGTATCTCATCGCGAATTATCAAAAAAGTACGGTCATTCTGTTCAGTGGATTTATAAAATTATTGCCGATGAACGTAAGAAAGAAAAAGTCACACGTTTATTTCTCAGAGTTCGACGGCATAGCCGACAGCCAGAGGGCAGCACAGCACCTTTTAATCAAAAGTGTAAGCGAAGCCTGCAACGTCTCCTATTCCGAAGCACTCACCCTCACCACGCCTTTTATCTGGAGCTATTAAAATGAAACCTGTTATTTCCCTCACTGAAGCACTGAACGCCGTTAAAAATAACCTTGCCTCCCTGAATGAGCAGAAAGAAAAGCTCTCCCGCCGAATTGGTGAAATTAACGGCGAAATAACCGCATTACAGGATATGCCGTTATCGCTTAATGATTACTGTTCCTTTATTCCTGAATATATTGAACGATTCGGGCAGGAAGAATATCAGTCATTCAAGCGTGCTCTTTGCAACGGTTCCGGTAGTGAAGGGAACGTCGAACGCTGGGGAAATCTGGAAAATGAGAACGGTGATATTTCCGGTCTGTTCCGTCTGGTGGGGCTGGGGGGAAATGTCTCCCCGGCTGATACCGGGATGGCGGTAATGCGCAAGCTCTGCTTTTTCTTCCCCGATGTGGTCGCCACCCGACTGACCGAAGCGCTTAAGAAAGATAAAAGCGTGGCGTGGGGTAATGACAAACTTCCGTCACTGGCAGATCGCCGTAAGACCGTGGCGGCGCTGGTCAGTGAACGCGCCGGGCTTGAAAGCGAACTGGCAGCCATCAGCGAAGAGATAGCCGGGATCACCGGAATCAGCGGCCTGTCCCTGACCGAATGACGCCCACCGAACCACTCACTACCGGAATGAACCATGAGCAATAACTTTTCTGTTGGTGTGAGGATTGGCGGTATTGTCGGGAGTAGCTTCCGTTCCGCCGTCAGCGGTACACGGCGGGCGCTGGATTCTCTCGGCGACACATCACGCCGACTGACGGAGCAGCAAAGCAGCCTGTCACGCGCCATGCAGCGTTATGGTCAGGTAGGTTCTGGCGTGGCCTCACGCCTGAACAATGACCTGCAACGGGTAGGCAGAACGCTGGAGCAACTAAACCGCCAGCAGTCCCGCCTGTCAGCAGCGTCTGCCACAACCGATGCCCTGAGAGCTAACCGGATGGTGCTTTATGGACAGGGAATTGAGACGTGGGCACAGGCCAAAGCCGCTTACAGCCTCGTTTCCCCGGCGATCCAGCAGTCGGCTACGTTCGACGACAAGATGATTGATATGTCAATCACGGCGAGATATGACGATAAAACCCGCGCCAGTCTGGGTCAGCAAATTCGGGGCTGGTCGCTCAAGTACAACCAGTACCAGAGCGACTTACAGGACGCCGTAGGCTCGCTTATCAGTGACAATATCGACAGCCTGTCCGAAATTGGCAGCTTCATGCCCAATATAGCCCGCGCCGCCACTGCCACCCGCACCACCGGGACGGAATGGGCAAAGGTTGCCGCCGTCTGGAAAAACTCAATGGATGGCAGTGCTAAAGAGTTTGCCAAAGTACAGAACATCATGGCCTTTGCAGGCGACCAGGGGTCTTTTGAAATCCCTGACCAAGTGAAATGGATGCCATCTCTTGCCCCGATGATGCGCGGTATTGCCGAAGGTAAAGAGGCGATGGCGGAAATCGGAGCGAGTTTACAGATTGCCCGAATTAGTGCCGGGTCATCTGACGAGGCTGGCAACAACTTCCGTAACTTCCTCACCAAGATTTTTGCCCGCGACACGCAGAAACAGTTTGCCGATATCGGGATTGACCTTCAGGGTTCACTGATGGCTTATAAATCTGCTGGCGTCTCGCCCATTGAGGGCATGATAAGCGTCATGGGCAGGTATCTGGAGGCCAAAAGCCCGGAAGCGCTGGCTGGCTTCAAGAAAGCGATGAAAATCAAAGACGATAACTCCCGCGACCTTGCGCTACAGGAACTGGCGAAGAATTTCGGGCTGGGTGAGATGTTCGCTGATATGCAGGTCATGGCGTTTGTCCGTCCGATGCTCGCCAACATGGACAAGTACCGTGAAATCAGGGCTGGCGCACTTAAGGCAGCGGATAAAGACCTGCTGGCCTCGTCCTACACGGAGCGGCTTAAATCGCCGCTGGAAGCGACCAAAGCGCTGATGGTCAGCACCCGCGAACTGTCCATTACCCTCGGCAGTCAGCTATCACCCTCGTTTGTGTCCATGACACAGCAGCTGATTCCGGTGATTCATTCCACCGGGCAATGGATAGCACAGCACCCCGGCATTGTGCAGGGTGTGGCAAAAACCGTGGGCGCACTGCTGGGGCTGAAAATCGCCACTGTCGGCTTGAAACTCGGTCTTAACCTGCTGGTATCGCCGTTCGCCGGGTTGTGGAAAAACGCCGTACTGCTGCGCACTAACTGACTGTTACTCAAAACAGCCCTCAGCGACGGCGGCAAGCTGCGCTGGCTGGCGACCGGATTCAGTACCGTGGCGAAAGGAGCCGGAATGCTGGGTAAAGTGCTGGCGGGCGGTCTGTTCAGGGGCGTAATGGTCGTCGCAAAAGCGTTTCTCTGGTTTGGTCGGGCGCTGCTGATGAATCCCATAGGCATTGCGATAACCGTCATTGCCGGAGGCGCATACCTTATTTACCGCAACTGGGGCGTGATAAGCCGTTGGTTCTCACATAGATGGGAGGAAGTCAAAACGGCTTTTAACGGCGGGGTTCTCGGTGTCAGTAAGCTAATCCTCAACTGGTCGCCGCTGGGGCTGTTCTACAAGGCGTTTGCGGGAGTCATGAAGTGGTTTAACATCGACCTTCCCGGCCAGTTTACGGAGTTTGGCGGTCATCTGATTGACGGACTGGTGAACGGTATCAAAAACAAGTGGGAGTCGCTCAAGAATACCGTCACCGAAATGGGCGACAGCGTCGGCGGCTGGTTCAAGGAAAAGCTGGGGATACACTCGCCAAGCCGTGTATTTATGGGCTTCGGGTCGAATATTGCAGAAGGGGCGGCGATTGGTATTGGTCAGTCTGCATCGCTGGCGCTGAAAGCCTCCTCGCGGCTGGCTGAGATTATGGTGCCCGATGTACCAAAAGTACCCCCCGTGCTAGAACGCTATATGAGCGGCGACCTTACCTTACCCAGAGGCCGGGACTCTCATTCACCAGCAGGCGCAGGCGGCGGAATTAACGTCATTAACAATATCTATATTGATGGCAAGAACAAGTCACCAGCACCGGATGTGGCTAATGCGCTTAAGCTGTCCATTCCTGAGGTTGAAAGAGCACTTGAAGCTATACTTGCCCGTAAGCGTCGGGTTGCTTACGACTGATAATCTGTAATTCCTTTGCAGTATCTAAAAAGCCGCACCGTGTCCATTTATCTCACGGATTGCGGCTTTTTTATCGCGCGGTGGATCAAGCAATGCGCTCAGGATTTCCGGGCGGTAAACAAGTGACTTGCGGCTAGTTCCGCTCGTATAGTCAGTTGATACGCCGCCTTCTACGGTAAAAGTCAGATTAAATTCAAGGTTTAAACGCATTTTATGTTCGGCATTGAGGTTGGTCAGAGTGGAGCAAAGCACGTGGCATAAAGCTATACCCGTCATATTTCAAGTTGCCTAGGCGTTAGCTTTCCTCGCTCACCCCAGTCACTTAACGGTGTCAGCGCCTGGTGATTAATGAACCTCATCCCTGAGGTTCAGCCAGCGGCCCAGCGCATGTGCTGTTTAAATCGGTTCCCGACTGCGTTGTCGCTTTTCTGTCACTCGAATTATTTAGGGTATATCAAAATCATGTTCGACTCCTGTCGTACTTTTCAAGAGAACAAGACTATTAGTACGGGTGCCAGCAAGCTCAGCAGAAAGCCATGCACGATGGCGGGGGGAACCATTTCCAGACCGCCGCTGCGTCGCAGCATTGGCAGGGTAATGTCCATAGAGGTGGCGCCGCACAGGCCGAGAGCCGAACAGCTACTGTGGCGCACCAGCGTAGGGATCAACATAATCGCCACCAACTCGCGGGCTAGATCGTTGAAGAAAGCTACACTGCCCAACACTGGGCCGTAGGCATCGGTGATTAATATGCCGGATAGCGAGTACCAGCCGAAGCCGGAAGCCATCGCCAGCCCTACCTTCAGTGGTAGCTTCATCAGTTGCGCTGCTAGTGCGCCACCCGCCAGTGAGGCGAGGGTCACCACCCCTGCCACTATGGTGCCTCGGCGATTCAACAGGATCTGACGCAACGTCATGCCACTGCTGCGTAGTTGGATGCCAACCAACAGCAGCAGGATAATCAGCGCGTATTCACTGCCCTTACTGGCGAATGGCAGCCATTGCCACTGTGTCAGACCGAGCAGGAAACCGCTCAGCACCATGCCGCACAGCTTGAGCGGCTCCAGTGCCATATGCAGGCGCGAGGGCAGATTCTCCTGCTTATGCGTGTTATGCCACTGCATGTGGCGTTCCAGCAGTGCCAGTAGCAACAGGTTAGCGCCGAGGATACATAGTGAAAATACCGCCGTGTACTGGAGTATCAGCAGCAGGTTGCTGCTGATATCTGCTATAAACGCCAGGCTGATACCCATAAAAAACAGGATCACGTATATCATCAAGCTTAACAATCGATTAATGAGTTGTAGCTGTTGGCGGCGGTGTAAGGGGATGAGGTAACCGGCAATCAGCGGTAACAAAATCATCAGCAGTCCTGAATACATGGTGCAGCTTACGTCCTTTTTTGGGGGCGGGGATATCCGACGAGGAGCACAAGCTAACCAAAAGCAGGACTGGAGTAAAGTGGCAAATTCGATGTTGGATTGCTTAACCTGCAAGGGTTTTTTTGACCATGCTGCGGGTGGCGTTGGTGCTGACCAACGCCAATATGCCGATGTGTATGGTGATCCTGAAAGCGCCACTCCGTGCTTCGAGCCCCGATCTGGCGGTCGAGGTGGCAACGTAGGCTGGCGAATGGGATACAGATGTCAGTGTCGCTTAGTTGAAAAAACTGTTCTTGCGCGGGATTTAGCTGGCGAGTGCCCGCGCCGATTATGCTTCCACCAATGCCTGCTGAGTGCTGAAGTGCTTAGCCACCCCTTGCTCTAACTCATCCAGTAGTTGGTAACGGCGGCGGTATTCAGCGCGTTTCTTGCTGACGACTTCATCAATCGGTTTGCGGGCGATGCGTGCTGGCAGCAGGAAATAACCGTCATCGAGCGGTTTGCCGCCCATTGAGAGCCAAAATTGATCATAATCCGCGTGTAGCTGATCTTTCTTTTTACTATGATAACGCCAGTTCTGATAGATATGAGTGGCGTTGCCGACCGCCACAATCTGACAGATGCCCAGATGGTGCGCCAGCATGCAAATCCCTTCTAGTACCAAACGTTTCGGGAATAGCCCATGGCATTCTTTGGTGGTTTGCTGGATCTCAGCATGCGGCACTCCATGGTTTGCACCTTGCAGGCCACCGATAAACAGTGTTGGCTGTTGCTGGTAATGCATCAGCGCGAAAGTGATTTCCGCCAGCATAATGCCATTGGCGTTGCGCAGTAACAGGGTCGCTTCCCCTTCCTTATTAAGCTTGTCGAACGCTGCCAGCTCCAGCGTTATTGGTGCGCCGTTTTTGTCCTGCGCGCAGGACAGCACAAACGGCTGCTGGCTCAGGTGGCCTAGACGCATCTTCAGCGGCATGCGTTGGATGATCAGATCATAATGATCGCTGAGTGCGGACAGGCATGCGCTCTTGTTCATGTTCGCTGCCAGGTAGGGCCGATGCAGCTTGCACGGCAGATTCGGCTGTGCGCTCAGGATCTCGTCCAGCAACGGGTTGGAAGCCAGGATGCTGAGTAGCCCGCGGGTGGTGTGCCAGTTCAGTATTGATCGGCTGAGAAATTTCAGGCGAAATGAGGTTTTTTTCCAAGCCTTGCTCGGTATCTTTTCTCCCTTAATCAGTGCTGTCATCAGTTGCTGACCATTAAGCGGCTGGGTAGATACGGGGAGCGGGCTGTGCTGCGGCATGATGAAATCCTGGACTATGTCAAATAGCGCTATGTTATCAGATTTCACTAAACGGGAGTTCAATATTGAAGGGTAACCTAAGGTATTGCCACAAGCCGCGACGTGTTGAGCTAGGCTGTGTCCGGTGATTGAGCGTGGCGGCGTCGCAGACCCAAAAGCCCGTGGGGTGACGGCCTATGTCCAAGCCCGGCAACGCGGATTACGGCCTTTTGGTGGAGCCATTTGAACGCGCTCCTCGGTGACGAATCGGGTATTTGGCCCACCGCCCCTCACGGCCCGTGCCTTGCTGCGTATTCAAATGACTGCCAGCGTCGCTCATGGACAATGACCAGACAGCGCCTAAAGTTTAGTGATTTCGCACGCTGCATGATAATTTACTTCCGCCGTCCATAAGGCGGTTAATATCCACAAGAACAGGCAGGAACCCATTTTGACGTGCTTTAAAAGATATAGGCGCAGGACGATAATCTTGGTGATTATCACGGTCATAACCGCCGTGGCGTTCTGGCATTTTCGCCAACCGCCAATGACCGATTTTAATACGGTGAAGGTGGTTAAACGTGACCTGCAACAAAACGTGTTGGCAACTGGTCAACTTGATGCGGTGCGCAAGGTTGACGTTGGCGCGCAGGTCAGTGGGCAGTTGGAAAAACTGTATGTCGAGATCGGCGACAAGGTGAAGAAAGGGCAGTTGCTAGGGGTGATCGATTCGCAGCAAGCGCAAAACAGCATCCGAGAAGGTGAGGCAACGCTGCGTGAGTTGCGTGCTCAACTGCTACAAGCGCAGGCGGAACAGCAACTGGCAGCAGTAACCTTGCAGCGCAACCAGGCATTGGCCAAATTGCAAGTGGTTTCGCGCCAGGATCTGGATCAGGCGACAACACAGTTGGCGGTGAAAAAGGCGCAGGTAGGCACCATTAACGCGCAGATCGCCAGAAATCAGGCCAGCCTGAATACCGCCAAGATAAATCTGGCCTATACCCGCATTGAAGCGCCGATGGACGGTGACGTGGTGCAGATCACCACCTTGCAAGGCCAGACGGTGATCGCCGCGCAGCAGGCACCGAACATTCTGACTCTAGCGGATCTCAGCACCATGCTGGTCAAGGCGCAGGTGTCGGAAGCTGATGTCATCAACCTCAAGCCTGGTCAAAAGGTGTGGTTTACGGTACTAGGCGATCCTACTCGGCGCTATAACGGCGTGTTGAAAGATATCCAGCCGACACCGGAAAAAGTCAACAATGCCATCTTTTACTACGCGCGTTTCGAGGTGCCAAATCCAGCGGGAATGCTGCGTCTACAGATGACGGCACAAGTGCATATTCAATTGGCGGGCGTTAGACAGGCGCAGGTGATCCCGCTGACGGCGCTGGGCGATCAGATTGCCGATAACCGTTACCCTGTTTCGGTGCTGAAACAGGGTAAGGAGGAGAAACGCGAAGTGACTATCGGCTTGCGCAATGATATTGATGTACAGATCCTCAGCGGTTTACAGTTGGGAGAGGAAGTGATCGTCAGCCGTAGCGGTGTGGGGGATAGCTGATGACGGCGCTATTGCAACTGAACGGCATTCGACGCAGCTATCAGTCGGGCGATCAGACGGTGGATGTACTGAAAGATGTTAGCCTGAGCATTGAGTCAGGGGAAATGGTGGCCATCATTGGGGCCTCCGGCTCCGGAAAATCGACGTTGATGAACATTCTTGGCTGCTTGGACAAACCGAGCGCTGGTGTGTACCGGGTGGCCGGGCAAGATGTGGCGATGCTAAATGACGATGCATTGGCCCAGTTGCGCCGTGAGCATTTCGGTTTTATTTTCCAACGTTATCATCTGTTGCCGCACATGAGCGCGGCGCACAACGTCGAGGTGCCGGCGGTCTACGCAGGGTTGGGTAAAGCGGAACGGCGTGAGCGGGCAGAGGCGTTGCTGCGGCGATTGGGGCTTGGCGAACGCGTCAGTTATCGGCCAAGCCAGCTCTCTGGTGGTCAGCAACAGCGTGTCAGCATTGCCCGCGCATTGATGAATGGCGGCCAGGTGATCCTGGCGGATGAGCCGACTGGCGCGCTTGATAGTCATTCCGGCGACGAGGTGATGAACATTCTCAAACAACTGCGCGCGCAGGGGCATACGGTGGTTATCGTCACCCATGATCCGGCAGTGGCACAGCAGGCTGAACGGATCATTGAAATTCGTGATGGTGAGATCATTGCCGACTCACGTAATAATCAGAAGGGAAATCAGAAAGTTAAATCTTTTGGGCTGGACGCCATTGTGCCGTCTTGGCAGCAGATGGTCGGGCGCTTGCGCGAGGCGCTGGTCATGGCATGGCGGGCGATGACGGCTAACAAAATGCGCACCGCACTGACCATGCTTGGCATTATCATCGGTATTGCCTCGGTGGTATCAATCTTGGTGATCGGCGATGCGGCCAAACAGCGGGTACTGGCAGATATCAAATCCATCGGCACCAACACGATTGATATCTATCCCGGCAAGGACTTTGGTGACGACAATCCCACCTTTCGCCAGTCGCTGAAATATGAGGATCTTGACGCGTTGCGTGAGCAACCCTATGTCAGCGTGTTGTCGCCGACTATCGGCAGTAGTACGCGGCTACGGTTAGGCAATGTCGATGTGGCAGCCAATGTCAGTGGTGTTAACGAACAGTATTTCCGCGTGTATGGCATGACCTTCACCCAAGGGGCGGGTATCGATGTTATGCAGGTGCAGTCGCAGTCGCAGACGGTGGTAATCGACGCCAATACCCAGCGTCGTCTGTTCCCGCATCAAAAACAGGTGGTGGGGGAAGTGATTCTGGTGGGCAACATGCCAGCAACGGTAGTGGGTGTGGCCAAACAGAAACAGTCAATGTTTGGCAGCAGTAAGACGCTGAATATCTGGGTGCCTTACAGCACCATGGCCAACCGGCTGATGGGTAACACCTATTTTGATTCGATCACTGTACGCATCCGCGACGGTTACAGTAGCCATGAGGTAGAGCAGCAGTTAACGCGCTTGCTGACGTTGCGTCATGGCAAGAAAGACTTCTTCACCTATAACATGGATAGTTTTGTGCAAGCCGCAGAGAAAACCACCCGCACGCTGCAACTGTTCCTGACACTGGTGGCGGTGATTTCTTTGGTGGTAGGCGGTATTGGGGTGATGAACATCATGCTGGTGTCGGTTACTGAGCGCACGCGCGAGATCGGCATTCGCATGGCGGTAGGTGCTCGTTCTGGAGACGTGTTGCAGCAGTTTCTGATCGAGGCGATATTGGTTTGCTTAGTGGGTGGTGCGCTTGGGATCACGCTGTCGTTTGCCATTGGCCTGCTGGTACAACTGCTGTTACCAGGCTGGCAGATCAGCTTCCCGCCGACAGCGCTACTGAGTGCATTTGTCTGTTCAACCGGCATCGGCGTAGTGTTCGGCTATCTGCCAGCGCGCAACGCTGCGCGGCTGAATCCGATCGATGCTTTGGCGCGCGAATAGATGAATAAAAATGCCAGCCACACAGGGGCTGGCATTTTTACCGGGTGTCATTGCATAACAACTCTGTGGAGGGCGCTTAAGTCAGTACTTGGTTTTCCAGTGGCACAATAAGGCTTGCATGGTTCCCTTTTGGCCCTTGGTACACATCAAAACTGACCTGTTGGCCCGCCTTTAACGTTCTGTAACCATCCATCTTAATTGTTGAGTAATGAGCAAAAACATCTTCACCACCGCTTTCAGGACAAATAAACCCAAATCCCTTGGCGTTGTTAAACCATTTAACGGTACCCATCTCCATACTTTACATCCCTTGAACGCCATTATAAGTAAGATGAATAACTGAATCCGCCCTGGCAGAGACAGGTTTCAGGTGGTTAAAAGATCACCAGATAACACTCTAGAGTAAATGATCATTACGTCAAGGAGGCGGTGTTGGCCGGTGGGGAGAGGTTCACCAAAGTTTGAAGCAGATAACGTTATTAACATGTTTGGTAACAAATTTGTCAGCGATTTTTGTGCAGACTACAGTGCGGCGAAATAATGACAAAGATGATAAAATAGCGGCGATCTCCTACTTTGAATAACCAAACTCGCTCCCATATAACAAGGCAGAGCAGCGATGGGTAATAATAATGATTGGTTGAATTTTGAACATTTAACCGAAGAAAAACAAATCGATGCGCTAAAACCGCCATCTATGTATAAAGTTATACTTAACAACGATGATTACACGCCAATGGAATTTGTCATTGACGTTTTACAAAAGTTCTTTTTTTATGATATTGAACGCGCAACGCAACTGATGCTTAGGGTTCACTATCATGGCAAGGCGATTTGTGGTGTTTTTACTGCCGAGGTAGCGGAAACTAAAGTCATTCATGTGAATTGCTACGCAAGGGAAAACGAGTACCCGTTACTTTGTACGCTGGAAAAAGCCTGATTAAGGCGATTTATTGGGGATGTGCTTATGCTCAATCAAGAACTAGAACTTAGTCTCAACATGGCTTTCGCCAGGGCGCGTGAGCACAGACACGAGTTTATGACTGTGGAGCACCTGTTGTTGGCACTACTTAGCAACCCTGCCGCGCGGGAAGCGCTTGGGGCATGTACGGTGGATTTGGCCGCGTTGCGTCAGGAACTGGGAGCCTTCATTGAACAAACTACGCCGAAGCTGCCCGCTAGCGAAGAAGAGCGCGATACTCAGCCAACGCTCAGCTTCCAGCGCGTGTTGCAGCGTGCGGTTTTCCATGTGCAATCTTCCGGTCGCAGCGAAGTTTCCGGTGCCAACGTGCTGGTGGCGATTTTCAGCGAGCAGGAGTCGCAGGCGGCTTATCTGTTGCGCAAACATGATGTAAGCCGTCTTGATATCGTGAATTTCATTTCACATGGCATGCGCAAAGACGAGCCAGGCCAAGCACCCCATGCGGAAAATCCGGTGAATGAAGAGCAGCCTGGAGGGGAAGACCGTATGGAAAACTTCACCACCAACCTCAACCAGTTGGCTCGCGTGGGTGGTATTGATCCGCTGATTGGTCGTGACCCAGAACTGGAACGCACGATCCAGGTGTTATGCCGCCGCCGTAAAAACAATCCACTGTTGGTGGGTGAATCCGGCGTAGGCAAAACCGCTATCGCCGAAGGGCTGGCTTTGCGTATCGTGCAGGGCGATGTGCCGGAAGTGATGGAGGACTGTATACTGCACTCGCTGGACATCGGTTCGCTGCTGGCTGGCACTAAATACCGTGGTGACTTCGAGAAACGCTTCAAGGCGCTGCTAAAACAACTGGAACAGGATCAGAATAGTATCCTGTTTATCGACGAAATTCATGCCATCATCGGCGCTGGTGCGGCTTCCGGCGGTCAGGTGGATGCTGCAAACCTGATTAAGCCGCTGCTGTCCAGCGGCAAGATCCGGGTAGTCGGTTCGACTACCTATCAGGAGTTCAGCAATATTTTCGAAAAAGACCGTGCGCTGGCACGCCGCTTCCAGAAAATTGATATTACTGAGCCAACGCCAGAAGAGACTATTCAGATCATCAACGGGCTGAAAACCAAATATGAGGCGCACCACGATGTGCGTTACACTGCCAAGGCGATCCGCGCTGCGGTGGAACTGTCGGTGAAATACATCAATGATCGGTATTTGCCAGATAAGGCGATCGATGTGATCGACGAAGTGGGCGCTCGCAGCCGGTTGATGCCGGTCAGTAAACGCAAGAAAACCATTAACGTGGCGGACATCGAATCCGTGGTGGCGCGCATTGCACGTATTCCAGAAAAAACTGTGTCTGCCAGCGATCGCGATGTGCTGAGAAGCCTGAGTGACCGTCTGAAAATGTTGGTGTTCGGCCAAGATCAGGCGATAGAAGCCTTGACTGAAGCGATTAAAATGAGCCGCGCTGGCCTAGGCCACGATCGCCAGCCGGTGGGGTCGTTCCTGTTCGCTGGGCCGACTGGGGTCGGGAAAACCGAGGTGACGATGCAACTGGCCAAAGCGATGGACATCCAGCTACTGCGTTTTGATATGTCCGAATATATGGAGCGTCATACCGTCAGTCGCCTGATCGGCGCACCTCCGGGCTATGTCGGTTATGATCAAGGTGGCTTGCTAACCGATGCGGTACTCAAGCATCCGCACTCGGTAGTCCTGCTAGATGAAATCGAGAAGGCGCACCCAGACGTATTCAACTTGCTGCTGCAAGTGATGGATAATGGCACGCTGACCGATAACAACGGCCGCAAGGCAGACTTCCGCAATGTGATCTTGGTGATGACGACTAACGCCGGGGTACGCGAAACCGAACGCAAATCGATTGGTCTGGTGCAGCAGGACAATAGTACCGATGCGATGGAAGAGATCAAGAAAGTGTTTACACCGGAATTCCGCAATCGTCTGGACAACATCATCTGGTTTAACCATTTGTCTAGCGAGGTGATCCAACAGGTGGTTGACAAGTTCATCGTTGAACTGCAAGCACAGTTAGATGCGAAGGGCGTTTCGCTGGAAGTCAGCGATGAAGCGCGCGATTGGCTGTCTGTGAAAGGCTATGACCGTGCGATGGGCGCTCGCCCGATGGCACGTGTGATGCAAGAAAACCTGAAGAAACCGCTAGCCAACGAACTGCTGTTTGGCTCACTGGTGAACGGGGGGTCTGTGAAAGTCAAGCTGGATAAAGACAAAAAACAACTGACCTATCACTTCCTCAGCGCGTCGATGCGCAAGGCGGCTGAGGGGGCGATGCACTAGGAGCCTACTGGGATAGGTTCTTAGACTACGGGGCCGGTAAAGAAGAAGCGATGCTGCGGCATCGCTTTTTTATGGGTGAAAATTCGCAAATAAAATGAGTTAGCCCTCTCTTTTACCTGCGCCCCTAAAACGCGATGTTGAACATTGCTATGGGGTAGGGTGGCATCCTCAATGCTGCCAGTGCCTGGCGACCGATGCGCCGATCAACGGCTTCGGAAGACAATGCGCCCTTTGCTCAGGTCGTACGGGGTGAGCTCTACAGTAACTTTGTCGCCTGTCAGGATGCGGATATAGTTCTTACGCATTTTACCGGAGATATGTGCGGTTACTACGTGCCCGTTTTCCAATTCAACACGGAACATGGTGTTTGGCAACGTATCAAGTACGGTGCCTTGCATTTCAATATTGTCTTCTTTGGCCATCTAATCCTCTAGGTCTAACAACCTTAATTTTTAATCGGCAAGATAATGCCGAAAAACCTACATTATGTAAAGGCGTGTTGGTGGACATTGCACCGTTTCCGCAAATTAGCTTGTTGGAGAGGGCGGCGCAGCCTACTGTGGGGGTAGGACTTGCGATAGCCAGCATCCCGGCGCTAACGGCTTGCGCTGAAGGTCGCTGAGCTGTTGTAAAAATTGGTGTCGAGGGATTTCTCTTGCCCCAAGCTGAGCAGTGTGAGCGTTAAGCACCTGACAGTCAATCAATTCTCCGCCATAAGCAGCAAAATGCCGGCAAAAAGCCATCAGGGCACACTTGGAAGCATTGCTAACATGGCTGAACATCGACTCGCCGCAGAACAGCGCGCCCTGCGCCACACCGTACATACCGCCGACCAGTTGGCCTTGCTGCCAGACTTCCACCGAATGGGCGTAGCCGAGAAGATGCAATTGCAGATAGGCGTGCAGCATCTCAGGACCAATCCAGGTGCTTTCATGTGGCCGATGGGCGCAGGCAGCGATCACTGCGGCAAAGTCATGGTTGAGGGTGATGCAAAACGGGTTGCTGCGCAGAAAGCGTTTCAGGCTGCGGCTGAGATGACGCTCTGCTGGAAACAATATCGCCCGTGGATCGGGTGACCACCACAGAATCGCTTTCCCAGGCGAATACCAAGGGAAGATGCCGTGTTCATAGGCTTCCCGCAAGCGTGGCACCGTTAGGTCACCGCCAATTGCCAGCAGACCGTTAGGATCGCGCAGTGCGCTCTCAGGGGAGGGAAAGAGCAGTGACTGCGAGGATAGCTTAACAATGCGCATTAGGGTCTCAACGTCCTCTACAGCCCATTATACGGCGTTACGTTGATACGCCGGTGGAAACGAGTGTAATGCCCCTGTTGATCCATCAGGGCAGCAGGAGTGCCTTGTTCAACAACCTGACCGTTGTCGATCACGCAGATACGGTCAAACTGCTCCAGCCCATAGAGGCGGTGCGTCACCAGAATCAGTGTTTTGCCCTGACAGTGGTGGCGTAGCAGCGCCAGGATCTGCTGTTCAGTTTCGGCATCCAGCCCTTCGGTCGGTTCATCCAACAGCAGCAGCGGTGCCGAGTGCAGTAGTGCGCGGGCGATACCCAATCGGCGTTGTTCACCGCCGGAAAGCTGGCGGCCCCCATCACCCAGCCAGGCGTGCAATCCTTCACTCTCTAGCAGATTGGTCAGTCCGACCAGTTGGAGCACCTCACCCAGCCGTTCATCAGTGGCAGAAGGTGCGGCGAGGAGCAGGTTTTCCCGCAACGTATTACTGAAGATATGTACCCGCTGGCTGACCACGGCGGTCATCTGGCGTAGCGTAGCCTCATCATACGCCTGCAATGGCTGGCCGTTGAGCAGAATTTTTCCACCATCGACATCCCAGGCACGGGTCAACAGTTGCAACAACGTGGATTTTCCACAACCGGTGCGGCCAAGCAGCGCGATATGTTCTCCAGCCGCTACCTCCAGCGCTACGCCGCGCAGTACCGGCAGCAGCTGGCCGGGATAGGTGAAGGTCAACTGTTGTAGACTCAGCGCCACCTGGTCTTTGGCAGCCGGGCCGATAGCAGGAAAGGTGACTTCTGGCCGACGGTCTATGATTTGTTTGACCCGTATCGCTGAAGCGATGACCTGGCCGAGGTGCTGGAAGGCACCGGCCACCGGCATCATTACTTCAAACGCTGCCAACGCAGCGAAGGCAAACAGTGCGATCAGTGCACCGGGTTGGCTGTTGCCGCCAATGCCGGTGGCGGCCAGCCACAGTAGCAGCGTCACCGTCAGGCCGCTGGCGAGGATCATCAACGCCTGTGCGATACCGCCCAGCGAGGCTTGCTGCCATTGGTAACGCTGCCAATGATATTCGATGGCGTTCAGTCTGTTACGAAACTCATTGACGCCGCCGAAGATTCGCAGTTCGGCCTGGCCTTGTAGCCAAGCGGTCAGTTCGGTGCGGTACTGACCACGCAGATCGGTCAATTGACCACCTATCGGTTTGCCAGTGTGATAAAACGCCGGCGGTACCAGCAACAGCAGCAACAGCAAAATACCGCCCAGCGTCAGTGCCAGTGAAAGATCCAGCCAACTCAGGCCGTAGGTTACTACCAGGATCACCACTGCTGCGCTGGTCAACGGCGAGATCACGCGTAGATAAAGGTGATCCAGCGTATCGACGTCCGCCACCAGGCGGTTAAGCAGTTCGGCCTGACGGAAGCGAGCGATACCGCCCGGCGACAACGGCAAGATCTTGTTGAAGGTGAACACCCGCAGATGCGACAGCACGCGGAAGGTGGCATCGTGACTGACTACCCGCTCGGCATAGCGCCCAGCGGTACGGAAAATCGCCGCCCCGCGCACCCCGGCGGCCGGTAGCATGTAATTGAAAGTAAACAGCCCCGCCAGCCCGGCCAGCGCGGAGGCGGCCAGAAACCAGCCGGACAACGCCAGCAGTCCAATGCTAGCCAGCAGGGTAACGATCGCCAGCAGGATGCCCAGGCAGATCAGCAGGCTGTGGCGGCGATACAGCGCCAGGAACGGCAGCAAAATGCGCATGATTATAGATCTCCGCAACGATGGGCGTTCAGCTTGGCGAACAGCCCCGGCTGGGTGCTGAGCGTGGCGTAATCACCTTGCTGAACGATACGTCCGCTGTTCATCACCCAAATCTGGTCATAGTCTTTGGTATCTGCCAACTGATGGGTGACCAGCAGGGTGGTTTGCTGATGCGAAGCGGCGTTCAACGCCTGCATTACCCGCTGTTCGCTGTGGGCATCAAGGCTGGCGGCCGGCTCATCGAGTAACAGTAGCCTGCGCGGGCCGATCAACGCGCGGGCGACCGCGACACGTTGCGCCTGACCGACCGACAAACGAAGCGCGTTGTCGCCGACCTCAGTCTCCAGTCCCTGGGGCAAGAGAGGTAACAATTCGCTGACGTAGGACAGCTCTACCGCTTGCAGCAGTTGCGCTGCACTGGCTTGCGGATGCCCTAGCAGGATATTGGCGCGCAGCGTCTGCGCCGGCAAGTGTGGGTTTTGCCCAACCCAACTTACTTGCCGATGCCAGTCTTCGCAGGCCAGCTCGCGCAGTTCGATGCCGTTTACTGTCAGGGAACCACGATAGGGCAGGAAGCCAAGTAGCAGGTTCAGCAGCGAGCTTTTACCTGCGCCGCTCAACCCGACCAGTGCCACGCGTTGACCAGCATACAGGGTAAAGCTCAGTGGGCCGGCCAGCCGCACGCCGTTGGGTGACAAGATCTCCAGATCGAATGCCTGCAATGCCAGCGGCGTATCCGCCGCCAGTGTCTGCGTGCCGCCGCCCATCTGCTCACCCTCGGCACTGAGAAAGGTTTCCAACGCCTCCGCTGCGCCCACCGCTTGCGCTTTTGCGTGGTAGAAGGTACCGAGATCGCGTAGCGGTTGGAAGAACTCTGGTGCTAGCATCAACACAAAAAAACCAGAAAACAGCGTGACGCCAAGGCCGTAGCTACCGAAGTTAAGCTCGCCAAGGTAGGAGAAACCAAAATAAACCGCCAGCACGGCGATGGAGAGCGACGCGAAGAATTCCAGCACCGCTGATGACAGGAAGGCCAAGCGTAGCACCTCCATGGTGCGGCTACGGAAGTCTTCCGACGACTTGGCGATCTGCGCCGTTTCCGCAACTGCTCGGTTGAACAGGCGCAAGCTGTCCAGCCCACGCAGGCGGTCGAGGAAATTGCCGCTCAGCCGTGCCAACGCCACGAAATTGCGGCGGTTGGCATCAGCGGCACCCATACCGACTAACACCATAAACAGCGGGATCAGCGGTGCGGTGGTCAGCAGAATAGCACCGGCTGCCCAGTTGATTGGGAAGACAGTGATCAGGATCAGCAGCGGAATAAACACGGCCAGAGATATTTGCGGCAAATAACGGGAATAATAATCCTGCATGTCTTCAATCTGCTCGACAATGATACTGGCCCAACTGCCTGCTGGTTTATTCTGGATCCAGGCTGGGCCGAGCTGTTGCAACTTGTCCAGCACCTGCTGGCGTATGCGTTGGCGGATCACTTGGCCGCAGATGAAACCAACGCGCTCCCGCAGCCAGCTTAGCAGCGCACGCAGTGCGAAGGTGGTGGCTAGCCAGACAAAGGACGGGAGCAATTGTTCACGTGGGGTATGCGCGATGATCAGGGCATGCAGCAAGGCAGCCAACAGCCAGGTTTGTGCGACAATCAGAATGCCGCTTATCAGCCCCAACAGCATGGAAAGCCGCAGCCAACGCTGTGCCAACGAACCCTGGGTTTTAAGCCACTGGGTTAACTGCTGTTGTCTGGTTTTTTTCATCAGAATAGAGTCTGCACTGCTGGCACCTGTTTGTTACAAACAAGGTTATATGCTGTTAAAAAAGTGGTTGCCTCAACTTGAAGCGAACCAACAAAAGCTAATGTTACCCCGTCATCCAGCAGACCGAAAATAATAAAGTGGTCAAAATTCGCTGGATAAATAGCCTCAGCCACGCTGAGACGGCTTTTAGGCAAGAAATCCTGTTATCCAACGTCCGATGCGGCAAAATCCCGCTGCCGCTTGTCGCTTTTTCCGGCTTGGTGCCGTTAAACAGCGGGTTGGCAGCGGCGTGGATCTCATTGGAGGTAAATTCCCCCTTTGTCCTGCAAGCGTAGCCATTGAGATAAAGTCCGGGTTAGCGGACAACTGCGTCAGCTAAGCCATCCAAATAACGCTCTGCGTCCAAAGCCGCCATACAGCCAGTACCGGCTGAGGTGATCGCCTGGCGATAGATATGATCCATCACATCGCCTGCGGCAAACACGCCGGGAATGGAGGTTTGGGTCGCGTTGCCGTGGATGCCGGATTGCACCTTGATATAACCGTTTTCCAGCGCCAACTGACCACCAAAGATGCCGGTGTTCGGGCTATGGCCGATGGCGATAAACACGCCAGCCAACGCCAGCTTACGGGTTTCGTTTTCTATTTTGGTGCTGCGGATGCGTACACCGGTCACGCCCATCTCAGTGCCCAATACTTCATCCAACTTATGGTCAGTGTGCAGCACTATGTTGCCGCTGTTCACTTTCTCCATCAGGCGGTTGATTAGGATCTTCTCAGAGCGGAAGCTGTCTCGGCGGTGGATCAGGTGCACTTCAGAAGCGATATTGGACAGGTACAGCGCTTCCTCAACTGCGGTGTTGCCGCCACCGACTACGGCAACTTTCTGGTTACGGTAGAAGAAACCGTCGCAAGTGGCACAGGCGGAAACACCTTTGCCCTTGAAGGCTTCTTCAGAAGGCAGGCCGAGGTAGCGGGCAGAGGCCCCGGTAGCGATGATCAATGCATCACAGGTGTATTCACCGCTGTCGCCAAATAGGCGGAACGGGCGCTGCTGTAGATCGACGCGGGTGATGTGATCGAACAGGATCTCGGTGTGGAATTTTTCTGCGTGCTGACGCATACGCTCCATCAGGGCAGGGCCGGTCAGATCTTCAGCATCGCCTGGCCAGTTTTCCACTTCGCTGGTCGTCGTCAACTGACCACCTTGTTCCATACCGGTAAT
Organism: Serratia symbiotica; assembly: GCF_000821185.2. Lineage (NCBI taxonomy): Bacteria > Pseudomonadati > Pseudomonadota > Gammaproteobacteria > Enterobacterales > Yersiniaceae > Serratia > Serratia symbiotica. Next base: position 2,096,249 of record NZ_CP050855.1, on the reverse strand, counting down.
GAGTACCGGGTTTAGGTTGGCACGCGCTGCATAAACGGCGGCGGTGTAGCCAGCTGGGCCGGAACCCAGGATCATCAATTTACTATGTTTAGCCGTACCCATGAATGACCTCTTTTCCCACAATGGTGGATGGATGGCACCGATTGTAGGGAAAATGGTGCAGTAAAAAAAGCGTCAGTTGAGGTTGCAGACGCCAAGTATGGATAGTTACTGCCTGTGAATTCATTTTTGTCCAGATAATGATAAGCATCGCACACAGAAATTTAATTTATTGCATGGTTTTTGCAAGCCAGCGATTCATCACTAAAAATTGGGGGCTGACTTTTCGTGACGGTACGTTCTTCTGAATTTGCTTCTTTTGCTTTGACAATCCGCTACACATTTGCGAAAACATCACACGAAGAAGAAATTATCCCTGTAACGCCAGCAAATCGTACCTATTTTTGTTGTGCCATGGCGGCACCATTGCATGGTGGGAAGCGACGCGCAAGCGCTGACAGGTTTTTTCTCAACGTTAGCGCAGACTGTGTAGTGTGCAATAATAAAAGCAGCAAAACATATGCAGGTAACAGGTCTTCGCTTGAAACCCGCTCTAGACATATTGATGTTGGCTAAAGCGTTGCGAGCGCAAGGAAGAAAATAAGAGAGACAATAATAATGGCAGAGAATAAGAAACGCCCTGGCAAAGATCTTGATCGTATCGACCGCAATATCCTGAACGAGCTACAGAAGGATGGCCGTATTTCGAACGTGGAGCTTTCGAAGCGTGTGGGGTTATCTCCAACGCCCTGTTTAGAACGTGTGCGACGCCTTGAGCGCCAGAGTTTTATTCATGGCTACACCGCATTGCTTAATCCGCATTATCTGGATGCCTCCTTGCTGGTTTTCGTGGAAATCACGCTAAATCGTGGCGCGCCGGATGTGTTTGAGCAATTTAACTCAGCAGTGCAAAAGCTTGAAGAAATTCAGGAGTGTCATCTGGTTTCCGGTGATTTCGACTACCTGTTGAAAACCCGTGTGCCGGACATGTCGGCTTACCGCAAGCTACTGGGTGAAACACTGCTGCGTTTGCCGGGGGTTAACGACACCCGCACTTACGTGGTCATGGAAGAAGTTAAACAGAGCAACCGTCTGGTGATCAAAACACGTTAAGGTGCAAAACCTGATTAAATTGGTTACACTCCTGTTTATCCATACAGTTTCAGTGCCGGGGAAGCGCTTCGGTGCTGTTGCTATGCCAACTACAGGAACCTGGAGAGCCTTTTTTGAGCCAGGAATATACAGAAGATAAAGCAGTTACCTTGAAAAAACTCAGCAGTGGCCAGCGTTTGCTGGAGGCTGTGTTGATCGTAATAGCGGTTTTTGCCGTTTACCTTATGGTTGCGCTGCTCAGTTTTAATCCCTCTGACCCAAGCTGGTCGCAGACAGCGTGGCATGAACCTATTCGTAATTTTGGCGGTGGCATCGGTGCTTGGATGGCCGATATGCTGTTATTTATCTTTGGGGTGATCGCCTATGCGATACCGCCGATTATGCTGGTTCTGTGCTGGGTAGCCTATCGCCAGCAGCGTGGCAGCAGCGAGTATATCGACTATTTTGCGCTCTCATTGCGTCTGATCGGCACGCTGGCGATGGTGTTCACCTTCTGCGGCCTGGCCGCGCTGAATGTTGACGATCTTTATTACTTTGCATCCGGCGGTGTTATCGGTAGCTTACTCAGTAATGCCATGCTACCTCAATTTAGCGGTGTTGGTGCTACGCTGGTGCTACTTTGTATTTGGGCGGCAGGGGTGACGCTGTTCACCGGCTGGTCATGGCTGATGATCGCCGAGAAGATCGGCGGTGCGGTGCTGGGTGTTGCTACCTTTATGACCAACCGTTCGCGCCGCGAAGAACTCAATTACAGCGATGACAGTGGCTATGCCGTCGATGAGCCTAAACCCACAGTGCAAGGGGCGGCTACGCTAGATGACGATGTACTGTTATCCGCGCCTAAAGTCCTGGTGGAAACTGCCGAAGTGGCGGTGGCAGATTCTGGGGAGCCGCTGTTCAGCGGCATCTGCGCCAGCAATAACGAGGATGATGATAGTGAAGCTGCGCCGATTATTGTGCAGGCATCGCCGATGAGCGTTGAGCGGGCTTCGGTCAGCCAGCATCCGATGAACGTACTAGCGGAAAATACACTACCGCCGCTGTATTCAGTTGAGATCCCAGAGGAAACGCCAGCACCTAAGGTGGCTTGCACCGTTGATCCCTATCAGCACGCTGATGAACCACGATGTGACAACAATTTGCCGGAACCTGATGCAACGCTGCGGCGCGATCATTCGCCGTTTGATTTCTCCGCGCCATCACAGAGCAACGTCAGCAGTTCATTTGCTGATGCAGCGGACACGCTGTTTGGCAGCAAGAAATCTCAGGTAGCTGCGGGTGTCGCTAATACCTTTATGCCAGCCTTTGCCGCGACCAGCGATGGCAACCCGCAGGTCAAACAGGGCATAGGCCCTGAATTGCCCCGACCAAATCCGGTACGTATTCCCACCCGGCGCGCACTGGCGTCCTATGGTATCAAGCTGCCTTCGCAGCGCGCCGCCGAGCATAAACAGCGTCAGGGTGCGGTAGAGCCACCACAGCCTGACGCTGCTGACCGGCAACACGAAGACGGCCAGCAGCGCGCCGTGCTGCACCAGGCGTTCAGTGAACAGCAGCAGGCACGCTATGGGCAACATAAGCCTGCTGTGCAACCCCCTGCGGTAAGCCAAGTTGATACCTACAACGCTTTCAGTTTTTCCCCGATGGACGGTCTGGTGGACGATGATCCTAGCGAGCCACAGCTCAGTTTGTCACCCTCGTTGGAAGAGCGTACTGAACAGCAAAGTGATAGCCCTTGTGGTCAGTCTAAGCCTGCTGCATCACAACCTGAGATAGATAGCCTGATCCACCCGTTTCTGATGCGCAATGATATGCCGTTGCAGAAGCCGACTACCCCGCTGCCAACACTAGCTCTGCTGGCAGAAGCCCCGAAAGAGGTGGAACCGGTGGATTCCTTTGAGCTAGAACAAAAAGCACGTTTGGTGGAAGCTAGCCTGGCTGATTACCGGGTCAAAGCCGAGGTAGTGGATATTCTACCGGGGCCGGTGATCACCCGTTTCGAGCTAGATTTAGCACCGGGGGTCAAAGCCGCGCGTATTTCCAACCTATCGCGTGATCTGGCTCGTTCACTGTCAACCTCGGCGGTGCGCGTGGTTGAAGTGATCCCCGGCAGACCGTATGTAGGGCTGGAGTTGCCGAACACCAAACGTCAAACCGTGTATCTGCGAGAAGTACTGGATTGCCCAGCATTCCGCGACAATCCGTCGCCATTGTCTATCGTGCTGGGTAAAGATATCTCTGGCGAGCCGGTGGTAGCCGAACTGGGCAAAATGCCGCACCTGTTGGTGGCAGGTACTACGGGTTCAGGTAAATCAGTCGGGGTCAACGCGATGATCCTGAGCATCTTGTATAAGGCGACGCCGAAAGAGGTGCGCTTTATCATGATCGACCCAAAAATGCTGGAGCTGTCAGTCTACGAAGGTATACCGCATCTGTTGACCGACGTAGTGACCGATATGAAAGATGCCGCCAATGCATTGCGCTGGTGTGTGGCGGAGATGGAACGCCGTTACAAGCTGATGTCTGCATTGGGCGTGCGTAACCTGGCTGGCTACAACGAGCGCGTCGATCAGGCTGAAGCTATGGGCCGCCCGATCCCAGATCCATTCTGGAAACCGACAGATAGCATGGACATCACACCACCTGTGTTGGAGAAAGAGCCTTATATCGTGGTGATGGTTGACGAATTCGCCGATCTGATCATGACAGTCGGCAAAAAAGTCGAAGAACTCATTGCCCGTCTGGCACAGAAAGCGCGTGCGGCGGGTATCCACCTGGTGCTGGCGACCCAGCGTCCGTCGGTGGATGTGATCACCGGCCTGATCAAGGCTAATATCCCAACACGTATTGCTTTTACCGTATCCAGCAAGATTGATTCGCGTACTATCCTTGACCAAGGCGGTGCCGAATCGCTGTTAGGGATGGGGGATATGCTGTATCTGGCACCGAACTCCTCAATTCCGGTACGCGTGCATGGCGCATTTGTGCGTGATCAGGAAGTGCACGCCGTGGTTAAGGATTGGAAAGCGCGTGAGCGTCCCCAGTATAAAGAGGGGATACTCAGTGGCGGTGAAGAGGGTGAAGGGAGTGCAGGCGGCATGGAGGGCGATGACGATCTTGATCCGCTGTTTGATCAAGCGGTGGAGTTCGTGGTGGAAAAGCGCCGTGCCTCCATCTCCGGCGTTCAGCGCCAATTCCGCATTGGCTATAACCGCGCCGCGCGTATCATCGAACAGATGGAAGCGCAGGGTATTGTCAGCGAGCAGGGGCATAACGGCAACCGCGAGGTACTGGCACCACCACGGCAAGACTGACGCACGTCTAACCACTGTGATTCAATTATAAAGGGCCGCTAAGCGGCCCTTGTGCAAAGAAGTGTAACCCCTGGCTTTTGCTTGTAATAGGTGAAGTGGCTTCGGATAGGGTAACGGTGGTTAGGGGTAATTTGGCTCGCACGGCACCGCCTTGCGGTTAACGTATTTCATAAGGTATCTGGAATAATGAAAAAACTGTTAGTGGCCTGCTGTCTGCTTTCGGGATTTGCGTCCACCTCCGTGCTGGCTGACGCCACGCAGGATTTGCAAAATCGTCTGGCTAAAGTGAACAGCTTCCACGCCCACTTCTCTCAGACTGTCACCAGTAGTGATGGCGCTGCGGTTCAACAGGGCGCAGGCGAACTGTGGATAAAACGCCCGAACTTGTTTAATTGGCACATGACCTCGCCGGATGAGAGTGTGTTAATTTCCGATGGTCAGACCCTATGGTTCTATAACCCATTCGTTGAGCAGGTGACGGCGACCTGGCTGAAGAATGCCACCGGCAAGACACCGTTCATGCTGATCACCCGCAACAATGCCAATGATTGGAAACAATACCAGGTTAAGCAGAAAGGCGATGATTTTGAGCTGACGCCAAAATCCAGCAGCGGTAACCTGAAGCAGTTCGCCATTACTGTGACTCATAGCGGCACTATCCGCAGTTTCGCTGCGGTGGAGCAGGATGGGCAACGCAGTACCTATGTGCTGAAAAGCCAGCAGGACGTTTCTGCCGATGCCACCAAATTCACATTTATCCCGCCACAGGGGGTGACGCTGGACGACCAGCGTCAGTGAGGCACCAGTGAGTAATCTGTCGCTTGATTTTTTCCAAAATGAGTTCCAGCCGTTGGCCGCCCGCATGCGGCCGACCACGTTGGTGCAATATATTGGCCAGCAGCATCTGTTGGCCGCTGGCAAGCCGCTGCCACGCGCCATTGAAGCCGGGCAGTTGCACTCGATGATTTTGTGGGGCCCACCCGGCACCGGGAAAACAACGCTGGCAGAGTTAATCGGCCGTTATGGTCAGGCGGATGTCGAGCGCATTTCCGCTGTCACTTCCGGCATTAAAGAAATCCGCGAGGCGATCGAGCATGCACGGCAAAACCGTAGAGCTGGCCGCCGCACTATCCTGTTTGTTGATGAGGTACACCGGTTCAATAAAAGCCAGCAGGATGCTTTTCTGCCACATATCGAAGACGGCACCATCACCTTTATCGGTGCGACCACCGAAAACCCCTCATTTGAACTCAACTCGGCATTGTTGTCGCGCGCCCGCGTTTATCTGCTAAAGGCGTTGGCTGCTGGGGACATCAGCCAGGTACTGGATCAGGCGATGAACGACAGTAAGCGTGGCTTAGGTGGCCAGAATATCGAATTGCCGGAAGAGACGCGCCGTATGTTGTCGGAACTGGTGGGGGGTGACGCGCGCCGGGCGCTGAACAGCTTGGAAATGATGGCTGATATGGCGGAAATCGACACCAAAGGGATGAAAGTACTGACGCCCGAACTGCTGAAAGAGGTATTGGGTGAACGCAGTGCACGCTTCGACAATAAAGGGGATCGCTATTACGACCTGATCTCTGCATTACATAAATCGGTGCGCGGTTCGGCACCAGACGCCGCACTGTACTGGTATGCACGTATTATCACTGCTGGCGGTGACCCGCTGTACGTGGCGCGCCGTCTGCTGGCGATTGCCTCTGAAGATATCGGCAACGCCGATCCGCGCGGCATGCAGGTGGCGATCGCCGCCTGGGATTGTTTCACACGCGTGGGGCCTGCGGAAGGCGAACGCGCCATCGCACAGGCAATCGTCTACCTGGCCTGTGCGCCGAAGAGCAATGCGGTTTATACCGCCTTCAAAGCGGCGATGCGCGATGCCAGAGAACAGGCTGATTACGATGTGCCGGAACATCTGCGCAACGCGCCGACCAAGCTGATGAAAGCGATGGGGCTGGGGGCTGAGTACCGTTACGCCCACGACGAAGCCCACGCCTACGCTGCCGGTGAGAGCTATTTTCCGCCAGAAATGGTCAATACGCGTTACTATCAACCGACCTCTCGTGGGTTGGAAGGTAAAATTGGCGAGAAGCTGGCATGGCTGGCTGAACAGGATCAAAATAGCCAGACAAAACGCTACCGCTAGCGTTGCCGTTGCGGTAAGGTTAGCGGGTATCACTCTTCCTTGAGATGGCGATAGATCAGCCGTATATACCCTAAATAATTCGAGTTGCAGGAAGGCGCAAACGCTGTTCAAATCGGTCAGGAACCGATTTGAACAGCGTTTGCGCTGGCTGCAGGCTTAACCCCAAGGATGAGGTTTATTCATCCCCAGAAGCTTACACTGTTAAGTGACTGGAGTGAGAGTGGAAAGCTAGCGCACAGGCAACTTGAAGCGTAATGGGTATAAAACACAAACTTTCTTTCAATAACATAAGCACAGGATTAGCATGCTCGATCCCAATTTGCTGCGTAATGAGCGAGACGCAGTCGCCGCCAAACTGGTTCGCCGAGGCTTTAAACTCGATCTGGATCTGCTTCGTTCGCAGGAAGAACGCCGCAAAGTTCTACAGGTTAAAACTGAAGCGCTGCAAGCAGAGCGTAACTCCCGATCGAAATCCATCGGTACGGCCAAAGCGCGCGGAGAAGACATTGAACCGCTACGTGGCGAAGTGAATGAACTGGGTGAAAAGTTAGACGCCGCCAAGACTGAGTTGGATGCGTTGCAGCGTGAAATCCGCGATTACGCTTTAACGCTACCGAACCTGCCTGACGATTCTGTACCGTGTGGTAAAGATGATAGCGAAAACCAGGAAATCAGCCGCTGGGGCGAGCCGCGCCAGTATGATTTCGCCGTGCGCGACCACGTCGATCTAGGGGAAATGGCTGGGGGGCTGGATTTCGCCGCAGCAGTCAAGCTCACTGGATCGCGTTTTGTGGTGATGAAAGGGCAGATAGCCCGTATGCACCGTGCGCTATCGCAGTTCATGCTGGATCTGCATACTGAACAGCACGGCTATCTGGAAGCCTATGTCCCCTATCTGGTTAACCATACCACGCTGTATGGCACGGGTCAGCTACCGAAGTTTGGTGAAGATCTGTTCCACACCCAGTTGTTGGAAGAAGAGTCCGACAACAGCAATTATGCACTGATCCCAACCGCAGAAGTGCCATTGACCAACCTGGTACGCGACGAGATCCTGGAAGAAGGATCCCTGCCGTTAAAGATGACTGCGCATACGCCATGCTTCCGAGCTGAGGCCGGCTCTTATGGCCGCGATACCCGTGGGCTGATCCGTATGCACCAGTTTGATAAAGTTGAGATGGTGCAGATCGTGCGTCCTGAAGATTCGATGGCGGCGCTAGAAGCAATGACCGGCCATGCTGAGAAAGTGTTACAACTGCTGAACCTGCCGTATCGTAAAGTGTTACTGTGCACCGGTGATATGGGTTTTGGCGCATGCAAAACCTACGATCTGGAAGTGTGGTTGCCAGCGCAGAACACCTACCGCGAGATCTCGTCCTGCTCCAACATGTGGGATTTTCAGGCACGGCGCATGCAGGCGCGCTACCGCAGCAAAACCGAGAAGAAACCGCGTTTGGTGCATACGTTAAACGGCTCTGGCCTGGCGGTGGGCCGCACGCTGGTTGCGGTGTTGGAAAACTACCAACAGGCCGATGGCCGCATTCAGGTGCCCGAAGTGTTGCGTTCTTATATGGGGGGGGGGGAATTTATCGGCTGAAAAGCGCCTATAAATAATGCTATACCCTAAATAATTCGAGTGGCAGGAAGGCGGCAATGCTGTTCAAATCGGTCGGTAACCGATTTGAACAGTGCTTGCGCTGGGCCGCAGGCCGAACCTCAGGGATGAGGTTGATTAATCCCCAGGCGCTGATACCGTATTACCGCGATCGCTTAGGCGATCACTGAACTCGATAATAAAATGACACATCGCCAGCCGCACCGAGTCATCTGTCGGAAACACCTGCCTTTTTTGCTTGCCGTGCAAATTAGGCTGATCGTTGGCTGTTTGTTATGACTGCTGCGCTGGCGCTGATATTGCTGAAAAAATAAAACACTCGCCTATGCTGCTGGTTTTCGCATTGGGTCGCAATGGTTCAATACATCACTTTATGGCTGTAGCTCTCAAGGATGGCTTTGAGGTTATCCATCGTATCGGGCTTAGGTGGCTGTACGCCGTCTAATGTGTACTTTTCACCCATTACTTCCCATTTGTGCTTGCCCAGTTGGTGATAAGGCAGCAGTTCTATTTTCTCGATGTTGGTCATGTTTTGGGTAAACTCACCCAGCATATGCGCTGACTTGTCATCGTCTGACCAGCCCGGCACAATGACATAGCCAACCTATGAGTGCTGATTGCGCTTTGCCAGGTAGCGAGCGCATTCCAACATGCGCCAGTTAGAAACGCCAACCAAGGCTTTGGTGGATATCGTCGTTCGTCTGTTTCAGATCCAGCATCCACCAAATCGGTGGCATCCAGCAGTTCGTCGATCACCAGGTCATAGCGGCGGATAAAGTCGTTGGTGTCTAAACAGGTGTTGATACCGACTTTTGGCGTTCTTGCCGTATCCCGAATGCCTGCGCCGTTAAAGGCCATATCAACGATTAGCCCTTTAACCCCCGGTTTTCTGGCCTGATAAGTGTAGGTCAACTGGAATACAGAACAGCATTCACGACAAAGGAAACAGCTTTGGCCTTTAGGATTTTGACTATGGCGATAAACCAAAGCAGAATCACAACGGGGACAATAAACATTAACGCAAGCCAAGAGTAAACCTCACAAGGTTGCATTGTAGATCAAATTCAACCAATTGGAGTCATTACCCCCCCAGCGGTTGATGGCAGACAGGCTGATATTCATCGCCTTCGCGGCCTCTGAATAAGTGTAATTCTGGTCGAGGATCTCTACCAGGGGGCTGATGCTCAGTGGAACGAAAACTCACGTTTAGGCGAGAAAACTGTCTGAAAAATCGATTAACAGAAATACGTGTACACTATTTGCCATTTTACGATTTAAAAGATGCCATTTTATCCCTGTTTTTAACTGTCCTTAGTGTTCTGATTTATCGGACAAAAATCCTTTGCGTGTTAAACCGTTCCGTTGAGCGTCACGCCCCTTGACGTAATTTATTCACTGCTTAACACATTTCGCCTCATTCTCTGTTGTCTGTTGGAGTAATGATGTATTTGATGCAAAAAAACATGGTGAGGATGAGGATAAGATTAAAGTTCACACCAAGTTTATTAATGAGTATTGCAGAAATGGGCATTATAATAAACATGACTATCTTAGATAATACAGCGAGTGAAGATAGTAATGTGGACCTAATATCTCTTGGTGTATTTTCTACTAACTGAGAGAGACTTAGGCTGGCAAATGTAGACATAGTGAAGAAAATCGAACATAACGATGGTAAAGTTAAAATTGGATAATACATGCTGATAACAGAAAAAGATCCAGATAAAAGCAACGAGAAAGATAAAGTTATTTTTAGCACTAGTTTGTTTTTAGATCTCTCTATAGCAAGCCCTGCAAGAGATTGCGACATTAGAATTGCGAAAAATACAACGCCGAGTAATATCTTTTTATCAAGAAACTCTGAACTGTAGGTCATCATGACCTGCCAATATTGAATTAGTATTTGTAAGAACATAGAAAAAACAATGTTGATAAAAATAAAGTTTTTAGTATCAGACTTCTTACCAAAAACTGAAGTCATGATATTATTTAAAGTCTCTTTTAGAGTTGCGGAATTACCAGATTTATTGAGGTTGTCTTTTGGTAGGAAAAGAGAGGATATGAAAACTAAAAACATAAGTGCAGCAGAAATATACCAGACATTAATATTATTCTGTGAGTAAAGAACAGCCCCGACAAGAGAGAAAATTCCCATGAAGAAAAAATGATTTTTCTGATATCGTGAAAAAATTTTCTCAGCGATTTCATTTTTATCATTATTTTTAGAAACATCATAAAGATATGAATTAAAAGTTCCTGACATTAAGCCTAAAGATAAAGCATTGAAAAATTCAGCAACCAAAAAACCATAAAAGTGATCGCTTGCCCCTGTGAGATATAACCATATAGAAGCGCAAAAAGCACTAAGAGTAATGGAAAACTTTCTGCTGTATTTATCAGAAATGTGAGATAGTGGTATATCCACAAATACAATCACGGCAGCTTGGAATGATTTTATCCATCCAATTTCAGTCAGTGTCAACCCATGGTCGAGGAGATATACAACAGAAAATGCGCCGATAAGAATTCGGACGCACCCGAATGAGATCCCAACACCATTAACTAAACTTACCGATTTTGACATACTATACATTCTTCATTTATCGAGAAATCTTGTGTTTCTAACTTAAGCGTTAGATCGTGAAAACCAATTCTTTTATTAAGCGATGATATAGATTTTGAACCTGCAAGATAGCGTATGATGTCGCTCGTTGCCAATGCCGACGCCGTAGCATTTATTGGTGGAAAGGTAGCACTTTTGAAATCTTGGTTTAATTTTCTTAAACGATCTTCATTACTATTGAGATTTTTATCCTTACCTATTAGCCCAATGCGTAGGCTACCACATGCATAACAACCTGTTTCTCCTGGAATAACAAATGGACCCCAAATTGCTATATCGTTCATGTAGCCGACATTTATAAATGTCTTTTTGTTTTCAACACAAAAAATATTTACAAGATTTACTATACCTGATGAATCAGCAGAGACAATGATAATATCTGACTCTGGTATTTCTTTAAGATCATCTATGGTGTTAATATGAGTATCAAAAGTATGTATCCGACAGTGTGAGTTTCTTTCACGTAAACGCTTGGCAAGAACATCTACCTTTCGAGCGTCAATATCATTTTCATCAAAGAGTATTTGTCTGGTAAGATTGGATAGTTCAATATGATCGCCATCAACTAAATTGATTGTTCCAATGCCGTTAGTAGCTAGTGCGGCACCAATATGGTTGCCTATTCCACCACACCCGAGAATAGTTACTCTTGATTTTTTTAGGGATGTTTCCACATCTTCTGGAGAAAGCCCAATGCTTTGATAGTAGTATAGGGAACGGTTGTAACGACTTGTTGAAATTAAATCGGTATCTTTGATTATGAAATTATTATCGAGAAGGAATTGGAGTGTTCCAGGATTTGATGAATTTTCATCATATTCCCGAAGCTTTTGTAAAGTAGGACGTCTCCGGGCAAGCTCTGATAGATTGATAATGCATTGCCACATGAACTGCGATTCAATAACTGTCTGTTTAGAGCCTACGCCAATAAGTCGAGTGTCACCTAGCTCCTGAAAGATAACATATCTTCCTAGTGAATAAATATCATTCAAAGTAGTACCCTTATAAGTTAAATATAGGTTGGGTGGCATGATGGCCACCCTTATAGCTTAGTTATTTAATCCGCCAATCATGATGTTCTCCTTAATATTAATAATTTATTAAAATTTAGAAAAGTGACGTGAATGATAAAGGTCACTTAACAAGGAAGATAAAAACATGGAAAACTAATTGCGTCAACAAAAAAAATACTGCCTCACATTAAGATTAAGATGAATTAATTGAGGGTGTTTTTTTGGTGTGAAAAAACTTTGATTGCTATCTTAAAAAACTCTCTGATTTAAATGGCATTTAGACGAAATTATAAGAAGATTTTTGTAAGAAGTTCACAAAATCGTGTTGGGATCTAATTTTTGAAAATTTACATAGGTGATAGCTTATTTTTTAGTTTAATAGGATTCGATCCTAATCTTATTTTTTTATTAAACAATAAACGCAATGAGGTTTTTTTCTTAGGTATTACAGTTAGATATGTGAAGGTGATTTATGCATCAAAAATAATTCACGAATAGAAAAAAGAAAGGAAAAAATAATATCCATCCAGTTTTTTTCTATACTTATCAATCGCCTGTATTCCTTTGTGTGGTTTTTTAGCTTGTTTTTTATGCTGAATGTACTTCTAATAACTTCCTTAAGATTACTTAAATTTTTTCCTGCCCCCTTCGGCTCCTACCCCGTACAGGCAGCGTCGTCAGCCCCACTGCGTCAGCCGCCCGCACGGAGTCGTGATCTTATCCGCGTAATGTGGACACGCTCGCTATGCGAGCGTCTGGTATTCAAACTGTTCCGCGCTGAGTCCGCCACAGGCGCTGTGGCGGACTCAGCGATTGTAATATTACCCCGTCCGACGCATTGACTCAGCATTTTTGTTACCGAACACACACTGTTGCCTCATTGAAATTGTTACTTTGGTGAGGTGACAAATAACCAGCCAAAGGTGCACCTGTGAGCAATGCATTGTTTTGCCAATGGACACCCGTCTTCAGTTGCTACGGGCGCTGAAAACACGCTATCAAGCTGCCATTAAAGCCGAGAAAACCCGAATTCTCGAAGAGTTCATACTGGTCAGTGGGTATCATCGCAAGTCAGCAATCCGGCTACTGAATGGTACCGTCACCAATGGCAGCCAACAGCGGCGCTCAGCCCCGACTCGTTCTGTTTATGGTGCAGCCGTTCAGCAGGCTCTGTTGGTTCTTTGGGAGGCTTCAGACCGTTTATGCGGCAAGCGTCTCAAGGCTTTACTACCCCAGCTCATTCCGGCGATGGAAAAGCATGGTCATCTCTGTCTGGATCCGGCACTCCGCGAGCAGGTGTTGAAAGTCAGTGCATCGTCAATCGATCGCCTGTTGAAAGAGGCGCATACCATCGCCGGTAAAAAGCGTAACCGGGTGGTTAATTGCGTCAGTAAAAGTATCCCGGTCAGGATGTTCACTGAGCATGAACGCCATTCACCGGGGTTTATGGAGATGGATCTCGTGGCACACTGTGGTCGCCATCTCTCCGGTACCTTTTTGTGGACGCTATCGCTGACAGATATCGCCAGCGGATGGACAGAATGTGTGGCGCTGCCAGCACGTAATGCTGAGTTGATCATCCGGGCCGTTGATAAGGTTCAAAAGAGTCTGCCATTCCCGCCTCTCGGCCTTGATGTTGATAATGGTGCTGAATTTATCAACGAAGCCTTATTTGAATACTGTTCTGCCAGATGTATCGCGCTGACGTGTTCCCGCCCATACCGGAAAAACGATCAGGCCTGGATAGAGCAAAAAAATGGTTCTGTGGTCAGAAAGCTGGCGGGATACGGCCGTCTTGATGGTGAACATGCAGTAAAAGCGATGAACCAGATGTATATGGCTAACCGATTATTTATTACTTTTTTTCAACTATCGTTCAAACTGCCGGATGCACAACGCATTGGTGGGAAAGCGGCCCGCAGGCATGATGCCCCTAAAACACCCTACAATCGCCTGATCGAGCTTCATTCCTTGCGTTCTGAACTCCGGCACCATTTTGACGTATTCATGCTTTTGACCCACTGAAATTACTGGAAAATATTCGTCTTTATCAATATCAGTTAGCGTGAATAGCTGTTGGGGATCCGGTTGGGGACAAAAACAGCGACTTAACCGCGTTCTTACAGGGACTCTCTACAGCATGGCAGGAAGGTGCTGTGAATCCCCTTCATCATCCGGCACCATCGAAGCCCCGTCACTGGCGAACCCGGGTGGATCCCTTCGCGGATGTCTGGAATGAAATAGAGGTCTGGCTGAGAAATGAACCTCAGTTAGGCAGTACAGAATTACTGCTCAAACTTGATGACGAATACCCTGGTAAATTTACTGAAGGTCATCGTAGAACGCTGCAACGCAGGCTGCAGGAATGGCGGACCAAAGTGGTCAGAGAACTGGTCTATGGAACTCGTGCTGATGGTAAAATTTTATGTGAAGCACAAAAGTAACATTAATTGATGAGGCAACACGCTGGCCAAGGTAGTTGACGTCTAATCTGCGCTCATACTCCTGCGCAGATTATGTCGTTTCAGCAACACCTGATATTCCGCTGAGCAGTACTGACCACCACGGTTGGTATGGACAATGACATTTTCCGGACGTTTACGCCGCCAGAGTGCCATTTGCAGCACATCACTCGCACGTTGGGCTGTCATTCGCGATGACATTGACCACCCGATGACGGCACCGGAATGTTCATTTCATTTATCTCTTCATGGTTCTCCCTCTTGTGACGTGCGCGCTCTCACGCGCAGCTCCCTCATCTAGTACTGTTCCAATTTGCTAAATTTTGTGATTTTGGCATCAAAAAGAATCTTATAAATCATCAAAATGTTAACTAAATGGCAAAAAATGAATTTTTCATCTTGTATTGAAATGAAATAAATTCTTTATTTAAGGGGTTGTCATCCAACTGCACGCAGAGTTGGGGGAATCTGGCACATGACCCAACAATTGTGCCAATATCGGGAGCCGCTATGTTTAACATTGCTTTACTGGGAGCCGGCCGCATCGGCCAGATCCACGCCGCGAATATTGCCGCCCATCCATACTCCCCCCTCTGGGCGGTTGTCGATCCAAACGAAGAAAACGCCGCATGCATTGCCAGCAAATACCAGGCACGCCAACAGAGTATGAATGAAGCAATGACCGATCCTAACGTTTATGCGGTGATGATTGCCTCGGCGACAGAGACTCATGCCGACCTTATCGCACTCGCCGCAAAGCACGGCAAAGCTATCTTCTGCGAAAAGCCGGTGCCCCTCGATCTGGTCCGTGTGCGTGACTGCTTGAAAGTGGTGAAAGAGCATAATGTTTCACTCTTTATTGGTTTTAACCACCGTTTTGACCTGCAGTTCCGCAAAGTGAAAAATGAAGCGGTGCAGGGGAGCATCGGCAAACCGGAATCTTTGGTGATTATCTCCCGCGATCCGTCTCCGCCATTGGCTGAGTACGTGCGTGTTTCCGGCGGTATATTCCGTGATATGACGATCCACGACTTCGATATGGCGCGTTTCATTATGGGTGAAGAGCCAGTGTCAGTAGTATGCTCAGGGCAGCAACCTAAAATCAGGTTGAACACTTCAGCGCCAGCAGCTGTAACAGCGCGCTGCCTGAACACTTCTTCCTCCAGCGCTACAAAGATGCTTACGCCGCTGAATGGCAGCACTTTATTGCCGTCCTGTGCTGCGAGACCAAACCTGAGTGCAGCGGCGAAGATGGTGAACGCGCCCTGTACCTGGCCGACAAGGCGCTGGAGTCACTGAGTAGCCAGCGTGAAGTTGCTTTGTAACTTTCAATGACCCTACACACATTAAGAGAGAATCATGAAAAAGCTCATCTTCGCCACCCTCATTGCCCTGACTACGGCTCCGGCGCTGGCTGAAAACGAACAAATTGTTTTTAGCACTCCGAACCTGGCGATGCCGTTTGAAGTTCATATGCAGCGTACCGCCGTGAAAGCCGCCAAAGAGATGGGCGTCAGGCTGCAAGTACTCGATAGCCAGGGCAGTTCGCCGAAGCAGGTGGCAGACCTGGAAAACGCCATCACTGGCGGCGCTCTGGGGTTTATCGTTTCGCCGAATGACGTCAACGCTGTATCCAGCGCGGTAGGTGAAATTCAAGATGCCAAACTGCCGGTGGTCACCCTCGACCGTTCGGTTACCAGCGCGAAAAAGGTGCCGCACTTCGGCGCGAACAACTACAAAGGCGGCCTGGCGGTGGCTGACTTCGTGAAGTCAAAATTTCCTAACGGCGCGAGGATCATTCTGCTAACTGGCCAACCGGGTTCTTCCTCCAACATTGAACGCACTAAAGGGATCCACGACGGCCTGAAAGCCGGTGGTAATAAATATAAGATCGTCGCCGAACAGAGCGGCAACTGGATGCGCTCTGAAGGGATGCGCATTGTAGAAAGCGTGCTGCCTTCGCTGCCGAAAAAGCCACAGGTGATTTTGTCGGCAAACGACGATATGGCGCTGGGGGCTATCGAAGCGCTGCGGGGGCAAAGCCTAAAGCCGGGTGAAGTGATGGTGACCGGTTTTGATGCGGTGCCAGAAGCGCTGGCGCGAGTACGTGACGGCTGGCTGGCGGTGACTGCCGATCAGCGTCCTGGCTTCGCAGTAAAAACCTCGATGAGCCAGTTGGTTGCCAATATCCGTGAGAAGAAGGCGATCACTGGAGCCGACTACGCACCGACGATGATCACTAAAGATAACCTCGATCAAGCAGAGCGCATCGGCGAAGCCGGTCAATAAGCCTGACTATGCCCGCCTGTGGGCGGGCGCTACAGAGGTACAGTCTGATGTCGCAACCCTTACTGAAAGTGATCGACCTGGCGAAAAGTTTCTCCGGCGTGTGGGCGTTGAGCAGCGCCCAGCTCACCGTTGAGCAAGGAGAGATCCACGCTCTGCTGGGGGAGAACGGCGCGGGGAAATCTACGTTACTAAAAGCGCTGGCTGGAGCGCAGCCGCAAACACGTGGTGAAATCTGGTTTAACGGCGAAACGCTTGGCCAAGAGGATTCACCGGTAGAGCGCCAAAACAAAGGCATCATTACCATCTACCAGGAATTTAACCTGTTGCCGAATATGACGGTGGCAGAAAATATGTTTCTTGGCCGCGAGCCGTGCCGCCGCCTGATTGTTGACAGCAAAGCGGTAAACCAGAAAGCGCAGGTCATTTTGGACTATTTACAGCTTAACGTTGCGCCGACGACAACCGTAGCACGGCTTAGCGTGGCACAGCAGCAGATGGTGGAGATTGCCCGTGCGCTGACGCTTAACGCCAAACTAATCATCATGGATGAGCCTTCTGCTGCGCTCAGTGATAGTGAAGTAGAAAGCCTGCACCGCGTGGTACGCGAACTTAAAGGCCGCTGCGTCAGCATTATCTACGTTACCCACCGCTTGCACGAAGTATTCCAGCTGTGCGACCGCTTTACGGTGTTCCAGGATGGCCGCTATACCGGTTCCGGCAACGTTGCCGGGAGCAACGTCGAGCAGATTATTCGCCTGATGGTGGGGCGCGACGTAGTGTTTAACCGCCGCGATCCAAGCCTCACGCATCATGAAGATAAACCCGTTTGCCTGTCCGTGAAGGGGTTAAGCCGCGTGAAGCCGCCGCTCGATCCGTTTGGTATCGCGCTGGAAGACATTAGTTTTCATGTTCACACCGGGGAAATACTTGGCATTGCCGGCCTAGTGGGCGCGGGGCGTACCGAAGTGGCACGGTGCCTGTTCGGGGCGGATAAATTCACCACTGGCAGCTTTGAATTGGACGGTAAACCTTATCAGCCACAGAACCCAATGCATGCGCTGGATCAGGGCATCGCGCTGGTGCCGGAAGACCGTAAAAAAGAGGGGGTAGCGCTTGGATTGTCGATTCGCGACAACCTGACGCTTTCCAGTCTTTCATCGCTGCTGACGTGGCGCTATTTCATTAGCCCGCGTAAAGAGGACACGCTAATTGAGTTCTACCGTCAGGCGCTGCAAATCAAGATGGTTAACGCCGAGCAGGAGGTGCGTAAGCTCTCTGGCGGTAACCAGCAAAAGGTCATTCTGGCGCGTTGTATGGCGCTTAATCTGCGGATACTGATCGTTGATGAGCCTACGCGCGGCATTGACGTGGGAACCAAATCTGAAGTTCATCAGGTGCTGTTCGAAATGGCTAAACAGGGGGTTGCGGTGATCGTGATATCTTCGGATCTGCCGGAAATCCTTGCGCTGTCCGATCGGATCATCACACTCAGCGAAGGGCGCGTGACCGGTGTACTGCACGGCGATGATGCCAATGAAGAACGGCTGATGACCCTCATGGCCATTGACCATAACGCCTTAAGCGCCGCATAACGAGGGAGCCCATAAAGCAGATGATATCCAAAACCCATGGCCCGTCGCAGCATGCCTCGTGCTTCGATCCCATCACCTTTTTCGAACGCTTCGGGATTCTGATCTTTATGTTCTTATTGCTGATCTTTTTCCAGTCGCAGAACAGCAATTTCCTAACTGAGCGTAATATTTTCAACATTCTGACTGAGGTTTCTATCTATGGGATCATCGCAGTAGGTATGACGTTCGTCATCCTCACTGCCGGCATCGACCTTTCGGTTGGTTCGATACTTGCCGTCTGCGCGATGACTGCGGCTTATGTGATTAAGGGTGACAACTTCACCACCGTTGATCCTAATGCCTGGGGCGGCTTTAGCTGGCTATTAGGACTGGGGATCTGTCTGGCACTTGGAACGATTATTGGCTTCATTCATGGTCTGGGCGTCACTCGCCTGCGCCTGCCTCCTTTCATTGTCACCCTGGGCAGCATGACCATCTGGCGTGGTCTGACGCTGGTTATCAACGATGGTGCACCGATTGCCGGCTTTGATGCAGGCTACCGTTGGTGGGGGCGCGGTGAAATGCTAGGCATCTCGATTCCTATCTGGATCTTCGCCATTGTTGCCATCCTGGGCTATCTGGTGCTGCACAAAACTCGCTGGGGGCGCTTTATATATGCCATCGGAGGCAACCCTGAGGCGGCACGCCTCGCTGGGGTCAACGTCAAGCGCGTACTGGTTAGCGTATATGTGGTGATTGGCTGCCTTGCCGGGCTGGCGGGGTTTGTGCTCAGCGCTCGTCTGGGCAGTGCCGAAGCGGTGGCCGGGATCTCCTTTGAACTGCGGGTGATTGCCTCGGTGGTGATCGGCGGCACTTCGTTGATGGGCGGCTACGGGCGCATTAGCGGCACCATCATCGGCGCAATCATCATGGGTATCCTTATTAACGGGCTGGTGCTGATGAATGTATCGGCTTACTACCAGCAAATCATTACCGGGCTGATTATCGTGCTGGCGGTGGCGTTTGATACCTACGCTAAAAACCGTCGCGGGGCGCTTTGAGGTGAATTTCGCCCTCAGGTTAACAACTTTTTTCTCCCTCTCTCTCTTTGGGGAAGAGATATGGGGGGAGGATCAGTTTACGAATTCAGGAATAGCAGATGAAACAGGTCAGAATTGGTTTAATCGGCACTGGCTACATTGGCAAAGCTCACGCCATTGCCTACGCTCAGGCACCAACGGTATTTGATCTACAAGGTGAACTGGTATGCGAAATGGTGGCGGAGGTAACCCCAGAGCTTGCGGCAAAACGTGCCGCAGCCTTCCGCTTTAAACGCTCTACTGGCGATTGGCGCGAGCTGGTGGCCGATCCAAATATCGATGTAGTGGATATCTGTTCCCCGAACCATCTGCATAAAGAGATGGCGCTGGAGGCGATTCGCCACGGCAAGCACGTCTATTCGGAAAAACCGCTGGCGCTCAACGCCCGCGATGCAAGGTTGATGGTAGATGCGGCCGAGCTTGCTGGGGTAAAAACGCTGGTTGGCTTCAACTATATAAAGAACCCGACTGCGCAGTTGGCAAAACAGATCATCAAGCGCGGCGAGATCGGCGAAGTGATCCACTTTTACGGTACCCATAACGAAGACTATATGGCGGATCCTCTTGTGCCGATCCACTGGCACTGTTTCAAAGAGATGGCCGGTCTGGGCGCGCTAGGCGATCTGGCGGCGCACATCGTCAACATGGCGCAGTACTTGGTTGGTGATATTCGCGAGGTTTGTGGCGATCTGAAAATTGTGGTGCCGCAGCGCCCGGCTTCCGCTGGCAGTAGCGAAAATATTGCGGTAGAAAATGAGGATCAGGCCCATGCCATGGTGCGCTTTGAGGGCGGTGCGCATGGCATGATTGAAACCTCGCGTGTTGCCAGCGGCAGAAAAATGGGGCTGACGTGGGCGATCACTGGCACCAAAGGCGCAATGAGCTTTACTCAGGAGCGCATGGCGGAACTAAAGCTTTATCTGCAAAGCGATCCTGAAGAGCGCCAGGGATTCCGAACTCTGCTGGTTGGCCCGGCTCACCCTGATTACGGCTCGTTCTGCATGGGCGCAGGGCATGGGATCGGATTTAACGATCAAAAAACGGTGGAAGTGCGCGATCTGATCAACGGCATCGCCGCCGACGTGCCGCTGTGGCCAGATTTTGCAGAGGGCTGGAAAGTCTCGCGCATCCTCAATGCTATAGCCCTATCTCACCAACAGGGGCGATGGGTAAACGTATCTGACGTTGTCTGAGAACGAAGCATGAAACAAAAGCAGTTGGATCTGATTTGTATGGGGCGGATCGCGGTAGGTCTCTACAGCCAACAGATTGGCGCGCGGCTAGAGGATGCCAGCAGCTTTGCTCGTTATCTCGGCGGCTCTTCGGGAAACGTGGCCTACGGCACTTGCACGGCAGGGGCTGAAGTCCTCAAGGTTGGCGCACATTGGCGACGAACATATGGGGCGTTTTCTGCGTGAAGAGCTGAACCAGGTCGGCTGCGATACCAGTCATTTGATCACTGACAACGAGCGATTGACGGCGTTAGTACTGCTAGGCATTAAAGATCGTGATACTTTTCCGCTCATTTTTTACCGTGACAACTGCACGGATATGGCGATTACTGCCGACGATTTTAGCGAGGAATACATTGCTTCCTCGCACTGCCTCGCCATCACCGGTACCCATCTCTCTCACCCGCGCACCCGCGAAGCAGTACTGACCGTGCTGAAACATGTGCGCCAGGTAACGGAAGCCACGCTAGTCTGTAAGCGCAGCACACAGGGCTGTTCGGTATTCCCCAGGCTGATTCTGGACTCTATGGCGAGTGGCATTAACGTTAGCGGTGTGCGCGTTGAAGTGCTCAACGTGCTGGGTACGGGGGATGCGTTTATGTCCGGTTTTCTGCGCGGCTATCTCAATGACGAATGCTGGGAACGGGCTTGTCGCTACGCGAATGTCTGCGGAGCACTAGTGGTGTCGCGCCACGGCGATGCCCAGTAAAATAGAGCTGGATGATTATCTTTCGCGTGAACATCAGGTTCCGCGTCTAGATCTCGATATTCGCCTCAATCATCTTCACCGTGTGACAACCCGCCGCCGTCAGTGACCGGAACTCTGCGTGATGGCCTTCGACCACCGTAGCCAACTGGAAGAGATGGCAATAAAAAGCGCGGCTGATTTGCACCGCATACCGGTGCTGAAGCAGTTGATTTTGCAGGCCAGTCGCGAGGCAGCTCAGCGTGCCGGGCTGGAAAGCAAAGCCGGGTTGCTGTGCGATGGAACCTTCGGCCAGGACGCGCTCAACTCGATTACTGGCGAAGGCTGGCGGATCGGCCGCCCGATTGAACTGCCTGGCTCGCGCCCGCTGGAGATGGAGCACGGCAATATCGGCTCGCAGCTAATTAGTTGGCCGCAGGAACACATTGTTAAGTGCCTAGTGTTTTTTCATCCAGAAGACGCTCACGCTCTGCGCCTAGAGCAGGAGCGAAAGATTACTGAGATCTACCGTGCCTGCTGCCAGTCCGGCCTTGAGATGCTGCTGGAGGTAATTTTGCCGGCGGATATGCCGCGTAGCGACGACCTCTATCTGCGAGCCATTTCGCGTTTCTATAATCTGGGCATTTATCCCGACTGGTGGAAACTCCCGCCGCTGAGCAGCGAAGGTTGGGCAGCGTTGAGCGAACTGGTAGAAAAACGCGATCCCTATTGCCGTGGCGTGGTGATCCTTGGGTTCGATGCGCCGTTGGAAGTGCGGTGCGAAGGTTTTAACGCCGCAGCCAACTATTCGATAGTAAGGGGGGGCAGTAGGTCGCACGCTGTTCGATGAAGCGTCGCAGGCCTGGCTAAAACGCGACATCGACGATGCGCAGTTGGTGGCTCGCATCAGGACAACTATCTGCTGCTGATCGCCCTGTGGCGCGAGCGCAGGCAGCATTAATATTAAGGAGAGCATCATGACCGTGCATTTAGGCATTAACCCGCTGACCTGAACCCGCTGACCTGGACTGTAGTGGCACACTGAATTTGGTCACCTAAGTTGAGGTGTTATGCTCACCTCAAAATTTTAAAGGTGAACCAATGAACAAAGCATTTACTACTGAGTTTAAACTCGAAGCGGCAAAATGGGTCCTCGACCAGAATTACACTTACTTCAAAGGCCGCGAAGGCGATGAATATCAGCCTGCCTACCAGAGCAGAACGAACTCAGGAAGATGAGAAAGCGGATAGCAGGCGTACATTGTTGCAGCCAGTTTGCACAGGAACAGCGTGTAACAACCGGTGCGTAGGGAGTCCGTGATGAGGGTGAGCACTGCTCAGGTGCAAAATGGCAAATAAAATAAGGTGATAAGATTAACGCCGGTGGTCACTATGTACCGGCGTGAGTAAAGTGAGGTTACGCCTGCGCCCAGAGGCGGCGTTTGGCTTTCTGCAACTTTTCGTAGGCTGCCTATAGCGCCTGATGAGCCGGTAGCGCTTTCAAATCGCTGTCAACAGCGAACAACTCGTTGAAATGTGCCTCGCCGCTGATGGCCGCAGAAGCAGCATCGACCGCTTCCTGACCATACATTTTCACCAAAGCGTCATAGTACTGCACGGGGTTGCGTTCAGGCTCCTGCGCCAGCAGCAGCAAAGTCCGCAGGCAACGATAATAGTTGCAGCGCGCCTGGCTCCAGACGGAAGCGTTGAAGTCCTGCGTCCATTCAGTCCCGATTAGCGCTTGATCCCGATCGCCACCAGCCAACGCCAGCATCGACTTCAATTCTCCGATGCGCAGGGTGTACCAGGCATTGTCTTTACCGCTGGCAATACCCAGCAACTGGCGCACACGGGTGAAATCGTCCAGCCCTTCGTCGTCCAACTACTGGATCAGCGCCAGGTATTCCTCCGGCTCCCATTCGCTGCCCGGCAACGTCAGCATGGTATCGCGCAGGTGTGCACCCATGCTGTGGTTGGCCACCAGCAGGTCTTCTGCCGGGACATACCCGGCACAATGATGCGGCATGCGTAGACGGCCAAGTGTTGGTAGTCGGCAAAATAAACTTCAGCCCCTTCCTGATCGAAAATGCGCATCAGCGTGGCGAATTCTTCCTGAGTGCTGCCGCTAAAGCTCCAGTCAATAAATGGGTAATCCGCATCCTGTTTGAACATGTCCCAAGAGATCAGGCCGCTGGAATCGATAAAGTGAGTTTCCAGGTTAGTGTGTTCGGCGACTTCGTCATTATCAAACGTTGGGGCGGTGAACATGTCGAGAGCTTTTAAGCTGTGTCCTTGTAGCAACTCGGTCACCGTGCGTTCCAGTGCTACGCCGAAGTCGAGATGAACACCGAACGAGGCAAAGCAAGTGCCATTGGTTGGGTTGAACCGTACCACGCAGATCATCGGATAGTTTCCACCCAGCGAAGCGTCGTAAGACAAGATCGGGAAACTTTCTTCTTCCAGCTTGGCGATGGCTGCCAGCACACCTGGATAGCGTTGTAGCACCTCGGTAGGGATCGCCGGCAGGCTGATGGTTTCCGCGATAATACGGTTTTCCACATAGCGTTCGAACACCTCGGACAACGCCTGCACATGAGCCTCGGTAGTGGTGTTGCCGGCAGACATGCCATTGGAAATGTACAAGTTGCCGATGATGTTCATCAGGAGATAAACGGTTTGTTGGTCAGACTGGCGGATAAACGGCAGGGTGCAGATACCGCGATCACCATTGCCGGATTGCAAATCGATCAGATCGCTGGCGCTCAGCTCCTGCTCTGGATCGTAAAAGGCGTGCAAGCGCTCGTCAAGGATGCCCGCCGGTAGTGAGCCATCGGCGGGGATTGGGAACCATTTTTCATTGGGGTAATGCACGAAATCGCCCTCGGCGATCTGCTGGCCCAGATAAAAATCGGCGAAGAAATAGTTGGTGGGCAGGCGCTCGAAGTATTCGCCTAAAGCGGAAACCAGCACGGCTTTTTTGCTGGCACCTTTACCGTTAGTAAAGCACAGCGGGCAATCGCGATCACGGATGTGAACCGACCAGAGGTGTGGCATCGGGTTAAGCCACGAGGCTTCTTCGATATTAAAACGGAAATCGCTCAGCTTTTGTTGGAAACAGGTGATGGAGTCTTCCAGTGCGGCGTCTTTGCTAAGGATAAAAGTTTGCGTCAGGGTCTTCACTTTTTAAGCGCACTAAAACGCGTGATGATATGGGGTTTTACGCCTCAGCTCCATGTATTCCTGGGCTGTGTCCGGTTATTGAGCGTGGCGGCGTCGCAGTTCCAAAAGCCGGTAGTCAAGGCGCAGGGTGCCTAACAATGTGGAGTACCGGCTTTTGGGATGCGGCCCGAAGGGCTGGGCCATTTGGGCACTCCTAGTATGGCCCACCCACCGCCTTGCTGTGCGTTCCAATGACCGCCAGCGCCGCTTACGGGCATACATACAGCCTGTTATTGCGCACCGTGCTAGCTTGCGAGCGAAGAATAAGCATTGCAGCCGCGTAACCTGAGTGATAAAACCGCTGGGATAGTTAGCATGAGCGTTAACTTCGGGTGTATTTTGACAGGCCGCTTCTTGCGGCGAATAGAGTGAAAGTGGTGAGGGGAAATGACACAGGTTTATAATTTTAGCTCTGGCCCGGCAATGCTGCCGGTTGAAGTGTTGCGCCGCGCGGAGCAGGAACTGTGCAACTGGCACGGACTGGGTACTTCGGTAATGGAAATCAGCCACCGCAGTAAAGAATTTATCGCCGTTGCCCAGCAGTCCGAACAGGATCTGCGCGATCTGCTGAAAATTCCCTCTAATTACAAAGTGCTGTTCTGCCATGGGGGTGCTCGTGCACAGTTCGCCGCATTGCCGCAGAACCTGCTGGGGGATAAAACCACCGCTGACTACATCGACGGCGGCTATTGGGCGCATAGCGCAATCAACGAAGCACAGAAATATTGCACGCCGAACGTCATCGACGTGAAAACCCATGTTGGTAACCTGAGCGGTATCAAACCGATGAAAGAGTGGCCGCTCAGCGATGGCGCGGCTTATGTCCACTACTGCCCCAATGAAACCATCGACGGCGTGGCTATAGATGAAATACCGGACTTCGGTGACAAAGTGGTGATCGGCGATTACTCCTCGACCATTTTGTCTCGCCCGCTGGAGGTGCACCGTTTCGGTGTGATTTACGCCGGCGCGCAGAAAAATATCGGCCCTGCTGGCCTGACGCTGGTGATCGTACGTGAAGATCTACTGGGTAAGGCTCGCCGTGAAGTGCCGTCGATTCTCGATTACACCGTGCTGGCCGAGAACGATTCGATGTTCAACACCCCACCGACCTTTGCTTGGTATCTTTCCGGCCTGGTGTTCAAATGGCTGAAAGAGCAGGGTGGCCTGATGGAGATGCAAAAGCGCAATCAGGCCAAGGCTGAACTGCTGTACGCCACCATCGATAACTCCGATTTCTACCACAGCCAGGTGGCGCGCGCCAACCGTTCCTGGATGAACGTGCCGTTCCAGTTGGCAGATCCAGCGCTGGATAAGGTGTTCCTCAGCGAAGCGGAAGCCATCGGCTTGCAGGCGCTGAAAGGTCACCGGGTGGTTGGCGGCATGCGCGCTTCTATTTACAATGCCATGCCGCTGGCTGGTGTGCAGGCGTTAACCGACTTTATGAACGATTTTGAACGCCGCCACGGGTAAGAACCTATCCCATTAGGCTATTTTATTTACCATTTTAGACATGGGCAGGGTTCACCCTGCTCAAGGACTCCCTGTACGCTACGGTTGCTGTGCGCTGTCCCTGTGCATACTGGTTGTACTTACTGAGAGCGGTGGGCTACTTACCGCTATTGTCCTTGTGTAGTAAGGCGGCTCCAGCATTATTCTCGGAGCCGTTCCGTTTATCAGAATTTGGAGAGTTTTGTTTACATGGTGGATTCACTGACGTTACAACCGGTCGCTTTGGTCAATGGCACCGTCAACTTACCCGGTTCCAAGAGTGTATCCAACCGTGCCCTGCTGCTGGCGGCGCTGGCGGAGGGAACGACCCGGCTTACCAACCTGCTGGACAGCGACGATGTGCGGCATATGCTGAATGCATTGCGGGCATTGGGCGTAAACTATCGGCTTTCCGCTGATCGCACCGTCTGCCAAGTTGACGGTGCTGCCGGGCCGTTGGCGGCTGACCAGCCGTTGGAATTGTTCCTCGGCAATGCAGGCACTGCGATGCGGCCACTGGCAGCGGCGCTGTGTCTGAGTCATGGCGATGCGGTGTTGACGGGGGAACCGCGTATGAAAGAGCGTCCGATCGGCCACTTGGTGGACGCATTGCGCCAGGGCGGCGCGCAAATTGATTATCTGGAACAACCCGATTATCCGCCAGTGCGCCTGCGTGGCGGTTTCTTGGGAGGCGATATCACTGTCGATGGTAGCGTCTCCAGCCAGTTTTTGACCGCGTTACTGATGACTGCACCGCTGGCTCCGCAGGATACGCAGATCCATATCAAGGGTGAGTTGGTCTCCAAACCCTACATCGACATTACGCTGCACCTGATGCTCAGCTTCGGCGTTGAAGTTAGCCACGACCATTATCGGGTGTTCCACGTTCAGGGACGTCAAACTTACCGTTCACCGGGCGACTACCTGGTGGAGGGGGATGCTTCTTCAGCCTCTTACTTCCTGGCCGCAGCGGCGATTAAAGGGGGCACCGTGCGTGTGAGCGGTATCGGCCGCAAAAGTGTGCAGGGTGACACCCAGTTTGCCAACGTGTTAGAAAAAATGGGTGCGCGCATCACCTGGGGCGATGATTTTATCGAGTGTAGTTACGGTGAACTACGCGGCATCGACATGGATATGAATTCTATTCCAGATGCAGCGATGACCATTGCTACCACTGCACTGTTTGCCAAGGGGCCGACTACCTTGCGCAATGTCTATAACTGGCGAGTGAAGGAAACCGACCGTCTGGCGGCGATGGCCACCGAGTTGCGTAAAGTGGGCGCAGAGGTTGACGAAGGTAAGGACTCTATCCATGTGGTGCCGCCCGCTAAGCTGAAGTTCGCTGCTATCGACACTTATAACGATCATCGCATGGCGATGTGTTTTTCGCTGGTAGCGTTGTCGGATACACCGGTTACCATCCTTGACCCGCAATGCACCGCGAAAACCTTCCCAGACTATTTCGAACAGCTAGCGCGGATCAGCCGGTTGGCGTAACGATCAGAGCATTTCTTTCAAGGCTCCTTGGGTGGGAATTTATCGTATTTATTGCCGAATAATCGTTGTTTTTCTATGCTTTTTCGCGGTTATACGCTTATTTTCATACAACCAGACCGTTCCGAGGTAACAGTTCACCGCATGGCAGCGTATAATACGCCGCAGTATCTGCCCCCTATTGGGCAATCGGCAGGGGCGCTGGCAACCAGACCTTCATATTAATTTGAGGACTGGCTATGTTCCTGCGAGGTTTTCTACCTGAAGGAGAGAGAAATGACGGCTACAGCCCCGGTGATAACCGTTGATGGGCCAAGTGGCGCTGGCAAAGGCACGCTGTGTAAAGCCATAGCCGAATCCCTTGGTTGGCGTTTGCTTGATTCTGGCGCGATCTATCGTGTGCTGGCGATGGCGGCGTTACATCATCAGGTGGATATCACTTCTGAGGAAGCGTTGGTTCCGCTGGCCGCACATCTCGATGTTTGTTTTGTCGCTCAGGATGGCAAGCTGCTGGTGGTTTTGGAAGGTGAGGACGTCAGTAATGAAATCCGTACCGAAACCGTCGGCAACACCGCCTCGCGGGCGGCTAAGTTACCACGGGTGCGCGAGGCGTTGCTACGCCGCCAGCGCGCGTTTCGTGAGGAGCCTGGCCTGGTTGCCGATGGCCGCGATATGGGCACGGTGGTATTCCCGGATGCCCCGGTTAAAATTTTCCTTGATGCCAACGCTGAAGAGCGAGCGCAGCGCCGTAGGCTACAGTTGCAGGAAAGGGGCTTTAATGTTAACTTTGAATGTCTTTTAGCCGAGATACGGGAACGGGATGACCGTGACCGTAATCGGGCTATCGCGCCTCTGGTGCCTGCTTCCGATGCCTTTGTGCTGGATTCAACCAGCTTATCGATCGGGGAAGTCATCCAGCAAGCGTTGGGGTATGTACGGAAAGTCATGGCGTTACCGCAGCAATAAGTGTGGTGGCGCTGTTGGTTTTTTTACCCTATTTTTCATAGAAATACCGCAATGTATTGGGTAAAATTTACCCCTATAACCTAAACTCTGTCGGCATGGAGCCAATGGCGGGGTATGTGAAACAACCCCATTCGGCGGGATGCTGGATGGACGTTAAACTAAAGAATCCTGAAGATTAACAACATGACTGAATCTTTCGCTCAACTCTTTGAAGAATCGCTGAAAACAATCGAAACCCGTCCAGGTTCCATCGTTCGTGGCACTGTCGTTGCTATCGATAAAGATGTCGTACTGGTTGACGCTGGTCTGAAGTCTGAGTCTGCCATCCCGGCTGAGCAATTCAAAAACGTACAGGGCGAGCTGGAAATCCAGGTTGGTGACGAAGTTGACGTTGCGCTGGACGCTGTTGAAGATGGCTTCGGTGAAACCCTGCTTTCCCGTGAGAAAGCTAAGCGTCACGAAGCATGGATCACGCTGGAAAAAGCTTATGAAGACGCTGAAACTGTCGTCGGTGTTATCAACGGCAAAGTTAAGGGTGGCTTCACCGTCGAGTTGAACGGCATTCGTGCGTTCCTGCCAGGTTCCCTGGTTGACGTGCGTCCAGTACGCGACACGTTGCACCTGGAAGGCAAAGAGCTTGAGTTTAAAGTCATCAAGCTGGATCAGAAGCGTAACAACGTTGTGGTTTCTCGTCGTGCGGTTATTGAATCTGAGAACAGTGCAGAGCGCGATCAACTGCTGGAAAACTTGCAAGAAGGCATGGAAGTTAAAGGTATCGTTAAGAACCTCACTGACTACGGTGCATTCGTTGATCTGGGCGGCGTAGATGGCCTGCTGCACATCACTGATATGGCTTGGAAACGCGTTAAGCACCCAAGTGAAATCGTCAATGTGGGTGATGAAGTCACCGTTAAAGTGCTGAAGTTTGACCGCGAGCGTACTCGTGTTTCCCTGGGCCTGAAACAACTGGGCGAAGATCCATGGGTGGCTATCGCGAAACGTTACCCTGAAAGCACCAAACTCACAGGTCGTGTTACCAACCTGACTGATTACGGCTGCTTCGTAGAAATCGAAGAAGGTGTTGAAGGTTTGGTACACGTTTCTGAAATGGATTGGACCAACAAAAACATCCACCCATCCAAAGTTGTTAACGTGGGCGATGTAGTGGAAGTGATGGTTCTGGACATTGATGAAGAACGTCGTCGCATTTCTCTGGGCTTGAAGCAGTGCAAATCTAACCCATGGCAGCAGTTCGCAGAAACTCACAACAAGGGTGATCGTGTTGAAGGTAAAATCAAGTCTATTACTGACTTTGGTATCTTCATCGGCCTGGATGGTGGCATCGACGGCCTGGTTCACCTGTCTGACATTTCTTGGAATGTTGCGGGCGAAGAAGCAGTTCGTGATTACAAGAAAGGTGACGAAATCGCCGCAGTTGTTCTGCAAGTTGATGCAGAGCGCGAGCGTATCTCTTTGGGCGTGAAGCAACTGGCTGAAGATCCCTTCAATAACTACCTGTCTATTAATAAGAAAGGGACTATTGTTACGGGTAAAGTCACCGCAGTTGACGCTAAAGGTGCTACAGTTGAATTAGCAGGTGGTGTAGAAGGTTACCTGCGTGTATCTGAAGCCTCTCGCGACCGCATTGAAGATGCAACTTTGGTTCTGAACGTTGGTGATGAAGTTGAAGCCAAGTTCACCGGCGTTGACCGTAAGAACCGCGTAGTAAGCCTGTCTGTACGTGCTAAGGACGAAGCTGACGAGAAAGATGCCATCGCAACTGTTAACCACAAACAGGAAGAAGGCAACAACTTCTCTAACGCAATGGCTGAAGCTTTCAAAGCGGCTAAAGGCGAGTAATGACGGGGGGCGGTTTCTGGCCGCCCGATACGGTAGTTTAGCTGCAAATCTTGGAGGAATTATGACCAAGTCTGAACTTATCGAAAGACTTGCTAGTCAGCAATCTCATATCCCTGCGAAGACCGTTGAGGATGCAGTGAAAGAGATGCTTGAACATATGGCTGTAACATTGGCTGATGGTGAACGCATTGAGATCCGTGGATTTGGCAGTTTTTCTCTTCACTACCGTGCCCCGCGTGTGGGTCGCAACCCAAAAACGGGTGATAAAGTGGAGCTGGATGGTAAGTACGTTCCTCACTTTAAGCCTGGTAAAGAGTTACGTGATCGCGCCAATATCTACGGCTAATCGCTGAACTTTCCATAAGTTTTTGCTGGTAAAAAAATAAAACGGTGCCTCAGGGCATAATGCCGATCAGTTAAGGATCACTTGAACGATCCTACCTCTGTGTGAAAATCCGTAATCTCCCTGAGATTACGGATTTTTTTATGTTACTGAGTCAGGCGCTTGATGCCGTTCTTAAATTCTCTCCTAAAGAGTTTGCTGCACTGTCTGATTTGCTCTCACCTGAGCTTATCGATGAGTGCCTGGCTGATACCGGGGTCGTGACGCTTCGCAAGCGCCGTCTCCCCATGGAGATGATGGTCTGGGCTGTCGCCGGTATGTCCTTGTTCCGCTCATTTTCCATGAATCAGTTGGTTTCACATCTCGATATTATGCTGCCGGGTAAGCGTCCTTTTGTCGCACCCAACGCCGTGGTACAAGCCCGTCAGCGGCTCGGGGAAGATGTGGTTAGACTGGTTTTCGAGAAAACACGCCAACTCTGGTTCGAGAAAACACCGTTATCCCACTGGAACGGTCTGACATTGATGGCTGTAGACAGCACTCTGTGGAGAACACCGGACACGCCGGAAAATGATGCTGCTTTTGGACGAACAGCTAATGAGTATGCCCAGTCCGACTGGCCACAGCTGCGTATGGTCTGTCAGATGGAAGTGACCAGTCATCTGTTATCCGGTGTGAGCTTTGGCAGCGTGTCAGAAACCAGCGAAGTTGACCTTGCCGCTCAATTGGCCGGGCAGACGCAGGACCACTCACTGACGATACTGGATAAAGGCTTCTATGCACTCGGGTTGCTTCACCACTGGTGGTCATCAGGAACAGAAAAACACTGGATGATCCCACTGCGCAAAGGCGCGCAGTATCAGGTGCGCGAGAAGCTGGGTGCAGGACATGAACTGGTCGAACTCAGCTTACCCCCTCAGGCCCGTAAGAAATGGAAAGATGCGCCTCAAACACTGACGGCGAGGTTGATAAGTAAAGAAATCAACGGAAAAACAATACAGATCCTGACGTCAATGTGCGATCCGTTACGTTACCCTAAAGCTGATATCGTTGACCTGTACGGGCAGCGTTGGGAAATCGAGCATGGCTTCAGAGAAATGAAACAGCATCTGTTGCAAAATGAACTGACGCTGAGAAGCAGAAAGCCAGAGCTAATAAGACAGGAACTCTGGGGTGTAGTGCTGGCTTATAACCTGCTGAGGTTCATGATGGCACAGATGGCTTACAGCCTGAAAAACGTGGAGCCTTACCAGATAGGGTTTAAACAGGCTGCACTGTATCTAACAGCGCAACTGAGCATACTGCCAGCGGTGGCTCCGGGAAAGGTGCCGAAAGTGATGAATGAAATCCTGGCGATGGCTGAAAGCTTCGTCCTGCCAGCCCGACGGCAAAGACATTATCCAAGAGCGGTAAAAAAGAAGCCGCAACGTTACCCGTTGCGGCGTCCTCAAAAGCTTAACTGACAAGCATTATGCCTCAGGGCACCGTTTTATTTGCTTGCTGTTTAGTCATTTTCTGCTCCTCCCACCTGACTTCTTCTTGCGTGCCATGCCTTGGTTCAACATCAATGAATGAAACCTGAATCGCTAATCTGCGGCGTTTATCGCGAGTCATCGCAAGGACGCTGGCACTTGCCGAATGAAAGGTGAACAATCCCGCCTGCTAGCTGTAATACGCGGCTGCGCATTGTTTGTTTAATGGGAGAAAGGCCGATCAAAATCTCGTTGGATCTGGCGGTTATTGCCATTGTCTGTGGCATTTTGCCCTTGCTGGTACTGCCACAATTGCCTGATATGTTGACAACATGGCTGGTTGTTTTGCCTTTCAGCCTGATGCTGCGTGTCCGCCGGGTCGCTTGTCAATTTATCGGTTGGGGATCGTTGGGATTTCTGTGGGCGGTTTTCAATGCTGGAAATATGCTGGGGCAAGCTGAACGGTTGAGCCGTGGCCCTGAGGTGGCGGCAGTGGTACAGGTTATCGGCGTTACTCTGCTACCTGCGGCCAGCAAACAAACGCGGATGCGAATAGAACAAGTTAACGGACGTTGGCTCACCCCATCCATCGCCTTCACCACGACTTGGCAGCCGGATGAACAACGATTGTGCGCTGGACAGCGTTGGCAGCTTCGGCTGCGCCTGAGGCCGGTGCATGGCAAGTTGAACCAAGGTGGGTTTGACAGCCAACGTTGGTCGATGGCACAACGTCAGCCACTGACTGGTCAAGTCAAGCATGCCAGCCTGCTTGACGGTAACTGCAATTGGCGGCAACGCATTATCAGCCATGCAGAGAACAACATGGCTGACTTGCGCTACAAATCGGTACTGCTGGCTTTGGCCTTTGGTGAACGAGGCTCGCTGGAACCCACGTTGCGCACTTTGATGCTAAAAACTGGCATTGCGCACCTGATGGCCATTTCAGGCTTGCATGTGACTATGGCGGCTATCCTAATTTGGGCGGTATTGCGGGCGGCTCAGTGGCTATTGCCTGCCCACCTGATTGGCTACCGTTTCCCTCTTATAGCCAGTTGGCTCGGTACGTTGGTGTATGTTTGGCTGGCTGGCGCACAGCCTCCGGCGGTACGCACCGCACTGGCATTGACACTGTGGATGCTGCTGCGTCTACGTGGTGTTCACTGCGTTTCTTGGCAGGTGTGGCTATGGTGTGTAGGGTTAATTCTGCTATGCGATCCGTTGGCGGTACTGTCGGACAGTTTCTGGCTATCGGTATTGGCGGTCGCTTGCCTGATTTTCTGGTTCGAATGGGTGCCGTTAAGCGCGCGTTTCCGCTCCGCTTGGTATTGGGTACCAGTGCGTTGGCTGCATATCCAGTTTGGCATCACGTTATTGCTGGTGCCGATGCAAGCAGCGTTGTTTCTTGGCCTGACGTTAACCTCAATGCCGGCCAACTTGTGGGCTGTGCCAGTGGTTTCGCTAGTGACGGTGCCGTTGATTCTACTGGCGGTGATCTGCGGTGCTTTGCCAGCATTGGGCAGTGGGCTATGGGGCCTGGCCGATCTGACACTGATGTGGGTCTTTACTCCACTGCAATATATGCAGCGCGGCTGGATCGATCTAGGCGCTGCCTCACTGTTGGCTAGCGTTGCGGGCTGGCTACTGGTGATTTGCTGGCGTTTTCACTGGTGGTGGCGTTATGCGTCGGGATGGCTCACGGTAGCGATCTGTTGCGTGCTATGGCGCGAAAAAGAACCCGCATACCGTTGGCGGGTAGATATGCTGGACGTAGGCCATGGCCTGGCGGTAGTGATCGAGCGAAATGGCAAAGGGGTACTGTTTGATACAGGTGATCGCTGGGCAACAGGTAGTGCTGCCGAACGCCATATTTTGCCTATGCTAAATTGGCGGGGTATCGAACTGGAACATATTATCATCAGCCATGATCATCTTGATCATATCGGCGGGCTGGAAGATGTGCAGCAGGCGTTTCCACGGGCGAGGGTACGCAGCCCGATACTTCATTCAGGCCATTTACCTTGCGTAGCCGGTGAAAGCTGGCAGTGGCAATCGCTGCAATTTGAGGTGTTGTGGCCACCGAAAGCGCTGAAAAGACCGGTCAATGATGACTCCTGTGTGATCCGCGTGGATGGCGGCCAATTTAGCTTATTACTGACTGGCGACGTGGAAAAGAAAGCGGAGGCACAGTTGCTCAGGTTACAGCGCGATAAGCTGGCGGTTACCGTACTGCAAGTTCCGCACCACGGCAGTAAAACCTCTTCAACGCCGCCTTTTTTGCGTGCGGTTGCCCCTGAAGCAGCGTTGGCTTCGGCATCTCGTTACCACAAATGGCGATTACCTGCGGTGAAGGTTGTCGCCAGATATCTGGAAAATGGCATCATATGGCGCGATACTTCCTACTCAGGCCAGGTATCGGTACTTTTTTTCGACAACGATTGGCAAATTAAAGGCTTTCGAGAACAATTAATGCCCCGTTGGTACCACCAGCGGTTTGGCGTAGAGGGTGATAATGAGTAAAATAAGCCGCTATTTCTTCCGATGCTGGTATTTGCATGATGAATGATAATGATCTCTCCACCTGGCAGACTTTCCGTCGCCTCTGGCCGATGATCACGCCTTTTAGGGCCGGCTTGATTCTGGCTGGTGTAGCATTAATTATCAACGCGGGCAGCGACGCCTTTATGCTGTCTTTGCTTAAACCTTTATTGGATGACGGTTTTGGAAAAACCGAGAATAGTATCCTACAGTGGATGCCGATGGCCATTATTGGTTTGATGGTGGTGCGCGGTACAACCAGCTTTATTTCCAGCTATTGCATTTCCTGGGTTTCCGGCATGGTGGTGATGCATATGCGTCGCCGTCTATTTGGCCACATGATGAGAATGCCGGTTTCTTTCTTTGATCAACAGTCCACTGGCACGTTGTTGTCGCGTATTACCTACGATTCAGAGCAGGTAGCATCATCCTCTTCCAGCGCGCTGGTGACTGTGGTGCGTGAAAGCGCATCGATTATTGCACTGTTCTGCATGATGTTTTATTACAGTTGGCAGCTTTCGGTGATCCTGATCGTGCTGTCACCTATCGTGTCAATTGCGATCCGCATCGTGTCCAAGCGGTTCCGTAATATCAGCAAAAACATGCAAAATACTATGGGGCAAGTGACCACCAGTGCCGAGCAAATGCTGAAGGGGCATAAAGAGGTACTGATTTTTGGCGGGCAACAGGTCGAAACCGATCGCTTCAACTCGGTTAGCAATCGCATGCGCCAACAGGGTATGAAGTTGGTATCCGCTTCCTCCATCTCCGACCCTATCATCCAACTGATCGCCTCTTTAGCCTTGGCCTTTGTACTGTATGCCGCCAGCTTCCCGAGTGTGATGGAAACGCTTACCGCTGGTACTATTACCGTGGTGTTCTCTTCCATGATCGCCTTGATGCGTCCGCTGAAATCGCTAACTAACGTTAACGCCCAGTTCCAGCGCGGTATGGCGGCCTGCCAGACCTTGTTCTCAATTTTGGATATGGAGCAGGAGAAAGATACCGGCACTTGCCAAGTGGCGCGTGCGAAAGGCGATATCGAATTCCGTAACGTGACCTTCTATTACCCAGGTAGAGAAATCCCGGCGCTGCGTAATATCAACCTGAGCATTTCGGAAGGTAAAACTGTGGCATTGGTAGGCCGATCCGGTTCTGGCAAGTCGACAATTGCCAACTTATTGACCCGTTTCTACGATATTCAGGAAGGTGAGATCCTGATGGATGGGCATGATCTGCGTGAATATACGTTGGCTTCTCTACGTGATCAGGTCGCGCTGGTTTCTCAAAACGTTCATCTGTTCAACGACACCATCGCTAATAATATTGCTTACGCACATGAAGCACGCTATAGCCGCGAAGAAATCGAGAAAGCGGCGCGTATGGCCTATGCGATGGACTTTATCGATAAGATGGAGAATGGGTTGGATACGGTAATCGGCGAGAACGGCGTAACGCTGTCCGGTGGTCAACGCCAGCGCATCGCCATCGCGCGTGCACTGCTGCGTGATTGCCCGATCTTGATCCTGGATGAGGCAACTTCAGCACTGGATACGGAGTCTGAACGCGCTATTCAGGCGGCGTTGGACGAATTGCAGAAAGATCGCACTTCGTTGGTGATCGCCCACCGTTTGTCAACGATTGAAAAGGCGGATGAAATTCTGGTGATCGAGGAAGGTCGCATTGTTGAACGTGGTGAACATGTTGCATTACTCGACGGGCAAGGTGTCTATGCGCAATTGTATCGTTTGCAATTTGGTCAAGAATGATTGACCGCATCTGGTCAGGTAGCTCTCTGCTTTATCTGATATTGCTGCCGTTGTCTTGGTTGTATGGCCTAGTCAGTACGCTGATCCGCCTTAGTTATCGTTGCGGCCTGCGTAAAAGCTGGCGCGCACCGGTTCCGGTGGTGATAGTGGGCAACCTCACCGCTGGTGGTAATGGCAAAACGCCGATAGTGATCTGGTTGGTGGAGCAATTGCAGCAACGAGGTTACCGGGTTGGTGTAGTGTCACGCGGTTACGGCGGCAAATCTGCGGTTTATCCGTTGGTGCTTAGTCAGAACACCTCCCCCCGTGAGGCAGGTGATGAGCCTGTGCTGATTTATCAGCGTACCGGCGCACCGGTGGCTATTGCACCTAAACGATCTGATGCGATTCAGGCATTACTACAGCAGCATCAGCTTGATGTGGTGATCACTGACGATGGCTTACAGCATTATGCGTTGCAGCGTGACTTCGAACTGGTCGTGATCGACGGCGTACGTCGCTTTGGTAACGGTTGGTGGCTACCGGCAGGGCCGATGCGTGAACGCGCAGCGCGTCTCAATAGCGTGGACGCGTGCGTTGCCAACGGCGGTGTGGCGCAGGAGGGGGAAATCACTATGCGCCTGCGCGCGCGTGAGGCGGTGAATATGCTCAGTGGCGAGCGCTGTCCAGTGGCTGAATTAACACATGTGGTGGCGGTGGCGGGTATCGGCCATCCACCGCGTTTTTTCGCCATGTTGGAAAAGCTGGGAACCGATGTCGAACAAGAAGTGGCATTTGCCGATCATCAGAAGTACCAGTTGGCGTCACTGTCGGCGCTGACGCCAGTAGGGCAAACGCTGTTGATGACGGAAAAGGATGCGGTAAAATGCCATGCTTTTGCACAGCCCAATTGGTGGTATCTGCCAGTTGATGCGGTATTGCCATCTGTCGAGGCGGAACAATTGTTGAAAAAAATTGAAAACCTGCTGAGTAATTGACATCCCTGGTGATGTCTCTAATTGGCTGAATTTGCTGTACAATACCGGTTTTTAGGTTCCTCATGCCCTGCGTTAATGGTTCATTGTCCCCGTTGTGCTTCTGCTCTGGTTCGCCGTGGTAGTCAGAACCCTCAATGCCAGAAGCGTTTCCCCAGCTCACCTACACTTATCAGGCCAGGAAGCCCGGTGTTAAAGAGCCAATCGTTGATATGGCCTTCAACGGCGCTGGGGTTCGCGATACAGCAACGACGCTTAAAAATCGGTATCAACAGGGTTATCCGCACTTTAAAAAGCTCGCGTCGAAGCGAATAGTACCCGCATCAAAAGAGTGGCTCGCAAAACTCTCTGCTTCTCACGCTCTATTGCGTTGCAGGAAAAAATCATCGGTTCCTTCATTGATAAACACAGGTTCGACTAATTAGATGCATCACCTTATCTTCCTATTAATACCCGTTTGAAACCATCTGTAATGGTCAACTAACATCGGGCACTGATTTAGGCACATTATTGTAATCGACGTTCATATTCATCCGGCGGTATATTTCCCAGCCGATAATGCCGACACTTCAGATTATAAAAATTGTCGATATAATCGATAACGTCTGCAATACCCTGACTTCGAGTTTCATAACGACGAGAGTTAACTCTTCAGCTTTCAAGCTGCGGAAAAGCCTCTCCGTAACAGCATTATCCAGGCCGTTAAGCTCATGCTGCTTGTCACATCAAGTTCCTGCTGGCAGGGCTGGAACTGAGCGCTGGTATACTGCGCATCTTGATCGCTATGGAGCACTACTGAGCCTGTTGGCCGTCTTTTATTGACCGCCAGCCGTAGTGTGTGGATAGTCATGGCGCTGTCCGGTTGGTCTGAGAAGGCTCAACTCACTATTTTTCTTGAACGTGAATCCATGACGATAACCAAATTTAACCAGCCCTGAGCTGTGCGAAGATAAGTGATATCACCTGACCACCCGGTATTTAATGTCTATGGATAAAACTGTCGATTCAACAGATTAGCCGCTACTACAGGTTGGCAATAGAACGTTTGCCGCTACTGCGTCCGGCTGCTCCTAACCTAACCTGGTCGATGGATTTCGTTATGGATGCGTTAGTAACGGGTCGCGCCGTATAAAGTGCCTGACCTACGGGGATGATTTCACGCAGGAGTGCCTGATGGCCACCGTAACCTTCAGTATTTCGGGGCTTCAGGTAGTGCGCATTCTGGACAATATTGTGCTGTTTCGTGACTATCCGGTGACGATAAGAACAGATCAGGGGCCTGAATTTACCTGCCGGGTAATACTAGACCAGTAGGCTGATGAGCATGGTGTGGAGTTGCGATTGAACCAGCCAGGTAAGCCGACACAGAACGGGTTTATCGAGAGCTTTAACGGACGTTTTAGCAATGAATGCCTTAATGAACATGGGTTCAGTGATGTCAGTCACGCGCGGGGAATAATCAATGAATGGCGTAAGGAACACAGCGAGTGCCGACCGCACTCAGCGCTGAATTATTTGACGCCGTATGAATTTGCAACTAGATGGCGGAACCGAGAAATCGGGAGTAAACAAACTGACATTGCTAACTGAACGTTATATCTAATCCTGGGGCAAGTCTGTGAGTTTCACAGGTTTATCGGTAGGTTTTGTCTTCTTTACCTTTGCCTCAGTGAGTGCCATTGCATACATCTTCCTGTGTTGGTACAAACCAAATCGAACTTACCATACCCACTTTTATACCAACAAGTAAGCGTGGCGGTGGGTGGAATTTGGTAAACGAAATGGGTTGGTTAACTCATTAATTTTGTGTGATAAAGCTGGTGTTTGTAGACGTTGATAGACAGCAAAATGGTGTCCCCGACTGGAATCGAACCAGTAATTAGCCCTTAGGAGGGGCTTGTTATATCCGTTTAACTACGGGGACTCTACGGAACGGTAGCCTAAGCTGCAGAGTATTATACCTTTTCTTACCCTCAGAATAAGTACTTACCAGTGCGTTTGCTTATTTACTCACCAAGTGCTCGTCTATTTATTCGCTAGGCTGGCTGTGAACACGGTTTTTTTCCTAGGTATCAGGCACATTGTCGTCTATTGCTGCTTTGGAGCATCTGCGGTGGGCTGCATGCGGCTTATGCTAGGGGATTCGCTATCCCAAAGAGACATGAGTACCTTTAGATGTGGCAAGTCAAAGGTTTGAGTGGCGTGCGTGATGAACGCTCCCTGTTTAGTAAGCTAAACTTTTCGGTGCATCCTGGCGAAATTCATTCAGGTGGCAGGGTCAAACGGCGCAGTTAAGGCCAGTCTGCTGCGTATTTTGGCTGGTTTGGCGGGCAGGCGTTGCTGAGGGATGCAATACGCGACAAAAGAGGCCTCAACCGGGAAAACCTACGATCAGGCGCAGCATTGCGCAAGCAAAAACACAGGCTTGCGAATAAACTGTTAAACTTGGTGCCAATAGACGCTGCTGCTGGAGGCAGCTCAGCTGTTACAGAACCTCAGCAGTAAAGAGCAGGTTAGCGTTCAAATAAACAAGCAGGTACCCTGAAAAAAACGAACGTGTTTTATGGAGAAAAATATGAACTTTCGCCTGACTGGGCTGGCTTTTGCAACGGTATTATTGGTGGGCTGCGCCAGTGCGCCAGATAATGAATCACCGGGGCGACCCGATCCTCTGGAAGGGTTCAACCGGACGATGTTTAACTTTAACTACAACGTTTTGGATCCCTATGTACTGCGCCCGGTGGCGGTAGCTTGGCGTGACTATCTGCCAATGCCGGCGCGTAACGGACTGAGCAACTTCACCTCCAACCTGGAAGAGCCAGCCAGCATGGTTAATGCATTCCTAAAGGGGGATCCGTACCGTGGGATGATCCATTTTAACCGTTTCTTCCTGAATACCCTGTTGGGAATGGGGGGCCTGATCGACGTGGCTGGCATGGCCAACCCGACACTGGTGCGAGAAGAATCGAACCGTTTTGGCAGTACCTTGGGACATTATAATGTTGGCTATGGCCCATACGTGATGCTACCGGGCTACGGCAGTTTCACCCTGCGTGAAGATGGCGGCGACTGGGCGGATACGTTCTACCCGATGCTAAGTTACTTGACCTTCTGGTTGTCGGCGGGCAAATGGGTGGTTGAAGGCATTGAAACTCGTGCCCAGTTGCTGGATTCTGATGGCCTGCTCCGCAACTCTTCCGACCCATACATGATGGTGCGTGAAGCCTACCTCCAACGTCATGACTTTATCGCCAACGGCGGTTCGCTAAAGCTGGATGAAAACCCGAATGCCAAAGCGATCCAGGGCGATTTAGACGAAATCGATTCGGCACAGTAGGCCCCACGATGAAAAACCGCCCGCAAGTTAAGAACCTTTCTCATTAGGTAATTTTATTTGCCATTTTGGCCCTGGGCAGTGCTCTCCATCCTCACGTACTCCATGTACGCTGTGGTTGTTGCGTGCTGTCCGTTGCTGTATGGATAAAGGCTATCCAGTCGAGAAAAAAAGAGTCTGAAGGCATTAAGACTAGGCTGTGTCCCTTAATCACTTAAGCTATAGTAACTGTCTGTTTCCACAACATATAAAACTATGGCTTGCTACGATCTTCCCGATAAAGCATGGACAATTATCCAGCCCTTACTGCTTGCTATATCTCCACAGCCTGGCCGACCATGGGCAGAACATCGTTAAATCATCAACGGAATGTTCTAGATACTGTGTTCAGGAGAACCATAGCGCGATTTACTTGAGTGATATGGCCCATGTAAAACCTTTTATAACGGCTTTATGGAGTTATTAACATTATTTTCAACAGGTTACTTTCATACCTTGATGCTCATGGCCTTGTTGACTGGTTTGCCACCGCTCTGGATGGCAGTAATATCTGGGCTCTCAGATGCTGTCGGGGCTTAAAAAACCCGATATCACTGGAGATAACAGCCTGGGTCGCGCGCGCGGTGGTTATGGCACCAAAATCCATATGGCAATAGACGGTAGCGGTATCCCGTTAAATATCAAGCTGAGTCTCGGACAGGCCCACGAATGTCAGTTTGCGTTACGCCATCTGGAGGGTATTGGCGTGCAGCGTGGGAAGGGGCAGCATGAAACGTTGTAGACGTGCGGTGTTGGCTGATAATGCTTACTTTGGGCAATACACAGCGTAACGGGCTGAAACGCAGAGGGATAAAAACGGCTATCCCCCGAAAATCAAACGTAAAAATGGTTTCGGATGGACGTTCAAAACTCGATCATAATGCTTACCGCCACCGCCACCGCCATGGAAGGTGATGGAATCCCGGTTGATGAGTGCTTTATTGTAGGTGCTCCAGTGGGTGATTCTGAACTTCTGCTTTGCCACGGGACTGCCTGTATTGTCAGGGGGACGCGTGATCTGATCCTAGGTGAGGGCATAAGTTCGATTTATTCAACAAAGCCGAAAAACGGCTGAGGCGTAACATTTCTTCCGCTTTTCAAGGTTAAGAACCTATCCCATTAGGTTCTAAGTAAGAAGAGGAGATTTATAATTGGGTCAGAAACAGCAAATTTAAAGTACCCCAGTCTGATTATTCTAAGTAGACTGGGGCACTGCCACTTATAATCGAGCCGTCCAATTTTTGGGGTGCAGTTCGGTGCGATACACGATGACCGGGCTTATACACGCGGAACAGATAATGACCAGTTATTTGGTCAGGGCAATAATACCGAGAGTCAGGCCAGTAACCTCCGCTGTGCCGCAGCGATAGCAGCTGCGGTTTCCCAGTTATCCTGCATAGAGCCTTTCATACAGGTATTGGTGCTCACCATACATAGCCCAGCACGCAGGGTGAATCGGTAGCTCATCCGGCCAGCACGACCGACAGTAACCTAATCGCAATTAACTTTTTATTCTTATTACCTCAATGTTTGATCACCTTGAAACACTGTGCCTGGCACTATTTACTGCTACCAGGCTATGCGGTACACCACCAGGATCACTGCGGTAACTTGCGCATGACTAGCGTAGCGTTGGTACCACCGAAGCCAAAGCTATTGGACATCACAGTGGTTAACTGGCGCTGGGTCGGCTGGGTTACGATGTTTATGCCCACCGCATGCGCGTCCAGGTTCTCAATGTTGATGCTGGGCGCGATAAAACCGTGCTCAACCATCAGCAGGCAGTAAATTGCTTCCTGAACACCAGCAGCGCCCAGAGAATGACCCGTCATCGCCTTGGTGGAAGAGATTGCCGGGATGTTGTCGCCAAACACTTCACGGATTGCTCCCAGTTCTTTCACATCGCCAACAGGCGTGGAGGTGCCGTGCACGTTCATATAGTCGATGGGGGTGTCAATACCCTGCAAGGCCATCTTCATACAACGTACCGCGCCTTCGCCTGATGGCGCTACCATGTCGGCTCCGTCTGAGGTCGCACCGTAACCGATGATTTCCGCATAGATATGCGCACCGCGCGCCAGCGCGTGTTCCAGCTCTTCAACCACTACCATACCGCCACCGCCAGCGATAATGAAACCATCGCGCGCTGCGTCATAGGTGCGGGAGGCTTTTTCTGGGGTATCATTGTAGTTGGTGGACAATGCGCCCATTGCATCAAACTCACAGGCCATTTCCCAGCACAATTCTTCGCCGCCGCCTGCAAAGACGATATCCTGCTTGCCCAGTTGGATCAATTCAACCGCGTGGCCGATGCAATGTGCAGAGGTGGCGCAGGCCG
Source organism: Serratia symbiotica (assembly GCF_000821185.2). Lineage (NCBI taxonomy): Bacteria > Pseudomonadati > Pseudomonadota > Gammaproteobacteria > Enterobacterales > Yersiniaceae > Serratia > Serratia symbiotica. The sequence goes on along the minus strand of NZ_CP050855.1, from coordinate 2,053,210 downwards.
AGCTGATAGAATAGTTGACGCCACGGATTTTGAACGGGGTTGCCAGGCAGGCGGAAACGCCAGAGGCCATGGCCTTGGTCACCATGTATGGGCCAACGCCGCGCAAACCTTTAGCGCGCATGCCATCGGAGCCAGCAACCTGGTTGCGTGGCGAACCACCGCCAGAACCGACCACCAGACCAGTACGATCGTTAGATACTTGATCCGCAGTCAAGCCAGCATCCTTGATAGCTTCTTCCATGGAAAGATAAGCATAAACAGATGCGTCGCTCATAAAACGCATTACTTTACGATCGATCAAACCGGTGGTGTCCAGTTTAACATTGCCCCATACGTGACTACGCATGCCGGAATCTTTCAGTTCCTGGGAGAAAGTGATCCCAGATCGACCTTCCTGTAGGCTCTCCCGAACCTCCTGCTGGTTATTACCAATGCTGGAGACGATTCCCAAGCCAGTAATCACTACACGTTTCATTTAATACCTCTTCCACACTTATTATATTTACCTAAGGGATTTTGCATCGCACTTTAGCGTACAGTTGTACGCCGAACAAGTCCGATCAGCGTTTTTCAATTTTATTTTTCTCGAATTTGCGCCACCGTGCCAGTGCCGTTAGAATTCGCGTCATCCCTTGAGTTACGAGCAATTTACCGTGAGCCATGCCGCCATCCAAACCGCAATGCTAATTTGGAACGAACAAGGTACACCTGTTTCGAAACAGTTCAATGACGTCTATTTTTCCAATCAAAATGGGCTGGAAGAAACCCGTTATGTGTTTCTTAACGGCAATCGGCTACCGCAGCGCTTTGCCAATCACCCGCGCCCGTTGTTTATCGTGGCGGAAACCGGCTTTGGCACAGGGCTTAACTTTTTAGCCCTGTGTCAGGCTTTCGCCGATTTTCGTCAGGCGTTGCCGGATGCCCGGCTTCAGCGCCTGCACTTTATCAGCTTTGAAAAATTCCCATTGCGGCAGGCCGATCTGGCAGCAGCGCACGGGTGCTGGCCGCAACTCGCCCCTTATGCCGAAGAGCTACGCGCCCAATGGCCTCTGCCCCTGCCAGGTTGCCACCGTCTGCTGTTGTCCGCCGGGCGTATTACGCTCGATCTTTGGTTCGGTGACATCAACACGCTGCTAGCGCATGTCGATGCCAGTATTGACAACCAGGTCGATGCCTGGTTCCTCGACGGTTTTGCGCCGTCCAAAAATCCCGATATGTGGACTGATCAACTGTTCAGCGCCATGGCTCGCTTTGCCCGCCCTGAAGGCAGCTTCGCCACTTTTACCGCTGCTGGTTTTGTGCGACGTGGGTTGCAGCAGGCCGGTTTTCGGGTGAGCCGTTGCAAAGGCTTCGGTCAGAAACGCGAAATGCTGGCCGGTGAGCTGCCAGCCGAGACCCCCAACGCGCAGCCTACAGTGCCTTGGTTTCATCGGCCAGCATCGGATAATACCGATGATATCGCCATTATCGGTGGCGGCATCGCCAGCGCGCTGAGCGCGCTGGCCTTGCTGCGGCGCGATGCCAAGGTCACACTGTACTGCGCGGATGCGCAGCCAGCTGAAGGGGCTTCCGGCAATCGTCAAGGGGCACTTTACCCCCTGTTGAATGGTCGCAACGATGCATTGGAGAATTTCTTCAGTGCTGCCTTCACCTTCGCCCGCCGTCAATACGCGGCCTTGCTGCATCAAGGCGTTAGCTTCGATCATCAGTGGTGCGGCGTCAGCCAACTGGCCTATGATGCCAAGAGTGCTGCCAAGATAGCCAACATGCTGGCAGTTGAGCGGCCAGCGGCCCTGGCGATGGCGGTCGATCGCGCGGCACTCAGTGAGTTGTGCGGTATCGATAGTAGCTTTGGCGGCATCACCTATCCGCTGGGCGGCTGGCTGTGCCCGGCTGAGTTGACCCGCAACGCGCTACAACTGGCGCAGCGGCAAGGGCTGATTTGCCACTATCAGCATTGCGCTAATGCCCTGTTTCGTGAAGAAATAGGCTGGCGCATCGGCTTCGCCAACGGCGAAAACCAGCGGCATGCTACGGTGATCCTGGCCAATGGCCACCAACTCACCGCGCTGGCACCCGGCGAGGCGTTACCGCTGTATGCGGTGCGCGGCCAGGTTTCGCATATCCCCACCTCGGCGGCGCTTAGCCAGTTAAAACAGGTGCTGTGCTATGACGGCTATCTGACCCCGGTCAACGTTACTCATCAGGAGCATTGCATCGGTGCAAGCTACCAGCGCGGCGCTACCACTACCGCATACCGTGAAGACGAGCAGCAGGAAAATCGCACACGTTTGCTGCGCTGCCTGCCAGAGCAGGTTTGGCCGCAACAGGTAGACGTCAGCGGTGGGCAAGCGCGCTGTAGCATACGCAGCGCCACCCGCGATCATCTGCCGATGATCGGTGCCATGCCGGATTATCAGGCCACGCTGGCGCAGTATCAGGATTTGCAACAGCAACGTCAGCGCGGTGCCGCCATCGCCAATGCGCCGGTGTATCGGAATCTGTTTGTGCTCGGTGGGCTGGGATCGCGCGGGCTGTGTTCGGCGCCGCTAGCGGCGGAAATTTTGGCAGCGCAACTGTTTGGCGAACCGTTGCCGAGTGATGCGCAGATGCTGGCAGCGCTGAATCCTAATCGGATGTGGATAAGAAAACTGCTGAAAGGACGTGCTGTGTAACAAGGTGTTTGGGGCGCGCTCAGCAGTTCCCCGATATCTTCTCAGGTGGGAGGCAATGCGGCCTGGTACAGATTTTCCCACATGCTGCGCACCAGCATCTGATCCGGCGGCGATAGCTCACCGGCAGTAATCGCCTTATTCAGGCTGCTCTCAACCCGTGTTTTCAGTGCTTCGGCAGTGTGCTCACCCTGATCTTCTACCTCGGCCACCGCCAGCGTCAGATGACCCCGCAGGTAGCCACCGGCAAACAATTCATCATCGCTGGCATACTCTACCTGGTCATCAATCAGCGCCAAAATACGTGCTTCGAATTCTACGATCATCACCTTTCCTCTAATACCCTTTATCTTTCAAACTGTAGCGTGGTTGGTTGTGCTCAGTGGCTCGGCTCATCCATGTTCGGGGCTGCTGCGAGCAGCGTTCAAATCAGTCCCCGGCAGATTTGTCACCCCAGTCACTGACCTGAATAGGCATCTGGGGATTGGTTTGCCTGCCGCCTAGTGACAGCTTGAAAGCTATTGGGGATATATTTTCAATTAAACATAGAGTCAGTTGAGATTTTCTGGATAGGGAAAATGCTCTGCCACCAACGGTGGCGTATTGTAAAACGCTTGCAATGCCTGAATAAAGCGCGCGGCTCTTGTAGGTATTTCCTGCTCCAGCAATCGTAACACCCTGTCACGCACCTTGCGCTGGAACGCGATGCGGTCAGGGTCGCAATCACCGTTTAGGTTGTCGCAACTAACGTTAAATGGGAAGCCTGCCGCTACGCAGAACATCCACTCCAGTGCTTGTGGCTTGATCTCTACCGCTTCAAACTCGCTCTGCGTTTGCGCGTCACGCCCATCCGGGCAGTACCAATAGCCGAAATCCACCAATTTACGGCGTTCCTCACCGGCGATACACCAGTGCGAGATCTCATGTAAGCCGCTGGCGTAGAAGCCGTGGGCGAATACGATGCGGTGATATGACCATTGGCTATCGGCAGGTAGGTAAATAGGTTCATCGTTGCCCTTGACCAGCCGAGTGTTGTATTCCTCGCTGAAGCACTGGTTGAAGATTGCGATTAACTGCGCGTATTGGTGGGTCACCTGTGTGTCTAACATCAATAAAAACTCTATAACCCTAAAAATAAAGTGGTAATCCCGTTCTTGTTACCTGCTATAGGTGCTGCGTTAGCCACTGCTGGATTTCTGCGCCGTGGTTGTCGTATAGCAGCTTGCCACTCATCACCAGCGAGACAATGACGATCATCGGCCGGATCAGTGTTTGCCCACGGGTCATCACCATGTGCGCCCCCAAACGTGCCCCCAGCACCTGGCCCACCAGCATCACCAAGCCAATGCTCCATACCACTTTGCCGCCGATGATAAACAGTGCCAGTCCGCCAACGTTTGAGGTGAAGTTCAGCACCTTGGCATGCGCGGTGGATTTGGCAAGGTTAAAACCGCACAGTATCACATAGGCTAGCGCATAAAAGGAGCCAGCACCGGGGCCAAAGAAACCGTCGTAAAAACCGACACCCCCCCCAGCCAGCAGTCCAAACGGCAAAGCCCCCAGACGACGCTGACGGCCTTCTTCACCTAACCGTGGCATGAGCAAAAAATACAGACCGATGCCGATCACCAGCAACGGTAGCGTCTGCCGCAACAGATCGGCGCGCATATACTGCACCAGAATCGCCCCGATGCTCGAGCCTATCAAGGTCAGCAGGATGGTCAGCTTCTGGTCGTTGAGATTTACCGCGCGACGGCGGATAAAATACAGGCTGGCGGAGAAAGACCCGCCTACCGATTGTAACTTGTTGGTCGCCAGCGCTTGCGCTGGGGGTACCCCCACTGCCATCAGAGCCGGTACCGTCAGTAACCCACCGCCGCCAGCGATGGAATCAATAAAACCTGCCAACAACGCTACTGCGAACAAAATCCCAAGCATCTCGCGGCCAACAATTAAGCAGTCCATTTATTTATTACTCCGCTGCGAAATGATTACTCAGCAATGCTTGACAGCTAGGTGGTAACGGCGGCGGCAAGCCCTGCTTGGCGCTCGGCTGATGCGGCACAAACCAGCTAGCCAGTTCGCTACCGCAGCCATCGCCCGGCGGTGGCATATCCTGATCTTCGCACTCCAGGCTGTTGGCCGGGCAACGCAAGCGTACATGCATGTGCGCACGGTGACCGAACCATGGCCGCACCTTATGCAACCAGTTACGGTCAGCGCCAGCGTCTAGGCACAGACGCTGTTTGATCGCCGGGTTGACGAAGATGCGCGTTACTGTGGCGTCCTGGGCTGCCAATTTGATCAAGGAGCCAATTTGCGGTTGCCACTGGCCTGCCACCACCTGTTTGCCATTGCTGGAAACCAGATCCAGCGGTTGCGGTTGCAACAACTGTTGCGCACTCCAGCGCTGAGGTGGCAGTTGTAGCCATATATCAACATCCAGCCCCGACTGATGGCTGGTATGACCGCTGTTGAAACGCCCGCCGGCTGGCATCGCCATATCGCCGATCAATACCATACCCAACGCTTTCTGGTGAGCTTTGTGGCTGAGACGCTGAATAAATGCCAGCAGATCTGGGTGACCGAAATAGCGGCGCTGGTCGATGCGCATCACTTGATAATCCGTTGAGTTTAGCGGCAGTGGCTGGGCACCGATAATGCAGCCATTGGCAAAGCTGCCCACCGCCTGCGGCGCGCCAGCCACCGGGTGCTCGATCTTCTGCCACGGCGTCAACGCCATGGCAGAACCTGATGCCATCAGGGCAGCGAGAGTCAACATCCAGTTTTTCATGGTCTATTACCAGCGTGGGATCTCGGAAACCACATCACCGTTCTGCGCGCGTTGGCGCAGCAGGTGATCCATCAACACAATCGCCATCATCGCTTCGGCGATCGGCACTGCACGAATACCCACACAGGGGTCATGACGGCCACGGGTGACCATCTCCACCGCCTCGCCCTGGCGATTAATGGTGCGCCCCGGCACCCTAATGCTAGGAGTGGGTTTCAATGCCAGATGGGCGATCACCGGCTGGCCGCTGCTGATACCGCCGAGGATGCCGCCCGCGTGATTGCTCTGGAAGCCCTCCGGGGTGATTTCGTCGCGGTTTTCGCTGCCGCGTTTGGTCACCACGGCAAAACCATCGCCGATTTCCACGCCTTTTACCGCATTGATGCTCATCAGCGCGTGCGCCAGGTCAGCATCTAGGCGGTCAAATACCGGCTCGCCCAAGCCAACTGGCACATTTTCAGCGATCACGCTGATTTTAGCGCCGATTGAGTCGCCTTCTTTCTTCAAAATGCGCATCAGTTCATCAAGCTGCCCCAGCTTTTCCGGGGCAGGGCAGAAAAACGGATTCCGTTCGACTTGTTCCCAGTCTTGCAATTCGCAGGTCACATCGCCGATCTGCGCCAGATAGCCGCGCACTCGCACGCCGAATGCTTGCCGCAGGTATTTCTTGGCTATCGCCCCAGCCGCCACGCGCATTGCAGTTTCACGCGCCGAAGAACGGCCACCACCGCGATAGTCGCGTAGGCCGTATTTCTGTTCGTAGGTGTAGTCGGCATGCCCCGGACGGAACACGTCCTTGATGGCACTGTAATCTTGGGAGCGTTGATCAGTATTCTCGATCATCAGCCCAATACTGGTGCCGGTGGTCACTCCCTCAAAGAGACCGGAGAGGATGCGTACCTGATCCGGTTCACGGCGCTGGGTAGTATACCGAGAAGTCCCCGGACGCCGACGATCCAGATCGTGTTGTAAATCGGCCTCAGTGAGCGGGATACCGGGCGGCACGCCATCGACGATACAGCCCAACGCTACCCCGTGAGATTCACCAAAGGTGGTGACGCGGAAGATCTGCCCAATAGTGTTTCCTGCCATCACGGCTCCTTACCGGTAGTCATTATCGTTACAGGCATTCTACTTAGCTGTGGTAGATGCTGAAGTGCGCCTTGCAATCAATCAGTTGTTGTTTAGTCAGCATGAATACGCCATCGCCGCCGTTTTTGAACGCCAGCCAGGTAAACGGAATATCTGGATACTGTTCCATCAGGTGTACCATGCTGTTGCCTACTTCACAAATCAGCACACCATCGTCGCTCAGATAATCCGGCGCACAGGCCAAGATGCGGCGCACTAACTTCAGGCCATCGTCGCCCGCCGCTAGACCCAGTTTTGGCTCAAAGCGGAACTCTTGCGGCAGATCGGACATATCTTGCGCATCGACATACGGTGGGTTGGTGACGATCAGATCATACTGGATCGCGGGAACATCGCGAAACAGATCGGAACGGATAGGGATCACCTGATGTTCGACACCATGAGCCTGAATATTGCGTTCGGTAACTGCCAGAACCTCGTTGGAGATGTCCACGGCGTCCACTTCTGCTTCCGGGAAAGCATTGCCGCAGGCGATGGCAATGCAGCCACTGCCAGTACACATGTCAAGAATGCGCTGTGGCAGATGTGGGAGCAGGGCATTGAAACGATCGTTGATCAGCTCGCCAATCGGTGAACGCGGCACCAGCACACGCTCATCCACATAGAACTCCATGCCACAGAACCAGGCTTTATTAGTGAGGTATGCGACCGGGATGCGCTCATTGACGCGGCGGATCACGCGTTCCACGATGCGATGGCGTTCGCTAGAAGTCAAACGGGCAGTATGCATGTCCTCTGGAATATCCAGCGGCAGGAACAGGCTTGGCAGCACCAATTGCACCGCTTCATCCCATGGATTATCGGTTCCGTGACCATAGTAGATATTGGCGGCATTGAAACGGCTCACCGCCCAGCGCAGCATATCCTGAATGGTGTGCAGCTCGTTCACGGCTTCATCGACGAAAATTTTGTCCAATTTGCCCTCCGGCAGGCACTACAATGCATGATTTAGTTACATAGTTTGCCATGAAGCCCATGACAAATCACGCTAACCCCTTATGCTTTTCACTCTAGCCTGGGTTTGTAGTGGCTGTAGTGGCACACTGAATTTGGCCACCTGAACAGAGGTGATATGCTCACCTCAGGACATTACAGGTGCTTCAATGAAAAAAAGAAATTTCAGTGCAGAGTTCAAACGCGAATCCGCTCAACTGGTCGTTGACCAGAACTACACCGTGGCAGATGCAGCCAGTGCTATGGATGTCGGCCTTTCCACAATGACGCGATGGGTGAAGCAGTTGCGTGATGAGCGGCAGGGAAAAATACCTAAAGCCTCTCCCATTACTCCTGAACAAATTGAAATACGTGAGCTGAGGAAAAAAATACAACGTATTGAAATGGAAAACGAAATATTAAAAAAGGCTACCGCGCTCTTGATGTCAGACTCCCTGAACAGTTCTCGATAATCGGGAAACTCAGAGCGCATTATCCGGTGGTCACACTCTGCCACGTGTTCGGGGTTCATCGCAGCAGCTACAAATACTGGAAAAACCGTCCTGAAAAACCAGATGGCAGACGAGCTGTATTACGCAGCCAGGTACTGGAACTGCATAGCGTCAGCCATGGCTCTGCTGGCGCAAGGAGTATCGCAACTATGGCAACCATGAAGGGCTTCAGGATGGGACGATGGCTCGCCGGCAGGCTCATGAAAGAGCTGGGGCTGGTCAGTTGTCAACAGCCCACTCATCGGTATAAATGCGGTGGCCTTGAACACATCGCTATCCCGAATCACCTTGAGCGGCAGTTCGCAGTGACAGAGCCTAATCAGGTGTGGTGTGGCGATGTGACCTATATCTGGACAGGCAGGCGCTGGGCCTACCTCGCCGTTGTTCTCGACCTGTTCGCGAGAAAACCGGTGGGCTGGGCAATGTCGTTCTCACCGGACAGCAGGCTGACCATCAAAGCGCTGGAGATGGCGTGGGAGGCCCGGGGAAAACCAGCCGGAGTGATGTTCCACAGCGATCAGGGCAGCCATTACACAAGCAGACAGTTCCGGCAGTCACTGTGGAGGTATCGGATCAGACAGAGTATGAGTCGGCGTGGAAACTGCTGGGATAATAGCCCAATGGAGCGCTTCTTCAGGAGTCTGAAGAACGAATGGGTACCGGTGACGGGTTACATAAACTTCAGCGATGCAGCCCACGCAATAACGGACTATATCGTTGGGTATTACAGCGCGCTCAGGCCGCATGAATATAACGGTGGGTTACCACCAAACGAATCGGAAAACCGATACTGGAAAAACTCTAACGCGGTGGCCAGTTTTAGTTGACCACTACAGTTTTGCTTCGACAGTATTCATTCACGAGGTAAAATAAAAGAATAAATAATTTCCGGTGAATAATGAGAATGAAGAATCAGCTCCCTTTGAGCAAAGATGAACGGGAACTCTTCAGAGAGTCGGTTGCGGACGCGAAAAAACTGCCACAGGATGCTGTCGCCCACTGTCGGCCCAAGCCAAAGTTTAAACAGATCGCGCCGTCGCGGCTGCTGCAAGAGCAGGTTAACGCTAGCTATTACTTCTCAGATGAATATCAGCCGTTACTGGAAGAGGAAGGCCCACCGCGCTATGTCCGCCCCGGCAGCAACCCGTTCGAACTGAGAAAGCTGCGCCGGGGCGACTATTCACCGGATCTGTTTCTCGATCTGCACGGCCTAACTCAGAGGCAGGCCAAACAGGAGTTGGGGGCGCTGATCGCCGCCTGCAAACGTGAGCATGTACACTGTGCCTGTGTGATGCATGGTCATGGCAAACACATTCTCAAACAGCAAACGCCGCTGTGGTTGGCGCAGCACCCCGATGTGCTGGCGTTCCACCAGGCACCGAAGGCATGGGGCGGCAATGCGGCCATTCTGCTGCTGGTCGAACTGGCGGAGTAAGGGGGCAGAAACGACGAAGGGCGATGTCAAACATCGCCCTTCGGTCATTCAGACTTTGGCTATTACCTGCGATGGACTCACTTGCCATTCAAATTTGCCGTGACCATTACCCGCCAGTTCGACATTGGCGATGGAGGACGTGACGAACATCGGCGGGCTTTCCCCCGGACACAGCTCGGCCACCAGATATCCAACCAACGGTAAATGGGAGACGATCAGCACACATTTCACCCCCTGCATCGCCAGCGCCTGCAAGTAGCCGCCGACGTGTTTAGTGTTACCGCTCGGCGTCAACTCAGGAAGTACTTCTTCCTCCGGCAGCGTCATGGCCTCTCGCACCATTGCCAGTGTCTGTTTGGCCCGCAGATAGGGGCTGACCAGCACCCGTTCAATATCCACAGACTTAGTATTCAGCCAAGCTGCCATCAGGCGAGACTCATCGCGCCCACAAAGGGTAAGTGGCCTTACCGCATCGCTGGCCGCATCCAGTACCGCCTCTCCGTGACGCATAATAAAAACTTGCATATTGCACCGCTGTTGTTGACAAAATAACGCTATACAGAAACGTCTTACATGCTATAACGCGCTGCCTCTATCGCGACCGGGCATTCTGCCTGAAAGTTCAGGTAAAGAAAATGCTGTTTTTTACATCAACCGCGCTCGTGCGCGGACAAAGTTGCTCGCATAACAATCAATTCAATGGGTTAAATTTCAACCTGCCCCTGATAAAATTTATTTAATGGGGGGTGATTATCCCTCCTCTTTGTACAGTATGTGAGATTGTTAAGAAGTGATAATGTTCACAGCATAAGCCTGACCGGGCATCATTAGCAGTGCTTACTTATTTAAATGATTACATTTGGCAGATCGCCAGAGATCAACATTGCGTGCAAGCACCACTGCGGTGAAACCCTCGCCAATGTTTAAAACAGAGATTAACGTAGGCCAAGCTGGAAAATCAATGTTCCCGCCTGGCAGGCGAAGATAAAATCGTCTGCCAGTTACACGCTGCCGTCAATCGGTTTAATGCGACTGTTAATATTCGTAAGGAGTAGCCTGCACCGCTCAGGCCATTTCGCTCAATACGGCCAACATTTTCTCCGCATCCTGCTGATGAGTAAATACTTGGCTATAAGATATGCTGTGCAATCGGTGTTATCCAATACCGTACCGATACTATGTACTTTCTGGCATCACACCAAAAAATTCCGAGGCTATTTTACTCCGCAGCGAAACAGAATTACTAGTACTGAATTTTTATAGGTGTTTTAAGTGATGGAAATCATAAATAACACTTAAACCATGCTAATGGAAAGTAATTATCCCCCCCTAAATTGATTAAAAAATCAATTTTTTATCATAAGTATAGGTGTATTTAAAAATAAAATTTAAATACTACTACCCGATTATACCTATAATTTATCTACTGGTCAGATTTGTCCGAATGATAATACCCCATACAATGCTATTCTCTTTGTTACCTCACATAACACAATTTAAATAATAAACACATAATCATAATGAGGTGTTGGTCATGAGACAAAAAAACCATTTACTCAATTCAGTTATTGCAATTGCAGTGGCAGTTATTTCTTCACAGACATTGGCCGCTGGATTCCAACTAAATGAGTTTTCAGCCACCGGTTTAGGGCGTGCGTATTCGGGTGAAGGCGCAATAGCGGATACTGCAGCTTCCGCAAGCCGTAATCCTGCTACCCTGATGCGGTACACTCGCCCAGAGTTTTCCCTCGGGGCGATATTTATCGATCCACAGGTAGATATTTCAGGCAAATCACCCTCAGGTGCCAGCCTCGACGCCAATAACATCGCGCCATCCGCCTGGGTGCCAAACCTGCATTATGTCCACCCGATTAACCAGCAGTTTGCCCTGGGAGGCTCAGTCACCAGTAACTATGGCCTGGCTACCAAATACAATGATGGTTATATGGCCGGTTCCGTAGGCGGCAAAACCGATCTGAAAACCCTGAATGTGAACCTGAGTGGTGCCTACCGTCTGAATCAACACTTCAGTTTTGGCTTAGGCTGCAACGCTGTGTATGCCAAAGCGAAAATCGATCGCTATGCTGGCGATTTGCCGAAGTTGTTTGCCAGTTCAGGTCAATTGCCACCGCAGTTGCTCGACCCGGTCTCACGACTCCCGGCAAATACCCAAATCTCTCATCTTGAAGGTGACAAATGGGGCTATGGCTGGAACGTTGGCATCCTGTATGAAAGGGATGAAAACAACCGTTACAGCTTTACCTACCGTTCCGTAGTGAAAATCAAGTTTGATGGTAACTACAAAAGCGACCTACCGACCCAGTACAACCCATTCCTCGGCGCGGTAGGCTTGCCACTCGGCACCAGCAATAACACCATTCCAGCGCATTTGCCCCTGAACCTGCCTGAGATAGGTGAACTGTCCGGTTACAACAAGGTAGCACCACAGTGGGCTGTTCATTATAACCTGACCTACACTCGTTGGAGCCAGTTCCAAGAGTTAAAGGCCACAAACAACGAACAGGTGTTGTTAAAGAAGAACGAAGACTTCCGCGATGCCTATCGCACCGCACTGGGCGTGACTTACTTTTACGACGATAACTGGATCTTCCGTACTGGTATCGCCTTTGATGTCAGCCCAGTACCTGTACAGTACCGCTCCATCTCGATCCCGGATCAGAACCGCCTGTGGCTGAGCACCGGTGTTTCCTACGCATTCAACAAGGACGCTTCAGTTGATGTGGGGGTTTCCTACATGCACGGCCAGAAAATCAGCATCAAAGAAGGGCCATACACTTTCGACTCTATGGGCAAGGCTTGGCTGTACGGTGCCAGCTTCAACTGTAAATACACCTGTTTTGGTCATTTACTCAACATGTTGACCGTGTTGTAAAATTGCTTTTTTACAGAGAGCATCGGATGGCTAAAGTTGACGTAAAATGCCCGTTTTGTGGATAGATCAAATTGGCTAAAAAGCATGGACTGGGTAAGGCTAAACATCCACGCTATTGCTGTCAGCTATGCTGACGAACCTTTCGATTGATTATGTTTACCGCGCCTGCCTGCCCGGAATGAAAGAGCAAATTGTTGACTTTGCGATGAACAATATCGGTAGTTGGGATACCGCACGGGCGCTACATGTCAGCATTAATGCTGTTGTGAGTACGTTAAAAAACGCGCACCAGGGTTGTGTAACCACTACGTAATGTAGGGCGCGAGATACCACAACGGCGACAAACAAGCCCCGCGTCACCAGAATTTACATAGAGTTTTACCCGCAGCAATCGCTGTTGAATTTCACTGTTCATCGTGAGGCATTATAGTGAAACGATGTCTATGAATCACACATGTGACCTAAGCTTTCGAATCGTGAGAATGGAGTATTGACTTTATTTTCCATCTATATGCATATCCTTTTTGACAGAGGTTGACCTAACCGAGCCACCGCCCTTACAGGGCTTAACGATTTCACTCTATCAGTTGCAACCCGCGAGAGGAAGCCGGAGCGGCTGCTGTACTCAGGGTGAGCGGCGACAAACTGGTCGATACGACGAATCAGCAAAGAAGGAAGTGTCACGTTAATTTTCTCCGCTTTGCCCATAAGCCGGGTGATATCCACATCGACGAGCGCCCAGACGTCGGCATAATCTGGATCAGACCGCCAGTTTTCAACGCTGGTTTCTTCCGGTACCGCCTCACCATCGTCAACCAACAATTCAATATGTGCCTCGATGGCTTCGCACGCACTCTCGATCGCATCCTGGTAGTTGTCGCCACCAGAGAAGCAGCCAGGAATATCGGGTACGCGAACGCCGAAGAATGAATTGCCTTTGTCAATAGCAACTGGATACAACATATAAACCTCAGAGGGAGACTGTAATTTAAATTGTGTATCTGCCTGTTTTTGATATGTTCACTCCAGTAACGGAGACGGGTAAATTATGGACAAAAAGAAACTTAAAGCCCTCGCGGCTGAACTGGCTAAAGGCCTTAAAACCGACGCAGATCTCAATGCGTTTTCCCGCATGCTGACGAAGTTAACCGTCGAAACGGCGCTAAACTGACCGACCACCTCGGGCACGAGAAAAATGCCCCAAAATCCGGCTCGAATACCCGTAATGGCTATTCCTCTAAAACGCTGCTGTGCGACGATGGCGAAATCGAACTGAACACGCCACGTGACCGTGAAAACACCTTCGAGCCGCAGTGGATAAAGAAAAACCAGACGCGTATCACGCAGATGGACAGCCAGATTTTGTCCCTGTACGCCAAAGGTATGACAACCCGCGAAATCGTCGCTACGTTCAAAGAAATGTACGACGCAGACGTGTCTCCCACGCTGATATCTAAGGTCACCGATGCGGTTAAAGAGCAGGTTACAGAGTGGCAAAACCGGCCTCTGGATGCACTGTATCCCATTGTTTACCTTGACTGTATTGTTGTAAAAGTGCGTCACGGCGGCAGCGTGATTAACAAAGCCGTATTCCTCGCGCTGGGCATTAATACTGAAGGCCAGAAAGAACTGTTGGGCATGTGGCTGGCAGAAAACGAAGGGGCTAAGTTCTGGCTCAGCGTGCTGACAGAGCTGAAGAACCGGGGCAATCAGGATATCCTGATTGCCTGCGTAGACGGTCTGAAGGGCTTCCCGGATGCGATAAACAGCGTCTATCCGCAGACGCATATCCAGCTGTGCATCATCCATAGGGTGCGCAACAGCCTGAAATACGTGGCGTGGAAAGACTACAAAGCCATCACAGGCGGGCTGAAAACGGTTTACCAGGCACCGACTGAAGCGGCTGCGCTGATGGCACTGGATAAGTTCGCGGAGGCCTGGGACGACAGATACCCGCAAATCAGCAAAAGCTGGCGTGCACACTGGGAAAATCTCAATACGTTCTTCGGCTATCCAGCCGATATCCGCAAAGCCATCTACACGACCAACGCTATCGAGTCGCTGAACAGCGTGATCCGTGCAGCCATCAAGAAGCGCAAAGTTGTTCCCGACAGACGACTCGGTGCGAAAAGTGATTTATCTGGCGATCAAGGATGCATCAAAAAAATGGAGTATGCCGATCAAGAACTGGCGGCTGGCAATGAGTCGTTTTATTATCGAGTTCGGTGACCGCCTGAGCGATCACCTTTAATACAGTGGCAGTTACACAGAATTAACTGACAGGGTCAAAACTGATACCTCAAGCCCAAGGTACCTTCAGTATCATTGTAGCCTTTACCACTCAGTTGTTGGGTCACACTTGCCCATACACTCAAGTTGCGGTTTAGTTTTCCTTCTACACCCGCTTTCATCTCAAGCGTATTGTGTCCGCCATTCACACCAACCTGCTCATCGTTCATCCGCACCCCGTCATTTTTACTGTTATAAACCCAGTTTGCTTCAATGAAAGGCCGGAAATTCGCCTTATCGTTGTCTTTTAGGCTTCTGTTATCCAGATACGCCCGCAGGCCCAGCCTCGTTAGCACGTTGTCTGAGCCGGTACCCTGGACATCTGTACCGTTCTGCTCGGTGTGGTCATTCGCCTTGACGCCCGCCCAGATAACCTGCGCATGCGGCTGCAACCAGATGCTGTTTTCTCTTTCCTTTTGGGTCAAAAAGGTAGCCAGATGCTGGCTGTAGCCGATCTCAAGTGAGGCGCTCAGACCGCGACTTTTGTAAGTCTCCGGTGATAAATCCTCCCCTTTCACCTCATTGTTGAACCAGCCATGCTGTAGCCAACTGTCTATGAACAAACCGGATTTGTCAGACCAGTTCTGATACCAGGTCCCGTAAAGCCCAGTACTGTAACCACTCACACTGTTCTTTGCGCCATGATCGGTAAGGTGGTTGTGCGTGCTACCATGTTGGACGGCATAGCCACCCATGACGCCCAGCACGGCCTTACCGCCCTTCCCTGACTCCCACGTCAAAACGTCGCCACCGATCTGCATGACATAGCGTTTGGCTGTTGTCGTATTCTGTCCATCAGACAGTTCGGTCTTATTTCGTCCACCTTCGTTACGTATCCACATTGAGGTTGTGTGGATCCCCGCAGATCTGTCGTGCAGTGAGACATTAAAGAGTGAGCGGGATGCCTTCAAGTTATCCGTATAGGCACCTGTTTCCGGACGTACCATTAGCGCTGGTTCCGCATCCTCCGGTAAATCTGGCGTTAACGGCACGACAACAGTGGGTTCGTTCGGAACAGTGGGATTGGGCTGTGGGATGGCGCTAGTCAGATACCAGCCCTTGTCGTCAGCCGGGTCGGCCAGGCTGCCTTTATGCAAACTATAGTCATAGGCGCCGGCCACTACGCGGTTGCCCAGGATGAAAATACCATCGGATTTGCCCCCTACGGATACCACTTGAATACCTCTCAGCGTCTGTGCCCCTGAACCATTCTCATTGAAAATGTTTAGGATACTGCTGCCCGTAGTGTCACCGGTGATGACCAGTTTGTCGGTCAGGGAGTCATCATCGGCCAGCACGCTGCCTAACGAGATGACGCTACCTTCAGTCCCAGTATAGTTTCCATTGATGGTGAGAGTATTACCGGCACTATAGCTGGTAGGGTTAAGTACAATTTTCCCGCTATTCACCATATCCCCGGAAAGAGTTGCACTCAGGTATTGCTGGTCACCCATTATCAGGGTGCCACTATTGGTTAGATTACCGCTCAGGATACTGTCGCTGTTCATCACCAGGGTGCCCGCGTTACTGAAAGCATCGTCCTGCGTAGCCAGCGCATGCCAATCGGCCTCTTGCGATACGATGAGTTTGCTGCCTGATGCCACAGCAATATTCTCTGCGTATACCGAACCATCCGCTGTGTATGACGCTGATTCAGTGTTATCACCCACGGCCACCTTACTGCCATGACCAACACTGACATCCTTATCACCATTCCAGGAAATAACCCCACCAACTTTTGCACTGTCACCCGCGAAAATCAGCTTGGCACTACCAAGCGCAACATTACCGGTAATGGTGCCATAGTTGATGATACCGCCAGTCATTGTTCCTGTATTGGTCAGGCTATCCAACCGTCCTTGGTTTACCACCGCGTATTGACCACCGGATAGCGTGCCATTATTCGTCAAACTCCTAATATATCCGTCGCTCAGATTGATGATAGCGGCCGTTTTACCTTCTATCATACCGGTAGCAGCGTTTGAGATTATATTGAGTGTTCCAGAGTTCCAAATCTCAGCGACAGCCCCCTTGGCGCTGCCTTCATTTTGCAGGGTACCACTTATCGTGCCTTCGTTATACAACATAGCGGCATCGCCGGAAAAATGGCCCATCTGGTTATAAAAGTCGGCTAAGCCACCGGTATTGCTAATGTGGTAGAACACCGCGCCATGTGACACCAGATTCTGTGGCGGACCTGCTTGCATCGTACAGGCAGTACAAGAAGTGGTTGTATAACTTTTGTAGCTCGACTCGAGACGAGTGATTATATTGAAACCTGAATTACCATTTAGGTTCACAGCAGGTTCACCTGTATTGCTAGTTGTTATAAACGGCAAGCCGTACCCACTTCTTACAGTAATAAGGAACTTTATATCCTCCTTATTTTTAGTGTCTTTCGGAGTAATGTCTGCCACCCCTCGTTCTATGTAGTAATGAGCACTTGCAGGTGCAGGTAATTTTGGTGGGGGATAATAATTCACGAAAAAACTCCCAAATAAAATATGATGTTAGTTATATATCATAGATATTAATAGTATATAAATGATAGTATATAAATGATATTAATAGTATATAAATTAGCCCTATAAATTCCCCTAAGTCTGGAATTTCTGCTGCTCATTGGAGTAATGGGAGCGAAGATAAAATATGACGATTAACTTGTCAATCAGTCGGTTAACAGTTGCGTCTTAATATGGGGTAATGGGAGCGAAATTTGACATTTTGACAGTCTATTTTGTTAGATGAATGAATTACATCATTAATCCCGCGTAGCACCTCACCACTTAACTAATTGATATTTATTATATTTTTCTTTGACTTTCTTATTGAGGCTGTTGCTTTTTTTATTTAACATGATAGCTCACTATAACTAATTCAAAGTAAAAGTTAACCGTCGCTCAATAGCGGAAACGGCCATGTACCGGGTAAAACATCTGTTCGGAGGCTCACTGACGCTGCGAGACTACGACGGTCAGGTAGCAGAGGCTTTGGCCATGGTGCGTGCCCTGAACAAGATGACGAAGGCAGGTATGCCAGAAAGCGTTCGTATTGCCTGAAAATCCGACCAGCTACAGGGACGCTCGCCCGGGATCTGATTTATTCAATAAAGCCGCCTTATATGGGAAATTTAGCCCATGACAATCTTGATACTGGCACCACAGGCCGCTGCGTATCTTTCAAGTAATGTTTCCATTGGCGTCCGACCACAGCACATTTTCCCCTGATGGGTTCGCTCATTATTATAGTGAGCCAGCCATTCATCAAGATCCGATTGTAATGTGTCGAGTTCGCCATACAGCTTTTTGCGGAACGCCACCTGATAAAATTCCTGCAATATCGTCCTGTGGAACCGCTCGCAGATGCCGTTCGTCTGCGGTGACATCGCTTCAAAACCGGTAACTCTCAACCTTTCAAGGTCATGTGTCAGATCAAGTCGCGACTAATACATTTAATACGGTGGCAGTTACACAGAATTAGGGACAGGCTCGCGATATTTAAATCAGAGGAGGCGTATCATTTCTGAAATAGATTGCTCCAATTCACTTTTATTATATAGGTTGGTACGCATAGTTTCATTTTCAGGATGGTGTATATGGTTTCGTATAAATGTTTGCAATGTTACGTCATTAGGTTGCTGCGCCACACCTTTCTTTTCTCTGACCCATTTTTTTGATTGGTTTAAACCTTGAGAAACGAGCCATTGCTCAAATTTATTTTCAAAAAATTTCTCACTTTTATCTTGTAATGCCCCATATAATTCATTGTGTAAATCAACCGTCGCTAAATTATAGGCTTTATAACTTATCTCACCCCACGATGGACTCCATGCAAACAGAGGAGAAGTATCAGCCCTTTCGATATAAGACTTATTGTTGTCTTTCTTGAAGATAAAAAGGCCAACATTTTTTAAATGTGGGGATGAAAGCAAAAAAGGAGAGTGTGTGGTTACAAATATCTGTTTGCTCTTGGAAATAATCATCAAGGCATCTAAGAGCTTTTGTTGCCCTGATGGATGTAAACAAATCTCGGGTTCGTCGATAAATAAATAAAATGGCTTACTGATCCCAGCACCATGAGCATTACAGGCAATCTCAGCATACACTTGGAGTAAAGATAAAGCCAAAGCTCTTTGCATACCATGTCCCTTTTCACCCATAGGGACATTAACACCATCATCAACCATTATAGATATAGTCTTAAAGAAATTTTCGACCTGTAGTTCTTCAAATAGAAATGATATATCTGCATGACCAAATTGCTCAGAGAATATCTGTTTAACTTGTTGTTCAACAGTTGATAACTTTCTTCTCAACTGTGAATCAGGATTATTGAAAACATCCTGAAACATAGCACTAAACTCTTTATACTCCTCTGTGTCCACATGTCCAAGTGCAATTTCCTTCAAGAGAGAGCCACATATTGTTGTTGAACCAAATTTTGCTTCGTTATTTGGATTTGTATCAGCCCAGATAAAATTGTTATCATAAAATTTTTTGAACGGGGCATCGATCCCGCTTGGGTTAGTAAAATCCGTTCCATTCCAGAATAGTATTCTCTTCTCCCCTACCTCACTACTACTTCTTTTTACTCTGAAACACTGAATCCCATTATCGTCATATATATGACTATTGAAGGATGCAACTTTATTCCCTTGAACATGAGCAGCAATAATTTCTGACAAGTTACCTGTAAATATAATTTCCGCCGAAAGGTGCTCTGGGATATCATCAGGGACAGATTTACTAAGGAGATCTTCTATATTTTTCTTTGTTCCATCCTTGATGAAATCCATTATTTCAAATATAGTTGATTTCCCGGAGTTATTTTCACCAACAAAGATATTTAGGCCGCTACCTTCGGTATTTCCATCTGGTATATTAAATTGAAGGCTATTATTCTCACCATGATACCCTTTAAAATTTTCTATTTTTAGACTTTTAATAAACATTGCTGACGTCCTTTATGTAGCTGTGTGAAACTACATAGTATTATTTTTAGCCAGCGTTGCAAGACATTGATTTTATCTGAAATTAAAAACAATAAATTCAGGTGGTTACCTTAACATACAGACAGACACGCACGAGGGTGCCATCCCCCGTGCTACAACTTAATCACCCTCTGCTTCGATGAACTTCTGGGCTAAACAGGGCGGTAAGTTTTGCAAGTATTGCCTCGCATCCCTAATCAATTCATCAACTGTCTCATCACGCTCACGCAGATTTTGTGCCCATCCTCTCCCTGGGTGCATAAAATCCCAGCGGGGACGCAAACCAGTATAGCGATGTTTACCAGGATCATGATTACCGAAGCCGTCAATAGAAGAATTCCAAATAGGTTTAAAGCGAGAGATGACCAGCGACTCTCCCAAGGGAATCGAAATGTCATCAACAACCAAAAATCGACAATAAAAATCTTCAATCGAGAGATTTTCGGCTGCTCGAACACTTTCGGCATGTTCTTTAAGGCGTCTAAATAGAACGTTGCCAACCTTATCAGGGTTAGTAAGCCCCATTCTTGCTCCTGCTGGGACAGCTTTTCCTACGTAGATAGGCAATCGAAATTGTCCATCACGATTCAGTTCTGCCAGCTGTGCATAAGCAGGATGATCGCCAGTGTAATAAATCGCGTAAATCCCTGCTCCAAGAAATGAGGTTAGCTCTTCCAGAGGATGAGCATCTTTGCTCAATAAGGCTTCCGCAACGCTGGCACCTAAATTATGTTTATCAAGTGGATTAAATGGTATGACCTTACCTGTCATGCAGAAACCCTTTTATTATTACCACCCTGCTTGAGGATGTTCCCGATTTCAGAGATCAGCAGCTTTTCCGCTACACTGCTGGCAATGCAATACGCCAGATGAACCGGCACTGCGTTACCCAACTGCCTCATAGTTTCAGTCCAGCTACCATGAAAACGATAACTATCTGGAAACGTTTGAATTCTGGCACTTTCGCGAACAGTAAAATAACGTACAGAACCATCATCTCGCACGAGCATATTCTCCCCACCAGGAACGCCATGATCTCCGGCTTTCAGTGTTTTAGCAGGCAGATCTAATGGGCTTCCTGTATGACCGGGGTAAGTTCGCGCTCCATCTTGTAATGTATGGTTACGAATCTTTTTAGCTGCCTTTGTCTTTGGATCTGGTAAATCCGCGATAGCATCCCTTACAGTTTTCCAAGGTAGGGTATCAGGCGGATTCTTACGCAGTTTAGCAGCCCTGTTAACCATCTTGCTCGGGATCTCAGGCATTTTTAAACCATGTCGTTTCCAGTAGTCACCAGTAACCCACTGATCATAAACAAGAGCATCATAGCTATGAGTCGGTTTAGGGAAAGACCACTCAATTTCAAGATCATCGCGGAAGCCAACAATGAAGACACGCTCACGCTTCTGTGGAATGCCATAGTCTGCGGCATTAACCAGCGTAGCCAGAACGTTATACGTCAGCCCCTTCCCCTTGTTCCTTCCACTGGTTTTTTCTTCCTGCAAGCGTTTCAAATGCTCGCTCCAGTCCTCTCCATTTCTCGGCGCGACCTGAGGAAACTCAAGCTGCAACTGGATGTACTGGAAATAGCTCGCAAAGGTTGACCGGGTCAGTCCTTTCACATTCTCGACGATGAAAGCCTTAGGACGAATTTGTCTGATCGCTTCTGCTGTCGCTGGAAACATATCTCGCGTATCAGAATTAGCCTTGTGCTTACCACCAATGGAAAACGGCTGACAAGGTGGCCCCCCGGCAAGAAGATCAATACCTTTTGGAATCTGAGACCAGTCAAACGACCTTACATCACCTTCAAACAGATCCCAGTCGCACAATAACGGAAAACCATGTTTTTTGTTTTCTCGGACGGTGTCACAGGCCCATTTGTCCCATTCAACAACGGCAAGATGCTCAAAACCAGCGATCTCACATCCCATAGCCAAACCGCCAGCTCCGGCAAATAGCTCTACAGATTTCATTATTTTCTCCGCCTCATGGCTTATGTCCTGCATCTTAACAATTTAATCCGTTCATCGGAACCAGCAGGCGAGGCCCAATACCGTTTGATCTTACCCACCAATAGTGGACAGGCGACTAAGTGAGTAAACTCTTAACCAGGAGACTTACATGACTAAACTACCTACAACCAGCAAAAAGCCCCGCAAACAACACTCGCCAGAGTTCCGTCTGGAGGCCCTTAAACTCGCTGATCGCATCGGTATTGCTGCTACTGCCCGTGAATTAAGCCTTTACGAATCTCAGCTTTATACATGGCGTAGCAGGCATCAGTAACGCCAGTTTTTACAAGTGGCGCTCAAAGTTGGGTGGAATGGATGCCGCACTTATGAGCAGGCTGTATTTGAAATGCAAAATGTTCACTATCTTGTTCATAACTGTGAGAAAGCTCAATTATGAGAGCAATTATAGATTTTTAAACGACATATCCTTCTGTTGAGGTTAATTTGCCAACAACACTGATTGATGAGTTTACATAGGATGCCGCTTCTACATACTCACCCCACCAGTTCATCATCTCTCTACGTTGTTCGAGATACTGTGATCTGTTGTAGGCTCTCCTGACTTCGTTAGTATCGATATGAGCTAAAGCAGCCTCGATAACGTCAGGAGGAAATCCTTTCTCGTTGAGAATTGTTGAAGCAATAGATCTCATGCCATGAGCCACCAGCAGATCTTTGAAGCCCATACGTTTCAACGCATGTTCGCTGTCTGACTATTCATCGGTTCAAGTGGATTACGGTAGCCAGGGAAAACATAATCTCTGTGCTTACTGATGGGCTTCATCACTTCCAGAATAGCCAAAGCTTGCTCAGAAAGCGGAACGATGTGCTCACGCTTCATCTTCATGCGGCCTGCGGGAATACGCCATTCCTTTGCCTCAAAGTCGATCTCATCCCAGCGAGTCGTTGACGCTTCGGCTGGTCGGATCATCGTAAGCAATTGCCATTCGATAAGACAGCGGGTTTGACGTCCAATACTGGCAAATGCCAGAGTTTTCATCAAAAGGGGGAGTTGCTCTGGTGGTAGGGCAGGGCGGTGCTTTAGCTTCGGTTTATGGAATGTTCGTCTGATTCGTGCAGCGGGATTTACAGATACCAGCCCAGAATTGAGGGCGTAATCCATAACTTCATTGATACGCTGGCTTAGACGTTTAACCGTTTCGAGTCTTCCGGCAGCGTGTGTTGGCTCTAACGCTCCGATGAACTGCTGAGCCGTGATATTAGCAATGGGCATAGAGCCAATATGTGGGAACACATACTTACTCATAGATCGCCAGATATCGTTTAACGTATGAGTTGCCAGCCCCGCTGATTCTTTGGTTTTGAACCATTCGGCAGCGATTTTTTGAAAAGTGTTCTCAGTGGCATTTTTTTGCCGCAACTGTTCGGTTCTTTTATGCTCCTGCGGATCAATATCTTTGCTCAATAGAAGACGGGCATCTTCACGAAGTTGACGAGCTTCAGAGAGAGATACAGCAGGGTAGGAACCAAGGCTGATCATCGCCCGTTTCCGGGTGAAAGGTTTGTAATAGCGGAAACGCCATAGTTTTGACCCACCGGGGTTAACCAGTAGCTCTAAGCCGTCCCCGTCATACAGAATACTGGCACGTTCAGTCGCTTTGGCATTTTTGACTTCGGTGTTGTTAAGGGGCTTTGTCTGACGTGCCATATTATTCTCCAATCACTGGTTAGGCATATGACTCAGACGACACGATGGATTGTATGCCTAAAGATACGCCTAAAAATGTTGGATTTCACTGTATCAGTGTGGACTTAGCTAGACAAAAAAAAACAGCATGCCTGTGCAACCTACTGTTTATTCTGTTTTTTATAGTCTTGTCTGGACTTCAACAGACAAAACGTTGGGGATAATTTGGTCGGCATGAGAGGATTCGAACCTCCGACCCCCGACACCCCATGACGGTGCGCTACCAAGCTGCGCTACATGCCGACGCTGCGGAAGATAATACTACCTATTCTCAATGCTAATGCAAACACTTAGTTGTCCGATTGCTTATGTTCTAAGCAGTTAGTTGGCAATAAAGCGTTTTACATCGGTTAGCACCTGCAATAGCAGGGTAAGCTGCGGTTTCTCGTCTTTTATCTCTTGGTCATCTTTATCGTAGGCACGGTAAATGCCATTGTTGTCCAGCATCAACGTTTGCGTTGGCGTGGTGATCACCAGTCGGTTGCTGTCGCCGGTGGCGATCCAGTTGTTGTGGCGCTGGGCGGTAAACAGGTCTTCACCCTGCGAGTAATCCTTTGGCGCAGTTTTCACATGCAGCAGGCGTTGCATCAGCGTGCGCATCACATCGTTATGTCCGGTCAACTTACGGATGGTTTGCGCTGGCGTACCCGGCCAATGAACCACCAGCGGTACATGCAACTGAGGTTGGCTAAAGCCGCTACCCCATGGCTCTTTGCCAGCATCGTTGAATTCAATGCCGTGCTCGGCGGTGATCACCACCACGGTTTTATTCAGCAGGCCACGTTGCTTCAATATACCCAGCACCTGAGCGATCTGTGTGTCCACATCCTGCACTCCGTTGCGGTAACGCTGAATAATATCGGTCGATGCTGGCGTTCTCCCACTGACTGCTAGCGCGGTACCGCTGAAATTGAGATAGGAGAACCATGGTTCTTCTTTACTGCCCTGATCCACTAACCAGCGTTGCCATTGCTGCGTGGTGATTTCATCGCTTTGCTTGGTGGGCGCGGGCAGGGAGAAGTCGGTCAGCAGGGCCTGGCGATACAGGTGGGCGGTAAAGCCGTCGGATGAGAACAAGCCGAACCTATACCCTTGTTCACCGAGTGCATTCACTAGCGCTGAGGGTTTGCGCGAGGCAAGAATGTTGTCTAAATAGGTTGACGAAATACCGTAGAACAAGCCGAACAAACCGGTATTGGCATAATTGCCTGAGCTGTAATGATTGTTGAAGCGGACATTTTCCTGCGCAAAATGAGCCAGGGCAGGCATATGCTGTGCCATATCCTGAGGGCGCAGACTGTCCACCACAATCATCAGTAAGTTATAACCGCTGCCTTTATCGCTGTAGCTGAGATCGCTAAGCGGATATTCTACTGCTACGGCTTCAGGATTGCCTTGCTGCATCAGACGGCGATCATATTCCTGTTGATCGAGCAGGCCGTGCTTTTCAAGGAATTTACGCGCAGTCATCGGGTAAGACAGCGGCAGGTTGGCGCGTTGCATAGTGATCGGGCGATAGAAGTTAGCATCAGCCCAGATGTAAATCAGATGCGAAGTGAGAAAAGCGCAGATAAACAGCACCGCCAGCGGCTTGCCGAAATGCTGGCGGTTCAGGCTGCGTAGCTTCTGCCAACTCCAGGTGCCGAACAGCATCTCCACCAGAAAGATGATTGGCACGCAGATAAACATCAGTTGCCAGTCGCGCGCCAGTTCGCTTTGGTCTGGGTTGACCACCAGTGCCCACACTACCGGGTTGAGGTGCAGGTGGAAATGGGAGAACACTTCACTATCGACCAACAGCAGTGTCAGCCCTGTGGTAGCTAGCGCGGCGGAAATAAAGCGCAACAGCCGTTGCGACATCACCACGAAGGTGAGCGGGAAAATCACCAGCAGATAACCGGCGAACACGACAAAGCTAAAGTGCCCCAATAGACTGATCAGAGCATATATCCGGCCTAGCAGCGAAGACGGCCAGTCAGTGAGAAACGGGTAACGGCTCCCCACCCCAAGGACAAGTAGGATATTAAATAAGGCGAACCAGTGCCCCCAGCTAATCATCTGGGAGACTTTTTCACGATAATGCTGGCGGTTTGTCACCATAAATAGGTCTTAATGCGTTTTGTCTTCATCTTCACGAATAGAAGCTTGCAGGGCTTCAGCAAATGATCTTGCCAGGGTTTTCCGCTGTGCGGGTGCAACGCTGGTGTTGATCAGATTAGTCACCATGTTGCCCAGTACCATCAGAGAAAGATCGGTGGGGGTACGGTGTTCTTCCAGAACATTGATCAACTCAGAGAGCAGTTGTTCAACGCGTTCGTCACTGTAACGAGATGATTGTGGCATAAAATTGTGCTTAGTAACCTGATAAAGTTGCACATCTTACCGTATGGGGTCGTGATTTTCCGCTCTTTTATCGATCCCCTTTTTCTTTCAAATCGCATCGATAACTGTGGCGTTGCTTTAGAGCCTATCTCAAATGGTAAATAAAATAGCCTAATGGGATTGGTTGCTAGGCAGTGTCTCGGCATTACAGTTGAACGCTGCTGGTGGTCATTTGAGCGCGCCGCATGGTACAGGTCGTGAGGTTTGGTGGGCTAAATTAAGCGGTTCGTCATCTAGGTGGGCGTTCAAATGGCCCTCGCCCTGCGAGCCGCCCCCAAAATCCCGTACTCCGCGTTGTTGGGTGCACTGCCCTACCGGCCTTTGGATCAGCGCCGCTGCCACGCTCCATGACCGGACACAGCCTAGTATTGCAGAGCGAGGGCTTTCAGTGTTTGAATACGCGGCTAAAGAACAGGAGGATTTACCATGAGTCTGGATATCGACCAGATCGCTCTGCATCAGTTGGTTAAACGCGACGAGCAAACGTTGGATGTGGTGCTACGCGATTCCCTGCTTCCTGCCAATGCGGCGGTGGAAGAGATGATGGCGGAACTGCATCGCGTTTACAGCGCCAAGAACAAAGCCTATGGTCTGTTCAACGAAGGCAGCGAACTGGCGCAAGCGCTGCATATATGCCGTAAGGATGACAAAGACTTTCTGGCTTTCAGCCGTGCAGCCACTGGGCGTTTGCGTGATGAGTTGGCCAAGTACCCGTTCGCTGAAGGCGGTGTAGTGCTGTTTGGTCAATACCGCTATCTGGCGGTGGAATATTTGCTTATTGCGGTGTTGAACAGCCGTAATAGCACACGCGTCAATGAAACGTTGGATATCAACACCACCCATTATCTGGACATCAACCACGCCGATATTGTAGCGCGCATCGATCTGACCGAGTGGGAAACCAATCCACAATCAACCCGTTATTTGACCTTTCTGAAAGGGCGGGTAGGGCGTAAAGTTTCCGATTTCTTTATGGACTTCCTGGCGGCAGCCGAAGGGCTGGACACCAAAGCGCAAAACCGAGGGCTGCTACAAGCGGTTGACGATTATTGCGCGGACGCACAATTGGATAAAAACGAGCGGCAAGCGGTGCGCCAGCAGGTGTACAGCTACTGTAATCAACAACTACACGTTGGTGAAGAGATCGAGTTACAGGTGTTGTCGCAGGAAATTGCGTCGGCTGGTGAAAAGGATTTCATGCAGTTTTCCAGCGAACAGGGCTATCATCTTGAAGACAGTTTCCCTGCGGATCGCGGTACGTTGCGCCAGTTGACCAAGTTTGCCGGTAGCGGCGGTGGTATTAGCCTAACTTTTGATGCGATGCTGTTGGGTGAGCGAATTTTCTGGGATGCAGCTACTGATACGCTGACCATTAAAGGCACCCCGCCAAACCTGCGCGATCAGTTGCAACGCCGTCTGAGCGGTAATAGTAAGTGACCTTGCACAATGGTAGACAAATAAAAAACGCCGATATTTCGGCGTTTTTTACTTCGGTGTTCCGAAAAGCTCGGATACGTTGCGATTATACGCGAACGAAGTCGATGTGAGTCAGTTTTGGCTTGAACGGGTGACGCTGTATAGCCTGAACCTTAACGTTGGTCTCTTTACCGTCGATAACCAGAGTAATGGTTTTGCTATAGAATTCTGGCTTAACTGCCATATTCTTTACATAATCTTGCCCCAGCTCAATAGAGACTGGCGCTTCTTCGCCACCATAAACGATAGCCGGGAACTTATTTGCTGCACGCAGGCGGCGGCTCGCACCCTTACCCTGCTCTTTACGTACTTGCGCATTGATAGTGAACATTTTTTTTCTCTTAAAAGAAAATTTACCCTGCTACAGGCGACCCAGTAGCAAGTTCGATAACCTGCCTCTACACCGGGCGAACCCAGGCAAAGCGCGGGGAATTCTAACGGAATGCCCCCCGCAGGGCAATGAAAATCTGTCCAAGGCGCTAGCCGCCGTGGTTAATATAGCTCGTTGGCACGCCGGAAGCGTCCTTGATAATCGAACACTTTTTCCCGCACTTGCCAGAACTGACCACGCTTACGCGCCACCACAAAGTCTGGATGGCGCAGCAACTGTTGCTGCGCTAGCACATCGGCGGCGGTTTTCCATCGGAAGGGTACACCCGGTGCACGCTGATGTGGGCGCAGAAACAGCATGTCGAATGCTTTACACTGTGCTGGTGTCTGTATGCGAAAACGTTCGCTGGTGCTGGTGCCGTCTTCATCATAGTAGGTGGCCTTCAACCATTCGCCTTTATCGTCGTGGCCGCTTTGCAGCGTCATGCCGCCGCAACGCAGTATCAGGGCATCTTTCAACTTCAGCGCAGCCTTTAGCATATCGTCGGGATCGACCAATATCTGCTGGCATTGATGGCAACGGCGGGCGGCAATGTCGTTTTCTGCATCGCAGTGCGGGCAACGCTTAAAACGGAAACGGTAGTCGCACTGTTGGCGATGGCCATCGTTATCCTCCAGCCAGCCTTGGCAGCGGCGGCCATAGTGTTCGATGATGTCGCCGTTCTCAGCACATTTTCCCCAGAACAGATTGGCAAAACCGCAGCCAGGGCAGAATACCTGCACCGGTTGGCTGTCGCTGTGCGGCTTACTGACACCTACCTCCGGGGTGAATAGATCGTGGTGATTACCCGCGTAATCGAGGATCAGGCAGTCCACTTTTCCGGGGGCCAGCCGAAGTCCACGGCCAACGATCTGCTGATACAAGCTGACGGATTCGGTGGGGCGTAAAATGGCGATCATATCGACGTGTGGCGCGTCGAAGCCAGTGGTCAGCACTGCCACATTGACCAGATACCGCAATTGCTGCTGTTTGAAAGCTGTGATCAATGCATCCCGCTCGACGCTGGGGGTTGCGGCACTGACCAGCGCGGCTTCCCCAGTGGGCAAAAGGCCATGGATCTCACGTGCGTGCTCAATGGTAGCGGCGAAAATCATCACCCCTTTGCGTGTTGCGGCATATTCTACGATCTGGCTAATAATGTGCGGTGTTATACGGTTTTGCCGTTTCAGTTCGCGATTCAGGTCTGCCTCACTGAACAGCCCGCTGCTGCTGACCCTCAGACGGCTGAAATCATATTGCACAATCGGCATGTCCAGCCGTTCTGGCGGCACCAGAAAGCCATGCTTAATCATATAGCGTAGTGGCAGTTCATAGATGCAATCGCGGAACAGGCTGTGGTCATCGCTGCGGGTAAAGCCGTGATAATGATACTGATAGATCCACCCCTTACCTAGCCGATAAGGGGTGGCAGTCAATCCCAATAGCCGCAACTGCGGGTTAGATTTTTGCAAATGCTGAATGATCTGCGGGTATTGGCTGTCGTCGTCGTCGCTGATACGGTGGCATTCGTCAATAATCAGCAGGGAAAAGGTGCCGTCAAACAGCATCAGGTTGCGTGCCACCGACTGCACGCTGCCGAACACCACTTTGCTTGCGCTGTCTTTTTGTCGTAGCCCGGCGGCGAAGATATCCGCTTTTAGCCCGTAGGCGCAGTATTTGGCATGGTTTTGTGCCACCAACTCCTTGACGTGAGCCAGCACCAGCACCCGGCCACGCGCGCGTTTTGCCAGTTCGGCGATCACCAAGCTTTTGCCTGCACCAGTCGGCAATACAATCAGCGCTGGCTCAGCATGTTGTCGGAAATGTTTGATGGTGGCGTCGACCGCTTCCAATTGGTACGGGCGTAGGGTAAATGCCATAAGTTAACGCCATGGGTTAAGGGGGGCTAAAAACATGTTTGCAACATTTGATCCCACTGAGACAGTGACATTTTACTCCCTTGGTGACCAAAAAACCTCTATCATTATGCCCTCTGAATGCGCACGAGGCGAGAAGCATGGAAATTACCCCTGTCAGAGGGCGGTTTCCGCCGTTATACTCGTTTTGCAGCCATCGCTGTTTCCCCACGCGATTTCCCCTTCGAACCTGCTATTGCGCCGATGCGGTGGTAGGGTGTCGTATTTTGGCAAATTACAACGACAGGCAAAATAGATTCAATGCGACTGGACAAGTTTTTATCTCAGCAGTTAGGTATTAGCCGTGCCTTGGTAGCGCGTGAACTTCGGGCTAGACGTATCACCGTAGACGGCGAAGTAGTGAAGAACGGGGCGGTCAAGTTGGCGGTTGAGCAGGAAGTAAAGTTCGACGGCGATCTGCTGGCGCAGCAGAATGGCCCGCGTTATTTTATGCTCAATAAGCCGCAGGGCTACGTCTGTTCCACCGATGATCCCGATCATCCCACGGTGTTGTACTTTCTCGATGAACCGGTGGCTTACAAGTTGCATGCCGCCGGCCGGTTGGATATCGACACTACCGGCTTGGTGCTGATGACCGACGATGGTCAGTGGTCACATCGCGTCACCTCGCCGAAACACCACTGCGAAAAAACCTACTTGGTGACTCTGGAACATTCGCTGGCGGCAAATACTGCGCAGCGCTTCGCCGCTGGTGTGCAACTGCATAACGAAAAGAGCCTGACTCGGCCCGCTCAATTGGAGAAGATCAACGATCGTCAGGTGAGGTTGACCATCAGCGAAGGGCGCTACCATCAAGTGAAGCGCATGTTCGCAGCAATCGGCAATCGGGTGATCGCACTGCACCGCGAGCGCATTGGCACCATTGTGATGGATAAGGATCTGGCATCGGGCGCATACCGCCCGCTCACCGCAGAGGAAATCGCCAGCGTGGGTGCACCACACCTACGGGATTGCGGATAACTAAGGAGTCGTTAAACGTGCAACATAACCGGACGTCTCACCTCGGTTTGATTTTTATTCTGGGTCTGCTTTCCATGCTGATGCCGTTGGCTATCGACATGTATCTGCCCAGCATGCCAGTGATCGCCGCCCAGTTTGGCGTTGAATCAGGCCGCGTGCAGATGACGCTCAGCGCCTATATGCTCGGCTTCGCCTTTGGGCAATTATTCTATGGGCCGATGTCGGACAGCATTGGCCGCAAGCCGATGATCCTATGGGGAACGCTGATCTTCGCCATTGCAGGCTGCGCCTGTGCTATGGCGCAGTCGATCGATCTGTTGATCGGGCTGCGTTTACTGCATGGCCTGGCTGCCGCCTCTGCCAGTGTGGTGATCAACGCCCTGATGCGCGATATGTTCACTAAAGACGAGTTCTCGCGCATGATGTCGTTCGTGATTTTGGTGATGACTATTGCGCCGCTGCTGGCACCGATAATCGGCGGCGCGCTGCTACTATGGTTCAACTGGCCCGCTATTTTCTGGGCTATGGGTGCCGCCGCGCTGATCGGCTCGTTGCTGGTGGCGCTGTTTATCAAGGAAACGTTGCCGAAAGAACGGCGGCAGAAATTCCACCTGCGAACCACGCTGGGCAACTTCGCCTCACTGTTCCACCATAAGCGGGTGCTGAGCTATATGCTGGCTAGTGCTTTCTCGTTCGCTGGCATGTTCTCGTTCCTCAGCGCCGGGCCTTTTGTTTATATCGAACTAAATCACGTTTCGCCGCAACACTTTGGCTACTACTACGCGCTGAACATCGTCTTCCTGTTCCTTACTACCCTGCTCAATAGCTACAATGTGCGGCGGGTAGGGGCTATCAGTATGTTTCGTTTGGGATTGTTGATACAGTTGGCGATGGGGCTGTGGCTATTGGCGATCAGTGCCGTTGGCTTGGGCTTTTGGGCGCTGGTGATTGGTGTGGCGGTTTACCTGGGTTGTATTGCGATGATTACCTCCAACGCCATGGCGGTGATCCTGGATGGTTTCCCGCATATGGCTGGTACTGCTTCCTCACTGGCTGGCACGTTACGTTCTAGCATCGGTGCGTTGGTGGGTGCGGTGCTGGCAATGGTGCCGGGTCACAGTACCTGGTCGATGGTTTCCTCTATGGCACTGTGCAGCATTGTGGCGATGCTGTTATACCTGTACGCCAGCCAGCCGCGCAACTGCGACGCTTGATCCCCCTTTTGAGCCCCAGGGCGCTAAGCCCTGGCTTCTCAAAACAGTGCACCTGCCAGTTTGACGCTCCACGGGTAATAAATATCTTGTTAACTATTTATTAATAATTATGATGTTTCGCGGCATGGTTATCATCGATTATAACTTTTTACAGATAAATAATTAGTTTTAATATAATTAAATAATAATATTTTTACGTGATTTGTGTGATGAAAATGTTTTTTAAATGTAAAAATATGCAAAATAAAAAGTAATTTTATTGCAATAAAAAAGTTGAGATTGTTATGTGAAAAGGTTACATATAACGCGGAAATACTGGCTTAGTGGCAAAATGTTGTGAGACGACCCCCACGAACAGCACACGCACATCAGCATGACAAGGAATAAGAATCTATCCCACTAGGCTATTTTATTTGTCATTTTGGCCCTGGGTAGTGCTCACTATTCTCACGGACTCCAGGTACGCGTCGGTTGTTGTGTGTTGTCTGTGTTCAAACTGGCTGCAACAATATACGCTTACTGGGGTAGGCTCTATGTGGTGAAATCTTTACATTAAAATAACATTTAGTGCTGCAAAGTCGGTTGGTAGTGGCTCTAACTGAGTAACCTGACCCTGTCAGGTAAAATGTGTTTTATCTTCTCAAACAAGGGATTTCGTGTGGTGAGTATTCAACTTTCGGTAGTACATCGCTTGCCGCAAAGTTATCGTTGGCTACCAGGTTTTATCGGCATTAAGGTTGAACCGATTCCTCTTAGCGGAATAGACGAAGATAACTGCCTGATAGGCTTGAAACTGCTCAGCCATGAAGGGACTGATGCTTGGCGTGTCATGCGGCAGCTCAATGCTTCTCTACAGGAGATTCAAATCGATTGTGCTATCGTTGAGTGTGAAGGCGAACCTTGCCTGTTTGTGC
This sequence comes from Serratia symbiotica, assembly GCF_000821185.2. Classification (NCBI taxonomy): domain Bacteria; kingdom Pseudomonadati; phylum Pseudomonadota; class Gammaproteobacteria; order Enterobacterales; family Yersiniaceae; genus Serratia; species Serratia symbiotica. Next base: position 2,020,564 of record NZ_CP050855.1, on the reverse strand, counting down.
AACACAGCGACGAAAGCGCTGCCATGTGTCGTCTGAAAAACGTAGGTGCAGCGATCGCTGAGCAGCTCAGAGCACACTATCCTTTTTGACCCCGTCTAATTTGCCGAGTATAGGTACACTCAGGTGGCTATTTTGTCGTAGGCAACAATGCCCTAGCGCCTCACCGCCATGTTATACATTGGATGCTTCATCTATTCGTTGTCGCCGAATCCGCAGCGTCGGTTTTTTATTTTCTGTGCGGCCACAGTGGGCAAAGAAGTGTAAAGTTCAGGTCTGCTGTGCCTGATAATCAAACACTTGGTTGGCATTGCAGTAGGCGATGAAGTCATCGATGCTTAGCGGCTTGCTGAAGTAGTACCCTTGCACAAAGTTAACATCGCGCTCCTGTAGGAAGCGCATCTGTACGGCGGTTTCCACCCCCTCTGCCACGGTGAGGATTTTCAGCTTTTTGGCCAGTGAAATCACAGCGTCCAGCACCGGTGCGCTTACCGTATCTTGGCCGATCGAGTTGACGAAGCCCCGGTCTATCTTCAGGTAATCCATATTGAAGCGTTTGAGGTATATCAGCACGCTGTGGCCAGTGCCAAAATCATCAATAGCGATCTCAATGCCTTGTTCGTGTAGCCAATCGAATTCCGCTAGCGCATTTTTCTCCTCCACCATGCCGCGTTCGGTGATCTCAAACATCAACCTAAAGTAGTTGCACGGCAATTGAGCCAGCAATTCATACACGTCTTGGTGGAATGAAGGTGTGCTGAGATGGGCAGGGGAAATGTTCAGACCGATTTTGGCCCCCTGTGGTAATACCGTGGCTAACTGCGGCGCATCCTTGGCGATCAGACGGAACAGGTGGCGGGTTAACGGTACGATAAGTCCGCTTCTTTCCGCATCGAGGATGAACACATCAGGGTGTAGTGTAGTGGCACACTGAATTTGGCCACCTGAACAGAGGTGATATGCTCACCTCAGGACATTACAGGTGCTTCAATGAAAAAAAGAAATTTCAGTGCAGAGTTCAAACGCGAATCCGCTCAACTGGTCGTTGACCAGAACTACACCGTGGCAGATGCAGCCAGTGCTATGGATGTCGGCCTTTCCACAATGACGCGATGGGTGAAGCAGTTGCGTGATGAGCGGCAGGGAAAAATACCTAAAGCCTCTCCCATTACTCCTGAACAAATTGAAATACGTGAGCTGAGGAAAAAAATACAACGTATTGAAATGGAAAACGAAATATTAAAAAAGGCTACCGCGCTCTTGATGTCAGACTCCCTGAACAGTTCTCGATAATCGGGAAACTCAGAGCGCATTATCCGGTGGTCACACTCTGCCACGTGTTCGGGGTTCATCGCAGCAGCTACAAATACTGGAAAAACCGTCCTGAAAAACCAGATGGCAGACGAGCTGTATTACGCAGCCAGGTACTGGAACTGCATAGCGTCAGCCATGGCTCTGCTGGCGCAAGGAGTATCGCAACTATGGCAACCATGAAGGGCTTCAGGATGGGACGATGGCTCGCCGGCAGGCTCATGAAAGAGCTGGGGCTGGTCAGTTGTCAACAGCCCACTCATCGGTATAAATGCGGTGGCCTTGAACACATCGCTATCCCGAATCACCTTGAGCGGCAGTTCGCAGTGACAGAGCCTAATCAGGTGTGGTGTGGCGATGTGACCTATATCTGGACAGGCAGGCGCTGGGCCTACCTCGCCGTTGTTCTCGACCTGTTCGCGAGAAAACCGGTGGGCTGGGCAATGTCGTTCTCACCGGACAGCAGGCTGACCATCAAAGCGCTGGAGATGGCGTGGGAGGCCCGGGGAAAACCAGCCGGAGTGATGTTCCACAGCGATCAGGGCAGCCATTACACAAGCAGACAGTTCCGGCAGTCACTGTGGAGGTATCGGATCAGACAGAGTATGAGTCGGCGTGGAAACTGCTGGGATAATAGCCCAATGGAGCGCTTCTTCAGGAGTCTGAAGAACGAATGGGTACCGGTGACGGGTTACATAAACTTCAGCGATGCAGCCCACGCAATAACGGACTATATCGTTGGGTATTACAGCGCGCTCAGGCCGCATGAATATAACGGTGGGTTACCACCAAACGAATCGGAAAACCGATACTGGAAAAACTCTAACGCGGTGGCCAGTTTTAGTTGACCACTACACTTTGACGTAACAGCAACGTGTAGTAGCAGAGTACCCCTATCATCAGTGATAACACCAGGCTACCCAACAGCGTCAGACGAATGTCTTCGGGTGTCAGTTTCTCGTTGTAGAACATGATGCTTAACGGTAGTCCGTTAATGTTCAGGCGGTCAGCCTCTTGATGAGGCAGTTGATTTACTGGCATTAGGTTCGGGGTGAAAGTGGTCAGCGCGCTATCGCCCATCACGATGGCGATGTCAGGTGTTTGTGCATAGCGAGGGGTAATCAACAAAGGTACCAAGTCAATATCCAATGTGGCCAGGATACCGGTATCCAGTCTGTCGGGCTGACGCAGCCAAACGGCAACTGTCGGCTTACCCGGCATAGTAGGGGTGTCCTGTTGCAGCTTAAAATCTAAATGCTGGTTCCAGTTGATTTCTGGATAGAGGATTTTCAGCGGCAGCATCAGGTCACCGTTGGCAGAAGAACAATAGGCATAACCGTTTTTAACTAGCAAAAAGGTACGAACGCCGGAGGTGAATGCTGCTTGATAAGTGATATCCGCTTGGCTGGATAGGCAGGGTTTGGCGGTGAGTGGCAACATTTGCTGCATAGTTGTCACCAGATGATTGATATAGCTGAGGGTAGTTTTCAGCGTGTGTTCTTTCACCGTTCGCTGATATTGCACGCGCTGACGGGTAATAAGAGACAAGGTAACGGTGGTAAATAGAACAAAAAACAGCAGAGCAGCAATATTACTTTTAACCAGGATGCGTTGCTTGTGCGACATGCTGTGAGTCAATACCCCTTTCAAGCCCATAAATCGGCTCCTTAAGTATGGTGTAACCATTTGTTTTTATTATAGCGATATTTTTAGTGTTATTCAGCGTTATGCAAGCACCACAAGCTGATAATAGGTTACCAATCAGGCGCTAGTCAGGCTAGCAAATGTGAACACAGTGGTGGACACTTGTTGAAAACACGGGGCAGGGTCGGCATCTTATTGTTTGTTTGGTAGTTAGGATAATCAGGTTTTGTGCTGTCAGCTTGCGTATTCAGGCCCATCGTGAACAGTTATTTTGGCGGAAAGTGAACGCTGATTCTGGTTTTGAGTGAACGCATTTTCCGGCGGAAAATACCACGATTTTGCACCATGACCAGAATCGGTGTTCATCTGACCGGAATTTTTGTTCACCTCACCAGAATAATTCTTAACGAATTGATTTTAATGACATATTAATCCCTTTTATTCTGAGGGGAGTGATATGCCAAACAAGAGAATCGCAATGCGTAAAATCCATGAAATTTTAAGGTTGCGTTTTGCGGTCGGGCTACCCTTCCTCCAGATAAGCCAGTGTGCCGATGTTAGCTGTGGTGCCATCCAGAAAATGCTCAAACGCCTTGAGGCCTCCTGGCTCTCCTGGCCGCTACCTGAGAGGATGCCAGGGCCCCGGCTTGCCAGCCTGCTGTATCCGGAGTCTGACAGCCGTCCCGGCTCGCTGGAGGATCCTGACTGGGCCGTTATCCATATTGAGTTGCGTAAGAAAGGAGTCACCTGACATTTGCTGTGGGAGGAATATTGCCAGCGGATGTCTGTCCGGGTTTACAGCTACTCGCTGCTCTGCTGCCGCTATCAGGCCTGGTGCCTGTCGCAGAAGCGCTCCATGTGCCAGCAGCATCTCGCCGGTGAAAAATGCTTTATCGGCTACTGTGGCCCCCAGTGCCGGTTATCTCGACGGAAACTGGCGAGTATCGCCAGGCGCAGATCTTCGAAGCTGTGCTGGGTGCGTCAAATTACACCTGGGCCGAAGCCACTGATACGGGGGGAACGCCGCAGTAATGATCAGCCAGTTGCCAACGGATGATTAATATGGCTGTGTGGGTGATAATACGCTGGCCGACGCCATCCTGGAGCGCCTGATGCATAACTCTCACCGGCTAGAGATGAAAGGTGAGTCAATGAGAAAAAGTCTGGCGCCGGTTGACACAAAATGAACAGCGGGGGTAATAAAGAAACGTTAGGACGTGTTAGGAAATAACGCGTTCACTTTCCTCTGGAATGACCGTTCATCTTCGCCGGAATACGCAGTCAGCTACGGGTGAGAACCCGGCGGGCTTGATGAAAACGTTTGTTCCAATAATTATCAGTGAGCGTCGAGATCATTACGCCGTTACTGCTTGAGGCATGCACAAACTGATCATTACCCAAATAGATGCCGACGTGGTGCCCAGTAGAACCGGCGCGGAACAGCACCAGATCGCCTGGACGCAGTTTGGTGCGCTGAATTTTCTTGCCAACGTCTGCCTGTCCATAGGTCGAACGCGGTAGTTCCATGCCAAACTGTTCGCGGAAGGTGCGCTGTACAAACGCCGAGCAATCTATGCCGCGTTTGGTCTCACCACCTAAACGGTAGCGAACGCCTTTCCAGTCTACATACTGATCCATAATTTTTGATTTAACATCAACATTACGAACCATGGCTTCAAATTCACTCTGAGAGGCTTGCAAAAAAAGGCTGTCCTGATCGTTTACTGCATGCATCGCGGTTTGTACGTTAGTCAAGTTCGACGTGTGAATGGTGCTACATGCGCAAAGCATTACCGCTGTGGCTGTTGCAGGAAATTGCCACAACAAATATCTCAGAAAAGATTGAGATTTAACCATCGGTATTGTTTTCCTTTGAAGTCCTTAATGACGAAAGTTGCAATACTAAACGAAACTCATCAACGTTTGCTCAGTTACCGCTGAAACGTGCGGATAGGCATATTTCAGCGGATTTAATTTAATGCTGAGTTTAAGTAGACCAGCACAAGCATAGCTGAGATTAGCGGAACAAGTCGTGTATTGCGAGCTTTGCCCCTTTTTTATATAAGGTTGTGAGGTAATTTAATGTAAATATTCATATAAAAAATGCTGAATGCCCGTTTTACTGGCTTGATGTGAATCAGGTAACGGAAGGTCAGCCTGCTGACGGGGAAATAAACGTTTGGCGGGGGGGCATTCTGATAACCTACGGCTATGACCAGTCGAATCCTGCTTCAAATAGCAAGCAGTGCAGCTAAAATAACCACATGTATAGCATATGAATAGCATCGAATGCGTGATTGTTGGTGATGGCGGCTAGTTACAGAAATGCCGGATTGGTCGCCAAATGACGGTTAGGTAAGAAGAAAATTGCCGAGTTAAGGGTAAAGCAGTAAACAAGGTTAGTTGGCAGTAACCAGCACAGTAACCGCCTGATACCTAGTAATTGTAGCAACATGATGAAAGGTAAGCTGCGTGTGATGCGTCATAACATAATCTGTCAGCAGTATAAAACTAAGCGATGAAAAACTCAGCGGTTTTCAACTGACTATACGGCAGAGCCTGAAATTGAGGGGTACAGACATTAACTTAATCAAATTTTAAACAATCCAGATTGCAGAGCGTTCCAGTCGGCATTTTCGCAATGGATCAGCTCAATCCGGCTGCTGAGCGGTGCCACCTGGCGGGTTTCTATGCAGTGATTGGCCTGTAAATCGATCCAGCTAGCGTAACTGTCTTGGGTGAGCAACGCGAGGATCTGCTTCGGATGGCCTAGCTCGGTGGGTTCGATCAGTAAGCGGTCGGGTTTGGCTTGCAACAGCATATTTAGCCCGAGCTGCATGGGTAGGCCATTTACACAACACATGCAGCCACCGGGGATCTCCTCCAGCACTGCGCTGCTGTCTGCTAGCAGCGCGCCGTTGATGCCAGCTCATTCACCAATACCGCCCAACGTTGATGCTCAGGTTTTTGTGCCAGTAAATGGCGCAGGGTGGTGGTTTTACCGCTACCGAAGAAGCCGATAATCAGACTGGTTCTAGTCATCGATTCCCCCTGATTGTAAAAGTTTACCTGATCAATAATAAATGTGCAGCCTTGTACTAGTCTGTGTCCGGCTATTGCCCACGAACGCTGCTGGGGGCATTTGAACGGGGCGTGAAAATAAGTGGTTCGTTACTTAAATGGCCCCAGCCCTTCGGACAGCGCCCCAAAAGCCCGTCAGGCTTGAACATAGGCGCTTGCCCCCATCGCCATAGATTACGGGCTTTTGGGCCTGCGATGCCGCTACGATCAATCACCAAACACAGCCTGATGTCTGCTGATTGAGTAAGTGCTGGTGTGCCAGCCAGGTCTAGAATGTGCTTTCCAACCGGCTATGTCTACCTATGAAAGCGAGAGGATCCTTAGCTAAAACCCGATGCTAGCCATAGGTAAAGTTCGCCAGTATCTTGCTTTTACTTTTCCCTATTCCCTGATTAACCTATATATAGAGTCCCTTTCTTTACGATTATTCCTATCTAGATCCTTTATGGTTGAAGAGCCATAACGATAAAAGAGGTGGCCATGAATATCTTCCAATTGCTTGTGATCGTAGGAATGTTGTTTTCATGGACGGCAGTAAGTCAGGCAGGAGTTATCGGCGGGGTTATTCGCTTTGTCGGTTCTATCGTAGAAAGTCCGTGCACGGTAAATATTGCTGATTCCAAAGCGAATACGCAATGCTACCGCAACGGTAAGCACTATCAGGCCCAGCAAACCTTGAAAAATTTTGGGGCTACACGTAATGAGCTTCCGCTAAATCTTGGCACCACCGAGACGAAGTGGTTGGATAAAAAGAAAAAACTAGCGGTGATGTCGGTCATTTATCGTTGATTTTGTCCAGCCGTGTCGATGTGTTGTGCAGGCATGGCAACTTTCGATGCCAATTGTAATGAACACAGTTTTCACCGCCTAATACGCGCAATGATAGATGAACGCTGTTGTGGTCGGGGGAGTGTAAGCATCTCGGTGTATGAAAAATCAAGATCCATCGGGGGGGAGAGTGGTCAGCAAGATAGGTTACTCAGCCCGGCTCATATAGCGGCGTTCAGCAATATGGATGCGGATCTTGTCGCCAGCGCTGAGATATTCCGGCACCTGGATGGTTAGGCCAGTCGCCATGGTGGCTGGCTTGTTGCGGGCGCTGGCGGAAGCACCTTTAATGCCTGGCGCGGTTTCGACAATTTCCATATCCACGCTTTGCGGCAACTCCAACGCCAGTATCTGGCCTTCTAGCATCAGTACCTGCATGCCTGGTAGGCCAGCCTGTGGGATGAATAGCAGTTCGTCTTCGATCTGATCTTTCCTGAAGATGTACGGGGTGTAATCCTCGTCATCCATAAACACGTATTCTTCACCATCGATATAAGAGAAGTTCACCTTGTGGCGTGACAGACTGATGGTGTCTAAAATGTCATCGCCTTTGAAGCGTTCTTCCACTTTCAGCCCGGTGCGCACATCGGAAAAACGCATTTTGTATAAGGTACTGGCACCGCGTGCGCTGGGGCTTTGCACATCGATATCTTTCACCAGCAACAGTTTACCGTGGTAGTTGATCGCCATGCCGCGCTTAATTTCGTTAGCTCTTGCCATATAAAGTCATCCGCGATAATGAGTATTTGAGAGGTTGCGACACGTTACTCGCGTGACCGATTTCAAGCAAGAGTCCGGCGTAAACAGTGCGAGAAAAAGGGAAAATGGGGCGGGTGGGTGTGCTGTTCCCCATCAGGCGCTATTTATTTGAATACCGGCAGCAGGTCGAGCAACGATAGTACATGGGCGGCAGCATTGATCAGTCCGAACAAGATGATGAACAGGATCATGGCGTTGCCGCCCGGTGCGCGATAGCTGGCCTGTGGGAAGCGGCGGCGGCTGGCACGCGCCATCAGCGCCGGCACGATCACTGCCCAGAGGGTGGCCGCCAGCCCGGCAAAACCGATGGCGTACAGGAAACCGTTGGGGAATAGCAGCGCGGCCAATGTCGGTGGCACAAAGGTCACCAGCACGGTTTTGGTGCGCCCGGCTGCGTCGTCGCTTAATGTAAAGAAGTCCGCCAGATAATCGAATAAGCCTAGCGACACTCCCAGAAATGAACTGGCCAGCGCCATATAAGAGAAGGTGTTCAGCAACTGGCTGACAGCCAAGCTGCTGGACACATTGCTCATCTGCTTGAGCAGGCTAGCGATGTTGCCGCCTTGGGCAATGATCTGTTTAAAAGCGTCACGCACGATATTGCCTTGAATCACATACTGCCACAGGATGTAGATCGCCAGCGCCAGCAGAGTACCGAACACCAGGCTGCGTACTACGGCACCGCTGTCCTTGCGGTAATACTTCACCAGCCCAGGAATGTTGCCGTGATAGCCAAACGAGGTCAGCAGATACGGCAGTGTCGCCAGCGCGTAAGGCAGATAGCTGGCGTTATCGTCGCTGCGGTTGAATAGCACCGCTGGCTGTACGTGAGTGAACATGTCGCTCACCGACATGATAAAGGTAAGCACCATCCCGCCGATCAGAATGGTGCTCAGTCGATCGACCGCCTGGGTGGATAGCCAGACAATAAACGCTGCCAAGAGGGCGAATAACAGCCCAGCAGTGGTCTGGCTGATGCTGACGATGCCTTCCAGTGTATGCTCGATAATCGAGCCGCCAGCGGAGATATAGGCATAGGTGAGGATATAAAGCACAAACGCAATCGAGATGCCGTTGATGGCATTCCAGCCCTTGCCCAGCAGATCTTTCACACTGGTGTGGAAGTTGACACCACTCGGATAGTGCATCATGGCCTCGAGGATCATCAGTCCAGAAATCAGCATGCAAGCCCAGGTATAAACCAGCAGTGCCACAGATCCGCTGAACCAGACGCCGGAAGTCACGATCGGGAGGGAGAACATGCCGGCACCCACGGCGGTGCCAGAAATGATCATCGTGCCTCCGAGTATGGAAGGACGGGGCAGCTTCTGAAGGGAGTCCGTGGACATTTTTGCTCCTGATAGGATAAACTTTCTTGTACTAGTGTAATGGTACAGTCGCGTATGACGTATGTAAAGAAGGAGGGAACAGGTTTGTTTCGCGCATCTTAATTGTGGTGCGAGCCAGTGTTCTATCGCTATTGAGTGCACATTTATAGTACGGGATATAAAAATTAGGGAGAAAGCTGGATTATGCTGGTGGCGGAGGTATCAGATCGCCGCATCCTGACGAGCAAACAGAGATCGCCTTGCGTGGATATCTGGCCGACTCCGATTGATATTTTTTTCGTCAGCACCGTTTCAGCACCGTCTATCATTTTGCCTTCGGTACAGTGACTCTTTGGCAAAAGTGTGCGTAAGCTCAAAAATCTAGGGCGGAAAAATGAAGAAAAGTTGCTTCTAATTTGTAGTGCTTACACACTGTTTGAAACGTTTCGGTGTTATCGCCCGCCATATTCTCGCAGATAACAATTTTTTTTCGCAATAAAACTGAAACGATTCAATTCAGCAAGAGAGGAAAGTCATGTTCCAGTTGTCACAACAAGACATTCACTTGGGCGTTGCCGCCGCCGACAAACAGAGTGCTATCCGCCAGGTGGCTGCCGCGCTTACCGAGGCCGGTTGCGTCAGCGCTGCTTACGTGGATGGCATGTTGCAACGTGAGTTGCAAACCTCCACCTATTTGGGTAACGGAATCGCTATACCGCACGGCACCACTGACACCCGCGATTTGGTGTTGAACACTGGTGTCCAAGTGTTCCAGTTCCCACAGGGTATCGAGTGGGGGTCAGACCAGACGGCTTATGTTGTGATCGGTATCGCCGCTCGTTCCGACGAGCACTTGGCGCTGTTGCGTCAACTGACCCATGTGTTGAGCGATGACAGCGTCGCTCAACAGTTAGCGAAAACGGCTTCGGCAGATGAATTGCGTAGCCTACTGATGGGGGAGAAACAGGCGGCTGAATTTCGGTTCGACATTTCCCTGATTACGCTTGATGTTGCCGCCGACAGCTTGATGACGTTGCAGGCGCTGAATGCAGGACGTTTGCAGAAGATCGGTGCAGTCAACGCCCAGTTTGTCAGCGAAGTGATCACCCGTAATCCACTGAATTTAGGGCAGGGGATTTGGTTGAGCGATAGCAGCGAGGGCACTCTGTTCAGTGCGGCCACTGTTAGCCGCCCGGTGCAGATATTCGATGAACACGGCGAGAAAGTGGCGCTGCTGCTGACGCTATCTGTGGCCGACACGCAATCGCTAGTGGTGTTGAATTACCTCAGTGACTTGCTGCTGGCTAATAAAGCTGAACAACTGCTGAACGCTGATGCTGCTACTGTGCTGTCCTTACTGGCGGGAAAGAGCACCACGCTGAGCGCCGAATACGTGATCCGCAACGAGCATGGCTTGCATGCCCGGCCAGGTACCGCACTGGTTAACGTGATCAAGCAGTTTAATAGCGAAATTACCGTCACCAATTTGGACGGCAGCGGCAAGCCGGCCAACGGCCGTAGCCTGATAAAGGTGGTGGCGCTGGGGGTGAAGAAAGGGCATCACCTGCGTTTTACCGCCAATGGAGCGGATGCCCAAGCTGCACTACAGGCGATCGGCACAGCAATTACTGAAGGACTGGGCGAGGGCATAGCATGAGCAGAAAAGTAGCAACGATTACCTTAAACCCAGCTTACGATCTGGTGGGCTTATGCCCGGAGATCGAACGCGGGGAAGTTAATCGGGTAAAAACCGCTGGTCTGCATGCCGCCGGTAAAGGCATTAACGTTGCCAAAGTACTGAGGGATTTAGGTATCGACGTTACCGTCGGTGGTTTCTTAGGTAAAGACAACCAAGATGGCTTCCAGTTGCTGTTTAGCGATTTGGGCATTGCCAATCGTTTCCAGGTAGTGCCGGGTCGCACTCGCATCAACGTCAAGTTGACCGAGAAAAATGGTGAAGTCACTGATTTCAATTTCTCCGGTTTTGAGGTAACGCCACAGGGCTGGGAGCGTTTTGTAAATGACTCCCTGAGTTGGCTGGGCCAGTTTGATATGGTGGCGGTCAGCGGCAGCCTGCCCGCCGGTGTCGATCCCGATGCTTTTACCGATTGGATGATCCGCCTGCGTGCGCAGTGTCCATGCATCATTTTCGACAGCAGCCGCGAGGCGCTGGTCGCTGGGCTGAAAGCTGCGCCATGGCTGGTCAAGCCGAATCGCCGTGAGCTAGAGATCTGGGCGGGGCGCCCACTGCCAGTATTGGAAGATGTGGTGGCCGCCGCGCAAGCGTTGCGGGAACAAGGTATTGCTCATGTGGTTATCTCTCTTGGTGCTGAGGGGGCGTTGTGGGTCAACGCCTCCGGTGCCTGGATCGCCAAGCCACCGCCTTGTGAGGTGGTCAGTACCGTGGGTGCTGGCGATTCGATGGTCGGTGGCCTGATTTACGGCCTGCTGATGCGACAATCCAGCGAACATACTTTGCGCCTAGCCACGGCTGTGGCCGCATTGGCAGTGAGTCAGAGCAACGTTGGCGTGACTGATCGCCCACAGTTGGCTGCGGTAATGGCGCGTGTCGATCTAAAACCTTTCAATCAAAAGCAGGAGGAAGAATGAAAACGCTGCTGATGATAGACAGCTCGTTGGGGCAGGCGCGCAGCCACCTGGCGAAACGCATGCTCGAAGCCACCTTGGCCAAAACTGGCCTGATGCTGGCTGCATCGCTGGCTGATGCCGAACTGGTGGTGGTGGTGGGGCAATCTGCGTTGGCTGACGCCACGCTGAACGGCAAATTGGTTTATGTGGGTGAACTTGAACAGGCCGTGGGTGAACCGCAAGCCCTCTTGGAACAGGCTAAAACCGCAGCCAAAGTTTACCAGGCACCCACCGTTGCAGTGGCACCGGTAAAGGCTGCCGGTCAAAAACGCATTGTGGCGATCACCGCTTGTCCGACTGGCGTGGCACACACCTTTATGGCGGCGGAAGCCATTGAAAACGAGGCGAAGAAGCGTGGCTGGTGGGTGAAAGTGGAAACTCGCGGTTCCGTAGGTGCTGGCAGTGTCATCACGTCGGAAGAAGTCGCGGCGGCTGATCTGGTGATCGTAGCGGCTGACATTGAAGTGGATCTTGGCAAGTTTGCTGGTAAGCCGGTGTACCGTACCTCTACTGGGTTGGCGCTGAAGAAAACGGCGCAGGAGCTGGATAAGGCGCTAGTAGAAGCTGAAGTGCTCCAGCCGCAAACGCAAAAAAGCGGCGGCGTAACTAAAAAGAGAGAGGGTAATGGCCCTTACCGCCATCTGCTGACCGGCGTGTCTTATATGCTACCGATGGTGGTAGCGGGGGGTTGTGCATCGCGTTGTCGTTCATGTTCGGCATCAAGGCGTTTGAAGTCAAAGGTACGCTGGCGGCGGCGCTGATGCAAATTGGTAGCGGAGCGGCCTTTGCGCTAATGGTGCCAGTGTTGGCCGGTTTTATCGCCTTTTCCATCGCTGATCGCCCTGGCCTGACGCCTGGCTTGATCGGCGGAATGTTGGCTGTGAGTACCGGTGCAGGTTTCCTCGGTGGTATCATTGCTGGTTTTCTGGCGGGCTATATCGCCAAAGCGATCAGCAGCAAGCTGCACCTACCGCAGAACATGGAGGCGCTGAAGCCAATATTGATCATTCCGCTGTTGGCCAGTGTGATTTGCGGCCTGATCATGATTTATGTGGTCGGTACACCAGTAGCCAAAATCATGGAAGTCCTGACTTACTGGCTACAGTCGCTGGGTACGGCCAATGCCGTGCTGCTGGGGTCGATCCTCGGCGCAATGATGTGCTCTGACATGGGCGGTCCGGTAAACAAGGCCGCCTACGCCTTCGGTGTGGCGCTGCTAAGCTCGTCGGTGTATGCGCCTATGGCGGCAGTTATGGCCGCCGGCATGGTGCCGCCGTTGGCGATGGGGTTGGCAACGCTGCTGGCGCGCGGCAAGTTCGACAAGTCCGAGCAGGAAGGCGGTAAAGCAGCGTTGGTGCTGGGTCTGTGCTTTATCTCTGAAGGGGCTATTCCGTTCGCCGCCCGCGATCCGATGCGCGTATTGCCCTGTTGCATCATGGGTGGGGCGCTGACTGGCGGATTGTCAATGGTGTTCGGTGCTAAGTTGATGGCACCGCACGGTGGTTTGTTTGTACTGCTAATCCCCGGTGCCATCGCCCCAGTGCTGTTGTATCTGGTCGCCATCGCTGCAGGTACACTGTTGGCGGGTGTGGCTTATGCCTGGCTGAAACGTGCTGAAGTGCCAGTTGCCACTGTGGCTTAGGCATTGAGATCACCAAAACGCGCAGCCATGAGCTGCGCGTTTTGTCTGGTTTTCGCCGGGGACACCAGATTGGTGGCCTTACTTGTCACCGTCCGCCGTTAAGCAAAGGGTATGCCTCGGCCTGGTTCATTGCTGTGCCTTTAGCCAAGCAATTTCTTGCGCCCAGATGTCTGGATCCACTGTTTCTAGGATCAACGGAATGTTGTCGAAACGTGGATCACGCATGATGTAGCTGAACACCGTTTTGCCGATGTTGCCTGCACCCAGGCTATGGTGGCGGTCAACGTGGCTGTTGAACCCGCTTTTGGCGTCGTTCAAATGCATACCGCGCAGATAGTTGAAACCGACGATGTCGCCGAACTGTTGAAAGGTCTGTTCGCAGTTCTCTTCGGTACGCAGATCATAACCGGCGGCAAAAGCGTGGCAGGTGTCGATGCAAACACCAACCCGACTCTTGTCTTCAACGCCATTGATGATCGCCGCCAGATGTTCGAATTTGAACCCCAAATTGCTGCCTTGGCCGGCAGTGTTTTCGATCACCGCCGTTACGCTTTGGGTTTTATCCAGCACGATGTTAATTGATTCGGCGATGCGTGCCAGACATTTGTCTGCATCGATCTGTAGTAAGTGGCTGCCCGGATGGAAATTGAGCAGTGTCAACCCCAATTGTTGGCAGCGCTGCATTTCATCGAGAAAGGCGTCGCGCGATTTTTCCAGCGCTTCAGTCACCGGGTGACCCAAATTGATCAGATAGCTGTCGTGCGGCAGGATCTGCCCAGAACCGTAGCCGTACTGGGCGCAGGCGTTTTTGAACTGATCAATCACCTTGGTAGGCAGCGGAGCGGCCCGCCATTGACGTTGGTTTTTGGTGAACAGAGCAAATGCGGTCGCCTCTAATTCGTGCGCGCGGATAACCGCTTGATCCACCCCGCCTGACGCGCTGACATGTGCACCGACAAACTTCATTTTTATTCTCCTGTGCTATCGGTGCCATTATGGCATTGATAACAGCCTGATTGAATGGCCGTAAAGAGGGATTAATGCGGATGCTGTACCAGTTGGTTAATCGCAGCACCGCCGACCAGCAGCCAGATAAACAGCAGGGTAGCGAGCAAAATCGGTTTGATCCCAGCCTGATGTACTGCGCTGATGTGGGTGGTCAGCCCCAGCGCCGACATGGCCATCGCCAACACCCATGTGTCGATGGTAATCAGGTGCTGCACCAGTGCGACAGAGATCAACTGGCAGGAGTTCAGCCCAGCAACGGCGATAAACAGCACGGCAAACCATGGAATAGTGATGGCGGATCTGTCTGCCTGATTTGCATTACTGCCACGGCGGATATAGCCGGAAAGCAACAGCAGAAACGGCGCGAGCATCATCACGCGGATCATTTTGGTGATCACCGCCGCATTCTCGGCATCCGGCCCGATGGCGTGCCCGGTGGCTACCACCTGCGCCACTTCGTGAAGGGTTGAACCTATGTAGATGCCGAAGGTTTCCTGGGTGAAGGATAGCCACTGCATATGTGCATTCAATTGATACAGCCATGGGTAAGCGAAAATTGCCAGCGTGCCGAATACCACTACGGTAGACACTGCCACGGCCACTTTACTGGCCTCGGCTTTTAGCAGAGGCTCGGTAGCCAGCACTGCCGCAGCGCCGCAGATGCTGCTACCGGCCCCGATTAACATGGTGGTCTGGCTGTCAATACCGAATTTTTTGCCTAGCCAGCAGGCCAACAGAAAGGTGGTGGTCAGCATTAGCGCGTCAATACTGATGCCAGTAGCGCCGACATCGGCGATCTGCTGAAAGGTCAGCCGGAAGCCGTAAAGAATGATCCCTAACCGCAGCAGGTATTGCTTGACCAACTGGACTCCACTGTGGCAACTGGGTTGCAGCCAAGGATAGAGTGTGTTGCCGACCAGAATACCGAATAGGATCGCCAGCGTCAGCGCCCCCAGCCCCAATCCCGCCAACCAAGGAATACTGCTAGCCCAGATGGCCAACGCGGTCAGTGCGCTGATCAGCAGCAGGCCAGACAAGGGGGAACGCCGTTTTGACCAGGCATGTAGGGTCTCAGTCGCCATGGAAATCAGTCCTCTATCAAATTGTTTACTTACTAAAATACGTTTACGCTAAATAAAATAAAAATAGATTAAATATCTATAACCTATCTTAATAACTGGTATTGATGGCCTAATGGCCGATATTAAGATGTGGCACGCCGGCAAGCCGCCCTGCGAGTCTCTTTTTTGTGAGCTAGCTTCATTTTGGATGTAGTAAACGTGGTAATATTATAGAAGACAATCTTTGTGTTATTACAAATTTTTCAATAATTTCAGTGGCTTTACTAATCGGTCACGTTGCAACACCGAGACGGCTATGCATATCACCCTGCGTCAACTTGCAGTTTTCACTGAAGTGCTAAAAAGCGGTTCGACCACGCAGGCTTCAGTGGTGCTGTCTTTGTCACAATCGGCGGTCAGTGCGGCATTAGCGGATTTAGAAGGACAGTTGGGCGTAAAGGTGTTCGATCGCGTTGGCAAGCGGCTGGTGATTAACGAGCACGGCCGTCTGCTGTATCCTAAAGCGTTGGCGATGCTGGAGCAGGTGGGGGAAATTGAGCAGCTATTTTGCCATGGTGCTGCGGCGTTGCGTATCGCTGCCAGCAGCACCATCGGTAATTATATCCTGCCGGAGATGATTGGCCGTTACTGGAAGGGTTTCCTAGATAGCCAGTTAGAGCTGAATGTTAGCAATAGCCAGGATGTGATCGCCGCAGTAGCAGATTTGCGCGTTGATCTGGGGCTGATAGAGGGGCCTTACCACACGCGGGAACTGGTGACTCAGCCTTGGCTGGAGGATGAACTGGTGGTGTTCGCCGCGCCGGATGACCCGTTGACGCAACTGCCGCTAACACTGGAGGCGCTGGCTAATGCGCCTTGGATCTTACGCGAGCCTGGCTCAGGTACCCGCGAGGTGCTGGAGCAACTGCTGCTGGTACATATGCCACAATTCCAACTGGTCATGGAGCTTAGCAACTCGGAGGCAATTAAGCATGCGGTGCGTCATGGCATCGGCATCAGCTGCCTGTCTCGACGGGTGGTGGACGAACAGTTGATTAGTGGTGCATTGGTTGAGTTGAAGGTGCCATTGCCGCCGCTGATACGCACTTTGTACCTGATCCATCACCGACAGAAACACATCTCCAATGCCCTTGAGCGTTTTCTCAGCTATTGCACGCTGTAACCTTTTATTCTGTGTCGGCGTATTTAGCCTGTGCCAGGCCATTGTCCATGAGCGCCGCTAGTGGTCATTTGAACGCGCAGCAAGGCGCGGGGCGTGAGGTTTGGTGTGCTAAATTAGTGGTTCGTCAGGTAGGTACGCCTAGCCCTTCGGAGCGTGCCCCAAAAGCCCTTACCCCGTGTTGTCGGGCTTCGATATAGGGCCACCCTCCGCTTTGATTATGGGCTTTTGCGCCTGCGACGCTGGCACGTTCAATCACGGGACACAGCCTGGTAGGGCGGCTGCTAATAATCACTGCTGAGTTATGAAGCTATCTTATATCAGTGCTATGTTGCTAGTTCGTCAGTGGGTATTTGTTACAATCTGCCCTCATTTTTGACGAGCAGAAAGGGTAAGCATGGCCCAGCAGGATATAAAAACAATGGGGCATCAAGTTCCCAGATTACGTCGTGAGCTAAAAGCCCGGCATTTAACCATGATCGCCATTGGTGGTTCTATCGGCACCGGCCTGTTTGTTGCCTCAGGTGCTACCGTTTCTCAGGCTGGCCCTGGCGGGGCGCTGCTGTCCTATGCCTTGATCGGCTTGATGGTGTACTTCCTGATGACCAGCCTTGGCGAACTGGCGGCATTTATGCCGGTGTCAGGTTCATTCGCCACCTATGGTGCCAAATATGTTGAAGAAGGCTTTGGTTTTGCGCTGGGTTGGAACTACTGGTACAACTGGGCAGTCACCATTGCTGTTGATTTGGTGGCATCGCAGTTGGTGATGACCTATTGGTTTCCCGCTACTCCAGGTTGGATCTGGAGTGCGTTATTCCTCGGCCTAATGTTCCTGCTGAACTACATATCGGTCAAAGGTTTCGGCGAGGCAGAATACTGGTTCTCACTGATTAAAGTGACCACCGTTATCATCTTTATTGGCATCGGCATGCTAATGATCTTCGGCATTCTGAAAGGCGGCGAACATAGCGGCTGGCAGAACTGGACGCTAGGTGAGGCCCCCTTTGCTGGCGGTTTCTCGGCGATGATAGGTGTAGCGATGATCGTCGGCTTCTCGTTCCAGGGTACCGAGTTGATCGGCATCGCCGCTGGCGAATCGGAAAATCCAAGCAAAAATATCCCACGTGCGGTGCGCCAGGTGTTCTGGCGTATCCTGTTGTTCTACATCTTTGCCATTTTGATCATTAGCCTGATCATTCCTTATACCGATCCAAGCTTGTTGCGCAACGATGTGAAAGATATCAGTGTCAGTCCGTTTACCCTGGTATTCCAACATGCTGGTCTACTGTCGGCGGCAGCAGTGATGAATGCAGTGATCCTGACTGCGGTGCTGTCCGCCGGGAATTCTGGCATGTACGCCTCAACCCGCATGCTGTTTACCTTGGCGGTGGAAGGCAAGGCACCCCGCATCTTCTCTAAACTGTCTCAGGGTGGCGTGCCACGTAACGCGCTCTACGCTACCACGGTGGTGGCTGGTCTGTGTTTTCTAAGCTCGATGTTCGGTAATCAGTCGGTTTATCTGTGGCTGCTGAATACTTCGGGCATGACCGGCTTTATTGCCTGGCTGGGCATCGCCATCAGCCACTATCGGTTCCGTCGGGGCTATATGCTGCAAGGGCGTGATTTAAACGAGCTGCCTTATCGTTCCGGATTTTTCCCGCTTGGCCCGATTTTTGCCTTTGTGCTGTGTCTGATCATCACACTGGGACAAAATTACCAGGCGTTCCTGGAAGACAAGATCGACTGGTATGGTGTGACTGCAACCTATATTGGTATCCCCCTGTTCCTGATTATCTGGTTTGGCTACAAGCTGACGCACGGCACCCGTATCGTGAAATACCGTGAAATGACCTTTCCGAAAATGGACGTTAAATAGAAACGTGGCGCAAGACCGCCGCACTATAGCGGGGGTAGGTAGTAGTGCTAGTGTTTGAGACGTTAACGTAGTAGGTGGACTTCTCATTGCAGCCTTATCAATAAGACCTCATGCCGTAGGGCCTCAAAACCTGTCGAACGCAGGTGGCGCGGGTTTATGGCTGTTTCCACTGTGGATCATAAGTGGTTTTCCTGCGGTTTGTCATACCCTGACGGTTTCGTTGGCCACCTTTATCCATTAGCGGATTTTCCGCCCCATCACCAAAAGAATTTGTAGTAAGAAGAAAACATTTTGCGCTTGTCATCCGGGGGCATTTTGGTGCAAAATACATTCTGAATGCAGATAGCCGACGTTTTAACGCGTCGGTTATTTTTTTGCACTGCGTTTTACAAACTGTTCGTTTCATACACTAAGCGAGGCCGGACAAGTGTTCCGGATAGATAAATAGTTTTGCGCGCGACCAAACAACATTCTTAGTGGTCGTGACTCATGAGGATAAGAACGATGGGGCAATTATTCACTTTAGCATTGGTGCCCGCCAGTTTCCGCTGTGGGCGCAGCGATTATGGCGCAGTCAAGACTTCTTTGACGTGCTATCCGGCTTCTACCCCTTCTCTTTTTGAATTAAGTCGCTCGTTGCGAAGCTTCCCTGCAACCTTAAGTCTTAGCGTGTCTAATCCCCGTAAGGCAGAAGGTAAAGGGGGGCTGTGCAATGTCCAATAACCTCATTAATACCGCTCCAGCGCAACGCACTCAACTGCGTAAAGCCCTGACTTTAGTGCCGGTCGTGATGATGGGCTTGGCTTATCTGCAACCAATGACCATCTTTGACACCTTCGGCATCGTATCTGGCCTGACAGACGGACACGTTGCGACCGCATATGTTTTCGCGTTGCTGGCGATTTTGTTCACCGCCTTGAGCTATGGAAAACTGGTGAGAAAATTCCCTTCAGCCGGTTCCGCCTATACCTACGCACAGAAAACCATCAGCCCGCATGTCGGTTTTATGGTGGGATGGTCATCGTTGCTGGACTACCTGTTCATGCCGATGATCAACATTCTGCTGGCTAAAATTTATCTGGAAGCCATTTTTCCAGGTGCGCCATCGTGGATCTTCGTGGCTGCATTGGTCGGCTTGATGACCTTTTTCAACCTGCGTGGCATTAAGCTGGTGGCTAACTTGAACACCATCATTGTGGTGGTGCAGGTGGCGATCATGATTGTATTCCTCGGCCTGGTGATTAACGGCGTTTATCACGGCGAAGGTGCTGGTACTTTACTCAGTAGCCGTCCGTTTTGGTCGGAAAATGCTCATGTGGTGCCGATGATCACCGGTGCGACCATTCTGTGCTTTTCGTTCCTAGGTTTTGACGGCATCAGTTCGTTGTCGGAAGAAACCAAAGACGCGGAGAGAGTGATCCCGAAAGCTATTTTCCTGACAGCGTTAATTGGTGGTTTGATTTTCATCGTGGTGTCTTACTTTGTGCAGTTGTACTTCCCGGATATTTCGCGCTTTAAAGATCCTGATGCCTCGCAGCCTGAAATCATGCTGTATGTGGCGGGCAAATTCTTCCAATCGGTGATCCTGGTGATCTCCAGTGTGACCGTATTGGCTTCCGGCATGGCGGCGCACGCTGGCGTATCGCGTCTGATGTACGTCATGGGCCGTGACGGCGTGTTCCCAACCCGCTTCTTTGGCTATGTGCATCCGAAATGGCGTACCCCGGCGTTTAACGTGTTGTTGGTTGGTGTCATCGCACTGTCGGCGGTATCCTTTGATCTGGTCACCGCCACCGCACTGATTAACTTTGGTGCACTGGTGGCTTTTACCTTCGTCAACCTGTCGGTGATTGTGCAGTTCTACATCCGTGACAAGCTGAATCGCACGCTAAAGGATACCTTCAACTATCTGATCCTACCGGTGATGGGAGCGCTGACCGTGGGAACACTCTGGATTAATCTGGAAGCCAGCTCAATGACGCTGGGGTTGGTGTGGGCTGTGGTAGGGTTGATCTACCTGACCATTGTGACTCGCGGCTTCTGCCTGTCAGTACCGCAGGCAAACGAAGAGATTGCATAACGAACGCTGAAGGGTTCAGTGCAACATTGAACCCTTTACAACAATAAAAGCCGCGTTTGCGCTGGTTAACTCGCCAACTCGCGGCCATAGTCAAACAGTGCATGTAGCAGCGCGATTTTCTCTTTATCACTCGCGTACTGGTTATACAGTGCTTCCAGTTGCAGTAGGTATTTTTGCACCCGTTCCACGCTCAGCACTTCTTGGCGGTATTGTAGCCAGCGTTGTTGTTCGGCGTTGTTAAGCGTATTGGGGTAGTTGCGTGCGCGGAAGCGGAACAGCAGCTCTTTCATACGGCTATCGCTGAAGGCCAGATCCAGCGCTGGCAGATCCTGCGGCTTAGTTTGTTGAATTATCTTCATCGCCGCCTTGTCGGCATCACTGAAAAAGCCATCGTAAAGCCGAGCATCAACATCGTCGGAGCCCTTGTAAGGTTCGGCTTCAGCAAACAGCGCTACCACTTTTTCCCGCACTTGCGGATATTGGCGCAGCAGTTGCAGGTTTTGCCGGCAGGTTCGGCGATCAATGCCCAATCGTTCTGCGTTCTCCGGCAGCAGCGTTCTGGCCGGTGCCAGCACAGGGCACTTGTTAATGTGCACCAGCTTGAGCGGTATCGGCGGCTGGTCAACCGTCAGCGCGTCGCGGCGAGTATACAGCCGTTCGCGCAACTGATCGGCGTTTAGCGTTAGCAGTGGCGTCAGGTCACCAGCCAGATCGCACATGATCACCGCGTTCTTGTTGACTGGGTGCCAGGCCAGCGGCGCGACCCAACTGGTATTGCCACGCGCTGCGCCGAACATGCCGGAAACGTGCACCAAGGGTGTCACTTCAGCGATATCGATCAGGGTATTCAGCTTGTGTTTATTACGGTATTGCAGCAAAAAATCGAACAGGCGTGGCTGTGCTTGTTTCACCTGCTTGGCCATGGCGATGGTGGCGTAAACGTCCGACATGGCATCGTGAGCCTGAGTATGTTCGACACCATTGGCGCGGGTAAGATGTTCCAGGCGGAAGCTGGGGAACCCGTCTTCGTTTTCCGGCCAAACGATGCCGTCTGGGCGTAGTGCATAGCAAGCGCGCATCACGTCCAGCAAATCCCAGCGAGAGTTGCCGTTTTGCCAACTATAGGCATAAGGATCGTAGAAACTGCGGTAGAAAATATTGCGGCTGACTTCGTCATCGAAACGGATATTGTTGTATCCCAGAATGCAAGTACCGGGCATGCTGAAAGCCTGATGGATTTGCCGGGCGAACTCGGCCTCATTGACACCTTTGGCACGTGCCTGCTGTGGCGTGATGCCAGTGATCATTACCGCTTCAGGCTCTGGCAGGTAGTCATCGGCTGGGGCGCAGTAAATCACCAGTGGCTCTTCGATGATATTGAAATCCATATCGGTACGCACGCCGGCAAATTGCGCCGGGCGATCCATTGATGGGCTTTTGCCGAAGGTTTCGTAATCGTGGAAGTAAAAAGTATTCTGTCTACGGTTATCTATCACTGTTTATTATTGCCTGGGTTTGTGATCTAACATGCCCTTTTAAAAGGGCTTTTACGTATTTTTACTGCCTGTTCTGTCCATAATTGTAATCTACAGTATTTTCTTGTTTACCTTTGTCCATGTGCTATCGTGTACAGTTTTGGTACATAACATCAATTTTACTGCGTACAAAAAATTATTATGGCACTTAGCGATTTAAAACTGCGTTCACTACATGGTAAACCATATATGGGAAGTCCTGAGGTATCTGATGCGGATGGCCTAAGTGCCCGCATCTCTCCTAAGGGCGTGATCAACTTCCAGTTTCGATATAGATGGAATGGAAAGGCTCAGCGTTTAGGGATAGGTAGATACCCTGCGGTTACGCTGAAAGACGCTCGTTCAATAACTTCTGAGCTGCGAATTTGTAGTGGTCAACTAAAACTGGCCACCGCGTTAGAGTTTTTCCAGTATCGGTTTTCCGATTCGTTTGGTGGTAACCCACCGTTATATTCATGCGGCCTGAGCGCGCTGTAATACCCAACGATATAGTCCGTTATTGCGTGGGCTGCATCGCTGAAGTTTATGTAACCCGTCACCGGTACCCATTCGTTCTTCAGACTCCTGAAGAAGCGCTCCATTGGGCTATTATCCCAGCAGTTTCCACGCCGACTCATACTCTGTCTGATCCGATACCTCCACAGTGACTGCCGGAACTGTCTGCTTGTGTAATGGCTGCCCTGATCGCTGTGGAACATCACTCCGGCTGGTTTTCCCCGGGCCTCCCACGCCATCTCCAGCGCTTTGATGGTCAGCCTGCTGTCCGGTGAGAACGACATTGCCCAGCCCACCGGTTTTCTCGCGAACAGGTCGAGAACAACGGCGAGGTAGGCCCAGCGCCTGCCTGTCCAGATATAGGTCACATCGCCACACCACACCTGATTAGGCTCTGTCACTGCGAACTGCCGCTCAAGGTGATTCGGGATAGCGATGTGTTCAAGGCCACCGCATTTATACCGATGAGTGGGCTGTTGACAACTGACCAGCCCCAGCTCTTTCATGAGCCTGCCGGCGAGCCATCGTCCCATCCTGAAGCCCTTCATGGTTGCCATAGTTGCGATACTCCTTGCGCCAGCAGAGCCATGGCTGACGCTATGCAGTTCCAGTACCTGGCTGCGTAATACAGCTCGTCTGCCATCTGGTTTTTCAGGACGGTTTTTCCAGTATTTGTAGCTGCTGCGATGAACCCCGAACACGTGGCAGAGTGTGACCACCGGATAATGCGCTCTGAGTTTCCCGATTATCGAGAACTGTTCAGGGAGTCTGACATCAAGAGCGCGGTAGCCTTTTTTAATATTTCGTTTTCCATTTCAATACGTTGTATTTTTTTCCTCAGCTCACGTATTTCAATTTGTTCAGGAGTAATGGGAGAGGCTTTAGGTATTTTTCCCTGCCGCTCATCACGCAACTGCTTCACCCATCGCGTCATTGTGGAAAGGCCGACATCCATAGCACTGGCTGCATCTGCCACGGTGTAGTTCTGGTCAACGACCAGTTGAGCGGATTCGCGTTTGAACTCTGCACTGAAATTTCTTTTTTTCATTGAAGCACCTGTAATGTCCTGAGGTGAGCATATCACCTCTGTTCAGGTGGCCAAATTCAGTGTGCCACTACAATTCTTTATGATCGTGGAATAGAACCGCGCCAGTTTTTCGAGAATAGCAGCGCTACCAATAGTATGGTTACGGTAAAGGATTGCTTGGAATATTGGAAGAAAAATTACGTTGATGTGTCATTGCGCGAAAATTCGAGGGAACTTTATAAATCGACGGTCATAAAACGCCTAAGTGACGTTTTTGAAGGACGTCCAGTGGCTGATATTACGGTCAAGCAGTGGGTCGATTTGTTCACTCAAGAAGAAAGGAAGAACAGCAGGAGAGCTAGGCAACTTCTTGTTCAATTGCGATCTGCCATGGGTTGGTGCATTCGCCGACATTTTATCCCTGATTGCGCAGTGATGAGGGTTGAGCCTCGCGACGTGGGGAGCCGATCAGAAACCGGGGATAGAACTCTCACTTACTACGAACTTTCAGACATATGGGTTGCGATAGAGCGGAGTCGTGCCTCAACGTCAAATAAACTATTACACCAGATGCTAATGCTGTGGGGGGCGCGGCTGTCAGAACTGAGACTATCCGAGCGTCACGAGTTCGATATGAGAGAAATGGTCTGGACAGTACCAAAAGAGCATAGCAAAACTGGAAGGGAAATCAGACGCCCTATCTTTGCTCATATTGAACCTTTGTTGGAAAAGGCGATGCTAACTTATGATAAGGTTCTTTTTCCTGGAAATTTAATCACTGAGCCTTTAACGATCGCCGCCGCAAACAGGTACATAAAACGTATTCGAGAAGGGCTGGAGCTAGGATATTGGCGTGCACATGATTTTCGTAGATCTTTAGTGACACGCCTTTCAGAGGCAGGCGTAGCCCCACATATTACGGAAAGAATGCTGGGGCATGAATTGGGGGGGGTGATGGCGGTATACAATAAGCACGACTGGATAGAAGGGCAGAAAGAAGGATATGAGATACATGCTGAAAAGCTGTTCTGGCACGTTAAGAAAAAGCTTTCTGGTTGATGCCGCCATTTAGAATCCACTGATTAACAGCGCTTTCTAAATAAGCTTTAGGGTGAGTACGTACAGGCTTGGGGAAATAGTACTTTTTCTGGTAAGAGTACATTGTTTGTCGTGATGAAATACCAAGTTTCATCATGACTTCCTTTTCAGGTATCAGATTGATATCTTTCATACTACCTCGAAAAATAAAGTTAATTATTCTGTTATGTTTTACCCACGCAACTACCCCTACAGCCAGTAGCCATCCTGATAAGTTGCGTGTTGATTTAGGGGGAGGGGTTATTTGTAATGCGGGTGATAGCATCATCAACAATGTGAAACACCTTGTCTTGTTCTTCAGTGGTCAAATCTCGACCAAGACTGAATTCCATCGAATCGACCACGGAAAATGCATACCCTTCAATCGAGCTACGCATAGCCCCGGTAATGTCTGACATTAAAATTTTCATTACTTTTATCCTTCTAAATATGCATTTATAAAGACTTTTGCCGCGTCCGCGTTGAGGGCGTTGCCGTAGGGTTGCTTTCATCGTGGCGATTTGCGACCACATCCACAGCGGCCCTAAAACCAAACCAGTTACTCCATTCTGGTCGCTCGCCTGTAGCGGCTTCAAACATGTCAGACAGTGCATCCTCTGCGTGGTCACGTTCCTCAATCAATTTTATCTCGCTCGCTTCTAGCTCGGCGATACGTGATAGTAGTGTTGAGACGTACTCTTGCGGGTAAAGCGGGATTGTTGGATTATTGTCCATCGCTATTGCTCCAGTCGTTATCCCATACTGCATAGGCGTGGTCTTCGTCGACTTCTACAGCGCCAGTACTACCACATTGGGGGCAAGTGATTTTGTCTCCATCGTATAACCAGGGATCACTACCGTCCTCTGTCTCTACCTTGAGTATGTCGTTGTCACATAGTGGACATATGCCAACCCATGAAATATTCAGATTCTTCATTGGACTACCGCCATTTTTCCATATTTAACGGTTTCACCAGCATTCAGACCGGCATCAATCAAAAATGACAATGCAATAAAAATGTCATCTTTATTTTTGCAGTGGCACGAATTAACAAAGTTTTCGATGGTGCTTTGTGCCAATGCTTTTATTTCTTTCTCACTTAAATGTGGCTGGTTATGCTTCTTCATGATGTTACTTCCTTCCCCTATCACAATTCCAAAAGGACTTAACTTCTTCCTCGCTATTCCCCGTAAAAGTAATATTTCCCCTTATTAAATCGCAGTAGTGATTGAGCGTGTATGAATGTATTCCAGCGTTGCACCTATTCGGGCTAACATATGTCTCGCCGGATTTACAAAATGGGCAGGGATTTAATTCAATCATCTTGTTATCCTCATTTACCGAGCTTTTCGGTCAGTTCGGCCACACATTCCCGCGCCGCCTGCCTATAGTCGTCTGCGGCCTTGCCGGTATACTTGACGTCTACAGCCCGCTCAAAAGCATCAAGGGTGTCGAAAAAGCAGCCAGCAGCGATGCGGATCTCTTTGCCTGTCCACGCTGCAAAGACGGTGCGGCCTGAGCGTCCACACCCTTTGCGATATGCGATGTTGCTTATACGCTCTGGGTCGAGATAGAGCGACCGGCAGGTAAACTTTTCCGGTAGTGTGGTGATGGGGGTGTCGCGCAGGTCGAGCCAGCCACCGACGCTCAGATTGTCCGGCAGCACAGTGATACCGGTGCCGCCCAGGTAGAGGTCGCCGCCCACAGTTAGTCCTTCCGGTAGCGCGGTGATGCTGGTGTCGCTCAGGTCGAGCGAGCCACAGACGCTCAGATTGTCCGGCAGCGCGGTGATGCGGGTGCCGCTCAGGTCGAGCGAGTCACCGACGCTCAGATTGTCCGGCAGCGCGGTGATGCGGGTGCCGCTCAGGTCGAGTTCGCCGCCGACGCTCAGATTGTCCGGTAGTGTAGTGATACCGGTGTCGCTCAGGTTGAGCCAGCCGCCCACAGTCAGGCCATCCGGCAGTGCGGGGATGGGGGTGCCGCGCAGGTCGAGCGAGTCACCGACGCTCAGATTGTCCGGCAGCGCGGTGATGCGGGTGCCGCTCAGGTCGAGTTCGCCGCCGACGCTCAGATTGTCCGGTAGTGTAGTGATACCGGTGTCGCTCAGGTTGAGCCAGCCGCCCACAGTCAGGCCATCCGGCAGTGCGGGGATGGGGGTGCCGCGCAGGTCGAGCCAGCCACCGACGCTCAGATTGTCCGGCAGTGTAGTGATACCGGTGTCGCTCAGGTCGAGCCAGCCGCCCACAGTCAGGCCATCCGGCAGTGCGGGGATGGGGGTGCCGCGCAGGTCGAGGTAGCCGCCCACAGTGATATGCCCGTTGTCTGATACGGTATGCTGGATGCCTTTCTCAGTAAGGTGACTAATCAAATCAAACATTTTTATTATCCTTACTCGCCTTTAAGCTTGCGATACTCTATTTCTGTGTTTATACCAATAGGCCAAACGCCTTCTTTCTCCTCAATGAGAGAGCGAACAAGATGTGCGGCATGGATGATAAAGGGTCTGATTAGTCCCAAATCGTGGATGCGATCATCTGACTTCATCTTTTCTCCTGACATTGCCTTTGATATATGAGCGCTAACCAATCCCTCTAAAAGCTGACGAATTTCAATTTCGTCAAAGCCACCGGGATATTTTGCTTTTGATTCATCAGACATGTTTTTCTCCTCTACCATCCACCGCCGACACCGACTGCCAGAGCGGCGTTGTGTGATGAGTCCAATGACACATTGAGGCGGATAGTCGTGTTGGGTGAAGTTTTGTACTGGATACCCCCTGCGAGGGCATTAGCGGACTGGTAATTTCCTACCGCGACGCCGTAGGAAAAGCGGTTGCTGGCCACATAGGGGATCGAGGCTATCGCCGCTACACCCGCAATCCCGGCGTGCAGTCGCTTCTCCGCCCGCTCGATACGCGTGTTTAGCTGGCTGAACTTGTTGTCGGTGTAATACCTGGCTTCATTGGCCCGCGTATCGGTGTAGGTCTGCGATTGGCGCAGCGTGTCAGCGGTGTCGATATTCAGGGTATCAACCCGCCAGTTGGTATAGTCGTTTGCTGATTTCAGCGTCGCGGCGTCCCCGTCTCTCCGTGCCAGGGACTCGTTGGCAATGGCTTCATTGCGGGCCGTCTGCTCCACCTTTAACAGGGCATCGGTACGCGCATTGGTGGCTGTCTCACGCTCGTCCGTGTGTGACCTGGCAGCACGCAGCGTATCGGCATTCCCTGTATCGCTGTGAGCATTAGCCACGGCCAGCGTGTTGGCATTGGACACCTGCACCTGCCCCACATTGGCGGCATCGGTTTTTGACGTCCCTGCCTTGACGCCGCTAATAAAGCGCTCACCTACATTGACCTCATCAAACCTTGCGGTGAGGGAGCCGGTTCCCAGCGCAACCCCGCCGTTTGTAGCATATGCACCGTAGCCCAGCGCCACCCCGCCGTAGCCTGCGGTCGCACGGGTGCCGACTGCCACCGAGCCTTGCCCCTGTGGACCAGAACTCAGGGCGGCTGACTCAGCCCCAACGGCCACGCCGAAGCTGGCTTTTTCAGTCGTGGCCCCCTGGCCAACGGAGACCGCGTTATAGCCGCCTTTGGCACCATTCCCCACGGCGACACCCAGCGCCTTGCTGGCGTCACCGCCCACTACAACACTCTGTTCATCGGCGACCCCGCCCTCACCCAGGATGATGGCCCCGGCGTTCGCCTGGTTCTTGTCCCCGATGATAATCCGGGGATGATTTTCTGAGGTGTTGTACTGTTTGGTTTCGTTCTGCTGCCCAATCACCACAGAATTATCCTGTGGCACCGTGTTCTGGTTCCCGATAACGGTGCTTTTGCTGCTCGGCACGTTATTCGCCTCGCCGCCGTCAAGGTTAATAGAGCCGTCAGCGGAAAACGCGGAAGCTGTCATGACAGCACAGACAAATCCCGCTAAGATAGTTAGCGTTGTTTTCAAATTCATTGATATATTTCCTGTATGGATTTGGTTTTGAAAATGACAGGCGTGAGGTGGTGCAGCACTTCACGCCACTTTATTTCTCAGTCTCAAACGCTTGGTGTTAATTGCCGGAATGGAGCGCCCGGTTTTTTCTGCAATCTCCTCATTGCTAAATTTTCCCGATGTTATTAGCGATATTTCCTCATCATTCCAATGGGGTGGATTTATCCTGACGCCTATATATCTCGCTTTTAGGCATACGGCCCTAGGTGACCGCTCAAGTTTTTCGGCAATAATATGGACGGGCATAGTGCCAGCCACTTCGCGCAAGAATTGGATCTCGTAAGGTTTCCACATATTAGGCATTTTCCCGATTAAATTAGTCAGATATGTCAACAAAAAGACAAGGATTGTTCTATTATCTTCTGTAAAATAATCACTGTTATTTTATTAGTAGTGAGGGCTTTCCAATCTTTATTTTTGCTCCGGGTACAAGATCCCCCTTTTTGCATTTATGCTGCCTCACTGGCGTAGTGCTTAATGATTTCAAGCTCTTTCTCCAATTCACCTAAAAAGGCTTTTATTTCCGATTCAATTTCGATAACCAACTCATCGTCACGAATAATGCGCTTCTGGAAGTAGGCCAAATCAGGGGGAAGTCGGTCGTCGTAACTGATGAAATCGCACCATTTCCTGTCGGTACACATCATCTGTGCGTGCATCTGGAGGAGATACTGACGCTTGGGTTTGCCGGACTTGATGGTTTCAAGGTGCGTCCACGTATTAGGGCATTTAATTTCTATGAGTCCATCATCATTCACCAGCCCATCCGGGCTTGCGCCAAATCCTTCGATAACAGGGTGGGGTATAAAGCCCACTTCAGAGACCTCAGCATCGAATTGGTTAAGCACATACATTTCACGGGCAACTGGCTCTAACTCATTTCCACGCCGCATGGCGCTGTTGGAATATCCTTCTTCCCGTGTCCCAGTCAGACGCTGGCAGATAAGTTCTGCCATGTAATTCTGGCGGCTGGCACTGTACCCAGATTTAGTACGCGCCATGACATCAGCCAGACGGCTGGCCGTGACCTTTCCGCAGCGAGCGGCAAACCATTCAGGTGATTTCTGTTCCATTACTCTGCCTCCGTAAATTCGGCTTCCTCAGCACTTTCACTTTTCAAGCTCAATTCGTAGAGGCGTTTTTTCTCGATAACGCCAATGATCTGACGCTCTTCATTACCCAGTCCAAGCCAGAAGGCTTTGAAGGATTCAGCACCAGATTTAGCGGCATCTTCGCCTTTGCTGATAAGTTCCGGGCGGCGGGAATCGCTTTCCCTGCCGACATTCACCTCAGCGGTTGTTCCCTCAATCACGCGCTCGGCTTCGTCCTTGTCGTAGATCCCGGCAAAGCCGAAGGCCAGACGTGCGCACTGGATCATTGCCTTGTGGCGCAGCATCCGTTTCGGGTGGGACTGCCACGGCCCTTTAACCTCATAGCCACTTTTAGACTTAAAGGCTTCGCGTTTACATTCATCCATCCACTCGGTGACGCTGATCGGGTGATTGCGATCTTTCCGGTAAATTTTGCATGTGCAGGATTCTATATCCTGTTCGAATTCCATCCCGTCGAACTGGTCGTGCCCGTTAATGATCCGTGCCCACCCGTCAACGCCAACCACCGGGACAATGCCATTCTGTTTATCCGGGAAGGCGTAGATTTCCTTCGTGAATGGATTTAGCCCGTACTGATTGGCAACGATGAGTAATGCGGTAAACTGGGCATCGGTAGCTTCGCCAGAAAAGGCGGTTGCCTTTAACACGCCAACCAGATCATCACCGGCATCCATGCCGAGGCGTTCAGCCAGCTTTCCGGCCATATTTGATAATGCGGTACTCATCACGCCACCTCGTCAAAGTTATCAGGGGTTTCATTTTCAGCGTGTGATAATTCCATCACGCGCTCTACGATCACCAGGCGTTGAACAATGTCATAAAGGAAATCTTCGAATTTATTTGTCATCCAGTCCGAATTTATAAGCATGAAAATCAACTTCTGGTCTGTATGAGGGAATAATGCCGAGGCAGCGCATCGTAGGGTGGTGATCTTGAGTCCGCGCATTTCTATCGCGGTGCGATCACCTATCAGGTTCTGCTCATCCTGCGATTTATCGAGCATCGCTTCGTACTTTTCCAACTCTGCATCCATGATTTGTTGAAACCTGTATTCTGACATTTTGCTGTAATCAATCATGCGTACGCCTCCACGCCGGGTTTAGCGCCAGCGATGAGATATTGTCTAATTTTGTCTAGTAGTGTTTTAGCGACGCCAATAGCGCCGCCGATAGCATTTGCCATTGACGTTACTCCTGAGTTTTAGGAATTGTTAATAGTTGATGTAAATTGCTGGTACGTTGCCAAGTGCAATAGTACGAATGCAAAGCTTGGCGTAATTTTCTGGAATGCCTGCTTTAATCAACGCGCCCAATGCAGTTTGGTTTACTGTTTTTCGGTGCTCGACATCAGCGGCGCGTTTTGCGGCTTCGTCTGCAATGCGCTTTTCCTCGGCCAGTCTTGCCGCTGCTTTTTGGTCTGCTTCTGCTTTTGCCCGCTGTTTTTCTGCTTCGATGGCTTCCTGCTTGTCACGCTCTGCGCGTTCTAGCGCTGCTTTTGCTTCAGCCTCGCGTTTTGCTGCTGCTGCAATTTCAGCCTCTGCTTGTCGCCTGGCCTGAATCGCTGCCTGGTGCTTTAATTCCTCTTCGTGAGCAATGCGCTTTCGCTCCGCTTCGGCTTTGGCTTCTGCTATTTCTCGGTCACGCTTTTCATTCATGAGCAAAGCTATTTCGTGGTCTGACTCGATGCGCTTGGCCAGTGCTTTGTCGAAAGCCTCGTTCATCTCCAGCGCTTCGGTGTGCCACGCCTGCATCTGCTGTACGGCCTTAATGCGGGCCTGTTCGGCTTCCCACTCAGTTACTGGCTTGCGGATTTCGACGGCCAATTCATCCAGCGCCTCACGTACTTTACGGCGACTGGCATCGACCAGGGCGGGCCGCTTTTTCATCTCAGCAACGAGGTTTTTACCTGCATCGTCAATCATCACTTTCGTGCTTCTGACATTTGCGGCCATGCTGATATAAACTTTACGCCCCTTGGCGGTGTTGATATCACCAACAACCGCTGATGCTTTGTCACGTATATTTTCAATGAGGCCATCAATAAAGGCGTCGTCGATAAATGCAAGCTCAAGTTCAGCCGGTACGCTGGGTAGGTTAGCTAGCGCAACCTCCGATTTTTCATCATTCATAAGTCAATCCTTTATCAGAAATCTCAACGAACTCACCTTCTGAATTCACCTCGTAAGGTGTGTTAGCTTTAATCCCGTTCTCACCAACATACGCAATGGCAAACCGTGTACGAGATCCATCGAAATATGGAATAGCAGCACAACTGCTTTCGCCTAGGACAATCCGATGAACTGATCCAGATGCTGCGACAATAGAATTTTTCCCAGTAGCAGCGATTTGGGCGCAGTCGCCAGAGCTACCGATTCGGGCGTCGTCGCCAGAGCTACCGATTCGGGCGTAGTGGCCAGAGATACCGATTCGGGCGTCGTCGCCAGAGCTACCGATTAGGGCGCGGTAGCCAGAGCTACCGATTCGGGCGTCGTCGCCAGAGCTACCGATTAGGGCGTCGTCGCCAGAGCTACCGATTTGGGCGTCGTCGCCAGAGCTACCGATTAGGGCGCAGTCGCCAGAGCTACCGATTTGGGCGTCGTCGCCAGAGCTACCGATTTGGGCGTCGTCGCCAGAGCTACCGATTTGGGCGTCGTCGCCAGAGCTACCGATTAGGGCGCAGTCGCCAGAGCTACCGATTTGGGCGTCGTCGCCAGAGCTACCGATTCGGGCGTCGTCGCCAGTGTTGCTTTCAGCTTCACTGGTGAGGTTAGCGACCATCTTGTCGGTGGCTGCTATTTCGGATTTTATGAACTCAGCATTGTAAATGTGGGTATCATACATTTTTTCAACAAGCCATCTGGCATCATCAAAGCGGCTATCGTTAATTAATGCTTGATGCACCTCAGAATATGAACCGCCCTGTGGGAATTTATCCAAAAAGTAGCGATATCCGTCAGTACAAGCATTCCATGCTTTAAGCTGCTCTTTAGTAATTTGCATGGAATACCTCAACGATAAATAGTGAGCGGAAAGTGGGCTTTAGGGTTATTCTCTAGCACTGCGCGCTTACGCAACCAGCGCAGGAGGCGAACGGTGTTATTTACGGGCGCTGTAGCTAACGGCGCAGTTCTAACTTTTTCTGTCTGTTGCATCGGGTTGAATCCTCCGTTTCATATCGGGGAGCGCACTGATCTGGTTGTTAGTGCGCTTTCGGGTATAAAAAAGCCCATCGCGAGGGATGGGCAAAGACTGCACACAGCAATTATGGGGAGGGGACAGGTCAAACTTCGGCGTTGAGTTCGTCTCGAATATCGCCAGCGGCCATCATCAGATCCCAATCGTTATCTCGCAGCGCGTCTTCCGCAACGCGCCAGGATATCTTGTACATCCTCATAAGGTACTGAATGAGTTCTGTTTTGTTCATGGGGAATTTTTTTGCCTCGTAATGCTCAACTATCATGCTTATACATTTCCAAGAATGCCTGTGCTATAAAATCAGCACGTTCAAGACTGTTATCCCTGTCGTATAAATTCATCGCAATAATCTGACTGAGTGTTTCCGCTGCAACAACCTGCACTCCCTCAGGGAGATCGAATAAGTTCATAGCTACCTCGTATTAAATTAAACTGGTTTGATATGATTTCTGCACCGCGTGGATCTTATTGCCGAGTGGGTTTGTGTCTCTGTACCAAATTCGGTGGTTGCGGCGTTCTTGCTGCTCTGCTGCTTTGATAATCTGCGTCTGAAATTCCTTCGAAGATTTATGTTCAAGCGCTGGTGATGTGAGCTTATCCCAAGCTTTACTTAGTTTTTTTGCAAACGCTGCATTCTCCCTGTGTTTAGCAATTAATTGGCCACGTTGTCGATAGCGGCGGTTTTTACTATTATCCTTCGCAGGTTTAACAATGATTACTGTCATAACTACCTCCAGTAAGTGGCTTTGGTGGTGTGGTGAGCTAGCTGTTGCCCTGGTGTTGGCTGTTTCTTATATCCAGCCCACCACACCCCAAAACCACTTGGTTCTGGTCTCCTACACTGGCAGGAGAATTCCCGTTATTTTTAAAGAGCGGTTAAAACAGAGCAGACTTGTTAATCCGCTTTGGTTTAATGCCTGGTTTACTTCTCCACCTCAGGCGGCAGTGGTATCTTGGAAGCTCTCACACAACCAAGAAGGAAATATTTGCATGTCATTCAAAGATATTGTTGAAAGTCACACGATTGATTTAAAAACGCTTCTAGATCAGCTAGAGGGCTATCCCTCAGATATTCGGGTCTCCTTCAGCGGCCTTGACTTCAAACGCGTGAAGCAACGAGGCCAGAACATGCTCCAGATTGAATTCAATCAGTCGGTTTATCGCACGGACGAAGATCTCCTGGTGGTTCAAGACCATTCACGATAGCCGTTGCATACACTGCTGCTTTTGCTGGTGTCACTGGGGCATAACTTTCGAGCGTTACGCCATCACCGAAGCGCTCGAAACAAATTTGGTCTTCATAAACCACCACGATCCACTTCGATAACGGGTCGTTGCCTTTGTAAATTTCAGTCGCTGACGTTGCGAATAAAAACTGGAGTGCGTTTTCGGCCTGCCTCTTAACTCCTACCCACATTTCGTAAACGTTTTTCTCAGAGAGTCTGTAAGGAACTTCAGAAATGGACTTCCTAGTGATTTTGCCGTTCTGATCCTTATCTAGTTCAAGAGCTAACTTCACATCGTTAACATCTGCTTCTGCTTTAAATTGCTGATCCATTTCCTATCCCCTGTGTGTTGTCTCCAGTTATGGTCTGCTCCAACCGCCGTAATGTTCGTAAGCCTCAGGCTGGCTACTTAAGCTCAGGCAATCAGCGGGTAACTCGTCGTATTTCCTGCTGGGATATTGCCGCTGCTGGTTGCTGCTGTGTCGTCTCGATGGGGTAACTTTATCTAAATGATAAATAATTGGCAATATCAAAATGATAAATTATTTGCGTTTTTTTTTATCATTTTGATTTTTAGATGAATTTATTTTCAAAAAAACCATACCACCACAGCTTTTGCCTATGATTTCGGCGCAAAATTCAGCTTGGGGTAGGCTGTGAGTCGGGGAACTTTAGGGTCAGAGTGGGGCAGGGTGCGCGGGAGTGCTGAACGGCAGGCATAAAAAAACCGGCCGGAGCCGGAGAGAGATATAAAGCAACACACAAACAGGGTTTATCCCACCATTAAGGTAATTGTAGTACAAATTATAGGGTAAAAAAAACCGGCCAAAGCCGGGAAGAAAGCGAATGTAGAGGTAACTGGGCTTTTCCTGCCCAGCCGTAAAGTGTAGTACAAAATCGAGGGTACAAAAAACCCGGCTCGGTGGCCGGGTTAGATCTTATGGCTAATTAAACTGGTTACTACGCTGCTTTCTTGCTTTCTTTGCGCATTCCATGGCACTCTTTGCTGCCGTCGATATGAACATCGCCGAGCATTTTAGGAGTTGCAGCCATAAGTTCTTCCATAGCAACTCCCATGCGTGCAAAGGTGTCTGAAGTGCTGAAAGACACTTTGGAACCGATGCTAGTACGTGGGTGTTTCATATGCTCTCCAAGGCCTATTATTAGGCTGTGATATTCTCTAACCACTACCACCAGTATAGCAGTAGTGAAAATTTTTGTTAGCCCTCTATACAAAAGAGTTTAACATTCTACTACTAAAATCCGGATTGTCCATCAAGGATTGAAGTGTAACTGAGAATAGATTTCCTTATCTGGTCTCTTGATGCAGTCATCAACACTGTGTCACCCTTGAAACCAAACCCCTGGTATAAAGCTATAACTTGCACGTTCACTGGTTCTATCACATTTATAACTTGGCAATCAACTGCGGTACAGAACATGTATGCGGCTATCAATGTGATAACAATCATCCTTCCATGCAAAGGGTGATCTGCATTGTTACGAACAAAGCTTTCAACAAAACAGATGTCAAAGCTATTTATATCAATATTATAGACACTTAAAGCCGCTCCTGCTGGGAGTGGATTTGTTTCGCCTACTAATTTTACGCAAAACTCAAACTTGTTTTGGTTATTTCCGTACCCATTAAATGCGAAGTCCCAGTTAAGCTCAGCATATGCTGTCATCATTGCTTGAAAGTCAGCATTCGTGATGGGACCTACGGCTAAAGGAATATCTTTTTGTTCCAACAGCATCTGAAGGTTATTCAGGGTGGCACTAGTAATCTGTTCTAGATTCACAGAAATTCCATTGTTGGATGGTTGCTAATTTTAAAGTTGATTTTCAATATATCACAATAGGTTACGTTGAGCCCCCCTCCGAACGCACCCCGGCCACTGGGAGGTTAGGAGGATTTAGCCACTTTAATGATTTTCTGTATCATCATGATCAACATAGCGAGTAGCTTTCACTATTGCTGATACATAGTGCATATTCTCAACTTCTCTAGGGTTAAGCGTAATTGGTTTATGCTCATTGTTTATGCTGGAAAATTGATAACATCCATCGCGTGTTTTTGTCATGATTTTAATCATGTTGTGACCTTCAATCGTCCTCACAAACACTTCATCTCCAGATTGAACATGGGTGTTAGGCTCAATCACTACAAACTCTCCAGATTGAATACGAGGATACATGCTATCCCCCTTAACTTTTAGTCCGTAGGCTTCCTCGTCAGAACTGTAAATTTGTAGCCAGCCATCCCGAACCTCAACCATGTCGATCATGCCATCAACTCCCAATATGGCTTCACCTATAACTGACACTTTACCTGATCGTAATTTCCCTGCAAATTCAAGTTCTTTGTTATCTTTTGTACTGGTTTTTTGACTTGTATCTTGCAGCGTATCCATCCAACCAACAGGCAGGTTAAGAGATGTCTCAATCTTCCTTGCTAAATTGTTACCGATGTTCCGGTAAGATTTTACTCCCATAAGATGACTAAGCTGAGCTGGGGCAATCCCGCAGCGCTCAGCGAACCCAGCCCGTGTAGAGTTTGGGTTTTCATCAAGATAAGTTTTCATCAAAGCAGCAAGATTTTCTCGCCGGATATTCTTATTTTCCATAAAGCCATTTTT
The DNA here is from genome assembly GCF_000821185.2 of Serratia symbiotica. Lineage (NCBI taxonomy): Bacteria > Pseudomonadati > Pseudomonadota > Gammaproteobacteria > Enterobacterales > Yersiniaceae > Serratia > Serratia symbiotica. The sequence continues at coordinate 1,983,813 of NZ_CP050855.1, read as the reverse complement.
GCACCATTTATCGGTGTGATAAATACGCAAATTGATAAAGGTATTGTAATTTATTTATCATAACGATAAACTCCCGTCTGAAGTTGACAAGAGGACAGAATAAGATGAGTAACGATTTACTCCGATGGAGAAAGGAAGCCAGTTCTGATGAATGGTCAAAGCTGGCATCTCTTGCCAAAACATCAGTTGGATACCTAGATCAAATTGCATATGGTTTCCGCCGTGCTTCACCAAGCAAAGCTAAGCAGATTCAGGCAGCGACTGAAAATTTTGAATCCATCAAACCAGTGACAAAAGAAAACCTTGTATTTGCTGATATAAGATCTTCAGCAGCCTAACAACAAAGCTCTTTAACACCTTTGGTCAGCTCCGCCAGTGTGGGGCATTACTTAAGTGGCAACCCCACGGCTGTCGCACGTCTATTTTTTATCTAAATTCAAATCAACACGGAAATTATCAAGCATGGAACATGCAAAAACACGCAAATCACTGTCATTTATTGGCCGTCACCTGCTGGCTACAGCACATCAGGCATTGAGCACCACACGGCAAACGGTTGTAGCGAAGATGCTCAACGTGGCTGACTCAACGGTTCTGCGCCGTACAGAAAAATTCCCTGAAATTATGGAAACTCTCGCCGCCTGCGGTGTAGAGGATTTTGTCATGCGTGGAGAGAAGAAGTTACCGCTGGATCAGTACAGGTATCTGATGAAGGTAGCGATGGAGTTTGCGAAGTATCAACTTGAAATCACAGAAGAAAGGCCGACTGCTGTAACAGTCGGCTCTCAAGTAACAATGTCTTATTAATCCGTCAAGGAGAATAACATGATTTTAAAGCTGAGCAAAAGGGCGCTACTTGCCGCAATGATTTTTCAGGCAAAGACTGACCCCCGTTATTATTTGTGCGGGATCTGCTTTGCGCCAAATGGCAGGCTCTACGCTACTGACGGCTACCGCGCTTTCATTGGTGAGCATCAGTCTGAAGATTTAGGCGAAAATATTATCGTTAAGATTAAAGGCCCACGGTTTACCAAATTTGATAGGGCTGAAATAGATACCGAAATGGGCGTTCTCACTTACTTAGATGGGATCGGTGAGTGTGTTTCTCTGGCTCCAGTCAGTGTTGTTGACGGGCAGTACCCCGATATTGGAGGAGTAATTCCAAAAGAGAATTCCCCGGTAGACGCGATAGGTTTCAACGCTGGCTACCTGGCTGATATTGAGAAAGCCGCAAAACTCTACAACCCAAAGTGGCCGGGAATAGTTATCAAACCCAGCGGCCAGACAACATCTTCAATTGTTGAGCTTAGTGACACGTTCGAAAAAGCGAGTGTTGTCATCATGCCAATGCGTTTGTAAACACATCAGAAGTTATCAACTTGAAATCACAAATGAAAACGAGGCGTATCAATTAGCCTGACCGTGCCTTTTCTGGAAAGAAAAAACGCTCGGTAGTAGCCGAGCGTCAGAGTTAAAACTAGATGAGGTTTCAATACAACAAACGGGGTAAATAATGGCACGAAAAAGAAGAAATATCAAGCAGGAAGAGGCACGGCGTTACTCCTACCCTCCTGATGGGTTGGTCTCTATCGCAGCGAGCAATCCTGACTATGGGAAGAAGTTTGCTGAAATTTTCCGTTTACAGCAGCAGTGGGTGAAGAATCATGGGCGTAGTTAAATTATCCGACTACAGGTCGCAGGAGAACCAGGCAGATAAACCGGAGTACACCGGTAAGGGGTTTGCCTTGATACACCGGCAATTCATGGACAGCAAGCTGTACAGGGACTCTCAAGCAGTACATTTATGGTTACATTTGATATTGAAAGCCAACTATTCGCCAGCCGTTGTCAGCACTGATATTGGCGAAATGACGGTTGGACGCGGGCAAATGATCACTGGGCGACCCAAACTGGTTGCTGAGACCTTCATCCCTGACAACAAGGTAAAGAGTTTACTCCGCAGTTTTGAGTCGAAAGGCATGTTGAAAATTGAGGCGATTGGCAGGAAATTTAGCCTGATAACCGTCCTGAAATACGACGATTTTCAGCCTCAAAATTGTCCAACGGATGTCCAACGATTGTCCAACGCCAATACCAGTAATAATGCGGCTCTCGGCGATGATTGTCCAACGGATGTCCAACGATTGTCCATAAACAATAATATATATAATAACTCATTAGCTAAAGCTAATGAGAGTGCATTAGCCAACGAAAAACTGCCTAGAAAAAAAACCTCAGTTTCCTGTCGGGATGTTATCGACGCCTACCACGAAATTCTGCCTGAAGCCAAATCGGTCAGAGCGCTGACTGAGAAACGACGCAGTTCGATCCAGACCTTCTGGCGGAAAGCGGGTGTGGTCACGCGCCAACTGGATGGCCATGGCTTTTCGATGGAGGACTGGCGTAAGTACCTGACGTACATCCGTGACAATTGCCGGTGGATGTTTGAGGAGCGCCCCAACCCACAGCGCGGCACTGTATGGCACAAGAAGGGGATCGACTACCTGCTGAACGACAACGTGTATCTCAAGGTGAGGGAGGGCGATCATGATGATCGGTGATTACCGCCTGCCGCCTAGAAGCATCGAGTCTGAACAGTCGGTGTTGGGGGCGATCCTGCTTGATGCACAGAGCGACAGGGTGCAAACCGTGTTTTCGATTCTCAGTGCTGAGATGTTCCACTGCCAACCGCATGTGATTATTTACCGCACTGTGCGGGACATGAACACCCGGAGTCAGGCTATCGACCTGATCACCGTCAGCGAAAGACTCGAGTCTACAGGGGAATTGGATTGCGTTGGTGGCTTTGCGTATCTGGCTGAACTGTCGAAGAATACGCCATCCGTTGCCAACGTTATCGCGTATGCCAATCGTGTGAAGGACTTCGCTATCGAGCGTTTCGCTATCGAGCAGGCGAACAAGATGCTGGAGGTGTTTTATACGCCGTCAACGCTGAGCACCGCCGAGAAACTCGACACGATGCAGGCGCTGGCGATGCACACCGCTGAAAAATCCCGAACGGGATCGATACGTGGCGCGGTGCCATTTGCTGAGGCATTCGATTCATGGATGAACATGGTTGAAAAGCGCTTATGCAACGATCCGGCCGCTGTCGGTATTTCAACAGGTATCCCCTCACTGGATAACCTGCTGGCACCCAAAGGATTGGTCAAGGGATCACTGTTCGTTGTTGGTGCGCGGCCAAAAATGGGCAAGACCACGCTTTACATGAAACTGGCCTTGCATTGTGCGCTGACGGAGAACAAGCCGGCGATAGCATTCAGCCTTGAAATGCCCCAGGAGCAGTTGGTAGAGCGCTCACTGTCTCAGGCATCCGGGGTAAGTTCATCTCATTTTTACCTTGATGGCTATGAAGACAATCGCTTTGCCCTGGCATCGGCAAAGGGGTTGGAGATAGCGCAGACCGGTAATCTCTACATCGACGATACGCCGGGGCTGTCACTGGCTCACATCGTGGCAGAAAGCCGCAGGATTTACCGTGAGCGTGGCGCTATAGGGATGATACTTGTTGACTATCTAACGCTCATGAAAGCCGAGAGGGCAGAGAGAAACGATCTGGCCTATGGGCTGATAACCAAGGGGCTTAAGCATCTGGCCAAGGAGTTGAACTGCGTTGTTGTGCTGCTGACACAACTTAACCGTGAGCTTGAGAGACGCGCCAACAAGCGTCCAATTCCAAGCGACAGCCGCGATACCGGACAAATCGAACAGGACTGTGATTATTGGCTGGGGATCTACCGGGCGGGAGCGTATGACGAGCACGCAAATCAGCGAGACACCGAACTGCTGCTAAGACTGAATCGACACGGCCAAAGCGGCGTTGTTTTTGTAGAGCAGCGTCACGGTGTGCTTTACGACTGCGATCAGCACCATGCAAGGGCGAGAATGGCAGAGGCTGAGCGCCGATCATCGAAACAGAGCGGGGGTTTTTGACCATCCCCGCAAAGGAGATAACCAGTGACAGAATTAGACCAATTACTCATCCTGATATTCGTGGTGTCAGTGATGATTGCTGACAGGCAGCGGTGGCCATGAATAGGCATTAAGTGGTGACAATAAACCCGGAGGATTATATCCGTGCAGGACTTTTGTTTACACAAAAGCACCCTCGGCCAATTCACTCACTACCTCTTCGAACTCATCTCCAGCGGTAAACGCTACCGAGTAAAAATATCCGAATGGCGCGACAAGCGCAGTCTTCCCCAAAACTCACTCCAGCACATGTGGTACGCAGAGCTAAGCGCTTATCTCATCAAGCGTGGCAAGTCCTTCGCGTCGCCAGAATGGGTGAAGGATGCGATGAAACACACCTATCTCGGATATGAAGAGCGGGAAATGGTCGATGTGGTGACCGGTGAAAAGACGGTCATGCTTTCTCTTCGGCACACGGCCGATCTCGATACTGGCGAAATGCATTTCTACCTGACCCGGGTGGAAGGGTGGGCGCTAAACATCGGGTGTCGGCTGACGGTGCCGGCCGACAGTGAATACAACCAGCTTAAAAATAAACAGGTGGCGTAATGCACAAATCTAACACACCGCCAGCAGATCGCGACTACTGGCAAACTCCACAATGGCTTTTTAACGCACTGGATAGTGAATTTGGGTTTTGGCTAGACGCGGCGGCCAGTGCTGAAAACGCGCTCTGTGCACACTACTTAACCGAAACTATCGATGCGCTAACCCATCACTGGAGTAGCAACGGGGCAATTTGGTGCAATCCCCCCTATAGCGATATCACCCCCTGGGTAGCAAAAGCAGCAGAGCAGTGCGCAAGGCAGCATCAACCCGTTGTCATGCTCGTTCCCTGTGACCCCTCCACCGGCTGGTTTAGCAAGGCGCTGGAAAGCGTTGATGAAGTAAGGCTTATCACGGACGGGAGGATCAGCTTTGTAAACCCCGCTACGGGCAAAAAGGGTAATGGCAACAGCAAAGGGTCAATGCTGTTGATATGGCGACCCTATGTAAGACCTAGGCAACAGTTCACCACAGTGCCAAGGAGTTTGTTACTCGCGCTGTCGGGAGCAGTAAACAGGAGGGACGCAGCATGACCTACTCAATCGAGCTAATAGGCTCTCTCATCACCATTGCAATCTGCGTGATCGCGCTTTGGGTGGAAATATGATCGAATTTATCCTTGGCACTTTTATTCTTGGCTCCCTCGCCGTAATTGTCATCTTACTGTCGTACCGCCTGGGGTGGGAAAGTGCACATCTTGAAGTGGCGAGAGAGTGCGAACGGTTAGGGAAGTTTTACGTTGGTAATAAAACATTCCAATGCATATTAATCAGGGGAAACGATAATGGCGCTCAAGCGAGATAAATTTGATGCCGTTTTCTCAGCATTGGTTCGAGAAAGAACCAACTGGCAATGCGACTACTGCGGTAAAATATTCGACTCAACCGATCCCCAGGAACGACAAAAACTCCACTGCTCACACTTCAAATCCCGGCGACATAAATCCACTCGATACCACCCCTACAACGCCTTTGCACACTGCGTCAGTTGTCACCGAAAACTCGAAGAAGATCCCTGCGAATTTACCGCTCATGCGGAGATTACCTATGGGGAAATGACCATCGAGCGAGTAGCGCGTCTAGCGGGCGTTCCTGTGCGTTTAAAGCCCTGGCAGATGGATGAGCTATATCAGCACATGAAAAATGAGCTAAAGCGCATCAGGGAACTTAGATCGCAGGGTTATATCTTCAGGGCTGAGTTCACATTACCGGATTGGTATCAGGAGGGGATTTCTTATCGGATGGGGGAAGCAGCCTAATGTTTACCGACTTGGCGGCAGCGATAGAAGAAGCTCGCTTTCTTCGCGCTGAAACCGGGCGTCATCACTGCATAACTCAGCGCCCTGGTGGGGTTATGTATGTTCGCCAAGAGCGCAATCCTCGGCGTGAGATTGGCCTGAGAAAGTTATACACGACACGGCAAGACCGGTTCGGCACCGTTAACACTGATGGGGTGGGAGCATGAGTATTCGAGAGTTGAAACTCACAAAAGAACAACACGACTGGGTAAACGGTTGGCTGGAACTTTGGGGTGCCTGGGTCTACTCAGGGCGTCTGGACAAGCGGCAAAGCAGCGTTATAGCTCAGTACATGGCAACAGTCACACCGCCACAATACCCCAATCGGCCGATGTGCAATGACGATGATGGAATGCTAATTTCTCAGGTCGTTGATTCCGTTATGTGCATTGACACAAAGGCTATGTGCATTTTGCTAAGCTACTACGCTCATGGATCATCCAAGCGTGCCATCGCATCGTATTATCACAATGCTGCAAGACCACGCAAAATCGACAGAGGGCGATATGGAGAGGGATGGCGCAAGCCGTCATATGGTACTTGTCGAAATGAGATAGAGGATATTCTGACTGCCAGCATTTGGATGATTTACCATCCTCTCCGAAGAGCATTCATTGATCGTAAATCAATCGCTAAAGTTCAACATTTGTCAAAAAAAACCGTTGACATCTTTTAGCCATTTAGCCACAATATATGGGTAAGCTGCCGTAATTGTTCTTATAAATGTACGGCGGCTTTTTTGATTACATTAGATGAGCGCTTTCGCGGTGAGACGGACAGTTTCGTTGTACGAACTTTTGCGGTTGAGCGGAAAGCGCTTTTCGATGTGGTGATAGTTATCTGGGCCGCATAAGACTTACAGCCTCGCCATCGTGCGGGGCTTTTTGCATTCAGTGGAACAGTTAAACCGCTGGCGGCGTGCATCGGTAGGTGTCCACTGGAAAAAGATAAAACTCGCGTCATTTTCAGGGCTGCGCTAATGCGTGGCCTTTTTTGTACCTGATATTCAAGAAATTAACCCGGTGAACGTCAATGAAAGTATTAAAAATTATCGGCGCATCTGTTATCGATGGTGCGCCATTGATGCTGCTGATGATAGCGCTCATCTGGGTCTTTTCTCTGGGATCAACTCAGGTAAAAGATACCGACTACCGCATCAGTCAGGCGGCATACGCCTATCCCCGCGAGATAATCAGCTACGGGCTGACGTTCGTGAATACCGATGATGAGGTCATGACCACGATCCAGAAGTGGAAGGATGATCGCTGGGGGGCGCAGATTGGTGCATTAAGGGTACTCTGCGCTAACGATTTTGATTACGTCAAGTCACTCGGCGGGCCGGGTACGGGGCAACGGATATGCAGGCTCATAAAATGAATCCAAATCAGTCTGATTTCTGGCTTGAACTGTTCAATCAGTACAGCCAGCAGGGTATAGCGGCTGCGTTGGCGTTTGTCATGGCATGGCTGCGGTCAAGATACAACGGCAACCGTTTTTACAGGACGCTCGTTGATTCGGCCATGTGTGCTCTGCTGGGTTGGTTCGCCAGAGACTTGCTGTCGTTAATCGGTGCTGACCCTAAGTACGCTTACTTGGGTAGCGTGGCTATCGGCTATCTGGGGACAGAGTATTTTGGCGGTTTGCTTAAAAATATCGTGGGAAGCAAAACGGGGGTGAGTAATGAAAACGAGTCAAGCCGGTAAAGATCTTATCAGGCAGTATGAAGGTCTGAAGCTGACGGCATACAAATGCAGCGCGGGTAAGGACACTATCGGCTACGGCCACACTCATGGTGTAAAGCCCGGTGACCGTATTACTAAAGCCCAGGCAGATGCTTTTTTGGATGAAGATTTGGCTGTATTCGAGTTGACAGTCAACACGGCGATTAAGCGCCCAATGAACCCGCATCAGTTTGATGCAATGGTTGCGCTGGCATTCAACATTGGCGGTGCTGCGTTCGCTGGCTCTACGCTGGTGAAGAAATTCAACACAGGCGATATACAGGGCGCGGCCAAAGAGTTTCCCCGCTGGTGTCACAGTGGCCGCATTGTAGTGCCTGGTCTGGTCAAGCGACGGGCGGCAGAGCGTGAGATGTTTTTGCGATGATCCCCTTCAACTGGAAAGTGAGCCTTGCTGCGCTATCAGGGTGGATAATCGTCATTCTGTCTATAGCCACTTGGCATTACCGCGACAACTATCGCCAAGCACTGAGTAAGCAGCAAGAAGTGGAGAAATTAGCGGAGTCCAGGCTAGACACAATCAACGCCATCCAGCGCCAGCAAAAAGAAGTCGCAGCCCTCGACGCTAAATACACCCAGGAGCTTACCGATGCCAGACTTGAGAATGATCGTCTTCGTGCTGATGTCGCCGCTGGTCGTCGCCAGTTGCGCATCAAAGGCACCTGTAGTGTGTCCAAAACCGCCACCGGTGCCGGCATGGGCAATGGAAGCGCCATCGAGGTCAGTAGAGAAGCTGGATCAACTGTTCTCGATATCCGTTCAGGAATGATTAGCGATCAGCGGAAACTAAAATTTTTGCAGGCGTATTTGAAAGGACAGTGCCAGTAGTGGAATCAGAGGGAAAAAAGCCCCAAATGACAAAGGGGCAAGTCTAACAACACCAGGGAAAACTTTCGCTACATAACTTACTGGATACTGAACTATCAATGTTGTGATCTAGATCAGATTTTTACCAAAAAACCCCTGTCATAACGACAACCCCCCAGCCTAGACACAGACCGGGGCTTTTTTATGCAGTAAATCTCTGTGCAACGCAATGCACATCTAAACACATCGAATCCGATCCCTTTGAAATGAGCCTTTGAGGAAGTCAGTTAGTGCTGGCGAGCCTTCGATGGGCTGATTTCCATTGCGGCAAAGGTTCATTTCAAAGAAAGGTAATACGCCATGAAAAAAACAGTGACTGTCATTTCACATGAAGCGCCAACTATGAGCAGCCTGGAAATGGTCGAATACATTAATGCTGATCGGAGATCAAAATCCGAAGCGTCAGGAATGAAATTCCCATGCAAGAAATACAGCAAGCTACGTCACGATAGCCTCATGCTAAAAGTTCCAAAAGTTTTGGGTGAAAATCAATCTCCAAAATTTTATGGAGATTACACAGACGAGAAAGGGCGTACTTACCCCTGCTACTACTTCCCAAAACGGGAAGCTTGTCTCATGGCGATGAGTTACAGCTATGAGCTTCAAGCTAGAGTGTTCGATCACATGACGAAGTTAGAAGGGAACAGTGGAATAAACCTTCTTGATTTCTCAGGCTTGACAGAGATGGCCATTAGCGAGATGCAAAATCGTGTAGCTGCGGCAGAAAAGTATTCATTCGAGGAGCACGGCCAAGCGGGAAGTGCACTGATGATGCGCCGGAAAAGAGAGAAGAAGGCCATCAAGAAAGCCGAGCAGTTAGTTAAGGAGCTTATCCAGTTCAAGCTATCTGACCTTGGGAATTTCCCTTCTGGAGATATTAGAGCATGACAAAAAACGAAAAGAAGCAGTTGGAAACTGTCTCTCAATACCTCAATGACAGCCATCAATTATTAACCTGTGGCAGAACACAGGCGGGAGTGAACAACGTCGAAAAGGCGAGGGTGCTACTTGCAATGCAAGACGCGAAACGCCGAGGGTAATTGTCGCCTAATAGCCGAATCGGGTGACGATAAGTTTCTTGGTGGGCGCGAAATTAATAGCATCAGGCCATCGCAATTTGCTCGCCTTGAATCAACAAGGTTGTTTATCAAAGAGTTAGCTAAATGTGATTTGAGCACACATTTAAAAACTGCGCGCGAATGCTTTATTTACAAACTGTGTGTAGATACACTTAGTATCCGATTACAAAAGGAACTCACCATGATTTACTCAAACGTAAAAACTTACTACATATCGGGTGGTAACAACACACGGCTTGTTCGTTATGACGTAATTAAAATAGATAGTGACATTAAAATAGATAGTGACATTAAAATAGATAGTGACGTTTTTTTAGTTAAAGTCATTGAAGAACAAAACAAGGGGAATGCAGGGCCTAAAACTCTTGCTCTTTTGGAGGAGTTTGAGATTACTCGCGACGAATACAAAAAGCGTTATTGTAACAGTGGTTTTCAAACAGTAATCAGGGTTGATATGCGCCCAACTTTCGAAGATACGATATTGCAAGATCTTCAAGAGCACAGAAATAAACTTGATTGAAATATAGCCGCCCATTGGGTAATGCTTGTCAGTTAAGCTTTTGAGGACGCCGCAACGGGTAACGTTGCGGCTTCTTTTTTACCGCTCTTGGATAATGTCTTTGCCGTCTGGCTGGCAGGACGAAGCTTTCAGCCATCGCCAGGATTTCATTCATCACTTTCGGCACCTTTCCCGGAGCCACCGCTGGCAGTATGCTCAGTTGCGCTGTTAGATACAGTGCAGCCTGTTTAAACCCTATCTGGTAAGGCTCCACGTTTTTCAGGCTGTAAGCCATCTGTGCCATCATGAACCTCAGCAGGTTATAAGCCAGCACTACACCCCAGAGTTCCTGTCTTATTAGCTCTGGCTTTCTGCTTCTCAGCGTCAGTTCATTTTGCAACAGATGCTGTTTCATTTCTCTGAAGCCATGCTCGATTTCCCAACGCTGCCCGTAAAGGTCAACGATATCAGCTTTAGGGTAACGTAACGGATCGCACATTGACGTCAGGATCTGTATTGTTTTTCCGTTGATTTCTTTACTTATCAACCTCGCCGTCAGTGTTTGAGGCGCATCTTTCCATTTCTTACGGGCCTGAGGGGTTAAGCTGAGTTCGACCAGTTCATGTCCTGCACCCAGCTTCTCGCGCACCTGATACTGCGCGCCTTTGCGCAGTGGGATCATCCAGTGTTTTTCTGTTCCTGATGACCACCAGTGGTGAAGCAACCCGAGTGCATAGAAGCCTTTATCCAGTATCGTCAGTGAGTGGTCCTGCGTCTGCCCGGCCAATTGAGCGGCAAGGTCAACTTCGCTGGTTTCTGACACGCTGCCAAAGCTCACACCGGATAACAGATGACTGGTCACTTCCATCTGACAGACCATACGCAGCTGTGGCCAGTCGGACTGGGCATACTCATTAGCTGTTCGTCCAAAAGCAGCATCATTTTCCGGCGTGTCCGGTGTTCTCCACAGAGTGCCGTCTACAGCCATCAATGTCAGACCGTTCCAGTGGGATAACGGTGTTTTCTCGAACCAGAGTTGGCGTGTTTTCTCGAAAACCAGTCTAACCACATCTTCCCCGAGCCGCTGACGGGCTTGTACCACGGCGCTGGGTGCGACAAAAGGACGCTTACCCGGCAGCATAATATCGAGATGTGAAACCAACTGATTCATGGAAAATGAGCGGAACAAGGACATACCGGCGACAGCCCAGACCATCATCTCCATGGGGAGACGGCGCTTGCGAAGCGTCACGACCCCGGTATCAGCCAGGCACTCATCGATAAGCTCAGGTGAGAGCAAATCAGACAGTGCAGCAAACTCTTTAGGAGAGAATTTAAGAACGGCATCAAGCGCCTGACTCAGTAACATAAAAAAATCCGTAATCTCAGGGAGATTACGGATTTTCACACAGAGGTAGGATCGTTCAAGTGATCCTTAACTGATCGGCATTACGCCCATTGGGCGGTTTTTTTATGGGGGTGAGAATGGCTGGTTTAAAAGAGCTGTCAGCTCAACTCCAGAGCGTACGGAAGCAAATCCCGTTTGCCACCGCGCAGGCACTAACCCGCGTAGCCCGAAAGATTGCGGACGCGGAGAGAACTGCTTTTAAGCGTCACCTGGAGAACCCAACACCGTTTACTGTCAATGCGGTCAGATCGTATGGTGCTAGAAAAAGCAATCTAAAGGCCAAGGTGTTTGTTATGGATACTGCGGCCAGTTATCTGGAGCCGTTTGAATTTGGTGGTCAGCATAAGCTGAACAGCCAGGCGCTGCTTAACCCTAAAAACATCAAACTGAATAAATACGGCAACTTGCCGCGTAATAAACTCTCGCAACTCAAGGCCAAGCCTAATACGTTCGTCGGTGAGATAAAGGGTGTCAATGGTGTATGGCAGCGCAAGAAAGCTTTAAAAGTCAAGAAGGGTAAAAAACGGCGGAAGCGTTCAGCAAATGGTACTCGCCGTGAGAGGGTTAAACAGAGGCCACCAAAATTACTGATTCGGTTCGGTGACGCACTGCCCGTTAAGCCAACGTTGGGTTACTTTGATCGAGCACAGGTGATGGCTAATGCTCTGATGCCTACAGAGTTAAGCAGAGCAATGGCTGAAGCCATGGTGACGGCAAAATAACCACATCCAATACAGAAATACCCCCCTCAGAAAAAATGGGTCCTTCCTAAGTGATTGATATTACAGGGGCATTGCGCGCCCCGATATTTCACTAGCTATCAACTTTTGAAATTTGGGTAACAGGTAACACCTGAGGTAACAGATGAACCAGTCAGATTTTGCCAAACTTCACGGCGTCAGCCGAAAGACGGTAACGAGCTGGAAGGCCCGTGGTTGGCTGGTTCTGGCCGGAGATGAAATCGATGTTGAAGCGTCTAACGCCAACATTGAGCGCTTCCGAAAAACTGTTACCCGCCCGGAAAAAAAAGCGGCAGGTAACAGACAGGGTAACAAAACAGGTAACAGATCCTCGGGTAACAAGTCAGGTAACAAAAACGATAAGGCGCTGCCCGAGTCTGCGACGAAAACCGTCGAGCGGATGATCGCCGAGCACGGCGTCACCATGTCGCTCGATGAAGCCCGCCAGATGAAAGAAAACTTCCTCGCGTTGCTTACCCAGCTTGATTACGACATTAAATCCGGGCAGGTGTTGCCCTATAAAGACATGATCGAGGCGGTAGGTCATGAATACGCCCGCATGCGCACCCGTCTCATTGCGATTGCTCCTGAACATGGCCCCCGGTTGCGGGGGCTGGCTTCCACCACTAACGACGCGGAGTTTGTCCAGGCACTGCAAGAGGTGGTGTATGAGGCGCTGGAGGAATTAAGCATTGATGCAGATAACCCTAGGAGAGAGGTCTGACAACACAGCCTGGCGTAATTTTACCCGTGATCTGCGCCAGCGACGCGCTGATGTTCGGCCACCTGAGCCGCTATCACTGAGCGAATGGGCTAACAAATACGCAGTATTGTCGAAAGAGACCAGCGCCCAAACCGGCCGCTTTCGTTCCTTCGCCTATCAGGATGGCATCATGGATGCCATTACCGATCCTTCTGTTACACAGGTTTCGGTAATGAAGTCGGCACGTGTCGGGTATACCAAAATCCTTGACCATGTCGTTGGCTATTATCTGGCGCATGACCCGTCGCCGATCCTGATCGTTCAGCCGCGTGTCGAGGATGCCGAGGATTACAGTAAGACCGAGATCGCGCCGATGCTGCGTGATACTCCCGTGTTGGCGGAGATCTGCGGTGACCCTAAGGCCAAGGACAGTAATCAAACTATCCTCAAGAAGACGTTTGCCAACGGTGCCAACCTGACGCTGGTGGGGGCAAATAGCCCAGGGGGATTCCGCCGTATCACCTGCCGCATCATTCTGTTTGATGAGGTGGATGGCTACCCTGCTGGCGGTGCCGGTGTGGAGGGCGATCAGATTGCACTGGGTATCAAACGCTCAGAGACATTCTGGAACCGCAAGATAGCGTTGGGATCAACGCCAACGGTGAAGGGGACCAGCCGTATCGAAAAGGCATATGAGGAGAGCGATCAGCGTCGCTATTACGTGCCATGCCCGCATTGCGGTGAATATCAGGTATTGGAATGGGGAGGCCCGGATACCCCTTACGGCATCAAATGGGACAAGGATGAGCAGGGTGAGGGCATACCTGAAACGGCTTATTACGTTTGCCGCCACAATGGTTGCGTGATCCACCATAACGAAAAATCCTCAATGGTAAAGCGGGGTGAATGGCGGGCAAGCAAACCGTTTAAGGGTCATGCTGGCTTCCACATCTGGGCGGGGTACAGCCTGTTCCCCAATGCCGCATGGAAATACCTGGTTGCCGAATGGCTGCGGGTTAAAAATGATCCACTCATGCGTCAGACGTTTATTAACCTTGTGCTGGGCGAACCCTACGAAGATCGGGGTGAAAAAGCACTAAGCGAAAAACGTTTGCTAGAACGTTGTGAGGTCTGGTCTGCCGAAGTGCCTGATGGCGTGGCCGTGCTGACAGCCGGTATTGATACCCAGGATGGGCGCTTTGAAATTGAAGTCACTGGCTGGGGGCGTAATGAAGAAAGCTGGTCGATAGCGTTCGATGTCATTGAGGGCGATCTGGAAACAGATGAACCGTGGAAGAGACTAGATATCTATCTGAAGCAAATCTGGCGGCGTGCTGATGGACGAGGTTTTACCATCATGGCGGCTTGCATGGACTCCGGTGGCCACCACACGCAGAAAGTGTACGAGTTTGCTAAAGAACGTCTTGGCCGCCGTATCTGGGCTATTAAAGGTGAATCGGCACGAGGTGGCAAACGCTCTCCGGTATGGCCGACAAAGAAACCAACCAATCGTAGTAAATCCAGTTTCAAACCGATCATCATTGGCGTCAATGCGGCAAAAGACACTATCCGTGGCCGGTTGCATATCGATCCACCCGAGTTGCCAGGTGAGCCATCAGCCAGCTATATGCACTTTCCTGATTCCCGTGATCTGAACTATTTCAGCCAGCTATTAGCCGAGCGTTCAGTGCTAAAAGTGTCTGGTGGCCAGCGTTACCGCGTGTGGGAACAACTGCCCGGACGCGCTAACGAAGCGCTGGATTGTCGGGTGTATAGCTACGCGGCGCTGTGCGGACTGTTTTACATGGGGCTGAAGCTTAATTCTCTGGCTGACAGCATTGTACTTAACCCGGATCGCCTGTTACCTGCTCCGGTTGAGTCGGTAGAAAAGCCTAATCTGCGTTTACCCGGTGGTGTTACCGAGGAACCCGCAGAGAAGCCTAAACGCAAGCGCCTGTCACAACTTTTGCCATCGTAAGGACTTCTATGTTTAACCGCAATACCAGCCTGCTGGCCGGAGCGATGACGCGTGAACAATTGCAGGATGCGCTGACTAAGGCGCAGCAGGCGTATATCGATCTGGCCTCGGGATCACGCGGTGTGTCGTTCTCATATACCCAAGGAGACGGCACCCGGTCAGTTTCTTTTCAACAGGCATCAATGGCTGACCTGATGGCGCTGATCCAGCTTCTCCAGGCTCAGTTAGGGATTAATATCAGGCCGCGCCGTCCAATGAGGTTCAGATTCTGATGAATGATGTCAAGATACTTGGCCCCAACGGGCAACCGTTGCCGCCATCCCGTTCAAAGGCGTCCATGCTGGTAGGCGGAAGTCGGGTGCCGTACGACGCCGCTGACTCATTCAGTGACCAGTTGGCAAACTGGCAACCGGCGCTATGGTCGCCCGACAATGAGATCAATATTTACCGCGATCGAATTGTCTCCCGTGTCAGGGATTTGGCCCGCAATGATGGGTGGGCCAGTGGCAGCATTACCCGGGTGTTGGATAACGCCATTGGCGCTAACTTTCGCCCCATCCTGAAACCTGATTACCGCATGCTGGCGTTGATGACGGGTAACAGTGCATTTGACTCCACTTGGGCGGATGAATACGGCAAAGTGATCGAGGCACACTGGCGGTCATGGGCGCAGGATGACCCCGGCCGTTTTTGTGACGTTGAGCGAAAACAAACGGTGTCGCAAATGCTGAGGCTGGGCTTCCGTCACAAACTGATTGATGGTGATGCGCTGGCAGTTCTGCAATATCGGCCTGATCGGCTTGGACGTGGGCGAGGCCGTTACGCCACGACAGTGCAAATTGTTGACCCAGATCGACTGAGCAACCCGCAACAAAACTTCGATATGCCGAACATTCGTGGCGGTGTCGAAATTGATGGTGATGGTGCGCCAGTAGCCTATCACATACGAGAAGCGCATATCGGCGACTGGTGGAGCGGAGCCAAAACGATGACCTGGCAGCGTATCCCGAGGGAAACCGATTGGGGCCGACCGCATGTGGTGCATGATTATGACCATGAGCGTGGTGCCCAGCATCGTGGGAACGGGATATTAACGCCGGTGGTACAGCGCCTGAAAATGCTCATCAAGTACGATCAGACAGAGTTGGAAGCGGCGATATTGAATGCGGTCTTCGGTGCCTACATTACCTCGCCGTACGATCCGCAGATGGTTGAAGCAGCGATGGGGGAAACCTTCGACGATACCAGTATTGGCGCTTACCAAGATGGTCGTGTTGATTTCCATAGAGATCGTCGCATATCTCTGCAAAACGGCGCACGAATGCCAATCTTGTATCCCGGTGAGGATGTCAAAGCCGTCAATGCGGCACGCCCGCACAGCAATTTTGAAGTATTCGAAAGTGCAGCATTACGTAATATCGCCGCTGCAACGGGGCTTTCTACCCAGCAGGTAACACAAGACTGGTCTGATGTTAACTACAGCTCTGCACGTTCGGCGATGTTGGAAGCATGGAAAACGTTGACCCGCCGGCGTGATGATTTTTCTGTCGGGTTTGCACAACCTATCTTGTCTGCGTTTATCGAAGAAATCCACGACACGGAAGATTTACCGCTGCCGAACGGCGCTCCGCACTTTCTGGATGCCAGGGCGGCTTATTGTCGTGCGCGCTGGATGGGGCCAGGTCGAGGCTGGGTAGATCCGGTTGCAGAGAAGAAAGGGGCCATACTCGGTATGGATGCCGGACTTTCAACGCTTGAAATGGAAGCCGCAGAAAACGCCGGTGAAGACTGGGAGGAAATGCTGGATCAGCGTGCCAGAGAAATCGCGGCATTTGAAGAGCGCGGATTAACGCCACCTAGCTGGGCGCAAGCTGATGTATTTGCACCTGAAACAATTAAAGATCCGGAGGCAGAGTGAATTTACCGCATCTGGCGCAGCGGCTATTTAACACGCCGCTGGCGCTGCACCCGCAAAAGGCCGAAGTCGTTATGGCCGCAATGATGGACCGTTTCGGGATCACTCGTATCAACACCTTGGCCTCTGACTGGTTAGGGGACGATGATAGTTTTATCCGTAAAGCTAAAAAACAAGATAACGGTTATGACGTGGTAGATAGCGTCGCCATTATTCCTGTTCAGGGAACATTAGTTCAAAAGCTAGGTTCACTGCGCCCCTACAGCGGCATGACCGGGTATGACGGCATCCGCCAATCATTCCTGACTGCGTTGAACGATCCGGCGGTGAGCGGCATCTGTCTGGATATCGACTCCCCAGGGGGAGAGGTTGCAGGGTGTTTTGACCTTGTTGATGAGATTTATCACGCTCGCGGCTCTAAACCGATACACGCGATCCTGTCAGAAAATGCCTATTCCGCAGCCTACGCTATTGCCAGCGCCGCAGATTGCATCCACGTTCCGCGCACAGGGGGGGTGGGATCGATAGGTGTCATCGTTATTCACTGTGACTGGTCACAGCGGATCAAAGATGATGGGCTGGCGGTCACCATCATCACTTACGGTGACCGCAAAGCTGAAAGCAATCCTTACGTCAAACTGACTGATCAGGCTCGCGCTGCGATACAGGATGATGTGGATACGATGGGTAGACTTTTTGTCAGCACGGTAGCCCGCAATCGGGGCATCACTGAAGAAACTATCCGCAATACCCAGGCTGCCTGTTTTCTGGCGGCTGATGGCGTCAGGTTGGGACTGGCAGATGATGTCATGACCCCTGATGCCGCGTTCCGAAAATTATTGAATGAAGCAGGAGCTTAACGTATGTCTTACTCAAAGTTTGCCCACCTGATGGGTCTTAAGAAAAAATCCTCCGAAGATGAGGAGGACGACAAAGAAAAAGGTAAAAAGGCGAAATCTCGTCGGGCGGAAGAAGACGATGATGATGCCGACGCGGAAGAAGACGAAAACCGCGATGTGAAAAAAGGTCGCCGTGCTGAGCGTAAACGCTGTGCCGCCATCTTTGGTAGTAAGCATGCCGCTGGCCGCCCGGATATGGCGGCGCATCTGGCGTTTAATACCCGCATGAGCGCGAGTGAAGCCATTGGCACGCTGGCAACGATGGGGGCTGTTGCTCCGGCGAAAACAGCGCGTGTTTCGCTGGATTCGCGTATGCAATCTGAACAGGTACGCCTTGGCCCGGATGGCAGCAAGCCCGCCACGGGGAAAAATGCGCTGGTAAGTAAGATGACCGGCCTCTATGACTCTGCACGAGGTAATAAGTAATGGACCAGTTTGGACAAAATCAATTTGCACCTGGCATGAAAAGTTCGCTGTTCGTTCCCGATCAGCTGGTTTCTGGCCCGTTACAACTGGTCACTGACTCTGTCACGATCGGTGTTTCAGGGGCGCTTAAACGAGGGACGGTACTCGGCATGATCACCGCGACCGGCGCGTATATCCCGAGCAAAAAAGACGCGACTGACGGCAGTGAAAAGCCGTCCGCCATTTTGGTCGATAACGTAGACACCACGACCACAGCACAAACTGGCGGTGTGTATCTGATGGGCGAGTTTAATCAGCACCGTCTGATCTTCGATAAGACCTGGACTATCGCTGAACTTAAGGCGCAATTCCGCCCGCTGGCCATCTTCCTGCGCGATAGCATCCAGTCGCCGGTATCCTGATCTAACCCTTTTGAAACGTAACCGATGCCAGTTCTTTGGCAGGGTTGCACACATCTAAAGTATGGCCGGTGGTCGCACCGGCATCATAAAGAGACTGAATATGGAAAACATTTTTGATACCAGCGTGCTGGTGCAGGTCGTCCCTAATCTTAAAACCTGCCAAAACTGGCTTTTGGATCGCTTCTTTCCGAATGTGGTGACCTATGAGACGCAAGAAGTGGCCATTGACGTGGATGTTGGTCTGCGTCGTATGGCCCCGTTTGTTTCCCCGTTGGTGGAGGGGAAACTGGTTGAACAGCGTAAATACCAGACTAATGTCTTCAAGCCCGCTTACATCAAAGACAAACGCGCCCCCGATCTGCGTAAGCCTATCAGCCGCCAGATTGGTGAACGTATCGGGGGAGAATTTACCGCCGCAGAGCGCGAAATGTTGAACCTCCAGTTTGAGATGGCTGACCAAATCGACATGATCAATCGCCGCCTGGAATGGATGGCGGCGAGTGCTCTGACTAAAGGTAAGGTCACTGTTGCAGGTGAGGGCTATGAAACCAAGGTGGTTGATTTTGGACGTTCAGCAGATTTAACCATTACGCTGAGTGGTTCAGACCGATGGCCTCTTAGCATTGCCTCTGGTGCTACCAACACTCAACCGTCTGATGATATTGAAGCCTGGCAGACGACATTCCTTAAAAACTCTGGGGCAGTGCCTACAGATTTGGTGTTCACCAACAAGTCATGGCGTGCATTTCGTCTTGATACCACGATCAAGGACAATGCCATCACCTTTCCGGCATTAAGCCCTTTTGGCAACCAGATTAACATTGGTGCTCAAATTAAGAAGGGAGCGGTTTATAAAGGCCGTTGGGGCAACTTTGATTTGTGGCTGTACAACGACTGGGCTATTGATCCCGTTACAGGCATTGAAGAGCCTCTGATCGCCGATGGCGCGGTAGTCATGAGTTGCGCCGATCTAATGGGAACGCGTGCCTTCGGCGTTATTTTGGATCCAGCGTTCAACTATGGTCCTTTGGCATTTGCGCCTAAAACCTGGGTGAAAGAAGATCCGGCACAACGTTTGCTTATGATGCAATCAGCGCCCTTGGTCATTCCAAGCCGGGTTAATGCTTCACTTTGTGCAACGGTGGTGTGATATGGCCAAGAAACCGCAAAAAGAAGAACTGGGCGGCTTGCCGCCCGAGTTACAGGTGGGTGACCAGGAAAGCCCGGAAACGTTGAAGGTTGATGATCAGGCTTACGATAATTCGGATGACGATGAGGACGGTGAAAAGCTGCCGGACGGCATGGTTCCAGTGGTTGTCACCAAAGGCAACACCGTGCGGCACGATGGATGTGACTATCCAGAAAACCGGGTGTTTACGTTGCCGGTAGCGGATGCGCAGCGGTTGATAGGTCTGGGTGTGGTTGCTGATGTTGAACAACTCCGCAAGCTGGCGTTGCTTCGCAGTGCGCCGGCCGTAACTGTGCAATCGGGGGAGTAAATGGGTATCAACTGGGATCAGCATTTGCTTGCACCGTTACATGGCGTTTTTGGTGACCCGGTTGACTACCGGCCTGCCAGCGGTGCGCCGTACACCGTCAGCGGCATTTTTGATCGTGCTTATACGCAAGAGGTCGAGCCGCTGGACGATGGCAGCACTATCAACACCACCAAACCGGTGTTGGGTGTTCGTGATAGCCAGTTTAAGGCACTGCCGAAACAGGGGGATCGGGTGTTCGTCGGTATCGTCGGTGGGGTACCGGTTAATACGCTGTTTGCCGTTTCAGACGTTCAGCCGGATAGCCATGGTGGAACGAAGCTTATTCTCAATAAGGTGAAATCATGAACCCCAGAGGGATAAGGCTACTGGTCATTGAAGCGCTGAAGAATAAAACCGATGCAGGCGATCGGGTTTTTTCGCCGCGCGACTGGCCGACAACCGCTGACATGTACCCGGTTATCCTGGTGCAAACGCCGATCGACGTTAAGAGTTCACTGGGCCGTAATGTTCCCCAGTTCAACACTGTGACCACGGTTCGCCTCACAGGCCGCCTCCAGGAGTTGGACGATGAGGCGGAAGACAATGGGGCAGAGAAGGCAGAAGAGGCGCTGGAAGAATTGCGCGAGCAGATAGAGCGCGCGGTAATCAACAGCTATGAACTGACTCGCAAGATTCAGCAGTTTCAGCAGGTGCGATCCACCATTGATGTCGATGCTGGCGGCGAAGGGCATACAGCCCAGTTGTTGATGGAATTGGACATTGAATATTATCAGGGGCCTGAAGAGTTTTCTGAAATCAGTACTGAGACCCTTGAAGGGGTAGACGTGCTGTTTTCCATACCTGATGGTACCCCCGAACCCCACGTTAAAATCGATCTGGAGTAACCCTATGTTTGTTAAACCCGCACCGGGGCGTGTTGTGCGCGATCCGGTCAAGGGCACCTTTTTGCCTGGATCCGGCGAACAGGTGCCTGATGATATTTTTTGGGGCCGCCGCCTGAAGGATGGCGATGTTGAGAAATTCGACCCGAACGCGACAGCAAAACCAGCGGCAGGGAAGAAAAGCCAGGAGAATGAGCAATGACCGTCCCATTTAATCGCCTTCCGCCAAACCAGCGCGCGCCATTTTTTTATGCCGAGTTTGATAACTCAATGGCCAATTCAGCCACAACCGTTCAGCGCACGTTGCTGATCGGACAAATGCTGGCAACAGCGACGGCAACGCCAGGCATCCCGCAGAAAGTCTCGTCTGATTCGTTGGTCGCCGGTATCTGTGGCAATGGCTCAATGTTGCACAACATGATGACTGTATATCTGACCAATGACCCCGCTGCCGATATTTGGATATTACCCCTATCAGACGGTGCCAGTGGTATCGTGCCAGCATCGGGAAAGTTACAGGTATTGACTGCTGCCACTGCGACCGGTGTCCTGTCTATCTATATAGCTGGCATGCGTGTCCAACTGACCGTTGTCAGCACAGATGACAAGGGGGCGGTGGCTACGGCTATCGCGGCGGCAATCAACGGGCAAAGCACGTTACCGGTCATTGCTGATGTGGATAGCAAGTCGAGTGATACGGTTAACCTGACGGCAAAAAATAAAGGTTGGCACGGAAACAGCATCGATATACGCCTCAATTATCAGGGCGCGGCGGGTGGAGAAGACACGCCGCAAGGCATGACGTTTAAAATCACACCTATGGCGGGGGGTACCGGTTCGCCGGATCTGAAGGCAGCGCTGGGAAACCTACAGGATCGGGCTTTTGATTTTATCGTTAATCCGTATACAGACACCACATCACTAAACGTGATGAAAGAGTTTCTTTCCGATTCCTCCGGTCGCTGGTCCTACGCTCAGCAGCTTTATGGACATTCCTTCGGTGCTCTGACGGGTACTTATGGCTCTCTGTCGACCGTAGGGGAGTCACGAAATAATCAACATGAGACTTTGCTGGGTATCAACGGATCACCGACGCCTGCCTACCTTTGGGCTGCCGCGTTAACGGGGGCCATTGCACTAAGCTTGCGTAATGATCCGGGTCGACCCACGCAGACGCTGACTATCAGTGGTGTGTTGGCACCGCCATTGGAAGATCGTTTCACCCTAACAGAGCGCAACAACCTACTGTATAGCGGTATCTCCACGTATACAGTGGCAGATGATGGGTCAGTGCAGGTGGAAAAAACCATCACCACCTATCAGAAGAACAAATATGGCGATGCAGATGACAGCTATCTGAACATTGAAACGATTTTCCTGCTCATGTTTGTGACACGTTTCCTCCGCGCGCAGATCACCTCAAAGTTTGGTCGCATGAAGTTGGCCAATGATGGCACCCGGTTTGCACCTGGTGCCCCCATTGTGACACCAAATGTGATCCGCGCCGAGTTGATCGCCCAGTATCGCACGCTGGAATATAACGGCTATGTGCAGGATGCAGCGGCATTTGCAAAAACATTGTTGGTGGAGCGCAACAGCAGCAATACCAAGCGTATTGATGTGCTTTGGACGGGTACGCTGATCGACCAACTGGAAATTTTCGCACTACTCAATCAATGGCGACGCGCGCAAACCGCAGCCTAAGGGGGATTTATGGGAGACACAACTAACCGCCTGGCCGGTACTGCGTACGTCACCATCGACGGTGTAAGGGTCATGGTCGTCGGCCAGTTCAAATACAGCCCTGGCAAATGGGAACGCTCTACGTTGACAGGGATGGATGGTGTCCACGGCTACAAAGAGAAGCCGCGAGCGCCGTTTATTTCCTACCAGGCACGTGACAGCGGCGGAACGTCGATCGCTAAAATCAACGATGCCACCAACGTCACGGTGGTCGTTGAGCTGGCCAACGGTAAAACAGTGATCGGCGAAAACATGTGGTCCGTGAATACGCAGGATGTTGATGGCGAAGAAGCGGTGTTTGATGTTCGCTGGGAAGGCGGATCGGTGACGGAGTATTGATATGGCTACGCTCGATAAGAAAAAAACGATTGTACTCAGCAAGGCGCTGACAATGGGCGATGTGCGTTACGAGCATCTGGACCTGAAAGAGCCAGTCCTGGCCGAGGTGGAGCAGTTTTATGACATTCAGCGAGCCAAGAATAGCATGGCCGCCATGAAGCTGCTGATCGCCTTGAATACGGGGGTGACTGAAAAAGCGCTGGGCAGCATGGCATTTACCGATTACCGGCAATGCGAGGACTACCTGATGTCTTTTTTAACCTTCGATCCCTCGCCGGATGGCAGCAGCTAGCCGCTGAGGTGACGAAGTATTACGGGTGGGGACCCTATGATGCATGGTCCCTGACCCGTACCCGGTTGGACTTCTGGGTCAATCAGGCCAATCGAATAGAAAAAATGAAGGCGGGTAAATAATGGCGAATTCATTCGATTTCGAGCTGACAGCAAGTGATCAGGCATCTGCGTCTATTCAGCGTATTGAAGAGGCGGTAAAGAACCTCAACCCATTGCTGAAAAAAACGCGCGATGGTCTTGCACTTGGCGGACAGGAGTCAAGAGACAAGTTAGATAGTCTGGGCAGTCAGTTTGATGTATTAGCCAGACATGCCCGCAGCGGCGTCCAGTTTATTGGTGATCTGGTGCCGCCGCTGAAAATGGTTGGGGGCTTAACGCTGGGGTTGGGCGGGGCTGCGGTCGCTATCAATGCCGTCAAAAACAACCTCACCAATTTCGCCAACGCGGGATACCGCATCGACACCATCGCAAAAAATATCAGCATGACCACTGATGCCTTTCAGGAGCTGACGGGTGCCATGATTGAAAACGGTAGTGAGCGTGAGGCGGCAGAGAGTTCGATTGGTAATTTGTTCGAAAAAGCGAACGATGCGGCATGGGGGCGTAATAAAGAATTTCTTGCGCTTCTTAAAACGAACGATATCGATATTAGCCTGACAAAGGAAGGTCTGGCAGATGTTGGAAAATTAATTAAAGACCTAAACCGGGAAATGCAAAGCCTATCCCCTGCTAGACAGGCTATTTTTGCCAACAAGCTGGGTCTCTCACCGGAGTTACTCAGCTATTTGCGTAATACCACCAGTGAAGTACAGCGTCTGAAAGACCTGGCTCGGCGTGATGGCCTCATATTTAGTGACAAGGATCTGCAAAACGCCTTGGCGTTTAAACAGCAGATGAATCAGATCAGCGCAGCCTTTGATGGGATGCAGATGAAGGTGCAAGCGTGGTTGGGGCAGTCGGAGTTCATGGCGGCGTCAGTAGACCAAATCAAGCAGGTCGTTACCCATGGCCTCGACAATGTCACGCTAGGCTCGATCCTGACGTTCAATAGCGGTGGGAAACAGGCAGACCTTTTACGCCAGGCACAAGGTGACGATCAATTCAAAGACACGCTGTCATGGAAAGAGAAACTTGATTTAAATCTTGGCTATGCATCGGAAGATCTAATCAAAAAGCTCGACGGGTACTACAAGCCGGTGTGGCGTGCTGATCGGTTGAAAGGGGATTTGGAGAAAGCGACTGGGCCGCAGGCTGGTAATCAGACGGGTAATAATATCGGCACGGGGCCGGGGCCTTATGGCCAACCGGGTAATAATGCTCTGGGGTTGCGGAACAATAACCCGGGTAACTTACGAGCGGCACCCAATGCCACGGGAAAAAATGGGGGCTTCTCTACCTTTGCATCCTCTTATGACGGACTTGCAGCCTTGTCACGTCAACTCCAGCTTTATGGAGACCGTGGGAACAATACGCTGAATGGGATTATTCACACTTATGCGCCCAGGTCGGAAAATAAAACTCAGTCATATATTGATGCTGTTTCAAAGCAAACTGGTTTTAATCCAAGTGATCGCATCAATCTTCATTCACCGGAAGTACTGGAGAAGCTAATTCCCGCCATCATCAAGCATGAAAATGGTGTTCAGCCGTACACACGGGACGAGATTTCGAAAGGGATCAATGATTCTGTGAATGATGTGCGGTGGAGCGGCCTGCGTGACCAGAACAATTTGTTCGATCAGCGTCAATCTGGCGCGTTTGATTACGAAAGTAAAGTAGATGAAGATGGAGGGAAGAGGACGCCTATACATTCCACGTCATTATTTCCCCCTACAGCGACAGATGACGCTTCTCTTGGCCGTTTGACTGAGGCTATGTCTAAGGCATTCGACGATAACAAATTCCAACTGGAAATTACACTGGTCAATCCCCAGACCGGTGAGCGCCGCAAGGTTCAAACTGAAAGCGGCGGCCGCGTGGCCTTGTCGATGCAATCACTGAGTTAACCGCTTCGACGGTTTTTTTGTCTCTGGAGAATTTATGGCTCTGATCACTGATGCGATCTCATCGCTGCTAGGTGGCGGCGACAACTGGGATTGGTTTGAGCATATTCACCCGGCATCCTTTCGCGGCGTTCCCTTCGCGGTAGTCAGCGCCGAAAGCGTGTTTGGACGTCGCCAGGCCGTGCATGAGTACCCCTATCGTAACACTGCCTGGGTCGAGGATTTGGGGCGCGGTACCCGAAAACTGACCATTCGCGGTTTTATTGTGCACAACAGTCTGGCTTATGACGCCCCTGACGTGATCACCCAGCGTAACTCGTTGGTCGCTGCTTGTGAAGCTGAGGGGGCCGGCACGCTGATTCATCCGACTCTGGGGGAACTCACGGTCAGCGTTCCTGATGGCGGCCTGCGGGTGCTGGAAAGTGTGGATAACGGGCGATCGTTCGAATTCACGCTCACCCTCATTGAGTCCGGCCTGAAGGTTTTCGCCATTACTGGCAACACACAGGCTGCTTCGCTGGTTCAAACCCAATGGCTACGCACCGGGTTGATGGCAACGACCAGATTTATCGCCACGGTGAAAGGCGAGATCAGGAGCGTCACCCAAACCATCAAGACGCTGCGAAACACGGCCGCGTTTTGGGGGAATAGCGTGAAAGACACGGCTAACGAAGTGACGAACCTCAGCAACGTCTTGAAGTCCACCTTCGGCTGCGCCCGCTATGGCCGGTATAACAAAGGATTTGTGGGGGGCGGTGTTTCTGGCTCTACCGGGACGGTAAACCGTACCGCAGATACTAAAAACCAGCCCGGACTGGTCATGCGGAAAATGGCGGAAGCGGTGACCGGGCGATCTGATCTCCTGGCTAAAACAGCCACCCTTGAGGGCGTGAATTCAGTTGATGCGTTCCCTGGCAATGCGAAAACTATCATTGATGTGGTTATGACCTTCACAGGCAGCGTGGAAGAGAAAATCCGTATGCTTGAAACCTTGGCTTCATACCGAAACGCGACGTTTTACGCGACTGATTCGGAAAATGCCATTGCCCAAAGTGCCACCATCTTGCTCTGCGTTTTATCCGCCGGTGCACTGGCTGTGGTGGCTGTGGAGTATGAACCCTCAAGCTATGACGACGCCATTTTGATGCTAAACCGTGTCTGCGACACGTTGGATGACGTGTTGTTAATGGTGGCCGATGCCGGGGATGATGATGACTATCTCAATTTGCTGGAAACCCGCAACGCTCTCGTCAACGCATACGGTCAGAAAGGTGCTGAGCTGAGTTCGCTGACGCAAGTTGGCCTGTCTGCCTCAATGCCTGCGTTAACGCTTGCTAATCGTCTTTACCAGAACGCGCGCGCGGGGATGAGTTGGTGCAGTCAGTTCAGCCTCGCCACCCGGCATTCATGCCTACCAAATTCAGAGCACTTAGGAAATGAAAGATGAACTGATTTTGACATCCGGCGGCAAACAAATTTCCGGCTGGGATTCTGTCCGCGTTACGCGCAGCATAGAGCGTTTACCCTCTGATTTTACTCTTCTTTAATGGACTACTACCCGGTAATGACGATAAGCAATTAGTGCTCCCGGGTGACAGTTGCACCGTGCATTTGGGGGATGATCTGGTTATGACCGGGTACATTGACCGCTGGAACCCAGTTATAGGTAAGATGCGCCACGAGGTGCAGGCAACGGGGCGAAGCAAATGTCAGGACTTGTGGATTGCTCAGCAGAATGGCCAAACAACGTAATTAGCCAGGCCACTGCGTTACAAATCGCTCAAAGACTGGCTGAACCTTACGGAATTAGTGTCACCAGCGATGTGAAGGATTTGATGACCGTTCCCCAATTTACGTTAAATTGGGGAGAATCATCACAGGAAGTGATTGACAGGATCACCGTTGGGCTGCTCTGCTGTACTACGACAAACCCGATGGCAGCCTTTATCTGACCCGCGTCGGAACGGTGAAAGCGGCCAGCGGTGTGGCACAAGGTGAAAACATCGAGACGGCATCTTTCATGGCATCAATGGACGAACGGTACTCGGATTATATCGGGGTATCGATGTCGATGACGCCAGTGATGGGGGGATATTCCTCGGTAACCCTGGCGCGAGCCAAAGATCCGGAAGTGGCCAAATTACGTTATCGAAACCGGGTTGTCATCGTGGAAAGCACCATGAACTCGCATGGTCAGGCGCAAAATTGCATCGATTGGGAAATGAACCGCCGCTATGGACGCTCACGCAGTTTGCAGGTGGAGATTGATAGCTGGCGAGACAAGGCAGGAAAGCTCTGGGAGCCGAATACGCTACTCCCCATTAACATTCCTGTATTTGGCCTCAATAACCAGCTTTGGCTATTGGCCGAAGTAACGTTTATCCGTGATGCGCGAGGCACCCGCGCCAAGCTTGTGCTGATGCCGTGTGAAGCGTTTGCCGTGCAGCCGTACCAATTTTACAGACAGGTACAGGAGCTTAACCCATGAGTGAGGGCATATTGAGGCAACTTGGCCGCCGAGTGGCCATGATGATCGGTATTGGCAAGATCACGGGTTACAGCGATGCTGGAAGTATCCAACAACTGCAATACCAGACACCATTGGAAGTCAGAGGAGCAACGCCACGAATGGCGGAGTTTGGCTTTTCATCTGGCCTACCGGTTGGCACTGATGTTGTTCTGGCCTATTTGGGCGGAGACCGCTCCAGCGCTGTGATTGTGGCCAGCAACAATCAGCAATATCGGCAATCCGGGCTTAAAGCGGGTGAAACGGTTATTTATGACCAATGGGGTATGTTTATCAAACTCACTGAAAACGGCATGGAAGTTGAAGCCAACGGCCAGCCGGTGACTGTTCGTCATGCGACGACTGTCACGGTCACGGCATCAGAGAAAATCAGGCTGGATACACCGCTTCTGGAGGTCACAGGTGACGTGGTCGACAACTGCGACAGTAATGGGGCCTCGCTGAAAACCCTACGTGAAGCCCACAATGGGCATGACCACGTTTTAAAAGACGTGCAAAGTGGCAGCGACGATATAACCAGCGATAAACCGGGGAGGATTGTCTGATGAGCGACATCAGTTCCTTTTGGGATATTGAACGGTTAGTGGCTGACTGGCGTGAAGGCAAGGGTGACCTCATCAACGGCAACGACCTTCAGACTGCAATCATTATCAGCCTGTTCACCGATCGGGTTGCCCGTGATGACGATGCCATTGAGGGAGACGATCGGCGAGGATGGTGGGGGGATTTAGGAGAAGAGCACAATATTGGCTCGCGGCTGTGGTTGTTACGGCGTAAAAAGCTGGATCAGCCTGTCGCCCAGAAAGCTGAAGACTATGCCCGTGAGGCGTTGCAGTGGCTGATCATTGACGGCGTGGTGTCGTCAGTGATGGTTGCAACTCAGATCGTTTACCCGCACCAACTTAATATGGTTATCAGCTATCAGAAACCGGGGAGTCGTGACGATACGGATATGCGTTTTTTTTGGGTTTGGGAGCAATAAGCAATGCCATTTAATCGACCTACACTGACCGAACTGCGTGAAAAGAGCCGCACGCAGCTTAAATCGGAATTGAGACAAACCGGCGCACTGCTACGCTACTCCAACATGCGTGTACTGGCTGATGCCGATGCTGGTCTGGCTCATTTGCATTACGGCTACCTTGATTACATTGCGCAGCAGGCCACGCCTTTTAATGCCACTGATGAATGGCTGGCGGGATGGGCTGCCCTGAAAAGTGTTTATCAGATAGCCGCCAATCCGGCTTCAACCCCCGCCTATCAATTCACCGGCATCGCAAACTCCACCCTAGGGAAAGGGGCGGTGCTGCGTCGGGGGGATGGGTATTGTTACCGCCTCGTCGAGGATGTGACTATAGGCGAAAACGGCAAGGGTATTGGCAAGTTGACCGCGATCCTCCCTGATATCATTGACGCGCCAACAGGTGGTGGTATTGACGGTAATGCGGATGCGGGCACGGCCCTGACGCTAGATATTTCATTGCCAGGTATTGACGCCAGCGGCGTAATGGTCGACCCCGCTACCGGAGGGGCAGATATTGAAACGCAAGAGAGTCTACGCGCTCGCATGCTGCTGGCGTATCAAACCCCTCCGCAAGGCGGCAGCGATAAAGACTATGAACAATGGGCGCGTGCAGTGCCTGGTATTACCCGGTGCTGGACAAAGCGGCGGCTGATGGGGGCTGGCACGGTTGGGGTGTACATCATGTGTGATGGCAACGATGAAACCAATCATGGTTTTCCTGTAGGGACTGACGGTCTATCCCAGCGGGATGAGTGGGGGGTTCAGAAAGCGACAGGGGATCAAGGCAGGGTAGCCGATTACATTTATCCGCGCGCCCCGGTGACTGCTTTGGTTTACGTCTGTTCGCCCGTCGCGAAGACGGTGGATTTTAAGATTAGTGGCATCTCTCATGCTGGCAGCGATATTACGGCGGCTATTGCCGCAGCCATAGATAGCGTGTTTTTCCATGAGGGGGCGCCAATTGGTAACGGGAAGATATTTCTTTCCGACCTGAACAGGGCGATCGGTGATATCTCAGGAACGGCCGGATTTATTCTGGTCACCCCATCGGCCAATAT
Organism: Serratia symbiotica; assembly: GCF_000821185.2. Taxonomy (NCBI): domain Bacteria; kingdom Pseudomonadati; phylum Pseudomonadota; class Gammaproteobacteria; order Enterobacterales; family Yersiniaceae; genus Serratia; species Serratia symbiotica. The sequence continues at coordinate 1,953,955 of NZ_CP050855.1, read as the reverse complement.
TGATCTTGGGGTTGGGGAACTGCCCGTGCGTGGCGAGGTGAAGTACACATGAGCCAATATACTGCTGATGACTACCAAAGAGCGCTGTATGCCCTATTACCCACCGGTTTGGCGTGGCCACGCGATGCTGGAGGCGTACAGGCTGCTGTAATCCGTGCGCTGGCTGCTGGCTACCAACGCAGCGATAGCGACGCAATAGGGTTGTTGGTGGGTGCCTTTCCTGAAACGGCCACGATCATGCTTACTGAGTGGGAAAAAACAGTAGGGCTACCTGATGACTGCTCGATCGGGGAGGTGGACAGCATTGCAAAACGTCAGGCTGCTGTCGTGGCAAAGTTGATAAGCACCGGCGGCCAGTCAACGGACTATTTTATCCGAATAGCCAATACCCTGGGTTACGATATCACTATCACCCAATACCGTCAGGCTCGCGCGGGAATGTCAGTGTGTGGTGATGCGATAAATGGGGAAGACTGGCCTTTTAACTGGCTGGTTACCGCCCCGGAAACCACCATCACTTATGCGCGAGCAGGACGTACCTATTGCGGAGACCCACTGCGTTCCTGGGGTAACAAACAGCTTGAGTGCCAGATAAAGGCATTATCCCCGTCACACACTGTTGTGAAATTTGGCTACCGGGCCACTATCGAGACTTCATCGCTTTAATTTTTCTTTGTTACTTAATTACCCATAATCGTTTAAATGCGAGGACTACTTATGCAAAAAATCGGTGATATCACCACTACAGCCGATCCACAGGGCGAGTTCACAGACGGCAATGTTGCTCAGGGAGTGAGTCCCACTATTCTTCCCGCAGCCTGGTTTACAACAGTTCAGCGTGAATTAATCGCCGTTTTGACAGACGCAGGATTAAAACCTGACAAATCAGATGATTCACAGGTTAGCAAAGCGATTCAGAAAATGCTTAGTGAGGGCATTGATAAGGCGGTTGTTCCTGCATCGCTAACAAAAGCAGGGATCACCAAACTTAGCAATGAGACCAACAGCGACGATGAGACCACGGCGGCAACGCCAAAATCAGTGACGGACGCGTTAACGGGCGCAAAAGGGGTAAATCTTGGGGATGTCATGACGGTGGGGGCGAGATACCCGGCGAATGGATCTAAATGCACAACGTTTATGTCTAACTATACCCCGCATCTTTCCGCCGCCAAGGGCAGTGCAAAACCAGCATTAGAAATCAGTAACCAAGGCAATAAAGATGCGGTAGCGGCATTATTGCTTCACCGTGAGGGAGATTTTGCCACTTATTTTGGTTTAGATACCGATAATGCATTGGCCATAGGCGGATTCTCTCTGGATGGGAAACGGTATCGACTTTATCACGAAGGGTTTACCGGTGGCCTGGCGAGGATGTCTGAAGGGGTAGGTTGGCGTAAGGATGAGAACACCGGATTTATCATTCAATGTGGACAAACGGTCACTCGAGGCATTAATGAGGATGCCAATATTTGGCAAAGTTTTAACGTCCCTTTTCATGAAGGTGTCTGGGCAATATCGCTAACACCGTACTGGCCGGGGCGTAACGCCTGGGATAAGTCATATGACTACGGGCCACTACTGGGCGGTTACAACAACGATGGGTTTAACTGGAATAAACAAAGTTTTGGAACGGTTCGCTATGACTGGGACTGTGGCATGCACTGGTTGGCGATAGGAAAATAACCATGGACTACATGTTTAATGCAAAAAATGCGTCTTTCTACCCACTTGTGATGAAGGAAGATTACGAGGCGTCTGGCACATGGCCAGCGGATGGGGTATTGGTGGATGAAGATGTGTTTAAGACCTTTATCGGTCAGGCACCTCCAGGTAAGATGCGTGGTGCAGACGAAAAAGGCTACCCGGCATGGGTAGATATCCCACCACCCCCACCGCCCACGCATGAGCAACGGGTATCGTCGGCAGGCTATCAACGGGAGCAATGGCTGACCAAGGCAGGACTGACGATAGGCCCGCTTCAGGATGCTGTCGATCTCGATATCGCAACGGAAGAAGAACGCACCAGGCTAACCGAGTGGAAACAGTTTCGGGTAGCGGTATATCGTATCGCCCCCACGCTAGCGCCTGATATTGATTGGCCTGAGCCGCCGCGCGGTTTTGAATAACCGCGTTGGGGTTTTGAATTGTGATAGCTCCTCTGGCAGGAGAGGGGGGCTATCCATTCTTGTGCCCCAAAATTTGGAAAAGTCCAGACTGGATTAGTGAAAAATTTGAGGTTTTAATATATGTGAGGGAATGGGATAGTACGAATACTTTATTAAAAGAAGTTTATTCGGGCTGGCATTTTACAATCTTAACAAAGGGTTTTATAAACACTGACCAAAGAAATTTTTTTACTTTGCAGATTATCGGCGTTGAATTTTTCATTTCAAGCCAACTTTTTTTCTTACAGGCTTTCGTAGATTCCAGTTCTCTGCCTGTTATGGTTGTAATGCATTCAAAGTCTGGATGAGTATTGAGTACTGCCGGGATGGTAGCGTGTAACTTTATAAAGCCCATTTGGTAAAATAACGTCCATTGATCTGCAACACACCATACTGGTAAAAGTTTCTCTAAGAGTTTTCTTGCCGCAGATCTGTTTATTATATACCCATGAGCAAATGCAGCGTCAATAGTTCTAAATACTCCCTGGCCATTACTTAACTCATAAACTGGTTTATTGATGTATTTATTTACTTTTGATAATAATGTAACCAATTTTTTTTCATCATCATTTCTGTTTACGATCTCATTTATTATATTTTTCAGGTTGCTTGGAATGATGACGTCATCTTCAATAACTAAAGCAACTTCATTATTAGAATCGATCAACTTTCTATATGCCTTAAGATGACTCAGGGCACATCCAACCTCGCCTTTAGTTACTGCACAACTTATGTCCCTTCTGAAGATGAACATTTCTTCATCTTTAATTTTTTCCCCATCGAAACCTACAATTATCTCAAATGGAATATCTAAGCTCTCCATTTGTTTCGTCATGAGTTCCAATCTATCTTTATGCTCAGGAAGGTTGATGATATAAACCTTTATTATGGAGTTGAGTTTTTTGGATTCCATATTCCATTCCTTTATCTGTAAATATCCCAACGTTATTAGGATAGACAGTGCTGAAAAAATCTCGGTAGCACGGGCTTAATCATAATTATTTTCTTCATAGTGCGGTGTCTTATCTGATTTTAACTCCCGCATTATAAATGCATGAAAAAATACCAATATAATTATTATCGAAATAATGCTGATGATTGACATAAAGGACTCCAGAAAATGTTGTTAAAGCATAATGGATGTTGCTAAAAAGCTCTGACCCATCGGCGTTCAGCAACGATATAGCCTTCATCAGGAAGGCCAAAATCATGCGACTCATATCCACTCTTTAATCTAGTATCACGCCACGTACAAGAACCATCCCACCAATAAGTCTGACCTTGAATACACACTAGGCGTTTTGCCCATTCTGGAGCATTGTCGAAATCCTGCTCATTTCCTGACAGGATTATCCAGTGCATATCTGGAATACTGGTTGGGGCATCATTTTTTTCCTTCATGCACAACATTCTCAGAGTGTAAAAATAAATGCAGCAAACATACATAAACATGGCTGACATATTCAAATGGATATTAGCGATCAATGTTAGGGTGATTGATCGCTTTTAACGATCAGTTGGAGTGTGACCGTGCTTCACCTGCTACTTGATGTAGATGAAATAGGGGGTATAGGAAAAATCTAGGAAGCCTCGCCCTGCTCGATGAGGGGCAGGGTGGATCTATGTGTTGTCTGCTTCAGAAGATTGGGGATTTCTAGGATAAAAGCAAGGTCAAAATGATTGTTAACTTATTGATTTTAGGTAGTGAAAATGTAGTAAATTGGCGTATTATGTAGCTTGTTTTATAAACCATAAATCACTTAACTTATTGAATTTAATCGAATATTTGCAATGCATGAGCGCTTTACCTTGCAAAGGTTCCCCCTCAGGTTTGTGCTGTTCAGCCGACTGTGGCAGGGCAAATGCCCATGTGTAGCCCAGCGTGATGATAGTGTCGCTAAGATGCCGTTGAAAGCCTGGCTGGGTTTTCAACGATACCTGAAAAATAGCGGCGCATTATACCATGCGCCCCCCACTAGCGATATAAACCCTGCAACCCGATATAGCGCTGCACCGAGCGTGGCAGAAGATCGTCGCAGTTTAGCCCCTGATGACGACGCTGGCGGATCTCGGTAGCGGAAATTTCCAGCTCTGGTGTGTCAGCCAGGTAGATATAGCCATGCGGTTGCTGGCTGAGCAGCATGGCATCGGTAACGCGATGGCGTTCCAGCCACTGCTGTAGCTCCGGCGTATCCAGACGATCATGGTAACCTGGGCGTGCCAGTACCAGTAGGTGGCAAAGATCCAGCAGTGACTGCCAGCGATGCCATTTATGCAACGTCAACAGCGAGTCCTGGCCAATGATAAACGCCAGCGGCTGCATCATGCCACGTTCTTCACGCACTGCCTCCAAGGTTTCGATAGTATAAGAAGGGGTGGTGCGGTGCAGTTCGCGATCGTCAACTGTAAACATTGGGTTGCCGGTGATCGCCAACTCCACCATTTTTAGCCGTTGTTGCGCGTTGGCTTCAGGCTGTGGGCGGTGCGGTGGCACGTGGTTCGGCAACAGGGTGACACGATCCAGGCCCACTTCTGCGGCCAGCGCTTCAACCGGCCGCAGATGACCATAATGGATCGGATCAAAGGTGCCACCAAACAAGGCCTGCAGTGCGCTGGTGCTTGGCGGATTATTGACCATAGGTAAAACTCGCAGGCAGGGTTTTGCCGCACAGCAGCATTGACAGGGTTTCTAACGCGGGCCAAACCGACTGACCATAGTCTTGCTTGAGGGTCAGTTCAATCTGCACCAGTTGTTGCACCGCCTGCTGCAGTTGGCTGGCAGACAGCCGTTGTACTGCTTGGGTCATCAGATTGCGGCGATTTTGCCAGACTTTGTGCTGATCGAACAGCGTGCGCAGCGGCACTGAAGCCATACGGCGTTGTAGGGTCAGCAACAGCAGCAGTTCACGTTGTAAAATACGTAGTAGGATCGTCAGTTCGACATCCTCCTGCTGCAACTGTTGCAAAATATGCCAAGTGCGTTTGCTCTTGCCTGCCAGTAGGGCATCCAGCCAATGGAACGGTGTAAAGTGGGCGGCATCGTTAACTGCCTGCTCGACGCGCGGTAGGGTGAGTTTGCCGTCAGGGTGCAGTAGCGATAGTCTTTCCAGCGCCTGCGACAGCGCCAGCAGGTTGCCTTCGTAGCAGTAACACAGCAATTGATTAGCTGCGTTGTCTAATTCCAGTTTCATAAGTTTGGCGCGAGCCGCAACCCAGCGCGGAAGTTGCATTTGTTCCGGCGCTTGGCAACTGACGCAGACAGCCTTTGGGCTGAGTGATTTAAACCAGGCGCTGTTTTCCTGTGCCTTGGTCAAACGTGGGCCGCGCAATATCAGCAATATATCGTTATGCAGCAGGGCAGACAGTTTGATCAACTGATCTCCAATCGGCGCAGTCGGGCCGTTTTCCGGGAACATTAGCAGCAGTGTTTGGCGGCTAGCGAACAGGCTCATCGCTTGGCAAATGCTGAAGATGGCATCCCAGTCGGTATGGGCATCGAGAGAAATGCTGTGGTGCTCGCTGAACTGCTGCTGCTGCGCGGCCTGTCGGATTAAATCCTGGCTTTCCTGTAACATCAGCGGCTCATTGCCGCTCAATAAATAACACGCGCACAGCCCTTCTCGGAGCTGCGTGGCAAGTTGCTCAGGGTAAAGGCGGATCATTACGCGGCGTCACTGGTCGATTTTTCACCGATGACAGCGGCTTGCCGATGGGTTTCTTCTGCTGCTGCATGCACCGTCAGCAGTTTACGCACTAGTTGCTGTGCGGCCTGATCGCGCATTTCCTGACGAATGATTTCCTGCTCGGAATCTTTTGCCAGCGCGGTCAACGGGTTGTCAAAGAATGAGCGGAACACGCTTACTGACAAGGGGTAGAGATCTTGACCAGGAAGCAGTACCTGCGCTTGCACCGTCAGTACCATTTGGTACTCGGCGGTTTTACCGTTCTGGAAGATTGACGCGGTGTCCTGGCTCTCGCGAGTGGTGACGATGCGCAGGGATGGAACGTCCTTACGCTTTGCATCTTTGACGATGGCAACGCCGTTCAGGCGTAATTGTTCATGCACTGCACGGGTCAACGGCCCGTAAAGATCCGGGCTGTCCAATATCAGCGTTTTCATTTCCTGAGGAACCTGCGTGGTGCCACGCAGGTGAAAACCGCAGCCAGCGGTGACCAGCATCGCTAACCCCAGCAACAGCGTCAGAATACGTTGTCGCACAATTCCTCCTTGTGTTAACCCACTACCAAGTTAAGCAGTTTACCCGGAACATAGATCACTTTACGAAGTGTAACCCCGTCCAGATATTTAGCCACCAGATGTTCATTGGCAGCGCGCGCTCGCACCTGTTCTTCGGTTGCATCGGCTGCTACGGTGATTTTTGCACGCACCTTGCCGTTAACTTGCACGACCACCAGTTTGGAATCTTCGACCATGGCTTGTTCATCGGCAACGGGCCAAGGCGCGGTGTCAATATCGCCTTTGCCGCCCAGTGCCTGCCACAGCGAAAAACCTATATGCGGGGTGAACGGATAAAGCATACGAACCACGGCCAGCAGTGCTTCTTGCAGTAGGGCGCGATCCTGTTCGCTTTCCTGCGGTGCACGCGCCAGCTTGTTCATCAGCTCCATCACGGCGGCGATCGCGGTGTTGAAAGTTTGTCGGCGGCCGATATCATCGCTCACCTTGGCGATGGTTTTGTGCAGATCGCGGCGCAGCGCTTTCTGATCTTCATTCAATGTGGTGACGTCCAGCGGCTGTACCGCGCCTTTCTCAAGGTGATCGTAGGTCAGTTTCCAGACGCGTTTCAGGAAACGGCTAGCCCCTTCCACACCGGACTCTTGCCATTCCAGCGTCATTTCAGCCGGTGAGGCGAACATCATGAACAGACGCACGGTGTCCGCGCCGTATTTCTCTACCATCTCTTGCGGGTCGATGCCGTTGTTCTTCGACTTCGACATTTTGCTCATGCCAGCATAGACCAGTTCGCGCCCTTGTGGATCGGTCGCTTTGACAATACGGCCCTTGTCGTCACGCTCGACGGTGGCGTCAGTTGGGGAGACCCAGATGCGCTCGCCGCTATTGCCGGTGTAGTAGAAAGCATCGGCCAGCACCATACCCTGACACAGCAGGCGTTTGGCCGGTTCGTCGGAGTCCACCAGGCCAGCATCGCGCATCAGCTTATGGAAGAAGCGGAAATACATCAGGTGCATGATGGCGTGTTCGATACCACCGATATATTGATCGACCGGCAGCCAATAGTTGGCGGCAGTGGGATCTAGCATGCCGTGATGGTACTGCGGGCAGGTGTAACGCGCGTAGTACCAGGACGACTCCATGAAGGTGTCAAAGGTGTCGGTTTCGCGCAGTGCTGGCTGGCCGTTGACGCAGGTTTTTGCCCACTCAGGATCGGCTTTGATCGGGCTGGTAATGCCGTCCATCACCACGTCTTCCGGCAGTATTACTGGCAGTTGGTCTTTTGGCGTCGGCATCACAGTGCCATCTTCCAGCGTCACCATCGGGATTGGCGCACCCCAGTAGCGTTGACGGGAGACACCCCAATCGCGCAGACGGTAGTTGACTTTGTGCTTAGCCACGCCGTTGGCGACCAGTTTGTCGGCGATGGCATTGAAGCCAGCTTGGCTCTCCAGGCCGTCGAACTCGCCGGAGTTGAACAGTGTGCCTTTCTCGGTCATTGCTGCGGTGTGCACGTCCGGCTGGCTACCATCGCGGTTCAGGATAACCGGTATAATTGGTAGATGATACTGAGTGGCGAACTCCCAATCGCGTTGATCGTGAGCTGGCACCGCCATCACTGCACCGGTGCCGTATTCCATCAACACAAAGTTAGCCACCCAGATCGGTAGCTTTTCGCCGCTCAATGGGTGGGTAACGAACAGGCCGGTCGGCATGCCTTTCTTTTCCATTGTCGCCATTTCGGCTTCGGCGACTTTGGTGTCACGGCACTGTCGGATAAATTCAGCCAGTGCCGGGTTGTTGCGTGCGCCCTGTTGCGCGAGTGGGTGGCCTGCGGCCACGGCCACATAGGTGGCCCCCATAAAGGTATCGGGGCGGGTGGTATAAACCGTCAACTTCTGATCGCTATCGGCAACCTCAAAGGTGATGTCCACGCCTGCGGAGCGGCCAATCCAGTTGCGCTGCATAGTTTTGACCTGCTCAGGCCAGCTTTCCAGGGTATCCAGATCGTTCAGCAGTTGATCCGCATAATCAGTGATCTTGATAAACCACTGCGGGATCTCTTTGCGCTCGACCTTGGTGTCGCAGCGCCAGCAGCCGCCGTCGATAACCTGTTCATTGGCCAGTACGGTCAGATCGTGTGGGCACCAGTTCACCGCCGAGGTTTTCTTGTAGACCAAACCTTTTTCGTACAGCTTGGTAAAGAACCACTGTTCCCAACGATAGTAGTCAGGTTGGCAGGTAGCGATCTCGCGATCCCAGTCATAGCCAAAGCCCAGCAGTTTCAGTTGGTTCTTCATGTATTCGATGTTGTCGTAGGTCCACGGAGCTGGTGCGGTGTGGTTCTTCACCGCAGCGCCTTCCGCCGGCAGGCCGAAGGCATCCCAACCGATGGGTTGCAGCACGTTTTTACCCAGCATGCGCTGATAGCGCGAGATGACATCGCCGATAGTATAGTTACGAACGTGCCCCATGTGCAGCCGACCAGAGGGGTATGGCAGCATGGATAGGCAGTAGTATTTTTCCTTGCTGGCGTCTTCGGTAACCTTAAAAGTTTGCTTCTCTTGCCAGTGAAGTTGTACGCTCGATTCTATGTCTTCTGGACGGTATTGCTCTTGCATGGCGGCTGATGATCCTGTAAGTAAAACCGTTATCCTAGTCAGAGATAACGCAATGGCGATGTAATATGCGTAGATGCGCATAGCATAGCTGATAAGACCTCCCGGCAACAACACCGAGCGCCCGACTCAACGCATTAAAAACTTGGCAGGATATAGCACGCAACGTACAGATCCTACGTGTCGCACACTAGCCAAAATGAACACTGCGTTATTGCCACTTGCAGGCTAAGAACCTATCCCATTAGGCTATTTTATTTGCCATTTTAGCTCTGGGGGATTATTTGCGGCGTTGGCCGAGCATCAGCGCCCAGCCACCTAGCAGCAAGGTGATGATCCACAATGGTGTGGCACCAAAGCGGGCGTAAGGTGTAACTCCGGTGGTTGGGGTGACGTTCACTTCCAACACACGGCGGGTGAACTGTGGGATTTCGGCGATCACCTCACCGTTAGCATCCACTGCTGCGGTTACACCGTTGTTAGTGCTACGCAGTAGCGGGCGACCCAGTTCCAGCGCCCGCATACGGGCCATCTGTAAGTGCTGCCATGGGCCGATAGAGTGACCGAACCAGGCGTCATTGGAAAGGGTCAGCAGGAAGTGGGTGTCTGGTCGGAAATTGTCGCGCAACTGCTGGCCCAACACGATCTCATAGCAAATGGCAGTCGTCAGGTGGTAACCCCTGACGCGCAGTTGTGGCTGGATGTTATCGCCTTGGCTGAAGGAAGACATCGGTAGGTTGAAGAACGGTGCCAGCGGGCGTAGCAGGGTTTCCAGCGGTACAAACTCGCCGAACGGTACCAAATGGTGCTTGTTATAGCGTTCTTTGGCCGGATAGCTGTAGAGTGCAGGTTCGCCTAATACGATGGCGCTATTATAGATCCTCTGGCCTTGTGGCGTGTCACGCACATCGACAATGCCGGTGATCAGGCTGCTGTTTTCTGCGCGCATCCGTTCATCCATCATGGTCAGGAAGCTATTCTGGCTGGCTTCATAATCCGGGATGGCGGACTCCGGCCAGATGATGATCGGAGCTTTGCCCATATAAGGACGGGTTTCATTCAGGTAAGTTTGTAGCGTGCTCACCAGCGCTTTCGGAGACCACTTCAACGATTGTGGGATGTTGCCCTGCACGATGGCGATGTTTACCGCCTTTTCTGGCAATGGGGTAAACCACTGCCAGTGGCGCAACAGCCCGGGCAACAGTAGCAGCGTGGCGGCAATCACCGCAGGCGCTATGCGGCGCTGGTTAACGGCGTATACTAACAGCCCGGCGATGGTCATTAGCATAAAGGTGATGGCGTCAACCCCTAGCAGCGGCGCTACGCCCTTCAGCGGGCCGCTAATCTGGCTGTAGCCAAATTGCAGCCAGGGGAAACCCGTCAGTACCCAGCCGCGCAGGAATTCGGTCACCTGCCACAGCACGGGCGCTGCGATCGCCAGCCGCCACCAACGGGTGGCTGGCCAGAGGCGCGCCAATAGCCCGGCGAACAGCCCGGTATACAGTGATAGGTAGGCGGCGAGCAACGCTACCAGGAAAATGTTGATGACCAACGGCATGCCACCGAAGTTGGCAATGCTGACATACACCCAGTTAACCCCGCTGCCGAACAGCCCCAATCCCCAGCAGAAACCGAGCAGGGCAGATTGTTTTACGGTGCGATTCAAGGTGACGGCCAACAGACCGAATAGAGAGATGATGGCCGCTGGCCAGAAATCGTAAGGAGAGAATGCCAGCGTTCCGCAGGCACCGGATAATAGCGCCAGCAGGGCGCGAACCCGCTGGCGCTCAAAGTAGGAAGCTTTAGCCATGTGGGTTTATTCTTCCAATTTCGGTGGTGGAGAATCGTCTGGGATTTTCACATGAACTTGGATAATACGTCGGCTGTCGGCCATCGTAACTTTAAATAGGTAACCTTCAATTTCAATGGTCTCTCCGCGTGCAGGCAGGTGGCCGAATGCCTGCATCACCAAACCGCCGATGGTATCGACCTCATCGTCGCTGAAGTGGGTGTTGAAAGCTTCATTGAAGTCTTCGATCGGTGCCAGCGCACGTACGGTGTACATATGGCGGCTCAGTTGGCGGATATCCAAATCTTCTTCATCGTCGTATTCATCTTCGATTTCGCCGACGATAAGCTCCAGAATATCTTCGATAGTCACCAGGCCGGACACACCACCGAATTCGTCAATGACAATCGCCATATGATAACGCTGGGAGCGGAACTCTTTCAGCATCCGATCAACCCGCTTGCTTTCCGGCACCACCACTACGGGCCGTAACACCTTATTGATGCTGAATGGCTCGGAATCGTTGCGCATGAATGGCAGCAGATCTTTGGCCATCAGGATGCCTTCAATATGATCTTTGTCTTCGCTGATCACTGGGAAGCGCGAGTGGGCAGATTCGACAATCACGTCCAAGCAGTCTTCAAGCTGTTGGTTGCGTTTGAGCGTGACCATCTGGGAGCGCGGGATCATGATGTCGCGCACGCGCTGCTCCGCGATATCCATCACACCTTCCAGCATATCGCGGGTATCAGGATCAATCAGGTCGTTTTGCTCGGAATCACGGATCAGTTCTACCAGATCGCCGCGGTTTTTGGGTTCACCGTGGAACAACTGGTTAAGGATAAGCGTAAAGAACCCCTTCTTGGGGCTGGGGCTGTCATTGCTTGATGAATGGTCGTCGCTCATGGCGTTCTAGTTAATATCACTCATGTTAGAGTTAAGGGGCGTCAGCGACAGCCTTGCTAGGGGCTGTGGGGGAAATGGCTGACATCAGACGGGATCTTTTTCCGCCAAGTACGGATCAGGATAGCCCAGCCCGTGCATGATTTCGGTTTCCAAAGACTCCATTTCTTCGGCTGCATCGTCTTCGATATGGTCATACCCTAACAGATGAAGACTACCGTGGACAACCATGTGCGCCCAGTGTGCCTCCGACGTTTTGCCTTGCTCGGCGGCTTCCTGTTCAACCACCTGCCGGCAGATGATCAGATCGCCAAGCAGTGGTAGCGCGATGCCCGGTGGGGCTTCGAACGGAAAGGATAGCACGTTGGTCGGTTTGTCCTTACCGCGATAGGTTAGGTTCAACTCGTTACTTTCGGCCTCGTCAACCAGGCGTACTGTCACTTCGGCCTCTTCTTGGAACGGTAGCAGCACAGCCTCTAGCCAGCGCTGGAAAGCGGTTTCATCCGGCAGATTGTTGCTGTCTTCACAAGCAATTTGTAAATCCAAAATCACCTGACTCATGGCGTATCCTGCGGTGAATCGACATTCACTGTGCGCTGACGTTGCTCGGCGATCGCGTCTTTGCGTTTCTGCTCGGCGGCTTCCCAGGCTTCGTAAGCGATGACCACGCGAGCCACCACCGGGTGACGTACCACGTCTTCGCTGTGGAAGAAATTAAAGCTCAGCGCTTCCACGTCTGATAGTACCTCCACCGCATGGCGCAGGCCGGATTTTTGGTTGCGCGGCAGGTCGATCTGGGTGACGTCACCGGTGATCACGGCCTGTGAGTTGAAGCCGATGCGCGTCAGGAACATCTTCATCTGTTCGATGGTGGTGTTCTGGCTTTCATCCAGAATGATAAAGGCATCGTTCAGCGTGCGGCCGCGCATATAGGCCAGCGGCGCGACTTCAATCACATTGCGTTCGATCAGCTTCTCCACGCGCTCAAAGCCGAGCATTTCGAACAGGGCGTCGTACAGGGGTCGCAGATAAGGATCGACCTTTTGGCTTAGATCCCCCGGCAGGAAGCCCAACTTCTCGCCAGCCTCGACGGCTGGGCGCGTCAGCAAAATGCGACGGATTTCCTGGCGCTCCAGTGCGTCTACTGCGGCTGCGACCGCCAGGTAAGTTTTGCCGGTACCGGCTGGGCCGATGCCGAAGGTAATGTCGTGGGCGAGAATATTGGCGATATACTGCGCCTGATTTGGCGTGCGCGGTTTCACCATACCGCGTTTGGTCTTGATGGTGACCGCCTTGCCGTAGTCCGGCACGCTGTCAGCGACCTGTTCCAGCACCCGGCTCTCTTTGATCGCCAAGTGGATTTGCTCCGGATCGATATCAGGGATCAGGTTGCGGATCGGCGCGGTATCCACGTACAGATGGCGTAGTATATCGGCGGCGGCCACCACGCACAGCTTCTTGCCGACCAGTTTGAAGCGGTTATCGCGGCGGTTGATTTCGATGCCTAGCCGGCGTTCGAGCTGTTTGATATTGTCATCAAGAGGACCACACAGGCTGAGCAAGCGCTGATTGTCTGCGGGTTCTAACAAAATTTCTTGTGTTGCGACGTTCAAACTATTCCTCAAGGCTCACATCAAGCCTGGTTGATGAAACATCATGCGTCGATGACGCGTGTGTTTAGGACATCTAGAATTATCTATACCTTAAATAATTCGAGTTGCAGTAAAGCGGCAATGCAGCGACAAATCGGTCGGGAACCGATTTGGACCGCGCTTGCGCTGGGCCGCAGGCTGAACCTCAGGGATGAGGTTCATTAACCCCCAAGCGCTTACACCCGTCAGTGACTGGGGTGAGCGAGGAAAGTTAACGCACAGGCTACTTGAAGTATGACCGGTATATCTGTTCAGCAACGGCGTAATTCAAGGCTGGAGAAAGAAAAAGTGCGGCCTGCTGCTGGTCGCGTGATCACCGATCAATGAGGGTGAGGATCAACTCTTCTTCACAAATTCGGATTTTAGCTTCATGGGGCCGAAACCCTCGATTTTGCAGTCAATGTTGTGATCGCCTGCCACCAAGCGGATGTTTTTCACCTTGGTGCCGATCTTCAACATTGACGCGCTGCCCTTGACCTTTAGATCCTTGACCACGGTCACCACATCGCCATCCGACAGCAAGTTGCCGTTGGCGTCTTTGACAATCAGTTGGTCTTCGTCTTCTGTTGGCGCGCTGTCGTTCCATTCGTGGGCGCACTCAGGACAGATAAACATGGCATGATCCTGATAGGTGTATTCGGAGTGGCACTGAGGGCAGTGTGGGAATTGCATATTATATCGCCTCTTATATAAAAAGAAAAAGCATCCGTCGGACGTGAGCGCCCGGCAGAGAAATCATCAATAAGGATAATGGCTGGAGCGGTGATGCTTGTTCACACTGCCATCGCGTCAAGGCTGGTAAATGCCAACACCCAACGCGTTCTCTTTGCGGGTACGGGTGATCACCGACTGCGGGGATTCATAAACGCGCAGATCCATCTGCTGTTCGGTGCGCACCACGGTGCCACGCAGTGAGTGTGCCCACACCTCGGTAATTTCCACATCGACGAACTGACTGACCATCTCTGGCGAGCCTTCGAAGTTCACCATGCGGTTGCACTCGGTGCGGCCAGCTAGTTCCATCACGTTCTTACGCGAGGTGCCTTCCACCAGAATGCGTTGCACGCTACCCAGCATGCGCCGACTGAACTGCAACACTTGCTGGTTGATGCGATCTTGCAGGATATACAGCCGCTGCTTTTTCTCTTCTTCGCTGACATCGTCGATCATTTCTGCTGCCGGGGTGCCTGGACGTGGGGAATAGATAAAACTGAAGCTGGCGTCGAAGTTAACCTCGGCGATGAGCTTTAGGGTCTGCTCGAAGTCGGCCTGAGTCTCGCCGGGAAAACCGATGATGAAATCTGAGCTGAACTGCATATTTGGCCGCACCTTACGCAGCTTGCGAATGATCGCCTTGTATTCCAGCGCGGTGTGCGCCCGTTTCATCATAGTCAGGATACGATCTGACCCGCTCTGCACTGGCAGATGTAGGAAGCTGACCAACTCCGGGGTGTCCTCGTACACTGCGATAACGTCATCGGTAAACTCTATCGGATGGCTGGTGGTAAAACGGATACGATCGATGCCATCAATAGCTGCCACCAGGCGTAGCAACTCGGCAAAGGTACAGATGTCGCCATCGTAGGTGGTGGCGCGGTATGCGTTGACATTCTGGCCGAGCAGATTCACTTCACGTACGCCCTGCGCGGCCAATTGGGCGATTTCGAACAGCACATCATCGCTTGGTCGGCTCACTTCCTCGCCACGGGTGTAAGGCACTACGCAGAAGGTGCAATATTTGTTGCAGCCTTCCATGATCGAGACAAAAGCGCAAGGGCCTTCAGCACGTGGCTCCGGCAACCGGTCAAATTTCTCAATTTCCGGGAAGCTGATGTCGACGATTGGGCTGCGGGTTCCTTGTACATGATTGATCATTTCCGGCAGGCGGTGCAGGGTTTGCGGGCCGAACACCACATCTACGCAGGGCGCACGGCTGCGAATATGTTCACCTTCCTGTGAGGCAACACAACCGCCCACACCGATGATCAGCGCTGGGTTTTTCTCTTTCAGCAATTTCCAGCGCCCCAACATGGAGAAAACTTTCTCCTGTGCTTTTTCACGGATCGAGCAGGTGTTCAGTAGCAGCACGTCTGCTTCCTCGGCGTTTTCGGTCAACTCGAAGCCGTGCGTGCTGTTCAACAGGTCAGCCATTTTTGATGAATCATATTCATTCATCTGGCAACCCCAGGTTTTGATATGTAGTTTTTTCGTCATTGATTTGCCATTACTCAATGCGGAGAGGAAATTGTGTTACGCGACATGCAGAACGTGCCGGGTATTGTAATCATTTGATAGCGTTATGACCAGCGTGGGGAAACGGCATCTGGCCTGAAACTGGATTAAAAATCCGGTACACTGCGAACCAATGCTATACCGGTTAGGGTAGCGATATTTACAAAGAAAACATAACCAAATGAACAATACATTTCAAAAAGGGTATGACGCAGTGGTGGTGGGCGGCGGAATGGTCGGGGCGGCGGCGGCGCTGGGGTTGGCGCATGCGGGGTGGTCGGTGGCGCTGCTGGAGCATCAGGCACCACAGGTGTTCGAGGCGCAAAATCCGCCGGATCTGCGCATTTCGGCCATTGGCTGCACCTCGGTAGGGTTATTAAAGCAGTTGGGGGCGTGGTCAGCGGTGATGGCGATGCGCACCGCAGCGTACCGTCTGCTGGAGACTTGGGAGTGGGGATCGTCGCGCGTGGTGTTTGATGCGGCCTCTCTCGGCCTGCCAGAGCTGGGGTTTATGGTCGAAAACCGCATTCTGCAACTGGCGTTGTGGCAACAGTTGGCACAGTGCGACAACCTGGTGCTCCGCTGTCCGTCTCGGCTGCAATCGCTCCAACGGGTTGATGGGCGCTGGCGTTTGACGTTGGACAGCGCGGAAACGCTGGAGGCACGTCTGGTCGTGGGGGCAGATGGCGCGCAGTCACAGGTACGCCGCTTGGCGGCCATCGGTATTGACGGCTGGCAGTACCGCCAGTCGTGCATGCTGATTACCGTCGATACCGGCGTGCCACAACAGGACATCACCTGGCAGCAGTTTTTCCCGTCCGGGCCGCGTGCCTTCTTACCGTTATATGACCAATGGGCTTCGCTGGTGTGGTACGACAGCCCGCAGCGCATCCGCCAGTTGCAGGCTATGCCACCGTTGCTGCTCGAAGGTGAAATCGCTGAGGCTTTCCCGGAGCGGTTGGGGGCGGTAAGGGTGCACGCCGCCGGCGCCTTCCCGCTGGTGCGCCGCCATGCACAGCGTTATGTGTTACCGGGGTTGGCGTTACTGGGGGATGCGGCACATACCATTAATCCGCTGGCTGGTCAGGGCGTCAATCTGGGCTACCGCGACGTGGATGTCCTGCTGAAGGTACTGGGTGAAGCGCGAGAGCAGGGTGAAGACTGGAGCTGCGAGTCTGTGCTGATGCGTTATCAGCGCCAGCGCCGTCCCGACAACCTGCTGATGCAGAGCGGCATGGATCTATTCTATAGCGTTTTTAGCAATAATTTGGCACCGCTGAGTGTAGCACGCAACTTGGCCCTAATGGCCGCACAGCGGGCGGGTAAGTTAAAACAGCATGCGTTGAAATACGCGCTGGGGTTATAACGCAAACGGGTTAGTTTGGCTTGACCTGTTGTTAATATTGCCGAGTGGTTGCCCAGCAAAAAGCCCGCCAAAGCGGGCTTTCCTAAATATGGCTGGGGTGCCAGGATTCGAACCTGGGTATGCTGGTATCAGAAACCAGAGCCTTACCGCTTGGCGACACCCCAATAGTTGGTGGCTACGACGGGATTTGAACCTGTGACCCCATCATTATGAGTGATGTGCTCTAACCAGCTGAGCTACGTAGCCAATGCTACTGTCTACTTATTTGAGCTGCAAGCAGTTTATTATGGCTGGGGTACCTGGATTCGAACCAGGGAATGCCGGTATCAAAAACCGGTGCCTTACCGCTTGGCGATACCCCACCTGCGAGCAAATCTAATGTTGAAAGCTTTCACCCCAAGGGTGATGGCTGGGGTACCTGGATTCGAACCAGGGAATGCCGGTATCAAAAACCGGTGCCTTACCGCTTGGCTATACCCCATCAGCATCGGTGCCGACGATAAAGGAAAATGGTGCGGGAGGCGAGACTTGAACTCGCACACCTTGCGGTGCCAGAACCTAAATCTGGTGCGTCTACCAATTTCGCCACTCCCGCAAAATATGGTGGCTACGACGGGATTCGAACCTGTGACCCCATCATTATGAGTGATGTGCTCTAACCAACTGAGCTACGTAGCCCTCTTTTTGCTTTGCCTTCATCAGCGTTGCGGGGCGCATTATGCGTATATGGCCGATTTGCGTCAACAAATTTTTTCCCGATAAAGTGGTCAGAAAGGCCGTTTGTCCGGGTTGTGAACATTGTGGTGAAAAAAGCACCATATCAAACAATTGATGTTAGCAAACATCAACTAAAAGGCTCGCCTGGGTGATAAAGCGCAGTGTGGTTAGTTGTAGGCAGCCTGGTGCACCCCTACTGCCCGGCCAGAAGGATCGTCCATCTTTTTGAACGATTCGTCCCACTCAATGGCCTTGGCCGAAGAGCAGGCGACTGATGGGCCGCCCGGCACACATTCGGCGGCGCTGGGTAGCGGGAACAACGCCTCGAAAATTTCACGGTACAGGTAGCCTTCTTTTGAGGTCGGCGTGTTGTATGGGAAGCGGAAACGCGCGGTTTCGAGCTGTTGATCGCTGATCTGCTGTGCAGCCACCTCTTTCAATGTGTCAATCCAGCTATAGCCCACGCCGTCGGAGAACTGCTCTTTTTGACGCCAAGCCACGCTGCTTGGCAGATAGGACTCAAAACATTCACGAATGATGTGTTTTTCCATTTTTCCCTGGCCGCACATTTTGTCTTTCGGGTTGATGCTCATTGCCACATCGAGGAATTTTTTATCTAAGAATGGCACGCGGGCTTCAACACCCCAGGCGGACATCGCCTTGTTGGCGCGGGCGCAGTCAAACATATGTAATGCCAGTAATTTACGCACCGTTTCATCATGGAACTCGCGGGCGTTCGGTGCTTTATGGAAGTACAGGTAGCCGCCGAACACTTCATCCGCACCTTCGCCAGACAGCACCATCTTGATGCCCATCGCCTTGATCTTACGCGACATCAGGTACATCGGTGTAGAGGCACGGATGGTGGTGACATCGTAGGTTTCAATGTGATAAATCACGTCGCGGATGGCATCCAGCCCTTCCTGCACAGTGAAGTGGATCTCATGGTGCACCGTACCCAAATGGTTGGCAACGTCCTGTGCGGCGTGCAGATCTGGGGAACCTTCTAGGCCAACGGCAAAGGAATGTAGCTGTGGCCACCAGGCTTCGCTGCGTGCCTGATCTTCTACGCGGCGTGCGGCGTATTGCTTAGTGATCGCCGAGATCACTGAAGAATCCAGCCCGCCGGAGAGCAACACGCCGTAAGGCACATCGGACATCAGGTGGCTTTTCACCGCGTCTTCCAGTGCAGTGCGCAGGGCGCTGGCATCGGTGGTGTTGTCCTTGACGTTTTCGTAATTGAACCAGTCGCGCTGGTAATATTCACGGATCTCGCCATCCTGGCTCCACAGGTAGCTACCGGCTGGGAATGTCTTGATAGTGCGGCAAACCGGCACCAGCGCTTTCATTTCAGAGGCGACATACCGGTTGCCATGCGCGTCGTGGCCCATATAAAGCGGGATGATGCCTAGATGATCGCGACCGATCAGGTAGGCGTCTTTTTCGGTGTCGTACAGTACGAAGGCAAACATGCCTTGCAGATCGTCGAGGAATGCTGGGCCTTTCTGCTGATACAGCGCCAGGATCACTTCACAGTCAGAACCGGTTTGGAACTCATAGCACTCGCTTAGCTGCTGGCGTAGCACCTGATGGTTGTAGATTTCACCGTTGACTGCCAGGACATGGCTGTGCGCAGCATTGTACAGCGGTTGGGCACCGTTGTTGACGTCGACGATCGACAGCCGCTCGTGCACCAAAATGGCATGATCACTGGCGTAGATGCCGGACCAATCCGGGCCACGATGGCGCATCAGACCTGACAGCTCCAGCGCTTTTTTGCGCAGTTCAATGGGATCGGACTTAAGATCGAGCACACCGAAAATAGAACACATGCTGCTTCTCCTAACGACTTTTTAGACGGTGATGGTGTTTTACGGTTATGGGCAACATTGCCAGTTTGTCAGTGCTGACGTGGTTTTGCTGCACGATATTTATGAAAATGCGTCAAAAGCGCTAGAGTATGCAAGTGTTTTAGCGTTGTTCTGAAAATTAGTTACTTGTATGGTGGTGAATATTAGCGAATATTCAATAATCACCCTAAAAAATTGAGAAATGTTCAATTTTTTAGGGTGTGGACAAATCACCGATTATTAGACGCTCAACGGCTATAGGCAGCGGTGGATTGGCCGATAATGTGGAGGGTTGTGCGTGTAGGCCTTGGTGGTTCAACTTTCCAGCAATCGCTGTAAGAGCACACCGTTGAGCATTGCCCGCTTAGCCAAGGAAAAGGCCCCGATCGCCGAGCGATGATTAAGCTCGGAGGTGACTACTGGTAGATTTTTGCGGAAGTCTTTCAGCACTTGAGTATTGATGCAGCTTTGGATCGCTGGCAGCAGCACTTTGTCCGCCTCAGTGATTTCACCGGCGATCACCACCTTTTGTGGGTTGAACAGGTTGATGGCGATAGCCACCGCCTTGCCCAGATAGCGGCCAACGTGTTCGATCATTTCGACGGCCAGCCGATCGTTGCGGTTAGCGGCCATACAAATAGCGTTAATGTTGCAATCGTCCAGCTTCAGCTTGCTTGGATAACCTTGCGTCAGCAACTGGCGCACGCGGTGTTCGATCGCCGCACTGGCGGCCACAGTTTCCAGGCAACCGAAATTGCCACAGTGGCAGCGTTCGCCCAGTGGATCGATCTGAATATGGCCGATCTCGCCAACGTTACCGTTGTTGCCGAGGAAAACCTTGCCATTGACGATAATGCCGGCACCCGTGCCGCGATGCAGGCGCACCAGGATCGAGTCCTCACAGTCACGGGTAGCACCAAAGTAATGTTCGGCCAGTGCCAAGCTGCGGATATCGTGGCCGACGAAGCTGGTGACGTTAAAGCGCTGTTGCAGGTTATCTACCAACGCCCAGTTGTTGACGCTGATGTGCGGCATGTAGTGTATTACGCCCAAAACCGGGTCAACTAAGCCGGGTAGGGTCACCGCGATGGCGATCAGTTCGCGCAGCTTGCGCTGGTGGTTGTCGATAAAGTGCGCGATAGCGGTAAATAGGGAATTTTCCAACGTTTCTTGAGTACGCTCCGGCAGCGGGTAGTGTTCTTCACCGAGCGATTTCGCACTCATGTCGTATAACGTGATGGTGGCATCGTGACGACCAAGACGCACTGCGACGGTGTGGAAATGGCGGGTTTCGGAGACGATGGAGATAGCGCGGCGGCCACCGGTGGAGGCTTGCTGATCGACTTCTTTGATCAGCCCGCGCTCCAACAATTGGCGAGTAATTTTAGTGACGCTGGCAGGAGCTAGCTGGCTGAACTCGGCAATTTGAATACGCGAGATCGGCCCCTGCTGGTCGATCAGGCGATAAACTGCCGCGCCGTTGAGCTGTTTGACTAAGTCAACATTCCCTATCTGTGCTTGTACGCCAGTGCTCATCAATGATCTTACTCGCTATTCATTAAAATAAACCTCGTTACCGTTAACGAGCGTTTTAGTGATCTTAAAATCAGGTGTGATAGCGGTCAGGTTGGCTATCTTGCCAGCCTCAATGGTGCCCAATTGGTGGTCAACGCCGATGGCACGTGCCGGGTACAGCGTTGCCATACGCAGTGCTTCGTCCAACGCAATCCCGACATGCTGTACGCTGTTTTTCACCGCCTCGATCATGGTCAGTGCAGAACCGCTCAGCGTGCCGTTCTCATCCACGCACAGACCATCACGATAGTATATTGTTTTATTGGCAAAAATAAATTGGTCAATATCGGCACCGGCTGGCGCTGTGGCATCGGTGACCAGCACCAACTTATCCCCTTTTAGGCGCTTAGCGTTACGGATACTCGCCCAAGCGACATGATGACCATCGGCAATGATGCCGGTATAGACCTCAGGTGTATCGAAGATCGCCCCCATCAATCCAGGTTCGCGACCAGTGATAGATGGCATGGCGTTATACAAATGGGTGGCGAAGCTGATGCCGGCAGCGAAACCGCTGCGAGCTTGATGATAAGTGGCGTTTGAGTGGCCAGCAGAAACTATAATGCCAGCATCGCTTAACTGACTGATAAACCGAGGCTCTACCATTTCTGGTGCCAGCGTCACCTTGATGATCACATCGGCGTTGGCGCACAGGTAGTCGATCATCTCGCTGGTGGGTTGGCGGATAAAAGCCGGGTTATGGGTGCCTTTCTTCACCGGGCTAAGATATGGCCCTTCTAGGTGTAGACCGAGCGCCTGATTACGGTGCGTTTTAAGGTAGGTACGCATCACCGCGATGCCGTGTTTGATAAATTCGTCGCTGCTGGTGATCAGCGTTGGCAAATAGCTGGTGCAGCCGGATTTTTCATTGGCGCGCTGCATGATTTCTAGTGTCTGTTGCGAAATGGCGTCCAATGAATCGTTAAATTGCACGCCGCCACAACCGTTCAGTTGCACATCGATCAATCCGGGGACCAGGAGTGTGCCACTCAAATCGTGCGTTTCGATGCCGGCTGGCAATTGAGCCTCTGGGCAGACACGCTCAATCAGCCCGTTAGCGATAATGACGGCGTGGCCGTCAAGTACATCGTAGCCGGTAAAGACGCGGCCTTGGGTTAAAGCGAACATCATAGCCCTCTGCTAAGATTAAAGACTTTTAACGTTTTCCGCTTCTAACTTACGGAAATATTTAACAGTTTTGACTTTCAATTCCATGGTGGAAGGCTCATCGCACACCACCACCGCTTTGGCGTGCAGTTGCAGGCAACTGATGGTCCACATATGGTTGATGCCGCCTTCCACTGCAGCTTGCAGTGCCAGCGCCTTGGTGTGGCCGGTCACCAGAATCATCACTTCTTCTGCGTCAAGCAATGTCCCTACGCCAACGGTCAGCGCATATTTCGGCACCAGGCTGACATCGCCGCCAAAGAAGCGCGAGTTGGCGATGCGGGTGTCCTCAGTCAGCGTTTTGATGCGGGTTCGTGAGGTCAGTGACGATGCGGGTTCGTTAAACGCGATATGGCCATCAACGCCAACGCCGCCCATGAACAGGTTAATTTTACCGTAAGATTTGATCTTTTCTTCGTACCGGTAGCACTCGGCGTCGACATCTGCGGCATTGCCGTTTAGCAGGTTGATATTTTCGCTTGGGATATCAACATGATCAAAGAAATTGTGGTGCATAAAGGTATGATAGCTTTCCGGGTGCTCCTGTGGCAGGCCAACGTATTCATCCATGTTGAATGTCACAACATGCTTAAAGCTTACTTCACCTGCTTTGTACAGCGCAATCAGATGCTTGTAGGCTTCCAGTGGTGTGCCGCCGGTTGGCAAGCCAAGGACAAATGGGCGCTCTGCGGTGGGGTTGAATGCGTTGATGCGTTGAACGATATGACGTGCGGCCCAGTTGCCGACTTGTGCATTATCTTTCAGTGGGATAAGTCTCATCTAACACCTCTTAAAATAAGTAAAATAAAGCTATACTGTGCGAGCCTGGAGGAAAGGCTAAGAACCTGTCCCATTAGGCTATTTTATTTGCCATTTTGGCCCTGGGCAGTGCTCACCCTCCTCACGGACTCCCTGTATGCTGCGGTTGTTGCGCATTGTCCGTATGCTTGCTGGCTGCAACAATGTACACCTACTGGGATAGGCTCCAAGCGTAACCCAGATGTCTGATCTACGCGGCATCGTCCATCCTGTTTTTTTAGATCATAAAATAAGTCGTGTTATATGGCGAGCATTCTGGCAGTTAAAGATGATTTAAAAGTGATATTAATCACAAATACGGAGGTTATTATTTGCGATGCGAAATATTTTTTTTACACTTCACATCAGGGGTAGGTGCCATGCTTTATTTTGCTAAAAGAGTGAAAACCTCTAATAAACGATCAAAATAGTGTTCGTCCGTGAACAATGTAGGGGAAAAAAGTGAACATTCTTAATTATTTGCAAAAGGTGGGGCGCGCGCTGATGGTGCCGGTGGCCACGCTGCCT
Organism: Serratia symbiotica; assembly: GCF_000821185.2. NCBI lineage: Bacteria > Pseudomonadati > Pseudomonadota > Gammaproteobacteria > Enterobacterales > Yersiniaceae > Serratia > Serratia symbiotica. The sequence continues at coordinate 1,930,397 of NZ_CP050855.1, read as the reverse complement.
GCAGCTGCCATCTTGATGGGGATCGGGTACTGGATTGACCCTGTCGGCTGGGGAGGTGGCAATGTTCTCGCGGCTTTCCTGATTAAATCCGGTTCTGCCATTATCGATCACATGTCGGCATTATTCGCCGTTGGCGTGGCTTACGGCATGTCCAAAGACAAGGACGGTGCCGCTGCGCTGACCGGCTTTGTCGGCTTCCTGGTGCTGACTACCCTCTGTTCGCCGGCCGCCGTGTCGATGATTCAGAAAATTCCCCTCGATCAGGTTCCCATTGCGTTCAGTAAAATTGAGAACCAATTCGTCGGTATTTTGGTCGGTATCATCTCCGCCGAAATTTACAACCGTTTCAGCGGTGTAGAGTTGCCGAAGGCACTGTCATTCTTCAGTGGCCGCCGACTGGTGCCGATCCTCATTTCTTTTCTGATGATCTTGGTAGCTTTTATCATGATGTCCATCTGGCCGATGATCTTCAACGCTTTGGTGAGCTTCGGTGAGCAAATCCAGAAATTGGGTTCTGTCGGCGCGGGCATTTACGCCTTCTTTAACCGATTGCTGATCCCGATAGGCTTGCACCATGCGCTGAACTCGGTGTTCTGGTTCGACGTGGCTGGCATTAACGACATCCCTAACTTCCTCGGCGGCCAGCAGTCTATCGACGCTGGTAAAGCGGTGGCTGGCATTACCGGCCGATATCAGGCGGGCTTTTTCCCAATCATGATGTTCGGTATACCGGGGGCGGCGTTGGCGATCTACCAGTGCGCGCATCCGCACAATAAGGCCAAAGTTCTGGGTATTATGATGGCGGCCGCCTTTGCCTCCTTCTTTACCGGTATTACCGAACCGCTGGAGTTCTCCTTCATGTTTGTGGCACCGATGCTGTATTTTATCCATGCGGTGCTGACGGGTATCTCGGTATTTATTGCGGCTTACATGCACTGGATCTCCGGTTTCGGTTTCAGCGCTGGTCTGGTGGATATGGCGTTATGGGTGCGCAACCCGCTGGCGACCCACTGGTATATGCTGATCCCGCAGGGGCTGGCGTTCTTCGTGATCTACTACGCGGTGTTCCGCTTTACCATTAACAAGTTCAACCTGATGACCCCAGGGCGCGAACTGGCGGTAGCCGGTGAAGAGACTGACGGCTACGACACCGATGTCAGCGCTGATAAAAACGAAAACGATATCACTACCCTGGCGCGTCGCTATGTGGATGCCATTGGCGGCTATGATAACCTGACCAGCATTGATGCCTGCATTACTCGTCTGCGTCTAAATGTAAAGGACGCCGCGCGGGTGAATGACGCGTTGGCGAAACGCCTGGGTGCTTCCGGCGTGATCCGTCTTAACAAGCAAAGTGTACAGGTGATTGTCGGCACCCGTGCGGAGCTGATCGCCAGCGCCATGTACAACCTGGTTGCGGCTGGCCCCGCAGCTGAGGACAAGCCACAGGATGTGCCTAGGGTGGCTCTCGAAACATTGCTGGCTCCAGTGACTGGTGAAGTGGTGGCGCTCGATCAGGTACCTGATGAGGCTTTTGCCCGTAAAGTAGTAGGTGATGGTTTGGCCATTCGCCCGACTGACAAAATTGTTGTGGCACCGGCGGACGGTACTATCGTTAAAATTTTCAACACCAACCACGCCTTCTGTCTGGAAACTGACAAGGGTGTGGAGATTGTGGTGCATATGGGCATCGACACCGTTGCGTTGAATGGTCAGGGCTTCAAACGTCTGGTTGAAGAGGGCGCTGAGGTGAAAGCTGGTCGGCCAATTCTCGAATTGGATCTGGACTTCCTGAACGCCAATGCTCGCTCGATGATAAGCCCGGTGGTGGTCAGCAATGCTGGCGATTACGCTGGTCTGACGGCATTGGCGACTGGTTCTGTGGTATCTGGCCAGACCAAACTGTTTGAGATCCAGAAATAAATCGATTTACCTGATAGTACTTGGGAGTTCACCCTCGTTTTAGCGGGAAGAGAACAGGCTCTTCCCGCTTTTTTTATTTTTACGTGGCCCTGCGATGGAATGTTGCACCATGGGGCAGCCGTGTCCTGCATTTTGCTGAAACAAACGGTTGTTTCCGAACGTGGCTTATTGGAACATAGGCAGTTATGTGTAGCGCTTTGCATTGAGGAATAATGAAATGAGTGAGGCTGAAGCCCGCCCAACCAATTTTATCCGTCAGATCGTCGATGAAGATCTGGCGTCAGGGAAACACACGTCGATACATACCCGTTTCCCGCCGGAGCCGAATGGCTATCTGCATATCGGTCATGCTAAATCCATCTGCCTGAACTTTGGCCTCGCCAAGGATTACCAAGGCCAGTGCAACCTGCGTTTCGATGACACCAACCCGGTGAAAGAAGACATCGAGTTCGTAGAGTCGATCAAGCACGACGTGGAGTGGCTGGGCTTTGGGTGGAGCGGCGACATCCGTTATTCCTCCGATTATTTTGCTCAACTGTACCAGTATGCAGTTGAACTGATCACCAAAGGCTTGGCGTATGTCGATGAACTGTCACCTGAGCAGATCCGCGAATACCGTGGCAGCCTGACCGCACCGGGCAAAGATAGCCCATACCGTGGCCGCAGTGTGGAAGAGAACCTGGCGCTGTTTGAGAAAATGCGCCATGGCGAGTTCGCTGAAGGTACTGCCTGCCTGCGTGCCAAGATCGACATGGCTTCACCGTTTATCGTCATGCGCGATCCCGTGTTGTACCGCATCAAGTTCGCCGAACACCACCAAACCGGCAATAAGTGGTGCATCTACCCGATGTATGATTTCACCCACTGCATTTCCGATGCGCTAGAAGGTATCACCCATTCGTTGTGTACCTTGGAGTTCCAAGATAATCGCCGCCTGTATGACTGGGTGCTGGATAACATCACCATCCCATGCCACCCGCGTCAATACGAGTTCTCACGACTCAATCTTGAGTACGCCATTATGTCGAAGCGCAAGCTGAACCAACTGGTGGCGGAAAAGCATGTTGAAGGCTGGGATGACCCGCGCATGCCGACCCTATCTGGTCTGCGTCGCCGTGGCTATACTGCTGCTGCTATCCGTGAGTTCTGCCAGCGCATTGGCGTGACCAAGCAGGACAATAACGTCGAAATGGTGGCACTGGAATCCTGCATTCGTGACGATCTGAACGAGAACGCGCCGCGCGCCATGGCCGTGCTGGAACCGGTGAAAGTCGTCATCGAGAATAGGGGCACAGGGGAAGAAATGCTCACTATGCCTAACCACCCGAATAAACCTGAGATGGGCAGCCGTGAGGTGCCGTTCAGCCGCGAGATTTATATCGACCGCGCTGACTTTCGCGAAGAAGCCAACAAACAGTACAAACGTCTGGTGTTGGGCAAGGAAGTGCGCCTACGCAACGCCTACGTGATCAAAGCCGAGCGGGTTGAAAAGGATGCAGTAGGGGAAATCACCACTATTTTTTGTAGCTACGATGCCGAGACGCTGAGTAGAGATCCGGCCGATGGCCGCAAGGTGAAAGGTGTGATCCACTGGGTTTCCGCTGCTCACGCATTGCCAGCAGAAATTCGCTTATACGATCGCTTGTTCAGCGTGCCTAACCCGGCGGCGGCGGCAGATTTTCTCGCCACTATCAACCCAGGATCACTGGTGATCAAGCAGGGTTTTGTCGAGCCGAGCTTGGCGGCTGCACAGCCGGAGAAAGCCTATCAGTTCGAGCGTGAAGGTTACTTCTGCGCTGACAGCCACTGCTCTTCGGCCGAACACCTGGTGTTTAACCGCACCGTTGGCCTGCGTGATGCCTGGGCGAAAATCGGAGCCTGAGCCTCACCCAGGTAATGTATTGAAAGCGCAGTTTCGGCTGCGCTTTTTTATTTCTGTTGCTGTCTAGGCTTTCCCTTTAATGCGTATTTCCTCCGCCGTTTTAAATTCTCACTTGCGGTTTTTGTGATCGGCTTATTGATATAACTCATTGTTTATATCATATTTTAAATTATTTTCGTGAAGCGAATTAATTGGGTGTGAAAAATGCTAGCCTATTTTTTTTAGTTGAAAACGTTAATCTTCTCTGATTGACCCGATATCGATATTTTTTCTTATCTTACTGAATTTTTTATCTATAATCCTGTTTGCATCACGTCGTAACGAAATCTCATCGATATGTGCTCTTCATCATAGTTTGAGGAATTCCTCTCATTTTTTACTTGATAATTCGCATCGCGAAAAATAGGCTGTTTGCAGCAATAAGTGCTGTGGTGGTCAAGCTGTGGTCATATTTTTACCCGGTTGGTTTTTTTATTAGCGGTTATACAGGGTGGTAGTAAACACCGGCGGCGGCAACTTTTAATATTAAGCGCCTATCCCAGTAGACGTGCATTGGGAGTCCATGAGGAGGGTGAGCACTGCCCTGGTACAAAATGGCAAATAAAATAGCCTAATGGGCTAATGGGCTAATGGGATAGGTTCTAAGTCAAAGAGGATTGCATATGGGTGTGCATGGATCTCAACGTAAAACGTTGGCGCTCGCTGTGGCGGGCGCGCTATTGGGAGTAGGATTTGCCGTGGTTCCTGAGGCGCAGGCCGCAGGGATTATCGATGATTCCACGTTGACGGGCAGTATTTACTACTGGCAACGTGAGCGTGACCGTAAAGATCTCAACCCGGTCAGTGGCGATGACCACAAATACACCACCAACCTGTCGCACTCTACCGCCAACTTGAGCCTGGACTTCTCCTCAGGCTACGTCTGGAACATGTTCGCACTGGATGTGGGGGCCTTTACCGCCATCGAATTGGCTGACTCCAACGCCAGCAGCCACCCGAACGAAATCGCGTTTTCCTCGAAAAATCGTACCTATGACGAAGATTACTCCGGCGATAAAAGCGGCATCAGCCTGTATAAAGCTGCCGGTAAATTTAAATACGGCCCGATCTGGGCGCGTGTCGGTTACATCCAGCCTAGCGGCCAGACGCTGCTCGCGCCGCATTGGAGCTTTATGCCGGGTACTTATCGTGGCGCGGAGGCGGGAGTTAACGTTGACTACGGTGACGCCGGCATCCTAAGCTTCTCCTATATGTGGACGGACAAATACAAGGCACCGTGGCATAGCGAGATGGATGGCTTCCGCCAAAACGATAAAAAAACCGGCGTTGCCTATTTGCACTCTTTGGGTGTCAAGTATGATTTTAAAAACGATCTGGTACTGGAAGCCGCCTTTGGTCAGGCTCAGGGCTATGTGAACCAGTACTTCACCAAGGCATCTTATAAATTTGCTCTGTTGGGCAACCCGCTGACCACCCGCTACCAGCTCTACGGTGCGCAAGACCGCATCAGCGACAAGGACGATCTGAACAACATCTACGACGGTTTGGCTTGGTTGCAGGCGCTGACCTTCGGTTATACCACCGGCCAGTTCAACTGGCGTCTGGAAGGCACTATGGTCAAAGCGGAAGGCAACCAGGGCTTCTTCCTGCAACGCATGACGCCGACTTACGCCTCCTCCAACGGCCATCTCGACGTGTGGTGGGATAATCGTTCTGACTTCAACGCCAACGGGGAGAAAGCGCTCTATGCTGGGGTGATGTACGATCTTAGCAATTGGAGCCTGCCGGGTATGGCGGTCGGCGGTTCCTACGTTTACGCTTGGAACGCCAAGCCGAGCACCAACCCGATCTACGATCAGAGTCAGCGTCTGAAAGAGAGCGCCTGGAGCTTGGATGCGATGTACACCGTCCAGGAAGGGCGCGCCAAGGGTACTCAGCTCAAACTGCACTACACCCAATATGCTAACCATACCAACATCCCAAGCTGGGGTGGCGGTTATGGCAATATCTTCCAGGACGAGAAAGACGTCAAATTCATGGTCACCGCGCCATTCACCCTTTTCTGATGCAGTTGATTGCGCCGGGAAGACTTAACGGGAATAAAACGATGAAGAAGATGAATAGATTCAAGTTGCGTGCTTTTGCCGCGATGACGGCAACCCTTGGGCTATTTAGCGGCGCGGGGAACGCGCTTGCCAATCAGCAGTTGGTGGATCAACTGAGCCAACTGAAACTGAATGTGAAAATGGTGGATAACCGTGCCGCCGACAGCGGCCTGAACTGCGCCGCCTTGGGTGGCGACTGGGCGGCCTGCCACCGGATGTTGATCACCCTGAGCAATGACGGCCAGGCGATCAAGGGCAGCGACTGGGCGATTTATTTCCACAGCGCCCGTCAAACCCTGAAGGTGGATAATGATCAATTCAACATAACGCATTTGACCGGCGACCTGTACAAGCTGGAACCGACCAATAAATTCAGCGGATTCCCGGCTGGCAAGGTGGTGGAGATCCCGATCATCGCCGAGTACTGGCAACTGTTTAAAACCGACTTTGTGCCTCGCTGGTACGCCACCTCCGGCGACGCCAAACCGAAAATCCTGCTGAATACTGATACCGAAGACCTGAGCCAGTTCGTGATGCCCTTGACCGGCGACCAGTGGAAACGTACCAAGGATGACGACAACATCCTGATGACGCCAGCTTCGCGCTTCATTAAAAACGCCGAGCTGAAAACCTTGCCAGCCGTGGTGCTGCGTGGCCAGATTGTGCCGCCGCCGATGGAAGTGAAGGTACACCCGCAGGACATCGATCTCAGCAGAGGCGTGGCGCTGGAGTTGAGTGCGTTGGTTAAACCGACAGCAGAGGTCATCAGCCAGCGTTTCGCGCTGCTGGGCGTTGCCGCCAACGCAAAGGGGTATCCAATTAAGACTGCCATCCAGCCGGCTAAGTTTAAAGGGCTATCGGCAGTGCCGGGTGCCTATGAGCTGAAGATTGGCGAGAAGGAAGCGCGGGTGATCGGTTTCGATCAAGCCGGGGTGTTCAACGGTCTGCAATCGATCCTGTCGCTGGTGCCGACCGATGGCGGTAGCAACATCGCCACTCTGGATGCCAAAGACGCGCCACGCTTCCAGTATCGCGGCATCTTCCTCGACGTTGCGCGCAACTTCCACCATAAAGACGCCTTGCTACGCCTGCTAGATCAGATGGCGGCCTATAAACTGAATAAATTCCACTTCCATCTTAGCGACGATGAAGGCTGGCGTATCGAAATACCGGGCCTACCGGAACTGACCGAGGTAGGAGGGCAACGCTGCCACGACCTGAGCGAAACCCGTTGTCTGTTGCCGCAGTATGGTCAAGGGCCTGAGGTTTACGGCGGTTTCTTCTCCCGTCAGGACTATATTGATATCGTCAAATATGCTCAGGCGCGCCAGATTGAAGTGATCCCGGAAATAGACATGCCGGCGCACGCCCGTGCTGCGGTGGTTTCCATGGAAGCTCGCTACAAGAAACTGCATGCGGCTGGCAAAGAGCAGGAGGCCAATGAGTTCCGCCTGGTGGATCCGACCGATACTTCTGACACCACGTCGGTGCAGTACTTTAACCGACAAAGTTATCTGAACCCGTGCCTGGATTCATCCAAACGTTTTGTCGACAAAGTGATCGGCGAAATCGCCCAAATGCACAAAGAAGCCGGTCAGCCGCTGCGTACTTGGCACTTTGGTGGTGATGAAGCGAAAAACATTCGTTTAGGAGCTGGCTATACCGATCGCGTGAAACCTGAGCCGGGCAAAGGCGTTATCGATCAGAGTAAAGAAGATAAGCCTTGGGCAAAATCCCAGGTGTGCCAAGCGATGATAAGCAACGGCAAGGTGGCCGATATGGAGCACCTGCCGAGCTACTTCGCGCAAGAAGTCAGCCAACAGGTGAAGGCACACGGCATTGACAGAATGCAGGCTTGGCAGGACGGATTGAAAGATGCGCAGGACGCCAAGGTATTCGCCACGTCGCGCGTGGGCGTGAATTTCTGGGATACCCTGTACTGGGGCGGCTTCGACAGCGCCAACGATTGGGCGAACAAGGGATACGAGCTGATCCTTTCTAACCCGGATTACGTCTATATGGACTTCCCGTACGAAGTGAATCCAGACGAACGCGGTTATTACTGGGGTACCCGCTTCAGCGACGAGCGCAAGATGTTCAGCTTCGCGCCGGATAACCTGCCGCAGAATGCTGAAACCTCGGTGGATCGTGATGGCCACCGCTTTAGTGCCAAAAGCGGCAAACCCTGGCCGGGTGCCTATGGCATTTCCGCCCAGATGTGGAGCGAAACCCAACGCACCGATCCCCAGATGGAATACATGATCTTCCCGCGTTCGCTATCAGTGGCCGAACGTGCCTGGCATCGTGCTTCCTGGGAGCAGGATTACCAGGCTGGTCGTGTGTACCAGGGTGGGGAAACGCACTTTGTTGATGACAACGCCTTGGAGCAGGACTGGCTGCGCTTCGCCAACCTGATCGGCCAGCGTGAGTTGGCCAAGCTGGACAAGGGGGGCATCAGCTATCGCCTGCCGGTACCGGGTGCTCGCGTCATCGGCGGCAAGCTGGAAGCCAATATCTCTTTGCCGGGGTTGGGCATTGAATATTCTAGCGATGGCGGCAAGCAATGGCGGCGTTACGATGTGCAGGCCAAGCCGGTGGTAACAGGTGAAGTATGGGTTCGTGCGGTAAGCCCGGACAACAAGCGTTACAGTCGTGCTGAAAAAGTGTAAGGCAGGTTCCACGGAGACGGAGGTAGCCGGTTACCTAATCCTTTACCCGACCAGCAAAGAGGATTTATTCGATACGGGTGGTTATTCGCGTATTTAATAGCCTGCTGAAATCGGGAGAAAATAGTTGGTGATCAACACAGTATCAGACTGTTCTTAAGTAAGAACCTATCCATTAGGCTACTTATTTGCCATTTTGGCCCTGGGCAGTGCTCACCCTCCTCATGGACTCCCTGCGCGCTGCGGTTGTTGTGCGCTGTCCGTGTCCAAAATGGCTGCAACAATGTACGCTTAGTGTGCGGTACTTTCTTCAGTGACCTGACAAGGGACAAGGGCGGGGCCAGCCGCGTCAGTGCCGGGTTTAGTCTGCTAATCAATAATCCCGCTAGTGGGATTATTTCTTGTCGTGCAGCGTATCGTCTTCGCGGCAATCACCAGTTTCACAGTGGCCGTACAAGTACAGACTGTGGTTGGTGAGTTTGATACCGTGTCGCTTGGCGATATCCCGCTGACGCGTATCGATGGATTCATCACTAAATTCGATCACTTTGCCGCAGTCCAGACAGATTAGGTGATCATGATGGTACTGTTGAGTCAGCTCGAACACTGACTTGCCGCCTTCGAAATTGTGACGCGTCACAATGCCCGCATCATCAAACTGGTTCAGCACGCGGTAAACCGTCGCCAGCCCAATTTCTTCACTCATATCTATCAGTTTTTTGTACAAATCTTCCGCACTGACGTGATGGCATTCCGGATTTTGCAGTACTTCCAGGATTTTGAGTCGCGGAAGCGTGACTTTTAAACCAGCCTTCTTTAATGCGATGTTGTTGTCAGTCATGCGGATTCAGTCCTGTTGCTATACTAATCAACGTAAGGCGTTTTCACCTGTGTCATTGGTTAGCATAAAGAGTTAATTGCGTCTCATTATAGAACTGGTTGTTCTAAATGGAAACCGCACATTGTTAGTAGTGATATGATTAAATTCCTTTACTATATCACCGCAACGCTTTGATGGCTAAGATAAACCGATGACGCAGTTTACCGTGACAATGTGGGAAGCTACAAATGTGTCGCTTCTAATTACAGCAATCTGTACTGCTGATAATACTATGCACTTGGCTGGGCCTACGTTCAACTGTTGGTCAACAACAATGGCGCTCAGCCGACGATATCACCCAGGCTCAGTTCTTCGACGATCTGCGTAACCCAGGCTGAAACGCGCTCGTCGGTTAGCTCGGGCTGGCGGTCTTCGTCGATCGCCAGCCCGATGAAGTTGTCATCGTCTGCCAAGCCTTTGGATGCCTCGAAGTGATAGCCCTTGGTTGGCCAGTGACCAACGATGGCGGCACCGAGCGGCTCGATAATGTCGCGGAGGGTGCCCATCGCGTCACAGAAGTATTCCGCGTAGTCTTCTTGGTCGCCGCAACCAAACAACGCAACCAGCTTGCCGCTGAAGTCCACGTCTTCCAGCATTGGAAAAAAGTCATCCCAGTCGCACTGTGCTTCACCGTAGTACCAGGTTGGTATGCCCAGCAGTAGGATATCGAAACCTTCAAGATCTTCTTTGCTGCTTTTTGCGATATCGTGAACTTCAGATACCCCATCGCCAAACTGTGTCTGGAGAATTTTCTGAATCATTTTGGCAATGTTTTCGGTATTGCCAGTGTCGCTGCCAAAGAAAATGCCTACCGTAGCCATATCGCGTATAACCTTTTATTTCAATAGATTGCATTACACGATGTTAGGGATAACTCCGCTAACATCGGTTGAAATAGTACCCGGCAAGAGTTTGGAGCACCCTAGCGGCGCGCGTTCTTACCGGTAAACATCTTATTCTGAACGCTGCGACGCCTGTGTGGCTAAAGCGATCAATGTTCTGGTCACTGCTCTGCCAGTTGCGCCAGCAGCATGTGCTCGATAAGCTCGCTGCGGCTAATATTGCGCTGTTCCGCCAGTTTGTTCAGAGCGTCTACCGCATTTGCGTTGATTTTCAGCTCCACGCGGCGCAACCCACGCACTTTATCGCGCTGTAGCTGATTGCGCTTATTGATTCTAAGCTGTTCATCTCGAGATAGTGGGTTGGTTTTCGGGCGTCCCGGACGGCGTTCATCTGCGAATAGATCCAGCGTCGTGCGATCCGTTTGTTCTTTTGCCATAGGTAGCGGTGTACTGCAAGGGAGTATGCATCAAAAAGCGCTTATACCCGTCACACTTCAAGTTGCATGTGCGTTAGCTTTCCTCGCTCACCCCAGTTACTTACTGCTGTAAGCCCCTGCGGGAGCGCTGCGTTGTTGCCTTCCTGCAACTTGAATGATTTAAGGTATACATGCTTCTAGACGGTTCGGTTAACACACTTCGGGCCAATTAAACCCTTACTCAAATTTACCCCCAGATTGACGTTAACGAACACGCTGTAAATGGCGGTAAAATCATAACGAGGTATATTACCCCAGCAGGTAGAGCAACGACAATGCCTAACTAAGCCATAAAGGTGCCAAGTGGTTATCTTTAGTACGTTTTCCACCGTTAGTAGGGGGAACTGTCAAGCCTCGTCGAGAAAACGGTGCAGGACACGCAGCACTATTTCCGGTTTTTCGGCATGCACCCAGTGCCCGGTGCCTGCCACCACATGTGCACGAGCCTGCGGGAACTGGCGCACAATGTCTTCGCGGTCGCTGTCTTGTACATAGGGTGATAGGCCTCCACAGATGAACAGCGCCGGATGCGGCCATGCAGGCACTTCTTGCCAACCGATGATATTTTTGTACTGGGCGATCAGCACCGGCAGGTTAAAGCGCCATTCACCGTTATGGAAGGATTTCAGTAGGAACTGGATCACACCATCCTCGCGCAGAGAATGACGCATCAGTTGGGCGGCCTGTTGGCGCTGGGTGATGCCAGCGGCGTTGACGGCTTCCAGTGCGGCAAAAATTTCGTCGTGACGGCGGGTGCGGTAATGCACGGGTGCCACATCGATGACAACCAGCTTATCGACGCGATGGGGTGCAATGGCGGTTAGCGCCATGGCTGCTTTGCCGCCCATTGAATGACCGATGACAATAACTTGCTCCAATTGCAGATCGTCGAGCAGTGTTAGCAGATCCTGCGCCATGGCCGGATAGGTCATCTCTTCAGAACGCGGTGATAGCCCGTGGTTGCGCAGGTCGACCTTAATGACCTTGCAGTGCTGATTCAACTCGCGCGCTAGCACGCCCAGGTTGTCCAGATTGCCGAACAGGCCGTGGATCAGCACCACCGGCAGGGCATCTGACTCGGCGACCAGCAGTTGATAATGTAATTTCATCGAGAAGTTCTTACTAAGAGATATTTAGATTAGGGTATCATGATCGAATCGCATGATGAATAACGCGGATTTTAACGGCGCAAGCTTGGCAGAATCCATTATAGATATTAGTCTGCATTCTCCGTTCTGCGGCCTGCAGTGGTGCTCGCCCCCGCGATTTTAACCGTATAATCCCATAGCTTGAACGTAAGGTTTGGCTTTAGGTTCTAAGTAGAAAAACAGTACTGGATAAAGATGAAAACTATCGAAGTTGATGAAGAACTTTACCGCTATATTGCCAGCCACACGCAACATATTGGTGAAAGCGCGTCCGATATTTTACGCCGCATGCTGAAATTTACCGCAATGCAACCGGTGGCGACTGTCAGCCCGCGAGAAAAAGCGCTGCCTGCGCCACTTGCGTCTGACCGCGTGCGTGCCATGCGTGAACTGCTACTGTTGGATGAATATGCCAAACAGAGCAAGGCCATTGAGCGTTTTATGCTGGTGCTCTCCACGCTTTATACCCTTGATGCCGCCGGTTTTGCCGCCGCCACCGATGCGTTGCATGGCCGTACCCGTATTTATTTCGCCAGCGAGCAGCATACCCTGCTGGCTAACGGTAGGCATACTAAGCCGAAACACGTTCCAGGCACCCCTTATTGGGTGATCACCAATACCAATACTGGTCGCAAGCGTAGTATGATCGAACACATTATGCGCGCGATGCAGTTCCCGGCGGAACTGACGGAGAAGGTTTGCGGGACCATCTGACACTAGCCAACAGTGATAAGAAGGAGATGTCGATGGCAAATAATCCACGTGCTGGGCAACCCGCCCAGCAAAACGATTTGATCAACGTAGCTCAGTTGATATCGCAGTACTACGTGCTGCTGCCAGAGGCAGGCAACGTTGCCCATGCGGTGAAATTCGGTACATCCGGCCACCGGGGTAGTGCAATGCGCCACAGCTTTAACGAAGCGCACATCCTCGCCATTGCTCAGGCGATCGCTGAAGTCCGCCATCAGCAGGGGGTGACTGGCCCTTGCTACGTAGGTAAGGATACCCATGCGCTGTCAGAACCGGCCTTTATTTCGGTGCTGGAAGTACTCACTGCCAACGGTATTGATGTGATCGTGCAGGAAAATAACGGTTTTACGCCTACGCCGTCAGTATCGCACGCTATCCTATGCCATAACCGTCAGGGTGGGGCGCAGGCGGATGGTATCGTCATCACGCCCTCCCATAACCCACCGGAAGACGGCGGCATCAAGTACAACCCGCCGAATGGCGGCCCAGCCGACACCCACCTGACCGCGATGATCGAAAAACGCGCCAATGAATTGTTGGCGCAGCGCTTGAAGGGCGTGCAGCGTCAGTCGTTGGATAAGGCTTGGCACAGCGGTCATCTGCATACTAAAGATCTGGTGCAGCCATACATTACAGGGCTGGTGGATGTGGTTGACATGGCGGCCATTCAGCGGGCCGGCCTAAAGTTGGGGGTGGAGCCACTCGGCGGTTCAGGCATTGCCTACTGGCAGCGCATGGCCGAGCATTACAAGCTGGATCTGACGTTGGTGAATGACTCTATCGATCAGACTTTCCGTTTTATGCATCTGGATCATGATGGCATCATCCGCATGGACTGCTCGTCCGAGTCAGCGATGGCCGGTCTGCTGGCACTGCGCGGCAAATTCGATCTGGCGTTCGCCAACGATCCAGATTACGACCGCCACGGCATAGTGACGCTACAAGGTTTGATGAACCCTAACCATTATCTGGCGGTGGCCATCAACTATTTATTCCAGCATCGTCCGCAATGGGGCGCTGATGTGGCGGTAGGCAAAACGTTGGTTTCCAGTGCGATGATTGACCGCGTAGTCGCCGATCTGGGCCGGAAACTGATGGAAGTGCCGGTCGGCTTCAAATGGTTCGTTGATGGTTTGTTCGACGGTAGCCTGGGATTTGGCGGCGAAGAGAGTGCCGGTGCCTCGTTCTTGCGCTTTGACGGCATGCCATGGTCGACTGACAAAGACGGTATTATCATGTGCCTGCTGGCGGCAGAAATCACGGCGGTGACCGGCGAAAATCCTCAGCAGCATTACGATGATCTGGTCAAGCGCTTTGGCGCACCAAGCTACAACCGTATTCAGGCTCCGGCTAGCCATGCGCAGAAAGCCGCGTTATCCAAGCTATCACCGGACAGGGTTAAGGCCAGCATGTTGGGGGGAGATCCGATCACTGATCGCTTGACTAGCGCACCAGGTAACGGGGCACCGATCGGTGGCCTGAAAGTGATGACCGACAACGGTTGGTTCGCTGCTCGCCCTTCAGGCACTGAAGAAGCCTACAAGATCTATTGCGAAAGCTTCCTGGGTGCTGAACACCGTGAGAAGATCGAGCATGAAGCAGTAGAAATCGTCGCTGAAGTGCTAGCCTCTGCCAAATAATCTCCTTCTATTGATCTGATAAAAGACGCTGTTTTCGCAGCGCTTTCTTATGCCTACCACCACGCACTGAGACTCAGGTTGCCACTTATGAATAGCTCAAAGCTGTGGTTTTTGTCTATAGAGGCAAGGTCGTATTCTGCAAGCCCTTCCTCTACACTTCTACCATTATCCAGCACAGTCGGAGAGCACGATGAGCGATAAGATCCCACTCGGCATCAGCGCCTGCCTACTCGGCGATGCGGTGCGTTTTGATGGCGGCCACAAGCGCTTGGCTTTTGCGGTAGAGCAACTGGCCCCTTATGTGCGTTTTGAGGCTATCTGCCCGGAAATGGCGATTGGCCTGCCGACGCCCCGCCCGGCGCTGCGGCTGGTTAAACAGCCGCAGCGGACAGCGCTGCGCTACAGCAACGATGCCAGCGTCGATCTGGCCGATAATATGCAGCAATTCGCCGGACGGCAAGTGGCAGCATTGCAGCATTTGTGCGGCTATATCGTTTGTGCCAAATCCCCCAGTTGCGGTATGGCGCGGGTACGGGTTTACAGCGAGGACGGTAAAGACTCGCGCAAAAATGGCATTGGGCTGTTCACCGCTGAACTTCTGAGTCAAATGCCATGGCTACCGGTGGAAGAAGATGGTCGACTGAATGATGTAACGCTGCGGGAAAACTTTATCGAACGAGTTTATGCACTGTACGACCTGAATATGCTGTGGCACAAAGGGCTGACCCGTGGCGGTTTGATCGCCTTCCATAGCCGCTACAAGCTGTCGCTGTTGGCGCATTCGCAGCCCCAGTATCGCCAACTTGGACGCTTTGTCGCTGGTATTGGTGAATGGGATTCACTGGAAGCGTTCGCGGTTGAATACCGTCGTCGCCTGCTGGCGTTGCTGGCACTCAAGGCGACACGGCGTAATCACACCAACGTGTTGATGCATGTACAGGGTTATTTTCGCCAGCAACTGAATGCCGCTCAACGGTGCGAACTGGCGCAATTGATCGACCGCTATCGGCAGGGCATGCAGCCATTGCTGGCACCGATCGCGCTGCTCAAACACTATATGGCTGAATACCCAGATAGCTATCTGGCGGATCAACGCTATTTCGACCCTTACCCTGAGGCGTTGCGTCTGCGTTACGGCCATGATTCGCAAGGAGCTTTATGAATGACTACGCACTTGGTCTGGTTGCGTAATGATCTACGTATAACTGATAACAAAGCACTGCATGCTGCCTGCAACGAGCCTGATGCTAGGGTGTTGGCGGTGTTTATTGCCACCCCGCAACAATGGCGGCGGCATGACATGGCACCTCGCCAGGCGGCACTGATCCACGCTAGCCTGAAGCAGTTGCAACAGGCACTGGAGCAAAAAGGCATTCCGCTGTATTGCCATCAGTGCGATGACTTTGCTGCTTCGATTGACTGGCTGACGGACTACTGCGCAAAGCAGCAGGTGACGGTGTTGTTTTACAATCGGCAGTATGAGCTAAATGAATGGCGGCGCGATCAACAAGTGGAACAGCGCCTGGCTGGCCGGGTGCGCTGCCAGCATTTCGATGACAGTCTGCTGTTACCACCGGGGAGCGTGCAAACCGGCAGTGGCGAAATGTATAAAGTTTACACGCCGTTCCGCAACGCTTTTATCCGTCGCTTGACCGAATCTGACGTGCGTTGCCTGCCGGCACCACAACCATGCGCCGGTGCTCTGCCAATACCGGATGCGCCTCCAGCGTTTGAGTACCCGCATGCCGATCCAGGGGAGGATTTCCCCGCTGGCGAACAGGCGGCGCTACAGCGGCTGCGGGCTTTCTGTCGCCAGCAGGTGCAGGATTATCTCACCCAGCGCGACTTGCCGGCTATTGCTGGCACCAGTAGCCTGTCGCCCTATCTGGCGATTGGCACACTATCTCCTCGCCAATGCTTCAATCGGCTGTGTGCTGAGCATCCTTCGGTGTTGGAAGAACGTGAAAGCGGCGCTTTCGGCTGGCTCAATGAGCTGATCTGGCGTGAGTTTTATCGGCATCTGATGGCGGCTTATCCGGCATTATGCAGACATCGGCCCTTTATCGCGTGGACAGATAAGGTACGCTGGCGGAACGATGAATCGCTGCTTCAAGCCTGGCAACGGGGGGAAACGGGCTATCCGATCGTCGATGCAGCCATGCGCCAACTGAATAATACCGGTTGGATGCACAACAGGTTGCGGATGATAAGCGCCAGTTTTTTGGTGAAGGATTTGCTGATCGACTGGCGCGTCGGTGAGCGTTATTTTATGTCGCAATTGCTGGACGGCGATTTGGCGGCCAATAACGGTGGCTGGCAATGGGCGGCTTCTACCGGCACCGATGCTGTCCCCTATTTCCGCATTTTTAATCCGACCAGCCAGAGTGAACGATTTGATCCACAAGGCACATTTATCCGTAAATGGTTGCCTGAACTGGCAGATGTGCCGGACAATGACATTCATCAACCCCACCTTTGGGCACAGAAGCAGCAGCTTGTGCTGAATTATCCACTGCCGGTGGTCGATCATCGGCAGGCTCGTCTGGAGACTCTGGCGGCTTTTGAAGCGGCGAAACAGGGAGGATTTTAAGGCAATGGCAAGGCGCACTGAAAGATTCTCCGGTAGTGATCGGCTATATCAAGCTCAGCCTGGAATGAAGGTATGCGCATCACCATTAAAGCAAGGTAACGATCTGGGGGAGAGGGGGGGGTTGTCCTGATGGGCGTAAGGTGGCCATCAGACATTTACCTATGAAGAGAGAAGATTATGCGTAACCTCGATCTGGAAAATCTGATCAACAGCGAGCTAAATACGGCGGCGTTTCAGGACTATGGGCCTAATGGACTGCAAGTGGAAGGGCGTGCGCATGTACAACGTATCGTCACGGGGGTCACTGCCTGCCAGGCGTTGTTGGACGCGGCGTTGGAACAGCAGGCTGACGCTATTATTGTACATCATGGTTATTTCTGGAAAAACGAAGCGCCAGTGGTGTGTGGCATGAAGCGCAATCGGCTGAAAACGTTGCTGACCAATGACATTAATCTGTACGGTTACCATCTGCCGCTCGACGCGCATCCGGTGCTGGGCAACAACGCACAGTTAGCGCAGGCGCTCGGCATCCGGGTGATTGGCCAGGTGCAACCGCTGGTGCCGCACGGCGAGTTTGACCAGCCACTGACTGGCACTGCATTGCAACAGCGCATCGAGAACTGTCTGGGTCGTAGCGTGCTGTATTGTGGTGATAATGCGCCAGCGCATATCCGCCGCGTGGCCTGGTGTACCGGCGGTGGCCAGGGCTTTATCGACAGCGCGGCACGTTTTGGCGTCGACGCCTTTATCAGCGGTGAAGTATCGGAGCAGACCATTCACAGCGCACGGGAAATGGGGGTTCACTTCTTCGCCGCCGGCCACCATGCTACCGAACGCGGCGGTGTGAAAGCGTTGGGCGAATGGTTGGCGCAGCAGCACGGCTTTAGCGTGACCTTCATCGATATCCCTAATCCCGCCTGATGTCTCTTCTCATGATCCCGCCCGGTTTCACCGTCGGTTGTTGCGCGCTGTCCGTGTGCAAATGGGCGGCAACAATATACGCCTACTGGGATAGACTCTTAACGCGTAACGCGACCTGCGGGTGTGGTTGGAAACCGCCCAGAGTGCCATTTTGCTCTATAGTACCTCGGATATCACCCTGGGGCCGAGTTTACTGGCCCCCTTGCTTTGCTGTCAGACACATGCAAAAGAATGCCGCCCAATCGGGCGGCGCTGTGCGGCATTAGCCAGGGTAAAGCTGCATTATGTGTTCTTAAGCTGGGGTTTGAAATCACGCTCAGTATAGCCGGTGTACAACTGGCGAGGGCGGGCAATTTTGATGCCTTCATCGTGCATTTCGTTCCAATGCGCGATCCAGCCGATGGTACGGGCGATGGCGAAAATAACGGTAAACATGGAAGAAGGAATACCCATCGCCTTCAGTATGATGCCTGAATAGAAATCGACATTCGGGTACAGTTTTTTCTCGATAAAGTATGGATCATTCAGCGCAATGTGTTCTAGCTCCATCGCTACCTGTAGCAAGTTGTCGTCCTTTTTGTTCAGTTCTTTCAGCACTTGGTGACAGGTTTCACGCATCACGGTGGCACGCGGGTCATGGTTCTTATACACGCGGTGGCCGAACCCCATCAAACGGAACGAGTCGTTCTTATCTTTGGCACGCTTGATGAATTCTGGAATGTGATCGACGGTATTGATCTCTTCTAGCATTTTTAGTGCAGCTTCGTTGGCACCACCGTGCGCCGGGCCCCATAGAGAAGCGATACCAGCTGCAATGCAGGCGAACGGATTGGCACCGGAGGAGCCTGCGGTACGTACGGTAGACGTGGAGGCATTCTGTTCATGGTCAGCATGCAGGATCAAGATGCGATCCATGGCGCGTTCCAACACCGGGTTCACTACGTATTCTTCGCATGGGGTAGCAAACATCATGTGTAGGAAGTTGCCAGCGTAAGAGAGATCGTTGCGCGGATAAATAAACGGCTGGCCCAGAGAATATTTGTAACACATCGCCGCCACGGTCGGCATTTTTGACAGCAGGCGGAAAGCGGTGATCTCGCGGTGACGTTCGTTGTTGATGTTCAGCGCATCGTGGTAGAACGCGGCTAACGCGCCGGTCACGCCGCATAGCACTGCCATCGGGTGCGAGTCGCGGCGGAATCCACGGAGCAAATGGGTGATCTGGTCGTGGATCATGGTGTGGCGGGTCACGGTGGTTTTAAAGGTATCGAATTCTTCTGCGGTTGGTGCCTCGCCGTATAGCAGGATGTAGCACACTTCCAGATAGCAAGACTCTTTCGCCAACTGCTCGATCGGGAAACCACGATGCAGCAGAATGCCCTTGTCGCCATCGATGAAGGTGATTTTTGATTCACATGAGGCGGTAGAAGTAAAGCCGGGATCAAATGTGAAATAACCTTTGGAACCGAGAGTGCGGACATCAAGGACATCAGGCCCCAGTGTTGGGGTTAATAAACTCAATTCGATCGGGGTTTCGCCATCATTACTAATCGTTAGCGTCGCTTTCTTATCAGTCATTTATGTCTCCTTAGCGCCTTAGAATCTATCCCACTAGGCTATTTTATTTGCCATTTTGGCCCTGGGGCAATGCTCACCATCCTCACGTACGCCATGTACGCTGCGGTTGTTACGCGCTGTCCTGATCCAAACTGGCTACAACAATGAACGCCCACTGGGATAGGCTCTTAATTTTAAAAACGCCTAAAACCTGAAATACCTTAAATCTTGTCAGGTTGCCCGCACAAAATGGAGCGGACGTTAACCCTATGAGCGACATTTGCTTTTTGCGGTAAAGCTGGGCGGGAAACCACAGCTATCGGGATAGGCTTGACAGGTACACTGTTACATATCTTGGATAATGGAGAAGGTGTAGCTGCTGACCTAGAGCGCATCATAAAACTTTTTGCAATCAATATGTAATTCAAATGCTTACTTATTGTAAATTTAAGCGATTAATATCGTAATAATTGTGAGATGTGTGATCTGAATCACTGTTCGGTAGAAATATTATCAAAGTGATTGTATGTTAATTGTAATAAGAATGTAACCCTTCTATACTGCCGCGAGGTCTCCGGATTACCACGAAGTTGGGACTCCCAGCGTTATAAATGCGCGCCGTTTGAGCACAGAGGATATTGATGTTTAAGCGCGTGACGCGTAGGGGTTTTGGCTCTTAACGCTGTTTGATTCTTACCCAGACCCGGAGGAAGGAAAATAATAAGAGCTGTGTGGAATAAATGTGAAAAAAAAACGACCTGTCAATATGGATCTGCAAACGATCCGCTTTCCCGTAACTGCAATAGCCTCTATCTTACATCGAATCTCTGGCGTAATTACCTTCATTGCTGTGGGCATTCTCCTTTGGCTACTGGGCCTGTCTCTCTCTTCCCCTGAAGGTTTCATGCAGGCGGCCGCCATCATGAATAGCTTCATTGTCAAATTCATATTCTGGGGCATCCTCACGGCGCTGGCCTATCACATTTGCGGTGGCGTGCGTCACTTGCTGATGGATTTTGGCTGCATCGAAGAGAGTCTGGCCGCTGGTACCCGCTCAGCTCAGGTGGCGATCTGTCTGACCATTGTGCTATCAGTTTTGGCTGGAGTTTGGGTATGGTAAACAATGTTTCTGCATTAGGGCGCAACGGCGTGCACGATTGGTTGTTGCTACGAGCTTCCTCCATCATCATTATTCTGTATGTCCTGTATCTCCTTGGTTTTTTTATCTTGGCCCCAGACCTCACCTATGAAATCTGGCACGGCTTCTTCGCTACCTCCATGACAAAAGTATTCACCTTGCTGACCTTGCTGTCGATTCTGGTTCACGCTTGGATCGGCTTGTGGCAGGTACTGACGGATTATGTCAAACCGCTGGCGGTTCGCTTAGTGTCGCAACTGGCGATCGTTGTCGTATTGTTGGTCTATTTACTGTATGGAACTATCGTCGTGTGGGGTGTTTAAATGAAACTGCCGGTCAGAGAGTTTGATGCAGTGGTTATCGGTGCCGGTGGCGCAGGTATGCGTGCTGCGTTACAGATTTCCCAAGCGGGTTTAACTTGCGCCCTGCTGTCCAAAGTATTCCCGACCCGTTCCCATACTGTCTCTGCGCAGGGTGGTATCACTGTTGCGCTCGGCAATAGCCATGAAGACAACTGGGAATGGCATATGTATGACACGGTGAAAGGTTCCGACTATATCGGTGATCAGGATGCCATTGAGTATATGTGTAAAACCGGCCCGGAAGCCATTCTGGAACTGGAACATATGGGGCTGCCGTTCTCCCGACTGGACGATGGCCGAATCTATCAACGCCCATTCGGTGGCCAATCGCTGAACTTCGGCGGTGGGCAGGCAGCACGGACTGCTGCGGCTGCTGACCGTACCGGTCACGCACTGCTGCACACCTTGTACCAACAGAACCTGAAGAACCACACTACCATCTTCTCCGAGTGGTATGCGCTGGATCTGGTGAAAAACTCGGAGGGTGCCGTAGTGGGTACTACCGCTATCTGCATCGAAACCGGTGAAGTGGCTTACTTCAAAGCCAAGGCTACGGTGCTGGCCACTGGTGGTGCAGGCCGTATTTATCAGTCTACCACCAACGCCCACATCAACACCGGTGACGGTGTCGGCATGGCGCTGCGTGCTGGTGTACCGGTGCAGGACATGGAAATGTGGCAGTTCCATCCGACCGGTATCGCTGGTGCTGGGGTGCTGGTGACTGAAGGCTGCCGTGGTGAAGGCGGCTATTTGCTGAACAAACACGGCGAGCGCTTCATGGAGCGTTATGCGCCGAACGCCAAAGACTTGGCAGGGCGCGATGTGGTTGCCCGTTCCATCATGATTGAAATCCGTGAAGGCCGTGGTTGTGATGGCCCTTGGGGGCCACACGCCAAGTTGAAGTTGGATCACTTAGGCAAAGATGTGCTGGAATCCCGTTTACCGGGCATTCTGGAACTGTCACGCACTTTCGCGCATGTCGATCCGGTGAAAGAACCCATTCCGGTTATCCCGACCTGCCACTACATGATGGGCGGTATTCCGACCAAAGTGACGGGTCAAGTGCTGACTGTGAACGATCAAGGCGAAGATGTGGTCATTCCGGGGCTGTTCGCTGTGGGTGAAATTGCCTGCGTATCGGTGCATGGTGCTAACCGTCTGGGGGGCAACTCGCTACTGGATCTGGTGGTATTCGGCCGTTCTGCTGGGCTGCACCTACAAGCTTCGCTTGAAGAGCAGGGCGAGAACCGTGACGCCAGTGAGTCTGATGTAGCAGCCTCGCTGGAGCGTTTGAACCGCTGGAATAATACCCGCTCAGGTGAAGACCCGGTTGAAATTCGTAAGGCACTTCAATCCTGCATGCAGCACAATTTCTCAGTGTTCCGTGAAGGCGATGCGATGGCCAAAGGGCTGGAAGAACTGAAAGTGATCCGTGAACGTCTGAAGCATGCCCGGCTGGACGATACCTCCAGCGAGTTCAACACCCAGCGTATCGAATGCCTGGAGTTGGATAACCTGATGGAGACCGCGTACTCCACTGCGGTGTCGGCCAACTTCCGTACTGAGAGCCGGGGCGCACATAGCCGTTTCGACTATCCGGAACGTGATGACGCCAACTGGCTATGCCATTCGCTATATCTGCCGCAATCGGAAAGCATGACGTGCCGTAAGGTGAATATGCAACCGAAGCTGCGTCCGGCATTCCCGCCGAAAGTGCGTTCTTACTAATTGCGGAGATTGATTGATGAAACTCGAATTTTCGGTTTATCGCTACAACCCGGATGCCGATGATGCGCCGTACATGCAGGATTACACCCTGGAAGCGGAAGAAGGGCGTGACATGATGCTGCTGGATGCATTAATCCAACTGAAGGAGCAAGACCCGACTCTGTCATTCCGCCGTTCATGCCGTGAGGGCGTGTGCGGTTCCGATGGGATCAATATGAACGGCAAAAACGGCTTGGCGTGCATCACTCCAATCTCTTCGCTGCGTAAAGGCCACGACAAAATTGTGATCCGCCCGCTGCCGGGGTTACCGGTGGTACGCGATCTGGTGGTAGATATGGGCCAGTTCTACGCTCAATATGAAAAGATAAAACCTTATCTGCTAAACGATGGCAAGTATCCCCCGGCGCGCGAACATCTACAGTCACCGGAGCAACGGGCTAAACTGGATGGTCTGTACGAGTGCATTCTGTGTGCTTGCTGCTCAACGTCTTGCCCATCGTTCTGGTGGAACCCTGACAAGTTCATCGGCCCGGCAGGGCTACTGGCAGCGTATCGCTTCCTGATCGACAGCCGTGATACGGAAAAACAAGAACGTTTAGATGATCTAGACGACGCTTTTAGTGTTTTCCGCTGCCATAGCATCATGAACTGTGTCAGTGTATGTCCTAAAGGCTTGAATCCGACGCGTGCTATTGGGCATATCAAGTCCATGCTGCTGCAACGCAGCGCATAAAGGGAATGAGAGGCTGCGCCGGGCAGTGTTCCGGCGCATATCGCACGGAAGGGAACCGCTAAAAGCTGCCCCGTGGTTGTGGTGTTCCATACAGCCTGATTTGTTCGCCGGTTTTTAGAGGTTCCTTGTATAAGGAACCCAAGGTTCATAACAGCGTATATCAGTTCTTTTAGTGGCTATAAGATACGTCTAGTGAATCGTTTACGGATAACCGTATTTATCACGGTAATTATGCTAACTACGGCGAAAACTAAAGCTTCCAAGCTTAAGGAATCATGATGCAGAACGGCGCAATGAAGGCCTGGCTGGATTCCTCCTATCTGACGGGCGCGAACCAGTCTTACATAGAGCAACTCTATGAAGATTTTTTAACTGATCCTGGCTCCGTTGAAGATAGCTGGCGTTCCATTTTTCAGCAATTTACCTCTGGGGGGACAAAATCCGATCATCTTCACTCTAAAATACGCGATTACTTCCACCGCCTGGCGAAAGACACCACAGGGTACAACACCACGAACACTGATCCAGAAACCGATGCCAAACAAGTCAAGGTATTGCAACTAATCAATGCCTTCCGTTTCCGTGGGCATCAGCATGCTAACCTCGATCCGCTTGGCCTGTGGCAGCAGGAGAAAGTGTCTGACCTTGATCCCGCTTACCACAATCTGACTGAAGCCGATTTCCAGGAAACCTTTAACGTGGGGTCTTTCGCCATCGGCAAAGAAACCATGAAATTGGGTGACCTGTACGCTGCGCTGAAGCAGACCTACTGCGGTTCGATTGGTGCAGAGTACATGCACATCACCGATACCGAAGAGAAACGCTGGCTCCAGCAACGCATCGAATCGGTGGTGGGGCACGCTAGCTTTACCCGCGATGAGAAACGCCGTTTCCTGAATGAGTTGACCGCAGCGGAAGGTCTGGAACGTTATCTGGGTGCCAAGTTCCCTGGCGCGAAGCGCTTCTCGCTAGAAGGTGGTGACGCGTTGGTGCCCATGCTGAAAGAAATGGTGCGTCACGCGGGCAAGAATGGCATGCGTGAAGTGGTATTGGGCATGGCTCACCGTGGCCGCCTGAATGTGTTGATCAATGTGCTGGGCAAAAAGCCATCCGACCTGTTTGACGAGTTCGCTGGCAAGCATAAGGAACACCTTGGCACTGGTGACGTGAAATACCACCAGGGCTTTTCCTCCGATGTAGAAACTGAAGGTGGCATGGTTCACCTGGCACTGACGTTCAATCCATCGCACCTGGAGATCGTCAGCCCAGTTGTGATGGGCTCGGTACGCGCTCGCCGCGATCGTCTGGACGAAACGCGCAGTAATAGGGTGCTGCCAATTACTATCCATGGTGACGCGGCCATTACCGGTCAGGGCGTAGTGCAGGAAACCCTGAATATGTCGCAGGCGCGCGGTTACGAAGTGGGCGGCACGGTGCGCATCGTCATCAACAACCAGGTGGGTTTCACCACCTCCAATCCGCTAGATGCCCGCTCCACCCAGTATTGTACCGACATCGCCAAAATGGTGCAGGCACCGATCTTCCATGTCAACGCGGACGATCCAGAAGCGGTGGCGTTCGTCACCCGCCTGGCATTGGATTTCCGTAACACCTTTAAACGTGATGTGATGATCGATTTGGTCTGCTACCGTCGTCATGGGCATAACGAGGCTGATGAGCCAAGCGCCACCCAGCCAGTGATGTACCAGAAGATCAAAAAACACCCAACGCCACGCGAAATCTACGCTGATATTCTGACCGAACAAAAAGTAGCCAGCCTGGAAGATGCCACAGAAATGGTCAATCTGTACCGTGACGCGCTCGATCGAGGCGACTGTGTGGTTGAAGAGTGGCGTCCGATGAACCTGCATTCCTTCACCTGGTCGCCATACCTGAACCATGAGTGGGATGAGGAGTACCCAAGCAAAGTCGAGATGAAACGCTTGCAGGAGCTGGCTCGCCGCATCAGCAGCGTGCCGGAAGCGATCGAAATGCAATCACGCGTAGCGAAAATCTACCGTGACCGTGCAGAGATGGCCGCAGGTAACAAACCGTTTGACTGGGGGGCGGCTGAAACGCTGGCCTATGCCACCCTGGTGGATGAAGGCATCCCTATCCGCATCTCTGGTGAAGACGCCGGCCGTGGCACCTTCTTCCATCGCCATGCGGTGGTGCACAACCAGAAAAACAGCTCGGTCTATGTTCCGCTGGCGAATATCCACAGTGGCCAGGGCGAATTCAACGTCTGGGACTCGGTACTGTCTGAGGAAGCCGTGCTGGCGTTCGAATATGGTTACGCTACCGCTGAACCACGCACACTGACCATTTGGGAGGCGCAATTCGGCGACTTTGCCAACGGTGCGCAAGTTGTTATCGATCAGTTCATCAGCTCCGGCGAGCAGAAATGGGGGCGCATGTGTGGCCTGGTGATGTTGCTGCCACACGGTTACGAAGGCCAGGGGCCAGAGCACTCTTCGGCGCGTCTGGAGCGTTACTTGCAGCTTTGTGCAGAGCAGAATATGCAAGTATGCATCCCATCTACTCCGGCGCAGGTTTACCATATGCTACGCCGACAGGCACTACGCGGAATGCGCCGCCCGCTGGTGGTGATGTCGCCTAAGTCACTGCTGCGTCACCCGCTGGCGGTTTCTTCCCTGGAAGAGTTGGCCAATGGCACTTTCTTGTCGGCTATCGGCGAGATCGACGATCTGGAGCCGAAAGCGGTCAAACGCGTGGTGCTGTGCGCTGGCAAAGTGTACTACGACCTGCTGGAGCAGCGCCGCAAGAATGAGCAGAAAGACGTCGCCATCATCCGTATCGAGCAGTTGTATCCGTTCCCGCATCAGGCGGTTCAGGCGGTGCTGGAGAAATATGCACATGTGCATGATTTCGTTTGGTGTCAAGAAGAGCCGTTAAACCAGGGGGCCTGGTATTGCAGCCAACACAACTTACGAGAAGTGGTGCCATTCGGCGCTTCTTTACGTTACGCCGGACGTCCTGCCTCTGCCTCTCCGGCGGTGGGTTATATGTCGGTACACCAGAAGCAACAGCAGGCTCTGGTGAATGACGCGCTGAATATTGATTAGTGCTTGTTCATTTGCTAGCAAATGAAGGGTAAAAACATTAAGGGGAAGCTAAATGAGTAGCGTAGATATTCTGGTTCCTGACCTTCCTGAATCGGTTGCCGATGCAACGGTAGCCAACTGGCACAAGAAACCGGGTGACAACGTTCAGCGTGATGAAGTCCTGGTGGAAATCGAAACCGACAAGGTAGTGTTGGAAGTGCCGGCCAGTGAAGCGGGTATTCTTGATGCGATCGTGGAAGAAGTGGGTGCTACTGTGCTGTCTCGCCAGATCCTTGGCCGCATCCGTCCGGGCGACAGCTCCGGCAAACCGACCAGCGAGAAAAGCCTGGCACCTAAAGACGCCACCTCTGTTCAGTGTGCTACCGCCAGCCTGGAAGCAGCAAGTAATGACGCGCTCAGCCCGGCAATTCGCCGGCTGATCGCTGAACACGATCTCGACGCCAGTGCCATCAAAGGCAGCGGTGTAGGCGGCCGCATCACTCGTGAAGACGTGGAAGCGCATCTGGCTAACGGCAAGCAAACGGATAAACCGACCGCTGAAGCGGCACTACAACCGACTCTGAGCAATCGCTACGAAAAACGCGTGCCGATGACCCGCCTGCGTAAACGCGTGGCTGAACGCCTGTTGGAAGCGAAGAACAGCACTGCCATGCTGACCACCTTCAACGAAATCAACATGCAGCCGATCATGGATCTGCGTAAGCAGTACGGTGAAGCCTTCGAGAAGCGCCACGGTGTGCGTCTAGGCTTTATGTCCTTCTACATCAAGGCGGTGGTTGAAGCGCTGAAGCGTTATCCAGAAGTGAACGCGTCGATCGACGGTTCTGATGTGGTTTATCACAATTACTTTGATATCAGTATCGCGGTATCTACCCCACGTGGCCTGGTGACGCCAGTGCTACGTGATGTAGACACCATGAGTATGGCAGATATAGAAAATAAAATCAAAGAGTTAGCTGTTAAAGGCCGCGACGGAAAATTGACTGTAGAAGAACTGACCGGCGGTAATTTCACCATTACCAATGGCGGCGTATTCGGTTCATTGATGTCCACCCCAATCATCAACCCACCCCAGAGCGCTATTTTGGGTATGCATGCCATCAAAGATCGCCCCATGGCGGTTAATGGTCAGGTGGTGATCCAACCGATGATGTACCTGGCGCTGTCTTATGACCACCGCTTGATCGACGGCAAAGAGTCCGTCGGTTACTTGGTGACAGTTAAAAATATGTTGGAAGATCCGGTTCGTCTGCTGCTGGACGTCTAGTAACCCTGATGGGCGCAATACCTTAGCTGCATCGCGATGGCAACGGAGCGAACCCCCAGGAGCATAGTGAACTATGCTCCTGGGGGGAGAGAAGGCAACCAACAAAGATGCAGCTTTAAGTATGACGGGTATAACGCCGCGCCCATATTTTGTACTACGTGGCCGGAAAGTCATGCGCATTATCGTGCATCCCTGACCCGGCTAAAACCTTCAGAACTGAATGGATAGAACACCATGAATTTACACGAATATCAGGCAAAACAGTTGTTTGCTCGGTATGGTATGCCAGCACCTACCGGCTACGCTTGTACCACGCCGCATGAAGCAGAAGAAGCCGCATCCAAAATCGGCTGTGGCCCGTGGGTGGTTAAATGTCAGGTTCATGCTGGCGGACGAGGTAAAGCTGGCGGCGTTAAAGTGGTTAACAGTAAAGAAGATATCCGTGCTTTCGCGGAAGCCTGGTTGGGCAAACGTCTGGTGACCTACCAAACTGACGTGCTGGGCCAGCCAGTACACCAAATCCTGGTAGAAGCAGCGACCGACATCGATAAAGAACTGTATTTGGGCGCAGTAGTTGACCGCAGTTCCCGTCGCGTGGTGTTTATGGCATCCACGGAAGGCGGTGTTGAGATCGAAAAAGTGGCGCAAGATTCCCCGGAGCTGATCCACAAAATGACCATCGATCCGTTGGTCGGCCCACAGCCTTACCAGGGTCGTGAGCTGGCCTTCAAGTTGGGGCTGACCGGCAAGCAAGTCAGTCAGTTCGCCAAGATCTTCATGGGGTTGGCAACGCTGTTCCTGGAGCGTGACCTGGCGATGGTTGAGATCAACCCGCTGGTGATCACCAAACAGGGCGACCTGGTGTGCCTGGACGGCAAACTGGGTGCCGATGGCAACGCCTTGTTCCGCCAGCCTGAACTGCGCGAAATGCGTGATCTTTCTCAAGAAGACGAGCGTGAATCCCGTGCGTCACAGTGGGAGCTGAACTACGTAGCGCTTGACGGCAACATCGGCTGCATGGTTAACGGTGCTGGATTGGCAATGGGTACCATGGACATCGTTAAACTGTATGGTGGAGAACCGGCTAACTTCCTGGACGTAGGTGGTGGTGCAACCAAAGAGCGTGTCGCTGAAGCATTTAAAATCATCCTGTCCGACGATAAAGTGAAAGCGGTGCTAGTTAACATCTTCGGTGGTATCGTGCGTTGTGATCTGATCGCTGATGGCATCATCGGCGCAGTGGCTGAAGTGGGCGTTAACATTCCAGTGGTGGTGCGTCTGGAAGGGAATAACGCCGAACTGGGTACCAAAAAATTGGCGGACAGTGGTCTGAATATCATTGCTGCGACCAGCCTGACTGATGCGGCTTGGCAAGTTGTTGCGGCAGTGGAGGGTAAATAATGTCCATTTTAATCGATAAGAACACCAAAGTAATTTGCCAGGGTTTCACCGGGAGCCAGGGAACTTTCCACTCCGAACAAGCTATCGCTTACGGCACCAAAATGGTTGGTGGTGTGACTCCAGGCAAAGGTGGCACTCAGCATCTGGGGTTGCCGGTGTTTAATACCGTGCGTGAAGCGGTTGAAGCCACGGGGGCGAATGCATCGGTGATTTACGTTCCTGCACCGTTCTGCAAGGACTCTATTCTGGAAGCCATTGATGCTGGCATCAAATTGATCATCACCATCACCGAAGGCATCCCAACGCTGGACATGCTGACGGTGAAAGTGAAGCTAGATGAAGCTGGCGTGCGGATGATCGGCCCGAATTGCCCAGGCGTTATCACCCCAGATGAATGTAAAATCGGCATTATGCCAGGCCACATCCACCAGCCAGGCAAAGTAGGTATCGTTTCCCGCTCCGGCACCCTGACCTATGAAGCGGTGAAACAAACCACCGATGCCGGTCTAGGCCAATCCACCTGTGTGGGTATCGGTGGCGACCCCATCCCCGGCTCCAACTTTATTGATATTCTGAAGCTGTTCCAGCAAGATCCACAGACCGAAGCAATCGTGATGATCGGCGAAATCGGCGGCAGCGCTGAAGAAGAAGCGGCAGCCTACATCAAAGAATACGTTACCAAGCCGGTGGTCGGCTACATTGCTGGTGTCACCGCGCCTAAAGGCAAGCGTATGGGGCACGCTGGTGCGATCATTGCTGGCGGTAAAGGCACGGCAGACGAGAAGTTTGCGGCGCTGGAGGCGGCGGGGGTGAAAACCGTGCGCAGCCTGGCTGATATTGGTGATGCAGTGAAAGCGGTGTTGAATCGTTAATACGACAATACTATGCCCTATGGATTTCAAGCGATAGCCAGGCGGCGTTCGCCCATCATCGGGAACTTACGTTAGCCAGTGACTGGGTTGGGCGAGTGCAGCCACATATCTTGATCTTTTTGGTCGCCTAGAACGCGTTCATAATTTTGGGGCTAGTTAAAAGTCACAACACCATCATCACGTTTGTCGAGGCAGTTCTCAAAATAAATCGCTTACCAGGGCAATGTCACGTTCCCACTTTGGATTGGCATTGTCCTTTTTCTTGCACATCCATTACCCCCTGATAAAACGGCTTCAGCCAACTGTTTTCAGTAGAGTGGATCGCATCCCGCCAGACTAAGGACTCTACCGCTGTCGGTGCTTCAAGCGCCGAATAACTTTCGGTGATGGCGCTAATCGTGGTGATGGAGACACGGAGGTCATACAAGTCTTTTCACCGCTGCGGCAAAAGTGCCGTTACGGGCGCGTGGCATGACCAGTTCAAAAGCACTGGTAGGTGATTTGGCTGTTACGGTTAGCCTCAATAGCCTGAGTGAGATGAGGATGCTGTTCAGCAGCCAGGTTAGCATCGACAAAAATGCAAGTCATACCTGCATTCCACTGGTATTTACATAGCCATTCAAGCTCTTGGTGTTCAACTTCCCACCGTTTGCAGCCCAAGGTGAAACGGATATATATCGCCATAGAAATGTCATATTTTTCGTTTAGCTTGGCTACCAGCATGGTTAACTTCTCGATGAAAAAAGGATGATTTATGCGCACTCGTTTCACATTACTGACTGCTACGCTGCTGGTTAGTTTATCCACCCAAGCAAAAAACGCGGCCGACCTGCCGCAGGTGGCGGCGATGGCTACTGAAACCACCATGGCGAGCAGTAGCACCGCTTTCGTTGCGCTAGAAAAACAGCTGCAACATTCGCTGATTGACGCAATAAAAGGGGTAAGAGGTACGCTGACCCGTAGCCAGCTTGCATCGGCTAAGCAGGGTAAGGTGCTGGCAAACAAAGATTGGATACAGTCTGCCGGTTACGATTTTGGCAAAAAAGACCAGCAGCAAGCAGGCATTGCGCTGTTAGGTGCTTTTAGTAAGCTGCCAGCCCACACGTTGCAACAGAACTTGGCAGCGGTAGAGAGTATTAACCTTAGTGCGACAGACGGGCTGCGACAGCAGGCGCTGATAGATGCTGAAGGACAGAATTATCTCTTTTTCCTCGCTGATGCGTTAGGGCCACGTCTTGGTCAGGCATTTATCCGTGCTTATGAGAAAGGCGAACTGAATAAGGTGGCTGCACTGATCAAGGCTAGTGAAGTCAGTACCCGTGAAGCGAAAAAGTACTTCGGCTACCAACGTCCGTTCCTGATCCCTGATAACAGAATTCATCTGGTGCCGGACGATGCGGTAGTGAAAGATAGCCATCGGTACATCGCCGATGGCGGTTCGTTCCCCAGTGGTCATACCAATACCGGCTATACCGATGCCCTGTTGCTGGCTGAGATGGTGCCGGAACGCTTTGTTCCGCTTTTGGATCGCGCAGCGCGCTACGGCTATTCGCGCATCGTGCTCGGTGTGCACTACCCACTGGATATCATTGGTTCACGTATGATAGCGCAGCGTAATGTGGCGCATTACCTGAATGATCCGCAGTACCGCACCCTGTTCAAAATGGCTAAGACACAGTTGCGCATGGCACTAGAGAAGGAGTGCGGAATGTCGTTGCGTGCCTGTGCACAGGTACCGCTAAAAGACGATCCTTACGTAGTGGCATCAATGCAAACCTTTTATCGCTTTACCCTGACCTACAATCTACCGGCCAAACGGGTGTCGCCAGCAGTGATGATGGTGCCGCAGGGAGCTGAAATGCTGCTGGAAGCGCCATTGCCCCATCTAAGTGTGGCGCAGCGTCGTCAGATAATGGTGAAGACGGCGCTAGCGGACGGCTATCCGTTGTCGGGCAACGCCGACCAGAGCTTCTGGCAGCGCTTGAACTTGCATGATGCAGTAACCACAGCGTATTACCCACCCGCGAATCACCCATCAGTTTTTACGGCTGGAGGATCAAAAACTGTTAAGCGCCTTTAGTGGCATGGG
Organism: Serratia symbiotica; assembly: GCF_000821185.2. Taxonomy (NCBI): domain Bacteria; kingdom Pseudomonadati; phylum Pseudomonadota; class Gammaproteobacteria; order Enterobacterales; family Yersiniaceae; genus Serratia; species Serratia symbiotica. The sequence goes on along the minus strand of NZ_CP050855.1, from coordinate 1,898,341 downwards.
GTGCAATGGGTTAAAGCCGCATCACTGTTTGTGGCAAATAAAACGTTATACCCGTCATACTTCAAATTACCTGTGCATTAGCTTTCCTGGCTCACCCCATTCACTTACTAGTGTAAGCGCCTGGGGATTAATAAACCTCATCCCTGAGGTTCAGTCTGAGACCTAGCGCAAGTGCTGTTCAAACTGGTTTCCGACCGATTTATCGCTGCATTGCCGCCTTACTGCAACTCGAATTTTAGACTATAGTTATTTCACTAAAAAATCACCAGAAGTGCGATATTGTTTTTTATAATTACACTTAAATAACACTGAATCATAATTAAAAAACAATTAAACCATTGAGCAACATGAACTTAAAAAAAACAGGAGGAATGCGCGGGTGAATATAGAAATAAAATGCCGATAGGATTAAATTGTGGCGAATCAAATGACGCCAGATGACCTCATTTGGCTGAAGTTTGGTTTTGAATCAAAAGCCTAATCCACACCACACCAAAACCTATTTATTGTGTGGGATTGGGCGAGTATCACCTATGTTGTGATTGTGGGTGGTTGATCTTGTTGTATTTGTTACCTGTTATCGGTTTTTTGGTATGCTTGGCCTTGGTCGGTGTAGTTTTGTGCTGAGGGAATGCTAGAAAGCGGAAAAGCTGGATCAAATTTGTTGTGTTTAAGGGCATTCACTGTAGGCATTACAGGCGGCTTTGAAAACGCCATACCAATGACCCCATGCTGGAGCCTTTCTGTTAGGAGCAAGAGTCAAGATGTTTGATATTGTCGAACTATCGCGCTTACAGTTTGCTTTAACGGCAATGTACCATTTCTTATTTGTTCCACTAACGCTGGGTATGGCGTTTTTGCTGGCAATTATGGAAACGGTATATGTACTGTCAGGCAAACAAATCTATAAAGACATGACCAAATTCTGGGGCAAGTTATTTGCAATTAACTTTGCTCTGGGGGTGGCCACCGGTTTGACCATGGAGTTCCAGTTTGGGACTAACTGGTCTTACTTCTCCCATTACGTCGGAGATATTTTCGGTGCCCCACTGGCTATCGAAGGTCTGATGGCGTTCTTTCTTGAGTCAACGCTGGTCGGCCTATTCTTCTTCGGCTGGGATCGTCTGAGCAAAGTGCAGCACATGGCGGTCACCTGGTTTGTGGCCCTCGGCTCCAACCTGTCTGCATTGTGGATACTGGTCGCCAACGGCTGGATGCAGAACCCGATCGCCTCCGACTTCAATTTTGAAACCATGCGCATGGAAATGGTCAGTTTCTCCCAACTGGTACTGAACCCGGTTGCGCAGGTGAAGTTCGTTCACACGGTGGCAGCCGGCTACACCTGTGGTGCTATGTTTGTGTTGGGCATCAGCTCCTACTATCTGCTAAAGGGGCGCGATGTCGCCTTTGCCAAGCGTTCTTTCGCTATTGCTGCCAGCTTCGGTATGGCGGCGATTCTGTCTGTTATCGTGCTGGGTGATGAATCCGGTTACGAAATGGGCGACGTGCAGAAAACCAAACTGGCCGCTATCGAAGCAGAATGGGATACCCAGCCGGCTCCGGCTTCCTTTACCCTATTTGGCATCCCGAATCAGGATAAAATGGAGAACGCCTACTCGATTCAGATCCCGTATGCGCTTGGCCTGATCGCCACCCGTTCCACGGATACCCAGATCGCTGGCCTGAAGGATCTGATGGCGCAGCACGAAGTGCGTATCCGCAATGGCATGAAAGCTTACCAGTTGCTGGAAGAGTTGCGCAGCGGTAATACCGAGCCTGACGTGCGTGACGAGTTCAATAAAACCAAGCAGGATTTGGGCTACGGCATGCTGTTGAAGCGCTATACCCCAAACGTCACCGACGCAACGCAAGCGCAGATCCAACTGGCGGCCAAAGACTCTATTCCACGCGTAGCACCGCTGTACTTCGCCTTCCGTATTATGGTGGCCTGTGGCGTACTCATGCTGTTGATTATCGGTCTGTCATTCTGGAACGTGATCCGCAGCCGCATCGGGCAAAAGAAATGGCTACATCGTGCGGCATTATATGGCTTACCGCTGCCCTGGATCGCCATAGAATCCGGTTGGTTTGTGGCGGAATATGGCCGCCAGCCTTGGGCGATTGGTGAGGTGCTGCCGACTGCGATCGCCAACTCTTCACTGACAGCGGGTGACATTCTGTTCTCAATGGGGCTGATCTGTGGCTTGTACACCCTGTTCTTGGTGGCTGAAATGTACCTGATGTTCAAGTTTGTGCGTCTGGGGCCAAGCAGCCTGAAAACTGGCCGCTACCATTTTGAACAACCGACTGCCGCCGTGCAGGAAGCACGCTAAACAGGAGTCCACGATATGTTTGACTATGAAGTACTGCGGTTTATTTGGTGGGCTCTGGTTGGCGTACTGCTAATCGGCTTCGCTATCACCGATGGTTTTGACATGGGCGTGGGTATTTTGGTGCCCATCATCGGTAAAACCGATACTGAGCGTCGGATAATGATTAACGCCATCGCTCCGCACTGGGATGGCAACCAGGTTTGGCTGGTCACCGCTGGTGGCGCGTTATTTGCCGCTTGGCCCATGGTCTACGCCGCCGCCTTCTCTGGCTTCTACGTTGCCATGATCCTGGTGTTGGCTGCCTTATTCTTCCGCCCGCTCGGTTTCGACTACCGTTCCAAGTTAGAGTGCAGACGCTGGCGCAACATGTGGGACTGGGGCATCTTTATCGGCAGCTTTGTACCAGCATTGGTGTTTGGCGTGGCGTTCGGTAATTTGCTACAGGGCGTGCCGTTCCATATAGATGAGTATATGCGTCTGTTCTACACCGGAAACTTCTTCCAACTGCTGAATCCGTTTGGCCTGTTGGCAGGCATTGTCAGCCTGACCATGTTGGTGACTCAGGGCGCGACCTATCTACAAATGCGCACTACTGGTGAGATTTACCTGCGTTCGCGTGTGGCGGCTCAGATCGCTACGCTGATGATGGCGCTGTGCTTCCTGCTTGCGGGTATCTGGTTGATGAAAGGTATCGACGGTTACGTGGTGACCTCAGCGCTGGATACCATGGCGGAATCCAACCCACTACGTAAAGCAGTGGCACATCAGGCTGGTGCCTGGTTGATCAACTTCAACACCTATCCGCTGTTGTGGGCGTTGCCTGTGCTGGGTGTGGTGCTACCGCTGTTTACCGTACTGTTCTTGCGTTTGGAAAAAGGGGCGCTGGCATTTATCACCTCGTCGCTGACCATTACCTGTGTGATCCTCACCACCGGGATCACTATGTTCCCGTTCGTGATGCCTTCAAGCACGGTACCTGGCGTCAGTCTGACCATGTGGGATGCCACTTCTAGCCTGTTGACGCTGAAAGTGATGACCATTGTCGCGTTGATCATCTTGCCTATCGTTCTGGCGTACACCAGTTGGTCGTACTACAAAATGTTTGGCCGCCTCGACAAGAACTACATCGAAAACCACAAGCATTCGCTGTACTAAGGATAAGGATCTAAACCATGTGGTATTTTGCCTGGATTCTCGGAACGCTGCTGGCTTGCGCCTTTGGCATCATTACGGCACTGGCGCTTGAGCAAAGTGAAGTGACTAAAACGCAGCAAGATGGCAAGTGATGGGTTGGTCACTGGCTGATAAGTTGTACGCCATCACTGACAAGGGCCTCATTCGGGCCCTTTCACTGGCGTTAGCGCTGATTTTGGCGGGTTGCATTTTTTGGCAACCAACGCGTTTTGCCGCCAAAACCAGCTCGCTGGAGATTTGGCAAGGGCTGCTGCTTATTTGGGCAGTGTGTACCGGCGTGATCCATGGCTTCGGCTTTCGGCCGCAGCGTAATTTCTGGCGTGCTCTTTTCGCGCCACTTCCTGCCATTGTGGTTTTGTGTGCAGGATTACTTTACGTTTCTTTATAATCTCCGTGATATCCCCATGTGATAGGCTAATGCAGCCCATAATTATTTTCATTCTAACTTACCCCCATTTCCAACCCGATCCGTCTTGCGTATAGTAACAGCGTTAAATCGCATTATCGGGAAATAGAGTCAGAGTGAGTAATATGTTGTTTCGATGGCCGGTTCGTGTTTACTACGAGGATACCGATGCCAGTGGTGTGGTCTATCACGCCCGTTATGTTGCTTTTTTTGAAAGAGCGCGCACTGAGATGCTGCGTCAGCATAACTTTCATCAACAGCAACTGCTCAGTCAACATGTCGCTTTCGTTGTCCGGCGTATGGCGGTGGATTACCTGGCTCCGGCTCGTCTCGACGAACAACTGGAAGTGCAGAGTGAAATCACTGTTATCCGCGCGGCTTCTCTCATGTTTGCTCAATGCATTGTCAACTCAGACGGAACTCTGCTGAGCCAAGCCAATGTATTGATTGCATGTGTTGATCCACACCTAATGAAGCCGAGAGCGCTTCCTAAGTCTATTGTCGCGGAGTTAAGCAGTGACTGACATGAACATCCTAGATTTATTCTTGAAAGCGAGCCTACTGGTTAAGCTTATCATGCTGATTTTAATATGCTTCTCGGTAGCCTCCTGGGCGATCATCATCCAGCGCACGCGCATCCTTAATGCGGCAACGCGCGACGCCGAAGCCTTTGAAGACAAATTCTGGTCTGGTGTCGAGCTTTCCCGTCTGTACCAGGAGAGCCAGGCGCGTCGCGATAGCTTGACTGGCTCAGAACAGATTTTCTATGCGGGTTTTAAAGAGTTTGCCCGTTTGCACCGTGCCAACCAGCATGCGCCGGAGTCGGTTATTGAAGGGGCATTGCGAGCGATGCGCATCTCAATGAACCGCGAACTGGAAGCGTTGGAAAACCATATTTCGTTCCTCGGCACCGTTGGTTCGATCAGCCCGTATATTGGTCTGTTTGGCACCGTGTGGGGGATCATGCACGCCTTTATCGCACTGGGTGCGGTGAAGCAGGCTACGTTGCAGATGGTGGCACCGGGTATTGCCGAAGCGTTGATCGCCACCGCGATCGGACTTTTCGCTGCGATCCCAGCTGTGATGGCCTATAACCGCCTCAACCAACGTGTCAACAAACTTGAGCAAAATTACGGCAACTTTATGGAAGAGTTCACCGCTATTCTGCACCGTCAGGCTTTCTCCAGCGACAGCAAATAAGTAGGGGGTAGCATGGCGAGAATACCTGGACGCCATCGGCGCGAACTGAAGTCCGAAATTAACATCGTTCCTCTGCTTGATGTGCTGCTGGTGCTGCTGCTGATCTTTATGGCAACCGCGCCAATTATCACGCAGAGCGTGGAGGTTGAGCTACCGGATGCCGCCGATTCCAAAACAGTGTCCAGCGCTGATAATCTGCCGGTGATCCTTGAAGTTTCCGGTGTGGGTCAATATACCCTGGTGATGGATCACCAGCGTATGGCATTGCTGCCACCGGAGCAGGTGGCAGCCGAAGCCAAATCACGCTTGGTAGCCAATCCGAAAACGGTCTTTTTGATCGGCGGGGCGAAGGATGTTCCTTATGATGAAATTATCAAGGCATTGAATATTCTCCATCAGGTGGGTGTAACGTCCGTGGGGCTGATGACTCAGCCAATTTGATCGTAACGTATGGCACCTGGTTCCTGTGCTGTGGCTCAGGAACCCCGTATAAGCAACAGCAGTTTTGGGAACTTATTTTGGTAAAGGCAACTGAGCAAAACGATAAACTTAATCGTGCCGTTATTGTTTCGGTCGTGCTGCATTTGATACTGATTGCCCTTCTGATTTGGGGATCGTTGCAGGAAAACATCATGAGTGCTGGCGGCGGTGGCGGTGATGGTTCCGTTGTCGGCGCGGTAATGGTCGATCCTAATGCCGTGGTGGAGCAATACAACCGCCAGCAGCAGCAGAGCAATGACGCACAGCGTGCCGAGAAACTGCGTCAGAAAAAAGTGCAGCAGCAGGCCGAGGAACTTCAACAGAAGCAGGCGGCGGAACAGCAACGCCTGAAAGCGCTGGAAAAAGAACGTCTGGCGATGCAAGAAAAAACCGCGCAGCAGGCCAAAATGCTGGCGGAACAGCAGAAAGCAGCGGCAGAGGCCAAAGAACAGCAAAAGGTTGCGGAAGTCGCAGCGGCGAAAGCCAAAGCAGAGGCTGATAAACTTGCCCTAGCGCAGGCCGAGGCGCAGAAGAAAGCCGAAGCCAGGAAACGGGCGGAAGAAGCCAAGAACGCCGCAGAACAAAAAGCCGCAGCGCAAGCCAAGAAGAAAGCTGCTGCCGCAAAGCAGTCCGCAGAAGTCGATGATCTGTTTGATGGCCTGTCGGACGGCAAGAACGCGCCCGAAGAGGGGGGCAAACAGAAGGGGGACGGCAAGCCTGCGGGGCAGGGTAATGCCAAGGCCGCAGGAGCTAGCGGTGCGGATATCAACGGTTATATGGGGCAGATTCAGGGCGCGATCCAAAGCAAGTTTTATGACCCCGGTTCGTTCACCGGCAAAACCTGTGATCTGCGCATCAAGCTGGCACCGGATGGCTTGCTGATCAGCGTGCAGGAGGTAGGCGGCGATCCAGCGCTGTGTCAGGCGGCAGTCTCTGCTGCTAAGCTGGCACAGATGCCTAAACCGCCAAGCGATGCCGTTTATCAGCATTTTAAAAATTTTACATTGGGATTTAAGCCGCAATAACGCCCGATTAACACAGCGATGCTACAGGGATATACTAGGCTGTGTCCCTCAATGGTTCGTGAGCGCCGCTGGTGGTCATTTTTCACACGTAGCAAGGCGCGGGCCAGGAGGGGGGCCAAAAATCAGCGGATCGTCACTTAGATGCGCGCCCAAATGGCCCTAAGCCCTGCGGGTCGCGTCCCAAAATCCGGTACTCGGTGTTATCGGTTTTGGACATAGGCCCGCCCCTTCGCCTTGATTACCGGCTTTTGGGTTTGCTATGGTGCCAGGGTCAATGACGGAGCACCGCCTAATGGTAACCAATAGAGATTATGCAGCTTTGTTTGCGTTGGGTTATTAAAATTCTGCTAATTTATCGCAGGCATTCTGCTTGGATAAGGGAGATGAGATGAAGCAAGCATTTCGAGTAGCGCTAGGCTTTTTAATACTGTGGGCTTCCGTTCTTCACGCGGAAGTTCGCATTGAAATTACCCAAGGGGTCGATTCTGCTCGTCCGATTGCTGTGGTGCCGTTTAAGTGGGCTGGTTCTGGCACGCCTCCAGAAGATATTGGCAAGATTGTCGGCGCAGACTTGCGCAACAGCGGCAAATTCACCCCGATTGATGTGGCACGCATGCCGCAGCAACCCACCACCGCATCTGAAGTGACGCCAGCGGCCTGGACTGCACTGGGCATTGATGCTGTAGTTGTCGGCCAGGTGCAACCTGGCGCAGACGGTAGTTACCTGATCTCTTATCAATTGGTGGATACCTCAGGTTCCCCAGGCAGCGTATTGGCACAGAACCAGTTTAAAGTGACCCAACAATGGTTGCGCTATTCTGCACATACTGCCAGCGACGAAGTATTTGAAAAGCTGATCGGCACTAAGGGGGCTTTCCGCACGCGTATCGCCTACATAGTGCAGACCAACGGCGGGAAATTTCCCTACGAACTACGTGTAGCAGACTATGATGGCTACAACCAGTTTGTGGTGCACCGCTCTCCTGAGCCGCTGATGTCACCAGCGTGGTCACCGGATGGTAGCAAGCTGGCCTACGTGACCTTCGAAAGCGGCCGCTCGGCGCTGGTGGTGCAAACTTTAGCTAACGGGGCAATCAGCCAGATCGCCGCGTTCCCGCGTCACAACGGTGCGCCGGCGTTCTCCCCGGATGGCAGCCGCCTGGCGTTTGCGCTGTCCAAGAGCGGTAGCCTGAACCTGTACGTGATGAACCTCGGTTCCGGCCAGATGACGCAAATCACCGATGGTCGTAGCAACAACACCGAGCCAGCCTGGTTCCCGGATGGTCAGACGCTGGCCTATACTTCCGATCAGGGGGGCCGTCCGCAAATTTACAAGATCAGTGCTAGCGGCGGAGCGTCGCAGCGACTGACATGGGAAGGCTCTCAGAATCAGAACGCTAAGGTCAGTTCCGATGGTAAATTTCTGGTGATGGTGAGTTCCAATAATGGAGTTCAGCATATCGCCAAACAAGATCTTGGTTCGGGAGCCGTTCAAGTATTAACCGGCACTCTCCTTGACGAAACGCCTAGTATTGCGCCAAACGGCACTATGGTTATCTATAGTTCCATGCAAGGTATGGGTTCCGTGTTGCAACTGGTATCAACTGATGGGCGTTTTAAAGCGCGTCTTCCGGCAACTGATGGACAGGTCAAATCCCCTGCCTGGTCGCCGCATCTGTGATGCATGTGCCAATATGTATGGCAAACTATAAGAGGATCAAAGAAATGCAATTGAATAAAGTGCTGAAAGCGCTTCTGCTGGCATTGCCCGTTCTGGCTGTAGCAGCTTGTAGTTCTAACAAAAGCGCAAACGACGATCAATCTGGGATGGGGGCTGGCACTGGCATAGAAAACGGCAGCAGCAACCTGTCTTCTGAAGAGCAAGCGCGTTTGCAGATGCAAGAACTGCAAAAGGAAAACACGGTATACTTCGGCCTCGACAAGTATGACGTCAGCGCTGATTTTGCTCAGATGTTGGACGCACATGCGACGTTCTTACGTAATAACGCGTCTTACAAAGTGACTGTTGAAGGCCACGCGGACGAACGTGGTACGCCGGAATACAACATCGCTCTGGGCGAGCGTCGTGCTAACTCGGTTAAAATGTACTTGCAGGGAAAAGGCGTTTTAGCTGACCAGATCTCTATCGTTTCCTACGGCAAAGAAAAACCAGCCGTACTGGGTCACGACGCAGCGGCTTATGCTAAAAACCGCCGTGCCGTTCTAGTTTACTAAGAAAATCGTATGAATAGTAACTTCAGATGTCATGTGTTCAGTCTGTCGTTGCTGATTGGCGTAGCGGCTCCATGGGCCGCTGCTGCCCAAGCGCCAATCAGTCATGTGGGTTCCGGTTCGCTTGAAGAGCGCGTCACCTTGCTTGAGCGCATCAGCAATGCTCAGGGCCAGCTTTTAAACCAACTCCAGCAACAACTCTCTGAAAATCAGCATGATATTGACGCCTTGCGCGGGCAGATTCAGGAAAATCAATATCAATTAAACCAAGTGGTCGAGCGCCAGAGGCAAATCTATCAACAGATGGATAACCTCAGCCAGGGCAGTGCTCAGGTGGGGGGAGTTACAGACGAGGCAGCAGTAGCTGGCACCTCTAACGGCAGCACCAGCACGTCTGTGGTACCCCCCAACCAAGGGGATGAAAACAGCGACTACAATACCGCTGTTTCTTTGGCACTGGAAAAAAAACAGTATGACCCAGCGATCTCTGCTTTTCAGTCCTTCGTAAAACAGTACCCAAAATCTACCTACCAGCCTAATGCCAATTATTGGCTGGGTCAGTTGTTTTACAACAAAGGTAAAAAAGATGATGCGGCCTACTATTTTGCGGTGGTGGTGAAGAATTACGCAAAGTCACCTAAAGCGCCGGATGCCATGTACAAAGTAGGTATCATCATGCAGGAAAAAGGGCAGGCTGATAAAGCCAAAGCCGTGTTCCAGCAGGTAATTAAACAGTATCCAACCAGCGCGGCGGCCGCACTGGCGAAAAGTCGCGTAGCCGGTTAACAAGGGGAAAGCCGCCTGAAAATTAGCCAGACTGACCGATTTTTGGGCTGGTCGTCTGAAGAACAAGCAGTTAAACCTATTAATCAAAAATTTAGGTTGCGCTAAAAAGATAAATTAGTAATATATGCCGCCGTTGCCAAGACATCTTGCCCGGTGTTAAAGCAGCAAAGAAATTGGGTCGTTAGCTCAGTTGGTAGAGCAGTTGACTTTTAATCAATTGGTCGCAGGTTCGAATCCTGCACGACCCACCAGTTTAGAAATGAAAAAAGAAGTGGCATCAGCAACAATAATATCACCTAGTGATAATGCCAAAGGGCAAATAATTTTGTACGTATGTCACTTTCTGAAGAAGTAGCCATAACCAGACAGTGGGTGATTAGCTCAGTTGGTAGAGCATCTCCTTTACACGGAGGGGGTCGGCGGTTCGAGTCCGTCATCACCCACCATTTCTGCGGGTCGTTAGCTCAGTTGGTAGAGCAGTTGACTTTTAATCAATTGGTCGCAGGTTCGAATCCTGCACGACCCACCAATTCCAAAATGAAAAAAGACGTGAAATCGGCAAGGATAGCATCCTCCAGTGATGGCCTTGAAGGCCGAGCTATCTGGCATAATCCACCACGCTAAAAAGTGATTGAACGTGAAATCCACGTTTATTGCTATCTCTGCATCAAACACCTCTCCTGGCATATTGCCGTTTATTAGCATTTAATAAATTAAATATTCTTGCGCATATATGAAAATATCTGCGGACTTATCGCACAATTTTAGTTATTTTGTTTAGTATATAAAACAAATGGGTGTTGTGCGGGGGAGTACAGCCGAAAGCGCCCAGCCTAGCATGAGATTGTAGTGATGAGTGAAATGTTTGATGCCAATGGATATCCCTTCCCACCCAAACCGGTTCCGTTGGACGTTGCGGCTACGCTGTACTACCGCGAGCGGATTAAAACCTTGCTCAAGAAGCATAACGCGGTGATGGTTGCCCACTATTATACCGACCCGGAAATTCAGGCACTGGCGGAAGAAACTGGCGGCTGTGTGGCGGATTCGCTGGAGATGGCACGCTTTGGCAGCGCGCATCCGGCTTCGACGCTGTTAGTCGCTGGGGTGCGTTTTATGGGGGAAACCGCCAAGATCCTCAGCCCGGAAAAAAAGGTGCTGATGCCAACATTGCACGCCGAATGCTCGCTGGATCTGGGCTGCCCGGAAGAAGCGTTTCGCGCATTTTGCGATAGTCACCCCGATCGCACCGTAGTGGTCTACGCTAATACTTCGGCGGCGGTCAAAGCGTGCGCCGACTGGGTTGTGACCTCCAGCATTGCCGTTGAGCTGATTGAACATCTCGACAGCCTGGGTGAGAAAATCATCTGGGCGCCGGATCGCCATCTCGGCGGCTATGTGCAGAAGCAGACCGGGGCCGATGTACTATGTTGGCAAAGCTCCTGTATTGTTCATGATGAGTTTAAAACTCAGGCACTGAGGAATATGAAGGCGCTGTACCCCAACGCGGCGATATTGGTGCATCCAGAGTCGCCACAGGCGGTGGTCGAACTGGCCGATGCCGTAGGATCAACCAGTCAACTGATCCAAGCAGCGAAAACGTTGCCGAATAAACGGCTGATTGTGGCCACAGATCGCGGTATTTTTTACAAGATGCAGCAGGCTTGCTCGGACAAAGAGTTGTTTGAGGCACCGACAGTCGGTGAAGGAGCGAGCTGCCGCAGTTGTGCGCATTGCCCGTGGATGGCGATGAACGGCCTGAAGGCTATCGCCGAAAGCCTGGAGCAGGGGGGTATTGAGCATGAGATACAGATAGACGCTACGCTGCGTAAAAAGGCGCTAGTCCCCCTGAATCGTATGCTGGATTTTGCCGCCCAGTTGAGCATATAGGCCAAAGGGAACGCTTAACCGTTTAATTTAATGAGGAACACTGCATGAGTTTCTTTAGTACCGGCAATATATTGGTGCATATCCCCCTCGGTGTGGGCGGTTACGATTTATCGTGGATTGAAGCTGTCGGCACACTGTTTGGTCTGTTATGCATTTGGTGCGCCAGCAAAGAAAAGATCATCAATTACCTGTTCGGCCTGATTAACGTCACGTTGTTCGCGGTGATTTTCTTCCAAATCCAGCTCTATGCCAGCCTGTTGCTGCAACTGTTCTTCTTTGGTGCCAATATCTATGGCTGGTATGCTTGGAGCCGTCAGACGCACAACCATCAGGCTGTGCTGCACATCCGCTGGTTGTCGCTGCCGAAGGCGCTAGTATGGGCAGCAGTGGGTACCAGCGGCATTGCCCTGATGGCGGTTAATATCGACCGCGTGTTTGCTTGGCTCACGCAGATTGCGGTAGCGATGATGCAGGCGCTGGGGATCAGTGTGCAGATACCGGCCTTGCAGCCGGATGCCTTCCCGTTTTGGGATTCAGCGATGACGGTGTTGTCTATCGTGGCGATGATCCTCATGACGCGAAAATATGTCGAGAACTGGCTGCTATGGGTAGTGATCGACGTGATCAGCGTAGCTATTTTCGCCTATCAGGGCGTCTACGCGATGGCGCTGGAATACATCATCCTGACCCTGATCGCCCTCAACGGCTCTTGGCTGTGGATCAAAAGCGCCCGCCAGAATGATTCCTGCCCGTTATCTTCCGCACAATAATTTATGCAAAGGGGGCATTTTGCCCCCTCCTGATATCTAGTGATGATGCATGCGTGATGGATAAGCCGATGCCGATAAAACAGCTTAATTTGGCCGTTCGGCAAAGGTGATTTATAGTGCCGTTCACATAGGCTAGATTGGTGGGATCTATGCACTATGAAATACCCTTCTATACCAATGGAAAAGCAATGAATTACCAAAACGACGACTTACGCATTAACGAAATCAAGGAACTCTTGCCACCGGTTGCTCTGTTAGAGAAGTTTCCGGCCACTGAACGCGCGGTAGAGACGGTATCGCAAGCGCGTAGCGCCATTCATAATATCCTCCGCAGCAGCGATGATCGCCTGCTAGTGGTGATCGGTCCATGCTCTATTCATGATACTCAAGCGGCCAGGGAATATGCGGCACGCCTGCTAACTCTGCGCGAAGAGCTGAACGGCGAGTTGGAAGTGGTGATGCGCGTTTACTTTGAAAAGCCGCGAACTACCGTGGGTTGGAAAGGGCTGATTAACGATCCGCAGATGGATAGCAGCTTTCATATCAACGATGGCCTGCGTTTGGCGCGTAAATTGCTGCTGGGAATCAACGATAGCGGCTTGCCAACTGCTGGCGAGTTCCTTGATATGATTACCCCGCAGTACCTGGCAGATCTGATGAGTTGGGGGGCCATCGGCGCACGCACGACCGAATCTCAGGTGCACCGTGAGCTGGCTTCCGGCCTGTCTTGCCCGGTCGGCTTCAAAAATGGCACCGATGGCACCATCAAGGTGGCGATTGACGCCATCAACGCGGCCAGCGCCCCGCATTGCTTCCTGTCGGTGACCAAGTGGGGCTATTCGGCGATCGTTAACACCAGCGGTAACGGCGACTGTCATATCATCCTGCGCGGCGGTAAAGAACCGAACTACAGTGCAGCGCATGTCAAAGAGGTCAAAGATGGCCTGACCAAAGCAGGGTTGACGGCGCAGGTGATGATCGATTTCAGCCACGCCAACAGCAGCAAGCAGTTTAAGAAGCAGCTTGACGTGAATGCCGATGTTTGCGGCCAGATCGCTGGTGGTGAAAAAGCGATTATCGGTGTGATGATTGAAAGCCATCTGGTGGAAGGCAATCAGAGTTTGGAAAGCGGCGAACCATTGGTTTACGGCAAAAGCGTGACCGACGCTTGCATCGGTTGGCAAGATACTGAGACCGTGCTGCGGGAACTGGCGGCGGCAGTGAAAGCGCGCCGCCGTGGCTGATGTTTCTACTTGTTTTGTGCCTGGCTAGTCCTACTATAGGTTGACACTTTTCAGCCTTATAACGCCCGATGAGTCTCATCGGGCGTTTTTTATTTTAGCGGCAGAGGGGGAGGCATCTAATTAGTAGAACCTGTGTTTTTCAGTAAAGGAAGCGATGGCTTTTTCATGTAGCGCAATAGAACGTGAGAAGCAGAGAGTTTTGCGAACCACTCTTTTGAGGCGTGTACTATTCGCTTCAGCGCGAGTTTTTTAACGTGCGAATAACCCTGTTGATACCGATTTTAAGCGTTGTTGCTGTATCGCGAACCCAGCGCCATATCAACGATTGGCTCTTTAACGCCGGGCTTTCTGCCTGATAAGTGTAGGTGAGCTGGAATACACACCGGCACTCACGATAGGGAAGCGCTCCTGGCCCTATAGGGTTTGGTACGCTGAAATCATCTTAACGAGTTCGGCAGTATCGATGAATTGAAGCAAGCGATGGCGGAATACCTCCATGACTACAACACCGAACGAATCAGTCTGAAACCCAAAGGCCTGAGTTCGCTAGAATACCGAACCCAGTCCCTGAAAGCCGCTTAATCTGGACTGTCCAACTGAATGGGGTGCAGTCCATTTTCACTGGACTTTTTGTCACATCAACGGATAAAAATTATTTCGCCTTACCCTGGTTTGCCACGGCAGCCGCTTTAGCGGCGATTTCGTCGGCATTGCCCAAATAGTAGCGCTTGATTGGCTTAAAGTTGTCATCGAACTCATACACCAATGGCACTCCGGTTGGGATGTTCAGCTCAAGGATCTCATCCTCGCTCAGGTTATCCAGGTATTTCACCAGTGCGCGCAGCGAGTTGCCGTGAGCCGCCACGATAACGCGCTCACCGCTCTTGATGCGTGGCAAGATCTCTTCGTTCCAATATGGAATAACGCGATCGATGGTCAGCGCCAAGCTTTCGGTTAGCGGCAGCTCTTGCTCAGTGAGCGCACTGTAGCGCGGATCGTAGCCTGGGTAGCGTTCGTCTTCTTTAGTCAGTTCTGGCGGGGTCACAGCGAAACCACGACGCCATTGTTTGACCTGTTCATCGCCATATTTCTCAGCGGTTTCTGCCTTGTTCAGGCCTTGTAGAGCGCCATAGTGACGCTCGTTCAGCTTCCAGGATTTTTCACTGGGTAGCCAGGCTTGGTCCAGCTCGTCGAGGATATGCCACAGGGTGTGGATCGCACGCTTCAGTACGGAGGTATAGGCAAAATCGAAAGAAAAACCTTCGTCTTTCAACAAATTGCCTGCTGCTTTCGCTTCAGCACGGCCTTTATCGGACAAATCAACATCATACCAACCGGTGAAGCGATTTTCGTTGTTCCACTGGCTTTCGCCGTGACGCACAAGAACCAGCTTAGTTACAGCCATAGCTTAACTCCTCAATAATCTGACAGTTCAATAATAACGAAAATCATTATATTGCCGCTGCCTGGGCCTCGGCAATGGATAGCGTTTCACCATAGCCAATTTATCGCTGCAAAGTAAGGGGGGGGCCGAGGAAAAGCTGAATCGATCAGGTGGGAGGGGCTGGAAGAAGAGGCGCGGCGAAGCTTTATCTCGCCGCACCCTGGTATGGAAAAAATCAGGCTGATTTCTTCAGGCAGGCGCTCATAAAGGTTTTACGCTCATTGCCTTTCAGGCTTTTGGCTTTGGCATCAGCATTACAGTCTTTCATTTTTTGCTGCTGCGGGGTCAAGGATTTGCCCACAGTGGAGGAGCTTTTAGCCTTCAGACAGGTGCTCATAAAGGTAGAGCGGTTTTCGCCTTTCAGCGATTTGGTGGAAGCTTGATGGTTGCAATCGGTCATACGTTTTTGCTGGGCCGCCTGCGCCGGAGAAGGCGTTTTCACCGCCGTATCGGCTGCCATCAGGTTAGTACTCAGCATGAAGCTTCCCAGAACCAATAATGGAAATGCAGTAATCAAACGCATAAATATTCCTTAAGCTATTGATGGGCCAGCATTGGCCGAAAAATGTGACGTCATACTAGACGTTGTGCTTATCACGGTATACCCGTCATACTTCACGTTGCTTGGGCGTTAGCTTTTCTCAATCACCCCAGTCACTTATGGGGGTAAGCGCCTGGGGATCTGCCGCCTTTTTGCAACTCGAATTATTTAGGGTATAGCACTGATTTTAGTGCGCACTTTGGAATAAGGAAAGGTAAACACCAACAGACAAAATGGGTACAAAGGTAAGTATTTATAAAAATCTCATGCTACAGGGGCATTGATACTTCGTTCTCAGGGCTGAGGTTTATGGCTGTTGATACCATGGAAAGGTGAAGAACAACAGGTGAGCCAAGTTAAGCCCGAAATGGAACAGGGTCGGCACCCACAGCCGACCACTCCACATCCAGGCCAGGCCATAAATTAAACCGGCCAGTGTGGCGAACATCACCATCCACATGCCGCCAGCCAGGTGCGCTGTGCCGAATATTAGCGCTGTGATAATCAACGCTGGCCAGGCACTTAGCCACTGGCTGAGACGTTGTTGCAGGTAACCGCGAAACAGTGCCTCTTCAGCCATACAGGTGAAGAACAGATTGGCCATGGCATACTGTAAGAGCCAGGATGGGGTATGCCACTCTATCTTCAGCCTGCCTAGCGTGACGGCCAACAGCAATAACGCGGCCATGCTGATCAACAAGGCTATCCAGCCCGCTTTGCCAACGCGCTGGCCGCTATCGGCGGAAAATAACGTTGGCAGGCAGGCGAACAGCAGGAACGGCACCAGCGCTTTATCGAAGTGGTAATATAAGGTAAAAGGTGGGCTGAGAGGGCCGGTTTTTTCACCGTTTATCATCAAGGGGTTATGAATGCCTGGCACCAGGTGCAAGAAAAGCGCCAGGCAACTGGCGACCAGCAATGTTTCAACGGTTATCGCCAGGTGACGTATGGCGTGAAAGTGATATCGCAGCCATGCCAGCGCGGCGATAACCAGCAGGTATCCTAGGCTGAGCGGCGTCAACACGCCATGATAAAGCCCCATAGCCGCAGACGCAGCCAAAATTAGCCAGGCTAACAGTCGGTTAAACGGCAAGAAAAATAACGAAGCAGCAAGTACGCCCCACATAAAGATATCCCTTTAAATGTCTACGGCGCTGAGTGCCAAAGTGCCGCGCAAATATGGTGAAGTGAAGTTGAGTACCAGGTTGGATAGTAGCACAGCAAGGGAGCATATCCAGGGTGTACAGGGTTTTGCCATCGTTCAATCATATCTCCAGATGCTGTTGCCCCTATTCCAAGGGGGCGACGCGGATTGGCGATCCGCTTTTAGAGTTTCAGGTAAGAAGAATTTCGGCCTGTATAACGCGCCCTGTCGGCTGTAAAAGTTTTAGTACCTATCCCATTAGGCTATTTTATTTGCCATTTTGGCTTTGGGCAGTACTCACCTTCCTCACGGCCCCCTGTACGCTGCGGTGGTTGCGCGCTGTCGGTGTATAGACTGGCGGCAACAATATACATCTACTGGGATAGGTTCTTATTGTTGCCGATTGGGTCGTTAAAGCGCCAAAAGCCACGTTTGTGGGCGGTTACTAATTTTTCCCTGTGTCTAAAATAACCGCGTTTTGCCGATATTTTAGGTTAAACTACTCATTTCGCAGCGGCGTGCATTGTCGCTCAATAGGCAGTTAAGTGAGGCTACCGTGCTGGAATTATTGAAAAGTCTATTGTTTGCTGTGGTAATGGTGCCGGTGGTTATGGCCATCATACTCGGTCTGATTTACGGTTTGGCAGAAGTGTTCAACCGCTTTTCCAGCCTTGGCCGTTCAAAAGAAAATCGCCGTCAAACGCACTAAGTGTCTTCCCCCTTCAATGCCTGTCGGCACTGTTCGGTGGGTGTTATCTTCTCCCTATCGATCAACCGCGTGATAAGCTAGCGCACGCGGTTGTCCCCATCAGACTTCAAGTTGCCTGGGTGTGAGCTTTTCTCGCTCACTCCAGTCATATGATTTTTATATAACGAAGAGTGATAATACGCGTTAACTTACGGAGAAAAACCATGAAACAGCAATTGATCAAATGGGTTGGTGGTTTTGTCATAGCATCCTGCCTGGTGATGCAGGCGGCGGCGGAGAAAATTACCCTGTTTGCTGCCGCATCATTGACTAACGCACTACAGGACATCGCCAGCCAGTATCAAAAAGACACAGATGTGCAGGTGATGTCTTCCTTTGCTGCGTCGTCAACCTTGGCGCGTCAGATTGTACAAGGGGCACCGGCCGATCTGTTTATCTCCGCCGATCAGCAATGGATGGATTATGCGATTGATAAGCAGCAAATGGTGAAAGATACCCGTTATACACTGCTGGACAACGAGCTAGTGCTGATCGCACCTCAAGACGCTAAACAGCAGAAAGTCACCCTCGACAAGCAGACTGACTGGAGCGCGTTACTGAATGGTGGCCGCCTGGCGGTGGGCGATCCCGATCATGTGCCTGCTGGTATCTACGCCAAAGAAGCGTTGCAGAACCTCGGCCTCTGGCGTGCGCTGGAGCCTAAGTTGGCACGCGCCAATAACGTTCGCAGCGCCATGGCGTTGGTGGAACGCGGTGAAGCAGCGCTGGGCATCGTTTATGGCTCTGACGCGATAGCCAGCGACAAGGTCAAGGTGGTCGGGCGCTTCCCAGAGGGTAGCCATAAACCGGTTGAATATCCTATGGCGATAGTTAAAGATCACCGTACCCCGGCAGTCAATGCTTTTTATAGCTATCTGACCAGCCCGGCAGCGGCAGCTATTTTTAAGCATTATGGATTCATCCCGCGCAAATGATGCTGAGTGAGTACGAGTGGCAGGCGGTTGAACTGAGCTTGCAAGTGTCTGTGTTAGCGGTGATCTGTAGCCTGCCATTTGGCATTCTTATGGCTTGGCTCCTGGTGCGCTGCCAGTTTCCCGGCAAAGCGCTACTGGAGGGGGTTATCCACCTGCCGCTGGTGTTACCGCCGGTGGTGGTGGGTTACATGCTGTTGATCGCCATGGGGCGGCGTGGCGTGATAGGTGAGAAACTGTATGACTGGTTCGGTTTCAGCTTCAGCTTTAGTTGGCGTGGGGCGGCGTTGGCTTCTGCTGTGGTGGCGTTTCCGTTGATGGTGCGCGCCATCCGGCTAGCGTTGGAGGCGGTGGACATCAGGTTGGAGCAGGCGGCGCGTACGCTGGGAGCCACCCCGTGGCGGGTATTTTTCACCATCACGTTGCCGTTGTCTTTGCCCGGTGTGATCGTCGGCGTGGTATTGGCCTTCGCCCGCTCGCTGGGTGAATTTGGCGCCACTATTACCTTTGTTTCCAACGTTCCCGGCGAGACCCGTACCCTTCCCTTGGCGATATACACCTTGATTGAAACACCGGGGGCGGAAACTGCCGCCGCGCGCCTGTGTGTGATCGCCATCGTGCTGTCGCTGGTTGCGCTGATGGTGTCCGAGTGGCTGGCTCGCTGGAGCCGTAACCGGATGGGGATATAAATGCTGGAGCTGGATTTTTCACAGCGGCTGGGCGACCTCGAACTGGATATCTGCGCCGATCTGCCAGCACAGGGTGTTACCGCTATCTTCGGTTTGTCTGGGGCAGGTAAAACCTCATTAATTAATGCGATTGCTGGCTTGGCGCGTGTGCAGCAGGGACGTATTGCGCTCAACGGTCGCTCATTGGTGGACACCGTCAGCGGGGTATGTTTGCCGCCGGAAAAACGCCGCATCGGCTATGTGTTTCAGGATGCTCGCTTGTTCCCGCATTATCGAGTACGCGGCAACTTGCAATATGGCATGGCGGCTGGCATGCGTACCCAGTTGAATGACATCGTGGAACTGTTAGGCATCGGGCCGTTGTTACACAGGTTGCCGCTCACGTTGTCCGGCGGCGAAAAGCAGCGGGTGGCGATTGGCCGTGCCCTATTAACGGCACCGGAATTGTTGCTGATGGACGAGCCGTTGGCCTCGTTAGATCTGCCGCGCAAGCGCGAGCTATTGCCGTATTTGGAGCGACTGGCACAGGACGTCAATATTCCCATTCTCTATGTCAGCCACAGTATGGATGAGATCTTGCGCTTGGCCGAACAGGTGATGGTGCTGGATCGCGGTCAAGTGCGGGCGTTTGGCAGCCTGGAGGCGGTTTGGGCCAGCAGCGTACTGCGTCCATGGTTGCAACGTGAGGATCAGAACAGCGTGCTGCTCGTCAGCGTAGTCGAACATCATCCGCGCTACGCCATGAGCGCGCTGGCTCTCGGTGAACAGCGCTTGTGGATTAGCGGCATCGACGCCGCGTTGGGCAGCCAACTGCGCATCCGTATCAACGCCGCCGAAGTATCGCTGGTGTTGCAACCGCCGATCAACAGCAGCATCCGCAATGTATTGTTGGCGAAGGTGAGTGAGTGCATGGAGGTTAACGGCCAGGTTGAAGTGAAGTTGGCGCTGGGGGAACATGTGCTGTGGGCCTGTATCACGCCCTGGGCGCGTGACGAACTGGCGATCTGCCCCGGAAAGTGGTTGTATGCGCTGGTGAAAAGTGTCGCCATCAGCCGCGAGCTACGCTGAAAATGTGGGAGACAAAATTTTACTGCCCCAACACCCGCGTGCGGATCACCTCGGCGATGCCGGGCTGCATGTGATCGGCGATGGTCAGATCAGCACGCGCTTTGATCGCGTCATCGGCATTGCCCATCGCTACCCCCAAACCGACCGCCTCCAACATACTGAGGTCGTTATAGTTATCCCCAAACGCCACCACCTGATCCATGCTCAAGCCCTGGGCGCTAACCCATTGTTGAAGGCGTTTGCCCTTACTGTTACCACTTTTGGCGATATCTACCTGATCGTGCCACGACCACTCGCAGGCTAACCCCAGTTCTTTTTCCAGCGCCTCGGCAAAGTGGCGCAGCGCCGGGATATCCGCGTGCGAGAGGGCAAATTTCCAAATGGATTGTGCTTCGTCAGCGGCCTGAGCCAGGCTGTTAACCTGCTGTAGCGTTGGCCGTTGTGCCTTTGGCAATGTCTCTGCCCAGGCCAGCGAACGGATAACATTGCTGCTTGGCACCTGATACAGCATGGCATCATCCACATACATCAGAGCGTTGATATCGCTCTGTTTCAGCATTTGCAGCACTAGCCTGGCCTGGTCTTGCGGCAGTGGATCGGCTGCCAACACTTTTTTCTGCTGAAAGTCATACAGATAGGTGCCATTGCAGCAGATGGCCGGGGTTGTTATCTGCAACGCTTGATAGAACGGATGGATGGCGATATGGTGGCGACCCGTGACCACCACCACCTCGACACCGGCGGCGCGCGCTTCCGCCAGCGCAGCCAGTGACTGCGGCAAAATGCGTTTTTGGTTATCCAGCAAGGTGCCGTCCAGATCGAGGGCGATAACACGGTAGTTCATAGGGATCCCATTATTGTTAGCGACAAAACTAACCTGATAGTACACCGGATAAGTGAGGGATAAAACTGCGTAGATTTCAGGTGAACAACAGGGCTGTTAGGTCGTCGATGTAAAAATAAGTCAGGGAAACCGAGCAACTGAATCGGTTTATCTTTTATCCTTGCAAGGAGAATAAATGAAGCAAGTTGTTTATGTTGGCAGCCCGGAAAGCCAGCAAATTCATGTCTGGCAGTTGGACGATGCTGGCGCGCTGGCGCTGCTACAGACTGTTGATGTGCCGGGGCAAGGGCAACCGATGGCCATCCACCCAGATAAAAGCCATTTGTATGTCGGCGTGCGCCCACTATTTAGCATTGTCAGCTACCGCATTCAGGCGGACGGTACGTTATGCCAGGCTGGTATAGCACCGTTGCCGGGTAGCCCAAGCTATATTTCCACCGATTTGCTGGGGCGCTACCTGTTTTCTGTCTCCTACAGCGGCAATTGCGTCAGCGTCAGCCAGATTGGTCATGACGGCGTGGTAACGGCACCTATCCAGCAGATCGACGGCCCGATTACACCGCACTCTGCCAATATCGATCCGGCTAATCAACGCTTGCTGGTGCCTTGCTTGAAGGAAGACCGCATCCGTTTGTTCAACCTTGGCTTGGACGGCCAATTGACGACGCATGTGCAGGAAGCCGTAAACACTGCCACTGGTGCTGGCCCACGGCATATGGCGTTCTACCCTAACGGCAAGTATGCCTACTGTGTGAACGAGTTAGACGGTACGGTGGACGTGTTGACCATCTCGGAAAATGGCAGCAAATACCGTGTGACGCAAACGCTGGACATCATGCCGGTGGGGTTTGCTGGCACGCGCTGGGCGGCGGATATTCATATCACGCCAAATGGCCGCTTCCTGTATACCAGCGAGCGCACTGCGAGTATTCTGACTATCTTTAGCATTTCCGCAGACGGCAGCACGCTGTCGGTGGTTGGTCATCATCCAACCGAAGTGCAGCCGCGCGGCTTCAACATCGACCACAGCGGTCGCTTCGTAATTTCGGCCTGTCAGCAGTCTGGCCATATTGTGGTGCATGAGATTGACCAAAGCAGCGGCAAACTGAGTACGCTGGCGCGTTATCCGGTGGGCAAAGGCCCGATGTGGGTGAGCGTATTGGCGCAATAACCGACGAAGGCGCAGCAATGCGCTCCAGATTGAGACAAACCCCAGATGATGTCTTTCTAGGGTTTGTTTCTAATGCGCCTTGGCGGGCGCTGTCCTTTGACTGTGGGGGTTAAAGGGCAACTGGGAGGTGAAAGTCCTCTACACACCTGATGAGGGGAAGGGTTAGCTGAACAGCCAGGTGCTCATCGCAAGGTGGGATCTAAAGAAAGCTGAAAGCAAAATGCTGGCCTGACGAACAGGAAGCGGCTTAGGCATGACAGTGGGGTGATGCGGTTGTAACGGTCAACTGAAACCGGACACTTTAAGCGATGCTTATACTCATCCGGGCTGATATTTCCCAGAGGCGATAATGGTGCCGACGGCTGTGATAAAATAAGCGGTAACTGTCAGATCAGGTCTGAGCTAATACAGGTAATCCATCACGTCCCGCGTTCTTTCACTCCGACTTTCTTCACGACGCCAGTTCACTCACTCTGATTTTAGGCTACGGAAAAATCTCTCCGTCAGCGCATTATCCAGGCCGTTCCCACCGCGACTCATACTGCAAAAGATCCCATTCACCTGCCGTATTTTCCAGCGGCCGACGGTAAAACCCTGCTGCCAGTTTTCGGTACACCTCCGTCGACTACCGTAAGTAGCATCATTTTTCCGGTGAATATGCCGGGCAGCGGCGATTGGGCCATTACAATAATGATTTTTAACGTGGCACAGCATTCTGAACACTCTTAAGTTCACCGTGTGCTTACGATCTTTTTACACTCCCGTATCTACGATTATTTTATCCTTTTGCAACATTTTTCCTAAAGCTTTCCACTTCGCTGCCGTTGCTCTCGTTAAGGTGTGAAACATGCTACAACCCGGCAGTTGCACAATCGGTACTCCTTACACTGCGCCGATGAAGCTACTGGTTAATGCAGGGAATGTGCTGCGAGAAGTAACCCCTGCACGTCCGTTTTTAATGACTAAAAACTAAATGGATTCAGGATATTTACATGAATAAGCAGTTAGTTTCTTTGTCCCTGCTGGTTGCAGCATCAATGGCCTCGCTGCCGACCTCAGCGGCAACAAATTCTATCTCTAAAACAGCCGCTGCGAAAATGTTCACTGTCCTTTCGGATGGACGCGGCATGCCAGCCATCACCTTTTTTATTCTTTCCCCATCAAATTTCTCGTCTGCCACAGTTAACAAACCTAATACTCTGTCTAGCGTTGCCTATTCAATTGCCGCTTATCCAGTTTCATTGACTGACACAGTACAACTCTGCTATTACCGCCCATATACTGCCGCTCCATCCCTGTGTAGGGGCGTAACGAGTGGATCAACTTCGGCCACCCCTGATTTTAATAGTTTACCTTCGATAACGGAGCAGGAATAGAAATCATGCACACCTAGTTCGCGACTTAAGCCTTCACGTCAGGAAAATATCACCTATACATATAGCTACTAATCGCTAAGTGCCAAATAATTTTTAAACAGGCTGGAGTGAACCAAATTATGAAAGTCGAAAAATCAACCAATGTTAGTAGCGATGTAAAAAGCACATTGGGTAACGTTGCTAAAACAACCGGCTCCCCGCCTGCCGTAGCAAGCCGTGCCACGCTAGCACAATCAACCTTTTCGGGCCAAACGAAGATAAGTGGTCAGGGGCTGATGATCTCCCGTCTGTTTGGCAACACAAACACCATCCCGCCGGTGCAGACACAATTAACGAAAGAAGCATCGGGCATGAATGCAGTGAACTTCCTGACCCAGGGCGATCGCAATATGTTGTCAGATCTCTACGCGCAGGCACAAGATCAGGGAACTGACCTTCGCTATGTAGACGATTTAGCGCGTGATTTGGGAAAATACAGGAAGTTTGGTAGCGAATCGGGTAACCTTAATACCGGTAATACCTATGATAAAGCCGGGCATAAACAAACAATTGAATTTACTCAAAAGGATGCGGCTACCGCTTTACGCATTCTCAATAGTGGTAATGTTTCCCGCTCTGTACTGGATCCGGGCTTTCTGAAATATGAGCTTGATTCCGGTTACTCTTTTAGTCATAAAGCTAATTTCGAATATCTGGAGTCAATTGTGAACAACTTCGGTCAAAATAAAACTACTGCGCATCAGAGTCAGGCCACTAAGTTCTCCACCTATGTAAGTCAGGGACAGAATAATTTTATTGTTAACACCGCCAGCGAGGTGACTTTTAAAGCTGATGAGCCGGATGTAATCAATAAAGATGGTGTGTTCTATGTAACAGAAACCGGAAAAAAACATGGTTTCCGCTTGGAAGATAAAGACGTAGTGCAGGATAACGGATTTCCATTGATTGTCTCTCAGCCTAAGACGCTAACCAGGTTATTAGATCATGTATTCAAGATATTGATCATTTTGTAAAATTGTTCTTTTACAGAGAGCATGTGATGGCTAATTTTGACGTGTAACGGTCAACTCAAACCGGATACTTTTTCAGATATATTCTTTAAGCGATGCTCATACTCATCCGGGCTGATATTTCCCAGGCGATAATGACGCTGACGGCTGTGATAAAATAAGAGGTATTCCATCACGTCCCGCGCTCCTGCACACCGACTTTCTTAACGACGCCAGTTCACTCGATCTGATTTCAGGCTACGAAAAAATCTCTCCGTCAGCGCATTATCCAGGCAGTTCCCACCGCGACTCATACTGCAAAAAATCCCTTTCACCTGTGGGACTTTCCAGCGGCCAAGGGTAAAACCCTGCTCCCGGCGTTCAGTACACATTCGTCGACTACCATAAGTAGCATCTTTTTCCCGGTGAATATGCCGGGCAGCGGCGATTAGACTATTACAGTAATGATTTTTAACGTGACACAGAATTCTAAACGCTCTCGATTATTCAGCACAGAACTGATATTGACCGATAAAAGCGACATACAAAAGCAGCCGTAGCGCATGAGATGATGACAAAAAGAGAGAGCATGACGTTACTTGGATAATAATGCTGATGGGAAAGGGAAGTCGTTGAAGGTGTGAGAGGTCGGCGGGAGCGAACCCGCCTCCTATTCGAGAGTTGATGATGCTTAACTTATTGATTTATATTGCCATGATGAGGTGGTTAAGTTACCGCTACCGGATCTGACAGCACTTTGTCAGCAGCCTGAGGCGCAGCCATGCGCCCTTTTTACTGGCGGAAAATCAGGTGTATTTCACCGTCAGGGTGGCGCTGCCGAGGTGGTGGAAGTGCACATTAAAGCCCACCAGCGCCCCGCTACTACCTTCATCCACTTCAATGCTGTCTACGTCTAACGCATGTATGATGAACTGATAACGGTGGCTCTCGCCCTGCGGGGGGGCTGCGCCGCCGTAACCGGTTGAACCGAAGTCAGTACGGGTTTGAATGGCGCCGGCTGGCAGCGAAGCCTTACCGGAACCCGCACCTTGCGGTAATTCACGCGTGTCCTGCGGAATATTGGCTACCACCCAGTGCCACCAGCCGGAACCGGTTGGGGCATCGGGATCGTAAAGGGTGATCACGAAGCTTTTGCTGCCTTCCGGTACGCCATCCCAGGCCAGGTGTGGCGATAGGTTGCCGCCGTGGTAGCCCATGCCATTGAATACCTGTTGCGCGGGCATTTTTGCGCCGTCTTGCAAGTCGTTGCTGTACAAGCGAAAAGCCATAAAGACCTCCAGTTGTCGGTAAGAATGGAGCTTTTAAGTTAGGTCGTTTGGCTAGAACAATGCAAGTCCATCGTCGGCAATAGGCTATAGACGCGGGTTATCGGCAGCCGAATCTGTTGCTTCAGCGCACTGCGGCCGCTACCGCCGCAGTCAGACGGCTAAGCGGCTCCGGCTCGATAATGTAGGGAGGCATCAGATAAATCAGCGTGCCGAACGGCCGTAGCCACACTCCGCGCTCGACGAATTCGCGCTGTAACTGCGCTACATCTACCGGTTTGCGCATTTCCACCACTCCAATGGCCCCTAACACCCGTACATCCGCCACTTTTGGCTGTGTAGCCAAGGGCAACAACTGCTGTTTAAGCTGCGTTTCGATAGCGTTTACCTGTGCCTGCCAGCGATTTTCTGCCAGTAGCGTCAAGCTGGCTTCAGCCACCGCACAGGCCAGCGGGTTGCCCATAAAGGTTGGCCCGTGCATAAAGCAGCCAGCGGCACCTTTGCTGATGGTGTCCGCGACCTGGCGGCTGGTCAGGGTGGCGGAAAGCGTCATGTAGCCGCCAGTCAGCGCTTTGCCCAAGCAGAGAATGTCCGGCACCACCCCGGCATGCTCACAGGCAAATAGCTTGCCGGTACGGCCAAAGCCGGTGGCTATCTCATCGGCTATCAGCAGTACCTGATAATGGTCGCATAGTTCGCGTACCCGCTTGAGGTAGGTTGGGTGATAGATGCGCATACCGCCAGCGCCTTGTACTATGGGTTCGAGGATCACAGCGGCCACCTCGTCAGCGTGCTGTTGCAGCAACGCGGCGAACGGCGCAATGTCTTGTTCATTCCACTCTTCATCGAAGCGGCACGGCGGCGCAGGGGCAAACAAATGCTGGGCGAGGAAGCCCTGATACAAGCGGTGCATCGAGTTGTCGGGATCGCACACCGACATCGCGCCAAAGGTATCGCCATGATAACCGTGGCGCAGGGTCAGCATATGCTGCCGCCGTTCTCCGCGTGCCTGCCAGTATTGCAGCGCCATCTTCAACGCCACTTCTACTGCCACTGAACCTGAGTCCGCCAAAAATACGCATTGCAACGCCTGCGGCGTCATCGCCACCAGCCTACGGCATAGCGCGATGGCGGCGGGGTGGGTAATACCGCCGAACATCACATGCGACATTTTCTCCAACTGCTGTGTGGCAGCCAGGTTCAACTGTGGGTGGTTATAACCGTGGATCGCCGCCCACCAGGAGGACATGCCATCTACCAGACGCCGCCCATCAGCCAGATGCAACTCAACGCCAGCGGCTGCTTCAACCGGATAGCAGGGCAATGGATGGCTCATAGAGGTGTAGGGGTGCCAGATATGGTGCTGGTCGAACGCCAAGTCAGACTGGGTGACAGACATGATTGTAAACCAATTTGAATTAAGAATGGTTGACAGTATATCCACAATATTTACACTGACGACACTTTATTCGTTTTGGAGACGCCATAATGGCCGATCGCATTCACTGGACAGTGGGTCTTGCCCAGGCCCTGTTTGATAAACCGTTGCTTGAGCTGTTATTTGAGGCGCAGACAGTACACCGCCAGCACTTTGATCAGCGCCAGGTTCAGGTCAGCACGTTGCTGTCGATCAAGACGGGGGCCTGCCCGGAAGATTGCAAATATTGCCCGCAAAGCTCGCGCTATAAAACCGGCCTGGAGTCAGAACGTTTGATGCAGGTGGCCCAGGTATTGGAGGCCGCCCGCAAGGCCAAGGCGGCCGGTTCTACCCGCTTCTGTATGGGGGCTGCGTGGAAAAACCCCCATGAGCGCGATATGCCGTATTTGCAGCAGATGGTGCAGGGGGTGAAAGCGCTGGGGATGGAAACCTGTATGACGCTGGGCATGCTGGAGGGTAGCCAGGCCGAACGGCTGGCGCAGGCCGGGCTGGATTATTACAACCATAACCTCGACACCTCCCCGGAGTTTTACGACAGTATCGTCACTACCCGCAGCTATCAAGAACGCTTGGATACGCTGGACAAGGTGCGTGATGCGGGCATTAAAGTGTGCTCCGGTGGTATTGTCGGATTGGGCGAGACAGTACGCGATCGCGCCGGGCTGCTGGTGCAACTGGCTAACCTGCCAAAGCCACCGGAGAGCGTACCGATCAACATGCTGGTGAAAGTGAAAGGTACTCCACTGGCGGACAATGAGGACATCGATCCGTTCGATTTTATCCGTACCATTGCGGTGGCGCGCATCATGATGCCCGCTTCCTACGTGCGTCTCTCTGCGGGGCGCGAACAGATGAACGAACAGACTCAGGCAATGTGCTTTATGGCTGGAGCCAACTCGATCTTCTACGGCTGCAAGCTGTTGACTACGTCTAACCCGGAAGAAGACAAGGATCTGCGGTTGTTCCGCAAGCTGGGGCTGAATCCGCAACAGACTGCCACCGAGTACGGCGATAATCAGCAACAGCAAGTATTGACTGAGCAACTGATGCATGCCGATAGCGCTCAATTTTACAACGCGGCGTTGTGATGAGCTGGCAACAACGCATCACGCAAGCACTGGATGAGCGACGGCAAAGCGCGACTTACCGCCAGCGGCAGGTGAATCGAGGCGGTAATGCTCGCCAAATTCAGCTTGGCGGTGAACATTATTTGAATTTTTCCAGCAACGACTATTTGGGCCTGAGCCAGGATGCACAGGTGATCGCCGCCTGGCAGCAGGGAGCGCGACAGTATGGTGTGGGCAGCGGTGGCTCCGGCCACGTCACCGGCTTTTGCACCGCGCATCAGGCGTTGGAACAGCAGTTGGCGGAGTGGCTCGGCTCTCCGCGTGCGTTGCTGTTTATTTCCGGCTATGCCGCTAATCAGGCGCTGCTGGCGGCATTGATGCAGGCGGGCGATCGCATTCTGGCCGATCGTCTCAGCCACGCTTCGCTGCTGGAAGCGGCCAGCCAGTCGCCAGCGCCGTTGCGCCGTTTTCGTCATAACCACCCGCAGTCGCTGGCTAATCTGTTGGCAAAACCCTGTGTAGGGCAGCGGTTGGCGGTGACTGAAGGGGTGTTCAGCATGGACGGCGATCGCGCACCGCTGGCGGCGCTACATAGTCTGACCCGTGCGGCAGGGGCCTGGCTAATGGTGGATGATGCGCACGGCATTGGCGTGTGCGGCGAGCAGGGACGCGGCAGTTGCTGGCAGCAGGGGGTGCGGCCAGAACTATTAGTGGTGACCTTTGGCAAGGCGTTTGGTATCAGTGGCGCGGCCGTGTTGTGCGACGAACCCACCGCAGAATACCTGCTACAGTTCGCCCGCCACCTGATTTACAGCACCGCGATGCCGCCAGCGCAGGCCTGCGCACTGCGGGCGGCGCTACGGCGCATTCAGCAGGGCGACGCATTGCGCGCCCGGTTGCAGGACAACATCCGGCGCTTTCGCCAAGGGGCGGCTCAGTTGTCGTTGGCGCTGACAGCGTCCGATACCGCCATCCAGCCGCTGTGGGTGGGTGATAATCAGCGCACCCTCGATCTGGCGCAGCATTTGCGTGAGCATGGCCTGTGGGTGAACGCCATCCGCCCGCCCACGGTGCAACCGGGTGGCGCACGTTTGCGCATCACCCTGACCGCCGCCCACCAGCCACAGGATATTGATCGCCTACTGGAGGTCTTGCATGGCGTCAACGTTTAAGTGGGTGAACAAGCAGGCAGTGGCATCGGCCTTCAGTCGGGCGGCTGGCAGCTATGATGCGCTGGCGACGGTGCAGCGTGAAGTCGGTGAGCGTTTGCTGGGGATGGGGAAAGATCTGCCGGGCGTGCAACTGCTGGATGCTGGTTGCGGCACCGGCTATTTCAGCCGCCGTTGGCGTGCGCTGGGGAAGCAGGTCACCGCGCTCGATCTGGCACCGGGCATGCTGGCGTTTGCCCGCCAGCAGCAGGCGGCGGATCACTATTTGTTGGCGGATATTGAGCAAGTGCCTTTACCTTCTGCGGTGATGGACATTTGCTTCAGTAGCCTGGTGGTGCAGTGGTGCAGCGATCTGTCGGTGGCACTGACAGAACTGTATCGGGTAACGCGTCCTGGTGGCGCGATCCTGTTTTCCACGCTGGCGCAGGGTTCGCTGCATGAATTGGGCGATGCTTGGCAGCAGGTAGATGGCGAGCGTCATGTGAACGATTTTCTGCCGCTGGCGGCTATTGATGCTGCCTGTGCGGGCTACCGCCACT
Organism: Serratia symbiotica; assembly: GCF_000821185.2. NCBI lineage: Bacteria > Pseudomonadati > Pseudomonadota > Gammaproteobacteria > Enterobacterales > Yersiniaceae > Serratia > Serratia symbiotica. The sequence goes on along the minus strand of NZ_CP050855.1, from coordinate 1,868,336 downwards.
GTCTTGAGGCGCAATGGCGAACCCTGAACTACCCGGATGTGATGGCACTGATGCGCTCACTGAAGGGCATCGGTGCGACGCACTTGCATCAAGGGCGCGAAAGCGGGCTGATGTCACGCCGACAGTTTGCCGCATTGCAAGCGGCCTATCCGCGCCTTCAGGGGCAATTCCCGCTTAGTTATCATCTCATATATGGTGTGATTTACCGTGATTAAACGTTACTTCGTCACCGGCACCGACACCGAAGTGGGCAAAACCGTGGCCAGTCGTGCGCTGCTACAAGCGGCTAACCGGGCGGGTTACCGCAGTGCTGGCTACAAGCCGGTGGCCTCTGGCAGTGCAATGACCGCCGAGGGATGGCGCAATGGTGATGCGCTGGCGTTACAGGCCAACAGCAGCGTGGCACTAAGCTACGACGAAGTGAATCCTTACGTTTTTACCGAACCAACCTCGCCACATATCATCAGCGCCGCTGAAGGTCGGCCAATCGAACTGGCGCGGCTTTCCGCTGGTTTACGCCATCTGGAACTGCGAGCCAACTGGCTGCTGGTTGAAGGCGCGGGGGGATGGTTCACGCCGTTGTCGCTGCAATACACTTTCGCTGACTGGGTACGTAGGGAACAACTGCCCGTGATTTTGGTGGTGGGTGTCAAGTTGGGTTGCATCAACCACGCGTTGCTGAGTGCGCAGGCGATTTGGCAAGCGGGTTTGCCGTTGGTTGGCTGGATCGCCAACGATGTCATTGTGCCCGGCAAACGGCATGAGGAATACCTGGCAACGTTGTGCCGTATGCTGTCAGCGCCGTTGCTGGGCGAGATCCCCCATTTGCCTGATGTTGAGCGCCAGACTCTGGGGCCGTATTTAGATATCAGCCAGTTGTAATCCTGCTGGGGCAGCTTGGGTTTCCTCATTGAATTGCCAGAGTAGCATTGCTCAATGGTTCAATGGGGTTCCCAGGGGGGATATATCCTAGCGCGCTGCTGATGTCCGCTGGATGTTGGGGGCAATAGGGCGGGAAACGTTAACGCGGACACGGCCTGCACACTTCCCAAGTTGTACGCATCGTTATTAGGCAAACGATTTGGCTGCTTGCAACCTGCCGGACAGGGCTTGAAATGACTTCAAAATAGGATTTTTAGCATTAATTGGCATAAAAAAAAGGATATTTTTATAAAAAATAACTAAAAAGGTCGTTTAGCTGTTCGGAAAAGTGAAAAATAATATTTCTGCAACTCCCGTCATGGGCGGGATGATAAGAGTTATCCACTATTCCTGTGGACAACCATGTGTATTAGGTTTAGAAAAGCGGCGTAAAGCGAGAGGGGACGCGGGTTTATACGCTTTGCCGCCATTCTCGGCTTTTTAATTAAGTTGTTATATATCAACTTGTTATTTAAAATCAAGCCACTGACTATTGATCGGATTTTTATGTACGTGTTATACCCCAGAACTATAAATAGGGTAATTTGAGATAAATTCTGTGGATAAATCTATCACTGATACCAAAAATGTTATGGCAGGATCACGCTAAGAAGGGTAGCCACTCCGGGCTAATGCACGCTAAAGTGGCAACTTCCGCTCGAGTCTGGTTTTATACCCAGTCACATAAGCACTGGCGTAAATTACCGCCGCTTTCCATACTCAACAGGGTGGGTCACTCGGCACCTCCCCCGACGATCATTTGTCCGCGTATATCTCCACAAGGCAGCCGAAGCAATGAGTAAAATTTTCAAACTTCATGCGGATTTCAAACCGGCTGGCGATCAACCGGAGGCAATCCGTAAACTGGAAGCGGGGCTGGAAGATGGCCTGGCTCACCAGACGCTGTTGGGGGTCACTGGTTCAGGCAAAACCTTTACTATCGCTAATGTGATCGCCGATCTTAATCGACCCACCATGGTGCTGGCACCCAACAAGACGCTGGCAGCGCAGTTATACGGTGAGATGAAAGGGTTCTTTCCTGAAAATGCGGTGGAGTATTTTGTTTCTTACTACGACTACTACCAGCCAGAAGCTTACGTACCCAGTTCCGATACCTTTATCGAAAAAGATGCCTCGGTGAACGAACACATCGAACAAATGCGGCTTTCCGCCACTAAGGCGTTACTTGAACGCCGTGACGTGGTGGTGGTGGCTTCCGTCTCGGCGATCTACGGCCTGGGCGATCCAGATCTGTACCTAAAGATGATGCTGCACCTGAACCAAGGTATGATCATCGATCAGCGCGCCATCTTACGTCGGCTGGCGGAATTGCAGTACAGCCGTAACGATCAGGCTTTCCAACGCGCCACCTTCCGCGTGCGCGGCGAGGTGATTGACATCTTTCCAGCAGAGTCGGACGATCTGGCGCTGCGCGTTGAGTTGTTCGACGATGAGGTGGAACGGTTGTCGCTGTTTGATCCGCTCACCGGGCAGATCGAACAGGTGGTGCCGCGTTTTACTATTTACCCCAAGTCACACTATGTAACGCCGCGCACGCGGATACTCCAGGCGATGGAGGAAATCAAAGCCGAATTGGCCGAGCGTCGCCAAGTGCTGTTGGCTAACAACAAGCTGCTGGAAGAACAGCGCTTAAGCCAACGTACTCAGTTTGATCTGGAAATGATGAATGAACTGGGTTACTGCTCAGGCATTGAAAACTATTCGCGCTACCTGTCCGGGCGCAGTGCAGGTGCGCCGCCGCCGACGCTGTTTGACTACCTGCCAACAGACGGCCTGTTGGTGGTGGATGAATCTCACGTCACTATCCCGCAGATTGGTGGCATGTTCAAAGGGGATCGTTCGCGCAAGGAAACCCTGGTGGAGTACGGTTTCCGGTTGCCGTCGGCGCTGGATAACCGCCCGCTGCGCTTTGAAGAGTTTGAGGCGCTGGCACCGCAGACCCTGTATGTATCCGCCACGCCGGGTAAATATGAGCTGGAGAAATCCGGTGGTGATCTTATCGATCAGGTGGTGCGCCCCACCGGGCTGCTGGATCCGGAAGTGGAAGTGCGCCCGGTTACCACCCAAGTGGATGATTTACTCTCGGAGATCCGCAAACGGGTAGCGCTCAACGAGCGTGTGCTGGTAACCACGTTGACCAAGCGCATGGCAGAAGACCTGACCGACTACCTGGAGGAACACGGTGAACGCGTGCGCTACCTGCACTCAGATATCGATACCGTGGAACGCGTTGAAATCATTCGTGACCTGCGCCTGGGTGAATTTGACGTGCTGGTGGGCATCAACCTGTTGCGTGAGGGGCTGGACATGCCTGAAGTGTCTCTGGTGGCAATTTTGGACGCAGACAAAGAAGGCTTCCTGCGCTCTGAACGCTCATTGATCCAGACTATCGGCCGTGCGGCGCGTAACCTCAATGGTAAAGCGATCCTGTACGGTGACCGCATCACTGACTCGATGGCCAAAGCGATCGGTGAAACCGAGCGGCGGCGTATTAAGCAGCAGGCGTACAACGCAGAAAACGGCATTGTGCCACAGGGGCTGAACAAGAAGATTGGCGATATCCTGCAACTGGGCCAGCAGCCGGGCAAGCGTCACAAGGGTAAAGGTAAAAGCCAGGCCAGCGAAAACGCCGCTCAGTACCAAAGTCTTACGCCAGCAGCGCTGGAGCACAAAATCCGTGAGCTGGAAGCGCAGATGTACAGCCATGCGCAAAACCTGGAGTTCGAGCAGGCCGGCGCACTGCGCGACGAAATCCACCACCTGCGCGAGCAATTTATCGCCCGTTCGTGACAGCGATGCGGCAGCGGTTGCCTTTGTACGGGTAACGAAATTTCTTATCGCACCCAGCAAAGTTGATGTAAGGTGTGCGGCTTATTTGACGACGACGAGCATCGACCATGACCCCACATCTGTCCAAAGATCCGTTGCATGGCGTTACGCTGGAACAACTGTTGAACAAACTGGTGGAAAGCTATGGCTGGCCAGGGCTGGCTGAGCGCATTCGCATCAATTGCTTCAGAAGCGATCCGAGCATCAAATCCAGCCTGAAGTTTCTGCGCCGTACCCCCTGGGCGCGCCAGCAAGTGGAAGATCTTTATATCGATATGCTCAGTCGGGCCTCTAGCGACAACCCCTGGCTGCGTGGGCGCGACGGCACATCAGACGCGGGCGGCTAGCCCTACCAATGCTTGATCCAACGCCTGACGCAACAGTTGGCGATCATGACGATGTGGGATGTCGCTGGCCTCCAACGGTTGCTGAATCACCACCCGCTCCCGTATCTGACGAGTGTCAACGCCGGGGCCGACGATCAGCGCATCGATCATTTGGCGGCCAATTTTTTCCTCCATCAGTACCAGCTTGTCTTTCAGCGGTAGCGACGCGGCGGCAACGCTCAACTCGCGGCCCAAGTTGTCGATATAAATCATATTGGCGCTGCTGCGGCGCAGGGCTTGGGTGAGGTCATCCAACAATAACAACGGCATCAGGCTGGTCAAGAAACTGCCTGGCCCAATCAGGATCACATCGGCTTGGGCAATGACCTCCAGGGCTTCACGCGTGGCCGTGACCTGCGCTGACAGCATCAATTCCCGTGGCATGTTGATTAACTGATCGACATTCACCTCGCCGTAGACGTGGTTGCCTTCGTGGTCATACGCCACCAGATCAACCGGCTGCTCGGACATTGGGATCAAGGTGGCGTCCACTTTCAGCAGGCTGCGTACCAGATTGATCGCCTCCAGCGGGCGTACACTGAGGTGATCCAGCGCTTTCAGCATCAGGTTGCCGAGGTTGTGACCAGAGAGTTCACCGTTACCGCTGAAGCGGTACTCGAACATCGCCGAGGCTACGCTGGGTTCGGCAATCAACTGGTTTAGGCAGTTGCGGGTATCGCCCCAGGCAATACCGCCTTCTGAGCGGCGTATGCGGCCAGTGGAACCGCCATTATCAGTGGTGGTGACGATGCCGGTTAGGCGGGAGCCCAAAGACGACAGGGCAGACATCAGGCGACCAAGGCCATGACCACCGCCTAATGCTACCACCCGATCAAGATCAGCCAGGGTTCGATTTCGCATAAATTTCCTTACAAAGGCGCTGACGGCCCGCATACCCTAGCCTATCTGCGTGGTGAGGGTCAATTCGTCTGTACAATTGGCGTTTATTCAGGCTTGGCAAGATCTACCCCATGTAAAAACGCTGTAGAGACAATTGTATAGTGACATTGGCTATCACCGCTGTTTAGCGCTAGACTTCTGCCGAGAATCTCGGTTTCATTCCGCTCGCGCAGACAGCGACGATTGCAATCAAAACTCCTGGCCTTTGATCCTACGCTGTTCTTTCAAGACAATATGGCGCTTGGGCCGTGGCGAAGGGAGCCACCAGGGTGCAGAGTGGAAACGCTCGTATCTCCCGACTTAGGAAAGGTGTGATAGTGCCGCAACTCACAGATGCTTATGAGCGTAAGTTTTACTATTTGCGTTTATCGATCACCGACGTGTGCAATTTCCGTTGTACCTACTGTTTGCCCGGCGGTTACACACCTACCGCCCGCCCTAAATCTTTTTTATCGCCGGATGAAAGCCGGCGCGTCAGCCGCGCGTTTGCAGAACTCGGCACCGAAAAGGTGCGTTTGACCGGTGGTGAACCGTCACTACGCCGCGATTTTACCGAGATTATTGCCGCAGTGCGTGAAAACCCGGCGATCCGCACACTGGCGGTCACCACCAATGGCTACCGTATGGCGCGCGATGCTGCCAGTTGGCGCGACGCCGGCCTGACGGCGATCAATGTCAGTATCGACAGCCTTGATGCCCGCCAGTTTCACCTCATTACCGGTCAAGACAAGCTCCGCCAGGTGATGGATGGCATTGATGCCGCTTTCAGCGCCGGGTTCAAGAAGGTTAAAGTCAACACAGTGCTGATGCGTGATGTTAACCATCAGCAGCTTGGTGCCTTTTTGCATTGGATTAAGCCCCGTCCAATCCAACTGCGTTTTATCGAACTGATGGAAACGGGCCAAGGTGGCACTCTGTTCCACCAATGCCATCTATCCGGTGAAGTGATTCGCCTGCAACTGGAGCGGCTGGGTTGGCGGCGTCAGCCGCGTGGCCGCAGCGATGGCCCGGCGCAGGTGTTCAGCCATGCGGACTATCAGGGGGAAGTCGGGTTGATCATGCCCTATGAAAAAGACTTTTGTGCCAGTTGCAATCGGTTACGGGTCTCCGCTGTTGGCAATTTGCACCTATGCCTGTTCGGCGAGCAGGGCATCCCCTTGCGCGATCTGCTGGCGGATGATGACCAACTTGCTGCATTGAAGGATCGTATCGTGCGCAGTCTACTGAGCAAAAAGCAGAGCCATTTCCTGCATCAAGGCAACAGTGGTATAACACAGAACCTGTCATTTATCGGGGGTTAGGTTATGTCGCGTCATTGACCGTAGCACTACCGCAGACCCGAGAGACTGGGGCCACTAGAACCATCGCCGATGCACCACATCCAGCCACATTTCATTTGAAGAAGCAATAAAAGATGACACAACTAACCCACATTAACGCTGCCGGCGAAGCCCGTATGGTTGATGTTTCCACCAAGGCGGAAACGGTACGCGAGGCGCGCGCCGAAGCCTTTATCAAGATGTTGCCCGCCACGTTGGCCATGATTATCGACGGCAGCCATCACAAGGGCGATGTGTTCGCCACGGCGCGCATCGCTGGTATTCAGGCGGCCAAACGCACCTGGGAGTTGATCCCGCTGTGCCATCCACTGCTGCTGAGCAAGGTTGAGGTACACCTGGAGGCGCAACCGCAATACCATCGGGTGCGCATTGAAACCTGCTGCCGACTGAGCGGCAAAACTGGCGTCGAGATGGAAGCGCTGACTGCCGCCTCAGTGGCGGCACTGACCATTTATGATATGTGCAAAGCGGTACAAAAAGATCTGGTTATCGGCCCAGTGAGGCTGCTGGCAAAAAGCGGCGGTCAGTCCGGTGATTTCAAGGTGAATGCATGATTGATATTCTTTTTTTTGCGCAGGTGCGCGAACTGGTGGGCATTGGCGCTTTGGCGCTGCCAGCCCACTATCCAACGGTGGAATCGCTGCGTCAGGCGTTGTGCACACGCGGTGACCGTTGGGCGTTGGCGCTGGAGCCAGGCAAGCTGTTGATGGCGGTCAATCAATCGTTGGTGGCGGCAGATCATCCATTGCGCGCTGGCGATGAGGTGGCGTTCTTTCCACCGGTAACAGGGGGGTAAGCATGGAGAATACCCGTATCCGCGTTGGTGAAGCCCCGTTCAGCATTGGTGATGAATATCAGTGGTTGGCGCAGCGCGATGACGATGGTGCGGTAGTGACCTTCATCGGCAAAGTGCGCAACCACAATCTGGGCGCGGATGTCAGCGCACTGGCGCTAGAGCACTACCCAGGCATGAGCGAAAAAGCGTTGGCGGAGATCGTGGCACAAGCGCGGGGCCGTTGGCCATTACAACGCGTGACGGTGATCCATCGTGTTGGCGTATTGTTCCCCGGTGATGAAATTGTGTTTGTTGGCGTGACTAGCGCGCACCGCAACATGGCGTTCGCCGCCAACGCATTTATTATGGACGACCTAAAAACCCGCGCGCCGTTCTGGAAGTGTGAGACCACCAGCCAGGGTGATCGCTGGGTTGATGCGCGAGCCAGCGATCATCGGGCGGCGGGATCTTGGCGGCGCGGTTAAACAGCGGAAACAAAATCACCCTTTCGTGCCATAGTTTCTGTGGTAGGCTTATTACAGGCTAGACCCGTTTTCCCGCTACGCTTTTCATGGCGGCAACGTGAAATTCATTGGGAATATAGGGTATAGAGAAACATTTAAAATCTTATTCCACATGCAAAAGGTAATCGCCATGGATCGATATCCACGCTCTAATGGTTCTATCGTCGAACGTGCTAACAGTGGCATTCAGGCTTATATGGCGCAGGTTTATGGCTGGATGACCTGCGGCCTGTTGTTGACGGCGTTCGTCTCCTGGTATGCGGCTCAAACGCCCGCCATCCTCAACTTTATCTTTTCTAGCCAGATCACTTTCTTCGGCTTGATCATCGCGCAATTGGCACTGGTGTTTGTGATTTCCGGCATGGTCAATCGTCTTAGCGCTGCACTGGCTACCTCGTTGTTTATGCTCTACTCGGTGCTGACCGGGCTGACGTTGTCGAGCATCTTTATCGCCTACACCTACAGCTCGATCGCCAGTACCTTTGTGGTCACCGCTGGCATGTTTGGCGCAATGAGCCTGTACGGATACACCACCAAGCGCGACCTGAGTGGTTTTGGCAGCATGCTGTTTATGGCACTGATCGGCATCGTGCTGGCATCGCTGGTGAATATCTGGTTAAAAAGCAGCGCACTGATGTGGGTGATCACCTATATCGGGGTGGCGGTGTTCGTTGGCCTGACCGCTTATGACACCCAAAAATTGAAGGCGATGGGCGAGCAGTTAAATACTGATGATCACGACAGCTTGCGCAAATACGCCATTGTCGGCGCACTGACACTGTATCTTGATTTCATCAACCTGTTCCTGATGTTGCTGCGCATTTTCGGCAATCGTCGCTAACAGCGCTTTATCGATATTGCGACATGGCCTGCGGTGTGATTATCAGCATCACACCGCAATTAAAAACAGATTGATGTGTTGTTAGCGTGTAAAGTTGCCGCTTGTAGTTCGACTTCTGTTATAATCTCTTCCATGTGGTGCACCGCAGTTTGTGCCAATCCCTCGTGGTCATATTTAATGCCCCGTCTGAATTATCCTCCCAAGATACTGCGCCCAACACTAATAGGTTAGGGAGGATCTGGAGTTTTTCTCTATTATGTCATTTAAAACCCTCGGCTTAAGTGCTGAAATATTGCGCGCTGTTGAAGAACAGGGCTATCGCGAACCTACGCCAATTCAGCGTCAGGCTATTCCTATGGTGTTGGCAGGGCGTGACCTGATGGCCAGCGCCCAGACCGGTACCGGTAAAACCGCTGGCTTTACCCTGCCGTTGTTGCAATTGCTCAGTCAACATGAGCAGCCGGCCAAAGGCCGCCGCCCGGTGCGTGCGCTGATCCTGACGCCCACTCGTGAGTTGGCGGCGCAGATTGGCGAAAACGTCGATGCCTACAGCAAATACCTGCGCCTGCGTTCATTGGTGGTGTTTGGCGGCGTGAGCATCAACCCGCAGATGATGAAACTGCGGGGTGGCGTTGATATCCTGGTGGCGACCCCAGGTCGCCTACTGGATTTGGAACATCAGAACGCCGTCGATCTATCCAAAATTGAAATTCTGGTATTGGACGAAGCTGATCGAATGCTGGATATGGGCTTTATCCATGATATCCGCCGTGTGTTGACCAAACTACCGGCCAAGCGTCAAAACCTGCTGTTCTCTGCCACCTTCTCCGACGATATCAAGGCGCTGGCGAATAAGCTGCTGCACAATCCGGCATCAGTTGAAGTGGCGCGCCGTAACACTGCCTCTGAGCAGATCGAACAGAGCGTGCACTTCGTCGATAAGAAGCGTAAGCGGGAACTGCTGTCGCAGATGATAGGCGCAGGTGATTGGAAGCAGGTGCTGGTATTCAACCGCACCAAGCACGGTGCCAACCATTTGGCCGAACAGCTTAACAAAGACGGTATCACCGCAGCGGCGATCCACGGCAATAAAAGCCAGGGCGCGCGTACTCGTGCACTGGCCGATTTTAAAGAGGGCAAAATCCGTGTGCTGGTCGCTACTGACATCGCGGCGCGTGGTCTGGACATCGACCAACTGCCACATGTGGTGAACTACGAGTTGCCTAACGTACCGGAAGACTATGTGCATCGCATTGGTCGTACTGGCCGCGCTGAGCGTACCGGTGAAGCGATTTCACTGGTGTGCGTGGATGAGCACAAACTGCTACGCGATATTGAACGCTTGCTGAAGCGTGAGATCCCGCGCATTGCCTTGCCGGGCTACGAACCGGACCCAACCATTAAAGCTGAACCGATCATCAACGGTCGCCAGGGGCGTGGGGCTATGCGTGGCGGTGGCAATAGTGGTCAGCGTGAAAATCGCAGTGGCGGCAACGCTCGGCCACAGGGGGAAGGCCAACGCCGCTCTGGTGCGCCTTCGCGCGGTTCTCGCAGCCGCAAGCCAACCGAATAAGCTTTAGTGCTCATAGCATAGCCGCCAAAATCTGGCGGCTTTTTAGATTGTGGTGGTGTCTGACAATGGCCCGTGAGCGCCGGGCGCGGGCCGTGGGGTCTGATGGGCCATGTTCAAATGACCCCAGCCCTTTAGGTCGCGTCCCCAGAGCCGATACTGCGCGTTGTCGGGGTTGTACATAGGCTTGTCCTGCCCCACCTGCTTAATTACGGGCTTTTGGGTCTGCGAGGCCGCCACGGTCAATGACGGAATACAACCTAGTTTAGGGGAGGAGCATGCGCGTATTATTGGCTCCGATGGAGGGTGTACTTGATTCTTTGCTGCGTGAATTGCTCACCGAAGTGAACGACTACGACCTGTGCATCACCGAATTTCTGCGCGTGGTCGATCAACTGCTGCCAGCCAAGTCGTTTTACCGCCTATGCCCAGAGCTGCATCACGCCAGCCGCACCGCGTCTGGCACCCTGGTGCGTGTTCAACTGCTGGGTCAACATCCACAATGGCTGGCGGAGAATGCTGTGCGTGCGGTCGAACTGGGGTCTCACGGTATCGATTTCAACTGCGGTTGCCCATCGAAGCTGGTCAACGGCAGCGGCGGTGGGGCGGTACTGCTGAAAGATCCGGCGTTGATCTATCAGGCGGTCAAAGCGATGCGTATCGCCGTGCCAAACCCGCTGCCGGTGACGGTTAAAGTACGTCTGGGTTGGGATTCTGCCAGCCGTAGCCTTGAGATTGCCGATGCTGTGCAGCAGGCGGGGGCCAGTGAATTAGTGGTGCATGGGCGCACTAAAGAGGACGGCTACCGGGCGGCGTGTATCAATTGGGCAGCGATTGGCGAGATCCGCCGGCGCCTGACCATCCCGGTGATCGCCAACGGTGAAATCTGGAACTATCAGAGCGCGCAGGATTGCCTACAGGTGACCGGCTGCAACGCGGTGATGTTAGGGCGTGGTGCGCTCAACGTGCCGAACCTGAGCCGGGTGGTAAAATATAACGAACCGCGAATGCCCTGGCCACAGGTGGTGCAACTGTTGCAAAAATACGTTCATTTGGAAAAACAGGGCGATACCGGCCGATACCATGTGGCGCGTATCAAACAGTGGCTGGGCTATTTGCGCAAGGAATATGACGAGGCAACGGTATTGTTTAGCAACATACGTACTCTGACCCATTCCAAGGATGTCGCGCGAGTGATTTGCCGCTGACGAGAAATAATCGCCCCGTCAGCGGTGGCTAGGCTCAATTTAGTGAGAGCCTGGTGCTTCGTGGATCTGCTGCTCCTGCTTAACTTCCTGCGCATGTTTGCGTAGGCCGAACCAACCGAGCACCAGCAGCACGGCCAGCACCGGAATGGTGGCGATAGTCCAGGTGCCGTTAGGGTAGTCGAACGCCATCATAATCACCACCGCCAGTAGGAACGCCAGCGTTAGCCAGGAGGTGAATGGCGCGCCGGGCATCTTGAAGGAGACCGGCTTTGCGTGGCCTGCGTGGATGGCTTTGCGCAGACGCATTTGACAGACGATGATAAATGCCCAGGAACTGATAATGCCCAGCGAGGCGATGTTTAGCACGATTTCAAATACCCGCGAAGGCACCAAATAATTCAACAATACACCGATTACGTAGATGCCGCAGGTTACCAGGATGCCGGCATAAGGCACCTGCTGGCTGCTCATTTTGGCCATGAATTTAGGCGCAGATCCTCCCATCGACAGCGAACGCAGGATACGGCCGGTGGAGTACAGGCCAGAGTTGAGGCTGGACAACGCGGCGGTCAGTACCACGATGTTCATGATAGTGCCGATATAAGGCACCCCCAGTTTGCTGAAGAAGGTAACGAACGGGCTTTGACCTGCCTGGTAGGCATTCCAGGGTAGCAGCAACACCAGCAGTACCACGGAACCTACGTAGAACAGGCCGATACGCAAGATAATGTTGTTGATCGCCTTCGGCAGCATTTTTTCTGGCTCCCGGCACTCGCCAGCGGCGGTGCCGATCAGCTCAATGCCAGCAAAGGCGAAGATCACCCCTTGCACCAACACTAGCGCTGGTAGCAGGCCATGCGGGAACATCCCACCGTTTTCGGTAATCAGGTGCAGACCGGTGGTGTTGCCTGCCACCGGGGTGCCGATGCCAAGGAACACCACGCCAGCTATCAAAAACAGCGAGATGGCGGCAACTTTGATCAGCGCAAACCAGAACTCCATTTCAGCAAACCACTTCACGCCGATCATGTTCATGGTGGCGACCACCCCAAGGGCGCAGAGCGCGAACAGCCACTGCGGCACTTCGGCGAAGGTACCCCAGTAGTGCATATACAGCGCAACGGCGGTGATATCGACGATACCAGTCATCGCCCAGTTAAGGAAGTACATCCAGCCGACGACATAAGAGGCTTTTTCGCCGAGGAACTCACGCGCGTAAGAGACGAAGCTGCCGCTGGTGGGGCGGTGCAACACCAACTCGCCCAACGCGCGCAAAATGAAGAACGAGAAAACCCCGCACACCAGATAAACCAGCGCTAATGCAGGCCCAGCCATTTCCAAACGGCCACCGGTGCCAAGGAACAGGCCGGTACCGATTGAGCCGCCGATGGCGATCATTTGTATCTGCCGGTTGCCCATGCTTTTGTGATAACCGGCTTCATGGGTGTCTAACCAACGTCTTTTGGCTGTGTGCTTGTCATGTGCAGATTTGCTATGTGATTGCATCATCCGTCCTGTTTACCTGTCTATGATTAACCCTGTGTTTGCCAAAGGGAAACGTTTACTACCGCTATTCGTTATGAGAATGAGAGCTTGGCATCATTCTGTTGTTTATTGTGTATATAGCTGCTACCGAATAACGGCGGGACATGCTACCTGTTCTCGGTAAATGAGGCAAAAAAATACTGCGGAAATGCACCGTGAGGCATGGCGTTGCAGCAGGGAAGGGGGGCGGATTGCTTTATCCGCTGTGCTCTATTGCTCGATGGTTAGGGATCTCAATCGCTTTTTTTAAGAGCGCCTGACCATGACTGCTGGCACGCTTCATCCCATTGATGGCACGTGGCTGATATAGCGGCCAATCATCTCTTCCTGTGTCAGCGTCTGTTGCCGGTGCCGTTGCGTCTGGTGGTCATAACCCTGATCCGAATGAAACAACAGCCGCCCAGTATGTTGTCGCGTTTCCACAGCATTACGCAAAGCCCTGCACACCAAATCAGCATCGGCGGTTAATGAAAGGGCTGAACCGATAATTCGGCGTGCATATAAATCAACGACAAGTGCGAGATAGCATCATGTGTCCTGCAGGCGAATAAAACGGATATCACCACACCAGACGCGGTTTGGGGCTGCAGGGTTAAACTGCCGACTCAATAAGTTCGGCAATGCCGGACTGTTATCATCGTTTTTTCGGTAACGGGGTTTAACCGGCTGGCTGCTTGTCAGTCCGCACTCTTGCATCAGGCGTCGCGCCAGCCATCGGCCCGCATCAATCCCACCCTGTCGCAGCATCTGGCTGATTGTTCGGCTACCTGCGGCACCACGACTAAGAGCGTGGAATGCGCTGACCCGACTTCGTCACTCAACTCTTTGCACATTTATGGGGCTTTTCAGCTGCGCGTAATAAACGCTACGGTGAACACCGAACAAATGACAAAGAACCCGTACAGGCCATTTCGTTTTTAGCCGTGTGATTAACGCGATAATTTTCCGGGGATTTCGCTCATCAGCCGGCTTTAGTATTTCTTTTTCCATCTCAAGGCGCTTTATCTGCGCTTTAAGCCGCTGAATTTCACGTTGCTCGGGTGTAATGGCATTCCCAACCGGCCCAATACCCAGAAGTTGACAGTGCTTGCCGCCACGCTCGCGCTGTCATCATGTTCACTGAATGAAATCAGTAAAATGGACAAAGAGGCCATGGGTCAGGCAAACACCGCTCAGTGTGTTCTGCATAGCCAGCAGGCCGTGTCACAGCCCTCGGTGATCTGGTCTGATAAGCCGTGGGTTAACCTGCAACCGCCGTGCAGTAGACCGAAGGGCTGATGCGTAATACTTTTCACCTGCATGGTGGCTTCCAGCGTTTCTGCGGTCAGCGCTGAAAACTTAATACCAAGGTGGTCGATCAGCGTGTTCTGACAGCGCTGATTTAGCTCATCGAGCGAGATGGAACGTGTAGATCATCAGTTTCCTTATGGCGCATCAGAGCGGGCTTGGCCCGGCGTCGTATTCAGGCACCAAGCGTGGCACCACCGTCAATCACGATATCCTGCAGCGTGATATGGCTGGCGGCATCAGAGGCAAGGAACAGCACGCTGTCGGCAATTTCATCCGGCTGAGCCACTTTCCCGAGCGGGATCCCCAGCTTGAACTGCGACGGCAATCCGTCGATTAGCCGCTGCTGTGCGGCGGGATCTTCGCCCAGCATGCCCTTCAGCATTGGCGTCAGGGTTGATCCGGGGGATACAAGGTTACAGCGCACTCCGTAAGGTGCCAGTTCAAGCCCCACGCTCAGGCACAGGCTACGCATCGCGGCCTTAGAGGCGCAGTAAACCGCCATATTGACGCGCGGAACGTGGGCGGTATTGGAGGCGACCGAAACGATACTTCCGCCGCGTTGGCGCTGAAAGTGCGGAACCGCTATACGGAACAGGTTAAAAACCGCACCGGCGTTGACGTTCAGCGACTGCTGCCAGTCTTCCCAGCTAAGCTTTTCTATAGTACCTAAGCGAAGAATGCCGGCACCGTTGACCAGAATATCCAGACCGTCTTTCTCCAGAAGTTCGGTGCCGATCTTATTGACCGCTTCCGGAGAACTGACGTCCAGGCGAATACAGCGAAACGGCACATCATCGCGCTCGAAAGCAAGATCGAGTCCGATGACCGAAGCGCCGGATTCAGCAAATCGAAGGGCGATTTGTTGCCCGATACCGCGCCCCGCGCCTGTAACCCAGACAACTTTATTTTTGAAACTCATCATTACGCCTCCTGACGGGCGTTCAGCAGCGTCAGCCAGGCTTTCAGCGTGGGCTGCTTTACCAGCGCAACAAAGTTGAGCTTGTGTCCCTCTTTGCGCCAATGAGAAGCCAGGGACATGATGCGTACTGAATCCAGGCCGTAGTCCAGCAGGTTGTCGTCATCGGCCAGCGCTTCGGTATCTTCATCCAGAGCGTTGGCCAGCAGGGCAAGCAGCTTTTCTTTGTTCCAGGCCCGATCGTCCGAGGCTTTAAGCTCCGCCAACGCGGCTTCCGTGCTGAGTATTCGTCCGGAGCGCCCTGCGGTATAGCGCAGCGCCATTTCATGCTCCTGCTGGCTAAAGTCGGCAAGCGCGTCTGCCACCATAAATGGCTGAATATCTCGCATAAAAGCGTCGGTGGCGGTGGTCAGGCAGCCGATATGTGCGTACACCCCGCCGATAATTAACTGGTCGCGCTTTAGTTCCCGCAGACGAGACTCCAGGTCTGAACGCTGAAAAGCGCTGTAGCGCCATTTAACCAGCACGGTGTCCTGCTCCGCCGGGGCCAGAGGTTCGACGAACTGTTGTTGTTCCGGGTGTCGGTTAAGCCCTGGCCCCCACATATCGTTGAGCAGCGCGCGATCCTCTGGTTGTTGGTGATTAGGCATCCCGGTGTAAAACACCGGGATGCCAAGCTGGTGGCCGCGTTCGCGAAGGGCCACCAGGTTCGCAATTACCTGGCGGATCATCGGGCTTTGCTCATCCCAGAAATTGAGGAAATAGTTCTGCATGTCGTGGATCAACAGAGCGCAGCGTTTGGGTTCCAACTGCCAGCTAACCCTATTTTCCGGCAGCGTCTCTGTGTGGGGTGGCAATCATTTCTGGACTATTACAGGGCAAGGTGATCTAGCCGCTAAGCCTTCATTGGCGCGGTATCAGACTGGTTGGCGTTTTCTGGACTATCTGATAGAAAATGACAAAAAATTGAGTTTTTTGCATTATTTTCTGGATTGCTATGACAGTAGTTTGAACTATTTTTAAGGCCGTTTTGACATTGGAATCAATGATTAATATGTATATCATCCAAGTTTGATGGATTAAACGGCCTTCTTGTGTTTGCTGGTAAGGCCTAACTGCGTTGATTTTTCTGCCTCAGGGCTAGCACACACTTTATTATTATTTAAAGCCTCTGCTGAATTTGCTTGGTGCGCAGTGAGAATTTGCTCCTTTAGAACACTTGGAAGCTGTAATAGTCTGATGTTGTCATCATTTAGCAGGTAGAGTATTGTTACTAACCCCTTCATTGTTAACTGTTTTGTTAGTGCCTCAAGTTCATTTTCCCCCAATAAAAATAACATTTCTGATAACCGCTTATGCCATTGGCGTTCTTCAACAGTTATTCCACATCTTTTGTTTTTGGACTCAAATGAATCCTTTTCACCGAGGAGCCATTCTACTGAGACGCCTTCTACGTTTGATATCTTGGATAGAACTTCATATCGAGGCTTGGCATCTGGTCTAGAGAAGTAGTTCTTTAGGGTACTTAAGTTGATACCCCAGTCTTCTGAGCACCTGCGTACTGTTCTACCTCTCATGAGCATTTTTAATTTATTGGCAAATGGTTCTTTATCATTGGAATCAAAAGAACCTTCATGTTGTTTTTCATTACTGACGTTTTTTTCCATATAATCACCATTAAATCATGTATTTAGAACAGAAAACTTTAATTTTTATTTTTACTCAAAAGAACCTTGAAAATGTTTCTTTTGAGTATTATTATTTATCCGTAGAGATAACCGCGCGATTACCCGGGCGGGTAACTTTTTAGGATAGATGAATGACGAGTCAAAAAGAAGATCAGCGTGCTGATTGGCACCCTGAAATCATCAAGGCAGAGATCCACAAGCGTGGCCTGTCTTTCCGTACGCTCTCTTTAAACGCTGGTTACAGCAGGGATTCACTTAAAAGTGTCCTCCGCACCCCCTGCAAGCCTTACCAACAAGTGGTTGCTGACGCCCTGGGAATTGCGCCAGAAGTTATTTGGCCCAGCCGTTATAGAACAGAAAGCTACATGCGTAAGGCGTCCTGATATGTATGTAGTCGCGAAAGAATTATTGGGTTTGCCAGGTCTTCCCACGACAACAAAGGGAATTCGTGAAGCGCTAAGCCGTTATTCGGGCGGATTGCCTGAGATGGTACGTAAACGCGCAGGTAGCAAAGCATTCGAATATCACATTGACTGTTTACCAGCTCAGGCCAGAGAGGCCGTTCGCCAGCGCCACTTTAAATCGGTGCTTGAGCAGTCAGGCTGCAAGTCTGACGGCCTGCCGATCAAGCGCAATTCCTTGGTTAAACCGCGTGAAGAACTGGAGATCATGCGTCAGTGCCCGGCACTGGTGGAGCGCGAGGTCGCCACACTGACCGACGACCAGAAAAAAGTGGCCGATGCGCGCGCCCTGCTGGCTCAGGAGGTGGAGAAACTGCGCGCTGCCGGTATGTCCCGAATTGCGGCGGTAACATTCATCGCCGACGGTTCTCGCCAGGGAACGCTGCCCGCGCGGGTCATGGTAGCGGCTGGGTTGGCCAACGCCCGCAAAGGCTCGAGTCGTATTGGCGTCAGCAAGAGCTGCCTGCAGGCGTGACTGACCCTCTATTTGACTACCAAGCCAGGCCTGGAGCGGTTGGCGTTATTGGCACCCGGTCAGCCCAAACGCAAACGCCCGGAAGACGTGGTCTGGTTCTTCGGCATGTTCTGGCCACACTACAGCAACCAGAACGGCCCCAGCGTCAAAGAGGCATACCGCTCGTTCAAGCGCGACTGGTACGAGACGTACAGCGACCAACCCGCCATGCTGATGGCCCTGCCATCGTATGACGCGGTAATACGTTTGGTGGATAAGCTGCCATTGCGGGAGCGTATGCGCGGACGCGTGTCGGGGTCAGCGGCAAAAGCCTTTGAAGTTTATCAGCAGCGTGACTGGTCACAAATGCCGGTGAACGGGTGCTGGATTTCGGATGGCAAGTCGCTGAATCTAAAAGTGGCGCATCCTATCCATGGCAGACCTTTCACGCCGGAGCTGACGCTGGTTATTGACGGCCGTACACGCTATATCGTTGGCTGGAGCGTTTCCCTGGCGGAGAATGCCATTGCGGTGGCCGATGCCTACCGGCATGGCATGAAACATTACGGCAAGCCACTGTTCGTGTATTCCGATAACGGCGGCGGGGAAACCAACAAGATGCTGGATGCGGACATTACCGGTATTTTTCCGCGCTTGCACATCGAGCACATGACCGGTATTCCCGGTAATCCGCAGGCGCGCGGCATCATTGAACGGTTGAACGGTGTAATGCCTGACCGACTGGCCAAGCGGTTCCTGACCTACAACGGCATCGGAGCCGACCCTAACGCTGTCCGTATTCGGGGGCAACAGATACTCAGTCTGTCAAACGCCTTGCGGGATGGGCGCGAACTGACCGCGCAGAACAAGAAAACGTTGAAGATCCTGCCCACCTGGCGGCAATTGATTGACGCCGTACAGGAGGAAATAGACGACTACAACAATCACCACGGGCATAGCGAATTACCCAAGGTTAATGGGAAATGGATGTCGCCAGCAGCTTACCGCCAGTGGGTACTGGAGCAGGAAGGTGACGACATCGAATACATGACGGACGGTGAATTGCGCGAAATGTTTATGCCGGAAGTTAAACGTGTTGCGCAGCGTGGCTGGATAGCCTTGGAGAATAACCAGTATTTTTCGAAAGAACTGATTACTGTTGACCGGCAGGAAGTCCGGGTGGCCTTTGATATCCATGATCCGACTGAAGTCATTGTTCGCCAAATGGATGGCACCTATGTTTGTACCGCCATCTGGAATGGTAATACCGCATCGCCAGTGCCGGTGGCCAGAGTCCAGAAAGCCCTGGAAGAGCGCGCGAAGCGTAAAATTAAACTGGCAGAGACCAAAATTCAGGATGCGGAAGACGAGTTGCGTCCCGCGCTGGAGCATAAAGCCGACACTGATTTCAGCAAATTCATTCCGATGGAGTCAAAACCGGATCGCATAAGCAGTAGACCCTATTTATTCGAATCCGAATATGAAGATGATTTAAAAAAGTACGGTAATTACCGTTAAGGCTTAAAAATGACTGTGATTGATAATTTAAATCGCCTGATGGCGAGGAAGTGTTACACCCAAAGCAAGGTTGCAGCGAAAACTGGCTTGAGTCCTGCTGTTATCTCGCAATATTTGAAAGGCGTTTATAACGGCAATATAGATAACGTTGAAGCGGCGATTAATAACTTTATTACCCGTGAGGGAGATAAAGAGAAAAACCGTGAGGTCAAAGCGTGTTTTGTTAAAACGCAATTATCCAGTAAATGCCTGACCTTGCTGAGAAACACCCATCTGGATGCCGATATCGGTGTAATTTATGGCAACGCAGGGTTGGGCAAGAGCATGGTATTGCGTCAATACGCCAGCAGCTATAACGACGTGATTTTAATTGAGGCTGACCCTGGCTATACCACCAAGGTGCTGCTGCAGGAGTTATGTGACCGTTTGGGGGTCAACAAGCGCGGCAATATCCACGACCTCAGTGAGAACTGTATCACCGCGTTACATGATACGGGCTGGTTGGTGCTTATTGATGAGGCTGAGTTGTTGCCTTACCGCGCCCTGGAAGCGATGCGGCGTATCCATGACCGGGCGGGTGCTGGTGTCGTGCTGGCTGGTATGCCACGCCTGCTACTCAACCTCAAGGGTCGCCGGGGTGAATATGCCCAACTTTATAGCCGCGTGGGTATGGCTATCGATCTGGATAGAGAAAAAGCAAAGCATGACCGAACCGACTTTGATCGCATTCTGGTGAGTTTATTACCCACTAATGACGATGAAAGCAATATCAAAATGCTACCTGAGTTAGCTGATGCCTTTTATAAGGCCTCAAAGGGGAATTACCGCCGTTTATTTAAATTGGCGCGGGGTGTAGTCCGCGCCAGCGGTATCGGTGATCAGGGTATTTCGGTGGCCCTGGTTGAAGAATATTCCAGCATGTTAATTAATTGATAATGGGAGGGGCTATGCAAGCCAGCGATTTTGATAATAACGCCAACACGTCATTGATCTCTGCGATGGTACGCGCTGAGTCCGTCATTCTGTCTTTAACGGCACGTGGTATCACGGTTCAAAGCATTATGTTTCATGGCGGTAAACCGGTCATTCGTATCAACTGCCATGCGTATTGTGAGCATATGGCCAGCACGGGCGAGGCCAGTTACCTGCATTTTGGTAACGGTCGCCAGGGCGAGTTTAAACAAGGGGTATTCGTCCAGGACGGATGCCGGGTTATTTGGTCTGAATCATTACATTAACAGGAGAGTATATGGCAAAGGTTATTTTTGATATTACTGAGAATGATGCTGTACCTACTGATAAATCCGGGCACATATCTGTCCCAGTCACCATCAGTGTAGGTATTGAAGGGCTTAATGATGGGCGGCCTGGGCATTCTGAATGCCTGGCGTTAATCATGAAACAAAATGCCGCTGACATTCTCATGATAATAAAGGAAATTTACATTATGAAATTAAAGGGTTCTGGCAATATTGAAGTCAACGCCGCGTTATTCAACGTTAATGAGCAGCAAGGAGATAAAAATGTCCACTAATACTACTGAAAATACCATTCCAGCGGGTTACTGGAAAGATGCACGTGGCATCCTTACCCCGGAAAGCCTGATTAAACCGGTAGATAAAGAGCGTGATGCGCTGGTTAAAGCCATTGTTGAACGCGCCAAGCCACTGCAGCAGGCATTGCGAGACTTTAAACAGGATACCTTTGCCGATATTCAGGCGCTGGTTGACCTCTCTGCAGAGCAGTACGGGGCGACCATTGGCGGCAAAAAAGGCAATGTCACCCTGTACAACTATGATGGCCAGTTTAAGGTTCAGCGAGCCATGCAAGACCGCATCGCCTTTGATGAACGTATCCAGGCCGCTAAAGAGCTGATTGATGCCTGTGTGGCTGAGTGGACTCAGGGCGCTCGCCCAGAACTGCTGGCCATCATTGACCGCGCATTCTCCACCGATAAAGAAGGCGAGATCAACCCTGGCCGCGTACTGCAGCTGCGCCGCCATGATATTACCGACCCTCGCTGGTTACGGGCGATGGATGCGCTTGCCGAAGCTGTCCAGGTGGTCAGCAGTAAAAGCTATATCCGTCTCTATGAGCGTATCGGTGACTCCGACCAATATGTGCCGATCTCTTTGGATATTGCCGGGGTTTAACATGCGGATTAATGAAAAGGAAGTTAATAACAGTTATATGGCTTATGCACGTGGCGCTGTTCGCGCCGAGCAACGCGGCGATTATACAACTGCGTCAACCTTATGGAATAAGGCAGCAACTGCAACATGCAATAGCCATAATCTGCACTGGGCATTATACCGTAAATCCCACTGCAATCATGCGGCGACAAAACAGTGGAGTAATCCAAATGCAAGCCAAGCAGTTTAATGAGACCTACAAGGTCGGATGCCATTTCATCTATACACCTAACCCTATCTTACGCGGTGGCCGGATAGTCAAGACGGTGGATGTGGCGCGTGATTTAAGTGAGTCCACCGTGGTGGAAATTAATATTGAACCTTGGTTTGCAAATATTAAATCGTTAACGCCTGCGGGCTGATTTAAATCGATTTCAATCATTATTTAATTAATGGCGTAAACCCGCAGGGGCAGGCTTGCGCCAAATTCAGGAAAACCCCGTATGGAAAATAATGACAAACTTCTCGCCAAAATTAAAAAGCTGTTGAATCTTGCGCGTAAAAATACCAATTCGCATGAGGCGTCGCTGGCGCTGGAGCGGGCGCAAAAAATGATGCGCGAACATCGGGTGACTGAGACTGACGTGGCGTTGACGGAAATCAGCGAGGCCAGCAGTGAAGGTGCCCCCTCCCATGCCAATAAAACGCCCCGCTACATGTCCATGCTTATCGAGATTATTCGCCAGGCTTTTGGCGTACAGAGTTATCTCGCATGGCGTATCGGCAAGCGCACGGTGGTGTTTTATGGGCCTGATGAACGTCCGCAAGTCGCGGCCTATGCTTTTGACGTGTTGACGCGCCAGATGATGTCCGCCCGCCGTGAGTTCAGCGCGGGTCAGCGCAGGAGTGTCAAGCGAACCACCAAGACAGGGCGGGCTGATGCATTTTGTGAGGCGTGGGTGCATGGCGCGTACCAGGTTATTGACGCATTTGCTGTGACACCTGCCGAAAAAGGCCTGATGGAAGCTTACTACAAAAAAATCAGCCGCAATTTTGTCACGGTGGCGCATCGTCCCGCTAAAAAAGTGCGCGGTGATGAGGATGCGCGTGGAGCAGGCTATGTCGCTGGCACGAACGCCAGGCTGAGTCATGGTGTGGATGGCAGCTCCAGCGCCGAGCAAGAACCTCTGCAGATTGGGAGGTAAGGTCTATGTATCTTTGCGTCAGCGGTTGCGAGTACCAGGATAACGGCGATCGGCGCATCTATCACCTCAACGACAGCAGTACCGTGGTGGAGTGCCCGAAGTTGCCAGGTAAATCCCGGTTCAAGTTCTATGACGGCCATAACCGCACCGTCTATACCAGCCAGGCCAGAACGGCGATGAAAAGCGCCGTTGAACGTCATAAAAAGCAATGGAGAATTCAATGAACAACATCATGATCGATATCGAAACCCTGGGTAAGAAGCGCGGCTGTCCGGTGCTCTCCATTGCTGCCGTACAGTTTGATCTGCAGACCGGCAGTGTCGGCGAGACCTTCTATGAACGAATGAGCTGTGATGCGGCTCTCACCTATGGCCTGCCTGAAATTAGCACCCTGGAGTGGTGGGATAAACAGAGCAACGAGGCACGCGATGCCGCCTTTAACGGTACACGCCCCCCTGTCAGTGTCGCCGCTGAACTGCGAGCCTTTCTGCAACGCACTGGCGGTGGTCGCTGTATTCCTTGGGGCAATGGGTCGGTCTTTGATATCACCATTTTGGAGGGCTGGTTTGACCGCGTAGACCCACAGGTTGACGCCAGGGGGGACGACATCTACCCGTGGAAGTTTTGGAATATTGCCGACCTGCGCACACTAGTGAGCTTATCGGGGATTAATGTGAAAACGATCCCGTTTGCCGGTGAAAAGCACAATGCGCTGGCCGATGCTCTGCACCAGGTAAAAATTGCCCATGCAGCCTGGCGACAGCTATTCCCAAGATGGAATGTTGATCATTACCAGCGTTGTGAGATCCGCACGGAGCCGCTGTCGTCCAATGATGTGGCTCCGTGTGAGCGAGTATTGAGAACACTAGGGCACTGGCCAATACAGTCCTGTCCGGGGGAAATGAGCATTTATCCACTCGGTCAACACCCCCATGGACACAAAACGTTTATCTGCAATTTGGGACATAACCACATTGGTGAGTATATGCCTGAACCAAGCAGTGACGGTCATGACCATTCCGTTTTTATCAGGAAGCAAGACGATGAAAAACAACCCTAATGTGGATCGCCTTAAACTGGCGCGGCGGCAGATTAATCGACTGAAAACGATGTCGCGCAATCTGACGGATATGAGCATTGACTGGGATGGGTTGGACGGTGGTATGGAGGCCGATTTTGAAGCTTTAGCCTCTACAGTTGAAGCCCAAATAAAGACCCACAATGAAATGATCGACGAGTGGAGGCAGTGATGAATAAAGAGATTTCAAAGCGTGATTATTACGCTTCGGGTTTGTTAGCCAGCGGCTTCACACAAGTGGAAGTCGCCGCACTCACTCAATTTTTGGATGCGCCAGCTGATAGCCTCTCATTCCAGGATGAGCTAATCCATAGTAAGCAACTGAAAATAGCCGAGGCTTTGAGCATATATGGGATCGTGAGCCATCTGCGCCGCCTGGCCGAAAGCCCCGATCATAAAGCTGCCGTTGCTGCTGTGGGGCTGCTAGTGCAACTGTCGCAACATACTGGAATGCTTGACATTTTGACGCATCCTAACCGTATTCATACTGCTCGTACCAACATACACGGGGGGTAACCGGATGATTATTCTCTATGTTCCAACAGATAACGCATTGCTGGATATCATTTCAAACCATCCATTATCAAAGGATTGGGACGGGAGCTACAGTCTGGCGACCTGGAATATCCGCAATGCGATCAGAAAGTTGCATCCCAACCAGCATGTAACGACGGCAGCGCTTCGCAAGCACCTCCGTGGTATGGCATTGCGCGGGCTGCTTAAATCGACCAACAGTAACGGAAACAATATTATTTGGACGCTGGTTGTACCATGTGGGGGGGATAATGGCGAACCTGATTAAAGTAATCCACACCGGCAAAAAAGCCCTGGGCTGGGACGACGAGACCTACCGTGCCGTGCTGGCGCGGGAGACCGGCAAGCGCAGCGCCCGTGACTGTAGCGATGCCGAGCTGGAGCGCATGGTGCGGTATATGCGTTCGCAGGGCTTTGCCCCGGTTGCCAGTCACGGCAAAAAGCCAAACGTGGCTGCAGGGCGTAAAGCCATGGTCAGCAAGATGGAGGCGTTGCTGGCCGAGGCCAATCGCCCCTGGTCATATCTGGACGGCATCATCAAGCGGATGCTGGGCGAAGTGAAGCCGCTGGCGTGGCTGAACGACGAGCAGGTGCGCAAGGTGCTGCAGATGTTGATTATCGACGCCAAACGGCACGGGAGGCTCTAACATGCAGACCCTCCACCCTGACTATGAGCAGGTGCAGGAATTGCTGCCGGAATCTGTTCAACAGATTGCCAGTCTGATAGGCTTTCCCGCAACCAGTAAGCTGATCCAACAGTTTGGAGGCGTCCAGTTTCGGATTGGCAAGGGTTTGCGCAGCTCCGGCCAGCGCCGCATTGCGTTACTGCAGGAGACGCTGACGCCGGAGCAGGTCGCGCTGCTGATGCAGCATTTCAGCGGTGAAGACCTGTATATCCCTCGCTGCCAGGATGCCTGGCGAGCATGGCGTAACCGCTGCTTTCTGGCGGAGATTGAGCAGTTGAAAGCCGAGGGTGAGTCCCTCACGATGGCGTTGACATTGCTCTGCCCTAAGTACGGCATCGCCGCCACTCGTGCCTGGGAACTGCTGCGCCCCCGCCATTCTTCATGCGATAGCGAACAGCCCTCCCTATTCTGAAAAGTACCCACTACGCCCCCGTAACGGGTTAGCCACAGCCACTTTCCCCACAATAACCCTCATCAACAGATGAGGGTTATTTTTATGTCTCGCTTAATCAATCTCCTGATCGTGCACTGCGCCGCCACCGCGAACGGCAAAGCCCTGGGTAACGCCAAAGAGAACGCCGCCCAGGTTATCGACCGTTGGCACAAAGAGCGCGGCTTCCACCGCGTCTCGCCAGGCAACAGCAATGGGCTGACCAGCATCGGCTACCACTGTGTGATCGACACCGACGGCACCTTGCTGACCGGGCGCGATGAGTCGGAGGTCGGCGCACACGTCGCCGGGCACAATGCCACCTCGATCGGCGTCTGCATGGTCGGCACCGACAGCTTCACACCGGCCCAGTGGGCGACGCTCAAAAGCACCATTCTTCGCCTGCGTGACAAATACCGTAACGCGGAGATCTGCGGCCATAACCAGTTCGCCAACAAGATTTGCCCCGGTTTCCACGTGCCTGACTGGGTCGATGGCGAGTTTGCGCCACTGCCGGGTCATATCGTCGACCCGCAGTGATGACCTTACTGCGCCTGCTGGAGCTTATCAGCAATCCGCACGGGCGGATCTCGACCTCGGACACCACGGTGGTGGGTGCCTTTATCGTCAGTTCCCTGGTGCTGCTGTGGTGCGCCTTCACCCGCCAGATTAATGACCTGTTGTTTGGGGCGTATCTGGCGGCCTGGGTGGCGCAGAACCAGGCGTCGAAGTTTGCCGCCCTGAAACGTGACCGCGAGGTGCCCAAAGATGGCAATCGTCCTGACAACACTGATTAAGCGCCTGACTCCTGGTATTGCGGGATGTTTGGCGCTGGGCACTGCCGGGTGGTTCCTTCACCACCAGGGCTATGGGCAGGGCTATAACCAGGCCGAACTCCACTATCAGGTCAAATTAAGCCAACAGCAGTCCGACTGGGATATCGAACGCCGCCAGCGTGCCGAGAAAAATCAGGCGGTGCTGCAGGCGGCGCTGGCCAAACAGGCGGAGCTGGCCGAGCAGGCGCGATTGTTGAGCCTGAGCCTGGAGGCTACGCAGCGCCAGTTAGCCACCACCCAACAACAGCTTAAAAAGAGGATCGCCCATGCCGTACAAACCGATGGTCACCATTTTACTGGTCTTGGCCCTGACAGCCTGCGGCTCTACCGCGCCGTCCTTGGCTACCCCAACACCGGTGCTGCAGGTGTGTCAAACACCACCGGTGGCGCTGCTGAGCATTCCGCCGATGCCCGCACCGCCGGGGGAATAAGTCCTGGCCCCTTGCTTGACCATGCGACCGAGTACGGTGCCTGGTGCCTGACGCTACGCAATAAACTGGAAGCCTTGAATGCCTTTTACACCCCTGGGAGCGCCCCCAATGACCATTGATATGGCGTTCAACCTTGCTATCGGGATCATCGCGTTTTTGGGCGGGTTATGGGTGCGCACCCTGCAGGAAGATATCAAGGGTGTGCGCGGTGATTTGATGAATGTCCGGCAGGACTACCAGCGCCGAGAAGACGCCCAGCGGGACATGACGTTAGTCACCGGCATGATGCAGGACATCAAGAACAGCGTGCAACGCATAGAAAACAAACTCGACCGCAAGGCCGACAAATAAACGAGAAAGCCATGGCCAGAAAACACAGTACCCGCCGTACCCGTTGCAACCGCATCGCGCCCGAACTGGCCGAACTGCGAAAAATCAGCACCCAGCTCGACAGCATCGAGCTGCGCCTGGACACCATGCAGAACGCCGCCGTGAAAAGCGGTGCCATTGCCGGTGCGGCGGCGGGCGCGGTCACAGGCGGCATCGTGGCTGCCGGTCTTGCCATGATCAAGGCTCGATTGGGGTTTTAATGGCACATCCAAAGGAAACCCGTGACGCCCTGCGCAGGGCTTATGTGTTCAGCACCCTGTCTCTGGAGCTGGCGGCTATCCAGTGCGGCGTCAGCTTTGCTACGGCAGGACGCTGGAAGAAAGAGGCCAAAGAAAACGGTGATGACTGGGACGTGATCCGCAGCGCCAACATGCTGGCCAGCGGCGCGCCGGAAGATGTGGCGCGCTCCATCCTGGCCAGCCTGATGACCCAGTTCCAGGTCACGCTGGAGAAGGTCAACACCGCCGACGACATCCCGGCCCAGGAGCGCGTCACGCTGCTGGCATCGTTGACCGATGGCTACAGCAAGGCCATTGCAGCAAGCAAGAAGATTTTGCCGGAGACCAGCCAGTTGGCGACGTCGATGGAAACCATGAAGCTGTTTTCCACCTTCATCCAGGAACATTACCCTCAGCATTTGACGGCGTTCGTCGAGGTGCTGGAAGCCTTCGGGCCAGTATTGGAGAAAAACTATGGCTAATAAACTGATTGCGCTGACGGCAGAGACCACTGTCCGGGCTGACGAGATAACCAGGGTCTGGGTCAGCAACGACGGCGACGTCTTTGCCAAACTGCGCGACAGCGCAATCCACACCGTCGATCGCCAGTACGGTGAAACCCCTTTCCAGGCGTCAGCGCGTATCAAAGCCCAGATAGAGGCGGCGCTGGCATGAAACAACTGATTGATGCCGGGAACGGCGTATATGTCGATCCTGCCGAGGTCAGCGCCGTTATGGCAGAACGCCAGGGACGCGTGTGCATCCTGCTGCGTGGAATTTCGCAGCCGCTTCTCGTGCGCTGTGAGAACGGTGCCGGTGCGGATGTTCTGGCCCAGGCAATGACGGCTCGCATCAATGCCGTGATGGCCGACCGCTACAACGGCGTTTAAAGCGTATTTACAGGGTATTCAGGGCGAGATATGGCGGCTAAATTTTCCATCCGTGAGTTCCAGAAATCGCTGGCGGAGCTGGCCTCCAGCCTGCGCCGGACGATTGAAGCGGAGTGCATCGGCTTCGATACCGGCGCGGCGGCCATGGCACAGCGACGCCAACTGGTTGCCGATCCGCAGAACGGCTACCGCTATTTCGTGCAAACCTACTTCCCGCACTATGTCCGCCATGCTGACCCCAGCGAGCTGCATCTGTACCTGTTTAGCCGTCTGCCGCAAATCGTGGCCAGTCGCAAGGGCGAGCAGGACGCCATCGCCGCCCCCCGTGGCGAGGCAAAGTCGACGCTGGTCAGTCAGTTGTTTGTATTGTGGTGCATTATTCGCGCTATCAAACGCTATCTGGTCATCATTATGGACAGTATCGACCAGGCGTATCCGATGCTGGAGGCGATCAAGGCGGAGCTGGAGTTTAACCCGCGTCTGCTGGCCGATTTTCCAGAGGCGTGCGGCGCGGGCCGTGTCTGGCAGATGGGCACCATCCTGACGCGCAACGACATCAAGGTACAGGTCGCCGGTAGCGGCAAAAAGCTGCGCGGCCTGCGTCACGGCCCATACCGTCCCGATCTGGTGGTACTTGATGATATCGAGAACGACGAGCAAGTCCGCAACCCCGACCAGCGTGACAAGGTCGAGAACTGGTTAAAAAAGACCGTGCTGCCGCTGGGCGGTGCCGGTGCCAAAATGGACGTCGTCTATATCGGCACTATCCTGCATTACGATTCGGTGCTCTCCCGCACCTTGCGCAATCCGCTGTGGCGTCACGCGCGGTTTAAAGCTCTGCGCCAGTGGCCCGCCAATATGTCGCTGTGGGATACCTGGGAAGAGATCCTGCGTAACGACGGCGACGATGCCGCCAACGACTTCTATACGCTGCACCAGGCGGAAATGACCGAAGGCGCGGTGGTGTCCTGGTCGGCGCGTCCGCTGCTGGCGTTGATGCTTATCCGCGCCCGTGATGGCCACGGCACCTTTGACGCCGAGTACCAGAACGACCCGGTCAGTGGTGAAGGGGCGATATTTGCCCATTGCCTTCAATTCTGGGTTAACCGGCTCAACGAATGGCTGTTTTACGGCGTATGCGACCCCAGCCTGGGCAAGGCCGGTGCCAGCCGTGACCCGTCGGCGCTTCTGGTGGGCGGTTTCAACCGCGCGACCGGCATTCTGGACGTGGTCGAAGCCCAAATCCGCAAACGTCTGCCGGACAAGATAATCAGCGACATCATCGACCTGCACATCGAATACCGCTGCCTGGTCTGGGGCATCGAATCGGTGCAGTTCCAGGAGTTCCTGCGCACCGAGCTGGTCAAGCGTTCGGCGGCGCTGGGGTATCCCGTTCCGGCGCGGGCCATCATTCCCCACGCGGATAAGCTGCTGCGTATCGAGACCCTGCAACCCCATATGGAGAACGGCTTGATCCGCCTGCACGCCACGCAGAACACGCTGATCCAGCAGTTGCGCCATTTTCCCAAAGCAGACCATGACGACGGCCCGGATGCCCTGCATATGCTGTGGAGCCTGGCGGTCAGCAGTACACCGTCATTTGAGTACCGTTCCGCTACTTCATCCCGTGGCCGTCGTGGGCGCGGTGGTTTTTCTAAAGGAGGCTGGTGATGCCTACATTGGTTGATATTCACGGCAATCCCCTGTCATCCGGGACGCTGAAACAGCAGCAATCAGAGACCACCGGGAGCTACCTGCGCCGCCAGTGGGCAGAGCATCCCTCTCTGGGCATTGATATTCGTCGGCTGTACCGCATTTTTCAGGAAGCCGAACAGGGCAACCTGACCCGCCAGGCGGACTTTTTCAGCGATATGGAGGAGCGCGACGGCCACCTGTTTGCCGAACTGAGCAAACGCCGCCGCGCAGTGATGCCGCTCAGCTGGAGCATAGCGCCGCCACGTAATGCCAACGCCCGCGAAAAAGCCATGGCGGCGGAGGCCACCGAGTGGTTTCAGGACTTGCCGGACTTCGAATCGCTGTTGTTCGATATGCTGGACGCCATCGGGCACGGCTTTTCGCCGGTTGAGCTGGAGTGGGAACGCGCCGAGGGGATCTGGTTGCCTAAAGCTTTCCACAAGCGCCCGCAACGTTGGTTCCAGACGCCCCAATTCCAGGGCAACACCATTACGCTGATTGACGGCTCCCAGGACGGCGCACCGCTGCAGCCGTTCGGTTGGTTGTTACACAAGTACCGAGCCAAAAGCGGCTGGCTGGCCGAAAGCGGCCTGTTCCGTGTCCTGGCCTGGTCGTATCTGTTCAAGAACCTGTCCGCCCGTGACCTGGCCGAGTTCCTGGAGATCTACGGCTTGCCCATGCGCGTGGGTAAATATCCGTCGGGCACCACCGAAGACCAGAAAGACATCCTGATGGACGCCATCATGAGCCTGGGACACGATGCGGGCGGCATTATCCCCGATGGCATGATTATTGATTTCCAGTCTGCCGCCCAGGGCCAGGTTGATCCGTTCCAATTCATGATCGAGTGGTGCGAACGTACCCAGTCAAAAATTATCCTGGGCGCGACGCTGACCGCGCAGGCCGACGGCAAGAGCAGCACCAACGCCCTGGGCAATGTGCACAACGAAGTCCGTCATGACCTGATGGCCAGCGACGCCGTACAGCTGGCGGGCACCTTGACTCGCGAGCTGCTGTACCCGCTGCTGGTGCTCAACGGCTACGGCGATATCACGCCGCGCCGGATGTGTCGGTTTAAATTTGATACCCGTGAACCGGACGACTTGGCCCAGACCGCCACCGCCATTGACCGGCTTGTCCGCGCCGGGGTACCGGTCACTGTGGATTGGGCCTTGGAAAAAACCGGGATGCCTGCACCGAAAAAAGGCCAGGCGCTGCTGCAGCCGATAACGTCCAGTTTTGGCCCGGTGGGACTGAGCCAGTCTGCTGCTCTGACGCGGCTGGCCGCGCTGAACACTGCCGGAGCAGCAGTGGAAAACGACCCTATCCAGGTGGCGATTGATGATGCACCGCCGTCAGTTGCCGATGCCGTTGGCCAGGCCATGGACAAGATGTTGTCGCCGGTGATTGCCGCGTTAGATCGGGGACACTCGCCGGATGAGGCCATGGTCATGTTGGCAGAGTCCTACCCACGACTGGACGACGGCGAGCTGCGCCAACTGATTGCCCAGGCCATTTTTGTGGCAGACGTGTGGGGGCGACTCAATGGACGTTGACCTGGGGTTCGCCATGACCCTGCAGCCGGAGAAGGCGATCGCCTACTTCGAGTCGAAGGGCTACACCATTGGCTTCAACTGGCACGATGTGAAAGATTCAGCCCATGCCACTGCCTTCACCGTGTCCGGTATCCTGAAGCTGGATGTGCTGACCGATATCAGCACTGCCCAGGCCAACGCACTCAAAGAGGGCAAATCCCAGGCCCAGTTCAAGAACGAACTGCTGCCCGAACTGGCCCGCAAGGGCTGGATCGGCAAGGGGCTGAAAGCCTCCCCGGACGGAGAGCTGGAGGGCAAGCAGCTGCTGCCGTACCGGCTGGACACCATCTTCCGCACCAACATGCAGTCCAGCTACATGGCGGGCCGCTACCAGAGCATGATGGAAAATGTCGCTTTCCGCCCCTACTGGGAGTACAGCGCGGTGATGGATACGCGTACCCGCCCGTCCCATGCCTCGCTTAACGGGCGCGTTTACCGCTATGACGATCCGTTCTGGGATACCTTCTTCCCGCCGAACGGTTACCACTGCCGGTGCACCGTTCGCGCCCGTAGCGAACGCGACATGGCCAACCATCCGATCGGCGTCGAAGCGACGGGCGACCGTCTGGAGACCATCCAGCAACCCTATGGCACCGACGGTAAAACCCGCCCGGTGACAGCCTATCAAGACCCCAAGTCCGGGCGGCTCTTTACGCCGGATGCCGGGTTCCACCTCAACCCCGGCAAAGGGTACATGCAGGAATTGGGGCAACAGCTGCTGCGCAAGGGCGATACAGCACCGCCGCCGCTCACGGCCCAGGCGGTAAAAACGGTATTTTCTTCCCCGCGTGAGCTGGAGACGTTTACCCGTGACCTGTCCGACTGGGTACGCCGTGCGGCAGCCGACCCGGCACTGCACCAGGACTGGCGTTATGCCGGAGCCTTGTTGCCGTCGGTGTTGGATGCGCTGCAGGCTGCCCCGCAGCGTGCAGCCATTACGCTGACGGGCGCGGCGGTGCGTGATGCCGGGAACGCCTCACTGTCCAATGCCTGGCTACGACTGCCCGCGCTGCTGGCGCATCCCGACGTGGTACTGCGGGAGACCAATGGCGACCTGGTGTATGTGGTCACGCAAAGCGCCACACCACGCGCCGCACAGGTTAGCCTATTCACCGGTAGCCCTGTCGTTAAGCATACCTGGCTGTTGTTTGACGGCGATGAGGCGGAGCTGATGCACCTGCCTGTCCTGGTGGGAGAGTGGCACGATGGTTGAGTTGTTTATTGACGTGCCCGACACGTTGCGGCGTGCCCTGGAGCGCATGGTGCGTTCGCTGGAAAACCGCCAGCCGCTGATGCAGGCGATCAGTGAAGACATGCTAAGCGCGGTAATGGAGAACTTCGAACAGGAGGGGCGGCCCAAGTGGCTCCCTGTCCAGCGGGCGGGAAAAATACTGCAGAACACCCGCCGCCTGATGTCCTCCATCGACAGCGACGCCGACAACAATATGGCGGTGGTCGGCACCAACGTGGTGTACGCGCGCATCCATAACGAAGGCGGCACCACGCGCCCGCATGTGATCCGCCCGCGCTACAAGCAGGCGCTGGCCTTCAACGGTCGGTGGTCAAAAAGGTCAATCACCACCGGCTCGTGTTATCCGGAGCGGCGCTTCCTGAGCTGACGGAAAGCGATCACGACACCATCAACCACACCATCCAGGACTACCTGGGCAGCGCGCTGGATGATTAGCGCCTGTGAACGCCTCTTCACGCTAATGACCGCCTGAAATGGATACGATGTTACCACCCCAGCCCCGTTAACCGCTTATACGGCGATTTAAAACGGGGTTTAAAGGGGGTGTCGGTCGCCGCGTTTGCCTGTTATCTTCTTTTCTCCGCATTATCCTTGTTTTCGCCCCCACGGTATTACCCACTACGCCCCGGTCACTGCTTGCTGTTTCCCCCTCCCGGTAAAGTGCTACCTATCAGCCACTTTCGGGAATGACTACTCTGTGAAATCACCGTTACGCCTCGCCGCGCTCAGTGTTGCTATCAAAAGTGCCGGGCCGCGTGTGCAACTGTTCCCAGCCGGTGCCTTTTGTGCCAGGGACGGCAGACCCACCGATGCACCGCACTGGTATATCGATGCGGCTCTGGCACAGGGGCTGATTGATGAAGCGGCGCAGCGCAACACGCCGTACTGCTTCGACTACGAACACCAGACCCTACACAGCAAAACCAACGGCAAACCCAACCCTGCAGCGGGCTGGTTTACCCGGCTTGAATGGGTGGAAGGCGAAGGCCTGTTTGCCATTGATGTGAAATGGACAGACGCCGCCCGCGCCATGATTGAGGCCGAGGAATACTGCTTTATATCTCCGCTGTTTAATTACGACTGCCAGGGAAACGTAAAGCATTTGATTAACGCCGCGCTGACGAATACGCCTGCGCTGGATGATATGGAGGCGCTGATTGCGGCGGCGTCTCAACAACTGACGGGAGAGAACACCGTGGACGACGATGAACTGTTACAACAACTGCGCTGGCTGTTGACGCTGCCGCTGTCTTCGACGGCAGACGATATCAAGGCCGAGCTGCAAAAGCTGATTAACCGGCTTTCCAACAACCAGGGCACTGCGGCGGCCAGCGTCAACCTGCTGGAGCTGCTGACCCAACAGGATGATCGCATCGCGGCGCTTTCAGCCCAGGTACCTGGCGTGCCCGATCCGGCCAAGTTTGTGCCGGTGAGTGTACTCACTGCCGTGCAGCAACAGTTGGCCGCGCTGAGTGAGAAAGTGACTGGCGGTGAAGTGGATGGGCTTATCCAGGCTGCGCTCAGCGACGGTCGTCTGCTGCCGGATATGCAGGAGTGGGCCAAATCATTGGGCAACAACGATATTGCATCGCTCAAATCGTACCTGGACAAAGCGCCGAAGGTTGCTGCTCTCAGCGCACTGCAAACCGGTGGCAAACCGCCCGCCAATGCCCAGGATAAAACGGGCCTGGATGCGGATGCCCTGGCCGTCTGTAGCCTGTTCGGCCATGACCCAAAAGACGTCGCCACCTTATCACAGGAGATCTAACCATGGCAGCCACTACCCAAGACCGTAACACCCCGTACCGTGATTGCGAACTGACGCCCATCCCGGTCGCCGCCAAGGAGAAGATCCCCGCTGGCGTCATTGTCTGCATCAACGCGGACGGCTACGCCATCAACGGCAAGGAAGCCCCCGGCTTGTTCTACGCCGGGCGCGCCGATGATTCGGTGGACAACAGCGACGGCGGGAACGGCGAGCAGTACATCCTGGTGCGCAGCCACAAGGCGTTCTGTTGGGAGAACGACGGCAGCATCACCCAGGCGCACCTGGGCAAACGTGCCAGCATCCTCGACAACCAGACGGTGACGGCGGATGACGGCAGTGCTCCGGCGTCCGAGGATGGCAAGACAGCAGCCACGGCGGCCACCCGTTCCCAGGCAGGCACCATCATCATGATCGACACTGACGGTGTCTGGATCTACTAAGGAGTAAAGACACATGTTAGTTAACGCATCGACGGTCAAGGCCATTTTCGTCAACCTTAAACTGACCTTTAACCAGGCGTTTGAGGCGGCCCCTTCGCAATGGCAGCGGGTGGCCACCCTGGTGCCGTCTACCGGCAAATCGAACGATTATTCCTGGCTCAGCAACTTTCCGAAAATGCGCAAGTGGATCGGGGACAAGCAGGTCAAGGCGTTGGAGGCCAACGGCTACAGCCTGATCAACGACGACTTCGAAGCCACGGTGGCCGTCAAGCGCAATGATATCAAGGACGATCAACTGGGTATCTATGCGCCCCAGGCCCAGGACGCGGGATTCAGCGCCAAGCAGTGGCCGGATGAAATCGTATTTGAACTGCTTAACCGTGGCTTCAGCGCGCAATGCTATGACAAGAAGCCGTTTTTCTTTGACAAGCACGCGGTGGGCAAGGCGTTTTACTCCAACAAGGGTAACAAGCCGCTGTCCATCGATACCGTGGCAGCAGCCAGGGCGTCGTATGGGGCCGCCCGTACCCAGATGCGCAAGGTGAAGGACGAGGAAGGCCGACCGCTGAACATCCTGCCCGACCTGTTGGTGGTGCCGCCAGCGCTGGAAGATGTGGCCAACGCGCTGATGACGGCTGACCGCCTGGAAGACGGCAAGGTCAACCCGTACAAGGGCACGGCGGAAGTGCTGGTTGAGCCGCGTCTGACCTCCGACACCGCCTGGTTCCTGCTGGACACCAAACGCCCGCTCAAACCGCTGATCTTCCAGCAGCGTGAAGCGCCGGAGTTTGTGTCGCAAACCGACATGAACGCGGACGACGTCTTTATGCGCGGTGAGTTCAAGTTCGGTGCAGAAGCGCGCGGCCAGGCCGGTTTCGGCTTCTGGCAGATGGCCTTCGGCTCCACCGGCGACGGGAAATAATCATGTACGCCACCCGCGACGATATGGTGACCCGGTTCGGTGAACGGGAAGTGATCGCCCTGACTGACCTCACCTATACCGGTGCGATTGACGATCAGGTGCTGGCAGGCGGGTTATCCACGGCCAGCGACGAGATCAACGGGTATATCGCGGGACGTTATCGTCTGCCGTTGCCCAAGCTGCCGCCGATTCTGAAAGGGCTTGCCTGTGACATTGCCCGCTACCGGCTGAGCGGCACCGAGCGCGTCTGCAGTGACGAAATTCGCGACCGTTACCGGGATGCCATCCGCTATCTGGAAGGCGTGGCGGCGGGTCGCGTCAGCCTGGGCACCTTTGACGATACCGGTACCACCGTACCCTCCAGCGCTACAGGGGTGAAGTTCTTTTCCGGGCGGCGTACCTGGGCACGGCGCTCTACCGGTGGAGGGGGTTACTGATGATTAACGAAACCGAACTGGCCATGATTGAGCGCCTGCGTACCGGACTGGGCGACATGGTGAAAGAAGTGAGCAGCTATGGCGGCGAACTGGACGACGTCGGGGCTATCGTCCGGGCGTTACCGGCAGTGTGGATCACCTTTCTGGGTATCCAGAGCACCACGCCGGTCAGTACGCATAAAAACCGTTTTCGCGTGAATGCCCGCTTTGCGGTGATGGTCACGGCGTACAACGTGCGCCAGGAGGCGGCGCAGCGTCGTGGCGGGCCTCGACTCGATGAAGTGGGATGCAATCTTATTATCCGCTCCGTTCGCCGCCTGCTGACCCGCCAGGATATGGGCTTGCCGATTGAACCGCTGCTACCGGGCCGGGTGCGTTCGCTGTTCAGTTCCCGGCTCAATGAAAAAGCCATGTCGGCCTATGCCTGCGAGTTCGACACCGTCTGGATCGAAGAGGCGCTGGAGTGCGGCCACTGGCCCGCGCCGGAAGGTGACGACGACCCCGACCGGGTGTTTGCCTGGTATCGCGGGCGGCTCGATAAGCCTTATCCGATGCATGAAAGCACCGGGCTGGCGTATCACCTGGATGGCCAAGGCCCGGCGGTAGCGCAAGACATTATTTCTACAGAGGCAAAAGACCATGATTAACGTGATCGCCCGCAACGGTGTCCGGGTGCCGAAAGAAGAGACGCCCGATCGTTATATCACCGACCGCGAAGCGGTCAGCGTGGCGCAATCCGCTTACTACCGCCGCCGCTTGCGCGAAGGTGATTTGTTGTTGGCCAAGGACGCGCCGTCAGGCGATGAACCGGCGGCCAGCGCTCCAGATGAACAGGCTATTCCCACCAAGGTTAAGGGGGCGAAATGAGCATTGATGCCACTATCCCGATCCCGACGTACAAACCGGGGTATTACTTCGGGTTTAACACCACACTGGCCTCCCGCGCCCTGGCGACCAATGACCAGAAACTGCTGATTTTGGCCCAGCGTACCACGTTGCCTACGGTGGCGGAGCGATTGACGCCGGTCGATGTGTTCAGCGACGAAGAAGCTGCCGTCTATTTCGGGCGCGGCTCCCAGGCGCACCGTATGGCCAAGGCAGCGATTTACGCCAATGGCTCTCTGCAGCTGGCGATTGTCGGCCTGGAGGATGCGGCGGCCGGTGTGGCGGCAACCGGTGCCCTGGCGTTGTCGGGTGCGGCCACCGGCACGGGCCAGGCGCGGCTGTCGGTCTGTGGCGTCACCGTTGCCACCGCCGTGGCCAGCGGCGATACGGCGGATGTGGTGATGACTGCGCTGGCGAAAGCCATCAACACGCGCCAGGAACTGCCCCTGTCTGCCAGCGTGGAAGACATCCCGGTGGAAGGCGGAGCCAAAGCGACAGGCAAGCAAATTACCCTGATTGCCCGTAATAAGGGCACCGTGGGCAATCAGGTCGGCTTGACGGCCACGGTGAACGCTGCCGGGCTAACGGCCACCTTGAAGGCCATGAGCGGCGGCCAGGGCGACCCCCAACTGGATGATGCCCTGGCGGCTATCTTCAGCGCCGGTCATACCCTGGTGATTTCGCCGTACTCCGATGCCGGTTCACTGCGCACCTTGTCCACCTACCTGGATAAGGTCTCCGGGCCGCTGGAGCAGCGCGGCGCGGTTGGCGTCACCGGGTGGAACGGCACGCTGTCCGCTGGCACCACGCTGACCACGACTGTTAACGCCGCGCGCATCACGATGGGCTGGTACAACGGCTCCGCACTGCCGAACGGTGAGCTGGCCGCCGTGTATGCCGCCATCATGGCCAGCGAGTCCGATCCGGCGCGCCCGCTCAACACGCTGACACTGCCGGGGCTGGATATCACCGCGCAGGACAAGTGGCCGGGGCGTACCGAACAGGAGAACGCACTGAGTAACGGGCTGACGCCGTTTGAGGTCAGCGGCAGCACCGTACAAATCGTGCGCGCCGTCAGTACCTACGTCAAAAACGCGCTGGATGTCACCGACCGGTCACTGATGGATATCACCATCATCCGTTCCCTGGACTACGTGCGCCTGGCGTGCCGTACCCGCATGACGCTGCGTTTCCCGCGTGAAAAGCTGACCGATACCCGCCGGGCGCGTATTCGCTCCGAACTGCTGGACGTACTCTATAGCCTGGAAACGTTAGAGATCGTCGAGAACGTGGACACGCTGAAAGACCAGCTCCTCGTCACGCGTAATCGGCAGGACGACACCCGCGCCGATGCCACTATCCCGGCGTCCATCGTTCGCGGCCTGCATGTGTTCGCGGGCACCATTTATCTGCTGTAAAGGGGGCCAAGATGGCACTGGAATACACAGGCTCTATCGTGCTGGAGGTTAACAGCACCGAAGTGGAGGTGACGGAGTTCAGCCCCCGCGAGACCACCGGTAAAAAGCTGGTCAAGACCATGAACAGCGCCGGACGCGCCAAGGGCTACACGCAAGGGATTGCGACCTGGGAGCTGTCCATCACTGCCGTGGTGCCGCTCGACCAGAACATCAACTGGGCGAAGATTGCCGGGGCGAAACTGACCCAGTACCCGCTGACCGGCGGCAAACGTACCACCTATCAGGATGTGTTTGTGACTGAGGTGGGCGAGCAATACACCGTTGATAACGAGGCCCGTATCAACATCAGCGCCTTTGCACTTAACAAGATTGAGGAGTAACCGATGGAGTTTACCCACAGCGCCACCTTGCCGATCGGCGTCTTTTATCAGGGACAGCTGCACCGTGATTTTACCATCCGCATGAGCACCGTCGGCGATGAGATCGCCGTGGTGGAAGACGGTATCCCGGACTCCGGCACCCTGGTCGGTGTGCTGGCACGCTGCCTCACCACCTTGGGCAGCATTCCGGAAGAGGAGATCACTTATCAGTTGTTGTGTGATGCGCTGGTGTCCGAGGACTACCAAGCCCTGCGCACCGCCCAGCAAGAGGCGAAAAAAAAGCTCAGCGAGCTGAGGAACGCCTCGGTGATTACCGATACGCCATTATCCGGCTTGGCCAGTACGGCTTCAGCGAAGAACGCGTTAGAGGACTTAGCGCTGTAGCATTGAGC
The DNA here is from genome assembly GCF_000821185.2 of Serratia symbiotica. Lineage (NCBI taxonomy): Bacteria > Pseudomonadati > Pseudomonadota > Gammaproteobacteria > Enterobacterales > Yersiniaceae > Serratia > Serratia symbiotica. The sequence continues at coordinate 1,829,135 of NZ_CP050855.1, read as the reverse complement.
GGGGTTCTTGATGCCATCCACCGACTGGAGAACCCCAAAGGCTGGAAAAAGAACACGTCGAACACCGTTAAAAGTCTCCGCCGCCCACGTAGCGGGCGCGGTGGCTCTCCTGCCCGCTGCCGTAAGCACAACCGGAAATAGCGTATGGCCCGTGAATTTGATACCCAGATAAAGTTTGGGGTAACGGATAACACGACGCCGCGCATCCGCGCCCTGTCTGCTGAATTCCGCCGCATGAGCAGCGCCCGCGAGACGCTGGGCATCCGCTCGGAGCGTAATATTCAGCGCGAGATCGCCCGCACTATGGCCGCCTATAACCGCCTGGAGCGCAGTGGTACACTGTCGGCCAACGAACAAATCCGCGCCTATGACAAGATGCAGTCGAGCATTGCCCGGCTGCGCCAGGAGATGGCCGGAGCCGAACGTCAGCAGCGCAGCTGGGGCAAGGCGGCATTCGCCATCGGCAGCGGTATAGCGGCAGGAGCCATGACGCTGCGCAAGCCGATCAACGACCAGGCCAGCTACAGTATGCACCTGGCGGAGCTGGCCAACCTCGCCTTCAATAAAGAGGACGTGGCCGGACGCATCACGGGCAAAAAGCAGCTGGATGCCAGTATCCGTAGGGCGCTGCGGTTGGGAGGTGGCACACCGGAGCAGGCGTTTGCCGCCCTGCAGTCGATGATCCGCTCCGGCTCCATGACCGTGACCGAGGCGCAGCAGTCGTTGCCTGGCGTCATGATGAATGCCTCCGCCACCGGCTCTGACCCGGAGGCCGTGTCTAACCTGCAGGCCAGCGCCTATAACTTCGGCTTGTCAAAAAAAGATGCACTCTCCGCGCTGAGCGTGACCACCACGGCGGCGCAGCATGGCCGCGTCGGCGTACCGCTGCTGGCCAGGGAAATGCCCAAGGCGCTGGAGTCGGCGAAATCAGCCGGTTTTAAAGGCCGTGCGGGGTTCTCCCAGGTCGCGGCGCTGTTTGAAGCTGCCGCCATCGGTGCCGGTACGCCGGAAGAGGCGGCGACCAACGTCACCAACCTGTTGGCCGAACTGACCTCCAGTAACCTGTCCAACAACGCCAAGCACATCACGATCAAGGGGAAAGGCGTCGATTTTAAGGCGCTGTCCGTCAAGGATGCGGCCAAAGGGCTGACGCCCCTCGACACCGTCAATAACCTGGTCGATACCGCCCTCAAATATGACAAAAACTATCAGGGTCTGGGTAAGAAACTGGCCAGCACCCAAGACGAAGGCGAACGCACCTCGCTGGAAGCTCAGCGTGATCTGATTGAGGGACAGTACATTTCGCAACTGTTCCCGAACCAGTATTCTAAAAACGCCTTCCAACTCTATCGCCGGCAAATACCCTATTTCAACAAGCTGCAGCATGAGCAGATGGCGCAGTTTGATCTGCCGGCAGAGAAGCGGTCTGCCGAGCTGGACTTTGACCTGATCAAGCAGGAGCCGGAGTTCCAGATGCACCAGGCGCAGAACGAGAAGCGGTTTGCCACTAACGACGCCATAGCCCCAGTTGCCAAAACCCTGGGCGATCTGGCCGACTACAGTTCCAAGCTGGCCCATGAGTTCCCAGGGCTGACCACAGCGGCAGCCGGTGCAGCCGTCGCCATTACGGCGCTGGGGGCTGCTGCTGCAGTGAAATCTGGTGCTGACCTGCTGATGAGCCGTGGCGACGATAGCAAGGGCGGCAAGGCTGGCGGTGGCGTGCTGGGTAAGCTCAAGGGACTTTTCAGCAAAGGCAGTGCCGGAGTGGCCGAAGGTGCAGTGACTGCCGGTAAAGCGGCGGGCATGTTGAAGTGGGTGCCATTCCTGGGCGAAGCCGCGATGGCTTATCAGGGTTCACAGGATTTTCCGCTGATTGATATCCAGCGCGGTAAAGATCAGGCCGCCAAGGCCCGCGCCAGGGGCGGCGAATCCAACCCGGCAATGATGGCGCTGATGCCCAAACCTGCCGGAGCGCTGGATACCCTGGACGAGATCCGCAAGTGGTTCTCCGGCAGCGGCCAGGATAAAGCTGCTGCAGCGGCACCTGCGCCAGCAGCACCGACCGTTAATCTGGCGGTCACGCTGGATGGGCGCGAGATTGCTACCGCTGTAGAGCAACGTTTTGACCGCGATGGGAGAAGAAAATAATGGATGATATCGTGCATGACCTGGCAGGTGCGCTGGGCATCGATACGCTGCTTCCGGCCTCGTTCCGGGGCGTTGAGTTCGATTGCCTCTATACCCGTGACACGCTGTCCAGGGATACCGTGGCCTATGAGTATCCTTACCGCGACGGGGCCGAGGTCGAAGACCAGGGCATGAAGGCGATGAATTTTCGTCTTTCTGCGTTGTTCTGGGGCAACCGCTATCAAACCGAACTGAAAGCTTTCCTGAAGACGCTGAAAAAGGCCGGTTCTGGTGAACTGATCCACCCGGTCTATGGCTCCATCCCCAAGGTGCAGTTTTTGGAGGCCGGTGTCGAGCATGAGGTCGAACCGCTCAATGCCGTCACCGTTGAGCTGGTCTTTATCGAGGCGACCACCGAGCAGGCGCTGTTTGCCACAGTCTACCCGGAGACCAGCACCGACAGCCTGCTGGACAGCGTGAAGAAAGGCTTCAGCGATACCATGGGCTGGGTCAAACAGGGACAAGATACGCTGGGCCGGGTCAGTAACATTATTGCGTCGGCGGAGTACGTGGTGCAATCGCTGGCCAATGAGATCCAGAGCACCCTCGGCAGTGCCCTGAACTATCTGGACTACCCGGCAGCCTTTGTCTCAGACCTGAAAACCCTGCTGTCGGCCTTTACCGATCGCCTGGACTTCAACGAGGTGACACGCCTGACTGATTGGCAGGCGGTACGCGCCCTGGGCAAGCAAGTGATCACGTTGCAGGACAACCGTTTCACCGCCTCACACTCTGCCGATAGCGGCGGCGTGTTTGTGTCAACGCGGCACCGCGCCAGCATCATGCCCCAGGAAGACAGAGACCGGGTCAATCAGGTTGTCCGATTGACCGTTATCAGCGAGTGGGTGGAAGTTGCCGCCGATATCATGCAGTACGAAAGCGAGACGCCGACGTTGGCCGCGACGGATATCGAGCGCATCACCCATGATGTCCGGTCACTGATTGTTGAGGCCATCCAGGTACAGCGATCCATGGTGGCCACGTGGCAGCAGCAGGCGCAATTGACCTATGGTGTTACGCAGGATATCAGCAATGATGCGGCACAGATTGCGGAGCTGCAGGCGTTGGCCTACACGCTGCAGACGTTGGCCAGGGGCGTTATCTTGACGTTGCCACCGTTGGTACGCCGTGAAGTTAAACGCGCTTGTAACCTGCATTTACTGGCGTTTGAATGGTATGGTGATCGCCACCGTGCTGTCGAGCTGGCGCGGCTCAATCCGACCTTACGTCATCCCAACAGTTTACAGCCGGGGGACGTGCTCTATGCCTTCGCTAAATGACGGTGCCGAGCGTATTACGCTGCGTATCGGCGGGGTGTCCCATAATGACTGGCTGGACTTCGAAGTCGATTCCGACTTGCAGACCCCTGCCGATGGCTGGTCGTTCTCCGTTGGCAATGTGGAAGCGGTGTTACCGGCAGAAGTCCAGGCGGGTGCCAGGGCAGAGCTGCGCACCGGCGACGATGTGATCATGACCGGCCAGGTGGATGAAATCACCGATAATATCGGCAGAAATCAGCATAGCCTGGGGCTGTTTGGCCGTGACGCGTCGGCAGTCTTGGTAGATTGTTCTGCGCCTATCTTCACCGCCCGTGACATGACCCTGCAGGAAGTGATTGCCCAAATCGTCAAGCCCCTGGGCGTCACGGCGATCCGTATCCAGGCAGAAAAACCGCTACCGTCGAAGAAAGCAAGCGTCGACCCAGGCGACACCGCCTGGGATGTACTGAAGAAAGCGGCGGAGGCCAGCGGCCTGTGGCCCTGGGTCATTGCGGACGGCACGCTGGTGATCGGCGGGCCGGATTACAGCACACCGGCAGTCGATACGCTGATCATGCGCGAGGATGGCCAGGGCAATAACCTGCTACGGCTGTCCGTGACCCGTAACGTCAGCGCCCGTTATTCCGAGGTCACGGTACTGGCCCAGGGGCACGGCAGTGCGAAAGCTGACGGCAAGCATGACCGACGCTGCACGGTGCGCGACACCTCCGTGCCGTTCTACCGTCCCCTGATTGAGGTGGTGGCCGATACCGACAGCGACGAAGAGGTACAGTTTCGTGCCCGTAAGCTGATGGCTGACGCCCGGTTGCAGGGTTTTTTGATGACCGCCGTCGTCAAAGGACTGCGCACAACCTCCGGGCAACTTTGGGAGCCGGGGCAACGTGTCCAGGTCAAGAGTGAGAAGCACGGTATTGACGACATTTATTTTGTGATGCATCGCCGCTTCAGCGGCGGACGTGGCCAGCAGCTGCTGACTACGCTGACCCTGCGCGAAGACGGCATCTGGTTGCCGGATGCCTTCCCTAAATCCAAGCGCAAACGCAAAGGGAAAGGCAAAAAAGCCCTCTGGAGCAGCTGGGAGCAGATCGACAATGGCTAATTTGACAGATTTGATTGATAAACGTATCCGCCGCGCTCTGGGCGGCCTGCGCCTGGCGTATCGTGGCGTGCTTAAGCGGGTGAATACCGAGGGTGGCGTCCAGATGACGCAAGTCTCTGGTCTTGCCAGCGAGACCCACCCGGAGGTGGAGTTCTTCCAGCATTACGGGCTGACGTCTGTACCGCCCGACGGTGCCATGGCCATCATGCTGCCTGTCGGCGGCGCGACCTCCCACAGCATCGTTATTGCTACCGAGCACAGCCGCTACCGCCTGCAGGGGCTGGAGGGCGGCGAGGTGGCGCTCTATACCGACGAGGGAGCCAGCATCATCCTCAAGCACAACAAGGTGATCGCCGTCGAGTGCGATGATTACCAGGTCAAATGCAAGCGTTACCGCGTAGAGGCCGAAGAGAACGCCGCCTTCGACACGCCGGAACTGACGGCTACACAGCAGGTCATTGCCGAGGGCAAAATCAGCGGCAACGGCGGGATGGCCATCAAGGGCGGAAAAGGCGCGACCGCCAGCTTCGAGGGTAACGTCGAGCACACAGGCGGCACAATCAGCAGCCCCGACGTCGAGATCAACGGGGTCAAGCAAGGCACCCACAAACACACTACGCCGTCCGGGCTTTCCGACGGCCCGATCAGTGGGTAAACTGGTTCTGGCGCGGCAATACCCGCGCCAATCTTACCCACTACGCCTCCGTCACTGCCCACCAGACCCCACATTTTCTATTCTGCGCCCTATGGACGCACTCATTGACAGCCAGACCGGCGACTACACCGGCACACGCACCTATGACCTTCACACTGCGGTTTATCTGCGGTTGAAAACCCCGCTGGCCAGCTACTGGGCCGACCCGTGGTTAGGCTCTCGGTTGCATGAGCTGGAACGCGCCAAGGACTCCGCCACAACCCGCCGTTTGGCGCAACAATATGCCGAACAGGCACTGCAACCGTTGCTTGATGACAAGCGTGCCACCGCGTTGGCCGTTGGCGTGAGTCGCCAGCAGGATGGCTGGCTGTTGCTGACGATTGTCGTCACGCAGGCCAATAGCGCCGTCCAGACCTTCACCCATTCGGTAAAAGTGATTTAAACGGGGTTTACATGGCGTACACACTACCGCTGCTGGATGATACCGCCGCCACGCTGCTGCGGGATATCAGCAACCAGTTGCCGGATGCCGACGTCGGCAAAGACAGCGATTTTGCCATCCGCGCCAATTCCATCGCCAGCGCGGTGCAGGGACTCTACCAGCACCAGGTGTGGATTGTCCGCCAGATGTTCCCCGACACCGCCGACCATGATTACCTGGTGATGCATGCCCGGACACGTAACCTGCACCCCAAACCCGCCACCTATGCCGGTGGCAAGGTGCAGCTCACAGGCAACACCGGTGTTGCGGTAAAGGCCGGTCTGCAGTTTCGCCCCAAAGGCAGCAGCCTGCTGTGTCAGACCACCGAAGATGCAATCATCAGCAGCGATGGCAAGGTGGCGGTAGCGGCCAGGCCGCTGGAGACCGGCACCGTGGGCAATCTGGCCGACAATACGCCGGGGACGTTGCTTATCGCACCGGAGGGCATCGACAGCGACGTCACCATCCTGCACATGACCGGCGGCACTGACGACGAGAAAGATGCCTCGTTGCTGGCCCGATTGCTCGAAGTGATCCGCCGCCCTGCAGCCGGAGGCAACAAGTACGACTATCACCGCTGGGCGGTTGAGGTGCCGGGTGTCACAGAAGCCTACGTGTACCCTCTGCGCCGGGGCTATGGCACCGTAGACGTGGTGATAGTGGCCAATAACAGTATGCCGTCAGAGGACACCATCAAGGCCGTCCAGGCACATATCGATGAAGAGCGCCCGGTCACGGCGAAAAATACCCTGGTACTGGCCCCGGAAGAGGTTGTAACGGATGTGTCCGTCAAGGTTAAGTTATCGGGACTTTCGCTGGATGAAGCAAAAAAACAAATTAGGGTTGCCATAACCGATTATTTTAATCGCCTGGCACCGGGTGAGATTGCCGTTTTAAAACAAATCGGCGGGAGTATTACCAATATTGTCGGCGTCATCGATTACGACTTTATTAAGCCCACGGGAAATATTGTGCCCGTGGTGGATAAAACCAAAGTGCAATGGATACGCCTGGGCACCGTGACCGTGGATAACATGCCATGAACGGCCAGGATTACGCCGAGCTACTGGGGCTGTTGTTGCCGCCTAAAAGCTATTCCCTGGACGGCAAGCAATTAAGCGCGGAGCTGCTGGCGGAAGGCAATTGCCTGGCGCGCACGGAAATCAAGTCGGACGAGGTATTGAATGGGATTACGCCGTTCTTTGCCGTCAGCCTGCTGTCGGACTGGGAACGGGTGCTGGCTATCAGCGTTGACAGTAGCATGACAATACAGCAGCGCCGCCAGCAGGTGCTGGCCAAGATTAACGCCACCGGCGGCCTGAGCCGGAAATATTTTATCAACCTGGCCAAATCGCTGGGCTACAACATCACTATTGACGAACCGGAACCCTTTAGAGCGGGCATTAACCGCGCAGGTGATCGTCTTTGGGTGCCGGAAATTATCTGGGTCTGGATAGTGAATATCGACGATGCCCAGGTGCCGGTGTATCGCTTCCGGGCAGGCAGTTCGGTCGCAGGTGAAAGGCTTATGACATTCGGCCAAAACTTGATTGAAAACATATTCCAGGATTTAAAACCTGCACATACGCAAGTGGTCTTTAATTACAAGGAGAAACCCACGCCATGAAAGACATTATTTCTCCGGTCAATACTGAGGACGGCCTGTTTCATGATGGTGACCCGTCAACAGGTATAGAAGGCACTGCGGTGTCTGCCAAATGGCTGAACCCAGTACAGGGTGCCATTATCGGCAACCAGCAAGAATTAGCCTCCGTACTTAAAGAAGCGGGAATTAAAATCGACCCGTCCAAGCAAGACCAATTACTGGCGGCAATCAAGAAAATCACAGGCACGGCAACGGAAGGATTTTTGAGGGTCGGTGATTTTGGTTTGGGCAGAGGCTCAAGGCATCTTGATGATGCGCTAAGTGAGTTATATCAATTTTACCGGGTTAATAATACATCAAAAAACAGGCCGGGAGACGGCGTTTATGGAGTTGTTAGCCTGCCTTGCGATGGTGGCCCCTCAGCTGGTTATCTGGCTGTATCGAACAACGGAGAGCTGTGGGTCGGTAATTCGAACGGCACTGCAATGAAATGGCGACGAACTTTAACGTCGGATAATGAAAACTATCCGATCGGCGCGCCCATTCCCTGGCCAAGTGACACGCCCCCCGCAGGTTACACGTTAATGCAAGGCCAAACGTTTGATAAGGAAAAATACCCTGCACTTGCAGTCGCTTATCCTAATGGCGTGATCCCTGATATGCGTGGCTGGATGATTAAGGGTAATCCAGCCAGTGGCCGGACTATATTAAGCCAAGAACAAGATGGCGTAAAATCACATGCTCATACAGGCACAGTGAGCGTAACGGATTTAGGCAGGAAGAATACCAGTGGTTTCGATTATGGTTCTAAAGAAACTACAGTCTTTGATCATGGTACAAAAGGGACGGATGTGCAGGGACATCATGCACATGGCGGGGTGCCGTCTCGTAACCATCCATGGGAAATTGGTGGTGATAACTGGACATCATTTAACTATCAAGAAGTGGGGGCCACTGACGGCGCGGGTGAGCATGCACACAGTATCTATATCGGTGGGCACACTCATCGGGTAGTGATTGGTGCTCATAACCATTATATTGATATTGGCGCTCATGGCCATAACGTAACAATCAATGCGACAGGCAATAGCGAAAACACAGTTAAAAACGTTGCGTTCAATTATATTGTGAGGCTTGCATAATGTTTAAATTCTCAGATAATGCACAAACTATTCGCGTCTTCAATTTTCTGGCAGACACCAAGGAATTCATTGGCGCAGGAGATGCATATATTCCTGCAAACACAGGCCTACCTGCTTGCTGTACTGAAATTGAAGGCCCGCAGCCAGAGAAAGGATGTGTTATCTGCTTTGATCCTGATAAACAAGCATGGTTTCAAATTGAGAACCACCGAGGCGAGGTGGTTTACGATAAAGCTACAGCGCATGAGCGGGTCATTGAGCTTTTAGGCCCATTGCCCGATGGATATACTTACGTGAAGCCAATCGGAGATTATGTTAAGTGGGATGGTGAGAAATGGGTCAGTGATATCGAAGCTGAAAATGAGGCATTGATAAGCCAAGCGAGAGCTAAAAAAGCTCAACTTACCAGAGACGCCGACTCAATCATTAATACACTTACTGATGCCATTGAACTGGGCATGGCTACTGAGTCAGAGAAAAACAAACTGATCGAATGGAAGAAGTACCGTATCCAACTAAGCCGCATTGATTGCACTATTCCCGCTGATATTTGCTGGCCAGCCATATCAGCGGAATAAATAATTACAGTGACAAAATACGCCCTAGAGGCTCTTTTCGACACCATCTGTCCTTGTATGCAGCTGTGGGGCGTCCGAACGAATAGCGCATGGTTTTACCGGTTGAGTTACAAAGTTCATAGGCTGACTTTATATTGACCCAAGTTACGATCGTACCAGGGCAAAAAGAGTGATGAGTCTTGTCGTAGCCACCGTTGACATAATCAAAATTGATCCACGTAGGACTGTCAGCTTTGGTAATGAATTGAAAGGCACAGGGCTTACCAGCAAGAAAAAGAACATGACCAAAGAAGAATGATCGAAGTGAGGTAAGCATATCGACGGTTTCTAAGTAATTGTCTGGCCGATGCCCCCATCGAGATTCAAAAAGGTCAAAATAGATTGTTGTAAGTTCATCAGGTGAGAAAATTGATTGTTCAACTATTTCGCCACCGGCAGCAAGAAATTTATTTAGCTCTCTATTTCTGCTATTTTTAGTTTTTGAGGAAAACCCATTATTACCACATCCTTTGGCTATACATACGGCACGATCACTGTTTAGTTTAAAAGTTGAATTAAATATATTAGCTCGATTAAGCGAGGATATTAACTTTGTCCTAAATGGGAGGATGCCTCTTAATTTTTGGTTAAAGGGTAGAATTATTTCATCTTTATTAAACGGGTAACGCTCGATACCTAATTTTTGTGTTATAGCAATATCCCCGGCAAGGTGCGCTTTCTTCCATGCACAGAAAGCGCCGAGCAACGCACCATTAGAATCTCTTTTTATGTGGACAGAGGGAGAGCAATCAAAACGGGCGTGAATGAACGCCAACACATCAGGATGCGTGATGAAACTGCCACCGTACATGTGATGGCACATCTCGTAATCTAAGGCGGTTCCCAAACTCCAGCCCAGGAAAGCTGGATTTATCAATTTTTTTAACATAACAGTCAGTTGAGTGCGTCTCTATAAAGGACGATATTTTATAGGTGAAATTGGTCTGGATGAAACATTTTTACAGCTGCTCATGCAGTTTTTTTAGTCTCTTGACAAATTTGATCGGTTTAAGCGATTAAATTGCATAAATTGATCTATTTGGTCGATCATATTAATAACTAAGGAGATTTACATTGAGTAATCCAATCGTCCCTTGGGTGGGAGGAAAACGCCGTATGGCAAAGCATCTGTTACCCCTTTTTCCTGAGCATAAGTGCTACGTTGAGCCATTTTGCGGCGGGGCAGCACTTTTTTTCAGAAAAAATGCTTCAAAGGTTGAAGTCATTAATGACGTAAACGGTGAGCTAATTAATCTGTATCGCGTGGTCAAAAATCACCTGGAGGAGTTTGTTCGCCAGTTCAAGTGGGCGCTTAGCAGTCGGCAGATATTTGAGTGGGAAAAAGCAACTCCAGTTGAAATATTGACCGATATACAACGGGCGGCTCGGTTTTATTACCTCCAGAATATGGCCTTTGGGGCAAAGGTCGAGGGACAAACTTTTGGAACCGCAACGACTGCTCCAGTAGGTATTAATCTGTTAAGGTTGGAGGAAAACCTCTCAGCAGCTCATCTGCGGCTTGCTCGTACAACGATAGAACATCTGAGCTGGCTTGAATGCATAGAGAAATATGATCGTCCTCATACCTTGTTTTATCTTGATCCTCCCTATTGGGGCACGCAGGGTTATGGTGTTGAGTTTGGGCTGGAACAATACGATGCCATAGCCAAAATGGCTCGCAAAATCAAAGGTAGCATGATCATATCGGTAAATGACATCCCGGAGATGCGACAAACGTTCTCTGGCTTGAACATTGAAGCAGTCGAACTTAAATATTCAATAGGCAGCAACCGTCATCAGGGAAAAGAGTTAATCATCAGTAACTTTACCTGACGGCTATTTGCAAACAATTCCGGACTGTCCGAATCACACGTTTTTTATGGGGTTCAGCAGTTCAGAATTACCTGCAAAACAGTCCGGAATTTTTCGCCGCGCTACATCTGGGGCTGGCAGTGGGTAATCCTGTAAGCGTGGAATACTCATAGTGCGTCTCCTTGTGTTTGCGCAGCGGCGGCCATTGCCCGCAACTGCTGTTTGTTGATTTTCCCGACCGGCGTCAGTGGCAGCGACGCCAGATACTCAAAACGGTCTGGCAGTTTGTAGTCGGCGATGTCCTGTTCGCGCAGATAACGGCGTAACGCAACGGATTTAACCGCCTCGCGGCTTACGATAAAGGCGCAGCTTTTTTCCCCCATCAGCGGATCGGGCACGGCAACCAGCGCGGCGTGTAGCACCGAGGGATGGCGCAGCAGCAGGTGCTCAATTTCTTCTGCGGCGACCTTTTCACCGCCACGGTTAATCTGATCTTTTTCACGACCCACCACCTGCAAATAACCATCGGCATGCTGAATGACGACGTCGCCCGAGCAGTAAAAACCGTCTTTATCAAACACCATCTGGTTATGCTGCGGGCTGTTGTAGTAGCCGCGGAAGGTATAGGGGCCACGCGTCATCAGCAGCCCGGCTGAGCCATGCGGGAGCGGATTGCCCTCGGCGTCGGCGACCCAGACTTCATCGTCTTCGCTGATAGGGCGACCCTGAGTAGTGAAGATATGCTGCTCGTCGTCATCAAGACGGGTGTAGTTCACCAGCCCTTCAGCCATGCCGAACACCTGTTGAAGCTGGCAGCCCAGCTCGACTGGAATGCGGCTCGCCAGGCTGGCTTCGAGCCTTGCACCGCCGACCTGTAGCAGGGTCAGGCTCGCCAGCGCGCTGGCGTTACCGGCAAGCTTTACAGCTTCCAGCCAAACGCTAAGAGCGGGAGGGACCAGCGCGGCGAGGGTGATATTGTAGCGCGATATCAGCGGGAAACAGCTGTCCGGGCTGGGGTCGGGTGCCATGATGACGCAGCCGCCCGCGTAGAAGAGGCCGAGTGCGCCGGGGGAGCTCATCGGGTAGTTATGTGCCGCCGACAGAGCGCACAGATAGCGGGTTTGCTCCGTGACGCCGCACAGCGGGTTGCTGGCCCGGATACTGTAGTAGTAATCGTTATGTGTGCGTGGGATAAGCTTTGGCGTGCCCGTGCTGCCGCCGGAAAGCTGAAAGAAAGCGACTTCATTGGCGGGCGTTGGCGTGGGGATAAATTCACCCACCTCTTCTTCCATCAAAGAGCCGAGCGATTCTTTTCCATCCGCATGATGCAACAGCACGGTTTGCAGCGTAAGCAGGCGATTCATTAGCGATTCAATGAAAGTCTCCTCTGCAAACAAGCGATGCCGCTTGTCGGCAATCAGCAGCGCCGGGGCTACCTGGTCGGCATAGGCCGTTAGTTCGCTGCGCTGGTGACTAAACAGGGCATTGACCGGCGTTACGCCAAGATGCAGCAGCGCGAAAAATACAATGTAGAACTCAGCTTCATTGCCCAGTTGCACCAAAGCGGTTTGCCCCTGACGCACGCCACGCCTTGCGAGCGCAGCGGCTAACCTGAGCGCGCTATCGTTCAACTGTTGATAGCTGACGTGTTTATCGTTGCAGATAACGGCCGTATTCGCATTTTCAGCGTGGCGGGTGAGAATGTCGGTCATCGGGAGATCGAGCCAATATCTCCGTTCGCGGTAGCGCCGGGCGAAAGAATCTGGCCAGCGGTTGAAGGCAATCATGATGCGTTTTCCTGGGTCTGCATAAAGCCGAGCGCCCTCAGCATGGTGCCGAGCTTCACGCTGGTTTCGTGCCATTCACTTTCAGGTTGGGAGTCGGCGACGATCCCGGCTCCGGCGAACAGCGTTATCTGCTGTGGTTGGATATAACCGCAGCGAATGGTGACGACCCATTCGCCGTTGCCCTCGTCGTCGCACCAGCCGACGATGCCGCCAAACCAGCCGCGTTTGAACGGTTCCAACTGGCCGATAAGTTCGTGTGCCCGTTGGTAGGGCGTGCCGCAGAGGGCCGGCGTAGGGTGAAGTCGGCAGGCCAGCGAAAGGGCATTTTCCTGCGGATTTTGTACCCGTCCGTGGATTTGGGTGGCGAGGTGCCAAAGGGTTGGTGTGCTGAGCAATTCTGGATCGGGTATGGTCAACTGCAGGCAGTGTTCACCTAGCCTGCGGCGAATGGCTTCGATGACAATCCGGTGTTCATGCTGGTCTTTGCTGGAGGCAACCAGCGCTTGCTTCAGCTTGGCATCAACCGCCGAATCATCGGCACGACGTGCGGAACCTGCCAGCGGCGTGGACAAGATCTCGTCGCCCTGCTTGCGCAGCAGTAGCTCTGGGCTGGCGCCGATCAGCGTGCCGCCCGCCAGCGGTAGGTGGAAGTTATAGCTTGCCGGGTTTTGACAGTTTAACTGCTGCCAGAGAAGCAGCGCGTTTTGCGGTTGGGACGACGTGATGTGCAACAGGCGCGACAGCACAACTTTACTCAGTTCGCCCGCTTTAAGCTGGCTGACCGCCGAGCTGACCATCTGGCAAAAATCGTCGTGGTTCGGCTGAAAGCGGCACTCCCCCTGAATATGGCTGCCAGAGGTGGGCTGAGTCCAGGCCTTACGGTCGAGCCAGTGATAGCTTTCAGGCGTGAAAAGCGCACTGGGCTGGCTTTTATCAAAGGGGATTGCCCCTATCACAATCGGCCTCTCCACCCCCGCGCGGCGAGCTTCGCCAAAGAGTGCCTGAAACTGCTTGCTGAACTCGCTGTTGTCGAGATGGGCGAATTCGGTGGGATGGGCCAGTGAAGCAATCCTTCCCCGGGCCAGCAAACTCCTGTGCGGAGAGAGGAAAATTGCGTCTCCCCGCTGTGGGAGCGGAGTTATACGGGGAACGTTGGCGATACCAGACAAAATAAAATCCCTCTTGTTGGCTTGGACTGCGCCGAGCCTTTCCTTCTGATATCGGAAGAGATGCCCCTGGCCGCAGGAGATGCGGCAGGGGCACCGGGCGCTATTACCAGCTGTAGCTGACCGTAGCGAACATCGTGCGGCCGGAGCCGTAGAAGCACGCTGAGGTTCCGCCGCAGGAGGCGACGTAGTGCTTATTGGTCAGGTTGTTGACGTTGAACTGAACGGTGGTGCCTTTCAGGGCAGAACTGGCTTCACCCAGGTCGTAGCGGGCCATCAGGTCATACAAGGTGTAGGCAGGGACTTTGAACGTTTCGGTATTGTCGCCGTAGCTGGTGCCGGTGTAGCGCACGCCGCTGCCCAGGGTGAAACTTTTCAGCGGCCCTTGCTGGAAGGTGTAGCTGCCCCACAGGGAGGCCATATGGTGCGGGATCACGGCCAGTGCTTTATCGATCTGAGCGGCGGTATTGCTCTCTTTGATTACCGCGTCGGTCAGGGTGTAGTTGGCGATTACGGCGATTTCAGGGGTCAGTTGCGAGTGAAGCTCAGTTTCCACGCCTCTTGAGCGCGTTTTCCCGATCTGCTCGTTGTAGCCAAGGATACTGTTGTACGAGGTAATGTTCTTCTGGTTGATGTCGAACAGCGCCAGGCTCAGCATGGTATCGCTGCCCTTAGGCTGGAACTTCAGGCCCACTTCCGTTTGTTCGCCGGTGGTTGGTTTAAACGGTGCCGCACCCGGTGCACCCCGGTCGAGGTTAGGCTCGAATGAAGTGCTGTAGCTGACGTAAGGCGACAGGCCGAAGTCAAAGGCGTATAACAATGCCGCGCGTCCGGTGAACTTGCTGTCGTTCTGCTGCATTTTGGTATTGTTGGTGCGATCCTGTGTGCGAATTTCGCTCCAGTCGTGGCGGCCGGACAGCAGCAGGTTCCAGTTTCTCCACTCCAACTGGTCTTGCAAATAGAGGCCAATCTGGTCGAGCTTTTTCACGCTGTCGATGGTTTTGGACATCTGGCTTTCATCGACCGGAATGCCGTAAACCGGGTTCGCCCAGTCGAAATAGTATTTCTCTCCCCCTACGCGCCGCAGCTCGCTGGTGCTTTTGCTCCACTTATAATCCAGCCCGCCGACGACGTTATGAGACAGCGCGCCGGTGTCGAATTTGGCGTTCAGGTGGTTATCGAAAGAGAGCTCATCGGCGCTGGTATCTTCGCGCTGGGCACGGCGCGCGATGTTGGTCTGGGATATCTCCGGGTTGTTCCACGTGTAGACCATGTACTTGTATTTACTGTTCATGGTCGAGTAGCGCAGGTTCTGCACCAGGGTGACGTTTTCGTTGAAGCTGTGATCAAACAGATAGCCGACCGACGTTTGTTCGCGTTTCGAGAGGTTATAGGTCGGATCGCTGACGTTTATATCGTAAGGAATGTACTGCCCTTTATCGGTCGCGGTGACGGTGCCAAGGGAAGGCAGGAAGTTGCGATAGCCGGATTTAGGATCGTTCTGGTAGCTGGTCAGGAGGGTAAAGCTGGTATCGCTATTCGGTAGCCAGGTGAGGGCTGGCGCAATCGCCACACGCTGCTCTTTGTAGTCTTTCACAAATTGGTGCTGGGTACTGGCGATACCGTTCAGACGGTAGAGCAGGGTATTTTCATCGTTCAGCGCGCCACCGAAATCGAATGCCACTTCACCGAGATGCTTGTTGCCGCCGCGTGCCTGAACGTTATGGATTGATTCGGCGGTCGGGCGTTTGCTGGTCATGTTAATGAGTCCGCCCGGGTTCACCTGGCCGTACAACACGGATGCCGGGCCGTGCACCAGCTCCACCCGCTCCAGTAGCCACGGGTCAATTTTCCCGGTTGTGCTGCCCTGGCCACCAAGGCCGTAGCTTAATCCGTCGAGGAATTTAGGCGCGTAGCGGAAGCCGCGCACTACCACTTCATCGTTGCGGTTGGAAGAGCCGCGATAGTTGGTGAATGCACCGCTGGTGTAGTTCAGCGCATTAGAAACCGTAGTTGCGCCCTGGGCGTCCATCTGGGCGCGTGTCACCACCGAAATGTTCTGCGGCGTTTTTACCAGCGGAACCGCCGTTTTGGTTCCGGCATCGCTGTTTTTGGCCACCAGGCCCTTAAGCGGGGAGGAGGGCACTTCAGGGGCCGTTGCCGTAACCACCAGTGTTTCTTCCCGCTGGTCTGCCGCGTGCAGTGGGAAAGCGGCGGCCAGCAGCGTGGTGAATACGGCAAGACGTTTCTTGCCGGTGAGCGGCGAGGTGCTTGTTACCGCCAGATGTTTGTTTTTTATCATCATCAATGTCTCTTGAAATGTCCGTTTCTGAAAAAGCACTGAAAATTAAATGCTTAAGATGTATCGGCGGGGCTTTGTTGCCGTTTCTTTGGGTGAAACCGCTCGGCATTGTGATGAGTTGAAACGGCGCTCCTGTCCGAAACGTCAATAATCGTATTGTAAACGCAGATCGTTATCAATATCATTTGTATTAATATTTGATGTGAAAGTGTTCGCTATTGATAACTGCCGTGGTACGCGGTTTTCACGCATAAAAAAAAGGAGGGGGTATGGTGCGACATCCGGCCGGAGCGGCCGCCGCTTTGCTGGCAGAAAACGAGGCTGGAAGTCCGGCGTGGTGGCAACGGGTTGCTGAGGTGGGAACGCCGATAGTGGAGGAGGTGCCTGGCTTCCCGCATCTAAAACTGACCTTCTTCTGGCGCGATCCTCAGGGCGATGAATCCACTTCTCCCATTTGTCGGGTCTACCTCGATATAAACGGCGTCACAAATCATCACAGTTTTTCCCCCGCCAGTCTGGAACGCCTGCCCGGCAGCGATATCTGGACCACATCTCTTCAGCAAGCTAATGATTGGCGCGGAAGCTATAGCCTGATCCCGGTAAACGCAGCGCAGCTTCCGCCGGAACCAACCGGTATGCCTGAGCAGCAGCGTGAATGGTGGTGCTCGCTCTTTCCTTTCACCCTCGCCGACCCGCTAAACCCTTACGCGCCTCACGGCAACGCACGTGGGATGCGTTTGTCCGGTATTCACCTGCCGGAAGCACTCAGCCAGCATGACTGGCGTGAGGTTGATTCAGGTCGCGCTCCAGAAAGGGATGAAAAGCATTTTCGACTCGAATGGAAAAGCGCGCGGCTTGGCAATCAGCGGCGCTGCTGGCTCTGGAGGCCAGAAGGTACAGAAGAGATGGCGCTGCCGCTGGTGGTGGTGCTGGACGGGCAAAACTGGGCAACCCAGATGTCGTTACTTCCGGTACTGGAACAGCAAACCCGGCGGGCGGGCCTGCCGGCTGCGGTATGGCTGATGATTGACGCCGTCGACGACGCGACCCGCTCCCGCGAGCTGCCTTGTAATGCCGACTTCTGGCTGGCGGTACAGGAAGAGCTTCTCCCGCAGGCCCGTAACCTTACGCCTTTTACCGATGACCCTGCTTTAACGGTGGTGGCCGGGCAGAGCTATGGCGGCCTCTCGGCACTATACGCCGGGCTTTACTGGCCGCAGCGATTTGGCTGCGTGCTTACCCAATCAGGTTCTTTCTGGTGGCCAAACATGAAGTTTATGACCCACTACGAAGCGCGCGAGCAGCATGAAAAAGGCTACCTCACTCAGCAGGTTTCACGGCGGCCTGGCGCTGCCCCGCTGCGCATATTTCAGGAGGCCGGGCTGCTTGAACAGGACATCCATTTTGTGAATCAGCAAATGCTTCAGGCTCTGCTTGAAGCCGGGCACGAGGTGCACTACCGCAGCTATCACGGTGGCCACGACGTGCTGTGCTGGCGAGGTGGTTTGATGGATGGCGTTCGCTGGCTGCTTGGGGATCGCCCGGCGGCAGGATTTGATGCAGACAAGGAAAAGAGATGAGCCAGCAACATCAGAATCCGTTTGATGACGAGTCGCAGCCGTTTTTCGTCCTGATGAACGCGCAACAGCAGTATAGCCTGTGGCCAGAGTTTGCGGCCATTCCGGCAGGGTGGCAGAGCGTATTTGGCCCGGAGAGTCGCGCCAACTGCATCGCGTGGGTTGAACAGGTTTGGTAGGACATGCGCCCGGCCAGCTTACGCACTACGGCTTACTAAAGGCGATATGCCAGGGATACGATTTATGACCGATACGCAGAATAAAGCGCATTTCTCTTCAGCTTTGCCGCTGGTGGCGGCTCAGCCAGGGATCTGGATGGCGGAGCAGGTAGCCGAGCGTAGCGGGACATTTACCGTTGCCCACTACGTTGAATTTCATAGTGAACCAAACTGTGCGCTGTTTGATGAAGCCGTTCGTCGTGGGCTTGCCGACGCCGATATGGTGCATGCCCGGTTTGGCGAAAACGATGCCGGTGAGCCGGTTCAATTCCTGTGCGCCGGCATCACGCCGGCAGAGATTAATGGGCCAGAGTGGCTGGACTTTAGCCAGGCTGCTGATGCCGAAACGCAGGCGCTTGCCTGGATGAAAGCCGAAATGACCCAGCCGCTTTCCACCGCTGGTGAAGCGCCGCTTTGGCATCAGGCGTTAATTCGCGTGGAAGCCTTCCCGGCTCCACGTTGGTTCTGGTATCAGCGCTTTCACCATCTGCTGCTCGACGGCTTCAGTTTTACCGCGCTAACCGCGCACATCGTCGCTATTTATCAAGCGTTGCTGGCAGGGGAAGCACCTCCGGCGTCGCCGTTCACCTCTTTTGCTGCCGTCGTTGAGGAGTACCTTGCTTTTAACGGTAGTGAAGCAGAACAGAAAAGCCGTGAGTTCTGGCTTCAACATGCCAGAGACCAGGCCGCACCGGTCAGCCTGGCGTTGCCTGAAGAGATCGCGGATGCTGAAGCGGTACTACCTTTACAACAGCATTGCTCGCTTGAGGGCATTGATTTCAGGGCTGCCGACGGTCAGGCCGCAGCGCTGTTAATGGCCGGGCTTTGCCTCTACTTTGGGCGCATGAGCGGCGAGCGCAGGCTTAGCTTCGGTGTTCCCTTTATGCGTCGTATGGGTTCCGCAGCGCTCACTGCCGTTGGGCCAGTGGTTAATGTGCTTCCTTTGCAGTTGGAATTCGGCGTTAAAACATCTCTTCAGGATGCCGCCACATTGCTCGCCAGGGAACTGAACACGCTTCGTCGTCATCAGCGCTATGAGGCGGAACAATTGCGCCGCGATTTGGGGCTGGTTGGCAGCGACAAGGGACTTTATGGCCCGGTACTGAACTACAAGGTCTATCACGAAGAACTGTTGATAAACGGACAACCTACCGTCACCCATACGCTCTCAATGGGGCCGGTGGACGATTTGGACGTTGAAATTGCCCAACATGACGACGAGCTGCATCTGCGGCTGGTGGCTAACCCTGAACGTTATTCGCAGACAACGCTACAACGGCACGCTAAGCGGATACAGAACCTGCTGACTAAGCTGTTTGCCGAGCCAGAAAAACCAGCGTGTTGTTTCTCATTGCTGACCGATGAAGAAGATAAACATATCGCAGCATGGTCAACGGGCGGGCGTATTGCCCCCGATGAGGGTGAAACTTCCGTATTGGACTGGTTGGTTCGCCGTACTGCGCAGACACCTGATGAAATCGCGGTTGTCAGCGGTGAACAGCGCCTTACCTGGCAAACGCTGCACGACAGAAGTATGCGGCTTGGGCGGGAGCTGATTGCCCGTGGTATCGGCGCAGAAGACGTGGTGGCGCTTGGCCTCGCGCGCAGCGAAACAAGCGTAGTGGCTATCTTCGGGGTGCTGGCAAGCGGCGCTGCCTACCTGCCGTTGGATATGGATTACCCTGCAGAGCGCCTGGCGCTGATGTGCGAGGACGCTCGCCCGGCGCTGATACTTGCCAGCGGTTCTACCGCTTCCCGCTTACCCTCGAATTTCGCCATTTGCAGGCTGGACGCTGATGAAACACTGAAACAGTTTGCGCGCCATGCATCGGGATCCATCTCCGACGCAGAGCGGCGTGAACCTCTGCATGGCGACCACCTCGCGTACATGATTTACACTTCCGGCTCTACCGGCAAACCGAAGGGCGTGATGAGCACCCATAAAGGGTTGCTGAACCTGCTGGTTTCCCACGCCAACCGCCTGTTCGGGCCGGCAATAGTCTCGCTGGGAGAGAAATACCGGCGGAAAATTCGCGCAGGCCATACGGCTTCCTTCTCGTTTGACTCCTCATGGGAGCCGTTGTTCTGCATGCTGATGGGCGCGGAGCTGACCCTATTCGACGAGGAAATGCGGCGCGACGCCTGGGCAATGGTGCAGTTCATGCGCCATACGCCGGTAGACATCATGGACGTTACGCCTTCCTTCCTGTTGCAGATGATCGACAGCGGCCTACTGGAACCGGAGCAGCCAGCGCCCCACGTCATCATGATCGGCGGCGAAGCCGCTACGCCTCGCCTGTGGGAGATCATGCAGGCTAACCCACAGATCGCTTTTTATAACTACTACGGCCCGTCTGAATACACGATTGATACGCTCGGTACGGCGGTCAGCGCCTGCAGCCAGCCGGTTATCGGCCATCCGGTCGCGAATACGGACGTCTGGTTACTGGACAACCAGTTGCAACCGGTGCCCGTTGGCGTTGCCGGAGAGTTGTATATCTCCGGAACCGGGATAGCCCGTGGCTATCTGCGCCGCCCGGATCTGACGGCGACCCGTTTTGTGGCTAATCCGTTTGTGCCGGGCGAAGTGATGTACCGCACCGGCGACCTGATGCGCTGGCGTGCCGATGGGCAACTGGCATTTATCGGGCGAGTGGATCACCAGATTAAAGTGCGGGGCTTTCGCGTGGAACTGGGCGAAGTGGAAAGCGCTCTCGCCGGGCTTGAGGATATCAGCGGAGCAGTCGTTATCGCTCAGCCGCACGGTGCCAGCTGGCGTCTGGTTGGCTACTGCGCGATTGCCGATGCGGAAAGACGCAACCGGGAAAATGTAGTCAGCGAATTGCAGTCCGCGCTGGCTCAGCAATTGCCAGAATACATGGTGCCCGGCGTGCTGGTCGTGCTGGACGCGCTGCCGCTCACCGTTAACGGCAAAGTCGACCGCCAGGCGCTTCCGGAGCCACTTGAGGTGCCCTGTCAAAGCGGGCGATCGGCGAATACACCGCAGGAGCGGCTGATTTGTCAGGCGATGGAGAAACTGCTGAACCTGCAGGTCGTTAGCGCCGAGGATGACTTTTTCGCGCTGGGCGGCGACAGCATCTTTGCCATGTCGCTGGGGAACCAACTGCGGCGCGAAGGCTGGAGCCTGCGTCCGAAAGAAATTTTTGCCGGCAGAACGCCAGCCGCAATGGCGCGCCTGATGATGCCGTTTGCTGATGAACATGCCTCTGCCTCTCAGCGTAGCGGGGCAGTGGACAGCCTGCCCATCTTGCGCTGGTACAATCAACAGGGCCAGCAGGCTTTTTTGCATGGCGTCTGGCTTAATACGCCTGCCGGGTTAACCGTGCCGCAGCTTGTGCTAATCATGGGGCAGCTATTGCAGGCGTATCCAACGCTGGGCGCGACTCTTAACGGCGAAAGCTTGCTTATTACGCAAGCGGATGGGGCGGAGCAACAGTGCCAGGCTCTCGCGGTGGACATTACCCCGGAACAGAGCGCCGGGCAGGCATTTGATTTGGCTATCTCGCAGATTGATCCACAGGCTGGCAGGCTCTGGCACGCAGTTCTGCTGGAACAGAATGGCCGCGCAGAAGGCGTGGTGTTGGCTATTCACCATCTTGTGACCGACGGCGTCTCTTGGCGATTGCTGCTGGAAGCGTTGCCCGCTGCGTCGCAGGCGGTAGATAACGGAACGGTGTTGCCAGCCTCCACAGGGACGTCGTTGGTCGACTGGAGCCATTGGCTGGCTGAACATCATGAGCGCTACCGTGCAGAGTTGCCGTTCTGGCGTTCGATGCTGGAAGCGTCTTGTGCCTGGCCGGAAACAGGGCCGCTCGACCCACAAGTCGATACTCAGGCTACACGCGGCGAAATTCGAACCTTATTATCACCTGAACACAGTGCGGCGCTGCTTGGCTCCTCACCTGGAGCATGGCGAACTCGCACCGACACGCTGTTGCTTGCGGCACTTTTGCTTGCATGTCGCGCGCGAACCGGGCTGAGAGAGTTGCGGGTAAGCGTGGAGTCCCACGGCCGCCCTGACGGTCTGTCTGGAATCGATCTTTCTGACTGTGTGGGTTGGCTGACGGCCGAATATCCGCTGCTGTTAAGCCTGAGTGACAACACCGATAGTGACGCTTTAGCGGCCGTACGGGCGGTGAAAGAGGTTATGGAGGCGGTGAAGGATTACGGTGTGGGATTTGGCGTGCTGCGCTACCTGCTGCCAGACGATCCGCTGCGCGAGCTGGCCGTCAACAATGCAGCGCCGGTACTGTTTAACTACCTGGGGCGGCTGGGGAAAACCAGTCGCAATGATTGGGCACCGCGCCAAACTTCAGGCCTATTCCGCGATACCCTGGCGGTTCATACCTGCCCGCAAATGCCGCTTTCTCACCTGTTGGAAATCAATATTTTTGCCGGGCAGGGCGATACCCCGCAGATAGCGATCCACTGGGGCTTTGCCCGCCGCTGGCTGAGCGAAGAGAGCATTGTTGGGTTGTCATCCGCCTTTGAAGCGGCGGTCGGGCAATTGATTCAGTTTGCTCAGCAGCATCCGCTGGAGGCGCAGGATACTCTGGTGGCGGCGCAAACAGGCATTCCGTCGCTAACCGCGAAAGGCGTTCAAGCGTTGCGCAATGAGCATGGTGCACCAGCCGATATTCTGCCACTGCTCCCGCTTCAGCAGGGCCTGCTTTTCCATGTACGAACCGACAGCACCGTCGGCCGCTATAACTCTCTGACTCGTCTGACGCTGCAGGGGGAGCTTTGCGAAGCCCAACTGGCCCGCGCATTGAATCAGGTTGTCGCTCGCTACCCGCAGCTCGCAGCTCGTTTTGATAGCGAGAATGCACCCCAGCCGGTTCAGATCCTGCCGTTGGCGGGGGACGAGCGTCTGCGCTGGCCGCTGACCTGCGTCACGCTCGATCCTTCTGAGGGAGTAGAGGTCGCTCTCGCCCGGCATGAGCAGGAAGAGCTGGGCTGGCCTCTGCTGGAAGGGCAAGGGCCGATGTTACACGCTCGCTGGGTTCGTCATGCCGACTTTCACACTCACTCGCTCTTCCTGACGGCACACCATCTTGTCGTTGACGGCTGGTCAACGCCGGTAATTACCGGCGATCTGATGGCGCTGCTAAGTGATGCAGAAGCACAGTTGCCTGCACTCCCAATGCCTTATGGGACTTTGGTTCGCCAGCTTGCGGCTCGCGATGCGCAGGTTTGCGTGTCAGCCTGGGCCGAAAGGCTAGAAGGGGTAAGCCCGACGTTGCTGTTTGCAGAGCAGCCGGATAACGGGCCGGTTTCAACCCTTACGCGGACCCTTAGCACTGCCCAGGAACAGGCAGTTAATCAGCTTTGTCGTCGCTACGGGCTAACGCTGAACACAGTTATGCAGGGGATCTGGGGGATGTTGCTGGCTATCCAGTCCGGCAATGATGACGTGGTGTTTGGCTCTCCGGTTTCTGGCCGCATGGCGTATGCCGAAGCACTTGAGCAGCAGGTTGGCCTGTTTAGTAACACCTTGCCGGTCAGGGTGAGCTTCGATATGAAGCGACCTTTAGTGCCGCAGCTACAGGCGCTTCAGCATCATCAAATCGCGCTGCTGGAACACGACAATATTGGCCTGGCAGACATTCAGCGCCAGGCTGGAGCAGGGACGTTGTTCGACACGTTGCTGGTGGTGGAAAACTATCCGGCACCCCATGAGAGCAAAAGTTCTCCCTCCGTGTTGCATTGCGTGGAAATTCATAACCGCGGCTATACGCACTACCCGGCGACGCTGCTGGTGCTGCCGGCAGAAGGTATTTCTCTCCACCTGGAGTACCGTCCGTCGCTTCGGGATCCGCAGGCGTGGCTGGATCGCTTTGAGTGGCTGCTGGCACAACTCATTGCCAGCCCTGAACTGCCGTTGTGGCAGTGGTCGCTGCAGACAGAGGAAGAGGCGGCCTTTATTCACCGGGTTAACCAAACCGCTTATGCCGTGAAGAGCGAAACATTGTATTCGGCTATTCAGAACCAGTGCGCCGCCACGCCGGACGCGCTGGCGCTCCAGGACAATGAACATCGCCTGAGCTGGTTCGAAATGCATCAGCAGGTTTGTGCGCTGGCACAACGTTTGCGTGACGCCGGCGTCGTGCCTGGGGATGTGGTGGCGGTTGCGTTGCCGCGTTCCGTGCGGCTTAGCCTGGCCTTACAGGCCATTGTCGCGCTCGGCGCGGCGTGGTTGCCGCTGGACGTTGGTTATCCGGATGAGCGCCTGCACTTGATGCTGGAGGATGCTAAGCCGCGGCTGGTGATCGCCAGCTACGATCAGGCTCCTCGTTTTGATGCCGTCGCGGTCTGCCTGCGCTTTGATGATCTGGCCCCTAAAGCGGTTTGCCGGCTGGTGTTGCCAACGGTTTCACCGCAGCAGGCAGCCTATGTCCTTTACACCTCCGGCTCTACCGGGCGGCCTAAAGGCGTAGTAGTTAGTCATGAGGCGATTATCAACCGTCTGCGCTGGATGCAGGCCGCTTTCCCACTTAGCGCGCAGGATGTGGTACTGCAGAAAACACCGAGTAGCTTTGACGTCTCGGTCTGGGAATTTTTCTGGCCGCTGATGGTAGGCGCATCGCTGGTGATGGCTCCGCCGGATGCCCATCGCGACCCGGAGGTGCTGCAGCAGCTTATCGAAGATTATCGCGTGACTACGTTGCACTTTGTCCCGTCGATGCTGGCGACCTGGATAGACACGCTTATGCAGCAGTCGGAAAGTGCAACCCGTTGTGCCAGCTTACGGCAGGTATTTTGCAGCGGCGAAGCGCTATCGGGTGAGCTGGCACGGAGGTTCCGCCAACTGCTGAGCGCTGCGCTACATAATCTTTATGGTCCTACGGAAGCGGCGGTGGATGTGACCTGGCAGCCGGCCGATGAGGCAACGCTGGCGCAACTGACCGGTCCGGGCGTACCGATTGGCAAGCCGGTTTGGAACACGCAGTTACGTATTCTCGACCGCTGGTTGCGCCCCGTTCCTCCCGGTGCGCCGGGGGAGCTCTGGCTCAGCGGTATACAGCTTGCCCTGGAGTACCTGAAGCGTCCGGATCTGACGGCAATCCGCTTTGTCGCCGACCCGTTTGCCCCTGGGAAGAGGATGTACCGCACGGGGGACATCGCCCGCTGGCTGCATGATGGTGTTGTGGAGTACCTGGGGCGCACCGACGATCAGCTCAAGATCCGCGGGCAGCGCATCGAGCTGGGTGAGATTGAACAGGTATTGCTGAGCCTGCCGGGCATTGCTCAGGCTGCTGTTGCGCCAAGAGAACTGAGTCGCGGCAGGGCGGGAACGGACAACCGGCAACTCGTTGCCTGGCTGATTGCCAGCGGCGAACGGCCCGACCCGCAGGAGATACAGCGGGAGCTGGCTACGCGCCTGCCTGCCCATATGGTGCCGGTGCGTTATCTGTATCTTGAGCATTTCCCGTTAAGTCCTAGCGGCAAACTGGATCGTAAGGCACTACCTATGCCGATGCTGGTTGAGAGCGGTAGAGAGATGCCGATAAGCGATGCTGAACGTCGAATCGCCTCACTGTTCATGCAGTTGCTGGGCGTTGAGCAGGTGTATGCCGACGACGATTTCTTCACGCTTGGCGGCCATTCTCTGCTGGCGATGCAGTTGGCGCTGGCGCTACGTCGACAGTTTGAGCGCCCTATCACTATCGGGCAGGTCATGGCGGCTCGCAACGTTCGTCAACTGGCGTCGCTGATGGACGGTAGCCAGCAGGGAGAAAGTGCAGAGCAAAATGGGGCCGAGGAAGTCTTGCCGCTTAGAAACGGTGAAGGTGCTGTCCTGTTCTGTTTCCATCCTGCGTCCGGGTTCGCCTGGCAGTATAGCGGGCTGTTGCGCTATCTGAGTGGCAGCTATTCGGTTATTGGCCTACAGTCGCCGCGTCCCGGCGGCGTAATCGCCAGCGCAGCCGATATTGACGTTGCCTGTGAGCGCCACCTTGCCACGTTGCGCAGGCACCAGCCGCATGGCCCTTATTATCTGCTGGGCTACTCACTTGGCGGGACGCTGGCGCACGGAGTGGCCACGCGCTTGGTTGAGCAGGGCGAAAAGGTCTCCTTCCTGGGGTTACTCGACACCTGGCCGCCGGAAGGGCAGGACTGGAGCGGGCCGGGTGAAGATCAGGCCCGGGAAGAGGTGGCGCGTGAACAGGCTGAATTTATGGCCGACACCGGGCAAGAGAGCGATCCGTATTTGCTGGCAGAAAAGCAGGCGATGTTCAGCAAGATCGTCGCCAACTACCAGGATGCGGTGCGCCTGCTGTCCGGGGCGAGCACCGTAAGGTACCCAGGGAAGGCGACGCTGCTGATGGCTACCCGAACGCTTCCGCCGGCTATGGATCCTCAGCAGACCTGGGCGCCTTATGTTGGCGAGCTGGACGTGTTCCCTCAGGACTGCGAGCACGCGGACATTCTTTCTCCATCGACGCTCGTCACGCTTGGGCCATTGCTTAACCAACTTATTCAGCCTGAAGAAAAATAGGCTAAACGGGGCGGAGCTGCCAGCGGCTACGCCCGATACCGGAATGACGCCGCGCGGGTTGCCCGGCAGAAATGGAATGCTATGCGTAAAAAATCTATCTTTCTCGACTTCAGCCTGCTGAAGTCAAACCGCTACTTCCGGGCGATTTTCATCGCTCGCATGCTGTCGGTCTTCGCCCTGGGGATGCTGGCCGTCGGCGTCCCCGTTCAGGTACAGCAGATGACCGGTTCCACGCTTCAGGTTGGGGTAGCGGTGATGATTGAAGGTGTTGGCACTTTCGTCGGCCTGCTATGGGGCGGCGTTCTGGCCGATCGCTTCGATCGCCGCAAGCTGATCCTGTTTGCCCGCAGCACCTGCGGGATCGGCTTTGTACTGCTGAGTATCAATGCTTATGCATCTTCGCCGTCTCTGTGGGTACTTTACGTGCTGGCGGCATGGGATGGCTTCTTCGGTGCCTTGGGGATGACGGCGCTGATGGCATCGATCCCGAACCTAGTGGGGCGTGAAAATCTTGCGGCGGCAGGTGCGCTAAGTATGCTGACGGTGCGCCTGGGGGCAATCATTTCCCCGGCGCTCGGCGGCATTATTATCGTTGCGGGTGGGGTGGGGCTTAGCTTCGCGGTGGCGGCTGCCGGGACGCTGGGGACGCTGATCCCGTTGGTGCGTTTACCGGCGATGAAACCGGAAGCCAGCGAGCCGGAACATCCGCTGCGAGCGATGCTGGGTGGCGTGCAGTTTGTCTGCCGTCATCCCATCGTGGGTTGTGTGGTGCTGTTGGGCTTATTAATAAGCGTTGCCGGAGCGATACGTATCTTGTTCCCCGCGCTGGCCCAGGACACGTGGCACGTTGGCTTCTCTCAGGTCGGGCTGATGTATTCTGCGGTACCGCTGGGGGCAATGATCGGCGCGTTTACCAGCGGTTGGATAGCGCATCATCAGCGCCCCGGTGTGATGCTGCTGGTTAGCGCCTGCGCGGCTTTCGGCGCAGTGGCCTGTCTGGGGATCGTCGGGCACTACGCGCTGGCGCTGGTGGCGCTGGTTTGCTATGGCTACTTCAATGCTATGGCTTCTCTGCTGCAGTTTACGCTGATCCAAAGCCATACGCCGGATCGCCTGCTGGGGCGGGTTAATAGCCTCGGCACGGCTCAGGACGTTAGTGGCGATTCGCTGGGGGCGCTTGGTCTTGGCGCGCTCGGACGCGTGCTGCCGCCTTCGCTGACGGCGCTGGCTTTCGGTGCTTGTGCGATGGGAATTGGTCTGCTGCTGAGCCTACTGGTCACGCCTTTACGCCGTTGTCGCTTTACTTCTTCGGAAGAGGAAGCGGTCGCTGAATCTTAATCAGTAAATAATGGTGGTTACGCCGTTATCCTGACTATCGCTACTGGCGAATATAGCACTCACGTCTTCATCTGAAGGGACAGGAATTGTCTGGTGTTTATCCAGTTCAGCAAAAGGGATACGCACGAATTTACTGTTGCCTGCGTCATGATAAACCACATAGAGTGAATCAAGACTGATGCTTAACGGCGTTAGCTCGCCATTTGACCAGTTCATCACTGGCTCCCGAGCGGATGTTGGCGCGGCCAGATCGACTCGTGAGATATTATAACCGGATGAGGAATTATCACTCGCCAGATAAATCCACCTCCCGGAATAGACAAAGGCAGAGACATTTTCAACGGCATCAACGATTTTCGACCAGGTGAGTCTGCCATTGTTATCAGCGTTTTTTTAGCGGAAAAAAGATACCCGCCATAACCGCTGATTGATTTTGAAAAGTTAACAATGAGGTATTCAGAATCAGGAGATGAATACAGATTAACGTTTTCACATGATTTTTGCGCGAATTCTGAAATAACACGCCAGTCAAACGTCATGACATCTCTTTCACTGCCTAAACGATGAAGATAGACCTTGCCACAGGTTTGTCATCCTGAAGCCTGAGTGGTGGCGTTCAGACTGTAATAAAATGACTGATTATCCGCTGCCCAGACAACATTGGGGTAGCGAACATGGTATTTATTCTTTCTCTGTCAGGCTTTTTCATTTCCCGTGTGTTAAGCGCAATATCGGATACACGTTCGTTATGAAGATGGATCATGCGCAACCTCATCAGAAAATTGGTGAGTGACCAGATTCTGTCGGCAAATTGTTCCCTGAATACGCCGAAAGCGATGAACATGCCAATCGTCATAGCATTATCCATGACGAGTCTAGAACCCAGCCATAGGATTGCTATCTGTTCGCAGGCAATGATAAAGTCGTTTACACCACCAAAAAGCAAATCTATTTTGGTGATTTTTATTTCAGTGTTGATTGTGTCAATTTCCAGATTTAGCCAGTGAGTACCTCTTCGTTCATTCAAACCCTGCATTTTAACGGTCGCGATACCCTACAACGTTTCCATAAAATAAGACCGGGTGCGGGCATCTCTGATGAGAGTTTCTTCCGATAATTCGCGATAGGTACTGCATAAGTCTGGTAAGGACATACAGTGCGGTAAAGCCAATAACAACGCCAGTGAGCCAGCCGCCATAAAGTACCATCATCACAATGACACCAATTACCATCGTTCCGTCGATGAGTGCCCCAACGATGCTACTGGTAAAGGTTTCCCGAAGCGTGTTCAGCGACCCAAAACGCGACTGAATATCACCAAGCTTGCGCATATCCCAGTGCAAGATGCAGGGGGCCTTAAGCGCACTGAGTTCATGAAGTCCCAGGGATAAACAACGTGATGCGAGGCCGAGTTGTTCAGCCATCTGAGTCATACCTGCCAGCGTGGTACCGCGTGCAGACAGATTAAATTGCTGGCGCAAGGCGATAAGATTGCTCTGTTTGCCGTAGTGACTACAGATCATCGCCAGGCATGCCAAACCACACTCTGGGGATTCCGTTTGATGAACCAGCGGAACCCGTGGGCGTAGTTGAAACTCCAGTTGTCCGATGAGTGTTTTAAAAAAAACGTTTACTCATTTACCGGACCCTCGGTGCTATTTTTCATATCGTAGAAGGGAGAGAGCATCCACTGGTAGATCTTCCTTTTTCCAGAAATAAGGTGCTTTGGGCTGGCATACCATTACCTAAACTCAGACGCTTGCCAGCGTAGGCAATGTTTTGTCTGTCGGGCCTGATAATAATTTTGTAGTAGGGTGCAGCCGAAGATGAGGCCGCTTTAAGCGACCCCTGATAGGTTTGCATCTCCTGAGGGGAGGCAGGAGATCGTGAGATAACCGAAATGGTCCCGCCAAACATGCCAAATTTTTGTGCGGGAAACGCTTCGTAGCGTATATTCACGCGATCTCCAGCAGAAAGATAGGGGACGGCATCATTGGGTACCCAGGTGACAAGGGAAAAATGATCGATAATTTGCAGGAGGCTGTCGCCAGGTTTAATCATCTGCCCGACCGTAACGCTAAGGGAATCTATCCGCCCGTCAGCCATGGCCCGGATAATAATCTCGCCCCCCGCATCAATATTCAGACGCTCTTTTTGTTTTTTTAGCATTTCAATGGTGTTTTTTTATTCTCCTGGAGGAGAGCCATGATTTGAGAAATGCGCGCGAGTTGGTTATCGACATCCATTCGCTGATTATCACTCACAACACCACTACGCGTACTTTTACTGACATCTACTATGTATATGGCATCGCCTGTTTTGATCAATTGCCCTTCTGTGACAAATTGTTTAACCACAACGCCCTGGACACTGGCATAAACGTTGGATGAGCGAGGATAAGTGGATATTTCACCCATCACCGTGACCCTTCTTGTATAGGTGAACGTTATAATGAAAACCAGAAAGGCGACAACAAAAAAACAGATAACCCTGCAACAAGCCAAACCGGAACCCCTGGCATTAATAAGGCCTTTCCTTGCCATCGCATTTTTTGTGTTCAACCGCTTTTTGGCGATACACGCATGCTGTTCCTTTTGTAAAACGATCCTTTGAATTTAAACGTAATAGACCAGGCGACATTTTAAGTTCAATGGCACCTGATTATTCTGCATATTCAGGGGGTTGCACACATGGTTTTGATAATTATCTGTCTCTTGATGTCAGTCGTTAGGGTTTGGCCAGACAGGTCACTAGAAACTCGCCCTCCCCATCAAATAAACAAATCAGCGGGAACGTTAAAACGTGATGCCAACGCCTTAATGTGCTTCACAGTCAATGCGCGGCGACCACTGAGAATGTTACTGACATTGCTTTTAGATCCCAGTTCGTCAATCAGATTAGCCGCTTTTAAACCATGCTGATCCATCAGGGTATGCAACGCGGCGACCCCGGTAGGGATCTCAGCCAAGCGACGGTTAAACGCCTCAAATTCCGGGGCGCTGTTTTCATATTCTGTAATTTTGGCCGCAAGCGGTTCAAAAAGCGGGTTGCTCAACTCGTCGCGATCGACAAGATATTCAATCAGCTCAAGGGCTTTGTTATATTCAGCCTCGCTTTTATCACCCGTCATTAGAGGAATGCATTTCACCGCGTTGGCAAATGTCGCGATCATGCTTTCGGCACTGGCGGTGTCGATATGAGTTGCAACAGTCATTCTTTATGCTCCCTATAATACTTGGTTAACTTATCGTATTCGGCATGAGTCGCAATGTGCTTAACAAAAACCTTTTGCTTTTCAAAGTCAATGAAGGCCATCAGCCGCACCGTGTTACCGAACACATCGATGACCCACCACTTTTTTCGGTACTTGAAGTTATTCAGTGAAGGGATCGCTCTTTTCATCTCATCCGGACTGTTGAAGGTTTTTTTTTCCAGAACCCTCATCAGATACAGAAGCGCCAACGCGCTATTAGGGTATTTCCCGGCAGCCTCATTAAACGGTTGTCTGCTGATCACATGCACCGCGAATCCCTCAACCCTGTTTTCATTTTGAAAACGATGGTGCCCTCTGACGAAATTATTTTCAAGTTGAAAACTCATCTTTTCCACACAGTACACGCTTTTTCCCTCATTCCCCTCACTGGGGGCGGATCCATGGACTTCATCAGTCTGATCCAGTCCCACTCACGTTGAGACAGCTTATTAGCGGCAACGGAGAGCAGGACGGTGTCGATACTTTTACAGGTCATCATGGGGGAAAGCGCTGAGAAAAATAGGTTGTCAGATCATACATATTTCGCTCACTGTATGGCAACTACGGGGCTAGAAGATGGCGGGGTTTAAATTTGCGGCCGTTTTGCTGATAAATTCTGCCAATCCCTTTGATATTGCCGACATAATAGGTGTCTTGTGCACCCAGATAGCCTGGGTGCTGTGTCTCTATTTCACCGTGAGATTCTCGTTGGGATTTAGCTTGCTCCAGTGCCTGCAACTGAGCCTCGGTGAGAACACCGTCCTCCTGAGCCATCTTGGTTTCCAACGCGGTGAGCCGCTTTTTAAAGCATTCCAAATCATATCGTCACCAAACAGAACGAACCCCGCTGCCTGAAATCAGTATTCCTTGCCGGGTGAGTTCCTTGGCGACACGGTGCTGGCCATATGCGGGGAATCCATAGGCCATATTTATGACGGCTTGTTCGATATGAGCTTCAACACGATTTTTTTCGATAGGTTTTTTACGACTGATTTCCTGTAGCGCCAACTCGCCACCTTGTTCGTAAAGCGTTTTGAAACGATAGTAGCGGTCTCTGCTGTAGCCCATGATTTTACAGGCTTCCCGAACATTACCCAGTTGTCGTGCCAGTTCTCACAAACCGAGTTTAGGTTTAATGATTTTTGCTGTCCGATTCATTTTTCACCTCTCTGGTATTTTTTATATACAACAAGAGAGGTCAGATCAAGGTTGTATTAAAAGCGACTACAGGCTGTCAGATTGTTACTTTTTCTGGCAGTCTACTATGCTTTTTCGGTTTCTACTGGTGGTATGTGACCGATACGTTTGAGCCATCTGCGATTGTTATACCAGTCCACCTACGCCAGTGTTGCCAGCTCCACCTCTGCGTGGTTTTTCCCGCTATTACGGTGTATGACTTCAGCTTTGTAAAGGCCATTGATACTCTCGGCCAGTGCATTATCGTAGCAGTCACCTGTGCTGCCCGTTGATGCCAGCAGATCCGCGTCCTGCAGCCGCTGCGTGTATGCCAGCGAGACGTACTGCGTTATGATGGATGGTTCCCGCAGGGAAGCCCTCACGGAGTCACTGACGCCAGATTTTTCGTGCCCCATAGACGCGGTAATTTTCTTCGTAAACGCATTTTATCTCCTGGCTGATTTGAGCATCGTGCTTTTCTCGTTGGCTACATTTTTCAGGATGCAGCCGACGTTGCTGATGCCAGTAATATGCCTACGGGGCAATCTCCAGCTCGCGACATACCGGCCCGACCCCGTGTGTGCCACTCAGACGCTGCATAAGCTTAAGGTCAATCGCTGTAACGCCGCTGCCACCAGAAGCGTAGCAGCAGGAAAGCGACGATCACCAATGCCACCAGCAGCAGGCTGGAAAGCTTTTTGTTAAAGCCGGTGACGAAGCTTTCTATCGCTTGGCCGCCAAAGTAGCCGAGCATAACAAAAAGAGTGGCCCACAGGATGGCTCCGAGGATATTCAACGGCACGAAATGCGCAGGTGGCAATCGGCTGGCACCGATCAGAACCGGGCCGATAATGCGCAGACCATACATAAACCGCACGCCAATCACGAACAGCACCGGATGACGGGCAATCAAACTTCTGGCGCGTGCGAGGTGTTTTTCTTGACTTTTAAGACGCGAAATTACCTGGCCTTCGTAGCGGCGTCCAACGAAGTACAGCAGTTGATCGCCCAGTGTACCGTCAAACGCCACCACCGCAATCACCCATGGCCAATGCAGCAGCCCATCATGGGCGGCGATGCCTCCCAGCAGGGTGAGAGTTTCACCTTCCGCCAGGCAACCAATAAACAACGCCCAGTAGCCATATTGCGTAATGTAGTGAGCTAGATCGGTCATTTTTACTCCTTAATGTCGCCGACGCCGAAGAGCCTATGCCAGTAGGTGTACATTATTGCCGCCAGTTTGGACACCGGCAGCGCGCAACAACCGCTGCGAACAGAGAGTCCGTGAGGAGGGCGAGCACTGCCCAAGTGCAAAATGGCAAATAAAATTAGCCCAATGAGATAGGTTATAAGTATAGGTTTATCACCATCATGAAAGGCATGGGCTTGGTGGTTTTTTCCGGTTTGAACCTGTTAGGCCGTTGGTGGCGTTTCATCACCTCACATCGTTTACCAGCAGCTTGTGCTGCGTGATAACTTTATGATTTGTCACAAGCGCAGCGCAGAATTACCGTGCCAACCGCCGATCCTTCACTTATAATTGGCTAAGTTCAAGCCCCAATTTCAGAGTAATTCCGGTGAAAATACGTGTTTTGCTACTCACCCTGCTCACTTTCCTGGCGGCGGGAGCAGGTTTTGCGCCGTACACCTTAGCTAGTGGCCAACTGCAACTGGCGTCTGGCAGTGCGATGGTGGTGGATATGCAGACTCACCAGGTGCTGTATGCGCACAATCCCAACAAAGTGGTGCCGATCGCCTCGCTCACTAAGCTGATGACGGCGATGGTGACATTGGACGCCCATTTGCCGCTGGGTGAGAGGCTATCGGTGGACATTCACCAGACGCCGGAAATGAAAGGGATTTACTCGCGGGTGCGTCTGAATAGCGAAATCAGTCGCCAGGATATGCTGCTGTTGGCGTTAATGTCTTCGGAAAACCGCGCTGCCGCTAGCCTGGCGCATCACTATCCAGGCGGCTATCACGCCTTTGTCAGCGCGATGAACGCCAAAGCCAAATCGCTCGGCATGATCGATACCCATTATGTGGAACCGACAGGGCTGTCAATTCATAATGTCTCGACCGCACAGGATCTGACCAAACTGCTGATCGCCAGCCAACAGTATCCGCAGATCGGCCAGCTTAGCACCACCACCGAGTGGCTGGCCCGTTTCAAAGCGCCGAGCTATACGCTACCGTTCCGCAACACCAACCACCTGGTATATAACCCGAAATGGCACATTCAACTGACCAAAACTGGCTTTACCAACGAAGCGGGCCACTGCCTGGCAATGCGTACCATGATCGGTAGCCACTCGGTGTCGCTGGTGGTGTTGGACGCGTTTGGCAAGTATACCCACTTTGCTGATGCCAACCGTCTGCGTAGTTGGATTGAAACCGGCAAGGTGACGCCAATTCCGCCCGCTGCCCGTGACTATCGCCACCAAAAAGATGCCCGCCTGGCGAAGCGCACAACCGAATCACTCTGATAGTTTGCCGCGTTTGCTCAGGCCAGAACTGGGGCACCAGCGACCAGGCTGAAACGTGACGAAGATGATAACCTGACTCCCGTATGCCTGGACGCAGGGGAAATCTTACCGGGAATGGTCAGCGCAACCTTTGCGCTTGCTGGTCTTCCCGATGCCAGGGTTGAAACTGTTGCTCGGATCGGCAGCACGGTAGAATGCCTGTAGATCCGGCTTGGCTTGATACAAGTGGCCGACGTTATGTTCAGCTGGGTACTCGGCATCGCGCTGATCGAGGATCTTAAGCATCTTTTTTTTCAGTGCATGGCTGTCAACGCCTTTCTTCACCACGTAATCCTGATGGAACACATGGCACATAAAATGACCGTAATACCGCTTATGCACCAGTTAGCTGTCGATGTCTGGCGGCAGGGTTTCAAACCAGTTGGTATCGTTGCGACGCAGTGCGATATCTAACGCCAAAATGTCTTCCACCTGCTCGGCGTGCACCGCATGGTAACGCACAGCAGCACCGGTGGCGGCAAAGCGGTGCAGAAATGCTTTCTTACCCTCTTCGGCAGTGCAGGAGAAGAACGCGCCTGCGGCCAGGGCGAAGACTGGTTCAGGTAGTGCTGTGCTTCTTCAATTCCCGATCCGGCCATCTTTAGCAGCAGATGGTTTCGTAGCGCTCGTGGTACTCTTTCATGCGTTTGGGCAGATGGCTGGGAGCCAGGTGGCTCAATCCCTGCATCAGCCGATCTGTCAGGTTGAGTGGCAGCAGCGGCAGCTTATTCAGGCTAGCGTCTATACGCCCCTTAAGGGTGAAGAAGCAAGGCATTTTGCCAGTGCCGAGTTTGTCGATCATCATAAAAGTGTCTTTGCCATACAGCTCCGCGATGTCGAAAATATCGCGGTGCAGGTACTCGCCAACCACGTGCAGATGCTCGAACTTGCTCAGCATATGGCGGCGGAACTCAGTCAATACCGCTGTGTCATTGGTGCCGATATAGAACACCTGTTCTTTGTCTTCCTGCTCGAAGGTATCGAGCCGCACCGTAAACACCGCCAGCTTGCCAGCGCAACCTGAGGCTTTGTACAGGCGGCGTTTGTCGGCATTAAAGCGGGCTGGGGTGTCAGCATCAATATCGCGCACCCGGCTGGCGTATTGGTGATCGGAAGCGCACAATTTGCCATGTTCGACGTCTTCCGCCCGATAATCGCCTTTCTCCAGCCGAGTGAGGATCGCTTCCGGCGTATCGCCCAGCTCAATCCCCAAATGGTTCACCAGCTGCAACTGGCCATCCTCAGCCAATTGGGCGTAAAGCGCCATTTCGGTGTAGGCCGGGCCACGCTTCACCAGCGATCCGCCGGAGTTGTTGCACACGCCGCCTATCACTGCGGCACTGATGCAGGAAGAACCGATCACCGAATGGGGTTCACGGCCATAGGGCTTCAGTAATTTTTCCAACTGATTCAAGGTACGGCCGGGGAAGGCGACCACCTGTTTGTCGGCGTCCAGCACCTGTACCTGATTGAGGCGCAGCGTGCTGATGATAACGATATCTCGGTCATAATCATGGCCACTGGGGGTAGAGCCTTCGGTCAAGCCGGTATTGGCTGCCTGCATGATGACAATTTTGTCGGCAGCCACGCAGGTTTCTAGCATGCGCCACAATTGCAGCAGATGGCTGGGGAATACCACCGCCAGTGCTTTACCTGCGCCGGAGCGGAAGCCCTTGCGGTAACGTTCGGTGCTGCGTTCGCCAGTCAGCAGTTGCGCACCGCCGACGATATCTTTGAGCTGAGTGAGAAACCTCCGGTTGCCTGCATGATTCATACTAATCTTCCTGTGAAACCATAGGGTTATTCATTATTAGCGTAATTTTGTCTAGCACTGTTCGTCACCTGGCGCCAAGATCAATCTGGCTGAATGATGGAATGCCGTGGCGCTTTGCCTCATCGAACCTGGTGTTCAGCACTGAGAGAAAATCATGTCGCTTGAGTTGATCTACGCTAGGTTGTGTCCCGTCATTGACTGTGGTGGTATCGCAGACCCAAAAGCTGGGTGGGTGCAGGGCCCATATTCAAGCCAGCCTAAAGGTAAACGGAAATTGCGTTGGGTAATGATAATCTGATGGAGCTTTACCAACGTCACATGCGGCATATTTATATTTCCCATTTTTTACCGTCAGTATTAGCCTTTATATCAGGCAGATATTAAAAACTTATCCCCGTAGGGTATTTTTTTTGCCATTTTTCACCTGGGCAGTGCTCGCCCTTCCCAGATACTCCCTGCACGCGGCGACTGTTGCGTACTGTCGGTGTGCAAGCGGGCTGCAACAACGTACGCCTATTGGAATAGGCTCTAAATAAATGGAAATAATTTTCCTTAAATTACATGGGATTTATTTTTTTTAACTATTTCAACGGCACATTTGTTTGATTTATGACGAAATGAATAATATGTTTATCTTAGATTAGGTGCATTATCAGCAGTTTTATAAAATAGGGAGTGATAATGAAAAAGTATTCCAGGCTATTAATTGCTTTGTTTATTATTTTGGTGTTGGCGGCTGTGCTGTGGTTTTGGAACGGGCGCAACAACTCGGATTCGGTTACCTCTTCGGATGCGCTATGGCACACCATCAGCCAGCAGTGTATACCCAACCAGCAGCAGAATAATGATCCCGCGCCTTGTTTGAAGGTCGATCTGGCCGAGCGTTATATATTGTTTAAAGACCGTAATGGGCCTTATCATGATTTGCTGATACCAACAGATAAAGTCAGCGGCATTGAGAGCCAAGATCTGCAAACGGGAAAAGCGCCGCCGTATTTTTATCTGGCTTGGGAAAACCGTGGCCATATATCCACTGAATTTGGTAAACCGCTAAAAGATCCACTGATATCGTTGGCGATAAATTCGCAATATGGTCGTTCTCAGAATCAATTACACATTCACATTGCCTGCTTGCGTCAGGATGTTTATAACATGCTGGGCAAGCTCGCGGACAAAATAGGCCAAAATTGGCAGCTGTTGCCTGAAAAATTGGCTGGAGATCACTACCTGGCCAGAAAGCTGGTCGGCACCGATTTGATCAAAGAAGATCCTTTCAAACTGTTGCAGCAGTATGCCGTTGAGCAGGGTGACAGCGTGGCCAATTATGGGCTGGCGCTGGCGGTGACCCCGAAAGGCGAGATGCTTTTATTGGCTAACCGCTTGGATCAGGCTAAGCAGAACACAGGCTCTGCCGTCTTGATTCTGGACTTTCAGTGCGAGATAGGCGGACAGTGATCGAGAGGGTCTCGGTTCGCCTGGCCCGGTCAGTTGACCGGGCCAGGTTGTTTCGGTCAGTTGACTGGAGTAGGGCCGCAGGCCCAAAAGCCGGTAAGCAAGGTGGAGGGGGGCGGGGCCTATGCTCAAGCCCGACAACGCGGAGTATCGGCTTTTGGGGCACGACCCTAAGGGCCAGAGCCATTTGAACGCGATGGTGCACCAATCCTCTCGGCCCGCCCCTTGCTAGGCGTTTAAATGGCCGCCAGCGGCGCTAACCTGCCATTGCCTCAATCCTTTTGGTTGCGTGCCATCAGTTGGCGCTGGTGCTCTTCGCTGGCAACGTGGATCTCTGCCAACACTGAGCCTATGTCGGCGCGGGTGCTGCTCTCGATAAACTTGCCGCTGAGTATGCTCTCTTGCGTCAAATTGCCTTCCTGATACAGCGCCCAGATTTCCTGTGCATACTTACTGCTGAGCAGTTCCGGCGCATACTGACCATAATGCCGTGACATATTGTTAATGTCGCGCTCGAACATGCTTTTGGCGTGGTTGTTGGCGGCGGCATCCACCACCTGCGGCAGATCGATAATCACCGGCCCATTGTTGTCCATCAACACGTTAAATTCTGATAGGTCACCGTGCACCAACCCAGCGCACAGCATGCGCACTGCGTAGTTCATCATCAGCGCGTGGTCGTTTCGCGCTTGTTCCGGTGTCAGGGTGACATCACTCAGCCGTGGTGCCACCCGTCCTTCTTCGTCGGTGATCAGTTCCATCACCAGCACGCCATCCAGACAGATATCCGGCTGCGGTACGCGCACTCCGGCCTTGGCCAGCAGGCACAACGCCTCCATTTCAGTTTGCTGCCAGGTTTTTTCTTGTTGCTGGCGGCCAAATTTGGAGCCTTTGCTCATGGCGCGTGCATTACGGCTATTGCGTACCTTGCGCCCTTCCTGATAGTGAACGGCCTGCTTGAAGTTGCGTTTTTCTGCTTCTTTATACACTTTGGCACAGCGGATCTCTTTGCCACAGCGTACAATAAATACATCGGCTTCTTTGCCACTTTTTAAACGGCGGATAACATCGTCGATTAAGCCATCATCTACTAATGGCTGGAGTCGTTTTGGAATTTTCATACAGCCTTTTACCCTATTTAGGCCCCGCTGTGAATGGTTTGCACAGTTTGATGGCGTAATATTAGTTCAGAAAGGCAAAAGCATTGGCAACAGAGGAAACTCGATGCGGGTGGCCGCTTGCGGCCACCCAGGGAGGGGGGTTAACGCTGGCTGGCGTACTGCGGTGAACGCGGGCCATAGAGAATGTCGCCGTTCTGGCCGGTAGCCGACAACAGCCGGGTATTTGCGATGGCACCGATATCGAAGCCTTTATCGCTGATAGTATCGGCGATTTGTGCAATGGCGGCGTTGATCACCATGCCTAGCAGACCGCCGCTGGAGTTATTGCTATTTTCGTTGCTGGATGCAGTGGCGGTGCCGGACCAAAGCTGTTTACCGTTACGCAGATCGACCAACCGGGCGTTGACGGTAACCCGCGTTTCGCTATCAATCACTCTATAACTGGTGCCGTATTGTGTGACATCCAGATACAACACGGCATCAGCGCCAAAAATCGTATGCAGCTTTTGGAGGCTGACGGCGCGAATATCGTTGGCGTTGGTCAAGCCGTTTTGCTGGAAGGTTTCTTCCACCACAGCAACGGGCAGCACATAGTAGCCAGCTTCCGCCAGCGGCAGTGTGGTGCTGGCAAGCACGCTATGGCTGGCCTTGACATCCGGCGACTGATTGACTGGGGGCAGCACCAGTATCGATTTCGGCTTGCTCTGATGGAACGCTGCGTAATCATAAGGTGTGTTTTTAGCGCAGCCGCTCAGCAGCAGGGCGACAACAACGCT
This sequence comes from Serratia symbiotica, assembly GCF_000821185.2. Taxonomy (NCBI): domain Bacteria; kingdom Pseudomonadati; phylum Pseudomonadota; class Gammaproteobacteria; order Enterobacterales; family Yersiniaceae; genus Serratia; species Serratia symbiotica. Next base: position 1,789,273 of record NZ_CP050855.1, on the reverse strand, counting down.
GAAGAAAGCTAATGCGCGTTTCATTGGAAACTCCCTTTATCTTTGGCCCTTAGGAAATTCATAAACGGTGCTGATTCCGGGAACAGCGTTTTTTCGGTATTGAATTCAGCCAGTGCTTGCCCGTTATTGCCGGTCTTGCTGTACAGCAACCCGAGTTGTGCATGTAGCCCTGGCGGCACGGCTTTATCCCTGGCCCGTGATTTTTCAACGATTTCCTTCAGCGTCATGATCTGTTGTTCAGGGCTGAGTCCGTCCTGTTGATAATATTGATAGATCGACGTTTGGTAGCCATCCCAGTTGTACAGCGTTTTCGGTGCTGCGCAGCCAGCCAGCAGGGCCGCTGTGCACAACACCCCAGCTATTTTTTTAGTTATCATATTTTTGCCTCAATTCCGTTAGTTAGCAGGGTGCCATGCGCCACTTTCGATGCCAGCGACCAGATTGTTAACAGCTTCACGCACCGCCAAATCCAGTACTTTACCGTTGAGGGTGGAATCGTAGCTGGCGGTACCGCCGAAACCGATGACTTCACGGTTCGACAATACGTATTCCCCTGCGCCCTGCGAGGAGTAAACGACCTCAGACGTTTGCACGTTGACCACGTTCAGGTTGATTTTGGCATAGGCCACTTGCGATTTGCCACGTCCCAAGATGCCCCACAATTGCTGATCGCCCACTTCTTTACGGCCAAACTCGGTCACATCGCCAGTGATCACAAAGTTGGCCCCTTTCAGCGTTTGTGCTTTACCTTTAATGCTGGCCTCGGTTTTCAACTCTTCCATGTTGGCGCGATCCAGCACATTGAAACGGCCTGTCTGCTGCAAGTGGGTGATCAGGATGGTTTTAGACTGATTGCCCAGACGATCAACGCCATCGGAGAAGATGCCGTTCATATAGCTGGAACGGTTATCGAATTTGCCAACAGCGATTGGGCTGCGCTGGCCTTGGTAGTGGGTCTGGTAGGAGGCGACTTTCGGCACTTCCAGAGAACGGGAGGATTCGGTGGCACAGCCTGCCAGCAGGCTGATAGAAATGGCTATGGAACAGACAATGAGTGATTTTTTCATTGGAATGTCATCTCTCTACGATGATAGAACAGCGCAGGGCATGCAGCCGTGCGCCCAATGTTTATAAATCAGCGGGGATTGACCACCTTTAAATAAACGGCGCAATCGTGCCATGGATAGACAATAAATGACAACAAGATATTAACATCAGCCAAGAAGCCAAATTGATTGAGAAACCCCTCATCGAGTCCTATACTGCCGCAAAGGATTATTTGTCTCGCCCCGTTTTTTGCCCCTCCCCTTGGCTAATGACCCAATTACAGCTAGGCGGCAACGGAATGAACCCCAATGCAGTTCCAATTATAAAAGGTATAAGGTAATTCCATGATCAACAACGATGTGCTGCGCAGCGTGCGCTACATGCTGAGTATTAATGATGCGAAAATGGTTGAGATTATCAAGTTGGATAATGTTGATGTCGAGATCTCAGCAATGGCCACTTACGTCCTTAAAGAAGGCGAACCGGGCTTTGCAAAGTGTCCAGACGAGGTGATGGCGCACTTCCTGAATGGCCTGGTATTTTTTAAGCGTGGCAAAGACGACGCCTTGCCAGCACCGGAGATTGAACTGCCGATCACCAATAATCTGGTGTTGAAAAAGCTGCGTGTGGCGTTCGAGCTAAAAGATACCGATCTGCACCAGATCTTTAGCGCTGTGGATTTTCGCATCTCTAAGTCGGAGCTGAGCGCGCTGTTCCGTAAAGCAGGCACTAAAAACTACCGCCCGTGTGGCGATCAGATGTTACGCTATTTCCTTAAAGGTTTGGCGCAGCGTGTTCGTGGCGCGTAATTCACCAGCGACAGCGATGCAAGGAGCAATGGCAGTATTACGCTTTTTTATTTCCGTTAGCCCCCAGCACCATGAGTCGTTATTTGTTGTATGGCTTCCCTGTGCTCACTTTATTATCACCGTTCGTCGGTGATAACGATGCTCACGGCAACAGGCTATATCATCTCGCGGTAAAAAAGAGCGCTAAATAATGATGATTAACGAAATTAACTTATCACGTCTCAGTTGCATCATTTTGTCACTGTTTCCGGCACTCTGGGGGATCTTCAGCCTGCTGAATAATATCGCGGATTTTGCCAACACCGCCCGGCATGCTGTGGGGCCACTGCTGGCGATGCAAGATACTTATCAGGTTCCCGCACTGATGTGGCGTGCCCTTTCCGGTCAATGGGCCGGTATGGTTGGGTTGGGTATTATCACCGTGTTGGAATCGCTGGCTGGGATGGTTGCAGCGGTGGGTGTTGTGCTGATGGTGAAACATTTGAGCCACCCCTACGAGATGTTCGCCAAAGGTAAAGCCTGGGCGATGCTGGGGGCACTGTGTGCGATTGTGGTGTGGGGCCTCGGTTTTATGGTGGTCGCCGGTGACTGGTTTATGGCCTGGCAGGCCAAAGAAAACCCGCTGGCGATTCAGTTGGGCGCGTTGGTGTATATGCTACCCAATACGCTGGTGTTAATAGTGCTGATGCAACAACGGGACAAGCGTTAACCTTTGTTGGCATAGCAGCTCTGACGGAACGCTTTAAGGCGAACCGTTGGCAGGCTTACCTGCTGCGCTGGAGTGACTTCTGTGCGATCGGTTGCTTGCCGCTGAGTGCCCCCCATTCTGTCCAGGATCCGTCATACAGTTTGACCAAAGGCGCACCGAGCGACAGCAGGCCGAACGCCAGCACTGCCGCCGTTACGCCGGAGCCACAAGTGGTGATGATCGAACCCTGGATGTCTACCCCTTTCTCGCTAAAGGTTTGCTTGAGTGCAGTGAGCGATTTGAAGTGGCCGTTTTCTAGCAGATCGCTGTAAGGAATATTGATGCTGCCGGGAATATGGCCGCAATGCAGACCTGGGCGTGGCTCTGGCGCTTCGGCATAGAAGCGCAGCGCAGCGCGGGCGTCCAGAATTTGCACCTCACTGTTCAACGCCTGCTCCACCTCTTGCATATTCGCCACCGCATCGGCGTTGAAACGTGCGTTGAAGGTTTGTGGTTTCGGCTGTGCCGATCCGCTTTCCAGTGGTTGGCCCAATGCCTGCCAGCCGCTCAACCCTCCGTCTAGTACATAGACATTCTGTGCGCCGAAATGGCGGAAAGTCCACCAACCGCGCGGTGCCGAGAACGAGTCGCCATCGTCATAAAAGACGATGCGCTGCTGTTCGTTGATGCCCAGTTTGCCCACTGCTTTGCTGAACGCCTCTGCTGTTGGCAGCATATGGGGTAGGTCGGTGTTTTTGTCCGCCACATCATTGATATCGAAATACACCGCGCTCGGAATATGGCCGTTGGCAAACGCGTCGTGCATAGCCTTTTTCGGCGATAGGCCAACCGGCGGCATACGTACATCGACCACCACCAGATCTTCATCGTTGATATGTTGCGCCAACCATTGGGGAGTCACCAGAAACGGGGATTTCATCGTCATTGCTTGTTCGCATAGAGTGAAAACGGAATTTCACTATACACCAGATCATACGAGAGGGGGATGATGTTCTGTCAAAGGCATAATGGAGTCAGCCTTTGGTGCTGCCCGCACTGAATGGACGATCATGGGGCTTGAATGTTTTCTACTGGGGTTGGTGTGGCGTCAGTTTCTTCTAGCGGCGTGGTGGAACGAGTATAGATGTTTAACCCGGCGAGGAATACGCCGCTCAGAGAACCAAAGGCGCACAGGACGATGATGACGATGAACGCTTTTTTCAACATAGGAATGATTCACAGGGGGTTCAGATTAGCAGCAATTATAGACGCTTCACCGGGTGAAACAAGCCGCGTTTTAGTGGTGTTTTGTCAGTTTCTCTTTTGTCAGGGCAAAGATCGTTGAACTTCACCCCGCAATATTTTTTCAACTGCGGCCAGCTCACGGCTGGCAAAGAGATGGCCCAGCCGATCGGGATCACTAACAGCATGATTTCCGGCGGCACGTCTGACTGCAATATTTCTAACTTCCAGCAGAGGGCATAGGTGAAAGGCTTGACAATGGCACCAGACAACGCCAGCGGCCAAGACGTAACCAGATAACCTTTAACAGCCAATACCATCAGCAGCCAAAGCCAATCCACAGTGCTACCATCCATAGTGGTAGGCTGACATGATCGCTGTAATGCAACACGCCACTATAACTCCATAGGCCATCCATTCCGATGCTGCTCATCGCGGTCAACAGTGCACCTTTACGCCGGGCGGCAGGTGTGAAGAACAGAGCCAGCACGCTACCCGCCAGCAGCACGCCGTTGAACTGGTCGTGGGTCAACAAGACCAGCAGCCAGCTCATGCCAAGCTCCAACATTGCCAGCCAGAACCCGACATGGGGCTTGTTCATATTTTCCTCACCTTGCAATTTTCAGCCTCTTGCAATGCTAGGTTCCGTTTGTTCAATCAGTCGGACACTACTGCCAATAACGCGGATATTCAGCCCTAACGACCACCATTCGGCCAGCATCTTTTGTTGTAGGGTATTTGGCTTGTCTCTGGAGTGAATGAAATAGTGATCGGCTTTAAACAGTTGGGGCTGCGGATGCGTTAGCGTCCCCGGCAGAATATCGATATGCATACCGTTCTTCGCCAGTATGATGGCCTCTAGCCACAGCTCGATGTGGTCGACATTGTGCCATCCCAGTAATAGGGCGGTGGGGCCGGTTTTTTTTCGTGCGCGGATCATGCAGAAGGTGGCGTACTCGATGATGACACCGTCCAGCAACCCGCGCAGCATTTGCAGCAGTTCATGATCACCGCTCAGTTGGCTGCGTAATGGCCGCAGAACGTTTTCAATCAACCGTTCCGCAGGGTATTCGCGGCCTAGTTCGAACAGGCGTCTGCGTAGTTTACTGGGTGAGGGGGTGTGCAGGAGTGTTAACAGTTGCTGCTGCAACAGCGCCCAGTTGGCGGTGTGATCCGGCTGCGCTTTGCCGTCCAACAGCGCTTTGACCATATTGACAGGCACGCCGCGCTCTATCCAAATGCGGATGGCACGAATACGCGCCACGTCCTCGTTGTCAAACAGGCGGTGGCCGCCTTCGCTGCGTTTCGGTTTCAGCAGCCCGTAGCGCCGCTGCCAAGCGCGTAGCGTGACGGGATTGATGTCGCAGAGTTGGGCTACTTCACCGATGCTGTAAAGGAGCATATCCTTCTCCTAGCTTAAAATATCGAACACTAAACCATAGCGGGGAAGGCTAAAGTTGTACAAAAAAATAACCTGTACAACTTTAGACGCTGTGGAAAACGTGAGCTACAACCTGGAAAGGCGATAAGTACAGCGAGACATAGCCTACCACTCATCCTTAACTCAAGCTGACGTGCTAGCCGGTCTGTGGAACAATACGCCATCATTTCGTTTAGATAAGAGTCAAATGTCGCTCTCCTGTGCAATTAAACATCAGATCGGGCAGTGGTACAAAGCTTTGCAGCAGCAAATACCGGATTTTATTTCCCGTACTTCCCAGCGCCAGATGATCGCCGAAGTGGCGAAAACTCTGGCCGGTGATTCTCCGCGCCATCTGGCGATCGAAGCGCCGACGGGTGTTGGCAAAACGCTGTCATATTTGATCCCTGGCATCGCCGTGGGGCGGGCGGAGGGCAAGCCGCTGGTGGTCAGCACGGCTAATGTGGCGTTGCAAGATCAGATCTACAGCAAAGACTTGCCGCTGCTGAAAAAGATCATCCCCGATTTGAAGTTCACTGGGGCCTTTGGGCGCGGGCGTTACCTGTGCCCACGCAACCTGGCGGCGATAAGTTCTGATACCCGGGAGCAAGGCGATTTGCCGCTGTTTCTCGACGACGAACGGGGATCTTCCAGTGGAGCAGAGTTGGCATTGTGCCAGAAGCTGGGCAAGGCGTTCAGCTGCTGCGAATGGGATGGACTGCGTGATCACTATTCCCTATCGATCGATGATCCCCTGTGGGCCAGGTTGAGCACCGATAAAGCCAATTGCCTAGGGCGCAACTGCCATTATATCCGCGAATGCCCGTTTTATATCGCCCGTAAAGAGATTGAGAGCGCCGATGTAGTGGTAACCAACCATGCTCTGGTGATGGCGGCATTGGAAACTGAGTCGGTGTTGCCGAACCCGAAAGCGCTGCTGCTGGTGCTGGATGAAGGGCATCACCTGCCTGATGTGGCGCGCGATGCGTTGGAGATTAGCGGTGAAATCACTGCGCTGTCGGCCAACCTGCAACTGGATATGCTGGTGCGTCAGGTCGAACAGTGTATGAGCCAGTATCGGCCGAAAAACCCGCCAGGGCTGGCCAATAGCGCGCGACTCAACCACCACTGTGAGACGTTGCGCGAGCAGGTGCAACTCTTCGAGCGCCAGGTCAGCGCCTATCTGCCCAGCGACAGCGTGGTGGCCGAGCACCGTTTCGAGATGGGGGCATTGCCAACGGAAATGATGGAAAACTGTGTGCGCTTGTTCAATCTCACCGATGCCCTACGCGGGCTGACAGGGTTTGTGCTGAACGCGCTCACCGAACAGACTGGCAAGCACGACATCATCGCTTTGCAGCGTTCAGTTATTCAGCTAAGCCGTACCCTGGGTTATCTGGAGGCGATGAGCAAATTGTGGCACCTGGCAGCACTGGATAACTGTTCTAATGCGCCAATCTCCAAATGGGTGACGCGTGATCAGCGCGATAATGTGAGCCATCTTTACTTGCACTGCGTTGGCATCCGCGTCAGCGAGCAGTTGGAAAAACTGCTGTGGCGCAAGGTGCCGCATGTGGTGATCACCTCGGCAACGCTGCGTTCGCTAAACAGCTTTGCGCGGTTACAGGAAATGAGTGGTCTGAACGAGCAGGCAGGCGATCGCTTTATGACGTTGGCATCGCCGTTTAACCATGTTGCACAGGGCAAGATCATTATCCCGCAAATGCGTTTTGAACCGGTAATTGCCACCGAGGCGCAGCACTTGGAAGAGATGGCGCGCTTTTTCCGCGCCGAGCAGGCCAGCGGTCAGCACCAGGGCATGCTGATCCTGTTCAGTAGCCACCGGGCGATGCAGACTTTTCTCGGCTACGTGACCGATCTGCGCCTAACGTTGCTGGTACAGGGCGATCAGCCGCGTTACCGCCTGGTGGAAGAGCACTGCAAACGGGTGGAAAAGGGGATCGCCAGCGTGTTGGTCGGCTTACAGTCGTTTGCCGAAGGGCTGGATCTGAAAGGTGAGTTACTGACTCAGGTGCATATTCACAAAATAGCCTTCCCGCCGATCGACAGCCCGGTGATCGTTACCGAGGCCGAATGGCTGAAATCGCTGAAGCGCTATCCGTTTGAAGTACAGAGCCTGCCGAGCGCCTCGTTTAACCTGATCCAGCAGGTGGGCCGCCTGATCCGCAGCAACCAATGCCACGGCGAGATAGTGATCTATGATCGCCGGTTGTTGACCAAAGGCTATGGCGCAAGGTTGTTGGCGGCGCTACCGGTGTTCCCTATTGAGCAGCGTGCGCTGCCGGAAGCTGACAAAGCATATTTGGCGGCGTTGAAATCTGCCGCAGCAGCGGCGCAGAAAGAGAAAAAACGCCGCCACAAGCGTTAGGTGACCTAAACAAAATGATGGGCGCAAAATCGCCCATCATTGAGAGGGATAAATCAGGAAACGTGCTGGAGGAACTCCTGTAAACGCACGCTGGGTGGATGATTGATCAAATCGTGGGGATGACCGTCCTGCGCAATTCGTCCTTGGTCGATGAAGATCAGACGCGATGCCACTTTTTCGGCAAAGCCGATTTCGTGGGTGACGATCACCATGGTCATGCCTTCTTCTGCCAGATCCTGCATAACCTTCAGCACTTCATGGCGTAGTTCTGGGTCGAGCGCGGAGGTTGGTTCATCAAACAGCATCATTTTCGGCTTTACCGCCAGTGCGCGGGCGATCGCCACGCGCTGCTGTTGTCCACCGGACAACTCAGATGGGTAATGATGGGCTCGTTCGGCCAAACCTACTTTGGCCAACAGCTCACGTGCCAACTTTTCTGCTGCTGACTTCTTCAAACGGCGTACGCGGATCGGGCCGAAGGCGACGTTTTCCAACGCTGTCAAGTGAGGGAACAGGTAGAACTGCTGGAACACCATGCCGGCTTCTTGGCGGATCAGACGATCGTCCACCTTGGGATCGTTAGCCTTCAGGCCATCGACGATCAGCTCACCGCTGGTGATCGCTTCCAACTTATTGATGCAACGCAGCAGAGTGGATTTGCCGGAGCCGGAAGGCCCAATAATCACCACCACTTCGCCCTGGTTAATCTTCAGATCGATATCATGCAGCACCTGGGTTGAACCAAAGTGCTTGGAGACGTTGTTAAATTCAATCACAGGATTTTCATCCTTCTTTCCAGACGCCGCAGCACGAAGCTCAGCACCAAAGTAATAATCAGATAAATAACTGCCACAGCGCTCCAAATTTCCAGTGCGCGGAAGTTACCGGCAATAATTTCCTGACCTTGACGGGTCAGTTCCGCTACGCCGATCACGATGAACAGCGAGGTGTCTTTAATGCTGATGATCCATTGGTTGCCCAGCGGTGGCAGCATGCGGCGTAACGCCAGTGGCATAATGATGTAGCGGATGGTTTCACACCGCGATAGGCCGAGTGCCAGACCGGCTTCACGGAAGCCGTTATGGATCGACAACACCGCGCCACGGGTAATTTCCGCAATATAGGCCCCGGAGTTGATCATGATGGTGACCACTGCGGCGCTGAACGGATCGATGCGCAAATCGCTAAAGGCCATCGGCAGGGCAAAGTAGATGAACATCACTTGTACTACGATCGGCGTGCCACGGATTATCTCGATAAATACCAAGGCGATATGGTTGACAATCCAACCGCCGTAGGTGCGGGCAATGCCGGCGACAAGACCAATAATCAGCCCACCAATCAGACCGAGGGCCGAAATCCACAAGGTCATTTTTGCGCCTTCTAACAGAATGGGGATGGTGGGCCAGATGGCGCTCCAATCGAACTGCATGGTAATTCTCCCGGTGAACTCACAACATAAAGATCAGACGCAACAAAACTCAGGGGTTAAGTGATTCCCCCCTGGGTTTAAGTGAATATTGCTACTGTCTGAATTACTTAGGCTCAATACCGAACCATTTTTTGTAGATTTTGTTGTAGGTGCCGTTGTCGCGCAGGGTTTTCAGCGCGCCGTTCACCTTTATACGCAACTCATCGTTACCCTTCGGAAAGGCGATGCCATACTGCTGAGCTTCCAGCGAGTCGCCCACGGTTTTAAACCTACCAGCACCTGCGGTCTTGATGAAGTACAAGATGTTGGGCGTATCGTGCAGCACGGCATCAGCGCGCTTGGTGCCTAATTCCATATAGGCGTTGTCGATGTTAGGGAACTGACGTAGATGCGTGGTGTTGATGTGTTGCTTGGCGTAGTCCACCGAACCGGTGCCGCTTTTTACCGCGACCACTTTGCCGTTCAGATCGTCGATACCTTTTACCGTGGTGTTGTCGGCGTTGACCATGACCAGCAGACCGCTGGTGTAGTAGCCATCAGAGAACTCGACAGCTTTCTTGCGTTCGTCGGTAATGGTGATGCCAGCCAGAGCTAGATCAATGTTCTTGGTTTGCAGGGCAGGGATGATACCGCCGAAGTCCATGGGTTTCAGGGTGTAATTTAGCTTCAGCTCTTTTGCCACCGCCGCCCATAGATCGATATCGAACCCTACATAATGCTCGCCCTGCTTGAATTCAAAGGGAACGAAGGCGGTATCGACAGCGACAACCAGTTTATCTACTGCGTGAGAACTTACGGCAAAGGCTAGGGAAAGTGCAGCCAATAAGAGATTAAATACTGATTTCATATGAAGAATTCCTGTACAGGTTGCGGGTTACCCATTTTTTATAATGCAGTCGTTGCTATGAAAAAAGCGTGCCATGTCTGCAAATTTTATAAAAACAATAGGTTATAACCAAAAAAGAGGCCTGAGAGGCAGACTGTTATTTTTATGCACCAAAGCAAGGCGCTAAAATGAGGCGTTAGGTCTTATTTTGGTGCGCTGGGTTATCATTAACAGAGAATGGGGTGTGAAACAATCAATTGATAACATTTTTGTTTCAATATTGATAACTGGATATAACTTTTTCACCATCCATGAGTGGGGCTGGTGCACTGAGGAGGAAAACGGGGTAACGCTGATACACCAAATGATCGTGGTGCATCAATTCATTTGTTGCCGCATTAGCTAACGGTACGGCACGGGTATCAAAGGTTACGGAGACCGCGATGGAACTTCAGGCTAGAGACGTTGCCGACACACCACATAGTTTGTGCCGGTGTCGCTTTGGCGGTAGACATCACCCTCGCCCAAGGAAACGTAATAGTGCTGGCCGCTACTAGCCTGCTCTGACGTCCAATGGTTTAGGCCAACAAAATCAGACCCAGAATAACCACTAATAAACCCCCATTCACTCCAAAGCGCGCCTAGCGTGCCACGGGTGCCATCATCATGGCTGGCATTCCCGTTCAGTTGTTCCACCGTAGGCTGGCTGTAGCCGGTCTGGTTACTACAATATGCAGCGGCGTTAGACCAGGTCATTTTCGTACCATCGTTGCTGATATACCAGTCCTTTAGTGTGAAGGTGTAAGTAATTTCCGTACCCGCTCCGTTCTTCGGTGTACCTGTAATGGTGACTTTGTCTCCTGTGGCTTTACCCGTGAAGGTGACCTCGCCGTTGCGCACTGATATCCATGAAGCATTGGATGCCCAGATATAATCTGACGCGTTGCCGTTGCTCAGTTCAAGGGTGAAGGTCGCCTTTTCAAACCCGGTGGTTGGGAAGCCCTCATCAGGTTTGAAGATATAGCTGTTCACGGAGATATCTTTTATCGCGGCTGGTTCGCTGATGGCGTAGGCTGCTGATTCATCCGCGCTATTCCAGTCCGGGAGTTGCAGCGTGGCTTTCAGGGCGCTGCCCGCCTGTTGCGCGGTATAGGTGCGGGTGTAGATGCCGTTTCCGGCGTCTGTCCAGGCCGTGGCCTTGGCGGCGGCATTGGCTACCTGCACCCGGTCATCGGTCAGGGCAGAGGCCTGGCCGCTGACCGGGTTACCCTGCGCATCCTTGAGCGTCACTGTCAGCACCATCTCGCTGCCTGCCAGGTAGCTGTCCTGGTCACGCGCGATGGCCGAGTTGGCCTGCGCGGCTTCCCCGGCGCTGATGGTATAGGCTGCTGATTCATCGGCACTATTCCAGTCCGGGAGTTGCAGCCTGGCTTTCAGGTTAGTACCGGCCTGTTGCGCGGTATAGGTGCGGGTGTAGGTGCCGTTTCCGGCGTCTGTCCAGGCTTCCGCCTTGGCCGTCGCATTGGCTACCTGCACACGGTCATTGGTCAGGGCCGCCGACTGGCCACTGACCGGGTTACCCTGCTCATCCTTGAGCGTCACCGTCAGCATCATCTCGCTGCCCGCCAGGTAGCTGTCCTGGTCACGCGTGATGGCCGAGTTGGCCTGGGTGGCTTCCCCGGCGCTGATGGCGTAGGTGGCCGATTCATCCGCGCTATTCCAGTCCGGGAGTTGCAGCGTGGCTTTCAGGGCGCTGCCCGCCTGTTGCGCGGTATAGGTGCGGGTGTAGATGCCGTTTCCGACATCTGTCCAGGCCGTGGCCTTGGCCGTCGCATGGGCCACCTGCACGCTGTCATTGGTCAGGGCAGAGGCCTGGCCGCTGACCGGGTTACCCTGTGCATCCTTGAGCGTCACCGTCACCATCATCTCGTCGTCAGCCAGGTAGCTGTCTTTATCACGCGTGATGGCCGAGTTGGCCTGGGTGGCTGCTCCGGCACCGATGGTGTAGGCGGGCGAGCTATTGGCACCGCGCCAATCGTTGAGTTGCAGCCTGGCTTTCAGGTTAGTACCGACCTGTTGCGCGGTATAGGTGCGGGTGTAGATGCCGTTCCCGGCGTCTTTCCAGGCCGTGGCCTTGGCCGTCGCATGGGCTACCTGTACGCGGTCATTGGTCAGGGCAGAGGCCTGGCCGCTGACCGGGTTACCCTGCGCATCCTTGAGCGTCACTGTCACCATCATCTCGCGGCCAGCCACGTAGCTGTCCTGATCACGCGTGATGGCCGAGTTTTCCTGCGCGGCATGACTTTCAGTGATCACTGGGGCCAGTACCGTGACCCTGATTTCGCTGCGCTCTGTGCGATTCCCCCGGGTGTCCACTGCTACGCCACTCAACAGGTAGGTGTTTATCTCTCGCCCCACTTTCTGGTACGGCGGCAGTACTACGCTGTAATCTACGCCGACCTGCACGATTTTACCGCCTGAAGCCAGCAGTGTCGGTGCCGTCCATTCAATGTGTGCCAGACCGTATTTGCTGGTCACCGATACGCCCAGCGACTTTTGCTCGCCCGTGTAGCCGCTTACCTGTTCTGCCGTTTGCAGGTGTATCACCTGCTGCTGATGGTACTCCAGGAGGATATTGTTGTTACGTGCCACCAGGTCGTAGCGGCTGCCTGCCAGGCTGCGCATCGCTGCCACCGCCTCTGGATTGAGCTGCTGATGCCAAGGCACGCCCAATTGATAGTGCAGCTCAACACCCAGATGAGTGTCGCTTTTGCCGTGCTGTCCCTGACGCTGTTCCGCACTGAAGGTGATGAGAGGAACTGGGGTATAGTCCAACCCGGTTGTGAGGGTGTGGGGGTTGTGCTGCCGGGTCTCCTTTCCAAACAGTGCCACTTCTTTACCGTAATACTGCTGATACGCCAGTTTCACGCCAAGCTGAGGCAGTGAGGGTAGCCAAGCCTGCGCATGCACGTCCCAGCCGTTGGCAGGACGAACTTCATAGTCTTCCACATCCGGTGAATCCTTCCAGCCTGTCAGACGTCTATAGCTGTTGGCATTCAGCTTCAGGAAATCACGCCAGTATTCTACGCCAATGCCTGCCCGTGCGTGTTCTTGGGATAAATCATAATCACCAAAGACATTGCCGCCCAGCATGTAGCCGGGTGAAAAGTGGCGGAATCCCACCCCGATATTTGACTGGGTTCGGTCATCAGTGCGGTGCAGGCTGCCTTGGGTAAAAACCAGCCTATCCTTTTGTTCGTACAAAGGAACAAGCAGGTCAAATTGTGAGTTTTTCAGGGAAAAGTTTTTGTCGGTATCAAGCTGCACGCGAGCAGTACCAAACTGGTTCAGCCATTGCTGGGTCTTGCCGCTGACCACACTATTTACTGTTCCTCTGGCTCTGTTTGCTGCGGTGTCCCCCGTCGGATTATTGGACAGGAAATCCCCCATTTGTGAGGCCAGACTCGCTATTTTCTGCAACTGCCCATCATCACGTTGTTCCGCCGCTTTAGAGATGGCTGCATCATTCCATATGATTTCGGGAAGCGGTGCCAGCGGCACATCCAGCTCATCACCAGGTTGTAGATGCTCAAACCCGTGCGCAAAGGTGCGAAACTGATTAAGTTTGCGCAGCTCCTCCAATGTCATGTGATATTTTTGAGCCAGTAATGCGCTATTTTCGCCGCTGGAGAGGATATGCACCTGCGTTTGCAAAGATGTATCCGCTGGCTTTTTCAGGAAAGGGTTATCGCTGCCAACCTCTGACCCATTCAGGGTGCCCGTAGCGGCCAAAGGAAAATTAAACTGCGTTACAATAAGCAGCCATACAAACAGTTTTGTACGAAACGAGACAGCGTTGGGTAACATTGCTTTTATAAAGCCTTTTCTCAAAAAAACTCTTCCGCTAAAGTCAGGATAGCATCTATTGAAAACCGGACAGCCTTTCAGGCATTTTTATTAGTATCATTGAGTTGAAATGAGATCCTCCCAATCAAAAAAGTGGCTTTAACGGCATGGGCAGAATGCTGAAAATTGTTTGCTACAGGGTTATTTGCGCTTTAAAAATTCACGCTACGAAGGATAACTTTTTCACCTGTGGTTCACGCTGATACGACATTTTCCATGAGCTTCGGGTAATCAACAGCAATCCGCGTATAGACAGGCTCCTGTGGCAGACTTCGCTGTGTTTGTAAGATGTATACATGCAAGCAATTTACTGAACTTAATCGTAAAATATCTTCCTGATTGATATAAAGGGTTAATAACCTGTGAGAGTGATTCTCTCAATAAATCTATTCTAGTGTAGAACACACACAAGATTATGGTTGTGAATTTTGGCACGTTTCATTTTTCCCAACGTACTGCTGAATGCACAGGAGCGATAGTTTCGTGGCAATCAGCATGTCGCCAAATACCCTCTGTTACTTCGCGGTGCAGTGGATACCTTGGTACAAAAAAAGCTGAGCGAACTTTCACCGAGGGTTGAATAGCCACTGATTACGGATCGGTTTAGGCAACGGGATTTTGTCTGTTTATGTTTAGGGCATATTTGGGCGGCCAGTGACACACAGCAGATTGATCGGGATCAGTGCCTATCGCTTTTAAGTTATATCGAATTGATTATGCCTACCGCAGCAACTGTTCAGGTAATAAAGCTAATGTTGCTATTGTTTGTTCGGCTTTACTCGTCGAAAAGTGCTATAACTGGCATCAATATGAACGGTTCACGGTGGACGGCAAACTCAGGGCGTGATATCCGCCAACGTCGTTGTGCCAAATTTTTGACCTTTATCGCAGTAGCTAGCACCACTGGCGGGGTGGAACCAATAAACTATTAATATTTTTCTAATGCGATGATGTTGCCGCTGGTGCACTAAGGAGGGAAATGGACACTGATGTGCCGGTAATATTACCGTAACTGGCTGTCTTTACTGCCGCGCCGGTTATATAAGCTACTGGCAGTCTGCTTTTTAATCTGACAGGACAGGCAGTAGCGCACGCCTGTGGGATCTCTTCGCCGCATTCCTGACAAACACGTTCACTCTCGCCGCCCCCCAACGCATCGCGTGCACGTTGCACCGCATCATCAACGGTAGAATCAATTTGATCCTGTACGGCACCGTCCGGCCCCCAGCCGCTCGCCATTGTGACCTCTCTTCATCTTACCGTCGTCTCTGGGTTTTAACCTACTGGTGTGATGACTTTCTATACAACGCAACTGCGACGCAAGAAAAGCAGGCTGGGGCAAAGCTCGCAGCCTGTCATCGGTGTTGCGCCAAAAAGCGTTTATTCAATATTTGATTCGATAAACCACAGGAATTTGTCCAGATCGCGTGATGCGGCGGTGAACATGTCAGCGGTGTCTTCATCTGCCACTTGGCTAACCGCTTGGCGAATGTCGTTTGCTACCGCGCCGTAACGGTCGGCCAGCGCTTTCAGGTGATCCTGTACGCTGTGGATATGGGTTGGGTAACTTTGCAACGGTGTTTGGTTATTCACCACCTGTACCGTACCTAACGCTACACCGCCCAACTGCACTACGCGTTCAGCAAAGTTATCCTGATGCTCTATAATGGCGGCGCGGAAGTCATCCAGCATTTCATGAACCGCGATAAAGTTGGCGCCACGCATGTTCCAGTGCGCTTGTTTGGTGATCAGCGACAAGTCGATGAATTGCACCACCTGATGATTCAGAGCATCAATGGCGTCCAGTTTGGTTTTGTCGTCCAGATCATTGCGGGTGTACAGCAGATCAGAAGATTTCGTTTTCACCAGTTTAGCGGTACTCATATTTGATATCCTCGTAATTAGTCATCGTCCTATTCGGTTACCTAAATCATTATAGCAGCGTTAATTATTCTTGCAGAGTGATACGGGCTATTGGATAAATAGGATTGGCCGAATGAAAAATCACTAACCCAAACTGCATAGTTATCACTTTTTTCGCATTAAATTGCGTTAAATAAAACATTTATAGGGATAGATGAAATAATTGAAATTTCTATTTCAATTATTTAGCGACATAAATAATGAGATGGTAGGCGCTGTTCACGTTGCCCCTATTATGTTCAGGAGAGATTTTCGGCCAGGGGGCTAGACCTTATCGTTAATGTGGCACCCATTGAGGCGGCGATGATCGCCGCCAGTGCCAGCCATTGCGTATTGGTCAGGTGTTCGTTGAGGAACAGCATACCGGAAAATGCCGCCATTGCTGGTTCAAGGCTCATCAGTGTGCCGAAGGTGCGCGCCGGGATTTTCGGCAGCGCAATGATTTCAAGCGAATAAGGCAGCGCGGTGGAGAGGAGAGCTACCGCTAGTGCGCTGGGTAAAATGTCGAGGTTCAGTAATGCGCTGCCAGTTTGCCACACGCCTATCGGGCAAAAAATCACGGCGGCAATCAACGAGCCGACTGCGACAGAGCCTGGGCCGAGATCGCCGCCCGCTTTCTGGCCAAAGATGATATAAACCGCCCAAAAGGCCCCAGCGCCTAGCGCACAGGTGGCACCAAACGGATCGATGTGGCCCATGTTATGGCCCAGCGGGAGTAGGAACCACAGGCCAGTTATCGCTAACACGACCCACAAAAAGTCGATCGGTCTGCGCGATGAGAACATAGCGACCACCAGGGGGCCGGTGAATTCCAATGCTACGGCAATGCCGAGTGGCAAGGTGCGCAGCGACAGATAAAACAGGTAATTCATCGAGCCTAGCGCCAGGCCGTAAATCAGCAGGGGCAAACGGCTACCAGCAGCAAAGCGCATCCGCCAGGGCCGGAAGATGATAAACAAAATGAGTGTGCCAAAGCCCAGCCGCAGCGTGGTGATGCCTTCGGCCCCAACCAGCGGGAACAGACTTTTGGCTAACGAGGCACCGCTCTGGATAGATACCATGGCGACGATTAACAAGCAGATGGGCAACAGCGTGGATGCTGTTTTGCCGGATACAGATAAAGACATCTTTATAGACCTTATTAATTATGTGCCATGCCACAGCCATGGGAAGAGGGTCAACATTGCGGGTGCGAGCAGTATAAATGAAATGAGGTTAATCTGTCTGGCAAAAGGGAACGTACCGGTGAGATTTTGCCGTAGGATGGCTTATCGTTAGCAAGTTATGATCAAAGAGTGCACTTTTTTTAAGGATTACCTAGATATTTAATGGGTAATTTGTGTCACAGAAAAACCTAAAATACAGCCGAAAATAGAGCGAAAATAATAGGATATACTAAACCTGTAACTTTCTGTTACAGGATATAAAGTGTTAGACATCTAATTCAAGGCAGAGTTTCACGCTATTTTTGTTATAATTTTAGGGCATGAATTAATAGATGTACTTAAAATAAAACGCGTTTGAGGTGGTTATGAAAAAAAATGCATGTTTTTCCGCAGTAGTAGCTTGCCTATTTGCCGTGAGCGCAGGTAACGCATTTGCTGGTCAGAGCACCGTCTCCGCTGGCTATGCGCAGGGTGATCTCCAAGGCGTTGCTAATAAAGCCGAT
Organism: Serratia symbiotica; assembly: GCF_000821185.2. Lineage (NCBI taxonomy): Bacteria > Pseudomonadati > Pseudomonadota > Gammaproteobacteria > Enterobacterales > Yersiniaceae > Serratia > Serratia symbiotica. Next base: position 1,771,922 of record NZ_CP050855.1, on the reverse strand, counting down.
GGTTTTAACCTGAAGTACCGTTATGAGTTCGACGACAGCCTGCTGGGCGTGATCGGTTCCTTTACTCATGTGGAAAAGAACCGTTCCCAAAGCGGTTACTACCATAAATCCCAGTATCACTCCCTCACTGCCGGTCCCGCATACCGCTTCAATGATTGGGCGAGTCTCTACGGTGTGATTGGTGTTAGCTACGGCAAAAACATCGACAACGCTCAAAACGGTAACCACCACAGCAGCAACAGCGATTATGGCTTCACCTATGGTGCTGGCTTGCAGTTCAACCCAATTCAGGACATTGTTCTGGATGTGGGTTACGAGCAGAGCCGTATTCGCAGTGTTGATGTTGGCATCTGGAATGTCGGCGTAGGCTACCGCTTCTAAGATTTCTCCACGCTTGGCGTGAGCCTGTGGTGTAGGTTGTCGCACCAGATAAAAATCCGCCTTGGTGAAGTGAACCCCATATATTGGACACTTTGCCTCAACTGGCGGCTGATATGGCCTGAGTTCGATATTGTACCGGACTCAGGCCGTTCAGTTTTACCTTGATTCGCTCGTTGTAGTAGTGGAGGTATTCTTCCACTGCGTCTCTCAGATGTTCCGTGTTTTCTTACTCTTCGTGATACCAGACATTCTGTCTTTAAACAGACCAAAAAAATTTTCTATCACGGCATTATCCAGACAATTCCCTCTACGTGACATGCTTTGCTTTATGTCTTTCGCTTTCAACGTTTCCTGATACCGGGCCATCTGATACTGCCAGCCCTGATCAGCGTGAAGAACCCGTTCGCCGCCCGGTTTCAGGGTTTTTAGGGCATCACTAAGCCTATCTTCGACCAGACTCATTCCCGGATGCGTCGTCATATTCCAGGCTATTATCTCGCTGTTGTACAGATCCAGCGCCAGCGACAGATACAGCTCTTCCCCTTTTATCTTAAACTCGGTAACGTCCGTGACCCATTTCTGGTTTGGGCCGTTGGCCTTAAAGTTCCGCGCTAAGATGTTTGGCGCCACTTTGCCGTAGGTGCCTTTATATGACTGATATTTCTTGCTTCTCAGGCATCCCATCTTACGCATCAGCTTTCGAACTGTTTTATGATTTATGCCATAGCCTTCATTCCGTAATGCCAGAGTCATACGCCGGTAACCGTATCGCCCTTTATGGTGATGGAACAACGCAACTATTCTGTGTTGTTCCTCCTCATAACGGCCACTACGGTCACCTGACTTTAGGTGTCAGTGATAGGTAATACGGGATAATCCGGCAATATGAAGTCACATTTTCAGCTTATGGCTTTGCCTTAATTCGGTGATTATTTTCGCTTTATCTTCTGTTTTTCCCGAATCAAGGCATGAAGCTTTTTTAGGTAGGCATTCTCGGCCCGCAGCTATTCCAGCTCTTCCTCAGTACTAGGGAACTCTGGACGGGTATTGTTATGTTCTTTATCTGACGTATTGTTCTTCCCTGACTTCACCGGGTGCCCTCTGCGTTAGTCACGTAGGGCGATGATACCGCCTTCACGATAAAGACGCTCCCATTTGCTGACGGTACAGGCTACAGCGATACAAAACTTCGTAGCAGCTTTCCGGGATGACGGGTTGTGTTCCTGCATCCAGCGAACAACGGACTCTTTAAACTCGGTAGAGTAAGCTCTGGTTGGAATGGTAAAGTCGTTCACGCCATTCACTTTCCAGTGTTCAGTCCAGCGCCGGACTGCACCGTGGTTGACGCCAAACAACCAGGCTGTTTTTTCGCACCGTCATCGCTGTTCAGGTAGTGATGAACAACTTGCTGCTTGCATTCAAAAGAGTATTTTTTCTGCCCATTGAAACGCAAAACCCTTAATCGTTGGATGTCCAACTTTCGGGGTTCACTTCATTCCGGGCGGTTTTTGGCTTGCTTTCCCTTCTTCTGCTTCTTTAGCGCTATGGCGAAAGATGGGCGGTAACCATCTGCAACGTACAATCCGCTTGCTGTTGAGCAGTAATCGTTATAATTATCTTATTAATTATTTGTAAATTAAATTAATTTTCATTGGTCGATCATTTTAATTTATTAAATCTTTGCCGAAGGTGCAGTGACACGCTGAGCCAGCGCTATCGCCGGTGGTCAGTTGTAACAGTGGCTGGGTTGCTGCGTCACCGCCCGTGTTCGGATAAACACTTCACGCTGAAAAAATCGCAGTTTGATCTGCTGGCTCCGCTGTATGACCAAGGCGACAACCTGCTCTTACAACAACAACTACTACGAAAAGTGGGTTGCGTGTTGACAACGCCTTTAAGCTTTAGCGTTTAGTTTTTATCCTTCCCCTGTAAGGGATCACTGATCCTCTACACTTCGCGTCTGTCGGGGGCGCAGTTCACTAGACTGCGCCCTTGTGTTGTAGGCCATTGCATTAGCTATATACTGCGTAGCGGTTGCTTACCAGCGACAAAAATGGTGCTCATGCTGTTAAGCCGCAGCTTTCTCATCGCGCTGTATTTCTGCGAGAAGATAGTTTTGGGGTGTGTGCCACGTTTTTCCGCGATGTGCAGTAGGCTATCACCACGCAGCAAGTTAAAGAGAACGTCGCTCTCTGCCGGGCTTAGTTCACGAGTTTTTTGCACTTTGATCCCACCAGGTTCATAGCTTTCCAGTAGTCGCTGTATTTTTTCTTGCAGCGAATAAAGTGAGATACGGCTTGATACCAACTCAACAGAAATACCCATTATCGACAATAGTTTTACTACACGCTCATCATCATAAAACACCAGAATACGCGTCTTAGCGCTGTATTGTTGATGCAAGAGCACTAGACTTTCAATTACGTTGACGCTTTGTTCCAGATTATGTGAAGTGAAGATCAGGGCAATATCGTGCTTGATGATTCTTTCCGCTTTTGCCCCCCCCTGCTTAAAATCGGAAAATAGCCGAATATTGTAAGCACCATAATGTTCCTTCAGCAGCCTCGACATGCCGATATTACTGTACTTACACTCACTAATGACCAAAATATTGTTTTTAGACATAATGGAAAACACCATACTGAGTTAAAAATATTTAGCTGCAAGTAGGGAATTCAAATCCGTAATGCTGGATTCTTTCCACAGTTTTCCTTGCAGTGCGTAATAGGGCATTTCGTCCAGCCATTTTTTATGTTCGAGAGTTTCAATTCCTTCGATGATTACTTTGTAATGATTAAGGTAAAAGAAATGTAACAAGGCGTGCATTAAACTTTCACCACCGGATTTTTTCATTAATTCCCATAATAAAAATCGGTCGAGCTTAACAAAGCGGAACGGGCTGTTATAGAGGGCGGAAAAGCCTGCATAACCCGTTCCAAAATCATCGAGCCAAAATGAATAATGATCCAGTGTAGGAACGCTGTGAATGTACTGTTCCGTCAGCCGGGTTGCGTTCTCACTGATTTCGAAATGGATACAGTGCATGGCATTAATTTTTTCGGCAAAGCGGCTGTTGGCCAACTCTCGCAAAGAGTCATCGTCCACGTTCAGCGTGGCTATTACCTGATTTTTATGAAACCAATATTTATATTTTTCTATCAGGTTGACCTGATCTAACAGAATCTCAACTCGGGTTTCACTATCGGCATATCGAAAGAACTGTTCGGGAGAAAAATGAGCATATTCACTATTGAAAGTGAAGCGAGATAAGCACTCAACGGCCAGCAATTGTCCAGATTTCGCGAACATAGGCTGAAAGACATAATTGATACCGTTATTTTTTTCTCTGAAGAAACCACCCATTTTTACAAACCTTAGATTTGTATTTAAATTGTTGATTTAAATTTAAAAAAATAATAAACCTGCTATGAATAGGTGATTTTCCTATTCATAGCAGCCGGATGACCAGGTGCTGCTAACAGGCACATGCGATGTGCATTAATTTCTCAAGTTAAAATGCTTCTAAATGTAACAAAAAGTAAATTACCGGTATGATATCCTGATTTTCTCGCCTTAATGACAAATTAATCGCTATATGAACTTTTATACACAGACTATTCTCATTCACATGAATCGTCAATATTGATCTATAGGTGTTTTTTGATAGTTTATATCTATCAAGAGAAGGGTTATAAATGTTATAAACGATTTATCAATAAGAATCGTCGTGTCCTAATATTACGTTGCGAAATGGATTCATCAAGGCTGCACCCTCTTTATCAGCAAGGAATGCTATCGACATGTGTATATTCAGTTTCGGATATATAAGCCCGTCATTGAATTGATTCTTTTATTTTTTTATATTTTTCTACGGAGATGAAAATGAAAAAATTATTATTGCCTGTGGCTACACTGGTATTGTCTGCTGTTGCCTGCAACGCAATGGCCGCCAATGGTAACGTAAAATTCACCGGCGAAATTGTACAGTCTACCTGTAAGATTGTTGATAAAGACCAAAGTAAAGAAGTTTTCCTGGGTAAATACCCTACTACCGCATTCCCAACTGCTGGTTCTGCCAGTGGCGATAAAGCGTTTGATATTAGCCTGGAAAAATGTGACGAAGGTAACTACACCCTGCGTTTTGATGGCAACACCCCGGCTGGCCACCCAGACCTGTTGGCTGTGACTGGTGGCGCTGTTGGTGTTGGCGTTGAAATCCTGAATAACAAAGGCGAAACTCTGCCAATCTCTCAGGAAGTGACGGGGCCAGCTGAGGTGACTGTTACCAGCGGCGGTGACAAGCCCGGCACTGCGACGTTCAACCTGCGCGCTCGTTATAAATCTTACCAGAACCAGATCACTGCTGGTCAGGCAAACTCTAACGCTACCTTCACCATCGCATACAAATAATTTTTGTGTAGTATAGCGAGCGTTATTAGCCAAGGACGGCTAAATTCTGAGAGTTGAGATATCCCGATGAAAAAGTTTCTTTCTTATATTTTATTCGCGTTTTCCATTCATGCTTTTGCCGGTATTCAGGTCAATGCAACGCGTGTAATTTATAATAGCACAAGTAAATCAGCATCGCTTTCAATCAGCAATGACAGCGACGACACCTACATGGTGCAAACTTGGCTGGACACGGGGGATGCCAGCCAGATGCCGAAAAATTTGCCGATCGTCGTGACGCCACCGATTTTAAAACTGGCGACCAAAAAAGAGGCTATTTTGCGTTTTATCTATTCGGGCAGCGGGTTACCCCAGGACAAAGAATCTCTATTTTGGGTCAACGTACAGGAAATACCACCGACACCTAAGCAGGAGAACGTATTGCAGGTGGCGATCCGTACTCGCATAAAATTGCTTTACCGCCCGGATTCGCTAAAGACCAATCTGCAACAGCAGGCGGAAGCGTTGAAGTGGCAGCATCAAGGCGGCAATTTGCTGGTAACCAATGAGGGGCCACTGCATGTCACCTTGGGTAAGCTAATGCTGAAAAGCGGCGGCAAAAGCTGGACAGTGAATGCTGATATGGTTAAGCCGCACGATAGTCTGCGGGTGTCTCTGCCTCAGGGCGCGCAGTCGGCCAATAATATGTCATTCACTTATATCAATGACTACGGTGGTTACACGGAAATTAAAAATATTGCTATACATTGATTGAAACATTTTAAGGGATGATAAAAATGGCACGTAAAAAAATAACAACCTCCACACCAGGTTATTTGGCCAGGCTTATTAATGGTATAATCTATTTTTCTGCTGTGCCATTTTCATTCTCTCATTTGGCCATGGCGGAGGAGCAGTTCAATACCTCTTTCATCCATGGTGATGATAACGTTGCTCAGGTAACCGCCCTGGATAGTGGCGATGATATTCTGCCGGGTAAATATCCGTTTGATATTTATCTGAATGGGCAGCGCATTGACCACCGCGATATTGAATTTAAAAAAGTAGCCAAAGATACACCCGTGGTTCCTTGCCTGATGGCGCAAGATTATCAGGATTATGGGGTTAAGCTGCCGGACGACTTGACTATGACGCAGTGTTACGCGTTGTCGCAACAAATATCAGGTGCCAAGTTGAGCTATGATGCCGCTATCCAGCGGATAGATCTGGATGTGCCACAGGTTTTTTTAGTGCCGCGTCCGCAGGGCGCTATCCCGCCAAAGGTCTATGATCGCGGCATCAATGCGGGCTTTGTCAATTACAATTTCAGCGGCAATCATAACCGTTACAGCAACACTCAGAATGGTAAAACCGCTGATTATTACTTCCTGGGCTTGAACAGTGGTCTGAATCTGGGCGATTGGCGTTTACGCAATAACTCCGCGATGAACCAGCAATCTGGCGTAAGAGCGCACTGGAACAATATTTCCAGTTGGGCGGAAACCGACATCGTTCCCCTGCGTAGCCGTTTGGTGATCGGCCAGTCCAGCACCCACAAGGAGGTATTTGACAGCATTCAGTTTCGTGGCGTGCAGCTATCAAGCTCCAACGACATGCTGCCTGAAAGCCAACGCGGTTATGCGCCGGTGGTACGTGGCGTGGCATCGAGCAATGCCCGCGTTGAGATCCGCCAGAATGGTTACACAATATATAGTACCAATGTGCCACCTGGCCCATTTGCGCTGACGGATATTTTCCCTAGCACCTTGAGCGGTAACCTGGACGTCATGGTGATCGAGGCTAACGGGGCGATCAGTAGCTTCGTCGTGCCGTTCTCTTCGGTGCCGAATATGCTGCGTGAAGGGCTATGGAACTATCAGTTGACTGTCGGTAAATACCATGATGGCAGCAGCCGTTATCAGCCAAAGTTTATGCAGGGCACCTTATCGCACGGTATGACGTTTGACGTCACTCCCTATGGGGGGGGGCTGGTGGCGGAAAACTACCGTTCGGCGGTGGTAGGGTTGGGTAAAAACCTTGGCAACTGGGGAGCACTCTCCTTTGATATGTCGTATTCTGACACCCATTTGGTCAATGGTGACGACAAACAGGGAGAAAGTTTCCGCTTCCTGTATTCCAAATCGCTTAACGACTGGGGTACTGAATTCCAGATCGCCGGCTACCGTTATTCGACTTCAGGTTATTACGATTTCACTGATGCCGTGGCCGAGCGCGATCGCTATGAAGATGGCTATTACCATAATAGTTATTACGACGAAACTGACCGCAATCTGGGCGTACCAGATTGGGCTGAGTCACGTCGTCGTACCTATTATACTCACCGCTTTAGAAACAAACGCCAGCGTGTGGAGCTGTCTGTCAACCAACGTATCGCTGGCAGTTCAACGTTGTACGCCAACCTCAGTAATCAGTCCTACTGGGGCGGCTCTGGCGAGGATCGCTCGGTGCAGGTTGGTTTTAACAGCAGTTATAAAAATATCAGCTATGGTGTGTTCTATCAGGACAACCGCAGTAACTACGGTTACGAGGATCACAGCGTCAACTTGATCGTATCGATCCCGTTCAGTTTCTTCAGCAAGGATTCGTCTGATATGAGCGCCAGCTTCAATGCTGGCCACAGCAAACAGAGCGGCAACACCTATAGTGCTGGCTTGAACGGTACTGCGCTGGACGATAATCGGTTGAATTATTCAGTGCAGAGCGGGCACGATCGCCACTCCGGCCAGATAACTTCTGCCAATATCGGCTACCAGAGCAGCATAGGTACAGTCAATGCCGGTTACAGCTACAGCAACGGTTACCAGCAGTCTTCACTGAGGGTAGCGGGGGGCATCGTGGCTCACGCTGGCGGCGTGACCTTGACCCAGCCGTTGCAGAATAGCTTTGTGTTGGTAGAAGCCAAGGACGCCAAAGGGGTTCGCTTGGAAAATCAGCCGGGGGTAGCCATCGACCGCTTCGGCTATGCGGTGATGACCTCCGCTTCGCCTTACCGCCATAATCGGGTGGCGCTGCGCACCGAGGATATCGGCAACGGCCTGGATATCCCGATGGCGGCAAGAGATGTAGTGCCGACTTACGGCGCGATCGCCCGCGTGAAGTTTGAGACCCATACTGGCCAGAGCCTGCTGGTACACAGCAAAATGGCAGACGGTAGTGTGCCGCCGATCGGTGCTAACGTATTTAACGCCGATGGTAAAAATAACGGTATCGTGGGTACCAATGGCGATATTTATATTTCCGGTGTCTTGGCAGGGGATCGTCTGTTGGTGAAATGGGGCAGTGATATCGGCGAAAGCTGCTCGCTGTTGGTGCCAGATCTGCAACCTGCCACCAAACAGTTGATGGGCTATCAGGAACTGTCATTGAGCTGCGGAAAACCGCACAAGGAATAAACATGTCATCTTTGTCAAAATATAAACACTTGGGGCTAGCGACTGGGCTGCTCGTCACGCTGGGGGCTGTCTCGCAGAACAGTTACGCGCTGTCGTGCAAACAGAGTGGCAACATCCGCCAGGACATCGTGCTGGATAAGCCGATCAAGGTCTCCACTGCCAACACCAAGCCCGGTACGTTGCTCTGGCGTTCGCAGACTTATACCTCGACATTTCAGTGTGTAGATGATCGGAATCACCCTCAAGGGGAAGATGCCTTTTTGCATTGGGATCCCGAGGCGCGTATGGGGAAGATCCACAATTCGCTCGAAGTCGGCGTGACCTATAACAGCGTGGATATCAAACCGGTCAAGGGGCTGAAACAGAGCGTAGGCCCTGGCACTGCGTGCAACCGCGACAGCCAAGGCAAATGCCAGCCGCCAGCACAGTCGCTGTCGGTGACAGTCTCCTACGCCGTTTATATCAAGGCCACTGGCAACCCGCCGCCACCGGGCGGTAAGATCGAAGACAACAATGCGTATTCGGTTTTTCAGGTCGATGGCGTATTGGGCTTGAACACTAAGCCGAATAGTAATTTTAACGCCTATATTTCTGGGCTGGGCAATATTCAGTTTATTTCCTGTAACCCGACAATTACTGTGATGGCCAATGGGGGGGCCAGTGTGGATTTTGGCGCTATTCCGCAACTGAAAGCGGTAGTGGGTAAGATTGAAAAACAGATGCCATTCTCTATTGCTGCTAACATGTCTGGCCCTGAGAGCGGCCAGGATTGCCAGGGTGAAACGCTACAGGCTAGCTTCAGTTCCACCTACCCGGTTCAGGACAACAGTGTGATCCTGCCGACCCGCGACAGCGGCTTCGGTATTTATATCTCGCAGGAGGAAACGCCGGAGACACCGATCATGATGAACACCCCGGTAGATCTGGGTCTGATCGATGGCACCCGTGTTGAGAAAAACTTTATCGCCAGCTTGCAGTGGCTAAGCAATGATCCAAAGGTTGGCCCCTTCACTGCCTCGGCGAATATCGACGTGACCTTCAAGTAGTCTCGGTTAGCACTCCCTTCTAGCGCCCAATGAACGTCATTGGACGCTTTTTTATGTGCGCCATGTATGGAGTCTAACTGAACCGCACCGGGTTTCTTGGAGACTAAACTCGCAGTGAAAGGAGATCCTAAATGAAATCAAAATCAGCAAACCGTTATCCGCTAGAGTGATGTGAACCTGCCGTCAGCATGATTCTTGAACATCGTGGTGAATATGACTCTGAGCCGGGTGCCATTTGTGCCATCTCATCAAAAATTGGTTGCCATTACGATATCCTTCAGGCCTGGTTGCGGCAGCACAGAACTGACGTTCGTGGTGATGTGTCCCCCATAAGTTCTGATGATGGGGGACTTACTAGCGATAAACGCCAACCTTTAAGAGAGCTGGAACGTGAGAATCGGGAACTGCGCCGCAGCAATGACATATTGCGCCAGGCCTCCGCTTATTTTGCTTGACCGCCACTGGAAAAAATAATGCCACTTATGCAGCGCCTGAGTGGCACACACGGGGTCGGGCCGGTATGTCGCGAGCTGGATATTGCCCCGTCGACATATTACTGGCATCAGCAACGCCGGCTGCATCCTGAAAAATGTTGTCAACGAGAAAAGCGTGATGGTCAAATCAGCCAGGAGATAAAACGCGTTTACGAAGAAAATTACCGCGTCTATGGGGCACGAAAAGTCTGGCGTCAGTGACTCCGTGAGGACTTCAGTGTTGCACGATGTACCGTTGAACGCCTGATGAAAATCATGGGGCTTTTCTTTACCCGCAGTGGTTCAAAGGAGCTGTCGCGATCGCGGGGAGTACGCAGTTCCAGTGTGCCATCACTGGTGCTTACGCGCTTTGCTGCATAGCCGTTACGGGTATTGGCTGCGGATTTGGGCTGATTTTTTCAGTAAGCGATCGAACGAGTTGAGATCCTCAGGAGGTTTGATATTTTTGGCCAGTTCATTAGCCAGAGCCTGCATCTGTTTTTCGCCCATAAATTAACTTTCATTTGATGCTGGGTTGAACATATCAAAATCAGGTAATTACACAAATTTATGTACAGGCTTCGCCTCCTACTCTATGGGGCCATTGAAACAAAAAGCCGCACGACAAGCGAGCGGCCTTTGCAGCAGAAGGTGACCAGGATTAGTTCGCTTCTGGCTCTACTTCAATGTAGTTCAGACCCAGCACACTGCTGGTATAGCTACGGATTTTGTTGGTCATTTCAACGTCGCCGTTCAGCTTTTTGCCATAAGACGGGATGATCTCTTCCAGTTTACTCTGCCATTGCGGCGTTGCTACCTTATCTTTAAACACTTTCTCCATTAGGTGCAGCATGATTGGCGCTGCGGTTGATGCGCCCGGCGAGGCACCAAGCAGAGCAGCGATACTGCCGTCTTCAGCACTGACGACTTCAGTGCCAAACTGTAGCACACCGCCTTTATTAGCGTCTTTCTTGATGATCTGCACACGCTGGTCTGCGGTCCACAGCGTCCAGTCTTGCTTGTTGGCTTGTGGATAGTACTCTTGTAGTGTCGCTAAGCGATCATCGTCGTTCATCATCAGTTGGCCAACCAAATATTTCACTAGATCGAAATTATCCAGGCCAACGTGGATCATCGGGATTATGTTTGAGGTGTTCAAGGAGTGCAGCAGATCGAATATGGAGCCATTTTTCAGGAATTTGCTGGAGGAGGTGGCGAAAGGCCCAAACAGCAGCACGCGTTTGCCATCCAGCATGCGGGTATCTAAATGTGGCACCGACATCGGCGGTGAACCTACGCTGGCCAAGCCGTAAACTTTAGCCAGGTGCTGATTGGCCACTTCAGGGTTGGTGGCTACCAGGAACTGACCGCCGACGGGGAAACCGCCGTAGCCGTCTGCTTCTGGAATGCCAGATTTTTGCAGCAGCGTTAGCGCAGCCCCACCAGCACCGATAAAGACGAACTTGGCATTAACGGTGGTGGCTTTACCGTCGTGGCTCAGATCGGCCACAGTTACGCGCCAGGTGTTGTCAGCATTGCGTTTGATATCGCGGACTTCGTGCTTTAGGTTTAATGTGAACTTGTCGCTCTGGCTCAGTGCAGCAACCAACTGATGGGTGATCACACCGAAGTTGACATCGGTACCCAACGGCATACGAGTGGCGGCAACTTTTTGTGCCGCGTCGCGGCCATCCATCACCAGCGGCACCCACTGTTTGATCTGGTTGGTGTCTTCTGAGTATTCCATACCTCGGAACAAGGTGCTGTGTTGCAGCGCTGCGTAGCGTTTGCGTAGGTAATTGACATTGTCGTCACCCCAGACAAAGCTCATGTGCGGCACATTATTAATAAAGGATTTTGGATCTTTCAGGACGTTATTTTTCACCTGATAAGACCAAAACTGGCGAGAGATTTCGAAAGATTCGTTAATGCCAATGGCTTTACTGATATCGATGGTGCCATCGGCTTTTTCCGGGGTATAATTCATTTCACAGAATGCAGAGTGCCCGGTACCGGCGTTATTCCAGCCGTTGGAGCTTTCTTCCGCCACGCCATTCAAACGTTCATACATGTTAATAGTCCAGGTCGGTTCCAACTCATGCAAGTAGGTACCCAAGGTGGCGCTCATGATGCCGCCACCGATTAACACAACATCGACGGTTTTATTCTCTTCCGCTGCAACCTGTTGCGTGACGCCAAACAGGTTTAGACAGAAGATCAGAACGAGTAATTTTCTCATTAAATAAAGTCTCTTGTGTATAAATTCTTTTACTTGCAAGTAAAAGAATTTATTGGGTGTACCCCAGGTAAAGTTGATGAAGAGAACCAACCATGAGTGGCAACCCACTCCCTTTTGTTAATAAAGCTTTAACGAAAAGTGAGTTATCATCGGTTGCCTGAATACACATTGATCGGCTCATGGCGACTGTCAGGATATTATTGGTTGCAATTAATGTTAAAAACCACTTTTGTAACTAAAAAAATCAAATCCAATAACAAATCCCTGTTTAGGGCAATAAGCCGGGGCTGAGGATGCTCACGATGTTAGGCCCGAGAGCGACAAATGAGTGGTGCAAGCCGTTCCCTGCCCATGCCAGCGTGATATAAGAATTTATCCCATTAGGCTATTTTATTTGCCATTTTGTACCTGGGCAGTGCTCCCCCTCCTCACAGACTTCCTGTACGCGGTACGTCTACTGGGATAGGTTCTCAGTGACTGGGGTGAGCGAAGCAGGCTAACGCACAGGAAGCTTGAAGTATGATGGGATAACTGTAGACGATCCTGCTGTCACATTGTGGCATAATGTGTCCAAAATCACATTTCTAGAAGGGTAAATCCTTTGCTATTAAGTAACAACATCACGATGCAATTTGGCAGTAAGCCATTGTTTGAAAATATCACCGTCAAATTCGGTGGCGGTAACCGTTACGGTTTGATCGGCGCTAATGGGTGTGGCAAGTCCACCTTTATGAAAATCCTCGGCGGTGACTTGGTGCCAAGCGGCGGCAACGTGTTCCTCGATCCCAATGAACGTCTGGGGAAACTGCGTCAGGATCAGTTTGCCTTTGAGCAGTACAGCGTGCTGGATACGGTGATCATGGGGCACAACGCATTATGGGCGGTGAAGGAAGAGCGTGACCGCATCTACGGCTTGGCCGAAATGAGCGAAGAAGACGGCTATAAAGTCGCCGATCTGGAAGTGGCTTACGGTGAGATGGACGGTTATACCGCTGAAGCGCGCGCCGGTGAATTGCTGCTCGGCGTGGGGATCCCGGTTGAACAGCACTACGGCCCGATGAGCGAAATCGCACCAGGCTTCAAGCTGCGCGTATTGCTGGCGCAAGCGTTGTTCTCCGATCCGGAAATCCTGCTGCTCGACGAACCGACCAACAACCTGGATATCGATACCATTCGCTGGTTAGAGCAGGTGCTAAACGAGCGTAACAGCACCATGATCATTATTTCGCACGATCGCCACTTCCTGAACATGGTGTGTACCCACATGGCGGATTTGGACTACGGCGAGCTGCGCGTGTATCCGGGCAACTATGACGAGTACATGACCGCCGCCACCCAGGCGCGTGAGCGTCTGATGGCCGATAACGCCAAGAAAAAAGCGCAGATTAACGAATTGCAATCGTTCGTGAGCCGCTTTAGCGCTAACGCCTCCAAGTCTAAGCAGGCAACCTCGCGCGCCCGTCAGATCGACAAGATCCAACTGGCAGAGGTAAAGGTTTCCAGCCGTCAGAGCCCGTTCATCCGTTTCGAACAGGACAAAAAATTGTTCCGTAATGCGTTGGAAGTGGAAGCGCTGAGCAAGGGCTTTGATAACGGCCCGCTGTTTAGCAAGCTCAATTTGATGGTTGAAGTGGGTGAAAAAGTAGCGGTGCTAGGCCCGAACGGTATTGGTAAATCCACTCTGTTGAAAACATTCGTGGGTGACGCGCAGCCGGACAGCGGCACGGTGAAATGGTCTGAAAATGCCAAGATCGGTTACTATGCGCAGGATCATGAATACGAGTTCGATGACACCCTGACAGTGTTCGAATGGATGAGCCAGTGGAAGCAGGAAAAGGACGACGAGCAGGCGGTACGCAGCGTGCTGGGGCGTTTACTGTTCAGCCAAGACGATATCAAGAAGAAAGTAAAGGTACTGTCCGGTGGTGAAAAGGGGCGTATGCTATTCGGTAAGCTGATGATGCAGCGTCCTAACATTTTGGTTATGGATGAACCAACCAACCACCTGGATATGGAATCCATTGAGTCGTTGAACATGGCGTTGGAAATGTACGAAGGTACGCTGATCTTCGTTTCCCACGACCGTGAATTCGTCAGTTCGCTGGCCACGCGCATACTGGAAATGACACCGAACAAGGTGATCGATTTTACCGGCAACTATGAAGATTATCTACGCAGCCAAGGTATCCAGTAGCCTGTGCGATAAAATAATAGAGCGGGAATGCCCCGCTCTGTTTGCCTCTGTTAATTCCTGCTACATACCTCACATTGCGGGTGTTTTAGCAGTGTCATTTCGCAAAATTGCATGGTCATGGCGTCGAGTATCAGCAGCTTTCCGGCCAGCGTGTGGCCGTAGTTCGTCAGCAGCTTGATGGCCTCCATCGCTTGCAAACTGCCGATAGTGCCGACCAGCGGTGCTATGACGCCGGACTCGACGCAGGTCAGGGCATTTTCACCGAACAGCCGGCTCAGGCAACGATAACATGGCTCCCCCGGCTGATAAGTGAACACGCTGAGCTGGCCTTCCAGGCGGATCGCCGCACCGGAGACCAGCGCTTTGCGCTGTGCATGACACAAACGGTTCAGTCGGTCACGCGTTGCCACGTTGTCGGAGCAGTCCAGCAGCAGATCGCAGGCGGCGATGTGCGCCGCCATGTGTTTATCGTCCAGTTGGTCATTGATGGCATCGATGCGAATATGTGGGTTGATGGCGCTCAGCTCTAGCTGCGCCGATTCAACCTTGGGCATACCGATGCGCTCGTCACGGTGCAGGATTTGACGTTGTAAATTAGAGAGCGTAATACTGTCGAAATCGACCAGAACCAGATGGCCTACCCCCGCCGCCGCCAGGTAGAGCGCGGCAGTACAGCCTAGGCCACCCAGCCCGACGATCAGCACCCGCGAGGCTTTCAGCTTCTCCTGACCCTCTAAGCCAAAGCCGCGCAGCACAATCTGACGATTATAACGCAAGGTTTCAGCATCGGTTAATTCCGCCGACATACTTAACTCCTCAGCAGGGCATTGAACGGTTCAATCTTGACCCTTTCACCCACAGCGACCGAACCACGTTCGCGCTCTAGCACGATAAAGCAGTTGCCTTGGCTGTAAGAACTGAACACATGCGAACCCTGATGACCGGTGGTGCTGACTTCCAGTTCACCCTGGGCGTTACTGCTGAATACACCGCGTTGGAAGTCGAGGCGGCCGGGCGTTTTCTTCAATGGGGTTAACGCCCGTGCAGTTAGGCGTGGCGGTAAATGCCAACCACTGTGACCAGCGAGTTTGGCCAGCAGCGGCTGCACCAACTGATAGAACGTCAGCACGGCAGAAACCGGGTTGCCCGGTAGGCCGCAAAACCAGGCCTTGCTTAATTTGCCGAAGGCGAAAGGCTTACCGGGTTTGATCGCCAACTTCCCAAAGTTGACTTGGCCCAACTCGTCCAGTATCTGCTGGGTGTAATCGGCTTCTCCTACTGACACGCCACCGCTACTGATCACCACATCAGCCTGGCTGTCGGCTTGTTGGAAAGCGGCGCGCAACGCGTTGGGGGTGTCGCGGATGATGCCCAGGTCGATCACCTCGCAACCCAGTTGCGATAGCATCAGGTGCACGGCAAAACGGTTGGTATCATAGATTTGGTCGGGTTGTAGCGGCTGGCCGATCGGCTGTAACTCGTCACCAGTGGAGAAGATCGCCACCTTCAGTTTGCGTATCACCTGCACTTTGGCAACGCCGAGTGAGGCCAGCAGCGGCAACTGTGTTGCTCCCAGCATAACGCCGGCTGGGAGCACCTCTGCGCCCTGGCGAATGTCTTCACCCGCCAGCCGGATATGTTGTCCGGCGTGCACCACAGCATTGAAGCGTACCCCTTGCTCGTTCACCTCAGCCTGTTCCTGCATGATCACCGCATCGGCACCGGCTGGAATAGGGGCACCGGTCATGATGCGTATGCAACTGTTGGCTGACCATTCACCGTTGAACGCTACGCCGGCAAAAGCTTTGCCGGAGACCGGCAGCGGCGCGTTGGCGGGCAGCTCAGCGATGCGCACCGCGTAACCGTCCATTGCCGCATTGTCAAACGGCGGTACGTCGATCGGGGAAATCACTGGCGTGGCGGTAATGCGGCCAGCGGCGGCGGTCAGGGTGATGGATTCGGTCTGTTGCAGGGGGGAAAGCTGGCTGAGCATGTTATCCAGCGCCTGCTCCAGCGAGATAAGGTCAGAAGTAGAGCAATGATCCATAAAAGACACTCCGTGATCAGGGGGGCGCGAGATTCTCGGCAAGGTAAAGTTATTATGAAGGATGCTATGCTGAAGTAAAATAGCAGGCAACCTCATGGACAGAAATGAGTTTTTAGGCGAGGAAAGCGTTGGTCACAAGGTTAGCAAGGATCGCGCTCATCCACGTTGTATTATTAACAAAAAACCTCGCGATTATTTCCGTGCAGTAAGCTCTCCTCTAGATTTATTCCACTACGCTATTTAAGTGTGCAAAAAGAGTCTAAGCGGATTAGGCTAAACGCTGGGCGTTGATTTGATGCATTACTAGAAATGTCGGGCTGAATATATAGCCTAAAAATGCCAAATAATAACGGCTTGCTGAGATTAACACAGGGTATCAGGCCAATGAGTAAACCAGTGATTACCATGCACCATGGCGTAGGTACCCTTCAACCCACGGCCAACTCTGGGTTGCCGTTGCCAGCGCAGCGCGTGTTGACGGTGCGCGATCTGAGCGTCAACTTTTATCAGCAGGGCGGCACTGTCGAGGCGGTGCGTAACCTGTCCTTTGAGGTCAATCGTGGCGAAACGCTGGCGATTGTCGGTGAATCCGGTTCTGGTAAGTCGGTGACCTCGTTGGCGCTGATGCGGTTGGTTGAACAAGGCGGCGGCTGCATCGTTAGCGGCAGCATGCCATTTTGCCGCCGCAACGGCGAACTGCTTGATCTGATGCATACGTCCCAAAACACACTGCGCAAAGTGCGTGGTGCCGATATGGCGATGATCTTTCAGGAGCCAATGACCTCGCTCAACCCGGTATTTCCCGTAGGGGAACAAATCGCCGAGTCGTTGCGGTTGCATCAGGGCATGGATCACCGTAGTGCCAGGCTGGAGGCCCTGCGTATGCTTGATCTGGTTCGCATCCCGCAGGCCCAAGCCGTGCTTGGCCGCTACCCATATCAGTTGTCTGGCGGTATGCGCCAGCGGGTGATGATCGCCATGGCGCTGTCCTGCAAGCCATCGCTGCTGATTGCTGACGAACCGACCACTGCGCTGGACGTCACCATTCAAGCGCAGATCCTGCAACTGATACGCATGCTGCGCCAGGAAATGCAGATGGCAGTGATCTTCATCAGCCATGATATGGGGGTGGTGGCGGAAATCGCCGATCGGGTGCTGGTGATGTGTCGTGGAGAACAGGTAGAACAGAACACCGTACACAAGCTGTTCGCCGCGCCGCAACATCCTTACACCCAAGCGCTGCTGGCGGCGGTGCCGAGGTTGGGGGCGATGGCAGATCAACGCTTTCCGGCCAAATTTCCCTTGCCGGACGGCGGCGAAAACGGCGTGCCGCAGGATACCGTGCCGGCCAACGCCCCGCCGATCTTACGAGTGGAACATTTGGTCACGCGCTTCGATCTGCGCAGCGGCATTCTGAACTGTGTCACCCGTCAGGTGCACGCGGTGGAAAATGTCAGCTTCGATCTCTACCCCGGTGAAACGCTGGGGCTGGTGGGCGAATCTGGCTGCGGCAAATCCACTACCGGGCGTGCGCTGCTGAAGTTGGTGGATAGCCAGCGCGGAACCCTCACCTTCGATGGCCGTCAGATCAATCCGCTGCATGGTTCGGCGTTGCAGCACCTGAGGCGTGACATCCAGATTATCTTCCAAGATCCCTATGCGGCGCTCGATCCGCGTCTGACGGTCGGTTTTTCCATTATGGAACCACTGTTGGTACATAACGTGATGCGTGGCAAAAAGGCGCAGCGGCGAGTAGCCTGGTTACTGGAGCGGGTCGGGCTGTTGCCAGAGCATGCGCGCCGCTATCCGCATGAATTTTCCGGTGGCCAGCGCCAGCGCATTTGTATTGCGCGCGCACTGGCGCTGAACCCAAAGGTGGTGATCGCTGATGAAGCAGTATCAGCACTTGATGTGTCGATCCAAGCGCAGATTATTAATCTGTTGCTCGATTTGCAACGTGAGTTCGGCATTGCTTTCCTGTTTATCTCGCATGATATGGCGGTGGTGGAGCGCATCAGCCATCGCGTGGCGGTGATGTACCTTGGGCAGATTGTGGAAATTGGCCCACGGCAGGCGGTGTTTGACCACCCGCAGCATGCTTACACCCGCAAGCTGATGGCGGCGGTGCCGGTTGCCGATCCTAACCACGTCTACCAACGCCAGCCGCTGCGGGTGGATGACATGCCCAGCTCGATCCGTACGCTGGGCGATGAACCGGTTACCGCACCGCTAGTACAGGTTGGCCCTGGGCATTTTGTTGCCTGTCATCCGATTGCGGGTGCCTTTTAAAACATCTGGAGAGAAAAGCGACATGAAGCACACAATCAAACGTAATGCGCTAGTGGCCGCCGTACTGCTGGCAGGAACCGGTTCGGTCTGGGCGGCAAAGGATGTAGTCATCGCTGTGGCCTCCAACTTCACCACGCTCGATCCCTATGATGCCAACGATACTCTGTCGCAGGCAGTCGCCAAGTCGCTTTATCAGGGACTGTTCGGTTTTGACAAAGACATGAAGCGGGTGAACGTGCTGGCGGACAGCTACGAGGTTAGTAAGGACGGCCTTACCTACACCGTCAAGCTGCATCCGGGCGTCAAGTTCCATGACGGCACCCAGCTCAATGCCGAGGCGGTGAAAATCAACCTTGATCGTGCCAGCAACCCAGACAACCACCTCAAACGCTATAACCTGTTTAAGATGATCGATAAAACCGAGGTGGTGGACGCTAACAGGGTGAAAATCATGTTGAAGGCCCCGTTCTCAGCGTTTATCAACAATCTGGCGCACCCGGCGGCGGCGATCATCTCGCCAGCGGCGCTGGCGCAGTACCGCAAGGATATCGGCTTCCACCCGGTCGGCACTGGGCCGTATCAGTTCGTCACCTGGAATCAGACTGAATTCGTTAAGGTGAAAAAATTCGATGGCTACTGGAGGCCAGGGTTGCCGAAGCTCAGTAGCATCACTTGGCGGCCGGTGGTCGACAGTAATACCCGTGCTGCGATGTTACAGACCGGTGAGGCGACTTTCGCCTTCCCGATCCCCTACGAGCAGGCTAAGGTGCTGGCCGGCAACTCCAAGCTTGATGTGATGACAGCATCGTCGATCCAGCAGCGCTATATCAGCTTGAATGTCACCCAGAAGCCGTTTGATAACCTGAAGGTGCGGCAGGCACTGAATTATGCCATCAATAAGACCGCGCTGATCAAGGTGGCGTTTTCTGGCTATGCGGTGCCGGCGGAAGGGCCGGTGCCGCCAACGATCGACTTTGCTGCTCGCTACCAGCCATGGCCGTATGATCCTGCCAAGGCACGCGAGTTGCTGAAAGAGGCGGGCTACCCGAACGGTTTCACCTCCCCCTTGTGGTCTTCCCATAACCACAGCACCGCGCAGAAAGTGTTGCAGTTCGTTCAGCAGCAACTGGCGCAGGTAGGGGTGAAAGTGACGGTGACCGCGATGGACGCCGGGCAACGCGCGGCTCAAGTGGAAAGCGTCGGGGTGAAGGATACCGGTGTACGCATGTTCTATACCGGCTGGTCGGCATCGACTGGCGAGGCAGATTGGGCGCTGTCGCCGCTGTTCGCCAGCCAGGCTGCTCCGCCGAAGCAATTCAACACCGCGTTTTATAGCAACCCGCAGGTGGATGATGATTTGAGCGCTGCATTGGCCACCACCGATCGCGCCGAGAAGCAAAAGTTTTACCAGGATGCACAGGATCGCATCTGGGCTGATGCGCCATGGATTTTCCTGACGACTGAACGCCTGCTGTCGGCTAGCAGCAAACAACTGAGCGGTTTCTATGTGATGCCTGACATGTCGTTTAACTTTGATCATGCCGACCTCCAATAAAGTATTGCCGCCTCCTGCTTCCTGCGTGGGGCGAGAGGGATGAAAGGGATCGACCTGAAATGCTTGATTATTTTCTGAAACGACTGCTGGGGTTGATCCCAACGCTGCTGATGGTGGCGGTACTGGTATTTCTGTTTGTACATATGATGCCCGGTGATCCGGCGCGGCTGGCTGCAGGGCCAGAGGCCGATGAAACCGTGGTGCAGTTGGTGCGCCACGATCTGGGGCTGGACAAACCGTTGCCGCAGCAGTTCATGCACTTTTTTGTTAACGTGCTACGGGGGGATTTCGGTACTTCGATGGTGTCAAAACGCCCGGTGAGTGAAGAAATCGCCTCGCGTTTTATGCCGACCTTTTGGCTGACGATCACCAGCATGCTGTGGGCAGTGATATTGGGTCTGGCGGTTGGTATGGTTTCGGCGGTATGGCGCAATCGCTGGCCAGACCACCTCGGCATGATGTTGGCAATATCGGGGATTTCATTCCCAGCTTTTGCACTCGGAATGCTGTTGATGCAGGTGTTTTCGGTCAATCTCGGCTGGTTGCCGACGGTCGGTGCCGACAGTTGGCGGCACTACATCCTGCCGTCTATCACCTTGGGGGCCGCAGTGGCGGCGGTGATGGCACGCTTCACCCGCGCCTCGTTGGTGGAAGTGTTGCAGGAAGACTATATACGCACTGCGCGCGCCAAAGGTGTACCGGAGAGCCTGGTGGTGGTGAAACACGGGCTGCGCAACGCGATGATCCCGCTAGTGACCATGATGGGGTTGCAGTTCGGCTTCTTACTCGGCGGTTCGATCGTGGTGGAGAAAGTGTTCAATTGGCCAGGGCTGGGTCGGTTGCTGGTCGATGCAGTGGGGATGCGTGATTACCCAGTGATCCAGGCTGAAGTGTTACTGTTTTCGCTGGAGTTCATTTTGATCAATCTGCTGGTGGATATGCTGTATGCGGCGGTTAACCCAACAATACGCTACCAATGAGGGGGCAACATGATTAAACATTGGCGGCGCAACGCGGCACTGAAGGCGATGCCGATCCTTGAACCCAATGCGCTGCGCACGCCGTGGCAAGAGTTCTGGCGGCGTTTCCAGCAGCAACGCGTGGCGATAGTCGCCGGGCTGGTGGTGGTGGTGCTGCTGCTGGCCGCGCTGCTGGCTCCGTATCTGGCCCCTTTTGATGCCGAGAACTATGTCGATTATGATCGGCTGAACGATGGCCCTTCGCGAGTGCACTGGATGGGCGTGGATTCGCTTGGACGCGACATCTTCAGCCGCATCCTGATGGGGGCCAGCATCTCGTTGGCGGCGGGAGTGTTCTCGGTACTGGTGGGTGGGTTAATCGGCACCTTGCTGGGGTTGCTGGCTGGCTACTATGAAGGGTGGTGGGATCGTCTCACTATGCGTGTGTGCGATGTGCTATTTGCCTTTCCCGGTATTCTGCTGGCGATCGGCGTAGTGGCGCTCATGGGCAGCGGCATGGCCAATGTGATCGTCGCGGTGGCGGTTTTCAGCATACCGGCTTTCGCTCGGTTGGTGCGCGGCAATACGCTGGTACTGAAACATTTGACTTATATTGAGTCGGCGCGCAGCATCGGTGCTTCGGACTGGGCTATCATTCTGCGGCATATTTTGCCGGGTACCCTTTCGTCGCTGGTGGTGTATTTCACCCTGCGCATTGGCACCTCGATCATTACCGCTGCCAGCCTATCGTTCCTTGGCCTTGGCGCGCAGCCGCCAACGCCGGAGTGGGGGGCGATGCTCAACGAGGCACGGGCCGATATGGTGATTGCGCCGCATGTGGCGGTTTTCCCCATCCTGGCGATATTTATCAGCGTGCTGGCATTCAATCTGTTGGGCGATGGACTGCGGGATGCGTTAGTTCCGAAACTGCGTGGGTAAAGGAGTATCGAGCGAAGAGGCAACACAATGACTGGATAATCACCACACGCTCCTCTACAGTGGAACGAAATTTTGACCGGGTTACGTATCAGCTACCGGAACTCTGCCACTAGGAAAGTCAGCCATCCGCTTACCGTGCTGCAATAGGGGCATCGGCGGGGTGAGGTTCGTTGGAGAATATAAATGACATCACGACTCAGTAAAGAAGCTGCGCTGGTTCATGCAGCGCTGGAAGCCTGTGGCTTGGAAACCCCGTTGTGGGGGGATGTGTTGGATCGCGAAACGCGTAAACGCCGGATTAAAGAGCACATGACGGAAATCATGCAACTGCTCAATCTCGATCTGTCTGATGACAGCCTGGCAGAAACGCCACACCGCATTGCTAAAATGTACGTCGATGAGATTTTTTCCGGCCTGGATTACGCCAATTTCCCAAAAATCACCGTTATTGAGAACAAGATGCAGGTGGACGAAATGGTGACGGTGCGCGACATTACGCTGACCAGCACTTGTGAGCACCACTTTATCACTATCGATGGCAAGGCAACGGTGGCCTATATCCCGAAAGACGCGGTGATCGGTCTGTCGAAAATCAACCGCATTGTTCGGTTCTTTTCCCAGCGTCCACAGGTGCAGGAACGTCTGACCCAGCAAATCCTGGTGGCTTTGCAGACCCTGCTGGGTACTAATAACGTCGCGGTATCTATTGATGCAGTCCATTATTGTGTTAAGGCTCGCGGCATCCGTGACGCCACCAGTGCGACGGCTACCACCGCGCTAGGCGGGCTGTTTAAATCCAGCCAGAATACGCGTCAGGAGTTCCTGCGTGCGGTGCGTTATTGCCAAAAGTAATGGATTATTGAGCGGGGCTTAGCGCCTAGCCTACAGGCACCTCTCGGTGCCTTTTTAATGATTGAAATACAGCGGCATAGAAATGAACAGTGACACATTGCCCCGTATCGCCACGCTGGACTGTGTACGTGGTATCGCCATTTTCGGTATCTTATTGCTGAATATCTGCGCGTTTGGTCTGCCTAAGGCGGCCTACTTGAACCCGGCCTATCTGGGGATGCCTTCATCGCGTGATGCTTGGAGCTGGGCGCTACTGGATATTTTCGCCCAGGCCAAATTCCTGGCCATGTTTGCGCTGTTGTTCGGTGCTGGGCTACAGATGCTGTTGCGGCGCGGCAAAAACTGGATACGCGCACGGCTGTCGTGGCTGGTACTGTTTGGTCTCGGCCATGCGATCTTACTGTGGGATGGCGATATCTTGCTGGCTTACGGCCTGATTGGCCTGCTGTGCTGGCGTATGATCCGTGATGCTAAAGAGTCAGCCCAACTGCTGAAAACCGGCATGGTGCTGTACCTGTGCGGTGTGGGGGTGCTGCTCGTGTTGGGCTTTATTTCACCCGGCGAACCAGGGGACTTTTGGCAGCCCGGCGTTGCTGAGTTGCAGTATGAAAAAATTTGGAAGCTGCGGGGCGGTTTCGATGCCTGGTGTCATCGCGCCGACCTGCTGTCTTCCAGCCTGTTGGTCATCGGCGTGCAATACGGCTGGGAACTGGCGGGGTTGATGTTATTTGGTGCCGGGTTGATGCGCAGTGGCTGGTTGCGTGGCAGCTATTCACCGGGTGACTATCGCCAGCAGGCCGTGTGGCTGATAGCGATTTCATTGGTTATCCAATTGCCCGCAGTGGCGCTGCAATGGCATCTGCACTGGGGTTACCGTTGGAGCGGCTTTTTACTGCAAGTGCCGCGTGAACTGAGCGCACCGTTGCAGGCGATGGGCTATCTGGCACTGTGTTACGGGTACTGGGCAACGCTGTCGCGTTGGCGCATCGTCCATTGGCTGTCGCAGGTTGGGCGCATGGCGCTGAGCAACTATCTCTTGCAGACGCTGATCTGCACCACATTGTTTTACCGCTTCGCTTTGTATCAGCAGTTCGACCGGTTGCAACTGCTGGCGTTTGTACCGCTGGTATGGCTGGCTAACCTGCTGTTTTCACACCTCTGGTTGTGCTATTTCTCCCAAGGGCCGGCAGAATGGCTATGGCGCAGCTTGACGCTGAGGGCTGCGAGCAACAATAGACCCAAAAATCAGCACTGAGATTTGGCATTGGAACAAACAGGCTAAAAAGCATTTCTCTACCTTGCAGACCCCCTCCACCGCATGGCTGCGGTTGTGCCTATCAGGGCTGTTTGGCCTTGTGCTTTTCTTGCGCCAGCTTGTGCTCCAATTCAACCAATTGTTCCGGTGAGACCGCCGGGTAGCCTTGGGCATCCTCCGGCACGCTGTGTATGGCGACGATCGGGAGCTGCGGGCCGAGAAAGCGTGGTTCGCGCTTGAGGATGTACAAGTCGGTGAGTGCCGCGAGGCGGGCGAAAATTTCACGGGCGCGAACCGTCATCATGTCTTTCGGTGAAGGCACCGCATAGCACTGCGCTTGAATCCCCCTATACAGGGCGATAAACAGCGCCCGCTCGCAGTGGAAACGCTGGGTGATAATAATGAAATCGTTGGTGTCGAACACTTTGCGGGTGCGCACGATGGAGTCCAGCGTGCGGAAACCGGCGTAATCCAGCACGATATCGCTCGGTGCTACGCCAGCAGCGATCAGATCGCGGCGCATGGTCATTGGCTCGTTATAGCTTTGTTGGGCGTTGTCACCGCTCAGCAACAGATATTGCACCTTGCCGCTGTTGTAAGCATTAATCGCCCTCTGGATGCGATAGCGGTAATACTGGTTAATAACGCCGGTGCGGTAATACTTGGCAGTACCGAGCACCATGCCTACTTGGCGATAGGGCAGGCTCTGTAGGTCGTCATAAACGTAAGGTGCCGTTTTCCAGCTTATCCAACGGTCAAGTGCGATAGCCGCGAGCATCAACAGCGCAATGATGATGAATAAGGTGATGATCAGGCGTTTCCACATGTTATTGCTTAATGCGCTCAGTGGCTAAAAGAGAGGGCTCAAGGCTACTTTACCTGGCTGGCTGAGGCAAGCTGTCCAAGGTTACCAGCCCACATACCGAGCCTGGGGCTTTTGAGCGCCAAGATCAAAACGAGGTACGCTTGTAGCTGCGGTACTGTGGCCGCCAGAAGTTATGCTCGATAGCTTTCGATAGCACATCTTCAGAGGTGACCATCGCCACGCCCTGCAACTGCGCCGCTTTGCCCACCGCCATCGCGATGCATTTTGATACCCCCTTAATATCATCGATATTCGGCAATAGTGCGCCGTGGCCATCAGTGGCCAGTGGCGAACAGTCGGCCAGCGCGCGGCTGGCAGCCATCAGCATGGCGTCGGTGACGCGGGTGGCACCGGAGGCCAATACGCCCAGCCCGATGCCTGGGAAGATGTAAGCGTTGTTGCACTGGGCGATTGGGAACTGCTGCGCTTGGTAGGTCACCGGGGCGAACGGGCTACCGGTCGCCACCAATGCGGCACCTTCAGTCCAGTTGATGATGTCTTCTGGGCGGGCTTCCACACGGGAGGTTGGGTTGGACAGCGGCATCACAATCGGGCGGGCGCAGTGCTGGTGCATTTCGCGGATCAGTTCTTCGGTGAACAAGCCAGGCTGGCCGGACACGCCGATCAGAATGGTCGGCTTGGCGTTGCGTACCACATCCAGCAGCGAAATGGCCTTGCTCTCTGTCTGCCAGGTGGTCAGGTTTTCGTGCTTTTGCACCAGCTTGCTCTGGAACTCCAGCAGGTTAGGCAGCTTGTCAGTCAGCAAGCCGAAGCGGTCAACCATGAATATACGGGCGCGCGCTTCGTCTTCGCTTAGCCCTTCAGACTTCATTTGCGCGATGATCTGCTCGGCAATGCCGCAGCCTGCGGAGCCTGCGCCTAGGAAGGTCACCGTTTGGGCGCGCAACTGGCTACCGGCGGCGTGGCTGGCGGCGATCAAGCTACCGAGCGTGACTGCGGCGGTGCCTTGAATGTCATCGTTGAAGCAGCAGATTTCGTCACGGTAGCGGTTAAGCAATGGGGTGGCATTGTTCTGCGCGAAGTCTTCGAACTGCAACAAAGCGTTCGGCCAGCGGCGCTTGACTGCTTGAATAAACGCTTCGACAAAGGCGTGGTATTCGTCGCCAGAGATACGCGGATGACGCCAGCCCATGTACAGCGGATCGTTGAGGCGCTGCGGGTTGTTGGTGCCGACATCTAGCACCACCGGTAGCGTGTAGGCCGGACTAATGCCGCCGCAGGCGGTGTACAGTGATAACTTGCCGATCGGAATGCCCATGCCGCCGATGCCTTGGTCGCCGAGGCCGAGAATACGCTCACCATCGGTGACGACGATCACCTTAACGTTTTGCTTAGTGGCATTTTGTAGCATGTCATCGATGCGGTTTTGGTTCGGGTAGGAGATGAACAGCCCTCGCGCGCGGCGGTAGATATCAGAAAAGTGCTCACAGGCTTCACCGACCGTTGGCGTGTAGATGATCGGCATCATCTCGCTTAGGTGCGAGTCCAGCAGGCGATAAAACAGCGTTTCGTTGGTGTCCTGAATATTGCGCAGATAGAGGTGCTTGTCGTTGTCGTTTTTAAAATCCTGGTATTGGCGATAAGCGCGCTCAACTTGTTCTTCGATAGTTTCTACCGCTTCTGGCAACAGGCCATGCAGATTGAAGTGGCTACGTTCTTCCTCGGTGAAAGCACTGCCTTTGTTAAGCAGCGGAGACTCCAGCAAAATTGGGCCGGCGTAAGGGATGTAAAGAGGGCGTTTGTTTTCGTGTTCCATTAGTTTCACTTTTTGCGTATCAAATAATTTTATTGTTGGCTGATCCTAAAAGATAGGGAGAATATGTACAGCATTTGTTGCGAAATAGCGGTTTTGTTATTGGCTTTCAAAAGCTGACGCGGCTAACGTTGTGGCAACCTAGCGCTGCCAGAGTGGCGCGGGTCATATCCCATTGGCTAAGGATAGCACTCTGCGGTTCGGCCAGCACCGCGCGGCGGATTTTCATACAGTCACCGCCTAGGAGGTTGAACAGGATCAGTGCGGCCTGCAACGGCGGCAGACTTGGGTTAAAGGCGGCGTTTTCAGCATAGCGACCCGCATACACCCGGCCATCTTCCGCTGCTAACGCCAGGCCGCTGTGGGCGTTGCTGTACGGCGCATAGCTTTGATTGGCCGCCGCCAGCGCCAACTTATCAGTCAGTGTCAATTGATAACCGTGATTGATCTGATCCATCAGCAGTGTGGCGATGCCCAGATCTTTCGGGCCAAAGGCATCCGGCAGGTGATCCGCCAGTGTTGTCGGTTCAGCACCCGGCAGACGGATTTGTAGGCCAGCGCCGCTGTTCAGCTCATTCATAAACTGGCGGCAGTGGCCGCACGGCCTGTAGTTGACAGTGATGGCAACCAGCGCTGTTTCACCGCGTAGCCAAGCATGGATCACCGCAGATTGCTCGGCATGCACGGTTTGCTGCATCGGTACCCCGCTGAATTCCATGTTGGCACCAAAATACAGATTACCGCTTTGCCCTTGGGCGATGGCACCCACGTTGAAATGTGATATTGGCGCTAACGAGTAAGCTGCTGCCAAAGGCAGTAGGGCACATGCCAGAGCATCATCATCCAGCCCGCTGAGCTGGCGGATCGCCGCTGTTTGCTCAGCCGTCAACATCGCCGGAAAGTCAGGTGCAGCGATATATGGCCGCAAGGCGGATTGCAATGTTGCAGGCAATTTACCGAAGGCACTGTGAAAACGTAGGTGCATAAAAAGTCTCTCAACAGGTTAACGGGATAACATGCTAGGTAGCTCGATCAGATAGAAATGTGATTAAGTCGTCTTTTATTGATGAAATGACGGCGATAAAACATTTTAATGTGAGATTACTGGCAATTTTTACTGCTGTCAGGCGCACAAACGCAGCAGCACCGGGAATAGGATGGGGGCCAGCAGCGAGGTGATGATCCCACAGATCACCAGCGCCAGAGAACTGAAAGCCCCTTCTTGGTAATCCACCTCCGCGCAGCGCGCTGTTCCGAGCGCATGGGATGCCGTACCCATCGCCAGCCCACGCGCCAAAGGGGGGATGATTTTCAGCATGTTGAATAGCGCATGCCCGAACACCGCACCGAGAACACCGGCGAACATCACGCAGACTGCGCTGATTGCCGGAATGCCGCCAAGCGATTGCGCCACTGCCATGGCGATAGGCGTGGTAACCGATTTCGGCATCACTGAAGCGGTGATTTCTGGTGTAGCGCCCAGCCATAGTGCAATGACGACACCGCTGATCATTGCGGTCATACTACCGATAAAGCATACCGCGATGATTGACTTCCAGCGGGCGCGGATCTGGTGCAACTGCTCATACAGTGGGAAGGCCAGTGCCACTACCGCCGGTTGCAGCAAATCATTGAGAATTTTACTGCCCTGAAAATAGCGTGGGTAGGATATGTCGGCCAGTAGCAGCAGCGGAATAATCACCGCTATGGAAACCAGCAGTGGGTTGAGCAGCGGCGTGTTAAGCCACTGTGCCAGCCTGCGGGCGGCAAAATAGACCGCCAGCGTCAATGGCAGTGACCACCAGATTTCATGGATCATTTCCCTTCCTCCGCCTCGTCTGGCTTACTGACAATGCGGCGCTGGCGCTGGAAATAATGGGCGCTGTAACCGACCACCACCAGCACAAGCAGCGTGCTGACCAGGCAGGAAATGACCAGTGGGCCGAGGTTAGCGATGATCTGGGGGGAATATTTCATGATGCCTACGCCGATCGGCACGAACAGCAGCACCATGTAGCGGATCAGCAACTGGCAGCCGGGTTTGACCCATTTTGTTGGCAGGATTTGTAGGGAGAGCAGGGTGAACAGCAGCAACATGCCGATGATGCTACCGGGAATGGCGATGGGCAGCAGTGCCGCCAAGGCATCACCGGTGAACAGACAGAGGTAGATAAGGGCGATTGCCCTTAGGTATTTCCAGCAGAGCTTAAACACCTTGGTTATACTCCATTGCCTGTTTAATTAACATATTTATCATACAATTAAGCCCATGAGTAATGCCACCGCCCACACCATGAATTCTCGCTATGCGCTCGCTAAGGTAGCGGGTAATGAACGGCAGCATCACGCGTGACCGAGGGCCAACCCCGGTGGACGAAAAGGCCAAGCATGCTCGGCCCTTGCAACAGGCAATAGCACAGTTATTTAACCGGCATGCCCGGTTGGGCGCCGCTGTCTGGGCTGAGCAGGAAGATTTCTTTCCCCCCTGAACCCGCCGCCATCACCATGCCTTCGGAGATGCCAAAGCGCATTTTGCGGGGTGCCAGGTTGGCGACCATGATGGTTAAACGGCCTTCCAGTGCTTGCGGGTCTGGATAGGCAGCACGGATGCCGGAGAAGATCTGGCGTGATTCGCCCCCTAGATCCAGTTGCAGTTTCAGCAGTTTGTCAGAGCCTGCGACAAACTCGGCGCGGGTGATCAGCGCGATGCGCATATCCACCTTGGCGAAATCATCAAAGGTGATGGTACTCTGAATCGGATCATCAGCTAACGGGATGCCCACCGATTGGACAACGGTCATATCTTCTTTCGAGGCGTTGACCATGTGGTTTACCTGGTCGAGATCGATACGCTTGAATAAAGTGCTGAACACGTTGATCTGATGTCCCAGCAGCGGCTGCTGAAGTGTATCCCAGCGCAGTTCGGTGTTGAGGAAGGCTTCGCTGCGCGTAGCCAACATTGGCAGCACCGGTTTCAGATAGGTCATCAGCACGCGGAATAGGTTGATGCCCATCGAGCAGATGGTCTGTAGGTCGGTATCGCGGCCTGCTTCCTTCGCCACTACCCACGGCGCTTGCGTATCCACATAGCGGTTGGCCAGATCGGCCAGCGCCATGATTTCGCGGATCGCACGGCTGAATTCGCGGCTGGCGTAGGCGTCACCAATACGCTCTGCCGCATCGACGAAGGTGTGATAGAGCGCCGGATCAGCCAGTTTATCGGCCAATTGACCGCCAAAACGCTTGCTGATAAAGCCGGCGTTGCGGGACGCCAGGTTGACCACCTTGTTGACGATATCGGTATTCACACGCTGCACGAAATCTTCCAGGTTCAGGTCGATATCGTCGATGCGCGAAGACAACTTAGCGGCGTAATAATAACGCAGACAGTCAGCATCCAGATGCTGTAGATAAGTCCCAGCTTTAATAAAGGTACCGCGTGATTTAGACATTTTGGCACCGTCCACGGTCACGTAGCCGTGCACGAAGAGGTTGGTTGGTTTGCGAAAGTGGCTACCTTCCAGCATCGCTGGCCAGAACAGGCTATGGAAATAAACGATGTCTTTGCCGATAAAGTGATACAGCTCGGTGCTGGCGTCTTTACACCAGAACTCGTCGAAATCCACATCACTGCGCTTGTCGCACAAATTTTTGAAAGACCCCATGTAACCGATGGGCGCGTCCAGCCAGACGTAGAAATATTTGCCCGGTGCATCTGGGATTTCGAAGCCGAAGTATGGCGCATCGCGGGAGATGTCCCACTGCTGTAGACCCGACTCGAACCACTCCTGCATCTTGTTCGCCACCTGCTCTTGCAGTGCACCAGAACGGGTCCATGCTTGTAGCATTGCGCTAAACCCAGGCAAGTCGAAGAAGAAATGCTCGGAATCACGCATCACTGGTGTAGCGCCGGAAATCACAGATTTTGGCGCGATCAGTTCGGTCGGGCTATAGGTTGCGCTGCACACTTCGCAGTTATCGCCGTATTGATCCGCTGCTTTGCATGTTGGGCAGTTGCCTTTCACGAAACGGTCAGGCAGGAACATGCCTTTCTCTGGATCGTACAACTGGGAGATGGTGCGCTTCTTGATGAAGCCGTTTTCCTTCAGGCGAGTGTAAATCAGGTTCGACAGCTCACGGTTTTCATCACTATGGGTTGAATGATAGTTGTCATAGCTGATGTTAAAACCGGCGAAATCCTGTTGGTGTTCTTGGCTCATTTCCGCGATCATTGCCTCCGGCTTAATGCTCAATTGCTGTGCTTTCAGCATGATTGGCGTACCGTGCGCATCGTCTGCACAGATGAAATAAACCTCGTGGCCGCGCATTCGTTGGTAACGAACCCAGATATCTGCCTGGATGTGCTCGAGCATGTGGCCGAGATGGATGGAGCCATTTGCGTAAGGTAGCGCGCACGTCACCAATAATTTTTTCGCGACTTGAGCCATAGTGAGAATTTGCTTTCTGTTGAATAAAAAGGGCCTTTGATGTTAACCGATTAGGCTCTTTGCGGCTAGGGTGGTTTCTTGCAAGTTATGTGCGCCAGCCGTGCGGCAGTTCTGGTATGCTTGCCACCAGTGCCTCATTTAAAATCAAGGAGCCGGGATGAATGCGAAATCCCCTGAGCCAAGCAACTCCGAAGTTCTGCGTGCCTTGGTGACCGGTGTATTGGCCGCCTTTGAGCACCCAACGTTAAAAAACAATCTGACCGTACTGAAGGCCATCCATCATTGCGTGTTGCTCGACGGTGTGCTGCATATTGAATTGATCCTGCCATTTGCCTGGCGCAGCGGCTTTGAGGCGCTGAAGCAGCACGTGGGTGGCGAATTGCTACGCGTGACCGGGGCCAGCGTCATTGACTGGCAGCTCAAGCATGATATCGCCACGATGAAGCGGGCCAATGGTCAGCCTGGCGTTAAAGGCGTACGCAATATTATTGCCGTCAGTTCCGGTAAAGGTGGGGTAGGGAAATCCAGCACCGCCGTCAACTTGGCATTGGCGTTGGCCGCCGAAGGTGCCAACGTCGGCCTGCTAGATGCCGACATCTACGGCCCGTCGATCCCCACTATGTTGGGTACCGTGCATGAGCGTCCGACTTCGCCGGATGGTCAACATATGGTACCGATTAGGGTGCATGACTTGGCGACACACTCCATCGGCTATCTGGTCAGTGATGATCGCGCTATGGTGTGGCGTGGGCCGATGGCCTGCAAGGCACTGATGCAGTTGTTGCAGGATACCTTGTGGCCAGATCTGGATTATCTGGTGCTAGACATGCCGCCGGGTACCGGCGACATCCAATTAACGTTGTCGCAGACTATTCCGGTGACCGGCGCGCTGGTAGTCACCACGCCGCAGGACATCGCGCTGCTGGATGCGGCCAAGGGCATCGTGATGTTTGAGAAAGTGCAGGTGCCGGTATTGGGCATTGTAGAAAACATGAGCGTGCATATTTGCAGCCACTGTGGCCATCATGAACCGATCTTTGGCACCGGCGGGGCGGAAAAGCTGGTGAAGAAATACCACAGCCGCCTGCTGGGGCAGATGCCGCTGCATATT
The DNA here is from genome assembly GCF_000821185.2 of Serratia symbiotica. Lineage (NCBI taxonomy): Bacteria > Pseudomonadati > Pseudomonadota > Gammaproteobacteria > Enterobacterales > Yersiniaceae > Serratia > Serratia symbiotica. The sequence goes on along the minus strand of NZ_CP050855.1, from coordinate 1,739,693 downwards.
TCGTTGCGTGAAGATTTGGATCGCGGTGCGCCAACAGTGATCAGCCGCCCGAACAGCCCGTTCACTGAGTTGTATCGCCAGCTTGCTGGCCGCGTTGCTGCGCAGTTGTATTGGCAGGGAGAGGCGATCCCTACGGAGATTGCGTTCCGCGCGCTGTAATTGATGGTGTCGAGAGAGTGGCGTAAAGTCTGCTGACTCCCTATAATTGGCGCGTTTAGTTCCCCCTTTTTTACACTACGAAATCAGGTCGTTAATTTTATGACTGACAAGCCGCATCAGTGCGTCATTATTGGTATAGCTGGCGCATCTGCCTCTGGAAAAAGCCTCATTGCCAGTACGTTATATCGTGAACTCCGCGAACAGGTAGGTGATGAACATATCGGCGTGATCCCTGAAGACAGTTATTACAAAGACCAAACGCATCTGACCATGGAAGAACGGATTAAAACCAATTACGACCACCCCAGCGCCATGGATCACAACCTGCTGTTCCAGCATTTGCAAATGCTGAAATCAGGCCAGGCGATAGAAGTGCCACTGTACAGCTATGCTGAGCACACGCGCAAGAAAGAGACTGGGCACCTGGAGCCTAAAAAGGTGATCATTCTGGAAGGGATCTTATTGCTGACAGACATTCGCCTACGCCAGGAAATGAATTTCTCGATCTTCGTCGATACTCCGTTGGACATTTGCCTTATGCGCCGCATGAAGCGCGATGTGAATGAACGTGGTCGTTCGATGGATTCGGTGATGGCGCAATATCAGAAAACTGTGCGTCCGATGTTCCTACAGTTTATCGAACCTTCCAAGCAATATGCCGACATTATTGTGCCGCGAGGCGGCAAGAACCGTATAGCGATCGATATTCTGAAAGCCAAAATCAGTCAATTTTTTCAATAATGCTGTTTAACGGTTGAAAAATTGTCTTCCCTGCTGGTAGCAAACTATTTACACCCTGACGTAGATCTTTCGCCCGTGGTGTGGCAATTTTCGTTTAGCTACGCGCTTTGATGGAGAAAAGAGATGAGACTGTGTGACCGCGATATAGAAGCCTGGCTGGATAACGGAAAACTGGTGATTTCGCCGCGTCCGCCGATTGAGCGCATTAACGGGGCCACAGTGGATGTCCGCTTGGGCAATCAGTTCCGGGTGTTCCTTGGTCACACTGCCGCCTTTATTGATCTTAGCGGCCCGAAAAATGAAGTCAGCGCCGCGCTTGATCGCGTGATGAGCGACGAGATCGTCTTGCCGGAAGGAGAGGCTTTCTTCCTGCACCCAGGTGAACTGGCGCTGGCGGTAACATTTGAATCCGTGACATTGCCAAATGATCTGGTCGGCTGGTTGGATGGCCGCTCTTCTCTGGCGCGTCTGGGACTGATGGTACACGTTACGGCGCACCGTATCGATCCCGGTTGGCAGGGGTGCATTGTGCTGGAGTTCTATAATTCAGGTAAGTTACCGCTGGCGTTACGCCCTGGGATGTTGATCGGTGCCCTGAGTTTTGAACCCTTATCTGGGCCAGCTGCGCGTCCCTACAACAGCCGCCAGGATGCCAAATACCGCGATCAGCAAGGCGCTGTGGCGAGTCGAATCGACAAAGACTAAAGGCGGGTGGTATGAGAAGACTACTGACGGCATTGGTGATCTTACTGGTTGTATTGGTTGCGGGAATGTCCGCGTTGGTGCTCTTAGTTAATCCTAATGATTTTCGCGCCTATATGGTTAAGAAAGTCGAACAAAATAGCGGCTATCAGTTAATGCTCGCCGGCGATCTACGCTGGCATATTTGGCCGCAGTTGAGCATTCTTTCTGGCCACATAACGCTGACCGCGCCAGGGGCTCAAGCGCCATTGGTGAGCGCTGAGAATATGCGCCTTGATGTCAAACTGTTGCCGCTGTTGTCTCACCACCTGTTTGTCAAACAAGTGATGTTGAAAAATGCTGTTATCCGCCTAACGCCGGACAGTGAAGAACAGCCTCCGGTTGATGCCCCTATCGCGCCAGTTGACCCTGTCGCTGAGTCAGTAGACACACCGTGGAAATTGGGTATTGATAATCTGCGGATCGTGGATAGCCTGCTGATTTGGCAGCGCGCCAATGATGAACAGATCAACGTCAGGGACATCAATCTCACCCTGCAACAAAATGACCAGCGTCAGGTGCAAATGGCGCTTTCCAGCCGGATAAATCGTGATCAGCGCGATTTGACCTTCACGATGGCGGCCGATATCGATTTACAACACTACCCGCGCCAGATCAACGCGAAGCTAACCCGGTTCAATTACCTGTTGGCAGGGGCGGATATCTTGAATGGCGGCATCAAAGGTGAAGGCCACGCGCAGGTGGCTTATCAACAAACGCCACCGCATATTGTGTTCAACCCGGTGAGTATCAGTGCCAACGACAATCAGTTCACCGGCGATGTCAGCGCGACTGTGGCGGAGGTGCCAGCGTTGGTAATGAACTGGTCCTCGGCCAATCTCAATTTGGATGCACTTTCTGGCTGGCAATCCCGCACGAGTTCGTCTGAACCGCAGGTGACGGCCTCCGCGCCGGTTATCGCCAGCCAAATTGATGACCAGCAACAGGATCTGGCTGCACTGCGCGATTTCAACGCACAGCTCATTATGCAAGTCGATCAATTGACCTATCGCGGTATGAATATCGCCCAACTGGCCGTTCAGGCCGATAACCAGCGAGGGCTGCTCAGGCTGCATAAACTTTCAGGTCAACTGGCCGATGGGCGTTTTTCCTTGCCCGGTTCGCTGGATGCGCGTGGCGATAAGCCGATCATCGCCCTACAGCCCCTATTGAAGCAGGTTGAACTGGGTACGCTGCTCAAAGCTTTTGATATGCCGCAGGTCATGAGTGGCAAATTCAGCATGCAGGGGGAACTGACCGGCGATCGCCTCACGTTACCTTCTTTTATACATCGCTGGCGCGGTAGCGCCCAGTTGGCGATGCAGGAGGGGCAACTGCATGGCTTGAATGTGCAACAGTTGGTCCAGCAGGTCGTGGCACGCAGCGACAGCAGCGTACGTGGGCAGGACACTTACCCGCATTATACCGCCGTTGCACAGCTAGCGGCGAAGGCCAGCCTGAACCAAGGCAGGGTGAAAATCAGCGAGATGAATGCTCAGTCTCCCCTGCTGAGTCTGGATGGCAGCGGCACCGTCAATATGATGGGCAAACAGTGTGACATGGCGCTCAACGTGCGGGTGACAGGCGGCTGGCAGGGCCGCAGTGACCTGATCGAACAGTTGCGAAAAACGTCAATTCCTTTGCGGGTATACGGTCCCTGGGCACAGCTCAACTACCAGCTACAAGTCGAACAGATACTACATAAAACGTTGGAGAACCGAGCCAAGAACGCGCTAAGTAATTGGGTTGAAAAGAATAAGGACTCGCGTGAAGGCCAGGATCTGAAAAAGCTGCTCGATAAGCTTTAATCCCTCCCTGGTCAGTATCCCGGCTTTTGTCAGGTTTCATCATCAGGTTCTGGCGGCGACAACGGGGTAATTTTCACCTTCAAAACACGGTGGCTGTTGACTTCCAGCGGTTCAAACAGGTAGTCCCCGATGCACAGGTGTTCTCCTTCCTGCGGAATGCGCTGGCTATGCTCCATCAGCAGGCCCGCCAGTGTATGATATTCACGCTTTTCTTCCAGCGACAGCGGCAGATACAGCACCAGATCTTCCAGTGGCATATAGCCGTTGGCCGTCCAGCTACCGTCTTCGTTTTGCTGAATGTCATGCCGTGCGTCAATTTCTTCACCGTCCTCCGGCAGGTTACCGGCGATGGTTTCCATGACGTCGGTCAAGGTGACAATGCCTTCAACCGAACCGAACTCATCGACCACAAAAGCAAAGTGCGTCTGCGCCTGACGGAACTGCTCCAACGCGCTCAGTAATGTGAGCTGTTCGGGGAAAATCAGCGGCTGGCGCACCAGCGAGCGTAACGCCAGCGGTACCTGGGCTAACTGTTGTTTCAGCACGTCAATGGTATAAATGACACCCAGAGGTTCGTCACTGGCACTATTTTCTACTACCACGATGCGCGTATGCTGGTTTTTCTCCAGCAGTTGGGTCAACTTTTCCTGTGGATCGTTCAGTTCGAGATATTCCACGTCATGGCGGGAGGTCATGATACTGCTGACCGTGCGCTGCGCCATCCCCATCACACGCTCGATCATATGCCGTTCTTGCTGGTTAAAAACTTCACCGCTTGCGCTATCGACCAGCAAACTGGCGTAATGGCTGTCAAGCTCCGCTTCTTCATGCTTGCCGCTCAGCATGCGCAGCACCGCTTCTGCGGTGCGCTCGCGTAATGGCCGCACCCGGGATAGAAAGCGTCGGCGGTTGAATTGTGCCAGTTGGTTCAATGCTTCAATCATTACCGAGAAACCGATCGCTGCATACAGATAGCCCTTCGGAATAAGATAGCCTAAGCCTTCGGCGACCAGGCTAAAGCCGATCATCAGCAGGAAACTCAGACACAGAATGACGATAGTGGGATGAGCGTTGACGAAATGAGTCAACGGCTTACTGGCCAGCAACATCAGGCCGATGGCGATACAAACCGCAATCATCATCACGGCCAGATGATCGACCATGCCAATGGCAGTGATCACCGAATCGAGCGAGAAGACGGCATCCAGCACCACAATTTGCGCCACCACTGGCCAGAAACGAGCGCCTTTGCGTGACTCTTGTTGTACTTGATCCTTGCCTTCCAGCCGTTCGTGCAATTCCGTGGTGGCTTTGAACAACAGGAATAACCCGCCGAACAGCATAATGAGATCACGGCCACTGAAGGAGTATGCAGCAACCACAAACATCGGTTGGGTAAGTGTGCCCAACCAGGAAATGGAGGCCAGTAGCGCCAGCCGCATTAGCAATGCGATCAGCAGGCCGATAAGGCGAGCTTTATCTCTTTGTTTTTTTGGTAATTTTTCCGCCAGAATGGCGATAAAGATAAGGTTATCTATACCCAGAACGATTTCAAGCACCACCAAAGTGGCCAAGCCGATCCAAATTGTTGGATCTGCGATCCATTCCATACGCCTAATTTCACCTGCAAGTTAGACGGCTTATGCCGCATAGGAATGATGAGTGTTGCAGCGGGAAAATTCAACTTCAATCAGGAAAGTTTAGGAAAAAGCAGGCGTTTGTTTTGACCAAGGTGTGGAATACAATGGTACATTCGCCGTTCTTCGTCTCCTCTCATCTTCCCCTTTACGGGCAACGCGGTTGCGTTCATGCGTTTTAAGAAGTATCCTGATTTTTGATTTCAAAATGCACGAATTGCACCATAACTACATGATGTTTATTATTTTTATAGCGAAATATAAATTTGCATATTTACTGAACGCCTATTTCACATAGCCCTGAAATAACGAATGATAGGCAGGTGTTTTGATGGGCAAGATGGTAGCATACTGAGTAAAAAAAATTTATTGCGTTTACTCTCTCTATAGCCTGTCTCGATGCCAATCACACGACAACTTGTGCTGATTTTACTCGGAGCCAAACAGGCTGGGGGATAATAAGTAACACATTGACTGTCAGTTGGTTGGTAGCTGTTGAGCCAAGGGCGGTAGCTTGCCTGCTGGTGGGGTAAGCTGTGGCTTGTTGAGCTACGGGTAGCCCATTCGTCGTTTGACATGCTTGAAGTTTCAGCCCGCTAGCCGCGTTAAGAATGCGCACATACACACAGTGATATTTATTTAATTTATTGTATTTTTAGGTTATTTTACGGACCGTGATAAAGGATTAGAAATGTTATTACCTGTAATTATGGCAGGCGGCACTGGTAGCCGTTTGTGGCCGATGTCCCGTGAACTTCATCCAAAGCAATTTCTGCGTTTGCATAGCTTCCATTCAATGTTGCAGGAAACATTAAACCGCCTTGATGGTGTTGAGATCAGTGAACCTGTCGTCATCTGTAACCAGGATCACCGCTTTATGGTGGCTGAACAACTGCGTCAAATCGACATGTTGTCACACAACATCATCTTGGAACCGGTAGGACGCAATACTGCGCCAGCGATCGCGCTGGCAGCACTAAACGCCCTTGCGCAAGGGCACGATCCCATCATGTTGGTCTTGGCGGCAGATCATATCATCAAGGATATTGGGGCGTTTCATGCGGCTATCGAGGCAGCACAGGCTTTTGCTGCGGGGCAAAGCCTGGTGACATTCGGTATTGTGCCCACTGGGCCGGAAACAGGATATGGCTATATCCAGCGTGGCGAAAGCTGGGGTGAGCATGTTTCTGCGACTTGCGTAAAGCGTTTTGTCGAAAAACCCGATCTTGCCACCGCCCAAAATTACGTGGATTCTGGAGAATATTTTTGGAACAGCGGTATGTTCATGTTCCGTGCCAAGCGCTATTTAGAAGAATTGGAGAAGTTTCGTCCAGATATTTTGGCTGCCTGCCAGCACGCTCTGAGTGATACCGGGGGCGATAAGAATTTCATCAACGTTAAACAAGACGCTTTTGCGTGCTGCCCTGATGAATCGATCGATTATGCGGTGATGGAGAAAACCCAGGATGCCGTCATGATACCGCTAGATGCTGGATGGAGTGATGTTGGATCATGGTCTGCTTTGTGGGAAGTCAGCCCGAAGGATGAGGCCGGCAATGCATTAACTGGTGATACCTTCCTGCATAACACTCATGACTGTTATATCAATACCGATGAAAAATTGGTGGCTGCTGTTGGCGTCGATAATCTGGTGATGGTTAATACCAAGGATGCTGTACTGGTGGTTGATAAATCAAAGGTACAGGATGTCAAAAAAGTAGTTGAATATCTGAAAAAACACAATCGTAGCGAATATAGAAGACATCGTGAAGTTTACCGGCCATGGGGCATCTGCGATATCTTGGTCGCCGAAAAACGTTTCTGTGTAAACCGCATAACCGTGAACCCAGGCGAAGCGTTTTCCTTGCAGATACACCATCATCGTACTGAGCATTGGGTGGTGCTTGCAGGTACGGCCAGAGTGACAACCGGAGATAAAACTTTTCTATTGACTGAAAATCAGTCGACATTCATTCCCATTGGCGTGGTTCACCGTTTAGAAAACCCAGGTAATATACCTTTGGAACTGATTGAAGTGCAGGCGGGTTCTTATTTAGGGAACGATGACATTATTCGTATCAAAGATCATTACGGTCGTTGCTAAATTTTGAGGTTTTAATGAATAGCCTAACCTGTTTTAAAGCATATGATATTCGTGGCCAACTTGGTGAAGAGCTGAACGAAGATATTGCCTACCGCATCGGCCGAGCTTATGGGGAATATCTTAAGCCGTTACGCGTGATTGTCGGTGGGGACGTGCGCCTTAGCAGCGAAGCTCTTAAGTTGGCGTTAGCGAATGGGCTGCAAGATGCAGGTGCTGATGTGTATGACATTGGCGTGAGCGGAACCGAAGAGGTCTATTTTGCTACTTTCCATCTTGGCATGGATGGCGGGATAGAAGTGACCGCAAGTCATAACCCAATGAATTACAACGGTATGAAACTGGTACGCGCCAACGCCCAGCCAATAAGTGGCGATACCGGCCTGCTGGCAATCAAACAGTTGGCGCAAGACAATGCATTTCCTCCGGTTGCAGCAAACAAACGCGGTAGCTATCAGCAAATAACGATCTTGAACGAGTACGTTAATCATCTATTGAGTTATATCGATACAACGGCGTTGAAGCCAATGAAGCTGGTTATCAACTCTGGTAACGGCGCGGCGGGGCACGTCATTGATGAGATTGAACGCCGTTTTAAGCGCGACAACATCCCTGTCTCTTTTGTGAAAGTGCATCATCAGCCGGATGGTAATTTCCCGAACGGTATCCCTAATCCATTATTACCTGAATGCCGTGACGATACGGCTAAAGCGGTGCTGGCGCATCAGGCCGATATGGGCATTGCTTTTGATGGCGACTTTGACCGCTGTTTCCTGTTCGATGAGCAAGGGAGTTTTATCGAAAGTTATTACATTGTCGGGCTGCTGGCACAGGCTTTCTTGCACACCAACCCAGGGGCCAAGATTATCCACGATCCTCGCTTGTCCTGGAATACTATTGATATTGTTAACCAAGCGGGGGGTGTTCCGGTCATGTCTAAAACTGGCCATGCATTTATTAAAGAACGGATGCGTAAAGAAGACGCTATCTACGGCGGCGAGATGAGTGCGCACCATTACTTCCGTGATTTTGCCTATTGCGACAGCGGGATGATCCCATGGCTGCTGGTGGCTGCGTTGCTTTCCGCCAAAGAGAAGACATTGAGCCAACTGGTTGGTGATCGCATGAATAAGTTCCCTTGCAGCGGTGAAATTAACTATAAGGTTGCGGATATCGACAAAGTGCTTAATGAGATTGAGGCTATTTACGGGTGTGATGTTGAGATCGATAAAACGGACGGTATCTCTATTGAGCTTAATGATTGGAGATTTAATCTACGCTGCTCGAATACCGAAGCCTTGTTAAGGCTGAATATTGAAGCCAAAGATGATAAAAACACGGTTACCAGACAGATTAAAGAAATAGAAAACATCATAACAGGATTCCATAAATAATGTTTAATATGATTCAGGGATTATGGCAGTATCGCAGTTTTATATTTGGTAGTATTAAGCGAGAGTTTCAGGCGAAATATAGGAATTCGCTGCTGGGTGCAGTGTGGAATATTCTCAATCCCTTGGCGATGATAGTGATTTATACGGTTATTTTTTCACAGATTATGCGTGCGAAATTACCAGGTGTTGATCACTCATTTGCATACAGTATTTATCTTTGTGCGGGGGTATTAAGTTGGGGGCTGTTTGCCGAAATAGTCTCTCGCTCACAGGTAATGTTTGTCGACAACGGAAATTTGCTGAAGAAGATTAATTTTCCGCGAATTTGTATTCCAGCCATAATCATTGGCAGCGCATTACTTAACTTCCTTATTGTATTCGCTATTTTCTGCATTTTTCTGTTGATTAGCGGCTACTTTCCCGGAGTTGTGATTTTGTCAATTATTCCAGTTATCGCGGTGTTGATAATATTCGCAGTTGGCTTAGGTATGACTATCGGCGTGCTCAATGTGTTTTTTAGTGATGTTGGTCAATTCTTTGGAATATTCTTACAGTTTTGGTTCTGGTTGACCCCAATCGTTTATTCGGTAACTATCTTGCCAGAAAATTTACGAGAATATGTATCCTATAATCCTTTAGCGGGCATCGTTATGGCTTGCCAAGCAGTATTGGTTAAAGGTGAATGGCCTGACTGGTATGGCATACTGCCTACAACAATTGTAGGTTTGTTGCTTTGCATACTGGGAATGCACTTATTCCAAAAGCGTGCAGCAGAAATGGTGGACGAACTTTAATGAGCACTATCAGCGTAAGTAATATAGGTAAAGCGTTTAAGCAATACCCTAATCGTTGGGCACGCCTTATTGAATGGTTTTATCCCGGGAATATCGTCAAGCATCAGTTGAAATGGGTGTTGCAAGATATCAATTTCACCGTTAATCCGGGTGAGGCCGTTGGGATCATTGGCATCAACGGGGCTGGTAAGAGTACGTTGTTGAAAATGATCACTGGCACCAGCCAGCCGACGAAAGGGAATGTCCATATTTCAGGGCGTGTAGCCGCGCTGTTGGAGTTAGGAATGGGGTTTCATCCCGACTTTACTGGTCGCCAGAATGTCTACATGGCGGGTCAACTGATGGGGTTACATGCTGATGATATCAGCAAATTAATGCCGAAAATTGAGGCATTCGCTGAGATTGGCGATTATCTTGACAGTCCTGTACGACTCTATTCCAGTGGTATGCAGATGCGCCTGGCGTTTAGTGTGGCGACCTCAATCAGGCCTGATGTACTGATAGTGGATGAAGCATTGTCCGTTGGTGATGATTACTTTCAACATAAAAGCTTTGAGAGAATCCGCGATTTCCGACGGCAAGGTACCACTCTGTTAATTGTGTCTCATGATAAGCAGGCGATTCAGAGTATGTGCGACAGGGCTATTTTGCTCAATGCTGGCCGTATTGAAATGGAAGGCGAACCTGAGGCAGTAATGGATTACTACAATGCTTTACTTGCGGCAAAACAGAACCAGAAGGTAGAGCAAAAAATCACCCCTGAGGGAAAAATACAGACTATCTCGGGTACCGGTGAGGCGGAGGTTTTTGAGATTAGTTTATTAGATAAAAACAATAAACCGGTAGAAATAGTCAATGTTGGTCAGGCTGTAACTTTACATATTGAAGTCAAGGTTAATGAAGATATTCCTCGTTTAGTTTTGGGATATGGAATTAAGGATCGCTTGGGGCAGGTGCTGTATGGTACCAATACTGATCTCAAAAATAGTGTCGTCGATAATGTAAAGGCTGGAACAATATTGGTTTATGATTTCAGTTTCGATGTTAATCTTGGATCGGGAAGCTACTCTATACAGACCGCCCTTGTAAGTACTGATACTCATTTAGTCAATAATTATGAGTGGCGTGACTTAGCCTTACTTTTCAATGTCGTCAATATTGATAAAGCCAATTTTGTCGGACTGACCTGGTTAGACCCAAAAGTAGGAGTTTATACGAAATGACTTTTATTTCATATGCCCAGAATTTAGAAGACGTGATGCTTTGGAAAGCACTGAAAAATGTTGAAAATGGATTCTACATTGATGTTGGTGCTAACGATCCTGTTAGCGACTCTGTGACGCATTCATTCTATAATCAAGGGTGGCGTGGCATAAACATTGAACCGAACTGTGGGCATTTTCGTGAGCTGGTTACCGATCGGCCTCAAGATATTAATTTGAACTGCGCATTGAATGAAAGTGTGGGTGAATTAGAAATCTGGGAATGCGATATCCGGGGCTGGGATACCCTTGACAAAAACATTGTTAAAGCCCATAAGGCTGAGGGATACAAAGGGCAATGGCGTAAGGTTGCGGTAAGGACGTTAGCAGACATATGCGTTGAGTTCCAACCTGAGAATATCCATTTTTTAAAAATTGACGTTGAAGGTTCTGAATTATCCGTGCTTAAGGGGAATGATTGGGATAAATATCGCCCGTGGGTTGTGGTAGTTGAATCGACATTTCCTAATACTCAAACAGAAACATACTTGGAAATTGAAGAGCTGCTGATAGATAAAAACTACCTGTTTGCTTATGCTGATGGTCTCAACCGTTTTTATGTTTCAATTGAACATCAAGAACTCTTACCATCGTTTAAGTATCCACCTAATATATTTGATAATTATCAAACTTTCAGTGAATTTATTGCCTTAAAGAATGTGGAAAAGGAAATGCAGAAGTTTGACGATTTTTCTAAGGTTCATGAAGCTTCCCTGAAGCGTATCCGAGATCTTGAACATGAAATCAGCCTGTGTAAAAATCATATTGAGCAAATTTACAACAGTACATCGTGGCGCGTTAGCGCGCCAGTCCGTTTGCTGGGGTGGATAATAAATGGCAAGAATGGCAGGGAGCAGAAGGCGTGTTTGTTTAGCCGTGGTGGAAGCAAGCTGATTCGAATTTTCAACAATAACCAAAGGCTGAGATATTACACTGTCATTACTGCCAAGAAGATGGGACTGTATTTCGTATTACACAAACTCTATCTCAAAGTTCTGGTTGGTAGCAGCACGCGAACCCCCTTCTCAGTAAATGAAATGCTGGCAGGGCAAAGCCACGCATTTTTTTCATTTAAGTCATCTAATTCGCTGAGTCTTGACGAATTACACAGCAGAATTAAGGACGAGCTTAAAGCCACCAAAGACGAAAGAGGTCAGCAGTGAACTACTGTAATCAATACGCTGAACTTGAGCAGTTCAAAGGGTTACGTGTTGCCGTATTAACGACAGAGTCCGCACAGGGAGAGGTAGGCGGTGCTGAACGTCTCTACCAGGGATTATTGGCGGGGTTAATCGAAATAGGGTGTGAGGCGGAAACTGTACCGGTCATTGCCGACGAATCCTCCTTCGAGCAGATTGGCAAAAACTATCAACACTGTCGTGAATTGGATCTCAGCCGTTTTGATGCAGTCGTCTCTACCAAAACGCCAACTTATGCTGTTAATCATCCTAACCACGTAATGTATCTAGTGCATACGGTACGAGTGTTTGATGACATGTTTTACGAAACCTTCCCCGGTCACGATCCCATTCGCCTTGCTGAACGGGCGATGTTACACCAATGGGACTTTGAGGCGATATCGAAAGTGAAGGCCAGATTCACCATTGGTCATGAAGTTTCCAATCGTCTCTACCGCTGGTGTGGCATTCACTCGGATGTCATACACCCGCCACTGGGCGTTAATGGTTTCAAACAGGGTAAAACAGGGGATTATTTCTTCTTGCCTGGACGTTTGCATCCCTGGAAACGCGTTGATCTTGCTATTAATGCCATTAAGGCTTCTTCATTGCCGCTCCGGCTCGTTATCGCAGGTACGGGGGAAACTGAGCGGGAGCTTAAGGATCTGGCCGCAGGTGACAGCCGGATTGAGTTTGTTGGCCGTCTGAGTGATGAAGAACTGCTGGGTTATTACGCCAATGCTTTGGCGATCGCTTTTGTTCCTAAGAAAGAAGACTACGGATACGTGACGTTGGAAGGATTCTCCAGCGCCAAGCCGATCATTACCTGCACCGATTCAGGTGAGCCAACCTACTTTGTTAAACACCTGAAAACTGGGTTTATCTGTGAGCCTACCCCTGAGGCGTTGTGCGGGGGGTTTGAGTGGCTGTTCAATAATACGTCTTCTGCGACTGCTATGGGTCAACAGGGCTATGAGATGATTCAGGGGATGTGCTGGTCAACCGTTGGCAAACAGCTTATTTCCGCCGCCATGGCTCCTCAGGTCATGATAAAGCAAATGCATCTCAATGTGAGTGTTGCAGATATGCAGCCGATCGATCCGCCTATTGGCGGTGGCCGATTGCGCTTGCTGGGGCTTTATCACAATTTGGGGCAAGACGTAAAAGCGACCTATGTTGGTTCCTATGATTGGCCGGGTGAAAAGTATCGCCGGCATCAGCTTAGCCCTAGCCTGGAAGAGATTAATATTCCGCTGAGCCAGGAACATCATTTGGCAGCGAACGAGTGGGCCGTCCGGGCTAACGGCAAAACGGTCATTGATGTCATATTCAGTCAGCAGGGGCATTTATCACCTGATTATCTGGCAGGCGTTCTGGAAAATATCAAGCAGGCCGAAGTGGTGGTGTTTTCCCATCCTTGGGTTTATCCACTTATCGACCCCAGCTTATTGCAGGGTAAAGTTGTAGTTTATGACTCACATAACATCGAAGGGTATTTGCGCGCACAGCTGTTTGATGAAAGTAATGCTGCCGAGTTAGCGGCAATTCGTCAGGTTATTGCCGACGAATACCTGCTTGGTCAGCGAGCGGATCTCATATTGGCGTGTTCGCAGGAAGACCTGCTACGTTTTAGTCGCGTATATGAGTTCTCGGTGGAAAAAATGCGGGTGGTGCCTAATGGTGTAATGGCGTTTACGCATCCTGTGCCGGGAGACGAAGAACGCGCGGCGGCAAAAATGGCATTAAATTACTCCGCCGAGGACAAGCTGGTCATTTTTATTGGTAGTGCATACGAACCGAACGCCGAAGCCGCCAAATTCATCGTCAATATGTTGGCTCCTGCCGTTCCTGAAGTGACGTTCATCATTGCTGGTGGGGTTGGTAGTATTGTTGAAAAAGTTAATCACAAGAACGTACGTGTTACCGGCATGCTGAATGAGGAAGATAAGGCGCTGTGGTTATCCGCTGCTGACATGGCGGTAAACCCAATGTTCTCGGGTTCGGGTACCAACATCAAAATGTTCGACTTCATGTCGATGGCGATGCCAACAGTAACCACCAAGATCGGTGCTCGCGGTATTGATACTGGTGGCTTGAATGCTATGCTGGTGGTTGATCCGACGAAAGAGGCATTCGCCACCGCTATTCGGGCTTTGTTTGACCAGGAATACCGTGGCAAAGTTGGCGCCGCAGCTCGTGCCTGTGTAGAAAGCGGTTATGCATGGGAACGTATCTCTGATGTTGTTGGCCGAATGTTCTCTTCTCGCGCTCAGTGGTCGAACCAACCGCAGCCTTGTTTTTCTGTGGTGATCCCAAGCTATGAACGCCCGGATCAACTACTGATTCTGGTTGACTGTTTGCAGAAACAGGTAGAGCGCGATTTTGAGGTCATCATTATCGATCAAAGTGAGCAGCCTTGGTTTGCTCGTGACTCTGATTTCGGTTTTCCTCTTTGCTATTACCATTCCCCGGTTAAAGGGGCTGTCAGAGCAAGGAATACCGGTGCCCTGTTAGCGCAGGGGAAAGTGATTGCCTTTACTGACGACGATTGTCGGCCTAATCCAAACTGGCTAGCCAATGCCCGTAAATATTTCGATATTAAAGGTGTTGTAGGCATTGAGGGGATGATCACTTCAGATAATCACTGTGATGAAAACTGGCGGCTGGTGACCAACGTCGGGTTTGAAGGCATCGGTTTTATGACTGCCAACCTGATGGTCAGAAGCACCGTATTCAATTATCTGGGGGGGTTCGATTTACAGTTTGATCATCCTCATTTCCGTGAGGACACGGATTTTGGTTGGCGCATGCAGCAATTAGGCATGGTGCCTTACGCCAAAGATGTTGACGTATTCCATCCGGCACAACTGCGTTCAAAAGAGCGTGAGTCATCGGCTATTCGCGCACGTTTTTTCCAGAAAGATGTTCTGCTTTACCGTAAACATCCAGAGAAGTACCATGAGCTATTTTTACGCGAGAAACATTACGAAAGAACCTGCGGATTTAAGGAAAACCTGCTGTTAGGGTTCGAGAAAGAGAATGAAGCCGTGCCGCAATGGATGGCTGAGTTATTGGACGCGTAGTCATGTTTTTTTGATCTAAAATAGGAATATTTCAGTGCAAAAGATTGCAGTAATTACTGGTATCACCGGCCAAGACGGCGCTTATCTTGCTGAACTGCTGTTGGAAAAAGGCTACGTGGTTTATGGAACCTATCGCCGTACCAGTTCTGTCAATTTCTGGCGTATTGAAGAATTGGGTATTGCTAAGCACCCAAATTTGAACTTGGTTGAGTACGATTTGACCGATCTTTCCACCAGCATTCGTCTGTTGCAGCAAACAGGGGCCACCGAAGTGTATAACCTGGCGGCGCAGAGCTTTGTTGGCGTTTCATTCGAACAGCCAATCACCACAGCTGAAATTACAGGTATTGGCCCAGTAAATTTGTTGGAAGCAATCCGTATCGTTAATCCCAAAATTCGCTTTTACCAGGCATCAACCTCTGAAATGTTTGGTTTGGTGCAAGCGGTACCGCAAAAAGAAGATACGCCATTCTATCCGCGCAGCCCATATGGCGTGGCGAAGCTATACGCACACTGGATGACCATCAATTACCGTGAAAGCTACGGCATTTTCGCCTCCAGCGGTATTTTGTTCAATCATGAATCCCCTTTGCGTGGCCGGGAATTTGTTACCCGCAAGATTACTGATTCCGTCGCCAAGATTAAATTAGGTCAACTGGCGGTGCTAGAGCTGGGCAATATGGACGCGAAGCGGGATTGGGGCTTTGCCAAGGAATATGTAGAAGGTATGTGGCGTATGTTGCAGGCCGAACAGCCGGATACCTTCGTGCTGGCGACCAACCGTTCCGAAACCGTGCGTGATTTCGTGTCTATGGCTTTTAAAGCTGCGGGCATGACCTTGCGTTTTGAGGGTAAAGAAGAGCAAGAAGTGGGTATCGATGTGGCGACGGGCAAAACGCGGGTTCGCGTCAATGCCAAATTCTACCGCCCAGCCGAGGTTGAACTGTTGATCGGCAATCCTGAACGCGCCAAAGAAATTTTGGGGTGGCAGCCAAAAACCAATCTGGAGCAGTTATGCCAGATGATGGTTGAGCAAGATATTCGCCGTAATCAGAATGGGTTCTCATTTTGATGTTTGGCAGCGGCAAACGCGCGCTGATTACCGGCATTAATGGCTTTACCGGCCACTATGTGGCAGCGGAATTATCCGCTGCCGGATACCGTGTTTTTGGTTTGGGATCGCTGCCTTCATGCCAAACGGATTATTTACAGGTTAATCTGCTGGATGCGCATGCATTAAACGATGCCATTGAACAAGTGAAGCCAGATGTGATTGTTCATCTGGCCGCCATTGCCTTTGTCGGTCATGGTGACGCAAACGCATTCTATAACGTCAATGTCATCGGCACTCGTAACTTACTGCAAGCAGTGTACCGCAGTGGCCATCCGCTGGATGCGATACTGATTGCTAGCAGTGCTAATGTATACGGTAATAGCATTGGTGGGCGGTTGGCAGAGACCACGCCCACAGATCCGCTGAATGATTATGCGGTCAGCAAGCTGGCGATGGAATACATGGCTAAGCTTTGGTCGGATAAATTGCCGATATTTATTACCAGGCCCTTTAATTACACTGGTGTTGGTCAGGCTGATAATTTCCTGCTGCCGAAGCTT
This sequence comes from Serratia symbiotica, assembly GCF_000821185.2. Classification (NCBI taxonomy): domain Bacteria; kingdom Pseudomonadati; phylum Pseudomonadota; class Gammaproteobacteria; order Enterobacterales; family Yersiniaceae; genus Serratia; species Serratia symbiotica. The sequence goes on along the minus strand of NZ_CP050855.1, from coordinate 1,723,181 downwards.
GTCAAGCACTATAAAGAGAATGCGGCAATGATTGAATTAGGGAATATCGACGTTTGGCGTGATTTCACCGATGTGCGCGCTTTAAGTAAAGCCTACGTAGCGCTGCTGCAAATGAGGCCGCTAGGTGAAACGATCAATGTATGCTCGGGTAAAACCTATTCTCTGCGTGAGGCGATCAGGTTCTGTGAAAAGATCACTGGTCATTCCTTAGAGATCCGAGTGAACCCTGCTTTTGTTCGCCCGAACGAAGTGAAACGCCTGTGTGGGGATGCAACTAAATTGCGTGCCATCATCGGCGAATGGCAGACACCACCTCTAGAAGAAACATTAGGCTGGATGCTGGAAAACGGATAATGAAAGTTATATTTGGTACTGACCCGATTAAATTTCCTTTGACCGGGATTGGCCGGTATGCTTATGAATTAGCCAACTGCCTGCAAGAAAGCTCAGAGATATCTGAGCTTTTATTTCTTCAGGGGCGTCATTTAAGCCGACAGATCCCTACTGCCAGGGAGACGACTTCCGCAGTTCAGGGGCTGCGTCGGCGGCTACAAAAAAGCCATTTTGCTTCAGAATTATATCGCTTGACTGCCCCCTGGTTAAAAACGCATACGCTCAGAAAATACCCGGATGCGATCTACCACAGTCCTAATTTTTATTTGCCGCCCAATGTCGATCGCTGCCTAGCGACTTTTCATGATCTCTCGGTATTTACTTGGCCACAATGTCATCCGGCGGAACGTGTCCGTTTTATGCAGAAAGAACTGCTGCTGACGATTAAGCGCGCCGATATTCTTATAACGGACTCCGAATTCACGCGCCTTGAATTGGCTGAGTATTTTAATCTGCCTTTGAGCCAAGTGTATGCCGCTAAGCTAGCCAGTAGCGATGATTTTTATCCACGTGAAGCTGATGAGCTTAAGCCGTTTTTAGCCCCGCTCGGTTTAAAAGCTGATCACTACTGTTTGTTTACCGGCTCTATAGAGCCGCGAAAAAATATTGAAACACTGCTGGATGCTTACGAGCGTTTGCCGTTGGCATTGCGTCTGGCTATTCCTTTGGTTATCAGTGGATTCGAGGGGTGGAGCAGCGCAGGGTTGCACCAGCGTTTCGAACGTGCTGAAAATGCTGGCTGGCTGCATTATCTGGGCTACGCGAAGTCCGCAGTGTTGCCGTACCTATTTGCCGGCGCTCGCAGTTTCCTATTTCCGTCGCTGTATGAAGGATTTGGATTACCAGTGCTGGAGGCAATGGCATCCGGCATACCGGTGGTTTGTTCTGACAGTGCATCATTACCTGAAGTGGCTGGCGACTGCGCATTAATGTGTGCGGCAATGGATGTTGACACACTCACTGAACTTATCCAAAAAAGCATTGAAGATGACGCCTGGCGTGAGCAGGCGAGGATCAACGGGATAAATCAGGCAAAACAATTTTCTTGGCAACGCTGTGCACAAGAAACTCTTTTCGCTTACCAGCAGGTTTGAAATTTTCATGTTGCAAGTTCTGCATTTTTATAAAACTTATTACCCAGATTCATTTGGTGGTATAGAGCAGGTTATTTTTCAATTAAGTGAAGCCGGTGTGCGTCACCAGATTGAATCGACGATATTGTCTCTCAGCACGCGTGGCGATATCGATAATGAACGGGTTGGAAAACATGTGGCTTACTATGCCGCCTGCGATTTTGAAGTGGCATCCACCCCCTTTTCGATGAGCGCAATAAGTAAATTTAAAGCGCTGGCGGCTAAGGCAGATATCATTCATTACCATTTCCCTTACCCATTCATGGATTTGTTGCACTTTATTACCGGGATAAAAAAGCCAACGATAGTGAGCTATCACTCGGATATTGTTAAGCAACAAATAGCATTGAAAATTTACGCGCCATTGATGGACAAATTTTTGAACTCTGTCGATTGTATTGTTGCCGCCTCTCCAAACTATGTTAAGACCAGCCCGGTACTGCAAAAGTATTTATCCAAGGTAAAAGTCATTCCCTATGGCCTGGATAAAAAGTCTTATCCTGTTGCTGATGAGGTTCACCTGGCGTATTGGCGTCGGCAAGTTGGCGAGCGTTTTTTCTTGTTTGTTGGCGCATTCCGCTATTACAAAGGTCTGCATATTTTGCTGAAAGCCATTCAGCACACTGACTTCCCATTGGTCATTATCGGTGCTGGCCCTATCGAAGCGGCACTCAAGCAACAGGCGCAGGATCTGGGATTGAAAAACATTCACTTCCTTGGAGCACTGCCTGATGAACATAAAGCTGCATTGTTGCAATTATGCTATAGCGTGGTGTTTCCGTCCCATCTGCGCTCTGAAGCCTTTGGCATAACCTTGCTTGAGGGGGCTATGTATGGTAAGCCGCTGATCTCAAGTGAGATTGGTACAGGAACCACTTATATCAATATCGATCAGGAAACCGGCATTGTTGTGCCGCCGTCCAACCCGCAAGCACTGCGCGCGGCGATGGACACATTATGGCAAGATCCTGAGCAGGCACAGCGCTATGGCGAAAACGCCGCCAAACGCTTTCAGACTTTGTTCACCTCCGAGCGTATGGCGGAAAGCTATATCGAGTTGTACCATCAACTGATCAGCAATTGTTCATAAAATAAACAAACTGCTTTTTTTCAAGGTTTATGCATCGCAAAAATGTGACCTATAGCACCAATCACTACCCGCGCACTGCCATCCTGAGTTAACATATTCGCCGCGTCGAAACCTGTTGGCCGTGGGTCGTTAACAGGTGTCATCCTCAGACAGGAGTTCCTAAATGTCCAAACAACAAATCGGTGTTGTCGGCATGGCGGTGATGGGCCGTAATTTGGCACTGAACATTGAAAGCCGTGGTTATACCGTTTCCATCTTTAACCGTTCAGGCGACAAGACGGATGAAGTTATCGCTGAGAACCCAGGCAAGAACCTGGTTCCATACTATAGCGTCGAAGCGTTTGTCGAATCGCTGGAAAAACCGCGCCGTATTTTGCTGATGGTTAAAGCGGGCGAAGCCACGGACAACACCATTGCTTCCTTAACGCCGCACCTGGATAAAGGCGACATTTTGATCGATGGTGGCAATACCTACTACCAGGATACCCTGCGCCGTAACCAAGAACTGTCTGATCAGGGCTTCAACTTTATTGGCACTGGCGTTTCCGGGGGAGAAGAGGGCGCGCTGAAAGGGCCTTCCATTATGCCTGGTGGCCAGAAAGAAGCCTACGAACTGGTGGCACCGATCCTGAAGAAAATCGCCGCAGTAGCGGAAGGCGAGCCTTGTGTGACCTATATTGGCGCTGACGGTGCCGGCCACTATGTCAAGATGGTGCATAACGGCATCGAGTATGGCGACATGCAACTGATCGCGGAAGCCTACTCGCTGTTGAAGCAGGCGTTGAACCTCAGCAACGAACAGTTGGCAGAGACTTTTGCCGAATGGAACCAAGGTGAACTGAACAGTTACCTGATCGATATCACCAAAGACATCTTCACCAAGAAAGACGCAGAGGGTCACTACCTGATAGATGTGATCCTGGACGAAGCGGCCAACAAAGGTACTGGCAAATGGACCAGCCAGAGCGCTCTGGATCTGGGCGAACCCTTGTCACTGATCACCGAATCCGTGTTCGCACGTTACCTGTCCTCACTGAAAGACCAGCGTGTTGCGGCTGCTAAGGTGCTGAGCGGCCCTAAAGTCACGCCGTTTAGCGGTGACAAAGCCGAATTTATCGAGAAAGTGCGTCGTGCGCTGTATTTGGGCAAAATCGTTTCTTATGCGCAGGGCTTCTCTCAGTTGAAAGCCGCCTCTAAGGAAAACAACTGGGAGCTGCACTACGGTGAGATTGCCAAGATCTTCCGCGCGGGTTGCATCATCCGCGCCCAGTTCCTGCAAAAAATTACCGATGCTTACGCCGCTGATGCCGATATCGCCAACCTGCTGCTGGCACCTTACTTCAAGCAGATCGCTGATGAATACCAGCAGTCACTGCGTGACGTGGTATCTTATGCGGTGCAAAATGGCATCCCTACCCCCACCTTCTCTGCGGCGATCGCTTACTACGACAGCTACCGTTCAGCGGTGCTGCCTGCCAACCTGATCCAGGCACAGCGTGACTACTTCGGTGCTCATACTTACCAACGCATCGATAAAGAAGGTGTGTTCCATACCGAATGGATGTAATAATCCCTGCCGTTGAACAATAAAAAAGCCGCCGAGGTTAAACCCGGCGGCTTTTTTATTGCCTGTATCACCGATGTCTTTCAAACTATCTTTGATGCCGCTCACGCAGCCGGCCAATCACTTTGCTCAAGTCCAGTTCCTGGTCTTGCAACAACACCATTAAGTGGTAAATCAGATCCGAGGCTTCGTTAGTCAGCTCCTCACGGTCATTGACCGTGGCAGCCAGCGCGGTTTCCACACCTTCCTCTCCGACTTTTTGTGCGATGCGCTTGGTACCGCTGGCGTACAGGCTAGCGGTGTAAGAGCTGCCTGGGCTGGCGGTTTTGCGCTTCGCTAGCAGTTGTTCCAACTGATACAAAAAGCTCCAGTCGCTGGTGGCCGGGTAGAAACAACTACTGTTGCCCAGATGGCAGGTTGCGCCAATGGGATTGACCAAAATCAGCAGCGTATCTTTGTCACAATCCGGGGTGATGCTGACGACGTTGAGAAAGTGGCCAGAGCTTTCGCCTTTGGTCCACAGCCGCTGTTTAGTGCGTGAAAAAAAGGTGACTTTACCACTCTGCTCGGTTATCGCCAGCGCGGCCTGATTCATATAGCCCAGCATCAGCACTTCGCCAGAGACAGCATGTTGTACGATAGCTGGTATCAAGCCAGCGGTCTTTTCCCAGTCTAGTGGGTTGTTCTGTGGGTCGGTTAACACACGCGGATCTCCACGCCTTGTTCGGCCAGAAACTTTTTTAGTTCGCCGATATTAATGATTTGTTTGTGGAACACTGAAGCCGCCAGAGCGCCGTCGATGTCCGCATCACGGAAGGCTGCCAGGAAGTGCTCCAGGGTGCCAGCACCGCCAGAGGCGATCAACGGCACTTTGCACACATCACGCATCCGGCGCAGTTGTTGCAGATCGTAGCCGTTGCGCATGCCATCTTGGTTCATCATGTTTAGCACAATTTCGCCAGCCCCGCAGCGCTGTACTTCCTGCACCCAGTCCAGGGTTTCCCACTGGGTGACGCGGATACGGCGCTCGTCGCCGGTATATTGGTTGACGTGATATTTGCCGGTTTCACTGTCGAACCAGGTATCGATACCTACTACGATGCACTGCACGCCGAAGCGATCCGCCAGGCGGCTAATCAAATCAGGATCGGCCAGTGCCGGTGAATTAATGGAGATCTTGTCGGCACCGAAGGAGAGGATCTGGCTGGCGTCCTCAGCACTTTTGATGCCACCGGCAACGCAGAAGGGAATATCGATCACTTCTGCTACCCGTGATACCCAGCTTTTATCCACCACCCGGCTCGCGGAGGAGGCGGTGATATCGTAAAACACCAACTCATCAGCCCCTTCCTGCGCATAGCGTTGTGCCAGTGGTACGATATCACCGATGATCTCGTGGTTACGGAACTGTACGCCTTTCACTACTTGCCCATCTTTGACATCCAGACAGGGGATTATCCGTTTTGCCAGCATGCGATCGCCTCCTCAACGCTAAATTTCCCTTCCAACAGAGCGCGCCCAACGATCACTCCGGCAACGCCACTGCCACGTAGTTGGGCGAGATCCTCCTGGCTACCGATGCCACCGGAGGCTTGAAAGGCGACCTGTGGGTAACAGTGGGTGATTTCCTGATACAGTGCCACGTTACAGCCAGCCAGGGTGCCATCGCGCGAAATGTCGGTGCACAGCACATGCTTCAGGCCGTAGGGCAGGAACTGCTCAATCACCTGCTCCAGCGTGGCGCTGGAGTTCTCCTGCCAGCCGCTGATGGCCACGCGCTTGCTGCCTTGCGCGTCAATACGCACATCCAGCGCCAGCACTACGGCGTCGCTGCCGTAGCCGGTGAGCCAGCTCTGCACCCAGCGGGGTTGCTTCACTGCGGTGGAGCCAATCACCACACGGGTGGCACCGGCCTCCAGTAAGGTGGCTACATCCTGCTCGTTGCGGATACCGCCGCCGACCTGTACCGGCAGATCAACCCCTGCCAGCAGCTTGCGCAGCAGTGGGATTTGGCGTGCCGTTGGCGTCTTGGCACCGGTTAGGTCAACCAAGTGCAGCAATTGTGCACCTTGCCGTTGATAATCCTGCAAGCGCAGCAGCGGATCCTTGCCGTAGTCACGTTGCTGGCGGTAATCGCCCTGATGCAAACGCACCACTTTGCCGTCGATCAAATCTAAAGCGGGAATAATCATGCTGCTTACATCTCCAGAAAGTTTTTCAACAATTGTGCGCCGGTTTTTCCAGAACGCTCTGGATGAAACTGCACGCCGAAGAAGTTGTCTTTTTGCACGGCGGCGCTGAAAAGTGCGCCGTAGTTGGCTTGGGCGATGGTGCTTGGGCATATCGGCATCGCATAGCTGTGAACAAAGTAGCAATAGGCACCGTCCTTGATGCCACGGAATAACGGGTGTCCCGCCTGCACAGAGATCCGATTCCAGCCCATATGCGGCAATGGCAGACCGTAGTCAGCCATTTGCTTTACCGGGGTGTCGATGATGCCCAGTGTGCTGATGCCGCCGTTCTCTTCACTGCTTGCCGCCAGTAGTTGCATACCGAGGCAAATGCCCAGCACCGGCTGGGAGCAGGCTTTGATCAAGTCAATCAGCGCGCGCTGTTGCAATTGGTTCATCGCCGCCTGTGCGGTGCCCACACCGGGCAGCAATAGCTTGTCGGCGTGCCGCACGATCTCTGGAACGCGGCTCACTTTCGGCTGGTAACCCAAACGCTGTACTGCGTAGATGACAGAAGACAGGTTGGCACAGCCGGTATCTAGGATCACCACCTTCATCACAGCACTCCTTTTGAGCTTGGCAAGGTCTCACCGTCAACGCGGATCGCCTGGCGCAGCGTGCGGCCAAACACCTTGAACAGACTTTCCACCCGGTGGTGGTCGTTCTTACCTTTGGTTTTCAGGTGCAGCGTGCAGCCCATGGTGTAGGACAGCGAACGGAAGAAATGCTCGACCATTTCGGTACTGAGATCGCCGACATGCTGGTAGCTGAACTCGGCCTTATACTCCAGGTGTGGGCGGCCGGAAATATCTAGCGCGCAGCGCGCCAGGCATTCATCCATCGGCAGCATAAAGCCGAAGCGCGCGATGCCACGTTTATCACCCAGTGCCTTGTTCAACGCCTCGCCGAGCGCCAGACCGGTATCTTCCACCGTGTGGTGATCGTCGATATACAGGTCGCCTTTGACGTCGATATCCATGCGCAAGCCACCGTGGGTGGCAATCTGGTCTAGCATGTGGTCGAAGAAGCCGACGCCAGTTTTGATCTTGCTGCCACCTTCACGATCCAGCCAGACATTGACCTCGATCTGCGTCTCTTTGGTGACTCGGTTAACCTGGGCATGGCGGTCACGCTGGGTCAACTGGCGAATGATTGCTTTCCAGCCCAGCGTTTCACGCTGGTAGCGTAGCCCCTGGATGCCCATATTTTCCGCCAACTGCATATCGGTTAGCCGATCGCCAATCACGTAGCTGTAGGTGCTATCCATCACGCCCGCTTCGAGATAGCCCCTCACCAGCGCAGTTTTCGGCTTACGGCAGTCACAGTTGTCTGTTGGTAAGTGCGGGCAGATCAGGATATCGGCGAAGTGGATACCCTGCGAACGGAAGATCTGCATCATCAGATGGTGTGGCGGATCAAAGGATTCCTGTGGGAAACGGGCGCTACCCAGCCCATCCTGGTTGGTGATCATCACCAACTGATAGCCCGCCTGTTGCAACGTCAGTAGCGCAGGGATCACCTCTGGCTCCAACGCCAGCTTGTCCAGGCAGTCGACCTGGAAGTCTTCCGGTGGCTCGGCAATCAGCGTGCCATCACGGTCAATAAAGAGGATTTTTTGGCTCACATTCGCTCCTGGCAAGTCTCATTGGCGGTGGTTAGCGCGTCAACCAGGCGTTGGCATTCGTCACGGGTGCCTATGGTGATGCGCAGGCAGCCGGATAATCCAGGCTGTTGATGTTGGTTTCTTACGATAATGCCTTGAGCCGACAGATGGTTAAATACCTGACGTGCAGCGGTGAAACGCACCAGCAAATAATTACTGTCGCTGGTGAACACCTGTTCTACGCCAGCGCAGTTTTGCAGTGCCTGTTGCAGCCAGCGGCGGTGGGTTGCAATCTCGCTAACCTGCTGACGCATCAAAACGATCCCCTCGCTGCTCAGTGCTTGAGTGGCGATATCAGCCACGGGTGTCGGTAGTGGATAAGGTGCGATCACCTTCAGCAGCAGGGCGATCAACGTTTCGTTCCCGAGGACAAAACCGCAGCGCAGACCGGCCAGCGCAAAGGCTTTCGACAAGGTGCGCAGGCAAGCCAGGTGCGGATAGTCGCTCAGCCAGCCAGCCAGGCTGGCCTGCGGACAAAACTCAATATAAGCCTCGTCAACGGCAACGATCGCCTTGCCTTTGGTCATCTCCAGCAGGCGGCGCAGATCGTCGGGGTCGATCAGGTTGCCGGTCGGGTTGTTTGGGTTGCAGACGTAGACCAGCTTCACGTTGTCCAGGTTGTCGGCGATGGCTGGCAAATCTAACTGCCAATCCTGTTTTGCCGCCACCATGCGCCGCTCCACGCCGCAAGTCTCAGCGCTAACGGCATACATGCCGTAGGTCGGCGGGCAGAATAGCATCGCGTCCTTGCTGGGCTGGCAGAAAGTGCGGATCAGCAGCTCGATGCCTTCATCGGCACCACGGCTGACCAGCACCTGCTCCTTTTTCACCCCGGCATAAGCGGCGTAGCGTTCAATCACCTGTGCTGGTTGGCACTCCGGGTAGCGGTTGAAGGTCTGTGCGGTCAGTTGGAACGCTGGGGCAATGGGGTATTCATTGGCATTCAGCCACACATCACCGCTACCGCCGAGGCGGCGCGCCGATTGATAAGGCGTCAGCTCGCGAACGTTGGTACGCGCCAGGTTTTCAATGCTCATGCTTGCTCCTTTAGGGCAGCGACACGCAGAGTTACCGCGTTTTTGTGGGCGATCAACTGCTCGGCGCTCGCCAGCGTTTCAATCGTGGTGGCCAGACCCATCAAGCCCTGTGGGGTAAGCTCCTGCACCGTCATGCGTTTCTGAAAGTCCGCCAGCCCCAGACTAGAGCAGGTCGCGGTGTAGCCGTAGGTCGGCAATACGTGGTTGGTCCCGGAAGCATAATCGCCCGCAGATTCCGGCGACCAGTCGCCGAGAAACACCGAGCCGGCATTGGTGATGCTGTCCACCAGATCACGGGCGTTACGGGTCTGAATGATCAGGTGCTCAGGGCCGTACTGGTTACTGATCGCCACACATTGTGCCAAATCTTGTGTCACGATCAAACGGCTGTGGGCTAATGCCTGGCGGGTGGTTTCCGCACGCGGCAACCCGACCAATTGGTGTGTTACTGCATCGGCTACTGCCTGCGCCATCGCGGCATCGGGTGTCAGCAGGAGCACTTGTGAGTCCGCACCATGCTCGGCCTGTGACAGCAGATCGCCAGCGACAAACGCTGGAGTGGCACCGGCATCGGCGATCACTAGCACTTCGGAAGGACCAGCCGGCATATCGATCGCCGCACCGTCCAGCCGCTGGCTGATCTGGCGTTTGGCCTCGGTGACGAAGGCATTACCCGGTCCAAAGATCTTCGCCACCCGTGGCACGGAATCGGTGCCGAAAGCCATGGCGGCGATCGCCTGTGCGCCACCGATCTGAAATACCTCCTGCACGCCACACCGTTGCGCGGCATAGAGGATCTCATCGGCAATCGGCGGCGGCGAGCATAGCACCACCCGGTGGCAGCCAGCGATGCGCGCCGGTATCGCCAGCATCAATACGGTGGAGAGTAGCGGGGCCGAGCCGCCGGGAATATACAGCCCGACCGAATCGATCGGCCGGGTTATCTGCTGGCAACGCACACCGGGCTGGGTTTCAATATCGACCCTTGGTAGTTGTTGCGCATGGTGAAAGGTTTCTACATTGGCAATAGCCACCGCTATCGCTTGCTTGATCTCCTCGCCCAGCCGTGTGCTGGCGGCGGCGATCTGTGCGGCGCTGACGCGCAACGCATCGACCTCGGTTTTATCAAAGTGGGCGCTGTATTCGCGCAGCGCTTGGTCGCCGTTGGCCTGCACGTTGTCGAGGATCTCGCGCACTGAGCGGGTGGTGCTGTCGGAGGCGGAGATCGCCGGGCGCATCAGCAGTGCGCTGCGCTGGTCGTCGCTACACTGCGCCCAATTGATCAGGGTATTAAAGTTCGACATGGCTTTATTCCATCATCATCTCAATGGGCAATACCAGAATGGAGCTGGCACCGAGCGCTTTCAGTTTTTCCATGGTTTCCCAGAACAGGGTTTCGCTGCTGACCATGTGCATCGCCACGTGGTTCTGCGCGCCGGCCAACGGTAGAACGGTCGGGCGTTCAGCACCCGGCAGCAGTGCGACGATATCGTCTAGGTGTTCACTGGGCGCATGCAACATGATGTACTTGGATCCACGTGCTTGGATCACCCCTTGAATACGCGTCATCAGACGGTCGATAAGTTGCTGTTTGTTTTCTGGCATTGCGCCATCACGTTGGATTAAGCAGGCTTGGGAGCGGTAGATCACTTCTACTTCACGCAGGCCATTGGCTTCCAATGTGGCACCGGTGGAGACCAGATCACAGATAGCGTCGGCCAGGCCCGCGCGGGGGGCCACCTCGACTGAACCGTTTAGCAGGCAGGATTTGAAGCGCACGCCTTGCTTGTCGAGGTACTGCTTTAGTAGGTGAGGGTACGAGGTGGCGATACGGGCATCTTGTAAGCTTTGTGGGTTGATATATTCACTGTCGAGCGGGGTAGCAAGCGACAAACGGCAAGCGCCGAAGTCCAGGCGGCGCAAGGTGAGATAGCGCGGATCTTCGCCCTGGGCGCGGCGATTGAGCAGCTCTTCTTCCAGCACGTTTTCACCAATGATGCCCAGATCGACCACGCCGTCCATCACCAGGCCAGGGATATCGTCATCGCGTACACGCAGGATATCGATCGGCATATTTTCCGCGAAGGCGATCAGGCGTTGCTGTTGCAGATTGATTTTGATACCGCAGCGCGCCAGTAGTTCTTGAGATCCTTCGCTCAGGCGGCCCGATTTCTGCATGGCTAGGCGTAACCGTGTTTTGTCCAGCATGGTAACCTCTGTCTAAGTTGTAATTTCATGAAATTTATCTAAAAATTTTTATTTTCTGTCTATCCTGAGCCAAAAAAAAGCCCCGGAAGATTTCTTCCGGGGGCTTCTCTTGCGTTCTGCGCGCCACTGGAAGATTAAAAAACTATCTTCCAGCACACATCGCCTGAAAGACTAGCCAGGGTGATGGTGATGAGGGTGGTTGAACTGAACGCGTGTCATAATGTTTTCTCTGTATAGATCGCAATAAGCTGAATTGCTGAACAAACTAAACTATTCGCCAGCTATCATGCAACCCTTTTTTACCGGCATAAATTTAATTTATTGAAACCGGTTGGATTATTAGCTAAACATAATTTAGCCGAAAAGCCTATCCCAGTAGGTGCACATTGTTGCAGCCAATTTGAACCAGGACAGCGCGCAACAACCCGCGCGTACAGGGAGTATGAGAAGATAGTGAGCATTGCCCAGGTCAAAAATGGCAAATAAATAGCCTAATGGGATAGGTTCTAAGGGAGAGCGCGAATTGTGTCGCCATACCGCGTGGCATAGCCTTAACATGCGGCGATCACAAGAAAGGAAGACGATGAAAAAGGTAGCCATTATAGGTTTGGGTTGGTTAGGCATGCCGCTGGCCTTGTCGCTGATGAGCTGTGGGTATGAGGTGGTAGGCAGCAAAACCACGCCGGACGGCGTCGGGGCCGCGCGCATGAGTGGCATTGAATGTTATCAGTTGGTGCTGACACCGGAACTGCTCTGCGAGCCGGGCGATTTGGACTCGCTGCTGCGCGTTGATGCCCTGGTGGTGACGTTGCCCGCCCGGCGCAGCATTGCAGGCAGCGAGAACTACTGCAACGCGGTGCGTATACTGGTGGACAGCGCGATGGCCAGCGGTGTGCCGCGAGTGATTTTCATTAGTTCTACCTCGGTATATGGCGAAACCGTCGGCATACTACGCGAGGATTCGCCGCTACGACCGAACATGCCATCGGGGCGAGTATTGGCCGAACTGGAACGCTGGCTGCATGAACTGCCTCACACCTCGGTAGACATTCTGCGGTTAGCGGGATTGGTGGGAGCTGATCGTCATCCTGGCCGTTTCCTGGCGGGCAAAATTGATGTCAAGGGGGGATCGCAGGGGGTCAACTTGGTGCATCAAGATGATGTGATGGCAGCAATTCAACGGCTGCTGAAACTACCGAAGGGGGGGCATGTGTATAATCTGTGCGCGCCGAACCACCCCGCCAGGCAGGATTTCTACCCGGTGATGGCGCAACAGCTACATCTGGAACCGCCGCAGTTTGCCGACGAAGCGGAGCAGGGCGCACGGCTAGTGGATGGCAGCCGTATTTGCGACGAACTGGGGTTTGAGTACCAGCACCCCGATCCCGCGCGTATGCCGGTCAGTTAATGACTTAGAGCCTAATGGAATAGGAGCTTAGGCGGTGTCCCGTCATCGTCCGACACTGGTTCACAGGCAATTGCCGGACACAGCCTAACGTTTCTTGTCTGCTCAGCGTTGCCAGCGGCACACCTGCCAACCGTGCTCTGCCGCCAGCGCGCCCAGTTCTTTGCTGGGGTTGATCACCGTAGCGCTATCGACGTATTGCAGCATCGGCTGGTCGTTAATTGAATCACTATAGCCGTAGCTTTGTTCGAACTTCAGCGTTGGCTGCTGCGCCAGCCATTGCTGTAGGCGGATAACCTTGCCCTGCTGATAGGTCAGGGTGCCGTAGGTATTGCCAGTAAAGCAGTTATCGACCACCTCAACGCCGATCGCCAGCGCACCCTTTGTGCCGAGCTGTTCGGCGATCGGTGCCACCAAATGTTCGCCGTTAGCAGAAATCACCAAAATGTAGTCACCACGCTCGCGGTGCCACTGTAGGCGTTGGCGGGCGGCGGGGTAAACGCGCGGCAGGATATCGCTACGGATATAGCGTTGCACCCAACCGGCCACCGTCTGGGTGTTCAGGCCGATCAGCGGTGCCAGCGTGGCACGCATGTAATCTTCCATTGATAGCTTGCCCTGATAATAGAGCTGCATCAGTTGCTGTTCCTGCAATTCCAGCTCTGCCGGTGCGACCCCCTGAGCAACCAGCCAGCGGATCCACAGGCTGGCGCTGTCAGTGTCAATTAGGGTTTCATCCAGATCGAATAAGGCTAAATTCATCAGTGTTTCTCCGTCAGGTCAGTGAAGGGGGCCACATACAGACTAGCGTATATCGCACGTTGCTAACCCACGGCACCGGTGAAAGGATGAAATTAAGCAGGCGCTACAAGGTTGCAGGTATGCATCACCGAGTGCGTCACACCACTTACTGAGCGGCTGATTGACGCCACTAGCACTTGCTGCAAATCGGCGATCAGATCATTTGCATCCTCAATCTCTACTGATAGCCGCAGCAATTTTTTATCAAAAGTGATTAGCCGATCAGGCTGAACAAGATAGCGGAGATGGCGATTAACCCCATCACAACCACAAACAGATTGCTGATGTGGCCGCGGTACTTGCGCATGGCGGGCACTTTACGGATAGCGTACATCGGCATCAGGAACAGCAGCATGGCGATGATCGGGCCACCGAGGGTTTCGATCATGCCCAGGATGCTGGGGTTCAGGGTAGCGACCAGCCAGGTGGTCACCAACATGAAGATGCCGGTAATGCGGTTCAGCTTGGTGGTGCTGATGGTTTTGTTGTGGTTTTTTATCGATTTGGTTATCAGGCCGTTGAAGCCTTCACGTGCGCCCAGGTAGTGACCGAGGAAGGATTTGGTGATGGCGACGAAGGCGATAATCGGTGCAATGTACTCGATCATCGGGTTGTTAAAGTGGTTGGCCAGATACGACAGAATCGAAATGTTCTGTGTTTTGGCTTCCGCCAGGTTTTCCGGCGACAAGCTCAGCACGCAGCTAAACACGAAGAACATCACGGTCAGCACCATCATAATATGTGCGTAAGCCAGGATGCTTGAACATTTTTTCTCGGCGTTTGTACCGTATTCTTCACGCTTGGCGACCGCAAAGGCAGAGATGATCGGTGAGTGGTTGAAAGAGAATACCATGACCGGGATCGCCAGCCACAGGGTTATGAGCAGGCCATCGCCGATAGTGTTGATGGAGCCAGACAGTGAAACGTTCTCGAAGATAGCACCGCTCCAGTGAGGGATCAGGTACAGAGCCAGCAGCATTAGCACGGCAACAAACGGGAATACCAGGATGCTCATGGTTTTCACAATGGTTTGTTCACCGAAGCGCACGATGGTCATCAGAGCGACGATCAACATCAGCGACAGGAGGGCGCGAGGCGGTGAGGGCATACCCAACTGGTGGACGATGAAACTATCAACAGTGTTGGTGATTGCTACACTGTAAACCAGCAGGATCGGATAGATAGCGAAGAAGTACAGCAGGGTGATTAATTTGCCTGCGCTGATGCCGAAATGCTCTTCCACCACTTCAGTAATGTCTTCACCGGGGTTTTTACCGGACAAAACGAAACGGCACAGGCCACGGTGGGCAAAGAAGGTCATTGGGAAGGCGATGACAGCCATGATCAGCAGGGGAATCAAACCGCCGATACCTGCGTTGATTGGCAAGAACAGTACGCCGGCACCGATGGCGGTGCCATACAGGCCCAACATCCACATGGTGTCCGTTTTACGCCAGGCGCTGGTGGAGCGAGAAGCCGCAGAGGCAAGGGGGCTGGTCTGTGTAGTGTCCATAAATATCTCCGAAGTGAACACGTTAATTTAAGGGTAAGAGCGCCTATGGTGATACGCAATATCAGATGATGTTCGACGGTAAAATGTTGATTTACAGTAGAAACAACGGTGATACTGCATTTCAAATGCGCGATGTGGGCAGTTATCTACCTTTTTATCAGTTTTTCATGCCTGTGCTGTGGGTTGGTGCAATATGTTGTGCTGAAAGCACCTCTAGGCAACGGTAGGTTGATCCGATGTGGTCAATCAGTAACCTGGTAAAGCGTTGCTCGCCAAATCAGCCAAGCAATATATTTTAAGAGTGATTTATGATCTAGCTAAAAACCCAAATTAATTGGGTTTAGTGATGCAAGTCACGTTGAATTTTAGTTAAGGCTCTATGCATCTCATTGCTTTTGAATGGTTTTATAGGGGAGTGCATCATAGCGGATGATTTGGCGACAGGAGTAGCCGCGCCTAATTCAATTCACTACGGGTTGGGTGTGATAAACAGCGGACAGTAACCCCTTTTGTTACGTTGTACAGCTATGCTTTCACCCAACCTTTGCGGATGGCGAAGATAAACAGGAAACGGTACAGACGCGTCAGTTGGGCAGCGATAAAGTCGCCAAACAGGTTCCATACCCATTGGGCAAGCAGACAGCCGACCAGACCTAACAGGAAACCACCGACCATGTCTAATGGCCAGTGTACGCCGAGATAGACGCGTGACCAGGCGATGCCCATCGCGACGATCATCAGCAGCCCGCCGAGCCAGATCTGATACCAGAATAGGAATGCCAGCGCACAGGTAAAGATGGCAGTACCATGATTGCTGGGAAAGGAACTGTCTGGCGCGTGCGCCAGGAAGAGATAGCCGATGCCAGCGACGAACGGCCTTTCGTGCGGCAGCAGCCTGCCGATGGCAGCGGCGGCAAGCATAGCAAATAACAGCGCAATTGTCGTTTTGGCTACCACTTCACGTTGTGATATCAGTTGGCTTTGCGGCCCCCACAGCCATAAGCCGACGAGCAACAGTGGCACTAGGGCGATCGCATCGCGCGCCAGAAAGGTGGCGACGTCGAGAAGCCATTTGGAAGACGCTGGGCTGGCATTGACCCAGGCGAAAAGAAGATAATTCAACTGATCCAAAACCTTTACCGTCCCATTAATTGCCAATTGACCAGGCCAAACCCTCCGACCTGCCGATAACCCGTAGGATAAAACCTTTCAATTCTAAAAGGATACAATCAAGGAGTAAAGTCAGGTACTCTTATTTGGGCATGTTGTTAATACTTTATTTAAAGCTTATCCCAGTAGGCGTACATTGTTGCAGCCAGTTTGCACAGGGACAGCGTGCAACAACCGGCGGGTACAGGGAGCATGTGAGGAGGGTGAGCACTGCCCAGGGCCAAAATGGCAAATAAAATGGTCTATGGGATAGGTTCTTAATGAGTGGTGTCGAACTTACGCACTGGCTCGATGACGGCGACTCACGAGGCAGACTTATGCCATATGATTCATTTCCTGGTGCCGACTGATCGACAATATCTGCCAATTTTTACTGACAATCACCCATTGTAAAAAGATGAAACCTGTGGCGGGGCTAGCGGTAGTGTATTAATTTATAGATGGGTTATCTGGTAAATCGTAGGAATAAAACTATGAACAAGACCTCTGTTATATTCTCCGGCTTGCTGATGGCTGTTTCCGTCAGCGCCCTTGCTGCAAAAGATATCGATATCAGCAAGCAGCCACTGGAAAAAATCGCGCCATACCCACAAGCTGAAAAAGGCATGAGCCGACAAGTAATTTTCCTGCCGAAGCAAGAAAATGAACAAAATTACCAGGTTGAACTGCTGATTGGTAAAACGTTGTCAGTGGATTGCAACCGTCGCCGGATGGGCGGTACGCTAGAAAGCAAAACCCTCCCCGGATGGGGCTATGACTATCTGGTGCTGGAGAAACTGTCCGCACCGGTTTCCACCTTAATGGCCTGCCCAGATCACACTAAGACGAAGAAATTCATCGCCGCAATGCTAGGCGATGACGCGATGCAGCGTTACAACAGCCGTCTGCCGATCGTGGTTTACGTGCCAAAAGACGTAGAAGTGAAATACCGCATCTGGAAAGCAGCAGACACCGTCAGCCAGGCGGAGCCTAAGTAATCAGCGCGGTATGTTGCCAATAGGACAACATGGGTAAAGTTGTTTGATGCTGAGACCGCTAGACGTGTCTGGAAATTGACCGTGGCGGCGACGCAGAGCCAAAAGCCGGAAATTAGGCGGAAGGTGCAGGGCCTATGTACAACCCCGACAACGCGGAGTATGGGCTTTTTGATCCACACCTTTAGGTGCTGGGTGGCGAGCCGCTTATTTGGTCACCAACCCTTACGGCCTGTGGCGTGCTGCGTGTTTAAATGGCCGTCAACAGCGCTTAACTCGTTGATGCCCTAGGAGAAACGTACTCACTTGATGTCACACCAGGGCTATTCGCCGGATCATGCGGCGTGCCAAGGGTTCTTCGGCCGACTGAAAAATGAAATGTATTACGGCCGTGAGTGGTCAGACGTGGCGCTGGAAAACTTCGTGCAGCGTGTGGATACTGACATCCGGTGGTATAACGAACGACGTATTAAACTGTCGTTAGGTGCAGTCAGTCTGGAAATGTATCGGCATCAGTTTGCGATCACACAATAAATCAGTCCAGGAAATCGTCCGTCCCCCTCCTGCCAAAGTAACGCTACGCAGTGGCTCACAAAATCAGGACACCCGCATAGCCTCTTTCCACTACTCTACGTATTTACAAAGCGATAACTCGCCATTGTGGCGGTGAGGGGGTTAGCTATCCTCGCTCACCCTAGTCACTGACGGGTACAAGTTCCTGGAGATTAATGAACCTCATTTTTGAGGTTCAGCCTGCAACCCAGCGCAATGTATTGTTCAAATCGGTTGCTGATTCTATTTGCCATGCTCTTGCTGCCAAATCCATTGGCGATCTATCGTCATACATAAAATATTATTCTGCTGCGTAAAGCAGAGCATTAAAATGCAAAAAAGCGCTCATTGGTAAATAAGAGGCGGAGATCGACGCGCTCGATGAGTAGAAATTATGCACCAAGGTAGCCGAAGGTGGCTTTTTATTACGCATGTTCCACCGGTTTCGTCTATTTGCGATACAGTTATAGTAGCCGAATGGCTAACGTTAACTGTTTGAACGGGTGAGGAGATAAGTATGGATTATTACGGGTACGTTTTGCTTAAGTTTGTCATTGGCTTTGCTATTGTCATCACTCACCTGAACCTATCAGGCAAAACCCAATTGTCGCAGATGAGCCCGGTCGATTTTATCGGCAACTTTGTGCTGGGGGGGATCATTGGCGGGGTGATTTACAGTGATAGCATACCGATTCATCAATATGTGATTGTGCTATTAATTGGGGTGGGGCTGATCTCATTGTTGAATGCCATCAGCAAGCATTACCATATCTTCCGTTCGGTCACCATCGGCAACCCGATTCCAATCATCAAGAATGGACGCTTCGTGATGGAAAATATTCTGACCAAGCAAAACAAAATTGATATTTTGAATCTTTCATCACAACTGCATGCCCAGGGTATTCATGCTTTTCAGGAGATTAACTACGCACAGATTGAACCGGACGGCCAGGTCACGGTGGTGTGTGAAGGGCATCGTCTGCCTTCGGTGATCGTGATGAAAGACGGTAAGCCCAGAACCTATGAGCTAAAGGAAATTGACAAGGATGAAGCGTGGTTGAAGCAGGAAATAGAGGCTCACCAGATCGCGCCGGAAGATATTTTTATTGCTGAGTTCTGGGATGGCCGGATAGTATTTATTCTGAATGATGGCAGGGTTATAAAATAGACAAGTAGGGGGGCTGAACGCCCCCCGAATAGCATTAGCTACGGATTTTGCGATAAACATACAGCACCACGATGGCACCGATAACCGCGACCATAAAGCTGCCGAAGTTGAAACCGTCAACTTTGCCGAAGCCGAAGATGGTGCTGATATAACCACCCACTACCGCACCGATGATCCCCAATACTATGGTTAGGATAAAGCCGCTGTTTTCTCTGCCCGGCATGATCCATTTAGCCAAAATACCGGCAATCAGGCCGAAAATAATCCAGGAAATAATCCCCATTTACCGCTCCTTTCATTGTTGCTGAATCATGATTACTGTTGGGTATCGGACGGCGCATGATGGTTATGTGCTGCGTCGATATTGCTCTTCAATTCTTCCGCTTTATTTTCAGCACTGTTTTTAAGAGACTCGGTTTTCGTCTTAGCTTGCTCGGCCAGATCGTTGGCACCACTGATCGCATCATGCTTGATCGCCTGAGCCTGGTCGACCAACTGCTGGCTGTGCTTGCTGACCTCGTCTTTGATGGAGCCAGCCTTGGCCTCGGCGTCATCGATGATAGCGCCAGCCTGTTTGTCTGCCTCATCCTTAATGGCCGATGCTTTGTCTTTCAACTGATCAGCCTGAGTGGCGGCCTCTTTTTTGATTTCATCAGCGGTGGTTTGTGCTTTATCTGTCAGATTTTTCGCTTTTTGCTCTGCGGCATCCTTCATTTGTTCGGCGCTGTCCTTGGCTTTATCCAAGTTATCGTCAGCCTTGGACGAGTCATCACAGCCAGCAACCAGCAATGTAATAATGGAGGCTAAAAGCACTTTATTCCAAATTTTCATCGTCTGTATCCTCTAAGAAACTTTGTTGATGGTGATTGCGTTTTACCTTCTTAATATTAGGACAGATCTTGATTAAATGACAAATTTCGCCTGTTGTGGCAGAGAGTTAGTTGCCAATATAAGATTTTTTTTAATTAAATAGTGGTGAAGCATCATTTACCATTGTGATTGTGGCATTAAGAACTTATCCCACTAGGCTATTTTATTCGCCATTTTGGACTTGGGCAGTGCTCACCCTCCTCACGGACTCCATGTTTCCGCCGGTTGTTGCGTGCTGTCTGTATCCAAAGGGGCTGCAACACTGTACGCTTACTGGTATAGGCTCTAAATCCTGCCGGTTCAACAGCGCTGATTTTCTGTGTTAAACTGGCCGTGTTTTCCTGCCTGTTTTGGTTGAGGTACTTTTCTGAATACGCCGGCACAGCTTTCATTGCCACTTTATCTCCCCGATGATGAGACTTTCGACAGTTTTTATCCGGGAGAGAACCCATCCCTGCTTGCCGCCATCCGATCAGCCGTGTGCCAAGAGCATGGCAGCTATATCTATTTTTGGTCACGTGAGGGGGGGGGGCGCAGCCATCTGTTGCATGCGGCCTGCGCCGAACTTTCACAGCACGGTGAAGCCGTGGGTTACGTGCCACTGGATAAGCGCACCTATTTTATGCCTGAAGTGTTGGACGGCATGGAACAGTTGGCGTTGGTGTGCATCGATAATATTGAGTGTATCGCTGGCGATGAAGCGTGGGAAATGGCGATTTTCAACCTCTACAACCGCATTCTGGAAACCGGCCACACGCGGCTGTTTATTACCGGCGATCGGCCACCGCGTCAGTTGAATCTATACCTACCGGATCTCGCTTCGCGCCTAGACTGGGGACAGATTTATAAGTTGCAGCCGCTATCGGATGAAGAAAAGCTGCTGGCCTTACAGTTGCGTGGCAAACTGCGCGGCTTCGAGCTGCCAGAAGACGTGGGGCGTTTTCTGTTGAAGCGGCTGGATCGCGAGATGCGCACGTTGTTCATGACCCTGAATCAGCTCGATCATGCCTCAATCACCGCCCAGCGCAAGCTGACCATCCCGTTCGTCAAAGAAACCCTAGGGCTGTAGCAGCAGCGCAAGGCATGGGTCAATTGTTTGGCGTGCAGCTCGGGGGTTTTCAGCCTAGACCCGATGCTCATCATAGGCACGCGCTGAGCGCGCAAAGTGCCATTGATGCGGCCCATTGCTTGCACGAAATGCCCATCCAGGTGACATGGGGTAAGCGAAGTAGCCCTAATCAGGGGTATTATTATAATCGCAGGCAATCAGAACTGCTGAAATTACAAAATCTCCAGCACCTGCTCTGCTGGCCGGCCAATGCGTGCCTTGCTGCCTGCGACCACGATAGGGCGTTCGATGAGCTTTGGGTATTCCGTCATCGCGGTGAGCAACTGCTGTTCGCTCAAGCTGGTGTCTGCCAGCTTCAATTCCTGGTATAAATCTTCTTTTTTGCGCATCAGATCGCGTGCGGAGCGGAAGTCCAGTGCTTTCAGCAGGTTGTGCAATTCATCGCCAGATGGCGGCGTTTCCAGGTACAGTACCACGTTGGCATCAACGCCACGCTGCTTCAGCAGCGCCAAGCATTCGCGGCTCTTAGAACAGTGTGGGTTATGATAAATAGTCACGTGCTTCATGGCTTTTATTCCTGATGAAATCAGTGTCGTTGGTATTGGCGGAAGCGCTGTTGCAACTGGCGCAGTTGGTCGATACGCGCATCATAGCGCGCCTGTTTCAGGCTACCGAGCTTCTGTAGCGAGCTGGCGTTGCTGAGCAGGCCGATAGCTTGATCTAGCTTGCCGGTCAGCGCCAGGCTCTCGGCGCGAGCCGCCAACTCTTCATCGCGCAGCCCTTGGGCGGCGCTGGCCTGCGCCAGCAGTTCCCAGCCATTCGGATCGTTCGGATGATCAAAGGTGTAACGGTTAAGCATTTTCGACGCCATGGCGGGTTGGTTGCCTTCAACATAAGCGTTGGCCAGGTTAAGTTGCAGCACAACATTATTGCTTTGCGCGGTGTTGGCAGCTTCCAGACGGGCAATAGCTTGCGCTGCGCGTTTTTGACCGATATCGATATCGACCATCAGGTCGAGTAACCAGAGGTTTTTCGGGTTCTGCGCCAACATTGGCTGGAGGATATGGCGTGCTTCATCGTACTTTTTCGCTTCATATAACAGGATGGCATGGCCGTATTTGGCGGCCAGTTGCTCGCGCACGTTGCCTTGGCTGTAGGTATTAAGTTGTTCATCGGTCAAGGCCCCTTCAGTACTGTACATGCCAAGCGAACGCACCTTAGCCATCAGGTAGTCCTGCGAGGACTGTATAAGATGCTTCGGCATTTGGTTAGCGCGGTTGCGTGCATCGGCGAGACGGTTGTCCGGCAAGGGGTGGGTCAACAGCATTTCCGGCGGTTTAGACGCATAGCGTGATTGATCCGACAGCTTCTGTAAGAAAGCGGGCATCGCCTGCGGATCGAAACCAGCGCGTTGCAACACCTGAATGCCAATGCGGTCGGCTTCTTGTTCATTTGATTGGGTAAAGCTGATCCTGCCTTGCTGGGTGCCGGCCAGGGTGCTGCTCAGTGCCGCCATCCCCATGGTAGGGCTGACCATCGCCAGCAGAATGGAGCCGAACGTACCGACCCAAGTCAGCGGAGCCTGCCGCTGCTGGTCTTCCATCGCGCGCGCCAAATGGCGTTGGGTAACGTGTGAAATTTCGTGTGCCAGCACCGAAGCCAGTTGGCTTTCGTTATCGCTGACGCGGAACAGCGCGGAGTGTAGCACGACGTTGCCGCCAAAGAAGGCGAAGGCATTGATCTCGTCATTGCGTACCAGATAAAAATGGAAGGGCATGCGTACCGAATAGGCGCTAGCCACCAGCCGATTACCCAGTTGGTTGATGTATTGCGTCAGCAGCGGATCATGGATTAAAGGCGCGCTGGCGCGTAGCTGGCGCACATAGAAGTCGCCCATCGCCCGCTCTTGACCGATGCTCAGCGTGCCGCCAGCGGAGGTGCCTATGTCAGGTAGCTGATCATGGCTCTTCGCCAGTGGAGGGGCGGAAAACGTAGCGAGCAACAGTACTGCTATCGCTGTTTTGGTTAACTGAATGGTCATCGCCAGGGACTTCCGTTAAATAAATATTTAATTTTTTCAATACGTTAGTATCGGACAAACGTTCTTCTTCGTATGCCGCACTCACCAGTACAATCCGCGCAAAAGTGTGTTGAAACGCAGCGAACTGCCACGCTTCGTGTGGATCACTGTTGTTGCAGGTAACTCAGCACGATATCGTGATGATTGGTGGTCTTGAAATTATTAAACACTTTCTCAACCTTGCCTGTTGCGTCGATCAGGAAGCTAGTACGGTGAATACCATCGTAGGTTTTGCCCATAAAGGTTTTTTCACCCCACACGCCAAACTGTTGCGCTACCTGATGATCTTCGTCAGACAGTAGCGTGAAGTTGAGTAACTCTTTTTCAGTAAAACGTGACAACTTTTCCGGTTTGTCGGTACTGATACCTAGCACCTCAACACCGGCCTTTTTCAACTCGTCCATGTTATCCCGCAGCCCGCAGGCTTGCACGGTGCAGCCTGGCGTCATCGCCTTGGGGTAAAAATAAATCAGTACACGTTGTCCTTGGTAATCGGACAAATTAATTTTCTCGCCGTCTTGGTCAGGCAAACTAAATTTTGGCGCTATATCGTTAACTTTTAATGGGTTCATGTCGGTACTCCCTCTTTACTCATCGTGCTGTCGATAGTTCATAACGCTAATATTGCCTTGTGCGTTTAATTCTGTATATAGACGATGACAGGCTTGCTCAATTCTTAACTCAATGGGTTTATCAAGGTAAACATAAAAAAAACCGCCTGCCAAGCGCTGACAAGACGGTTGTTTACTTGCTTTTGGATAGGCAGCAAAAGTACCATGAATGACTTGTTTGTGGAGAGGACGGTCAATGTTTACGGGAAGTATTGTTGCTCTGGTTACGCCGATGGACAATAAAGGTACTGTTGATCGCGCGAGCCTAAAAAAACTGATTGATTATCATGTAGCCAGTGGAACTGCGGCTATTGTTTCCGTTGGGACTACTGGTGAGTCCGCAACGCTTGCCCACGACGAGCATATTGACGTGGTATTGCAGACGCTGGAACTGGCCGATGGCCGCATTCCAGTGATCGCCGGTACTGGTGCTAACGCCACGGCTGAAGCCATTTCGCTTACCCATTGCTTTGCCGATACGGGGGTAGTGGGGTGCCTGACGGTGACGCCATACTATAATAAGCCGACTCAGGAAGGGCTATACCAGCACTTCAAGGCGATCGCCGAAAGCACGGCGCTGCCGCAGATTCTGTATAACGTACCCTCGCGCACCGGTTGTGATCTGCTGCCCCCGACTATCGCGCGGCTGGCAAAAATCAACAATATTGTTGCTGTTAAAGAGGCGACAGGAAACTTAAGCCGTGTCAGCCAGATCCAACAGCAGGTTGATGATGAAGATTTCATCCTGCTGAGTGGCGACGACGCCAGTGGCCTGGACTTCATGAAATTGGGTGGCAAAGGGATTATTTCTGTTACGGCTAACGTGGCCGCGCGTGAAATGGCACAGCTTTGTGCGTTGGCGGCACAAGGCAACTTTGCGAAAGCACACCGCTTGCATCAGCATTTGATGCCGCTGCATCAGGATTTATTTGTAGAAGCAAACCCGATTCCAGTGAAGTGGGCCTGTAAGGTGCTGGGATTATTGGCAACCGATACGCTGCGTCTGCCGATGACGCCGTTGAGTGACGCCGCCCGTCCGGTAGTGGAACGCGCGCTGAAAAGCGCCGGTTTGCTGTAACTCTAAAGGAAATTTAATGGCTTATTCATTGCAAAAATCGACGGTAGCAAAAGTCGTTGGCCTCTCGCTGGTTATGATGCTGGTGGGCTGTAGCAGCGATCAGCGCTACAAACGCCAAGTGAGTGGCGACGAGGCGTATCTTGACGCCGTACCGCTCAAAGCGCTGAACGCGCCGGTTGGCATGATCTTGCCGGTGCAAAGCGGCAACTATGAGGTGCCAGCTATCACGTTGAAAGGCAGTGTTGGCAAGCAGCTAGATATTCGTCCACCGGTGCAGCCTCTGGCACTACTGAGTGGTTCACACGCACAATACAACGGTGATAGCGGCACGCTGCTGCTGGAAAACAGCCCGCAGAACCAACACCTGTGGTCGCGCGTGGTCAGCATGCTGCAAGCAAAACAGATCACTATCGCCTCACGCCAGGATGCCGCTCAAACCTTGACCACTGACTGGGTGAAGTGGAACCGCTTGGATGAAGACAGCCAGTACCAAGGCCGCTACCAGATCAGCGTGCAGCAGCAGGGTTACCAGCAGGCGCTGGTGGTGAAAAGCGTCGGCCTACAGCAGCAAGGTAAAACCGCTCCAGAGAGCGATCTATCTGCAATCCAACGCTACAATGGTGTGATGATGAACACCATCATCGAAGCTTTGGATAAGCAGGACAACCTGGCGAGCAGGCAGTCGGCGAGCCGTTTCGGCGAGCTGGACGTGCAGAGCGGTGCTGATGACACCGCTCTGCCAATGTTAGTGGTGCGCGGCCCTTACACTGTGGTGTGGGATCGCCTGCCGGCAGCGCTGGAGAAACTGGGGATGAAAGTGGGTGACCGCAACCGCCCGCAGGGCAGCGTGGCCGTCTCCTACAAAACGTTGAGCCGCAGCGATTGGGATGCCTTGGGTGTCAAGGAGCCTGAACTGGCTAAAGGGAATTACAAGCTGCAAGTCGGTGACCTGAACAACCGCACTAGCCTGCAATTTATCGATGCTAAGGGCAGGCCGTTGACCCAGTCGCAAAACGACGGGTTGGTAGCAGCATTCCAGTCTGCATTCAGTCATACCAGCAGTAAATAAACAAAAAGGAGCCTTGGCTCCTTTTTGTTTGGTTAGCACGGTATCGTTTGCGTGGCAGGTTTGGCACAATAGCCCGGTATCATGCTAAAGAATTCTTTAGGTCAATTTTCTACCCGTGCATTTCTGGCCTCCGCCTGAAAGATGACGGGGCAACATCATTGGAGTAAGTGAGATGCAAAAGCTAGCTGAGCTGTATCGTGGAAAGGCAAAAACCGTCTACACCACCGAAAATCCCGATCTACTGGTGTTGGCGTTCCGCAATGATACGTCAGCACTGGATGGTCAGCGCATCGAACAGTTCGCTCGCAAAGGCATGGTGAACAACAAGTTCAACCATTTCATCATGAACAAATTGCAAGAAGCTGGCATCCCGACCCAAATGGAGCATCTACTCTCCGACAATGAAGTGTTGGTAAAGAAGCTGGAGATGGTGCCTGTCGAATGCGTGATCCGCAACCGTGCAGCCGGTTCACTGGTAAAGCGGCTTGGCATCGAAGAAGGCCAGGTATTGACTCCGCCGCTGTTTGACCTGTTTCTGAAAAATGACGCTATGCATGATCCTATGGTCAACGAATCGTACTGCGAGACCTTTGGCTGGGTAAGCAAAGCGCATCTGGCGCGCATGCGCGAACTGAGCTACCAAGCCAATGATGTGCTGAGCAAGCTGTTCGACGATGCGGGCCTGATCCTGGTTGACTTTAAGCTGGAGTTCGGTCTGTTCAATGGCGAAGTGGTACTGGGTGATGAGTTCTCGCCAGATGGTTGCCGCCTATGGGACAAAACCACCCTCGATAAGATGGACAAAGACCGTTTCCGTCAGAGTTTAGGCGGCCTGATCGAAGCCTACGAAGAAGTGGCTCGGCGCATCGGCGTGAAGCTGGGCTAAGCCTCTGCCTGCCCTACGGGCGATCTGGCCGGATCGCCCGAACATTAATGTTTCCCGGCGGTATCACTGGATATCAAGAAGCTACACAACATTGGTAACCAGCACAGGCTAAGAACCTATTCCATTAGGCTATTTTATTTGCCATTTTGCATTTGGGCAGTGTTCACCATACTCACGTATTCCATGTACGTGCCAGTTGTTGCGCGCTGCCTGTGTTACAACAATGTACGCCTACTGGGGTAGGCTCTAAGGGGGGCTGACTAATAGGATAATCTTGGACTGCCCCCACTGCCGGATTCATTCTCCACACTGCCAGAAAAATTCTACATTTACATTACCGCTGACTCTTTATAATGGTAATCACTCAGTGAGTTTCCTACCATTATAAAAAACCTAATCTGGAGTTGAATTATGCGTTGGCAAGGGCGTCGAGAAAGTGACAATGTTGAGGATCGTCGCGGGCAGTCTTCAGATCTGGGCGCGGGAGGGGGGTTCCGCGTGCCGGTAGGTGGTAAGGGCGGTATTGCCATTCTGGTGGTGGTGTTGGTGGCTGGTTACTACGGCATCGACCTATCGCCGCTGCTCAACGGCGGAGATGGGGTTGCGTCCAGCCAGCCGCAAAGCACCAATATCAGCCCGAAAGACAATGAACTAGCGAAATTCACCTCGGTGGTGCTGGCATCGACCGAAGATAACTGGAATGAGGTGTTCCAACGCATGGACAAAATTTATCAGCCACCCAAGCTGGTGATGTATCGCGGCGTCACGCGCACCCGTTGTGGTACTGGCCAGGCGGCGATGGGGCCATTCTATTGTCCAGCAGACAAAACAGTGTATATCGACTTGTCGTTCTATCAAGACATGAAAATCAAACTGGGCGCTGGCGGTGATTTTGCGCAGGCTTACGTAGTGGCGCATGAAGTCGGCCATCATGTGCAGAACTTGCTGGGTATTGAACCTATGGTACGCCAGATGCAGCAGGGTGCCAGCCAGGCAGAAGTTAACCGCTTGTCGGTGAAGATGGAGCTACAAGCGGACTGTTTCGCTGGCGTGTGGGGCAAATTCGCCGAGAAACAGCAGATGCTGGAAGCCGGGGATTTGCAGGCGGCGCTGAACGCCGCACAAGCGATCGGTGATGACCGCTTGCAGCAGCAGAGCCAAGGGCGGGTAGTGCCAGACAGCTTTACTCATGGCACCTCACAGCAACGTTATTTTTGGTTGAAACAGGGCTTCGACAGCGGTGATCCCAAAACCTGCAACACATTTGCCTCCCGTTAGCACAACCTATGCCGCAACCTGAGGCTGGCATGTTTTCAGTTTGGACTCTGATGTTACAAGCAATGCAACAGCGTATGCAGCAGCAGGGCATCAGGCGTCTGCTGGTGATCAGCGGTGAATCTGAATGGTGCCGACAGCAGGCGCAATGGCTGGCTGCTACGCTACCGGGCGACTGGCCGTGGATCGGCGCACGCCCGCCACCCGGTTTGTCGGCATTGGCGAGCGGTGCGGTGCGTCAGTTGTTGGGGCAGGAGCGGCTGCATGCGGTATTTGACGCCACGCAGACGCTGGATGTTGAAGCGCTGGCGGTGTTGTCCGGCGCATTGCGTGCTGGCAGTTGGCTGCTGCTGTTGACGCCGCCGTGGCGGCAGTGGCACCGACTGACGGATGACGACAGCCTGCGCTGGAGCGATGGATCGCAGCCAATTACCACCCCGCATTTTATCCAGCATCTGCAACGTCAACTGGCCGCTGACGACGAGGTGACGCTGTGGCAGCAGGGTGAGGCTTTGGTACTGGCACCGCTGGCTGAACGTGCTAGCTGGCGGCAACCTGATGGTCGCCCTTCCACGGAACAGCAGGCGCTGTTGAGGCAGTTGCTGAAGGCTACATCCGGCATCTGGGTGTTGACTGCGGCGCGTGGTCGCGGCAAATCAACGTTGGCGGGTATGCTGGTGGCGAACTCACCGCTGAGTTGCTGGATCACCGGGCCGAGCCGGGCAGCTACCGAAGTCGCGGGCGAATGGGCGCAAGGCCGTGCGCAGTTCTGGGCGCCCGATGCACTGCTGGCGCACTGCCGTAGGCAGGACGTCGGTCAAGTGGGTTGGTTGTTGGTGGATGAGGCGGCCGCCATTCCTGGCCCGCTATTGCAACAATTGGTCAGTTATTTTCCTCGGGTGCTATTGACCACCACGGTGCAGGGGTATGAAGGCAGCGGGCGCGGCTTTTTGCTCAAGTTTTGCGCCGGGTTGCCAGCGTTTCGCTCGCTTAGCCTGCAACAACCGATGCGCTGGGCGCAGGACGATTCGCTGGAACGGGTGATAAATAATGCGCTGCTGTTCAACGAACTGCCAGAATGGCAGGCGACTAAGCAGGAGATCAGCGTCAGCCAGGTCGAACAGCGGGAGCTGTGTGCAGATCCGCAGCGGCTACGGTGTTTTTATGCCTTATTGAGTAGTGCGCATTACCGTACTTCGCCGTTGGATTTACGTCGGCTGATGGATGCGCCCGGCATGCATTTTGTTTTGGCACAGATGGCGCAGGAGGTAGTCGGTGCGCTATGGCTGGTGGATGAAGGCGGCCTTAACGCCGAATTGGTGCATGGGGTCTGGGCTGGGCGGCGGCGACCGCGTGGCAATTTGGTAGCACAGTCTTTGGCGGCGCACGGCGGCCAGTGGTGGGCACCAATGTTGCATTCACGGCGCATTACGCGCATTGCCGTACTGCCCGCACTGCGGCGGCAGGGTATCGCCCGCCGCTTGATAGCACAACAGCGTCAACAGGTGCAGGGACTGGATTTTCTCTCGGTCAGCTTCGGTTATACTGAGCCACTGTGGCGCTTCTGGCAGTCCTGTGGCTTTGAGTTGGTGCGCATTGGCAGCAAGCTGGAGAGCCGCAGCGGATGCTATACCGCCATGGCCATCCTGCCGTTGAGCAAACAGGGAGAGGCACTGCGGCAGGCGGCACATCAGCGCCTGGCGCGCGATTGGCAGTGGTTGCAGCAGCGCATCAATGTGCAATTGGTGCTCCCCTTTGATGGCGACGACTCACAATTAGCGCAGGAGGATTGGCGCGAGTTGGCTGGTTTCGCCTTCGCCCATCGGCCGCTGGAGGCAAGCCTGGGAGCGCTACAGCGACTGCTACGTATCAGTCGCCTGCCACTACCGGCATTGCGCCTGCATTTACAACGGCAGCAAACGCCAGCGCAGTGCATCATACAGTTGGGCCTCAGTGGTCAGAAAACCCTACTGCGTCACTGGCGGCATGAGGTAGCGGAAGCATTGACACAGCTTGATGCTCAACATTGCCACCAGTGGCGCGCTTGGACCATCCGTTGTTGTTGATTTAGCGGCGATAGACAGGAGGTTGGAATGCGGCGCGTTGATGTTATTTCTTTTTCGGCCAGTCGTCTTCGTCGTCCCATTGAGCGTTGTTATCGCGGTGCGGCGGCAGTTCTGGCTTGTCGGTCAGATAGCTTTTGAGGTTCACGCGCCGTAGATCTTTGACGGCGCTGACGATCATCCCCACCGGGATCAGTAGCATAATCCACCAGTGATTTGCTAACCATTGCATATTCAGTCTTTTTCTTCACGGCGTATAAAACGCGAAAATATTGATGGCAAATGGCGTTCAAGCCATTCGGCACCGGCCACTTTTTGGTTCTGCCAGGCCAGCAGCAGCCGCGCCGGCGTCAGTAGATGTTCGGCCTTCCGTGCCAGCGGTCGGTAGCTCAGATGCCAAGGTTCGACCGCCACGCCGTTACCCGCTGTGCTGAATGGGCGATAAAAACCAAATTCCGCCATATGTGCCGTCAGCCACTGATCGAGCGGGTGGAAGTTCCCCCCTTGCTCATATTCCCAAGGTTCCAGTTGCAGCTTTTGGCCTTCTGGTAGCAGTGACGGATCGTACACGTCCAGATCACTGCCCCAGTGATGGCGGCTGGCACCTGGCAATGCCGACCAGCGTAGGATGGCTTCACAGCGCTCGGCGGTGGACAGCAGTGTGACGTCGATCGGTTGGCCGACCTTATCAAATACTGGGCGCTCGCCACAAAATTTTCCATTCCAGATCGCCAATTGCCGCGCGAAATCACGGAACGTGCTGGCGGGTTGTAGATCGAATCCCGCCACCTGCGCTGCCTGCTGCATGGCGAGGAATGCGACCACCGCAGCAGGCTGTAGACGGTGGTTGCCACTGAGTGGTGCCAAGTGTTCGGTAGAGCGCCCGGTAAGCATTTCCGTGGTGATCATGCGACCAGTTGCTCCATGATGCGTTGGTACATACGGCTCAGTAGTTGCAGATCGGCGGCATTCACGCACTCGTTAACCTTGTGGATGGTGGCATTGACCGGCCCCAACTCCACCACCTGCGCCCCCATTTGAGCGATAAAGCGGCCATCGGAGGTACCGCCTGTGGTCAGCAACTGTGGTGTTAATTCAGAATAGTGCTCAACTGCATTGACCACGGCGTCCACCAGTGCCCCGCGTGCAGTAAGGAAGGGTTGCCCGGACAGATGCCATTCGATGCTGTAGTTCAGTTGGTGGCGCTCTAGCAACGCTTCAACGCGTTGCTTGATCAGCGCATCGGTCAGTTCAGGGCTGAAGCGGAAGTTAAATTGCACCCATAGCTCACCAGGGATCACATTATTGCTGCCGGTGCCAGCCCTAATATTGGCGATCTGCATGCTGGTCGGCGGGAAGAATTCGTTGCCCTGATCCCATTGGATCGCCACCAACTCATTCAGTGCTGGTATGGCGCGGTGTACTGGGTTATCTGCCAGATGTGGATAGGCAACGTGACCCTGAACGCCGTGAATACGCAGGCTGGCAGTGATCGAACCACGGCGACCGTTTTTTACCACATCGCCAACGCGGTCAGTGCTGGAGGGTTCGCCGACCAAGCAATAATCCAGTCGCTCATTGCGTGCCATTAGTGCCTCCACCACTTTGACCGTGCCGTGGGCGGCGCTGGCTTCTTCGTCGGAAGTGATCAGAAACGCCAGCCGGCCTTGATGAGTCGCATTGGCAGCAACAAAGCGCTCCGCCGCTACCACCATCGCCGCTAACGATCCTTTCATATCCGCAGCGCCACGTCCATACAGCATGCCATCGCGGATGGTTGGTTCAAACGGCGGGTTGTGCCAGCATTTCTCGTCGCCGACCGGCACCACATCGGTGTGGCCAGCAAATGCTAGCGTTCGGCCTTCACCGCGCCAGGCCCAGAAGTTCTGAGTATCGTCGAAATCCAGCGTTTCGACGGTAAAGCCGATCGCCTTCAGACGCGCAATCAGCAATTGCTGGCAGCCTCCGTCATGTGGGCTGAGGGAAGGGCGTTTGATCAATTGTTGAGCCAGTTCGATAACCGGGCAAATCATGCGGTGACCTCGGAGATAAATTGCTGATAGCTATTGGGACTGAAACCGAGCAGGGTGTGCCCCTGGCCGTCGTCCAGCAGTGGCCGTTTGATGATCGCCGGTTGCGCCAGCATCACCGCGATGGCGGCATCGGCGTTATCACAGGTGTTACGCTGCGTTTCATCCAGCTTGCGCCAGGTGGTGCCGCGAGTATTCAGCAGTGGCTGCCAACCTAGCCGCTCGACAAAATCGCGTAGCTGCTGTTCCTCCAGCCCGTCAGCGCGGTAATCGTGAAATTGATAGGCTATGCCTTGTTCCTCCAGCCAGCGGCAGGCTTTTTTAATGGTGTCGCAGCTTTTAGGAGAAAGGCCGTACATGGTGAGCTTAAGCTCTGCATGATTTGTCATGATGGTTCACCGTGTTCTGTCTGATTAGGTTTGTAGCATACAGGCGATCATAAAGCGTGAAAACTTCAATGAAATTTTATAATAATCATTATGTTAATTATATCATGGCTAATGTGATAAAAATCAATGGTTGTGGATGTTGTTAAAAGTGCCGCGTTTTTGACAAGGTGATCTCATCTGAATTTTTATCCTTGGTTTACTGGCACACCTCACTAGCAAAGGGACTATTATGAGAAGTCCTAAAGCGTATTCCTATGTTCGTCAAGCTCAAGGGGATAGTTATCGCCGCCAACCTCAGCAGGCTCGAGATTACTGTGCAACTCATAACCTTGAGCTAGACGACAAAACGATTGAAGACATTGGCGTCAATGCTTTCGTGATAGCAACCGAACTGATGGTGCATTCTGGCAGATGAAAGAACGGGGAAACCACTCAGCTCACCAAGCGAAAACCCGATGCCGAACCAAGCCGAGTGCAAAACCGGACTGTTGCAAGGATTGAAATCGGCTCGTGACCATGGGAAGCCAAACACGGCTTTGTTCTTTTTCAATTCGGTTCAAGATTAGCCACACATGACTACACGCCACTTATAAATATCAGGCCCTGAATGCAGAGCCTGAAAGGGCTTGACAAATTCTAGGATTTTTCCGTTTCCGGTTTGACTAATTCGTGATTTCACCATAAATTTCGTTTTACGAATACGGAAAATAGGCCAAGTAATAATGCCTACCCCTCATCCTCAGCACTTCGAACACGTCCTTACTGAAGAGCGTTGAAATATCTTAGCAAAAGCGTTGCTGGAAGAATGTTACACAACTTAAGATGACCTGCAATCCACCTACGATTCTGGGTATTCACGAGGCTGTACGCGTTTCGATAGACAGAAAAATAAGTTGAAGCTGCTTGCATTGGAACATGGCTGGCTGACTATCTGTGAGGGTAGTAATCGGTTAGTTATGTCGATTGAGGGGCTTCCCTTCCGGTTTGCCCGTGATGAGCATAAAGCCCCCCGAAAGCCAGCAACATTATTGGTATCTGGTACAGAAGCAGTTCA
The DNA here is from genome assembly GCF_000821185.2 of Serratia symbiotica. Taxonomy (NCBI): domain Bacteria; kingdom Pseudomonadati; phylum Pseudomonadota; class Gammaproteobacteria; order Enterobacterales; family Yersiniaceae; genus Serratia; species Serratia symbiotica. The sequence continues at coordinate 1,689,805 of NZ_CP050855.1, read as the reverse complement.
GCGAGAAAAATTTATTCTCGAAAGCCAGATGGAAATGGATTTTGATGGTGCGTCGTATAGTGAGCGGGCTAGAAAACCATCAGTTTGGCGTTTTTTTGTGGAAGTCAGTGAAAGCTTGGAAGATGGGCGTGACTACAATATTTACTTTGTTGGCTTTAATGAATTAAAAGATGCGGTTTGCGTTTGGGAATACGCTAATAAGGTCGCTGTTGCAACCAGCACTGACGATACCAAACGTGATTTATACGACGAATGCGATTGAATCCGTGCACAGTCAGTTCAGGAAACTGACAAAAACTAAAGGCGCATGCCTGAATGAAAACAGTCTGTTGAAGCTACTTTATCTAGGATTAATGAATGCACAAGAAAAATGGACAATGCCGATCCAGAGCTGGAATTTGACATTGTCTCAGTTGGCGATTTATTTTGAGGGTCGCCTCGATAAAGTGATTACGTTGTGATGATTTTTTAACGTGACACAGAATTATGAACGCTCTCTAGTTTATTGTTATTCTATGATTTCATTGGGATTTCAATGAATCTTTTCCCCTCCGCCCTCTCTGTTGGCAGCATGTAACCGTCCGGCGAACTCATATTGTTAACAAAACTCTACTGCCACATGCTGCCCTCACTCAATGCAACGTCCCTGAGGTGAAGCATGGTAAAACGGTATTCTCACCGTGAACGGCAACAGCCTCTCGACGCCTGGCAACACAGCGGATTAACTAAATAGCACTCTATGTCGGCAGCATGATTTCAACCCGGCCACCTTTTATTACTGGCTCAACCATCATCACGATGACGCTACTGTGGCTATTCCCGCAGCCTTTATTCCTGCACGCCGGGTTATGCCTGGGAATAACGACGTCGACACGGTGACCCTCAACCTCCCCAACGAATGTTCGGTCAACTGTCTTCCCGCTCAGTTGCCGGCCGTGATGCAGGCCTTGTCCCTATGTTAACGCCGCCGCACATCTGTCTGGCGCGGGAACCGGTCGATATGCGCCGGGGTATCGATACCCTGACGCAATACGTTACCGACCCTCTGCACCAACCCTGGCAAGGGGAAGCCGCTTGTGTCTTTTGCAACAAGGCACGCTCACGCAGCAAAGTCCTGCGCTGGGACAAGCACGGAGGCTGGCGGTGTCTTCGCCGTCTTCATCAGGGCCACCACGGTTATCGATGGGCCTATATCACCGCACGGAGTGCCGAGCGGGAGATAGTGTTTTATGACTGCCAACCGGGGCGCAGTGGTCAGTATGCCCGCGATGTGCTTGAGGGCTAGTGCGCTACCCTGGTGGTGGACGGTTATGCCGGTTACCAGACGTTGTTCGACAGCGGCCAGGCGGTTGACGCCGGGGGTTTGGCGCACGCTCGGCGCAAGTTCTTCGAGTTGTGGCGGCTATTCTGAGTCTGTTGGAAACCGCCAAGCTCAACGGCCACGCCCCTTACGTTTGGTTGCGTGATGTGTTGGCTCTCTTCCCCACCTGGCCCTACAATAGGCTCCAGTAGCTATTACCCTACGCCGAAAACAGCTTCAGTTAATATCCGCCCGCTTATTACATTATTTTAATCATACAACGTGGGTTCACCGTTCGGTTACGTTAATATCCGCCCGCTTATTACATTATTTTAATCACATAACGCGAGTTCGCCGTTCGGTTACGTTAATATCCGCCCGCTTATTATATTATTTTAATTACACAACGCCGGTTCACTGTTCGGTTACGAAGTAAATTAATATTTGTTTATTGATCGTTTAAATTTTTCAAATACAGATCGACTTATAATGCATCACTGCTTATTGGCTGTTTAGGCTCGCGACTACCGGAGTGGGGGTCCCCTGTCTCTTTTATAGCAAACCCAGCCATTACGAAAGCTTCTAATTATTATCCATCTATCTGGTGAATATAATGAAGAATAGACTCTTTTGTAGTGATGTTCCTTCGTCTTGCCTGCGGCGGGTGGCCTGGGTTACCATAGCTATTCAGGCAGCCTTGCCGCTGGCGGTGGCTTTCACTCCGGCCATCGCTGGCGTAGACAGCGGTCAGCATGTCTTCCCTTCCCCACCCACACCGCCCCTGCTCCACACCCAGACCTACCGCCTGGCAGACGGCGAAACCGTTGACTCTGTGGCGCAAAAATACCACCTCACCCCGGCGGCACTGCGCCAGCTTAATCAATTGCGTACCTTCGCCCATGGCTTTGACCACCTGCAACCCGGCGATGAACTCGACGTGCCCATCGCCCCCTTGCCGCAGGTGCAGTGGCACGATGAACCGGCAGTAGCGCCAGCGGCCGATGACCCGGCACAACGGGTTGCCGGGGTGGCATCACAGGCAGGCAGTTTCCTGGCAAACCACCCGAACGGCGAGGCCGCCGCTGCCATGGCGCGCGGGATGGCGACCGGCGCAGCCAGTGGTCAGTTGCAACAGTGGCTGAGCCGCTTCGGCACCGCCCGTGTGCAGTTGGGCGCGGATAAGCACTTCTCGCTGAAAAACTCGCAGTTTGACCTGCTGGCTCCGCTGTATGACCAGGGCGACAACCTGCTCTTCTCCCAGGGCAGCCTGCACCGCACCGATGAGCGTACCCAGCTTAACCTCGGTGCCGGGCTGCGCCACTTTGCGCCCCGTTATATGCTCGGTGCCAATTTCTTTACTGATTATGACCTGTCGCGTGACCATGCCCGTATCGGGCTGGGGGTGGAATATTGGCACGATTTCCTGAAACTGAGCGCCAATGGCTATCAGCGCCTGACCGGCTGGAGAGACGCACCTGAGTTGACGGATTATGAAGCGCGCCCGGCCAACGGTTGGGACATCCGCGCCCAGGCGTGGCTGCCGGCACTGCCGCAACTGGGTGGCAGGCTAAGCTATGAGCAGTACCACGGCGATGAGGTAGCGCTGTTTGGCAAAGACCAGCGCCAACGCAGCCCGTATGCTTTCACCGCCGGGATTGAATACACTCCGGTGCCGCTGCTGGCCTTCAGCGTCGCACAGCGTCAAGGGAAATCGGGAGAAAATGACACCCGGCTGGGGGTCGAGATGCACTACCAACTGGGTATGCCATGGCAGCAGCAGATCAATCCCACTGCCGTGGCGGCAATGCGCAGCCTGGCAGGCAGCCACTACGCCCTGGTGGAGAGAAATAACAACATTATCCTGGCGTACCGCAAGAAGGAACTGCTCCGCCTGCATACCGCATCGCAGGTGACCGGCTATGGTGGGGAGAAAAAATCCCTGGAAGTCTCGGTCACCAGCAGTCACGCGCTAGCGCGTATCGATTGGTCAGCCCCGGCGCTGTTGGCAGCAGGCGGCAAAATCGTTCAGGACAGCGCCCAGGACTATAGCCTGGTGTTGCCCGCCTATCAGTTCAAACCGGGCGTCAACCATTACACCGTCAGCGGTGTCGCCGTAGACAGCCAGGGCAATACCTCGGATCCGAGCGAAACCCGGGTAACGGTGCAAGCCCCACTGATTGACGCCAACAGCAGCACCTTGACGCCCCGCCACAGCACCTTGACGGCAGACGGAAAAAGCAGCCAGTTGCTGACCCTGGTGCTGAAAGACATGCAAGGCCAGCCGCTAGAGATGCCGCTTGCCGACATCCACATGGCTGTCAGCGCACTGAAATCAGCCCACGTCTCGGCGGTAACCCAAAAGCAGGCTGGGGTCTATCAAGTGACGGTGACAGCGGGAAGCGAGGCGGAAAACATCACGTTGACGCCGGTGCTGGGCAACCTGACGTTGGGCGCGGCACAGGTGGTGATCAGCTATTCGCCGCCGGATGGCGCGCACTCAAAATTTGTCGCCGACCGCGAAAGTATCACCGCAGACGGCCAGGATAGCGCCACCCTGACGTTTACCGCACAGGACGCCAATGGCAACCCCCTCGCTGGGCTGAGCCACGTGACCTTTATGCTCCCAGACGGCACGCCAACCGATAAGGTCAACCTGAGCACCGTGACGGATAAGGGCCACGGGGTATATCAGGCGACATTGCGCGGAACGCGGGCGGGCAGCTACAAGGTGACCCCGCAGGTTAATGGCAAAGCAGTAGGCAACCTGAATGCCACCGTGACCCTGAAGGCAGGTCAAACGCCGGATGGCGCGCACTCAAAATTTGTCGCCGACCGCGAAAGTATCACCGCAGACGGCCAGGATAGCGCCACCCTGACGTTTACCGCACAGGACGCCAATGGCAACCCCCTCGCTGGGCTGAGCCACGTGACCTTTATGCTCCCAGACGGCACGCCAACCGATAAGGTCAACCTGAGCGCCGTGACGGATAAGGGCCACGGGGTATATCAGGCAACATTGCGCGGAACGCGGGCGGGCAGCTACAAGGTGACCCCGCAGGTTAATGGCAAAGCAGTAGGCAACCTGAATGCCACCGTGACCCTGAAGGCGTTCGTGACAGCTGTGCAGGATATCCAGGTGAACGGCTACGAATTTGCGCCAACAGCCGGCTTCCCAAAAACTGGCTTTACGAGGGCGTACTTTACTGTCAGGTTGAACGGTGGGGCTGCACAGGACTATAACTGGAGCACCAGCGCCCCAGACTGGACAGCGGTATCGGCAGACGGCGTGGTGCGCTTTACCGACAAGGGCAATGCCAACGAGGTGACCATTACGGCAACCGCCAAGAACAACCCAGCCAGGGTGTCCCGCTACGCCTTTAAGCTGAGTGATTGGTATATCTACAATTCAACCGGAATGAGCTGGCCTGATGCAAACAGCTACTGCGCCAAACAGAGCGCCAGTCTACCCACCCGCCTGCAACTGGGTGGAACAGCGACAGAAGGTCAAAACCAGCGCCGTGGTACGATAGGTTCGCTGTGGAGTGAATGGGGTGATCAGAGTACTTATTTGGGCATCACCATGGCTCCTACTGACACAACCTGGTCATCTGAACTCTATCAAGATAATAAACATTACGTCATCGCTATGAGTCATTGGCGTGGCTGGATCAGTGCCGTCAGTGACGAGGATAATAAAGTTCTTGTTGCATGTCGAATCGAACTTTAACTTTTAACCGCTCTTTCTCTCTGACCGGCCCCTACGGGGCCGGTTGTTTACGGGGCTTTAAACATCTATACCCGTCATACTTCAAGTTGCCTGTGCGTTAGCTTTCCTCGCTCACCCCAGTCACTTAAAGCCTAATGGGATAGATCCTTAGGGTATAAAGTGGGCGGATAGTGCAGAAGTGTCGGTATTGATGGTTAAATGGCGTTTTCATTTCCCGGTTAAAAACATGATTAGGGCATGTTTAATGCTATCGAGGAATGGCCTCAAAGTAAGCGTAACGTTGCAGTTTGTATAGCAGGGCGTGCGCCACTACGAGCGTTTCACCTGTTGCAGCCATTTGTCCAGTTCGTTGGCAAACTGCTGACGGTTCCGCTGGTTGAGCGCGTTAGGGCCACCGGTTTGGATGCCGCTGGAGCGCAGGGTGTCGATAAAGTCGCGCATGTTGAGGCGCTCGCGGATAGTATCGGGCGTGTAGCGTTCGCCACGCGGGTTCAACGCAAATGCGCCTTTTTCTATCACCTGTGCCGCCAACGGGATGTCAGCGGTGATCACCAGATCGCCTTTCTCGCAGCGGTGTACGATCGCGTTATCCGCTACGTCAAAACCCGCCGCCACTTGCAGGCTGCGAATAAATTTCGACGGTGGTGTCTTCAATGGCTGGTTGGCCACCAGCGTTATCGGCATGGCAGTGCGATCGGCTGCGCGGAAAAGTACATCCTTGATCACCTTCGGGCAGGCGTCCGCATCGACCCAAATCTGTATCATTCAGGATCCATTAGCCAGTTGCGCACTGGCAGGAAATCGCGGTACAGCGCCGCTTCATGACTATCGTCTGGCGGTTGGTAGTGGTATTCCCAGCGTACCAGCGGCGGCATCGACATCAGAATCGACTCGGTACGGCCGCCGGTTTGTAACCCGAACAGTGTGCCGCGATCCCACACCAAGTTGAACTCCACGTAGCGACTACGGCGATACAGTTGGAATTGGCGTTCACGCTCACCCCAGCCCAGCGTTTTGCGCTTTTCGACGATTGGCAGATAGGCGTCAAGGAAGCCTTCACCTACCGCGCGGGTAAAGGCGAAGCAGTGGTTAAAGTCTGGCGTGTTCAGGTCGTCATAGAACAGGCCGCCGATGCCACGTGCTTCGTTACGGTGTTTGATAAAAAAGTAATCATCACACCATTTTTTGTATTTGGCATAGACCTCATTGCCGAAAGGGGCGCACAGCCGCTGGGCGGTACGGTGCCAGTGTACTGCGTCCTCTTTAAAGCCGTAGAATGGTGTCAAGTCAAAGCCACCACCGAACCACCACACCGCATCTTCACCCGGTTTTTCGGCGATAAAGAAACGCACGTTGGCGTGGCTGGTGGGAATGTAAGGGCTGAGCGGATGAACCACCAGCGATACCCCCAGTGCTTGGAAGCTGCGCCCGGCCAGTTCAGGGCGGTGCGCGGTAGCGGATGCGGGTAGCGTGGCACCGGATACGTGGGAAAAGTTTACCCCTGCTTGTTCGAACACCGTGCCGTTAGCCAGTACGCGGCTACGGCCGCCGCCGCCTTCTTCACGCGTCCATTGGTCTTCGGTGAAAACGGCACTGCCGTCGGCTTGGGCTAGTTGCGTGCAGATGCCATCCTGCAATGCCAGCAGGAAGGATTTTACTTCAGCGAGGGCGAGTATACTCATCTGGGATTATTCATAGCGCTTAACTAAACAAGGCACAGAGTATACCCTTAGAACCTTTCTCATTAGACTATTTTATTTACCATTTTGGCCCTGGGCCATGCTCACCCTCCTCACGTACTCCGTGTACGCTGCGGTAGTTGCGTGCTGTCCCTGTGCAAACGGGCTGCCACAATACACGTTTACTGGGATAGGCTCTTATTCGCCGCTGGCGGCAGCACCCGTGTGCTGGAGTAATGATTGAAGCGTTTCAGGACGGCCAAATAGCGGGGGAAATTGCAGTTTGGTATTGCGTATGCCAATAATCCCACGATAATCAGATAAACACCTTAATTAACAGCGGCCAACATCGATGGAAATTCGCGTATTTCGACAAGACGATTTTGAAGAGGTCATCACCCTGTGGGAGCGGTGCGATCTGCTGCGGCCATGGAACGATCCGGAGATGGATATTGAGCGTAAGCTGAATCACGATGCTGATCTGTTCTTGGTGGCGGAAGTGGGTGGCGAGGTGGTGGGTTCAGTGATGGGGGGGTACGATGGCCACCGTGGTTCGGCCTATTATCTGGGAGTACATCCTGATTACCGTGGGCGTGGTATTGCCAACGCATTGATTAGCCGTCTGGAAAAGAAGCTGATCGCCTGTGGTTGCCCAAAGATCCAACTGATGGTAAGTGAAGACAATGACAGCGTGGTCGATATGTACGAAAAGCTCGGTTACGAGCTTCAGGACATTGCCAGCCTGGGTAAGCGACTGATCGAAGATCAAGAATACTGAGTTGCGCCCCAGGCAGCGAATTGCGGCAGGGCGCTCCTCGTAACCTATACCATTGAGGTTAAAGAGTAATAAGATGAATATTCGCCCACTATTATTAGGGTTGCCGCTGCTACTCACTGGCTGTTCGGCCCTATCCAATTTTTCCTGGCCCAGCCGATGGCCGTTCAACGGGTTGGGCAGCAACCTTGAAGTCAGCGCCAAGGGCGTTGGCGATCTCAACGCCAGCACGCCAATGTTGCAAAGCGCCATCAATGCTGGGTTGGGCGGCAACTATCGCCTACGCGGCGGCATGGCGACCCGCAATGGCCAGGTCGTTGCCTATTATCAGGCACTGTCCGGCGATAAAGTGAAGCTGGTGATTATTGGTCAACCCAAGGGCCGGGTGCAGCAGGTGGAGATCATGGATCAAAATGTGGTGACCGTATGGGGCAGCAAGCTTGGCACGCCGTTTAGCAATATGTACAGCAAGGCGTTCGGTGCCTGTAAACTTGCTACCGACGAAGACGCTGGCAAGGTGGCGTGTATAGCGGAGCAAAGCAAGTATGTCACCTACATTTTCAGCGGCAAATGGGCCGGTTCGCAGGAGATCATCCCGCCGGACGACACGCTGAAAAACTGGGCCATCAGCAAGATTATCTGGCATGCTAACCCACAGGTCTGAATGAAATCTCGCTGAACTCCTTAGCCAGAAGGAACCCAATAATGATAGGCATAACACCGCCTACAAAAAACTGGCTTTATCAATGCTAAGCGTGGATGGTAGGTCACCGCTCACTACCTTAGCTTTAGGAAGGGGGGGCTGGTTGCTGGTGAGACATCATCCCCGCCATAGACAGTGACAAATTCACCCCCAGAAAACCTGCTTCTCGCCTGCCTTATAGCATTTTATGCTTGAAAATCACTAAACGGTATATAAAAGCGTTACAGCTCTGCAGTGAGTTATAAATACACTGACTCCATTAAGATGAAAGCCGGATAAATTGACTCAGCGAGCTAAGGTGCATAATGAAACAAACTGCGGTAAAAAATATCGTGCTGAAAGGATGGCTGGCTGCCGCGCTGTTAGCCAGCGGTGCTGCGTCGGCAGCGGAATTGCTGAACAGCTCTTATGACATTTCCCGTGAGTTGTTTACCGCGCTGAACAGCGGCTTTGAACAGCAATGGAACCAGCAGCATCCGCATGACAAACTGACGATTAAGCAGTCCCACGCTGGTTCCTCCAAGCAGGCGCTGGCGATCCTGCAAGGGTTGCGTGCGGACGTGGTGACCTATAATCAGGTGACCGATGTGCAGATCCTGCATGACCGTGGTCAACTGATCCCGGCTGGTTGGCAGTCCCGCTTACCCAACAACAGTTCGCCATTCTATTCCACCATGGCGTTCTTGGTGCGCAAGGGCAACCCGAAAGGCATCCACACTTGGCACGATCTGGTGCGTGACGATGTGAAGCTGGTGTTCCCAAATCCAAAAACTTCCGGTAATGGCCGTTACACCTATCTGGCCGCTTGGGGTGCTGCTAGCCAGGCTGATGGTAACAATCAGGCCGAGACCCGTGCCTTTATGACTCGTCTGCTGAAAAATGTGGTGGTGTTCGACACTGGTGGTCGTGGCGCGACCACCACTTTTGTTGAACGTGGCCTGGGTGATGTGCTGATCAGCTTTGAGTCGGAAGTAAACAACATTCGCCAGCAGTACGGTGCAGACAAATATGATGTGATGGTGCCACCCGTGGATATTCTGGCGGAGTTCCCAGTGGCTTGGGTGGATAAAAATGTTGAGAGAAATGGCAATATGCAGGTCGCCAAGGATTATCTGCATTACCTCTACAGCCCAGCGGCGCAGCAGGTGATCACTCGCTTCTATTATCGCGTCTATGATCCAACAGCGATGGCAGCGGTGAAGGGACAGTTCCCGGACACACGGCTGTTTCGGGTGGAAGATCAATTTGGTGGCTGGCCTCAAGTAATGAAAACCCATTTTTCCACCGGCGGCGAGCTGGATCAGCTATTAGCGGCAGGACATAAGTAAATGTTGTCATGGTCCGGGAAGCGGGTTCTGCCTGGATTTGGTCTTAGCCTCGGAAGTAGCCTATTTTACACCTGCCTGATCCTGTTGCTGCCGCTCAGCGCGCTGGTGATGCAGTTGGCGCAGATGAGCCTGGCGCAGTATTGGGCGGTGATTTCCAATCCTCAGGTGGTGGCAGCGTATCAGGTGACACTGCTGGCGGCGGGTGTTGCCAGCCTGTTCAACGCGCTGTTCGGCATGCTGATGGCCTGGATACTGACTCGCTATCGTTTTCCTGGCCGTTCACTGCTGGATGGTTTGATCGATCTGCCGTTTGCGTTACCAACGGCGGTGGCCGGTTTGACGCTGGCCGGGCTATTCTCCACCTCCGGCTGGTATGGTCAATGGTTGGCGCATTTCGATATCAAGGTCAGCTTTACCTGGTTGGGTATAGCGGTGGCGATGGCGTTCACCAGCCTGCCGTTTGTGGTGCGCACCGTTCAGCCGATTCTGGAAGAGCTGGGGGCGGAATATGAGGAAGCGGCCGAAACTTTGGGGGCTACCCGTTGGCAGAGCTTCCGCCGTGTGGTGCTGCCGGAAATGGCCCCGGCATTGCTGGCTGGCACAGCTATCTCCTTCACCCGCAGCCTGGGGGAATTTGGTGCAGTGATTTTTATTGCTGGCAACATCGCTTGGAAGACGGAAGTAGCCTCGCTGATGATTTTTGTGCGCCTGCAAGAGTTCGACTACCCGGCAGCCAGTGCTATCGCTTCGGTGATCTTGGCAGTGTCGCTGTTGTTGCTGTTTAGCATTAACGTTTTGCAAAGCCGTTTTGGTCAACGCATCGGGGGAACTGGTGGCTGATATTTCCGCTTTCAACGCTGTCGAGCGTCCCAGTATCAACTGGGCCAAATGGTCGCTGATCGCCATCGGTATGCTGTTCTCGGTGTTACTGCTGGTGGTGCCCATGGTATCGATTTTTGCCGAGGTTTTCTCCAAGGGTATCGGCGTGATATGGAGCAACCTGATCGATCCAGACATGTTGCACGCCATTTGGCTCACGGTTGTGATCGCGTTGTTCACTGTGCCGTGCAACCTGATTTTTGGCACACTGCTGGCGTGGTTGGTGACACGTTTTACCTTTCCAGGACGCCAGTTGTTGCTGACCCTGATCGATATCCCGTTAGCCGTATCGCCAGTGGTGGCGGGGCTGATTTACCTGCTGTTTTACGGCAGCAACGGCCTGCTAGGCGGTTGGCTGAATACGCATAGCATCCAGATTATGTTCTCTTGGCCGGGCATGGTGTTGGTGACGATCTTCGTCACCTGCCCATTTGTGGTACGCGAACTGGTGCCGATGATGCTCAGCCAGGGTAGCCAGGAAGACGAGGCCGCCATAATGCTGGGTGCATCTGGCTGGCAGATGTTCTGGCGCGTCACGCTGCCTAACATTCGCTGGGCGCTGCTGTATGGTGTGGTGCTGACCAATGCGCGCGCCATCGGTGAGTTTGGTGCAGTCTCGGTGGTATCCGGTTCAATTCGTGGTGAAACCTATAGCTTGCCACTACAGGTTGAACTGCTACAACAGGATTACAACGCCGTAGGCTCTTATACTGCTGCCGCGTTGCTGACCTTGATGGCGATAGTGACCCTGTTTTTGAAAAGCGCTTTGCAATGGCGTTTGGAACGCCAGAACGCACGGTTCGAACGGGAGGCGAATCATGAGCATTGAGATTAACGGCATTAACAAATCCTTTGGCCGTACCAAGGTATTGAATGATATCTCGCTCGATATTCTTTCCGGCGAGATGGTGGCGTTGCTAGGGCCATCGGGTTCCGGTAAAACCACGTTGCTGCGCATTATTGCCGGGCTGGAGAGCCAAAGTAGCGGTAAGCTGGGCTTCCACGGTACCGATGTTAGCTATATGCATGCGCGCGATCGCCGCGTGGGCTTTGTATTCCAGCACTACGCCTTGTTCCGCCATATGACGGTGTTCGATAACATCGCCTTTGGTTTCAGCGTGTTGCCGCGTCGTAAACGCCAGAGTGCGGCGGCGATCAAACAGAAAGTCACCCAATTGCTGGAGATGGTTCAGTTGAGCCACTTGACTAACCGCTATCCATCGCAGTTGTCCGGTGGCCAGAAACAGCGCGTGGCGCTGGCGCGTGCCTTGGCGGTGGAGCCACAGATCCTGCTACTCGATGAGCCTTTTGGCGCGCTGGATGCGCAGGTGCGCAAAGAATTGCGTCGCTGGTTGCGTCAGTTGCATGAAGAGTTGAAGTTCACCAGCGTGTTTGTAACTCACGATCAGGAAGAGGCGATGGAAGTGGCTGACCGCATCGTGGTGATGAGCCAGGGCAATATTGAACAGGTTGGTTTGCCAGAAGCGGTTATACGGGCACCGGCGAGTCGCTTCGTATTGGAGTTTATCGGTGAAGTGAACCGCTTTAGTGGTGAAATCCGGGGTTCACAGTTGTTCGTTGGTGCGTACCAGTGGCCGTTGTTGTTCCAGCCGGTGTATCAGGGCAGCGTTGATTTGTTCCTGCGTCCGTGGGAAATAGAAGTGGCTAGCGAGAGCACTGAGCGTTGCCCGCTGCCAGTGCAGGTGTTGGAAGCGAGTCCTCGGGGGCACTTTTGGCAACTGACCGTGCAACCGATCGGTTGGCATCAGGGGTTGCTCAACGTGGTGTTGCCGGAAGGTGATGCAACGCCTGTGCGCGGTGGCCGTTATTACGTTGGTAGCCTCAATGCGCGCCTGTATGCTGGCGATCAATTGCTGCAACCTATTGCGTTGGCCAAAAGCGCCTGATAGCTTTAACGGTTAATAAATTTCATTTTAAAGGCAATCCTGGGGTTGCCTTTTTACATTATGTACCTCAACACACAGGACAAGATTGTGACAACGCTGGAACAATGTATCGGGAATACCCCTCTGGTAAAACTGCAACGGCTGGCCGCCGCAGCCGGCAGTGAAGTATGGGTCAAACTGGAAGGCAATAACCCGGCAGGTTCAGTGAAGGATCGCGCTGCGCTGGCGATGATCCAGCAGGCGGAACTGCGCGACGCGATCAAACCTGGTGATGTGCTGATCGAGGCCACCAGCGGCAACACCGGTATTGCGTTGGCGATGATCGCTGCGCTAAAAGGCTATCGGCTAAAGCTCCTGATGCCGGAGAACATGGGCCTGGAGCGTCAGGTGGCGATGCGCGCTTACGGTGCTGAACTGATTATGGTTAGTTGCGAGAAAGGCATGGAGGGCGCGCGCGATCTGGCGTTGGAAATGCAGCAGCAGGGGCAAGGAAAAGTCTTGGATCAATTCAATAACCCGGACAACCCATATGCCCATTTTTCCACCACCGGCCCGGAAATTTGGCACCAGACCGCAGGCCGTATAACGCATTTCGTTTCCAGCATGGGTACTACCGGCACCGTTACCGGCGTGGGCGGTTACTTGAAAAGCCAAGATCCGCAGGTGCAGATTATCGGCTTGCAGCCAGCACAGGGCAGTAACATTCCCGGTATTCGCCGCTGGACACCGGCCTACCGACCGGGCATCTTTCGACCAGACCTGGTGGATCAGGTGTTGAATATTGAACAATGTGATGCCGAGCAAAAGATGCGCCAGCTGGCGCAACTGGAAGGTATCTTTTGTGGTGTTAGTTCTGGCGGCGCGGTGGCCGGCGCGTTGCGTATTGCGGCGGACAACCCTGGTAGCTTGGTTGTGGCGATTATCTGTGATCGTGGCGATCGCTATATCTCCACTGGGGTGTTCAACTGAGCGCAGCATGTGGTCTGTAGCTTAACTGAAGCGCTGATAATCATCGGCAAGGGCATTGGTTAATCTCCCCTACATTGCAGGCATAAAAAACGGCATTTTTAAGCGTAATGCTTGTCAGTTAAGCTTTTGAGGACGCCGCAACGGGTAACGTTGCGGCTTCTTTTTTACCGCTCTTGGATAATGTCTTTGCCGTCGGGCTGGCAGGACGAAGCTTTCAGCCATCGCCAGGATTTCATTCATCACTTTCGGCACCTTTCCCGGAGCCACCGCTGGCAGTATGCTCAGTTGCGCTGTTAGATACAGTGCAGCCTGTTTAAACCCTATCTGGTAAGGCTCCACGTTTTTCAGGCTGTAAGCCATCTGTGCCATCATGAACCTCAGCAGGTTATAAGCCAGCACTACACCCCAGAGTTCCTGTCTTATTAGCTCTGGCTTTCTGCTTCTCAGCGTCAGTTCATTTTGCAACAGATGCTGTTTCATTTCTCTGAAGCCCTGCTCGATTTCCCAACGCTGCCCGTAAAGGTCAACGATATCAGCTTTAGGGTAACGTAACGGATCGCACATTGACGTCAGGATCTGTATTGTTTTTCCGTTGATTTCTTTACTTATCAACCTCGCCGTCAGTGTTTGAGGCGCATCTTTCCATTTCTTACGGGCCTGAGGGGGTAAGCTGAGTTCGACCAGTTCATGTCCTGCACCCAGCTTCTCGCGCACCTGATACTGCGCGCCTTTGCGCAGTGGGATCATCCAGTGTTTTTCTGTTCCTGATGACCACCAGTGGTGAAGCAACCCGAGTGCATAGAAGCCTTTATCCAGTATCGTCAGTGAGTGGTCCTGCGTCTGCCCGGCCAATTGAGCGGCAAGGTCAACTTCGCTGGTTTCTGACACGCTGCCAAAGCTCACACCGGATAACAGATGACTGGTCACTTCCATCTGACAGACCATACGCAGCTGTGGCCAGTCGGACTGGGCATACTCATTAGCTGTTCGTCCAAAAGCAGCATCATTTTCCGGCGTGTCCGGTGTTCTCCACAGAGTGCCGTCTACAGCCATCAATGTCAGACCGTTCCAGTGGGATAACGGTGTTTTCTCGAACCAGAGTTGGCGTGTTTTCTCGAAAACCAGTCTAACCACATCTTCCCCGAGCCGCTGACGGGCTTGTACCACGGCGCTGGGTGCGACAAAAGGACGCTTACCCGGCAGCATAATATCGAGATGTGAAACCAACTGATTCATGGAAAATGAGCGGAACAAGGACATACCGGCGACAGCCCAGACCATCATCTCCATGGGGAGACGGCGCTTGCGAAGCGTCACGACCCCGGTATCAGCCAGGCACTCATCGATAAGCTCAGGTGAGAGCAAATCAGACAGTGCAGCAAACTCTTTAGGAGAGAATTTAAGAACGGCATCAAGCGCCTGACTCAGTAACATAAAAAAATCCGTAATCTCAGGGAGATTACGGATTTTCACACAGAGGTAGGATCGTTCAAGTGATCCTTAACTGATCGGCATTACATTTTTAAGCGCCGTTTTTTATGCTGATTGACAATTACTTTCTGATGCGGATGATCGGGGTTTCGCCGGCAATAACATTGCCAGAAAGTTTAATCAGCTCTTTGAGTTCGTCCATGTTGGAGATGACAACTGGAGTCAAGATTGACTTGGCTTTCTCTTCCAGCACGGGCAGGTTGAACTCGATAATGATATCACCTTTTTTGACATGCTGGCCTTCTTCAGCAATACGCTTAAAGCCTTCGCCTTTCAACTCAACGGTATCGATACCGAAATGCACGAACAGCTCAATACCGTTGTCGGATTCGATAGAGAAAGCATGGTTGGTTTCGAAAATTTTGCCGATAGTGCCGTCAACAGGGGCAACCATTTTATTGCCGGAAGGTTTGATGGCAATACCATCACCAACGATCTTTTCAGCGAATACGACATCCGGCACATCCTCAATATTGACGATTTCGCCAGAAAGGGGGGCGATGATCTCGATAGTACCCGTATCTTTCTTGTCATCAGAAACCAGTGATTTCAGTTTATCGAACAACCCCATGATATTCTCCTAAGCATTAAATTGGGCTGCGCTCCCACGTTCCAGTACTGTGGAAGTTTAGCAGAGCGTTTTTTCTTCGATGAATATATTCACGCAATTCATTAGGTCTTGTGCTGTTGGCTGTGCCAAGACCTGCGCTGCCAGCGCTTGCACATCTGTAAAATTGGTATTCCGAATGATTTTCTTGATGCGTGGGATTGAGATCGCACTCATACTGAACTCATCCAGCCCCATGCCTAATAACAGTAGTGTAGCACGTTCATCGCCAGCCAGTTCACCGCACATGCCCGTCCATTTCCCCTCTGCGTGCGATGCATCAATAACTTGTTTGATCAAGCCAAGCACTGACGGGGATAACGGATTATAAAGATGAGAAATCATCTCATTGCCGCGATCGACTGCCAGAGTATATTGGGTGAGATCATTTGTTCCAATACTAAAGAAATCAACCTCTTTTGCCAAATGGTGGGCAATTGACGCTGCGGCGGGTGTCTCCACCATCACACCCACTTCGATGGCTTCATCGAACGCTTTACCTTCTTCGCGTAATTGTGCTTTCAACTTGTCGATTTCGTCTTTTAGATCGCGCACTTCTTCCACGGAAATAATCATCGGGAACATGATGCGCAATTTACCGAATGCTGAAGCGCGCAGGATGGCGCGTAGCTGGGCGTGCAAGATCTCTCTACGATCCATCGCGATGCGGATGGCGCGCCAGCCAAGGAACGGATTCTCTTCCTTCGGCAGGTTCATGTACGGCAGGTCTTTGTCGCCGCCGATGTCCATGGTACGGATGATCACTGCCTGCGAACCCATGGCTTCCGCAACGGCTTTGTAAGCCTGGAACTGCTCGTCTTCAGTCGGTAGCGTATCACGATCCATAAACAGGAATTCAGTACGATACAGGCCGATGCCTTCAGCGCCATTGCGCTCGGCACTAGCAACATCGCGTACGGTGCCGATATTGGCGCAAACTTCAACCTGATGGCCATCTAGCGTAATCGCGGGTAGATCTTTCAGCTTAGCTAGATCGTTTTTCTCAGTGATGTACTGACTCTGGGCGGTTTTTAACTGATCGATAACTTCAGCAGTGGGGTTAACGTAAATCTTGTTGTTAATCGCATCCAGGATCAGGTAATCACCGGTTTTCACCTGCTTGGTCACATCGCTGGTGCCCACAATGGCTGGCAGCTCTAGAGAGCGTGCCATGATGGAGGTGTGCGAAGTGCGGCCACCTAGATCAGTGATGAAGCCCAACACTTTTTTCAGGTTTAACTGTGCGGTTTCAGACGGGGTCAAATCGGTGGCCACTAGGATCACTTCGTCTTGAATAGTACTCAGATCGACGATAGGCATGCTGAGCATGTTGCGCAGCAGGCGCTTGCCGATGTCGCGTACATCGGCTGCACGCTCTTTCAGATATTCGTCGTCCAACTCTTCCAACGCATGCGCTTGGCTTTCGATCACGGTGTAGACCGCTGCATCGGCAGTGACATGTTCATCTTTGATTAGGGCTATGATTTCCTGCTCAAGCTCTTCGTCTTCCAGCAACATGATGTGGCCTTCGAAGATTGCTTCTTTCTCTTCGCCGAAGGTTTCGCCTGCTTTGGCCTTGATCACTGCCAACTGTTCAGATGCTTTGGCGCGGCCAGAAAGAAAACGTGAGACTTCCTGCTCTACATGATCTGTAGAGATTTTCTTTCGGTTGATGACAATTTCATCTTCTTTCAGTAGGAGAGCCTTACCAAAAGCGATACCTGGTGATACTAAAATGCCTGAAATCATAACCCTACCTTACTCTTGACTGGTGTTAAGTAACAAAGACGGGCCAATTACTCAAGCTCTGCCATCAGTTTTACCAAGTGCTCAACGGCTTTCTGCTCATCTTCACCAGTAGCTTCGATGGTCACTATGGTACCTTGAGTTAGGCCCAGAGTTTGCAGTTTAAACAGGCTTTTGGCGCTGGCGCTTTTACCGTTAGAAGTCACGGTGATGTCAGAGGTGAAGCCTTTGGCTTCTTTTACGAACTGAGCGGCAGGGCGGGTGTGCAGACCATTCGGAGCAGTAATAGTAATTTCTTGCTGAAACATTGATATTTCCCCAACTTATTAGAAGTAATTGTTGTGGTACTAAAATTTAGCCCACGAGCATGAGTCTAGTTTCTCTGGTTTTAGCGCCTGACTACGGCAAGTGTTGATGCAACAGAAAACGACACGTTAGGCACTGTAAACCAGAAAATTTGATTTTTGACGTCGTTTCAACCAATCCCTATTATGCCTGTTCTAGTGCCTCGGCGACAAACAAGTAAAACGATTCAGCCCTAAGCCAAAAAAAAGGGCGATTAATTTTGCACATCGAAATAATGCACCGTTAAATACTAAAGCCAGCGCACAAAATCAATCTTTGACTGCTATAAAATTTGATCCAGCCCACAAAAAAGCACCTTGAAAGGCGCTTTTTTTAACTTTTTGTGCTTTGTGAGCCTCATGGCTGCAATTCTTGTTTGGTGAATAAACCAGCGAACAAAGCGGTGCTGAGATAGCGCTCGCCGGAAGACGGCAGGATCACCACGATGGTTTTGTCGGCGAAGTCGGTTTCTTCGGCCAGTTTTACCGCCGCCACCACTGCCGCACCGGAAGAAATCCCTGCCAGAATACCTTCTTCGTTCATCAGGCGGTGCGCCATGTTGATGGCCTCATCGTTACTGATTTGCTCGACACGATCCACCAGAGCCAAATCAAGGTTGCCTGGAATAAAGCCTGCACCAATACCCTGGATCTGGTGTGGGCCTGGTTTCAGCTCTTCGCCAGCTAGCGCCTGGCTGATCACCGGAGAGTCGCTTGGCTCCACCGCTACCGTGGTGATTGCCTTGCCTTTGGTGTGCTTGATGTAGCGGCTGACACCAGTCAGGGTACCGCCAGTGCCTACGCCGGAGATAAATACGTCTACCGTACCAGCGGTATCTTCCCAGATTTCCGGGCCAGTCGTTTTCTCATGGATCGCCGGGTTAGCCGGGTTGCTGAATTGCTGTAGGATAATATAACGGTCTGGATCAGTGGTAACGATTTCTTCCGCTTTGGTGATGGCACCTTTCATGCCTTTTGCGCCTTCGGTTAACACCAGGTTAGCTCCCAGTGCTTTGAGTAGCTTGCGGCGCTCAATGCTCATGGTTTCCGGCATGGTTAGCGTCAGCTTATAGCCGCGTGCCGCAGCAACAAAGGCCAGTGCGATGCCGGTGTTGCCGCTGGTTGGCTCTACCAGCTCTTTGCCAGTGGTCAGGATACCGCGTTGCTCAGCGTCCCAAATCATATTGGCACCAATGCGGCATTTGACACTGAAGCTTGGGTTGCGTGATTCAATCTTGGCTAAAATGCGCCCGTTGCCGATATGGTTCAAACGAACTAGCGGTGTATGTCCGATGGTTAAAGAGTTATCTTCATATATTTTGCTCATAAGTTTGTTCTTTAACTCTATGAAAATGTAAGGAATATCTGAAGTATACGCTAACAACACCAGCAGGGAAGTAAAGAATTAGTATATCTATATGTTATTAGGAAATAAGTTTTAAGCACAATGATAAGGGCGAAAGAAAGTGCACGTCTTACTGAAGTCATTGGCTCAGGAACGGACGAATTGCGCGCGATAACGATCCACCCACATCGCAGTAGCCCCGCAAACTGCCACTGGCAGGATCACCAGGTTGAGGATTGGGATGATGGTGAACAGGCTGACTAGCGTACCGAACTGCACGTTATCGGCTTTATACTGACGCAGCGCACGGCGCATATCGGCAAAGCTGACCTTGTGGTTGTCGAACGGATAGTCGCAATATTGAATCGCTAGCATCCAGGCGCTGAACAAAAACCACAGTATTGGCGCTACCGTTTGGCCTAGACCGGGGATGAAATAAAGCGCTAAAAGCAGCAGGGCGCGTGGCAGGTAATAGGCCAGTTTGCGCCATTCGCGTGCCATGACGCGCGGTAGATCCTTCACGATGCTGAAGATACCAGTGTCCGCTAGCGGTTTACCGGTCAGGTGGCCTTCCAGTTGTTCTGCTAGCAGACCGCAGAACGGCGCGGCGATCAGGTTGGTGATGGTACTAAACAGGTAGCCGAACACCAGCAGCACCGAAATGACCACCAGCGGCCACAGTAGATAGCTTAGCCACTGCAACCAGTGGGGAATATGGCTCAGCATTGCCGGGAGCCAGTCGCCGAGTTGGCTGAATAGCCACCAAAAGGTGGATCCCATCAGCAGCATGTTGACCAGCAACGGCAGGAAGACATAGCGTTTGATCCCTGGTCGTGAAACCAGACGCCAGCCTTCGGCGAAATAGTGAATGCCATTGGTGGATTTTGCAGGAAACGGGGTATAAGGCATATCTTAAGTTATCTCATCATCTGAACAGGCAGCAGTATCATATCGGGATGATTTTCTACTGGCTAGGGTGTGGTTGGCGGAAAAAACAGCAAAAAAAGCAGTGTAGTCATCTTTATTAGCATAAAATTCAGCACAGACTTGCACTTGTGTGTGCGGGCAAATAGAGTTAATAAGTGAATGTTTGCCGCCGTGGCAATGTATTGGAACAACAGAGATAGCAATGATGCAAGATTTGCGTCTGATATTAATCGTTGTTGGTGCGATCGCTATAATAGCGTTGTTATTGCACGGTCTATGGACCAGCCGCAAGGAACGCTCATCGCTTTTCCGCGATCGTCCAGCTAAACGTTCCAATAAGGAACGGAAACAAACTCTGAGCAACGATCTCGATGAAGGCGTGGGGGAGGTGCGTATACGCGCTGCTCACCCGCAGGATAAAGCATTGTTGGGGCATTTTGGTGCCGCGAAAAAAGAGCCTGTGGTTACGCCCAAGCCTGATCAATCGGTTGCCTATCAAGCTCTGGCCCCGGGTGATATCTCACGAGATAGCAGCATGCAACAGGATCAAGGCGGCGAACCGCAGCCTGCGCTGCGTCGTGAACCTTGCCTCGATGATCTACCGCCAGCGGCAGAGCCTGAAGCGGTGCCCGTGTTGCACGACACATCTGTGCATCAGCACCAGCCGGAAGCGAAACCGCAGCCGCTTCCCGCCGAGTCGATCGCGGCAAAGCCAAAAGAAACCGTACTGGTATTACATGTGGCGGCTCATCAAGGGGGAATGATCGACGGCGAAGTCTTACTACAGAGCGTGCTACAGGCGGGCTTTCAGTTTGGTGAAATGGGTATTTTCCATCGCCATATTAGCCCGGCGGGCAGCGGTTCGGTACTGTTCAGCTTGGCGAACATGGTTAAACCGGGTTCTTTTGAGCCTGATATGATGTCTGATTTTATTACGCCGGGCGTATCATTGTTCATGATGGTGCCCTCTTTCGGCGATGCCAATCAGAACTTTAAGCTGATGTTGCAGTCGGCACAGCGTATTGCTGATGATGTTGGGGGCGTGGTACTTGATGACGAACGCCGCATGATGACGCCGCAAAAGCTGGAAACCTATAAAGCGCGCCTCCGTGCCGTGCTGGAAAACAACGCCTGACCCGTTGCCAGGCACACTGGATCTCCATAATAACCCAGCCCCCGCTTTGACGGGGGTTTTTTATCTTTGATGATGAGCTATGAAATCGATAACCGAACAAATCAAACAACTACGAGCCTCATTGCGCCATCATGAATACCAGTATCATGTGCTTGATGCGCCGGAAGTACCGGATGCGGAATATGATCGCTTGATGTGCGAACTGCGCGAACTGGAAAGCGCACATCCTGAACTGATCACTGCCGACTCGCCGACTCAACGTGTTGGCGCTGCGCCCCTGGCGGCCTTTGATCAGGTGCGCCATGAACTGCTGATGTTGTCGCTGGATAATGTGTTCGATGAAGAAAGCTTCCTGGCATTCTATAAGCGCGTGCAGGAGCGGCTGAAAATCAGCGATCCGCTGACCTTCTGCTGCGAGTTGAAGCTAGACGGGCTGGCGGTCAGTCTATTGTATGAAGATGGCGAACTGGTGCGTGCTGCCACGCGGGGTGATGGCACTACCGGTGAAAATATTACGTCTAATGTGCGCACCATCCGCGCTATCCCGCTGCGCTTGACCGGTGCCAATATCCCGCGTCGGCTAGAAGTACGCGGCGAAGTGTTTATGCCGCAGGCTGGTTTTGAACAAATGAATACAGAGGCACGGCGCAAGAACGGCAAGATTTTCGCCAATCCGCGCAACGCTGCCGCCGGCTCGATTCGCCAACTTGATCCACGCATCACAGCCAACCGCCCGTTGACTTTCTTCTGCTACGGCGTAGGTCTGCTGGAGGGCGGCGAACTGCCGCGTAGCCATTTTGAGAGGCTGATGCAGTTCAGGGCATGGGGCTTGCCGGTCAATGATGGCGCGCGGTGCTGCACTGGCAGCGATGAGGTGCTAGCCTTCTACCACCAGGTGGAGCAAGATCGCGCGCAGCTTGGTTTTGATATCGATGGTGTGGTGGTAAAGATTGACGATATCGATCTGCAAGAAAAGCTGGGTTTCGTAGCGCGCGCGCCACGCTGGGCTACGGCGTTCAAATTCCCGGCTCAAGAGCAGATCACTTTGGTACGCGAAATTGAATTTCAGGTGGGGCGCACCGGTGCTATCACTCCGGTAGCGCGGCTGGAGCCGGTGCTGGTGGCGGGCGTCACTGTCAGTAATGCTACATTGCACAATGCCGATGAGATCGAACGCTTAGGCTTGCGTATCGGCGATACGGTGATCGTGCGCCGCGCTGGGGACGTGATCCCGAAAGTGGTAGGTGTGTTGGAAGATCGTCGCCCACCGGACACGCGCGCGGTGGTGTTCCCGCAGCATTGCCCGGTGTGTGGTTCTGATGTTGAGCGGCTGGAAGGTGAAGCGGTGGCGCGCTGTACCGGTGGGTTGATCTGCGCTGCACAACGCAAAGAGGCGCTTAAGCATTTCGTCTCGCGTCGGGCGATGGATGTGGACGGCATGGGTGACAAAATCATCGAACAGTTGGTGGAAAAAGAGTATGTAAAAAATCCGGCTGACCTGTTCCGCCTGTCCGCCAACATGCTATCTGGGCTGGATCGTATGGGGCCGAAATCGGCGCAGAACCTGGTCAACGCGTTGGAGAAATCCAGGCAGACCACCTTCGCTCGCTTCCTGTATGCCTTAGGCATCCGTGAGGTCGGTGAAGCGACCGCCGCTAATCTGGCGGCACATTTCGGCTCATTGGAGAAACTGTACGCTGCCGATATCGCAGCGTTGAAAGAGGTGCCGGATGTTGGTGAGGTGGTAGCGCAGCACACGCGTCATTTCCTCGATGAAGCACTCAATCAAAAGGTTATCGCTGAGCTGGTTAGCGTCGAGATAGGCATCAACTGGCCGGTGCCAGTCGTGGTGGCAACGGAAGAGATCGACAGCCCATTCGCTGGCAAAACTGTGGTGCTGACAGGCTCGCTCAGTCAACTGTCACGTGATGATGCTAAAGACCGCCTGAAGGTATTGGGTGCCAAGATCAGTGGCAGCGTGTCGAAAAAAACCGATCTGGTGATCGCAGGTGAGGCGGCTGGTTCCAAACTGGTGAAGGCGCAGGAGTTGGGCATCGAGGTGATCGACGAAGCGGAATTGCTCCGCCTGATAGAAATTGTTCACAGCGAGATGTCATCCGCCAATTCCCCGCAGTAGCACACCCAGAGTTGCGGTAAAGCCCTGCTGCTTCACAGTCAACTGGGGGCTGACTGAGGCTTTGTTGCAGTAGGTTGCTGAAGGCTGCCCGTTGGGCGGACATTTTCGCCACCGGCACAGTAGATAGATACTCTGCTGTTCATCGCCTGGCTTTTCAAGCACCTGCTGTAGCTGACCACGCAATATCCAACCCTATGGCAGAAAGGAGCTACCCAGTGCCGCTTGGCAGTAAAGTCGTCGTAGCGTAGCACCTGAAGATTTGCGCACAGCGATGGAGATGCAAGGGGCGGTGGAAGTGACCATTCCTGTCAGTTGTACGGACAGCGACTCACTGATGGCACAGATGATTTAAATCCACCGGGGTGTCGCTAGTGTGGCCCCCGTTTAAACGGCTGTGCTATCGCAATCAACCGTGGATATACGGTTGATTATTGCGCAGAACCGCAGTGAAAGCGGCCACGCGGGATCACCAGTGGGCTATGGGACAGGGGATCGTCGATGATCATGCAGGGCATGCCGAAAACCTGCTCTACTAGCTCGGCGGTGATGATCTCGGCCGGTTTCCCCTGCGCGACGATCTGCCCATCGCGCATGGCGATGATATGGTCGGCATAACGGCAGGCGTGGTTTAGATCGTGCAGCACAGCGATCATGGTTTGACCGCGCTCCTGATTCAGTTGGCGTAACAGATCCAACAGATCAATCTGGTGGGCGATGTCCAGATAGGTGGTCGGCTCATCCAGCAATAGCAGCGGGGTTTGCTGTGCCAGCACCATCGCCACCCACACCCGCTGTCGCTGACCGCCGGAAAGCTCGTCGACGCTACAGCTGGCCAGTTGGTTGACGTTGGTGGCCACCATCGCTTCCTCGACTGCTTGCTGGTCGGCACGAGTCCATTGTTTCAACAGGCTTTGGTGTGGGTAACGCCCACGGGAAACCAACGCCGCCACGGTAATACTGTCCGGCGCAATTGAGGTTTGCGGCAGTAGGCCCAGTTCACGTGCCAGCGCCTTGGTGGCAAAACGGCTGATGCTTTTGCCATCAAGGAATACCTCGCCAGCGCTGGGTTTCAGCAGGCGACACAGTGCGCGCAGTAGCGTGGATTTGCCGCAGGCATTCGGCCCGACAATCACCGTGAAGGCACCATCAAGGATCGCCACGCTCAGGTCATCGGCGATGATTTTATGGTCGTAGCCTAGTGTCAGATGCGAGGCGTGCAGGCGGTGGTTCATAGTATTTTTACTCTTCATTATTATCTGTGAGATTCACGGATTAACAGCCAGATCAAATACAGGCCGCCGATGCTGACAGTCACTACGCCAACCGGCAACTGGATTGGCGCGAAAAGCGGCTGGGAAATGGTGTCAACGCCCAGTAGCAACGCTGCCCCTACCAGCGCCGACGAGGTCAAAGTGACTGAAGACTGGCCAGTCAGGCGGCGCGCGATCTGTGGGGCAGCCAGGGCGATAAACGAAATTGGCCCGGCGGTGGCGGCAGCAGTCAGGGTCACGCCGAATAGCATCAGCCACATTCGGCTGCTTTCTGCATTTACCCCCAGCGCCTGCGCCGCATCGTCGCCCATCTCTAGCAGTTGTAGACGTTTGCTCATCAGCAGTGCGGCGCTGGCCGCCAGGCCGATAAATACGATTGCTGGCTGCGATTTTTGCCAGGTCAAGCCATTGAGAGAACCGGCCTGCCATATGGCGGCATCCATGGCACGTTCCACAGAAGCGGTGATGATCAGCCAGGTGTTGGTAGAGACCAGCACCGCGCTGATAGCGATACCGACAATAATCAGCCGGAAACCGACAATGCCTTGTCGCCAGGCAAGCAGATAGATCACCACAGCGGAAAGGAGACCGCCAGCCAGCGCGCCAATTGCGATGTGGTAATAACCGCCGCTGAACAGAATAATAGTGATCAGCGCACCGGTGTAAGCACCCATGTTGAAACCGATCACATCCGGGCTACCGAGTGGATTACGGGTAATCGATTGGAAGATGGCACCGCTCATGCCGAGCGCGCCGCCTAGTAGCAGTGCCATAGTGATGCGCGGTAAGCGCCATTGCGTGACTACGATCATCAGGCTCTCCGGTGCCTGGCCGCTGAGTGCGGAAAATAGCTGTTCCAACGAAAGATGCAGCGTGCCGTAGCACAGTGCCGCTATGGCTAACAGCAGGCAGAGTACCAGCAGCGACACATTAATCACCAGCACGCGCAGCGGCAAGCGCCAATTCAGGAGGCCGTCCGGGTGACCAATAAGCAGGATGCGTTGTCGTGACATCACAACCCCCCTAGCGTTTTCTTACGGCGTACCAGCCAGATCAACACCGGCGCGCCGATAAAGGCGGTGACGATCGAAACCCGCAGCTCGCCAGGCACCAACAGACGGCCGATGATATCGGCACACAGCAGCAAAACCGGTGCCATCAGCATGGAATAGGGCAATATCCAACGCTGATCGGGGCCGACCCACCAGCGGGCAATATGCGGCACCATCAGACCGACAAAACCGATCGGGCCAACGGTGGCGGTCGCCGCACCGCACAGCAGCGTGATGGCGATAACGGCGATAGTTTGGGTTAGCACCATCGGTGTGCCGAGCGCGATGGCGAGATCTTCCCCCATACTGATAGTGTTTAGCGGACGAACGATAGCCAGCGTCAGCAAGACACCGAGCAAAATGGCGGGTGCGGTGACAGACAGGCTAGCCAAAGTGCGAATATCCAGCGTGCCAGCCTGCCAGAAACGCAGTTGGTCAAAGGTTTGCGGATCGAGCAGCGAGAGGCCGGTGGTGATGCCGGTTAGCACCGCGCCTATCGCTACACCGGCTAACGTCAGCCGTACTGGGTTGATGCGCCCACCTGCCAGCGTGCCGATCAGGTATGCCAATAAAGTGGTGATAGCCGCGCCGATAAAGGCCCAGCTCATATAACTCTCGATTGATGTGGCACCAAAAAACATAATGCTCAGCACCACGGCGAAGCTGGCACCGGCGTTGATGCCGAGTACGCCGGGATCGGCCAGTGGGTTGCGTGTCAACGCCTGGATCAGGGCACCGGTACCGCCCAACGCTATGCCGACCAGGATGCCGACCAGCGTGCGCGGCAAACGCGCGTTGAGGATAATGGTGCTGTCAGCGTTGGTAAGCTGGCCCAGCAGGCTGAACCAAACGTCATTAAATGGAATAGGTTTGGAACCTATCATCAGGCTGGCCATAACGCACAGTGATAGCAGCATCAGGCAGACGCCAAGACCAGAAACGCGTTTCAGGCTACGGGGGCAAGCTGTGCGCGTGGCAGGTGGAGTGGATAACATCACACCGGTAACTCCTTTATAATTTTTATTCTCAGTATTATTTATTTGCGTCCATGAAAGTGGGTACAGGTTAGCATGAGATCACTGAGGAATGCATCTATCGGATATGCGCGATGAGGCATTTAAATTGCCTATTAATATTTATATTTCAACAAATTAAATATCATCATTGCACCCTATACTTCATCTGGCGATGAAATGAGAAACGGCAGGCACCCGACCTGCCAGCGCCAAAATCAGGATTTTTTGAATTGTTGTTCGAGGCTATTCAGCATATTAGTGGCGCTGTAGTAATCAAGGCGAAAGGTATCATTGCCAACGGCGTAAACATGGTGTTGTTTTACCGGTTCCAAATGTTGCAAGAAAGGGTTAGCCAACAGTTCTTTGACCTTACGATCATCGGCTGAGAATAGCATCAGCGTTTTGCCGTTCAGGCCCTCGGCCATTTTCTCTCCTGAAAGCTGAATGATGTCCTGGCGTTTTCCCATGCTGGCGTTGCCCTTGGCGCTTTCCGGCGGGATGGCCAGTTGGAAACCCAGTTGGGTCAGCAATCGCCCTTGGGCGGAATCCGGCGTCCATAGCATGGCTTCACGCCCATTGTCGACATAAACTAGCGCGGAAGTGGGCTGTGGCGGTAAGGTGATGGCCTGTTTCATTTGGTTCACCCGTAGTTCAAAGCGGGCTTTGGCCTGCTGTGCTCCTTGCTCATGGCCAGTGATATCACCCAACTCGCTAGCCAGTTGCTGCCAGCTCTTATCGCCATAATTGAGTACCAGTGTTGGCGCTAGGGTTGATAGCTGGTCGTACAACTTCAGCGCAGAGTCTCCACCGGTGGATGCGATAATAATTAAGTCAGGATTGGCGGCGGCAATGGCTTCGGCGTTGGCTTCTAGCTGGTACAACGGCTTGACATTGCGCTGGGTTGCCACTTTGCTCCATTGGGTAAAGAAACCGCGAGCGTCAGAGAGCGAAGAGTTGGCGCTGGTAGCACCGCTGGCGACCACGGGGGCATCAATGGCCAGCAGGGTGCCGGTAAGGGTAACGCTAGTGGAGACGATACGCTGTGGCGGTTTTTCCAGAGTAAAAGGGCCTATGACGCTGTTAATCGTACGCGGCCAGCCATGGTGTTCAGTACTGAAAGGCACGTGCTGATTAGCCGTTTTATCGTCCAGGTCACAACCACTGAGCAGTAGGCATGCGCCGATAAATGAAATGAGCAGAGGGCGTAAGGATAGTGTCATAGCAAGCTCTTTCTTTTTCCTTAAATAAAGGCGTATCAATCTGGCTAGCAGATTGGCTTGGTGAAATAACTGCGCTAATTTACCACGCAAAATATTAAAATGATAACCATTCGTATCCCTTGTGGCGAACACATAGCAAGGATGCGCATAAGGTTGACCGAGAAAGGTGTTTCAAGCTGAAAATGCAAAAAAGCGCCTCAAAGAAGGCGCTTTTTTTGAATTGGTGGGTCGTGCAGGATTCGAACCTGCGACCAATTGATTAAAAGTCAACTGCTCTACCAACTGAGCTAACGACCCGCAGAAATGGTGGGTGATGACGGGTTCGAACCGCCGACCCCCTCCGTGTAAAGGAGATGCTCTACCAACTGAGCTAATCACCCACTTCAGGGCTTCCTGGTTACTGCAAAATGACAAACACGTGGTGGGTGATGACGGGCTCGAACCGCCGACCCCCTCCGTGTAAAGAAGGTGCTCTACCAACTGAGCTAATCACCCTGATGTTCTCATTTCTTACTGTTCGACAAGATGGTGGGCGATGACGGGTTCGAACCGCCGACCCCCTCCGTGTAAAGGAGATGCTCTACCAACTGAGCTAATCGCCCCAACTTGTTGGAGTCGCATTATAGGGATAGTTCAAAGTGAGTCAATGGTTTTTAAAATGATTTCAATCGTTCGGCGTAAAATTACGCAGGGTGCGATCATTATCGCCAGCAATGCCAAATTTTGCCTCATCGTCATGCGAAACCAGCCGCAGAGAGCGCGGAATTAGCCAGCGAAATATCGTGTCAACGTTGAGGAATCAGCCTGTGGTGATACAATGTCGCCCACTTTTTTAAATTCCGAGCAACCGTTGGCAACCTGCCGACACGCGTTGCGTAATAAGGCAGTGAACCCAATGAAAATCAAAACCCGTTTTGCGCCGAGTCCTACCGGCTATCTGCACGTCGGTGGTGCCCGCACTGCACTTTATTCCTGGTTGTTTAGCCGCCATGCGGGCGGAGAGTTCGTTCTGCGTATCGAAGATACTGACTTGGAACGTTCCACTCAGGAAGCGATCGACGCAATTATGGCTGGCATGAACTGGTTGAATTTGGATTGGGATGAAGGCCCCTACTTCCAGACCAAGCGTTTTGACCGCTACAACGCGGTGATCGACGACATGCTGGTGCAGGGCACGGCCTATAGATGTTTTTGCTCCAAAGTACGTCTAGACGCGTTGCGTGAAAAGCAGATGGCAAACGGTGAAAAGCCACGTTATGACGGCCACTGCCGTGATAGCCAGTGCAGCCACACTGATGATGAACCGCATGTGGTGCGCTTTCGCAATCCGCAGGAAGGCTCGGTGATCTTTGACGACAACATCCGTGGCCCAATCGAATTCAGTAATCAGGAACTGGACGATTTGATCATCCGCCGTACCGATGGTGCGCCAACCTATAACTTCTGTGTGGTGGTGGACGACTGGGATATGGAAATCAGCCATGTGATCCGTGGCGAAGACCACATCAACAACACCCCACGCCAGATTAATATCCTGAAAGCGCTGGGTGCGCCGGTGCCGGAATATGCGCACGTCTCGATGATCCTCGGCGACGACGGCAAGAAACTGTCCAAGCGGCACGGTGCAGTGGGGGTGATGCAGTATCGTGATGATGGCTACCTACCGCAGGCGTTGCTGAACTACCTGGTGCGTCTGGGTTGGTCGCATGGTGATCAAGAAATATTCTCCCTCGACGATATGAAAACGTTCTTTACCCTGGATGCGATTAACAAGTCCGCCAGCGCCTTCAATACTGAGAAATTGCAATGGCTGAACCATCACTACATCAACCATATGCCAGCGGAAGAAGTGGCGGTACATCTGGCGTGGCACGTTGAGCAACTGGGCATCGAAACCCGCAATGGCCCTGAATTGAAAGATATCGTCAAGCTGCTGGGTGAACGTTGCAAAACCTTGAAAGAAATGGCTGAGTCTTGCCGCTACTTCTATGAAGACTTCCACCAGTTCGACGCCGATGCCGCCAAGAAACACTTGCGACCGGTCGCCCGCCAGCCGCTGGAAGCGGTGCGTGCCAAGTTGGCAACCATCAGCCCATGGACGCCGGAAAATGTGCACCATGCTATTCAGGGTACCGCAGATGAGCTGGGTGTGGGGATGGGCAAGGTCGGCATGCCGCTGCGCGTAGCAGTGACGGGGGCTGGGCAATCGCCTGGCATGGACGTCACTGTGTATGCGATCGGCCAAGCGCGTTCCCTACAGCGTATCGATAGGGCGTTGGCATACATCGCCGAGCGCGAAGCGCGGGGTTGATTGCCCGTCGCGCGGTATCAATCAAGCCACCCTGTGGAACGATCTCGCGTGACGATCTAGCCTCTATTGACGATTTTGGGCGTTAAGCAGGCTAATTTGGCGGCTTTTTCAGCGCTTGATCGAGGAATTCCATTTAGCCGTTGACAGTGTTTCTGGGGTTTCATATCATGCGCCCGGTTCGCAGCACAACCGCGTTGTGGAATGGGGCTATAGCTCAGATGGGAGAGCGCTTGCATGGCATGCAAGAGGTCGACGGTTCGATCCCGTCTAGCTCCACCAAACTTGTTTTGCGAAGGGGTAAAAGATACCATAACGTCGGTAACACCTAGCACTTTTATGGGGCTATAGCTCAGTTGGGAGAGCGCTTGCATGGCATGCAAGAGGTCGTCGGTTCGATCCCGTCTAGCTCCACCACGATTAAAGCGTGTTTTCTACCCCCACCTCTTCATCATCCTACTCTATTCTGCTCCCGGCTATCTTTAGCCTCTAATTATCGTACTAAACTCCTGTTACCAAGTGCTACTTCTTATACCAAGTGCTACTTCATAGCGTCAGATTGTTTCTCTGCGAAAAAATCCGGAAACATTTCCCGTTTCCGGATTTTACACCGCCACTGAATGGGTCAACGGCCCCTTAACTGACACCGCATACCTGGTCACATTTTCGCGGTGCCGTTTAGCTGAGCACCAGACCTGCTATAGCGGCAGACAGAATACTGACCAGCGTTGAACCATATACCAGCTTCAGACCAAATCGTGACACCACATTGCCCTGATGTTCGTTCAGCCCTTTGATCGCCCCAGCCACGATGCCGATGGAAGAAAAATTGGCGAAGGAAACCAGGAACACCGACAGGATGCCTGTGCTGCGTGGTGACAGTTCGGCAGAGACTTTTTGTAGCTCCATCATCGCCACAAATTCGTTAGAGACTAACTTGGTCGCCATGATGCTGCCGACTTGTAAGGCTTCGTGTTTAGGGACACCTATGATCCAAGCGAACGGATAGAAGAAGTAACCGAGGATGTGCTGGAAACTCAGGCCAAAGATGGCGCTGAACAGGCCATTGAGCGCAGCGAGCAGGGCAATAAAACCGATCAGCATCGCAGCAACGATAATCGCCACTTTAAAACCAGTCAGGATGTATTCACCCAGCATTTCAAAGAAACTTTGGCCTTGATGCGGGTTGCCCAAGTGCAGATCTTCTTCTTTATTGATGTCATACGGGTTGACCAATGACAGCACGATAAAGGTGCTAAACATGTTCAGCACCAATGCTGCTACCACGAATTTGGCATCCAGCATGGTCATGTAAGCACCGACGATAGACATGGAAACCGTAGACATCGCGGTTGCTGCCATGGTGTACATGCGCTTTTCTGACATCTTGCTCAGGATATCTTTATAAGCGATGAAATTTTCAGACTGACCAAGGATCAGCGAACTGACGGCATTGAACGATTCCAGCTTACCCATACCGTTCACTTTTGATAGCACGGTACCGACAATCTGGATAATAAACGGCAACACCTTGATGTATTGCAGAATACCAATAAGTGCAGAGATAAAGACGATGGGACACAGTACCTTCAGGAAGAAGAATGCCAGGTTTTTTTCTGCCATGCCACCGAATACAAAATCAGTCCCTTGCCCAGCAAATCCGAGTAGTTTGTCGAACGATGCTGCACATCCCTTTACAAAGCCTAAACCCGCTTCCGAATGCAGGAGAAAATAGGCTAGCAGTACTTCAATGATCAATAATTTAATAATGTAGCTAATGTGGATGTTTTTGCGATCTTGGCATACTAATAGCGCCAAAATCGCCACCACCATCAAAGCTAACGCAAAGTGCACAAAAGGGGACATGCTTGCTCCAAATATGAGGCTGGTTGGACTTCGGACGTCATTCTATGTAACGCTGCATTTAAAAACGAGACTTCTATTAAAAATATGCAAATTTTCAATGGGAATATTCTTAATTATTAATTTTTTTGATTAAAAATCAATGTATTATAACATTTGTATGAAAATTATATTCTTGTGCTAGTGTTGTTTTTGCTGCGGGATTTTACAGTGTGGGTAGCTTTTTATTTTTCATATTGCGGAGAAGATGGTGATGATCTATGCCCTGGTGGGGGATGTTGGTGGCACAAATGCTCGCTTAGCGCTGTGCACTGTTGCTACGGGTGAGATTATCCAGGCAAAAACCTATGCTGCCCTAGAGTTTGAAAGTCTGGAGGCGGCGATCCGCGAATACCTGAAGGAACAGGAGGTTAGGGTGCAAGATGCCTGCATTGCTATTGCCTGTCCAGTGTCCGAAGACTGGGTGGCGATGACCAACCATAGTTGGGCGTTCTCGATCAAAGTGATGAAAGCCAACCTAGGGCTGAAACACCTGGAAGTGATCAACGATTTCACTGCGGTATCGATGGCGATCCCGATGTTATCGCAAGACGATGTGCTGCAATTTGGTGGCGGCAGCGCACAGAAGGATAAGCCGATCGCGGTATACGGTGCAGGCACTGGGCTGGGTGTTGCTCATCTGGTGCATGTTAGCCAGCGCTGGGTCAGTTTGCCAGGTGAGGGCGGACATGTTGATTTCGCGCCGAACAGCGAAGAAGAGGATCTCATCCTGGCGGTGCTGCGTGCCGAAATGGGGCACGTTTCCGCTGAAAGGGTGCTATCTGGCCCAGGATTGGTCAATCTCTACCGTGCCATTGTCAAGTTGGATAATCGTTTGCCGGAGCCGTTGGAGCCGCAAGACGTCACTACACGCGCCTTGGCAAACAGTTGCATTGATTGCCGACGCGTTCTGGCACTGTTCTGTGTGATTATGGGGCGTTTCGGCGGTAATCTGGCGCTGAATTTGGGCGCTTTTGGCGGCGTGTATATTGCCGGCGGCATTGTGCCGCGCTTTATGGCGTTTTTTAAAACGTCCGGTTTCCGCGCTGCTTTTGAAGACAAAGGACGTTTTAAGGACTATGTGCATGACATCCCAGTGTTTATGATCACCCACAGTCAACCAGGGTTACTAGGGGCAGGCGCTCATCTGCGTCAGGCGCTAGGTATGCATTTGTAATAACCTCTCCCATTAGGCTATTTTATTTGCCATTTTGGCCCTGGGCAGTGCTCTCCCTCCACAGGTACTCCCTGTACGCTGCGGTTGTTGCGCGCTGTCGGTGTCCAAACTGGCTGCAACAATCGTACACCCACTGGGATAGGTTCTTAATCCTGTTTGTTCACGCTGCACCAATGGATTAACATAGTTCCCACTTATTCCTTGCAGGGTTGTATGAATATCTGATGCGTTATCTGGTTGCTCTCCTCCCTCTGATCACCTTGCTGGCTGCTTGCGGCACGGCTACCACTCTGCCTCAGCGCACCACGGAGAAAGGCGGCTTTTTGCTGACGCCTGCCCACAGTGGCAAACTGCCAAGTGGGGATTTCGCCTACAACCCAAATACGGCGCGCTTTATTGATAAAATGGTGCGGGAGCACGGTTTTGATCGCCAACAGCTACACAACTTGCTGGCGCAGACCAAACGGCTGGATTCGGTGCTGCGGCAGATGGAACAACAAGCACCAACGCCCACCACACAGGCACCGGCTGGCCCTAACGGCTTTTGGTTGCGCTACCGCAACAAATTTATCACAGCGGATAACGTGCAAAACGGCGTGGCGTTCTGGAACCAGTATCAAGATGCCCTGCAACGCGCTTGGCAGGTCTATGGTGTGCCACCGGAGATCATCGTCGGTATTATTGGGGTTGAAACTCGTTGGGGGCAGGTAATGGGGAAAACCCGCGTTATCGATGCCTTGGCAACGTTGGCCTTCGACTATCCACGTCGCGCCGACTATTTTGTTGGCGAGTTAGAGACATTCCTACTGATGTCGCACACGGAGGGGAATGATCCGCTGGAACTGCGCGGCTCATTTGCCGGCGCTATGGGCTACGGCCAGTTTATGCCTTCCTCATATAAGCGCTACGCGGTTGACTTCGATGGTGACGGTCATATTAACCTGTGGGAACCGGTGGATGCCATCGGCAGTATTGCTAACTACTTCAAAGCGCACGGCTGGGTCAAAGGCGGAGCGGTGGCGGTACAGGCTTATGGTCAGGCTCCTGGGCTGGAGCATGGCTTCAAAACTCGTTACCCGATCGACAGCCTGGCAGCGGCGGGTTTAAGTCCACAGGGATCGTTGGGCGACAATCATCAGGCTAGCCTACTGCGTCTGGATATCGGCACTGGCTATCAGTATTGGTACGGCCTGCCTAACTTCTACACTATTACTCGCTATAACCACAGCACTTATTATGCGATGGTGGTATGGCAGTTGGGTGAAGCGGTGGGGCGCTCGGCACGCGGTTCATTCGAAAGCGTTCATCACTCTGTGTCACGCTAAAAATCACTGCAACCATCATTTATCGATGGCGACTCTCAACATAAATTGCCCACTAAGAACATCGTTTTGTGGAACTCTTCGCAGATGCCATTGCTCTGCGGCGACATCGCTCTGCTTGTAACCAAGTGGAGAACCCACATTGGGGTTGTACGCTGGAACCGCCGGAAATTTCCTGACTGATAGTTTTGTCACTTATGCTGAGGGCAAACATCCGTATGATCTTGCGTTCGATCTCATCGGACAGCGTGGTCTGATGTTTCTTCACCCGTTGAGGTTCAAAAGAGCCGTTGCGATCCCGATACGTGGCCAGTTCAAAAGCGCCTGTGGGTGTTATGACTGTTTTTGGGGTCGAGCCGTTTTTACGATTGGCTTCAAGGTATTGAGCCAGATGGGCGTCAAATTCAGCGGCCAAAGCAGTTTCCGTCAACGGCTTGATTAACGGAGTTAAATACCATCTTTGCCCGTCAAGGCCTGGCTATCCTGACGTGCTTTCAGGGCTTTATCGAAATTGAAGGGTTGGGACATGTGTCATTCCTTTTTGATTATATATTGACTTGAATGACACGGAATTTCTAACACTCCCTACAAATGACAATACGGTGTCGTTATGGGGGACAATAAATTTTGCACGGCTTAGTTGAATAAATCGAACTTTTGCCCTCGCCCAGGATCAGCGCACGCATCCCCCTGGCAATGCACAATGTACGCCCACAGGGATAGACTCTTAACCTGCGGCGCGTTGTTATGCTACTCTCATCTACCTTCACTTTCCCAATAATGTATCTCCACCCTGGAGGAAACATGGATCACCGTTTACTCGAAATCGTTGCTTGCCCGGTCTGCAACGGTAATCTTTATTTCAACAAAGAAAACCAAGAACTGATTTGCAAGGTGGATGGCTTGGCTTATCCATTGCGCGATGGCATCCCAGTGCTGTTGGAAGATGCCGCGCGTGCACTCTGTGTGGATGAGAAGCACGCATGAGTTTCATCGCTATTATCCCTGCCCGCTATGCATCAACCCGTTTGCCTGCTAAACCGTTGGCCGATATTAACGGCAAGCCGATGGTGGTGCATGTGATGGAGCGAGCGCGTGAATCCGGTGCCAGCCGCGTGATCGTGGCGGTCGACCATCCAGAGGTAGCCAAAGCGGTTGAGGCCGCAGGCGGTGAAATCTGTATGACCCGTCTGGATCACTATTCCGGCACCGAACGCTTGGCAGAAGTGATTGAACATTATGGCTTTGACGATGACCAGATCATTGTCAATGTGCAGGGTGACGAGCCGATGATCCCACCGCTTATCGTGCGTCAGGTGGCGGAAAATCTGGCCGCCAGTTGCGCTGGTATGGCCACATTAGCGGTGCCGATCAACAGTGCCGAAGAAGCCTTTAACCCCAATGCGGTTAAAGTGGTGATAGATGCGCAGGGCTACGCGCTCTATTTTTCGCGCGCCACTATTCCCTGGGATCGTCAGGGCTTCGCCACATCGCAAGACACCATTGGCGATACCCTGTTGCGGCACATCGGCATTTACGCCTACCGTGCTGGATTTGTCCGCCGTTACGTCAGTTGGCAGCCGAGTCAGTTGGAACAGATTGAATTGTTGGAACAGTTGCGGGTGCTATGGTACGGCGAAAAAATCCATGTGGCGGTTGCCAAGGTCATACCGAGCGTGGGCGTCGATACGCCTGATGATCTACAGCGTGTGCGCGACAGCCTGCGCTAAATTCCGCTGGCCTACAGTTTATGTCGCCGGGTGTGACTCATCGCCACCAGCCTCATCGGTGCCTGTTAACCGCTGCCACAGGCTACCCAAAGTCTCATACCATGCGTGTTCGCTGTGGCTGAGGAACATGGAGGAAGGCATAACGCGCTGCCAAGTATTCAATGGTGGGCTGATCGCCAGTTGGTTGGCTGGTGCGGGGATGGGGTGCAGCCCCTTGGCTTTGAAAAAACGCATTGCTCGCGGCATATGGCTGGCTGACGTTACCAGTATAAACGGCTGGTTGCCGACCAGCGCCGCCACTTGTCCGGCTTCTTGCTCGGTGTCCAATGGGCGATCCAGCCTAAGGATATCGCGCGATGGCACGCCCAGACTTTCCGCGACTCGGGCGGCGGTAGCGGCGTTGCTGAGTGTATTTACGCCACGCGCGCCGGTAAACACCAACTTGGCACCCGGATGGGTGAGATATAACCTTACCCCCTCTGTTACGCGCGGCAGGCTGTTACCGATCAGGTTTGAACTCGGTGCCCAGTCTGGGTTGAAGGTATAGCTTCCCCCCAGCACCACGATATAGTTCACCGGATCATGGCCCCGGTAGGTCTGGTATTCGGATTCGATCGGCCGCAGCAGCCGATCGGCCACGGGGTGCAGGCTGAAAAGCAACAGCAACAGCCAACTGAGCGTCAAAATCGTTTTGCCACTTTTTTGCCAGCGAGTACACCACAGCAACAGCAGCGCCAGGCCCATCAGCAACAGCAGCGTGGGCAGCGGCATCAACAGTGCGCCAATGAGTTTTTTCAGGTTGAACAGCAGCAAAATCAGATCCTCTTGGGCGAAAAAACGGCATCAGAGCATAAACCGGTCGCAAGAAGATACATTCTAAGCCAGTCTGTGCCAAAATAGCAGGTTTGAATGGGCGATGCCTTGTCCCCCGAATCAGTGGAGCCGCAACCCATGCAGGATCGCAATTTTGACGATATTGCCGAAAAATTTGCGCATAATATTTACGGTACCACCAAAGGGAAAATTCGCCAGGCGGTGGTGTGGCAAGATCTGACCACACTATTGGCGCAGTTACCGCAGCGGTCACTACGCATTCTTGATGCCGGTGGTGGTGAAGGCCATATGGCCTGCCAGTTGGCACAGGCAGGCCATCAGGTGCTGCTGTGCGACCTTTCTGGTGAGATGATCCAGCGTGCTGCACAGTTGGCTGAACAGAAAGGTGTCAGCCAGAACATGCAATTTATACAAAGCTCGGCGCAGGAGATCGCTCAACATTTAGCACAGCCGGTAGATCTGATATTGTTTCATGCCGTGCTTGAATGGATCGCTGAACCCGAAGCGGCGTTGCAGCAGTTATTCGGCTGTCTGCTGCCGGGTGGCGCGTTATCGCTGATGTTCTTTAACGCTAATGGCCTGGTGATGCGCAACGCGGTATTGGGTAATTTTCAACTGGTAGATCCGGTGGTCAGAAGACGCAGAAAGCGCTCGCTGTCGCCGCAACATCCCCAGCAGCCGCTGCAGGTATATGGCTGGCTGGAACAGATGGGCATGCGCATCAGTGGGAAAACTGGCGTGCGAGTGTTCCACGATTATTTACAAAGCAGACAGTTACAGACACAAAAATTTGAACAGTTACTGGCGCTTGAACAGCACTATTGTCGTCAGGAGCCTTACGTGAGTTTGGGACGCTATATCCACGTCATGGCGCACAAACCCAACCTGAAGGACGAACTATGAGTGAATTTTCCCAGACCGTACCCGAACTGGTCGCCTGGGCACGGAAAAATGACTTCTCTATTTCGCTCCCTACAGAGCGTCTCGCCTTTCTGCTCGCTGTCGCCACCCTTAATGGCGAGCGGCTGGACGGCGAAATCAGCGAAGGTGAACTGGTTGATGCATTTCGCCACGTCAGTAAGGGTTTCGAACAGACGCATGAAACGGTCGCCATACGTGCCAACAATGCGATCAACGATATGGTACGCCAGCGCCTGTTGAACCGCTTTACCAGCGAACTGGCGGACGGCAACGCCATTTACCGCCTAACGCCACTGGGTATCGGCATTACCGACTATTATATTCGCCAGCGTGAGTTCTCCACACTGCGGCTGTCGATGCAGCTGTCAATTGTAGCGCAGGAACTCAAGCGTGCCGCCGATGCTGCCGAAGAGGGGGGGGATGATTTCCACTGGCACCGCAACGTGTTTGCGCCGTTGAAATATTCGGTGGCCGAGATCTTTGACAGTATCGATATGACCCAACGGGGAATGGACGAACAGCAGCAGAGTGTGAAGGCGGATATCGCGGCGTTGCTGAACCAGGATTGGCAGGCGGCAATTTCCAGTTGCGAGATGTTGCTGTCAGAAACCTCCGGTACCCTGCGCGAGTTGCAAGATACGCTGGAGGCGGCGGGCGATAAGTTGCAGGCTCACCTGCTGCGTATCCAAGACGCGACCCAGGGCGGCGCGGAACTGGGCTTCGTCGATAAACTGGTGTTCGATCTGCAAAGCAAGCTGGATCGCATCATCAGTTGGGGCCAACAGACCATTGACTTGTGGATCGGTTATGACCGCCATGTACACAAATTTATCCGAACCGCCATCGATATGGATAAAAACCGTGTGTTTGCCCAACGTCTGCGCCAATCGGTGCAAAACTATTTTGACCATCCGTGGACACTGACCCATGCCGCTGCCTCCCGTCTGCTAGATATGCGCGACGAAGAGCTAACGCTACGCAGTGAAGAAGTGACCGGGGAGCTACCGCCAGACTTGGCGTTTGAAGCGTTCAGCGAGATCTGTGAACAGTTGGCAGCGATGATTGAACAGGCGCTGAAGATCTATCAGGAACAGCAAAAGCCGCTCAATCTTGGGGCGGTGATGCGCGATTATCTGGCGCAATATCCGCGTGCGCGTCATTTTGACGTAGCGCGTTTAGTGGTCGACCAGGCGCTGCGCCTTGGTGTGGCTGAAGCAGATTTTTCAGGATTGCCAGCGCAATGGCAGGCAATCAATGATTACGGAGCCAAGATCCAGGCCCATGTCATCGACAAATATTGAACAACTCATGCCAGTCAAACTGGCCAAGGCATTATCCAATACGCTGTTTCCGGCGTTGGACAGCCAACTGCGTGCGGGTCGTCACATCGGTATCGATGAGTTGGACAACCACGCTTTCTTGATGGATTTTCAGGATGAACTGGAAGAATTTTACCACCGCTATAGCGTCGAGTTGATTCGGGCGCCGGAAGGGTTCTTCTATTTGCGCCCACGCTCCACCACCTTGATCCCGCGTTCGGTGTTGTCAGAGCTGGACATGATGGTCGGCAAGATCCTGTGCTACCTCTATCTTAGCCCTGAGCGTCTGGCACACGAAGGTATCTTCAGCCATCAAGAACTGTACGATGAGCTGCTGAGCTTGGCGGATGAGAGCAAGTTGCTGAAGTTTGTTAACCAGCGCTCTAGCGGCTCGGATCTTGATCGTCAGAAGCTGCACGAAAAAGTACGCACCTCGTTGAACCGCCTGCGTCGGTTGGGCATGGTCTATTTCATGGGCAATGACAGCAGCAAGTTCCGTATCACTGAGGCGGTATTCCGCTTTGGTGCCGATGTGCGCAGCGGTGATGATCCGCGTGAAGCGCAGTTGCGCATGATCCGCGATGGTGAGGCGCTGCCGGTTGAGCACAGCCTGTTGCTGAATGATGACCATGATGCTGAAGATCACCAGGTTGATAATGTTCCAGACGGTGCAGAGGATGAACAGCAATGATTGAACGCGGTAAATTTCGCTCGTTGACGCTGGTTAACTGGAACGGCTTTTTCGCCCGCACCTTTGATTTGGACGCGTTGGTGACCACGCTGTCCGGCGGCAATGGCGCAGGGAAATCCACCACTATGGCGGCTTTCGTCACCGCATTGATCCCCGATCTGACGCTGCTGCATTTTCGCAACACCACCGAGGCCGGTGCGACCAACGGATCGCGCGACAAAGGTTTGCACGGCAAACTGCGTGCCGGTGTTTGTTATTCCACGCTTGACGTGGTCAACTCGCGCCACCAGCGTGTGGTGGTTGGTGTGCGTTTGCAGCAGGTGGCGGGGCGTGATCGCAAGGTCGATATCAAACCCTTCACCATTCAGGGGCTGCCGATTGCGGTACAGCCAACGGAGCTTTTGACCCAGACAGTGGGCGAGCGCCAAGCACGCGTACTGCCGTTGCATGAGCTGAAAGAACGCGTGGAAGAGATGGAAGGGGTACAGTTCAAGCAGTTCAACTCCATCA
The DNA here is from genome assembly GCF_000821185.2 of Serratia symbiotica. Taxonomy (NCBI): domain Bacteria; kingdom Pseudomonadati; phylum Pseudomonadota; class Gammaproteobacteria; order Enterobacterales; family Yersiniaceae; genus Serratia; species Serratia symbiotica. Next base: position 1,649,533 of record NZ_CP050855.1, on the reverse strand, counting down.
CCGATTACCACTCGCTAATGTTCGATCTGGGAGTGATCCCGAAACGCCTGCGATCATCCGCCGATCGCAGTAAATTCTACCGCCTGATCGAAGCCTCATTGTACGGCGGTATTTCCAGCGCCATCACCCGCTCGCTGCGTGACTATTTGCTGCCGGAAAACAGCGGCGTGCGCAAGGCGTTCCAGGATATGGAAGCCGCGCTGCGTGAAAACCGTATGACGCTGGAGGCAATCCGCGTCACCCAGTCTGATCGTGACCTGTTTAAACATTTGATCTCTGAGGCTACTTCCTATGTGGCGGCGGACTACATGCGTCATGCCAACGAACGCCGTATTCATCTGGATGGTGCGCTGACATTGCGCAGCGATCTGCTGGGCAGCCGCCAACAACTGGCCGCCGAGCAGTATCGCCATGTGGAAATGGCGCGAGAACTGGTAGAGCAAAGCAGCGCGGAATCCGATCTGGAAACCGATTACCAAGCTGCCAGCGATCACCTGAATCTGGTGCAAACGGCGCTGCGCCAACAGGAAAAGATCTCGCGTTATGAAAGCGATCTGGAAGAACTGGCCTACCGTCTGGAAGAACAGAGTGAGGTGGTGGCCGAAGCCAGCGAGCAACAAGCCGAAAACGAAGCGCGCACTGAGGCGGCTGAGTTGGAAGTGGATGAACTGAAAAGTCAACTTGCCGACTATCAACAGGCGCTTGATGTGCAGCAGACCCGCGCCATTCAATACCAGCAGGCGTTGCAGGCGCTGGAGCGCGCCCGCAGCCTATGCCAGCTACAGGAACTGACTGCCGATAATGCTGAACAGTGGCTGGAAACTTTCCAAGCGCACGAGCAGCAAGCGACGGAAGCCTTGCTGATGTTGGAGCAGAAACTGAGTGTGGCCGACGCCGCGCATGGCCAATTCGAACAGGCTTACCAACTAGTGGGTAAAATTGCCGGGCAAGTCAGTCGCAGTGAAGCTTGGCAGTGTGCACGTGAATTGCTGCGTGACTGGCCTGCGCAGCAACATCTTGCCGAACGCGTGCAGCCGCTGCGCCTGCGTCTGAGCGAACTGGAACAGCGTTTGCGTTTACAGCACGATGCCGAACGGTTGTTGCAGGAGTTCTGCAAACGCCACGGCCAAGACTATCAGCCGGACGATCTTGATGCGCTGTTGCAAGAGTTGGAGGAACGCCTGGACTCGCTGTCGCAGAGCGTTAGCGAGGCTGGCGAACAGCGGATGGGCATGCGTCAGGAACTGGAACAGCTTCAGCAGCGTATTCGTGAATTGACGGCGTGTGCGCCGGTGTGGCTGGCGGCGCAAGATTCTTTGCGCCAGCTTTGTGAGCAGAGCGGTGAGCCACTGGAAAGCAGCCAGCAGGTGACCGAGTACATGCAACAACTGCTGGAGCGCGAACGTGAAACCACCGTTGAGCGCGACGAGGTGGCGGCGCGCAAAAGCGATGTAGAAGCCCAGATCGAGCGTCTCAGTCAGCCAGACGGTGCCGAAGACCCACGTCTGGTTACCCTGGCTGAACGCTTTGGCGGTGTGCTGCTGTCTGAAATCTACGACGATGTCACTCTTGACGACGCCCCTTATTTCTCGGCGCTGTACGGCCCTTCGCGCCATGCCATCGTAGTGCCGGATCTGTCGCGGGTACGCGAGATGCTAGAAGGTCTGGAAGACTGCCCGGAAGATCTCTATCTGATCGAGGGGGATCCGCAGTCGTTCGATGACAGCGTGTTCACCGTCGAAGAACAGCAACGGGCGGTCTTGGTAAAAACCGCTGACCGTCAGTGGCGTTATTCGCGCTATCCACAGGTGCCGTTGTTTGGCCGCGCTGCGCGCGAAAACCGTTTGGAGGTGCTGCACGCCGAGCGCGAAACGCTGGCGGAACGTTACGCGACGCTATCGTTCGACGTCCAGAAAACACAGCGTGCACATCAGGCGTTCAGCCGCTTTATCGGTAGCCATCTGGCGGTAGCATTTAACGCCGATCCAGAAGCCGAAATCCGTAGCCTGAACGCTCGGCGCGGTGAAATTGAACGTGCGCTAAACACTCATGAGGCACAGAACCAGCAGCAACGCCAGCAGTATGAGCAGGCGAAAGAGGGCATTTCCGCGCTGAACCGCTTAATGCCACGGGTATCGTTACTCAATGACGATACTTTGCAGGATCGGGTGGAGGAGATCCATGAAGAGCTGGAACAGGCGCAGGATGCTGCGCGTCATATTCAGCAGCACGGCGTATCCCTGACCAAACTGGAACCGTTGCTGCCGGTGTTGCAGAGCGATCCGCAGCAGCATCAACAATTACAGCAGGACTATGCGCAGGCACAGAACGTGCAGTGCCAGCTCAAACAGCAAGCGTTTGCGCTGACCGAAGTGGTGCAGCGCCGTGCGCACTTTAGTTATACCGACTCGGCGGGCATGCTGAACGCCGACAATGATCTTAACGACAAGTTGCGCCAGCGTTTGGAACACGCGGAGGCGGAACGTACCCGCACCCGTGAACAACTGCGTCAATACCAAACTCAGTTTACTCAGTTCAGCCAGGTGCTGGCTTCACTGAAAAGTGCCTATGATGCCAAACACGACATGCTGAAAGAGTTGAGCCAGGAACTGGTGGATATCGGCGTGCAGGCTGACGCCAATGCTGAAGCACGTGCGCGCCAACGCCGCGATGAACTGCATGCGGCGCTGAGCAACAACCGCACGCGCTGCAATCAACTGGAGAAACAACTGACCTTCTGTGAAACAGAAATGGACAGCTTGCAGAAGAAACTGCGCAAGTTGGAGCGCGATTACTATCAGTTACGTGAGCAGGTAGTGACCGCCAAGGCGGGCTGGTGTGCGGTAATGCGCATGGTGAAAGACAATGGTGTGGAGCGCCGTCTGCACCGCCGCGAACTGGCTTATATGGATGGTGACGCTTTGCGTTCGATGTCGGATAAGGCGCTCGGTGCACTGCGTCTGGCGGTGGCGGATAACGAACATCTGCGCGATGTGCTGCGTCTATCGGAAGATCCGAAGCACCCGGAACGCAAAATCCAGTTCTACATAGCTGTTTACCAGCATCTGCGTGAACGTATTCGTCAGGATATTATTCGCACCGACGATCCGGTCGAAGCCATCGAACAGATGGAAATCGAGCTGGGCCGTCTGACTGAGGAACTGACCGCCCGTGAGCAAAAGCTGGCGATCAGTGCCAAGAGCGTGGCCAATATCATCCGCAAGACCATCCAGCGTGAGCAGAACCGCATTCGCATGCTCAACCAGGGTTTACAGGCGGTCTCTTTTGGTCAGGTGAAAAGTGTGCGGTTGAACGTCAATGTGCGTGAAGCACACGCCACCTTGCTGGACGTGCTCTCCGAGCAGCAAGAACAGCATCAGGATTTGTTTAGCAGTAACCGTCTAACCTTTTCGGAGGCGCTGGCTAAACTGTATCAGCGCTTGAACCCGCAGATCGATATGGGGCAGCGTACGCCGCAAACCATCGGCGAAGCACTGCTGGATTACCGCAACTACCTTGAACTGGAGGTGGAGGTATTCCGTGGTTCTGATGGCTGGCTGCGCGCAGAGAGCGGTGCTTTATCCACGGGGGAAGCGATCGGTACCGGGATGTCGATTCTGGTGATGGTAGTGCAGAGCTGGGAAGAAGAGTCGCGCCGTCTGCGCGGCAAAGACATCTCGCCGTGCCGTCTATTGTTCCTTGATGAGGCAGCGCGTCTGGACGCCAAGTCCATCGCCACGCTGTTCGAGCTGTGTGACCGTCTAGAAATGCAGTTGATCATCGCTGCGCCGGAGAATATCAGCCCGGAGAAAGGCACCACCTATAAGCTGGTGCGCAAAGTGTTCCAAAACCATGAGCATGTGCATGTGGTGGGGTTGCGTGGTTTTGCCAGCGAGCCGCCAGTGTCAGGCAGCGCAGCGGTAGAAACGTCATAGAGTAAAAACGCGCTAAACTCTGAAAATAGCCACCCTAGCTTGGGAGGCTATTTTTTTGTGCGCATAGCAGTAAATAGACCGGTTTTTTTGATGAGAACGGGAATCAACGGTTATTCAACGCTCGCGGGACAAAATAACCTTTCTATTTGTATACTGAAAGCATAAGCATTTTTTGTGAGCATACAGGGGGCAAGGTGCTTAAAAATGGAAACTCAATACGGCGTTTGGCGTTCAGTGGCGTAATCGCCTGTAGTGCTGCGTTGTCGTTATCCGCATGGGCAACCGTGCCAGCGTTTTCGGCGGCGTTATCCAGTATGTCGATTGAGCAAAGCCGTTCAGAGCTGCTTGCCGCATTACCACGAGGCACGGCTGTGTATTATCTTTCAACGCTGGCTCCTCTGTATGCGGCGAATCATATGCAGCCGATGTGGCGTGATCGCGCGGCAATACAGCAGTTTCAACAACAGTTGGCTGGGTTGGCGATGTCTGGCGTACAGCCACAGTTTAGCCAGTGGGTGACAAGTTTGACCGATCCGGCAGTTAATGACGTGGGGCGTGACATTGTGTTGTCCGATGCCATGCTGGGCTATCTGCAATTTGTTTCTGCTATAGGAACCCACGGTAACAGTTGGCTGTACAGCAACATACCTTACAAGCTAGGTTTGCCGCCGAACGCGGTGATTAACCAGTGGCAGTTGGCAGTGCGTCAGGACAGGCTACAGAGCTATGTCAATTCACTAGTGCCGCAGCACCCCCAATATACCAAGATGTATCAAGCATTGCGTGACATGTTGGTCAATAATCGGCCCTGGCCGCAAGTGAGCAATGGGCCGAATTTGTACCCTGGTCAATTGAGTAATGATATTCCGGCATTGCGCGAAATCTTGATGCGTACCGATATGTTGACTCACTCAGCACCAGTAGCGCAGGCGCGGGGGAGGTTGGCACGTAATGAACCCGACGACAGCGGTCTCTCAGTTGGCGAAGAGAACAATCGGGAAAGTCTGGTAGCGACATCGGCGCGGGATATCACGCTCGCAGCAGGCTCTACGGTAATCACTCAATCGGCCGCCAGCGTGACGGTGGGCGAGACTGTTTACAGCCCAGATCTGGTCGCCGGGGTTAAACGCTTCCAGAAATGGCAGGGATTGAATACTGATGGCGTGATTGGTGCACGCACGCGTGAATGGCTGAATGTCTCGCCGCAGACCCGCGTTGCGCTGCTGGCATTGAATATTCAACGTTTGCGTATTCTACCGGGCTACATCAGCTCCGGCATTATGGTGAATATCCCAAACTACTCGCTGACCTACTACCAGAACGGCCGTGAGGTGCTTTCGTCACATGTCATTGTCGGACGGCCAAGCCGCAAAACGCCGTTGATGAACAGCGTGTTGAGCAACGTAGTGCTCAACCCGCCGTGGAACGTGCCGACATCCCTGGTGCGTGCAGATATCGTGCCGAAAGCGATGCGTGATGGCAGCTACTTCCAGCAACATGGCTATACTTTGCTTTCTGATTGGAGCAAGGATGCTAAGGTGATCGACCCGGCGATGATTGACTGGAACAGCGTGTCCGCACGTAACTTCCCGTATCGCGTGCGTCAGGCACCGGGTGCCAGCAATTCGCTGGGGCGTTTCAAATTCAACATGCCGAGTTCAGACGCCATCTATCTGCATGATACGCCGAACCACAATCTGTTCCAAAAGGATATGCGTGCACTCAGCTCCGGCTGCGTGCGGGTGAACAAAGCAGATGATTTAGCAAATATGCTGCTACATGACGCTGGTTGGAGCAACGATCGTGTTGCTTCCACGCTGCAAGAGGGCAATACCACTTACGTGAATATTCGCCAGCGGATCCCGGTAAAACTGTATTATCTGACGGCGTGGGTTTCCGATGATGGTCAAATGCAATTCCGCACAGATATTTATAATTATGATCATGCAGTGAGGTCAGGCGTACAAATCTTGGCTCAAGCAGAAAAATTAATGTAATAAATGCTGTCATTATACCTAAAATAATTCGAGTTGTAGGAAGGTGGCAGTGCAGCAGCACCCCAGTCACTTACATCAGTAAGTGACTGGGGTGAGAGAGGAAAGTTAGCGCACAGGTAACGTGAAGTATGACGGGTAGATAAATAGCCGTCAGAATGATTGACTATATCCTAGGTAATTATCAATGAGAGGCTGTAAACCCAGGCGTCATGCGGATTGACTCGGCGTAAGTAGGCGGTTATGGTGTGGACAGGGCGCTATGCATATTTGACATCCTTTGCTTGCTGGGTTTAATAGAATTATGGAAAAAATTGATTATCATCGCCGTAAATGGCTGGCGCTAGGAGGTGCCGCTATGGGCATAGCGCTGCTCCCAAGGTCTGCCTTTGCCAGCTTCTCCACCGCTCGTCCGCGTATTTTAGTGGTAAATAACCTGAATACCGGTGAATCCATAAAAGCCGAATTTTTCGACGGCAAAGGTTACAATAAAGAAGAACTGGTGCGGCTTAATTATCTGTTCCGTGATTATCGTTCCCATAAGATTAAATCGATCGATCCCTGTCTGTTTGATCATCTTTATCGCCTGCAAGGGCTGCTGGGTACTAGCAAGCCGGTACAGTTGATTTCAGGATATCGTTCTCTGGATACCAATAACGAATTGCGTGCGCACAGCCGTGGCGTGGCTAGGCACAGTTACCACACCAAAGGGCAGGCGATGGATTTCCATATTGAAGGCATCCAACTGAGCAATATCCGTAAAGCGGCGTTAAAAATGCACGCTGGTGGTGTAGGATATTACCCACGAAGCAACTTTGTACACATCGATACTGGCCCGGCAAGGAGTTGGTAATCGTGCTGCCCATAGGTGAATAGCGCCAGCCCGCTGAGTATGGCGTTGGTGTTATTATTGGAGCCTTATGAAATATCATATTATTCCCGTTACTGCTTTCAGTCAGAACTGTAGCCTGATTTGGTGTGAACATACCCAGCAGGCAGCGCTGGTCGATCCCGGCGGTGATGCGGAAAAAATCAAAGCCGAAGTGGCTCGGCGGGGGGTGACTCTCTCTCAGATCCTGCTGACGCACGGCCACCTTGATCATGTCGGTGCCGCAGCAGAGCTGGCTGAGCATTATCAGGTGCCTATTTTGGGGCCGGACAAAGAAGATGCTTTTTGGTTGGGCGGCCTGCCAGCGCAAAGCCAAATGTTTGGTTTGGAAGAATGCGCGCCGCTGATACCGACTCAGTGGTTGGCGGAAGGCGATGAGGTTAAGGTGGGGGAGATGACGCTCAAGGTGTTGCATTGCCCTGGTCATACTCCGGGTCATATTGTCTTTATCAACCAGCAAGCGCGCATAGCGCTGGTAGGCGACGTGCTGTTTAACGGCGGCGTCGGGCGCAGCGATTTTCCGCGTGGCGACCATCAGGCGCTGATCAACGCTATCCGCACCAAGTTGTTGCCGCAGGGTGACGACATGGGCTTTATTCCCGGCCATGGATCTATGTCTTCCTTCGGCCATGAGCGTCAAACCAACCCGTTCCTGCGTGAGGCTCCACCGCCCAGGTAAAGGTTATTATTTCCTTGCAGAAATATATAAGGGGGGCGGTGAGCGCCCCTTGTGGCTATATGCCGGTATGCTTACAGCACGGCAACGATGGCTTCACACAACGGTGCCATGTTGTCTGGCGTCATGCCCGCAACATTAACACGGCCAGAGTTTACCGCGTACACGCCAAATTCATCACGCAGGCGTAGAACTTGTTCTTTGGTCAGACCGCTGAATGAGAACATGCCGTTCTGGCTGATGATAAACTCAAAGTCCTGCTGAGCGCCTTTCTCCTGTAAGGTATTCACAAACAACTGACGCATACTGTGGATACGCTGACGCATATCAGTCAGTTCCTGCTCCCACAGTGTACGCAGTGCGTCGTTGGTCAGGATGGTAGCTACTATGGCTGCCCCATGAGACGGCGGGTTGGAATAGTTAGCGCGAATAGCCGCTTTCACTTGGCTGAATGCGCGATCGGCGGTTTCAACGTCTGCGGCCATCAGAGTGCAGGCCCCCACGCGTTCATTGTACAACCCGAAATTCTTCGAGTAAGAACTGGCGACGATCAACTCCTGATGTTGGGCAGCAAAAATACGCAGGCCCTCAGCATCTTCTTCCAGGCCCTTGGCAAACCCTTGGTATGCAAAATCGAACAGCGGTAACCAGCCGTGGATGGCGGAAAGCTCAGCCAATTGACGCCATTGTTCGGCGGTGGGATCGATGCCAGTCGGGTTATGGCAGCAACCGTGGAACAGCACCACGTCGCCGGCCTGGGCCTGCTTCAGGCTACCTAGCAGGCCATCAAAGTCCAACGCATGGTTGGCAGCGTCATAGTAGGTATATTCCCGCACTTCCAGACCCACGGCGGTGAAGACGTTTTTATGGTTTGGCCAGCTTGGGTTGCTGATCCAAATGCGCTTAGCATTGGTTTGATTGGCGATAAAGTCAGCCGCTACCCGCAGGGCACCGGTGCCACCGGGCGTTTGCGCGGTACGTGCGCGCTTGTCGGCGATGATAGGGCTTTGTTTGCCGAACAGCAGCTCTTGCGTACAGTTGGCGAATGCCGGAATACCTTCAATACCGAGATAGTTTTTGGTGGTCTCATTCTCCAGCAGATATTGCTCAGCTTTTTTGACGCTGGTTAGCACCGGAGTTTTACCGGTTTCATCTTTATAAGTACCAATGCCCAGGTTGATTTTATTTGGGCGGGCGTCCGTGCGGAAGATGTCGGCCAGGCCCAGGATTGGGTCGGCTGGTGCAGCTGTGATTTTTTTAAACATGTCGGGTGTTTCCAAATCTCGGGGTTAAGCAGACGGTGGGCATCAGGGTAGCGCCAGTGATGGGGTTTGCCAACCGCCTGCGATAAAAACACTGCAATATTATGAAGTAGGTGATGAAGCCAACAGAAAAAACGATTGAGAAGGGGAAAGTAGCAGGATAAAAAGTTAGCGGAACGCACAAAAAAACAGAGCCGAAGCCCTAATGCTGATCATTTAAGGATCGGTTGAACGATGCGCATACGGGTGTAACAAGGGTTCATTTATGGCCCTTTTTTATGCAACTATCTCAAGCAATTGGCATCATCACGCTTAGTGCGCCAGAGCAGCTTCAACCCTTTGCCGACTTGCTGCCGTCAGCCTGATCGAACAAGCATTAACGCCTACTGAGACTGTCACTTTTCGCAAGTGCAAACTCCCACTGGGATCTAGGATGTAGCTGGGCATCGGTATGGCGGTATTCAGCCAGTGTCCTGTTTCCCAGACCGTTAATCTCAAGGATATTGTCGCTTGCGTTATCCGGCCACGCGCGTGAATGAACTTTATGCGCAACGTTGGGCAATAGAATGAGGATACCCTGAGGCCAAACAGGGGCTGTTGGGCGACTGCGGGTAGTACATTCAATAAGGTTTGGCATTTTGCTTATCAGCCAATGTTGTGGACGATAGCGGGTCATTTGAAGCACTTTTATGGATAGGCCTGTTAATCTGGTATTACCTTTCGGTGGGCGTGAAATTATCCCAAGAGGTTAGAGCAAGACGAGTCAAAGACCTATCAAAAAACAATGCCGATCACCTTAGGTGACCGGCATTAAGCCGAAGCCTTATTTCTAACTAAGTATACCCGCCATATTTCACCTTGCCTGTGCGCTAGCTTTCCTCGCTTACCCCAGTCACTGACTGTTGTATGCTCCTGGGTATCCATAAACCTCATCCTTGAGGTTCCGCCTGCGGCGCAGCACAAGCGCCGTTCGAATCGGTTCGCGACCTATTTGTCGCTAGGTTGCTGCCTTCCTGCAACGTGAATTATTTAGGGTTATAGACGCTAAACCAGCGTTAAGCGCAATAACTTAGAACTGGTAAACCAGACCCACAGCGACGACATTATCGGTAGTGGTGCCAGTGGCTTTAGTGAACTCGTTGTCGTTCAGCAGGTTGATTTTGTAATCAACATAAGTGGACATATTTTTGTTGAATTCGTAAGTGCTACCAACAGAAATATATTTAACCAGATCTTGGTCATGCCCCGTGCCTGCGTAGTGTATGTTCTTACCTTTAGATTGCAGGTAGGATACTGCTGGACGTAGGCCAAAGTCGAATTGGTACTGTGCGGTCACTTCGAAGTTGTGAGTTTTGTTAGCGATGCCATTCACATAGGAGTCTTTACCGAATGGCGTCATGTTGCGGGTTTCTGCGTACATAGCTGCCAGGTAAACGTTGTTGGCATCGTATTTTGTACCCACAGTCCAGGCCTCAGCCTTTTTGCCAAGCTCTTTATCTTTCAACTTCTGCGTTTCGGTACGGTTAGAAGACGCATAGGCAGCACCAATGCTTATGCCTTCACCGATGTCATAAGTAGAGGAGATACCCCAGCCTTCGCCGTTTTGTTCCTCGATGTCGCGCTCTTTCGCAGTGTTTTTACCTTGATACTGCAAAGCGAAGTTCAGGCCGTCAACCAAGCCGAAGAAATTGTTGTTACGGTAAGTTGCAACGCTGTTGGTACGACTAGTCATGAAATTGTCGGTAGAAGAGTAAGTGTCGCCACCAAACTCCGGCAGTGAATCTGTCCAGCTCTCCACGTTGTACAGTACGCCGTAGTTACGGCCATAGTCGAATGAACCGTAGTCAGCAAATTTCAGACCAGCGAAGCCCAGACGAGTTTCGCTATCTCTGGAACCTTGAGATTCAGCGTGGTTAGTCGCAAGGTTGTATTCCCACTGACCATAACCAGTCAGTTGGTCAGTAATCTGGGTTTCCCCTTTGAAGCCCATACGAGCATAGGATTTATCTTTATCCTGGTGTTTGTCCTTGGAAAAGTAATGCCGACCGACAACTTTACCGTACAGATCCAACTTATTGCCGTCTTTGTTGTAGATTTCTGCTGCGTTTGCTGCACCAGCAGCTAACAGAGCTGGGATTACTACTGCAAGAATGTTGTGCTTCATCATTGATTACCCTCATTGGTGTTATTCGGGCACCTGTGCCACTGCCACCAATAATCCTTTTGAACTATTGTTGATAGATTGGTGCCGACCTGTGTCTGAACGCAGTGTTCCATTCACGGGCAGGTTAATCTAGAACGAAAGTGCTACCAATCTCTCAATGTGGTTTCAAAAAGAAATCATGTGTTACAAATTGTAAATTTTTGGGAACTTTGTGATATGGGTCAATATCCATAAATGCGCAAGGCCAGCATAAATCTGGCCTTGTTTTGTAACAAATATCGTTGAAAAGGTATTTGAACGGGTTAATTCAGAAGCTTGCATTGCGTGGGGTACGTGGGAATGGGATCACATCACGTACATTTTGTACACCGGTGACGTAGGCGATTAAACGTTCAAAGCCCAAACCAAAGCCGGCGTGAGGTACGGTGCCGTAGCGGCGTAAGTCACGATACCACCCGTAGTCTTCTTTATTCAGCCCCATTTCTGCCAGACGCTGATCCAGCACATCTAGGCGCTCTTCACGCTGAGAGCCGCCAATGATCTCACCAATGCCCGGTGCCAATACGTCCATTGCGGCCACAGTTTTGCCATCGTCATTCATACGCATATAGAAGGCTTTGATGTCTTTTGGGTAATTTTTCACCACCACAGGGGCCTTGAAATGTTTCTCCGCCAGATAGCGCTCATGCTCGGAAGACAAGTCAATGCCCCAGGATACTGGGTTTTCGAAGGTCTGGCCGGAAGCGAGGAGGATCTCTACTGCTTCGGTGTAGCCAACCTGCGCGAAATCGGAAGAAACAAAACGTTGCAGGCGATCAATGGCGTCTTTGTCGACGCGCTCGGCGAAGAATTTCATATCGTCTATACGCTCATTCAAGACGGCCTGGAACACATACTTCAGCATTTTCTCCGCCAGTGCGGCAACGTCATCCAGTGTAGCAAAAGCGACTTCCGGCTCGATCATCCAGAACTCCGCCAGGTGGCGGCTGGTGTTGGAGTTTTCAGCACGGAAGGTTGGGCCAAAGGTATAGATTTTTGATAGCGCGCAGGCGTAGGTTTCGCCGTTTAACTGGCCAGATACGGTCAGGAAAGCTTCTTTGCCGAAGAAGTCTTCGCTGAAATCGATAGCACCTTGGTCGGTGCGCGGTAGGTTTTCCAGATCCAGCGTAGAAACGCGGAACATTTCGCCAGCACCTTCGGTATCAGAGGCGGTAATCAGTGGGGTAGATACCCAGAAAAACCCATTCTCATGATAGTAGCGGTGAATAGCCTGTGCCAAGGTATGGCGCACGCGCGCCACAGCGCCGATCAGGTTGGTACGTGGGCGCAGATGGGCTACTTCACGCAGATACTCAATGCTGTGGCGTTTGGCTGCCATGGGATAGGTGTCTGGATCGTCTACCCAGCCGACCACGTTGATAGCAGTGACCTGCAACTCGAAACTTTGGCCTTCACCTGGCGATGCGACAACCTTGCCGGTGACTTCAACCGAACAACCGGTGGTCAGGTGTAGTACTTCATCTTGATAATTCGGCAGAGAATGATCAACCACAGCCTGTAACGGATTAAAGCAGGAACCGTCATAAACGGCCAGAAAGGAGATACCCGCTTTAGAATCTCTCCGGGTACGTACCCATCCGCGCACGGTGACTTCACTGTCAACCGCAGCACGACCATGCAGCACATCGACTACAGGCACTACGCTCATAGATTTCTCTCTTCAATATTTGGTTTAGAATTGGCTGATAACCCAAGAATATGGGGATGTTTGCTATGTTACTTGCCGCAGGGCAGAGCACAAGCAGAAATCGCCAGATGGTTGCCACATTTCTTGGTGCTATATCCGGCAAAGAAAGCGTCAACAGGTTTTTTTCACCAGCGGCAGAGATCGAAGGCTTTGCGCAAGGCTTTGACGAAGGCTTGATCCTGACAGATGGTTTTCCCTGGGCTATCGGAAAGCTTGGCTACCGGTTTGCCTTTACATTCGACCAATTTAATCACGATATTCAGCGGCTTGACGCCCGGAATATCGCAGGTCAGGCGGGTGCCGATGCCGAACACCAGATTGATGTGCTGGTAGAAGTGGCGGTACAGCGCCAGCGCCTTATCCAGATCCAAGTTATCCGAGAACACTAGTGTTTTACTCATCGGGTCGATGCCAAGTGCCCGGTAATGGGCGATCGCTTTCGTGCCCCATGCGAACGGATCGCCCGAATCGTGGCGCAGCCCCTGGTAACGTTGAGCGAATTGCGGGCCAAAATCGCGCAGGAAAGCATCCATGGTGATGCAGTCGGTTAGCGCGATGCCGAGTTGATCCGGATATTCATCCAGCCAAGCCTGCAACGCAGCGCGTTGGCTGTTGGCTAAAACCGGGCTGATCTGCTGGTGAGCCTGGAACCACTCATGCGCCTGGGTACCAACCGGTGCCAGATCCCACAGATGCGCCAGATCATAATTGCTGGTACCGGCCAAATACGGAAACTCTGCCTTCATGGTGCTGACAATCGCCTGTTGCACGCCCTGCGAGAAACGGCGACGCGTGCCAAAATCCACCAGCTTGAAACGCGATATATCTACATCGCTAGCCAGGTTTTTGAACTGCAACAACTTGCTGCGCAGATGGGCGACAGCCCGTTCCGGGGTGACCTCTGGCGAGCGGTGGCGGTGTACCACCTCGCTGATTACCGCCAGTAGCGGCACTTCCCACATGATCACCTCGCACCACGGCCCGGCGATACGTATCTGTAGTTTGCCACTGCGGTTTTCGATGCTCACCTGCTGCGGATGGTAGCGAAAATCTCGTAGCCAATTCAGGTAGTCGTGGCTGAAGAAGGGGAGTCCTGAGAGATAGGCAAATTCCGCGTCGGTCAGCGCCAATTGGCTCATCAGTGCGACTTGCGCACGGATCTCATCGGCGTACTCACCCAGCAACTCGTTACCACGACAGCGGAATTCCGCTGCAACGCTGATTGTGGGATAGCGGTGCAACACAGCTTGCTGCATATGAAACTTATAGGCGTCAGTATCAAGCAGTGATGTCAAAATGGGGGAAGCGTATTGAGTCATAGCGTGTTACAGCACCCTCGCCAGATGTATTATCTTATCAATCAGTTATTTGAATGATTTTTTTATTTTGCTTGCAAATAGTTTATGCAAAGTGGAAAACAAAACAGGACTAAGGGCCTATCCCGGTAAGCGTACCTTGTTGCTGGCCAGTTTGCGCAGGGACAGCACGTAACAACCGGAGCGTACAGGGGTACGTGGGAATGGTGAGCGCTGCGCAGGTACAAAATGGCAAATAAAATAGCCCAATGGGATAGGATCTAAGTTCTCGACACTAAAGAATATCATAGCTAGGAACGGAATCTATGACTTCTACATCGGTTTATCGGGAAAAGGTTTTTTTCGCTCAAATTCAAATGTTGGCTGTAGCCGAGGCCACTTTGGAATCAACGGACACAACAGACTTGACGTCGTTGAGAGCATGTGGAGTGCTGCAAAGGTAACAGGTTCAACGTTATAGTGCTTAGCTGTGATACATTTAATCACCATCGGGCTAATCGGGCAAACGCGCACTGACGTCTCTCTACGCATTCGTAGATGATGCTGGCCTGACATTTGTCACTTACTAAAGACGTCGAAGGATTTTATGACACAACAACCGCAGGTGCAGTATCGCCACAATTATCGTGCGCCAGATTACACTATCACCCATATCGACCTGGATTTTGAACTGGATGCAGACATCACCCACGTCACTGCCGTCAGCAAAATTAAACGCCAAGGAGACACCGAGGCGGCGCTGGTACTGGACGGTGAAGAGCTGACGTTGGTGAGTATTCAGGTTGATGGCCAGGCGTGGAGCGCCTACCGTTTTCAGGAGAACCAACTGGTCATCGATGGTTTGCCAGACCATTTTACTCTTACTATCGTTAATGATATTTATCCGGCGAAAAACACCGCGCTGGAGGGGCTTTACCAGTCCGGTGACGCATTGTGCACTCAATGCGAAGCCGAGGGTTTCCGCCACATTACTTACTACCTGGATCGTCCAGACGTGTTAGCGCGCTTTACCACGCGCATTGTGGCTGATAAGGCACGTTATCCGTTCCTGCTGTCGAATGGCAACCGCATTGGTCAGGGTGAACTGGAAGGCGGCCGTCACTGGGTACAGTGGCATGATCCATTTCCCAAACCTTGCTACCTATTTGCGTTGGTGGCTGGTGATTTCGAGGTGTTGCGCGACAGTTTCACCACCCGCTCCGGGCGTGAAGTCGCGCTGGAGTTGTTTGTTGACCATGGCAATCTGGATCGTGCCGACTGGGCAATGACCTCACTAAAGAATTCGATGAAGTGGGACGAAACCCGTTTTGGTCTGGAATACGATCTCGACATTTATATGATCGTGGCGGTGGATTTCTTCAATATGGGGGCGATGGAGAATAAAGGGTTAAATATCTTTAACGCTAAATATGTGCTGGCAAAGGCGGAAACCGCGACCGATACGGACTACTTGAACATTGAAGCGGTGATTGGCCACGAATATTTCCACAACTGGACGGGCAACCGCGTGACTTGCCGCGACTGGTTCCAACTCAGCCTGAAAGAGGGATTGACGGTATTTCGCGATCAGGAGTTCAGCTCTGATCTGGGTTCTCGTGCGGTTAACCGCATTAGCAACGTGCGTGTGATGCGTGGCGCACAGTTTGCCGAAGACGCCAGCCCAATGGCGCACGCCATCCGCCCGGATAAAGTGATCGAAATGAACAACTTCTATACCTTAACGGTGTACCAGAAAGGGGCTGAAGTGATCCGCATGCTGCATACCTTGCTGGGCGAGGTGAACTTCCAGAAAGGGATGCAGCTTTATTTCGAGCGTCATGATGGCAGCGCCGCTACCTGTGATGATTTTGTGCAGGCGATGGAAGATGCTTCCAATGTCGATCTGTCGCTGTTCCGCCGTTGGTATAGCCAGTTTGGCACCCCGCTACTGACAATACGCGATGACTATGACGCTGAAAATCAGCAATATCGCCTGCACATCAGCCAGAAAACCACGCCAACCGCTGAGCAGCCGGAAAAACTGCCGTTGCATATTCCGCTGGATATTGAACTGTACGACAGCGAAGGCAGCGTCATTGCGCTGCAAAAAGACGGTTCGCCAATCAATAACGTGCTGAACCTGACTGACGCGGAGCAGACCTTCGTATTCGACGGCGTGGCGCACCAGCCGGTACCCTCACTGTTGCGCGAGTTCTCTGCGCCAGTGAAGTTGGACTATCCGTACAGCGATCAGCAACTGACCTTCCTGATGCAACATGCGCGTAATGAATTCGCCCGTTGGGATGCTGCGCAGAGCCTGTTGGCCACCTATATCAAGCTTAACGTGGTCAAGCATCAGCAGCAGCAACCGTTGACGTTGCCGCTGCATGTCGTCGATGCGTTTCGCGCGCTATTGCTAGATGAACAACTAGACCCGGCGCTGGCGGCGCAGATCCTGACTTTCCCATCCGAAAATGAGATGGGCGAACTGTTCGCTACTATTGATCCAGAAGCGATCTCAGCAGTGCATGAGGCGATTGTCCGCTGCTTGGCGGAGGAAATGGCTGATGAATGGTTGGCGGTTTATCACGCCAACAAGACAGACAGTTACCGCGTTGAGCATAGCGATATCGCCAAGCGCACCCTACGCAATGTATGCCTGGGCTATTTGGCTTTCGGAGAGGATATGGCGCTGGCTGACAAGCGGGTGAGCGAACAGTATTATCAGGCCGATAACATGACCGACTTGCTGGCGGCTTTGGCTGCGGCAGTGGCCGCGCAGTTACCATGCCGTGACGCGTTGCTGGCAGCGTTCGACGAACGTTGGCACAATGATGGGCTGGTGATGGACAAATGGTTTGTGCTGCAAGGCAGCAGCCCAGCGGCGGACGTGTTGAACAAAGTGCGCGGCTTGCTGCAACACCGTTCGTTCAGCCTGAACAATCCAAACCGCACCCGTTCGCTGATCGGCGGCTTCGCCTCCGGCAACCCGGCGGCATTTCATGCTGCCGATGGCAGTGGCTATCAGTTCCTGGTGGAAATCCTTAGCGATCTTAACCAGCGCAACCCGCAGATCGCTGCGCGGCTGATCGAACCGTTGATTCACCTGAAACGCTATGATGCGGGCCGCCAGGCATTGATGCGACAAGCGCTGGAGCAGTTGAAAGGATTGGAAAATCTATCGGGCGATCTGTACGAAAAGATCAGCAAAGCGCTCAATGCCTAACCGATCATACCACGATACAAAGGGGGCGGCAGGTGCCGTCTCCTTTATAATTCACCGTCTGGCGCTGGGGGGATAGATCCTGGGTTGTGTTCCGTCATTGCCCCGTGAGCGCCGCTGGTGGGCCAAATAAGCGACGTGTAACCTAGGAATACCTTCACATGGCCCAGCCCTACGGATCTGCAACGCTGCCACGGTTAATGACCGGACACCGCCGAGTGTGTGCAGCGTACCTTGTGGAATATTCTAATTTGGCAGGGGATGCCAGATAATACCCCGCCAATGTGCCATCGGGAAATCAGGAGAGTTTATGTATTATCCCATCATGAGGAAAGTGTTGTTCCAGCTCGATCCTGAGTGCGCGCATGCATTGACCTTACAACAATTGCGCCGTATTACCGACACCCCATTAGCGTTTCTTGTCCGCCAGTCAATGCCAACCAAGCCGGTAAGTTGCATGGGGCTGTCGTTTAAAAACCCGTTGGGATTGGCAGCTGGCCTGGATAAAAATGGTGAGTGTATCGACGCATTTGGCGCGTTGGGTTTTGGCCATGTGGAGATAGGCACCGTGACACCGCGTCCACAGCCGGGCAATGACAAGCCGCGCCTGTTCCGCGTTGTGGAAGCTGAAGGCTTGATTAACCGTATGGGCTTTAATAACCATGGTGTGGACAATCTGGTCGAAAACGTTAAGCAATCCCATTTCGGTGGCATTATCGGGATTAATATCGGCAAGAATAAAGACACGCCGGTCGAACAGGGTAAAGACGATTATCTGACCTGTATGGAGAAAGTTTATCCCTATGCAGGGTATGTCGCGATTAATATCTCATCACCCAATACCCCAGATTTGCGATCCCTACAGTATGGCGAAGCGCTGGACGATCTTTTAGCGGCGATTAAAAATAAACAACAGGAACTCCATGAAGCTCACCACAAATACGTGCCGGTGGCGGTAAAGATCGCCCCGGATCTTTCTGAAGAAGAATTAATCCAAATAGCCGATAGCCTGGTGCGGCATAATATCGATGGGGTGATAGCCACCAATACCACGTTAGATCGTAAACTGATCCAGGGATTAAATTACTGTGAGCAAATGGGAGGCCTCAGTGGGCGTCCATTGCAATTGCGCAGTACCGAAGTGATCCGCCGCCTGTCGGACGAGCTGCAAGGGCATCTGCCGATTATTGGCGTGGGGGGTATTGATTCACTGACGGCGGCGCGTGAAAAAATAGTGGCGGGTGCGACTCTGGTACAAATTTACTCCGGCTTTATCTTCCACGGGCCGCGTTTGATTAAAGATATTGTTACCCATATATAATTTTTTCCTTTCATTTTATCTCTGGGGGTGTATTTATGCCCCCGGTTCGTCTATATTTTGTTCATTGGCATAAATATGGCTCGCGGAATTATTCGATATTCAAGCAAATCTATTGATGATAAAATTACCTTTCAGGTAAATACGATGTGGCGTAGGCAGCGAGAAGGATAAGAGATGAAGATAAAACCTGACGATAATTGGCGTTGGTATTTCGACGCTGAGCACGATCGGCTAATGTTGGATTTAGCCAATGGTATGATCTTTCGCTCACGCTTTCCGGCTAAAATGTTAACGCCAGACGCCTTCAATGAATGTGCTTTTTGTGTTGACGACGCCGCCCTTTATTTCACTTACGAAGAACGCTGCAAACAACTAAAACTCAGCCATGAACAGCGCGCGGAACTGGTATTGAATGCGCTGGTCGCCTACCGTTTCCTCAAGCCGCTGATGCCGAAAAGTTGGCACTTCTCACAGCAACACTACCCGCTACAGCCGAAGAACGGTGAACTGGCGGTGGTGAAGGTGATGGAAAGCGGTGTTGAAGCTTGCCTGCTCGTGGTAGAGGTCGGCGATAACGCTAGCCTGTGCCTGCTGGCGCAGAACCACCTGCCGGTGGCGGGTCGCACCATGGTGCTGGGTGATGCGATCAAAGTGATGCACGATCGGCTCAAGCCCTGCGCGCTGGAAGAGTCCTCCGCCCCGGCTTACGATAGGGCGGTGTAAACCTATTACGCCAGCGTCAAATCGCTTTTCGGAATGCAACTACAGCAAAGAATGCTGCTGTTGCCAGCCAGTGCGCTGTTCTTCAGCGGCGCGACCTCACCACTGACCAATGTTATGCGGCAATTGCCACAGATACCCGCCCGGCAGGAATAAGGCACGCGAATTCCCTGTTGTTCCAACTGTTCGAGTAATATTTGCTGGTTATTGCCGGTAAATATCTGGCCTTCATATTCTATGGTCACGCTGTGCACGTTATTCTGCGGTGCGGCCAGGCTTGCTTCCAGGTTGCCTGCACCATAAGCGCGGGGCGGCTTGGTCGACAACACTTCCACGGTATCGCCCACACGGATAATGCCACTGTTGCACGCAATCATATTCTGACCAAAGTCGATGTCGCCGTTATCGGCGGTGCGGAATTCTTGCAGCGTGCGCAATGGTTCACCGTTCGGATGCTTGCGGCCATGTTCGGTGCTGACAGTGGTCAACACGCAGCGGCTGCAAGGTTTCACCAGATCGAACCTCACATCGCCCACACTGATCCTCTGCCAGCCGTCTTCGGCCCAAGCGCTGGCACCGGCGATCACCAGATTGGGACGGAACTGCTCCAGCTTGATGCTACTGGGGCAACGCTGTTGCAGGGCATTAAACGAAGCTTGGTTAATCAATAGATAAGGATAACCATCGGCAAACGACAGCGGAATTTCCGGGTGCTTCTTGACCCGGCGGGAGAGTTCTGTACCCAGCCAGCGTAGCTGCACATCGTGCTGGAAATAGCCGCTCAGCCAGCGGTTGATCTCTGCCGGCGCAATCAGGGCGGTGAAATGGTTGCCCCACACCTCGGTAGCTTGCGCTGCGGTGGCGAAATCGCTGAAATGAATGGCCGCACTTACGCCGTCTGGCGCGGTCAGGAACAGGCCGTTTGCCAGCAGTGCCGGGGTGAACAGCACCATCTGCGGATATTGGCGTGCAGTAATAAAGGTGCCATCTACATCGGTGATCATAAAAGTACGATCGGAGGCCAGGCCGCTGCTGGATACTTGGGCATGTGAAAGCTGCAAACCCCGCAGTGATTTAACCGGATGAACGTAAAGTCTGGCAAGCGTGATCACCCTTATCTCCGTGCGATGATTAAATAGCAGGGAGCAACTTTATGACAAGCGGTCTGGATTAGCTATAATGCGCAACAATTTTCTTTTTGGTGATAAGTACGATATGAACTCTCTGTTTGCCAGCACGGCGCGTGGGCTGGAAGAACTGCTAAAAAGCGAGCTGGAAGCGCTGGGCGCTCACGACTGCAAAGTGGTGCAGGGTGGGGTACATTTTCAGGGTGACGATCGTCTTTTGTACCAAAGCCTGCTGTGGAGCCGCCTGGCATCGCGCATTCTGTTGCCACTGAACGAGTTCCGCGTGCACAGCGATCTGGATCTGTACCTAGGTGTGCAAGCGGTTGACTGGCCGAGCATTTTTGGCGTAGAAAAAACTTTTTCCGTGCATTTCAGCGGTGTCAACGAGGAGATCCGCAACAGCCAGTACGGTGCGCTGAAGGTGAAGGACGCCATCGTCGACAGCTTTACCCGCAAGATCAATCAGCGCCCGACGGTGGCTAAGCAACAGTCAGATATTCGCGTCAATGTGTTCTTGCAGCGTAATGTAGCCAGTGTGGCGCTCGATCTCAGCGGCGAAGGTTTGCACCAACGCGGCTACCGCGATCTGGCGGGTCAGGCACCGCTAAAGGAAAATCTGGCGGCTGCTATCGTGCAGCGATCTGGCTGGCAGCCGGGCGCGCCGATGCTCGATCCGATGTGCGGTTCTGGCACCCTGCTGATCGAAGCGGCGATGATCGCCTCCGATCGCGCGCCGGGGTTGCATCGCCAACACTGGGGCTTTACTGCCTGGTATGGTCACAATGCCGATCTGTGGTGCGAAGTGATGAGCGAAGCCCAGGAACGTGCACGCGATGGCCTACAGCAGACAACCTCGCGCTTTTTCGGCTCCGATAGCGATCGCCGGGTGATCGAGATAGCACGCAGCAATGCGCGCCGTGCGGGCGTAGCCGAACTGATCACCTTTAATATTAGTGACGTCAGCAAACTGACTAATCCGCTGCCGGAAGGCCCGATCGGCAGCGTGGTCAGCAATCCGCCGTATGGTGAGCGTCTGGAAAGCGAGCCGGCGCTGATTGCGTTGCACAATATGCTCGGGCGCATCATGAAAAGTGCCTTTGGCGGCTGGCAACTGTCGCTGTTCAGCGCCTCACCGGCGTTGTTGAGCTGCCTGCAACTACGCGCAGAGCGCCAGTTCAAGGCTAAAAATGGCCCGCTGGACTGCGTGCAGAAAAACTATCAGTTGGCGGCTAACCCGCCAGGCGCTGGCGGTGTGCCGGTGGCGGAAGATTTCGCCAACCGCCTGCGCAAAAACCTGAAGAAGCTCGATAAATGGGCGAAACAGCAGGGCATCGAATGCTACCGACTGTATGATGCCGATCTGCCAGAATACAACGTGGCGCTAGACCGCTACGGCAGTAAAGTGGTGGTGCAGGAGTATGCGCCGCCGAAGACCGTGGATGCGCAGAAGGCGCGCCAGCGCCTGTTCGATGTGATCAACGCTACGCTGGCGGTGCTGGAATTGCCATCCAACCAGTTGATCCTTAAGACCCGTGAGCGGCAGAAAGGTAAAAACCAGTATGAGAAGCTGGCGCAGAAGGGCGAGTTCCTGCTGGTGGAAGAGTTCAACGCCAAGCTATGGGTTAACCTGACCGATTACCTCGATACTGGCCTGTTCCTCGACCACCGCATTGCGCGCCGTATGCTGGGCGAGATGAGTAAGGGCAAGGACTTCCTCAACCTGTTCGCTTATACCGGCACTGCCAGCGTGCACGCGGGGTTAGGTGGCGCGCGCAGTACCACCACGGTGGATATGTCGCGCACCTATCTGGAGTGGGCGGAGAAGAACCTGCGAGCCAATGGCTTGACCGGCCGTCAACATCGCTTGATCCAGGCCGACTGCCTGTCGTGGCTGAACAACGCCAGTGAGCAATTTGATGTGATTTTTATCGATCCGCCTACCTTCTCCAATTCCAAACGCATGGAGAGCAGCTTTGATGTGCAGCGCGATCATCTGGAGCTAATGAAAAATTTGCAACGGTTACTGCGCCGCAACGGTACTATCATGTTCTCGAACAACAAGCGTGGCTTCCAGATGGATGTGGTGGGTCTGAGCACGCTAGGTCTGGCAGCGAAAGAAATCACTGCCCAGACCTTATCGCAGGACTTTGCCCGTAACCGTCAGATCCATAACTGCTGGCTGGTCACCCATGTCGGCGAAGGAAAATAATCACTATGTCGTTAATCAGCATGTCTGGTGCCTGGCTGTCCTTCAGCGATGCGCCGCTTTTAGACAACACCGAAATTCATATCGAAGACCACGAACGCGTTTGCTTGGTGGGGCGCAATGGTGCCGGCAAATCGACGCTGTTGAAAATCCTCAGCAAAGAAATCCCGTTGGATGATGGCCGGGTGATTTACGAGCAGGATCTGATTGTGGCGCGTTTGCAACAGGATCCGCCACGCAATATCGGTGGCAGCGTATTCGATTTTGTGGCAGAAGGTGTTGCGGAGCAGGCGGAGCATCTGAAGGCATATCACGCGATTTCCCACCTGGTGGAAACTGAACCAAACGAGAAAAACCTGGCGCGCATGGCACAGATCATGGAAATCCTTGATCATCAGGGGCTGTGGCAGCTCGACAATCGCATCAGCGAAGTGTTGCGACAGTTGGGCTTGAATGGTGATGCCCAACTGTCCTCGCTTTCAGGCGGCTGGTTGCGTAAAGCGGCGCTGGGCCGCGCGCTGGTCAGCTCGCCGCGCGTGCTGCTGCTCGACGAACCGACCAACCACCTGGATATTGAAACTATCGACTGGCTGGAAGGCTTTCTGAAAGAGTTCCAGGGCAGCATCGTCTTTATCTCTCACGATCGTTCGTTTATCCGCAATATGGCAACGCGCATTGTCGATCTTGACCGTGGCAAACTGGTGTCCTGGCCGGGCAACTATGATTTGTATCTGCTCAGCAAAGCAGAGGCGCTACGGGTAGAGGAGTTACAGAATGCTGAATTTGATCGCAAGCTGGCACAGGAAGAAGTTTGGATCCGTCAAGGCATCAAAGCGCGCCGCACCCGTAACGAAGGCCGCGTGCGTGCCCTGAAAGCACTGCGCAATGAGCGTGCGCAACGCCGTGAGGTGATAGGCACCGCCAAGATGCAGGTGGAAGAGACGGTGCGTTCCGGCAAAATCGTGTTTGAGTTGGAAGACGTCAACTATCAGATCGGGGAAAAAGTCCTGGTGCGCGGTTTCTGCGCTCAAGTGCAGCGTGGCGACAAAATCGCACTGGTGGGGCCGAATGGCTGTGGTAAAACGACGTTACTTAAATTGATGCTCGGTCAACTAAAGGCCAACAGCGGCCGCGTGAACTGTGGCACCAAACTGGAGGTGGCCTATTTTGATCAGCACCGCGCTGATCTTGATACCGAACGTACAGTGATGGATAACCTGGCAGAAGGCAAGCAAGAGGTCATGGTCAACGGCCGCGCCCGCCATGTGCTGGGTTACCTACAGGACTTCCTATTCCACCCGAAACGTGCAATGACGCCGGTGAAGGCGCTGTCTGGCGGTGAGCGTAACCGTCTGTTATTGGCTAAGCTGTTTCTGAAACCAAGCAATCTGCTGATCCTTGATGAACCCACTAACGATCTGGACGTTGAAACACTGGAACTGCTGGAAGAACTGATCGATAGCTATCAAGGCACCGTGCTGCTGGTCAGCCATGATCGCCAATTCGTTGATAATTCGGTGACTGAGTGCTGGATCTTTGAAGGCAATGGGGTGATCAACACTTATGTTGGCGGTTATGACGATGCACATCATCAACGTGCCATGGCTAAGCCGATCCGTACGGCGGTGGTCAGCCAGAGTAAACCGGTTGCGGAAAAGAAAATCGCACAGCCGAAGAAACCGGCCGCCAAGTTGAGTTATAACTTGCTGCGCGAATTGGAACAATTGCCGCAGCGCCTTGAGCAACTGGAAGCGGAAATGGAGGCACTACAGGCACAAATAAGCGATGCTGACTTCTTCACGCGTCCGCATAGCGAAACTCAGCGCGTGTTGACGGCGCTGGCTACCGCCGAACAGACGCTAGAGCAGGCTTTCGTCCGTTGGGAAGCGTTGGAAGCGATGAAAAACGGCTAACTATTGTGAACACCGTCCGCGTTGTGAACGATATCGTTGTAGTGCTAAGCAATATTATTAAGGAGAAATAGGGTGTGTTCCTACGAAAATCACCCGCAGCATAGCCATACGCTACCCGCCGCCGGGCGGCAGGATAACCTGATGTTGTGCCCGCAATGCGACATGCTGGTGGCGCTGCCTCCGTTGGCGTTTGGCACCAGAGCATTATGCCCACGCTGTAAAACGACACTCAGCACTCGCTGGGAGGAACCGCGTAAGCAGCCGATCGGTTATGCCCTCGGCGCATTATTCATGTTGCTGCTGGCGAATATTTTCCCGTTTATCAATATGCGCGTTGCTGGCTTTAGCAACGAAATCAGACTGTTCCAGATCCCACAGGTGTTGGTGGCGGATGATTATGCTAGCTTGGCCACGCTGTTTATGGTGTTGGTGCAGTTGATCCCGGCGTTCTGTATGCTAGCGATTATTCTGCTATGCGCTAAGGTGCGCATGCCGCTGGTGCTAAAAGAGTGGATAGCTAAAATGCTATTCCAATTTAAAATCTGGTGCATGGTGGAAATCTTCCTGGCCGGGGTACTGGTCAGTTTCGTCAAGCTGATGGCCTACGGTGATATCGGCATCGGCAACAGCTTTGTGCCTTATTGTCTGTACTGCCTGCTGCAAGTGCGCGCCTTACAGTGCATCGATCGCCGTTGGCTGTGGCAGGATATAGAACCCGCACCGCATCTGGATCGCTCGTTGAAGGTAGGGCGCACCGGCATGTGCCAGGGTATGCGCTCTTGCCATTGCTGCACGGCGATCCTGCCAGCCGATCAGACTCATTGCCCACGCTGCCACAGCACTGGCTATGTGCGGCGACGCCACAGCCTACAGTGGACGTTGGCGCTGTTACTCACCTCGTTCATCTTGTATATCCCGGCCAATATGTTGCCGATCATGGTGACTGAGGCGTTGGGTAGCAAAATAAACTCAACCATCATGGCCGGGGTGATCCTGCTGTGGGGAGAAGGCTCCTACCCGGTGGCGATGGTCATTTTCGTTGCCAGCATCATGGTACCTTCGCTGAAAATGTTGGCGATCTGTTGGCTGTGCTGGGATGCCAATGGCAAAGGGAAAAAGCGTGCCGACAGCGAACGTATGCATTTGATTTATGACGTTGTCGAATTTGTTGGCCGCTGGTCCATGATCGATGTGTTCGTCATCGCCGTACTTTCAACGCTGGTGCGTATGGGGCAATTGATGAACATTTATCCAGATACCGGAGCGGTACTGTTCGCCCTGGTGGTGATCCTCACCATGTTTGCTGCCATGACGTTCGATCCCCGTCTGACGTGGGATTGCGGAAATGAAACAATAAAAAAGGAGCCGAAAGGTGACGGAAAATAATCATAGCATCGCCGACGTTGAGAAGATAAAACGCTGGTCGCCGGTGTGGATCATTCCTATCGTGACTGCGCTAATCGGTGCCTGGATACTGTTTTACCACTTCAGCCATCAGGGACCGGTGGTGACGCTGGTCACCACCAGGGCAGAAGGGCTGGAGGCAGGTAAAACCAAAATCAAGAGCCGTAGCGTCGATGTCGGTGTGGTGGAAAACGTGTCGTTGAGCGAGGATCTGAGCAAGGTGCGGGTGCAAGCGCGTCTCAACAGCGGCATGGAAAAGCTGCTGCGCCAGGATTCCGCCTTCTGGGTGGTGAAGCCGCAGATTGGCCGTGAAGGTGTTTCTGGCCTGGGTACGCTGCTGTCCGGTGCTTATATCGAATTGCAACCGGGAAATACAGGCAAAGTGGGCCAGGATAACTACCCACTGCTCAATGCCCCGCCATTGGCTTCTCCCGATGCTAAAGGACTACGCATCGTGCTGGATAGCGAAAAATCAGGCCAGATGAATGCTGGCGATCCGGTGCTGTTTCGTGGCTATCGCGTCGGTTCGGTAGAAACCCGCTATTTTGACCCCAACATGCGTGCTATGCGTTATCAACTGTTTATCCCGGCACCTTACGATCAGCTAGTCACCCGCAACGTGCGCTTCTGGAAAGACAGCGGCGTGGCATTTGACATGTCGGCGCAAGGCATGCGCGTAGAAATGGGATCGTTGGCGACGCTGTTTAGCGGTGGTGTCAGCTTTGACGTCCCGGATGGCTGGGATCGCGGCGAACTGGCGAAAGAGAAGGCCGAGTATCAGTTGTTCGATAATCAGCGTAGCATTCAGGATTCGCTGTATACCGTGCATAAAGACTATCTGCTGTTCTTCTCTGATTCGGTTCGCGGCCTGCAACCTGGCGCGCCAGTGGAGTTCCGTGGTATTCGTTTGGGAACAGTCGCACAGGTACCGTTCTATAAAAATGGTATGGTGCAACGCCTGGATAACGACTATCGCATCCCAGTGCTGATCCGCATTGAACCGGATCGTTTCCGGCAACAATTGGGCGACAGCTTCGATTTTGAAAATCATCTAAAAGATGCAGCAAGACGCGGCATGCGTGCTTCCTTGAAATCTGCTAACATGTTGACCGGTTCGTTGTATGTCGATCTGGACTTCTATCCTCAGGAAAAAGCCGAGAAAGACCCGCATGAGTTGTTCGGTTACCCGCTGATGCTGACGACCAGTGGTGGCTTGACGCAGATCCAGCAGAAATTGATGCAGGTGCTGGATAAGATCAATACGATACCCTTGAACCCGATGATCGATGAAGCAACTAAAGCGCTGGCTGAAAGCCAGAAGACAATGAAAACGACCCAGCAAACCATGACGTCGTTAAATGATATTATTGCCAGCAAAGAGATGAAAGTGTTGCCTCAGGACATGCAAAGAACCTTGCAGGAACTGAATCGCAGCATGAAAGGGTTCCAGCCCGGTTCACCGGCCTACAACAAAATGGTTGGTGACATGCAACGTCTTGATCAGGTGCTGCGTGAACTGCAACCGGTGCTGCGCACCCTGAATGAAAAGAGCAACGCGCTGGTATTTGAAGCCGCGAGCAGTCACGATCCTCAGCCGAAGAAGGCCAACAAATAGATGAAATGGATCCCGGTAGCCCTATTACTGTTCCTCAGTGCCTGTAGCAGTACGCCACAGAAAACCTACTATCAGTTACCTGCGCTGGGTGTACCGGCGCAGGTGAGTAGCAGCGGTGTCTCGGCACGTCAGTTATGGCTGGAACACATAAGCGTGGCCGATTATCTGGCACAAAACGGCGTGGTTTACCAGACCAACGATGTGCGGTATGTGATTGCCCAGAACAACCTGTGGGCTAGCTCGCTCGATCAACAGTTGCAACAGACGCTGGTCACCAACCTGAGCAGTGCGCTGCCGGGGTGGGTGGTGTCATCCCAGCCGATGAGCAGCGATCAAGATGTGCTTAACGTCACCATTAACGGCTTTCATGGCCGCTTTGACGGCAAGGCTATTATTCGCGGCGAATGGGTGGTGAACCATCAGGGGCAACTGATCAAACAGCCGTTCAGCCTGGCATTGAAGCAGGGTGAAGACGGCTACGACGCGCTGGTGCGTACTTTGGCACAGGGTTGGCAACAGGAAGCTCAGGCTATTGCTTCACAGGTCAGCGGTTTTTAGTCAATATTGCGATTAAAACGCACAAGGCGGTGTTCCGTCATTAGATCGTGGCACCGCCGCACACTCAAAAGCCGGTAATCAAGGGGAGGGGGCAGGCAGGGCCTATGTACAAGCCCGGAGACGGAGGCTATCCCTAATTCTGTGTAACTGCCAGCGTATTAAAGGTGATCGCTCAGGCGGTCACCGAACTCGATAATAAAACGACTCATCGCCAGCCGCCAGTTCTGGATCGGCATACTCCATTTTTTTGACGCATCCTTGATTGCCAGATAAATCACTTTCCGCACTGAGTCGTCTGTCGGGAACACCTTACGTTTCTTTATCGCCTGTCGGATCACGCTATTTAGCGACTCAATCGCATTCGTGGTGTAGATAGCTTTCCGAATATCAGGCGGGTAGCCGAAGAACGTATTGAGATTTTCCCAGTGCGCACGCCAGCTTTTGCTGATTTGCGGGTATTTATCGTCCCAGACACCCGCGAATGTACCAGCGCCATCAACGCCGCTTCCTCTGTCGGAGCCTGATACACCATTTTCAGCCCGCCGGTGACGGCTTTGTAGTCTTTCCACGCCACGTATTTCAGGCTGTTACGCACCCTATGGATGATGCACAGCTGGATATGTGTCTGCGGATAGACGCTGTTTATCGCATCCGGGAAGCCCTTCAGACCGTCCACGCAGGCAATCAGTATGTCCTGAAGGCCACGATTTTTCAGCTCCGCCAGCACATTCAGCCAGAACTTTGCGCCTTCATTTTCGGCTAGCCACATCCCCAGCAACTCTTTCCGGCCTTCAGTGTTGATACCCAGTGCCAGGAAAACGGCTTTGTTTATTACGCTGCCATTCTGGCGGACTTTTATGACAATACAGTCCAGATAAACAATGGGATACAGCGTATCCAGCTGCCGGTTTTGCCACTCAGCAACCTGCTCTTTTACGGCGTCGGTGACCTTAGATATCAGCGTGGGTGACACATCGGCGTCGTACATCTCTTTGAAGGTGGCGACGATTTCACGCGTGGTCATGCCTTTGGCGTACAGAGATAAAATCTGGCTGTCCATCTGCGTAATACGCGTCTGGTTTTTCTTAATCAACTGCGGTTCGAAGGTATTTTCACGGTCACGCGGCGTGTTCAGTTCGATTTCGCCATCGTCGCAGAGCAGCGTTTTTGACGAGTAGCCATTGCGGGTGTTGGTGCCGGTTTTAGGTGCATTTTTCTCATGCCCGAGATGGTCAGTCAGTTCCGCATTGAGCGCTGTTTCGACGGTTAATTTCGTCAGCATCCGGGAAAACTGATTGAGGTCGGCTTCGGTTTTGAGGCCTTTAGCCAGTTCTGCCGCAAGGGCTCTGAGTTTCTTGTCGTCCATAATTTGCCTGTCTCCGTTGTTGGAGTGAACATATCAAAAACAGGCAATTACACAATTTAAATTACAGGCTCCGCCATGTGCCTGTCAGGCGAACTTTGGTGTTCAATCAGACAATAAACATACCCCTCGCCCTTCCCCGTTTTGAGTGAATAGAGGACGTCGGAATAATAGGCGCGCAGATCTTCTTCGACAAAGTTGCCTGATTCCAGCCGCAAGGTACTCAGATCACAGGTTTGCAGCAGAGCTGGCGGCAGGTGCTGTTGCAAAAAATCGCGGGCCGTTTCCGGGTGAGTCAGAAACTGCTTGAACAGGGCATCATGGGGAGTTGGCGTTGTTTTCATGAAGCTATCGTAGCACGTTCGGCCCCCAGCTCAATATAGCTGCTCTGAGGTTTCACCCGTTCTCCAGGCAGGATGGCGTCAGGATGTTGTTGACGCCATGCTTTTAGTATCCGATAGACGCTGGCCTTGCCCATTTCCAGGTGGGCGGCAACCGCCTCGCGTGTTAATCCGGCCATCGTTAAGTCAATGACCTGTTGCGCTTTGGCCTGGGCTGTTGGTTTTCTTCCTTTATAGGCTCCATTGGCTTTAAGCCCGGGCAATACCTTCCTTTTGCCGTTCCTGACGCAGACGCGTCTCGAACTCGGCAAAGACGCCCAGCATATCCAGAAAAGCTTTGCCGGAGGCGGAGGACGTATCGATGGCCTGTTCCGTTGCCTTGAGTTTGATTTTCTGACCTTCAAGGTCATGCACCAGGTTTTGCAGATCCCGTAAACTTCGTGACAGGCGATCAATGCGTGTGACTACCAATGTATCGCCCTCCCGCAAATAATCCAGGCACTCATCGAATGCCTGGCGCCCTTCTTTCTTTGTCCCGCTGATTTTCTCCGCGAAAATTTTACGGCATCCGGCGTTGGTCAAAACGGCAATCTGGTTAGTCAGATCCTGGTCGGTAGTAGAAACACGTGCATAACCTACGAATTCCATGCCATTAATCTTAATAGATACTAGGATATGCGATTCTTAAGTATTATATCGACTAAATCAAGTCTAGTGAGACCAGGTTTGGCAAAGTTTATCTTGCTATCACAAGGGTACACTCATAAAACACGAAAGGGGACACAATGGGGGATTTTCATTTGCAGTTATTGTGAACAGCCTAAAGAAATTACAACAGCATGCAATTGCGACGATATGTATTTCAAGCTATGCTCCTCAGTAATCGGAATTTCTTGAACTATTTGAAAGCTTATGTTTGGAAAAGAAAAAAGTAATTTGCTGCGCTCAAATCTGGAACATTTACTTAACAGTAAGGGGGAAACACAGGTTTCTATCAGTGAGAGCACGGGGCTTAATCGTACGACAATTTTTAAGATCCTGGATGGTCGGGTCACCTGTGTACAGAAACAGACATTACGGAAAATATCAGATTTTTTCGGTGTTACAATGTATGAACTTCAAAATGTGGATATTGCTACAGTCGAAAAAATCAATGCCAGTATTTCAGTTTATGGAAATATGAATGCAGCTGCCTTACCTATTATACCTTTGACATCATTCATTGAGCAAGTAAATTCTGGGCGCTCAATTGGGGAACTGACGTTATCTTGGCCACTGACTTACTATTATGGGCAAGGCCCGAATTTGATTGCCGTGTTGATAGACAAAAATTTACCTGCCCGCTATCAGAATGGGGATATCATCATCATCCGAAAAGGCGTATATAAAAGTACTAATATGAAGCTTCTCTTTAAGAAGAGTAGTGGATTTTTCATCAATGTGCATATGAATGTAGACGAGCTTGAAACTGAAATTATGATTTTAGGAGATATCCTTGAAGAACGTTATGGGAAATGAACCAGAATATAAACTTTTGGGGTTCGAGCCAAAGACGCATGCAGCGAGAATACTGATATGCACCTCAGGGAAAATATTAAGCATTCATGTTAATGATCTAGAGAGAAGCGAGATCGCTGAAAAACTCTCCTCACGAGAAATAAAAGCTCTGTATCGTCATATTTATATGGACAAGCTGGCTCCAGAGACAGAGTACCAATTGAAGGACAGGAGTGAGCGATCATGGGGAGCCTATGTTGCGTTTGTTCTGGCATTGGCGGTATTTTATCAATTCAGTAATATAGCGGCAATTAAACCTGTTTATATAAGCTACCTTGATATCATTGTAACCCCGGGTACATTTATTTATCCATTTACGTTTCTTATAATCGACCTGCTAAATGAGTTTTACGGTTTTCGCTTAGCAAGAAAAGCTATCCTGTGTTCAGTCATATCAAATATTGTTATCACGCTACTACTTTTTTTTCTATGACATTGCCGGTTATTCCAGAATGGCACTTTAACGTTGCGTATAATGATTTTATGACGCAGTTATATGTTGTATTGCTTGCGTCCACAATGGCTTTTATTACTTCTGAGTTGTCAAACTCATGGATATTGTGTAAAATAAAAGCAATCACACGTTCTCGACACCTTTATTTACGGATCTTTCTGAGTACGTTTGCCGCTTCTATTATCGATAGCTTCGTCTTTTGTTTCCTTGCATTTTATGGAAAAATGGATAATTCTGTTATATTAAAAATAGCTATGATACAGATTATCATTAAGTCTGTATATGCTGTCTTAAATATATTACCCGCTTATTACGCTCGTTTCCTTTACAGAAAACACATCCTCCACCCTGGTGAGGATATGGTCTCTGCATCTTCTTAATACAATGATTTTTTTAGATATTAATTTTACGTTGCAATGCCTGCATGACGTTTTTCCTATTAGAAAGGTATGTTTCCAGTCCTTTTCGGCGCAAATGGCAGGCAGCACATTCACCACACCCAGCCCCTTTAATTCCGTTATAGCAGGTCAGGGTCTCGTCACGTATCAGGGATAATTGTTGCCAGTGATCTGCCAGTGCCCAAGTTTCTGCTTTATTCAACCACATCAACGGTGTTTCAAAACGCACGTCTTTCGCCATACCAAGGACTATGGCGTGGTTAAGCGCTTTGACGAACTCATCACGACAGTCGGGATAGCCTGAGAAGTCGGTTTCACAAACACCAGTGATAACAACGTCTGCTTGTACCTGATAAGCGTAGATAGCAGCAAGAGTCAGAAAGAGGATGTTTCGTCCGGGAACGAACGTATTGGGGATCCCCTCTTCGGTTTGAGTTGGTATGGGAATATTATCGCGGGTGAGGCTGCTGATCGCCAGTTCATTGAGCAGACCAACATCCAGTACCTTATGAGCTGTGGCACCTAGTTTTAAGGCTAGTTCTCGCGCTACGTCGATTTCAGCACGGTGGCGTTGACCGTAATCGAAAGTGATACAATGAATATCATCATAAAAATGTCTCGCATGTATAAGGCAAGTTGTTGAATCTTGACCGCCACTATAGACCACTACAGCTTTCTTCTTTTCCATTGTCATCACCTATCAATTTGATAAACAATATAAATTATCTTCCCGACTTCCTTTCTGGGGACGAGCGCTAAGCTCAATGGGATGTCACATAAAGCTTATCCCTACACAATACGTGAAAGCGTTTGTCCATAACCAGAAGAATGATGCTAATGACGGCCTGGTTATCTGTGAAACTGTATGTCGCCCGGGAATTCATTTTGTATCGGTAAAAGCAACGGAACAATAGGACATAAAAGCGTTATATAATACCCGGTAACTAATGGTTGAGCAGAGAACAACGCTGGCTAACCAAATCCTTTCTCTAGCAGAGTGGGTCCATTGATCGCAGCGGTTTTTGTCAGTGAAGTGGATACCGCACAGTTTTCCAGCGGTAGAGAGTTGTCGGCATGGTGTGGACTGGCCCGCCGATAGCATAGTTCCGGCAGCAAAACACGATTATCCTCTATGACAAAGTATGGAAACCGATGTATACGGACCTTGATTATCCATGGTGCACGGGCAGTAATGCGTTGTGCGAAAAAACGTAATGACAATCTGGCACGATGGGTTAATGCCCTTGAAGCCCGACAGGGATTCCTGGAAGGAACGGTAGCGCTGGCAAACAAACTAACCAGGATTGTCTGGCGGGTAATGACGGATGCGGTTGATTTCAGCGTAAAGAAGGCATTTTCCATGAATTAACAATAGTTACTGAATTAAAATAAGTATTTAACTGAGTTTGCAGCCACTAGTGAGAAAACAGCTACCGTCCCTGTAACAGTTTGGAGTTGACCTGGATAATCATATATCGCCGTAGTGATAAGGAAATAGGGCTCGGATGACATCATGGCACGGGTAACTGAACCCTCTAATGACACCGGATATATCAAAAATCGCATCGAATTAGTACTTGCATCACCCTGGGTGTCCATTACATCACTACATATGAGCTTAAAATTCGTCAGGAAAATAAGGTATGAGTCGGCGAATTACATAGGGACTGGCAGCTTTAAGACTGTAAAAAGCCGGATATAAAGTTGCAATCTCTCTGTCAGAGTCAAAAAAACAATGGAAGCCGTTGCAAACGGGACACGTTCATATAAAAAACCATGAGGAAACCATGTGAGAAAAAAATCACGCGGTTTCGTCATGATATAAACATTTTCATCTTATTAGGACAGTTATTTTATAGTTACTCTGCCTTTTATTAGATATTCCCCAGTATTGACTATGCTTAGATACCGTTCACTACTTTGAAGTCGTTCCCTCTTGTGATAATGTAGTTCTTGCCACCCTGATTTGTCAACACTTGAATACTAAAATGATGCTTTTTTTGAGTTCAAAAAGAATCGGGATGATAATTTATATTGTTTATCAAATTGATAGGTGATGACAATGGAAAAGAAGAAAGCTGTAGTGGTCTATAGTGGCGGTCAAGATTCAACAACTTGCCTTATACATGCGAGACATTTTTATGATGATATTCATTGTATCACTTTCGATTACGGTCAACGCCACCGTGCTGAAATCGACGTAGCGCGAGAACTAGCCTTAAAACTAGGTGCCACAGCTCATAAGGTACTGGATGTTGGTCTGCTCAATGAACTGGCGATCAGCAGCCTCACCCGCGATAATATTCCCATACCAACTCAAACCGAAGAGGGGATCCCCAATACGTTCGTTCCCGGACGAAACATCCTCTTTCTGACTCTTGCTGCTATCTACGCTTATCAGGTACAAGCAGACGTTGTTATCACTGGTGTTTGTGAAACCGACTTCTCAGGCTATCCCGACTGTCGTGATGAGTTCGTCAAAGCGCTTAACCACGCCATAGTCCTTGGTATGGCGAAAGACGTGCGTTTTGAAACACCGTTGATGTGGTTGAATAAAGCAGAAACTTGGGCACTGGCAGATCACTGGCAACAATTATCCCTGATACGTGACGAGACCCTGACCTGCTATAACGGAATTAAAGGGGCTGGGTGTGGTGAATGTGCTGCCTGCCATTTGCGCCGAAAAGGACTGGAAACATACCTTTCTAATAGGAAAAACGTCATGCAGGCATTGCAACGTAAAATTAATATCTAAAAAAATCATTGTATTAAGAAGATGCAGAGACCATATCCTCACCAGGGTGGAGGATGTGTTTTCTGTAAAGGAAACGAGCGTAATAAGCGGGTAATATATTTAAGACAGCATATACAGACTTAATGATAATCTGTATCATAGCTATTTTTAATATAACAGAATTATCCATTTTTCCATAAAATGCAAGGAAACAAAAGACGAAGCTATCGATAATAGAAGCGGCAAACGTACTCAGAAAGATCCGTAAATAAAGGTGTCGAGAACGTGTGATTGCTTTTATTTTACACAATATCCATGAGTTTGACAACTCAGAAGTAATAAAAGCCATTGTGGACGCAAGCAATACAACATATAACTGCGTCATAAAATCATTATACGCAACGTTAAAGTGCCATTCTGGAATAACCGGCAATGTCATAGAAAAAAAAGTAGTAGCGTGATAACAATATTTGATATGACTGAACACAGGATAGCTTTTCTTGCTAAGCGAAAACCGTAAAACTCATTTAGCAGGTCGATTATAAGAAACGTAAATGGATAAATAAATGTACCCGGGGTTACAATGATATCAAGGTAGCTTATATAAACAGGTTTAATTGCCGCTATATTACTGAATTGATAAAATACCGCCAATGCCAGAACAAACGCAACATAGGCTCCCCATGATCGCTCACTCCTGTCCTTCAATTGGTACTCTGTCTCTGGAGCCAGCTTGTCCATATAAATATGACGATACAGAGCTTTTATTTCTCGTGAGGAGAGTTTTTCAGCGATCTCGCTTCTCTCTAGATCATTAACATGAATGCTTAATATTTTCCCTGAGGTGCATATCAGTATTCTCGCTGCATGCGTCTTTGGCTCGAACCCCAAAAGTTTATATTCTGGTTCATTTCCCATAACGTTCTTCAAGGATATCTCCTAAAATCATAATTTCAGTTTCAAGCTCGTCTACATTCATATGCACATTGATGAAAAATCCACTACTCTTCTTAAAGAGAAGCTTCATATTAGTACTTTTATATACGCCTTTTCGGATGATGATGATATCCCCATTCTGATAGCGGGCAGGTAAATTTTTGTCTATCAACACGGCAATCAAATTCGGGCCTTGCCCATAATAGTAAGTCAGTGGCCAAGATAACGTCAGTTCCCCAATTGAGCGCCCAGAATTTACTTGCTCAATGAATGATGTCAAAGGTATAATAGGTAAGGCAGCTGCATTCATATTTCCATAAACTGAAATACTGGCATTGATTTTTTCGACTGTAGCAATATCCACATTTTGAAGTTCATACATTGTAACACCGAAAAAATCTGATATTTTCCGTAATGTCTGTTTCTGTACACAGGTGACCCGACCATCCAGGATCTTAAAAATTGTCGTACGATTAAGCCCCGTGCTCTCACTGATAGAAACCTGTGTTTCCCCCTTACTGTTAAGTAAATGTTCCAGATTTGAGCGCAGCAAATTACTTTTTTCTTTTCCAAACATAAGCTTTCAAATAGTTCAAGAAATTCCGATTACTGAGGAGCATAGCTTGAAATACATATCGTCGCAATTGCATGCTGTTGTAATTTCTTTAGGCTGTTCACAATAACTGCAAATGAAAATCCCCCATTGTGTCCCCTTTCGTGTTTTATGAGTGTACCCAAAAGTCACTAAAAAACCAGCAATGCAACAGAACCATTATCTAACGATGAGGCCCAGTAAAATACCCAGCGCGCTAAAATCAGCATCGCTGAAAGTAGTATTGGCAAATCCAATATGGCCCAACACTGGCAGCAGGAAGACAGGCAGGAAGGTAATCAACAGGCCTTGAGCAAACGCCCCGAGAATGGCCCCACGACGTCCACCGGTAGCATTACCAAAGACCCCAGCTGCGGCACCAACAAAGAAGTGGGGTACCACGCCTGGGATTATTACCGTCATGTTCATCAAATACAACGCGAACATACCAATAAGACCTGCTGCAAAGCTGCTCAGGAAGCCAACCAATACCGCATTGGGTGCGTAAGGGAACACCACCGGGCAATCCAGCGCAGGTTTGGCATTAGGAACTAATTTGTCGGAGATCCCTTTAAATGCTGGCACTATCTCAGCAATAACCATACGTACACCTTGTAAAATGATGTACACACCGGCGGCAAAGGTAATGGATTGCATCAATGAGAACATAAACCAGTTTTTGCCACCGCTGAAGTTTTTTACCACTTCAGAACCAGCAAACAGGCAGGTAACAATGAAAATAATACACATGGTAAAGGAGATAGCGACCGGTGTGTCACGTAAGAACAACAGACTTTTCGGTACGTCCATGTCTTCAGTCGAATGTTCTTTATTACCAAACTTGCTGCCTATAAAACCGGATAATACATAAGACAGGGTAGAGAAGTGGCCAATTGCCACGTCATCAGAACCGGTGACTTTTTTCATATAAGGGTGGGCAATGGCTGGAAAGAACACCATCGCAACCCCAACAACCAACGAACCGACGGTAATCAACGTCACACCACTGATCCCCGCAGTTGCCAGAATAACCGCTACCATCATCGACATAAACAGTGTGTGATGCCCCGTCAGGAAGATAAATTTCCATGGCGTAAAGCGGGCAATCAGAATATTTATCACCATAGCGAAGAACATAATCATCGCCATCTCTTTACCGAAGCTCTTTTGGGCTACTGAAACAATAGCTTCGTTATTCGGTACTACACCCGGAATACCAAATGCATGTTGAAAGATATTGGCAAAATCACCCAAAGATGAGACAACCAGTCCAGCACCGGCTCCTAAAATAACAAAACCCATGATGGTTTTTACTGTGCCTTTAATACATTCAGTCAGCGGTTTTTTCTGGGTAATAAGTCCGATTAAGGCAATCAAACCGACCAGCAATGCCGGTTCGGAAAGAACGTCACTCATTAAAAAGCGAAAAAAATTCATACCAATCTCCGATTATAAAACGCCTAATTCGGTTAATGCCACAGATAAACGTTCTTTCATTGCTTTTTTGTCAACCATGTTATCCAAAGCAACGATTTTACCGTCAACTGCTTGGATAATTAACTGCTCGGCAATATCTTTGGTGCCGATGAAAATATCGCTCGCCGTGCCTTTTGCTGAACCGAGATCGACATGATCTACTTCAGCACTGACAATCAACTATTTCAGAATGTTTTTGATGCTGATTTCCATCATCAGGCTGGTACCTAAACCGTTACCACAAACCACTGTAATTTTCATTTTCTTTCCTCTTAAAATCGTTATCCATACTGAATGCCGTGATTAATAGCGCGCAATAACTGACAGAATATCCTGCGGGTTTTTAGCATTAAGCAAGGCTTGTACATCGTTATCACTATCGAACAATTGAGCGAGTTGAGAAATAGCCTCTATATGGCTATTACTGTCTGTTGCTGCTAACACTATAAGCAGTTTTACCGGGTCGTTACCTTCTGCATTGAAAGTAACGCCATCAGAAATAAGGGTTAATGCCAGTGAGAATTTGTTTACGCCGTCTTCCGGGCGGGCATGTGGCATCGCAATACTGGGGCCAATCACATAATAAGGCCCAATAGCCTCATGGGAGCGATAAATTGCCTCGACATAGCGTGCTTCAATGGAGCCATTATCAATCAGCGGTTGACATGAAATTGTGATGGCCTCACGCCAGTCTTTTGCCTGACTAACAATTTGAATAACGTCTGAAGTTAACAGTGCTTTTAACATGACTTTTATGACTCCCGATAACTGTTAAACGGAGAGTAGCTAGTTATTATTGATATTAATGTGACTGACATTACAATTGATAGCGCTACCTAGCAGGGTTATCAAAGTATGTGATAGCGCTATCATTTATTATGTTATGAGCTTTTGGTTATCTCCCTATAAGATATATACAATACGGTATAGGGTCGGAAACAGTGCTAAATGGCCTGTTTTTAAGTAGATAGAAGCTTTAAGCAAACAGGACAGCAGTATGGAAAAAATGCGTAAGCGTCGTAATACTGGACGAGTCACTCTACAAGAAGTGGCACATTACGCTGGAGTAGGATCGATGACTGTTTCCAGAGCGCTACGAATGCCGGAACAGGTTTCAGATAAGTTACGTGAAAAAATAGAAAAAGCGGTTGAAACTCTTGGTTATATTCCCAACCGAGCTGCGGGTGCGTTAGCTTCAGGGTACAGTAACGTCGTCGTTGTTTTGATCCCGTCATTGATAGATAAAGCCAGTTCTAAATTCATGCAGGCTCTACAGCAGATTCTGAATAAGAATGAGTTTCAGCTATTACTTGGCTGCCACGAATATAATCAGCGTAAAGAAGCGGAAATACTGATGACACTATTGAAAAGCAACCCAGCAGCAGTGGTGATATTCGGCTCACAACTGACGGAAAAAACCTATCAACTCCTTGAGCGGGCGAATATTCCTACGGTCAATGTGGTTGGTTCGTATTTTAAAGGGGCGAAAATGACTCTTGCAGCGGCTTCCTTTGAGTCAGCCTATGAATTGACCCGCTATTTATTAGAGCGGGGCTATCACCATATTGGTTATGTGGGGGCTTATAGGGATAACCGATTACAGCACCAGCAGCTGAATGGATGGCATAAAGCGATGTTAGATCATTACAAAAATGCTGACCAGATTGTCACGACACCGGATATGGCCAGCTTACAGTTTGGCCGTTATGCACTAACGGAAATATTGCTGCGCCTCCCTGAATTAGACGCAGTGATATGCAGCCATGAAGATATTGCGCTTGGCGTGTTGTTTGAGTGTCAGCAGCGGCTATTGAAAATTCCAGGTGACATTGCGGTTGCCTGCCTTGATGGCTCAGATAGCTGTGATCAAACCCACCCAACGCTGACCTCAATGCGTATTGATTATAAAAAAATGGGAAGAGAGACCGGTAAAATGCTAATAGAGTTGCTCAATAATGACGAAGACGGCAGGGAGGATGGGATCATTAACCAAACGTTCAGCTATAAATTCGAGCGTCGGCAGAGTACCTGAAGAACGTTAGCAGATTCTGTTGCATTAAGAGGCAATCAGGTGACATGCTGTTTTTTTGCGATGTTATCTGACCATGTCTCTGATGAGATGTATTAGCTCTTGGTGCGGCTATCATATGGATACTATTTTATTTTGTAGATCTTTACTGGTTTCATCCATTATTGAAAGGTGCAGTAACAAAGGGTTTATCCCTTGAACAAGAAATAGCCGTTGATTTAGTTAACATCGATCTAACCAAAACAATTGGAGATAGCAGCTCTAAAGATTTTTTATTTTTTAAAGGACTACATAGCGAGGGCAAAGCTAATATATTTTATTTAGGAATCTTATTTGTTATAATAATTTTCTTTCTCTGCATGCTTTTAAATAATGTTCCAGCCAAAAAAAACCAACTTGAAATGTTAAAAACAGAAGCACAGTGCAAAAGAAAATTTTGACGGATATAGGCCCAATGGGAGCGAACGCGCAATTTCACGACATTTGCTGATATCCGAAACTGACCGGTTTCGGACACTTATTATAACACCTGTACAAAACCTAGTGAAATTAGTTTCGTACAGGTGTTATAATTCGAACATCCATTTCGTACAGACAATTACGCTATGTCACGAGTTTTTGCTTACTGCCGGGTCTCCACTCTGGAACAGACCACAGAAAACCAGCGTCGTGAAATTGAAGCGGCGGGTTTTGCCATCAGACCCCAGAGGCTAATTGAGGAACAAATCAGCGGTTCATTGCACGCCAGCGAACGGCCAGGTTTTGCCCGGTTACTTGATCGCATGGAAAATGGCGATGTGCTGATAGTGACCAAACTTGACCGCCTGGGCCGCGACGCCATGGACGTGCGGAAGACTGTTGAGCAGCTGGCTGCGGCCGATATTCGCGTGCACTGCCTCGCCCTGTGCGGGGTAGACCTTACCAGCGCGGCCGGAAAGATGACCATGCAGGTTATTTCGGCTGTCGCTGAGTTTGAGAAGGACTTGCTGATTGAGCGTACACATTCCGGTCTGGCAAGAGCCAGAGCAGCCGGAAAACGATTTGGCAGACCGCCCGCGCTGAGCCAGGAACAGCAGAAGACCGCAATCGAATACCTCAAATCGGGTGCTAGTGTCAGCGCGGTGGCGCGCGAATTCAGAACCTCACGACAAACGATTATGCGTCTGCGTGACAACGCCGTAAGCCATGAACGACAAGTCTAGATATGAGGGTCGAAGCCCCCAGGAACGCTCATGCGAAACAACAGGCAAAGTGATGGTTTCATGGTCAGCAAACCGCTGCCATCAAATGTCATATCGTCTGATGAATAACACAAATCGGTCAATATGACCTCCGATACACACTTACGAAAATTTCAACGGAAAAAAACTGAGGTTCCTGCGTAAAATCCTGAACTAGATCCCTCAATTAACAGGAAAGAAGCAGCCCCCCCTGTAAAAGATGCAGCTTTCACTTTTCATAAAACTGAAGTCCGGTTTTCCAGATAAAGAAACTTACTACGTCGACTAATTTTGAATCGGCTTCTGCATAGGTAGCAGCACTGTGTCCTCCCCGGCGGTAAGCTAATACCAGCACATCTTGTGGCGTGTTTATCGCCTGTAAACGGGCGGCGAATTTAGCTGTTTGCCAGGGAGATACTCGCTGATCCTGCAGGCCAACTGTTAACAGGACGGGAGGATAATTTTTCCCTAGTTTAAGATGCCGGTAAGCATCTATTTTCAATAAACTCTGCATGCCTGACGGTGTCAACGGTGAACCCAGTTCTTCATAGTTCATCACCCCTATAGGAATTTTATCCAGTCGACTCGTGTTGAGCATCCCAACATCTATAGCCACAGCGGAGAACAGTTCCGGGCGACGGGTGAGAGCCATACCCATGATTATTCCCCCTGCGCTCTCGCCGCTGATCGCAAGTTTCGACGGCGAGGTGTAATGATTATCGATAAGGAACTCAGCACAATGAATAAAATCTGTTATGGAATTCTCTTTTTTATTTTCTTTTCCTCCTTCATGCCATGCTGGCCCCAGCTCACCGCCTCCACGTACATGCGCGATCGCGAGGATGCCATCCTGTTCAAGCCAGAGCAAACGGGACAGATCGAATTCAGGAAACGAACTGACGCCATAAGCGCCGTAAGCTGTCAACCAGGTGGGATTCGTCCCCGTGCGCTTAATCCCTTTTCGGTAAATTAAAGTTAGCGGGACGCGAATATTATCCTTTGTAGTCACCCATTTTTCTTCAGTCATATAGTCTGTCAGCGGCTGGTTTATCGGCTGTATAAGCTTCGTATCCAGGATAGAGTTAGTCTCAGGGAGATATTGATAAATAACGGGGGGGTTAATCCAGCCCTGTCGGGTGAAGAGAATATGCTGACTGTCACTGCTGGCGAATACAGCACTCACATTTTCATCTGAAGGGACAGGAATTGACTGAGGTTGTTTTATGTCAGCAAACGAGATACGCATGAATTTACTGTTGCCGGCCTCATGATAGACCACATAGAGGGAATCAGGGCTGATGCTTAGCTGCGTTAGCTCCCCATTGGACCAACTCATCACTGGTTCCCCGGGGGATGCTGGTGAGTCCAGATCAACCCGAGAGATATTATAACCGGATGAGGAATTATAACTCGCCAGATAAATCCATCGACTGGAATAGACAAAGGCAGAGACATTTTTATCAGCATCAACGATTTTTTTCCAGGTAAGGCTGCCATGGTCTCCCGCGCATTTTTTTGCGAAGAAAAGATATCCCCCATAACCGCTGATTGATTTTGAAATATTAACAATCAGGTATTCAGAATCAGGAGAGGCGTATAGATTAGCGTTTTCACATGATTTTTGTGCGAGCTCCGGAATAGCATGCCAGTCAAATGTCATAACATCCCTGTGGCTCTCTAAATGATGAAGGTAGACCTTGCCACAGGTTTGACGGCCTGAATCCTGATTGGTGGCATTCTGGCTGTAATAAAACGACTGATTATCCGCAGCCCAGACAACATTAGGGTAGCGAACGGCGGGGATATGGTCGTCTATTACGACGTTATCAGCAACCCGGATAACTCTGATATCAGTGCTTTCAATTCCGTTTTTTGATAACCCAAACGCCACGGAGCGACCATCATGGGAAGGGGTAAAAAAGTTAATCCTGTAACCAACAGGAGGATCGATTATCACACGTTCAGGCATTCCTTTTTGCTTCACATACAGTCGCAGATAAGGATGTTCAGGGGTTGAGCGCAGATAAAAACGATTTTCTCCCGCATCATAAATATCAGAAATAGTGGGAGCCGTACTGACTAACTGATTTAACCTTTTCGCCAGCGAGTTTCTCCAGGGAAGGGCATGAAGCATGTTAACTGCCAGGTCTGAACGTTCGCTTAACCAACGTGCAGTATGTTGTGGCTGGGTTTCCATCCAGCTATAAGAGTCCATGTTATCCTCATAGCTCTTTTCGTTAGCATGAGCAAAAATGAGACAGCCGGGCAGGGTAAGGGAAACCAATAATACCGGCTTACCGAAGAGTTTTATTATTTGTATCAGACGATCTTTCATTTCGGCCAGAGTCCATCATGTGATTCTGTCAGCGGCGTTAGTCGAACCACACGTTCAGCGGATGCGATAGTTGATTTTCTGTGAGCAATGATAATTCTCGTGATGTTTAACTTTTTGATGGCTTTATTGACATAATTCTCACTCTCCTCGTCCAGCGCGCTGGTCGCTTCATCCATAAATAAAATTCCGGGTTTACGATACAGCGCACGCGCAATAAAGATTCGTTGTTTCTGTCCCCCCGATAATCCCTCACCGAGTTCACCAATTAAGGTATCGTATCCCATCGGCATGTTTACGATCACATCATGGATATAGCTGGCTCGGGCGCATACTTCCATCCAGTCGTTATCAGATTTATCATCGAACCCACAAAGATTTTCTCTTATTGAACCAGAAAATAACTTGTCATCCTGCATAACGCAGCCGATGATTTTACGATAGTTATTTAAACCCAGTTGTTGAATGTCATAACCGTCGATCATGACAGACCCCGCTCCTGGTTCAAATAACCAACAAAGGACCCTCATAAGCGTTGTTTTCCCCACTCCTGATGGCCCCGTAATCGCCACACTTTCTCCAGCGGAAACCCGAAAAGAGAGTCCACGAAAAACATCAGAGGAATGGTCATCATAACGATAGCTCAGCGCACAGGCTTCCAGCGCAACGGGTTGCATGGTATTTATTATTTCACTGTCAGGCTTTTTCGTTTCCCTTTTGTTCAGCGCAATATCGGATACACGTTCGTTATGAAGGTGCATCATACGCAACCTCATCAGAAAATTGGTGAGTGACCAGATTCTGTCGGCAAATTGTTCCCTGAAAACACCGAAAGCGATGAACATCCCAATCGTCATCGCGTTTTCCATGACGAGTTTTGAACCTAGCCATAGCATGGCTATCTGTTCGCAGGCAATGATAAAGGAGTTTACACCACCAAAAAGCAGATCCATTTTTGTGATTTTTATTTCAGTG
The DNA here is from genome assembly GCF_000821185.2 of Serratia symbiotica. Lineage (NCBI taxonomy): Bacteria > Pseudomonadati > Pseudomonadota > Gammaproteobacteria > Enterobacterales > Yersiniaceae > Serratia > Serratia symbiotica. The sequence continues at coordinate 1,605,077 of NZ_CP050855.1, read as the reverse complement.
TTGATCGTGTCAATTTCAAGATTTAGCCAGTGGGCAGCACGTCGTTCACTTAACCCTTGCATTTTAACAGTCGCGATACCATACAACGTTTCCATGAAATAAGATCGGGTGCGAGCATCTCTGATGAGGGTTTCTTCCGATAATTCACGATAGGTACTGTAGGTGAGAAGTCTGGTCAGGATATATAACGCGGTAAAGCCGATAACAACCCCCGTAAGCCAGCCGCCATAAAGTACCATCATCACGATGACACAAATCACCATCGTTCCATCGATGAGTGCCCCAACAATACTACTGGTAAAGGTTTCCCGAAGCGTATTCAGCGACCCAAAACGAGACTGAATATCATCCAACTTGCGCCGCTCAAAATAGCTCAGAGGTAGCCTAAGTAAATGAGTAAAGAGCCCTGACTGCCATTGAACATTGATAAGCGTCGTCATCACCAGTGAGGACCATGAACGCAATGCACTCAACGCCACGCGTAGTAAAGTAAAGAGAAAAAGGCCAATACAAATCAGTGTTAATAATCCCACATCTGCGGCGGGAATAGCATGATCCATAGTGAGTTGAGTACCTACGGGTATAAGCAGGTTGATAGTTTCGATGATGAGAGAATAGAAAAATATAATGAACTATGGTCATTCATAACACAGATTACCAGAAACAGCCATCGGTAGAAAAATCGCATCGAATCCTGGCATCAGCTTCGCTCAGCGATCGCACGGGTCAGTGGCAAAAAAGAGATGACGGGTCAGAACGATATTGAGCTGGAAATCAGCAATCAGGGCGGGCGGCTGCTCAACATCATTATTATTTATTATAACTCAGCCCTGCTGTCGCATTTGTCGCCGTTAGGTTGGGAGCACATCATTTTGATAGGCGATTATCATATCGGTTAATACATACTTTATGGAAGTAAAACCTAATACCGAACCGGGGTAGGGGAAAGCCACCGGCCCATGGAATGCCCCACCCAACACAACATATAGTATGTCTATCAGCGATGACCGATACAACATATAGCGTTATCCACAGAAGCGGGGGATAAGTGACGAGGCTGGGGGGCGGTTCGGTAAACTGCGGGTTTTACCGAACTCAGTTACAAAAGTGCTGGAGTTACGCCTGTCGGTTGGGTTGAAGCTTGGTCATACCGTATTGGGTTGACTTATTCGTCAATAGTAGGCTATTATAGGTGCAAGTACACCCGCCACGCCTAGTCTCACTCAGATGCGCATTATGGCGGGTTTTTTTTGCTTAATTTCTTTGAGTGGAAAGGACGCGATGGCACTTCATCCGACTAATAGACCTCGCATATACCAAAAACCTCCCGAAACAAGTGAAGCATTGATTTCAAAGCTGCGTCTCAGAGGTTTAATCATCGCTGATGATAATGCCGCTAAAACTGTGCTTACATTTATTGGCTATTACAGGTTAAGGGGATATTTTATCCCTTACTATTGTATGACTCAGGATAGAAAGCCTCAGATACAAGAGCCTAAAATTTTCTTACCGGGAACAACTCTAGAAAATGTTATAGAACTGTATGAATTTGACAGAAAACTACGCCTAATTGTTCTGGAGAAAATTCAGAAAGTCGAGATTGGCCTGCGAACCTGCCTTTCTGAATATATGAGTGAAAAGTACGGTTGCCACTGGTTTATGAACCTAACTAACCTTAATAATGAATATAATTATGAAGATTTCTTTAAGCAAATCAGAGCCTCAAAGGAAATTTTTATAGACCATTACAAGGCAACATATGATCATCCGAAATATCCGCCTTCCTGGATGATTACAGAGACACTCAGTTTCGGTGCATGGTCGAGAATTTATAAAAACCTTCATCACTACGATCAAAAAAATATTGCACAAAAATTTAATATACGAAGTGCAGAAGTTATGGCCTCATGGTTCCATACTTTAAGCCATTTACGAAATTTGGCCGCACACCATAATCGTATATGGAACCGTTCTTTCAAGGCTTTCCCACCAAGAACACTTAAAGGATATGAAAACCATATGAGCAAACCGCAAACGCTTTACAGCCGACTTGTGGTCTTAAAATATCTCTCGGATCAGGTTTCATGGTCTGATGGCCTAAAGAGCCAGTTGGAAACTTTGATGGCCGATAAACCTAGCTGTGTGACATGGCAAAAAATGGGCTTCATCGAGGGATGGAAACTTGATCCGCTCTGGACACGCCCTCTTAAACCGCCTACACAGGCTTAAGAGGGCTTTGTTATAAGTGTGCCAGTGGGTGACTCTGAACTTCTGTTTAGCCACGGGACTGCCTGCGTTATCAGGGAATGCGTGATCTGATCCTTCAACTCAGCAAAAGTTCGATTTATTCAACAAAGCCCATACCAACGTCAACATCCGTGAAATCCCGCCTCCTCAGCAAGACATACTCGCCGCGTTGCGTCTTGCTAGTAGTTGGGGGCTAATGCTCAGTCGAACGAAAACTCACGTTTAGGCGAAAAAACCGTCTGAAAAATCGATTAACAGGCATGCGTGTACACTATTTGCCGTTTTCCGACTTAAAAGACTTCATTTCGATCCTGGTATTTACTGTCCATATTATTATGATTTATCAGACAAAAAATCCTTAACGTGTGAAACCGTTCCGTTGAGCGTCAACCCCCTAGAACCCCCCGTTCTTAGGGGGCAATGCGCTACTACCCGACCATCCTGTGCAGTTCCCGGCTTTCCGGAATGAGACCCCCTTCTTTCAGGTGTGCCTTGGCCGCTTCATTTCGGCTGAGTTTATCTGCCTTTTTTGCGCGTTCGTAGAAATCTGCAGCTTGGTCACGCTTAAGCTGACTGAACCTGTCGCCGGGCAATTTCAGCGACAGACGCGCCATGATGTCCTGACGTGAATTTTCATCGCTGCCGGCAACGTCAGACAGCAGGGCGCAAAGCTTCGTTGCGGCCTCAGAATTCCATGCTGCGCCGGCAATGGCATGAGCGAGGGATGCAACGCTGTGCTCCTTTTTATGCGGCAGCAGCGCTGATATTACCTCCTCTTTGTCGAGGTATTTGTTTTCGTACAACCGGTGTAATAAAGAAACCCATGCCTCTGCAAGGGGAGCCATTCCGCCTGCTGCTACCCTGGTTGCCAGCAGGCTGCCGGGGTGGGCCTCGTTGACATTGCCGGGTCGGACTGCCATAGCCGCCACCGCAGGGGCGGAGGCAGCAACCGAAGTCAGTTCACTCACGGCTTTCAGGACCTGCTCCGGTCGCTTATCAGCCATCAGGGCATGGTACCGGTTTTGCAGGAACGCGCGAGTAAGGGCGGTATCGTTCTCACCCGTCATTTCATCCCAGACTTTTTTGCCGACAGTAGCTTCGGCATCAGCAATACCCTCTACCCCGGCAGCCCTCAGTTCTGCATCCACGCGGTGCTGGTAACGGTCGTTTAAAATCCTTGTCTGCTGCTCCTGCATGTTGTGGACAAATCCGGGGCTGGTCCGGTACAGTGCCGTTTTCCAGGGGGTCCACTGTGCCAGCCAGGTGGGAAACGCCCGTTTTTCCCGTCCTCTGACCTGTACCAGTGCCCGATCCAGGTCTTCCTGCGTCACGCCGGAGACGTCACCATAGCGCATTCTTTCTCCCGCAGAGGTCAGCCTCAGTGCATCGCGCAGGCCGGTCTGGTATGCCAGGTAAACCTCAACTTCATCAACGAACCGGAGCGTATTAACCTTGTCACGGGCTGCCTGCTCAAGCTGTTCAAGGCGGAACATCTCGCATCCGGCAGTCATTAATTCCGGCAGTCTGTCATCCCAGGTACCGTTTTCAACGTCATACACCAGCGCCACTTTCTGCATATCGTTCCAGGCGAGTGTCACCCTGTCTTCGCAGCTTGTGGTGGCCTCCTGGGCCACGGCAAATGTTGTCTCCCGCAGCGCGGGGGTTTCCACCAGCCGGGTCAGCCAGTCAGAAACCTGCGCCTTAAATGCCAGATTTTCTCGCGCGTTTCGGGTCTCGCCCAGGCGGCTGAGGAAAGCGCTGAAGGTCGCCGCGTTTTCCTCCTTTTCAATGGCCGCCCATGTGCTGTCTGATAACTGTGCTGACAACCAGTCTTTCACCGCTTCAGTCAGGGGACGGGGCGCGACATCAGACCCGTCTTCTGACAGGGAAAAAAAGATCCGTGGCCCATTATAATCCGCCATCTGCACCCAATGAATGAGTCTGCGGAGGGTTCGTTCTGACAGCGGATTATCTTCAACAAAAATATTAACTTCCGGTGGAAGATGCCCGATGGAAGCAGGAAGTGTGTGAAATTGATTATCTCGTAAATCTAAATACTCCAGGCTATCAGGTAAATGATCCGGCAGGGTTGATAATCTATTTTCAGCTAAATTAAGATCCCTAATCGTATCAGGTAGATTACTGGGGATATTTTCCACCTGATTTTTTTTAAAAACAAGATAAATAATATCGCGAGGTAAATTTACGGGGATTTCTGTAAGTTCATTATCGGAAGCATTAATGCCGGTCAGTGTCTCCGGTAAATTATCAGGTAATTTACAGAGGTGATTGCAACTAACGTTCAGTAAATTTATTTCTGGGGGGAGAAAGTCGGGCAACGAACTGAGTTGTAGTTCGGCCAGGTTAAGCAACTTTCTGCCTGTTTCCAGACACTCGCGCATTCTTGCCACTGCAATGTCCCGTTTCTCCCCCATACCTGGTGGGGCATTTTCTTCCCACTCAGACCAGAGGGCATAATACTCGTCTGGTCTGAGTGGAACGGTGGCAGTCTGAGAAACATTGCCGGAAGACGGGGTATCCGTTGCAGAATGATGATACGTCTGCAAAGGAAAATCAGGGCTGTTATTGACAGGAAGCATACACTCTCTTATTTGTTCTCATGAAAGGGGTATTTTGGCTGGTTAAAGAGAAGCTATTTAAAAACCAACCTGGCGGCAAATATTATTGCTTTTGGTGTTTACAGTGTTAGCCATCTTTAAAATCTGGCTGTGGTGTATCAGCGATCGAGCTAAATTCTGTGTCTGACAGTACAACAGATACCAATTTTTCATCGTTGCCTATTAGGGTAAAGCCCGCCCTATATCGCGCCCAATGGGGGATATTCTTAAAATCAACAGATAGCGCATTGGGATGCTACATCAACTTACAGATTAGTAATAATTAACATCTATAGGATTAAGTTAAGCAAAAATGAATCACACGTCAACAAATTAACGCAATAATTTTACGTTAATAAAAATAAATGTAACTTTTAATCGTTTTTATGCGATTTAAGTTACTGTAATATTTAATAATCACAGATTCGCTTGAAGCGAGAGCTACCGTGCTAGATACCCTAGGAAAAAGACTCAAGTGCTGTAGGGCTGCAACTTCAACCACCCCACAAGAAGTGGTTGCCTATATAAATCAAAACGGTGGAGAGCTATCTTATCCGTCATACACTCGTTGGGAGTCAGGCCATAACATCCCTAAAAGGAAAGCATATCTACTTCGCTACATAGCAGATTTCTTTAAAGTAAAGGGGTTCACTGTTTCAAGTGAGTGGATTGAATCAGGGGAAGGGTTTCCTCCGCAATTTTCGGAATACTCAAATTTGGATGAGGATACACTGTTTATCCTAACTGCTAGAAGCTTAAGTAACTCAGAACTAATACAAATTGGCGGAAGCTACGGAGAACCCTTCGTCAACTTAGGTGAAATGTGCATTATATCTAAAGAATCTGAGATTATTAATAATAACGGAAAACTTTGCTGGATAAAAGTCAATAAAGATCCACATCCAATGATAGGGATAGTAAAAATAGCCAGTGAAGATACTGTCTTGGTAAAGATGAAAAAAGAATGAAAAGCGTCACAAGCTTTCCATCTGATTTTTTTAACTTTTTTGAAAAAAACTCTCATCTAATGAGCTAAAGCTCATAGGCTCCGCACTTTTTATTTACTATCTTGCTATGTTTCGCACTAGCGGATAGAAAGATATTTTCTGATCCCGTAAATTATATAATTATAAAGATAGCAGCACGTCGTGATTGTCTAAACAATCACTCTGCTGAACAGGACTTGTTCCTGTTAATGATTGGATTTATCCAAAAATATCGCAAAAGTAAGAGTGAAACAATTAATCAGTATGGTATGTACTTGGCAGCGCTTAGTGATTGTCCAAAACAATCACATCGCTGAAAGGTAAATATAAGGTAAAAATTAATTAACCACTTGAAGAATGAAACCCCACATGGCGATAATAAAAATCGTCCGGTTATTATCTCTTACTTCTTGCAAAATTAAATTAAGGGAAAATCGGGCTGTAGCCCTTGTGGCATAAGGCTTTTAACGAAAATACGTGACTGACTGTACGGTCAGTGTTACGGACTCTGTAGTCAGGATTCCTGACTGTACAGTGAGTTTTTCTGACTCTGTGGTCAGTTTTTATGTCATTTCCCGCCTTGAAAACGACAGTTCTTTAAATAATCTACGCTGAAATACTTGCGTTTTTTAAAATATTTTAGCAAAAAAATATGCGAAAAACTTGATATCTATTTCATGCATGGTATTTAATTGAGTGTAAGTAAAATGATCGGAGGTAATAACATGGCAAATGATATAGACGTTGATTTGGATTTAGGCTTGAATCCTTTCTGTTATGAAACAGAGCTAAAGATTGAAACATGAAAGAGGAATCTGACCGTTTCGAGAGGTACTGAATTTGTAGAAAAAGAAAACGCTGGGAAAAGCTATTTTGCTAATATTGTACATTCACAAGAGGTTGATAGAGAAGAGTTCATTAAGCTCTATACGTCACAAATAAAAGCATACTTTGACCTTACGAAAACAGCGTATAAGGTGTTTTTTATCTTTTTACGCATTTATCAGGATGCGATAGGGAAGGATCACTTTTATCTGAGTTGCAAAAAAGCGATGTCCCTTGCGGAAAAGATAGATCACTTTGTCTTGTCTGAATCAATTTTTTATCGCGGGGTAAAAGAGCTTATTGAAAAACGTATTATCGCTAAAACCAATGTGAAAAACTGGTATTTCATCAACCCGGCTATTGTTTTTAATGGTGACCGTGCTCGCTTTGTTTCAGAGATTATAAAGAAAAAAGAAGAGGCGAAGAGTGAAAATATAGGATGGGCTTCCAATAGTAAGGAGAGTATCTCGCCAGCTAAGCATAAGAATCGAACCATTGATAACGCTATAAATGAAGTGGACAGTGAAGAAGATATTGATGCTTTGATAGCGAAGCTTCAAGCTAAAAAGAAATCATCAGTTAACCATTCAGAGCAACCGCTGACGTTGGTTCCTCCTGAAGAGGAAATTGATTGGGATTCGCTTGTAGCGAATGGCACCTTTGATAAATAGCAAGGTGTAAAGAGACATTGTAGTTGCCTTCGTTTATAAGATCGCCAGATTTAATAAATTTGATCTAAGCTATCACATAGGGGCTAATCTCATAGCTCATTTTATTGCGAAGAAAATTAGTAGCTAGGTCATTCTGGAATGTTTTTCAAGCTCTCAATATGATCCATGCAGCGGAATGTATATCAGATGTGCTGATAAAAGAACCGCAATAGATAAGGTTCAGTCTGTGGGTCATGACGGGTTGTATGAGAGGTATCATAAGCAATTAAATGAAGAGATGCTGGCGTTTGATTATGTGCTTTCTCGGATAGCACGCATGTATAAGAAATAAATATCTAGTGCATAGGTTTATATACACTGGAATCATATCAGGCCTAATCAAAAAGACCGCCACATAAATGTAAAGATAAGGTGGATAAGGCCTGATTTAATATAATTTACATCCCCCTCTTATTTTTTCTTAATTTCTGAAGTTGATATATGTTGGCTATAACAATGAAGCCATCGAGTAAAACTATAGGCCATGCGTGAGTCAGGGCCGCATATAATGTAACAAAAGAAGCACCAATAGCGTTTAAAATTCTAAGTTTCACGATTGAACTACACAGGAATGATAGAACTACTAGTGCAGTTCCTATATATCCTAATATATCAATTATTTGCATTAGGGTAATTGCTCCGAAGAGGTTTTTTACTTTCTAAAAAATCAATAATCGTAGGTATGTAATCTATAGTGATATAATAATTAGCTGATTGATATGCATCTCTGTTGCCAACGAATACAGATACTTCGGCATTGTCTAGGACAAGATGGTCATTCAAGTCATTCCCAAATGCTGTATATTTACACTCACCAATTAGTTTGGTCAGTGTTATATATTTATTGTTACCACTGGGAGTGATATCATAGAACCCGTCTTTATGGGTGTGTATGCTGACATCTCCTATTTTGGTTATTCTGTCTTTTTCTGTTTCAGATAAAATAAGTATTTTTGTAATACCATCGTGGATTAACTGATCTTTATCCGTTTCATAACTACTTAAATCACGGATATATCATGGAATGGATGATGTGTTTTTGAGAAAGAGAAATGCCACTCACCGTCTAAAACATACGGTATTCCTAAATTATCCATTAAGTTGATGGTTGATGAGAGGTAGTCTCTATCTAAAAGTGACTTGGATATGATTTTCCCATTTTCAAATGATATGCCGCCATTGCAGCCAATAAAAAAAGAGTTATGCAGCTCTGATGCTAACATAGGTAACATATCTCTGATTGGCCGAGCCGAAGCAAAAATCAATCTATTATTTTCTCTTAGCTCGATAAGCTTTTTACAAATAATGGGATGCACCTTTAATCCATTTCTGGATATAGTGCCATCAATATCAAAAATATAAGTGTCCATGTTTATTCCTACAGGTTAATTTATTTCTCTGTTTTCTTCTAATATGATCGGTCTGGAAAATATTAAGTTTTTATCTATTGACATTGGTATAAGCCAACGCAGATTATCGATGATATTATGAGGTAGGTTACTAACTTCATATACACCCACGACTTCCTTTTCAACACTTCTTGTGCTGAAAACATTGTCATTAATAGATACTAAAAAGTTAACGCTGTATTTATCGGGCCTATTTATTATGCAGTAGCATGTCCATTGCTCTGGTAATGTGTGGACACCTGTTTCTTCATGAAACTCGCGAGACATAGCCTGTTCTGGCGTTTCTCCTAACTCTATCTTTCCGCCAATTCCATTTATTAGTCCTTTCTGCCATGCTGGATTTATTTTTGTTATTAGGGCCACGTTTTTTTTATCAGATGAAAACATAAAACCAGTTACGTAGTTAATCATAATTAATCCTCTTATCTAAACGATTGTCCTATCTTATTAAATTTTGCTCTCTTTCTGGCCCATAGGATATATATTTCACAGGAATTCCGCATTCAGCCTCAATATACATAATGAATTTCATAAGTTCAACTGGTAATTCATCAACACTATTATAATGGGCATTGAGTTCTTCCCAGCCAGCAAGCTCAGTATATTGAGGAATAACCTTTTCAAAGTTCATCAATGCTGCGTTGGTACAGGTTTTCTTATTATCGATAAGGTAGGATGTTGCAACGTTTATTTTATCCAGACCTGCTAGCACATCAATGTTAGTAATTGCTATTTCATTTACACCGTTGAGTTCTATAGCATGTTTGATAAGATTGATATCCAGCCAACCACATCGGCGAGGTCTTTTTGATACAGTTCCATACTCATTTCCTTTCTCTCTAATATAATGTGCCTTCTCATCGAAAATTTCAGTAGGGAAGGGGCCATTACCAACTTCTAATCATATATGCTTTCATTACTCCAATTACATGCATCAGATGTGCAGGTATCCCTATCATAGGAAAACATGATTGTACAAGAGTCTGATAGGCCACGGTATATGGATATGAACCAAAAGCATTGTCCAGAAAAGTTGCTTGTGATGTTTCAAGTAAAATATTTTGCTTTTTCTTCAAAAGTGAAGAGATCTTCTCATTCGTAAAAGAGAAGTAAGGCGAAAGCTTTTCACCATAAAAAAGTAATTCTCTTATAATTTGCTCGTAATCTAAGGCGTTGTTACCTTCAAATACCTTCTTTATTTGTCTATCGCGGATGTCCCATAGAAATGTTAGTTTGGATCTTAGCAGTTTTTCATCAGTTAAATCAATAAGTCTAATGCCATGTCTGTTCGATTTATCCTCAAAACATGCACCTACCCCTTTCCCTACGGAACCAATTTTCTTATCACCTTTAAAGTTCTCTGACGCCCTATTTAATTCAGCATGCAATGATAATACAACATGGCACCGAGGGTCTATATGTATAGATGAATCAATACACAACTCTTTTAGAGCTTCAATTTCTTTATAAAGAATTTCTGGACTGATTAAGGCCCCTTGGCAGACATATAAATTTTTATTCCTTAGCGTAGCCGGAAGTTGTGAGAATGCTAGTCTCATGCCTTTATATTGAACACTATGCCCTGCGTTTGCACCGCCGTTAAATCGGGCTATGTGTTCGATGTGGTTTGAAAGGTAGTCAACAAACTTACCTTTTCCTTCATCGCCAAATTGAAGTCCAACAACTGCATTAAACATTTTATACTTTCCTTTTTTCGATGTTAACTACTAATTTTTCAAGTATTTTATAGCCAATAGTACTAATCCATTTCTCATCAATATGATGTAAAGATATTTTTCCATTTATCTTATTCATATTTAAAAAGAATTTTGTTGCTACTTTTTTTGATAAATTAGCACCCAAGCATAAGTTCTCTATTTCTGGACATTATATTGTCAGAAAGCTCAAAGACAGCAGGGTCTCTGTTTGCTGATAAAATAAAGGACATGATTCTCTCGCCTTTTTTTATCTTATAGCTACCGAGATAGAGATCTTCTGCAGGCACTCTTGAACAATATTGAAATGGCGGTTCCAACCTAACAATTTCATCGAAAAGCTCATTAGGTGCTATATCTTCCGGTATCCTTTTTTTATTTGAAATTATCTGGAAATAATTGCTTATAATGCTGGCGAGAGGGTCATAACCATCAATAGCCACATTAATGAGTAGTGGGGAGATGGCTTCAATCGCGATGTCTTCCTTAAGGAGATAGTCAATAACACTTTCATCGTTATTACAATTGTTGATGCATTGCATGAGCAATGTTTGAGTTTCTTTAAGACACTCTAAAACTTTTTTCCTTTCATCTTCATTACCAATATCCCCGTTCCCTAAAAACATGGCGATTGGTTTTGAAATTTTTATAATATTATTATAGTCCTCATGTTCAATGCCTAATACACGAGATAAGACATTGACGGTAAAGGGAACTGTAATGTCCTGAATAATGTCTATATTACCCTGAGTTTTCAATAATATATCTTCTACATATAATGAAAAGGCTAAATTAACTGTCTTTTCTATTTTTTGTGTTGATTTAGATAGTGAATATGTTATTAGTCTCCTCGCATCTTTATGGGTTTCCCCATCCATATACATAAGCCATTGGTCATAAAAATCAACTATATCTTTAGAAAAAGGACATTTCCTTAATTTATCAAATTGACTCTTTTTACGGTTCGATGAGGTCTCTGAGGATTTCAGAAGATAGATAACATCCTCATATTTAAGAACTATATGAGATCTTAGGTCGGGATCAAAGAATGGTGATTTTTCCCGATATTCCTGGTAGCTTCTATATCTGTTTTCTAATAAATCGGCTTTGAAGTTCATTATTACTCCCTGAGCGCGCGCAAACGTTTGCTATTAAGTGTTGCAGAAAAGTAACATTTGTTTTTGTGTCATGTTAAATCATAAAATGTAACAAAATGTACCATTTGGTTTGATTGGTTTGTGATAAAAACCATTATAAATCACAATATTGCGATATATATTTTATTATATAACGCTTTTTGATGTTTCTGATTAATGCCTCTTTTTGCTAATTTATTAGTTTTGATCCTTTTAATTTAGTGATGCATATCACAAAATTATTTTTGATAAAAAGATGATTTTGACATCCGCAATTTGGGATTCCTCGTTTGTTCCGCTGAGGGGAGTGGTGTAACAGCTATGCTACTATTAATATTCAATTGCTCCTTTTTTGGACGACTCGGAAAGCGCGTGACCTCCTCTGATATTGGTTTGTAGTCATCGCTGTTAAACCTAGCGCGTTGCTCATGTTCGGAACGGGACACATAGACACCCGCCACCTCATCGAAGACGTAGTTTTCACCGATGCGTTTATCATGCTCTAGATCTGTAGTATCAATCAGCCTTTTGGCCCAGATGAATTTCTCTTTGAAGAAGTCTATGACCAGAGCCGTGAAACGTTTGAAGAGATTACTCTGATGTGGGGTTGTCTGCTTCCTCTTGGGATGGATCGGGGTGCTTCTGGCTGCCCTGTTGTTTGGGGCCTGAGATGATGGATTTTTCAAAATAGTGTTTACAGCATTATCCGCAATGCTCACTGATGAGCTACGCGCTCTGGTAACTTTACTTACCTTGCTGGTATTACGGTAGGATTTGACTCCTCTTGGCCTTGTATGTGGGACTGGAGCTACCAAGACAGGTTGCCTGACTCTGTTACCGGAAGCGCCGGAGCGGATATCTGGTAAGACAATCTCTTCTGTTTGATGAGGAAGGAATACAGTAAAGCTTCTGACACCAACGATAATTTCAAGCGGAAGCTCTTTAAACGTCTTATAAACCTCAAATGCTGCTTGTTTGGCTTCATCACGAATAGCTTGCTCGGCTGCGCGTTGTTCTTGGGCTGCAGGACGATTCCATTTGGCACGATGGATACGGCGCATCGGCGGACGATTAGCTTCTGTCGCTTTAGCAAGCCAAAATGCTTTGTCTTCATTACTGGATGCGGTTTCTGCTTAAGCGAGTGCAGCAGCACATTGTGATCTGAGAGAGCGGTGATCGATACGTGCTGCCACTCCCGCTGCTTCAAGGTAGCTGTTCGATATCGTAGACCATGCCTCACGCCACTGAAATACCATTTTCTTGTCATTCCAGCTTCTTTCTTTTTTACCGAACCCATTTTTATCTATTGTCTTTAATGTCAACATAACGTGAGCATGTGGGTTATTACTCTCAAGATCATGGAAAGCTATATCGGCAATCATTCCCTTATCGACGAAATTCTTCTGACAATATTCGAGAACAAGCTTTTTCTTTGCATCGTTATTTAGCTCGGTAGGAATAGCAACATCGAAATATCGGGATGTTTGACCGTTTTGCTGGCGCTCAACTTCTTCAACTTCTTCAACTTCATTCCACAATGCTGTGGAGTCTTTTACTATATGTTCTGGAGCATTAACCGGGGCTAATATGAAATGCCCGTATAAATCAGTACGGCGGCTATAATCATACGTATCACTTGTTCTTTCATCTGTGATTCTGCAACGAGCATGGTAAGCAGCTTTCGCAACGGAAGATCTGCCCTCACTTCGTTTCACAACTTTAAAATCAAGATGAAAAATAGCCATACAATAAAAACAACCTCAATATAAATTAAAATATCAAACCAAAATATTAATCTCCAATGCGACTATACTGGTTTTAGTTTTAAGTAAGAAAAACTCTGGTGTTGACGTTGACCTTGCTTTTAGCCTGCGGCAGGCAACCGTCGGTAGACCCCACACGCTCACGAAGTGAGTGTATAGGTGGGCATTGCTTTATTTTTATATCTCCTGACGGAGCTAAAAATAATGACAATGTAAAAAGTTTTCCTATGGTTAAATAATAACGCTAGTTTTAATGCCTGTGAAATTAACAGGACAGGAATCGGATGGACGGCTGAGGTAGGATAATAATATTGAATATTTTGGTTTTAGATAGTGCCCGAAAGGGCAAATGTAATATTTCCCTCACGCCGTAAGGCGGGAAAGCGGAAATTAGATGAAATTGTGAAAATAACAGATACTTTTATGTGTTGCACAATTCACAGGTTAAGATCAAAAAGCAGAGTCTAAAAACAACAGGTGAAATGTTTTTCATTGATTTGATAAAATAAGTAACGCGGAGAGTGTCAGATATTTTAAGTTAGTGGTTACACTCGTTTGTGTTGCATCGTTTTATTTTGAGATTACTGACATCTAATTTTTAAAACCAAAACACTATTTTTTCGGGATGAATCCCATCATTAACAGGACAAGCCTATCAGCAGGCTGATTGTTTAAAAAAATCATACAGCGCTGTTTCAGTATTCATAACAGATCATTGCTATATTAATTGACCTTTTCATTTTTTAATTGTATTGCAAGGGAGGATAATTAAATAACAAAAGGAAAAACAAATGACACATAAATACATTAACTTCATTGGGCTGGATTTCAATAATATAGCGGTGATGAAAAAAACGTTCACGGGATTTGAAAAACGAATACAAATCAACAATGATGACTTTGACGATGAGCTATTCTATTTTTGTTGCTTTATGGATTACTTTCTTGAGCGCCATGACAGCGTATCTTTCCCTGCTTATTATAAATTTTGCGTGTCTCTGGATACTTACCTGTATTCACTCATGTATCTCGAAGAAAACACCTCAATGACGAACTTAATCGGTTTCTTTCCCGGTAAACTGTTCTGGCATACCGTTGATAATGGGAATGATGATGTTTTTTATATACTTCTTTCATTTTATATGAATGAATGGAAAAAAGGGAGGAGTTCTGATGAGTAAACAGGGAGATTTTCTTGAAAGTGATAAGGTAAGCAGAAAACCAAGAACAGAAAAAACAATTAAGCAAAAAATAGCATCAACGCAGATGCGTTTGAATCGTCTCAAGACCAAAGAGAAATCTTTGTCCAAGAGTGCTGAGACACGCCTGAAGATCATTCTTGGTGCTGAAGTAGCTAAAGCTGTGGGCTTTAAAGTAGAAGAGGTGGATAAAGAGTTAATATTAGGACTGATATTACAATCATCGAATATTGATGCGGAGGCTAAAGAAAGAATTAAATTACGAGGGAAAAGATTTCTTGAGGATATGGTGGGTAGGCAGGAATGATATATTCATAAAATCGAAGTGAGATTAATTTTTGTTGTGGCGATTAAAATGAGTTAGTGATCCCATCATAATAACAAAAAGTCATTATATACTTTGCCCTGACATTCATAAATATAACATGAGATATAAGATAGATAAGGTGTCAGGAACTCGGTTTAATACTCCAGACTTTTTATAGTGGATTAAAGTCATTCGTGATTAGCTATTATGATAATGTTTTTTCAAAAATAGTTAAATATATTTGACAATCAGTATTTAATGTCGTATTTAATAAGAGTTCCTTGAGAATATTCACTTCGTGAAGTGTCTGATTGCCCCATCCATGGGGAGTGGTTTACAGCCCAATGGGCTGATTGCGTTGCCCCAAGTATGGGGATATATATTCTCTCCAATGGAGAGTTCCCTTAAGGAAAAAAAGAAAGGGCCGGAAGGCCCTTTTCCATTTATAAAATGTTATCATCCAACTTGTTTAATCAGTTCAGCTATTCTGTCTGCAGGAAATTGTGTTCTAAAGTCGACTTTGACAGATTTACTTATTTGACTGAATAGTGCTTGTGCATGTTTTATCTTACGTTCTTCTTCAAGTCTTAAGCTATCCTTCCCGTCTACATTTTTTGTTTCGATAATAAAGTTTAAATAATCACCTTTTGCTGTTTTGACAACATATGCAAAGTCAGGGGAGTAGGTGTATCCACCTGCTACCGGGATCTTAATGGAGTTCTTCGGTATCTTTGTAAAAACAGCTACAGACTGGATCTCCCCATCTGATATGTTGAGCCTTTCAAGCTCTGAGTCATAAAAGACTTCTTCAAAAAGATAAGAATCTAATGGTGGTTTTGTGTTGTCATTCAATATACCAAGATCACTTGATAATACTTCATTCACAGGCTCACCGTCTGCATTAGTGAACTTTGTAGGATGAATTGAACCTGAAATCACATTATATCCAAGACTAAATTTGTTAAATGAATTGTTCAACAAATATTTGCTAAAACCAGATTTAATTTTTCTGATTGTTTGAATGTTCAGATATTCAGTGATATTGATAGTGTCTTTTATATCACAAAAAACCTTATGCAAGGTATCGTGTTTAGCAAACATAGTTTGTGACAAGTTCTCAAGAAATTCTCGATAGCTCATTGTGTTTAGTTTAGCAAAATCATCATCATCACTGACAATGCTTTTCGACATTGCCGTATCATTATGGATGTAAATTCTATCAATACGTGTATGAACGCCTGATTTAGTAAATCTTTCTGTTTCTTCGAGCATGAATGACTTGAAAATGGATAAGAATTCATTTTCGTTGTTTATTTTATACTCAATAACTGCTTTTTGATTGATCAAACCCCATAGTTCTTTCAGCTCACCGAACTTACCAACACGCATTTTAGTGCGTCTTTTTCCATCAGTGGCTTTTTTGATTTTGCTTGGTTTCACTCCTGCCGGGAAAGCCGCAGGGTATTTACCTTTTAATCGAGTATAAGAGTCAGAATCTTTAAAGTTGTCATTATCATCAATGATTTCATCATCAAAAACTTCATTCATGAGTGTTCTGGATGAAAGCTCAGGATACTGAGATAGGATTTTATCCTTAAGTTCTTGAGTAAACTTGTTTGGAAAAGTTTCTTTGAAGGAGTTATCGTTGACCTCTTTGACAAGAGAATCGACAAAATCTTTTTCCGTAAAATCAACATAATAGTTCAAAGTAAAATTGCGATCTTTAACACGGCACATGTATTCATTCACAGGAAGACGCAAACCACGCCCTACCTCTTGAAGTTTAGATGTGGTGCTACCGCTCGAACGAAGCTTACAAATCTGAAAAACGTTTGGGTTATCCCACCCCTCCCTCAACGTCCATTTAGAGAAAATGAAACGGCGAGGATTCTCTAAAGACAATAAAAGCTCTTTGTCATGAAGGATTTCGTTGATTTCCTGCTCAATTTTATCATCTTTATCGCTGTTATCTTTTGAAAAATACCCACCATGAACAGAAGATATATCTTTAACAGTTTTTTCGAGGTAGTTTCTATAAAATTCGTCTTTTTCTGTTTTTAACAGTTCATTAGCTTCTGCCAAGACGTATTCTTCGAACTTAGTTTTCAGACTTCCAGCAATATCATTACCATCACGATAACCTTCAATGTCATCAATGAAGAAAAGAGTTAGAGGCTTTATGCGTGGCCTTTGTGTAAGATACTCTTTTTCTAACTTAAAGTGCTCTTTGACAGCTTTAAGCATCATGTTATCAGCAAGCGTCTGATCGTAAGAGTAGGGGTTTATTGAACTACCAATTTTTAGTTCAATACCATTACTCAATACAGCAGTGCTCTTGTTTAAGGAATCCAGTGTTAATTCATGGATCGCACTATGCGTTTTAGATAGTGATTCATCTTTCGATAATTTAAATGTTTTTTTGTTGCCATTTTCATTCAGTTCAAATGTAGCTTCTTTGCCGTCAGATTTGACGAACTTGAGATTAGCACTACCATCACCAACAATATCTTCAATGTAAGCATCAATACCTTTAACAAGATCTTCATTGAACGCATCTACGGCTGTCAGACGATAAACTAAGTTTTTATAGCCTTCACTGAAGGTTGCACCATAACGAACAATATATTGAGCATTAAATTTCTCAATGTTTTCCCATGTTTTTTTACCTGTAGGGAACTTATGAGGTTCATCAATAATAATGAATGGTTTAACCGCACTAAGAGCAGCAAATGGTGTATCAAACTGATTATCAAGCAAACCAACATCATAAGTGTCAGTTAAAGACTTGGAGTTAATCATCCCTGAGTTGATTACAAGGACGTGTATATATTTCTTGTTAAAATTACTTGCTTCAACAAAATCATGAATAGCTTGAGGCATATACGATTTTGTGTTTTTTCCAGAGCTTTTCTGACTTTCAACAACATAAGTCTTTAGTTCACGCTCGTAATCATCTCTAAAATGTTCTTTCAAAGCATCACTTTTTAAAAAGTTAACTGTCCCGGCCTTGATCGATAGGGTAGGAATAATAATTATAAACTTGTTAACGCCAAAGGATTTGTTCAGGTCAAAAATAGTTTTCGTGTAGGTATAGGTTTTACCTGTCCCTGTCTCCATAGAAACATCAATTACGTTGCTCTTAGCATCGTAATTATCTTTTAAGTGCTCAATGCTATTGAACGCCTGAACATTTTTTATGTTGCTGTAGTATTGTTGTTCAGTAAGGCTCAGTTCTGGATTAGCTAACAGGCGGATAGAAACATTATCCGTCTGATGAGGTATTGCGGAAACAAAAACATTCATGACCGCATCAACACCTGCCTTTTGATGAGGTAAGTTCTTTTCGAATGTGAACCCTTTAGACATGATTAGTTCCTCACCACCAAATCTAAATCAATAGATTTTTTATTAGCATAACTTTTTAGTGCTTCATTAAGTTCCATCTGTTTCGCACTTTCGAAGTTGCTGCCATAAAACACGACTTTGTTAGGGGCAAAGTCTTTGTCTGAATCTAATTTTAGAAGTAAAGCTTTGAGTGACTCACTGGTAAAGTTAGGCGCAATCAGGTACAGACGACCATCGCACAAGTGCGCTTTGTAGCCATTAAGATTAATATCTTCAATTGGCGTTGTTAACAAGCTACCATCATACACACACCATGTAGTCAATAGGGTCTGATACTGCTCAGGAGTCAATACAGCATCATCAAAGAAGGTATGGTTCGATAACGTAAGCTCTGACTCATCTTTTGCTCTAAAGTCCTCAATAGTATGAATTATTTTGAAACCTGCATTAGCCGCATTATCACTTGCAGCTGAACTTTTATTAAAAACTTCCTGTATCCTTTTTTTAGTTATTTCAAAAATAGATCTATAACCAATAGAATAAGCGTGTTTTGTTTTATTTATATCTTCATCTTTTTGTATGCATATAAAATGCCTGCAACCAGAATCTTTGTCATTTAAATATGCAACAGCTTCAGCTGTCGTACCTGAACCGGCAAAAAAATCAAGAACTAATGAATCCTTCTCTGTTCCAATTTTTATAAGATCGGATATGAGAGGTACTGGCTTCGGACCTTCAAATAGTTTATCCCCTAAAAGGTTTTTAAGTTCAGTTGTTGCTGTGCTCGTACTATATTCAGGTTTATACCAAATTGATTTTGGCTTTTTAGTTGGTAGATCACCAAGAGCAGGTCGCTGTTTTTTATAGATGTTTCTACCATCTTTTATATCTATTACTATTAAATTATAATACTCATCATTTATTTTCCTCTTTCCCCATGACCACGAAAGTTCTTCACCTGTAGGGCTTACTGGATAAAGCACATAATCATTTTCATGTAGGGGCTTATCATCATCTGTTGCATAAACCTTGTTTTCTGAATTAATGAATACTGGAAACCAACCTTTTGGTCTGGATTGTCTAGAAGCATCTTGACCAGTACGTTTTAATGTATCAGCTCTTTTAAATAGGCCATACTCATCTTCATTCCACTCTTTTTCAACTTCACTTTCATCTATATCGAATTGTCCTAAATGACAAATATCTTTGTTTTTAGCATACACATATATATATTCATGCGTATCTGAAAAACCAAAGTTATCATGGTTTCCTTTGAGATTCATGATGGTAGGAAGTTTTGCAACAAAATTAGCTTGACCAAATACTTCGTCGCATAATAATCCCAACTGTTTATCTTCATTGTCATCTATAGATATGAAAATAACTCCATCCTCTTTTAAAAGTTCGCGAGCAATATAAAGGCGAGGATAAATGAAAGTCAGCCATGAACTATGGCTGCTTGAACCTTTTATAGTAAATTCAAGAATACGTGTAGCCTCATCAAGATCGATACCAGCCAGATCAGAAAGCTGTTCAGGTGTAAACTTTCGATCATCGTTATAGGCGAACCCATCAGAACCCGTGTTATAGGGCGGGTCAATATAAATCATTTTAACCTTCTCAGAATAAGCATTAACCATATGCTTCAATACTTCGAGGTTATCCCCTTTGATTAACAGATTCTGACTGTTCTTGTTCTCTTCACGTTGGTTATGATTTTTATCTTCTGTCAGCAAGGTTTTCGGTGGTAGGTTAGCCAACAGACGGGCATATGATTTGCCAAGCCAGTTTAAGCTGTATGACTCTTTAGAGAGTTCAACATCTGATGACTTGACGATCTCAAGCAACTTTTCTTGAATGAAAGCTCCGTTTTTATCAAAACACTGTGGGAAGTTAGCTTTCAAGACAGCAAGTTGTTTACTGTTAGCAGTTTCAACTTCTGAAAAAATAGTTTCTTTTTGCATATCCATTTTAAACCTGATTATTTAGTGTTCGATTTTGTGGTGTTTTTGATTGAAGCTTCACTTAGACCTATGCGTAGTAGTTCTGCAGCTGCACCATCTATGCTTTTGAAGACTCGCGCTTCGTAAGGCTGTCTGGAGCTACATAAGACCAATGGCTTACCTTCCCACTCTGAACCATCAAAAATCACGGTATACTCGCCTTTAGAGCCTTCAATTGTTGCTCTATCAAGTAGACCCGATTTGACTCTTACCTTAGCAATCGAGCTAAGGATGAAATTTCCACCATCAAGACCTGATATCATGATATTCCCTCGGTATTTAATACTGCTACGATATCAAATATTGCTGAAAAATGATAATAGAATGGTTTAATAGCCATCAACCAGTGATGGCTATTCAAACATTTTCAAAACAAAGGGTTACATACAGTTATGTGATGGGTTATCAAACAGTTAGCCGTAATTTTCTAACTCAAAGTGTTCACCTTTGGGCAAACTCAAACGGCCTGATCATACTGTTGCTATTAGCATCAAGGAAATCAGCCCACCACTGGAGCATCAGGCGGCGCTGGTCAAGGTGCTTGGCTTTGTGGGTATAAGCTGCACGGACGCTATTGCTTTCCTTGTGGCTCATTTGAAGCTCTACAGCGTCTTCTGACCACAAACCAGACTCAATTAAGGCACTACAGGCCAGTGTGCGGAAGCCATGACCACAAATGTCCTGCCGGGTATCGTAGCCCATCTTACGTAGCGCCTTGTTTATGGTGTTTTCACTCATCGGTTTGAAGCTGTCATAGCTGCCCGTGAAGATAAAACCATCATCATTGCCATCTTCATAGGTAAGCTGTTTAATTTCTTTCAACAGCGCAATTGCCTGACGGCAGAGAGGGATGAAGTGCTTACGCTTCATCTTGGTGCCACGGCCTGAATATTTCACCCCTTCGATGACTTCCCGCTGTTCGGGGATAACCCACAGCTTGCTCCTGAAATCGATCTCTGACCATCTGGCGAAGCGCAGCTCACTGGAACGAACAAATACCAGCAGGTTAAGCTGAATCGCCAGCGTAGTCAGTCTACGGCCCTTGTAGGTATCAATACGTTTAAGCAGCAACGGAATCTCTTCAAGTTCCAGAGCAGGACGGTGTTCAGTTTCAGGTTTCTGTATGGAGCCTTCCAGATCGTAAGCCGGGTTATAGCGGATAAGTTGTTGCTGGACGGCATAACGCAGGATAGAGGTGACGTATTGCTTAACTCGTGTAGCAACTTCGAGATAGCCAAGGGCTTCAACTTTTTTTATGGGGGCTAACAGATCGCCAGTGGCAAGCTCGGTAACGTCTCTGTTGCCAATATCCGGGAAGATATAGGTTTCAAGGCGATTTAATACGGTATGACGATAATCTTCTGACCATTTCTTTTTGGTAGAAAACCACGCTTTGGTAACAGCTTTGAAAGAACGAGTGCTGTCGCGTTTGGCTTTCAGCTCTTTCACTTCGGCCTGTTTCTTTACATTAGGGTCAATGTCCTGAGCAAGAAGTCTTTTAGCTTCATCACGGCGTTGTCTTGCATCAGCAAGTGAAACAGCAGGGTAAACACCTATGGAGAAGATTTTTTGCTTGCCGTCGAAGCGGTAAGCCATCTGCCAGTATTTAGAACCCTTAGGGGTAACGCGAAGGAACATACCAAAGCCATCAGTCAGCTTGTATTCCTTATCGAGGGGCTTGGCGTTTTTTACTTTAGCATCAGTAAGTGGCATAACGACATCCCCCGTTTGTTGGTAAAAGCGCAATCGAACTACCATTACCAACATTTTTACCAGCAAATGGGTATGGCTTCGAGTGGTTTTTAGTGAACGAGGGTGAACCTGAAGAGAGGGATAACCAGCTGATAGAAATGCAGAAAGCAGACGTTAGTGAACGTCTGCTTTCCTTAAATTGGCTCTCTGACTGGACTCGAGCACTGATTTAATCTCCTGTTTAATAATGATAATTTATTTATATAGTTATTTTGTTACATCATTTATGCCATCATTTTTATCTGTGAGGGATAAAAAGTCAATTTTAATCAATTGTTTACTTCACCGTTCTCTGGCGAACGCTATCGAACTCATACTCTTTTTACCACCTTCTGTCAAATTGCGCCGATTGTTTACAGCGGTAGTTGAATGACCACCTCACTGATAGTATCTATGCAGGAAAATATGTAAGTGAGGTTTTGATGAGGAACTGGTCTTCGGAATTTAACAAAAAAATCAGGAAGTGGCTGGATATAGATACTTACCGGAAGTTTGACTCCCTGACGTTGCAGGAGTTGTACTATGAAATCTGGGTGAGAACACTTTTCTTTAAAGAGAATCCGGATGAGGAGGAAAAACAGTTTTTAGGCATGTTTTATGGACAGATCGTGTCAGGAAAGCCATTTCTGGTAACGTCCGAGATGGTAAAAAACATGAACCCTGATGTGCGTCTTTACCAGCCCCCACACTTCTTTTTCACTACGACAGAAAGGCTGGCTCAAATCAGCGTGACGGCCATGCTGAATGAGATGTACTACTGGATTGGAGATAACACGTACCGTATCAATCTGGCTCACTCAGGAAAGGTGATAACAGAGGCGATGGAAGATAAATTTCCAACAAGCATACTTCTTGAAGTGGATCTGGCTAATGGGACCGATGAGGAAATCACGGAGTCCATAAAGGCCGCTTTACCGCAATGGAGAAGATTTAAAGGTATACCCGAATCTCCACCTGATCCGGTTCGCTTTGGTCATGGCACCATTAAAAAGCTGATTAACTACCGTATCATACCTATGCTGGACATTATTATATGGGCTGCAAAAAACAATCTGCGCATGGCAGATGACCGTCTCTCACGGTTACTTTATACAGATGACGACGACGACAACCGAATCCGACATGCACATCATATCAAGGACACGGACAGACCGCTGGCGATGAAAGCTGTAAAGGTCGATTTTTTGCGTCAGTTTAATCTATATATCAATAAAAACAATGAGATGAAAAACTGGAGAGTTTCAGACGTCATGAAACTCTCGGAAACAGAAGCTGATTAACTTCCGTAAACTCCCGGACAGGAAATTGCAGTCACTCCCTGTCCGGATCGTCACTCATTTCTGACCTTCACTCACCATATAATTCTCCTCGTTGACACAGCAGAGGAGAAATCAACATGTCTGAAAGAAAAGAAAACCTTATTCGTCTACCGGAAGTGATTAAAAGAACGGGTATCAGTAAAACCACAATATATGAGCTTATAAATGAGAAGCGATTCCCATCGCAAGTGAAGATCGGTGCGAGGGCTATTGCATTTATTGAAAGTGAAATAGATGAATGGATTTATAAGTTAATTAACAGTTCACGTAATAAAGCAGCCTGAAAAACTCTGGCATGTCAGTGCCCCTGATATGTCCTTTACGTAATTCTATTAAAACCGGCAGGTTTACATTTTAGAGGAAAAATTATGAAAAAATTTGCATTTATTAATGAAGCAGCAGAAAGAGAATATAAAGCATTACCGGAAGACGTTCAGGACGCATTTGGAAAGGATTTACGCCGTATCCAGTATGGACAATTAACTGAACTGCCCGTTGGTGCTATGGATAGCATGGAAACAGGTGTCTTCGAGCTTAAAATAAACGGTAGTCCGGCTTATCGCTGTATCCACATCAGCAGGTATCTTGATACGGTGGTTGTGCTGCATTCTTTCAAAAAAACAACCAACGGCGTTGACCGTAAGGCTCAGGCCGTTATGGAGAAGAGGTTCAGAGAGCTTATGTCTGGCGTAAGAGCAAACGAACGCGAGAAGAAATATAAGTCTGCGGCTTAAATCTCATTTATCCCGATGATAGCGTGGTGCAGATCCGGCATAGTCATTCTGGCTTTGAAGCCGAGAGCATCCAGCATATCGAACATGGCATCAATGGTAAAAAGCTCTATTTTGGCATTCTTCAACTCCGATATACGGGACTGACGAACGCCGAGCTTTTCGGCGGCTTCCTTTTGTGTCCAGCCTTTGTCTTTTATCAGGTTGCTGATCATGATGGACAGATCCACTTTCATTGCGATTTTATTAGCAGTGTCTGCATCATGTGTTACGTGGAAAGGGCTGTCGTAATATTTTAATGTCATAGATACCTCCGTTGGTTAATAAATGGATTATCTAATATTTTAGATAAAATGTCAATTGATTTAATTGCTTATAGTTCGCTGAGATAAAGTTTAATGTCAGCGTTGATTACTGCCTGAGTAAAAAACAAGAGGGTTAAAATGATTGATGAATTCCATATCCTGTATCAGTACAGAAAAGTCCAGCAGGCGGTTGCTAGCACTGATATCAAAACTCTGGAAAAAATTTTAGTTAAGTTCAGAAAAATAGTAGCTGAGAGGCGTGCTGAGCACTATGCAGAGATCGGGGAGGGGGCAGCAAGGCAGCTTAAATGAAGAAAATTCTTGGACAGATGGAGAGGGATGGGGTTTGTGTTGAGGATCTGTTGCTTGATCCCCATTAAGCGGGTTAGCTTATGAGCAAGGGCAGCTATGTGCCCAGAGCGGAAATTGCGAAAGTAAAGGCACGTCAGATATCTAAAAGCTCATGGTTCGTCTGGATGGGGCACTTACACTATGACATACGTAACTTTCGAACGATTCGGCATAAGATGCCGAGCATGATATCTTGAATACGTCAATTTTTAACTATATTTTTCGGTTCTGAATGAAGATTCTTTAACTTATCAGTTGCCATCGATAATTTCTTGACGGTAAAATTAAAGAATTCATTCTGTGTAATTTTAAACCCGAAAGGATTTTTGATGAGAAATTTTTTTACAGAATATGAAATCGATAGTTATAAACCAGTTAAATTATTTGGGGTAAGTGATGAATCTCAAAAAATATTTAAATTTTGTAATTTAATATGGTCTGATGATTGGGTTATAAAGAGAGGGATATATAATTTCAATCCAACTATATTACTTCATGGCTCACCTGGGACTGGTAAAACAACATTATTGAAAAATATAGCAAAACGCCTGAGTGGGGAAGGGTTCAAGTATTTTTACATAAGCTTGGAGCTATTGTTAGATAAAGATCTTGGCATGTCTTCGAAAAACTTGAATGAGTTTTTTAAGCATCTGGATAGTTTAGCATTGGCGGAAATTAAAATATTTGTTCATTTTGATGATGTAGATTCAGTCTTATGCTCAAGATATATTTCAAATGAGTCTTCTGGTGTAAAACGCTTAGTTAACACCTTTATTAAAGAGATTGATGAAATTGAGTCAATGAATTATAAATACCCTCCTATTATAACAGTAACGACAAATATGTACTCAATGATTGATACGGCTGTAAAACGTAGGTTTTCACTCAAATTCTCAATAGAAAATAACATCACAATATCCGAATTTGAGATGTGGCTTAAACCCATAATATCAGATTTGGGTATGGCAGATGATTTTGACTATTTTTCTTTATATGAAAAAATGAACCAAAAAAAACTAACAAATTATGACGTATATCTCATTATGCAGAGTGTTTTTTTAGATAAAATAGCTGGCAATGAAATTTCATTCGAAACGATAGCTCTAAGATTCGAACTAACAGAATCTTCAAATATCGGATTTGAAAACAGTAAAGCGTCACTCAGCTGCTTATAGATGGGATATTATAATGGTGAAAAAAATAAGCGCAGCTCGTAAAGCTGCTGAATCAACAATTAAGCATGAAGATCTTGTTGATGCAATAGAAAATCTTGGAAAAAAAAATGGACTAGATATAGAGGCTACTGAAGGTAATGATGAACGAGGTGATATTCGAGTCAATAAAAAAGACCTCAGTAAATTAATTCATCTCATTGATTTAAAACTACAAAATAAATAATTAGGAGAAATAATGTCTGATGATCAGGATGATTTTATTGAAGTAAAAGTTCATAGGGATGGTGTTGGTACAACTACTGCACGAAAAATAGTAAAACAAGGAGCTAAGGTGGTTGTCTCAGGACATGACATTCAACCTGGTGCGAAGAAAATTTTTGAAGAAAATGAAATCATCTATTTTGAAAATGTAGATGCAGCAGATTTAGACACAGACTCGGAGGTTGAATAATATGGATCTCGATTTCTACAAAGGCTTTGAATATCAAGACTCGGTAAGTGTTAGCAAGGAGTTATGGAATGATATCTTGGCAATAGATTGCCTTGACAAAGTAACTGATGAAGAATCACTCATCCCTGAGGGATTCGATGGTGCAGGTGAAAAAATATCAAGAATTTCACTTAATAATAAGAAAAATGAATTTCTTCTTGGTTTCTCAAGATTGTTAATAAAATTCACCTCTATCGATAGAACGGAAAAAATCAGTTCAACTATATCTCATATCTTAAAAATAATGTCATATTTAAATGATGATGAAATAACTCATTTTAGATTAGATGTTTAGATTAAATAGTACTAAATTCATGTAAAAGAACTCAGCGTTTGCTTTAAACGTTGAGTTTGAATTTCTGAGATAGTGGTTGTACATATTGTTTAAGTCTTGCTTATGTATCAACTTCCGTTTTTCGCTCATCACGGACCCAATAGCCAATCTGGGCGTGGGTGTGGCTGCTACGTAGCGCGTCAGTGGCTGATTATGGATAAGAGTAGCCTGTTATTAAAAAGCTCAGCCAGAACCATTTCCACCGCTTCTGGTTGCCACTGGCAGGATTGGTAAAGCTCCACTGGTTCGACGTTCTCTAAAAGATCGTCCCGGACTATTGACATGACAGTGCTGAAAATCTGATCTTTGTATGACAATAATTTTTCTTTATCCAGAAAATAGAACTGATGCCCGGTGAAAAGCATTCTGAGGTAGTTCAGATAATTATCCTCGAACTGGTCATGGTGGAAGCCATTAACGGAGTAATAGCGAATCAGTGATTTTTCGATAACGCTGACTATGCCGTCCTCGTCGTTATGGATGTTAAGTATTATATTTGTTTCATTTTTTAGCATTATGGTTTTCCTTATAGTTATGTAGGCGGTAACTGGAAGTCGGGGAGATCCCAGTCCTTCATATAAAACACGTTATCTTCTTCTGTGCCGTTATCCTCTGGTTTTTCTGGAGGAGGGATTAAAACTGGTTTGGTTGATTCATCTTGATCCTGAGAAGCGAAATTTTCTGTTTCTGACAGGCTCTCATTAATATCGTTCTCTGAGTGGTAAGAGTAAACATTCTGGAACATTGGATTGTCGGCAACATTGAATAGTTGCGCTTTTTGAACGTTAGGACGCTGTTTTTCGTTAATTGTGTGGTACTGGCCTTTTAGAAATATATTTGAGTTCATAAAAAGATCGCCGTCTTTGTCAATGATTATCGATTTGCTTTTGAGCTTTTTGAAAATAATAGACATGTTGGATTTCTTGATATTTAGTTCTTTGCATAGCTTTGCCTGTGAAACGTGAAAGCAGTTACCAAACTCCATTTTATTAAGAATCTTAGCTATTACTTTTAGCTCGTTGCTGGATATATCCATATTAGCGAGTTCCTCGAAGTTTTTAGTAAAAATATGAACATAGTCAATGCCTTTTGTAATAGATCTTATGCCTTCTTTTCTGGCTATATAGCGCATTTCGTTTTTATGGTTTTTGTTATGGTGCTGGTATATTTTAAGCGCTTGTGTATCAGAGAAGTGGTTTTTATCAATGTAGTCCTGTAACTGCTCCGGTGTCATTCGCTCAATTATTTTAAAGTTTATATTCTGCATGTTTTTATCCTTTATTATTATATTTGTTTTGCTATTAATGCATTTAACACTAATGTTAATAAAAAAGTCAAAAATAAATGGAAAAAGTTTAATATAAGTGGACGGTCGTCCAGAATGTCAGTTAATAACGCAACGTTATTAACGTTATATTTAAGCATAACTATGGTTATCTTTAAACATAACCGTAGTTATGTAATTTTATAACCCAGGTTATGCTTCAACATAACCTTTTTTCTGTAACTTTATGAATATAATGACAAATTCGTCCGGTAATATATTTAATATTATTAATAAAGTAAAGGGATTACAACCATGTGAGATTTTAAATCTCACCAATCGGTTTCGACTGGAAAATGTTTACTCAAGCTGGACGTCCCGCCACTTTTTATTAATGAAACCCTTTTTCTTAATTATGTTATTAAACCCCTGCACAACATAAGGTTGTGCCTGTGGGGTTCATGGTAGTTGAAGATCTTCTTTTATAAATAACAGAAGACAACAACAGAGCATTTGCTTCTTTGCCTTTTAGGGGCAACCAGCAATGCCTGTATAGGCTGAATATTTTAGCAATAACGTTTTACATAGCTACATGTTCGCTTGCTCACACTACGCGAAAATTAAAAATCTTGGATAAATGGTTGGTCTTGATTGAGCTAACGCGCTCAATCGCTAAAACCTTGGCTCTCGCCCTTAGGATTTAAATTTTAAAGCAGATTTTCTTCACCTGATGAAGTGATTTACTTCATTTTTCACCATTAAAATGAAGAGAAATCTTCACGCGATGAAGAAAATAGTTTTGACATAAAATCTATGTTTTTTAAGTCGTCAGTGCGCGTGAGCGCATAGCGGTTTTGCTGACAGTAGGAAGCAAAAACAAGAAAGCTTCCTTAACAAAGGTTTTGATTTTAAAGCAGCATATGAGCAGGCGAATATGCTGCAAAGAAAAACTAATAAAAAAATAATAGTTACGTCCTGACCTGCTGGTTGCCCCCTCAAAAGGCAAAAAAGCATGAGTCAGGGACTATGTGTGTTTTAGTTAAAGAAGAATACTGATCAAATCCTTTGAACCCAATGACGCAACCTAAAAGTTGCGTAGGTTCTTTAAATAAAAAATAAAACCTACTGACGCGGAATAAAATCCGTATAAGGTTACATAAAATGAACGAAGATCATAAGGTATTTTTACCTCATAAAAAGCAATGACGATCATCTGACGCTTCGCTATATATTAATAATGAAGAAGGAAACTGCCCTCAGACCAGATATAGCTTAAAACAGAGTTCGCGATCCGGGGACTTTAAGTCCGTGGTTTGGGGACTATAATCGATTATTATTCTCATTTAAACTCTGTGAGTTCATTTTTAAATAATATTTTGATACTTCAAGTGTCAGTCTTTGATACTTGAAATGCTATTTATTTAAAAATAAATGGACTTTAAGTGTTGACTATTAAAATAAATGTGTTAATTAAAAATATAATAACAATAATAAAAGGAAAATAAAATGTCACAGGAGATAACGAATAAATCAAGAAGAGGATTACAACGCCATGTGAAAAACCCATTTATAATGTCTGCGAGCAACAATACAAAAGGAGGAGTAAAAAGAATATCAACAGGGAAAGACAGACTTATGGTTGTTAATGAGAACACAGGAGAATATTTAGGTGGGGCTGGTTTTTTTCAATACCAAGAAGTGGATAAAACACAATTTTTAAAACTTTATGTTAATGGCGTCAGAGCGATTACTGAATTATCCTCGGCAGGGACAAAGGTTTTCGAAATATTGTACAGAGCAATGCAGGAGCAAAAGGACACCGACACAATTTTAATGTCGTATGATATTGTAGATAAAACGATTATTAAAATATCCAGAACAACTTATTTTAAAGGTATGAAAGAACTTGTAGAAAAGAGTTTCATCGCTGAAACTATGATCCAGAATTATTACTTCATTAATCCTGATTTTATGTTCAATGGTGATCGTCTGTCATTTGTTAAATCCTATATTTTAACGGAATCGAAGCAAACCAAGATGGTAAGCAGAAAAATTAAATAGCTGCATCTAACATCGCTACATTTGCCATTTATGGTCATCTGACAGGCCGTTTATAAACATAAGTGAGGAGTATTCGGCCATCTGCTAAGAGCCTATCCCAGGGTAATGGATGCTGGTTCCACCTGGTGTTCTGGTTGCGGAAAGATCACCGGATTACATGGACCGGAGCATTAAAACTTACTATTTTAAGCCCCGGTTTTATCGCCTATTGAGATAGGCTCTAAGTGGCATTGTCCTTAGTGCATTTCACCATGCTGTCAGTGACAATGGCCGGAGGTCTGTCGTCCATGAACACATTATGCAAAACGGGGGCAATATCTCAATATAGGCGGTTACGACAGCCGTAATGCTGTCCCTGGCCTTGGTTGCCAGTTCGCCAGTAAAGTACCCACCGCCATACCGGCTTCGACAAACAGCAAACCAATGTCGAGACAGGATGCACCGATAGTAGTCACCACAAGTGCGCCTGTGGCGATCCCACACAGCTTCAATCAGTCCACCGCTGACGAATGGTACGCGTTATGAGTCAAGTACCTTTTCAGAAGCTGGCTTGTTAAGTGAATAGCTGCCAGACCGGAGTGCAAAACAGTCAATTAGTCTCGCATTTCATTAATTTATTGATCTGTAATATCGATCAATATTTAAATATTGATAGTTATTGACGATTAATGGGCTCTTATCGATCGGTAATTAATTGTATCTATCGATCGATATGTTTGTTTTGATAGTCTATATCTATCATATGCTGTGGGTTTGATCGATAAAAACGATATGACAGGCCCTTTGTTCAGATCAATTATATCAATTACTTAGAGTTAATCTGGCGAGGAAAAGAGCATGTCTGAATGTCCGTTTTGTGGTACAGAAGTGCAGGAGCATGTGTCAGTGTGCAGGGGATGTGGTGCGGAAAGAGTAAAAGGTTATGTCAGCCAGCAGACTATGAAGGGGCTGGTAGTCGTTGGAACGATTATTGGCATTCCTGCGGGATTTGTCATGGCCTATCTCACCAAATCCACGCCGGTAATGGTGATTACTTTGCTCGCGTTAATGCTTGGCCCTTTGCTGATTCTGAAATTCAAAACCAAAGATAAAGTCAGCTGGATTCGTCCGACCGCACGTTAATGGCTTTGCCGACATCAAAGAAACCAACACTACTCACTGTTCTGAATGACAAGTTCAGGGCAGTGAGTTTTTTATAATCCTTTGTAGGTTATTTAAAATGAAAAAAACGATCACGGCTTTATTAGCATCTGCCGCTTTTACGCTCGCAGGTTGTCAACAGTTGTCTGACGCAACAGGGAAAGTAGGGGAGTCTATCAACTCTTCTTTATCTTCTCTGAGTGGGGTTTTAAGTTCATCAACCAGCAAGAGCGCAACTCTTGCCTCTGATAATCTTCCTGTGAACACCGTTAACGGCTTAGACGTTATTTGTCGTGATTATGAATCCAACGCTATGGCGGGTAAAAAGAACTGGATTGGCAAGAAAGTCAGCATCAGCAATGCCACTGTGTTAGAAGCGCAGGAAGCCTATGATACAATGAAGTACCTAGGTGCGCAGAGAGACCATAAAACTTACGCCATCATCTTCCAGACGCCTGATACCAACTACTGCGGTGGGGCTGTATTATTGTCTTACTATGTAGGTCAGGATGAAGATATTCTGAAATACAGAAAAGGGCAGAAAGTCAATATAACTGGTGTCGTTTATGACATTGGAGATAGGTTATTCAACACCCATAATAACGGTAATATGGCATGGAAGGTGATTAAAATGGATCATGGATTGATTCGATAAGTATATTGAATATTTAATTGATGGCAGAGGCTCTGCTATCGTGCATTTGACTACTACCTTTTTCAACTAAACTTCTGGGCTATGTTTTAATACTTCCATTTTGATATTTTTTCTACCATTAACATGGAATGCCCAGTTGTGTATTATTTGTTATTCTTGATTTTAGGTGTATAATTAACTCAATTATTCAAGAGTAAAGGTGATAGAGATGGCAGGGTTGAATACGTTCAAAAATTTGAATGTTAAGTGTGAGAGGTATTATAATCTTCTTACAAAAACGATTCCCATTAAAAAAACATTGCCAGAAGAAAAGGTAATCGATAAGCGTAGGATTGGATTCTATCTTTTTATTTTAGAATCTTTTGGTAGAGGAAAAGATATCGTTGATCTTTCACAATGTATTATAGATTCTGATTTCAATGATATTGTTTATGGTGTGGGGCATGATGATCTTGGCATTGATGCTGTCTTGTTTGATGACGAAAACCAAGAAATAAATCTCTTTAACTTCAAATATAGAGAAAAGTTCAGCGCAACATCTACGCAAGCTATTAATGATCCTTTCATAAGTTCAAAGTATTTTAACGCAATTGAAACTGAAAATCTGTCTGGTGTTAATGGAAAGGTGAAGGATTCGTTAGAGAGAATCATAGAGTTATTAAATGGAAATAATATATGGAGAATAACTTTTTATTCGGTAAGTAATGAGAGTAATAACATACGGTTAAACGATGCTCACTTGGATAGGTTAAGAGATATATATGATCTCGAAGTGAAGTCAATATCATTAGATTATATTTCAGATATGATGTCTTTAAGGCCAGAACCAATATGTGCATCAATACTTTTCGATTCTAATTGTATTATGCCCTATGTTGAACATGATCTGTCATCTTCAAAATCTTATATTGTAAGAATGAAAGCCAGTGAATTAATAAGAATTACTTCTAAAAATTCTTCTTTAAGGGATGATTATAATATTGAAGATATAAATCCTTTATCAAAAACCGAATTGGATTATGGTGTTTTATTTGATAATGTTCGTGGTTTTGTCATGAACTCAAAATATAATGTAAACATAAAAAAAACGCTAAGTAATAGTCCGTCAAAGTTATTCATGTATAACAATGGAATTACAATGGTAGCTAAAGAAATTCATTCTGAAGGTATCAATGGTAATAGAAAGCAAAAGATGAGGATAAATGATTTTCAGGTTTTGAATGGTGGGCAAACTTTACGAACTATCCATGATTTTAATAAAGAGTCGGAAAAGAATATATCTGATATTCTGAATGAATGTGAAATTCTTGTGAGGATTTTCTCTTCTAGCGGTAATGATAATACAATAAATAAGATTGCAGAATATACTAATAGCCAAAATTCAATATCGACAGCCGATCTAAAATCTTTAAGCTCTGAACAAATAGATATTGAAAATTATTTGTCAAATTATGATATTCTCTATTCTAGAAAGAGTGGCGATATAGGCGATAGTGATAAAAATTACAATTATCAAATCACAATGGAGAAATTTGGTCAGCTTTTGTTAGCGATTAAAAAAGGAGAACCGGATAAATCATCAAATCACAAACAATATATTTTTAGCAAATATTATGATGATCTTTTCTTGAATGGCTTTGATATTTCTGAATCACTTGAAATTATTAATAGATATAAAAAATCAATTGCAGCATATTATAATAGACCAGATATTTTTTTTATGGAACAAAAAATTTATTATTTAGTTTATATGATTAGTAAATATCCATCATGTAGTGTTGATGTTCTGATTAATATCCTTGAAGAAGAAATATCTTCTTTCCGTGAGGGTGATAAGACTTTATCAGATGCAAGAAAAATGATACAGGTGCGTTTCCGTGAGGGGCTTGAATCGACTCTTAAACATAAAGTTGCAAGTCTTGGGTAATACCAATAGAAGGGCTTAATTAATTAAGCCCGCTGAATGTAAAACATGTAAAAATAGCAGTGCATAGTTTAGGGAACATTAATGCTTATTTTTTCTCATCACTTATTATTTTTTTTGGCGTCTCAGTAATAACTGACCAGTTTAAATTAAATACTAGACAGGATTTATCATCAACCCTTATATAAGTTCTGTTTTTTTCTTTTTCACCACAGTCCGATATGAAAGTTGAATCTGTAAACAATGCCACTCTTATAAAATAGGGTGAAATATAAGCAACAGCCAGTAAAAAAGGAACAAGTAAAACCATTAGATAATAAAATCTGCTTGCAAATATATAATATTCTGATTTTGTAATTTTAGTTTTTAATTTTGTAGTCATGAAAAAGGATAGTTGAGCTAAGACCTGTATTGATAATAACATAAAAAGAGAAGCCAAGGCTATTAGCATATAAATTAATATTATAGAAACAGGTATTGCCATAATTACAGGTGCGTATTTTAACTTGTCCTCGCTGATGCCAATTGAGTAACTTAATACTTTTAGAGATATTACATAGGATAAAAACCAAATAAATATATTGTAAAACTTTATCATGAATGCACTTTTAGCTATTTTAATTGGTTTTTTACTTATGGGATACGTTTCTTTTAAACTGATTAAAAACATTAACGCAAAAGCAAAGTAAACATGTTGCTTTAACAGGAGAGCAGCAAGGATGATGTATGCTAAAAATATAATGACATTATGTCTTTTTTCATACAGCCAATTTAAGGTAAGTATAACAAATCTTTCCATTTTAAATTTCCCAAAAGGATACTATGATTCAGTGTTTATTTTACAAAATATATAACTTTTCATTTGGTGCTGTATCTTATTTTTTCAACTAAATTTTATCAAAAGAATAAAATTAAATGTTATTACTTTTCCATTTGAAAGACAATCTGCCTACTGATTTAAAAGTTATTTTTCTGGTTTGAGCATTTTTGTTTTCTGCATCATCTGGCAATGGCGGAAAGGTAATAGTCTTGTTGTGTTCATTTGCTACTGGTTTCTTCTTAGAATCGTAGATGTAGTTAGCATCCGTAGGCTTGGAAACATCTGCTGATCTATTTCCTGTACCCATAGCCTCCCATTGGCGCTTGGTAATCTTCAATTTCGTAACAGGGTCAATCATCACTTCATCAAGCGGGTCAGGAACAGCCGGATTTGGCACTGTGCCCGTAGCTGGTTCTGGCTGAGTTTCTTTCGTCGGACGCTTAATTAACACACTCACAAAAGTTTCAATAAAATCATATAGCTTCTGTAAATTTATCTTACGCTTACGTCTTAACAGCGGTAGCGTTGCCATTTTGGGCTTAACACCATAGTAAAGGGACATATCCTTTGGCTTAATCTCGGCAGGCTTAAAGTGGCGTTTTCTTTCTGGCATGACAAGTACAGGTTGCTGTTGTGTAGGTTTAGCCTTAACCGTCTCGATACGGAAAGTGTTGAGGTTGACGGTCATGAGATGACCCACATCACTGTTAAACAACTGCCTGAAATCGTTAGCAGCTTGTTTGGTCTGTGCTGCCTGCACCTGTTCTGCGGCACGTAACGCTTTGGCTCTTTTGGTGTGCCATGATTTACGGTCTATTCGAGTCAGCGCGGGGCGGTTAAGCTCAATGGCCTTAGCCAGTTGTTCATTAGCGATATCCTGTCTTCCCGTTTCCTGTGCTGCCTTCGCAAGAGCAATGGCTTCTTCACGCTGTGCAGCAAGAGAACGGTGATCCATACGACTTCTGGAACCAACACGTTCCAGTGCACGGTTAGACATTCTGGACCATGACGCACGCCATTCATCCATCAAATCATGCTCGTTCCAGCTTCTGTTCTTGTTGCCGAAACCTTGTGGTGTTATCTCACGCAAAGTAAGCATGACATGAGCATGTGGATTATGACCGTCAAGGTCATGGAAAGAGATGTCGGCAATCATGCCCTTACTGACAAAATTACGTTTGCAGTAGTTTTCAATCAACGCGATTTTGGCATCGTTATCAAGTTCAACAGGAATAGCGATATCAAAATAACGTGAGAGCTGGGCGTCTTTCCTTTTTTCAACTTTCTCAATTTCATTCCACAACACAGTAGAGTTTTTAATAAAATTGAAAGGTGTGTGTTCTGGCGCAAGAATGCAGTGATGGAACAGGTCGGAACGATATGAATAATCGTACACTTCTCCTGTTCTCATGTCTTCTATTCTTTCTCTTGCATTATATGCGGCAAGATAACAGGACGATTTGCCTGCGGATCTTTTGAGCATACTAAACGATAAATGAAATATTGCCATACTACAATAATTACTCCTGTTGGTTTTAATTTTTTAAAGGTGTTGACCTTTTCTGCTTTTAGTTTTTTGCAAGAAAAACTTATATTTTGACTTTAAGGCCCCCGCCAGGCCCACACGTTGCGAAGCAATGTATAAGTGGGCATTGTATTTATTTTTTATTCAGATTGCGCCGAATCAAAATAAAACAATGGTCAAGTTTTTCTTTGGATTTAAGCGCCGAAAGAAGAGGCGCGTAAGCTTTGGGGTAAAGGGATATAAATCGAAGAAGGGATGTTTCCTTAATGCTTAATTAAAATATAACCCGGAATTATCATCTTGTAAAATTTGCAAGTAAAAATAAATCTGTTATTTATCGATAAAAACGTTTAATAAAATAATGAAAATACCCAAAAGAGTGAGTAGCCCTCTGCGTGAAGGCTTAAAATATCAAAAAACCTTGGAAGCCCTGATGTCTGGATTCAAAAATCAATGAAAGGCAATTTTATTTTTTGATCTGTCAGGAATGAAAAACCAAAAAAACAGGAGATAATTATGGAAAGAAAAGATTTACGTCAACTATTAGCATCAGCACAACAGGAACTGAACAGATTGACCACAAAAGAAAAGGCACTGAGCCGTAAAGAGAAAACGCACAGGAAAATTGTGCTGGGAGGTGAGGTTGCAAAGTATCTTGGGCTGGACGTTGATCAGGATATGTTGGTGGGTTTTCTTATTACTTGTGCCGGGCTGACAGAAGAACAACGCAAAAGGTTCATAAGTAACGGGGCCAGAGCCAGAGAAAATGAAAATATGAAAAAAGAGCAGAAAAATAAAATTTCAACAGTAAAAAGTAAACGAGAGAAACAGCAAGTCGGAACAGTAGATCCTGAATTAAAAAATGATGATTCAATACAAGGAAATAAGGAAACGGAAAATGGACTGAATCTGCGTTACCAGAGCCGTTTTTCTTCCATGCTGGGAAAGGCAATAGACAAAGAAAAATAATATTATCTTCTGATAAACGCTGAGCAGTCGAAAACTTGTTTTCCGCTGTGAAGGGTTGAGCAAGCCAGATGGCGCGGTAGAAATTAGTTAATCATTTAATGTGGATATTATAAATGTATATGTTATTAAAGTATTATGTAATCTGCTTTAAAGTATATAATGGGGCTGTTATATGCCTTGCCATTTCTTTTAGAAATATAACGGTTTTACTATGAAGCAGGGAAGAGTGTGGAGAAATGGGTTCAATCACCTGACGGTAAACCACTCAAAAATCTAAGTCTGATCAATAAAAGTCTGCGTTGTGCTGGTAGAACAGAATATATACAGAAAAGCGACTTCCCTGATGACATTTTAAATTATATTCTTAAGTTTTTATCAAGAAAATGATTTTCAATAACGTTTATCTCGGCGGCGCCTGATTTTTCTCCAAAATTGAAATTGGGCTTACTGTATCTGAAAGCAAGTACTAAAACAGTATTTTTATCAACGAAAGAACAAATAAATGAAAAATTATTTAAATGAATTACAAAGGGGGTTTTAATAATACCCCCTATATCTGACAGCTTTGTTTTGAAAAGCAGTAAGGATTTTTTCGATATCAGGCTTAGTATTCTTTTAATTCCTCCATTATTAGAAATAATTAGCATTAAGCGACATTTCCCTTTCTTTGTTATAGTTTTCTCTTAATTTATCATTGTGTGCAATCCATTCTTCAACTGACATTGCATTTTTCTTGATTTTGTCAATATCTAAGGAATCAATTATCCTTTGGCTTTTTAATAAATCATGTTCAGATAATTCGCTCATAAAAACCCCCAATATTTTTATATAGCTTCATTATCACATAAAAGAGCGGGAAGTCAAGTCTCGTTACCACTGGCATCGAATTGTGTTCAATGTTCTTTTCATTACCTGGTAAACTGCCCGTATAATAAGCAGATACGGGCGAAGGCGACCCCGGCTTCGGACATTTAATGCTTCCGTGCAAACTCAAACGGCCTGACCATACCTTCCCGGTTAGCATCCAGAAAATCAGCCCACCATTGCAGCATAAGCCTGCGCTCATCCAGATGTTCGGCCTGATGGATGTAAGCAGCGCGTACATTATTCCGTTCCTGATGGCTCATCTGCCGTTCCACAGCGTCTTTTGACCATAAACCTGACTCAATAAGTGAACTGCATGCCATTGTGCGAAAACCATGACCGCAGACCTCTTTCTGCGTGTCGTAGCCCATAGTGCGTAGTGCTTTGTTGACCGTGTTTTCACTCATGGGTTTGTCGGCATAGTGGTCGCCGATAAAAATGAAATCATGGTCGCCACTGATTTCCTGTATTTCTTTCAGGATGGTAATGGCCTGCCTGCTAAGTGGAACCAGGTGCGGGGTTTTCATTTTGGCTCCACGATGTGCGTTTTTTACGCCCGGTAGTGCTGTACGCTCACCTGGTATCGTCCATAACGATTTTTTAAAATCAATTTCAGACCAGTGTGCGAAACGTAGTTCGCTGGAACGAATAAAGGTCAGCAGGGTAAGTTTCACAGCCAGCCGGGTAAGTAATCGTCCACGGTAACCGTCAATACGTTCTAAAAACTCGTGGTATCGTTCAAAGGGCAGGGCGGGACGGTGAGCGCGTTTACCTGTGGTAATCGCACCTGACATTTCCTGAGCAGGATTGTAATCAAGAATGCCCTGTTGAACGGCGTAACGCATAATGGCGGTGGTACGCTGTTGAAGACGCACAGCCACTTCATTAAAACCCTTATCCTCAACCGCTTTTATCGGCACCAACAGGTCGCGGGTTTTTAGTTCTGCGATATGGCGATTGCCGATTACCGGAAAAAGATAGGTTTCCAGCGTACGCAGAATTTTTCCTTTGTATTCTTCTGACCATTTTTTATTGCCCGCATGCCATTGTCTGGCGACCGATTCAAACGAATAAATGCCGCTGTTTTCCCGTTTGTCGTCCTGCTTCTTCATAACAGGGTCGCTTCCTTTCGCCAGCAGCTTTTTTGCTTCGTCACGGCGTTGCCTTGCATCAGATAAAGAGATGGCAGGATAAACGCCAAGTGCCAGAGTTTTTTGCTTACCGCCAAAACGGTACTGCATGCGCCAGTATTTTGAGCCGTTGGGGTGTATGAGCAGATACATACCGAGGCCGTCCGTAAGTTTGACGGCTTTCACGGAAGGCTTTGTATTTCTTATTTTTATATCAGTAAGCGCCACAGGTCAGCCCTCCGTCTGATGGTACAAAACAGATCGAACCGGATATACCAGCAAATGTACCATGAAATGAGGGTGGATGGTGCCGTACTTTATCGGACGTGGTGGAACGTGGGGGAAAGGATAACTGCCTGACTGAAAAGCGGAAGGCAGACGTTAGGAAACGTCTGCTGACCTGAATATGGCTCCTCTGACTGGACTCGAACCAGTGACATACGGATTAACAGTCCGCCGTTCTACCGACTGAACTACAGAGGAATCGTGTGAACGGGGCGCATCATATCCAGCTGCCCTAGGAGTGTCAACGCTAAATTGACCATTTCGGTTCGATTGCTCGCTATCTGAGCAATGCACGGCGTATCCCAATGCCAGCGCATTACCCCACTGGGTTAGGCGTGCGAGGTGGTTTGGCGTAGAACT
Organism: Serratia symbiotica; assembly: GCF_000821185.2. Taxonomy (NCBI): domain Bacteria; kingdom Pseudomonadati; phylum Pseudomonadota; class Gammaproteobacteria; order Enterobacterales; family Yersiniaceae; genus Serratia; species Serratia symbiotica. Next base: position 1,565,360 of record NZ_CP050855.1, on the reverse strand, counting down.
GTTTTCCACGGCCATTTAAATCATCGGGTTGCTATCGTCACATGAATATGACACCTAGGTAACGAAAAAATGCTTAACCCACTGATCAACAGTGCTCTCGTTGAGGAAACGAGATTTTATAGTGGCATTGTAGAGTGAAAGTTCATCGTTGATGATGGCCTGTGCAAGCTTTCATCCAGAAATCAGGTGCATATATTCTCCTTTTTTCCAGTTCAGTTTACGCTGAGCTTTTTATCTTATTGCACCAGAAATGCCTTGAACTGCGGCGTCATCACCGTACTAAAACCATCGTTAGTTTTGCTGATCAGATATGCCGCTAGCCCTTTTTCTTGCGCTAACTGTAACGCTTTTTCTGTGTCCAGCACCATCAGCCCAGTATCCCAGCCATCAGCTTCCAGCGCGGTGGAAGCGATCACCGTGGCGGACACTAGCCGATGTTGAATTGGCTTGCCGGTGCTTGGATCGATGATATGCGAATAGTGCTGGCCATCTAGCTCAAAATAGTTGCGATAGCTGCCAGCTGTGCTGATGCTGTAGCCCTGTAAATCGACCAGCGCTTGCACGGCATTCTCACGATCGGTTGGTTTCTGGATTGCCACTCGCCAGGGTTTGCCCTGACTGTTAACGCCGTGTGCAGATACCGCGCCGCCTACCGAAACCAGATAGTTGGTGATGCCGTTGCGCGTCATCAGCCGCACCAGTTCATCGGTGCCATAGCCTTCGCCCAACGTCGAGAGATCGACATACATACCAGGCAGGTCTTTCTGTAACCATTCTCCCCGGCTGTCACTGAACAGATTCAGGTGCTGTAACCCTACCTTCTTCTGCGCCGCTGCTATTTGCTGCTGGGTTGGCACCTTGACCGGGCGTTTGTCCGGCCCAAAGCCCCACAGGTTCACCAACGGGCCAATGGTAATGTCCATGGCACCCCCGGTATCCTGGCCAATGCGCTGAGCCATCAGTATGATATTTGCCATACCGCGCGGAATGGCTTGTGGGTTAGTACTGCGGGAATGATTAAAACGAGACAGCACCGAATCGGCACGATAGGTGGAAATATCGTCGTTGGCCTGTTCTAGTAGCGTATCGATTTGGTGCTGCAACTGCTCTTTGCTGATGGCGATATCACCGCTCACCTTAACGCTATAAAAGGTACCCATGGTTTTGCCGTTGATGTCGATCTGCGGGCGGGATTGCGGTTTGTTGCAGGCGGAAAGCAAGGTGATTACGCTACTCAGCAGTAACCCTTTGGTGAAAGTGTTAGTCATAAAACATCCTTTGGTGCTGTAAAAAGGTGCTACAGATAAAGCAATGCGCGGCAAATGAAAAGTGGGTAAAGGAAAAATAGCATTTTTTTGGCCTGGGCGAGGAGCGATTGGTGGAGCACAGCAGCTTGCGGGCGCATTTTCAACGGTTGTCCTGATCCTTGCAGAATGCCCCCCCGGTGGTGGGTATTTTTGCGCGCTGGCCCCACGAGGTGGGTAGGCATTGGGATAAAATCACGCCGAGCAGGGTGATATCGCCGCCTAACAGATGGTAGCTGTGTAATTGTTCATGCAGGAACAGTACGGCGATGATGGCAGTGAACACCGGTGTTAAGTTCATAAAGATCGCGGCGGTATTAGCCCATTGACACGCACCGCCTGTCGGTTGCCGATCACCCCCGGCAATACAAAGGGTGTCAGGATGATTAGCGCCAGTAGCTAGCGGTAGAAGGAGATGGCTGCTGGATCGATGGTAGTGACGGCAAGTTTGTTGACTATGGCACTGATTGACCAGATCAGCACTGCTAGCAACGGGAACAGTATACTCATGATAATTATTATCAATAAGGTCTAATTAGCCACATAGCCACATAGCCACATAGCCACAATGGGGCCCAACTAATGTGGGTGAAAGCCGGGTTGATTGTGCTACGCATCGGTTTCAGCGTTTTCTGGCACCGCCAGATTTGTTCTATTGACAATTTATGCTTCTCACAGATTAATATTTAGGTTAGTTATCCATTTGTATGGATCTCCTAATCAATGACCCACAATAATTGAAAGGATGTTATATAAAAGCAATCTATCTATTCTATAAAAGAAGCTCCTAATAACAGATTGTGCCATTTGTTATTTCTCCAATGAGAGAAGGGTGATAAGAACTGCTATGCAGGGAACTCTAATGATAAGTAACGGTATCTTATTTAAGGTTTTTAACCATGAGTGATGAATTATATCTATTCGTTTAAAAAGGAATAGATATTGGTGGAAATAGATTCTTTGCTAGAAATATCACCTAATCCGCCGCAATAACGATAAGCTCCTCCACCAGAGAAAACTAAAAAAATCCTCAATGCCATAAATGTGGGAAGAGAATAATTTACATCGTTTAATTTGAACTTTCCTTGTCATGCCCTTCATTCCTCAAAGATATGCCAATTACCTGGCTGATATTACGTCTCCGCTTGACTATTATCCAGTATGATTAAATGATCTTAATCAAAAAATGTAAAAATAATATTACCTCAATCCCCTATCCAGCAAAATTACCTGCCATCGTCCGAGGACAAGTTTTTGGTACTGACGCTCCCCCTAAGTGCTTCCGCCGGGCATGATTCAGTGGCACACTATTTCACAGATAAGTTGCGGTAAAGCGTCGGAGAACGCAGTGAAAATTCTGGTTGATGAAAATATGCCCTATTCGGCTGAGCTGTTCAGTCGCCTGGGCGATGTACAGGTGGTGCCAGGTCGCCCGATCCCGCGTGATGTGCTGGCGGACGCCAAGGCACTGATGGTGCGTTCGGTTACCCAGGTGAATGCGGAATTGCTGGCTGGTAGCCGCGTTGGTTTTGTCGGCACCGCCACCGCTGGCACCGACCACATTGATGAGGCTTGGCTTCAGCAGCAAGGCATCGGTTTTTCCGCCGCACCAGGCTGTAATGCTATCGCGGTGGTCGAGTATGTGTTTTCCGCTTTACTGGTGCTTGCTGAACGTGATGGTTTCCAACTGCGTGATAAAACCATCGGTATCGTCGGCGTGGGTAACGTTGGCTCGCGTCTGGATGCGCGGTTGAAAGCATTGGGCGCGCGTACGCTATTGTGTGATCCACCGCGCGCAGCGCGCGGTGACGTGGGGGAGTTTTGGCCGCTGGAGAAGCTGGTGGCAGAAGCCGATGTCCTGTCCTTCCATACGCCGCTTAATAAGTCTGGCCCTTATACCTCATGGCATCTGGCTGATGCCGATCTGCTAGCAGCACTACCGGACAACCGTATTCTGATCAATGCCTGCCGTGGCGCGGTGGTCGACAACGCAGCGCTGTTGCAGGCATTGGAAAAAGGCAAAAAGCTGAGCACGGTGCTGGACGTCTGGGATCCGGAGCCGGATCTTTCCCTGCCGTTGCTGGCACAGGTGGACATCGGCACCGCGCATATCGCGGGCTATACCCTGGAGGGCAAAGCGCGCGGCACCACGCAAGTATTTGAGGCCTACAGCTGTTATCTTGGGCAGCCACAGCAGATTGCATTGGCCTCACTGCTGCCGATAGCAGAATTCAGCCATATCCAACTCAATGGGGTGTTGGATGAAGGCAAATTAAAACGATTGATTCACTTGGTGTATGATGTGCGCCGTGATGATGCGCTGCTGCGCAATGTCGCGGGGCTGATGGGTGAGTTTGATCGCCTGCGCAAATACTATCAGGAGCGCCGCGAATGGTCTTCGCTGCGCGTTCAGTGCCATGACAGTGCCAGCGCGGAGTTGCTGCTTGAGCTGGGTTTCAACGTCCTGTAAATATTCCGTAAGGTTGTCTGTAGTGGCACACTGAATTTGGCCACCTGAACAGAGGTGATATGCTCACCTCAGGACATTACAGGTGCTTCAATGAAAAAAAGAAATTTCAGTGCAGAGTTCAAACGCGAATCCGCTCAACTGGTCGTTGACCAGAACTACACCGTGGCAGATGCAGCCAGTGCTATGGATGTCGGCCTTTCCACAATGACGCGATGGGTGAAGCAGTTGCGTGATGAGCGGCAGGGAAAAATACCTAAAGCCTCTCCCATTACTCCTGAACAAATTGAAATACGTGAGCTGAGGAAAAAAATACAACGTATTGAAATGGAAAACGAAATATTAAAAAAGGCTACCGCGCTCTTGATGTCAGACTCCCTGAACAGTTCTCGATAATCGGGAAACTCAGAGCGCATTATCCGGTGGTCACACTCTGCCACGTGTTCGGGGTTCATCGCAGCAGCTACAAATACTGGAAAAACCGTCCTGAAAAACCAGATGGCAGACGAGCTGTATTACGCAGCCAGGTACTGGAACTGCATAGCGTCAGCCATGGCTCTGCTGGCGCAAGGAGTATCGCAACTATGGCAACCATGAAGGGCTTCAGGATGGGACGATGGCTCGCCGGCAGGCTCATGAAAGAGCTGGGGCTGGTCAGTTGTCAACAGCCCACTCATCGGTATAAATGCGGTGGCCTTGAACACATCGCTATCCCGAATCACCTTGAGCGGCAGTTCGCAGTGACAGAGCCTAATCAGGTGTGGTGTGGCGATGTGACCTATATCTGGACAGGCAGGCGCTGGGCCTACCTCGCCGTTGTTCTCGACCTGTTCGCGAGAAAACCGGTGGGCTGGGCAATGTCGTTCTCACCGGACAGCAGGCTGACCATCAAAGCGCTGGAGATGGCGTGGGAGGCCCGGGGAAAACCAGCCGGAGTGATGTTCCACAGCGATCAGGGCAGCCATTACACAAGCAGACAGTTCCGGCAGTCACTGTGGAGGTATCGGATCAGACAGAGTATGAGTCGGCGTGGAAACTGCTGGGATAATAGCCCAATGGAGCGCTTCTTCAGGAGTCTGAAGAACGAATGGGTACCGGTGACGGGTTACATAAACTTCAGCGATGCAGCCCACGCAATAACGGACTATATCGTTGGGTATTACAGCGCGCTCAGGCCGCATGAATATAACGGTGGGTTACCACCAAACGAATCGGAAAACCGATACTGGAAAAACTCTAACGCGGTGGCCAGTTTTAGTTGACCACTACAGTCTTATGTTATCGCCGCTATGGTAGGCTGTGTCCGGCCCTTGCCCGTGAGCGCCGTTGGGGGGCTGTTGAATACGTAGCAAGGCGTGGGTTGCGAGGTTTGCTGCGCCAAATAAACGGTGCGTCAAATGGCCCCAGCTCTACTGGCCGCGCCCCAAAAGTCGCTATTCTGCGTTGTCGGGCTTGAACTCCCCCCTCCGCTTGATTACCCGCTTTTGGGGCAACCAGGGGGCCACAATCAATAGCCGGACACAGCCAAGAGTCAGCGGCAAAGATTATCGGGCGGTGGCAACACGACTCATTTGCTTTTAAATGCAATACTCAGGAGAAAACCCAATGTCTGACGGCTGGAATATCGCTCTGCTTGGCGCTACTGGCGCGGTGGGGGAAGCGTTGTTGGAATTGTTGCAGGAACGCCAGTTTCCAGTAGGTGAGCTTCATCCCTTGGCAAGTGTTGGTGGCGCCGGTGCGACCGTGCGCTTCAACGGTAAGTCCATTCTGGTGCAAAACGTGGAGAAGTTCGATTGGTCGCAGGCACAGCTAGCGTTCTTTGTCGCCGGTAGCGAAGCCTCGGCCCGCTATGCGCAAGAGGCTGCCAATATGGGCTGTCTGGTGATCGACACCAGCGGCCTGTTCGCTTTGGAGCCGGACGTACCGCTGGTGGTACCGGGCGTCAACCCGCAGGTGCTGGCCGAATATCGTAACCGCAATATCGTTGCCATCGCTGATAGCATGGTCAGTCAATTGCTGACGGCGATCACACCACTAACCGAACAAGCGGGGATTTCGCGCCTACACGTGATGACATTGATGTCGGCCTCGGCGCACGGCAAAGTGGCAGTGGATGATCTGGCTGCTCAGAGCGCGCGTTTGCTTAACGGTATTCCGGCTGAACCTGGCGTGTTCGCCAAACAATTGGCATTTAACCTGTTGCCGCTCCTGGCTGATGAACAAGGCAGCGTGCGCGAAGAACGCTTAATCGTCGATCAGGTGCGCAAAGTGTTGCGGGACGTGGGGTTGCCGATCTCGGTGAGCTGCGTTCAGTCGCCGGTATTTTACGGCCATGCGCAGGTGGTGCATCTGGAAGCCTTACGCCCAATTTCCGCAGAAGAAGCGCGCAGTGAGTTGGAGCAGGCCGAAGACATTCAACTGAGCGAGGAAGAGGATTATCCGACTCAAGTGACCGAAGCATCCGGCAGCGATGCGTTAAGTATTGGTTGCCTGCGTAACGATTACGGTATTCCGGCGCTGTTACAATTCTGGTCGGTAGCGGACAATGTGCGTTTCGGCGGGGCGTTGATGGCTATCGAAACCGCAGAACGTCTGGTGCAGGAGCAGATGTACTGATGTCTGAGGTTGCTTTGCCCGTCCAACCGACACAAAAGATTGCGCTGGGCATTGAATATGACGGCAGCCGTTATTACGGCTGGCAGCAGCAACGGGAAGTGGCTAGTGTGCAGGGCTGCCTGGAACAGGCGTTGAGCAAGGTCGCGGATGCACCGATCAACGTGTTGTGCGCCGGGCGTACTGACGCTGGGGTACACGCTACCGGGCAGGTGGTGCATTTTGAAACCAGCGCACGGCGCAAGGACGCCGCTTGGTCTATGGGAGTGAACACCCATCTACCGCCGGATATTGCTGTGCGCTGGGTAAGCGCTGTCGCCGACGATTTTCATGCGCGTTTCAGCGCTATCGCACGCCGCTATCGCTATATCATCTACAATCATCGTAACCGTCCGGCAGTATTGCAGCAAGGAGTGACCCATTTTTACCATCCATTGGACGCCGTTCGGATGCATCGCGCTGCGCAGGCGCTGCTGGGTGAGAACGATTTTACTTCGTTTCGCGCCGCGCAATGCCAATCGCGCACGCCGTGGCGCAAGGTAAAACATGTCAAGGTCACGCGCCAAGGCGAATATATTGTGGTGGATATCAAGGCCAATGCCTTCGTGCATCATATGGTGCGCAATATTGTCGGCAGCCTGATGGAAATTGGTTGCGGCAAGCGGAATGAGAACTGGCTGGCTGAGCTGTTGGCGTTGAGGGATCGTAATCTGGCGGCAGCGACGGCACGAGCCGAAGGTCTATATTTGGTCTCAGTCGATTATCCTGAGCATTTTGCTCTCCCACGATCGCCGCTGGGGCCGCTGTTTTTACCTGACGATTAAACGCTGGCGTGTTTGAATCTATTGTTCCCTACGCTTGCTGCTGGGGGAAGGTCACCGGCGTTAAAGAGAGAACTGATGGATATCATCAAATTTATTATTGATTTTATTCTGCATATTGATGCCCACTTGGTCGAATTAGTCGCACAGTACGGCATATGGGTCTACGCTATTTTGTTCTTGATCCTGTTTTGCGAAACTGGCTTGGTGGTGACGCCTTTCCTGCCGGGGGATTCTCTGCTGTTTGTTGCCGGCGCGCTGGCGGCATTACCGACCAATGATCTCAATGTGCACACCATGGTGGTGCTGATGGTAGCGGCGGCGATTATTGGCGATGCGGTCAATTATACCCTCGGCCGACTGTTTGGTGAAAAACTGTTCAGCTACCCAGACTCGAAGATTTTCCGTCGCAGCTATCTGGATAAAACGCATCGATTTTATGAGAAATACGGTGGGAAAATGATTATCTTAGCGCGATTCGTGCCGATCGTACGTACTTTTGCACCGTTCGTCGCTGGTATGGGGCATATGTCCTACCGCCACTTTGCTGTCTATAACGTCGTGGGCGCACTGGTTTGGGTATTGCTGTTCACTTATGCTGGCTATTTTTTCGGCGGTTTGCCCGTGGTGCAGGAAAACCTGAAACTGTTGATCATGGCTATCATCATTATTTCAATTCTACCGGGTATCATTGAGATCTGGCGGGCTACCCGCCAGCAAAAGTAAAAACATCGCCTAGCTTTTCGGTTCGACCAGTTTTTTATCCACAGTGTTGAGCTGATATGGTTTAATGAGCGACATTTATGGTCTGTTCTTGTGCACAATCCTGAGGCTTCTTCGGGGGGACATGAACAGCGGACTGGCGTTTGCCAGGTTCAAGCAGAAAGGTTATCGATGAGCTGGATTGAACGAATTCTTAACAAAAGCAATATTACACAAACCCGTAAAGCGAGCATTCCTGAAGGGGTCTGGACCAAATGCGATAGCTGCGGCCAGGTTCTCTATCGCGCCGAGCTTGAGCGTAATCTGGAAGTGTGCCCTAAGTGTGACCACCACATGCGCATGACATCGCGTATGCGTCTGCACACCCTGCTGGATAAAGGCAGCGAAGTGGAATTGGGCGGCGAACTGGAGCCGAATGACATTCTGAAGTTCAAAGATTCTAAAAAGTACAAAGATCGTTTGGTCGCTGCGCAGAAAGCGACTGGTGAAAAAGATGCATTAGTGGTGATGAAAGGCACGTTGTACGGTATGCCGATCGTGGCCGCTGCTTTTGAATTTGCCTTTATCGGTGGTTCTATGTCGTCCGTGGTTGGTGCACGTTTTGTGCGAGCAGCCGAGCAAGCACTGGAAGACCACTGCCCGCTGGTCTGCTTTTCCGCCAGCGGTGGTGCGCGCATGCAGGAAGCACTGATGTCGCTGATGCAGATGGCGAAAACTAGCGCGGCGCTGGCCAAAATACAGGAACGTGGTCTACCTTACATCTCCGTGCTGACTGATCCGACGATGGGGGGGGTTTCTGCCAGTCTGGCGATGCTGGGCGACATCAACATCGCCGAGCCGAAGGCGCTGATCGGCTTCGCTGGCCCACGCGTTATCGAGCAAACAGTGCGTGAAAAACTACCGCCTGGTTTCCAGCGCAGCGAATTTTTGATCGAAAAAGGCGCGATTGACATGATCGTTCGTCGGCCAGAAATGCGCCGAACCCTGGCCAGCATTCTTTCCAAGCTGACCAACCAACCGCAGCCACATTTTGATGAGGAAGCGCTGGTCATCGCCCAGGAAAATCAGGCCGACGCCTGAGGTGCAGGCAGAGACCCCGCACGGGTGCAGGCCAGTGTGGGGGGCCTGAGAATTAATGAACCAAGTCCAGCGATGGCACTCATGCAAAACCACCCAATTCCCCAAGCCACATCGCCATTGAACGAGTGGCTTTACTATCTGGAACATCTGCACAGCCAGGCGATCGAACTCGGCTTGGAACGTGTGCAACGCGTTGCGGCGCATCTTGAGTTATTGACCCCCGCAGCAACGGTATTCACCGTTGCTGGCACCAATGGCAAGGGTACCACCTGTCGCACGCTAGAAGCCATGCTGTTGGCCGCTGGCCTACGTGTTGGCGTTTACAGTTCGCCGCATCTGGTGCGCTATACCGAGCGGGTACGCATCCAGGGTGAAGAACTGAACGAGGCGGAATTTAGCCACTCCTTTGCTGCTATTGAGAACGGCCGTGGCGAAACCTCACTGACCTATTTTGAATTTGGTACTCTGTCTGCATTGCATCTGTTTAAGCAGGCACGGCTGGATGTGGTGATCCTGGAGGTTGGTTTGGGTGGGCGCTTGGACGCCACTAATATCGTTGAGCCGAGCGTGGCGGTGATCACCAGCATTGCGTTGGATCATACCGATTGGTTGGGCAACGACCGGGAAAGTATCGGCAGCGAGAAGGCGGGCATTTTCCGTAGTGGCAAACCGGCCGTGGTGGGCGAAGCGGACATGCCAGCGAGTCTCCAGCAGGTGGCCGAAGCACTGGGCGCACCGCTTTACCGCAACGGGGTGGCCTGGAGTTATAGTGAACAAGGCGAGCACTGGCAGTGGCAAGGTGGTGAAACGCTGCTGGCTGGTTTGCCGATGCCGAATGTGCCGCTGGTCAATGCCGCTAGCGCACTGGCGGCGCTGAGCTATTCCTCGCTGGACATCGACCATCGGGCAATCCATGCCGGGCTACAGCAGGCGATGCTGCCTGGCCGTTTTCAACTTGTGTGCCAAGAGCCGAGACTGATCCTTGATGTGGCGCATAACCCGCACGCTGCCAGCTATCTGGCTGGACGTCTGGCGAAGCTGCCGCGCAACGGCGGCAAGGTGCGTGCTGTGGTCGCCATGCTGTCGGACAAAGACATCGCCGGCACGTTGGCCTGCCTGCGCGCGCAGGTGGATGAATGGTATTGTGCGCCGCTTGACGAGCCGCGCGGTGCTCGCGCTGAATTGCTGGCACAGCATTTGATGCAACCGCGCCAGTTTATCGATGTTGAAACCGCTTGGCGGCAGGCTATGCAGGATGCTGATAAACAAGATATTGTTATCGTCTGTGGATCGTTCCATACCGTGGCACAGGTGATGGTGGCATTAGACGAGAGGCGAGGAGTGTGAGTGGCAAGTAAATTTCAGAACCGACTGGTTGGCACCGTAATTCTGGTCGCGCTGGGGGTCATCATCCTGCCAGGGCTGTTGGACGGCAAAAAAAAACATTATGAGGATGAGTTCGCGGCGATCCCATTGGTGCCGAAGCCGGGAGACGTGGAAGAAAACACCATGCTGCCGCCAGTCACTCAGCCGTTGCTCGCGCCGCCAACAGTGGGGGCAGAGGCTTTAGTTGAACATCAGCTAGCCCCTGAGGTGGCGGTTCAGCAGGCGGGGCACCAAAACACGCCACCGCCGGTGCATAAGCCCATGCCCCTGCCGACACCGGTCGATGTGAAACCTGACCTAATGCCGAAACCTAAACCTGCTCCTGTGCAGAAATCGGTGAAAGAGCAGGCCCCGGTTGGACAAGCTTATGTTGTGCAACTCGGGGCGCTGAAAAATGCTGCCAGGGTGGACGAGATCGTCGCTTCGCTGCGTTTGTCTGGTTATCGCGTCTTTACCGTGCCATCGACACCGGTTCAGGGGCAACTCACGCGCATTTACGTTGGCCCAGATGCCTCGAAGCAAAAGCTACAGTCTTCTTTGTCGGCGCTGAATGCCATCAGCGGGTTAAGTGGGCAGGTGAAGCCGTATAGCGTGCGTTAGGCGATGTCCCGCCATTGCCCGTGAGCACCGCTGACGGTCATTTGAAGGCGGCCTCAGTGATAGGGTGAAAGACGCTGAGGGCGTGAAAGGCGTGATGGCTGACATGAAAGAGCTTGATATTGTCGAAACCCTAAAAGATGAGCGTATCAATATGCCCGCTCTCTAACGAGTTGGTTTTGGCAGGCGAAGTGGAAGCGTCCGCCGAGAAGTTGCATGGTGATCGAGCGGGTCGTGGTTTATCAGTATTCTCTATAATGCGGTGCGAGAACACGCCCTTATTGACTATTTTTATTTATAACGTGGTGGGAAATTCCCTACGAAAACGTTTTCTTTTTCTGTTAGAATTCGCCGCAAATTGGATGCGCCTGGTAAATTTCAAGTTGCCTCAAAGTAGTCACTGAGCAGTTCCCTGGGGCGGGGAGTAAGTTGAGGGCTGCCGCTAGAAAGATAAAGGGAGCAAGGGCGATTCATCATTGGGATAGTTCATGGTCTGGATTGATTACGTCATTATAGCGCTGATTGGATTTTCGGCTCTGGTGAGCCTGATCCGAGGGTTTGTTCGCGAAGCATTGTCACTGTTGACATGGGGATGTGCGTTTTTCGTTGCCAGCCATTTCTACTCTTACCTTGCGGTTTACTTCACTCGTTTTGAAGATGCACTGGTGCGAAACGGTATCGCGATCGTCATTTTGTTTATCGCGACGCTGATCATTGGTGCAATGGGTAACTATGTGATTAGCTCTCTGGTAGAGAAAACCGGGTTATCAGGTACTGACCGGGTGTTGGGCATCTGTTTCGGTGCACTGCGTGGCGTGCTGATCGTTGCAGCGATCCTGTTCTTCCTGGATACCTTTACCGGCTTATCGCAAAGCACAGATTGGAAACAGTCGCAGCTTATCCCCCAATTTAGTTATATCATCAGGTGGTTCTTTGACTACTTGCAAAGCACGTCGAGTTTCTTACCGGCCCATTTACCGGGGCGGTAGCGGCTTAGAGGAAAAAACAGCATGTGCGGTATTGTCGGTATTGCCGGTTTTACACCGGTTAACCAGTCGATTTATGATGCGCTGACGGTGCTCCAGCACCGTGGTCAAGATGCCGCAGGCATCGTCACCATTGATGCCCAAAACGGGTTCCGTCTGCGTAAAGCAAACGGTTTGGTGAAAGATGTGTTCGAGGCACGTCATATGCAGCGTTTGCAGGGCAACATGGGTATTGGTCATGTGCGTTACCCAACGGCTGGCAGCTCCAGTGCCTCGGAGGCTCAACCTTTCTACGTGAACTCGCCGTTCGGCATTACGCTGGCACACAATGGCAACCTGACTAATGCCCATGAACTGCGTCATAAGTTGTTTGAGGGGGGCCGCCGCCACGTCAACACTACCTCCGATTCTGAGATCCTGCTGAACGTGCTTGCCAGCGAGCTGGATCATTTCACGCATTATCCTTTGGGGGCCGACAACATTTTCAGCGCTGTGGCCACCATGCATCAGCAACTGCGCGGCGCTTATGCCTGTGTGGCGATGATCATCGGCCACGGTTTGTTGGCGTTTCGCGACCCGAACGGCATCCGTCCGCTAGTGCTGGGCAAACGCCAGCTTGAAGACGGTTGTAACGAGTATATGGTGGCTTCTGAAAGCGTGGCGCTCGATACGCTGGGTTTTGAATTTCTGCGCGATGTGGCACCGGGTGAAGCCGTCTACATCACCGAGAAAGGTCAATTGTTCACCCGTCAGTGCGCGGAGAACCCGAAAACCCATCCATGCCTGTTTGAGTATGTCTATTTCGCCCGTCCTGACTCCTTTATGGACAAAATTTCGGTCTACAGCGCCCGCGTACGTATGGGGCAAAAGCTGGGCGAGAAAATCGCCCGTGAGTGGGAAGATCTGGACATTGACGTGGTGATCCCGATCCCGGAAACGTCTTGCGACATCGCGCTGGAGATTGCCCGCATCCTGGACAAACCATATCGCCAGGGTTTCGTAAAAAACCGCTATGTAGGACGCACCTTCATCATGCCGGGCCAGCAGGTTCGTCGCCAGTCAGTGCGCCGTAAGCTAAACGCCAACCGCGCCGAGTTCCGTGATAAAAACGTGCTGCTGGTGGATGACTCTATCGTGCGCGGCACCACCTCAGAGCAGATCGTCGAGATGGCGCGCGATGCCGGTGCCAAGCGGGTGTACTTGGCCTCCGCCGCGCCAGAAATCCGCTTCCCCAATGTCTACGGCATTGACATGCCGAGCGCGAACGAACTGATCGCCCATGGCCGTGAAGTGGATGAAATCCGCCAGATCATTGGTGCTGACGGTTTGATCTTCCAAAATTTGGCTGATCTAATTGAAGCGGTGCGTGACGAGAACCCGGATATCGCCCAGTTCGAATGCTCGGTGTTCGATGGCATCTATGTCACCAAAGATGTTGACCAGAGCTATCTGGAGTATTTGGCGTCGCTACGCAACGACGATGCTAAAGCGCTATGTGGGCAGAGCGAAGCGGAAAATCTGGAAATCCATAACGAAGGCTAAGTGCTATCTTGGTGCACTGCGGCGTTCGTCGCGGTGCATTGCCCTTCTCTGGCTTGCTTATCCCTCGCCATTGCGGCAAAGTTTGACTGAGCTTATATTTCCAAGGCAGAGGTCTACTTTATGAAACGACTTATCATCGGTATTTCCGGTGCCAGCGGCGCGATCTACGGCGTGCGCCTGTTGCAGGCATTACATGATGTCGCGGAAGTGGAAACCCATTTGGTGATAAGTAATGCGGCGCGACAGACACTGGCGCTGGAAACCTCGCTGAGCTTGCGTGAAGTACAGGCGCTGGCTGATGTGGTGCACGATGCACGCGACATCGCCGCCAGTATCTCCTCCGGTTCGTTCAAAACGCTGGGCATGGTGATTTTGCCCTGCTCGATCAAAACCCTGTCTGGTATCGTCAACAGCTATAGCGATGGCCTGCTAATCCGCGCCGCCGATGTGATATTGAAAGAACGCCGACCGTTGGTGTTATGTGTGCGGGAAACACCGCTGCACCTTGGTCACCTGCGCTTGATGATTCAGGCGGCGGAAATGGGCGTGGTGATTATGCCGCCGGTGCCAGCGTTTTACCACTTGCCGAAAAGCGTGGATGACATTATTGATCAGACCGTCAATCGGGTTATCGATCAGTTTGACATTGCATTGCCAGTAGATCTGTTTACCCGCTGGCAAGACCCCAACTAGCAGAGTTATCGGCAAATTGGCCTATGGTTGCCCCACGGCGTGGCGTCACTTCTGGCGGTGGCTCATGGTTATTGAAACCGAATCGGCGTAGCGCAGAGCCAGTAATTTATCTATCTCTACTTCCGCATAGGTTACCCAAGCATGTTCTTTGACGATATTGAGCACATCCTGAGTTAATTTTTCCAGCAAGGCGAAGCGGTTATCTTCAACATGGCGAATGATCGCCTTGGTGATGGTGCGGTAGTTGAGCGTGTCGTTAATATTTTCGCTGTTACGTGCTTTGTCCGCCGCGTAGTGGATCACCACGTTGATCAAGATGTCCTGACGGTTATTGATTTCTTCATCCTTAATACCGATGAAAGTACGCAACCTAAGATTTTTAATACGAATGATTGCATCGGGTTGACTAAATGACATCAGAGAATTTCCACAGGTCTTATTATTGGTGCTCAGCATACACGGAAAATGGAGAATAAGGTTATGTTGTATCCCGCAATTCTACGTGAACGCGGCTGGCGGTTAATTACGGGATCCAGCCTGGGGTTAACTTTGTTCGTCCAGTTTGTAGGCACGCTCGGTTGCTGGCCGTTTGCTGATGCGCTCGAACCAATTGCGTACCGTTGGGTAATCCGCCAAATTGATGCGTTGACGTAGGTGCGGCACCACCCAGGGATAGGTAGCGATGTCGGCGATGCTATAGTTGTCGCCGCCTAAGTAGGGATGTTTTTGCAGTTCGGCTTCCAACACGCTGTACAGCCGCTTGGTTTCCAGATGGTAGCGCTCGATAGCGTATGGTACGGGCTGCGGTGCGTAATGGTTGAAGTGGTGGTTTTGCCCAAGCATCGGCCCGAAGCCCGCCACCTGCCAAAACAGCCACTGTAGCGTGGCGGCGCGCTCGCGCAGCCCTTTGCTTAGCAACTTGCCGGTTTTCTCCGCCAGGTACAATAGGATCTCGCCGGATTCGAACAGGCT
Source organism: Serratia symbiotica (assembly GCF_000821185.2). Taxonomy (NCBI): domain Bacteria; kingdom Pseudomonadati; phylum Pseudomonadota; class Gammaproteobacteria; order Enterobacterales; family Yersiniaceae; genus Serratia; species Serratia symbiotica. Next base: position 1,550,176 of record NZ_CP050855.1, on the reverse strand, counting down.
CATGGGTGCACCGCCATCTACCGGTTGTCGATCGACGATCGCCGGGATTTTGTTGTTGGGTGAAATGCTCAGAAAGTCCGGTTTGAATTGGTCGCCAGCGCTGATGTTTATCCGGTGGATACGGTAGGGTAAGCCCACTTCCTCCAGAAATAGAGTGATCTTGTAGCCATTGGGAGTTGGCGCGTAATACAGGTCGATCATGTTGCCTCCAGCGGTAAGGTGATCTGTCATTCATTACACGTTGTTGCGGTTTTCGCCGTGCATAAAGTTATTTCAGAAATTCAACTAAAGCGCCATCAACAATAGCAATTAAGAATAGCAGGCTGTGTGAGATTTGTCTGATGCTATGGCGCGCCAGCCTGGAACACATTCTCTACAGGCGCAAGGGGCAGATCTTGGGCTAGGAGCCTAATGGGATAGGTTCTAAGTTTGCTGATGCGGGCAAGGCAATAAGGTTGATATTCACTGTGGCCGATAGATTATCTGCTTGCCGAACATTTGAAGGTGGTCAAAGGGTTGCAGAGGGGATGTCAACGCACTAATTTATACACAATAAAAATCTTTGAAAAGCACGCATTGATTAACCAGCGCGCCGGATGCACCGCGCATAAAAATAGAAGGTTTTAGAGGATGGCAGAACAGGTTCAGGCTGCAAATACCGAGTGGGTTGATATCGTCGACGAGCAAAACGAGGTGATTGCTCAATCCAGTCGTCAACAGATGAGGACTCAACGGCTGCGCCATCGCGCTACTTATATTGTGGTGCATAATGGTATGGGAAAAATCCTGGTGCAGCATCGCACCGATATCAAGGACGTCTATCCAGGTTGCTTGGATGCCACTGCTGGTGGTGTAGTACAGAGCGGTGAAAATGTGCTGGATTCAGCGCGCCGCGAAGCGGAGGAAGAGCTAGGTATTGCTGGCGTACCCTTCGCCGAGCACGGTCTGTTTTACTTTGAAGAACAGCAGTGCCGAGTATGGGGTGCGCTGTTCAGTTGCGTATCGCACGGGCCTTTTGCGTTGCAGGAAGAAGAAGTGGCTGAAGTGAGCTGGCTGACGCCGGAAGAGATCACTGCCCGTTGCGACGAGTTCACGCCGGATTCGCTGAAGGCGTTGTCGCTGTGGCTGACGCGCAACAACGAACAGGGCTATGGCAAACCACGACACGATGTAGATAAAAACGCCTGACTTCGCGTGATGCTGAATATAAAAAGCCGATCAATGACCTAATAGAGCCAGTCCATAATTTTATTTCACTGCCTGCGTATTAAGGCCTGAATAACTTGACGCTGTTTATCGATGACAACGAGCAGCAACTGGATGGCCTGTTGGACGACGTGATCAAATCGTTTGACCTGCCCGGCAAGTTCCACGCCTTCGGCTTTGAGGCATAGACTATCCAAGGGTAACGACATCGCCGCATTGCGCGATGCGGTTTCGCCGATGCGCAGCGGCGAGCAGCGGCCATTGGTGGTCATTCTCGACAGCATCAAGAGGCAGGGCGTGGCCTATCAGGGAAAACCTGCAGAACTTGCATCACCTGTGCCTGACGCCGGAGATGCGGTGGGAAATTCCCCATCGGCAAGGGCAACCTGCTGCGCGATGGGAGCGACATCACGCTGATCGCCAATGGCATTATGGTGGCCGATGCGCTGAAGGCGCAGATGCTGGGGCAGCACCCACGAGAACTACAACATCCATTAACCGGTTGGGATAGGCAGTGGTCGAGGTGCTGGCGGAGGAATGCCCAGTACCGATGTGCTGGGTGTGTGGGGAGGGGGGGGGAGTTACGGCCAGGTGGCTACCTAGGTATTACTGCAACAGGAATACGGCCTGATCGCCGAGCATATTCTGGACGCTGCCAACCCACTGCTGCGCCGAGCGGGCTGAATAAGGAAAACGCCGGTCAGTGACCGTAATGCTTGTCAGTTAAGCTTTTGAGGACGCCGCAACGGGTAACGTTGCGGCTTCTTTTTTACCGCTCTTGGATAATGTCTTTGCCGTCGGGCTGGCAGGACGAAGCTTTCAGCCATCGCCAGGATTTCATTCATCACTTTCGGCACCTTTCCCGGAGCCACCGCTGGCAGTATGCTCAGTTGCGCTGTTAGATACAGTGCAGCCTGTTTAAACCCTATCTGGTAAGGCTCCACGTTTTTCAGGCTGTAAGCCATCTGTGCCATCATGAACCTCAGCAGGTTATAAGCCAGCACTACACCCCAGAGTTCCTGTCTTATTAGCTCTGGCTTTCTGCTTCTCAGCGTCAGTTCATTTTGCAACAGATGCTGTTTCATTTCTCTGAAGCCCTGCTCGATTTCCCAACGCTGCCCGTACAGGTCAACGATATCAGCTTTAGGGTAACGTAACGGATCGCACATTGACGTCAGGATCTGTATTGTTTTTCCGTTGATTTCTTTACTTATCAACCTCGCCGTCAGTGTTTGAGGCGCATCTTTCCATTTCTTACGGGCCTGAGGGGGTAAGCTGAGTTCGACCAGTTCATGTCCTGCACCCAGCTTCTCGCGCACCTGATACTGCGCGCCTTTGCGCAGTGGGATCATCCAGTGTTTTTCTGTTCCTGATGACCACCAGTGGTGAAGCAACCCGAGTGCATAGAAGCCTTTATCCAGTATCGTCAGTGAGTGGTCCTGCGTCTGCCCGGCCAATTGAGCGGCAAGGTCAACTTCGCTGGTTTCTGACACGCTGCCAAAGCTCACACCGGATAACAGATGACTGGTCACTTCCATCTGACAGACCATACGCAGCTGTGGCCAGTCGGACTGGGCATACTCATTAGCTGTTCGTCCAAAAGCAGCATCATTTTCCGGCGTGTCCGGTGTTCTCCACAGAGTGCCGTCTACAGCCATCAATGTCAGACCGTTCCAGTGGGATAACGGTGTTTTCTCGAACCAGAGTTGGCGTGTTTTCTCGAAAACCAGTCTAACCACATCTTCCCCGAGCCGCTGACGGGCTTGTACCACGGCGCTGGGTGCGACAAAAGGACGCTACCCGGCAGCATAATATCGAGATGTGAAACCAACTGATTCATGGAAAATGAGCGGAACAAGGACATACCGGCGACAGCCCAGACCATCATCTCCATGGGGAGACGGCGCTTGCGAAGCGTCACGACCCCGGTATCAGCCAGGCACTCATCGATAAGCTCAGGTGAGAGCAAATCAGACAGTGCAGCAAACTCTTTAGGAGAGAATTTAAGAACGGCATCAAGCGCCTGACTCAGTAACATAAAAAAATCCGTAATCTCAGGGAGATTACGGATTTTCACACAGAGGTAGGATCGTTCAAGTGATCCTTAACTGATCGGCATTACGGTCAGTGACCGACGTTTTTTTAGCGAATAGCCCTACGGTTATCGGGCCTTGTCGGCTGCAGCGTCAGCCTGGGAAGACTGGATCGCCGTCAGTGCCACGGTGTAAACGATATCGTCTACCAGTGCACCACGCGATAGGTCGTTCACCGGTTTGCGCATACCTTGCAACATTGGCCCGATAGACACCAGATCGGCAGAACGTTGTACCGCTTTGTAAGTGGTGTTGCCAGTGTTTAGATCCGGGAAGATGAACACGGTAGCCTGGCCAGCAACCGGTGAATTCGGTGCCTTGGATTTCGCTACATCGGCCATGATGGCAGCATCGTATTGCAACGGGCCGTCGATGATCAAATCAGGGCGTTTTTCCTGCGCCAAACGGGTCGCTTCACGGACTTTCTCCACATCGCTACCCGCGCCAGAGTTGCCGGTGGAGTAGGAGATCATCGCTACGCGTGGTTCAATGCCGAAGGCTGCGGCAGAGTCCGCCGACTGAATAGCGATTTCAGACAGTTGCTCGGCGGTCGGGTCTGGGTTGATGGCACAGTCGCCGTACACCAGCACCTGATCAGGCAGCAGCATGAAAAACACGGAGGATACCAGCGAGCTGCCTGGTGCAGTTTTGATCAGTTGCAACGGCGGACGGATGGTGTTGGCGGTGGTGTGAACTGCGCCAGACACCAAGCCATCGACTTCGCCCTTCTCCAGCATCAGGGTGCCGAGCATCACGTTGTCTTCCAACTGCTCACGTGCTACCACTTCGGTCATGCCCTTGCTTTTACGCAGTTCAACCAAACGCGACACATAGCTTTCACGCACGGCGACGGGATCGACGATCTCGATACCTTTGCCGAGTTCAATGCCTTGTGCCGTAGCCACGCGCTGGATCTCGTCCGGGTTGCCTAGCAGCACGCATTTTGCAATGCCACGTTCGGCACAGATGATGGCTGCTTTCACGGTGCGTGGTTCATCGCCTTCCGGCAGCACGATGCGTCTACCCGCTTTGCGTGCCAGTTCGGTCAGTTCGTAGCGGAACGCCGGGGGAGAAAGGCGGCGTGAGCGCTCGGAGGCAGCGGACAGCGATTCGATCCACACAGTATTGATGTGGCTGGCAATATAGTTCTGCACTTTCTCAATGCGCTGATAGTCGTCAGACGGCACTTCGAGGTTGAAGCTTTGCAGGTTGAGCGAAGTTTGCCAGGTATTGGTATCGACCATAAAGACTGGCAGGCCAGTTTCAAAGGCACGTTCGCACAGCTTCTTGATCAACTCGTCGATGGCATAGCCGCCAGTGAGCAGAATAGCGCCGATTTCCACGCCGTTCATTGCTGCCAGACAGGCGGAAACCAGTACGTCGGGGCGGTCTGCTGAGGTGACTAACAGGGAACCCGGGCGGAAGTGTTCCAGCATGTGCGGAAGGCTGCGTGCACAGAAGGTCACGGATTTCACGCGGCGGGTCATAATATCGCCTGCGTTGATCACACGTGCCTTCAGGTGACGGGCCATGTCGATGGCGCGCGTAGCGATCAGATCGAAGCTCCATGGCACGCAGCCTAGCACCGGTAACGGGCTGTTAGCGAACAACTGTGTAGGATCGACATGGGTAATGCTGGCTTTGGTGGAGTCGTCAAAGATTTCGGACAAGTCAGGGCGGGTGCGACCTTGCTCGTCAACCGGGGCGTTCAGTTTATTGATGATCACGCCGGTAATGTTCTTGTTTTTGCTGCCACCAAAGCTGCTGCGTGCCAGTTCGATACGTTCTTTCAATTGTGTTGGGGAGTCGTTGCCCAGCGCCAGCACGAAGACGATTTCTGCATTCAGTGTCTTGGCGATTTCGTAGTTTAACGCGTTGGCGAACTGGTGTTTACGGGTTGGCACCAGCCCTTCGATCAATACCACTTCCGCGTCTTTGGCGCTCTCGTGGTAGCGAGCCACAAGCTCTTCCATCAGCACATCCTGCTGGTTGGCACCGAGCAAACTTTCAACATAGCTCATGCGCAGCGGTTCGGCCGCTGGGATGGGGGAATGGCTGCGGATGATGGTAGTGGTTTGATCCAGGGCATCGTCGCCAGCACGGGGTTGGGCGATAGGTTTGAACACGCTCAGGCGAATGCCTTTCTGTTCCATGGAACGAATGACACCTAAACTGACGCTGGTTAGACCAACGCTGGTGCCAGTGGGGATCAACATAATTGTACGTGACACAGAACAGTTCTCTTCACAGTTAACATGAGGCTGAAATAACCCTGTCCGCCTGGGCTGACAGGACTTGAGCGCATTACATGGTCAGACGAAAAGCGTCCTGCGCGATGACCCGTTCTTCGTTGGTCGGGATAACCAGTGCCAGACGGCTGCCGTCTTTGGTGATGGTGCCAGACTTGCCGAAGCGGGCGGCGATATTGCGTTCATGATCGATGTCAAAGCCCAATAGGCCCAGTTTACCGAGGGCCAGTTCACGCACTTTACTGGAGTTTTCGCCGATGCCGCCGGTGAAGATCACCGCGTCGAGACGCCCGTCCATCAGGGCGCTGTAGGCAGCGATGTATTTGGCTAGGCGGTGACAGAACACATCCATTGCGCGCTTAGCATCGACTTTACTGTCATAGTTGTCTTCCACATAACGGCAGTCGCTAGTGATGCCAGTCAGGCCTAGCAGACCGGACTCTTTGGTGAGCATGTGGTTGATCTGGTCGATGCTCATGCCCAGAGTGTCGTGCAGGTGGAAGATGATCGCCGGATCGATGTCACCGCTGCGGGTGCCCATCACCAGACCTTCCAGCGGGGTCAAACCCATTGACGTGTCAACGCACTGGCCGTTGCGCACTGCGGTTACTGAACCGCCGTTACCCAGATGGCAGGTGATCACATTCACTTCTTCCACTGGTTTGTTCAGCATTTTCGCGGCTTCTTGGGTCACGTAGAAGTGGCTAGTGCCGTGTGCACCGTAGCGGCGAACACCGTGATCACGGTACAGGCTGTACGGCAAGGCGTACAGATAGGATGTTTCCGGCATGGTCTGATGGAACGCGGTGTCGAACACGGCAACGTTTTTATCCGCCAGTTGAGGAAAAGATTTGAAAGCTTCTGCGATACCGATCAAGTGCGCCGGGTTATGCAAAGGTGCAAATGGTACAGAATCTTTGATACCCTGTAGCACATCGTCGTTGATGATGGCCGAGGTGGTAAATTTCTCGCCGCCGTGTACGATGCGGTGGCCGATAGCGGTCAACTGCGCGGAAAGCGCCGGTTTTTGTGCCAGAATAGTGCTAACAATGAAGTTCAGTGCCTCGCGGTGCGCAGCACCAGCACCCAGGTCAGCTTGGTGTTTGGCACCGTCAATTTTCCACTTTATACGTGCTTCAGGCAGGTGGAAACACTCAGCCAAACCGGAAAGGAACTCTTCACCGCTAGCAGCATCGATAATGGCGAACTTCAGGGAAGAACTGCCGCAGTTAAGAACCAGTACTAGCTTACTCGACATGGAAGTACCTACTTAAATAGTTGAGTTTGTGTCGTTAAAGGAAAACCAAGAACACACGGTGAATTATTTGCCAATCAGGCAACAGCATAGCGCATACTGCCATCAACACGGATAATGAACCTCATGTAAAGGGAAAAGATTACACGATGATGAAAAACCGATGATTTCACTGTGGTTTAGATAAAATTGATTTTTATAAGGCTAAAGGTTGACGAAATTTTTATCATCTTTGGTGGTCAAAATGCCCGCCTAGGATAGCGATAGCCTGCTGCAAACACAAAATAAATTTTAAAAATTCAAATTTTTAGGCTTGTGTAGCACTTTAGGTGAAGTGGAGGTACGCAATGACAAGCAAACCAACCGGTTCTGTAAGCTGGTTCCAGGTCTTCCAGTGCGGGCAGCATTATATGAAAACCTGGCCGTCAGACAAACGCCTGGCTCCGGTCTTTCCAGAGCACCGCGTGGCATGCACCACCCGTTTTGCTATCCGTTGTATGCCGCCCTTGGCGATATTTACTTTGACCTGGCAGATTGCGTTGGGTGGTCAGCTCGGCCCGGCGATCGCCACCGCGTTGTTCGCCTGTGTTCTGCCGATGCAGGGGTTGTGGTGGCTAGGCCGCCGCTCGCTCACGCCATTGCCACCGATGCTGTTGCAGTGGTTCATTGATGTGCGCAACAAGCTGGCGGCATCCGGCCAGGGGGGCGTTCCGACTGAAGGCACACCTACCTATCAGGCGCTGGCCGATTTGCTGAAACGTGCCTTCAAGCAACTGGATAAAACTTTCCTCGACGATCTGTAAGCGTAAAAAAAGTTGCAGTGATGGCGATCACACCTTGGCTGTTGGATTTTGGCCGGTATCATGGGAGCCGCGCCGATGGGGTTACAGCGAGGAATCGAGGCTGATTTCGTCCAGCGACAGGCTAAAGCTTGGGATAAACACCGCCATGAAATAGTCCATCTCCGGGCTGTGGCGCTGCTGTAAGATTTTGTCCAACCGCGTCTTGGCTAGCGTGAATTCATTATTGCCGGCGTACAGCTCTTCCAGGCACTTTAGGTAGGCACACAGCGCGTCGGCTTGTTTCACCACCTGCTTTTCATCTTCACTATAGTAATGCTCATCAAGAATCGAACGGAAATCATCACGCAGTTCTACCGGGATCATATCCAGCAACTTCTGTTGGGCTATTTTTTCGATTTTCTTGTACTCGTGGGCGATCTGCGGATTGTGATACTTGATCGGTGTCGGCATGTCACCGGTGATCACTTCACTGGCATCGTGGTACATCGCCAACAATGCCACGCGATCAGTGTTCAGGTTGCCATTGAATTTGCGGTTCTTGATCACCGCCAGCGCGTGGGCGACGAAAGCCACCTGTAGGCTGTGCTCGGAAACGTTCTCGGTACGCACGTTGCGCATCAGCGGCCAGCGGTTGATCAGTTTCAAGCGGGACAGGTGGGCAAAGAAATGGCTCTGGCTCATGATTGTCTCTATCTACAACGGCAAATGTGAAGGTGTCATTGTGAGCAGTGCTGGCGGGTTATGCAAATATCCTTCACACTGCAAACCGCGTTCAAGTCTGCTCTCGACAGATTTATCTCCCTGGTCACGGAGTTATCTATGCTTATGGGGATAATGCGCCTCATCCTTGAGGCTCATCTTACGGGCCAGCGCTGTTCAAATCCGTTCCAGACCGATCTGTCGCTCAGTGGCCGCCTAGATGCGTCTCGAAGTATTTCAGCCATTGCCAGAGTGTGCTCGTTTTTACTGCCGGTAGTTTTCCAGGAAATGGCTTAATTTGCCGATCGCCATTTCTAACTCATCCACGCGGGGTAGCGTGACGATGCGCAGGTGGTCTGGATACGGCCAATTGAATGCGCTGCCTTGCACCAACAGCACCTTTTCTTGCAGCAGCAGGTCAAGCACCATTTTTTGGTCGTCGTGGATGTTGAAACGTTTGGTGTCGATGCGCGGGAACAGGTACAGCGCACCTTGCGGTTTCACGCAGGAGACGCCGGGGATATCGTTGAGCATTTCCCAGGTGCGGTTGCGTTGTTCATATAGCCGGCCGCCGGGCTGAATGAATTCGCTGATGCTTTGGTAGCCACCCAACGCGGTCTGGATGGCATGTTGCATCGGCACGTTGGCGCACAGGCGCATTGAGGCCAGCATTTCCAACCCTTCGATGTAACCCTTGGCCTGTTTCTTCGGCCCGTTAAGCACCATCCAACCTTGGCGAAAGCCCGCCACGCGATAAGTCTTCGACAAGCCGTTAAAAGTAACAGTCAGTAGATCGGGTGCCAGCGCGGCGATCGAATGGTGCTCAGCCTCGTCATACAGGATTTTGTCGTAAATCTCGTCGGAAAAGATGAGCAGATTATGCAGACGGGCGATCTCGACGATCTGCTCCAGCAAGGCTTTGCTATAGACTGCGCCGGTTGGGTTATTCGGGTTGATGATCACAATGCCACGGGTGCGTGGGGTGATCTTGCTGATGATGTCGTCCAAATCCGGGAACCAACCGGCCTGCTCGTCACACAGGTAATGTACCGCCTTGCCACCGGACAGCGACACTGCTGCGGTCCACAGTGGGTAATCGGGTGCTGGCACCAGCATTTCATCACCAGTGTTGAGCAGTGCCTGCATGGATTGGACGATCAACTCGGATACGCCGTTGCCAATGTAGATATCCTCAACGGTAACGTCACGCATATTGCGCGCTTGGTAGTGCTGCATGATCGCCTTACGTGCCGAAAAAAGCCCTTTGGAATCACAATAACCTTGCGCAGTAGGCAGATTGCGCAGCACATCAACCAGGATTTCGTCTGGAGCATCGAAGCCGAACGGGGCAGGGTTACCGATGTTCAGTTTCAGGACATTATTGCCTTCTTCCTCAAGACGTTTAGCTTCTTTGAGCACCGGGCCGCGAATGTCATAACAGACGTTGTCCAATTTGCTGGATTTCTCAATGGGTGACATAGGAAGTTGAACCTTTTACTTACTGGGATAGGGCGTTGTTACTGTGGAACAGCGCAAACCACCTAATGTACTACTGGCGCTGATGTTTTTGAAGCGTTGCACATGTCTTTGGTGCCAACACAGGGCGCGAAGGGATATTTTAGTGATGATAAACAAGGCAAAACTTCATTTTGATTTACATGGCTTGTTTTGCCATGATTTTGTCATTTTATGTTGAATTGCAAACGTGATGTAGCCGTTTATTTTCGCTACGGCGTTTTACGAGCATCCAGGTGCTGAGCAGAGAGCCAGGATTGCATCAGATAACTGTGAAGAAATGATAATACCGGAGTAGTCTGATAGCAGATTGTTGTTAAGCAAATCATAATAGTGAAAGTAGTTAACTGCATTAATAATACATTACCTTTAACTTAAGAAACTCTTAATTAACTTTCGTGATAATACTCACTGTAATGAATATTATCAATTGAATTCATTATAGTCAGATGATTAGATACTATGTGATACCTCAAACCCAGCTTATATTTATTGACGGAAAGCCGAGTCTCCTCACATGGTATGCGGGTGTTGCTGTCATGCGAATGAAGTGGGAATTGGGCGCAAGCATGAGTGAAATTTTCAGTTTGTTAAGAATCAAACATTTTTACTCGTATTAAGCTCCTGCTTTGTACAAGCAATTTCGATAGAACACATTTTAAAAAACGTCAGATGTAACGAAATATAAGTAATCTTTTGCCCTCTTCTAATGAGTAGAGTAATGTCATAAAGCAGGAGTCGTTACTATTCAACGATGCCTGAGATACACACCAGGGTAGTGGGTAAATTAGAATTTAAAAAAAAGTGAAGAATACACTATGATAACTGTAAATCGTCAAACACTTAATCTCGACCTCGATCTGCTAAGAACCTTTGTTGCTGTTGCTGATTTGAACACCTTTGCGGCGGCGGCCGTCGCTGTTTGTCGCACTCAGTCAGCAGTCAGCCAACAAATGCAACGGTTAGAGCAACTGGTTGGCAAAGAGCTGTTTGCTCGCCATGGACGCAACAAGTTATTGACAGAACAGGGTATTCAACTTCTCGGCTACGCCAGGAAAATCCTGCGTTTTAACGATGAAGCCTGTGCTTCTCTGATATACAACGATATAAAAGGTGTTCTGACTATTGGTGCTTCGGATGATACCGCTGATACCATTTTGCCTTTCCTGCTGAACCGCGTGACCTCGATTTACCCCAAGTTGGCGATTGACGTGCGGGTGAAACGTAGCCCGCAGATGGTGGATATGCTGAAAGATGGCGAGGTTGACCTGGCGATCACTACGGCACATACCGAGGATCAACCGCATATTGTGCTGCGCACTTCGCCGACACTGTGGTATTGCGCGGCGGATTATCATTACCAGACCGGTGAACCTATTCCATTGGTGGTGATGGATGAGCCTAGCTCATTCCGCGTTATAGCGATCCAACATCTGGATCAGGCGGGCATTCCATGGCGTATTGTCTATGTGGCTTCGACTCTGTCCGCTGTTCGCGTAGCCTGTAAGGCTGGCTTGGGTATCACCACACGGCCGATCGAAATGATGACTCCCGACCTGCGGGTGCTGGGGGCAGTGGAGGGCTTACCACCGTTGCCGGATACCCAGTATGTCTTGTGCAAAGACGCCCAGTGTAGCAGCGAACTGGCGAAGGTGATCTTCAATGCGATGCAGGGGAGCAGCGACAGCTATAACATCATCCGGCAGGGCGAAGCCATGCCGGATGATGTTAGTTTGGTTGATGAAGGTGACCTTTAACTGGGTTGACGAACAAGAATAACGCCTGAGCGCGTTCAATCTGAATGAGACAGCCTTTGCTTCGGCAGAGGTTTTTTTTTGGCTCTAGCTCGATAAAAGTGTATTTTTAGTGGTTTTGTTTATAGTTTGTTTGTAAATTATTATAGGTTGGTTATTTTTTTGGTTTTTGTTGTCATTGAAACGCGGTTTTTCGGTATAAACATGTTTTACCGTTTCTTAATAAGGGCAATGAGGGCGGGATGGTGCTGAACTTAAAAAAATTGTTAAATTCACACACTTTTTTTGAGGATTTATGCTAAAAGTCTATCCTAGATCAAAGCATACCCTTAGTTTATGAGTGGAATATTGGGATATTTCTGAGATAATGGTGGTATAGTAAAACGAGAATAGCTCTGTTTTTCATATCTATATGTTGCTAAAAAAAATTAGCTGGCACGATTTAGCTTGAATTCGAGGCATTAAATGTTAATGTAATGGTGACTATGTAAACAAAAATGTGGTTACTTTTGCTAAAGTTGACAAAAGGTTGTAAACAGGAGTAAAAAGCCCACAGTAAAATGCTGCCTAGCTCGCTGTAAAACAGTTTGTTTGTGTGGTTAATTTATCCTTCCCTTGAATCGATGTGGTGCACTAACTGCCAGTTCATTAGCAGAGTGATCGACGCCACTTTTGATGAGTAAGCATAGAGAATGTCAACAGCCACTGAAGTTATCGCTCATCACTGGGCGTTCGCCGTATTTCTTGTCGTAGCGATTGGGCTTTGCAGCTTAATGCTGCTAGGTGCTTTCTTTCTGGGCGGGAGGGCGCAGGCGCGCGCCAAACACACCCCGTTTGAATCCGGGATCGATGCGGTGGGTACGGCGCACATGCGTCTATCCGCCAAGTTTTACCTGGTGGCTATGTTCTTCGTTATTTTTGATGTTGAAGCCTTATACCTGTATGCCTGGTCGGCCTCGATCCGCGAGAGTGGTTGGGTAGGCTTTATCGAAGCTGCCATTTTCATTTTGGTGCTATTGGCGGGCTTGGTGTATCTGGCGCGCATCGGCGCATTGGATTGGACGCCAGCGCGTTCCAAGCGCCAGAGCAAACCCGGCACCATCACTAACTCTAACAGTCATCCGCAGTAGTCATTTGTGTTTAAAAACGAGGCATTAAGATGGATTATACGCTCACCCGCATAGAGCCGAACGGTGAGAATGACCGTTATCCCCTGCAAAAACAGGAGATCGTCGCCGATCCCTTGGAACAACAGGTTCATCGTACAGTTTACATGGGTAAACTCGAACATGCGTTGCATGACATGGTGAATTGGGGGCGTAAAAACTCTATTTGGCCGTATAACTTCGGCCTTTCATGCTGTTACGTGGAGATGGTGACCTCGTTTACCGCTGTTCATGATGTGGCGCGTTTCGGTGCAGAAGTATTGCGTGCATCGCCACGTCAGGCTGACCTGATGGTGGTGGCTGGCACCTGTTTCACCAAAATGGCTCCGGTCATTCAGCGCCTGTACGAGCAGATGCTGGAACCGAAATGGGTAATCTCAATGGGTGCCTGTGCTAACTCCGGCGGCATGTACGATATCTATTCCGTGGTGCAAGGCGTGGACAAATTCCTGCCGGTTGACGTGTATATTCCCGGTTGCCCGCCACGTCCAGAAGCATACATGCAGGCGCTGATGCTGCTGCAAGAATCCATTGGCAAAGAACGCCGCCCGATGTCGTGGGTAGTCGGCGATCAGGGCGTTTACCGCGCCAACATGCAGTCTGAAAGAGAGCGTAAACGCGGCGAGCGGATTGCGGTAACCCACCTTCGCACGCCTGACGAGATTTAAGACGTCCATCTGAGTAGTGTGCGCTATTGGTTAACACAGCGAAAAGTAAAACTTGCGGCGAAATGACCCTTTAGTGTGGTGAAAAAAATTATGACAGATTTAACGACGCACGACGCCTTGTCTGCCTGGCAAACCCGAGATCATCTTGACGATCCGGTGATCGGCGAACTGTGCAACCGTTTTGGGCCGGAAGCCTTCACTATTCAGCCCACCCGTACCGGAATACCTGTGGTATGGGTCAAACCTGACCAGTTGCTGGAAGTCATGACGTTTCTGAGAAAACAGCCGAAGCCTTACGTCATGCTGTTCGATCTGCATGGCGTGGACGAGCGTCTTCGCACCCACCGCGATGGTTTGCCTGCTGCGGATTTTTCTGTTTTCTATCATCTCATTTCTATTGAACGCAACCGCGACATCATGCTGAAAGTGGCGTTGTCTGAAAAAGACCTGCATGTGGCCACTGCCACCAAGGTATTCCCGAATGCCAATTGGTATGAGCGCGAAACCTGGGAAATGTTCGGTATCACCTTTGATGGGCACCCGCACCTGACGCGCATCATGATGCCCCAAACCTGGGAGGGTCACCCGCTACGTAAAGACTACCCGGCACGTGCCACCGAGTTCGATCCTTTCGTGTTGACCAAACAGAAAGAAGATCTGGAAATGGAAGCACTGACCTTTAAGCCGGAAGACTGGGGCATGAAACGTGGCACCGAGAACGAGGATTTCATGTTCCTCAACCTTGGCCCAAATCACCCCTCGGCACACGGGGCATTTCGCATCATCTTGCAACTGGACGGCGAAGAGATCATCGACTGCGTACCTGACATCGGCTACCACCATCGCGGTGCCGAGAAGATGGGTGAGCGTCAGTCTTGGCACAGCTACATTCCGTTCACCGACCGCATTGAGTATCTCGGCGGCTGTGTGAATGAGATGCCTTACGTGCTGGCGGTTGAAAAGTTGGCAGGCATCGAGGTGCCGGCGCGTGTTGATACCATCCGCGTGATGCTGTCCGAACTGTTCCGCATCAACAGCCACCTGCTGTACATCAGCACCTTCATTCAGGACGTCGGTGCCATGACTCCCGTGTTCTTCGCCTTTACCGATCGTCAGAAAATCTACGATCTGGTGGAAGCGATAACCGGTTTCCGCATGCACCCGGCTTGGTTCCGCATTGGTGGCGTGGCGCATGACCTGCCACGCGGCTGGGATCGCCTGCTGCGCGAGTTTCTTGAGTGGATGCCGAAACGCCTGGATTCCTACGTCAAGGCGGCACTCAAGAACAGTATCTTGAAAGGCCGTTCCGTGGGAGTGGCGTCTTATAACGCTAAAGAAGCGTTGGAGTGGGGCGTCACTGGCGCAGGCCTGCGCGCCACTGGCATCGAGTTCGACGTGCGCAAATGGCGTCCGTATTCCGGTTATGAGAATTTCGACTTTGAAATTCCGGTTGGCGACGGCCACAGCGACTGCTACACCCGCGTGATGCTGAAGGTGGAAGAACTGCGCCAGAGCCTGCGTATCCTCGAACAATGCCTGAACAACATGCCGGCAGGCCCGTTCAAGGCCGATCACCCACTGACCACGCCACCGCCGAAAGAGCGCACGTTGCAGCATATCGAAACGCTG
The DNA here is from genome assembly GCF_000821185.2 of Serratia symbiotica. Lineage (NCBI taxonomy): Bacteria > Pseudomonadati > Pseudomonadota > Gammaproteobacteria > Enterobacterales > Yersiniaceae > Serratia > Serratia symbiotica. The sequence continues at coordinate 1,535,139 of NZ_CP050855.1, read as the reverse complement.
ATCACCCACTTCTTGCAAGTTTCCTGGGGGCCGGTGATGCCAGCCAACGAATCATTCCAGATGATCGAAGCCACCAAAGGGATCAACAGCTACTACCTGACCAGTGACGGCAGCACCATGAGCTACCGCACCCGGGTACGTACGCCAAGCTTTGCGCACCTACAGCAAATACCGGCGGTGATCCGTGGCAGCCTGGTCTCCGACCTGATCGTTTATCTGGGTAGTATCGATTTTGTCATGTCAGATGTGGACCGCTAACTATGCACTCTCAAAAAGACAATCACGCAGTCAACGATGCGCTTAAGCCTATCAATGCAGCCACTCCTCAGAGCGGCGCTGGTGCGTTTGAACTGAGTGCGGAAGAACGTGATGCGATCGAGCATGAAAAGCACCATTACGAAGATCCGCGCGCCGCGTCTATCGAAGCGCTGAAAATTGTGCAGAAGAAGCGCGGCTGGGTTCCAGACGGTGCGATTTACGCCATCGCGCAAGTGTTAGGCATTCCTGCCAGCGATGTAGAAGGCGTGGCCACATTCTATAGCCAGATTTTCCGTCAGCCGGTAGGGCGTCATGTGATCCGTTATTGTGACAGCGTTGTTTGTCATATCACCGGTTATCAGGGTATTCAGGCCGCGATAGAACAGAAGCTGAACATCAAGCCGGGTCAAACCACTGTTGATGGCCGCTTCACTCTGCTGCCGACCTGCTGCTTGGGCAACTGCGATAAAGGGCCGACCATGATGATTGATGAGGACACACACAGTCAGCTAAAGCCTGAAGATATCGAGACGCTACTGGAGCAGTATCAATGATTAAAGACATTATACGCACTCCCGAAACACACCCGCTGACCTGGCGGTTGCGCGATGACAAACAGCCGCTGTGGTTGGATGAGTATCGCAGCAAGAACGGCTATGCTGGTGCAGAGAAAGCCCTCAGGGAACTGGCACCGGATGAGATCGTTAATCTGGTGAAAGACGCCGGGCTGAAAGGCCGTGGCGGCGCAGGTTTCTCCACCGGTATGAAATGGAGCCTGATGCCAAAAGACCCCTCAATGAACATCCGTTACCTACTATGTAATGCCGATGAAATGGAGCCGGGTACCTATAAAGACCGTTTGCTGATGGAGCAGTTGCCGCACCTGCTGGTGGAAGGCATGCTGATCTCCGCCTTTGCGCTGAAAGCCTATCGCGGTTACATCTTCCTGCGCGGCGAGTACATCGAAGCGGCGGCGCACCTGCGCCGCGCCATCACGGAAGCCACCGCCGCCGGCTACTTGGGAAAGAACATTCTCGGCACTGGTTTTGATTTCGAACTGATGGTTCACACCGGTGCTGGCCGCTATATCTGCGGTGAAGAAACCGCCTTGATCAATTCTCTGGAAGGCCGCCGCGCCAACCCACGCTCCAAGCCGCCATTCCCGGCCTCTGCTGGCGCATGGGGCAAACCGACTTGCGTCAACAACGTAGAAACGTTGTGCAATGTGCCGGCGATCCTGGCGAATGGCGTGGCATGGTACACCGGTATTTCCAATAGTGAAGATAAAGGCACCAAGCTGATGGGTTTCTCTGGCCGGGTAAAAAATCCGGGCGTCTGGGAACTGCCGTTCGGTACCACAGCGCGTGAGATCTTGGAGGATTACGCTGGCGGCATGCGTGAGGGTCTGCGTTTTAAAGCCTGGCAACCGGGCGGTGCGGGTACCGACTTCCTGACCGCTGAACACCTCGATCTACCGATGGAATATGGCGCGATCGGCAAAGCCGGTAGCCGTCTCGGCACCGCGCTGGCGATGGCGGTAGACCATGAGATCGGCATGGTGCCGCTGGTGCGCAACCTGGAAGAGTTCTTCGCCCGCGAGTCTTGTGGCTGGTGTACGCCCTGCCGCGACGGCCTGCCGTGGAGCGTGAAGATCCTGCGCGCGCTGGAAAATGGCGAAGGGCGGCCGGGGGATATCGAAACCCTTGAGCAGCTATGCCGTTCCCTCGGACCGGGTAAAACCTTCTGCGCCCACGCGCCAGGTGCCGTAGAGCCACTGCAAAGCGCGATTAAATATTTCCGTGCAGAGTTTGAAGCAGGCATTGCCGCTCAGCACTATGGCAATCACGCCCATGCGATTGGCGGCATTCAGCCGAATAATCTGCTGAAGCAACGTTGGTAACGCTTCAGGCAAATGAGAGGCGTCAAATAGGGCATCTCAATGCTGCGCTTAAAAAAGATTTTATAATTAACGCTTGAAGAATGGCCCCATCATTTACGTGGCAGCAAGACGGCAACTGAGGGAAACGCCGGGAGTTTAGTGAACTCAATGATCGGTGTGAACACAGGCAGCCAACGCAGCAGCAACGTAAAGGATGAAGGTTATTTCAGGCCAACTGGAAGCATGCTGACTATGGCTACGATTCATGTAGACGGCAAAGAATACGATGTAGAGGGTGCGGACAACCTGTTGCAGGCTTGCCTTTCTCTCGGCCTTGATATTCCTTATTTTTGCTGGCATCCGGCGCTGGGAAGCGTCGGCGCTTGCCGCCAATGTGCGGTAAAGCAATACCAAAACGCGGAAGATACGCGTGGCCGTTTGGTAATGTCTTGTATGACACCGGCATCCGATGGAACCTTTATCTCCATCGACGATGGTGAGGCGAAACAGTTCCGCGAAAGCGTGGTCGAGTGGTTGATGACCAACCACCCGCACGACTGTCCGGTTTGTGAAGAGGGCGGTAACTGCCACCTACAAGACATGACAGTAATGACCGGCCACAGCTTCCGTAAATACCGTTTCACCAAGCGTACCCACAACAATCAGGAACTAGGGCCATTTATCTCGCACGAGATGAACCGCTGCATTGCCTGCTACCGCTGCGTGCGTTACTACAAAGATTATGCGGATGGCACCGACTTCGGCGTCTATGGTGCGCACGACAACGTCTACTTCGGCCGTACCGAAAGCGGCACGCTGGAAAGCGAGTTCTCCGGCAACCTGGTGGAAGTCTGCCCAACCGGCGTATTCACTGACAAAACCCACTCCGAACGCTACAACCGCAAATGGGATATGCAGTTTGCGCCAAGCATCTGCCAGCAGTGCAGCATTGGCTGTAATACCAGCCCAGGTGAGCGCTATGGTGAACTGCGCCGCATCGAAAACCGCTACAACGGTAGCGTAAACTACTATTTCTTGTGCGATCGTGGCCGTTTCGGTTACGGCTATGTCAACCGCCAGGATCGTCCGCGTCAACCGCAGCAGTTACGTGGTAACGACTGGATCACCTTAAACGCTGAACAGGCGATGCAGGGTGCTACAGATATTCTGCGTCAGGCGAAAAAAACCATCGGCATTGGTTCGCCGCGTGCCAGCCTGGAAAGCAACTTCGCGCTGCGTGAACTGGTCGGTGCTGAGAACTACTATACCGGCATCGCTCAGGCCGAACAGTCGCGCTTGGCGCTGATGCTGAAAGTGCTGAAAAACGGCGGCATTCACACTCCGGCACTGCGCGAAATCGAAGAGTACGACGCGGTGCTGGTGCTGGGTGAAGACCTGACACAAACCGGTGCGCGCATCGCGCTGTCGGTACGCCAGGCCGTTAAGGGCAAGGCACGGGCGATGGCGGCGGCGCAGCGCGTTGCCGACTGGCAGATCGCAGCGGTGCAGAACATTGGCCAGCAGGCCAAATACCCGCTGTTCACCACCAATGTGGATAACACTCGCCTAGACGACGTCGCTGCCTGGAACTACCGCGCGCCAGTAGACGAGCAGGCACGCCTTGGTTTTGCCATTGCGCATGCGCTGGACAACGCCGCACCGGCAGTGAACGACCTGGCTGATGGCCTGAACAAGAAAGTCGACATCATCGTGCAGGCGCTGACTGATGCCCGCAAACCGTTGATCATCACCGGCAGCAACGCCGGCAGCGAAGCCATCATCGAAGCGGCGGCGAACATCGCCAAAGCGTTGAAAGGCCGTGGAGCTGACGTCGGCATCACCTTCGTGGCGGGTGCCGCCAACAGCATGGGGCTGGCAATGATCGGCGGCGGTTCACTCGATCAGGCTTTAGAGCAATTGATCAGTGGCGCGGCTGATACCGCCATCGTGATGGAGAACGATCTCTATCGCCATGCGCCGGTGGCGCAAGTGAACGCGGCGCTGGCCGAGGTCAGCAACCTGATCGTCGCCGACCATCAGCGCACCGCCATCATGGACAAGGCCAACCTGATCCTCTCGGCGGCCAGCTTCGCCGAGAGCGATGGCACGCTGATCAACCAGGAGGGTCGTGCGCAGCGCTTTTTCCAAGTGTACGATCCGGCTTACTACGATGATGCCAAAAAGAATCAGTTCACCCTGATGCTGGAAAGTTGGCGCTGGATGCATGCGCTGCACGCCACCTACACCAACTGCCACGTGGACTGGACGCAGCTTGATGACGTCATCGCTGCTTGCGTCGCCGCCTTGCCGCAGCTACAGGGTATCGTCGATGCTGCGCCGGATGCGAGCTTCCGCATTCGCGGGCAGAAACTGGCGCGCTCTCCGCATCGATCCAGCGGCCGTACCGCCATGCGTGCCAACATCAGCGTGCATGAACCGCGTCAGCCGCAGGATAAAGACTCCATGTTCGCCTTCTCGATGGAAGGTAACAACAGCCCGCTGGCCGATCGTCAACAGATCCCGTTCGCTTGGGCACCAGGCTGGAACTCACCGCAGGCCTGGAACAAGTTCCAGGCCGAAGTGGGCGGCAAGCTACGCCATGGCGATCCGGGCGTGCGCTTGATCGAAGCGGGGGAGGGTAGCCTGAACTATTTCACCCAGGTGCCTGCCGCTTTTAACCCGATCGACGGTTGGCGTGTCGCGCCTTACTACCATCTGTTCGGCAGCGATGAAATGTCGCAGCGCTCCAGCGTGATCCAGCAGCGCATGCCGGATGCCTACGTGATGGTGAACCCAGCCGATGCCGCACAGCTCGGCGTTAACACTGGCAGCATGTTGGAGTTCAGTTGTGCAGGGCAGTGGCTGCGTCTGCCGGTACGCCTGAGCGCAACCTTAGCTCAGGGCCAGGTTGGTTTGCCGCTTGGCTTGCCAGGGATCTCGCCGATTTTGGTGGGTGCAACGGTTGAAAATCTGCGGGAGGCAACACAATGAGCTGGTTTACCCCTGAGGTGATCGCCATTCTGATCGCCATCCTAAAAGCGGTAGTGATCCTACTGGTGGTGGTGGTTTGCGGCGCATTAATGAGTTTTGGCGAACGCCGTTTGCTCGGCTTGTTCCAGAACCGTTATGGGCCAAACCGCGTCGGCTGGGGGGGATCGCTGCAACTGGTCGCTGACATGATCAAAATGTTCTTCAAGGAAGACTGGGTTCCGAGGTTCTCTGATCGGGTGATCTTCACCTTGGCACCGATGATCGCTTTCACTTCCCTGTTATTGGCCTTTGCCATCGTTCCGGTCAGCCCGACCTGGGCGGTGTCTGATCTCAACATCGGCATTTTGTTCTTCCTGATGATGGCTGGCCTGACGGTGTACGCCGTGCTGTTCGCTGGCTGGTCGAGCAACAACAAATACTCGCTGTTGGGGGCGATGCGCGCCTCGGCGCAAACCCTGAGCTATGAAGTGTTTATCGGCCTATCGTTGATGGGCGTGGTAGCGCAGGCGGGGTCTTTCAACATGCAGGCCATTGTTCAATCGCAGGCGCACCTCTGGAACGTCATCCCGCAGTTCTTTGGTTTTGTGACCTTTGCGATTGCCGGTGTAGCGGTGTGTCACCGTCACCCGTTTGACCAACCGGAAGCCGAGCAGGAACTGGCTGATGGCTATCACATCGAATATTCTGGCATGAAATTCGGTTTATTCTTCGTGGGTGAATATATCGGTATCGTCACCGTATCCGCCCTGATTGTGACGTTGTTCTTCGGTGGTTGGCAGGGGCCACTCCTGCCACCCTTCATCTGGTTTGCAGTGAAAACGGCCTTCTTCATGATGATGTTCATTCTGATCCGTGCTGCCTTGCCGCGCCCGCGCTACGACCAGGTGATGTCTTTTGGCTGGAAAGTGTGCCTGCCGCTGACGCTGCTGAACCTGCTGGCAACCGCCGCAGTCATTTTGTACAACGCTCAATAAGGGGTGAATAAACCATGACATTGAAAGAGTTAGTGGTTGGTTTCTGCACCCAGGTGCGCAGCATTTGGATGATTGGCCTGCATGCCTTCGCCAAGCGCGAAACCCAAATGTATCCAGAAGAACCGGTTTACCTGCCGCCGCGCTACCGGGGCCGCATCGTGCTGACGCGTGACCCGGATGGCGCAGAGCGTTGTGTCGCCTGTAACCTGTGTGCGGTGGCCTGCCCGGTCAGTTGTATCTCGTTGCAAAAAGCAGAACAGCAAGACGGCCGCTGGTATCCGGAATTCTTCCGCATCAACTTCTCGCGCTGCATCTTCTGCGGCCTGTGCGAAGAGGCCTGCCCGACCACCGCTATTCAACTGACGCCAGATTTCGAAATGGGTGAGTTCAAGCGCCAGGATCTGGTGTATGAAAAAGAAGATCTCTTGATATCGGGGCCGGGTAAATATCCGGAATATAACTTCTACCGGATGGCCGGTATGGCGATTGACGGCAAAGCCAAAGGCGAAGCCGAAAACGAAGCCAAACCGATCGACGTCAAAGCTCTGTTGCCGTAAGGAGCAAGCCAAGCATGGAAATTGTATTTTATCTGGCAGGTTTAGTGGCGGTGGCCGCAACGCTTCGTGTGATCACCCATACCAATCCTGTGCATGCATTGCTGTATCTGATCGTCACACTAGTGGCGATCTCGGCAGTCTTTTTCTCCCTCGGCGCTTACTTTGCTGGTGCGCTGGAAATCATCGTCTACGCGGGGGCCATCATGGTGTTGTTCGTGTTTGTGGTGATGATGCTGAACCTCGGTAACGCGGTGCAGCAGCAGGAACGCGCATGGATGAAGCCATCGGTGTGGATCGGCCCCGGGCTGATGTCGCTGGTATTGTTGGTGGTGCTGATTATCGCCATCCGTAGCCTATCTGATCAAGATATCAGCGGCGAGATGGTGGATGCTAAAGTTGTGGGTATCAGCCTGTTTGGGCCTTACGTGCTGGCGGTTGAATTGGCTTCAATGCTGCTGTTGGCGGGGCTGGTTGTCGCCTTCCACATTGGCCGTGAGCACAAGTCGGGCGAGGTGCTGGGCAACAGCGAAATGACGAGAAGAAAATCGGAGGAGCAAGCATGATCCCTTTTCAACACGGCCTGATCCTGGCGGCCGTCCTATTTGTGCTTGGACTAAGCGGACTGCTGGTGCGCCGCAACCTGTTGTTTATGCTGATCAGTTTGGAAGTGATGATCAACGCTGCGGCGTTGGCGTTTATCGTGGCGGGCAGCTACTGGGGCCAAGCGGATGGGCAAGTGATGTACATCCTGGCGATCAGCCTGGCGGCAGCCGAAGCCAGCATCGGTTTGGCGCTGCTACTACAGCTCTACCGCCGTCGTCACACTCTGAATATTGATACTCTCAGTGAGATGCGCGGATGAACCTACTATATTTAACCATTCTGCTCCCGTTGATCGGCTTCCTGCTGTTGGCCTTTTCCCGTGGTCAAGGGTCTGAGAACACGGCGGCAATCGTCGGCGTAGGCTCTATCGGCCTGGCCGCGTTGGTCACAGTTTATGTGGCGATGGACTTCCTCACCCAGAAAGCCGCTGGCGTGCCACTGTTCGAGCAAAGCCTATGGAACTGGATGACTGTCGGCAACTTCAATATTGGCGTGATCCTGACACTGGACGGCCTGTCGCTGACCATGCTGTCAGTGGTCATCGGTGTTGGTTTCTTCATCCACATGTTCGCTTCCTGGTACATGCGTGGTGAAGAAGGCTACTCGCGCTTTTTTGCCTACACCAACCTGTTTATCGCCAGCATGGTGGTATTGGTGCTGGCGGACAACCTGCTGTTGATGTACCTGGGTTGGGAAGGCGTGGGCCTGTGCAGCTACCTGCTGATCGGCTTCTACTACAAAAATCGGGCCAATGGTGCGGCGGCGATGAAAGCCTTCATTGTGACCCGCGTTGGCGACGTGTTCCTGGCGTTCGCGCTGTTTATCCTCTACAACGAGCTGGGCACCCTGAATATCCGTGAGCTGACTCTCTTGGCACCGCAGAAGTTGGCGCTAGGTGATACCACCCTCACCTGGGCAACCCTGATGCTGCTGGGCGGCGCGGTGGGTAAATCGGCGCAGTTGCCGTTGCAAACATGGCTAGCGGACGCGATGGCGGGGCCAACCCCGGTTTCTGCTCTGATCCACGCGGCAACCATGGTGACCGCAGGCGTTTACTTGATTGCCCGCACGCACGGCCTGTTCCTGATGGCACCGGAAGTGCTGCATCTGGTGGGCATCGTCGGTGCAGTAACCCTGCTGCTGGCTGGCTTTGCCGCGCTGGTGCAGACCGACATCAAACGCGTGCTCGCTTACTCCACCATGAGCCAGATAGGCTACATGTTCTTGGCGCTGGGCGTGCAAGCGTGGGACGCGGCGATCTTCCACCTGATGACCCACGCGTTCTTCAAAGCGCTGTTGTTCCTGTCAGCCGGTTCGGTGATCCTGGCGTGCCACCATGAGCAAAACATTTTCAAGATGGGCGGCTTGCGCAAGAGCATTCCGCTGGTCTATGTCTGCTTCCTGGTTGGCGGTGCGGCATTGTCGGCCTTGCCGCTGATCACCGCTGGCTTCTTCAGCAAGGATGAGATCCTGGCGGGCGCGATGGCCAGCGGTCACCTCAATCTGATGGCTGTCGGTCTGGTCGGTGCGTTCATGACCTCGCTATACACCTTCCGGATGATTTTCATCGTGTTCCACGGCGAAGAGAAAATCAAAGCCCACGCAGGTATTGGTATCGCTCACCACCTACCGCTGCTGGTTCTGCTGGTGCTATCCACCTTCATCGGTGCGATGATCGTACCACCGCTGCAAGGCGTACTGCCGGAGACTACCGAGCTGGCGCAGGGTAGCGTGCTGCGGCTTGAAATCACCTCCGGCGTAGTGGCTATCGTCGGCATCCTGCTGGCGGCTGCACTGTGGCTGGGCAAACGCAGCCTGGTGACCCGCATCGCCAACAGCACACTGGGGCGTTTCTTCTCAACCTGGTGGTTCCATGCCTGGGGTTTCGACTGGCTGTATGGCAAAGTCTTCGTCAAACCGTACCTGGGCATTGCGAAGCTGTTGCAACGTGATCCGCTGAACTCGCTGATGAACCTACCGGCTATATTCTCCCGCTGGGGGAACCGTGGCCTGACGGTGAGTGAGAACGGCCAGGTACGTTGGTATATCGCCTCTATGGGGGTGGGTGCAGTGGTCGTATTGGCGCTGTTGATGTTGGTTTAACAGAACCATTCGAATACGGTTATCGGGCGTAGCGCTCTTTATATTCAGCGCTATGTACAATGTTTTTGCTTTATACCCAAGAATTTCGAGTTGGGGCTAGGCGGCAAGTACGTGGCCCCCAGGAACTTACTGAAGTAAGCTCCTGGGGTGAGCATAGGTAGCCAACAACGCACCAGCTTGAAAGACGAAGGGTAGAATCAAGGGACACAAAACGCCATGCTATTACCTTGGCTAATTCTTATCCCCTTTATCGGCGGTCTGCTGTGCTGGCAGTTGGAGCGCTTTGGTACTAAGGTACCGCGCTGGATAGCGTTGATCACAATGGGGCTGACGTTGGTGCTTTCTCTGCAACTGTGGTTACAGGGGGGCTACACACTGACCATGCCACAAGGCATTCCGCAGTGGCAAAGCGAGTTCCTGCTGCCGTGGATCCCACGCTTTGGCATTTCCATCCACCTGGCGCTGGACGGCCTATCGTTGTTGATGGTGGTGCTGACTGGCCTGCTTGGCGTGTTGGCGATCCTCTGCTCCTGGCGTGAAATCCAGAAATATCAGGGTTTCTTTCACCTGAACCTGCTGTGGATACTGGGCGGCGTGATCGGCGTGTTTCTGGCCATCGACATGTTCCTGTTCTTCTTCTTCTGGGAAATGATGTTGGTGCCGATGTACTTTTTGATCGCCCTGTGGGGGCACAAGGCATCGGATGGGAAAACTCGCATCACTGCGGCTACCAAGTTCTTCATCTACACCCAAGCCAGTGGGATGGTGATGCTGATTGCCATTTTGGGCCTGGTATTTGTGCACTGCAACGCCACCGGTGTATGGACTTTCGATTACGAAAACCTGCTGCACACCCCGATGTCGCATAACGTGCAATACCTGTTGATGTTGGGCTTCTTCATCGCCTTCGCGGTAAAAATGCCGGTGGTGCCGCTGCACGGCTGGTTGCCGGATGCACACAGCCAGGCACCGACTGCTGGCTCCGTTGATCTGGCGGGGATCTTGCTGAAAACGGCGGCCTATGGCCTGCTGCGTTTCAGCCTGCCGCTGTTCCCGGAAGCCTCACATGCGTTTGCGCCAATCGCCATGTGGCTAGGGGTGTTTGGCATCTTCTACGGTGCTTGGATGGCGTTCGTACAGACCGACATCAAGCGTCTGATCGCCTACACCTCGGTTTCCCACATGGGGTTCGTGCTGATCGCCATTTACACCGGTAGCCAGTTGGCTTATCAGGGAGCGGTGATCCAGATGATCGCCCACGGTCTGTCTGCGGCTGGCATGTTCATCATCTGTGGTCAACTGTACGAACGTCTGCACACCCGTGACATGCGTCAGATGGGCGGCCTGTGGGGGCGTATCAAATACATCCCTGCGCTGTCGCTGTTCTTCGCGGTGGCCACACTGGGGATGCCAGGCACCGGTAACTTCGTCGGCGAGTTCATGATCCTGTTCGGCAGCTTCCAGGTGGTGCCAGTGATCACCGTGATCTCGACCTTCGGCTTGGTGTTTGCCTCCGTTTACTCGTTGATCATGATACAGCGTGCTTACTACGGCACACCGAAATCTGACCAACCCTTGCCGGGCATGACCGCGCGCGAACTGTTCACTATTCTGCTGTTAGTGGTATTGCTGGTTCTACTGGGGGTTTACCCGCAGCCGATCCTTGATACCTCTGCGGTTGCCATGAGCAACGTGCAACATTGGTTTGCTTCGTCAGTTTCAGCAATTTCAACCACAAGGCCGTAATTCGCCATGACAATAACTCCTCAACAACTGATCGCACTGTTACCGCTGTTGATCGTCGGATTGACGGTGGTGGTTGTGATGCTAGGCATTGCGTGGCGGCGCGACCACTTTATCAACGCCACTCTGACGGTGATCGGCCTCAACCTGGCGCTGCTCTCGCTGTATTTTGTCGGCCAGGCTGGCCCAATGGACGTTACCCCGCTGCTACGGGTCGATGGCTACGCAATGTTCTATACCGGGCTGGTACTGCTGGCCAGTCTGGCAACCTGCACCTTCGCCTATCCGTGGCTGGCCGGTTACCCGGACAACCGCGAAGAGTTCTACCTGCTGGTGTTGATCGCCAGTATGGGCGGCATTTTACTGGCGAGCGCGAACCATTTGGCGTCCTTGTTCCTCGGCATTGAATTGATCTCGCTGCCGCTGTTTGGCTTGGTGGGCTATGCCTACCGCCAGAAGCATCCATTGGAAGCGGCTATCAAATACATGCTGCTGTCCGCTGCCGCATCGTCATTCCTGCTATTCGGTATGGCGCTGCTGTATGCCGAATCCGGCGATTTGTCGCTGGCTGGCTTGGGTAAAAGCCTGCAAGAAAACCTGATGTACCAGCCGCTGATCTTGGCTGGCATGGGCATGATGATCGTCGGTCTGGGTTTCAAACTGTCGTTGGTGCCTTTCCAGTTGTGGACGCCAGATGTGTATCAGGGGGCACCAGCACCGGTTGCAACCTTCCTGGCCACCGCCAGCAAAATTGCCATCTTCGCGGTAGTAATGCGTCTGTTCCTGTATGCGCCTGCTGCTGATAGTGAGGCACTGCGTCTGGTGTTGTCGATCATCGCCTGCGGTTCAATTTTGTTCGGCAACCTGATGGCCATCAGTCAGACCAACATCAAGCGTCTGCTGGGGTATTCGTCGATCGCGCATCTGGGCTATCTACTGGTGGCATTGATTGCGGTACATAGCCATGAGATGTCGTTGGAAACTGCCGGGGTTTACCTTGTGGGTTACCTATTCAGTAGCCTAGGGGCATTCGGCGTGGTCAGCCTGATGTCCAGCCCGTATCGTGGCCCGGATGCCGACTCGCTGTTCTCCTACCGCGGCCTGTTCTGGCATAAGCCCATCCTGTCTGCGGTGATGACGGTGATGATGTTGTCGCTGGCCGGTATCCCAATGACTTTGGGCTTTATTGGTAAGTTTTTCGTGATTGCGGTGGGTGTCAGCGCACGCCTGTGGTGGTTAGCTGGCGCGGTGGTGGTGGGCAGTGCGATTGGCCTGTACTACTATCTGCGCGTCACTGTCAGCCTGTACCTCAGCGCACCGGAAGCATTGCGCCGCGACACCCCTAACAACTGGGCGTTGACCGCCGGTGGTGTGGTGGTGCTGATCTCCGCTGTGCTGGTGCTGGGGCTAGGCGTTTATCCGCAGCCGCTGATTACTTTGGTGCAAATGGCACAACCGTTGTTCTGATAAGCTTTCTGGCAGCAAAGGTCAGCTTTGGCGCTCAGGCCCCCATAAAATCAGCGCGAATAGGTCAATACCCTGTTTAGTAGGTATCGGTGAGGTGGCTGAGAACAGCTTCCAGCGCTGTTTGTCTAAGGATCTAGCGGGGAATGTCGTAAGACATTCCCCGCTAATGTCACCGATGCGTAGTGGATCATAAAATCAGGACACCTTTGTCGCCTCCTTCCATTGATTTTCATACCTGCAGGGCGATAACCCGCCGTTGTGCCTGTATGGACGCACCTGGTTTGGGTTGCTTACGCTGACTCATTACTTGATTACCTCAATTTTCAGTTGTTACATTCACAGGCTATTGACGTGTCTGGTATTACTGATCCCCTAGATAACTTCATGGAAAAATAACACCGGCTTTAACACCCCCATTATTCTTATTTCGTAATGATTTTTTACAGCTTTAAAAAGCCAGTGTGAAACACGAAAAAAAATAGTGCAGCAAAAAAGCGTTTAGTGTGCCCCCCTCACTGACAGGCTACGTGCTTATAGGTAGCACGCTAACGGTTACCTATGATTTTGATAGCCAGGGCGCGGGTAGCGATGGCTCCCTGTTCCAATGGTATTACAAGGCAAGCAACGGCCAGTGGATGCTGACCGGACATCTTTAATGTGTAAGAGCCTGGTGATATTGCATGGAGCGCTTATATTTTCTGCTTTCAGAGGTTTTTTTGTAAAGGTAAACGTATTCGCCGTATTTGGTGTAATCAACGCGAGCAGTGACGCGGAATTATATACAGCATCTTTTTACTTAATTAACTAATATAAAAAATATCACGCTAGAGCCATTATTAATACCCATCATAACGTCATGGGAAAATAATGCTCGCTTAGCATTATAATTAATTTTCACGTCGTGATAGTTTTCGTTTGGTTTTAAAATGTAGCGTGAAATACTAAAAAAAATAATTAAATGGAGTATTATACTAATAAAGTTCTTTTTGTCGATATTTTATATAATCAATATGCTGTGTCAAATTTCAGATAATTCTATGGAAATAAACTGTATTTTTGACCTAACTAAAATCCGCCTATACGATGCGCATAAATTTCTTGTTACAATCAGAATCATTGAGAAGGACTTCGTTTTTTTAACAAGAAGAGATAATTTAAAGTGTTTACCTTACTTAACTATTATTCTATTAAACGAGCCTGCGCTTGGTTAATACTATCTAACTATATCTTTACACTATTTATTGTCACTTTCCCCAACACGCTCTCGGCTGCCTCAATGAACCTGGCTTTCCCTCAGCGTTCGCCTGAATTGGCCCTCGCCCTTATGCCTGCTGATGCTGATAGCCCCTCTTCTTTTCTACGTGCGCCTGCGGATCTAGCCACCTTGCGCACACGGGTGCACCCTTTATCGAGCGGAGAAACCACCGCTTCTGTGGCTAAAACATACAACATGAGCTACGAATCTTTGCGTAAACTCAACCAGTTCCGTACCTTTGCCCGCAGCTTTGAGCATCTGCAACCCGGTGATGAAATAGACGTGCCACTGGCACCCTTGCCAGCAGTGCAATGGGATAATGCCCCTGGTCAGCAGCCATCATCACCGCAGGATGATGCACAGGCACAAACACTCGCCACTGTGGCCACGCAGACGGGGGAATTTTTCGCTCACCATCCCAATAGTGATGCAGCAGCCTCCATGGCTAGAGGTTTAGCAACGGGTCAGGCGAATGCGCATCTTCAACAGTGGTTGAGCCATGTTGGCACCGCCAGGGTGCAACTGGATATGGATAAAAATTTCTCACTTAAAAACTCACAACTTGATCTGCTTTTCCCTTTGTATGAACAAAAGGACAAGCTATTTTTCACCCAGGGCAGCCTGCACCATACTGATAGCCGTCAGCAGTCAAACCTGGGGCTGGGCTATCGGTGGTTTAATGACGGTTGGATGTTGGGTGGCAATACGTTCCTTGATTATGACTTCTCCCGGCGTCATGCCCGTCTGGGCATAGGGGCAGAGTATTGGCGTGATTTCTTGAAATTGGGGACAAACCACTATTTTCCCCTGTCAAACTGGCAGGATCTACCCGAGCTGGAAGGCTATCAGGCGCGCCCGGCACGTGGCTGGGATATCCGCCTACAGTCATGGTTACCGGCGTTGCCACAACTGGGTGGTAAATTGGCGTATGAAAAATATTACGGTAATGAGGTTGCCCTGCTCGACAGAGAGCATCGCCAGCACAACGCTGAGGCCATAACAGCCTCTATCAGCTACACCCCGTTCCCCTTATTAACCCTCAATGCTGAATATTTGCAAGGACGGGCGGGGGAAAAAGACGCCCGATTCGGGATCCAGCTCAATTATCAACTGGGTGTGTGTAGTGGCACACTGAATTTGGCCACCTGAACAGAGGTGATATGCTCACCTCAGGACATTACAGGTGCTTCAATGAAAAAAAGAAATTTCAGTGCAGAGTTCAAACGCGAATCCGCTCAACTGGTCGTTGACCAGAACTACACCGTGGCAGATGCAGCCAGTGCTATGGATGTCGGCCTTTCCACAATGACGCGATGGGTGAAGCAGTTGCGTGATGAGCGGCAGGGAAAAATACCTAAAGCCTCTCCCATTACTCCTGAACAAATTGAAATACGTGAGCTGAGGAAAAAAATACAACGTATTGAAATGGAAAACGAAATATTAAAAAAGGCTACCGCGCTCTTGATGTCAGACTCCCTGAACAGTTCTCGATAATCGGGAAACTCAGAGCGCATTATCCGGTGGTCACACTCTGCCACGTGTTCGGGGTTCATCGCAGCAGCTACAAATACTGGAAAAACCGTCCTGAAAAACCAGATGGCAGACGAGCTGTATTACGCAGCCAGGTACTGGAACTGCATAGCGTCAGCCATGGCTCTGCTGGCGCAAGGAGTATCGCAACTATGGCAACCATGAAGGGCTTCAGGATGGGACGATGGCTCGCCGGCAGGCTCATGAAAGAGCTGGGGCTGGTCAGTTGTCAACAGCCCACTCATCGGTATAAATGCGGTGGCCTTGAACACATCGCTATCCCGAATCACCTTGAGCGGCAGTTCGCAGTGACAGAGCCTAATCAGGTGTGGTGTGGCGATGTGACCTATATCTGGACAGGCAGGCGCTGGGCCTACCTCGCCGTTGTTCTCGACCTGTTCGCGAGAAAACCGGTGGGCTGGGCAATGTCGTTCTCACCGGACAGCAGGCTGACCATCAAAGCGCTGGAGATGGCGTGGGAGGCCCGGGGAAAACCAGCCGGAGTGATGTTCCACAGCGATCAGGGCAGCCATTACACAAGCAGACAGTTCCGGCAGTCACTGTGGAGGTATCGGATCAGACAGAGTATGAGTCGGCGTGGAAACTGCTGGGATAATAGCCCAATGGAGCGCTTCTTCAGGAGTCTGAAGAACGAATGGGTACCGGTGACGGGTTACATAAACTTCAGCGATGCAGCCCACGCAATAACGGACTATATCGTTGGGTATTACAGCGCGCTCAGGCCGCATGAATATAACGGTGGGTTACCACCAAACGAATCGGAAAACCGATACTGGAAAAACTCTAACGCGGTGGCCAGTTTTAGTTGACCACTACATAATAAGCAAAGCAGATGCATGAGTGAGTCAGTATCAACTTGCTTGATACTGACTCACTCATCGCGTGTTTATCGCAGGAACTGCACATTTAAGCGGGGAGCAGCAGAACGCGGTGGCACGTTAAAAAATGACGGCAGCTATCGCAGTAGTAGGCAATATAGGCACCTGGTGGCGTGTAAATGTAAGCAGAGCGCGTTCAGAATTCTGTGTCACGTTAAAAATCATTACCACGTCATCACTTTATCGAGGCGACTTTCAAAATAAATCGCCACTTGGGACAATGTCAAATTCCACCTCTGGATCGGCATTGTCCATTTTTTCTGCACATTCACTAACCCCAGATTGAGTCACTTGAGCAGGCTGTTTTCATTCGAGAAAGCACCTTTCGTTTTGGTCAGCTTTCTGCACTGACGATGCATTGGCATGCGTGGTGTCAATTACCTAAGGGATCGTTCGCGGGATATCGGAAGTAACACGACAGGCTGAATATTTCATTGAGTTGCGGATCGGCTGGATGATGCACAGGTGAACTTCTATATTAGGGGCAATGCTGTTTTATTGCTTCCGGGAACTCCGTCAGGCCATCAACACAGGCAATCAGAATATCGTTCACGCCACGATTGTGTTGTACCACTGCTGATCGGTGGCCTCCCTGCTCGTGGCCTGCAACGGGGCCATGATCGATCCAGATAAGGTCGCCGGTATCAGGCACAAAACGATAAACCATCAGATCAACGCCTTCCCTAGCATACCAGCGAAATTTCTGGGAATACCTCTCAGCGCTTTGGCGACTTTTTTATGTGGTGGGGAGGAGGGACACTCAGTGTCGATGGGAGTGTAAAAATATCGTGTTATTTTTATTTATTTTTTGTTATCAACTAAATGATTGACTGACATAACGTCACAAAGATATACCGCTTTTTTGCGCTGGCGCAAAAGCCGGGAATATAACTACCCATATAATACTGAGCCTATGACTGTTGGTGCGGTGCTATACCCGTCATACTTCAAGTTGCCGGTGCGTGAGCTTTCCTCACTCACCCTAGTCACTTACAGATGTAAGCGTCTGGGATGAATGAACCTCATCCCTGAGGTTCAGCCTGCGGCCCGGCGCAAGCGCTGTTCAAATCGATTCCCAACCGATTTGTCGCTGCGTTGCTGCCTTCCTGCAACTCGAATGACTTAGGGTACAGAGCCTATCCCATTAGGCTATTTTTTTTGCCATTTTGGCCCTGGGCAGTGCTCACCCTCCTCACGTACTCCCTGTACGCGCTGGTTGTTGCGTATTGTCCGTGTCCTAACGGGCTGTAGCATTGTACGCCTACAGGGATAGGCGCTTGATTGGCCGTGCCCAAGACCCTTCCTGCCAACTGACCAGTGAGCAAACTATGTCGATAAGTGTTTTTAATCGCCGATGGGCGGCGTTGTTGTTGGAAGCGCTATTCCGCCATGGGGTGCGACATGTCTGTATTGCGCCAGGATCGCGATCCACCCCTCTGACGCTGGCTACGGTGGCTAATCAATCTTTTATCTGCCATACCCATTTTGATGAGCGTGGGTTAGGCCATCTGGCGCTAGGCTTGGCGAAGGCGGCGCGTGAACCGGTAGCGGTGATCGTCACCTCTGGCACCGCAGCGGCGAATCTTTACCCCGCAGTGATCGAAGCTGGCTTAAGTGGTGAACGGCTGGTGTTACTCACTGCTGATCGGCCAGCGGAATTAATCGACTGTGGTGCAAATCAGGCCATTCGCCAGCCTGGTCTCTATGCCCGCCACCCGGCATTGGATCTCGATCTACCCCGCCCGACGCCGAATATTCCGGCCAGTTGGCTGGCATCTGCTGTTGATAGTGCCATGGCACGCCTACAGCAGGGCGCTTTACATATCAACTGCCCATTTGCCGAACCGCTGTACGGTGGTGACGAACAGCGCTATGCCGAGTGGTCGGCGGCGCTGGGTGACTGGTGGCAAGAAAGCCTCCCCTGGCTACGGGAAATAGATGAGCGCAGGGTGCAGAAGCAGCCGGACTGGTTTTTCTGGCGACAAAAGCGCGGGGTGGTAGTGGCTGGACGTATGAGCGCTGAAGAGGGCGCGATGTTAGCAGAATGGGCCGAGCGGCTTGGTTGGCCGCGTTGATCGGTGATGTGCTATCGCAGACCGGCCAGCCGCTGCCCTGTGCCGATCTCTGGCTGGCTCAGCAGCAGGCGCAACGCATATTGCAAAGCGCGCAACTGGTGCTGCAATTTGGCAGCCGCTTGACAGGCAAACGCCTGCTGCAATGGCAGGTGCGCTGTCGTCCTGAAGAATACTGGCTGATCGACGATTTACCGGGGCGTCTCGATCCGGCTCATCATCCTGGACGGCGTATTCGTGCCAGCGTGGCGCAGTGGTTGGCATTGCACCCGGCACAGTCAAGCGTGCGCTGGGCAAGTGAACTGGTACAGTTGGCGGATGATGCGCTGGCTGTGGCTGCAACTCATTTGGTTAACCGCTTTGGCGAGGCACAGTTGGCGCACCGGCTGCCAGAATTGCTGCCGGAAAAGGGTCAGTTATTTCTCGGCAACAGCCTGCTGGTGCGTCTGGTTGATGCGTTGGGTCAACTGCCGATCGGCTATACGGTGTTCAGTAATCGTGGTGCCAGCGGTATCGACGGTTTGATTTCCACCGCTGCTGGTGTGCAGCGTGCTACCGCCAAACCGACGCTGGCGCTAGTGGGCGATCTTTCCGCGCTGTACGATATCAATGCCTTGGCACTGCTGCGCCAGTGTTCTACGTCCATGGTGCTGTTGGTGGTCAATAACAACGGCGGCCAAATTTTCTCGCTGTTGCCGACGCCGGAAGCAGAGCGTCAGCGTCTCTACTGCATGCCGCAGGACGTGGATTTCAGCCATGCAGCGGCGATGTTCCGCTTGAACTATGCGCGGCCGGAAAACTGGAACCCACTGGCGCAGGCGGTTGAACAGGGGTGGTGCCACAGAGGGGCAACGGTGATTGAACTACAGGTGCCGCCTAGTGATGGAGCCGAGAGCCTACGCTATCTGGTGCAGCACATGGCGCTGCAATGAGGCTGGCGACATGCGTTTTGCAACCGGGTGAAGCGGGGCGTCCGTGGCTGATTTGGTTGCACGGCTTGCTGGGCAACCACCATGAGTGGCGGGCGATCGCCGCGTGCTGTGCGCAATGGCCATCACTGGCCATCGATCTGCCTGGTCACGGTGATTCCGTTGCCGTTACCTGCGGCGGTTTTGATGATATCAGTGCGCAAATCAGCGCTACTGTGCGACGACACCACATTGAACGTTACTGGCTGGTAGGGTACTCGCTGGGTGGGCGTATCGCCATGTATTACGCTTGTCATGGCCGACATAACGGTTTGCAAGGAGCCATTATTGAAGGCAGTAATCCGGGATTGGACTGTGAACAACGGCGTAGCCAACGTTGTGCACAGGATGCCGCCTGGGCTGAACGCTTTCGCCGCCAGCCGATCACCGAGGGGCTGGCAGACTGGTATCAGCAGCCAGTGTTTACTGAACTCTGTCCTGTGCGCCGCCAAGCGTTGATCACTGCGCGTGCCGACAATAGCGGCTCGGCGGTGGCTGACATGCTGGAGGCCACCTCATTGGGGCGACAGCCTTTCCTGGTGCCGCAACTGCGGCAACTGACGGTGCCACTGCGGGTACTGTGCGGCGAAAATGATGCCAAATTTCAACGGCTGGCGCGCCACGCCGGGCTGCCGTTGCGTATTGTGCCGCGGGCTGGGCATAACGCACATCTGGTCAACCCGCAGGATTTTGTCACCGAGCTACAAGATTTTCTCGTTAACCCTGGTTAAGGAACCGAATCATGCTTTATCCACAACAAGAACTCGGATGTGCCGCCATCGACTGGCAGGATTGCTCTGGCGCTTTCGACGATATCCTGTATCACAAGTCCACCGAGGGCATCGCCAAGATCACTATCAATCGGCCGCAGGTGCGCAATGCATTCCGTCTGCATACGGTGCGAGAGATGATCAGTGCGCTGGCCGATGCCCGTTATGACGACAGCATTGGCACCCTTATTCTCACCGGTGCGGGGGATAAAGCCTTTTGCTCCGGGGGCGATCAGAAAGTGCGCGGCGACTATGGTGGCTATCGCGATGACAGCGGCGTGCATCATCTGAACGTGCTCGACTTCCAGCGCCAGATCCGCACCTGCCCAAAACCCGTGGTGGCTATGCGGTGGGTGGTGGTCACGTGCTACACATGATGTGCGATCTTACCATCGCGGCGGACAACGCCATCTTTGGCCAGACCGGGCCAAAGGTCGGTTCCTTTGATGGCGGTTGGGGGGCATCTTATATGGCGCGTATCGTTGGCCAGAAAAAGGCGCGTGAAATCTGGTTTCTGTGCCGCCAGTATGATGCTGCAGCCGCGCTGGAGATGGGGTTGGTCAATACCGTCGTCCCCTTGGTCGATCTGGAAAAGGAAACCGTGCGCTGGTGCCGCGAAATACTGCAAAACAGCCCGATGGCATTGCGCTGCCTGAAAGCGGCATTGAACGCCGATTGCGATGGTCAGGCCGGTTTGCAAGAACTAGCGGGTAACGCCACCATGTTGTTCCACATGACCGACGAAGGTCAGGAAGGGCGCAATGCATTTAATGAAAAGCGCGCGCCGGACTTCAGCAAATTTAAGCGTAATCCATAATGCGTGCGTTGGATCGTAACGCGGTGGTTTACCGCTATTGCCTGCCGATGGAAGCGGGGGTGGTACTGCGCAATCAGCGGCTAAAAACCCGCGATGGCTTGCTGGTGCGTCTGCAACAGGGTGAACGGCAAGGCTGGGGAGAAATCGCGCCGCTGCCGGAATTCAGTCAGGAAACGCTGGCGCAAGCGACTCAGGCCGCGTTGGCTTGGCTAAAAAGCTGGCAGGTGGGGAAAGCACCCGCCGACAGCCCGTTACCCTCGGTCGCCTTTGGCCTCAGTTGTGCGCTGGCGGAGTGTGAACAGCGCCTGCCACTCCAGGCGGATTACCGTAAGGCTCCGCTGTGCAGCGGTGATCCTGATAAATTGTTCCAGGTGCTGAGTGCGTCACCGGGCGAGAAGCTCGCCAAGCTGAAAGTGGGGCTGTATGAGGTGGTGCGTGATGGCATGATTGTTAACCTACTGCTGGAAGCGTTGCCAGCCCTGCCTGCGTCGATGATTTCCTTGGCCTTGTCGTCCAGCAAACGGCGCTGGTTCAATCCGGTACTTTGGGTGCCACAGCGCTTGGCAACGCTAACGCTGACCTCCGGTTCCAGCGGTGCACCCAAAGCCGCCGCACACAGCTACGCGGGTCATCTGGCCAGCGCCTCCGGGGTACGGCAATTGTTGAGGTTCCAGCGGCAAGATCGCTGGCTATTGTCATTGCCGCTGTTTCACGTTTCCGGTCAGGGCATTGTCTGGCGCTGGTTGGCGGCGGGGGCCACGCTGGTGTTGCGCGATAAGTCTCCGCTGGTGGAAGCGCTGGTGGGCTGCACCCATGCTTCATTGGTGCCGACGCAGCTATGGCGGCTGTTGGCGCAGCCACTCGAAGGGATGACGCTAAAAGGGGTGCTGTTGGGCGGCGCGATGATCCCGGAAGTCTTGACCGAAAAAGCCGCAGCGCTGGGTATCCACTGTTGGTGTGGCTATGGGCTGACCGAGTTGGCCTCAACGGTGTGTGCCAAGCGCGCTGATACGCGGCCGGGCGTTGGTCTGCCGTTAGACGGTTGCGAAATTAAACTGGTGAATCAAGAGATATGGGTTCGTGCGTAGAGCCTGGCGCTGGGCTATTGGCGGCAGGGTGGTTTGCAACTGCTGGCCGATGACCAAGGCTGGTTCCATACCCAGGATCGCGGCGTGATGGTGCAGGGGGAACTGCGTGTTTTCGGTCGGCTGGACAACCTGTTTTTCAGCGGTGGGGAAGGCGTACAACCGGAAGATATTGAGCGCGTACTGGCAACACACCCACAAATTTTGCAGGTGTTTGTAGTACCGATGGATGATATGGAGTTTGGTCAACGCCCGGTGGCGGTGATCGACAGCGAGCGGCCATTGACACTGGAAGCACTGCTGAATTGGGCACAGGAACGGCTGGCTAGTTTCCAACGCCCCGCAGCCTTGTTCAACTTGCCTAATGAGTTGAACAAGGGCGGCATCAAGATCTCGCGCCAGCAGTTGCAGCAATGGGTGGCGGTACAAATTTCTGCGGCGTAAAAAACCGCCCAGGTTGAAGTTCAGGCTGGGCGGTTTTGATCCCAAGCGGCGGCTTACTTCAGGCCGAGTTCTTTAGCAACACCGGCACCGTAATCTGGATGCACCTGGGTAAACAGTGCGATTTGGCGGCGCTGGATCGGCTCAGGCACTTGCGACAGCTCAGCGGCGATGCGGGTGAACATGCGTTGATGTTCTTCGGCACTCAGCAGATTAAACAGTGCGCGCGGTTGGCTGTAGTAATCGTCGTCCTCGCGATGATTCCAGTGTTCAGCCGCACCTTCGATACTCAACGGCGGTTCGCTGAAGTTCGGCTGATCCTGGAACAGACCGAAGCTGTTCGGCTCGTAGGTTACCCCGTTGCCGCTGTTACCGTCCACGCGCATCGCGCCATCGCGGTGATAATTGTGGAACGGGCATTTTGCCGCGTTGACCGGGATCTGGTAATGGTTCACGCCCAAACGGTAGCGGTGCGCATCACCGTAGGAGAACAGACGGCCCTGTAACATTTTGTCCGGTGAGAAGCTGATGCCTGGCACGATGTTAGCTGGGTTCATCGCCACCTGTTCAACCTCGGAAAAATAGTTGTCCGGGTTGCGGTTCAGCTCGAAGAAGCCAACATCGATCAGCGGGTAGTCGCCGTGTGGCCACACCTTGGTCAGATCAAACGGGTTATAAGGAGTTTGCGAGGCTTGGTGCTCCGGCATGATCTGGATCTGTAGCTTCCAGCGAGGGAAATCACCGCGCTCAATCGCCTCAAACAGGTCGCGCTGCGAGCTTTCGCGATCCTTGGCGATGATGGCTTCCGCCTCGTCATCCATCAGATTTTCAATGCCCTGTTGGCAGATGAAGTGGAACTTCACCCAGAAACGCTGGTTATCGGCATTGATGAAGCTATAGGTGTGGCTACCGAAGCCGTGCATATGACGGTAGGATTTCGGCAGGCCGCGATCGCTGAAATCGATGGTCAATTGGTGCAACGATTCTGGCTGGAGGGAGAAGAAATCCCATTTGTACACCGGGTTGCGCAGGTTGGTGTGCGGATCACGTTTCACTACGTGGTTAAGGTCGGGGAACTTCAGCGGATCACGCAGGTAGAACACGGGTGTATCATTGCCCACCAGATCCCAGTTGCCCTCTTCGGTATAGAACTTCATGGCGAAGCCGCGAATATCACGCTCGGCATCGGCAGCGCCGCGCTCGCCAGCCACGGTGGAGAAGCGGACAAACATGTCGGTTTTTTTGCCAATGTCGGAGAAGATTTTCGCGCGGGTATATTGGGTAATATCGTGGGTGACGGTGAAGGTGCCGTAGGCACCAGAACCTTTAGCGTGCATGCGGCGCTCAGGGATGACCTCGCGGTCAAAGTGGGCCAGTTTTTCTAAGTACCAAACGTCTTGCAGAAGCATCGGTCCGCGTTTTCCTGCGGTGATCACGTTGTTGTTGTCAACAACCGGTGCGCCAGCGGTGGTGGTCAGTCCTTTCTTGCTCATCATGTGCTCCTTATCGTATTTGGGTTAAGGCTCGGGCGGTTTAAACGTTCAACATCATCATGTTGCCAAAGAACTGTCGTCTTTGATCTTGGTTAATACATTAATAGTTGTAGACCTATTGAACGCCTACGGCAAATGGGTCTGAGTGATTTTTAGTATCGCCTTGGTAAGTTTTATTCTTGTTTTTACCGTTTTACATTTATTTGATTAATTAAGAATTTTTTGAGTTTTTATCCCTAAAGGAAGGTGACGCCTTGGTATAGACTGGTGAGGGTATTGGGTGAAAAATTATTGACGGCCTTCTATCATGGAATGATCAAAAAATAGGGGAGAAATCGATGTTAAGGGTGGAGATGCTCAGCACCGGTGATGAGGTGTTGCACGGGCAAATTATTGATACCAACGCCGCCTGGCTAGCGGATTATCTGTTCGAGCAAGGTATGCCAATGAGCAGGCGCGAAACGGTAGGGGACAGCCTCTTTTCTTTGATCGAGACACTGCAAGAACGTAGCCACATTGCCGACGTGCTGATCGTTAATGGCGGTTTAGGGCCAACCAGCGATGATCTCAGCGCATTGGCCGCCGCTAATGCCTGCGGCGTAGGGTTGGTTGAACATGTCGCATGGCTGGCACGTATTGAGGCCTATTTCGCCAAGCGCGGTCGGCCGATGGCTGCCTCCAACCGCAAACAGGCGCAGATACCGGCTAACGCCGAGATGCTGGATAATCCGGTCGGCACCGCGTGCGGTTTCAGTTTGCAGTTGAATCACTGCCTGATGTTCTTCACCCCCGGCGTTCCGTCGGAGTTCAAAGTGATGATCGAGCAGCAGATTGTGCCGCGCCTGCGCCAGCGCTTTGCCCTGCCGGAACCTCCGCTGTGCCTGCGTTTGACCACCTTCGGCACCTCCGAAAGCGATCTGGCGGAGGAACTCGATGACATGGTGCTACCCCCAGACGTAGTATTGGGTTATCGCTCTTCCAGCCCGATTATCGAATTGAAGCTCACTGGCCCGCTAAGCCGACGCGCTGAAATGATGCTGGCCTGGGAGCAGGTGCGGGAGGTGGCGGGAGACAACTGCATCTTTGAAGGCACGACCGGATTGCCAGCAGTGCTGACACAGCGGTTACATCAGCAGGGGTTGACGTTGGCTCTGAGCGAGCAGTTCAGTGGCGGGTTGCTCAATCTGCAACTACAGCGTGCAGGCGCGCCGCTGGTGGAGGGGGAACTGCTGCCTGCCCACTGTGTTGAGACGCTAGGATCTACCCTGGTGCGCGCCCGTTCATTGGCGGAGCTGGCTGGTGCCCCGCTGGTGTTGGCAGTCAGCGCTATGAGCGACGATCAGGTTAGCGTTGTACTGCACACGCCGCGCGGCGGCATGGGGCAAACCGTGCGTTACCGCGCCTCTCACCACAGCTTGCAACTGCGACAAGCATCGGTGGCAATGCTGGCGTTGGACATGCTGCGGCGCTGGTTGGACGGTGGCCAAGTGTGTGGCAAAAACAGTGGGTTGGAGATTATTGAGATCGTCGAGTAAAGAATGCTTGATGGCAGTGAAGTATCCTTTATTAATCCTAATATTATAGTGGGAACTCATGTTATGGGAATGCTGTTACTCTTTACTGCGATTATTTGAGACTGTTCGTCTTGGGCACTGTGTGTGCGACAAGGCGGATAGATATCGCTATGGTAGCCCTTCTGCGGTTAAAGCATGTGATTCACAGGTTACCTGTTGTCTATATTACGATTTTGCTATTTATACCCGGCGCTTTTCAAACTGCAACCAACAACGCGGCAACTCGCAAGTCACAGGGGGATATCCAGATGATTGCAGTCTATTATTGTGAATCAGATATCCAGCTCGATGTCCGTTAGCGGCATGCAACAGCAGGGCAGGATCTCGCCGTCATTGATTAACGCCAGCGGTGGTTGGCAATAGGCCACTTCCCCTTTCACCAGCTTCAGGCGGCAGGCACCACAGTAGCCAGAGCGACACTGGTACTCCACTTCAACCGCATGCAGTTCCAGTACCTCAAGCAGGCAGTGTTCACTTTTTGGGCAGGTAAACTGCGTACCGGTGGTACGCAGCTTCACGGTAGGTGTCGCCATCGCTTATAGCTCGAAATCGCTCAGATCATCGGCATGCACTTCTGCGTCGATCTGACCAACCAGATAAGAGCTGACTTCTACTTCCTGTGGTGCTACCTGTACGTTGTCGGACACCAGCCAAGCGTTGATCCAGGGGATCGGGTTGGAGCGGGTTTTGAATGGCAGCTCAAGGCCAACTGCCTGCATGCGGATATTGCTGATGTACTCCACATACTGACACAAAATGTCCTTGTTCAGGCCGATCATGGAGCCGTCACGGAACAGGTATTCTGCCCACTCTTTTTCCTGTTGGGCGGCCAGCACGAACAGATCGTAGCACTGCTGCTGGCATTCTACGGCGATTTCTGCCATCTCTGGATCATCAGCACCGGAACGCATCAGGTTAAGCATATGCTGAGTGCCAGTGAGGTGTAGCGCTTCATCACGGGCAATCAATTTGATGATCTTGGCGTTACCTTCCATCAGTTCACGTTCCGCGAAGGCGAACGAGCAGGCGAAGCTGACGTAGAAGCGGATCGCCTCTAGCGCGTTGACGCTCATCAGGCACAGATAGAGTTGTTTTTTCAGTGCGCGTAGGTTGACGGTGACGGTTTTGCCGTTCACCTGGTGGCGGCCTTCCCCCAGCAGATGGTAGTAGCTGGTCATTTCGATCAGATCATCATAGTAGCCAGAAATGTCTTTCGCACGCTTGAGGATCTCTTCATTGGTAACGATATCGTCGAACACCAGCGCCGGATCGTTGACGATATTACGGATGATATGAGTATAAGAACGTGAGTGGATGGTCTCAGAGAACGACCAGGTTTCCACCCAGGTTTCCAGCTCCGGGATGGAGATCAGCGGTAGCAGGGCGACATTCGGGCTGCGCCCCTGAATGGAGTCCAACAGCGTTTGGTACTTCAGGTTGCTGATAAAGATGTGCTTCTCATGCTCCGGCAGCGCCTGATAGTCGATGCGGTCACGGGAGACATCAACTTCCTCTGGACGCCAGAAGAAGGACAATTGTTTCTCGATCAGTTTTTCGAATATTTCATGCTTTTGTTGGTCGTAGCGGGCAACATTGACCGACTGGCCGAAAAACATCGGCTCCAGCAACGGGTTGTTTTTATTCTGAGAAAAAGTGGTATATGCCATAAGCCTTAGTCCATCGTAACGTGGCTAAATGAGGGGCCGGAAGTGCTCAATCCCAATTTGCTATCTTGCTTGCCATTTTGGCCTTGGGCAGTGCTCAAAATCCTCACGTACTTTGTGTCCGCTCCGGTTTCTCCGCGCTGCCCTGCCTGTGTCGATAACGCTTACCAGGCGTCGATCCCGGCCCACGGGTGTCAAACATTAGATCTTGCAGGCACCGCTTTCGCAGCCGTCATCATCGGCCTTGGCAGGGTGCAAATCTCCCTGTATGTCTTCCGCACCGTCGCGGGTGTTCTGGTAGTACAGAGTTTTGACGCCGAACTTATAGGCGGTGAGCAGGTCTTTCAATAGCTGTTTCATCGGCACCTTGCCGCCTGGGAAACGGGTCGGGTCGTAGTTGGTGTTGGCGGAGATCGACTGGTCGATAAACTTTTGCATCAGGCCGACCAGTTGCAGGTAACCTTCGTTGTTTGGCATCTCCCACAGCAGTTCGTAGTCATTTTTCAGGCACTCATACTCCGGCACCACCTGGCGCAGGATACCGTCTTTCGACGCTTTGATGCTGATATGGCCGCGCGGTGGCTCGATGCCGTTGGTGGCGTTGGAAATTTGTGAAGAGGTTTCCGATGGCATCAGCGCAGACAGCGTTGAGTTGCGCAGGCCGGTTTCCTGGATCTCTTGACGCAGGGTTTCCCAGTCGTAGTGCAATGGCTCGTTGCAGATGACATCCAAATCTTTTTTATAGGTGTCGATCGGCAGGATGCCTTGCGAATAGCTGGTTTCGTTGAACCACGGGCAAGCACCCTGTTCCTGCGCCAAGCGGTTGGAGGCTTTCAGCAGATAATACTGAATGGCTTCAAAGGTCTTATGGGTCAAGTTGTTAGCACTGCCATCGGAGTAGCGTACGCCGTTCTTTGCCAGATAGTGGGCGAAGTTGATCACGCCAACGCCCAAGGTACGGCGACCCATCGCCCCCCGATGCGCGGCTTTAATCGGGTAGTCTTGGTAGTCCAGCAGGGCGTCAAGTGAACGCACCGCCAAAGTTGCCAGTTCTTCCAGATCGTCCAAGTTGTCGATAGTGCCGAGATTGAAGGCGGACAGCGTACATAGGGCGATTTCGCCGTTTTCGTCGTTGACGTCATCCAGTGGCTTGGTTGGCAGAGCGATTTCCAGACATAGGTTGGACTGGCGCACCGGCGCGATCTGCGGATCGAACGGACTATGGGTGTTGCAGTGATCGACGTTCTGAATATAAATGCGGCCAGTGGAAGCACGTTCTTGCATCATCAGAGAAAATAGCTCAACCGCTTTTACCCGTTTCTGGCGAATGCTGTCGTCTTGCTCATATTGGGTGTACAGGCGTTCGAATTCGTCCTGATCGGCAAAAAACGCCGCGTACAGTCCTGGCACATCGGACGGGCTGAATAAAGTGATGTCTTGCCCCTTGATCAGGCGCTGGTACATCAGGCGATTCAGTTGCACGCCGTAGTCCATGTGGCGCACGCGGTTGCCTTCAACGCCACGGTTGTTTTTTAGCACCAGCAGGCTTTCCACTTCCAGATGCCACATCGGGTAGAACAGCGTTGCTGCGCCACCGCGTACGCCGCCTTGCGAGCAGGATTTCACGGCGGTCTGGAAGTGTTTGTAGAACGGGATACAGCCAGTGTGGAATGCTTCACCACCACGGATCGGGCTGCCCAGTGCACGGATGCGGCCAGCGTTGACACCGATGCCAGCGCGTTGCGAAACATATTTCACAATAGCGCTGGAGGTAGCGTTGATCGAATCCAGGCTATCGCCACACTCGATCAGCACGCATGAGCTGAACTGGCGGGTTGGGGTACGCACGCCCGACATGATCGGTGTAGGCAGTGAAATCTTAAAGGTGGAAATCGCGTTGTAGAAACGTTTGACGTAGTCCAGACGGGTTTCACGCGGGTAGTTAGAGAACAGGCAGGCGGCTACCAGAATATACAGGAACTGGGCGCTCTCGTAGATCTCACCGCTGACGCGGTTCTGCACCAGATACTTGCCTTCTAGCTGCTTGACGGCCGCATAGGAGAAGTTCATGTCACGCCAGTGATCGATAAAAGCGTCCATCTGCTCAAACTCTTCAGCGCTGTAATCTTCCAGTAGAAGCTTATCGTACTTGCCCATCTCTACCATGCGCATCACATGAGCGTGCAGCTTCGGCGGTTCAAACTGCCCGTATGCTTTTTTGCGCAGGTGAAAAATTGCCAGGCGCGCGGCCAGATACTGATAGTCTGGTGCATCACGGGAGATCAGATCGGCAGCAGCTTTAATGATGGTTTCGTGAATATCGGCGGTTTTGATGCCGTCATAAAACTGAATATGCGAACGCAGCTCTACTTGAGAGACCGAGATGTTGTTTAACCCCTCGGCAGCCCAGTCGATGACCCGGTGGATTTTGTCGAGGTTGATGCGCTCTTTGCGGCCATCGCGTTTAGTTACAAGCAGACTTTGGTTCATGTGGTGTGTTACCTGTCTGTAGGGTACCCCTAAGCAGAAGTGTAGTCGCTCTGCTCCATATGTAAACACTATATATAGGGGGTACGTGTCGGTGAAGTAACAAGATAGTGGGAAAGCAGGGCGTTTGCAAGTGAACAAGACTGTGGATAACATGGGGTCAAGATGTGGCTTTGGGTTGTGAGCGCGCGCTGTGGCTGGGGCGACAAGTTTGTCAATATCGGGATATTATTTTTCTTTAAAACCCAAATATCTGGTCGTTTGCCGTTTTATTAAACGTTAGAGAAAACGCCATTTGAGCCAGGATGCGCCAAACCCCAGAAAAACAGAGCCGGCGCTTGGGATGATTAACCTTCGTGCTGCATATGAACCATGTAATTTACATCAACATTGCGGCCAAGTTTGAAATGATCGGTGAGTGGATTGTAATGCAGGCCGATCATGTGTTTTTCGCGCAGTGGCGTGCCGTCAACCCAGCCGATCAGTTCGGAAGGGCGGATGAACTTCTTATGGTCGTGGGTGCCCTGCGGCACCATTTTCAGGATATATTCCGCACCGATCACCGCCAGCAGCCAGGCTTTGGCATTGCGATTGATGGTAGAGAAAAACACATGCCCCCCCGGTTTCACCAGACGAGCGCAGGCATACACCACCGAGGCCGGATCAGGTACGTGCTCGAGCATTTCCATGCAAGTAACCACATCGTACTGCTGTGTATTGGCTTGGGCATGGCTTTCCACCGTTTCCTGCACGTAAGTCACACTCACACCGCTTTCCAATGCGTGCAGACGGGCGACTTGCAGTGGTTCTGCCCCCATATCCAGGCCTGTCACCTGCGCGCCTTCGTGTGCCATGCTTTCCGCCAAAATGCCACCGCCGCAGCCAACATCAAGCACCTTTTTGCCAAAAATGCCATCGGCGTGCTGCATGATGTAGTTCAGGCGTAATGGGTTGATACGGTGCAGAGGCTTGAATTCGCCTGCCAGATCCCACCAGTGGGCGGCCACGGCCTCGAACTTGGCGATTTCCTGGTGATCGACATTTTGTTGCGCACGGTGGGATGATTCTGCATTCATGGGCGTGTCTGGCTCCTGGTTTTCATTGCACGGATTATACATGTTCCGGCGCAACGCCGATGCGTTTTTACTGCACTACAGATGTACGACTCGCGCGAAATGGCAGCGTTATTTTCCCGTAAAGCGTGCTTTATGGTATAATTTTACACCTTTGCCACTATGGCAGTGGGCAGATGAATCATTAGTAGAGGGATAGCAGCTCCATGAGCGACCTTGCCAGAGAAATCACACCGGTAAACATTGAAGACGAGTTAAAAAACTCGTATCTGGACTACGCGATGTCCGTTATCGTCGGACGTGCCCTGCCAGATGTCCGTGATGGACTAAAGCCGGTTCACCGCCGCGTGCTGTACGCGATGAATGTATTGGGTAACGACTGGAATAAACCCTACAAAAAATCGGCTCGTGTCGTTGGGGACGTGATCGGTAAATATCACCCACACGGTGACACCGCTGTTTATGACACCATTGTGCGTATGGCTCAGCCATTTTCGCTGCGCTATATGCTGGTGGATGGTCAGGGTAACTTTGGTTCCGTTGACGGCGACTCCGCTGCGGCGATGCGTTATACCGAAGTGCGTATGTCCAAGATTGCTCACGAACTGCTGGCGGATCTGGAAAAAGAAACGGTGGACTTCG
Source organism: Serratia symbiotica (assembly GCF_000821185.2). Taxonomy (NCBI): domain Bacteria; kingdom Pseudomonadati; phylum Pseudomonadota; class Gammaproteobacteria; order Enterobacterales; family Yersiniaceae; genus Serratia; species Serratia symbiotica. The sequence continues at coordinate 1,503,794 of NZ_CP050855.1, read as the reverse complement.
TGCCTAACTACGATGGCACCGAGCAGATCCCGGCCGTTATGCCGGCAAAGATCCCGAATCTATTGATTAATGGTGCCTCGGGCATTGCTGTGGGTATGGCCACCAATATTCCACCGCATAACCTGTCAGAAGTTATCAATGGCTGCCTGGCCTATATCGATGATGAAAACATCAGTATAGAAGGCTTGATGGCACACATCCCAGGGCCGGACTTCCCGACTGCGGCGATCATCAACGGTCGCCGTGGCATTGAAGAAGCCTACCGTACTGGGCGCGGTAAAATCTACCTGCGCGCGCGCGCAGAGGTGGAAAGCGATGCCAAAACCGGACGCGAAACTATCATCGTTCACGAGATCCCCTATCAGGTGAACAAGGCGCGTTTGATTGAAAAGATCGCCGAGTTGGTGAAAGAAAAACGCGTAGAAGGTATCAGTGCACTGCGTGACGAATCCGACAAAGACGGCATGCGTATCGTGATCGAAGTTAAACGCGACGCGGTGGGTGAAGTGGTGCTGAACAACCTGTATGCGCTAACCCAGTTGCAGGTGACTTTTGGTATCAACATGGTGGCGTTGCATCAGGGGCAGCCGAAATTGCTGAACCTGAAAGACATTCTGCTGTCCTTTGTTCGTCATCGCCGTGAAGTGGTGACACGCCGTACCATTTTCGAACTGCGTAAAGCCCGCGAACGCGCTCATATCTTGGAAGCGCTGGCTATCGCGCTGGCTAACATCGATCCGATCATTGAGCTGATCCGTCGTGTACCAACCCCTGCGGAAGCCAAAGTTGCGCTAGTGGCTCAGGCTTGGGAACTGGGCAACGTGCGTGCGATGCTAGAACGTGCCGGTGATGATGCCGCTCGCCCAGAGTGGTTGGAGCCGGAATTCGGCATCCGTGATGGCAAGTATTATCTGACTGAGCAACAGGCTCAGGCGATTTTGGATCTGCGGCTGCAAAAATTGACCGGCTTAGAGCATGAGAAGCTGCTGGACGAATATAAAGAGTTGCTGAACGTTATCGCTGGGCTGATTTTTATTCTGGAAAACCCGGATCGTCTGATGGACGTGATCCGCGAAGAGTTGGTGGCGGTCAAAGAGCAGTACAGCGATAGCCGTCGCACCGAAATCACCGCCAATACGTCAGACATCAACATTGAAGACCTGATCAATCAGGAAGATGTAGTGGTGACACTGTCGCATCAGGGCTATGTGAAGTATCAGCCGCTGTCTGATTATGAAGCCCAACGCCGTGGCGGCAAAGGCCGCTCTGCCGCCCGCATCAAGGAAGAAGATTTTATTGATCGTCTGTTGGTGGCCAACACCCATGATACCATCCTGTGCTTCTCCAGCCGTGGCCGTCTGTACTGGATGAAGGTATACCAACTGCCTGAAGCCAGTCGTGCTGCACGCGGTCGTCCAATCGTCAACCTGCTGCCGCTGGAAGCCAATGAGCGTATTACCGCTATCTTGCCGGTGCGTGAGTATGAAGAAGGACGCCATGTATTTATGGCGACGGCCAGTGGCACGGTGAAGAAAACTGCATTGACCGAGTTCAGCCGTCCGCGCAGCGCCGGTATTATTGCCGTTAATCTCAATGAGGGCGACGAACTGATTGGTGTCGATCTGACTGACGGTAGCAACGAAGTGATGCTGTTTTCCGCCAGTGGTAAAGTGGTGCGCTTCCCTGAAACGCAGGTGCGTTCTATGGGGCGTACCGCCACTGGTGTGCGCGGTATCAACCTGGGGGTAGGCGACAGCGTTATCTCGCTGATCGTGCCGCGTGGTGCAGGCGATATCTTGACTGTGACCCAAAATGGCTTTGGCAAACGCACCGCAATTACCGAATACCCGACTAAGTCGCGCGCCACTCAGGGGGTTATCTCCATCAAAGTGAGTGAGCGCAATGGTCAGGTAGTCGGTGCCGTACAAGTAGAAACCACTGACCAGATCATGATGATCACTGATGCCGGTACCTTGGTGCGCACCAGGGTGTCGGAGGTCAGCGTGGTGGGTCGTAATACCCAAGGTGTCACACTGATCCGCACTGCTGAAGACGAGAATGTTGTCGGCCTCCAGCGCGTGGCTGAACCCGTGGAAGACGAAGAGCTGGACAGCTTGGAGCCGGGTGCAGAAGAGACGGGAGAAGAGGCGACACCGCTGGATGATGGCGATGACACCGATACCACAGACTAAGTGGGATGATGAGTACGTCTAAGTGGTGAAACACCATTGCTACAAAAGGGCCTAGCGGTGATGCTAGGCCCTTTTTGGGTTACATGGTTTAATTACTAGGCTAATAAACCGCAGACTAAAGCTTTGTTGATCGCGTGCGCCGACGTTTACTTTTATATGGTATCAGATTGAAATATTTAGCTTCTTTCCGAACTGCGCTGAGGATATCCCGCTATCTTTTCAGGATGCTGGCGATTATGCTGTGGTCGTTGGGGGCGCTGCTCACCACCTTATATATTCTGAATATCCTGCATCAAAAAGAATCAGATATCCGCATGGAATACAACTCGGAGTTTGAGCAGGCTCAGGGCTATATCCGTCACTCTGCCGATATTATCCGCGACATCAAGTACATGGCGGAAAATCGCCTCAATGGTTTGGTCAGCAGTCAGGACATATTCACTAGCCTCATTCCTGGCAAAGGTCAGCCGCCGCAATTTTTCCCGCTGTCCCCAGGATCCAATTGTACGCTGAATCCCCCCTATCGTAGATCGCTTGAGTCACTGAGCCGATTAATCCAGTCTTGGAAAGAGAACTTTGTCGCGGCCTATGATCTTAACCGGGTATTTTTTATTGCTGGTAATGGCCTGTGCATGGTGGAACTGGGCGGCGGTAACGACGTGGGCAACCATGATAACGTGCTGAAATCTCTGCACGAACGTACCTTGAGCCACTACAATGCCATGAGTCAGGGCAAAGACAATAATCTGTACTGGGTAAGCCCCAGCCAACAGCGGCCAGATATTGGTTATCTGTATATGCTGACGCCAATTTATATTGGCAATAAGCTGGAGGCACAGATGGGTATTGAGCAGACCATAAGGTTGGAGGATTTTGTCACCACGGGTAACCTGCCGATCAGCATTACCCTACTGGACGAGAACAATGAACCGATACTGCGCCTGGCAGACGGCGAGCGTTCTGCCACATCGCTCAAGAGCTACCCCGATGCCCCTGCCTACTTCGGCTATGCTGATAACTACCGTGACCTGATTATGAAGAGGATGCTACCGCCATCCTCACTCAGCATTGTTTATGCGCTGCCGGTGGAGATCGTGGCGGAGCGTTTCAACACACTGATCATCAATGCAGTGCAGTTAAACCTGCTGTCAGCTTTGGTACTGTTTTCGCTGGCCTGGCTGTTTGAACGCAAAATGTTCTTGCCAGCGGAAGACAACGCTTTCCGGCTGGAAGAGCATGAGCAGTTCAACCGCAAAATTGTTGCGTCGGCCCCAGTAGGTATCTGTATCCTACGCATCAGCGATGGCACTAATATTTTGAGCAATGAACTGGCACACAATTATATCAATCTGCTAACGCACGAAGACCGCGAGCGCATTATGCGCATCATCTGCGCGCAGCAGGTAAACTTTGTCAATGTGATGTCCAGTAATAAAAATAATTTGCAAATCAGCTTTGTGCATTCGCGCTACCGCAATGAGGATGTGGCGATCTGTGTACTGGTGGATGTCAGCGCCCGCGTCAAAATGGAAAAGTCGCTGCAAGAGATGGCGGCGGCGGCGGAGCAGGCCAGCCAGTCTAAATCGATGTTCCTGGCCACGGTGAGCCATGAACTACGCACGCCGCTATACGGTATTATCGGCAACCTTGATCTGTTGCAAACCAAGACGTTGCCACAAAGTGTTGACCGCTTAGTCACTGCGATGAACAATTCTTCTGGGCTGTTACTGCAGATCATCAGCGATATCCTTGATTTCTCCAAAATCGAATCCGAGCAGTTGAAAATTGAACCGCGAGAGTTTTCCTGCCTGGAGGTCATCACCCATATCGCTGGCAACTATTTGCCGCTGGTGGTGAAAAAACGTCTGGGATTGTACTGCTTTATCACACAGAACGTGCCGGAACGCATCTGCGCTGATCCGATGCGGTTACAGCAGGTGCTGTCCAACCTACTCAATAATGCCATCAAATTTACCGATACTGGCTGTATCATCTTGCAGGTTTGCACCTACGACAGCTACCTGGAGTTCAGCGTGCGCGATACCGGTATCGGCATTCCAGAGAAGGAAATTCCCCGTCTATTCGATCCGTTCTTCCAGGTCGGCACCGGCGTTCAGCGCCACTTCCAGGGTACCGGACTGGGGCTTGCTATCTGTGAGAAGCTGATCAACTTGATGGATGGCGATATCGCCGTTATATCTGAACCGGGGTTGGGCAGCCTGTTCACTATCCGCATCCCCCTCTTCAACATCCAATTCCCGATCCCGCAGGCCAGCGACATTTGGCAGGGTAAAACGTTGTGGTTAAATATCCGCAACCAGCGGTTGGAAAGCTTTTTGATGGAAATCCTGGACGGTTACGGTGCTAGGGTGCTACGCCATGAAGGGCAGCAGGTCGCAACAAGCGACGTGATGATAAGCGACCATCCAATAATGGTTGATACTCCGTTGCTGGCACAGTTCCAGTTTTCGACCTCACACATTGGCCCCCCGCTGGAAACCCGCTTAGGTTATTGGATATACAGCACCTCAACCCCGCGTGAAATTCTGGCGCGGCTCAACCAACTGTTTGGCGTTGGCGAACAAGGCAGCAGTATGCCGATACCATTGCCCGTGCCTGCTAAGGCTAACATATCAAACAATGGCGATATTCATTTGCTGGTGATCGATGATCATCCTATCAACCGTCAGTTGCTATCCGACCAGATCAGTTCACTGGGTTATCAGGTAGTCACTGCCAATGATGGTGTCGATGCGCTTGGCGTAATGAATCACCATAGCGTTGATATCGTGCTGACCGATGTCAATATGCCGAATATGGACGGCTACCGGTTGACACAGCACCTGAGGCAGTTGAACGTTACCTTGCCGGTGATAGGTGTCACAGCAAATGCGCTGGCGGAAGAGAAACAACGCTGTATTAAGGCGGGAATGGATAACTGTCTGCCGAAGCCAATATCGCTAAAAATGCTGGAACAGACGTTGGCCTATTACAGCCAGCAGGTGCGGCAAATCCCGTTCCGAGACCTGAAAAGCAAAAGGCCCGGAGGGAGGCGTGCTTTTTAAAGAGCATGTGAATACCAGCACGATCATTCTCTGTCCAGCGGCGTCATGCTTATGGAAGACAGGTAGTTGAGTAAGGCGATGTCGTTCTCTACGCCCAGTTTCATCATCGCCGATTTCTTCTGGCTGCTGATAGTCTTGATACTGCGGTTGAGTTTCTTGGCGATCTCGGTGACCAGAAAGCCCTCGGCGAACAGGCGAAGTACTTCGCTTTCTTTTGGCGAAAGACGTTTGTCGCCATAGCCGTTGGCGCTGATTTTTTCCAGTAGTTTGGTTACGCTTTCTGGCGTGAACTTCTTACCATTCTGCAAGGCGGCCAGCGCTTTAGGTAGATCGGTCGGCGCGCCCTGTTTCAGTACGATGCCAGCGATGTCTAGATCCAACACTGTGCTTAAGATGGCAGGGTTGTTGTTCATGGTGAGTACAATAATCGACAACTGCGGATAGTGACGTTTGATGTACTTAATCAGGGTGATGCCATCGCCATATTTGTCACCCGGCATAGAAAGATCGGTGATCAGTACGTTGGCGTCCAGCATGGACAAACTGTTGATCAGTGCTGTTGAGTCTTCAAATTCCCCAACCACATTCACCCATTCAATTTGCTCAAGTGACTTTCGGATGCCAAACAGCACGATAGGATGGTCATCAGCAATAATTACGTTCAGGTCATTCATGTTGTTGGCTACCTTGCTCCAGCAGTCTGCTGACGAAAAAATCAATCTGACTGATGTTATTCCCGATATTGCGTGTATCACCATCAGTGATGTGCTGCTCTAATGATTCACACAGTTGCTTGCCGGGAAGCAGATTTAACATGGCAAACACGCCCTTCAGGCGGTGTACGGTTTGCGACAGCGCATGCAAATTACTGCTGCCTGCCTCAGTATACAGTTTTTTGACATCGTCGGGTACTGTCTCGACAAATAGGTCATGGTAATTGCTTGATTTCAATTGTTTTTCATAGGGTTGGGTATCTTCGATGTTCAACGTGAACGGGTTTTTCTCTTGTTCCGGAACGGCCATTTGCTGTTCGAGCAGCATCAGCACGGCGTCTAGCATTGCACCACTCAAGTTATAGTTTACTCGGATGTAACGTTTTCCTAGTTGTTGCCAGCCCATTTCATCGCCAGCCAACAACAGCGTGTCATCATCTGTCCGCTGTGGGTTATCGGTCAGTAGTAAGTCATAATCGCAGTTGATCTGGCGATCTTCGTCGACCAGGCAATCGGCACCGTAAGCTTGCAGTTGCTCAGTCACAATACCGCGCACCTCTTTCGAGGTGATGTCCAGCAGGGCGGTGACACCATCAAGCAGTTTCTCCTGCTTTTCCGCCGCTTTTTTCTCCATTTCCATGGCGATGCGAATGGTATGGCGGGTACCGATATCCACTTTGCTACAGATATTCAACTGACCATTGAGCTTTTTACACAGTTGGTTGCACAGGAAGAAGGTGAGACCGGAACCATGATTAAAACGATCCACCTGCGTTTGGCTGAGGAAAGGATAGCTAAGGTTACTGATCTCCTCATCGGAGATGCCAGAGCCGGTATCATTGATGTGGAATATCAACCGATCCGCATGGCCTGGCTCATGATCGATCACCAGTGAAACCTTGCCGTAGGCAGTAGTGGTGATGGCGTAATTCACTAACAACGAGATGACCTTGCGTAGCGCACTGGCATCGCTTATGTAACGTTGATCGACATCCAGATGGAAATGGTTAAACAGCGCCAGCCCTTTTTGATTGATCGCTGGCAAGGCTTCCAGCAGCAACTCATCAATCATTGCTACCGGGGCGAATGACTGGTGTGAAGGTTGCCAGTCTTGGGTTTCCAACTGGGTGAGCAGGGTGATGTTTTCAATCAGTTCTAACACCGAGGAGGAACTCGCCGCCAGCTGGTTCAGCAGCGTCTGCTGCTTTCTATCCGGTTGGTTGCGCAGGCGCTCGGCTAGACCATGTATTAGGCGTAGCGGCTCGTTCAGCTCAATGCCCAAATTATGCAGCATCAGCTTGCGTGCCCGGATATTTTTATCGTATTCGCGCCGTGCCTGCTGCAACCATTTGTTGACCATTATTTCTCTATTCTGATCGTTTAGCAGAAACAGATAGGATTCGGGTGATAGCTGGCTACGGAAGATACAGATCTCGTACATCTCATTATTCACCGTTGCCTGTATCATACTGTGATGCTGCTCGGCCATATGGGCGATTTTATTCAGATTGAGATGTGGCAGCAGATGTTCGCCAATTTTATTGCTGACGATCACCCTATTGCTAGCGAAGTTGTACACCAGCAGGCCGCAAGGGAGACTGGTGATGATCTCCTGATTCAATGCGCGTTCGGCCTCTAGCTCAACGGCCATGCTCTCGCTTGGGGGGATGTATTGGCGGCGGATAAAATAAATGCTCATCATCGACAGCACCAACAATAGGAGATTGATAATGATCAACCAGATATTGTTGCGCAGCAGATCGCAAGCCAGATTGAGTGCTGAAACGCGGTAAACCATCTTCAACGGTGTATTGGGAAGTGATGCGCTGAATTCTACCCAGTTGCCAGCCATTGTCACATAGGCGTTGAGCGCGTTTCCCGCAGGTATCGCGCTGTCATCTAAATCGATATTGCTTGGTTCCAACAGGAAGCTTGAGAGCGCCATATTGGCTGGGATAATATCGTTGATTGGCAGAACGAAGGCGATCACTGTGGCCAGATGCCCCGGTTGGTTAAAGGTGGTGAGCATGGAGAAGAAGTAAACATTGCGGAAGTGTTGCTTACGCAAACCCAAGAAACTTTCGCGTTCGTTGAGCATATTGGCCTGTTGCAGCATTTCTGCACGGTGCTCTTCCACCGAGGTGGCCAGATAGCTTTCCTGTAAACGTGAGGCTAGCTCTCTCAACGGCTGGGTGGTGATAAGGCTGAGACTGTTATCTTGGCCGTTGAGATAATACATGGCGTAATTTTCGGTCTTGGCGCCCCAGCGGGTATCCAGATAGTCCGAGATATTGGCGACCATCGCCAGCGTGTTGTCGTCATGGCTACCGAAGATCACCGCATCAGTTTTCTTGTGCATTTTTTCAACGTAGTAGACATTTGGTCGCAGCCGGGTCTCCTGCAAGCTGGGATCGATACTCAGCGAGGGAACATTGCTGAACTTGTCGTAGATCTGATAGGTAATATAGTGATAACTATTGATGCGTTTTTGCAGCGCGTTAGTGATGTTGGTCAGCGCATATTTTTTTTCCACCAGCCAGGCGTTAGTGTAGTTATAACCGTATAGACCGATGCCAATCGTCAGCAACACAATAAACAGCCAGAAGCTACGGGTAATATTACTTGAACTGATAGTCAGTTGTTTGTTTTGCATAGTTGACTGCGTGCTCCTGAAATCAGCGGATGACTGCTCTGTTGCTGTCGGTGACTGCCAGCAACAGCGTCACAATGCAGGTAAAGCTACCGCCAGATTGGATAAAGCCGATTAACGCTGGACTGGCCCGCAGAACCACTGAGCGGCAGTCCCACTTGCCGGTCGGTGGCATTCCCAGCATAGACCCCACACCGATGCACAGCAGCAAACCCAGAGAAGTATTGCCAATGCCGATGTGTATCTTGTCAAATGGCACCATCAGTGTCCAGACGGCGACATAAAAGCCAGATGTGTGGCTATCTGATGAGGAGCGCGAGTATTCGCTGTTCATTGCACCAGGTGGATGTCATGTGGATGCCAGGATCAAGGGTGAAAACGCCCGCAAAAAAATCATGAACTATCTTTATCACAATCTGTGATCCGGGTAGAAAAAATTCGCGTTATCATCGTGCTGCTCTGGTGAACTCGATATAACCTGTACAATAAGAAAATAGGAAATTAAAATAAGAAACCGTGCTAATAAAAGCTGATTTTTCTGGGGCACTCTGTTTATTTTAAACGAGAGCACTCCTGCCTTAATAAATAAAGCGTAAAAACTAGCTGATTAATGGGAATAAATAGCCTCTCGGTAGTACTCACGTTTGATAGAAGCCTAGCGTGGTTCTGGCCTATGCCCCATTAACGTCTGGTGAATGGTAGCGGAAATTCTGCCAAACAGCCTTGATATATCATTGTTTTTTTAAAATTTTATGGTTATGGTCAGGGGGTAAAGGCGCAATGCAAACCATCAGCATCGCGAATAGCCCCAGGTTGGTATACGCCTATGTGTCGTTGATAATTTCACCGTAGGCGGTTCTCGTGGGCTAAAAGAGTGAAACCCAATGTGGCTATATTGTAACATTAATGAGAAATAATACGAAAAAATAATAAAACTATTTGTTAATTGGAGTTGGTTCGGGTAAATTTCGCTGCCATCTTCTATTAATATGAGCAATGCATGATGCCAGAGCATATTTCTACGTTATCAGTGGCTGCCAAAAATAGTAAACAGCGAGTGACAACCGGCAGTTGGTTTATTCCGTTGGTGAAGCGTATTCATTTTTATATCGGTTTATTTGTCGGCCCATTTCTGCTGTTGGCGGCGCTGAGCGGAATTTTATATGCACTGACGCCGCAAATCGAATCGCACCTATACGCACGCCAGTTGTATAACGACAGCAGAGGAACGGTGTTACCGTTGCAACGGCAGGTTAGTGCAGCCCAAGCGTTCGCCCCGTCGCACGCCGTGCTTTCCGCCGTGCGGCCCTCTCCCGTCGACGGCGAAAATACCCGGGTGTTATTCGATGTTGCCGGTTTGCAGCCAGCGGAAAGGCTGGCGGTGTTTGTTGATCCGGTGACGGCGCAGTTGCAGGGTACGCTGATCGTCTATGGCACCAGCGGCGTATTGCCGTTGCGTACTTGGTTGGATCAATTTCATCGAAGCCTATTACTGGGAGATTTGGGACGTAATTACAGCGAGCTTGCGGCCTCCTGGCTGTGGGTTACTGCGCTGGGGGGCTTGATCCTATGGGGCGCACGGCAACGTCGGCAGGCGAAAGCTTCTGGGAAAGGGCTGCGTAGGCTGCATGAAAAATTCGGTGTGCTGCTGCTGATAGGGCTATTGTTTTTCTCCGTTACGGGACTGACTTGGTCGCAATGGGCAGGGGGGAACATCAGCATGCTACGTCAACAATTCGGCTGGGCGACGCCATCCCTATCAACCGTACTGGGGAAAGAGCCTGTTGATGAACATGCTGAACATTGTGGGCATGAAATGCACCCGCCAATATCGTTGGCTCCGATCAACGGTGCAGACTATGACCGCGCATTAGCCGCTGCGCGCTTGGCAGGTATCAAGGCAGCGAAAATTGAAATCAAACAGCCAACTCCTGGAAGAGCCTGGGCGGTGATGGAAATCGATCGCAGTTGGCCGACGCAGGTCGATGCCGTCGCCCTCGATCCTGTGAGCATGGCTGTGGTCGAACGGGTCAGCTTTGCACAATATCCGTTAGCGGCGAAGTTGACGCGCTGGGGCATCGATTTGCATATGGGAGTTTTGTTCGGTCTGGCCAATGAACTGGTGCTGGTGATGTTTGCCGCCGGGCTGGCGGCGATGGTGGTGACCGGGTACGTGATGTGGTGGCGCACCCGGCCGACACGGGTGGTGCGTCAACCCCAGCGATCCCCGCTAATGCTATTACGCAAAACGCCTATCGTCCCGTTACTGCTGATCGTGAGTTTGACACTGCTGCTAGGGTTTTGCCTGCCGGTGATGGGCATCAGCCTGCTGATTTTTTTACTGTGTGACCTGATACGTTATCAGCTAACAAAAGGGAAAAAACGCATCGAGAGATAAAGTGAGATTGATCAAAAAGCCCTTTTGGTCACGTTGGCGGCTTTTTCACCCCTGGTAGCCTGAAGTTTAAGCAAATGCACTTTTAGCTGTGTTTTTTTGCATGAAGACGGTAGACATTTCATAACGGTATCGTTAGTATTTGCGCCCATTGGAAGGATGGCCGAGTGGTTTAAGGCAACGGTCTTGAAAACCGTCGAGTGTAACAGCTCCCAGAGTTCGAATCTCTGTCCTTCCGCCAGACTCTGACCCCAAGTTTATGACAAGCTTGGGGTTTTTAGTATGCCATGGAATGTTAGCTACCGTTACCCTGGTTTGCCTAGGGCTAGGCACGTATTCAAAAACTGTTTGCCACTCTGTGAGTTCCACGGGTGAGTAGCGGAAAATCTGTTCTCTGCCCTCCTACTGCTTATGGAGTGAACGTGAGCAATATTACTGAATTTGATGATCAATCGGTTCATTGTTCTCCGACTGCTCACAGCAAGATGCTGGTTTGAGTGCGCGATGCAATCAACCGGGATAATGCCAAATCTGCTTACAAATGAGGTATGAAAACCTGGGGGATGTCGTTGCAAACCCGCGATCTTGTGGATAGTATCTGCATAAATTTATATAAGTAAGCGTTAAGCGTTTTCTAACAAGGATTGTTTGATGCTCTTTCCCCATTTAGCTTGCCATCTGTTCCGCTATCGTGCCTGTGTCATTCCCCTACCGATGTTGCTGATGGTTTCCCCATTGGCGTTTGCCGCTACCAGTAGCAGTGAACAACTGATCCTGCAACAACAACGCCAGCGTGCCTTGGAGCAACAGCTCTTGCCCCCTATGCCCGATGTACGTCTGTTGCCCCCGGCTTCCCGGTTGGGCCGCTTGGCATTCCCGCAGGAAAAACCTTGTTTCAACATCGACCAGGTGCGCCTGAGTGGCCAGGATGCCCTGCCACGCTGGCTACCACTGCAACGCATCGCCAATCAGGCACAGGGCCATTGCCTGGGGGGTAAAGGCATCAACCTGCTGATGAGCACCCTACAGAACCGCCTGGTGGATCACGGTTATATCACCACCCGCGTGTTGGCCCCGCAGCAGGATCTAACCAGCGGCACGCTGCAACTGAAAATCCTGCCCGGTTATGTGCACCAAGTGAAACTGACGCCAAACAGTGGCCACTACATCAGCCTGTTTAACGCCTTTCCGCCCCGCGCCGGTAACCTGCTGGATTTACGGGATATCGAACAGGGGCTGGAGTCCCTGCAACGCCTGCCCACCGTGCAGGCCAAGATGGACATCGTCCCCGGTGAACAACCGGGTGAAAGCGACATCCTGCTGCATTGGCAGCAGGCCAAAATCTGGCGGTTGGGTGTCTCGCTGGACGACTTCGGCTCAAAAAGCACCGGGCGTTATCAGGGGGCATTGACCCTATCGCTGGATAACCCATTATCGCTCAGTGATCTGTTCTACATTTCCGGCACCCGTGCGCTGCAACCCGGTAATGACAAAGGCAGCAAAAACGTCACCGCCCACTATTCGGTGCCGTTCTGCTACGCGATGCTGTCGGTCACTGTCAGTGATGTTGATTATCACCAGACCGTGGCCGGGGTGAGTGGGGATTACCGTTACCACGGTGACAGCCAGAATCTGACGGTACAACTGGGCCATGTACTGCACCGTAACGGTACCCAGAAAACCAGCTTTAGCTACGATATCCTGATACGTAGGTCGAAGAATTATATCAATGACACTGAAATAGAAGTGCAGCGCCGCCGCACAGTGGGTTGGCGTATAGGCTTGCAACACCGCCACTTTATTCAACAGGCGACGTTGGACGCCGGGATCAGTTACCAGCGTGGCACCCGCTGGTTCGGTACGCTCCCCGCGCCGGAAGAGTCCTACGGCGCAGCGACCGCGCTGAGCAAGATTATCCAGCTCTCCAGCCAGTTGAACGTGCCGTTTGCGCTGGGTAAACAGACATTCCGTTACAACCTGAACTATCAGCGCCAGATGAGCTACACCCCGCTGACGCCGCAGGATCAGTTTGCCATCGGGGGACGCTTTACGGTGCGGGGTTTTGATGGCGAACACACCTTGAACGCCAACGGCGGCTGGACGGTGCGTAATGAGCTGGCCTGGACGACGCCAGTGCCGAATCAGGAACTGTATCTGGGGGCTGACTATGGGCATGTCAGCGGGTATGGTACCGATAACTTGGTCGGAACCCACCTGGCCGGTAGCGTAATCGGTGTACGTGGCAGCGCCTTCAGCAGCCGCTACGACCTGTTTGCCGGTGTGCCGCTCTCAAAGCCTGACGGTTTCAAGACCAGCCCGGTGACGCTGGGTTTCAACCTGAACTGGAATTTCTGAGGCACCGACGATGCAGATAGGGACTTATGATGTGCATGCCCCGCTGATATTGGGCGGCGACCGCAGTGAAGCCGAAGTATTGGGGGCCGCCGTGTGGTTGTGGATGCATTCATCCCAGCATCGGGATTTCCCGCTGTATACATTGCCCACGGTGCTGCTGCCGATTATCAAGCACCAGCACTATATGTTGGTCAGTCGTGATGCTAACCCCCTATTTTTTATAAGCTGGATGTGGTTGAACGACCAGGCTGAACAGCGCTATCTCACCAGCGCAGAGGTGCAAATACGGGAAGGCGACTGGGCAAGCGGTAACCGTTTATGGATCCGGGACTGTATCGCTCCGTTTGGTGAAATACGCGCCATGAGTCGCCTGGTCACCGAAACGCTGTTCCCCGAACACTGTTTTCGTTCCCTTTATCACCGTGGAGCACAACGCGGTAAACGCGTGATGAATTTCAAAGGTGACCAGGTCAGCCACCAACAAGCCCGCGCCTGGCGTATGGCCCACCCATTATCTGTTTCTCTTCCCGAATACCCGCAAGACCGGTCAAGGATGTTACCGTGAACAAGAATCTCTATCGCATCGTTTTTAATACCGCCCGTGGCATGCTGATGGTGGTGCCCGATATCGCCGGGGCTGGCCGCGCGGGGGCCGCGTCATCGCCCTCCGGTAGCGGCCACACCCTCAGCCAGGTGATCGGTAAAGTTCATGGCGTGTGCTTTGCGTTGCTGCTGGCCCTCGGGGCCATCCAGTCGGTGCAGGCGGGGATCGTTGCCGATGGTAGTGCGCCGGGCAACCAGCAGCCGACCATTATCAGCAGTGCCAATGGCACGCCGCAGGTCAATATCCAGACGCCCAGTGCAGAGGGAGTTTCCCGCAACGTCTACAGCCAGTTCGACGTTGAGGCCAAAGGTGTGGTGCTCAACAACAGTGCCCTCAATTCCCAGACCCAGATCGCCGGGATGATCACCGCCAATCCCTGGTTGGCGAAGGGTGAAGCCAAAGTGATCCTCAATGAGGTTAACGCCCGCGATCCAAGCCAGCTAAACGGCTTTATCGAAGTGGCCGGCCAGAAAGCTCAGGTGGTGATCGCCAACCCGGCAGGTATCACCTGTAGCGGCTGCGGTTTTATCAACGCCAACCGCGCCACCCTGACCACCGGCCAGGCGCAGATGCTGAACGGCCAACTGACGGGTTACAACGTCGAACGCGGCGAGATTGTGGTGCAAGGCAACGGGCTGGACAGCAGCCTGCAAGATCACACCGACCTGATCGCCCGCTCGGTCAGAATCAATGCTGGGGTGTGGGCCAATGACCTGGCAGTAACCACCGGACGCAACAGCGTGGATGCCGCACATCAGTCGGTCAGCGCTAAAACCACCGACGGCAGCCCCCGCCCGTATGTCGCTGTGGATGTGTCCCAACTGGGCGGAATGTATGCCAATAAAATCCTGCTGCGCGGCACCGAGACTGGGGTGGGCGTGCACAACGCTGGGGTGCTCAATGCCATCGCCGGTGATGTGGTGGTCAACGCTGACGGTACCCTCACCAACAGCGGAGCGATGACGGCCTCTCAGACAATCCAGGTGACGACCACCGGGGATATCAATAACAGCGGTAAACTGTACGCTGGAACAGATACCCAGGTTCAGAGCCGTGGCGCACTGACCAACAGCGGGATCATCGCGGCAGCGCAAAACACCACGCTGACTTCTGCCACCCTCAACAGCACTGCACAAGGAGTGCTGGCGGCAGGCATGGCCAGTGATGGCAAACTTGGCACCAGTGGCAATCTGACGCTGAACAGCCAGGGGCAGCTCACCGCCAATGGCCAGAACTCGGCGGCGGGCCATCTGTCGGCCAGCGGCACGGCGCTGGATTTCAGCGGCAGCCAGACCTATGGCAACAATATCGATCTTCAGGCCACGGTAAGCGATATTCGCACCGCCAGGGCCAATCTGGCAGCGACCCAGACACTCGCTGCGCGTACTGGCGGGATGCTCAATAACGACGGCGGCAAACTCAGTGCTGACCAGCTTTCACTGACCGCCAAAGCACTGTCCAACCAGCAGGGCACGGTGCAGCAGCTTGGCCAGCAAGACCTGATGCTAAGCCACGCCGGGGGTATCAACAACCGAGCGGGTACGATTGCCAGCAATAGCAAAAACCTGACGCTCATTACCGCCAACCTCAACAACCAGCAGGGCACCATTGTGCATGCTGGTGACGGTACGCTGGTCATCCAGGCAGCACAGATGAACGGTGATAAGGGTGCGGTACTGTCCAACGGCAGTCTGGCGCTCAGCGGTACCCGGTTGCAACTGGATAACACCACCACCCAGGCGGGAAATATTACCCTCAACGCCGGTAGCCTGTCGCACCGGGACGGGCAGATGACCCAGACCGGCAGTGGCACGCTGAACCTGAACGTCACCGACCTGTTCGACAATCTGCATGGGAAAATCTTCTCCAACGGGGCGTTATCGCTGACTGCCGGAACACTCAATAACCAGCAGGGCCAACTGATTGCCGCCGATAAACACGATCTGACGCTGACGCTTAACGGTGCGCTGAACAACCGGGACGGCCTGATTGCCGCCGATGGCCGTTTGACCTCGCTCAGCGGAGCGGTGGATAACACCGGTGGGCTGATGCAGGGCGGTTCCACGTTGAGTCTCGACAGTCGCGGTGCCGAAGTGCTGAACCGCAACAGCGGCGCACAGGGCGGTATGGTTAGCGCAGGTGATATACAGCTTTTGACCGGGAACCTCGACAATAGCCATGGTCAGATTGCGGCCAACACCCTGAATGCCCAAACCGGCACTATCAATAATGCCGCAGGCAAGATCGTGGCAGATAACGGACTGATGCTCAGTAGCGGCGCCCTCAACAACCAGGCAGGCAGCGTGCAGTCCGGCGCAGCGCTGACACTGAACACCCACAGCCAGACGATAGACAACTCAGCCAGTGGATTGATTGGGGCAACAGGGGCGCTGTCGCTCTCCAGTGGCGCGCTGGATAACCGGCGGGGCAAGCTGGTCGGTAGCGGTAACACCGCGTTACACACCGGGTTACTGGATAACCGTGGCGGTCAACTAGCCTCTCTCAGTAACCTGTCACTGCTGAACACCGGCCTGCTCAACGATGATGGGGGCCTGCTGCAAAGTGCCGCTGATTTGCTGATCGATACCCAGGGTGGGAAACTCAGTAACGCCCACAGTGGCGACCAAGGCAAGATCACCAGCCAGGGCAATCTGACGCTGAAAACCGGCGCATGGGATAACCAGCAGGGGGTGCTTATCAGCAACCAGCAACTAACGCTCATTGCTGGGGCAGTCGATAATCGGGAAGGCCAGATTGTGGCGCTCGGCAGTATCCATGCCGTGACGCAGGCGCTGAATAACGCCTGGGGGACGTTGCAGTCCGGCCAGACGCTACAGTGGAATACCCAGGGTTATGCACTCGATAACCAGAACGGCACCCTGAGTGCGCAGCGTGACCTGTCGCTGGCCACCGCCGATGTGAACAACCAGCAGGGGCTGCTGGCTTCCGGCGGGGCGATGTCACTTAATACCACCGTGTTCGATAACAGTCAGCAAGGCAACCTGTTCAGCAAAGGCACATTGGATCTCACCGCCAGCCAAATCAACAGCCAGCAGGGGCAGCTCCAGGCGCTGGGCAATATGACGCTTAACGCCGCCCAGGCGGTGATCGATAACAGGGCCGGGCGGATCCAGGGGGCGCTGAATGTCACCCTGAACGCCGCCACCATCCTAAACCAGAATACCCTCGGCGCACAAAGTGGTATCCAGGGCGGCAGCCTGATGCTGAATGCGGTGGATGTCGATAACAACCGGGGTGCGCTGCGCGTCGATGATGCGCTAATGCTCAATCTCAGCGGTAATCTGAACAACACCTCAGGACTGTTGAGTGCGCAGAACCGCCTGCAAACCCAGGCTCAGCAGGTCATCAACAGCGCCGGTGCCATGGAAGCGGGTCAGCAACTGACTCTCAACAGCGGTACTCTGACCGGGGATGGTTCGCTGCTGTCGCTGGGGGACATGTCGCTCACCCTGACACAGGACTTCTTCAACACCGGGTCAGTCCAGGCGAACCATGACCTGAGCTTGACCACCCAGGGCAATCTGCGCAACCAATCACTGATCCAGGCAGGCAATCAACTGGATCTGACGGCCACTAATCTGCTCAACAGTGCCACTGCTGAAATCAGCGCGGGTACCACGCAGGTAACGGCAACCCAGACCCTGACCAACTACGGCCTGATTGACGGTTTTTATACCCGGATTAACGGGGCTACCGTCAGCAATATCGGCAGTGGTCGCATTTACGGCGATGCGCTGGCGATAGGGGCTGGGACGCTGAACAACCTGGCGGAAAACGGCCAAGCCGCCACCATCGCTGCCCGACAACGGCTGGATCTCGGTGTCGGTACCTTGAATAACCGTGACCATGCGCTGGTTTTCAGCAATGGGGCGTTGGCGATTGGCGGTACCCTAAATGGCGATTATCAGGCCATCGGCCAGGGCGGTGTGCTCAACAACCACAGTGCGACTTTCGAGTCCGCCGGGGATATGGCGCTCAACATCGGGAAAATCAACAATATTAATGATCATTTCTCGGTGGAAAAAAACGTACTGGTTTCCCAGGAGCACATTTCCGAATACGAAGTGGCATACCTCAATAATGGCGTGCGCTATAGCGACAAAGACTACCGCATCTACATCTACCAGTCTGAAGTTAACATTCTGTGTATTGAAGGGGTGATCTGCGGCACCAGCGACGCTGATGGTTTTACCCATTACGACTATCTGCGCACCATCACCGAAGATCGCGTCAAAGAGAGCGACCCGGGCAAAATCATTGCCGGGGGCAATCTTGGCATCAATGCCAACAGCGTACTTAATGACAAGAGCCAGATTATCGCGGGCGGGTCACTGGCGTTGCAGGCCGGGTCGCTGGATAACGTTGAGGTGGCAGCCAACCGTCAGATCAGCGACGTGGGTAATGCCATCAACTATTGGCGTGAACACCATAAAGGTGCGGATGAAGGCAAATCGGACACAACCGATTACCAGCCACCGACGGTGATCCAGGGGATCACTCTGAAGCTGAGTTCACTGCTGGAATACACTCAAGGACAAGGTAGCAATCGGGTGATCGAGGGTCAGCGGAAGGCCGAGATCAATGGTGATATCCAAGGCGCGGATCCTCTGACGAACGGATCGATTGCCGGGCCGGTCGCGGGCAATCTGCTGCCAGTCGTGCCGGGGGCCATTACCCTGCCTGCGGGTAAAACCTTCGAGGTGAGCCTTGGGGGTTCGGGCAAGGTGGTGCGCCTGGTCGGGCCGAACACTCACCTGCCAGACAACAGCCTGTTCCAGACCCATCCGCAAAGCAGCCACTACCTGGTGGAAACCGATCCGCGCTTCACCAACCAGAAACAGTGGCTGGGTTCGGATTACATGATGCAGGCTCTTACCACCGACCCGGACAACGTACTGAAACGGCTGGGGGATGGTTATTACGAACAACGACTGATCCGTGAGCAAGTGATCGCCCTGACGGGCAGTCGCTACCTGGCCGGTTTCCAGAGTGACGAAGAACAGTACAAGGCCCTGATGAACAGCGGGGTGGAATTCGGCAAGAAATACAACCTAACCCTGGGTGTGGCGCTCACTGCCGAACAGATGGCGCTGCTCAGTGGCGATATCGTCTGGCTGGTGGCCAAAACGGTGACGCTGCCGGACGGCAGCACCCAACAGGTGCTGGTGCCACAGGTGTATGCCACCGTCAAGGCGGGTGACCTGGACGGCAGCGGTGCGCTGTTGGCAGGGAAAAATGTCGGTTTGAAGTTGAGCGGCGATCTGACCAACAGCGGGCGCATCAACGGCCAGCAGAGTACGCAGATCCTGGCGGAGAACATCAATAACCTGGGCGGGTTGATCCAGGGTAACGATGTGGCCCTGAAAGCGCGTACCGATATCAATAATGTTGGTGGAGTTATCGCCGGTCAACAGAGCCTGGCGGCCACCGCCGGGCGGGATATCAACGCCACCACCACCACCCGCAGTGCCGAGAGCGCCGGGGGCGATTTTGCGCGTAACACGCTGGATCGCGTCGCCGGGCTGTATGTGCAGAAAGCAGACGGCACGCTGGCGTTGCAAGCCGGGCGGGATGTGAATCTGACGGCGGCGCAGGTGGTCAACAGCGGTGAAGGCGGCAGCACTACCCTTGCCGCCAGGCGCGATCTGAACCTAAATACCGTTACCACTGGCAGCAAGGACAACCTCAACTGGGGTGACAACTGGCAGCACCATGCCAGTAGCCAGCAGCTCGGCAGTGAAGTTGTCGGCGCGGGTAACGTGCAACTGGGCGCTGGACACGACGTGAATATCACCGCTGGCAAGCTCTCTGCTGGGCAACAGCTTGGGGTGTTAGCAGGTAACGATACCAACATTCAGCATGGCAATGACACCGCCACACTGGATCAGCACTACAAAGCTACTGGCAGCAGCGGCCTGCTTTCCAAAACGACCACCGAATCACGGGATACCCTTAGCCAGCAAACCGCCACGAGCAGCCAGTTGAGTGGCGACAGTGTAAAAATGCAGGCCGGACACGACCTGACGCTGAGTGGCAGCAGCGTGGTCGCCACCCAGGATGTCACCCTGAGCGCAGGCAACAACTTGAATCTGCAAGCCGCCCGCGAACAGCGTGAAGAAACTCACCAGCTACAGGAGAAAAAAAGCGGCTTGTCCGGCACTGGTGGTATAGGCTTTAGTTATGGTACCAGCAGTGTCAAAACCACTGACGACGGTAAATCTCAGAGCAGCATCGGCAGCACGGTGGGCAGCACCCAGGGTAATGTCACCCTGAATGCGGGTAATAAGCTGGCGGTGCAAGGATCGGAGGTGCTGGCAGCCAAAGATATCAACCTGACTGGCAAGGAAGTGGCTATCCTGGCGGCCGAGAACCCGAGTATCCAGAAACATCTGGTGGAACAGAAACAGAGTGGGCTGACACTGGCGCTGTCCGGCACAGTGGGCAGCGCGGTGAATGCGGCGGTCTCCAGCGCTCACCAGGCCAGCAAAGAAAGCAGTGGTCGCCTGGCGGCGTTGCAGGGGATGAAGTCGGCACTGAGCGGGGTACAGGCTGTTCAGGCGAATCAACTGCGCGAAGCTGGGGATGAAAAAACCAGCGTGATAGGGCTAAACCTGTCGTATGGTAGTCAGTCGTCGAAATCTGAGCAGAGCACCACCCAGTCACAGAGCCAGAGCAGCCGCCTGACGGCGGGCAACAATCTCAACATTCACGCAACCGGCACCGATATCAACGTCCAGGGCAGCCAGTTACAGGCCGGGAAGGATATCAACCTGAATGCGGCGCGGGACGTCAACCTGCATTCTGCCCAGAACACCCAGACGGTGGACGGCAAGAACGAAAGCCACGGCGGTTCCGTGGGTGTGGGCGTGAACTTCGGCCAGGGCAAAAATGGCCTGACGCTGAATGCCAGCGTCAACAAGGAGCAGGGCAGTGAAAGTGGCAACATCTTGGTGCATAGCGAGAGCACGGTGAACGCTGGTAACCACCTGCACCTCACCAGTGGGCGTGACACCACCCTGACGGGTGCGCAGGTGAGCGGCGACAAAGTGACGATGAATGTCGGCCACAACCTGACATTGACCAGCGAGCGCGATAGCGACAACTACGACTCGAAACAGCAGAATGTAAGCGCGGGCGGTAGCATCGGTTTTGGTTCGGCCAGTGGTTCGCTCAATCTGAGCCGTGACAAAATGCACAGCACCTACGGCAGCGTGCAGGAACAGACAGGGGTGTTTGCCGGCAAAGGCGGGTTTGATATCACTGTAGGTAAGCATAGCCAGTTGAACGGTGCGGTGATCGGCTCGACGGCCAGTGCGGATAAGAATAAGCTCAATACTGGCACCTTGGGCTTCAGCCAAATCGAGAACCAGGCTGATTACCAGGTGGAGCACCAGGGCGTGGGTATCAGCTCGGGCGGTAGCGTTGGCGGGCAGCTTGCAGGGAACATGGCGAACGGGGTGCTGACCGGGGTGAACGGCAACGGCAGCGCCAGCTCGACCACACAATCGGCGGTGAGTGAAGGTAAGATTACCATTCGCGACAAAGACAAGCAGGTTCAGCATGTAGAAGCGCTGAGCCGGGATGTAGAGCATGCGAATCCGGGGCTGGAAAAAATCTTTGATAAGGAGCGTGAGCAGAACCGGCTGCGTGAAGCGCAGTTGATAGGGGAAATCGGCAGCCAGGCGATAGATATTGCGGCGACGCAAGGCAAGCTCCTGGCCACAAAGGCGGGTAAAGCGGAACTGGAGGCGAAAGGCATCAAGGCCCCGGGCAAGGAGGCGACAGCAGAAGAGCGAGCGGCATATGACAAGTTACTCACCCGTTCTTCCGCCTACAAAGCCACGCAAGCGCAATGGGGTACAGGTAGCGCGATCCAGCAAGGCGTTCAGGCGGCGACGGCAGCGATCCAGGGGCTGGCAGGGGGTAATCTGGCCCAGGCGCTGAGTGGTGCCGTAGCGCCATACCTGGCAGAGCAGATCCATAAACTGGCCCCGAACGAAGCCAGCCGAGCGATGGCCCACGCGGTAGTGGGTGCGGTCACCGCTTATGCCAGTGGCAACAATGCAGCGGCAGGGGCTGCGGGTGCCGTCAGTGGCGAACTGATGGCACAGCTTGTCATGAAGCAGTTGTATCCAGGGCGTGACGTCAGCGATCTGAACGAAAGCGAGAGAAAGACGATCAGTATGCTGGGAACGCTGGCGGCAGGGCTTGCCGGGGGCGTGACGGGTAACAGCACCAGCGATGTATTAGCCGGTGCACAGGCAGGTAAGAATGCGGTGGAGAATAACTATCTGAGCCAGAAACAGCAGGCCCAGAAGGATAAAGAAATCGCTGACTGCCAGACCGTGGCCTGTAAAGCCGGTGCGCAGGCGAAATGGACGGCGATAGACCTGGGGCAGGACGGCAGTTTTGCGGCGGGGATGGTGGCCGGGGTGCCGGCAGGGCTGTATGACGCTGTGGACAGCATCGTGAAAACGGCCAGCAGCCCGCAGGAAACCTATGACGCCCTGAAATCGCTGTTTAACAGCGGAGATGTGCTCGGTAACGTATCGGATGCGGTGAAGCAGTCCTACATTGACCGCATCAATCGGATGGAAACGGAGTATCAGAAAGCCGGAGCCAGCGGCTCATTTAATGCGGGCGTTGAAGGCGGTAAGCTGGTAACGGATATCGCTGGGCTGCTGGCTGGCGGTGCCGGGGTGGTTAAAGGTGGCGCGGTACTGACTGAGAAGGTTGTTGCTAAGGTTGCGGGTAAAGCTGAATCAGCGGCCGCAAATACCGGTAAAGTGACCAGCGGTGCGGAGAATGCAGCGACTTATCCGAAGCTGAAAGACGAACTGGTACAGCAGAATCTGAATAATATTGCGAAGCAGGATCCGAGGCTGGCCGCAGTAGTTCAGGGTGACAATGGCAAACTGAATTATGGTGTCGGTTCAGGTTCGGTATCAGAAGCTGATCATCTTGGTAAGATTTGGGTTGGTGATGGGGCAATACCTACAACTGATGGAAAAGGGTTGGTTAGTGTTGATGGTTTAAGGGTATACCGTTACCCTGATGCAAAACCAAATGCTCCAGTACATTTAAACCCAACGGGTACGCAAGCCAACTTTGAAACATACAAAATAAATCCAGCCACCGGAGAGCGGGTGCGCGTTGGTAATGGCCATATGAGTATTAATAAATGAAAGCAGAATTAAAAACATTGGGAAATGATTTATGCGATCTGGATGTCTATTTTCCAGAAGAAATTGATAATTTTATTATGTCATTAACTCTGACAATAGGCCCTGTGAATGAAACAGGAAGCAATTATTTTTATATAAGGGTCTGCACCCCGGAATGGCTCTGTAAGCACCACTGGCTGCCGGAACTGATGCGGCATACGCTTCTGGTACGTAAATATGATCTGGATGAAATCACCAAAACCATCACCGATTATATCGATCAGTGCGAAGGTAACGACTGGATGGAGATAGCGCAAAAGCTCTCCCGCGTCTTTGCCTGGGAATATGAAGATTACCAGCCGTAAATGAAAAATCCCGGCCATCGCGCCTAATGCTTGTCAGTTAAGCTTTTGAGGACGCCGCAACGGGTAACGTTGCGGCTTCTTTTTTACCGCTCTTGGATAATGTCTTTGCCGTCGGGCTGGCAGGACGAAGCTTTCAGCCATCGCCAGGATTTCATTCATCACTTTCGGCACCTTTCCCGGAGCCACCGCTGGCAGTATGCTCAGTTGCGCTGTTAGATACAGTGCAGCCTGTTTAAACCCTATCTGGTAAGGCTCCACGTTTTTCAGGCTGTAAGCCATCTGTGCCATCATGAACCTCAGCAGGTTATAAGCCAGCACTACACCCCAGAGTTCCTGTCTTATTAGCTCTGGCTTTCTGCTTCTCAGCGTCAGTTCATTTTGCAACAGATGCTGTTTCATTTCTCTGAAGCCCTGCTCGATTTCCCAACGCTGCCCGTAAAGGTCAACGATATCAGCTTTAGGGTAACGTAACGGATCGCACATTGACGTCAGGATCTGTATTGTTTTTCCGTTGATTTCTTTACTTATCAACCTCGCCGTCAGTGTTTGAGGCGCATCTTTCCATTTCTTACGGGCCTGAGGGGGTAAGCTGAGTTCGACCAGTTCATGTCCTGCACCCAGCTTCTCGCGCACCTGATACTGCGCGCCTTTGCGCAGTGGGATCATCCAGTGTTTTTCTGTTCCTGATGACCACCAGTGGTGAAGCAACCCGAGTGCATAGAAGCCTTTATCCAGTATCGTCAGTGAGTGGTCCTGCGTCTGCCCGGCCAATTGAGCGGCAAGGTCAACTTCGCTGGTTTCTGACACGCTGCCAAAGCTCACACCGGATAACAGATGACTGGTCACTTCCATCTGACAGACCATACGCAGCTGTGGCCAGTCGGACTGGGCATACTCATTAGCTGTTCGTCCAAAAGCAGCATCATTTTCCGGCGTGTCCGGTGTTCTCCACAGAGTGCCGTCTACAGCCATCAATGTCAGACCGTTCCAGTGGGATAACGGTGTTTTCTCGAACCAGAGTTGGCGTGTTTTCTCGAAAACCAGTCTAACCACATCTTCCCCGAGCCGCTGACGGGCTTGTACCACGGCGCTGGGTGCGACAAAAGGACGCTTACCCGGCAGCATAATATCGAGATGTGAAACCAACTGATTCATGGAAAATGAGCGGAACAAGGACATACCGGCGACAGCCCAGACCATCATCTCCATGGGGAGACGGCGCTTGCGAAGCGTCACGACCCCGGTATCAGCCAGGCACTCATCGATAAGCTCAGGTGAGAGCAAATCAGACAGTGCAGCAAACTCTTTAGGAGAGAATTTAAGAACGGCATCAAGCGCCTGACTCAGTAACATAAAAAAATCCGTAATCTCAGGGAGATTACGGATTTTCACACAGAGGTAGGATCGTTCAAGTGATCCTTAACTGATCGGCATTAGGCCATCGCGCCGGGATTTTTCATTTAATGTTCAGCCAGTTGTCCGCTTCTTCGGTCTGGCCATGACCTGAATCAGTTCCATCAGCTCACGCTGCTTGCGGGCTGACAGCTTCGGGCAGAGCTGGCGCAGGGCCTGTATCACCTCCGGCTCCGGCGAGGGCTTCTTAACGGTCAGAATCAGACAGTCCGGCAGCACCTTCACTTCCAGCGGTGTTCCCGTCTCAAAACCGGCCTGCTCCAGCCAGTGGCCCTTCAGGGTGACAGCCGGTGCCGGTTCAAACGTTCGTGAATCCCGGATATAGCTCACGGTGTAAGCTCGTGTTGTTGTGGGTGTACCCGTCCCTGACTTATGATGCGTGTCAGCCATAATCAACTCCTGTTTAGTTGCCTGTGGTTAGCGGGCTGGGGTGTTCGAGCACCTCAGTTCCGCGTCTGTTAACTACTCTGTTTTACCAATTACGTTATCCAGCATCTCTGAAACAAACTTCTGCTTCGTCATCGGCATCTGGCGGATCGCGTCGATCTGCTGCTCCAGCCGTGACGCCGGACCGCGCTTTGCTGTCCGTCTGGTCGGCAGCCCCAGCATCTCATCCAGCGACAGGTTAAGGATCTGCGCCAGCGGTGGCAGCAGTGAAGCCGAAACCTTGAGCCGCCCGCCTTCATAGTGTGCCATCGTCTGCTGGGCAATCCCCAGCTGTTCGGCCAGTTGCTGCTGGGTCAGTTGCCGTTCTTTCCTTGCCAGCGCGATCCTTGCGCCCAGCTCCCTGAAAAACTGTTCATCTCTGGTGTTCATGGCATTACGCTGCTGTCGGGTGAGTGTTGCCATGATGGTACTCCCTGTTTTAAATAACCCTGTTGACAATACTCCGTTATGGAGTACTCTGCAATGGAGTTATTTTTACTGTTTTCCTATTGACAGGTTTTTGACAGGAGTTGTGACATGCCCCGCATCCCGCAGAGAGAACTGGACGAGTTAAAGCGCAGCGTGTCGTTAGCTGTTGTTGCCGAATCGCAGGGGCATAAGCTGCGAAAGCAGGGGCGTGACCTTGTGCTGCTGTGTCCGTTCCATCAGGAAAAAACCCCGTCGCTGGTTATCAGCCCGGAGAAAAACCTGTACCACTGCTTCGGCTGCGGTGCGGCGGGGTCGGTGGTTGACTGGATGATGAAAACGGAAGGCTTCTCCCTGCCAAAAGCGGTACTGCGGCTGCGCGAGTTCGCCGGATCTGCCGCCTCTTCTTCAGCCGCTGCTCTTCCTGCTCCTTCTTCGCCGCCTGCCCGCCAGACCCTCACTGACCTGGACGATGACGGGCAGGCGCTGCTGCGTCAGGTCACGGACTGGTATCACCGCAACCTGCTGAACAGCCCGGATGCGCTGGCCTGGCTGGAGAAGCGCGGGCTGAACCATCCTGAGCTGGTCAGCCACTTCCGGCTGGGGTTCGCGGGGGCGCACGGTATCGCCGGGGCCTTACCCTCGCCGCACTCGAAGGAAGGAAAATCGCTCCGGGCAAGGCTTACAGGGCTGGGCGTGGTACGGGAAAGCAACCGTCAGGATCACTTCCGGGGCTGTCTGGTGGTGCCGGTGACGGGCTGGCCGGAGAGTTATGATCCGGCTGCCTGTGGGCGGGTGTTGCAGCTCTACGGACGGCGAACCCTGCCGGATCATCAGATTAAAAAGGGATCGGCGAAACACCTTTACCTGCCGTCACCGCTGGCCGGGGTGTGGAATGAAGCGGCGCTGAAAGGCTCGTCAGAGGTGATCCTGTGTGAGGCGCTGATCGACGCGATGACCTTCTGGTGTGCCGGTTACCGCAATGTGATCGCCGCTTACGGGGTGAACGGCTTTACTGGCGGGCATCTGGCTGCGTTGCAGTATCACGGGGTGAAGCGGGTGCTGATCGCCTTCGATCGTGACGAGGCCGGGGATCGGGGTGCGGAGGCGGTTGCCGGGGAGTTGCAGCAGGCCGGGATCGACGCCTGGCGGGTGCGCTTCCCGCAGGGGCTGGATGCTAATGCCTACGCCCTGAAAAGCGGTAACCCGGAGTCTGCGTTAGCGCTGGCTCTTGAACAGGCCAGCCGCATGAACAGCGATGCGGTGACCGCCTCTGAAGCCGTGACGGCCAGCGGTAAAAACCCGTCTTCTTTAGCTGCCCTGCCGGGCGTTCAGGCACCTGCCGTTGCCGCTGAAACCGGTGAACTCACCGCCTCCGGTGAGCTGCTGCTGCGTTCCGGGCCGCGCGTGTGGCGGGTACGCGGCTGGCAGAAAAATACCCTGTCAGACGTGATGAAGGTCAACGTGCAGGTGCTGGACGAAAGTAGCGGGGCGTTCCACGTGGACAGCTTCGATATGTACCACGCGAAGCAGCGGCAGGGGTTCGTGAGCACGGTGGCGTCAGAGCTGTCCTGTGAGCTGGCGGTAATAAAACGCGAGTGCGGCCGGGTGCTGCTGGCACTCGAAGCCCGCCAGGACGAGCAGCAGCGGGCAGCGGAAACGGAGCAGGCCTCCGGGGCGGTGACGGTCTCCGGTGAGGATGAAGCGGCGGCGCTTGAGTTGCTGAAAGACCCGCAGCTGGCGGAGCGTATCGTGAATGACCTCGCGGCCTGTGGCGTGGTGGGGGAAAGTACCAATCTGCTGACCGGGTATCTTGCGGCGACCTCGCGCAAACTGGATAAGCCGTTAGCCGTGTTAATCCAGTCGTCGTCTGCGGCGGGTAAGTCGTCGCTGATGGACGCGGTGCTGGGGCTGATGCCGGAAGAGGAGCGGGTGCAGTACAGCGCGATGACCGGGCAGAGCCTGTACTACCTGGGGGAGACCTCGCTCTCGCATAAAATCCTGGCGATAGCGGAGGAGGAAGGGGTGCGCCAGGCGGCTTACGCGCTCAAACTTCTCCAGTCGGACGGTGAGCTGAAAATCGCCAGCACGGGCAAGAACGAGCAAAGCGGGGAGCTGGTGACGCGGGAGTACAGCGTGAAAGGCCCGGTGATGCTGATGCTGACCACGACGGCCTCAGATGTTGACGAAGAGCTGCTCAACCGCTGTCTGGTGCTTACCGTTAATGAGTCACGGGAGCAGACGCAGGCGATACACGCGATGCAGCGGCGGGCGCAGACACTGGCCGGGCTGCTTCAGTCCTCTGAGAAACAGTATCTGACCCGCTTACATCAGAACGCACAGCGGCTGCTGCGTCCGCTGAAGGTGGTCAATCCGTATGCGGAGCAGCTGACGTTCCTGTCGGACAAGACGCGCACGCGGCGCGACCATATGAAATACCTGACCCTTATCCAGGCGGTGGCGCTGCTGCATCAGTATCAGCGGGCGGTGAAACGGGCTGAACATCGCGGGCAGGTGCTGGAGTATATCGACGTGCAGCCATCGGATATCACGCTTGCCAATGAACTGGCGCATGAGGTGTTAGGCAGAACACTGGACGAGATGCCGCCGCAGACGCGCAAACTGCTGTTGCTGATACAGGAGATGGTGAAAGAGATGGCACAGCGTGAGGGCTGCCAGCCCGCAGAGGTGCGCTTCACACGGCGGGATATCCGGGCATGGACAAACTGGAGCGATAACCAGCTGAAGGTGCACTGTATGCGGCTTGCTGAAATGGAATACCTGCTGCTGCACGGCGGCAGTCGCGGTCATCTGCTGCGTTACGAACTGTTGTGGGACGGCGGCAGCGGTGAGGAAAACCACCTGTGCGGGCTGCTGAACGTGGAAGAAAACGAGGGCAGAAACCGCAAGTTGGACGTTGCGGCAAGCAAGTTGCCCTCAGGTTGGGGTCATGTTGGGGCTAAGTTGGGGGATGAAAAACCGGCCTCAGAGCAGGCAGTACAGGGCTTACAGCCGAAAGTGGTTGGGGTAAACGGAAACGCGGTAATCAGGGAAAAAAAGAAAACGCCGCTGCTGCCCTCGCCCCCGTCAGTCAGTCTTCCTTCTTAGCCGTCTGCCACAGACCGCGCCAGCCCTGACAAGGGAGTGTCACCATGGCTAACCGCAAACCCCGTTCAAACCGCCTTCTCACTGTCGATGATGTCTACCGCCAGCCGGTCGGCCCGGCGTCTCACCCGAAAAGCCTGTACGCGCTGCTGCTGCGGTTCGTGCGGTGGCGGCGTGAGCGTAACTGGTCAGAGACCACGCTGAAGACGCAGACGCACCACAGCTACCGCTTTATCTGCTGGGCGGCGGAGCGCGGGCTGTACCATGCGGCAGAGGTGACGCGGCCGGTACTGGAAAGTTACCAGCGGCATCTGTACCAGTACCGCAAGAGCAACGGCGAACCGCTCTCCAGCCGCACCCAACGCACCACGCTCCAGCCGCTTCAGGTGTGGTTCAGCTGGATGGCAAAACAGGGGCTGATACTGGCGAACCCGGCTGCCGACCTGGAGTTACCGCGACTGGAGAAGCACCTGCCGCGCACGATACTGAGCGTGGAGCAGGTGGAAGACATCGTGAACCTGTGTGACCTGAGCACGTTGCAGGGTATCCGTGACCGGGCGCTGCTGGAGCTGCTGTGGTCAACGGGTATCGGCGGGGCGAGGTGGCGGTGCTGGAGACTATACAGCCCGGACTTTAACCGGAAGATACTCACTATCGTACAGGGTAAGGGAAAGGTGGACCGGGTGATCCCGGTGGGAGAGCGGGCGCTGTGGTGGCTGCGGCACTACCTGAACGGGGTGAGGCCGGAACTGCTGGTCAGCGCGGACTGTAAGGCGCTGTTCCTGGCGATGGACGGTGTGGCGGGCCTGACGGCGAACGGCATCACGAACGCGGTGGTACCGTATCTGAGAGCCGCAGGCATCGATAAAGGGAGCTGTCACCTGTTCCGGCATGCGATGGCAACGCAGATGCTGGAGAACGGAGCGGACTTACGATGGATACAGGCGATGCTGGGGCACCGTAGCGTGGAGAGCACGCAGATATATACGCAGGTGAGCATAAGAGCGTTGCAGGCGGTGCATGCCAGTACCCATCCGGCAGAGCAGGGGGAGAACCCGGAGCCGGAGGTAGCGCCAGAGGCACCGGACAGCCCGTAAGCTCTCTGTGAGTGGAGTTGTTCGCTGTGCGGCAGAGCGCCGCGTCCGTGCGGCGATCTGCCTTCATCAGTTACGGTGTGCGCGGGGGTAAACGGTCACCCGGCCAGCGTTACGCGGTGGTGCTCTCTGGTCGTCAGCGGCTGGCCGTTCGTCCGTTCAACATAATGTGCGGGTATTATGCGAAGCTCGCCGTTCTTCTTCCCCGCACCCCTTCGCCGCGTCCTGCGGCTCGTATCGCACAATACACATTATGTCGTGCGCCCCCGCGTTGTGGTGCGGGGTGTGGCCGCCGTCCCTGGCGGCGTCTTCCTTCCTGGTCGTCTTCAGCAAACGGCAACAGTGTTGTCGGCCTTATGGCCTCCGCTTAAAGGGCTTAATGCCCGCCCGGCTGCGTCTGTCCGTAACGGCTCGCAGTCGTTCCTCCTCGCTCGTTCCCGTTCCGTCCAGCTTCCGCTACCCGCCCCGGCCCGTTGTGGTCATGCAAAATCAAACCCCGGTCAGGCAACGTGCCACATGCGGGCCTCGCCAGCCCGCGCCCGGCAGATGGTTCACCGGACCACAGCGAGCTGTGACCCGGTGAACCGCCGCGCAGCAAAACGGTAATGACAGGTGCGGGAGCGCTGGTTAATATGCGCAGTGGTCTGCTCTTTAACAGTGAAAAAAGGCGCGTCGGGGCAAAAAGTTGCCTGCATAAAAACGCACTGGCAAAAAGGGGTTGTAACCGGCTGACTGCACAGGGAAAAAGCGTGTCCGCTGGCAGGCTGTGCACCGGATAACGTTGTTGTTGAGAATAACCTGATGGGCGGCACTGAGGACGGTCAGGAGAAGTTCGCTAGAGAGCATGGCAAGAATATTGCCTCTTGTGCGGATAATCCGGGTTCAGCGTCTTGCCAGAAAGGTCTGGCGATGCAGGATGCGTTGACGGTAGCATTGCCAGCAGGGCTTGGTGGCGGGATATTAGCTGCGGCCACGCCGGAAATAGCCGCGGCAGCCAAAGCCGCGATACAAGCCTGTGCGGGAAATGTGGTGCTTTGCCTTAACAATGCTGGCATTCAGGTGTCGGAAGCCATAGTGCCTGGAGGAGTCGGTGCAGGTGGCGCAGTTGGGATAGGTAAGACAGCGGCTGAAGCCACGGCAGCGAAAGCAGAGATTGTGGCGGCTAAGAATGCTGGAAAGAGCAGCACCATAAATTCGATTAAAAATACATCTGAAACACAAGTTAGTGTTGATCAAAAATTAGCTAACTATCTGTTAGACAAACAACATCCTGTCGGAGGAAGTAAGGCAGAGTGGTTCGATAGTGCTCTTGGTTTTAATAAAACAAACTCAAATGAGCTTGCGAAACAAATCGTTTTTGACTCCAGTAAAGCCGTTAAAACAGCAGAAACACAGTTTGGCACTAAATATGATCAAGTGATACCAATAACTGGCACTAACGGCAGAACGATTAACGTTAAATTTGGTTGGATCGCGAATAATGACGGTGTAGTTAGGCTCGTAACAGCTATTCCAGCTAAGAAATAAATATATTGGTATTTACTTTATGATCAAAGAATATGATGTAGTTAAAGCCAAAAAAGATTTATCTGATACTGTGCTAAAAGGATGCAGAGGAGCGGTTGTTATAATATATCAAGAACCTACTTTAGGTTATGAAGTTGAATTTGTCGATAATGAAGGTGATACATTAGATGTTTTGACGGTTTCTCCTGACGATATAGAATCATCAGGAGATCGATATTTTTTTAACTAGTTTTATTAAAGATCCCGGCCACAGAGTCGGGATCTTATTACCCGCCGCTTACTCCCCAACCAGCCGGATAATCAATTGCCCCTGCTGACAACTCACTTCAACCTTCCTGCCGGTCTCAAATCCAAGCTCCCCCATCCAGTGACCGTTGAGAATAACTATCTGAGCCAGAAACAGCAGGCTCAGAAAGATAAAGAAATCGCGGAATGCCAGACTGTGGCCTGTAAAGCAGGCACACAGGCAAAATGGATGGCGATAAACCTGGGTCAGGATGGCAGCTTTGCGGCGGGTATGGTAGCCGGGGTTCCGGCAGGGCTGTACGACACGATAGACAGCATCGTGAAAACCGCCAGCAATCCGCAGGAAACCTATGACGCCCTGAAATCGCTGTTTAACAGCGGTGATGTGCTGGGTAACGTATCGGATGCGGTAAAACAGTCCTACATTGATCGTATCGACCGGATGGAAACGGAGTATCAGAAGGCCGGAGCCAGCGGATCGTTTAACGCCGGAGTTGAAGGCGGTAAGCTGGTTACGGATATCGCCGGGCTGCTGGCTGGCGGTGCCGGGGTGGTTAAAGGTGGCGCGGTACTGACTGAGAAGGTTGTTGCGAAAACCACAGGTATGGTGGAAACAGTATTAAAATCTTCGGTTGTTAATAAAATTCTTGAAGCAGATCGAATTGGTAGTGGGCTGAAACCAGATCCTACTCATAGAGGTGCTAGTTATCTGAGCCGTGAGCAGTTAATGGATGGAAAAGTTTTCACTATCAAAGGTGGTGATGGTATAGAAAGGAAATTACTGCAAGCTGAAGGTTCTTTTAACGATAAGAAAGGTATATTTGAATATATCTATGATCATAAAGGAAACGTAACGCACCAAAGATTTATTGAAAGTGGCAGTATTACTGGTACTCCTAATCAACGGCCACCGAAGGTGAAATGATATGAATTTGTATCCAATACCATTTGATTTTATTGAAAAAAACATCGATTTATCATGGTGTGATGTGAGGTGGGGTTATGAAAATAACCTCATTACATCAGAATTGCCAATTAGAAAAGCGGAAAGAAAGGTCTTAACAGGTAGCTACTCTGTTCCTGAACTTGAATTGTCATTCGTCATACCTGATAGTTCGGATCACATAGATCATTTTTTGAAAGAAATATGTTCAGGATTTGAAAAAGAAAATGATGCTACGGTTAAAAATAAGTGGCTTTTTATTGTTCTTAGCTGGCTTTGGAATAATCGTGATCATTTTGAAGACCCATTAAATGAAGTTGAAATAATTTATTCTGATTTTAACTATCCGAGTGAAATAGAAGGTTTTGTTAAATACATGCCTCCTTCTGATGAGTATGACTCATCGGTTCACACTCAGATGGAAAATATTAATCATTTAATGGATAACTGGAAAGAATATTTAGAAAAAGAGTCAGCCATATTTAAGATTTAAAGCATAAATCCCGGCCACCGAGCCGGGATTTGACTTTATAACCCGTCAGTTACACCTTAGCTGCCCGCTTCTGCGGCCCCGCGATCACCTGGATAAACTCCGTTATCTGTCGCTGCTTGCGGGCAGAGAGTTTGTCGCACACCTGGCGCAGCGCCTGCACCACCTCCGGCTCCGCTGAGGGCGTCTTAACCCTCAGAATCAGACAGTCCGGCAGCACCTTCACTTCCAGCGGTGTTCCCGTCTCAAAACCGGCCTGCTCCAGCCAGTGGCCCTTCAGGGTGACAGCCGGTGCCGGTTCAAACGTTCGTGAATCCCGGATATAGCTCACGGTGTAAGCTCGTGTTGTTGTGGGTGTACCCGTCCCTGACTTATGATGCGTGTCAGCCATAATCAACTCCTGTTTAGTTGCCTGTGGTTAGCGGGCTGGGGTGTTCGAGCACCTCAGTTCCGCGTCTGTTAACTACTCTGTTTTACCAATTACGTTATCCAGCATCTCTGAAACAAACTTCTGCTTCGTCATCGGCATCTGGCGGATCGCGTCGATCTGCTGCTCCAGCCGTGACGCCGGACCGCGCTTTGCTGTCCGTCTGGTCGGCAGCCCCAGCATCTCATCCAGCGACAGGTTAAGGATCTGCGCCAGCGGTGGCAGCAGTGAAGCCGAAACCTTGAGCCGCCCGCCTTCATAGTGTGCCATCGTCTGCTGGGCAATCCCCAGCTGTTCGGCCAGTTGCTGCTGGGTCAGTTGCCGTTCTTTCCTTGCCAGCGCGATCCTTGCGCCCAGCTCCCTGAAAAACTGTTCATCTCTGGTGTTCATGGCATTACGCTGCTGTCGGGTGAGTGTTGCCATGATGGTACTCCCTGTTTTAAATAACCCTGTTGACAATACTCCGTTATGGAGTACTCTGCAATGGAGTTATTTTTACTGTTTTCCTATTGACAGGTTTTTGACAGGAGTTGTGACATGCCCCGCATCCCGCAGAGAGAACTGGACGAGTTAAAGCGCAGCGTGTCGTTAGCTGTTGTTGCCGAATCGCAGGGGCATAAGCTGCGAAAGCAGGGGCGTGACCTTGTGCTGCTGTGTCCGTTCCATCAGGAAAAAACCCCGTCGCTGGTTATCAGCCCGGAGAAAAACCTGTACCACTGCTTCGGCTGCGGTGCGGCGGGGTCGGTGGTTGACTGGATGATGAAAACGGAAGGCTTCTCCCTGCCAAAAGCGGTACTGCGGCTGCGCGAGTTCGCCGGATCTGCCGCCTCTTCTTCAGCCGCTGCTCTTCCTGCTCCTTCTTCGCCGCCTGCCCGCCAGACCCTCACTGACCTGGACGATGACGGGCAGGCGCTGCTGCGTCAGGTCACGGACTGGTATCACCGCAACCTGCTGAACAGCCCGGATGCGCTGGCCTGGCTGGAGAAGCGCGGGCTGAACCATCCTGAGCTGGTCAGCCACTTCCGGCTGGGGTTCGCGGGGGCGCACGGTATCGCCGGGGCCTTACCCTCGCCGCACTCGAAGGAAGGAAAATCGCTCCGGGCAAGGCTTACAGGGCTGGGCGTGGTACGGGAAAGCAACCGTCAGGATCACTTCCGGGGCTGTCTGGTGGTGCCGGTGACGGGCTGGCCGGAGAGTTATGATCCGGCTGCCTGTGGGCGGGTGTTGCAGCTCTACGGACGGCGAACCCTGCCGGATCATCAGATTAAAAAGGGATCGGCGAAACACCTTTACCTGCCGTCACCGCTGGCCGGGGTGTGGAATGAAGCGGCGCTGAAAGGCTCGTCAGAGGTGATCCTGTGTGAGGCGCTGATCGACGCGATGACCTTCTGGTGTGCCGGTTACCGCAATGTGATCGCCGCTTACGGGGTGAACGGCTTTACTGGCGGGCATCTGGCTGCGTTGCAGTATCACGGGGTGAAGCGGGTGCTGATCGCCTTCGATCGTGACGAGGCCGGGGATCGGGGTGCGGAGGCGGTTGCCGGGGAGTTGCAGCAGGCCGGGATCGACGCCTGGCGGGTGCGCTTCCCGCAGGGGCTGGATGCTAATGCCTACGCCCTGAAAAGCGGTAACCCGGAGTCTGCGTTAGCGCTGGCTCTTGAACAGGCCAGCCGCATGAACAGCGATGCGGTGACCGCCTCTGAAGCCGTGACGGCCAGCGGTAAAAACCCGTCTTCTTTAGCTGCCCTGCCGGGCGTTCAGGCACCTGCCGTTGCCGCTGAAACCGGTGAACTCACCGCCTCCGGTGAGCTGCTGCTGCGTTCCGGGCCGCGCGTGTGGCGGGTACGCGGCTGGCAGAAAAATACCCTGTCAGACGTGATGAAGGTCAACGTGCAGGTGCTGGACGAAAGTAGCGGGGCGTTCCACGTGGACAGCTTCGATATGTACCACGCGAAGCAGCGGCAGGGGTTCGTGAGCACGGTGGCGTCAGAGCTGTCCTGTGAGCTGGCGGTAATAAAACGCGAGTGCGGCCGGGTGCTGCTGGCACTCGAAGCCCGCCAGGACGAGCAGCAGCGGGCAGCGGAAACGGAGCAGGCCTCCGGGGCGGTGACGGTCTCCGGTGAGGATGAAGCGGCGGCGCTTGAGTTGCTGAAAGACCCGCAGCTGGCGGAGCGTATCGTGAATGACCTCGCGGCCTGTGGCGTGGTGGGGGAAAGTACCAATCTGCTGACCGGGTATCTTGCGGCGACCTCGCGCAAACTGGATAAGCCGTTAGCCGTGTTAATCCAGTCGTCGTCTGCGGCGGGTAAGTCGTCGCTGATGGACGCGGTGCTGGGGCTGATGCCGGAAGAGGAGCGGGTGCAGTACAGCGCGATGACCGGGCAGAGCCTGTACTACCTGGGGGAGACCTCGCTCTCGCATAAAATCCTGGCGATAGCGGAGGAGGAAGGGGTGCGCCAGGCGGCTTACGCGCTCAAACTTCTCCAGTCGGACGGTGAGCTGAAAATCGCCAGCACGGGCAAGAACGAGCAAAGCGGGGAGCTGGTGACGCGGGAGTACAGCGTGAAAGGCCCGGTGATGCTGATGCTGACCACGACGGCCTCAGATGTTGACGAAGAGCTGCTCAACCGCTGTCTGGTGCTTACCGTTAATGAGTCACGGGAGCAGACGCAGGCGATACACGCGATGCAGCGGCGGGCGCAGACACTGGCCGGGCTGCTTCAGTCCTCTGAGAAACAGTATCTGACCCGCTTACATCAGAACGCACAGCGGCTGCTGCGTCCGCTGAAGGTGGTCAATCCGTATGCGGAGCAGCTGACGTTCCTGTCGGACAAGACGCGCACGCGGCGCGACCATATGAAATACCTGACCCTTATCCAGGCGGTGGCGCTGCTGCATCAGTATCAGCGGGCGGTGAAACGGGCTGAACATCGCGGGCAGGTGCTGGAGTATATCGACGTGCAGCCATCGGATATCACGCTTGCCAATGAACTGGCGCATGAGGTGTTAGGCAGAACACTGGACGAGATGCCGCCGCAGACGCGCAAACTGCTGTTGCTGATACAGGAGATGGTGAAAGAGATGGCACAGCGTGAGGGCTGCCAGCCCGCAGAGGTGCGCTTCACACGGCGGGATATCCGGGCATGGACAAACTGGAGCGATAACCAGCTGAAGGTGCACTGTATGCGGCTTGCTGAAATGGAATACCTGCTGCTGCACGGCGGCAGTCGCGGTCATCTGCTGCGTTACGAACTGTTGTGGGACGGCGGCAGCGGTGAGGAAAACCACCTGTGCGGGCTGCTGAACGTGGAAGAAAACGAGGGCAGAAACCGCAAGTTGGACGTTGCGGCAAGCAAGTTGCCCTCAGGTTGGGGTCATGTTGGGGCTAAGTTGGGGGATGAAAAACCGGCCTCAGAGCAGGCAGTACAGGGCTTACAGCCGAAAGTGGTTGGGGTAAACGGAAACGCGGTAATCAGGGAAAAAAAGAAAACGCCGCTGCTGCCCTCGCCCCCGTCAGTCAGTCTTCCTTCTTAGCCGTCTGCCACAGACCGCGCCAGCCCTGACAAGGGAGTGTCACCATGGCTAACCGCAAACCCCGTTCAAACCGCCTTCTCACTGTCGATGATGTCTACCGCCAGCCGGTCGGCCCGGCGTCTCACCCGAAAAGCCTGTACGCGCTGCTGCTGCGGTTCGTGCGGTGGCGGCGTGAGCGTAACTGGTCAGAGACCACGCTGAAGACGCAGACGCACCACAGCTACCGCTTTATCTGCTGGGCGGCGGAGCGCGGGCTGTACCATGCGGCAGAGGTGACGCGGCCGGTACTGGAAAGTTACCAGCGGCATCTGTACCAGTACCGCAAGAGCAACGGCGAACCGCTCTCCAGCCGCACCCAACGCACCACGCTCCAGCCGCTTCAGGTGTGGTTCAGCTGGATGGCAAAACAGGGGCTGATACTGGCGAACCCGGCTGCCGACCTGGAGTTACCGCGACTGGAGAAGCACCTGCCGCGCACGATACTGAGCGTGGAGCAGGTGGAAGACATCGTGAACCTGTGTGACCTGAGCACGTTGCAGGGTATCCGTGACCGGGCGCTGCTGGAGCTGCTGTGGTCAACGGGTATCGGCGGGGCGAGGTGGCGGTGCTGGAGACTATACAGCCCGGACTTTAACCGGAAGATACTCACTATCGTACAGGGTAAGGGAAAGGTGGACCGGGTGATCCCGGTGGGAGAGCGGGCGCTGTGGTGGCTGCGGCACTACCTGAACGGGGTGAGGCCGGAACTGCTGGTCAGCGCGGACTGTAAGGCGCTGTTCCTGGCGATGGACGGTGTGGCGGGCCTGACGGCGAACGGCATCACGAACGCGGTGGTACCGTATCTGAGAGCCGCAGGCATCGATAAAGGGAGCTGTCACCTGTTCCGGCATGCGATGGCAACGCAGATGCTGGAGAACGGAGCGGACTTACGATGGATACAGGCGATGCTGGGGCACCGTAGCGTGGAGAGCACGCAGATATATACGCAGGTGAGCATAAGAGCGTTGCAGGCGGTGCATGCCAGTACCCATCCGGCAGAGCAGGGGGAGAACCCGGAGCCGGAGGTAGCGCCAGAGGCACCGGACAGCCCGTAAGCTCTCTGTGAGTGGAGTTGTTCGCTGTGCGGCAGAGCGCCGCGTCCGTGCGGCGATCTGCCTTCATCAGTTACGGTGTGCGCGGGGGTAAACGGTCACCCGGCCAGCGTTACGCGGTGGTGCTCTCTGGTCGTCAGCGGCTGGCCGTTCGTCCGTTCAACATAATGTGCGGGTATTATGCGAAGCTCGCCGTTCTTCTTCCCCGCACCCCTTCGCCGCGTCCTGCGGCTCGTATCGCACAATACACATTATGTCGTGCGCCCCCGCGTTGTGGTGCGGGGTGTGGCCGCCGTCCCTGGCGGCGTCTTCCTTCCTGGTCGTCTTCAGCAAACGGCAACAGTGTTGTCGGCCTTATGGCCTCCGCTTAAAGGGCTTAATGCCCGCCCGGCTGCGTCTGTCCGTAACGGCTCGCAGTCGTTCCTCCTCGCTCGTTCCCGTTCCGTCCAGCTTCCGCTACCCGCCCCGGCCCGTTGTGGTCATGCAAAATCAAACCCCGGTCAGGCAACGTGCCACATGCGGGCCTCGCCAGCCCGCGCCCGGCAGATGGTTCACCGGGTCACAGACGAGCTGTGCCCCGGCTCCCGCCGCGCAGAAAAGCGGTAATGACAGGAGTGCCAGCGCTGTTAAAATGCGCGGACGGATAGCGCAGGGAAAGCGGGATGATAAAGCTAAGGAAAGCCCTCACGTGGGTGCTGTGCGCGGTGATGGTTGCCGGGGCGGTAGCGTGCGCGGGGGAGAAAGGCGCGTCGGGGCAAAAAGTTAGTGTCCCGGAAGTGCAGCAGGAAAAACGGGTTGTAACTGACGGAAAGCACAGGGGAAAAGCGTGTCCGCTGGCTGACTCCGCAGCGGAAGAAGTTGTTGTGGAGAATAATCATTTGAGCAGTACTCAGGCACTGAACTTTGATAAAGAACTGTCAGATTGCCGTAAATCTGGTGGTGACTGTCAGGGCGTTATTGATAAATGGAAGGCTATTAGTGATAAGCAGAGCGCCGAAACCGATCAGAAGCTGAAGGATAATCCGCTGGAAGCCGTTGTGGTTGATAAAGACAGCGCGCAGGGCAGCGTTGATATGACAGAGCGCCCCGGCTGGCTGGGTAACTTCCCCGGCGTGGACGTAATGACTAGCGATGAAGCCAAAGCTTACGTTCAGCAGTGGAACGGTCAGGACCTGGCGAAAATAGACCAAAATAGTCCTGAATGGATGAAATATGCGGCGTTCGCATCTGATCCGGATAATCAGGCTATGCTGGTCTCCGGTGGGCTGTTGGCGAAAGATATAACCAAAGCGGCTATATCGTTTATGAGCCGTAATACCGCAACTGCTACAGTCAAAGCCTCAGAAGTCGGGATGCAGTGGGGACAGGGAAATATGAAACAGGGAATGCCGTGGGAGGATTATGTTGGTAAATCGCTACCTGCTGATGCCCGTTTGCCCCAGAACTTCAAAACCTTTGATTATTATGACGGTGCGACCAAAACCGCAGTAAGCGCTAAGTCAATGGATACTCAGACAATGGCGAAACTGGCTAATCCGAATCAGGTTTACAGTTCGATTAAAGGGGATATTAATGCTGCTGCGAAATTTGAACAGTCGGAATTATCAGGGCAAGTGCTTAATTCTTCGATGATTGCTAACAGAGAAATTCAAATAGCCATTCCTGCTAGTACAACTAAAACACAGTGGGCAGAAATTAATCGGGCTATTGAATATGGTAAGAGTCAGGGTGTAACCGTTAAAGTGACACAGGTGAAATGATGGAATTTAATCAAGAGCAGGATTACTGGGCTAGTGTGTATTACACAAAAGAGTTTTTGTGTATAGATACCTATTCTGGATTGGGACGAGCGGGGAGAGATCCTGTTTTCCCATCTCGTTTATTATCGCCTGATGCTGAGGATGAACTTGTTGGTGAGCAGATTTTACAGGCATTATCTGATAGTCGTACATTGAATGTTTTGGATGAGCGTGTTGATTTTTTTGATCTCGAAAAAGGCAAAAAGCAATACGCGGCCTGGATAGCTATGTTGATGGAAAAATATGGCTATAAATCTAAAAAAGCACTCTTCAAAGATATGAAGAACTGTGGCATTCATCTGGTAAATGACTCAATCACTATCTCCCCTACACGCCATGAAAAACTGGAAGCCTGGGGACGAACGAAAGGAGATAGTATTGAAGATGTTATTCTTTCTACAGACAGCTCCCCATCTGAAATCGGCGCAGGCTTACGGTTAGCGCTCAGTCGTTGTAAAGGTTAAACAAGAAGATCCCGGCCAACCTGGCCGGGATTATTTTACCCGCCGCTTACTCCTCAGCCAGCCGGATGATCAACTCGCCCTGCTCACAAATTACCTCCACCTTCTTCCCCGTCTCGAACCCCAGATCCCCCATCCAGTGGCCCCGCAGCGTGATCGACGGTGACGGCTGGTGCTTAATATGATCCTTAATGTAACCCACGGTATAGCGCCGGGCTTTGGTTGAGACGTGTTCTGACTTATGATGTTGCGCAGCCATAATAACTACCTCGCTTAGTTGTTGTGGTCAGCGGTCTTATCGTGTTGCAACCACGCTAAGGCCGCGCTAAATCAGGCTTACCCCAGCACCCGCCGGGCCTGATGTTTTAAAATCAGTGCATCCAGAATCGATGTCACTGACTTCAGTTCTTCTTCGTCCATCTGCTTAATCGCCTCGAACTTCAGCTTCAGTTCGTCCTGTGGCTCCCGCTCACCATCCTCAAATATCAGCCAGTCAGCAGAGACGTTAAACGTTACCGCGATGCGCTTGAGAATATCTAAAGAGGGCTGTGCTTCCCCGGACTCATAGCGGCGAACAGCGCACCACGCTCCAGCCGCTTCAGGTGTGGTTCAGCCGGATGACGAAGCAGGGCCTTATCCTGGCGAACCCGGCCGCTGACCTGGAGTTGCCGAGGCTGGAGAAGCGGCTGCCGCGCACGATACTGAGCGTGGAGCAGGTGGAAGACATCATGAACCTGTGTGACCTGAATACGGCGCAGGGGGTGCGTGACCGTGCGCTGCTTGAGCTGCTGTGGTCAACCGGCATCCGGCGCGGTGAGGTGGTCAGCCTTGAGATATACAGCGCGGACTTCAGCCGCCGCATTATCACCATCGTGCAGGGCAAGGGAAAGGTGGACCGGGTTATCCCGGTGGGAGAGCGGGCGCTGTGGTGGCTGCGGCACTGGCTGGAGCAGGTGCGCCCGGCGGTGCGGGTCAGCCCGGAGTGTAAGGCGCTGTTCGTGGCGATGGACGGGGTGGCGGGTCTGACGGCGAACGGCATCACCAACGCGGTGGTGCCGTATCTGAGAGCTGCGGGGATAGAGAAAGGGAGCTGCCACCTGTTCCGGCATGCGATGGTGACGCAGATGCTAGAGAACGGTGCAGACCTCAGATGGATACAGGCGATGCTGGGTCATCGCAGCGTGGAGAGTACGCAAATCTACACGCAGGTGAGCATCCGGGCGCTTCAGGCAGTTCATGCGAGTACGCATCCGGCAGAGCAGCGGGAAGAAGATAAACCTGACAGGCCCGACAATAGTGGTCATAATGACACCACAATTGACACCACAAAAGGAGCGGGGAATGAGCACAATCCACTTCAGAATAGACGATGAAACAAAACGGCTGGCGATACAGGCAGCAGAGCGCCATAAGATAAGTCTGACAGAGCTTATGCGCCAGCGGGCTGAAGAACTGGCAGCAGAAGAACGGCAGTATCAGGATGGTGAGCATGATGTCTGGCTGGAGCAACAGATAACCCTGGCGTTCAGTCGCTATGATGCAGGTGAAAGCCAGTTCATCAGCAATGATGAAATGAACAGCCACATGGATGAACTGAAAGCGCAGGCAGAGCGGGGTAAGCTGTGACATCAGATGTTCAGTGGGAAATACAGGCGCGGGCAGACAGAGAAGCCATCTTCCGCTATCTGTATCAGGAAGCGGGCCTGCCGGTCGCCAGCGCGACAGATGATAAGTTCGTCGGGATGGTCAGTATCCTCAGGGAAAACCCGCTGGCAGGCGTTAAGGCCGGTAGAACCGTAAAACAGCGTAAGCTGGTTGTACCCCGCTTCCCGTTCATCATCATCTATGTTGCAGAAGAAACAGTGGTTCGTATCCTGCGTGTCCTGCATACATCCCGCAAAATAGCGGGCCGTTACAGCAGAAGGTAGAGGAGCACCTCTGTGAGCCGGGTTCAGTGGATGGCAGAGCGCCGCGTCCGTGCGGCGATCTGCTTTCATCCCGTCCTGTGTGCGCGGGGGGTAAATGGCCGTGCAGCGGCACAGGCGGGGCACAACATGGCGGTTCAGGTGTGGCCGCTGCCCGGCCATTAAACATAATGTGCGGCTATTATGCGCAGCCGTCCCGGCTGGCGGCGAAGCCCGGCCCGCCGCTGGCGAGCGGGCCGGGCTTCGCACAATACACATTATGTCGTGCGCCCCCGCGTTGTGGTGCGGGGTGTGGCCGCCGTCCCTGGCGGCGCTGGCCTGTTCATCGTCTGTAAGTAACGTCCAGGCTGTTGTCGGCCTCCGGCCTCCGCTTAAAAGAAGTTCATGCCCGCCCGGCTGCGTCTGTCCGTAACGGCTCGCAGTCGTTCCTCCTGGCTCGTTCCCGTTCCGGCCAGCTTCCGCTGCCCGCCCCAATCCGTGCGGCCATGCAAAATCAACCCCCGGTCAGGCAGCGTGCCACATGCGGGCTTCGCCAGCCTGCGCCCGGCTCCCGCCGCAATGAACAACGGGTAATGACAGAGAGAAGGATGCTGTTAAAATGCGCGGGTGCAGGCATCACGCCACGGCTTGGCGGTAGCGTGTCCGGGGCCGAAAAGTGCGTCGGGGCAAAAAGTGGCTGCACCGGAAGTGCGACAGGAAAACCCGGCTGTAAGCTACGGAAAGGACAGGGTAAAACGGTGTCCGGCGGATAACTTTACAACGGAAGAAGTTGTTGTGGAGAATAACTATCTGAGCCAGAAACAGTAGGCTCAGAAAGATAAAGAAATCGCGGAATGCCAGACTGTGGCCTGTAAAGCAGGCACACAGGCAAAATGGATGGCGATAGACCTGGGTCAGGATGGCAGCTTTGCGGCGGGTATGGTAGCCGGGGTTCCGGCAGGGCTGTACGACACGATAGACAGCATCGTGAAAACCGCCAGCAATCCGCAGGAAACCTATGACGCCCTGAAATCGCTGTTTAACAGCGGTGATGTGCTGGGTAACGTATCGGATGCGGTAAAACAGTCTTACATTGATCGTATCGACCGGATGGAAACGGAGTATCAGAAGGCCGGAGCCAGCGGATCGTTTAACGCCGGAGTTGAAGGCGGTAAGCTGGTGACGGATATAGCCGGGCTGCTGGCTGGCGGTGCCGGGGTTGCTAAAGGTGGCGCGGTACTGACGGAGAAGGTGGTTACGAAGGTTGCGGGTAAAGCTGAGTCGGCAGCAGCAAATACCGGTAAAGTGACCAGTGGCGCGGAGAATGCGGCAACGTATCCGAAGCTGAAAGGCGAACTGGTACAGCAAAATCTGCATAATATTGCGAAGCAGGATCCGAGGCTGGATGCGGTTGTTAAAGGTGATAACGGGAAACTGAATTATGGTGTGGGTTCCGGTACTAAAGCCGAAGCAGATCGATTAGGTAAAATCTGGGTTGGTGATGGGGCAAGATTAACAAGTGATAAAACTGGTTTAATGAGCGCAGATGGAACTCGTGTATACCGTTTCCCTGCTTCAAAAGACAATAGTTCACATGCAATAACTGGTACTCAGGCTAATTTTGAGACTTTCAAAATAGATCCTGTGACAGGGGATAAAACTAAGATTGGCAATGGTCATCTGGATATAAAGTAGGGGATAAACGTGAAAGCTATTTTGAAAAGTATTTCAAACGATGATTACGATCTTGGTATGTATTATCCAAAAGATGAGTGTGTATTTTCTCTCCGGTTGCTACTGCGCATTGGCGCAGAAAATAGCACTGGCGCAGATAATTTTGATCTACGTGTCTGCACCCCCGAATGGTTCTGCAAGCACCAGTGGTTACCAGACCTGATGCGTCACACGCTGCTAGTGCGTAAATATGATCTGGATGAGATAACCAAAACCATCACCGATTATATTGATCAGTGTGAAGGTGAAGACTGGATGGAGATAGCGCAAAAACTCTCCCGCGTCTTTGCCTGGGAATATGAAGATTACCAGCCGTAAATGACAAATCCCGGCTCTTGTGCCTAATGCTTGTCAGTTAAGCTTTTGAGGACGCCGCAACGGGTAACGTTGCGGCTTCTTTTTTACCGCTCTTGGATAATGTCTTTGCCGTCGGGCTGGCAGGACGAAGCTTTCAGCCATCGCCAGGATTTCATTCATCACTTTCGGCACCTTTCCCGGAGCCACCGCTGGCAGTATGCTCAGTTGCGCTGTTAGATACAGTGCAGCCTGTTTAAACCCTATCTGGTAAGGCTCCACGTTTTTCAGGCTGTAAGCCATCTGTGCCATCATGAACCTCAGCAGGTTATAAGCCAGCACTACACCCCAGAGTTCCTGTCTTATTAGCTCTGGCTTTCTGCTTCTCAGCGTCAGTTCATTTTGCAACAGATGCTGTTTCATTTCTCTGAAGCCCT
Organism: Serratia symbiotica; assembly: GCF_000821185.2. Lineage (NCBI taxonomy): Bacteria > Pseudomonadati > Pseudomonadota > Gammaproteobacteria > Enterobacterales > Yersiniaceae > Serratia > Serratia symbiotica. The sequence continues at coordinate 1,458,919 of NZ_CP050855.1, read as the reverse complement.
GCTCGATTTCCCAACGCTGCCCGTAAAGGTCAACGATATCAGCTTTAGGGTAACGTAACGGATCGCACATTGACGTCAGGATCTGTATTGTTTTTCCGTTGATTTCTTTACTTATCAACCTCGCCGTCAGTGTTTGAGGCGCATCTTTCCATTTCTTACGGGCCTGAGGGGGTAAGCTGAGTTCGACCAGTTCATGTCCTGCACCCAGCTTCTCGCGCACCTGATACTGCGCGCCTTTGCGCAGTGGGATCATCCAGTGTTTTTCTGTTCCTGATGACCACCAGTGGTGAAGCAACCCGAGTGCATAGAAGCCTTTATCCAGTATCGTCAGTGAGTGGTCCTGCGTCTGCCCGGCCAATTGAGCGGCAAGGTCAACTTCGCTGGTTTCTGACACGCTGCCAAAGCTCACACCGGATAACAGATGACTGGTCACTTCCATCTGACAGACCATACGCAGCTGTGGCCAGTCGGACTGGGCATACTCATTAGCTGTTCGTCCAAAAGCAGCATCATTTTCCGGCGTGTCCGGTGTTCTCCACAGAGTGCCGTCTACAGCCATCAATGTCAGACCGTTCCAGTGGGATAACGGTGTTTTCTCGAACCAGAGTTGGCGTGTTTTCTCGAAAACCAGTCTAACCACATCTTCCCCGAGCCGCTGACGGGCTTGTACCACGGCGCTGGGTGCGACAAAAGGACGCTTACCCGGCAGCATAATATCGAGATGTGAAACCAACTGATTCATGGAAAATGAGCGGAACAAGGACATACCGGCGACAGCCCAGACCATCATCTCCATGGGGAGACGGCGCTTGCGAAGCGTCACGACCCCGGTATCAGCCAGGCACTCATCGATAAGCTCAGGTGAGAGCAAATCAGACAGTGCAGCAAACTCTTTAGGAGAGAATTTAAGAACGGCATCAAGCGCCTGACTCAGTAACATAAAAAAATCCGTAATCTCAGGGAGATTACGGATTTTCACACAGAGGTAGGATCGTTCAAGTGATCCTTAACTGATCGGCATTAGGCTCTTGTGCCGGGATTTTTACTTAACGGTCAGCTACCGCCGCGCTTTTTCGGCTTCGCCATAACCTGAATAACATCCATCAGTTCCCGTTGCTTACGGGCCGAGAGCTTCGGGCAGAGCTGGCGCAGTGCCTGTATCACCTCCGGCTCCGGTGAGGGCGGCTTAACCGTCAGTATCAGGCAGTCCGGCAGCACCCGCACGTTAAGCGGGGTGCCGGTAGCAAACCCCGCCGCTGCCAGCCAGTTGCCCTTCAGGGTAACGGCCGGTAAAGCCTCAAATGTCCGCGAATCCCGGTTGTATCCCACAGTGTAAGCTCTTGTTGTTGAGAATAACTGGCTGAGCGTTCAGGAAGCGGAAAGAAAAGCGGTACTGGAGCGTAAAGAGAAAGCCGGAGCCATCACGCCGGACGAGAGAAATGAGCTGACAACCATCAACAAGACAGACAAAGCCCGCGACCAGGCGATAAAAGCGGTCTGTACGGATGGTAACAAGGGTGGTTCAGGCTGTGGAGCACTGATTGGCCCGGCACAGGAAGTGCTGAAGAAATACGGTGAAAACGTTACTTACTCCCTGGTTTATAAAGATCTGTACCCGCAGGATGCGAAAAACCTGGAAAGTGTATTACAGGGTCTGGATGCAGGAAGTATAAGCCGTGACCAGGCGATTACGGCAATAGCACAGGCATCGGGAGTCAGCTGGGAAACAGCGGCCAGCCGCTATGATACGGCGATGCAGGCCCAGGCGCTGACAGCAGCACTGGCCGGGACTGCTGGGCTGAAAGGTGTGACAGAAAAACCAGCCGGATCCGGTACAACCAAACCATCTCAACCAGCGACACCAAATAAAGGCAACTCTCAGGCAGAAACGAAACCATCTGGTGCGGAAAACGCAATTTCTCAGTCAGAAAGTAAATTACCTTGGAACTCTTGGCAAAATTACCCGAAACAAACAGTTGATGGGCGCCAATACGCTCAAATAGGTGATCGTCTTTACTCTCAACATGCTGTTGACAGAATGCAACTGTCAGGGCTGGGTTCACCAGCTGGGACAAGTGGGCCAGGAAGAAACATTACACCTAATATGGTTGAGCATACAATCAAAACTGGAACGCCGGAAACAAGTATCTCCAATGGTATACCAAGGACAGTTTATTGGAGTGGTGATGTTGGCGTGGTTACTGAAAATAAAAGTAATGTGATAGTCACTATTCTTCGCAGGAGTGGGCAATGAGTGAATGGATTTATCCTGATGTAATTGAAAAGCTAAGACAGTCTTGCGCTGAATTTTTGGACGGGAAGTTATCTGTATCTGAAATTCAATCAGAGATCTATAGTGCAGAAAATAGCATTATTGCGATAGATGAAAAATGGTTGCGACAGATACTGTTTAATGCGGAAAATGAGATAGAGCTTCTAACTTTCACCGTTGACGATGAACAACTGACAGACTCTGTGACTCCTATTATTCAAAATATTATTAACGCAATATCATAAAAGTAATCCCGGCTCTCACGCCGGGATTACTTTAACGGTCAGCCCACCCCCTGCTTCTGGAGACTGTAATTTAAATTGTGTATCTGCCTGTTTTTGATATGTTCACTCCAGTAACGGAGACAGGTAAATTATGGACGAAAAGAAACTTAAAGCCCTCGCGGCTGAACTGGCTAAAGGCCTTAAAACCGACGCAGATCTCAATGCGTTTTCCCGCATGCTGACGAAATTAGGGACAGGCTCGGCTGGGCGGAATCGGCTAACGTTGCCAACTGGGGCCGGGTGGTGCAGTTGTACGGGCGCAGAACGTTAGCGGATAACCAGATCAAGAAGGAGTCGTCCCGGCATCTGTATCTGCCATCACCGCTGGTCGGGGTGTGGAATGAATCGGTGTTGAAAGCGTCCTCGGAAGTGATCTTGTGTGAGGGGCTTATCGACGCCATGACCTTCTGGTGTGCCGGGTTCCGCAACGTGATCGCCGCGTAAGGTTGCAACGGCTTCACCGACGATCATCTGGCGGCGTTACAGTATCATGGCGTGAAACGGGTGTTGATCGCCTTCGATCGGGACGAGGCCGGGGAGTCAGCATCAGAGCGTTACAGGCGGTTCATGCGTCTACTCATCCGGCGGAGCAGGCGGACAGTGAGCAGGTTGATGATAATGAGTAAGTCTGAAATACTAACAATTATTAATTAATAGTAATCCAGATGGAGAAAAGACGATGCCAACCAGTGTGGCCCTGAGCCCCTACTTCGAGGCGTTCATCCGGGAACAGATAGAAAGTGGACGTTACAACAATACCAGTGAAGTTATCCGTGCTGGACTTCGCGCACTGGAGGAACGTGAACAACAGATGAAACTGGCATCACTGCAAAAAGCGGTCAGTGCAGGTATAAGCAGCGGTGAAAGTAAAGAGGCGGAACCGGTGTTCAGCCGCCTGACGCGTAAATACCGACATATGGCAGAAGGTGAGTAGAGCGAATGAAGTTGAGTCTATCGCCACTGGCAGAGCATGATATAGAAACCATCGGCGACTATATCGCCCAGGATAATCCGTTAAGGGCGATGAGCTTTACCGAGGAGTTGTATCAGCAATGCCTGCTGATAAGTGAATCGCCAGCCGTTTACCGCGAGAGGCCGGAACTGGGTCAGAGGATAAGAAGTTGTGCTTACGGACGTTACCTTATCGTGTTCAGCGTTCGTGATGTTGAAGTGAGAATAGAAAGGGTGTTGCACGGAGCCAGAGATATCAGCATGTTGTTCCCGGAGCCGCCGGAGAGTCCGTAAGCTCTGTGTCAGCGCGCCAGCTCGGCAAGGCAGCAGGCGCGCTGTTGAACCTCTTCTTCTCTTCAGCGTCAGCGCGGCGCACCTCCTGCCCTGGTCAGCCACGGCGTGTGCGGGGGTAAATGGCCGTGCGGCAAGCGCTGGGCTAGGGTGTTCTGTGTGGCTGAGGTTGCTTGCCGTCCGGCCATTCAACTGTAGTAGCTCTTACTTTATCTGACCTCTCTTGTTGTATATAAAAAATACCAGAGAGGTGAAAAATGAATCGGCCAGCAAAAATCATTAAACCTAAACTCGGTTTGTGAGAACTGGCACGACAACTGGGTAATGTTCGGGAAGCCTGTAAAATTATGGGCTACAGCAGAGACCGCTACTATCGTTTCAAAACGCTTTACGAACAAGGTGACGAGTTGGCGCTACAGGAAATCAGTCGTAAAAAACCTATCGAAAAAAATCGTGTTGAAGCTCATATCGAACAAGCCGTCGTAAATATGGCCTATGAATTCCCCGCTTATGGCCAGCACCGTGTCGCCAAGGAACTCACCCGGCAAGGAATACTGATTTCAGGCAGCGGGGTTCGTTCTGTTTGGTGACGATATGATTTGGAATGCTTTAAAAAGCGGCTCACTGCGTTGGAAACCAAGATGGTTCAGGAGGGCGGTGTTCTCACCGAGGCTCAGTTGCAGGCACTGGAGCAAGCTAAATCCCAACGAGAAGCTCACGGTGAAATAGAGACACAGTACCCAGGCTATCTGGGTGCACAAGACACCTATTATGTCGGCAATATCAAAGGGATTGGCAGAATTTATCAGCAAACCTTTATTGATACTTATAGCCGTGTTGCTGTTGCCAAAGTCTATACCGAGAAGAATGCATTGATTGCCGCAGAAATGCTCAATGAGCAAGTGTTGCCGTTCTTTGATGAGCAAGGGATAGCGTTGTTACGGATATTGACTGATCGCGGGACGGCGTTCTGTGGCAAAAAAGAGAGTCATGCGTTTGAATTATATTTGAATATTGAAGATATCGAGCATACACGACTCCAGGCTTACAGCCCGCAGACAAACGGCATCTGTGAAGGGTTTCACAAGACAATGAAAACGGAATGCTACGATGTCATGTATCGCCGTAAGATTTACCGTAAATCTGATGAAATCCAGCGAGAACTCAGCCAATGGCTCTATTTTTACAACCGTGAGCGCCCCATTCATGACGATACTGTTATGGAAAAACGCCTTGGCAGACTTGGGAAAGCAGCAAGGGTTTGGCGAAAGAAAAGCAACTTGAGAGTTTATTTATCGCATCGGACAGTCAGACTCAACTGACAAATTTGGGTCTGAAAAATGAGTGAATGTCAGATCAAGTCGCGACTAATACAGATTAAGTTTGAGCTACTACAACTCATCGCCAGCCGCCAGTTCTGGATCGGCATACTCCATTTTTTTGACACATCCTTAATCGCCAGATAAATCACTTTCCGCACTGAGTCGTCTGTCGGGAACACTTTGCGCTTTTTGATGGCTGCACGGATCACACTGTTCAGCGACTCGATAGCCTTGGTCGTGTAGATGGCTTTGCGGATTTCGGCTGGATAGCCGAAGAACGTGTTGAGATTTTCCCAGTGCGCACGCCAGCTTTTACTGCTCTGCGGGTATTTATCGTCCCAGACGCCTGCGAACTTATCCAACTCCATTAGCGCTGCTTCTTCTGTCGGAACCAGGTGCACCGTTTTCAACCCGCTGGTGACGGCTTTGTAGTCCTTCCACGACACGTATTTCAGACTATTGCGCACCCTATGGATGATGCAAAGCTGAATGTGTGTCTGCGGATACACGCTGTTTATCGCATCAGAGAAGCCTTTCAGGCCGTCTACGCAGGCAATCAGGATGTCCTGAAGTCCCCGGTTTTTAAGCTCTGTCAGCACACTGAGCCAGAACTTCGCATCTTCGTTTTCGGCCTGCCGCCGTTGTGGCGGTAGCCGACAATGCACTTGCGGGCTTGGGGTGTGGCGGGTTGTGACTTATGATGTTGCTGCACCTTCAGCCCGCGCTAAAAATCGTCTCGTTTGCTGCCTGTCTCCTGTTGTTGTGCCTGTGCAATAACCGCATCCAGCATTTCTGTCACCATCTTCTGCCGGGCCTTCGGGAGCTGGATTATCACCTCAATCTGCTGTTCCAGTCGGGATGTCGGCCCGCGCTTGCGCGGGGTGTGTTCTGTCTCTCCTCCCAGTAATCTTTCCAGAGAAACCGAGAGTAACTTCGCTACAGCGGGCAGTACGGATAATTGCAACATTAAAATACCATCTTTGGAGGTGCGGACGATTTCCTGGACTCTCAGGAGATTGTTTATGTCTTTGCTCGAAGATCGGCTTCACGCCATTAAGCTTTACTTCAAATAGGGAAAAAAGGCTGCTGCTGTGGTTCGCGAGCGGGGATATCCGACTGTCAGACAACTCAGGCGCTGGGTTCGCGCATGGCAAACGTCCGGTGAGAAAGTCGAAAGTGTAAAACGAAAACCTCGTTATTCGGATGAACAAAAGTTGGCGGCTGTTGAGCATTACCTGAATCATGGCCGTTGTCTGGCCTTCACCCGCAGAACATTAGGCTATCCCAGTGATGTAGTGCTGAATCGCTGGCTGGATGAACGTCATCCCGCCAAGCGACGGCTCATCTCCGGCATACACAAGGAGGTAAAGCGTCAGGCTGTCAGGGAGTTCTGTACTCGCCTGGTGCCTGCCCGTGACATCGCGCAAAAAATGGGTGTCAGCCGCCGGGTGTTGTACAAATAGCAGGATGAGTTTATCGGGGATGAGGTCTACTGCACCATGCGTAAACAGAATGAGCCTTCCCTTGAGGATGAGCGTGATGCTCTTCTGGACGAAGTTGCCCGGCTTCAGCAACAGATAATCCGGGCAAGGCAGGTTGTCGCAGCGGCGACCTGCTCCATTAACAGTATTGAGTAGCGATTTTATCTTTAATATCCTTACCTCTCAGTCGTTCAATTTTAGCCGCCGCTGATAACGCCGTTCATCTGAAATCTGAGCACCAATGCCAGAAAACATCGCGTCCGTTCTGGCGATAATAAGCTCGAAGGGGAACGGCTTTAAACACTAAGCCCTGCATGAAATTGAAAATTAATAGCATGCGAATTAATATTTTAATTTCATGGGAAATTAAATTTACATTAGGATATTTACCTACCGTAAATATGCACAGTCATGATTACTTCTTTATTTTTATGCTATTATATTTTACAAATAGGAAGTTTTTTTTATTCTTCTAAAATGGCACACTGACACCGATGTAATGAATTTGCATTTTAATATTTATTTTTATAAATTAAAAGTGGAAAGTAATAACATGATAATGCAAAAATGAAAAGGTAACTTTGTTTTGCCAGAAGAAAAGAAAGTATCTAAGGATAGTGATGATTTATCTTTGCTCTTAGATGATGAACTCAAAAATTTATCTGATGTAGGGGCTACTCTGGGGTATGGGCGCACTCGTTTTTATCAATGGTGTCGAGGCCGAGGGCTTCTCACGCCGATGAACACCCCTTCAATAGAAATGATCAGCGCGGGATATATGGTGACAGCGCTATCGGATACGGGTTACCCACGGGTATATGTGACTCATGATGGTGTTAACTATGTAGGCAACCTCTTCGAGACAGATATTCAAAAAGGTATGATTAAACTTTAAAAAATAAAAATTTTATCAATTTCAAATTGTTAAACATATTATTTTCCTATGTTATTACTGCTCCATTCGGTGAATTTTAGGAAGGAACCCTATTTTCCTGCCTTTTGATGGGTGAACGCTATAGGAGAAAACGATTCTCTTCTTCTGCAAGCCAAGCTGGCCAGCGATGGCCCTAATGAGCTAGGTTGTTTCCTCTTCACAGTTATCGTCGTCATACTTCAAACTGCCTGTGCGTTAGCTTTCATCGCTCACCCCAGTCACTTACTGGTGTAAGCGACTGGGGATTAATGAGCCTCATCCCTGAAGTTTAAGCTGCGGCCCAGCACAAGCGCTATTCAAATCGGTTCCCAATCGATTTGTCGCTGCGTTGCTGCAACTCAAATTATTTAGGGTATAGATAATTCCGCATTGCAGGGGATAAGCAGTGTGGTTTTGTATTGCAGCCAGGCTGATTTTAGTGGTTCTTTTCTATAAGGGCATCCAGAACATTGCCATTATCCTCATTTGGCATGGTTTAAATGATGCCTATCATCGTCGCCAGAAAGCGCTTGCAAGATCAATCAAGCTGAGCAGAAAGCAGGCTAGTCATCAAGGAAAGCTTGCTTGATGGCTTATTGACGGTAGGTGTGTTTAATTTGCTGGATACTATTTTTGAAGATTTCAGCCTGAATCGGATCCTCGATCTGTGCGATGAAGCGTTCCATGTTGATAATAACCTTCCCCTGTGTATTCTGGCCCAGCGTGGCTTTAAGACAGGCAATTTCAGTCGCCAGCGTTTCCGGGGTTACAGACGTAGTGAAGTCAACCTTGCCCATTTTTTCTCCTGATTTTTGGCGGCTGAAGCCTGAACAAAATGCGTTTTGATGCGCCTCGGTGGCGCTCTTGTCCAGCTTGGCATGCAAGTGTCAAATTAATTTTGGGGCATAAGTATAGCATAATATGTAGCGGCCATCTGCACTGAGTGCATGGGTTGGAGGGCTCATTGGTGTACCCATAATGAAATCGTGCTAGTGTGTGGTTAAATAATTAACAAGATTTTTAACCCGGTTAATAAGTAGTGGCCTGAAAGGAGAAATTGCTAAACAGCCGGAATTATTTTAATTAGCATAGCCGCATCATTCTCACTTTTATCCCGCATTTTGTACTAAATAATTGGTTTTTGCGATAACATTCGGTCGATCTGTGCGCGGAAGTATTCATAAAGAATATAAAAATCAAATAATTAATGTGAAATCATGTTTGTTTTTAACATTCTCCATGTTGCGATTGTTTACACTGATTTTATTACTGTCATGTGATTATCGATGTATCATATGGCGCTAGCCTTGGTACGAAGTTATTTTTACCGTCTGAATATCGGCACAGACGGCCAAAATTCAAAAATCAGCGCTGTTCCGCAAAGTTATTCAGGAGTATGTATTAATCTGCGTTCATTCTTGGCTGAAAAACCAGTAACATCTCTGGCGAAAACAGAGGTTGATTGCGTAACTCCCTTTTTTTGGAGATTTTTCCTTGATCAGCGTTTTTCTTGTTGATGACCACGAACTGGTGCGCGCAGGGATACGACGCATTCTTGAAGATATCAAAGGTATAAAAGTTGCCGGGGAGGCCCAATGCGGTGAAGACGCCGTAAGATGGTGCCGTGGTAACGCCGTGGATATCGTATTGATGGATATGAATATGCCAGGTATTGGCGGGCTGGAAGCCACGCGCAAAATTGTGCGTTACACGCCGGGTGCCAAAGTTATTATGCTAACTGTTCATACTGAAAATCCGTTACCTGCTAAAGTGATGCAGGCGGGTGCCGCCGGTTACCTGAGCAAGGGGGCTGCCCCACAGGATGTGATTAACGCCTTGCGCTCGGTACATGCCGGGCAGCGTTATATCGCCTCTGACATTGCTCAGCAGATGGCGTTGAGCCAGTTGGAACCGCAGACTGAAACGCCGTTCAGTTGCTTGTCTGAACGCGAGTTGCAAATCATGTTGATGATCACCAAGGGGAAAAAGGTTAATGAGATCTCAGAGCAACTGAGCCTCAGCCCTAAGACGGTGAACAGTTATCGCTACCGCATGTTCAGCAAGCTGAACATTAGCGGTGATGTTGAACTGACTCACTTGGCTATCCGACACGGGTTGTTCAATGCGGAGACGTTGTTAAGCAGTGAGTGAGCCTTTTGATGCCAAAACATTTCTAAGCACCCTAACCAGCCAGCCTGGAGTCTATCGTATGTATGACGCCACTGGCACGGTTATCTATGTCGGTAAAGCCAAAGACCTGAAAAAACGTCTCGCCAGCTACTTCCGTCAACAAATCGCTAGCCGCAAAACTGAGACGCTGGTTAAAAATATTGCACAAATAGACATAACTGTGACACATACCGAAACAGAAGCGCTGCTGCTAGAACATAACTACATTAAACAGTACCAACCACGGTACAACGTTCTTTTACGAGATGATAAATCTTATCCGCTTATTTTTCTCAGTGCGGACAGCCATCCACGGCTGGCGATACATCGCGGGGCCAAGCATGCCAAGGGGGAATATTTCGGCCCGTTTCCCAATTCCTACGCTGTACGTGAAACGTTGGTGCTGCTGCAAAAGCTGTTCCCGATCCGCCAATGTGAAAACAGTGTATACCGCAATCGATCACGTCCTTGCCTACAGTATCAGATTAGCCGTTGCCTGGGGCCTTGTGTCGCTGGGTTGGTGAGTGAAGAGGAGTACCGGCAACAGGTGGACTATGTGCGCCTGTTCCTGTCCGGTAAGGATCAACAAGTGTTGCATCAACTGATTGAGCAGATGGAAAACGCCAGCAAACGGCTAAATTTCGAAGAGGCGGCACGCATTCGTGACCAGATCCAGGCGGTGCGAAGCGTGACCGAGCGGCAGTTTGTGTCTGGCGGCAGTGACGATCTGGACGTAATCGGCGTGGCGTTCAATGCGGGTATCGCCTGTCTGCATGTGCTGTTCATTCGCCAGGGTAAGGTGCTGGGTAGCCGCAGCTACTTCCCGAAAGTGCCGGGTGGTACTGAAATCGGTGAAGTCGTACAGACTTTTTTCGGCCAATTTTACTTGCAGGGTAGCCAGGCGCGCACCTTGCCGTCTGAAATTCTGCTAGATTTCAATCTATTGCAGAAGAAACTGCTGGCCGAATCGCTTTGCGAACTGGCAGGGCGTAAAATTCAAATCCAGAACAAACCGCGCGGTGACCGCGCTCGCTATCTGAAACTGGCGCGTACCAACGCGGCGATTGCTCTGGCTAGCAAGCTTGCGCAGCAGTCAACCTTTCATCAAAGGTTGGCAGAGTTGGCAAAGGTGCTGAACCTCTGCGAAATTAACCGGATGGAGTGTTTCGATATTAGCCACACGATGGGTGAACAGACGGTGGCTTCCTGTGTGGTGTTCGACGGCGACGGGCCGCTGCGCTCAGAGTATCGGCGCTATAATATTACTGGCATTACTCCGGGAGATGACTATGCGGCTATGGCCCAGGTGCTGAAACGCCGCTATGGCAAAGCATTGGATGAGAAAAAAATTCCAGATGTCATCTTTATCGATGGTGGTAAAGGGCAGTTAGGCATGGCGATTGAGGTATTTGGTTCATTGAACGTGAGTTGGGATAAAAAAAAGCCGCTGCTAATCGGTATCGCTAAAGGTGCCGATCGTAAAGCCGGGCTAGAAACGTTATTTTTTGTGCCGGAAGGTGAGGGCGTTTCGCTGCAGTCGGATTCACCAGCGCTACATGTTATCCAGCACATTCGGGATGATTCGCACAATCACGCGATTACCGGGCATCGACAGCGAAGGGCAAAAGTAAGAAATACCAGTTCATTGGAACTTATCGATGGTGTTGGGCCAAAACGGCGACAAGTGTTGTTGAAGTATATGGGGGGGCTTCAGCCATTATTGAATGCCAGTATTGAGGAAATTGCAAGAGTGCCGGGTATCTCACAAGCACTGGCAGAAAAAATCTACAATGCATTGAAACACTGATAGCAATGTAGCAACATACTCTTAATTCTCACTCCAGCCAGATATACCCTAGCATGATGCAATTGAATATACCGACGTGGCTTACCTTGTTTCGCGTAGTTCTGATCCCATTCTTTGTGCTGGCATTCTATCTGCCATTCACTTGGGCACCGATGGTTTGCGCCATCATCTTTGTATTTGCTGCTATAACCGACTGGTTTGACGGCTTTTTAGCCCGTCGCTGGAAACAAACTACCCGATTTGGGGCGTTTCTCGACCCGGTGGCGGACAAAGTGATGGTCGCCGTGGCGTTGATACTGGTGGTAGATTACTATCACATCTGGTGGGTCACCCTGCCAGCAGCCACTATGATTGCCCGTGAAATTATTATTTCATCGCTGCGAGAATGGATGGCTGAAATTGGCAAGCGTAGCAGTGTAGCGGTATCGTGGATCGGAAAAGTGAAGACTATGGCGCAGATGGTATCGTTGATCGGGTTGCTTTGGCGTCCTGAGCGTGCTGTGGAGTATGTGGCGTTTGGTCTGTTGTACATCGCGGCGGTGCTGACTTTCTGGTCGATGTTTCAATATTTGAAGACTGCGCGAAACGATCTGATTGAACCCTGATCAAAGCGATGCAAAAATCGGCAAACGAATATGATGGGCCAACAATTTTATTGACTCATCATGTTAGGTAAGTAGAATGCACCGCATTGGATGGCTGCAAGCCACTGCCAAAGATAGCAAAAAAATCAGCAAGTTCTGATTAATGCGGGAATAGCTCAGTTGGTAGAGCACGACCTTGCCAAGGTCGGGGTCGCGAGTTCGAGTCTCGTTTCCCGCTCCAGATTCGATAAAGTCGGTATTTCCGACTCTAACCTGAAAAGGTAAGCAAAGTTAAGGCGCGTTAACAAAGCGGTTATGTAGCGGATTGCAAATCCGTTTAGTCCGGTTCGACTCCGGAACGCGCCTCCATTTCCCCTAGCCCGGGTGGTGAAATCGGTAGACACAAGGGATTTAAAATCCCTCGGCTTATGGCTGTGCGGGTTCAAGTCCCGCCCCGGGTACCACATTGATTTATAAAGATAAATTAAACCGCCGAGAGGCGGTTTTTTTGTGCCTGAAAAAAGGTGAATGGCTCCAAAATGGCTCCAGAGTGGCGATAGCGTTTTTATACTCAAAAGAAAACCCGCCGTTTAGCGGGTGCCTTGATCGCTGCAGTACAGCCATTTTTAACTGTGTGGTACCACATTGTTGAATGGCCACAACAGACATTACCGACTATGCCACGCTTATCCAAACAACAAAGAGGTTTGGCCGTTTTGCTGCGGGTGTGGCTGTACCGGATCTACGTTCTGTGGTTTGCTGATTGTTCGAGTGAAAGTTTCATGGCTAACAAATGTGCACCCACAGTTGATGTTAGTGCACTGGTTGTAACGTTCTTTTGTTGTTGATGTAATGTAACTACTGGATCGAGTGTGCGCGGCCTGGCCGCAAAGTGGACAATGCATCATGGCGGGTTTCTCCGTCACGTCCCGGCTAAGGCCGATAATACTGGTAATTATGCACAAAAACTGGCCGTTTGCATTATTCCATTTCCAGCTCGTCGATTTTAACCTCAAGATCCAGCGACGTCGTAAACCCGCTGCCGTTCAAACTGTGCGTTACTGTGACCAGCGTCCATTTTGCTTCGTCGATCTCACGCTTAAAGCCTTTGACTGTGACAGGTGCCTCCGGGTAAAGCTCTGCACGGCCTCGCGCCAGCTGGATCGAGAAAGTGGCGACGCCGCGCTGTATCCGTTCCCAGTTGGCTTTTGCCGCGCGCTGGGCGTTGTATTTTGTTGCGTAGGTATGGCGTAACACCAGGACGTTTTCATCGCTGCCGACCAAGTATTCACCCTGTTTTTCTTCCTCAACCATTGGCTTTTTCTTGCGGCGGCGCTTGACCTTGACCGGCTCGCTTTTCGCGGCGCGTGTGTTTAACCAGTTCGCCACCACGCCCGTATATGCCCCGCGATCGGTCAACGTGAATTGATGACTGTCGCCCGACTGGCGATTGATTAGCATTTCAGGGATCTGTTTGCCATTGATGGTCTGATTTTGCCCCTGTTTGAAGAACAGCAATTTGCCGTTTTTTACAGCGGCAACCGCGCCATTTTCCTTCGCTAAGCGGGTGATGAAGCTCCCGTCCGACTCGTTGGTTTGGTCGATATGAGGAATGGCGATATCAGCCATATTTTTATTGATGACCGGCGTTAGCTTGTTGCGAGTGGCGACGGTTTTCACGATATCACCCAGAGTTTTCTTGTGATAGGAGTTGTCGCGCTGCACGTTTAGCGTTTGTCGAAAATCAGCGCTGCGTGCCGTAATAGTCAACTTATCCGGCGCGCCAGAATGTCCGATTTCATCCACCACAAACAGCCCTTTATCGATCGTGCCGGTATCTTTCCAGCCGATGGCCACGGCGATGCTGACGCCGCGAGGGGGAAGCATCAGGCTGCTGTCGCTGTCGTCAAGCTCGATCTCGAGCTGGTCAGCCTCAAAGCCCCGGTTATCGGTCAGGGTCAGGCCCAGCAGTTTTTCGCTCACCTTCCCGGTAATATCGACACCGTCAATCTTCAACGTAAAGGCCGGCGTATTGCTGCCGCCGATCTTGTCCAGGGTGTCGAGCAGGCTCATGACAAAAGTCCCCCGACGGTGTCAGATACTTGAGTGGCGAGATCTTCAAATTGCTGGGATAAATCACCGAACATGTCTTTTAACCCTTCATCCGTGCGCTTCAGCGTGATGGTAAACTCTATGCGCCTGGCGGATCCGTCCTGAAAGAAAACGGTTTTGCTACGGGTCAGGCTCTCGATCACGAACATGCCATGAATCGCGCCGCTGCCTTCGATAAGCGACCACGCCTTGCCTGTTTCCGCCATCAGCTGTATCGCCATAAGCGACACTCTGCCGCCGGTCAGCTCCGGCAGCAGGACGCCGCTCAATGTGATTGTTTCATCGTCCGGCCCCAAAAACTGACTTTGTGGCCGAAGCCCGACGCGGCTGTTTGTCGGGTGTCTCCATGCCATCTGGTGCTGAAATTCCTGGTATGGAACGGTTTGAAGCATGAACACGAACATGCCTAATGCCATCATCATAATGATCATCCTCACTCAAAATCGTTATAACTGCTGTTCACCTTGGCGCGCGCCTGACGTTCTCTCGCGTCCAACTGCCTGGCGACTTCCCGCGCTATATCTAACGCGCTTTGTCCTGGCTGCGGATTGATTGTTATCGGTGCGTGGATCTCGACAATTGGCGCGTTGGTGCGCTGATAGGATGCGCTACCGGCGGAGCGGTATTGGTTCCCGGCCAAACTGTGCGGGTGTAGTGGGGCATCCGCTGCTGTTGCGCTATTCATGAATAGGGCGGCAACGGCGGCCATTGCTGCCGTATTTCGGCGGCTGGTGACGTTGGCCGGCCCGTTGACAATCTCCGGGCCGTTCTCGCCAACGATGCCGAATTTTCCCAGTGGGATCGTGCCGCCCGTGTCGTACATGCCGCTAAATCCCATAGAGGGGAAGCCGCCTGGGGGGAGCACTACCTTGCCGTCATTGCCGACGGTTGCATATTTTTGCCGTATGGCCTGAGTTGGCGCTCCGGCTTTTGCCGCTTCCGCATTGACGACGCCAAGCTTGTCGAGTAACCACGAAACGGCAGATTTCAGAGTGTCAAGTGGATGCAGTGCCATGTTGAAGGCGTTCGCTAAAAACTCGCCAAATGCCTTACCGGATGCCCCTGCGCTATCAAGTTCTTCCTTTGTTGACTTCACTGGTGTTAAGAGGTCGGTAAACCATTTCCATAACGCTTTTACTTTGTCGCCAATCCACTCAAATACTGGCATTAGCGGTGCAAATGCCTCTTTTATGGGGGCTGCTGCGGCTTTGAATCCCTCAACAACGCCGACCAAAAACGCTTTAATGGGTTGCCAATATTTGTAAATTACCAACCCAACTCCAGCAAGGGCGATAACAATTAACCCTATGGGGCTTAGCAATGCGCCAAACAGGCCACTAACCCCTGTAATAGCAAAACGCAGGAGTCGTAGTGGTGAAGTTGCCACCCACTTTAAGACGCCACCAATTTTCTGCATCCCTTGGAAAAGTCCCGGCAATGTTCTAATACCCAGCACCTGCATACTGAGTCTTAACATGGCAAAAGGCCCAAGCAGTGCCGCAATAGCCAACATGAGAGCGCCGCTTACTGTTGCCAGTATTGCCATCCCTGCTGCACCCAGAATGAAATATTTAGCCAATTGCGGGTGCTTATCAATAAAGGCTGAAACGCTGGTCAGCGCATGATTAATCAGCGTTAACCCCTTAACATACAGAGGAAGAACATTATCCCCAAGCTGCTTATAGAGATCTCGCTTTTTCGCCTCAAGTATCAGCTCTTGCCCTGGTGCTGTTTTTTCACCATTGTTAATAATGGTGTTCATATCTTGTACTTTCTTACCAGCTGCCATTTGTTTAGTAATGTTTTCGCGCTGGTTGTACATGGTTGCGAACAGATCAGATGCAGTTCTGTTAGAAAACAGATCGCTTATCTTTAACTGTATTCCTTCCTCTGATAAGCCCGGATACCTTTTTTCAATACGAGGTACAACCTCCTCCATTAAGTATTTAAATGGTGCGGAATTGAATTTATCTTGGTTTACCAGATTGAAATCTTTTACATGACCAGTTTTTGAATAGGTAACATTATCGATAAGCCCGATTTTGTCCATTTCATCTTTGCTGCGCTCTTTAATGCGTTTGCTGATCCAGTTTTGGCGCGCTGAGTTCAGGGCGTTACCGGTTCTTTCACCGCCCATTTCTTGGATTAGGTGAGAGAATGCATAAAAATATTCGTCCCGGCTGATATCTTTAGCGGCTAGACCGCCGGTTTTCATAAAATCATTGGTGTCTTTTGGCGTGACGATGGTTTGTGTGACGGCAAACGCCTTTACCGACTCATTGATAAAACTGGCGAATTGCTTTGGATCCTGAATCTCATTACGCAGCTCGGCGTTCTTCAGCATGGCATATGACAGTTCGCTGAAGGCATGGGTTTGTTCTGGCGTTAATAGCCCTTTGGCGCCCAGCATGTTGATTGCTGTTTCGGCTCGCGCCAGTTGTACTGTAGCATCCTGGGTGTGATGTTCATCGCGGGTGATGGCATAAGCCTCGCCATATAGCTTCATCAACTCGGATTGGCTATTACCGATCACTGGGTGGGTTTGGACAAAGCGCTGTGCGTCGTTGATTTGTCCGTTCGTCACGCCCTGAGCACGGAATCGCTCAACATGCTGACTGTATTGTGCCGACTCTTCCAGAACGGGTTTGATTCCGCCCAGCATCACTTTGCCGGATATCAGCATACCTGCGCCAGTACCGGCTAGCTGGTTGCGCACCCCCATTGTATTTTGATACCGTGAACGAGCATCCGAAAGCCGCTTTTGTTGTGCCGCTGCACGTTGCAATCTTTGTTCTTGCTCTTGTAACTGGCGGTTATAACGTCCAGTTTGAGAAGTTATCTGTCGAGTTGCGCCCGCACCATCTTTGACCGAAACACCCATACGGTACATTTCGGCTCTTATTTTATTCAGCTGCGCAACTTCCTTGCCCTGAGCTGATTCAAGTTTGTTAACCGCTGCCCATTGCTCTTCAAGGGCTTTTGTTTGCTTCTTCGTGGGATTTTGCTGCGCGGATAGCTCGCGCGTCATCATCTGCGCTTTTAGGCGCGCACTATCAAGTGCTGATGCAATATTTTTACTCGAAGATTGAAGCGCCTTGAAATTTGCAAGATTTGCCCCTGCTTTATCGAGGTTCTTCAGCTGCTCTTGAGTTGCTTTAACAGAAGCGGCCAGCGCTTTATTGCTGGCCTGCATGGATTTAAACGGGCGGGTGACTTTATCGACCGCGCTCAGTAAAACCTGCAATCGGAGGTTTTTGTCACTCATCACTTGCCCCACTGCGGATTATGGCTTTATGCCGCCACTCCAGCAGCTCGGCCAGCGGCATTGAGTCGGTGACGGTCGGCGGCCAGTGGAAGACGGCGGCAATATCCGCCGTCAGATCTTCTACTGTCAGCTGTTCAGGAAATCTGACCTGACCGAATTCGGTAAGAAAAAAATCGCCACAGCTTGCGACAGCTGATAAAGGTCAGCCGGATCGAGGTTGGCAACCTCAGCCGCCGTCAGGTTCGGCGTGGTAATACGCGGCAATACCCTGATCAGGGAATCTACGTCGGTTTCAATCAGCGCCTGCAAACGGGTGCCGCGCAGCGCGCCGGAATTCGGCTTGTTGATGGTCACTTCGGTGATCTGCGTGGTGCCGCGCACGATTGGAACGTCCAGGGTGATCGGTTGGTTGGTCGCCAGGTCAGCGCCGTCTGTCGTCTGTTTTTCTTTCATCACGTTATCCTAATAATTGGTGCTGTTTAGGCGGCCCCTGCGGGTCGCATGAAATACCTGTCAGCGGGCGATTACAAGCCGATGGCGCGGCGGTGCTCCGCCAGGCGATCAACGCCATCAATGATCTCGACCATGTTCACCGTGTCGATTTCCATCAGGACGCTGCCATCCCATGTCAGCTTGAAATAGGTGTTCTTGGCGCTCAGCTTGGTCTGCGTGTTGTCGCCCTGCTTGTAGTTGCCATGATCAAACTCGGAGAAACGTCCGCGCATGACTACCTCGACGGCAATGATCTCTGCGGTGTCGTCACGCTGGAACGAGCCAGCGAAGCGCAGGAGGACGCCGTCAACCTTGGCGCTCCCCCATTGCTTGTAAATCTGCGCCTCAATGCCGCCGAGCGTGATCTCTGCGTCAAGTGCGCCATCATCCAGCCCCAGATCAACGTTGGCGCTACCGTTCATGCCACCGCCCCGGAATGCCTCCAGCTTTCGCGTCAGCTTCGGCAGGGTGATTTCTTCAATAACGCCCTGATAGCTGTTGGCGTCATTGAACAGATTCAGGTACTTCAGTTTGCGTGGTAAGGCCATCGTGTCCCCCTTAACTGTTCACGTTCTGGGTGAAGTTCATCAGATACTTGTCGGTGATGCGCTGGCGCAGCAGCAGATTTTCGAGCGGCGGCACTGGCGTATAATCGTAATCCAGCACCAGTTTTCCGGCTTTCAGGGTGTCCTTGTCGTTGGCCGCTTCATCAATCCAGCAATTACCGTCAACGATGTAACCCCCGTTTTTCAGCCTGCGGAACTTGGCGTTGATGCCCTCGATAACGTCCTTGGCAAGGGAAGGGTGCAGCGGCTGATCTACGGCCCACATCTGCGCCTCTGCCATCGTGTCGGCCACCACTTGCGCGGTGCGGGTGTAGTTTTCGAACTGGAACAGCGGATCGTCGGAACAGGTGCGCGACCCCCAGAAGCGGAATCCGTCTTTGCGGATCAGCGTGGTAACATCGTTTTGGTTCAGCAAGTTGGCATCGGTGGCCGTATCCTGCAAATCCCAATAGACGTCGGCGCTGATGCCGGTCACGCCGTTAACGCCGACGTTGGACAAGGTTTTGTGCCAGCCGACCTGCTGATCAAGCTTGGCGCGCAGCCCCAGCGCGCGGGCGGTCGCGAAAGCTGTTGCTGATGCATTGGTCGTGGTATCCCAGCTTAGGAAATCCGGCCAAATCAACATCGCTTCGCGCTGGTTGAAGTTTTTGCGGTAGTCGAGCGCGTCGGATACCGTCTTGCAGCCATAGGCGCTGAGGTAGGCGAAGGCTCGGAGGCTTTGCGCCACGGCTAGCAATTCAGAGGCGACGGCTTGGTTATCGTGGCCCGGAACGCCCAGAATGCGGGGTTTAACGCCAAGTTGACTCTGTGCAGCTAACAGGGCTTTCAAGCCTGTTTTTTTGCCTTCGGTGGTCACTCCGCCGACGATATTGGTTGTCGTCTCGGCTTCGGTTTCGCCTTGGTCTACACGCACCACGACTGTGACGGGCTTGGCCTGAGCGGCGATGGCATCCAGAGAGCGGGCGAGAGTGCCGGTTTCGCCGGCCTTGCCGCTGGCGGACAGGACGTCGGTAATTAGTACGGGGGTGTTTAACGGGAATGCTTTCGCGTCGGCGTCGTCACCGGTACAGACCATGCCGACGATGGCGGTGCTGACAGTGGTGATGGTGCGTGTGCCTTCGTTGATTTCCTGCACGCGCACGCCGTGATGATAGTCTTGAGCCATTAGGCGGATCTCCTGTAACGGTGTTCCCCTATGGTGTCGGTAGTGCGCGGCTAATGCATTCGGTGGGCTTTGTGTGGTGGCTGGCACAAGGCGGCAGCTTTCTGGCTGTCATTGAGGCGATAGCCCGCATTGTTTGCAGGCTATCGTTTTTGGGTCAATGATTTTCAGCGTTTATACCGCCAATTGTTGCAAATGACTCATCATCATAAAATTTGCCGTCCTTCTCGTTGTAGAACATGCCAATTTGACAAAGGCCATCCCCATCCACCGTAAATCGAATAAGGTCGTAACCCTCTAAACTTAACGAATCGTCAGCGACAATGATGTTGTCCACCTTAGTCTCGCCGGTTTTAACTACGGCATAGCTTCCCGTTTTCATTATGAAAATTCCTCAATAATGACAATGCCCGATGCACCATCACCACCTTTGTACATCGTTCCGACATAGCTGACGTCGTAAGCGCCGCCGCCACCGGAACCCGGCGCGTTGCCACTAACCCCGCCGCCAGCCCCTGCGCGACCTCCACCCCCAAAATATGAGCAACCGCCGATGCCTGCCATCATGACAGAACCCGATTGTCCATCGGCTCCCGAACCGCCGGTGATGCGGATATCACCGGTGGTGGCGGTTCCTCCACTGCCACCTGCGGTATTTGAAACACCCGGTTTGCCGCCGCCGCCGCCACCTGGTGCCGAAAACAAGGAAGAGAAGGACGATACACCGCCACCTCCCCCGTTAGCTGCTCCCAGTCTTCCCACACCACCACTGCCAATGGTTATTACATAACTGGCTGCGCCAGTCAGCGTAAATTGGGTAATGACCGTTGCACCCGCGCCACCGCCTGCGCCAGAAAAGGTTTCGGTGTTGTTGTGAGACTGGCAGCCACCACCACCGCCGCCGCCACCCGTTAGTGTGATGCGAATAAATTTAGCGCCTAGCGTTGGCTTATAAGTCCCGCTGGCCGTGAACGTCTGCGTATTGAGTAGCAGTCCGGAAGGTTTGTCTTCCGACGTATACACCCGCGACCACTTCACGCCGTTAGCAGGTGTATTTGATGAACCAATAAATGCAATGCCTCCCCCAGATACCGCAACATAGCCAGTAGAAGGCGTCCCGTCGCAAGGAAGGCAAACAACCCCATAATCACCGCCGCCAGGCGTGCTGGTGCTACTGGCATTAATGCGATAAATCTGCGCAATGTTGCTAAAGGCGTCACTACGGTGCTGTGGGCCAACTCCCAGGCCAAAAGCCCCTACCGCCATCACATCACCTAAACTGGTTCCGGTGTTTTTTGTTGCAGCTGTACCCAACTCAAGCGCCTCTCGTGCGGCCGATTTGTCACTAACATCCGTTAGGTTTTTGGCGATTTTTAAAGATTCATCGCTGAAGGATTTTACGCTGATATCAACGTACTCACGCGTTGCAAGCACGACCGAAGGGTCAATTTTTAGGGTGATTGCCGACGTGCTCGACACAATCAAAATCATGCGGATAGTTTGTGTGCGGCCACAGCCTTCCTGTAACTGAGGCTTGTAGGTTTCTGGACAGTTTGCAACGGCAATTAGTATACCTTCGTCGTCATAAAGCCCAATCTCTCGGATCCAAAAGCCGCCTTCGTTTTCGGGAATAATCTGTTCCGCGATAATTTGGCTGGAGTTGTTTGGATCAACTTCTAGAAGATTCAACGGCGCGATGCGCTTTTGGTTGATAAGATTAGTCTGCTCCGGTTCTGGTATCGGCAGCGTTCCATTAGCATCACCTACGGCCATCTTCGTCAGGTTTAGTTTGGTGCCTAGTGCCGTCGCGTTCGCCAGCCTCGCTGCGCCCTGATTGGTTATAATGGCAAAATATTTCGCGGTCATACGTTCACTCTCATGTTATCAATCAAATTGATGGCTGCGGCCGGGTAACATTCACCGCCGACGGTAATTTTTTCCGGAGTGTATGGGTAAACGGTCAGCGCGTCGCCGTGGTAGCATGCTGAACCGACATACAGTTCCCCGGTCGAACTCAGGCTGATAGCCAACCCAGTCAGGTGGCGACTTGCCGGTTTGGCATCATCAATCAGGCGCTCAAGTTCCCGATACATTTCTTCGGTGATACCGCTATCCAGTACGCCAACGACGAGGCGGAATGTGCCTGGCTCCTCGTCAAGTTGCCACCACTCGCGCACCTCAATCAGAAAGCCGAGAGGTTCAACCACCCGACGCAATGCGCTGATGGTGCCTTTGTGCTGATGGACGAAAAATGAGGAAGCAATAACGCTGCGTTTTGTCGCCTCTGTCCACCTCTCATCCCACCTGTCGACTGACAGCGCCCACGCCAGATATGGCAGTAGATTTACCGGGCAGGTGCGCCAGTTCCACAAAGTGCGCAATGGTACTGGTACGCGTTCAATCTCAGAAAGCGCAGCAGCAGCGGCAACTTCCAGTGACGTCGAACCAACGGGTAACAATCGATCATTCATCCGAACCCCCGATAGTTATCCTGTAGCCGGTGCAGTTCGACGCCTGCGATTTATTAAGCACAATGTCTGTTTGCGGTGATGCCAGATCTACACGCTGTACGCCTTCAACATGCAGCGCCGCATAAATGGCTGATAGGCGGATATCACGTCCGAGGCGGTGCTGCGTGCTGATATAGTTCTGTAGCTTTAGCGTCGACGCCCGTCTGATGGGTTCAGACTCGGGGCCTGGGTAAACGTAGAGTGTCGCGTCAATCTGATAAGGCACGATCTCGGCTGACTGGACTATCACTCGGTCGCCCACAGGGCGCACAGTTTCGGCATTAAGTGCCTTCTCAACAATTGCCAACAATTCAGGGCTGGCGGTACCGTCACCATCACGGGATAACACGGAAATTGTCACGTGGGCAGGCAATGGGCTTTCGACCGCGACGTCAGCGACTCGCCCGTCGGCGCTTCGACCATGATATTCATAAGCGCCGACCGGCCCCGCCACACTCAAGCCCTCAAACGCTTGTTGTGCACGTAGCCGTAAATCGGCGTCGGATTCCATGACGGCAGGTGTTGGCGGGATGGTGGTATCATCCGCCGGAGTGACAGTCAGACGTTCGGTATTGTTGTTCCCGGCCATGACGTCGAGGTCATCTTCTAAGGCATAAGCCAGCATGACCGCCTGCGCGGCCTCATTTACCCGCTGGCGCAACAATATTTCACGGTATGCTGATTCTTGCAGGACTTTGACGATCGGTTCTGACTCATAACCCAAGGTGCGGCGCACCGCTTCCCGTTCTTCCTCCGGGTAAAGGCTGATCAGGCGCTCTTTTCGTGCATTAAAGATCGTTTCATAGTCCAGCAATTCAATGACATTGGGGCGTGGTAGCTGACTCAGGTCAATTGTCGCCATTATCGCCCCCTTATCGGTAATGAAAATTCAATGCGGCCGGCGGTATCGGTTCGGTTGCCGACCAGGTCAACAACCATTTTCCCGTCCATGTTCGATGTGATGTTGACGGCGGTCAGGGATATGCGATCTTCCCAGCGCAGCACCGCACAATAAACAGCGGCCATCATCTGAAGCTTGAGCGCCGGATTTTGCGGCTGGTCGATCAGGGCCGACAGCTGAGAGCCGTATTTGCGGCGCATGACGCGGCTACCGACGGGGGTAATCAAAATGTCGCTGACAGACTGGCGGATGTGGTCGATCTCGCTGATAGCCTGGCCGCTGTTACGGTTCATGCCGAGATACATCATGATGTTGGCCCCCCGGTGTTGCCGCTGCCGTTCTGTACGTTGCCGTGATAATGCAGATGGACGATCATGCCGTTGGAATTAAAGCCTCCGCCGGTGTGGGTGATATTTCCGTACATTTCACCGCCGTATTTCAGCAGCAGCGAGCCGGCGATCAGCTTGTTGGTGCATTTCACGACGGGTGCATCCAGCGTGATCATCTGGCCGGCGGTAACGACTACGACGTTTGACGTGGCGCTGATTTTCTCAGCAGCCTGGATATCGGCGTATTTCATGCCGTGCGCCGTTAGCGTGCTGCTCTCTGGTTGGTACTCAATGACCGCGCCGTCGGGAAAATCAATACATACGGCATCGGGTGAAGAGGATGGCGCAGGGTGCTGATCAGAGAACACGGCAGGCAGCACAAAGCCGGTGGTCATCTCACCGAAAATGCTCAACACGATCACTTGTTCACCTACCGACGGGGCCGACCAGAAGCGCACACGGCCGGCGCGTGGCGTCAGCCAGTTCAGCCAATCGGTTTCATTCGCGCCGGTTCGTACGCGGCATAAGCCTTTCGCCGTATCCACGTCGGACACGGTGCCGATGCGCACAATGTTAGCCAGGCGGCGGCGTAGTTCAGGGAGGATTGCATTCATACCGCCAGTGTGACGCGTGCGGGCGCGGGGGGCATGTGATGCGCCTTGTGCCATCGCTGGCACAAGGCGGCGGGGATGTGGTTATTTGGCTATGTGGGTCAAGGCCAGATCCTTGATCCATTCGATATCGTCGTCAGTAAAGCCGAGCAGTTGCCGGCGCTCATAACGCACTGTCGGGCCGTTCCGGCTGACTTTATCACGTAGGCCGTAATGGTGGACGGCGGACAAATTCGCCACGGCGGCGGCGAAGGTAACGGCGGCTTCATCGGGGCCGGATTCCGTCTTCATAAAGCGTGCGGTGCGCAAGCGCGTGAACATCTTGCGGCGGATGCGGCCCTGTTTGTCCCGGCGCTTGTTCTTGCGCGGGACGTAGGGGGAACCGTCCGGTTTTTTTTGCTCTTGAATATGCTTTTGCTGGCGCTGGCGCAATTCTTTCGCCACCTGGAGCGTGAACACGCGCCGCGACTGCGGGGAAAGCTGTTGGAGCAATACAGAAAGTGTATCGTCCAACGTCTGGAAATCGTCTAAGCGGGCCATGCTGTCATCTTCCGGCCCTGCATCCAGATCTCAAACTCGGTGACGTTGTTCGGCGGAGGTGGCGGTTCCTCAGCGTGGCTGACGTGTAGCTTGCCGTTTTCCTCTTTGACGATCACGCGCTCTGTCAGTTTCAAGTCAATGCTGATATCTCTCACCCCGTTATTCAAGAAATCCGCCTCAAAGGTGAAGCCGTCGCCGCGCTTATCCGGGTTCGCCATAATGTCCGGCTGATTGGTGCGCAGCCAATGCAGAATAGGGACGATCAACAGATTGGCGTCATCAGCGTAGTTGGTCACAATCATGTTGAGGGTGTATTGATACTCAAACGACAGCGACGGGGCGAAGGTGCTGTAAATCGTGCCCTTATCAATAAAGATATGCAGAAAATCAGGGTTTTCTCTGATGTGACTGACGGCGTCACCCAAGGCGGCGCGCAGGGAGTCCGGTTTTAACATGGCAGCTCCTACGGTTGCGCCAGGCAGATGTCGCGAATGTAGTCTTGCAGCCCGGCGATCTGTATGTTGGCGGTTTCTATTCGCGTTCTGAGGGTGAAATAATCCCGTTGAGCGGCGTCAGTAAGTCGGGCGGCGGCTGCATCAGCCATGCCGGAGGGGCCGGCGGACGAGCATGAGGCGTGGAGGCGCAGCCGGCGGCGGCCATCATCAACATCGCGTTGCAGATCATCAGTTTTATTTTTTGCATTGGTCAGCTCTCGGCTTCGGTTTTCTTCGATGCTGGCGACGGCTATTTGCATTTTATTCTGCCACTCGATCTGGCCGGCCAGTCTCTTGTTGTCGCTTCGCAACGTTTCGCGTTCCTGGCGCAGCCCCTGATTGCTGTAAACCAGAAACGCCAGCACACAAAGCGCGATCAGTGTGATGCCGGCGGCCAGGCGGGTCATTTTTGCCCCCAGGTGCAGACCTCGTGTTCAATATCGCGGCGATTCATTAAGCCTTTCCACGGCTTACCGCCGGCATAAATCCACTGGCGCAGGCCGTCGCATGCACCTGCATAGTCGCCGGCGTTCAGCTTGCGCAGCAGGGACGAGCGCTCAAAGGCGCTGACGCCCACGTTATAGCTGAAACTGTTCAGGGCGGCTTTTTGATACTCTGTCGCCGGCACTTTTACCGATCGATTGACCAATCGCTCAAAGGGGATCAGGTCTTTATCCAGGATTGCCTTGCATTCCGCCTGGGTATAGCGCTTGCCCGGCACGATATCGGCCCCGGTGTGGCCGTAACACACAGTCAGCACGCCGGCCACGTCGCGATAAGGTTCAAACTTGACGCCTTCAAGCTCAGGGATCATCAATGTGGCGATCGCCAGCGCGCCAGTGCCGGCCGCACCGAACAGCGTTTTACGCAGGGCAGGTGACATCGCCATTATTCGGCTTCCTTATTAAAAAGCCCGCGTTTCGCCGGCGGCTCGGTAATGAGGCCGGCGTTGACGCCTTTCTCATAGGCCCGCGTGCGCCGCCAGTCGAAATAGGTCTGCGTGAGATAGGTGATCAGGCCCAGGAGAAAACCGCCGATCACGGCTACCTGATTCCAGTCAACGTGGCGAAACCAGTCGATCAGCCCACCAGTGCATAAGCCGCCGGCAATGCAGTAGTTAATACCGGCGGCAATCTTTTCAGTCATGAGTTTCATTCTCCACCTCCCGCGCTGGGATTAATCCCACAATTGCAGGGTCTGAACCGATTCGGATTGAACAATGTCCGGTATGTCAACTGGGTAGCCGTGCGGCAATATCGGCCCCTGGTCTGCCAGACCTGGATTATTCAGCAATACTTGCTCGGTCACGTCCTGCGTCTTGCCGTAGTAGCGCTGGCACAGCGCATCAACGGTGTCGCCCTGGTGCGCATACACCTTCATCAGATCAGCTCTACCGTCATGCGCGGCAGCGATTGCAGGTCATTGATGGCCCAATCTGCATCGCGGCGGAGATCATCGATCGACGGTTCGATAGCGTCGGCGCGCTTTGAACCGCA
This sequence comes from Serratia symbiotica, assembly GCF_000821185.2. NCBI lineage: Bacteria > Pseudomonadati > Pseudomonadota > Gammaproteobacteria > Enterobacterales > Yersiniaceae > Serratia > Serratia symbiotica. The sequence continues at coordinate 1,432,367 of NZ_CP050855.1, read as the reverse complement.
TGCCGTGGCGTCGAAGCTGCGAAAACGCTCGGTAACGCTGGCCTGAGTCAGACAGAACACGGCACGGCGATAAAGCTGCACGCGGGTGCTCTCGTCGTCCAGGTGATCGGCGGGAACTTGTTCCAGTTCGCTGTAGCCCGCCGGTTGTTGCTGCTTGCGCCAGTCCGCCAGCCGATCGTTGACTTCGTTGATGGCATTCCGCGCCGCTTCAAGCAGGCGCGGCTGGGTGATGGTGCCGTCCTGCCGCATGTCTTCGCGGTACTGTTTCAGGTCGATATCCGGCCAAAAGTCCGTATTTTTGATGATGGTGGTGGCCGGCGGCGTCGGCTGCTTGGCGATGTCGATTTCCAGCGCGTTGCCGGGCTTTTTGTCGCCGGGTGCGGGTTCTATTGCGATGCTGACCATGCGTTTTCCTGTTAGGTGGGCGGTGGACGGGAGCATTGATGCGGTTTAAACCTGTCGCGGCTCCCGTGCCGCCCTCGCCGGGGGCGATTCGGTTAACTTCCTGCCTGAATGACTTTTTCCAGCTGCTTGATATCCGTTTTTACGCCGGAGTTTTCATCTTTCAGCAGGGCTTTTTTCAGCATGTCCAGTGCCAGCACGGCATCGCCGTCCTGTCGCAATGCATAGCCAACAAACTTGAACAGGCGGGCTTTCACCCGATCAGGCATGTCCTGATTTGCCAGCAGTTGCTGCGCGCGTTGCAGCTGCGCCGTGTTCAGCGGCCGGCCGGCGGAAAGGTCGCGCTGTGCTGCGGCGGCGATCTCTTCAGCGAGCAGGCAACTGGTCGAGCGGTCGAAACCGTCGGGCGCAACAAGATCGTGCCGGATGGCGTATTCGCCGATATCCAGGGCATACTCCAACTCGCCAATATCCAGAATCCAGACCAGCACACGCATCAGGATCGCATCCTGCCGGCCTGCGTTGCTTTGCAGCACACCGGCCACCCACGGCATGTAGGTAGGCAGCATGCCGCGCTTCAACTCGGCTTTGGTTTCGTGGGATTCGACGCCGCTAAGCCGCGCCAGATCCTGATGCATTTTGAACAGCAACAGGTCGTAATTGCCCAGATGGCTCAGGCTTGCCGCCTCATCCAGTGAGGCGGACTGCTGCGCGGCAATGTAGTGCTTGTGTCTGCGTGCCGGGCTGCTCATGGATTAGCCCTCCGTGGTTTCCGTTGGCTGTTGCACTGGCTGCTGGCCGGCTGGTGCAGTGGCTTTCGCCTTCAGGATCTGGATGTTTTCGATCAGCGCCACACCCTCGTAGTCTTCAACGACATAGGCTTCGTTGACGGACTCGTAGTTTTCAATGCGGTCGCGCTTCGGGTTATCGATGATGTGGCGGCGGCGCGTGCCGTCTTGCCAGTAGATCGACAGGTTATCCAGTCGGGTGATGAAAATGGTGTTGTCCGGGAAGAACGGGACACGCACCGCCTGCAAGCCGCCCAAACGCTTCTGGCTGATGATGATATCGGCGGCCAAAGACTCGGTATTTGGCTGCTCCTGGTTGACGAGCGGGAAATACTTGTCCGCCAACAGGGAACGGCCAACAACGGCGACCAGTTCGGTGTCGTCCTGATACCAAGCGGCGATCAACTCGTTGACGGCATCCATCACCAGCGCATCCAGGTTGTGATAGTCGCCATCGGTGCCGATGCGAATTTTTTCCGACACGACGCTGCCATCCTCGCCCAGCACCTTATCCATCACCTGCCCAGGCGCGCCCTTGCGGACTTTTTGCAACCAGCCGATGTTGACGTCCTGCAACAGCTTGTTGAGGGTGATATCCGACGTTCTGGCGCGGCTGGTGCCGTTCCAACCGATCATGATGCGGTCGAGGCCCTGGCGTTTCACGATCTGGTTGCGAATACGGATCTGGAAGTCTTTGAATTTACTCCAGGCGTCCAGCTTGGAATATTTCAGCGCCGTGTCAAAGTTGGTCTGGGTACACACATAGCCCACTTCGTCAAGGCTGGTTGGATCCACCGGCTCACGTTCTTTGTCGTCGGTGTTGGTCGTGCTGGCGACGGGGCGGTCAATCCCCAGGCCGACTTTAGAGCCGCTTTGCTCGTCAACAGGAATGATGTTGACCTTCTTCAGAAAGCCGCTGCTATCCTGAATCTTGTCTTCCAGTCGCTGCGTTACCGTGGGGTCAACGGTGAATGTTGCTGCTACGTCTTCGGGGTCGATGTGGTTCAGGTTCGCAACCTGGCTCAGCAGCATTTTATATTGCTTGCGGGTATTCGGTTTCATTGATTATTCCTTGTTCCGGTCGTTTATGTCGATGCGGTGCTTGTTTTCGCCGACAGTCCGTTAGCAGTCGGTTAAGACGTTATCGCCACCGCCGGTAGACAGGTCGCGGCGGTGCGTGGATCGGTCAGAAGTGCTGAGGGTGCTTTTCAGCGCGGAAAGCTCGGCTTTCGCGTCTTTCAGCTGACTTTCCAGCGATTCGACGGTGGTTTGCAGACCGGAAAATGCTTCGATTTTGGTCTCAAGCCCTTGCTGGCGTTCTGCGACAAATTCCACCGCCTGATGAACGTCGGAAAAACGGCCGTCATCGGAGTGCTGTTTTTTGCTGAACATGGCCTTGATTTGGGTGAGAAGGTTCGGTTTTTCGGCGTCTGGCGCGTCAAACTCCATAACGGTTTCTTCCAGCGCCCCGAAGTGCAGCCCGCTGGTTTGCGCCAGGTTATTGGCGGTGAATTTCATGACTTCGCTACCCAGCGATGCCGGATTGTCGGTAAACGCCAGCCCGGTCAGGTAGGCTTTGCCGGTGTCGGCAAATTGCGGGTAATACTCGATACTGGTGTAAATTTTTTGCCGATCGTTGTTCAGCTTCACCAGTCCATCCGTCGCATCAACCTGCGCCATCAGCGCCAGCTTGCCTTTCAATTGGCCGGAGGTGATTTCCTCCGCCTTCAACGCGACGACGTCGCCCTGGGCCTTAAAGTCGCTGTTTGGAAAAATGCTCAGGTAATGCTCAAGGTTGGCGCGCGCCGGGCGGAATGCTGGCGAGAACGTTTCCGCCATTTCTTCGATATGCCGGCGTTCGATTTTGCGGCCGTCACTGGTCGCGCCTTCAACGGCGACGCGGAAATATTTTGATATTGGCATGGGTAAGCCCCGATCAGTCAGCAGATGGGCCGGTATTGGCCGTGTTTGGCCTATGTTGGCTGGGTCGGGATGACGGGACAACGCGGCGGCTTTGTGTGGTCGATGGCACAAGGCGCTTTAGGGGTGTTGGTTGTGGCGCGTAGGTAGCCTTTCGGTATTGAAACGTTGAAATTCAGGCCGATAAAGCATGAGCGCAATTACTATCAGCACCGATCTGGATCCCCGCCGTCAGGCCATGTACCTGTATTGGCAGGGGCTTCGGGTAACTCACATCGCCGAAATGATCGGGGAGAATCCCGTCACGGTACACAGTTGGAAACGCCGCGACAAGTGGGACGACTACGGCCCGCTCGATCAGATGCAGATCACCACTGCCGCCCGCTATTGCCAACTGATACTGAAACCGGAGAAAGAAGGGCGCGACCTTAAGGAAATTGACCTGCTGGCGCGCCAGGCCGAACGGCATGCGCGCATCGGCAAATACAAAAGTGGCGGCAATGAGGCCGATCTTAATCCCAATATTGGGAGCCGAAACGCAGGGCCGCGCCAGCGCATGCAAAAGAACGTTTTCACCGGCGAACAGCATGCCCGTCTGAAAGAAATCTTTCTCGAACAGATGTTTGCCTATCAACGGCGATGGTACGAGGCGGGGCTGTCGAAAGATTTTCGTATCCGCAACATCCTGAAATCGCGCCAGATCGGCGCGACGTACTATTTTGCACGCGAAGCCCTGATCGACGCCCTAGACACGGGGCGCAATCAGATGTTTGTTTCCGCCTCCAAGGCGCAGGCGCACCAGTTCAAAAACTACATCATCGCCTTTGCGCAAGAGGTCGATGTGGAGCTGCGTGGGGAAACGATCATCCTGCCGAACGCGGCGGAATTGCATTTCCTCGGCACCAACTCCAACACCGCCCAGGGCCGGCCCGGCAACCTGTATCTGGATGAATATTTCTGGATCCCCGGCTTCAAAAAACTGCGCCGCGCCGCATCGGGTATGGCGTCGCAAACCCGCTATCGCTCGACCTACTTTTCCACCCCATCGAGCATGACGCATGAAGCCTATTCCTTCTGGAATGGCACGCTGTTCAACAAGGGTAAGTCCAAGGATCGCCGCCGTGAAATTGACGTTAGCTATAAACGCCTGGCCGACGGCGTGCTCTGTGAGGACAAACAATTCCGCCAGATCGTCACCCTTGAAGATGCGTTGCGCGGCGGATGCGACCTTTTCGACCTCGACGAGCTGCGAGAGGAAAACAGCGATGAAGATTTTGACAACCTGTTTATGTGCAACTTCATCGACGATACATCGTCTGTCTTCCCGATGGGTGAAATGCAGCGCTGCATGGTGGACAGTTGGGAGCACTGGACGGACGTCAAGCCTTTTGCATTGCGCCCGGTAGCGTCGCGTGAAGTCTGGATCGGTTATGACCCCGCCAGTTCTGAAGATGGCGACAGCGCCGGGTGTGCGGTCATTCTGCCGCCGCTGGTTGCCGGCGGAAAATTCCGGGTGCTGGAGCGCCATCAGTGGCGCGGGATGGATTTTGCTGCGCAGGCCCGCAACATCAAGGCGCTGACCGAACGTTACAACGTGAGTTATATCGGTATCGACAACACCGGCCTGGGCCGCGCGGTGTCGCAACTGGTGCGCCAATTCTTCCCGGCGGTTAACGCCATCAACTACAGCCTGGAAATGAAAACCGACCTCGTACTGAAGGCCCGCGACGTGATCCGCTCCGGCCGCCTGGAGTTTGATGCCGGCGCGCTGGATATCGCTCAGGCGTTTATGTCCATCCGCAAGCAAATGACGGCCACCGGCCGGCGGACAACCTATGTCACCAGCCGCGCCGAAGGCGTCAGCCACGGCGATGTGGCATGGGCCGTTATGCACGCCTTATTCAATGAACCGCTCGAAGGGGCAACCGGTAGCAATACAGGTTTTATGGAGATCTACTAAATGAGCAAGCGCAACCGGGGCCGCAAGCATGCCCAGCCAACGACACATAAACAGACTGGCGCGCAACACGTTGAGGCGTTCACCTTCGGCGACCCGATCCCGATGTTGGATCGGCGCGAAATACTGGATTATCTGGAGTGCTGCGTCGTCGATCGCTGGTATGAGCCGCCAATCTCGTTCAACGGCCTGGCGAAGACATTCCGTTCAGCTGTGCATCACACTTCGTCTATCATGATGAAACGCAACATTTTAGTGAGCATGTTTAAACCTCACCCCTTGCTGTCAAAGCAGGATTTTAGCCGCTACGCTCTGGATTTTATGGTGTTCGGCAATGCGTTCATGGAGGCACGTTACAACCGCCTCGGCGGGATAATGAAGCTGGTTCCCAGCCTGGCGAAATATACCCGTCGCGGCGTCAACCCGGACTCATATTGGTTTGTTCAATCGTGGGCGGAGCCGCATCAGTTTGAAGATGGCACCATTTTCCACCTGCTTGACCCGGACATTAATCAGGAGATCTACGGCGTTCCCGAGTACCTTTCTGCACTTAACTCCATTTGGCTGAACGAGGCCGCAACGCTGTTTCGCCGGAAATACTACCTCAACGGCAGCCATGCCGGCTTTATTCTGTACATGAACGATGCCGCGCACAAACAGGAGGATATCGACAACCTGCGAAAGGCGCTGAAGGAATCGAAAGGGCCGGGTAATTTCCGCAATCTGTTTATGTACGCGCCTGGCGGTAAGCCGGACGGCTTGCAGCTTATTCCGCTGGCCGAGGTAGCGGCAAAAGATGAGTTTTTGAACATCAAGGGAGTGACGCGCGACGATCAGCTGGCGTCTCAACGCACGCCACCGCAATTGATGGGGATTGTGCCGAACAACAGCGGCGGTTTAGGGGATGTGGAAAAGGCTGCGCGAGTGTTTGCGATTAATGAAATGTCGCCATTACAGGAACGATTGTGCGAGCTAAACGACTGGGTCGGGGAAGAGGTGATCAGCTTCAATCTGTATGAACTGCTCAAAAATGACCAGTAAGTTGTTAACTTATTAAGTAAGTTGCTTGATGCGTGCAATATGAACCGCCGAAAGGCAGTTTTTGCATTCTTATGCGCTGCTATTCATATCACATCTATTAGCCGTGTGCTGTTGTGACATGTCACAGGCGTTTTTTTTCATTAAAATGTCGCGTCACACGGCTGTTGAAAATTAAAGTGTGACGTGGCAGGTTAACGCAAAGTCGCCCGGCATGCTCAATGTCGGCACTCAACCCGCAATCGCAGTTTTTGCAGAGATCGAAAGTGATTCTTTGCCAAAAAAACGCTGCATATCCTAAGTGCAACAATCCGCATAGTTCATTGCATACCTAATCACCCCTCAAAACCGCACCAGACAAGGCTTTACACACTTTTTCCAACTGCATAAAAAGTGAATTGTTAAGCATGCAGCGTGGGGGCGGGGGGGACGGCACGGAATAGGGGATCGATGGGGATCGTTTTCCCTGCCTATCCGCCGCAAACCTCACACCGCTTTCACCTGCGCATCGCTGCGAGGCGATCAGATTTGATGTGCGATCGTTGGTGCAAAGAAAAAGCGCCTCGATGTGTGGCGTATAGGCGCTTTGGTTGGGGCGGTAATGTTCAGGTTTCTATGCCGCTTAGTTGGTGTCAATCATTTTTGTGAATATTAATTCATTTTAATTGCGTCATTTGTATAGATGAATACTCGGCCTGGCACTCGGATATGGGTGAAGTTTGACGTTATGCCCGCAAGAAATACGTCTGAAAATAGGGCGCTAAATTATCTGGGTTATCAATGGTGATTCAATTACCATTTGGTATCAGCAATAAATTCAGGGCAGTAAGAGGTTACTAATAAATTCAAGAATTGCTTTGATGGTCTAAACAACTGCCTGGATACTAATGCTCCGTCAGGATGTTGCATGTTTGGCTCTTGGCGATCGATATCATAAAAGTTATGAGTGATTTCTTTAGCGTGGAATATTTTGGAATCTAGAGGTGTTGTGGCGAACGGGTTGTAGTAGATATGCAAACCGTCTAAATGTGTTTCTGTCCATTCAGATGAATGGCAAATAATTACATCTGAACCAAAAAATTGCTCATCATGGAAGAAACGTTGAGTGATGAGATAATTGAACCGGCTTAATCTATGAGCCTGCCTACCTTCTTTAGATACGAATTCGTTCACACACATGGTTTTATAACGGGTGGCCCTCACTAGCCTTGATGCGCCACTTTCAACGATGGCTTTATCAAGTGTACCGGTAGTTGAGAATATTACTGCGCTTATTTCTTTATAGGAATCATTCGTAAAAATCCCGACTTCAATAGGTGAACCATTGGGTTTGAAAGTTGAACTGACAGATCTCTGCTTACCAAAAGACAAATCATTCGAGTCAGGTGGCTCGATTCCAAATAGCACTCTGTTAATCATTGTGTTATTTTGGAGTAGAGACATCTTGCTATCAAATGGGGCTATGGCAATAACGAACGGCTTATCTTTCACATGATCCAGTGACGAGTAAGGGTTCTTTTTTTTCTCAGTGCCGATGAAGAGATCCTTCTTATCTTTCAGTTTGCCTATCAGTTTGGTGGTGGAGTGCTGAGCGTAGGTTTCCTCATCCATATACTCCTCTTGTCTAGTTAAAACCTTGCTTTTATCAGAAATAACGGCTTCGACATTGAATTGATAACCTTCAGGTGTAGTTATGCAAAAATCAGGCCTATCCTTTGTATAATCGACTGAATATCCCAACTCTTTGAATGATTTATTTAGATATAATTCCCAAAACGAAGAGTTAAACGTTGTCTGGAATTCGACAACAAATTTACGTTGCTCTCCAGATCTTTCCAGCAGGCCTTCTCCCCACGACTGGAGAACTTTGTGGACAGGTTTATAGTTTGGGTTTTCAAGAATTAACTTAAATTCTTCGCAAAGAGGTGCTTCTGTTTCAATGACATTGAAAATGTTCATTTTATCCCTTATAAGAAAAAGCTAGCAGCACATCTAATATTCTAGATGTAGAAAAGTTAGTTTGCAACTTTAAAAAATTAATGCCGTTTTTATATTTTTTTTCACAAGTGCGTGGCACATTTCCCAAGATGATTCTAGTGCGTACATTGTTTATGTTATTTATCATTAATCACAAGTGATGGATGACCCTAGGTATCCTAGCTAGCATCGACTGAATCGAAGATAGTGAACATCACTCTTCTCAATGATTATTGGGCTGAACGCGCATTATTATACGGACCAACTCGATAAACGTCAGCTTTTGGCGCAAAACTATCATTCAGATTGACTTTGGCCCAGGTTGCAATAACATTAACTCGAACCTAAGCTAAAACATGTCATTTCTTCGGTGCTGCTATTCTCGACTGGTGAAGGTTCTACAGCGTTGCCAGCATCAGCTTTTTGTAGCCGGTGGTCTGCCAACATTGCACATCCCCCTGCATACAACACCCGCCCGGCTCGCCTGGCAACGTGTCGCCGCATTTCCCGCAGCTACTTTTACGCAGCTCGGCAAGCTGTTTATGCAACAGCTTGTTGTCTTGCCGTATGAGGCCAATCAGGTATTCTGTCACATCATATGGTTCCCTCGCGATCCGGCGCTGCTGGCAACCTTCCAGAATCATCGCCATTTCCTGACTATCTAAGCGCAAGGTGATCGTGGTGATACCTGCCTCTTTATCCCGTTGTCGCTGCATGCGCTTACGTTCTGCGGCATTTATCATGTTATTTGTCTCCGTGCTGATGGGTAGATAGAAGGGCGCTCAGGATGGTAACCTGTTCTGATGATGGTAAGGCTCTATAATTATTGGCCCACCTTTCCGCTTTTCTCTTGATACGCTGGCGATCAATATAATCAGTACCCGCGAAGGTGTGACTGTAGGCGGCCCCTTCAGCAAAATTCATCCACAACTGTTCCGTGCGCGGGCCGCCGCGTGTCATTACTTGGAACTGAATAGATCGCCAATCACAAAGCAAATTGTCATATAGTGCCGATGGGTAGCCTGAAATCATCACGCTGGCTGGTATTTGTCGCAACGTGGCGATCAATTGCCGGTGATCGTCTTTGGTGTATTCATGGCGGTAACTAGCACGGCTTGTGCGTGTTTCTGGTAGATAGGGCGGATCAGCATAAATCAGTGTTCTGCCATGATGGCTAAAATCTTCTCGTTGCAAAAATCCAACTGCATCACCGTGGTATAAGTTCAATTTTGGTGGAGTTAACCCCTTATCAAGCCAGCGTGCGCGAGTTAGCCCAAAGGCGTGATCATCAAGATCAATACCTATATTGCATGCTGCTGGCGGCTTGTGAAACATCACCGCGCCGCTACCTAGGTGCGTTTCAATGTAGGTGTCATGCGGTGGCATTTGGCTGATGATCGCTTGATATGCACCACTTGCGGCTTTACTTCCTAAATACCCCATATCGATGAATCTCCATAAGTTGTAAATAACTTGGCTGCAGCACAGCTGTTCTCACCTGGGCCTGTGGCGGTACCACATAGACATAGCTGGCTGTATTGCCTGGTAACACAGTCGCTTTTGCCTATGATCGATACCTAATGGCCACAAAAGACGTTTTCGTCTATGCGAACGGCCAACATAGCTATTAATGACTATCAGCCTTCCGCTGTGCTGCATCTTTCCACCTTTCGATCAGGCTGCTGGTTTCCCTGCGTGATATTGCCTTGCGCCATGGTTCGAATGTTCCGCACCGGATGATCTCCCCGGTGTTGAGGTTGGCGCGGTAGACACTGTCGAGTACGGTCACTTCATTACCTTGGGCAAGCTGCACAGCCTGCGGCTTGCTCACTGGTACCCGCTTGATCTCTGCCCAACGTTGCACCTGTTTAGCCAATACGGCGATCCCGGCTGTAACCGGTTGTTCTGCCTGCCGGATTGTGTGCGCCGCACGTAGATAGCTGTCAGCCCTGCTGCGGTCATAATCTGAACACTCACCACTAACAATGGCTCGCGCCAATGCTTCAAACTCATCAGCAGAAGATTTTTGTCGCCGAGGCTGGTCACTGTGCAAGCTGGCTTGTAGCTGTTTTCGCTGCGCCCTGGTCAATTGACCAAAGGCCAACTGTTCGGGCTGATTATCTGGCGGATGCTCACCACCCGGATCTGTATGTTTTTCGTGCTCAGTACAGTTATTGACAGAACTCCAAGGGGCGGCGCTGCCGCCTGAAAAACCAACGTCAACGACCACGCCGTCAACGCTCTGGTGCTTTGGCACAATTATGTATTGAGTGGTGCGGGTGAATATCAACGATTCGCTGCCCGTCATCGGGCAGTAAATACCGGTAATTCTCTGGACGTCATCGCCGTAGGCATTGCCGTTTTCGGTGGTTTCATAGTTCAGACGGATACGCACATTATCGCGCTCAACCAACGGGCCTCCCTGGGCTAACACGTAGTTATCCCATTCTCCTGCATCAGCAGCCTGCCGTGCGGTTTCCAGTTCAGGGTGTAACACCAGTTCACGATCGCCCAGGCGGCGAAGTTCGCGGTATACCGTGACCGGCGCACCGCCGATCTGCTGAAACTGACGAATAGACCAGCGCGACGCCCACGCGCTAACACGGAGTGACATTTCTTTCAGGTCTTCCCCGGTTTCGTCGTCCTTCTCGCCATCCAGCGCGAAGCCGTCGATATTCTTGGAAATGTATTTCGCTATATATCCGGTAGCGCTGCCGTGGGCTTCATCGATTGGCACAACCTGAAAGCGATTTTCCTGCGCTCCCGGTTCGTGGCCGTCTTCTTTCAGGGCATAGGTACGGAAGATTTCGCGCGCCTGCTCGACGCATTCCGGGCGCATAAAAAGAAGTAAATGCCAGTGTGGCGTTGCATCGTGGTGCGGTTCGACCACGCGGAAACCAAAGACGCGGATCCCTTTTCTCTTCCACGCTGCACGGGTTCTCGCCCAGACCTTGCAAAGATATTGCTGCGTTTCGCGCGGCGACGCGCCACAGTATTTATTATTGCGGCACCCGTTATGCTGCATGGAGTGGTAATGGGAAGGCGCTGTCAGTGTGTAAAAGTCACCGGCCAGCCCTTCCAACTTCGCCAGATCCTCAAATCCGCGCATTCTCGTCATGAGTTCGCGGCGACGGTTGGCCGGATTGGCGACACTACCGGCGACTTTATCGATAAGTGAAATGCGCTCGCCCGTGTCCTGGTCTTCCAGCTCCATAGCCTTAAGGTATTCACGGTTAGCCTTTTTCTGGGCCAACCATTCCGTAAGGCACGGGGTGCTACTGTATGGGGAGGATTTTTTCTGGACGTATCCCGCTGCAATCATCAAATGCTCACGCCAACGGGCATGGATACGGCGCAGGCGGTTTAACCACCACTGTGGTGACTCAAGACGAAGAACCGCGCGTAACGCGTCCTCCGCTTCCAGTTCTTCATTGCAATACGCTGTCCAACTGGGGATCGGCGTTTTCAAATGCACCGCCAGCGACGCAATACGGCCATAGCCAGAAAGCGCCGCGAACTCAGGATCGCCAGTGCGCGCAAGCTGGTGATCGGACTCGCGTATAAACTCGCTCGTAAAGATATCGGAAAGCGTATAAGCCAGTCTTTTTAACTCTTTCTTCCCTGCCCAGAGCATACGGAAAAGCTGATCGCGGATTGTCAGAAGGATGCCAGGCATCACGCTATCAGGCTGGTAAACGCTATTCACGCTATCAATACGCGTTAATACATGGCGCTCAAAGGTGTTAATCAGCCAGTGATCTGCCGCTTTGCGGTCTTTCGCGTCCAGCGCGTCCAGCTTCGCGGCAAAGTGGCGGCGGATATACTGCGGAAGAGAAGCGAGGCGGCGGCGCAACAGCTTGCTTCGCTCCGGCTTTTCGTTCTCTTCGTACAGATTGGCGATATCAATATGCTTGCGGGTGCCGTCCGGCGTCAGGTAATCGAAACCACGGCAAGAAGGAGACAGATCATGGCCAATTGCCTGGCCTGGCTTATTCCATGCGTAAGCATACCGGGTAGTATCAACAGGGCTACCCGGAAAAGGTGGGGGCGAAGAAGGAGCGCAACGGCCACGGGTTACCGTGGTCATTGCACACTGTCCAGATATGAGGCTATGAACGCTTCGGCGACCGGCGCAACGATGGCATTACCGTAGGCGCGTAGTCGTCCCACTCTTGCGGAAGCCCCATCAGCCAGCGGGAATGTGCCGGGTTCAACTGGCCGCCACTTTTCATCCCGGCAGAAGAGCCAGTCAGCATTTCGCCAGAAGCTGTTAGTCGGCAGGGATGTTTGCAGTACACTATCTCGTGTATCTGGTCTTTGAGATTCGAGCAACCGCCTTTCTTCCTCGCTTTCGCTAATGCTTTCCGACATCTCATCGGTAAGATATCCATTGTGTTGGGTGTTGCCCAGCCCGCTAACCTTGCCGCGCCCGCCAGATTTTGAAGCCCCCTTGGCGTCTCCGGTTGTGGATTCGTATTGCATGTCGGTGTTGGCCAGCCGGTCAGCCACACCACTCGCCCCAGCAACGCGTTCAGCGGCACATTTTGGCATTCCTTCCCATCTTCCCGTGTTGTGGGTGTGGGCCACCCAGTAGGCACGGTCTCGGATATGCGGCGCACCGACGCCCGCAGCCGGGAACGGGACAAGCCCGAAGGCGTAGTCCATGGCTTCCAGGTCAGCTTGTACAAGGTCGAACCAAGCGTTCGCGTTACCGCTTGCAACCTGCTCGCCAAAGATGCACTGAGGGCGGCACTCGCTGATGAGCCAGTGAAACGCAGGCCAGAGGTGCCGCTCGTCATCAAACCCATGGCCTTTGCCTGCCGCGCTGAAAGGCTGGCACGGACAAGAGCCTGTCCAGACCGGCTTTTCATCTGGCCATCCGGCGTTGCGCAGGGCATATGACCAGACGCCGATCCCGGCAAAAAAATGGCATTGCGTGAATCCTTTAAGGTCATTTGCAGTAACGTCCTCAATTGAGCGAGTGTCAACGACACCGGGGGCAATATGCTTGGCGTCAATCAGATTGCGCAGCCATTGGGCCGCAAAGGGATCGATCTCGTTGTAATAGGCCGTCACAGTCATGCCCCCTCTGCACACTGCCCGCAGCTTTCACAGATCCCGCAATCGGCCTGATACTCGTCAAGAATGCTGAGTCCCAAAGTGCCGATCACTTCTTTGGCCCTCTGGCGGTTGCTGGTGTCAGTGCTTACAGAGCGCTGCACGTTAATTTCATGCAGGCGGAAGCGGTGGTAAATCTCGCGGGTGGTTTCGGTGTCGCTGTTGGAAATGACAACCGGCACGCCATATTTGCGATTCACTTCCAGCAGATCCGCCGCTAACTGGCGGTGATGGCTCTCTGTGAATGGCTCGGTGTGGTATTGGGTAAAATTGGCGGTATCGCTGGCAGGCAGGTACGGCGGATCACAGTAAACGAGAACGTCGCCACCAGTGACGACCTGTAGGGAACGTTCAAACGGTACGCAAAGAAATATTGCCTTAGTGTCATTGGCCTTTTCGGCAAACAGGCGGATTTCATTATCAGGAAAGTAGACGCTTTTATACTTGCCAAACGGCACGTTAAATCCGGTCTTCTTGCTGTAACGGCAAACGCCGTTATAACAATGGCGGTTCAGATAGAGGAATTGCGCAGCGCGTCCAATATTCTCCAGCGTGTGCGCACACTTACGTGTGGATCGCCTTTGAGTGTTGAAAGCAGTGCGAATTTTGCCGTAGCCCTCGGCATCGTTGAACTTTTCAAATATTTCCTGCGCGGTTTCGATAACCAAATCCATGTAACTTGTTACGCAGCGATACAGGTTAATCAGATCCGGGTTGATATCGGCCAGCACATAGCGGCGGTATTCAGTCGCAAGAAATACCGAAGCGCCGCCTACGAACGGTTCGATCAGGCAGTCAGCTTTAGGAAGGTGTGGCAGCAGATCAGGAAGGACGCGTGATTTACCACCCGCCCATTTGATGAACGGGCGGATCATAATATTGGCTCCTTATCGGCTGTCAGGCGTTGCCAAATCTCCGAAACGTAAGCCACTTGGTGTAACGCATCATCAAGCGCAGTATGCTGAACGCCTTTGAAAATAAGATTATACTTTTGGTCATAACCCAACCCGCGCCCCATTTCTACTACGGTACGAACATCAAGATCCCTCCACCAATCCCACGGTGGCGTAATGCCGACGCGCGCATAGGCGGCGCGTAAAATCACGCAATCGAATGACGCACCATTACCCCAAACACGTAAATGCTTCTTCCCAGCAGGCTGCTGATTATCCTTGATAAACTGGCATAACTGCGATAGCGCCCGGCCAACAGGCAACGCTTCATCGTTAACCAGTTCTGCACGCGCTTCACTGCTTTGCTTCAGCCACCATTTCATGGCGTACCCGTCAGGTTTAGCCCCTAACGCCATATCGCTGGCAAAATCCACGCGAACATAAAAACGGCCCCCGGTGCAGCCCGTTGAAGGCTCAAAAAAAACAGCACCTATAGAAGCTATTGGCGCGGTTGAATCCGTTCCGAGCGTTTCGAGATCGATCATTAAGTGATTCATGGCGGTTAAACTCCGTATGGCGATGAAGGTGGAGCAGGACGCAGCAATGCCGAAGTCAGGCGCTGCCGCATGTCTTGAATGAAACAGGTCACTGAGGGATCTTCGGGGGAGAGCGTTAACTTACCACTCCCGTGGGTCTTGATCGTCAATCCCTCACGCTCAATCGTTGGTAATAAAACGTTCAGGATGAAACTGTATTGGTCACGTTTAGTCATAATTTGAAGCCTCATTAAGCTTAAGCTGCCGCCTTCCAGCAAGAAGCAAGAAGCGAGCGGCATAACTACACACCACTAAAAGGAAATATCGATGGATCAAAGATAAAAAATCATCGAATGCCTCAAATCGCTTGATACTCTGCTAAATGAATCACTTCCAACAACCAGCCACGGAGGCAATAGAGAACTTCGGGGAATACATGATGCGGTAAGCATCAAACTAAAAAAGAAATACCCGTACACACCGATGGATTTTATTGCTGAGCCTTTCTGAACGAAGGCCGGTTATCCGGCCTTAATCGGCTCGTCTCGTAAGTGACTCAAATGTTTTTAATACCTTCGATAAGTGCCATGGCCTGATTGTTTTTCCTAGGCCTCTGACTGACGCTTCAGCCGCTTCCATGAGATTAATAAAGTCTTTTACGGTTAACTCATCCTCAATTGCGGAGACTGCCAGACTGGCATCATTGCTTTGTGCTAGCTGCTCCTTATATTTCTGGCACTTCGGAGTTGCCGGATAGTCAGGTGATTGCGATTCGTTTAGATGCCACTCAATCGCGCGACCTGATTGCTCAATTAAATTATCAAAAAGATCAGATCTAATAGCTGATGCCTTTTCGTTGAAATATGAAAAGGTTGAGCGTGAAAAAAGTTCAGAGGCATTGGCAATCCTGCTACGTATTACTAGCTCCACTGAACACATATGAAAAACAAGATCTGGCTCTTCTTTATCCAGGTCTTTTTCTTTGCTGGACATACTTACCTCCACTAATGGGTGAGTAAATTCGCCATCACTTAACAAAGTGACGACAGGTAGAAAAAGATTTATCTGTTACTTAATGACTACAGCAGTTTTCTAAAAAACCCTGCCAAGTCATTAAATAAACCTTTGTTTATCTTCTTCGTATAAACAAACTTACTCATACCTTTAATGAACCGTACCTTATTTGGCTCTGGCTTAAAGAAACGCCCATCAGGGCATTCTATCCAGCCGCGAGTATTGCGGTAGTGCGTAACCTGACAGCCTTGTTTAAGCAGGCTGGCAAGTGATGGATCGTTACTTTTCATATCGCATACCTGTTACAGTTGCCTGCGTGCCTTGCGTTCTACTTCTTCACGGCGGGCCTTAAATTTAGAGAACGCTTTTAATTTCTGCTGTCTTACTTTTTCACACCGCTGCCTGATTAGAAACTGAATTAAATTAACAATCAGCACAGCAAAAATAAATATGCCGAAAATCATTTCAATTTTCATAACTTTTTCCACCCTTCAGCCTTTCAATTGTTCGCATTGCTTCAGCTAAGGTAAAGTCACGGCCATAATAATTATCGACACCGCCTTTATCGGCCCATTTGTTAATTAAATAACTATCTCTCTTAATAAAATTTCTTGGCGACCTACGGATAGTGAATTCAGCCGTATACACATAAACGTTTTTGCCGACCTGAACCAGCCCAGGAATGCTACCTGCATGTGATCCGTGCTTTGAATAGCGCTTTTTCATTTTATTTAATACTCCATTATGCTCATCGGCTAATTGCTGCATGTTCTGCGCTATGACAAGCTCATCCAGGGTTGTAGCCGATTCAGCGTCACCCGCCGCCTGCGCGGTGCTCAGCAATCCCTCAAGGCCAACGCTCAACCGAAAGGCATAGTCGTTCTGAGAGAATTGGCGCACTTCTTCAGCAACTGCGGTAACGGCGCGCATGTTCTCGCTTTTAAAGCGGTACTGCTGCAACAGATCGTTAACAAGGATGCTGTAGGCAAATTTCATGCTTGCCACCTAGCGTTGTGTGTAGAGTTGTTCGATATAGCCGGTTGCCAGTGCTTGCGCATCGAACAGGCCGAACGACTGATCACCAAGGCTGATTTCATACCGTGAGATCGGATTGGTCGCCGTTCTTGGCCTGTGGGTGATAACAAACCCGCGATAGCGTGACGCGCTGCGGCTTATTTTGGTGATAGCGTGTGTTGTGCTTTGCATGGTTCGCCTCAACTGTTCTCTATCGCGTCTTTGAGCATGGCAACGAGGTTTACTTCTACCCGGTTTTTTGCGCACTTTTTCGGGCGGATAATGATCCGGCCATCCCTTACCATGGCGCGACAGGTGCTTAACGGGATTTTCACCATATCGGCATACGCTTCTAAGGACACATATCCTGTAGGGACTGTGATGTTGATAGTGGTATTACCCATGCGTCCCCCGATTATTCAGAAGCAATTGCTTCCATTCCGCGCAGATGAACCAGGCGCGCCATGCTTGAGACTGAACGGCACTCTTTAGCTGCAAGTGATTCTAATCTTTCGCGTTCTTCGTCTGACAAGCGCATCGGAACGGCTTTTTGTGACGCGATGCCCTTGGGCAGGCGTGACCGCTGATCGTGATTGACTTGTTTCATAGTGCTATATTGTGATCCACTAAGTTCCTGTGCAAATCAATTTAAGGAAGTTTTATTCCTATGTCAACATGCGGAAGGGAATTATTATTCCTCATAGCTGCAAGGCTACGTGAAGAAAGGGAAAAAATCGGCGAGAGCCAAGGTTCTATTGCGGAAAAATTTGGTGTCTCTACTCGCACCTGGGGGAAGTACGAGAGGGGGGAAACCATGCCTGATGCGCTGACCCTTTCGCGCTTAGGTGGAGAATTAGGAATAGATGTGACATACGTACTTACTGGTCAAAAAACACCGCATGCCGTGGATTCAATCTCTATGGAAGAACAAAAACTCATAGAAAATTACCGCGCTATGGATGAGGCGGCGCGTTTAAACATACAGGCGGTTGGTGATGCGTTCGCGCAATCGAAATTAAAGCTGAAAACAGGTAATTAAATAGGGATATTAAATGGAAACCATCTACTTTGTTTATATCAGTGCTGATAAAAAAGTTGCGGCATATGCAGTAAATAACCCCAGCCATTCCGAACGCTATGTACAAGGTTTTTCACCATCTGAATCAGGTTATAGAGCTTTCCGTAAAGATAGGTTTATTAAATCGTTTGAGCGGTTTGATGATGCTAAAAAACATGCTGACTTAATAGCCCCTACTATTGATGCTTCACAATATATTTTTCCAGAAAAAAGACATGATTCATTAAGAAAATATGATGCACCTGTGTTTGATGGTGAATTTGAAATCTACTTCACTGGATTCAAAAAAGCTGATAAAGATCGATTGATTGAGCGTGCAAAGCTGGCAGGCATGATAGTTAGAAGTGAGGTTACAGTAAATCTCCACCTATTATGTTATGGCTATAATGCTGGTACTAAAAAGATGGAGTTAGCGCGTATGAAAGGGACAATAGTACTTAATGAAGATGAGTTATTATCACTGATTGAAACTGGCGAAATACCAGATATTTATTCTTAAATTATGAGGGCCATAAAATGACAGTAACTAAACTGCCATCAGGAAAGTGGCTCTGCGAATGCTATCCCTATGGAAAAGCCGCAGGAAAGCGGGTGCGGAAGCAATTTGCAACAAAAGGCGAGGCGCTTTCGCATGAGCGGAAACTTTTGGCCCAAAGGAATAAAACTGAGGTAGAGATCGGCGCGGTAACATTAGCAGAGTTGGTACAGCGCTGGTATGACCTGCACGGCAAGACGCTTGAATCCGGCGAATCTCGCTTAGCAAAGCTGGAGGCAATTTGTAAACGTTTAGGTGATCCGCTGGCCCACGAAGTTGATAAAAATATGTTTGCTGTCTATCGTGAGCACCGTCTTTCTGGCGAATGGATGGCAAAGGGACGGAAGACCGTGAAAGAAGCCACAGTTAACCGTGAACAGTCATACCTACACGCCGTGTTTTCTGAGTTAAAGCGCCTGGGTGAATGGGAAGGCGGCAACCCGCTTGATGGAATACGCCAATTCAAGGAAGGGGATCAGGAATTATCATTCCTCTATGAGGATGAAATTAAGCGGTTGCTGGCCGCTTGCGATGAGTCGGAAAACAAAAGTCTTGGCCTGATTGTGCGGGTTTGCTTGGCTACAGGTTCGCGCTGGGGTGAAGCCGAAGGCATGAAGCAATCTCAGGTATTGCCTGGACGGATATCGTTCATCAATACCAAGAGCAACAAAAATCGTACCGTTCCGATCTCAAAGCGCTTACAAGAGATGTTGCCTAAAAAGCGTGGTGAGTTGTTTTCGCCTGCATATGATGCTTTCAAGCATGCACTGAAGAGGGCGGGGATCGAACTGCCTACAGGTCAGCGCACCCACGTTTTGCGGCATACATTCGCGTCACATTTCATGATGGGGGGGGGCAATATTTTAGTGCTGCAACAGATCCTCGGTCATAGCACCATCATGATGACTATGCGTTACGCGCACTTTGCCCCAGACCATTTGGAGGCGGCATTATCGCTTAATCCATTTGATAAGGTTTCTGATTAAAAACACCTTGAAAAAGTGGCTCCATAAACCGACAAACAACAATAAATAGCAACTATAGATAATTGTAAGTCACTGACTTCTAATAACTCATTGATTTTAAATGGTTATCGATATTTTTTAAAATCCCTCGGCTTATGGCTGTGCGGGTTCAAGTCCCGCCCCGGGTACCACATTGATTTATAAAGATAAATTAAACCGCCGAGAGGCGGTTTTTTTGTGCCTGCAAAACGCTAAATGGCAGCGTGACGGCAGCAAAGGTTTTCACCCCGAAGACCTTTCATGATCGTCCATGCGTCATTGACTGATACCCGATAGATGCTAACATGTGCTTACGGTATACGCCATTGACGCATAGATGATGATATTTATAGAGACTTCAATTTTTACAGAGGATGTTTTGACGCTGCTCAGCGATGAAGAGTATCGAGAGTTTCAGCTTTATCTCGCTGCAAACCCAACCGCTGGCGATGTGATCTAAGAAACCGGGGGATTGCGCGAGGTACGCTGGGCCTGCGGCGGCAAAGGGAAGCGAGGTGGTGTACGGGTAATTTATTATCACAAGTTGTCCGAGTCTCAGATCCGTTTGCTGGTGATCGACAAAAAGGGCATCAAAGATGATTTATCTGCGGATGAAAGGCGCATCCTTCGCGCATTGAATGAGAGGTGGTAACTATGGACGCTAAACTGTTCGATCGCTTGAAAGAAAGCATGGCGCAAATGAATGAAATTATTGACGGTGAGCGCGCACCTTCTCGTGAGTTTCAGGTTAGCGCTGTGCAAGTTAAAACCATTCGTCAAGCGATGGGGTTATCTCAACCCGTTTTTGCTGCGCTGATTTCTGTCAGTGTCGGGACGCTCAAAAATTGGGAGCAGGGCAGACGTGAACCAACCGGCCCAGCCAAGGCGCTATTGCGTGCGATTGAACGAGATCCGCAACATGTACTGCCGGCACTATCCTCCAAGTGATTTTAACGCCCGCATTTGCGGGCGTTTTTCTTGTGGCTATCCAAAAACCAACGAAGCTTGACCGCCGCTTTGAGGGTGAGGTGAAACAGGATCAACGTTATGCGGTTTTGAAATGACGCGGGTAAAGGTTTCATGGCTCACGAACGTGCATCCACAGTTGATATTGGTGCACTGGTTGTAGCGCTCTTTGGTCGTATTGGTGATGTAGTTCGATGATCTGGTGTGTGCGGCTTGGCCGCATTCAGGACAATGCCTCATGGCGGGGTTCTCCGTCATGTTCCCGGCTAAGGCCGGTATTTCTGGTAATTATGCACAAATGCTGCAAGCGTAAAGGCAATGCCGTATTGACGGTTAATGAGAAGTGAGATCCACTTTCCAGGGCAGAAGTTCAGCCACTTTATTACAGGGCCACTCCGGCATTTAGCGTTAGCCACCGCTGTGAAACAAATCCGTGAGCTTCAGCGCCTTCTGGGTAAGAAAACAATGGAGAACGAGAGCCTGAAAGAAGCGGTGGAGTGCGGTCAGTCGCGAAAATGGATAGCGCATGCGCCCTGGTTACCAAAGGACAAGGAATAGCACAGGTTAGCCGGGCTTTAGGCGTGTCGCGTGCGCAGTTATCCCTTCGGGTCGATCGTCCCGTCGGCTGGCAGGACGGGCGCTGTAACAGACGGAATGAGGAAGCAGATGCACAACTGCTGCCGCGTA
The DNA here is from genome assembly GCF_000821185.2 of Serratia symbiotica. Lineage (NCBI taxonomy): Bacteria > Pseudomonadati > Pseudomonadota > Gammaproteobacteria > Enterobacterales > Yersiniaceae > Serratia > Serratia symbiotica. The sequence goes on along the minus strand of NZ_CP050855.1, from coordinate 1,411,440 downwards.
TCCTCGCGATCATCAGCGATATGCCGGGTTATGGCTATCGACGGGGGTGGGCGATACTGCGGAAACAGTCGCGCAATGAAGGGCTTCCTCCCGTGAATGCCAAACGGGTTTATCGTGTGATGAGTGAGAACCGCCTGTTGCTGCTGCACGACAAACCACAATGTCCGCAGCGGGAGCATAATGGTAAAGTCGCGGTGGCAGAAAGCGAGTTGCGCTGGTGTTCAGATGGCGTCGAGTTCGGCTGTGATGATGGCAAAAAGCTGCGGGTGACGTTCGCGCTGGACTGCTGCGACAGAGAAACCATAGACAGGGCTGCCAGCACAGGGGGTTACGACAGCCGCACGGTACAGGATGTGATGCTGGGTGCAGTGGAAAAGCGGTTCGGTAATCAGTTAGCGGAAAAATCAATCCAGTGGCTGACGGACAACGGTTCGGCTTATGTAGCGCATGAAACTCGCTGGTTCGCGAGGGAACTGAATCTGGAGCCGTGCACAACAGCAGTGAGCAGTCCACAGAGCAACGGTATGGCTGAACGGTTCGTAAAAACGATGAAAAGTGGCTATATCACCTTCATGCCAAAACCGGATGTGAGAACGGCGTTGATAAACCTGGCGGCAGCGTTCGAGCATTACAATGAAAACCATTCACACAGTGCCCTGGGATACCTCTCGCCGAGGGAATACCGGAGCCAGCGGATAACGTTAACTTAGAGACAAAAGCTGTCTGGATATAGCGGGTCAAGATCACACCAATGGCCCTATGCATGGCCGTATGTGGTTTGAAACCCACACACGGGTGGTTAGGGTATGGCGGGGATGCCAGTTACCTTAATTAACTGGCTAGCATTGGATTTTGAATGTCAGAGCGCGTTAGTCCAGTTTAGGGTGCTGATCGACCAACGTCTGTTTTTTATTTTCTAAATCGGCAATTTGCGCATTGATGTCCTCGACCTTTTGTTCGATGTTGTCATAGGTTTCCTGGAGCAGTTCTTTGGCTTCCATGCGATCAGAGGCGGCTGGGGGGGCACCGCGTAGCGGTTTGTTGGCAGTTTCTTTCATATATAGACCGGTAATCAGGCCGATCACTGCCACTACCATCAAATAGTAGGCCGGCATGTAGAGGTTGCCAGTGGATTCCACCAGCCAGGCTACCGCCGTTGGGGTAGCGCCAGCAACCAAGATTGAAATGTTGAAGGAAATCGCCAGCGCGCTGTAGCGAATATTCGTTGGGAACATTGCTGGCAATATGGAGGCCATCACGCCGGTAAAGCAGTTCAGCAGCACCGCCAGCACCAGTAAACCGACAAAAATTAAGCCAATCACGCTGCTGTTAATCAAAATAAAGCACGGGATAGCCAGCGCTACCAGACCAATGCTGCCGCCGATAATAAATGGCTTACGGCCAATGCGATCGCTGGTCAGGCCGATCACCGGTTGCACGAACAGCATGCCAATCATGATGGCGATGATGATCAATATGCCATGATCTTCCGAGTAGTGCAGATTATGCGAAAGATAGCTTGGCATATAGGTCAGCAACATGTAATAGGTCACATTGGTGGAAATCACGATACCTACGCACACCAGCAGACTTTTCCAATGTTTGGCTGCAATTTCTGTGAACGAGATCCTCGGCGGATTTTCGATGGCGTTGCGATCATCCTTCTCCATCTTGTCAACGTGTTGCTGGAACGCAGGGGTTTCTTCCAGTGCATGGCGCAGGTAGAGACCAATAATGCCCAGCGGTGCTGCGATGAAAAACGGAATACGCCAGCCCCAGTCGAGGAAGCGGGCTTCGCCAACGATGCTGGAAATCAGCACCACGACGCCGGCACCCAGCACGAAACCGGCGATAGAGCCGAAATCAAGCCAACTACCCATAAAGCCACGTCTGCGATCGGGTGAATATTCTGCCACGAAAATCGCTGCCCCGGAGTATTCTCCGCCGACGGAGAAACCCTGCGCCAGCTTGGCCAGCAACAGCAGGATCGGTGCCCAGATGCCAATAGCGGCATAAGACGGGATCAGGCCGATGCAGAAGGTGCTCACCGCCATAATGATAATGGTGATGGACAGCACTTTCTGGCGGCCAAATTTATCGCCCATGGCACCAAAGAAGATACCGCCGAGTGGGCGGACTAAGAAAGGCACCGAGAAGGTCGCCAGCGCAGCAATCATCTGTATGCCAGGAGATGCGCCCGGAAAGAAGACTTGTCCAAGGGCATAGGCTACGAAGCCGTATACGCCGAAGTCGAACCACTCCATCGCATTGCCCAACGCGGCGGCGGTAATCGCCTTCTTCAGCTTGCTGTCGTCGATGATGGTGATGTCATTAATGTGCATCGGCTTATGACGTTTTTTTCTTAACTTCATATTATCGTCCCTTAATGAAACATTAGTTGTTCGTGAATTCGCAATCCCCATCCATTTTTCTATGTTGAACCATTAGTTTGGCTAAACATATTGCTGTTCCAGGTGGCCAGCCTTCACTCTCTTCATGAAATGTGAACCGTAAATGCAAGCCCAATTTAAGCGATATCACGCTAGTTAGGGGACTAATTTTTTAGCATTTATAGCTTAACGTTATATCTTGCGGCGATCAAATTTGGTCTTTTTTCTTATAAATTTGCATAGAAATAGATTGACGGTAAGATGCGTAGCCTAAATCAGTACTCAGCGTTTTGGCTTTTGCAAAAGTGAAGGACGCGTTGGTTTCGGTAAAAACCACAGAGCACCATGGGTAAGTAAACAGAGGCAAACGGTATGCTGGATAAAAAACCATGTGTGCTATTAACCATGAGTATAACGACATTATGATGTCAAACCGGCTCGAGCCAGAGCTTAATATCTATCACTATCCAGACCATCTGCGCGCTAGCCTGGATCAACTGCCCAGGTCGCCGGGCGTCTACCTCTTTCACGGCCAGAGCGATCGTCTACCACTGTACATTGGCAAAAGCGTCAATATTCGCAGCCGAGTGATGGCGCATTTTCGCGCCCAGGGGGAAGCCAAACTGTTGCGTCAGACCCAGCGGATCAGCTTTATCACTACAGCGGGGGCATTGGGGGCGCTTCTGCTGGAAGCGCAGCTTATCAAGCAGCAGCAGCCGCTGTTCAATAAAAGGCTGCGTCGTTCAAAACAGCTATGTTCGCTACGCATAGGTGATGGGCGGGTGATGATCGTACATGCCAAAGAGATCGATTTTGCCGTTACGCCCAATCTGTACGGGCTGTTTGCCAACCGCAGCACGGCACTGGCGAAGCTGCGTGTCATCGCCGACGAACAGCGGCTGTGCTACGGTAAGCTGGGGATTGACAAATTGCCGCTAGGGGCAGCCTGCTTCCGCTTCAGCCTAGGTAAATGCGCTGGTGCCTGTTGTGGTGCAGAGTCCGAGCAGCAACATGGCCAGCGTTTGGTCACCGCGCTGGAGCAAATACGCATCAACTGCTGGCCCTACACCGGACGGGTAGCACTGGAAGAGCAGGGTGATTCGCTGCGTCAGTATCATGTGATCGATAACTGGTTTTATCTGGGATCGGTCAGTAGCCTGGAACAGGCCGATGCCTTGCAGCACCCCGCCAGCCATTTTGATAGCGATGGCTACAAGATCCTATGCAAGCCACTGATGGCTGGCCACTACCGGATTATTGAATTGCCGGGCTGAGTAATAACGTGAGACTTGTGTTATTCATTCAAATCGGTGCCAGCTTTTTTGCCTACCCGGCGGTGGAGGGGTCTTTGTTTTTCACCTTTAATCCTTTGCTAAACTGCAAACCGGTAGATTTGCTGCCTGGCAATAGGAGATTGATATACCACAGTCCGAACGGCGATGGGGGGTGTCGCAGCCCTCGCAGCGAGAGAAAAATCGTTGACCGCCGCATCCAATGTCTATCAGTCAATTATCACCACCATGCTTGGCAATTTGGATAAGGCCGATCGTGACTGAATCATTGCGATGATTGACCTGGTGTATGAGATTGCCAATGCCCGTGCCATACGGCGCTGCAACGAGTTGCAAAAACAAAAATTAAACAGGTGGATGATATCGCGTTTATGCTTGCGCAGGGTGGATAAAACTGCCTTGCCCCACTCAGGGTTTATACCTTCTCTATTGTGGCGCAGGCCTCAAGGCAACCATCTGAAACAATGCCAGATACTTTGATCGTCAATGGTTCCACCAGCGCGATACGTAGAAGGTGCTTTATTAGCGTTGGGGTTAGCTGATTTCAAATATACCCGCCATACTTCCTTCAAGTTGTCTAGGCGCTAGCTTAAGTGCCTGAGGTTCATTGATCCCCAGTGCCAGCGCTATTCAAATCGGTTTCCGACCGATTTTTCATTGCATTGCCGCTTTCCTGTCACTCGAATTATATAAGGTATATATTGCTGGATTAAGGTGCGACAAGTGCTATCTGCGGGATAAATCTGTTGCGGCCGGTCTTGCCGTACGACAGAAAAAGTGGCTTCACTCGCTGACAATTTTTACGCCGATTTTGCTGACCTGATTGCCTGCCATTTCGGCAATGGTCCAGATCAGTCCCTCCCATTCCACCTGATCACCGATCACCGGCTCACCACCAATCAACTGAATGATGAACTGCCCAAGCGTCTGCTGATCGTTCACGTTATCCTGCAAGTTCAGGCCATAAACCTGCGAGATATCGCTCAGGCAGGCGTCCGATTGCAAGATGAAATCGCCGAAGAAACGCTCGTCGAAGGTGATGGCCGGTGCTTGGCTGAACAGCCTACCGAGTACTGGCAAATCATGCTGATGGCCAATAACGCACAGGATATCTCTTTCACGCAGCCGGGTGCTGCCGCTTGGGTGCAACAGTTCTTTGCCACGGAACAGCGCGGCGATGCGCGTGTTGGGCGGCATTTTCAACTCGCGCAGTGCAGCGCCAACGCACCAGTTCTCCATCGACAGTTGATAGACGAACTGTTCCCATTGATTTTCTGGATGTACGTCTAGCCCCACTCGTGAGATCGGTGTCAGCGCAGGCGGCACGATCACTTTGGCTTTCCTGGCGGCGAATGACAGCGTGGTGCCTTGCAGTAGCAATGAGACCAACACCACAAAGAAGGCTAGGTTGAAGAACAACTGTGCATTCGGCAACTCGGCCATCATTGGAAACACTGCCAGGATCACCGGCACGGCACCGCGCAGACCAACCCAGGCGATAAAGCCACGCTCGCGCAGAGTAAAGCTGCGGAACGGCAGTAGGCCAATGAATACCGAAAGTGGGCGGGCGAACAGGATCATCCACAGTGACAGCAGCAGGGCGGGGATGGCGATTGGCAGCAGTTCATGCGGATTGAGCAACAATCCCAGCACCAGAAACATGCCGATTTGGCTCAGCCAGGCCAGGCCATCGAAGGTTTGTACAATGCCATGGCGGTTGCGGATCGGCCGGTTACCCAATAGCAGGCCGCACAGATAAACCGCCAGAATGCCACTGCCGTCCAGCGCCGTGGTCAGAGCGAAGATGAGTATGCCGCCGCTACCGGCCAATAGTGGGTACAGACCTTCGGCCAGTTTGATATGGTTGATCAGCGTCAACAGCAGCCAGCCGCCGCCGAGACCAAAAATGATCCCCATACTAAATTGCTGCATCAAGTGTAGCGGGAACATCCAGCTAAGGGTGGTTTCACCGGCGGCGATCATCGCGATCAGGGTAATGGTGAGAAACACCGCCATTGGATCATTGCTGCCGGATTCAATTTCCAACGTGGCGCTGACGCGTTCGTTGAGACCTTTGCCACCCAGCAGTGAGAACACCGCAGCGGCATCGGTGGAACCGATGATGGCACCGATCAGCAGTCCTTGCAGCAGATCGAGGTCGAACAGCCATGCGGCTGCTATCCCAGTTAGCCCCGCTGTGATCACCACACCGACGGTGGCGAGGGAAAGTGCTGGCCACAGAGCAACGCGAAAGGAACTGACGCGGGTACGCATGCCACCGTCAAGCAGGATCACCGCCAGAGCCAGGTTACTGACCAGATAGGCCAGCGGATAATTGTTGAAGACGATGCCGCCTGGGCCATCAACGCCAGCCAACATGCCGATCGCTAGGAATATCACCAGGATGGGAATGCCGAGACGAGAAGAAAATGAACTCAGCAGAATACTTGAGCCTACCAGCACGGCACCGATGACGAACAGGCTGTTAATGGTGCTAGCATCCAAAATGATGTTCTCCTGAGGCTGGGGGAAAGGGCGGTGCTTGTGAGCACGGATTCCTGATAATGATAACGTGTTTAGTGGGTAAAACGCCAAGGCTGATTGATAAAACAATCAGGCTTTTATTCTTATTTGATAAAGATACGTTGGGCAATGGCGAGGAAGCAACAGAATTCTTTCTTTTATCTATAGTTATCAGTCCAGTGTATTTACGATTTGTTAATATTCCTTACTTTCTGTGAGGCAGGAAAAGAACCAAGGTTCAGCGACCCGTTTCCTTTCCGGCTCGGAGATGCTGTCAAGTACCCATCATGACTGGCAGGGTTCAGGGCGTTATTGCCGTTTACCGGAAAATAGGAAACGCAGTATAGGAATACGTTTATGCAGTCCATATAATACCAAAGATAAAGAGAAGACAAACAGCAGACCCAGCAGGAATCCCAGCAAGTTATTACCGATACCAGGCGTCACAAACGCGCCATATATTATGGTAAGCGGATGGTGCACCAGATATATAAACAGCGAGGCGTTAACCAGATAAGAGATGCGTGGAGAGCGGTAATTTAATAAGCTGTGCCCGAAAGAGAACACCAAATGAGTCATCATAACCCCCAATAGGGCCTTGATCATCACATCTAGCTGTTGTGGGCCATATAGATGCTGGTTTAGCATATAAGCGACAAACAGCAGCAATGAAACCAGCAACACCCATCGAGAACGGCGCAGAAAAATTGCCTTCAGACACGTAAACTTAAACGCATAAGCGCCGAGGATGAAGAACGGCAGATAGGACATCATTTCCATCACCACGATGTTGAACAGAGCATTGGACAATAATTGCGGTGCGAAAATTAAAATAAGGTGGTGCCCGGTTGCATAGGACATGGCATAAACAAGAAAGAGCAGTGAGATTTTATTAGCCCAGTCGTTTTATTTATTAGCACCCCCGATTGAGATTTTTTGGTGCCTTGATTTTTTGTAACAAGTAAAAACAGGCACCGGTCAGCAGTGAGAGCGTTAATAAAAACCATAGATGAGAAACCAGCTCCAAAACAGTGACATTTATTTTCTGATAGAGAGAGAAATCATCCCCGCCGTTTAACTTGTTGGTGAAATGTTTCAGCAGATAAAACTACGGCACGGTTATTAAGGGGATCGCGCTTAGCAACGGGATCGCCACCCGTGCAAGCCTTATCTTTAGCCACTGATGACGCTCGTAGCGCTGGTAGAGCATATAGGAAAAATAGCCGGATATTACGAAAAATACCTGCATGCGGAAGGCGTGGATAAAATCATTCAGCGTCGTCAGAGAAAAGGATAGAGTGGCGCTGTTCACTGACCATACATGGCTGGAATAGATCAAGGAGAGATGGAACGGAACACCGAGCAACATCAAAGAAGCTCGGACTGAATCAAGAAAAAACTCACGTTGGTGGCTACATGTTAGTCATAGGTTACCGTGGGTGATTTAATTGGATGATTATTAACACGCACAATTAAATCGTCAAGGGTTAAGTTGTTATATGAAAATCTACTATACTGATTCTAATTTCTTATAGCGTGTCGTGTTTTGCTACGCGGGTATTTCGTCAATTGTCTAAACCTTAATCAAATAACCGCTAACATGAACCATCCATTTATCATGTTGTCGGACAACTGAAGAATCCCTAGTATGGATTGTTGTTTTTAGCACACGAATTAGGAGGGGATGTGCGAGTTAATCTATTATCCAGGCAATCACGCGCTGTGAATGTTCGTTGGTTAGGTGCCACTGTGCTACTCACGCTGCTTGCTTCACAGGCATGGGCCTTTTCCATTGATGATGTGGTCAAACAGGCGCAGACTCTGGCCGGGAGAGACTTTCAGCCTCCGAAAAGTAACCTGCCTTCTCAGTTCCGTGAGATGAAATTTGCGGACTATCAGCAGATCCAGTTCAATTACGATAAAGCTTATTGGAGTAAACTGAAAACCCCTTTTAAGCTTGAATTTTATCATCAAGGGATGTACTTCGATACCCCAGTGAAGATCAATGAAGTCACCGCCACCCGTGTAAAAGAAATCAAATACAGCCCTAACTACTTCAGTTTCGGTTCAGGTAAGCACGATCCTGAAACGTTGAAGGATCTGGGCTTTGCCGGTTTCAAAATCCTCTACCCTATTAACAGTGCGGGCAAGTACGATGAAATTATGAGCCTGCTGGGTGCAAGTTACTTCCGTGTGGTGGGCAAAGGACAGGTGTACGGGCTTTCTGCGCGTGGCTTGGTGATTGATACCGCTTTGCCGTCTGGTGAAGAGTTCCCGCGTTTTCGTGAATTCTGGGTTGAACGCCCAAAGCCGGGCGACAAGCGCCTAGTGATCTATGCGCTACTGGATTCACCGTGTGCCACTGGTGCTTACCGCTTTGTGGTCTACCCTGGCCGCGACACGATAGTGGATGTCGAGTCCAAAGTGTTCCTGCGCGATAAAGTCGGCAAGCTGGGCATTGCACCGTTGACCAGCATGTTTTTGTTTGGGTCGAGCCAGCCATCGCCGACGTTAAATTACCGTCCAGCGCTGCATGACTCCAATGGCTTGTCGATCCACGCTGGCAACGGTGAGTGGATCTGGCGTCCGCTAAACAATCCAAAACATCTCTCCGTCAGCACCTTCACCGTCGAAAGTCTTAAAGGCTTCGGCCTGTTGCAACGTGGCCGCCACTTTGAGAACTATCAAGATCTGGACGATCGTTACGATCTGCGCCCAAGTGCCTGGATCGAACCGCGTGGTGACTGGGGCAAGGGTAAGGTTGAACTGGTGGAGATCCCGATAGCAGATGAAACCAACGATAACATCGTCGCATTCTGGACCCCAGAGCTATTTCCGGACATTAAAACGCCATTGGCACTGAACTACCGTTTGCGCTTCACCCGCGATGAAGACAAGTTGCAGTCACAGGGTATCGCCTATGTCAGCCAGACCCTGCGCTCCACTGGTGAAGTGAAACAGTATAGCCTGATCCGCGAGCCTGACGGCAGCGTGGCGTTCCTGGTTGACTTCGTCGGCCCGCTGCTAACAGGTTTGGACGCCAGTGCGTCGGTTGCCTCCCAGGTTAGCATCGACGATAACGGTGAGATGGTAGAGAACAACATCCGCTATAATCCTGTGACTAAAGGCTGGCGTCTGACGCTGCGTCTGAAAGTAAAAGACAACCAGAAGCCAGTAGAAATGCGCGCTGCACTGGTCAATGGTGATAAGACCCTATCGGAAACCTGGAGCTATCAGTTACCTGCCAATGAATAAGTCGACTCAAGCTGTTAAAGATTATCTTGCGGCGATGCCTTTGACCGAAGAACGGTCAAAGGCGTTCAGCGTCCAATTGGCGGCGGATGAAGCCCAGGATTTGGCGGCGCTGCATCGCCAGATGGGGGCCTTTGATACTAGCGTCAACCGCCTGTCGGCGGATGATGTAGCGCTGGCTTCGGTCAAGATGCGGATTAAAAGCGCCTGGCCAGATGCGGTCACTGATGACGATTTCGCTACCGACCCGCAAGGGCGGTTTCTGCTTAAGGCAACGCCGCCAATCAAGCGCACCAGCATGTTTCCTGAAGCCTGGTGTACCAACCCGCTGGCACGCTTTTGGCATGCTTTGTGCGGCCGCAAAGTGCCTCGCCGCCGTGCCTCTAAAAAGGAAGCTACGGCGGAGGAGCGCTGGCGATCGGTGGGTTCGATACGTCGCTATGTGCTGCTGGTGCTGATACTGCTACAAACCGGTATCGCCACTTGGTACATGAAAACCATTCTGCCGTATCAGGGGTGGGCGCTGCTCAATCCGCTTGCCCTGTGGAACCAAGAGCTGATGCCATCCGTGCTGCAACTGCTGCCATACGTGTTACAGGCCGGTATCCTGATCCTGTTTGCCATTTTGTTCTGTTGGGTGTCCGCCGGATTTTGGACTGCGCTGATGGGCTTCCTGCAGTTGCTGATCGGCAAAGATAAGTACAGTATTTCCTCCACCATCAAAGGTGATGAGCCGCTTAATCCAGCGCATCGCACCGCGTTGATAATGCCTATCTGCAACGAAGACGTCGAACGCGTATTCGCCGGTTTGCGTGCGACCTACGAGTCAGTTGCCGCCACTGGCCAACTGGAACATTTCGATATCTATGTGCTGAGCGACAGCGACGATCCAGATACCTGCGTGGCGGAGCAAAAAGCTTGGATGGAGCTGTGCCACGATGTTGGTGGCCGCATTTTTTACCGTCGCCGCCGCCGCCGTGTGAAGCGCAAAAGCGGCAATATCGACGACTTTTGCCGCCGTTGGGGCGGTGAATACAGCTATATGGTGATCCTGGACGCCGATAGCGTGATGAGCGGGACGTGTCTTACCGATTTGGTGCGACTGATGGACGCCAACCCGAACGCCGGGATTATTCAATCGGCACCGAAGGCCGCTGGCATGGATACCCTGTATGCACGCATTCAGCAGTTTGCCACTCGGGTGTACGGGCCACTGTTTACCGCCGGGCTGCATTTTTGGCAACTGGGCGAGTCGCACTACTGGGGCCATAACGCCATCATCCGCGTGCAGCCGTTTATCGAACACTGTGCGTTGGCACCGTTGCCTGGTGAGGGGGCTTTCGCTGGCTCGATTTTGTCGCATGACTTCGTCGAAGCCGCGTTGATGCGCCGTGCAGGCTGGGGTGTTTGGATCGCCTACGATCTGCCGGGCAGCTATGAAGAATTGCCACCTAACCTGCTGGATGAGTTGAAGCGCGATCGTCGTTGGTGTCAGGGTAATTTGATGAATTTCCGCTTGTTTCTGGTGAAAGGTATGCACCCGGTGCACCGTGCAGTGTTCCTGACTGGTGTCATGTCTTATTTGTCGGCACCGTTGTGGTTTATGTTCCTGGCGCTGTCTACCGCATTGCAGGTGGTGCATAAACTGGTAGAGCCGGCGTATTTCCTTCAGCCACGGCAGTTGTTTCCGGTTTGGCCGCAGTGGCATCCAGAACTGGCCATTGCGCTGTTCTCCACCACGCTGGTGTTGTTGTTCCTGCCGAAGTTGCTCAGTGTGGTATTGATTTGGGTGAAAGGTGTGAAGCAGTACTGCGGCGCTTTCCGCCTGCTGCTCTCAATGCTGCTGGAAATGCTGTTCTCGATACTGTTAGCACCGGTACGTATGCTGTTCCACACCTTGTTCGTGGTCAGCGCATTCCTTGGTTGGGAAGTGGTGTGGAATTCACCGCAGCGTGATGACGACGATACGCCATGGGGCGAGGCGTTCAAACGCCACGGTGGGCAGATGCTGCTGGGCCTGGTGTGGGCCGGTGGCATGGCGAAGCTGGATCTGCGCTTCCTGTGGTGGCTGTCGCCGATCGTGTTCTCGCTGATCCTGTCGCCATTTGTCTCGGTGCTGTCGAGCCGTGCGACGTTGGGCATGAAGAGTAAGCGTGCCAAGCTGTTCCTGATACCAGAAGAGTACTCACCGCCGTGCGTACTGCTGGCGACTGAACAATATTTGCAACTTAACCGCCGTCGTGCGCTGACCAACGGTTTTATGCACGCGGTGGTCAACCCGTCCTTCAATGCACTGTCCACCTCGCTGGCAACGGCGCGTCACCATTTACGCGCGGCGATTGAACGCAACCGCGAAGCGCGGGTGAATGAAGCGCTGGATCTGGGGCCGGAAAAACTGGTGAAGGATAAACGCCTGGAACTGTTGAGTGATCCGGTGGCGCTGTCGCGCCTGCATCAGCGCATCTGGCAGCAGCCAGAAGGTGCTGCCTGGCGTGAGCACTACCAGCAGTTGCCCCATAACCCGCTGAGCCAGCGTTAACCGCAGGTTCTGTGGTTCTCTGACGTGGAATGCGCATGGGCGCATTCCACGATTCTTTGCCGCATTCTGCTTTACTGGAGAACGCTGCTTTTGGTCTGGGTATTTTCCAGCATGCGACGCACTGGCTTGATTAGCACCATCAGCACGGCGGCACAGATCAGCAAGGCGATGGTACAGCGGGCGAACAGACTTGGCAGCATGTCCAATTGATCGGCCTTGACATGGCCGCCGATCAGGCCGGCTGCCAGGTTGCCCAGCGCGGTGGCGCAGAACCATAGCCCCATCATCTGGCCGCGTATTCTTTCTGGTGCCAGCAGGGTCATGGTGGCCAGGCCAACGGGGCTTAGGCACAGCTCACCCAACGTCAGCATCAAAATACTGCCAACCAGCCACAGCGGCGACACGCCCGTACCACCGTTGACCAGCACGTGCTGGGCAGCCAGCATCATCAGGCCAAAGCCGGCAGCGGCAAACAAAATGCCGATACTAAATTTGGTCATGCTGCTCAGGTGCACCTGGTTACGCACCAGTGCTGGCCATGCCCAACTGAAGACTGGTGCCAGCAGGATAATGAACAGGGCGTTGATTGATTGGAACCACACTGCTGGGATTTCGACGTCGCCGATCATGCGGTGAGTATAGTCGTTGGCAAACAGATTGAACGACGTCGGTTTTTGCTCAAATGCTGACCAGAAAAAAGCGGCGGAAACCAGCAGGATAAAGCACACCAGCAAACGTGCGCGTTCCTTTCTGTTCAGGCCGGCAAAGACGAATAGGCAGATAAAGTACAGGGTGACCGATGCGGCAATCACGTACACCAGGATGCTGGCGACTGCCACAGGATGAATCACTATCACGCCTTGTGCGATCAGGGCGATAATGACTGCCACGCCAACCACCAACGTCAGCAGCCAGGCACCCACGCCGCGTCTCTTGGTTACTGGAGTGTTCCAGGTGGCATCCAGACCCACTTCGCTGTCATAACGTTTCATCGCTGGCACCGCGAATACGCGGAAGATCAGTAACGCCACTAGCATCCCGATACCCCCGATACCGAAGCCCCAATGCCAGCCGTGTGATGTGATCAGCCAGCCGGAAATTAACGGCGCGATAAACGAACCTATGTTAATGCCCATGTAGAACAGTGAGAAACCGCCGTCACGGCGCGTATCGTTTTTGCTGTATAGCGTGCCGACCATCACTGAGATGCAGGTCTTGAACAGGCCGGTACCGAGCACGATGAGCATCAGGCCGATGAAGAACAAACTGTCGCCGATGATGGCGGAGAGGGCGATCGACAGGTGGCCGAGGGCGATCAGAATCGAGCCGTACCACACGGCTTTTTGCTGACCAAGCCAGTTATCCGCCAGCCAGCCGCCTGGCAGCGCAGCCAGATACATGCTGCCAGCGAAGATGCCGACGATCGCTGAGGCGTTTGTACGCGTCAGCCCCATGCCACCGTCATAAACGGTGGCCGCCATAAACAAGATTAACAATGGGCGAATACCGTAAAACGAGAACCGTTCCCACATTTCAGTGAAAAACAGCGAACCAATCGGATAAGGATGACCGAAGAAGGTTCGGCTTTCTTTTTTATTAACAGAGGATTGCATAATGTTATTCCCAATAAAGTACGCCGTGTTGCTATAGCCGATGCGATGGTGCTTATGTGTATTTAAGAAAGATGGTTGCCCAAGGCACATTACCCGACAAAGCCGCAGCGCCTAAGGATCGAGAAAAATACGCGAGTTATGGCGTTATTTTAGCCAAGAATTTACATTTTTTATTAAAAAATCAACTATTTGATAGCTTTGTGATGGATTTTTCCAAGCGCTATATCTCATTTTTAAAGAAAAAGTTGACCCTTATTTGGCACGAAAACGCGAGATGCACAGGGAGTATGACTAAGCTGTCTGGTCATTGATCGCCAGCGGCGCTCACGTGCAATTGCGGGACACAGCTTATAGGGTAAACGGGCCATTGACCCATTTAGTAAGTTGCCACCGGGTGGCATCAGTACAGCGAAGGCGCACCTTCCGGGCGTGTTTTAAAGCGACGGTGTAGCCACATGTATTGATCCGGTGCCATCAGGATCTCTTTCTCTACCACCTTGTTCATAAAGGCGGCTGCCTCGAATTCATTATTCAACGGAAAGTGTGCTACCTCCGGCTGAATAATTAGCTCATAACCTTTGCCACCAGGCAACCGACGCGGGGTGAAGGGAATAATCGCCGGTTTTCCCATGCGTACCAGCAGGTAGCTACCCGTGGTAGTGGCGGCTTGTTCCACGGCGAATAGCGGGGCGAACACACTGCTACGTGGGCCGTAATCATGGTCTGGCGCGTACCAAATGATATCGCCTTGTTTCAGCGCGCGGATCATGCCTTTAAGGTCTTTGCGATCCAACATTGATTTATTGGAGCGCATGCGGCCCCAGGTTTGCAGCCAATCCATCAGCTTATTGTCATGTGGCCGATAGACGCCGATGCCTGGGTTATGAATGCCGAAAATGCGAGCGCCTAATTCCAGCGTCAGAAAGTGCAGGCCAATCAGCAGTACGCCCTGATGGTGAGTTTGTGCTTTTTGAATGTGCTCCAGACCGCTGATCTGGAACCAGCGCTCAATGCGCCAGTTTGGCCAAAACCAGGCCATACCGGTTTCAAACAGCCCCATACCGACAGATTCGAAGTTTTTCACCACCAGCGCATCATGCTCAGCCTGAGGCATCTTCGGAAAGCACAACGTCAGGTTACGTTTGGCGATAGCGACACGACGCTTCAGAAAGTACATCGAAAATCGCCCAAGCGAAGTACCGAGCTGATAGATAATCGGATAAGGCAGTAGCACTAGTAGGTAGAGTAAACCGATACCGAACCAGGTAAGCCAGTAACGTGGATGCAATAAAGAGCGAGTGAAAGAGGGAACTTGGGCCATGTGTTCTCAGTTTGGAAGCAGTCATTTAACGATCATAACAGAGTCATAGTAGAGTCTGGTAATCAAAGCAGCAAGGATAAGACAGTAATCTAGCGGCCTCAATATGATAAGCATAACTATTTTTTCGTGGCAAGATACTACATTCCCCAGCGTATCGGGGATAATCACTGATTCTTTACGGGATAGCACTTCCCCGGTACCCACTTTTATTTTAAGCCAATCATTCCTCTTTTTTACCAGAAAAATAAAAACGGGGTAATGTTTAGGTCATTAAGGGTATAGAATACCGAGAAGAAACTTTCGCCGAAATATTTTCAGTGTGTTTTATGCTGCGAGATGCTTTTAAGCAGGTGAGGATTTTTTACGATATCATCAAAGAGCGTTGATAAGTCTGTGCTACATTAAAATTACTAGAATGTCTTCGCTTTATCGAAACGGTCCTTAAAATAAATCACCAATTGCGATTATGTCAAATTTCAGCTCTGATTCGGCATTGTCCATTTTTCTTGTACATCTATTAATCTCAGATAAAGCAGTTCCAACAGACCGCTTTCATTAGGAAAATTGGGCGATTTAATGATCTTTTAAGTGTGGTTATTTTTATATTTATTTTCAATGCTTTAACGCATTTTTTGGTCGGGTTAAATGGTGAATTTGGAATCCATTAACTGTTTGGGTGGCAGTATTAAAACCCCATCTTTCCCTGTCAGTGTCTGACCTGATTGGAGTATTTTAATGACTTTGTCGCAATTAAAAGGTTAGGACAGGCACCATTATTTTTGAATGAATATTAACTTGAATGACTCAGAATGCATAACACTTCTATTTTATTATCGTTCGGTGACTATCTAAACGCTCACCTTTAATATGTGGGCAATGACACAGAATTATGAACAGGTTGTTGTTAGCCAACTTTGGACATGGAAATATAGCGGTAATTCCTTTCTTTTTTGACACTGTATCCATTCATATTTATAGGTAGGTTATTATCATGAATAAAAACTATACCGTTTCAAATTACCTCCTCGATCGTCTGGCTCAAATTGGTATTCGCCATTTCTTCGGTGTGCCGGGTGATTATAATTTACAGTTTCTCGATCACATTATCGATCACCAACACATCACTTGGGTTGGCTGTACCAACGAGCTTAATGCTGCCTATGCTGCCGATGGTTATGCGCGCTGCAAACCGGCGGCAGCGCTGCTAACCACCTTCGGCGTGGGTGAACTGAGTGCAGTGAACGGCATCGCCGGTAGCTATGCTGAATACCTGCCGGTGATCCACGTGGTTGGCGCGCCAACACTGCGCGCCCAGCAAGCCGGCTATTTACTGCATCATTCGCTGGGAGATGGTGATTTCGGTCATTTTGCCCGCATGGCGAAAGAGGTGACCATCGCCCAGACTTGCCTGACCCCCTACAACGCTGAGGCAGAAATCGATCGTCTGCTGACCACTGCACTATTTGAGCGCCGTCCTGTGTATCTGGTGCTTCCCTGCGATGTAGCAGACACGCCGTTGGTTTCACGGCCAGTACCAATGACGTTGCGTCAGGCCAACCTGTCTGAAATGTCACTGCAAGAATTTATCGTGGCAGCTTGTGAAAAACTACAGTCAGCATGCCGGGTCTCAGTACTGGCGGATTTTTTGGTAGATCGCTTCAATGCTGACGTGGTGCTGGATCAATGGATGAATGAAGTTAAGATGCCTCATTCCACCCTGCTGCATGGCAAAAGCGTGGTGGACGAAACTCACGCCAGCTTTACCGGCACTTACCTCGGTGCAGCCAGCTTTCCGCAAGTTAAACGATGGATAGAAGATGCAGATGTAGTGATCAACGTCGGGGTGTTGTTCACTGACATCATCACTGCTGTTTTCAGCCACCACCTGCCGATGGAGAAATGCATCACTATCCACCCATTCGAGGCGCGAGTTGGGCAACAGGTGTTCAGTCAGATCCCGATGCAAGATGCGGTTAAAGCGCTGCACCAGCTAAGCCTATCGCTGGCAAAACAGTGGCGGTTGCCGGTGATTAGTCGCCCAACACTACCGAATGCCAACGGCAGCAGACTCAATCAGCGCATCTTTTGGCGGCAAATTCAGGATTTTCTGCGGCCGGGTGATATTGTATTTGCCGATCAGGGGACCGCCTGCTTTGGCGCGGCTACGCTGACTTTGCCGCAAGGCTGTAAATTTATCGTCCAGTCATTGTGGGCCTCGATTGGCTATACCTTGGCCGCGGCGTTTGGCGCACAGATTGCCGAGCCGAACCGCCGCGTGGTGCTGTTGATTGGCGACGGTGCGGCGCAGCTTACCGTGCAGGAACTGGGATCGATGCTGCGAGATGGGCTGAAGCCAGTGATCTTCTTGTTGAACAACCAGGGGTATACCATTGAGCGTGCAATCCGCGGTTCTGAACAGCGTTACAACGATATTGCCCAGTGGAACTGGACACTATTATTACAGGCGCTGGCCAACGAACATCCGGTACAGACGCTGCAGGTCACTGAACCGGAGCAACTGCAGCAGGCACTGCTTGAAGTGGCAGATTGTCGCCAGTTAGCTTTTATTGAAGTGGTACTACCAAAGATGGATATCCCAGAATTGCTGAGTTTCATCTCGCGAGCTATCCAGAAGAGCAACACTGTTTTGTGAACAGTGTTTATGCCAATCCAGAACTAGCGATTAGTGATGAGCCGTTGCCGAACAGCAACTGAACCCGCACTTCTGATTTCATGCAATATAGGCGTTTTACTATTAAGCTCTGGCAATTCCTGCACCGCGATCATTTTCTGCTGTAGTGGGAAATAGGGATCAGAACCGCTGTTTAGGAATGCAACCCTAGAGTCAGGAAGAGGGCCTGACCAAACTTGCTGTAGAGTGCAAATGTTTCGGCCAGCGCACAGGCACCTAGGCTGATGCTGCACAGCGCGTTATTTTCGAGTATTATCTGCGCCGTGCAGTAAATCAGTCACCTCCCGAAAGACAGGAAAGTACACCATGCCAGTGTTACATAACCGAATTTCTAATGAGGAACTAAAGGCGCGCATGCTGGCTGAAACCGAGCCGCGTACCACAGTTTCTTTTTATCAATACTTTGCTATCGACGATCCCAAAGCGTTTCGTGACAACCTTTATATCCAGTTCGACAAGCTAAAGGTGTTCGGCCGCGTTTACGTGGCAAAAGAGGGCATCAACGCGCAAATTAGCGTGCCACAAAACAATTTTGCTGCTTTCAAAGATGTGCTGTTTGCCTCACACCCGGCGCTGGATCAGGTGCGTCTAAATATCGCGTTGGAAGACGACGGCAAATCCTTTTGGGTGTTGCGCCTGAAAGTGCGTGAGCGCATTGTGGCTGACGGCATTGATGACGATAGTTTTAACCCGGAAAATGTTGGTGAATATCTGCAAGCCGATCGCGTTAACCAAATGATCGATGATCCAGATACGCTGTTTGTCGATATGCGCAATCACTATGAGTATGAAGTGGGTCACTTTGAAAATGCCATTGAGGTGCCTTCAGATACCTTCCGTGAGCAACTGCCGATGGCGGTTGAGATGTTACAGGATAGCAAAGACAAGAACATTGTCATGTACTGTACTGGCGGCATTCGCTGTGAAAAAGCCAGCGCCTACATGCGACATAACGGGTTTGAAAACGTTTACCATGTAGAAGGCGGGATTATTGAATATGCGCGCAAGGCGAAAGAGCAAGGGCTACCGCTGAAGTTTGTCGGCAAAAACTTTGTGTTCGATGAGAGAATGGGCGAACGGATCACTGATGATGTGATCGCCCATTGCCACCAATGTGGCATACCATGCGATACCCATACCAACTGTAAAAACCAGGGTTGCCACCTGTTGTTTATTCAGTGTCCAAGTTGCACCGCCAAGTTTGAAGGCTGTTGCAGTGAGATCTGCCGCGAAGAGCTGGAGCTACCGCGTGAAGAGCAACGCGAACGTCGCGCTAAGCGTGGGAGTGGCATAAAGATCTTTAATAAGGCGAAAGGTCTACTGCGTACCACGATGCACCTTCCAGCACAAGAAAAAGCCGGGTCGGCCAAATGAAGAGCGCGGCGATTGCCGCGTTTTTTATGACTTCTCGCGCACACCTTCAACGGAAATAATCAATTCCACGTTCTGTGCAGTTGGGCCCAGATCGGTGATGATGCCGAAGTCTTTCAGCTTGATCTTGCCGCTGGTTTCAAAGCCAGCACAGTAACCGTCCCAAGGATCATTCTCTTGACCAATCAGCTTGGTAGCCAGCTCGTGCAGCAGCGAAAGCACGATCACGGCCCAGGCCAGGTAAAGGGTATCGGTAATGCCAGTATGCTCGGCCATGCTGCTGATGGTGGTGGGAACCTAAAACTAGCCGAACACGCTGATTGGCTAGCCACCTGCGGGGAGAAAAGATAGCCGTTGATCAGAATGCTAAACGGCATTACATACAGCGTTGGTTGAATCAGGCTGCTACTGATACGCGTAACGCGTCTGTGACGAGTCAGCAGTATGCCAATACCTTTATGGTTCTTCTGTGCCTGATGATACCAAGCATAGTAATAGCCCTGCGTTACTCTCCACAGACCAAAAGCGAACATAATGTACGCAATCAGTGCCACTAGCGCGTGGATCAACACTGAAATTGACCGCAATTTTCGGCGATGTTTTTCCAAAGCATCGTTCTTATTTACCTTACTCATTATTTGTTATATTTGCACAATCATCGAACGTCAGCGAGCAGGAAATCGAGAATAAATTTAACTATGGTGACTACTTTAGAGTATGAGTCAGTGGTTTTGCTTAATAGCACTGGAGTGAGTTAACTTAGAGCCTATCCCAGTAAGCGTAGATTGTTGCAGCCAGTTTACACACCGACTGCGCGCAATAACCGCAGCGTACATGGAGTAGGTGAGGATGGTGAGCACTGCCCAGGGCAAAAATGACACATACAAACCCTGGGCTAATATAAAGCCCGCTAGCAAAGGTTTGTAGTGGCACACTGAATTTGGCCACCTGAACAGAGGTGATATGCTCACCTCAGGACATTACAGGTGCTTCAATGAAAAAAAGAAATTTCAGTGCAGAGTTCAAACGCGAATCCGCTCAACTGGTCGTTGACCAGAACTACACCGTGGCAGATGCAGCCAGTGCTATGGATGTCGGCCTTTCCACAATGACGCGATGGGTGAAGCAGTTGCGTGATGAGCGGCAGGGAAAAATACCTAAAGCCTCTCCCATTACTCCTGAACAAATTGAAATACGTGAGCTGAGGAAAAAAATACAACGTATTGAAATGGAAAACGAAATATTAAAAAAGGCTACCGCGCTCTTGATGTCAGACTCCCTGAACAGTTCTCGATAATCGGGAAACTCAGAGCGCATTATCCGGTGGTCACACTCTGCCACGTGTTCGGGGTTCATCGCAGCAGCTACAAATACTGGAAAAACCGTCCTGAAAAACCAGATGGCAGACGAGCTGTATTACGCAGCCAGGTACTGGAACTGCATAGCGTCAGCCATGGCTCTGCTGGCGCAAGGAGTATCGCAACTATGGCAACCATGAAGGGCTTCAGGATGGGACGATGGCTCGCCGGCAGGCTCATGAAAGAGCTGGGGCTGGTCAGTTGTCAACAGCCCACTCATCGGTATAAATGCGGTGGCCTTGAACACATCGCTATCCCGAATCACCTTGAGCGGCAGTTCGCAGTGACAGAGCCTAATCAGGTGTGGTGTGGCGATGTGACCTATATCTGGACAGGCAGGCGCTGGGCCTACCTCGCCGTTGTTCTCGACCTGTTCGCGAGAAAACCGGTGGGCTGGGCAATGTCGTTCTCACCGGACAGCAGGCTGACCATCAAAGCGCTGGAGATGGCGTGGGAGGCCCGGGGAAAACCAGCCGGAGTGATGTTCCACAGCGATCAGGGCAGCCATTACACAAGCAGACAGTTCCGGCAGTCACTGTGGAGGTATCGGATCAGACAGAGTATGAGTCGGCGTGGAAACTGCTGGGATAATAGCCCAATGGAGCGCTTCTTCAGGAGTCTGAAGAACGAATGGGTACCGGTGACGGGTTACATAAACTTCAGCGATGCAGCCCACGCAATAACGGACTATATCGTTGGGTATTACAGCGCGCTCAGGCCGCATGAATATAACGGTGGGTTACCACCAAACGAATCGGAAAACCGATACTGGAAAAACTCTAACGCGGTGGCCAGTTTTAGTTGACCACTACAATTTGCAGTTTTCTGGCAATGCGGTAGTTAGGCATTTCTGCCATCCAATATTCCATCACCATCAGTTCCTGCGGACTAAACAGTGAGTGTTGACCATCATCACCTAACAGAGGGAACGGGTTTTCCCGTAGGGTACGCAGAGTGACGGGCAGGACACTTTTGTTGAATAGGAACACTTTATCGGCGATGCGCATTGGCGTTTTGTTGTATGGGTATGGCGTATCTAGATAGATAAATGATAGTGCTGATTGGCTGGCTGCCTTAAATGCCTGAAGCTGCGCATTATCTCTGTTATAGCGGCAGTAATTGGTCAGGTTCACCAAGATGTGACTTGCTTGGAAGTTGGTCAGCAATGGCATGGCCTGCTCGATACTGTGGCAGCACTTTACCGAAGCGAAACCACTGTCAGCATAATAGCTGGCGATACCGACTTGGGTGAAGCAGCATGCGTCCACGGCAAGCAGTTTCATGGTGCCCTCCTTGTTGATGGTGCTTAAAGCCGCTAGGGCATTTCGCCTGCAAAATAGGGCTTACACGAGAGAGGAACAATACGGAAATTCAACAGGCAGATATAATAATACTACTGTTAAATTTTTACTTGATATGAAAAGAATTAGCAAGTTAATAAACCTAACCTGATAGAAATTTGCCCGCTGCAGCCGGATGGCCGAAACGGGATCTGCTGGAGAGGGGCAGTTAAATCGCTGTAGTACAAAAGCGGAGAGGCCCACCGACGGTGTTTTATTTTGGGCAAACAATGTAGCCACTTCGCCCAACACGCTGGAAAATTTAAAGCCGTGACCACTTAGATCAGTGATCACCATCAGATCCTTGCACCCCGGTAGGGTGTCGATAATGAAGTCTTCGTCTGGGGTCATATCATAACTGCAAGCTTCACCTTGTAAACATACGCCTACACCCGGTAAAAACTGCCGCAGGAAACTGAAGATTTCATGACCGTCGCTGGTATAGCTGCTGAAGGATTTTCTCTGCTCTGACGCGGCAACAGGGCTTTAACCCAAGTTCCGGCTGTAACCACGGCTTTGCGGCTTCGGAAACAATCTTCCCGGTTGTTACCTCGATCCCGCCGTCAATAGGTGCTACTGCACTAACCGGGCAGTTGAACAGTTGGTGACAGCCTGCTTCATTGGTCAGTTTAATCAAGCAAGTTACTGCCCGTTCTGAACGCAGCAAACCGGCATCTGGCTCCAACACCCCACAGGGTTGGAACAGTGCTTCTGCGGTTTTTTGGATCAAAGCATTCCATAAAGCTTGAGCATGCAATACCCGTGGCACGTACTTCTCACCTTCACTGTAGGCATGCCGGATGATATGGGTATCGCCGTAATGACTGCCGTGACGGTGTGGGGGCATGGCGCTATCGAATCAGCACTTTCAGGCCAGCTTGCGATGCATAGTAGCCTATCGCTGCGCCTACTGAACCACTGCCTATCACAATTAAGTCATATTCCACGTACCTATTCTCTCTGTTTAGATGTCGCTTGGCGGATTATGATAAAAGGTCGGCTACGACAATGCATCTGTCGTGCGGCACTCAGGCAAAAAAGCGCCGAGATAGTCACGGCGCTCCAGGTTTTGGCTCAGTGAATCAATGTTTGCTTATATCGTGAGCTTGATACTCTGTAGACTGAATCTTGGCGATACCGGCTTCTAATATGTTGATTAATTGACGAGCGACATCTGTAGTGAGCCAAAGCGTTCTGTCTACTTGAGCTTCTTCGGGCGTTTGGTCTAGTGAAGACAGGTAATGAAGGCGTATCATCATGGCATCGTAAATATCGACAGTACTGATATCCCAACCCACAAGCGGGTGTGTCTGAATTACTTCATCGTTTCTGTCCATAAAGACCCCTTATTAAGTAGCAACTACCCTGAGTGACTAACGAGGATCAATGCGGCTCATCATCATGAGAGCAACTACAGTATACGCATCTGCTTGCATTGTTGGCGCTTTTCACCACCTATTTTGCAAAATAAATATTTATTCACCAATTTTATCGGTGAATTGAATGATTAATAATGGTTGGACACGAGTTGGGTGGCGGGATGCCGAAAACAAAACAGTTGGAGAACTAGGCAAGCATAGGTAAAAACAGCATTGCAATATTTATTCTGTGCTGAACCACTCGTCCGCGCTTTCCCACGTTTCTTGGCGTATTTCCTCGATCAGATCCCGATCGGTTTTCCTCCCCCGTAGCACTGAAAGCCCGTTAGCGCTGGCATAACGTACCTGAATTACGGCGTCAGGAAATTGGCGGTTCACCCGCTTGCTCAGCTCGATGGTCAGAGCCTCAATAGCTCCTGATGGCGGCGGCTTGGTTTTATCTATAGTGACTTCAACACGCATATTTGCTCCTGAAGTATTTTACTGTTTATTTATATAGTTTTCCTCTGTGGGAGCAATAATAACGCTAAATAAAGATTAGCCCTTTAGCGACCAGTTCAGGGGTTCGCCAGCAAGGAAAGGTATGACAGATTCGTTGCCCAGAGCTATCTCTGCTGGTTGAGTGGTCGGCACGCGTTGCAGCTCGATAAAATCTTCATTGACCGGTAGGCCATAGAAGCGCGGCCCGTTCAGTGAGCAGAACGCTTCAAGGTGTTGCAACGCGTCTAGTTGCTCAAAGACAGTGGCGTAGGCCGATATCGCGTTCGGGGCGTTGAACACGCCTGCGCAACCGCAGTCGGATTCTTTGCGGTGTTTGGTGTGCGGTGCTGAGTCAGTACCGAGAAAAAAACGATCTGAACCGCTGGTGGCCGCTTTACACAGCGCTGCCTGATGAATATTGCGTTTGAGGATCGGCAGACAAAACAGATGCGGACGAATGCCTCCAACCAACATATGGTTGCGATTGAACATCAGATGTTGCGGTGTGATAGTGGCACCAAGGAATCGATCGCCTTCCTGCACATATTGAACCGCTTCATTGGTGGTGATGTGCTCGAAGACGATTTTTAGTTCGGGGAACTGTAGGCGGATTGGCTCCATCACTTGTTCAATAAAGCGCGCCTCGCGGTCAAAGATATCGACAGCGACATCGGTGACTTCTCCGTGGATCAGCAGCGGCATGCCGATTTTTTGCATTTTCTCAAACAGTGAATAAATGCCTTTTACATCGCTCACGCCGTGGCTGGAGTTGGTGGTGGCGTTTGCTGGATACAGTTTGGCGGCGGTAAACACACCTTGTTCAAATCCGTTAACGAGTTCGTTAGCGGAGAGAGAGTTGGTCAGGTAGCAGGTCATCAGCGGGGTGAAGATGTCGCCCTGCGGCACGGCGGCCAGAATGCGCTGACGGTAGGCGCGAGCGGCGTCCACAGTGGTGATTGGCGGAGCCAGGTTCGGCATCACTACCGCCCGGCTAAACACCTGACTGGTATAGGGCACTACCATTTTCAGCATCTCGCCGTCACGCAGATGGATATGCCAGTCATCAGGGCGGCGAATTTTCAGGGCTTGGGGTTGTGCAGTCATGGTGCTGGCTCCGGCGGTCAGAAAACGTTTATGTATAAGCGAATAATGGGGTTATCCACGCCGGGGTGTAAGGATAAGCGGAAAATGCCCTTGATGCATCTGTTTGTTGCAGCCAAGTTCAAATCAATTGACTATTGGTCACCTAGTGGTAGGGATTTTAATGATCCTGGTGATTGAAGCGCCCGGAGCCTGGTCTTTATCATCTGGATAGGGGGAAAGAAATGGAAGTACGCGTTATTGCCAGGCGACAAGAGAAACCTGAGTTTGCGTCTGTCGTCAGCGATGCAAGATACGAGCTTATTTAACCAAGCCGCAAAAAGTTGGGTAACCTACAGAACGATCCGCTCCATGATTTGGAAAAGCCGGATATCTTCGAGCGTTGGGCTAGCAGTGAAGCCCTGGATAAACCTGGTGTAGCCAGGCATTTCCAACTGTTTGTCAGCCAGGTTGATGGCAAGTTGGATATGTTGGGTATCAAGCGGGTGAAAAAAGATAGCCTAAGCTCGGTGCAATACCGCGCTTAGGCTATATCAGACTGCCAGACAAAGTGTCCAATAGAGCGGATCACTTTAAATGGCCGTTTTTTATCAAACGGGCTAACTTTAGTCGTTAATCGGCTGCGGTTTGGCGGCCGGTGACATAGCCTGGTTCACTGCCGCATGCCCACCAGCAGTACCTTTGCCTGTGAAACTGAAGGAAGGTCTCTGCCAGTCGCTGTGCTTGCGTTCTTCTGGCAGATAAGCCAACGCAGGAGCTTTGGTCATCGGTGCACTAGCAATATGCTGACACGGTGTATTTGGCACGACTTTCACCGGAGGCTGTTGTTGCAGCGCTGAAGCCGGTTCGGCAGTGACCGGAACCGCAGCTTTCTGCATTGGCGTTTCCATCTCTGCTGGGGCTTTTTCGCTGGCTATCATTGGCTCGGATGTCTGCACTTCTGCAACCCCTGCTACGGCGGGGGCTGCCTCAGTTGCAATTACGGCAACGGTAGTTGATTGCACTATGGATGCGGCTGCAACCCCAGAGGTGGTTTTTTCAACATTGATGGTTTGCGGTTCAACGGCGTCATCGCTCACAGATACTTTGACCTCTGCTGACGTTAGCACATTGTCTTGCGTGGTCTGGTGGGCATTGGCCTTAACTTCAGTTTCTTTCGTCTGCGCTGCCTGAGCAACCGGGTAGCCTACACAAACTTTGCCTGATGCTAGCTCCGGTGAAGCGAAAGCCCCGGCCAATGGCATGGGCGATTGCAGCGGGTAACGTTCATCACGGTAACGTCGACGACGTTGACCGCTGACGCGCAAGTGGCGCGGTGAGCGTCGTGAGCGGCGCGGCATGCCGTTTTCGTTATTGCTACGGTTATCGCCCTGGGCATCATCTTCCACCTGAGCAGCCATGGTTTTCGGCAGCAGTTTAACGCTGTCTTCTACGCTTGCCTGCTGAGCCTCTTCAATTTTGGCAACCGGTGCTTTTGGTGCCAGCAGTTCTTCCGCCGCGCGATCCAATTCTTCCTCAGAGGACAGTAGGCGGACGTTCTGCGTCAAGGGACGGCGCTGACGGCGCTGCATGTTTTGCGTCTGCCGTTTGTCTGCCGGTGCCTCACCGTTATCGACAGCAGTGCTTTCCTGCGCTTTTACTTCCTGCTGAACCTGACGCTTCTCTTCCTGGCGGCGACGCTGACGTTCTGCACGTTGTTCACGACGTTGTTGTTGCTCATCACGTAGGCCCTTGGCAACTTCATCAGATACAGGCTCTTCGACAACCGGTATGTTTTGCGGCTGATTGCGGCGCGGTTCCTCGCCAGACTCGCGCGGTTCACGATTTTCGCGTCTGTCACGGCCTTCAGCGCGCTCTTTGCGACCAGAACCCTGCCGGCTGCGACGCTGTGGGCGACGGTTTTCAACGTTGTTTTCTGCCTGCGGCGCTTCAGCTAGTTTGGTTTCGATAGCTGCGGGATGCTCTTCAGAGGCGAGTAACGCCTTCAAGCCACCGAACAGGCGGTTTAACAGACCCGGCTTGGCAACAGCGATGGCGGCTGCCGATTGGGTAATCACGGGTTCCTCGGTAGGCAATGGGTTGTCAGCAGCCAATGAGAAGGTCGCCAACGCTGGCTGTTCCGGGCGTTTGCGCTCAGCCGATGCATCTTCAAGCAGTTGCATCATTTCTTCTTCATGCAGTTTCGGTAGCAGGTAGCTGAGAGTAGGGGTTTCTTCCCCCTTGCGTACGCGCAATACCGAGTAATGTGGTGTCTGCATTTGATCATTTGGCACGATGATCGCTTTCACGCCAGCCTGGCATTTTTCGATCGCGCTGACCGAATCACGCTTTTCGTTCAGCAGGTAAGAGGCAACCTGAACGGGTACGATGGCGTGAACTTCTTTGGTATTTTCCTTCAGTGCCTCTTCTTCAATCAAACGCAGGATGGACAGCGCCAGCGATTCGTTATCACGGACAGTGCCGGTTCCGTTACAGCGCGGGCAGACGTGATGGCTGGATTCGCCCAGCGACGGGCTAAGACGCTGACGCGACATTTCAAGCAGCCCGAAGCGGGAAATGCGGCCAATCTGGATGCGTGCGCGGTCTTGGCGCACTGCGTCACGCAGGCGGTTTTCAACTTCACGTTGGTGGCGCACTGGGGTCATATCAATAAAGTCGATGACGATCAGTCCACCGAGGTCGCGCAGACGCAACTGGCGGGCAATTTCGTCTGCCGCTTCCAAATTGGTATTAAACGCGGTTTCTTCGATGTCGCCGCCACGGGTAGCACGTGCGGAGTTGATGTCGATAGCAGTCAGCGCTTCAGTGCTGTCGATAACGATCGAACCGCCGGAGGGTAGGCGCACTTCACGTTGGAAAGCTGATTCAATTTGTGATTCGATCTGGTAGTGACTAAAAAGAGGAATTTCACCGCTATACAATTTGATTTTGCTGCTGAAATCCGGGCGACCCAGCGCTGAAATGTGCTCTTTGGCCAGATCGAGAATTTTCGGGTTGTCTATCAATATTTCGCCGATGTCCGGGCGCAGGTAATCGCGGAATGCGCGCACGATCACGTTGCTTTCCTGATGGATCAAAAACGGCGCAGAGCGGCCTTCGGCAGCTTTCTTGATGGCTTCCCAATGCTTCAAACGGAAGGAGAGATCCCATTGCAGCGCATCAGCGGATTTACCAACACCAGCAGTGCGAACGATCAAACCCATACCATCCGGCAGTTGCAAGGAGGAAAGCGCCTCTTTCAGTTCGGTACGGTCATCACCCTCAATACGGCGGGAAATACCACCGGCGCGCGGGTTGTTCGGCATTAGCACCAAGTAACTGCCTGCCAAGCTAATGAAGGTAGTTAAGGCTGCGCCTTTGTTGCCGCGCTCTTCTTTGTCTATCTGAACGATGACTTCTTGGCCTTCGCGCAACGCATCTTTGATGTTTGGACGACCATGGGAAGAATAGTTACTGGGGAAGTATTCGCGGGCAATTTCTTTAAGCGGAAGGAAACCATGACGTTCTGCACCGTAATCCACGAATGCTGCTTCAAGACTTGGTTCAATGCGGGTGATTTTGCCTTTGTAAATATTCGCTTTTTTCTGTTCATAGCCTGGACTCTCGATATCCAAGTCATACAGCCGTTGTCCATCTACGAGAGCAACACGCAACTCTTCCCGCTGAGTTGCGTTAATCAACATTCTTTTCATCTTAACTTACTCGTTATTTTTACATTATCGACAAAGCTGCGGGCAAAATAACCACATGGCCGGATCAGAACCGAAAACCCCAAATTTTCTTGCAAAGCCGTCAACCTCACGGTTGTCGCCTGCATAAGGGCGCATTATTTCGGTAAGCCGATATTTCTTTGTGAAGACAGCAATTTTACTTGGGGAATAGCTTCTGATTAACGTTGACAGACCTGATTCCATTTGCCGCCCAAGCTACAACCCGCAGCCCGCTAATTGTGTGATTTCGCATTACGTCTTACGCCATTGCTGCGTGTTGCGCGATCAGACAAATCCATAATTCCACCTTTTTCCTGTAACCAGAATCAACGCGGAAAGAAACTACATTATTCCATTGCTGATGCCGTTATAGCAAGGTGACTTTTCCAACGGTGGGGGAAATCGCAAACGTTCAAATCGGCATACTGTCTTGCTTATTTGCCGCCGGGGTTTCACCCGCCATCTAGAGAGACAGTTAAGCACAGAAAAAGATGTGGCGCTATTAACGCGCTCTATTTAGAATTCCGTACCATGAAAATCAACAATCCGGCAGTACAAGTAATCACGATTTCTGACGACGAAGCCGGTCAGAGAATCGACAACTTTTTGCTCGCTCGCCTGAAAGGTGTGCCGAAGAGCATGATTTACCGCATCGTGCGCAAAGGTGAGGTGCGCGTAAATAAAAGGCGTATCAAGGCTGAGTACAAGTTGGCTGCGGGCGATCTGGTGCGCGTACCGCCGGTGCGCATAGCTGAGCGGGAAGTGGTGCCGGTATCCGCCAAACTGGATAAAGTGGTTGCACTGGCCAACTGCATTTTGTATGAAGACGACCACCTGCTGATCCTGAACAAACCCTCTGGTACGGCGGTGCATGGCGGTAGCGGCCTGAGCTTTGGCGTCATTGAAGGGCTGCGCGCGCTGCGGCCAGAAGCCCGTTTCCTGGAACTGGTGCACCGTTTGGATCGTAATACTTCCGGCGTGCTGCTGGTAGCCAAGAAGCGTTCGGCGCTAAGGTCGCTGCATGAGCAACTACGGATGAAAGGAATGCAAAAGGACTATCTGGCGCTGGTGCGCGGCCAGTGGCAGTCCCACTGCAAGGTGGTGCAGGCACCATTGCTGAAAAACATTTTGCACAGCGGTGAACGTATCGTGCGCGTTAGCAGTGAAGGCAAGTCCTCGGAAACGCGCTTTAAAGTGGAAGCACGTTACGAGTTCGCCACGCTGGTTAAAGCCAGTCCGATTACTGGGCGCACCCATCAAATCCGCGTGCATGCGCTACATGCTGGGCACCCGATCGCTTTTGATGATCGCTATGGTGATCGCGAGTTTGATCGGCAACTGCTTGGCACCGGCCTCAAGCGTTTGTTCCTGCATGCGGCGGCGCTGCACTTCGAGCATCCTGCCACCGGTGAAACCGTGCGCATTGAAGCACCGATGGATGGGGCGCTGCGCCAATGTTTGCAGAGGTTGCGCCGTCAGACAGCCCAATAAACCGGTCAGGCTAGCGGGTTGACGCCTTCAGCCCGCAGCATAGCGAGCAACGCAATCAGCGGCAGGCCAACCAGCGCATTAGGATCGCGGCCTTCTAGTCTATCGAACAGGGCAATCCCCAATCCTTCACTTTTAAAGCTGCCGGCGCAATTCAGTGGCTGCTCCAGGCTTACGTAGGCGCTAATCTCCGCTTCGCTCAGCGTGCGGAAATAAACCTGAAACGGTTCGCACAGCACCTGCAAATGCCTGCTGCGGCTATTGTACAGAGCCAGACCAGTATAAAAGGTGACGATTTGGCCGCTGGCCTGGCGCAATTGGGTGCATGCGTTTTCGGCACTGTGCGGCTTGCCGGTAATTTTTCCGTCAATCACGCAGACCTGATCGCAACCGATAATCAGGTGGTTGGGATAGGCGCTGGCCAGTGCCTGAGCTTTTGCTGTCGCCAGCCTGAGCACCAGCGCCTCGGCGGTTTCATCGGCCAGTGGCGTTTCATCCACTTCCGCTGCGGCGCAGGAGAAAGCCAGTTGCAGCTTTTCCAGCAGTATTTTTCGATAGGGTGACGTGGAAGCTAGAAGTATCTTAAGCATGATTTTTTACTAACCATAGTGTGAAATCAGCCCCTATCCCATTAGGCTATTTTATTTGCCATTTTGGCTCTGGCAGTGCTCACCCTCCTCACGTACGCCATGTACGCGCCAGATGTTGCGCTTTCCCTGTCCAAACTGGCTGCAACAAACTACGCCTACTGGGATAGGCTCTAAGTACGGTATTTTAAACTGTTGGCCATGGTGAAAGCGAATATTGGTATTAAAGGTGACGTTTTGCGGCCTTTTTCTTTGACTCTACTTCGCTACAACGTTAATATGCGCGCCCTATGCAAAAGGTAAAATTACCCTTGACCATTGATGCAGTACGTACCGCTCAGAAACGCTTGGACTACGTAGGTGTCTATGCGCCTGAGCAGGTTACGCGTGTTGCCGACTCTGTGGTCAGTGTGGATAGTGATGTCGAGGGAGTGTTGTCGTTTGATATCGATAACCAACGCCTCGCGGTGATAACAGGGCAGGTGAACCTCCAGGTAACCCTGATGTGCCAACGCTGTGGTATCCCATTTGCACATCATGTTCACACAACATATTGTTTTAGCCCGGTCATCAATGATGAACAGGCTGAAGCATTGCCGGAAAGCTACGAACCGATCGAAGTTGACGAATTTGGTGAAGTCGATCTGTTGGCAATGATTGAAGATGAAATTATTCTTTCACTGCCTGTGGTTCCGTTACATGAATCTGAACACTGTGAAGTGTCCGAAGCGGAGAGGGTATTTGGTAAACTGCCTATAGAGGTGGAAAAACCAAATCCGTTTGCCGTACTAGCCAGCTTAAAGCGTAAGTAATTGAGGAGTAAGGTCTATGGCCGTACAACAGAATAAACCAACCCGTTCTAAACGTGGCATGCGCCGTTCACACGATGCACTGACTACCACCACGTTGTCTGTCGATGCAACTTCTGGTGAGACTCATCGTCGTCATCACATCACTGCCGACGGTTTCTACCGTGGTCGCAAGGTTATCGGCTAAGCTAAAGTAGCAGTACCTTGACTCGTCTAACCTTGGCGTTAGATACCATGGGTGGGGACTTCGGTCCCCGTGTTACAGTGCCCGCTGCATTGCAGGTACTGGCCTCTAATGTACAGCTTCACCTTCTACTGGTCGGCAATCCCGACGCTCTCTCCCCCTTGCTTGCCAAAGCTGATCCGGTTCTTCTGGCGCGATTGCAAGTTATACCCGCTGAGTCAGTGATTGCTGGTGATGCCAAACCTTCACAAGCGATACGTGCCAGCCGTGGTACATCAATGCGTATCGCGTTAGAGCTGATTAACGACGGCAAAGTGCAGGGCTGTGTCAGCGCGGGCAACACCGGGGCGCTAATGGGACTAGCGAAGTTGTTGATCAAGCCGCTGGAGGGCATTGAGCGTCCGGCGTTAATGACAGTGATACCTAACCAGTTGCGCAGCAAAACTGTGGTGCTGGATTTGGGGGCCAACATCGAATGCGATAGCACTATGCTGGTGCAGTTCGCGGTGATGGGGGCAGTGATGGCGGAAGAAGTCGTTGGTATCGCGCAACCCCGTGTAGCGTTGCTGAATATTGGTGAAGAAGAAACCAAAGGTCTGGATCATATCCGTGCCGCTGCCGCCATATTAAAGAATACGCCGACAATCAATTATATTGGTTATCTTGAAGGGAACGATCTGCTCACCGGTAAAACCGATGTGATGATCTGCGATGGCTTTGTAGGTAATGTCACTCTGAAAACCATGGAAGGAGTAGTAAGAGTATTCTTATCACTGCTGAAATCATCCAAAGACGGTGGCAAGCAAACGTGGTGGTTAAAATGGTTGAGCCGTTGGTTGCAAGCATGGGTGGTAAAGCGGTTCGGTCACCTGAACCCCGACCAGTATAATGGCGCATGTCTGTTAGGATTGCACAGCACCGTAATTAAAAGCCACGGCGCTGCGAACCTTCACGCGTTTGCAGCCGCAATCGAACAGGCTGTGCAGGCGGTGCAGCGGCAAGTCCCTGAAAGGATTGCTGCGCGCCTTGAAGCTGTATTACCTAAGAGTGACTGATCGTACATGTATACAAAGATTCTCGGTACGGGGAGTTATTTACCCGTAAAAGTGCGCACCAATGCTGATCTGGAAAAAATGGTGGATACCTCTGACGAGTGGATCGTCACGCGCACCGGTATTCGTGAGCGGCGTATCGCCGCCGCTGATGAAACCGTAGTGACGATGGGTTTCCAAGCGGCTGAAGAAGCGCTGGAAATGGCGGGTGTAGCGAAAGAGGACATCGGACTGATCGTGGTGGCGACTACCACCTCAACCTACGCATTTCCTAGTGCCGCTTGCCTGATACAGCAAATGCTGGGCATCAAGGCGTGCGCCGCGTTCGATCTGGCAGCAGCTTGTGCTGGCTTTACCTACGCGCTCAGCGTGGCCGATCAGTACGTGAAAAATGGCGCGGTGAAGCATGCGCTGGTGATTGGCGCAGATGTTCTGTCACAGACATTGAACCCTGAAGATCGTGGTACCCTTATCCTGTTCGGTGATGGTGCGGGTGCAGTGCTACTGGGCGCATCTGAAAAGCCGGGCATCATGTCAACCCACCTGCATGCCGATGGCAGCTATAGCGGCATGCTGACCTTGCCGTTTAAAGATCGTCAGGATCAGGACAAACCGGCCTATGTCACCATGACGGGTAACGAAGTATTCAAGGTTGCAGTTAACGAACTGTCAAATATTGTCGATGAGACGTTACAGGCCAATAATCTGGAACGCAGTGCGCTGGACTGGCTGGTGCCACATCAGGCCAACCTACGCATTATCAATGCTACGGCAAAAAAACTGGACATGAGCATGGATAAGGTGGTGGTGACGCTAGAACGTCATGGCAACACCAGTGCTGCTTCAGTTCCGATAGCATTGGATGAAGCAGTGCGCGACGGGCGAATTCAGCGTGGCCATTTGCTACTGTTGGAAGCCTTTGGTAGCGGCTTTACTTGGGGGTCGGCGTTGGTTCGATTCTGATTTGACAGGAATAAAAGAAAAAATGACGCAATTTGCTTTTGTTTTCCCAGGCCAGGGGTCACAGAGCCTTGGCATGTTGGCCGAGTTGGCTGCACAATTTCCGATCGTTGAAGAAACCTTCGGCGAAGCCTCGGCTGTTCTAAGGTACGACTTGTGGCAATTGGTGCAGCAAGGCCCAGCGGAGGCACTGAACAAAACCTGGCACACACAGCCAGCATTACTGGCCGCCTCGGTGGCGATCTTCCGCATCTGGCAGCAGCAGGGTGGTAAAGTGCCAATGCTGATGGCTGGCCACAGCCTGGGTGAATACTCGGCGCTGGTCTGCGCTGGCGTGTTGGATTTTGAAGCGGCGATCCGTCTGGTGGAACTGCGTGGTAAGTTGATGCAGGAAGCGGTGCCAGAAGGCACTGGCGCTATGTACGCTATCATCGGCCTGGACAACGCAGCGATCGCTCAAGCCTGCGAAGCATCCGCTCAGGGGCAGGTAGTTTCCCCGGTCAACTTTAACTCGCCAGGCCAGGTGGTGATCGCTGGCCACAAAGAAGCGGTTGAGCGTGCAGGTATCGCCTGTAAAGCTGCTGGAGCCAAACGTGTGCTGCCGCTGCCGGTGAGCGTGCCATCGCACTGTGCGCTGATGATGCCAGCGGCCAATAAGTTGGCGGTGGCGCTGCATGATGTCGCCTTCAACGTTCCACGGCTGCCAGTAGTGAATAATGTCGATGTACGCATCGAGAACGATCCTGAAGCGATCCGTAGTGCGCTGGTGCGTCAACTTTACAGCCCGGTGCGCTGGAGTGAGAGCGTAGAATTTATCGCATCACAAGGAGTGACGCGACTGCTGGAAGCTGGCCCTGGTAAGGTTCTGAGCGGTCTGACTAAACGTATTGTTGACATCCTGCCAGCAGCGGCGGTAAACGACCCCGCCAGTTTGTCAGCGGCGCTTGAACAATAATTAAAGAGGAACATGATGAATTTCGACGGTAAAGTTGTTCTGGTCACTGGTGCAAGTCGTGGTATTGGCCGGGCTATTGCAGAAGCGTTTGTGGCACGCGGTGCCAAAGTGATCGGTACAGCGACCAGTGAAAGCGGTGCTGAGGCTATCAGCAGCTATTTAGGGGCAAACGGCAAAGGGTTGATGTTGAACGTGGTTGATACGCAATCTATCGATAGCGTGCTGGCCGCTATTTATGCTGAATTCGGCGAAATCGATATTTTAGTGAATAATGCCGGTATTACGCGCGATAGTTTGCTAATGCGCATGAGAGACGATGAATGGCAGGATATCATAAACACCAATCTGACTTCAGTATTCCGCCTATCAAAAGCGGTAATGAGAGCTATGATGAAAAAGCGGTTTGGCCGTGTTATCACCATAGGCTCCGTTGTAGGCAGCATGGGGAACGCAGGGCAAGCTAATTACGCGGCGGCAAAAGCTGGTTTGATCGGTTTTAGCAAGTCTTTAGCGCGTGAAGTCGCATCACGAGGTATTACCGTCAACGTCGTGGCTCCTGGCTTTATTGAGACGGACATGACACGGGCGTTGACAGACGATCAACGGGCA
Organism: Serratia symbiotica; assembly: GCF_000821185.2. NCBI lineage: Bacteria > Pseudomonadati > Pseudomonadota > Gammaproteobacteria > Enterobacterales > Yersiniaceae > Serratia > Serratia symbiotica. Next base: position 1,376,435 of record NZ_CP050855.1, on the reverse strand, counting down.
GGCATTTTGTCATCAGTTCCAGCCAATCGGCTGGGCGATGCACAAGAAATTGCCAGCGCTGTTGCATTTTTAGCCTCTGATGAGGCTGGCTATATCACCGGTGAAACGTTACATGTCAATGGCGGCATGTACATGATTTAAAAAATGCGAAAACCATTTGCGTTATTTGGGATAAAAACCGCAAAATAGCGTAAAATCGTGGTTTGACCAGCCGGGATTGAGTTGCATCTTTTCCAACATTTTATACACTACGAAAACCATCGCGAAAGCGAGTTTTGATAGGAAATTTAAGAGTATGAGCACTATCGAAGAACGCGTTAAGAAAATCATTGTTGAGCAATTGGGTGTTAAACAGGAAGAAGTGTTAAACAACGCTTCTTTCGTTGAAGATCTAGGCGCGGATTCTCTTGACACCGTTGAGTTGGTAATGGCACTGGAAGAAGAATTCGACACTGAGATTCCAGACGAAGAGGCTGAGAAGATCACTACTGTTCAGGCAGCTATTGATTTCATCAACAACTCTAGCCAGCAGTAAGATAAGAGAACATCTCTAGGCGGTCATTCGACCGCCTAAGTTTTTTCTATCCTTAGTATCATATTTTCCCTCCTTGGAGGACAAACGTGTCTAAGCGTCGAGTAGTTGTGACCGGACTGGGCATGTTGTCTCCTGTCGGCAATACGGTAGAGTCTACATGGAACGCTCTTCTTGCCGGTCAGAGTGGCATCAGCCTGATCGACCATTTCGATACCACCGCCTATGCGACCAAATTTGCTGGCTTGGTAAAGCATTTTAATTCAGAGGATTTCATCTCCCGCAAAGTTGCGCGCAAGATGGATGCCTTTATCCAGTACGGCATCGCTGCTGGCATGCAGGCTATGCAAGATGCGGGACTGGAGATCACCGAGGCTAATGCCAGCCGCATCGGGGCCGCTATTGGTTCCGGCATTGGTGGCCTGGGTTTGATAGAAGAAAATTACAATTCACTGGCTGAGGGTGGCCCACGAAAAATCAGCCCGTTTTTCGTACCATCTACCATCGTGAACATGATTGCAGGCCACCTGACAATTATGTACGGCATGCGTGGCCCCAGTATTTCCATCGCCACCGCTTGTACCTCAGGTGTGCATAACATCGGCCATGCCGCGCGTATCATTGCTTATAATGATGCAGACGTGATGCTGGCAGGTGGGGCAGAGAAAGCCAGTACCCCATTGGGGATTGGCGGCTTTGGTGCAGCGCGCGCGTTGTCTACCCGTAACGAGAACCCACAGGCGGCCAGCCGCCCCTGGGATAAAGACCGTGATGGTTTCGTGCTTGGCGATGGTGCCGGCATGATGGTGCTGGAAGAATATGAGCATGCAAAAAGACGCGGCGCGCAGATCTACGCTGAAGTGCTCGGTTTTGGTATGAGCAGCGATGCCTACCACATGACCTCGCCACCGGAAAATGGTGCAGGTGCCGCGTTGGCGATGAAAAATGCCCTGATCGATGCTGGCGTGACCACGTCACAAATTGGTTACATCAACGCGCACGGTACTTCGACTCCGGCCGGTGACCAGGCTGAAACACAGGCGGTGAAGTCCGTTTTTGGCCTTGATGCGCAACGAGTGATGGTCAGTTCGACCAAATCGATGACCGGCCATCTATTAGGGGCGGCGGGTGCGGTCGAATCGATCATTACCGTTTTGGCGCTGCGTGATCAGGCCGTACCGCCAACCATCAACCTGGATAACCCGGATGAAAAGTGTGATCTTGACTTTGTGCCAAATGAAGCGCGACAGGTAAGTGATATGCAGTATACGCTGTGTAACTCCTTCGGTTTTGGTGGCACCAATGGTTCGCTGATCTTCCGCAGAATGTAATCACGCTGTTGGTAACCTATCGGAAGCCTATTTTTGGCCCTAACGTTGATCGTTTATACGTGCTTGAGGGTTTCGCCAGTCAGAGACAATCCGGAGTCATCACTTTGGCCCCGGATTTTTTTATGCTTGAACATGATATCCAGTAAAAAAGCCCACATCCGTTTATGAGCTGTCAGCCGGAAATCTGCACGTGTCAGCCGGCATGTTGCTGCTAATACGACACGTGCCTGATATTCTTTTGTGAAAACCAACGTGGCTGGGGAAAGTTTATGTACTGGATAAACGGGCAGCGACATCACGCTTTGGCACCGAGCGATCGCGGTTTGCAGTTTGGCGATGGTTGTTTCACTACCGCTCGGGTAACGGGTGGTAAGGTCGATATGCTGCCCTGGCATATCGAACGCCTGCAACAAGCTGCACATCGGCTGATGTTGCCCACGACCGACTGGGTTGCCTTTGAACAGGAGATGGTGCATGCGGCCAAACCTCTCCCACTCGGCGTGATCAAAGCGATACTAACGCGTGGCAGCGGCGGGCGCGGCTATAGCCCAGCAGGGTGTGAAAACCCCACGCGCCTTGTGGCACGCAGCAGCTACCCTGCACATTATCAACAGTGGCGCAAGCAGGGCATTAGTCTGGCACTTAGCCCAGTGCCACTGGCGCGCAATCCGCTGCTGGCGGGCTTGAAGCACCTTAACCGTTTGGAGCAAGTGCTGATCCGCGCGCATCTTGACCAGACGGTAGCCGACGAGGCGCTGGTGCTTGACACTGCCGGTATGCTGGTGGAATGCTGTACGGCTAATTTGTTCTGGCGCAAGGGAAGAGCCGTATTTACGCCGGATCTAAGTCAGTCGGGCGTGGCCGGTCTGATGCGGCGGCGCGTGATCGAACTACTGATGGGCACGGAATATAGCCTGCATTATGTTAGCGAGCCACTAGAAGCGCTGGCCGATGCCGATGAAGTGCTGGTGAGCAATGCGCTGATGCCGTTGTTACCGGTTAATTCAGTGCAATCATGGCGTTACCATTCACGCCAACTGTATGATTTTTTACGCCCACATTGTTAATCACGGCTGATTGATGAAGAAAAGAAAGCTAAAGATCCTGTCCATTATTATTGCTCTGGCCTTGGCTCTGATGTTCTGGGGCTACCAGAAGATTGAACGCTTTGCCGATACGCCGCTGGCCATCGAGCAGGAAACGATATTCAAGTTACCGGTTGGCAGCGGGCGCGTGGCGCTGGCGGGGTTATTGATGCGTGACCAACTGGTGCACAGCGGCAGATGGTTCCCATGGCTACTGTGGGTGGAGCCGGAGCTGGCGGAATTTAAGGCCGGCACTTATCGTTTTACCCCAGGCATGACGGTGCGCCAGATGCTACAGTTGTTGACCAGCGGCAAAGAAGCTCAGTTCACCGTGCGCTTTATTGAAGGCTCACGCCTGCGCGACTGGCTGCAAGTGCTGCAACAGTCGAAATATTTGCAGCATACGCTGGCGGGTAAAAGCGACGCACAGATTGCCGTTGCGTTAGGCATGCCACAGGGTGGCAACCCGGAGGGGCAGTTTTACCCGGATACCTATCGGTATACCGCCGGCATGAGTGACATCGACTTGCTGAAGCGTGCTCACCTACGTATGAACAAAGTGCTGCAAGCTGCGTGGGATGAACGCGACACCAGCCTGCCGTATAAAACACCAACTGATCTACTGACCTTGGCGTCGATCATCGAAAAAGAAACGGCGCTGCCGCAAGAGCGTAGCAAAGTGGCCTCGGTGTTTGTTAACCGGCTGCGTATTGGCATGCGCTTGCAGACCGATCCCACGGTAATCTACGGCATGGGCGATAGCTATAATGGCCGTATTACCCACAAGGATCTGGAAGCCAGCACCGCGTATAACACCTATGTGATTGCTGGCCTGCCATCTACCCCGATCGCTATGCCGGGCGAAGCCGCGCTGAAAGCCGCCGCCAACCCGGCCAAGACACCTTACTTATACTTTGTCGCCGACGGTAAGGGGGGTCATACGTTTACCACTAACCTGGCGAGCCATAACCAGGCGGTGCGTGCCTACCGTCGGGGGTTAAAGGAAAAGAATGAAAAGTAAATTCGTTGTTATCGAAGGATTGGAAGGAGCAGGCAAAACCACCGCGCGTGACACCGTAGCCAGTGTGTTGCGAGAGCATGGTGTCAACAATATCGTCTTTACGCGTGAGCCAGGTGGCACGCCGCTAGCGGAGAAATTGCGCGATCTGTTCAAACGTGGAGTGGGTAACGAACTGCCGACCATCAAGGCGGAAGTGCTGATGCTGTACGCTGCCCGTGTGCAGTTGGTGGAAACCGTTATCAAGCCGGCGTTGGAACGCGGTGCATGGGTGGTGGGTGATCGTCACGATCTGTCGTCACAGGCTTATCAGGGCGGTGGGCGTGGCACAGATCCGCAACTGATGCTCTCACTGCGCGATGCCGTGTTGGGGAGCTTCCGCCCGGATCTCACTCTCTATTTGGATCTGCCGCCGCTGATTGGGCTGCAACGTGCTCAGGCGCGCGGCGCACTGGATCGCATTGAACAAGAGGTATTGCCGTTCTTCACACGTACGCGCGCACGCTATTTGGCGTTGGCAGCGCAAGATGAATCGATTGTTACGCTTGACGCTACACAACCGCTGGAGCAGGTTACCGCCTCTATCCGTGCCTGCGTCAGCCGCTGGCTGCAACAGCAGGAAGGCGTGTAATGAAGTATCCGTGGCTGAACATCCCCTATCACCAGTTGGTTGTGCACTATGCCACTGGGCGCGGCCATCATGCGTTGCTGTTGCATGCTGCCGCAGGCAATGGCGACGATACGCTAGCTTACGCGTTGAGCCGCTGGTTGCTCTGCCAGCAGCGTAACGGTGAGAAGATCTGCGGTGAATGTCATAGTTGCCGGCTGATGCTGGCGGGTAACCACCCGGACTACCATCTGCTGGTGCCGGAAAAAGGCAAAAACAGTGTAGGTATCGAACCGATCCGTCAGGTGATCGAGAGGCTCTATTCCCATGCACAGCAAGGAGGGGCCAAGGTGATCTGGCTCTCCCAGGCCGAGCTATTGACCGAAGCGGCGGCCAACGCGCTGCTGAAGACATTGGAAGAGCCGCCGGAAAAAACCTATTTTCTACTGGGTTGCCGCGAGCCTTCGCGATTGTTGGCGACGCTACGCAGCCGCTGCCTGTATTGGCATTTGGCCAGCCCGGATGAGCAACTGAGCATGCAGTGGCTAAGCCGTCACGCAGCAGGTAACCCGATCGAACACCTTACTGCGCTGCGCCTGCACGACGGCGCGCCAATCGCTGCTGAACAATTGCTGCAACCGGAGCGCTGGCAACAGCGCAGTGCCCTGTGTAGCGCGTTGAGCGCTGCCTTGCCGCAGCATGATATGCTGTCGCTGTTGCCAGTGCTCAGTCACCTGGATGTGGGGGAGCGTCTACATTGGTTGTGCGCTCTGTTGGTGGATGCGATGAAATGGCAGCAAGGTGCACCGAGCCATGTACTCAATCAGGATCAGCAGCCGTTGGTGCATCAACTGGCCAGTCGGCTGAGCGGCATTTCGTTGCCGCAAATCGTGCAACAATGGTTGATCTGCCGCCATCAGTTGCTCAGCGTGGTTGGCGTTAACCGCGAACTGCTATTGACCGAACAATTACTGGGCTGGGAGCAAATGCTAAGCGCTGCCAGTTATTCCCCGCTTCATTCGCTGTAAAGCAAAAGAGTTAAACATTATGTTGTTAGTTGATTCTCATTGTCACCTTGACTGCCTGGATTATCAAACCCTGCACCAAAATGTGGATGACGCGCTGGCCAAGGCCAAAGTGCGCGATGTCGGATACGTGCTGGCGGTTGCCACTACGTTGCCGGGCTATCAGGCTATGACCCAGTTGATTGGTGCGCGCGATGATGTGGCCTTCTCCTGTGGCGTACACCCGCTGAACCTGGAAGATGGCTACGATTACGGCGAACTGCGCCGCCTGGCAGCGGCGGCACAAGTGGTCGCGTTGGGGGAGACGGGGCTGGATTACTTCTACCAGAAAGACAACCTTGAGCTGCAACAGGCATCGTTCCGCGAGCATATTCACATTGGCCGAGATCTGGACAAACCGCTGATCGTGCATACCCGTGATGCGCGCGCCGACACATTGGCGATTTTGCGTGAAGAAAATGCGCAGGACTGTGGCGGGGTGCTGCACTGTTTCACCGAGGATCGCGCCACCGCAGAAGTGCTGTTGGATCTCGGCTTCTACATTTCTTTCTCTGGCATCGTGACCTTCCGTAACGCCGAGCAATTGCGTGAGGTGGCGCGTTATGTGCCGCTGGATCGCATACTGGTGGAAACTGACTCGCCGTATCTGGCCCCGGTGCCGCATCGGGGTAAAGAAAACCAACCCGCCTATGTGCGCGATGTGGCTGAATATATGGCGGTACTGAAGGGCATTAGCCTGGAAAACTTGGCTGAAGCCACCACCAACAATTTTTCACGCTTATTTCACATCAAACTTTGATCTGGGCTGAGTAGTCATCGTTGACATAATTTTTAAGCTCGTAATTAATCGACGAAACGGGTAATATTTTCACCCATTTAAAGGCATTTAGTGATTATTTTATCGCCTTTTATGATAAAAAACAGGCGATTTTAAAAATTGCTTCCTTTGCTATTATTGAAATGTGATTACCAGCAAACATTACGTAGGGCATTTATTTTACTCTAAATAATAAATTCATGGGTGCTCAGACATCCTAAGTTGCGGGGTTTTCTCCCCCTTGCAACGCGAATAATCGCCAAAAAGTAGCAAAGTATTATTACTCAGGAGCACACTCATTTATGTTCAAGAACGCATTTGCAAACCTGCAAAAAATAGGTAAATCGCTAATGCTGCCAGTGTCAGTATTGCCTATCGCAGGTATCCTGCTGGGCGTCGGTTCCGCCAACTTTAGTTGGTTACCTATGGTAGTCTCTCATGTGATGGCGGAAGCGGGTGGATCTGTTTTCGCCAACATGCCGTTAATTTTCGCGATTGGTGTTGCCCTAGGTTTCACTAATAACGATGGCGTCTCCGCACTGGCGGCGGTGGTAGCTTACGGCATCATGGTGAAAACCATGGCAGTGGTTGCACCCTTGCTGCTACACCTAACAGCCGAAGAGATTGCAACCAAACATTTGGCCGATACCGGCGTACTCGGCGGGATTATCTCTGGTGCCATCGCTGCTTACATGTTTAACCGCTTCTTCCGCATCCAACTGCCGGAGTATCTGGGCTTCTTTGCGGGTAAGCGGTTTGTGCCGATCATCTCTGGCCTGGCGGCTATCGTGCTGGGCATCGCGCTGTCTTTCATCTGGCCACCCATCGGTACTGCTATCCAGACGTTTTCCCGGTGGGCAGCTTATCAGAACCCGGTAGTGGCCTTTGGCCTCTACGGTGTGGTTGAGCGTTCGCTGGTGCCGTTCGGTCTGCACCATATCTGGAACGTGCCTTTCCAGATGCAAATTGGCGAGTTCACCAATGCAGCGGGTCAGGTATTTCACGGTGACATCCCACGTTACATGGCGGGTGACCCGACTGCGGGGAAACTGTCCGGCGGCTTCCTGTTTAAAATGTATGGTTTACCTGCGGCGGCCATCGCTATCTGGCATTCAGCCAAACCGGAAAACCGCGCTAAAGTCGGCGGTATCATGATCTCTGCTGCGTTGACCTCATTCCTGACCGGCATCACCGAACCGATCGAATTCTCTTTCATGTTCGTTGCGCCGATCCTGTATGTGAGCCACGCTATCTTGGCGGGTCTGGCGTTCCCAATATGCATTTTGTTAGGCATGCGTGACGGCACCAGCTTCTCACACGGGTTGATCGACTTTATCGTTCTGAGCGGAAACAGCAGTAAAATCTGGTTGTTCCCCCTCGTCGGCATCCTCTACGGGCTGGTGTACTACACTCTCTTCCGTGTGCTGATCACCAAGCTGAACCTGAAAACCCCAGGCCGTGAAGACACTGCTGCTGAGCAGGATACGCAGGGCGGCTCTGAAATGTCTGCCGCCTTGGTTGAGGCTTTCGGCGGTAAAGAGAATATCACTAACCTGGATGCCTGTATCACCCGCCTGCGCGTCAGCGTGGCCGACATCGCCAAGGTTGACCAGGCTACCCTGAAGAAATTGGGTGCCGCTGGCGTTGTTGTCGCCGGCTCTGGCGTTCAGGCTATCTTCGGCACCAAGTCTGACAACCTGAAAACCGATATGGACGAATACATCCGTAATCACTGAGTTAGACAAGGGAATTTAAAGGGAAGCGAAAGCCTAATGCCGATCACTTAAGGGGGATCGGCATTTTTTCTCCCGAGGTAGGTAAACCCGCATAGCACACCGCGTAATGTCACGTAGAAAACAGGGGATAGATACAGGAAGTGAAGATATTTGGCTTCTAAAAGCCCCCAGCCAGCTACTGCTTATTTCGGGATCACTTCGCCGTGTTTTTTCGCAGGAACTGCTCAAACACAGCCAAAGTGGCGTCAGAAATGTGATGTTCAATCCCTTCGCTGTCCAACTCGGCGGTGTTCGTCGGCACTCCCAGACAGACTAACAGGTCAACCACTATCCGATGGCGACGGCGTACCTTATGTGCCAACCGTTCGCCTTCCTCAGTCAGAAACACCCCGCGATAGGGACGCGATTCCACTAGGCCGGCGCTTTTAAGCCGCGCGATGTTCTTGATCGCCGTAGGGTGAGAGACACCAAAGCGGCGGGCGATATCGGTAGTTCTGGCTTCTCGCGTAGTCTGCAACAGATCGGCGATCAGCTCGACATAATCTTCGAATAACGCATGGGATTGCGCTTTACGGGCGCGAATGAAGCGCAGTGCGTGTTCAGCTTCATCCGGCATTCCGGCCAGAACTGGGCGGGCGGGACTATCTAGCGTGCGGGTTACCATGGTAAGGCGTCCTTTGAACATAAATCGGGTGGCTGCTGCGAAGCTGGAGGTCTGCCCCCTAAATTAATGCAAAGAGCACAGATTATCAAATTCATACCTGGTAAAATAGCTTTCAGCCTGACCCTTGTTGGGGGCTAGGTAAAGCAATAACAGGCATAGTGCGCCAGGTTGTGTGATCTTAGCATCATCCAATGCGGAAAGTGCGCATGCAGGTTAAAAGCAGTAGAATTTGTCACTCATACAGCTTACTGTTTAAACCAAGGAACGCCCAAATGGCTGAAGAAACGATTTTCAGTAAAATTATCCGCCGCGAAATCCCCGCTGATGTGGTTTACCAAGACGAACTGGTTACTGCTTTCCGTGATATCTCACCCCAGGCTCCAACCCATATTTTGATCGTGCCGAATGTACTGATCCCTACTGTCAATGATGTGACCGTTGAGCATGAAGCGGCGCTGGGCAGAATGATCACCGCTGCGGCGAAAATTGCCGAACAGGAAGGGGTGGCTGAAGATGGCTACCGCCTGATCCTCAACTGCAATCGCCATGCTGGTCAGGAGGTCTATCATATTCATATGCATTTGGTTGGCGGCCACTCGCTGGGGCCGATGTTGTCACGCTTTTCTGAACGGTAACCTGGATGCTAAATGCGCGCATCGATAGCTGTTTTTGTAGGCTGGCTTGGAAAGGAATAATAATGAAAAAGTATTTATCGGTGGCGTTGGCCGCATTAACCTTGAGTGGTTGTTTGTCGCGCCTTCAACCGCCAGATACCGTCGAATCGGTTACGCTACCGGACACGAAGGAACAACCTCAGCAGTCGGCCCGTGAAGTGGTGCCGCAGCCGCCCAAAATACAGCCGTTTGACTGGTTCCGCAGCCTACAGCCGTTGGTGAACCAGATGCTGGAGGCCAAAGGGGTTACCGCTGGCAGCCTGTTGTTGGTAGACAGTATGAAGAACAACACCAATGGCGCATTGCAAACGGCGAAAGCGACATCCGCGCTGCATACAGCGCTGGAGTCCAACTCCATTTTCAGTGTGGTGCCGGAAGCGCGGCTGACGAGTGCCAGACAGGCGCTGGGCTTATCCTCGGAGGACAGCTTTGGCTCGCGCAGTAAGGCCATCGGCCTGGCGCGCATCGTTAACGCACAGTACGTGTTGTACAGCGACTTCAGCGGCGATGTAAAATCACCGACGCTGGATATGCAACTGATGTTGGTGCAAACCGGCGAAATCGTTTGGTCGGGTAATGACACCGTTGAACTTTGAAGCTGAGCTGCGACAATTGTTGAATACCCGGTTGCCGGCGGTGAATACCGCCGGTTGTCATTTTAGCCCAGTGCAGGGTCTGACGGGTGAAAGTTGGCGTATCGACGGGGAGGGTATCAGCATGTTGGCGCGCCAACAAACTGCGGAGAAAGGCGCATTGGGTGTCAGCCGCAAACGGGAGGCGCGGCTGCTGCGCCGTTGTGGTACGGGATTAGGGCCGCAGGTTTTAGCCCAGAGTAATCATTGGATTATCGTCGAATGGCTTACCGGGAAGAGTGTCACAAATGAGGGGTTCGACGCCCTAAATCAATGTGGTGAACTGGCAGCGATGGCAGCGGGATTGCATCGAAGGCCGCTCAGTGGCTACCGCCTGAACTTGCAACGACAGTTCGTCAGCTATTGGCAGCAGTTGGACAAACGGCGTCTTACCCCAGCCTGGCTGCGTTGTCAGCAGCATTTTTTGCGGATAACACCGCCAACGCCACTGCAACTGGCCCCGCTTCATATGGATATTCACCCAGGTAACCTGATCACCAGTGCCGCCGGGCTGCGGCTGATCGACTGGGAGTACGCTGCCGATGGCGATGTTGCGCTGGATATCGCCGCGCTGTTTCGCAGCAATGATTGGGCTAGCGTTCAGCAGCAGTGTTTTCTACAGCACTATGCGCAGCATGGCTACCCGGATGAGGCCCGGTTGCACGCCCAAGTGCAGTGTTGGTTACCGTGGGTGGACTACCTGATGCTGATGTGGTTTGAAGCGCGCTGGCAGCAGAGCGGCGATGCTGAATTTTTGCATTGGGGGGCAGTGCTGCGCCAGCGCTTTTGTTGATCATCCCCAGGTTCTGAGTGAAGCAAATCAAATAATGAAGTGAGGTGGCCGTGGGTCCGGTAATGCTAGATATTGCCAGCTATGAGCTGGATGCAGAAGAACGTGAGATTTTAACACACCCGCTGGTTGGCGGGTTGATCCTATTTACCCGTAACTTTCACGACGCGCACCAGTTGCGCGAACTGGTGCGCCAGATCCGCGTGGCATCGCAGGATAGGCTGGTGGTGGCGGTGGATCAGGAAGGCGGACGCGTGCAGCGCTTCCATGAAGGTTTTACCCGCTTGCCAGCGGCGCAATCGTTCGCTGTGATGCAAGATGCGCAGCAGGGTCGTCACTTAGCGCAAGAAGCGGGCTGGCTGATGGCGGCAGAAATGATCGCCCAGGACATCGATATCAGTTTTGCGCCGGTGCTGGATATTGGCCACGGCAGCGCCGCCATCGGTGAACGCGCGTTCCACAGCGATCCGCAGCAAGCGCTGGCAATGGCCGAGTACTTTATCCAGGGTATGCGCAGTGCTGGGATGAAAACCACCGGAAAACACTTCCCAGGCCATGGCGGTGTCAGCACCGACTCGCACAAAGAAACCCCGCGCGATCTGCGGCCATTAGCGCAGATCCGTGAACATGACATGGCGATTTTCCGCACACTGATCAACCGGCAACTGCTGGATGCGGTCATGCCGGCACACGTCATCTACACTGAAGCCGATCCACGTCCAGCCAGCGGTTCACCTTACTGGCTGAAGCAAATTCTGCGGCAGGAACTGGGGTTCGATGGGGTTATTTTCTCTGATGACCTGTCAATGGCTGGGGCGGCTATCATGGGTAGCTATGCCGAACGCGGTCAGGCAGCTCTGGATGCTGGTTGTGACATGATCTTGGTGTGCAACAACCGCGCTGGTGCGGTCAGCGTGCTGGATAACCTTTCCCCAGTCAAAGCAGAGAAAGTAAAACGATTATATCACCGTGGTCAGTTCACCCGCCAGGAACTGCGTGACTCGGCACGTTGGCAGCAGGCACACAAGGCACTGGTTACGCTCAGTGCACGCTGGGAGGAACATAAACTGCGCGAATTCAGGATACTGTCATGAGGCTAGCGCAGCGATGCTTAGAGCGGCGGCGGTAGTCATCAAGCGCGGAGTTAACAACTTCATAACAGCTTTGGAACCGCAATTATTGCTTTTTATCGGGATAATCTGCGGCTGTTATTCTCATAAAGTACAATATTGGCGAGTAGCTGGGTAGAGCCATGTAGAGTAACTCTATGCTAACTTATTGAATTAAAATCCCTAAAAAGCCTCGCGTCGAGCCTTTAACCAAAAAAATTGATGTAGGTCAATTTTGGTATGACCAAATAACCTCACATGTTATTCTGGCGCTAAAGAATCGGTTTATTACAGGTGAACCCTATGTATTGTAAGGATATTTTCCATTCACTTACGGATAACGGTTGGTTCACATTTAGGGGGTATTTTGACAACGCCAAAGAAGAAAATCGTCATTGTTGGTGGTGGTGCTGGCGGTCTTGAGCTAGCGACCCGCTTGGGGAATAAGCTTGGCCACAAGAGAAAAGCGGCGATCACATTGGTGGATCGCAGCCACAGCCATCTGTGGAAGCCGCTGCTACATGAAGTCGCCACCGGTTCACTTGATGACGGCGTCGATGCGCTGAGTTACCTGGCGCATGCGCACAACCATCATTTCAGCTTCCAGCAAGGTACGCTGACTAACATCAACCGCGAGACGCAAACGCTGCAACTGGCACGTATTTGCGATGAGCAGGGGGGTGAACTGGTACCATCGCGCGAATTGACTTACGACATTCTGGTGATAGCGCTGGGCAGCACCTCGAACGATTTTGGCACACCGGGGGTGAAAGATCACTGTATCTTCTTGGATAATCCGCATCAGGCGCGGCGTTTCCATAATGAAATGCTTAATTTGTTCCTGAAGTATTCGGCGTACCCAGGGCAGAAAAAGCGGGTAAATATTGCCATCGTTGGCGGCGGCGCTACTGGCGTTGAGTTGTCTGCCGAACTGTACAATACAGTGAAACAGCTACACAGCTATGGCTTTGAAAGCCTGGACAACAGTGCGCTGAATGTGACGTTGGTAGAAGCTGGTGAGCGTATTTTGCCAGCGCTGCCACCGCGCATTTCCGCTGCTGCTCATTTGGAACTGAGCAAACTTGGTGTACGCGTGTTGACTCACACCATGGTTACCAGCGTAAACGCCAGTGGGTTGAACACTCAGGGTGGCGAGTTTATCGATGCTGATCTGATGGTGTGGGCGGCGGGCATCAAGGTGCCGGACTTTATGAAGGATATCGGTGGTTTGGAAACCAACCGCCTCAACCAGTTGCTGGTTGAGCCAACGTTGCAGACCACGCGCGATCCTCACATTTTTGCCATCGGTGACTGTGCCTCCTGCCCGAAAGAGGGAGGCGGCTTTGTGCCACCGCGCGCTCAGTCGGCACATCAGATGGCTTCACGCTGCTTTACCAACATTTTGGCGCTGATGAACGGGCAGACGCTGAAGCCTTATGTGTACAAAGATCACGGTTCGTTGGTGTCACTTTCGCGTTTCAGCACTGTCGGTAGCCTGATGGGCAACCTGATGCGTGGTTCTATGATGGTGGAAGGGCGCATTGCGCGTTTCATCTACATTTCGCTGTACCGCATGCACCAGGTAGCGCTGCATGGCTATATCAAAACCGGCCTGATGATGTTGGTTGGGGGCATTAACCGGGTGCTCCGCCCGCGCCTGAAAATGCACTAAAAACGCCCTGTGGCAGCCCCACACCAGTGTGGGGCTGCCACGATCGAGGGAAGGGCCAGAAGAGGCAGTTGACATCGGCAACAGCGGCGGCTGCTTTGTAGATTATCGTCGTCGCTGCCCGCCTGGCGGCTATTTTTTCGGGGCGCAGTTCGTCGGGATTGTGTACTCGCTATCAGCTCGGCCAACGCTGTGCACTGGCGTGTATCACAGACAACAAAAAAGCCTGAACTTACGTTCAGGCTTTTTTGTTGAAAATGGCGGTGAGAGAGGGGTTCGAACCCTCGATACGCTTTCGCGTATACACACTTTCCAGGCGTGCTCCTTCAGCCACTCAGACACCTCACCGTTTTATCATCGATAACGCTTCGTGCTTTTGACGTGCGCTAATGTAGGATAATCCGCTGCCAGCGTCAACCCCCTTGTGACATTCACCGAATTGATTAGCCAAAGTTGCAGCAATTTGCTGATTTACCGAGCGATAAATCGCTGTCTATGCCTGGTTGGGGCACCAGCCGTCAGATGAAAGAGTATTGTCACCATCCCCACGAACTCGCTGAGGTTCAGCCTGTGGCCCCGTGCAAGCGCCGTTCAAATCGGTTCCCAGCCGATTTGTCGCTGCGTTGCCGCCTGCCTGCAACTATAGATATATCGCTGAATGGAAAGGTGTTACTTGACGGTTATTAACAAAGATTGTGGCATCGCCGGGCTATGAGGTCGGCAAAGCGTAGACAGCGATTGCGAAATTGACTGATTTGTGACATCGTCCCGGCAAATTTTTCTGCATGGTATAAGGCATCATCATGAATGAGTTTTCCGTTGTCTGCCGTGTGCTGGGTACGCTGTTCTACCGCCAGCCGCAGGATCCGCTGCTGGCACCGTTGTTCACGTTGATCCAGGCAGGCAAATTGCAGCAGCACTGGCCACTGGAGCAGGATGAATTGCTGGTACGTCTACAGCGGGGCTGCGATGTCAAGCTGTTGTCTGGCGACTTCAACGCCATGTTTATCGGCAGCGAACGTAGTGTGCCGCCGTTCCGCTCTGACTATGTTGCCGGTGCGAGCGAAGCGCAAGTGCGCACCTTCTTGCAGCAGCGAGGTATGCCATTAGGCGAGGCCCCGGCTGATCATTTTGGCTCGCTGCTGCTGGCCGCCTCCTGGCTGGAAGATCAGTCGCAGGAAGATGAAGTTCAGGCGCAAATCACCTTGTTCGATGAGTACCTGCTCCCTTGGTGTGACCGCTTCCTCGGCAAGCTGACTGCGCACGCTACCAGTGATTTTTATCGCACGCTCGCGCAGCTCGCCCGTGAAGCCATCCAAACGATGCGTGACGAACTGGCGGAATACGCGCAGGATGAAGAAACGCCCGAAGCGTGAAAATTAAGGCACCGTGGCATTGAGCAGTGTTGTCAGCGAGAAAAAGCGCGTGCTCGCTTAGCGTTGCTTGGCAAGTTGGGGGTAATCGTGTCACTCTTGCCTAAATTAAAGCCAGCGGATGACGTAGCGATGATGATCCCCCCCAAGGCCGAAAAACGCCCTTATCCCATTACCATTCACGGCGACACGCGCGTGGATGACTATTATTGGCTGCGTGACGACGAACGTGCAGACCAGCAGATACTGGACTACCTACAGGCGGAAAATGCCTATACAGAGGCGATGCTGAAGCCGCAGCAAGCTCTACGCGAAACGCTGTATGAAGAGATGGTGGCGCGCATTCCTCAACAGGATCATTCTGTTCCCTATGTCAAAAACGCATACCGCTACCAGACCCGCTACGAACCGGGCAATGAATATGCCATTTATGTGCGCCAGCCGGAAGCAGAGCGTGAGCGGTGGGACACACTGTTGGATGGTAACCAGCAAGCTGAGAAAAGTGAGTTTTATACTCTGGGTGGGTTAGACGTCAGCCCTGATAACCTCATGTTGGGAGTGGCAGAAGATTTCCTGTCGCGTCGGCAGTATGACATCCGTTTCAAATACCTGAGCGACAGTAGTTGGGCCAATGAAGTACTGAGAAATACCTCTGGCAGTTTCGAGTGGGCTAATGATTCCTCCAGCGTGTATTACGTACGTAAGCATGCTAAAACGCTGCTGCCTTATCAGGTATACCGCCATGTGGTGGGTACCGATCCGCAGCAGGATGAACTGATCTATGAAGAGCGGGATGATACTTTCTACGTAGGGTTGGGAAAAACCACCTCCGAACGTTTTATTCTGATCCATATGAACAGCACCACTACCTCAGAAGTCCTGCTGCTGGACGCCGACCGCGCCGATAGTACACCGTGTGTCTTCGTGCCGCGCCGAAAAGAACACGAATACGTTATTGACCATTACCAGCAGCATTTCTATATCCGTTCTAACAAAGACGGCAAAAACTTTGGTTTATATCAGAGCGCGCAGGCGGATGAGGCGCAGTGGCAAACGCTGATCACCCCGCGCACCGAGGTAATGCTGGAGGGCTTCAGTCTGTTTCGTGACTGGCTGGTGGTGGAAGAGCGCTGCGAGGGGCTAACCCTGCTGCGTCAGATCCATCGGCAGAGCGGAGAAGAAAAATGCATCGCCTTCGACGATCCAACCTACACCACCTGGTTGGCGTACAATCCAGATCCAGAGACTGCATTGTTGCGTTACGGCTACTCGTCGATGACCACCCCGGCCACACAGTACGAACTTAATTTGGACAGTGGTGAACGGGTAATGCTCAAGCAGCAGGAGGTGAAAAATTTCACCCCGAAAAATTATCGTAGCGAGCGGGTGTGGGTAATAGCGCGTGATGGTAACAAGGTGCCGGTTTCGTTGGTCTACCGTCAGGATCGTTTCAGTCACGGTGGCAATCCGCTGATGGTGTATGGCTATGGCTCCTATGGCAGCAATATGGAACCCGCGTTTAGCGCCAGCCGCCTGAGCCTGCTGGATCGCGGCTTTGTCTTCGCGTTGGCACATATACGCGGCGGCGGTGAACTGGGCCAGTGGTGGTATGAAGACGGTAAATTATTCAATAAGCAGAACAGCTTCAATGATTTTATTGACGTGACGGAAGCGTTGATCGCACAGGGTTACGGCAATGCCAAACAGGTGTTCGCCATGGGCGGTAGCGCTGGCGGCCTGCTAATAGGCGCGGTGATTAATCAGGCACCGCAGCTATTCCATGGCGTAGTGGCACAGGTGCCGTTTGTCGATGTAGTGACCACCATGCTGGACGAATCGATCCCGTTGACTACCGGCGAGTATGACGAGTGGGGTAACCCGAATGAGCAGGCGTATTATGATTATATCAAGCATTACAGCCCATACGATCAGGTGAAAGCGCAGGACTACCCGCATATGCTGGTCACAACCGGCCTGCACGATTCGCAAGTACAATATTGGGAACCGGCCAAGTGGGTGGCAAAGCTGCGCGAGCTAAAAACCGACAATCACCAACTGCTGCTGTATACCGATATGGATTCCGGGCACGGTGGTAAATCCGGGCGTTTCAAAGGTTATAGGGATATTGCGCTGGAGTATGCCTTTATTCTGGCATTGCTAGAATAAGAACCTCTCCCATTTGGCTATTTTATTTGCCGTTTTAGATCTAGGCAGTGCTCACCATCCTCACGTATTCCCTGTATGCTGCGGCTAGCGGGTGGTGTTGGTCAGCCCGGCAATTGAACGCAAATGGTATGGGATATTGACCGGTTCGCCGTCGAGTGACCTACCAGCCCGCCTGAACGGCGGGTTTTTTTATCATTTGGATTTTGGTTCGTAGGGAAGGCGTGAAAACTTATGCGACTCGATGCGATAATACGCCACGCGCTCACGGAAATAGCCATACAGGTAAGCCGGTTGTTCGCGCTCTACCACGTCTGGGATCACCGGCATGTTATAACGCTCTTTGAATGCCACGCCGGAAGCAGCAAGATCTACGTTCACCTTGTCCATATCTTCTTTGGAAAGTTCTGCCAAATTGTAACTCATCTTATGCTCCTTACCATTGCCGCATTGAATCTGAGCAGAAGGTAATGCACCAGGCGGTGCTTGGCAAGCCGGATGTGCCGGAGAAATAAGCCTACTGCGCTGGCAGGGCTAATTATCGTTAGAATAGTAATGTAATTTATTTTTTCTAAATAAGAACGATTCGCTATTTCATTGAATGCAGATAGCAATGATTATCATAACGAATTAAGCGGTGTAATTTTATATAATGCATTGATTTTTATTTATTTAAAATTAAATAGAAACGTATTATAAATAAGGTGTTTTTATTTTTTATTTGCCAATGCATAATGAGCGAAATTAAATTTACCACCTGGAAAAAAAGGAATCTTTATGCTGACGCAAGAAATGACCCAAAAGCTGAATGAACAACTGAATCTAGAGTTCTACTCCGCTAACATGTACCTACAAATGAGCGCATGGTGCAGCGACAATGGCTTTGAAGGTGCTGCAGCGTTTCTTAAAGAGCATTCTCA
Source organism: Serratia symbiotica (assembly GCF_000821185.2). NCBI lineage: Bacteria > Pseudomonadati > Pseudomonadota > Gammaproteobacteria > Enterobacterales > Yersiniaceae > Serratia > Serratia symbiotica. The sequence goes on along the minus strand of NZ_CP050855.1, from coordinate 1,358,290 downwards.
GGAAGAGATGCAGCACATGCAGCGTTTGTTCGACTATCTGAGCGATACCGGCTCCTTGCCGCTGTTAGGTTTTATCGCTGCACCACCGGTTGAGTTTGAATCCCTGGCGGACGTATTCCAGCAAACTTACGAACACGAGCAGCTAATTACCCGTCAGATCAACGAACTGGCGCATGCGGCCATGACTGCTCACGATTATTCCACTTTCAACTTCCTACAGTGGTATGTCGCCGAGCAGCACGAGGAAGAGAAACTCTTCAAATCCGTGTTGGATAAGCTGGCACTGGTAGGCAACAGCGGTAAAAGTTTGTTCTTTATCGACAAAGATCTAAAGAAAATGAGTACTGCTGGCGTAAACGGCAACGGCCAAGTTTGATGCTTTTTTTCTGAAAACCGCGCCACCGGTAATCACCTGAGGTGCGGTCTTATTGCTGATCTTGCCCACTTTTCACGTATTCATGCTGTTTGTTGGTCCGTACCCTCAGTGGTTAACGTCTCTGTAGGCGTCAAACGCAATCTCCCTGCGGCATCAAAATCATCGGCGAGGAAACGACAAGGTGAAAATTGGCGGCTGAAGCGACCCGAAACCACATCTTGGCTAATTTTTACTGACACACCGAGTGAGATTACGGCTTGCCGGATGCTGGTGAACTGCGGGAAAATCGAGTCGAACAGCAACCATAAGGCCATCATATGAAATCGATATTACTGGGTATTACGCTGCTGGCAACCGCGACCAACGTGCTGGCGGCAGACAAGCTGGTGAACATCACTAAGCTGGAATACGGCAAGCAGTGGGCGTTCACTAAAGAAGAGGTGATGCTACAGTGCCGCAGTGGTGGTGCTCTATTTGTGCTCAACAACAGCACCCTGATGCAATATCCGCTCAATGAAGCCGCTCAAGCGCAGGTGAAAGCGGGGCGGCAACACGCTCAATCGCTGGACGTGATCCTGCTTGATGACACTGCCAATCCCGGCCATAAAATGAGCCTAGTGCCATTCCGTAACCGTGCCAAGCAACTGTGCGTTAATTAAGCGCTTAATGATGAGTGAGTTGCCTCGGTGCTGATGATTGACGAGATATTTATTCCGTTATGAAATTATCACGCGTCAGGCTGATAGCTGGCAAAAATAGTGTGCTAGGCTACGCTTAGTGCAGTATGACTGGATAAATTATGCACTAAACGCCAACTTTTAGCGCATGGCTCTCCCAGGAGCCATTTCCCTAGACCGAATATAGGAATCGTATTCGGTATTTTTTTATTATATAATTTAATTAGTTATCGCGTGGTTGATGAAATCTTCTATCCGTCTCTTTACTCTGCAACAGTGTGCACTTTTTTACACACATCCACATATTCTACCGTTATTAGAACTTGTCAAACGTTGGGGGATTGCCAGCTAACTTTTCAGCCGTATTAGCTGATGAAAGCTGATTCTGTCGAGAGGGAACCTCGCTGCTACAACGCCTTTTAACTGGCCTGTTCATGGGGCTTTGTTGAATAAATTAGAGTTAGCGGACAGGATGGCTTCCGCCGGTACACCCGTTACGCGATCCGGGTGCTGTCCGGCATACCCAACAGCGTCACCCGGTTCAGAGCATTGACTATCGCCCTCGCTTCACCCACCTGCGCATCTTAGTCCCGCAGGCTCAGATGACCACCCAGTAAGATTTTTATTTTTATATGGAACATCGCCGTTTCTGCCACTGAACGACGGTGATAGCCCACTTTCTTTTTTCCAGACATCATTGCTGCCGCTCAGATGCTGATTCGCCACGGCGTGGTTACGCTCATGGTACTTATCGCACCAGTATTGCGCACCGCTTCGTGGTGGGATAAGCAGCCTGATTTTTTTCCTCAGCAACGTATCATGACAGTAATGGGGGTCATAAGCGCCGTCTGCCGAGACTTCCCTGATTTTCCGGTGGGTCTGGTTAATCAGTCCCGGCAGCGCCAGTGCATCTGTCGTTCCGCTGAGCGATAAATCGGCACAGATAATCTCATGTGTCGCACTGTCTGTGGCCAGATGAAGCTTGCGCCCTACTCTGCGCCTGTCAGCCTCATGCTACCGGACTTTCTATTCCCCTGGCCGAAGACTTTCAGACCGGTAGCGTCAATGACGAGGTGCGAGATTTCGCCACGGGTTGGCGTTTTTGTGTTGATGTTAACGGTCTTTGCTCGCCTGGCTGGCCAGAGAGTAATCCGGGCAGCGCAACGACAGCCCCATCAGCTTAAAAATCGAGTCAACGAAGCCCTGCAATGCCCGGAGCGACAGGTTAAACACGTGCTTCATCATCAGGATCGTGGTGATAGCCATATCGGTGTAGTGAAGCGGTCGGCCACGACCTTCAGGCTGTGCACTGTCAGTCCATGCAGCAATGGCAGATTCATCAAGCCATACCGTCATCGCGCTGCCTGAGTGCGTTGTTGTAGGCGGACCCGTTGGTGATTTTAAACTTTTGCTTTGCCATGGGAACCCGATGCTGAAGCGACTTTAGCGATCAGAGCCGCCAATCTCCTAAAAATTCGATTTATTCAATAAAGCCTGTTCAGGGTGCTTGTTTCGATTATGCCGTGTGTCCATCTTAAGTATATTGAGAAAATCAGGTATATTAGCCTTCGGTTTTAGCTACCAAGAAAAAATACTATGATTATCAAACCTAAAATTCGTGGTTTTATTTGCACTACGGCTCATCCGGCAGGCTGTGAAGCCAACGTCCGTGAGCAAATCGCCTACGTGAAATCACGCGGCGAACTGAGAAATGGGCCTAAGAAGGTGCTGGTTATTGGTGCATCTACTGGCTATGGGCTGGCCTCTCGTATCAATGCTGCATTCGGCAGCGGTGCGGCCACCATCGGCGTATTTTTTGAAAAGCCATGTAGCGAAGGCAAAACAGGCTCTGCTGGTTGGTACAACTCTGCCGGTTTTGACAAGGTCGCCAAAGAAGCAGGCATATACGCAAAAAGCATTAACGGTGATGCGTTCTCCAATGAATGCCGCCAAAGTGTTATCGATCTAATTAAACAGGATCTGGGGCAAATTGATCTGGTGGTTTACTCATTGGCTTCCCCGGTGCGCAAAATGCCAGAAACCGGTGAAGTGGTGCGTTCTGCACTAAAGCCTATCGGCGAACCCTATAAATCTGTGGCGCTGGACACCAACAAAGATGTGCTGGTGGAAGCCGTCGTCGAGCCAGCCAACGAGAAGGAAATTGCCGATACCGTCAAGGTGATGGGTGGTCAGGATTGGCAGCTATGGATGGACGCACTGGATGAAGCTGGCGTGCTGGCGGACAACATTCAGACCGTTGCCTATTCTTACATTGGCACTGATCTGACCTGGCCAATTTATTGGCATGGCACCTTGGGTAAAGCGAAAGAAGATCTAGATCGCGCAGCACAAGCCATCGATCAGAAGCTGAAAGCCAAAAGTGGGGCCGCCTATGTTGCCGTGCTGAAGTCAGTCGTTACCCAGGCTTCTTCTGCGATCCCAGTTATGCCGCTGTACATTTCTATCGTGTTCAAAATCATGAAGGAACAGGGCATTCACGAAGGCTGCATTGAGCAGGTACAGCGTTTGTTCGCCAGCAAACTGTACACTGGCACAGTGCCAGAAACTGACGAGAAGCATCGCCTGCGTTTGGATGATTGGGAACTGCGTGACGATGTGCAAAACACTTGCCGTGAAATCTGGGCGCGGATCAATGATAATAACATCAATGAACTGACGGACTATCAGGGCTATAAGGCAGATTTCCTGCGCTTGTTCGGCTTTGGCCTAGCGGGTGTTGATTACAACGCTGACCTGAGTGGTGAAACTAGCTTTGAGGTGATCGAACTGGTCTAAGCGAGTTGAGCAGTGTTGAAAGGCCGGATACCGGCCTTTATCGAGAGCGTTCATCATTCTGTGTCGCAACTATAACGTCATCACATTAAGCGCTTTGTTGAAATCGAAGGGGTAAGACATGTGTCATTCCTTTTTAATTGTATATTGACTTGAATGACACAGTATTTCTAATACTCTCGTTTTATTATCGAGTTCGGTGACCCTCTAAACGATCACCTTTAATACGTTGGCAGTTACACAGATTTATGGGCAGGCTCTGGGTGGTCAGAGTAGTTGACGTCAAATAGTACACCTGGTGCTAGCTTCATGCTGTACGGTTTTGCGACAAGTTAGGGCTGTTTGGATGAAAAAGTTATGGACGAGTGTTGGCTACCCGATGATTCTTTACCATCCTGCGGGTTTTTCTATACGTCTGTTCACTATGTTGGCCGGCAGAATTCTTGCAGCACCGCGATCGCTTCCGGCTTTAGTTGGTACAGATACACTGGCCGACCAGTAGTCCCATACAGAATGCGCGTGCTGAGAATGGCGATCTCCGCGAGATAGATCAGGTATTTGCGGCATGAAACCCGCGAGATACCGATGGCATTGGCCAGGTTATCGGTTGAGAATTCATGGTTATGTTGCTGTTCAATCCATTCACACACCGTGCTAAGGGTGATGCTGGTCAGCCCCTTTGGTAGTTTATTGCCTGCCTGAGGGCTGGGCTGACGTCGTAGCAGACTATCGACATCGGCCTGCGAAAATTCGCGCTGTGCCAGAATTTGCGACTGCTGTTGGTAGTTACTCAGGGCTTCTCTAAAACGGGAGAACTGGAAAGGTTTGATCAGGTAATCCACTACGCCGTAATGCAGCGCTTTTTGTATCGTGTTCACATCGCTGGCTGAAGAAATAACGATCACATCGGTTTTTTCGCCCAGTTTGCGCAAACTGGGCAGCAGATCTAAACCGTTATCCTGTTGCATATAGATATCTAGTAGCACCAGATCGATGCTAACACTGGCATCAGCCAGCAGGGTGCGTGCTTGGCTCAGGGTGGCGACCATCGCCTGACACTGAAAGCCGCTCACCTGACTCAGGTAGTATTTGTTCAGTTCCGCTACCCTTAGGTCGTCGTCGACAATCAGTACGTTAATCATGTGTTCAGCTCTTGGCCTGATAGGGAATAAGAACAAAGAATTGGGTCAGTACACCTGGTTCGGACTCAAAATCAATATTGCCGCCCAGTTTCTCCAAATGGCCGCTGATTAGCGCCAAGCCAATGCCGCGTTCCGTTCCTTTGGTGGAAAATCCCTGCTCGAAGATGCGTGCAGCAATCGCCGGATCTATGCCGGACCCATCGTCACTAACGGTACAGTGTAAATGATTATCATAGTGGTGGAAGCTCAAGTTTATCTCATGCCCCTCGACGCCATTGATGGCGTCGAGGGCATTTTCGATCAGGTTGCCCAATACGCTGATTAGCACATGGGTCGTTTCGACATCGTCGGTTTCCGGCAGCAGGCTAGTTTCATCAAGGGTCAGTTTGATGCCAGCCTCGTGGGCGCGGCGGATTTTGCTGATAATGAAACCTGCCACCTCAGGTGAATGGATCTTACGCAGCAGCGCGCCGATTTCTTCCTGATAGTTGCTGGCGGTGTTGATGATGTAGTTTTCTAACTGCTGGTAGGCCCTCATGTGTAACATGCCAAGAATGACGTGCAGCTTGTTCATAAACTCGTGCGATTGCACGCGCAACGCATCAGCATAGTGCGCCATGCCATTTAGGCGTTGTATCAATCGGCTGACCTCAGTTTTATCGCGGAAGGTAGCGATAGCACCGATCACCTGGCTGTTGACCGTCACCGCCACGGTGTTAGCCAGCAGTTCGCTACCGTGGAGGCTGATCTGCCGATCGCGCTGCGGTTTTCCGCTGGTTAGCACCTCTTCCAGATGTAGCTGAGCCAACCAGTGCTGACTGGCACAGTCCAGTACCAGATCCTCCGCCGAACCGCTCAGTTGCAGCAGGCGTTTGGCTTCGCTGTTGACGATGGTGATGTGTGACTGATTATCCACTGCGATAACGCCTTCTTTGATCGACTGTAACATAGCGTCGCGTTGCTCAAACAGATTGGCGATTTCATAGGGTTCAAAACCGAACATGATGCGCTTAAGCCTGCTGACCAGAAAGAAGGTGCCCAAGCTGCCGATCAGCGCGGCGAAGGTGATAGTCCAGTAGATGATCCATCGGCTTTCACTCATCACCTGATAAACGGTATCCAGTGCGATGCCTAGTGCTACCACGCCGATTTGTTGCTGCTGTGCGTTGTATACTGGCACTAGCACTCGCAATGCTGGGGCCAAGATGCCGTGATGGGTTGCGCTGTTGATTTTGCCATGTAACACGGGTTCCAGATCTTCGCTGATAAAATGCTGACCAATCAGCCAGGGGTTGGGGTGAGAATAACGGATACCCTTCATATCTGCGACCACCACAAACAGCAGTTCATTTTTATGACGTACCTGTTCGGCAAAGCGCTGGATCGCTCCACTGTGGTCTTTCTGCTCCAGGCCATCAACCACCGTGGAGGAAAGCGCCAATGTATCAGCGATCGCCATGGCTTTTTGACGCAATTGGTTTTGCTCCTCGGCATTCATCTGTACAAAAAACAACACATACACCACCAGCAGTACCGAAATGATGATAGCGGACACCATCAACGTGATAGAGGTACTGAGCTTCAGGGGAGTGCATGGTTTAGGCATATGGCGGTTCTCCGAATAGCGATATTACGGCGTATTTTAGCGGGAATTACTAAAGGATGCAGTTACCTACAACCAATTAAGGTATGCAGCCAGTAAACGCAGGGGGCAGTCCATGTTTTGGTGATTACCGCCCGGTCTTTCATCTGCAACCACTCTTTGGCAATAAGCTCAAAGGTGTTGGATGTATTATTGACCTTGCGGATCTTATCTCACTGACTAGCCGGTGCCGGGTTTACCCCATCTGCTATCTGTTTACGTGCCTGCTCGCATTTCTCACCGCTTCTACTTGTTTCACAGATGGATACTCAGCCAACGCAAACATGCTGGATTTGACGTTAAGTTTGAACCGATAGTGCCATGCTTTGCAGAACGGCACTGGATGTCATTAAGCATAACGTAACCTTGTATAATTTTTTGTCATCCTGTTTGCCTCTCTCTCAAGGAGCCTCAGGGCGGCTGAATGGGCATCTGATTTTACCCTTGTAACTTCCACTCTGTGGATGTTTGAGTGTTTCGCTGAATGTAATTTTTCACAGTATATTTCACAGGAATATGAGTTAACGACAAATAAAGGGGTAGGTTGCCGGATAAGATATGTGTAGTAGCTCCCATTTAAACCGGACACTCCTTAAACATAGGCATAGACCTATGTTTAAGGAGTATCTTGTGCGAAGAATCGAAGTGCTCACAGGCGAGCAGAAGCGACGCCGTTATACTGCCGAAGAAAAGTCCCGTTTTGTTGCGCTATCCATGCAGCCCGGCTATTCCATTTCTCTGGTTGCCCGGCAATATGACCCCCAGTCTGCTTTTTAAATGGAAACGACTTGTGAATGATGGTGGCCAATCTGCGATCGCTGCTAGCGATGAAGTTGCCAATGTTGCTGAAATTAAGGCGCTGGAAAATAAGGTAAAACAACTTGAGCAGATGCTGGGGCGTAAAACGATGGAAGCCGAAATCCTCCGCGATGCGCTGGAGATAGCACAGTCAAAAAAGTTGATATCGCGCATGCCATTGTTGCCACCGGTTGATATCCCCTAATCCGAATAACGCAGGTACTGCAGGTGTCACGGTCTAACCTTTGTGAACGCCTGAGTGGGCAGCGACTGCCCCGGCTTGCGCGTTACAGCAAAGAAGCGGATGAGGAATGACTGCCATTAATCAGACAGATATGCAGCCAATGTTCGACAAATGGCTATCGCAGGGTAACCGCGCATCTGAATCGCAAGTTAGGGGAAGACAGCCGCCGGGTAAATCCAAAACGGGTATACCGGATCATGAAACTCAATAATCTGCTGCCGGCAAAATCGAGTCATGAGAAAAAACACCGCAACCATAGCGGTAATGTGATCACGCTGAAACTGGATATCCGGTGGCGCTCTGACGGCTTTGAAATCCGCTGCTGGAAACATGAAGTGGTACGTGTGGTGTTCAGCCTGGATTGCTGTGATCGGGAAGCTATCTGCTGGAGTGCCACCACCGGGGGTATCAGCAATGTAATGGCGCAGAACCTGCTGACAAAAATCTGGAGAAGCGGTTCGGTAACGCACTGATGGTTCCGCATCCTGTAGAATGGCTGCCCGATAACGGCAGTTGCTACATAGTCGATGCCACGCGTACGTTCGCCAGTTCACCGGGATCCATAGTGTGTATAGTATGCAGCCCGGAAAGTAACGGCATGGCAGAATCGTTCGTGAAGACGTTCAAGCGGGATTACGTCTAGGTAAATGACCTGCCGGATGCAATATCAGTGATGGAAAAACTGGCAGCATGGATGGAGGATTATAATAACTTGCATCCGCGTAAGGGGCTGAACATGAAATCCCCGCGCGAATATCGTGATGCCGTGTTAGCAGTGAATTAGCCGTGTCCGTTTTAGCAGGGGCAACTCCATTGACAAAGTAACGTATTTATAGAATTCAAATCATATAGTTACATTTTTAACGTACATTTCCGCCCCACTGGGCTTCAAACCCCGTGTACGCTCTGGATTTCCATCGCGGGCAGAGCCTGACGGAAAACAGGTGATTTTCGCCAGGCGGAAAGTTGTTTAGCGGGTGTTATTGCAGAAATGATCACGGGCTCCCTATCAGCCTGATGCGGTATTTGCAGTACCAGCGTACCGTCCACAGAATGGATTTCACGACTGAAATATCGGTCTTTTAATACGTTCATGGTTAGCATTGCTGGTAAAAATGTTAGCAAAGTTTATCAGCGCGGCGATATTTTCAACAGTGCCCTCTAATTTATCTTTGATAATGACTAAAATTATACTCATCCCTATTTTCTTTACTCGTTTTCTCCGTGCGTATGTTTAATAAGTATATATTTTATCTAGGGAAATGCTTAGTTCGCCATTAGGAGAGGCTGTACTTAAGTAGAGCTATTAAAATAAAAAAATTAGGCATATGGTGTAATGGTTATCTAATAAGGGAACTTATGACTATTACAGTCAGGTAAATAAATACTCACCCATCACCAAGGGGAATGTTTTTTAAAAAGTCACACACATAAATTAAATAACGAGGTTTTTCATGAAAATAATTCTATCTACTTTTGTGTTTATGTCATTGCTTGCCACAAACCCTGCATTTGCATGCGTTTCTATGGGTGCTAGTCATACATGCAATAAAGATTGTGCAGTCTTTTCAGGGCTTTTATACCCAATATGTATATACGGAAGCACTGAACATTGAAATTAGGTATTTAAATTAAAATACATACAGAAACATTTTCCGTTTGGGAAACGGAAAATGTTGTACTATAAGGGCTTCCCCGGCATGTCAACGCCGGTGTTTACGGTTTCTTGTCTGCACTTCAGTAAAAATAATGGGGAGAGACTGCGGTACTATAAACGGCCATGATGAATCGTTATCGATTCAGGCCCTGATGAAAGACGTGCGTGAGGCTCTTGTTCGTTAAACGGATACGTATATCCTGTACAATATTCAGATATACCTCACGGGGTCTAAGCCTCGCATTTTTGGCGGCAATGACCACAACAGCACGCCAGTATCCTCTGCGCTCAACCAACGTACAAACCCAACGGCTGAATGAGTCTAGTCCTTTTCTCTGCGCTAATCAGAACCGAACGGGCACCCTGAACCAGAAGCGTTCACAGATATGAATCGCCCGCTTTCGTTATCCTGCCATGCTTTGATTTTCGGCCACTACTGTACTGCGATGGTGTAAGCCCCAGCCAGGCGGCCAGTTGACGCCCATTTTTAAAATCATGCGCATACCGATACTGGCGACCAGCGCACAGGCCGTTGTGGGACCAATCCCTTTCAGTTCCATCAGTGGCTGGCTGCGGTGATCGGATTTTGCCATACGGGACAGAATTCGGTCATATTCAGTAATGCTATCATCAATGCGATCAATGTGTTCCAGCAAATCATCAACACATTGCTGAACCTGAAGTGGCAAAGAATTCTTCTGTTCAGCAACCATGTGGCGCAGGGCATCTGTACTTTGTGGGGCAATGACTGTAGTGGCACACTGAATTTGGCCACCTGAACAGAGGTGATATGCTCACCTCAGGACATTACAGGTGCTTCAATGAAAAAAAGAAATTTCAGTGCAGAGTTCAAACGCGAATCCGCTCAACTGGTCGTTGACCAGAACTACACCGTGGCAGATGCAGCCAGTGCTATGGATGTCGGCCTTTCCACAATGACGCGATGGGTGAAGCAGTTGCGTGATGAGCGGCAGGGAAAAATACCTAAAGCCTCTCCCATTACTCCTGAACAAATTGAAATACGTGAGCTGAGGAAAAAAATACAACGTATTGAAATGGAAAACGAAATATTAAAAAAGGCTACCGCGCTCTTGATGTCAGACTCCCTGAACAGTTCTCGATAATCGGGAAACTCAGAGCGCATTATCCGGTGGTCACACTCTGCCACGTGTTCGGGGTTCATCGCAGCAGCTACAAATACTGGAAAAACCGTCCTGAAAAACCAGATGGCAGACGAGCTGTATTACGCAGCCAGGTACTGGAACTGCATAGCGTCAGCCATGGCTCTGCTGGCGCAAGGAGTATCGCAACTATGGCAACCATGAAGGGCTTCAGGATGGGACGATGGCTCGCCGGCAGGCTCATGAAAGAGCTGGGGCTGGTCAGTTGTCAACAGCCCACTCATCGGTATAAATGCGGTGGCCTTGAACACATCGCTATCCCGAATCACCTTGAGCGGCAGTTCGCAGTGACAGAGCCTAATCAGGTGTGGTGTGGCGATGTGACCTATATCTGGACAGGCAGGCGCTGGGCCTACCTCGCCGTTGTTCTCGACCTGTTCGCGAGAAAACCGGTGGGCTGGGCAATGTCGTTCTCACCGGACAGCAGGCTGACCATCAAAGCGCTGGAGATGGCGTGGGAGGCCCGGGGAAAACCAGCCGGAGTGATGTTCCACAGCGATCAGGGCAGCCATTACACAAGCAGACAGTTCCGGCAGTCACTGTGGAGGTATCGGATCAGACAGAGTATGAGTCGGCGTGGAAACTGCTGGGATAATAGCCCAATGGAGCGCTTCTTCAGGAGTCTGAAGAACGAATGGGTACCGGTGACGGGTTACATAAACTTCAGCGATGCAGCCCACGCAATAACGGACTATATCGTTGGGTATTACAGCGCGCTCAGGCCGCATGAATATAACGGTGGGTTACCACCAAACGAATCGGAAAACCGATACTGGAAAAACTCTAACGCGGTGGCCAGTTTTAGTTGACCACTACATAGGGAAAGTGATTACCGCATAGCAATAGGTAGCAAGAGAGTAGATTATGCCGATGCTGCCGCCAGAAACCTATTTGCGGAAGGCTGTAGTAACTTTCAGCGTTATGACCTTCAAAATGAGTATTTTATTACGAGTGGGCAACACTGTTATGTAATTCCCTGGATGGGGGATAAAGTTGTGAATACGATTACAGCCTTGCTCATACGTTGTGGTTTTAAAGCAAATTCATTTGCTGGTGTTATAGAAATCGATAACTCCAGTGTAGCTTCCGTTCAGCACGCGCTCAAAGAAATGCTGTTGTCAGGCTTGCCATCTGCATTTGATCTTGCCACAGATGTTCCAGAAAAATACTTAGATAAATATGACGAGTATTTACCAGAGTCCCTTCTTGCGAAAGGGTATGGTGCAAATGCGTATGAAACAGAAGGTACGCGCATCTGGTTGCAGAAACATCTTTAGTTGTCTGGATATGTAATCAGGGTATAAATAAGACATCTATACCCTGAGCTTTTTATTTCCCTGTGGATTTACTAGGCTTTAGCCCCGGGGTATTACCAGGAGTATCTTTATTATCACGTCGACGTTGATCTGGTTTTCCTGTCGATTTAGCAATTGGTTTTGGACCAGGTTTAAGACCCATGATAGTTATCCTTTAGAGGTGTAAGAGGGAAGCCCTCTACATTGATATATTAGATACTGTGAAATTTTTCAATGGGAGCGATCAACATTCCAATGATTAACTCGATATTGTGAACAGTGCCCGCTTCTGGCACAAAGTGGATCCTGAGGAATGAGTTCTATCCTCGTGGTTCTCTAAGTGCAGTAAGTTCTACTCGAATCCTGCTACCCATTTGTCCAACATATCAGCCCATTCCTGCATCATCACTTTACGCTCATCAAGATAAGTTGCATGGTTGTATGTGCGACGAACATTGTTGGTATCAGCGTGTGCAAGTTGGGCCTCAATAGCATCAGGTCGATAGCCCATTTCGTTTAAACGCGTACTTCCTGTAGTTCTGGTTGCATGGGGGCTATAAATGCCACTCCAGCCGAGGCTTTTAAGTAGCTGGCTCAGGGAGTGCGATGTCATTGGACCTAGTGGATTATCCCTGCCCGGGAAAAGGTGCTGCCGATGCCCGGTTAAACCCTGTAGTGTTCTGAGCATTTTGACAGCTTGGAAGGGTAGGGGAATAACGTGTTCTCTGCGGGCTTTCATTCGCGCTGCCGGAATGGTCCACAGGGCGTTATCAAGATCGAATTCTGCCCATTCTGCTTCGGTGGCTTCTGCAGGACGCGCCAATGTCCACCACATAATCCACATGCAATAGTTAACCTGGTACGAGCCACGACTATTGTCAAAACAGCTTAATAACTTTCCGATTTGCTGAGGATTCAGTGCTTGTTTGTGCTGTGTCTTATTGGCCGGAAGGGCCTTACGCACCGGCCAGACAGGATCGCTATCTGCTCTGAGCGTCGCCACCGCCAGCTCAAAAACGGATGAAATGGTACGGCGGGCTTCAGCGGCAACGGTCGGAGCGCCGCGCTTAGCCGTTTCCTGAAGAATTTTAAGAATGTGGTGCGGGGTGATTTCCCTGATAGGAAGTTTGCCGATGGCGGGGAAAACCACTCGCTCAAGCATATCCAGTCGGCGCGTTTTGGTGATTTCGGCCCAGTCTTTCATCTGCAACCACTCTTTGGCGATTAGCTCAAAGGTGTTAGATGCGTCATTGACCTTGCGGATCTTATCTAACTGACGTGCCTGTGTCGGACTAACTCCATCTGCGACTTGCTTACGCGCTTGCTCGCATTTCTCGCGGGCTTCTGCAAGTTTGACCGTCGGGTATTCACCCAACGCAAACATGCTGGATTTACCGTTGAGTTTAAACCGATAGCGCCATGCCTTTTTGCCATTGGGTTTCACTTCGAGGTAGAGACCGTTGAAATCATTGAGTCGATAGAGTTTTTCTTTCGGCTTAGCAGTGCGACATTGCGTATCAGTGAGCATAACATGGCCTTGTCTATTTCTTATACCGCTATTGTACTCACTTAAAATGAAGATGGAAGAATATTGTACTCATCCATGTACTCATTTTTGACTGCGTTGTTATTAGATGAGTTGAGACATTATGAAAAGAAAAATCCACGCAAACGCGTGGATTTTATGGGGTTTTCCAGTCTTCATGCGATTCACTGAGATCGCATGAGACAACAGAAGCGAATTAGACGTTGAACAAGAAGTTCATCACGTCACCGTCTTTGACGATGTAATCTTTGCCTTCTGAACGCATTTTGCCGGCTTCTTTGGCACCTTGCTCCCCCTTATAGGTAATGAAATCCTCGTACGCGATGGTTTGTGCGCGAATAAAGCCTTTCTCGAAGTCAGTGTGGATCTTGCCTGCCGCTTGTGGAGCGGTCGCACCTACCGGAATGGTCCAGGCGCGCACTTCTTTAACACCAGCAGTGAAATAGGTCTGTAGGTTCAGCAGATCGTAACCTGCGCGGATCACCCGGTTTAGCCCCGGTTCTTCCAGGCCCAGTTCAGCCATAAACTCGTCACGCTCTTCATCTTCCAGTTCGGCGATGTCGGATTCCACGGCGGCACACACAGCAACCACCACCGAGCCTTCGGCTTTGGCAATTTTACGCACGGCGTCCAGATACGGGTTGTTCTCGAAGCCGTCTTCGTTGACGTTGGCGATATACATGGTTGGCTTCAACGTCAGGAAGCTTAAGTAGCGGATCGCGGCCTTATCTTCCATGCTCAGATCCAGCGCGCGCAACATACCGGCATTTTCCAAGTGCGGCAGACATTTTTCCAGCGCGGCCAGTTCGGCTTTGGCGTCTTTATCGCCGCCTTTGGCTTTCTTCTGTACACGATGGATAGCGCGTTCGCAGGTGTCAAGGTCAGACAGCGCCAGCTCGGTGTTGATCACCTCGATATCTTCGGCCGGATCGACCTTGTTGTTGACATGGATGATGTTGTCGTTTTCGAAGCAGCGCACTACATGGCCAATGGCTTCAGTTTCACGGATGTTGGTCAGGAACTGGTTGCCCAGACCTTCTCCTTTGGAAGCGCCTTTCACCAAGCCAGCGATATCGACAAATTCCATGGTGGTTGGCAAAATACGCTGTGGTTTGACAATCTCGGCCAATTTATCCAGACGTGGATCAGGCATTGGTACCACACCTGTGTTTGGTTCAATGGTGCAGAACGGGAAGTTGGCTGCTTCGATGCCCGCTTTGGTCAACGCGTTGAACAGGGTGGATTTGCCTACGTTAGGAAGACCGACGATACCGCATTTGAATCCCATGTTGTTATCACCTTAAATATATTAATTATCAGTGTTTTATGCTTGACTGACTGCGTAAAGGGCAAAATAATGCCAACATTATACACGTAATAGGCGTTTATCTCGATCTGGCTTGTTTGATGGGCCGATGTAGCGGTATGGCCGGTTTTGATTGGGATTTTGATCGCATTACCTGACTGACATTACTGGTGAACCCCTGGTAAGAGCATCGGAGGCATTTTTTCCCACTCTACCCGGTCATTCGCATTTGATCGCCGTTCAGAGGTTTTCATTGGTTAGAAGAGATCAACAGTGAGTGGGGGCTGACTGCGTTTGCCGAAGCAAGCTAAACCGATCCGCAGCCACAAGCTAGATGATTATCGCCATTGGGTGGCGAAGAATGCTGTAACACGCGTACTTTGGCATAAGACTAGACCCCATCCCATTAGGCTATTTTATTTGCCATTTTGGCCCTGAGCAGTACCTATCATTCTCACGTACTCCATGTCGGCTCTGGTTGTTGCATACTGTCGGTGTGCAAATTGGCTGCAACAATGTACACCTACTGGGATAAGCTCTTAGCGCTTGCCTTGAAGCTGTGCAGGCGCTGAACGGCGTTTTCCAGCCCGTCTTTCATTAGCATTTCGCTGCAATGCAGTGATTCGTCTATCGCTTTATCAATCATTTCCTGCTCGCTGGTTGGCGGCTTGCCGAGCACGAAGCCCACCACCTTGCTTTTATCGCCCGGATGGCCGATACCGATGCGCAGGCGATAAAAGTTCGGATTGTTGCCAAATTTGTTCTGAATGTCCTTGAGGCCATTATGGCCACCGTTGCCGCCGCCGAGCTTGATTTTGGCCACACCTGGGGGCAGATCCAGCTCGTCATGTGCCACCAGAATTTCGTCCGGCTCGATGCGGTAGAAATTGGCCATCGCTAGCACTGCTTTGCCGCTGAGGTTCATAAAGGTAGTCGGCACCAGCAGGCGCACATCGTTACCCGCCAGGTTCAGCCGGGTGGTATAACCGAAGAACTTGTTTTCTTCCTTCAATTGCTGGTGGTAGCGCTGGGCCAGTAAATCGACGTACCAGGCACCCGCGTTGTGCCGTGTTTGGGCGTATTCCATGCCTGGATTCGCCAGACCCACTATCAATTTAATACTGCACATCGGGAAATTCGCCATGATCAAGATAAGGGAAAAGGCATAGTCTACCCGCCGCTGTGACGAATAACAAAACCCTGATGCTGCGTAATTAAAGGTGAATAGCCAGGTTGTGCCAGTGAGCATCGCTGGGGTTTCGTCCCCAAAGCCTATCTCCGCGTTGTCGGGCTGGAATATAGCCCTCTATACCCTGTCTCCTCCGCCTTGATTACGGGTTTTTGGGGCTGCGATGCCGTCACGCTCAATTACGGAACGCAGCCTAATGAGATGAATGACTGAATTTGTTTGCTAATCGTCATTTAGGCCCTATCCCATTGGCTATTTTATTTGCCATTTGTGATCGCCTCCGCAATTACCTGGTTTGGTTAAGAATTATACTTCTTTAACGATGTGGGTTAACAGTTCTCATCATTATTTTCCCGTTGGCACAGGGAACTAAGGAGTGGCATATGAAGCGTAGACACGTGGATAAAGTGGGCAACTTTTTTATGGGCCTAGGGCTAGTGGTGATGATCAGTGGGGGAGGATATTCCATCCTTGCTGAAGTATCACAGTTTAATTTACCCCCGCTCTACGCGCAGGGTGCCATCATGAGCATTTTTATCGGCGCGTTGATATGGTTGGTCGGGGCGCGTATCGGTGGGCGTGAACAGGTAGCAGAACGCTATTGGTGGATCAAACACGTTGATAAACATTGCCGCGACGACCCGCGCCGTAAGTCACATTGATTAACAAATCCGCACGGGATCAGAGGGTAGGGTAAAAGAGAATTGTTGCAGGGTTAGGGCTGAGATGGCGAGAAAAGCCCGTTGTTGTAGCAACAGTAACGGGCTTTTCTCATCTACTACAATGGGTAACCATGCCGTAAAGGCAGCGGATTAATGCTCGAACATTGCAGAGATAGACTCTTCATTACTGATGCGGCGTATGGCTTCAGCCAGCATGCCAGATAGCGTCAGAGTACGCACGTTTTCCAAAGCCTTGATTTCCGGCGACAGTGGAATGGTGTCGCAGACGATCACTTTATCAATCACCGAGTTCCTGATGTTGTCCAGCGCATTGCCGGAGAAGATTGGGTGGGTTGCGTAGGCGAATACGCGTTTGGCACCGCGTTCTTTCAACGCTTCTGCCGCTTTACACAAAGTTCCGCCGGTGTCGATCATATCATCGACTAGCACACAGTCACGGCCTGCTACGTCACCGATGATATGCATCACCTGAGAAACGTTCGCGCGCGGGCGGCGTTTATCGATGATCGCCATATCGGTATCGTTTAGCAGTTTGGCGATAGCGCGGGCGCGCACTACGCCGCCAATGTCTGGAGAAACTACGATGGGGTTTTCTAGATTCTGTTGCAGCATGTCTTCTAGCAAGATCGGGCTACCGAACACATTATCTACCGGGACATCAAAGAAGCCTTGAATCTGCTCGGCATGCAGATCCACTGTTAATACACGATCAACCCCAACGCTGGAGAGGAAGTCGGCGACGACTCTGGCCGTGATTGGCACGCGCGCAGAACGCACACGCCGATCCTGACGGGCATAACCAAAGTAAGGGATAACGGCAGTAATACGCCCTGCGGAGGCACGTCGCAGGGCATCAACCATTACGACCAGTTCCATTAGATTGTCGTTGGTTGGAGCGCAGGTGGACTGGATGATGAAAATATCACCACCGCGTACATTTTCGTTGATTTGTACGCTCACTTCGCCGTCGCTAAAACGACCTACAGCGGCGTCACCAAGGCTGGTGTACAAACGGTTGGCAATACGTTGTGCTAGTTCCGGGGTGGCGTTACCAGCAAAAAGCTTCATATCAGGCACGAGAAGAACCTCAGGCTTGCGTCCAGAGAATATATTGTCATACGGCCTTCGCCAGGGGCACAGTTGGCGGTGCCGACGCAATATACATATGGGTATGTAACACTACATTGAGACCGCATACGGCACAGGGATAATAGGGCTAGGTTGCGCATGACCCTGCGTAGCGAAACGTTGAGCTACGACTCAAACTGCCCGGTACGGATGCGATGTAGTGGAGAAATGTTAACCCCACGCGCGACAAAACCACGCAACCACACCGGAGCTTGATTTAACACCTGACGAGCGGAGATTTCTGTGTCGAATTCTGCAAACACACAAGAACCAGTGCCAGTCAGGCGTGACGGAGCGTATTCTAACAGCCATGAAACAAGCTGTTCAACCTCACGAAAACGTTTTCTTGCAATCGGTTCGCAATCATTTGCGTAAGGAGCCAATAACAGCTCATTTAAGCAGCGAACTGGGGTATCGCGTTTCAATTCCGCGTCGCCGAAAATCACCGGGGTAGGGATATTGATGCCAGGATGAGCCACCAGATACCACTTCTCCGGCGGGTTAGCTGGCTGCAACTGTTCGCCGATACCTTCGGCGAATGCCGCATAGCCGTGCACGAAGACGGGGACGTCGGCACCAAGCCTTAGCCCTAACTCAGCCAACTGGTTGTTACTCAGTCCGCAGCGCCACAATTCGTTCAGCGCTACCAATACGGTGGCGGCGTTGGAGGAGCCACCGCCTAAACCGCCGCCCATCGGCAGGCGTTTGTCGATGCTGATGTCGGCACCGCGTGGCGCGCTGAGTAGCCCGCAGCGATCACAATATTGTTGTAGCAGGCGAGCGGCACGCACGATCAGGTTGTGCTCATCTGGCACGCCGTCTAGCGGTGTCAGCAGACGAATGCTGTCGTCTTGGCGCGGGTCTAAGGTCAGGGTATCGCTGTAATCGAGGAACTGGAATAGCGTCTGTAACAGGTGATAACCGTCCTCACGTTGACCGGTGATATATAAAAACAGGTTGAGCTTAGCGGGAGAGGGCCACTGGCGAATCATTTGAGCGCCCAGCTATCTATTTTTAGTTTGATACGCTGGTCACCTTGTTTCAGTTCCAGCCGGCTTGGCAATGGCGGTGTGATCGCGCCGCTGTAGTCTTGGTAATCCACCGCCCAGCTCAGGTTACCTTGCTGATAGTTCAACCTGCTCAGACGGTACCGATCATCCAGCGTGAAGTCGTTGGATCCACCTGGCAGGCCGAGTATCCATTGGCGCAGGTTGTTCAGTGGGATCGCCATACCGCTCAATCTGTGGATCATCTCCTCGGCGTTGTCGCTGACGTAGCGCTTGCCCTGATGGTCGGTCAATTGCACCACGTTTGGCCGCACGTTCAGATCCACTTCGGTACTGCCCAGTGGGTTGGTCAGCAGTAAACGATAATGCTCCGGGGAATATTGTTGCCAGAAGAAACGCGCGTAAACCTTTTTCTTGTCGGACAGATAGGCAAAGGAGCCACGGGTCTGGTATTGGCTAAGCTGCTGCACCGCCTGCTGGTGGGTGTGCCACTGTGGTGAGCTAAGGCTGGTGGCCGGCTTGGTCGTGGTACAGGCGGTCAGCACCAGGCTGGCCAGCGGGATCAAACGCAGCAAACTAACTTTGCAGATTGGCATGACTTTCTGTTGTCCTTTTGGGCGTGCGCAGCGAAATGGATACCCACGCTAACGATGGAAAGAGGTAGCGTCAATAATGATATGCCAACATGGCCTAATCACGCGAGCTTAGCGGGTTTAATCCTTGGCAGTGAGCATGCCTGCTCTTATAAGCGCTCCCGTTGCACTGTGGATTTGTAACGCCGTTGAATTGGGCAACGGCAATGTTCTGGATTAAAACGCTCTTTGGTGACTACCTAAGTATGTGGGACTATGACGCCCAGGTGGGTGAAGTGATGGTGATGATAAAAGCACTTCACCGAATGACGCTACTGGGGGGGCCGCCTCGCATAACAGCATTTGCCATGGCAGAACGGTACCCTTTTCCTGACTTATTCAACAAAGCCACAATATTATTACGCTGGGGTGGCTAGATTGCAAAATGGTAACATGCTGCTATTATTCTTTAATCTTATAAGCCTACAGAGATTTTCTTATGAATACATTACCTCCTCGTATGGTAACAAAACTGAAATGTCTCGACTCTGTCCGGGGGATTGCCAGCCTAGTGGTAGTGTTATCTCATTTATCTTTGGTTTACTTCATCTATTTACACAATATAGATGGGGGTAAAATACCTGCGAAGTTTCCAGTTCAAAATTATATCCATAACTCAATTTTTGCCTTTTTATACTCTGGAACTTCTGCTGTTTTCATCTTTTTCGTGATGAGTGGTATCGTGTTATCTAGAGGGATAGAAAAAAAGACGGACGGATATTATTATCTGACATCCTTTACGCGCTATTTTAGGCTGGCGATCCCAGCCACTTTTTCGTGTTTGCTGATGTTCGTTATTCTCTTCTATATTTCCGGGAGTAATTATAATTTGCCCGGTGCATCTGAATGGCTGAATAGCTTCATCATTGCGAATCCGACGCTGATCGGCGCATTTCTCTACGGTGCTATAGGCTCCTTCTTAGGTGTGCCTGTATGGGATGGACAAGCTTACAACCCGGTCTTATGGACCATGAAAATTGAACTGATCGGTTCGCTGTATGTTTATATGGCCTGTATTTTATTAAAAAGAAACAAAATACTATCGTTAGCAGTGTTTCTCATTGCATCGCTCGCTCTGTTGCCATTCAATGTCACTATGGGATTGAGTATGGTGTGCTTTTATTGTGGCTTTATCTATTCAGTCTTTAATATTAATTATAAAAATAACTTTCTCGGCATTTTGCTGATTATTGTAGGGTTTTATTTTGCTGGTATCCACAATGACAGCAGCAGTTATGAGTGGATAACGAAGTTTTTGAAAAAACATT
The DNA here is from genome assembly GCF_000821185.2 of Serratia symbiotica. NCBI lineage: Bacteria > Pseudomonadati > Pseudomonadota > Gammaproteobacteria > Enterobacterales > Yersiniaceae > Serratia > Serratia symbiotica. The sequence goes on along the minus strand of NZ_CP050855.1, from coordinate 1,337,726 downwards.
CATATTTGATCCTGAACTTCCTTTCTGGCATTTTTATTGTCTATGGCGTCTTGATTAGCAGCGTAATTAGCCACATTCTGGAAAAGAAATGGTTCGTTTATTTAGGTAAGCTTTCTTTCCCTATTTATATCATTCATATGCCAGTCATTATATTGACGATATATTTAACACGCGACTTTGCTAACGATTCAGTGGTTAGCATGTTGGCCGTATCGGCCGCGTCTATATTCTTCAGCATTGTGCTGGCACGCTTTGTTGTGCCGGTTGATGATTTTTCCATCAGTTTCTCAAAGGCTGTTTACAATAAAATCACCCGTTTGGGGAGGTTTAGAAAGACAAGCTAACCGCTTTCCCATCCTGCCTAGAAACGCATGATGCCTTCTTTAACGCTCGTTGAAAGGTTTTCGTCGCCTCCGTTCTCCGGGGGCGTGCTTTTAGTCCATAATCTTGTAATAGTTTCGCTACGTATGATTGGCGTAGGTTGCATTTACGCCCCGGAGGCGCGTGCCGATTAAGCAGTTTATTGGTAACTGGATGTAATTTATTAATTTATTGGTTTTCTTGGCCCACAGTTAGTGATTGAATGCAAGATTCGGTTGTGGCTTTTATTGCTCCCGTGCATCAAGTAGAATGCCCTGCAACGAGAAACCATATCAAGATAAGTATTACTCTAGGCAATGACCCTGCTAGCGTTAGGTATTAATCATAAAACCGCTCCGGTTTCTCTGCGTGAAAGGGTGGCCTTCTCACCAGAGTCTCTCGATCAGGTGCTGACCAGTTTGCTCCAACAACCGTTGGTGCAGGGCGGTGTGGTGTTGTCTACCTGCAACCGCACCGAGCTGTACATTAGCGTAGAGCAACTGGAACATATCCACGAACACCTGGTTGCCTGGCTGTGTGAGTATCATCACCTTCGCCCCGAAGATGTGCAACAAAGCCTCTATTGGCATCACGATAACGACGCGGTCAGCCACCTGATGCGCGTGGCCAGCGGACTGGATTCGTTGGTATTGGGTGAGCCTCAGATCCTCGGGCAGGTGAAAAGAGCCTTCGCTGAATCCCAGCGTGGCCAGTCGCTCTCCGGTGAGCTGGATCGCCTGTTCCAAACTTCCTTCTCCGTCGCCAAACGCGTGCGCACCGAAACCGAAATCGGTGTTAACGCCGTATCTGTTGCCTTTGCTGCCTGTACACTGGCACGTCAAATCTTCGAATCGCTGGCCGATCTGAACGTGTTGCTGGTTGGTGCCGGTGAAACCATCGAGTTGGTCGCACGACATCTGCGCGAGCACAAAGTGCGGCATATGATCATTGCTAACCGTACCCGCGAACGTGCTCAAAGGCTGTCGGGTGAAGTCGGCGCGGAAGTGATCACCTTGCTGGAAATTGACCAACGTCTGGCGGATGCAGATATTATCATCAGCTCTACCGCCAGCCCGTTGCCGATCATCGGTAAAGGGATGGTGGAACGGGCGCTAAAAGCGCGCCGCTACCAGCCTATGCTGCTGGTGGATATCGCTGTGCCACGCGATATCGAGCCGGAGGTCGGCAAACTGGCTAATGCTTATTTGTACAGTGTGGACGATCTGCACGCCATCATCCATAACAACCTGGCGCAGCGTAAGGCTGCAGCGGCGCAGGCAGAAGTGATCATAGAGCAGGAAAGCACCAATTTTATGGCTTGGTTACGTTCGCAGGGGGCGGTGGAAATCATTCGTGATTACCGCTCGCAGGCCGAGCAAATTCGTGCGGGAATGGAAGCCAAAGCATTGGCCGCCATTGCACAGGGTGCCAATGTTGAACAGGTTATCCACGAGTTGGCGTATAGATTGACCAACCGTCTTATCCATGCCCCCACCAAATCCCTCCAGCAGGCTGCCAGCGATGGCGATGTGGAGCGGTTGCAATTATTACGCAACAGCCTCCGGCTGGATTAGCATTAGTTTTCTTAATTAACAGGGTCTAATACCACGCATGAAGCCTTCTATTGTTGCCAAACTGGAAGCGTTACAAGAGCGCTATGAAGAAGTGCAGGCGTTGCTCGGCGATGCTGGCGTTATTGCTGAGCAGGATCGGTTTCGTGCACTGTCGCGAGAATATGCACAATTGACTGATGTCAGCCGCTGCTTCCTTAAATGGCGTCAGATACAGGGGGATTTGGCGACGGCAGAAATGATGCAAGACGATCCAGAAATGCGCGAAATGGCGCAAGAAGAACTCAAGCAGGCCAAAGCGACAACCAAAGAACTGGAACAACAGCTACAAGTGCTGCTGTTGCCAAAAGATCCTGACGATGAGGGCGGCTGTTTCCTGGAAGTGCGCGCTGGTACCGGCGGCGATGAGGCGGCGATCTTTGCCGGCGATTTGTTCCGCATGTATAGCCGCTATGCCGAAACTCGCCGCTGGCGTGTAGAAATGATCAGCGCTAATGAGGGAGAACACGGTGGCTACAAAGAGGTGATCGCCAAAGTCTCTGGCGAGGGTGTCTATGGCCAATTGAAGTTTGAATCGGGTGGTCACCGTGTGCAGCGGGTGCCGGAAACCGAGTCTCAGGGGCGTATCCACACCTCCGCATGCACTGTGGCGGTGATGCCGGAAGTGCCAGAGGCTGAAATGCCGGACATCACTCAAAGTGATCTGAAAATCGACACTTTCCGCTCTTCTGGCGCGGGTGGTCAGCATGTTAATACCACCGACTCGGCGATCCGCATCACCCACCTGCCGACTGGCATTGTCGTGGAATGCCAAGACGAGCGTTCGCAGCACAAGAATAAGGCCAAGGCGATGTCGGTGCTCGGCGCACGTATCCGTGCTGCCGAAATGGCTAAACGCCAACAGGCAGAAGCCTCAACCCGCCGCAACCTGCTGGGTAGCGGTGATCGTTCTGACCGCAACCGCACCTACAACTTCCCGCAGGGGCGCGTGACCGATCACCGCATCAATCTGACACTGTATCGTCTGGACGAGGTGATGGCAGGCAAGCTGGACATGCTGATCCAACCGATCGTGCAGGAATACCAGGCCGACCAACTTGCCGCGCTGTCTGCTGAGCAGGAGTGATGGATTATCACCACTGGCTGAAAGCCGCCGCTGCCCGGTTAACGCACAGCGATAGCCCCAGACGCGATGCGGAAATCTTGCTGGGGTTTGTTACTGGCCGGGCCAGAACCTTTCTGCTGGCGTTCGATGAAACGCGACTGACGCCGCACCAGCAGCAGCAACTGGAAGCGCTGCTGGTACGTCGTGAACAGGGTGAACCAGTAGCCTATCTGGTCGGTGAGCGTGAATTCTGGTCGCTACCGCTGTCGGTTTCCCCTGCCACCTTGATCCCGCGCCCGGATAGCGAATGCCTGGTAGCACTGGCGCTGGAACGCCTACCGATCGCGTCATGCCACATTCTCGATCTTGGCACTGGCACGGGTGCCATCGCGCTAGCGCTGGCCAGCGAACGGCCAGATTGTACGGTCATTGGCGTTGATGTGCAGCCCGACGCGCTGGCACTGGCACAGCATAATGCGCGGAAGCTGACGATCAGCAATGTGCAATTCTTACAGGGTAACTGGTTCAGTTCACTGGCCCCCCAGCATTTTGCATTAATCGCCAGCAACCCGCCGTATATCGACGCTGACGACGCGCACCTGACGCAGGGCGATGTACGTTTTGAACCTGCCAGCGCGCTGGTAGCGGCGCAACAGGGGCTGGCGGATTTGGACGCCATCGTGCGCCAGGCACCGCAGCATCTGCAACCTCAGGGCTGGCTATTGCTGGAACACGGCTGGCAGCAGGGTCGCAGTGTGCGCGCGCTAATGCTGGCCGCTGGATTTATGGCGGTTGCCACTTACCGTGATTACGGCAACAATGAGCGCGTGACCCTCGGCCAGTGGCCATCCGCCGTGACCCAAAATTGATAATAACGAAGCGTAAGGCAATGTAAGGAAGCACCATGACCGCATACACTGTGTTGAAAGGTTGTCATTTGCTAACGGTTTTCATTAGTATCACCTTGTTTATGCTGCGTTTCTTTTGGCAGTGGCGTAAATCGGCTATCATGAATTGGCGTTGGGTTCAGGTTGCACCGCACCCTAATGACACACTGCTGTTTGCCAGTGGCATCATGCTGGTGGTGATATTCGGGTTTTATCCGTTGCTGGCTATGGACTCATGGCTGACCGAGAAATTGTTTGGCGTTATTATCTCCATCCTGCTTGGCTACGCCACCTTGGATATGAAGAGCAAAAGTCAGAAACTGTGCGTTCTGGCGTTGGGTTGCTTGTATCTGATAATTAAACTTGCCACGACGAAAATACCGTTTCTGATGGGATACCTATGAGCCGTATTGCGGATTTTGAATTTAACACCTCGCCACTGAGTGCCGGTGTGATCCTCGTGTCACAGTCTATACGGCGCGATTTTCCGGTGGCCGAGGTTGAGCGCAAGCTACAGCAGTTGGTCGATGAAGCGCGCGCAGCGATGCCGGATGATCTCAATCAGGAGCAGCAACTGGACGCACTTATTGAGCTTTTCTTCACTATCTGGGGTTTCGGCGGCGTTGGTGGTGTTTATCGCCTGTCCGATGCCATCTGGTTGGATAAGGTGTTGGAAGAGCGTCGGGGTACCCCGGTATCATTGGGCACCATTTTCTTGCATATCGCACACCAGTTGGATCTGCCGCTGATGCCGGTAATTTTCCCCACTCAGCTTATTTTACGTGCCGACTGGCTAGATGATGAAATGTGGCTGATCAACCCGTTGAACGGTGAAACGCTAAACGAGCATCAATTGGAAGTGTGGATCAAAGGTAGCTTGGGGCTGTGTGCTGAGTTGGAAGACAACGATCTCGACGAATCGGATAACCTCATGGTGGTGCGTAAGATGCTTGATGCTTTGAAAGCCGCCCTGATAGAAGAAAAACAGATGGAAATGGCACTGAGTGCCAGCGAAACCGCCTTGTGCTTTGACCCAGACGATCCTTACGAGATCCGTGACCGTGGGCTGATTTATGCCCAGCTTGAGTGCAACCATATCGCCATTTCCGACCTTAACTATTTTGTCGAGCAGTGTCCTGAAGATCCGGTGAGCGAAGTGATTAAATTACACATCTACACGATGGATCGGAAGCGAGTCACGCTGCATTAACTAATTGATTCGATTTACTTAAAGGCAAAGTATGAAACAGAAAGTGGTTAGTATTGGTGACATTAATGTAGCGAACGATCTGCCGTTTGTGCTGTTTGGTGGTATGAACGTGCTGGAATCGCGTGATATGGCGATGAGTCTCTGCGAGCACTACGTCACTGTGACGCAAAAACTGGGCATACCTTACGTTTTCAAAGCTTCTTTTGATAAAGCTAACCGTTCTTCCATCCACTCGTACCGGGGGCCGGGGCTGGAAGAAGGGATGAGGATTTTCGAAGAAATCAAAAAAACCTTTGGCGTGAAAATTATCACCGATGTTCATGAAGCGGCGCAGGCACTGCCGGTGTCTGAAGTGGTAGACGTGATCCAGCTACCGGCATTCCTGGCGCGCCAGACTGATTTGGTGGCAGCGATGGCGAAAACTGGCGCGGTAATTAACGTGAAGAAACCGCAATTTGTCAGCCCTGGTCAAATGGGCAATATCGTCGATAAATTCAAGGAAGGCGGTAACGATCAGGTGATCTTGTGCGATCGTGGCAGTAACTTTGGCTACGACAACCTGGTAGTTGACATGCTGGGCATCAACGTGATGAAGAACGTAACCGGTGGGCATCCAGTGATCTTCGATGTGACCCATGCGCTGCAAACCCGCGATCCGTTCGGTGCTGCTTCTGGCGGGCGTCGTGCACAAGTGACTGAGCTGGCGCGCGCTGGCATGGCGGTTGGTCTGGCTGGTCTCTTCATTGAGGCGCACCCGGAACCGAACAGTGCCAAGTGCGACGGGCCGTCCGCGCTGCCGTTGGACAAGCTGGAGCCATTCCTGGTGCAGATGAAAGCGATCGACGATCTGGTGAAGCACTTCCCGGCATTAGATACCAGTAGCTAGGCGCTATTATCGCTGGCTCTGCTGGGTGGCTATAACCGGGAGAACTGTGGAATTGCTGAGCGTGTCGGGAATGGAGCACGTTTTAAGTAGGGATGCCAAAGCGTTCCTGACAAAACAATTAACTCTGATGGCAAAGAGACATACATTTGGAATAAAAAAATATCGGCAGAAAGATAGATACATAGGGGGCTTTGCCCCCTTCAATGACCTCTCTTAGGAACATAAATTTTAAAACAAGCACGCCTACAGGGATAGGCTCCTACTTTAACCAACTGACTCCCCTGGTATGAAAGGTGTGCAGCATGCCGATTGTCGTGGCAAGCAGTTCGATACTTTCTTACCCTCTTCGGGATGTCCGCCTCGCCGGAGGAGAGCCAGTAGAACACCCGTTACTATCATCGGGTGAATCAGCCTGCGACAGGAGGGAGGGCTAAGTCGATAGCACCAGCCTGTGCGCCAAGAAGGTGCTTAGCAGATCTTTAGTAAACTTCAGCCGCGTCTGGCGATCGCTCAAATCGAGCATAAACTTTAATTTGCTTGGTCCGTCGAGGCGATATACCTGTGGATTGCTTTGCAGCAGGCCGATCAGGTAACCCGGATCGACACAGTTGTTGTCGCCGAACTCAATAAATCCGCCATGCTCATTACCCTCAATGCGTTTGATCCCCAGCATTTGTGCGTGCTGGCGCAGCGCTGCGCTTTGCAACAGGTTGCGCGCCGGTTCTGGCAGCACGCCGAAACGGTCAATCAGCTCCACCTTTAGCTCTTCCAGATCGTTGCCATTTTTGGCGCTGGCAATGCGTTTATAGAACGATAAACGGGTATTGACGTCTGGCACGAAGTCGTCCGGCAGCAGGGTTGGCATGCGTAACTCTACTTCCGCCTGGCTACTGGTGAGATCTTCCAGCGACGGTTCGCGGCCATTTTTCAGTGCGTCAACTGCGCTTTCCAGCAATTCCATATACAACGAGAAGCCGATGGTGGTCATCTGGCCGCTCTGATCTTCTCCCAACAACTCGCCTGCACCACGAATTTCTAGATCATGGGTGGCTAGCGCGAAGCCAGCACCCAGATCCTCCAGCGAGGCGATAGCTGCCAACCGTTTTTGCGCATCGGCGCTCATGGCTTGCGGATGGGGTGTTAGCAGGTAGGCGTAAGCCTGATGGTGTGAACGCCCGACACGGCCTCGCAACTGGTGCAGTTGTGCCAGCCCAAAGCGGTCGGCGCGCTCGATAATAATGGTATTGGCGCTGGCAATATCGATGCCGGTTTCGATAATGGTGGTGCAAACCAGCACGTTGAAGCGTTGATGGTGGAAATCGTTCATCACCCGCTCCAAATTGCGTTCGCGCATCTGACCGTGGCCGATGGCGATACGCGCTTCTGGCACCAGTTCCGCTAGCTTTTGCGCGGCCTTCTCGATGTTCTCCACATCGTTGTACAGATAATAAACCTGCCCGCCACGTAGTACCTCACGTAGGATCGCTTCACGCACCATCAGGCTGTCATATTCGCGTACGAAGGTTTTTACTGCCAGACGGCGTGCGGGTGGGGTGGCGATAATAGACAGGTCGCGCATGCCGCTCATCGCCATATTCAAGGTGCGTGGAATGGGGGTGGCAGTCAGCGTTAGAATGTCTACGTCGGCGCGCATCGCTTTGATGCGCTCTTTATGGCGCACGCCAAAGCGGTGCTCTTCATCGACGATCAGCAATCCCAGGTCTCTCCAGCACAGATCGCCTTGTAACAGCTTGTGGGTGCCGATGATGATATCCACCTTGCCGGTGGCCGCAGCGTCAAGTACCTGCTGCTGTTCTTTGGCGCTGCGAAAGCGTGACATCATTTCAATGCGGATCGGCCAGGTGGCGAAGCGATCACGAAAGTTGTCGAAGTGCTGCTGTGCCAGCAGGGTCGTGGGCACCAACACCGCCACCTGTTTACCGTTTTCTACCGCCAGGAAGGCGGCGCGCATCGCCACCTCGGTTTTACCGAAGCCGACATCGCCGCACACCAGACGATCCATGGCTAACGGCTGGCACATGTCGCTCAGTACAGCGTTGATGGCCTGCTGCTGATCAGGTGTGGTCTCAAAGGGGAAGGTTTGGCAGAAAAGCTGATACTGTTCACGGTTGTGCTTAAAAGAGAAGCCTGTTTTGGCGACGCGCTGGGCGTAGATATCCAGCAGTTCGGCGGCCACATCCCGCACCCGCTCGGCGGCCTTCTGCCTTGCGCGTGTCCAGGCATCGCCGCCCAACTTGTGCAACGGGGCATTTTCGTCGGCACCGCCAGCATAACGGCTGATCAGGTGCAGCGAAGAAACTGGCACATACAGCTTGTCTTCGCCAGCGTAGGATAGGATCAGATATTCGGCCTTAATACCCCCGGCCTCCAGCGTGGTCAGACCGACATAGCGGCCAACACCGTGCTCCAGGTGCACCACTGGTTGACCTGGATGCAACTCCGCCAGGTTGCGGATCAGCGTATCGGTGTTGATGGTGCGGCGATTGTCCTGCTGGCGGCGGCTGACCCGTTCGCCCAACAGATCGCTTTCGCAGATTAGCGCCCGGTTGCGCATGCTATCGAAGAAACCGCGTTCGCAAGCGCCGACCATCATATAGCGGCCTGTCGGCTGTGCCTGATCGAGGTGCTGGATCAACGAGGTACCGAGTTTGATACCACCGAGTAGATCCTGTAGCGTCTCGCGCCGGCCCTCACTCTCGACCGAGAAAATTACACTGCCGTCAAAGTCTGCGACAAAGCGGTGCAAATTGTCCAACGGCAGTTTGTTTTGAGCCTGCACCGCCAGATCGGGCAGGGCGCGGTAGCCCAAGTTGGTGTTACCCGCCTGGGCCGCTAGATCTACGGTTTCTAACGCTATGCGCGGCCAGGCTTTTAGTTCGCCGAATAATGCATCGACGCGTAACCACAGGGTATCCGGTGCCAGCAGCGGACGCATCGGATCGATGCGGCGGCTTTGGTAACGCTGGCTGATGTCCTGCCAGAAGCGCGTGGCGGCGTTTTCAAGGTTGCCGGTGTTGACGATCAAGGTGTTGGCTGGCAGATAACTGAACAGTGATGGCAGCGGTTGGCTGAAGAACAGCGGTTGCCAATATTCGACACCGGCAGGCCAGGTACCTTTGCTGACTTGCTGGTAAATATGCTCAGGATCACGGCGCACGTCAAATTGCTCACGCCATTGACTGCGGAATAGCTCGATGGCGTTTTTGTCGGTTGGGAATTCATGGGCCGGTAGCAGGTTGATGGCGTCGACCTCGCTCAGCGTGCGCTGGCTGTCGACCTCGAAGGTGCGCAGGCTGTCGATTTCGTCGTCGAAGAAGTCAATACGGTATGGCTCTTCGCTGCCCATTGGGTAGAGATCGAACAAGGCACCCCGGGTGGCGAATTCGCCATGCGCCATCACTTGCGCGACGCTGCGGTAACCGGCCTGTTCCAATTGGCTGCGCAGCTTATCGCGTGACAGGCGCTGGCCTTTTTTCAACACTAACGCATAACCATGCAGAAATTCATGCGGACAGACGCGCTGCATTAGGGTATTGACCGGCAAAATGATCACCCCGTGCGCCATGGTAGGCAGATGATACAGGCTCGACAGGCGGGCAGAGATGATGTCCTGATGTGGCGAGAAGCCATCATAGGGTAGGGTTTCCCAGTCGGACAGCGTGGTGACCCTTTGATCGGTAAACTGCTGGATCTCGTCGCGCAGCCGTAGGGCATTTTGCATGTCTGGGGCGATCAGCATCACTGGCCCGTTATGGCGTTCGACGATTTCGGCGCATTCCACGGCGCAGGCTGAACCGAACAACTGTCCTAATCGGCGCAGATCACCTGCGCGTTTGGGGAGAGAATAACGGTGCGATGAGGAACAGCTGCGGCTATTGGAAATGCTCATTCAAGTATCTTTAATCATCGTGTTGGATTGCGCCCGGCAGCAATAATCAATAAAGCGCCTTAAATTGTGCGCTATAGTAGTCCAGCAGTCAGCAAACTGACACAGTTAAAAATGCCACAATCAGGTTTTTAACCTAAAACTTAATCGGTTAACGGCCAGGATTTTGTTCGGCCAGGCCGGTTTTGCCTGAGTTTCGGCCAGCGCTGTCAGTGGAATAAAAGGCCACCGGGTGTTCCCTTGGCGCGGGAGAGCCTTTATTATCGATGATTACATTGCTTTAACCATGGCAACAAAACGGATTTCATGTATCAACCTGTCGCGTTATTCATTGGCCTGCGCTACATGCGCGGGCGTGTCTCAGACCGCTTCGGGCGGTTTGTTTCCTGGCTGTCCACCATCGGCATCACCTTGGGAGTGATGGCGATGGTTACCGTGCTCTCGGTGATGAACGGTTTTGAAAAGGATCTGGAAAACAACATCCTTGGCTTAATGCCACAGGCTTTGATCACCAGTAAACAGGGGTCGATTAATCCTCAGTGGCTACCCGCCTTGGCAGTTCAAGGGCTGAAGGGCGTCAGCCGCGTTGCGCCATTGACCACTGGCGATGTGGTGCTGCAAAGCGCCCGCAGTGTAGCGGTTGGCGTCATGCTCGGTGTCAACCCGGACGAAGCCGATCCCTTGACCCCTTATCTAGTCAATATCAAACAGCAGCAACTGCAACCGAACCACTACAACATCATTATTGGTGAGCAGTTGGCCAGCCAGCTCGGCGTCAAGCGCGGCGATTCGCTTCGGCTAATGGTGCCGAGTACCAGCCAGTTCACGCCAATGGGCCGCATTCCCAGCCAACGGCTGTTCACCATTATCGGCACCTTTCATGCCAACAGCGAGGTGGACAGCTATCAGTTGCTGGTCAACCAGCAGGATGCATCGCGCCTGATGCGTTATCCGGCTGGCAACATTACAGGCTGGCGTCTGTTCCTACAGCAGCCGCTGATGGTTGATACCCTTAGCCAGCAGACGCTGCCACAAGGAACTGAATGGAAAGACTGGCGTGAGCGCAAAGGCGAACTGTTCCAGGCGGTGCACATGGAGAAAAACATGATGGGGCTGCTACTTAGTCTGATCGTGGCGGTTGCCGCGTTCAACATTATCACTTCGCTGGGTTTACTGGTGATGGAAAAACAGAGCGAGGTAGCGATCCTGCAAACCCAAGGCCTGACTCGCGGCCAGATCATGGCGGTGTTTATGGTGCAGGGCGCGAGTGCTGGCATCATAGGTTCACTGATCGGCACGCTGTTCGGTGTGCTGCTGGCCAGCAATCTGAATAACCTGATGCCAGTCCTTGGCGCATTGATTGATGGCGCTTCGTTACCAGTAGCGGTTGATCCGCTACAAGTGACGTTCATTGCCGTGGTGGCAATGGCGTTGTCTTTGATATCCACGCTCTACCCTTCATGGCGTGCTGCCACCGTACAACCTGCTGAGGCTTTACGTTATGAGTAACCTTCGTTTGCTGCAGTGTGACAACCTGTGCAAGAGCTATCAGGAAGGTAACCTGCACACCGATGTGTTGCGCAATGTCAATTTTGCCATGCAGCCCGGCGAGATGATGGCGATCGTCGGTAGTTCGGGTTCCGGTAAAAGCACCTTGCTGCACCTGCTGGGTGGGTTGGATTCACCGAATGCTGGCGAGGTGATCTTCAAAGGCCTATCGTTGAATCGCATGTCTTCGGCGGCCAAGGCGGAACTGCGCAACCGCCAGCTCGGCTTTATCTATCAGTTTCACCACCTGCTGCCAGACTTTACCGCGTTAGAGAATGCCGCCATGCCGTTGCTAATCGGTGGCACCCATACCGCACTGGCGCAGCAGAAGGCGATGGAGATGCTGGCGGCGGTTGGGCTGGAGAAGCGCAGCAAACATCGCCCCTCTGAACTGTCAGGCGGTGAGCGCCAGCGTGTGGCGATCGCCCGTGCGCTGGTCAACAACCCAGCGTTGGTGTTGGCGGACGAACCGACCGGTAACCTGGATAAACGCACCGCAGACAGCATCCTTGATTTATTGGGTGAGCTGAACGTGCGCCAGGGTACGGCATTTTTAGTCGTGACCCATGATTTGCAGTTGGCCAAGCGCCTCAGCCGCCAACTGGAAATGGTCGATGGCCATCTTCAGACGCCATTAACTCTGTTGGGGGGCGAGTAATGGCGTGTGCGTCACTTTCCTTCCTGACGGCTCTGCGCTTTAGTCGTGGCCGCAAGCGCGGCGGCATGGTATCGCTGATTTCGGTTATCTCCACCATCGGCATTGCGTTAGGGGTAGCAGTACTGATCGTTGGCCTGAGTGCGATGAACGGCTTCGAACGTGAACTACAAAACCGTATTCTGGCGGTAGTGCCTCATGGTGAGATCGAAGCGGTGAATCAGCCGCTTCAGGGTTGGCTGTCTATGCTACGGCGGGTGGAGAAAGTGCCGGGCATTCTGGCCGCTGCGCCTTACATCAATTTTACTGGCCTGATGGAAAACGGCGTACAACTGCATGCGGTACAGATCAAAGGGGTAAACCCGCAGCAGGAAAATCAGCTCAGCGCGTTGCCACAGTTCGTACAGGGCGATGCCTGGATTAATTTCAAGGCTGGCGAACAGCAGGTGATCCTGGGTAAGGGCGTGGCAGATGCGCTGGGTGTCAAACGGGGTGCTTACGTCACGGTGATGATCCCCAACAGCGATCCTGAACTGAAGCTACTGCAACCTAAGCGCATCCGCCTGCATGTAACTGGCATTATGCAACTTAGCGGCCAATTGGATCATGGCCTGGTGCTGGTGCCACTGGGCGATGCGCAACAGTATCTCGACATAGGTGACGGCGTCACTGGTATCGCCATCAAAGTGAGCCAGGTGTTCGCCGCCAACAAACTGGTGCGCGATGCTGGGGAGGTGACTGATGCTTACGTCTACATCAAGAGCTGGATCAGTACTTATGGTTATATGTACCGCGATATTCAGATGATCCGCGCCATTATGTATCTGGCGATGGTGCTGGTGATCGGCGTGGCTTGCTTTAATATCGTTTCCACATTGGTGATGGCGGTGAAGGACAAGAGCGGAGATATCGCGGTGCTGCGCACTCTAGGTGCTAAAGATGGCTTCATCCGTGCCATTTTTATTTGGTACGGCCTACTGGCTGGGTTAGTGGGGAGCCTGAGCGGCGTGGTGGTAGGGGTGGCCGTCTCACTACAACTGACCACTATCACCAAGGGCGTGGAAAAACTGATCGGTCATTCATTCCTATCGGGCGACATTTACTTCATCGACTTTCTGCCTTCTGAGCTGCATTGGCCGGATGTGGTGATCGTGCTGGCGACAGCCCTCGTGCTCAGCCTGCTGGCCAGTTGGTATCCTGCCAGACGTGCCAGCCGTATCGATCCGGCGCGTGTGTTAAGCGGGCAATAATCAAAATGCAGGCAGAGAAGCTGCCCTATTTAGGAGGAAATGAATGCACACTCGCCATCGGCTGTGTCAGTTTCGCAAGAGTAAGCATGTGCTGCATCAGCGTTTTCGTTCACGTATTTTTTATCGTGATATCATGGCGGTGGCCGAGCTGAAAAAGCCATTTGTGGTGGTGTTGACCGGGGCTGGCATCTCCGCCGAATCGGGTATTCGTACTTTCCGCACGGCAGATGGGCTGTGGGAACAGCACCGGGTGGAGGACGTCGCCACGCCGGAAGGCTATCAGCGCAATCCGGTATTGGTGCAGGAGTTTTATAACGCGCGCCGCCGCCAGCTACAGGCCGCAGAGGTTGCGCCCAACGCTGCGCACCGCGCGCTGGCAGATCTGGAAGCGTGGATGGGGGAAAACTTCCTGCTGGTTACTCAGAATATCGATAACCTGCATGAACGCGCGGGTAACAAGCGGGTGCTGCATATGCATGGCGAGTTGTTGAAGGTGCGCTGCACCCATTCAGGCCAGGTGTTCGACTGGTCTGAAGATCTCAGCGTTGAGGATCGTTGCCACTGCTGCCAGCTCTCGGCACCGCTGCGTCCTCATGTCGTGTGGTTTGGGGAAATGCCGCTGGGTATGGACGAAATCTATCAGGCGTTGGCTAAGGCTGATTTCTTTATCGCCATTGGTACCTCTGGCCATGTCTATCCGGCGGCAAGCTTTGTGCAGGAGGCACGGTTGGCAGGGGCTTACACCATGGAATTGAACCTGGAACCCAGCCAGGTGGAAAACCAGTTTAACGAAAAGCATTACGGCCCAGCCAGCGAGGTGGTGCCGCATTTCGTGCACAAATTCTTGGTGGGCAAGGTGGCGCGGGCAGATCGGGATCTCCCTGAGAACCTATCCTATTAGGCGTACATTGTTGCAGCCAGTTTGGACTAGGATCGTACGCAACAACCGCAGCGTACAGGGAGTCCTTGAGGATGGTGAGCACTGCCCAGAGGGCCGAAATGGCGAAAAAATAGCCTGGTGAAATAGGTTCTTAGTTTGCTGCCGATGTAGATCATTGCGCCTTGATTTGGCACTCTCTTTCGCGCCAAACGGCAAAGTTTTAGCGTTTTCTCGGCTAAGCAAGAGAATTAACCTAGATCAGAGGAATGAGGGGCGAAGTGATCGCCCGGTCAAGGTCGCTTAGCGCCCAGCTTTCAATTTCTGGAAGTAGTTTTCGTACAGCCTGCTGGCATCGCCCACATCATTTTGCCATTCGCCGTTGTTGATCACCGCTTCATCGGGGTACAGCGATTTGTCGTTAGCGACTTTAGGCGAGAGTAGCTTTTTCGCTGCCAGATTAGGTGTGGGGTAACCGATAGTTTCTGCTAGCTGTGCTGCAATATCCGGCCGTAGCAGGAAGTTGATCAGCTCTAGCGCCCCCGTAACATTCTGTGCGTTTGCCGGGATCGCCAGGCTGTCCATCCAGAAGATGCCGCCTTCCTTTGGCCAGACGACCTCCAGCGGAGTGCCCGCTTGGCGCGCCACGAACGCAGAGCCGTTCCATACCATCCCCAGATTGACTTCCCCTTCTATAAATGGATTGCCTGGGTTATCGGAGTTAAAGGCCAGCACGTTTGGCATTAGCTTCTGCAACTCATGGTAGGCGGCCTCGATCTGTTTGGCATCCCTGGTGTTGCCTGAGTAGCCTAGCTTGCGCAGCGCTATTTGAAACACATCACGCGCGTCGTCGATCAGCAACAGACGCCCCTTATATTGTGGCTGCCAGAAATCAGCCCAGGTGGTGATGGTGGTGGGATCGATCGCATCTGTGTTGACGCCAATGGCTGTAGCGCCCCAGATAAAAGGGATTGAATAGTCATTGTCAGGATCGAAAGGTTTGTTCAGCAGGTTGGGGTTTAAATCCTTGAAGTGGCTGAGCTTGCTCTTGTCGATCTTTTGTAGCATACCTTCCTTGCTCATCTTGGCGATAAAGTAGGTGGAAGGTACCACCAAATCGTATGCGCCATCCTTGTAAGTTTTCAGCTTGGCGTACATGCTTTCATTGGATTCGTAGGTTGAGTAAATCACTTTGATGCCGGTTTCTTTGGTGAACTGCTCAAGCAGTCCCGGCGGAACGTATTCTGTCCAGTTATAGAAGTACAGCGTTTTGCCATCAGAGGCATTTGCAGAGCCTAGGCTCAGCGCCATCATCCCGGCTACCAACAAGTGTGACCACTTTTTCATGCAGCATGTCCTTCAACAGTATTGAGTTGATCCGGTATGCGCCGCCACCTGTAACGGTGCGCCATACCCCAGAAAGGGTGATTATAGGTACCGGGACGTAGTGGGTAAAGTCGGTGCCACCGGGCGATGTAACGCTGGCGTACTTTTCCTTGGTTTGCACGCCAACACAGCGGGATAGACGAGCAAGCGCAAACCACCACAGGGCGCTACTCATCCGACGTTGGGGTGCCGCAGCACCCAGAACGTTATTGGATTTTAGGGCTGCGGTCACGCATCACCCATTGGCTGGCAATCACCAGCACCAAGGACAGCAGCAGCAGGATGGTAGCCAGGGCGTTGACCTCCGGCGACACACCGACCTTCACCATCGAATAGATCTTCAGCGGCAAGATCTCATAGCCAGGGCCGGTAACGAACGAAGAGACTACCACGTCATCCATGGATAAGGTGAAGCTCAGCAGCCAGCCAGACGCCACTGCTGGCGTCGCCAGCGGCAGGATAATCTGGCGCAGGATGGTGACTTCGCCGGCACCGAGATCGCGTGCCGCTTCGAGCATCTTCACGTCAAACCCCTTCAGCCGCGAGTAGACGGTAACCACCACAAACGGCAGACAGAAGGTGATGTGCGAGAACAGCAGCGACCAGAAACCGAGCGAAATCCCCAGCAGCATAAACAGCACCAGCAGGGAAATGGCCATCACAATATCTGGCGACATCATCACCACAAACAGCATACCGTTCACAAAGGGTTTGCCGCGAAAACGGTAACGATACAGCGCTACTGCGGCCAGCGAGCCGATCAGTGCGGCGAAAGTAGCGGACAGTACCGCCATGGTCAACGAGTGACCCGCCGCTTGTAGTAGGCTGTCGTTGTTGAATAAAATGCTGTACCAATGGGTGGTAAAACCCTGCCAACTGAAGCCAAAGCGCGAAGCGTTGAACGAGTTAACGATCAGGATAATGATCGGAACATACAAATAGGCGTAAACCAGGGCCATGAACCCACCGCGCAGCAGACGCCTAATCATACCAGCCCCTCTTGCCTGTTCAGCAGCTGGGTGACCCGGTAATAAACCAGTAATAATAGCCCCATCGCCAGTGTTAAACAGATGCTGGTGGCCGCACCAAACGGCCAGTCGCGAATATTGAGGAACTGGCTTTTAATCACGTTACCGATCAGTAGGTTCTTGGCCCCCCCCAGCAGATCCGCCACGTAGAATACGCCCATGGCTGGCAGCAGCACCAGCAGGCAACCAGCGATGATGCCTGGCATGGTCAGCGGCACTATAATGCGGATAAAAGTCTGTAGCTTGTTGGCACCGAGATCGCGCGCTGCCTCCAGACAGGGCTTGTCCAGCTTTTCGATGCTGGAGTAAAGCGGCAGCACCATAAACGGCAACAGAATGTACACCAGCCCAAGGATCACTGCCCCTGAGGTGTACATGATACGCAGCGGTTGGTCGATCAGCCCGATGTTTAGCAGTGCATCGTTGAGGTAGCCACGGGTACTGAGGAATAGCTTTAGGCCGTAAACGCGGATCAGTGAGTTGGTCCAGAAGGGCACGACCAATAGAAACAATAACAGGGGTTGCAGCTTCTGCGGTAGGCGCGCCAGGATAAAGGCGAACGGATAACCGAGCGCCAGGCAGCACAAGGTGGCAATCAGCGCCATATTTAACGAATGCAACAGCACCTGCACGTACAGCGGATCGAGTAGCCGGCTGTAGTTGTTGAGCGTAAACACCCCCTGCACCAGAGTAGCGTCGTCGCGGGTGAGAAAGCTGGTGCCAATAATCATTAGATTCGGCAAGAAGACGAACAGCAATAGCCAAACTACCACGCCGACGATCACCGCATTTTGAAATACTTTACGCGATTTCTTCATCAGCCAGCACCACCTCCCAGCTTTCGACCCAAGTCACGGCCACCTTTTGGTTCAGCGAGCGGTTGACATCCGGATCGTCTCCGTTAAAGAATTCGCTGACCATTACCATCTTGCCATTCTCCAGTTTGACCACTGATTCCAGCGTCATGCCTTTGTAGTTGCGCTCACGTACATAGCCGATCAGACCATCCGGCTGTGCACCGTCGTTCACTGCCTCCACCCGTAGGTCTTCTGGGCGCAGCAATACCTTCAGCCGCTGGCCTGCTTCAACCGGCAGTTCGGCATAGATGTCGCACTCGCGACCTTCGACATCAGCACGTACCCGCCGTGGATCAAGGCGCTGCAATACCACGGCGTCAAAGGTGTTGATCTCGCCGATAAAGCGCGCGACGAACAGGTTCTTTGGCTCCTCGTAAATTTCGCGCGGTGTGCCGTCCTGCTCAATGCGCCCGTCACGCATCACCACGATGCGGTCTGACAGGGTCAGCGCCTCTTCTTGATCATGGGTGACGAACACGAAGGTGATGCCCAGTTTGCGTTGTAGTGCCTTCAGTTCGCTTTGCATTTGCTTGCGCAGCTTGTAGTCCAGCGCTGATAGCGACTCGTCCAACAGTAGCACCTTCGGCTTATTGACCACGGCACGAGCGATAGCCACCCGCTGCTGCTGACCACCGGAAAGCTGGCCTGGACGGCGCTGGGCGAACTTATCTAATTGCACCATGCGTAGTGCCTCATCGACGCGGGGCGTCAGTTCGGCTGCCGGGATTTTCTGCATCCGCAAGCCAAAGGCGACGTTTTCAAACACCGTCATATGCGGGAACAAGGCGTAGCTTTGGAATACGGTATTGACGTGACGCTGCTCGGCGGGGATGGCGGTGATGTCTTGGTCATCAAGCAGGATGCGTCCTTGATCGACAGTCTCCAATCCAGCGATCAAACGTAGCACTGTGGTTTTACCACAGCCGGAAGGGCCGAGAATAGTAAGGAATTCACCGTGGTTAATTGTTAGGTTGAGATCGGCAATGATCGTTTTACCGTCGAACTCTTTGCTTAGGGCATGCAGTTCAATAAGAGGTATCAGAGAGGATTTCTCAGTCATTTATAGTGTCACTCTATCCCGTGGTCTAATGCAGATAGAACCGCAACTGGAAAAGACTGCCGAAGCTTCTAGGGTTGCCCCAATGATTGAATGGAGCTTCAAAACCAGTTGCGCCAATAGAAAACTTTAGAGCGCGCATGATAGACGCTGAAAGGCGGAATTGAAAGCCGTTCCGGCTCAGTGTCGCTTATTTCATCATGATGCGACACATAATCCCAGCAATGCCTGCTTTATCGCACCGAGGGTAAAGCCGATCTGCGGTGGCACCAATGGCACCCAATTGCATTCTGTCGTGTCCAAATTTGTTTATCGGCGGTTACAATTGCCTCGGTGTGTCACTGGTGGGGATGGAACAGGCAGTGGCAGTAATCATCAGCGCAGAGCGGGAAAATAGCGTTAAATCCCATAAGCACCTACGGCACTACCCTGAAAGCTGACAGTGCCGCCACCTTCTCAGCGCTAGGATCAGTGGGTGAAATACCAATATCCGCTGTTCACCAACATGGCCAGCAGCGCCATAAATGACGGATCGTCCACTGCTTCGCCAAGCAAGGCTGCATCAACACTGAAGTTATGGCACAACGCATCTACTGCTGGCAAGTGATCGGTGTCGATTACCTCACCATTGATGAAGCATTGACCGCCGATGCGCAGTACACGCAGTCCGCCTAATCGCTGAAGCGATTCACCTTGTTGCAGCAATTGGTAAATTTCACTGATTTGATAGGGCGGCTCCAGCGGTGCGATATCCAACTCGTGGCGTGACTGAGAGATGAACTCGCCGAACCATTGCTGAAAGTGTTGCGGTTGCTGCACCAGCTCCAGCATCATTTGCCGCAGGGTATCGACTTCATGCGGCAGCACGTCAGCCGGGAGTTCACGCAGCTTGATGTCCGGGTCGCTGTAGCGCCTGCTGCCCAAATCGTGTGCTAACACATAGTCGGCAAAGTCACTGATCAGTTCGCGGCCATTCGGTGCACGAAAGCCCACTGAATAGTTCAGCGCATTTTCCAGCGCATATCCTTCATGGGGGAAACCCGGTGGGATATACAGAATGTCGCCCGGTTCCATCTCTTCGTCGATAATGGCACCAAAGGGTTCAACCTGTAGCAGATCCGGGTGCGGAATGTACTGCTTCATTGGCACCTTTTCGCCCACGCGCCAACGACGGCGACCAACGCCTTGAATAATAAACACATCATATTGATCGAGGTGTGGGCCTACGCCGCCGCCCGGCATCGAGAAGGAGACCATTAAGTCATCCATCCGCCAGTCCGGCAGTTGGCGGAACGGCCGCATCAGCGCACTGGAAGGCTGATGCCAGTGATTGACCGCCTGCACCAGCAGCGACCAGTTATTCTCGCCAAGGTGGTCAAAGTTCTCGAAGGGACCGTGCGCCACCTGCCAATGACCATCATGATGGCTGATCAGACGGCTGTCTACATCGTTTTCCATCGCTAACCCGGCCAACTCATCCGGGGAGAGTGGATCGATAAAGTTTTTGAAGCCGCGTTTCAGAACCACCGGACGCTTTTGCCAATAGCGTTGCAAAAAATCGTCCCAGTCCAGATCTAATCGATAATCCATTTTCTATTCCAACACAGTGGAGTGAGCCTAAAGTGCGATTATAACGGAAGTTTGGGCCGCTGGATCGGTACCTGCACGAGAGAATTTACCCGTGCAGGCCCTTTGAATAGCAAGCAGCCACCGAAAGACAGTGGCTGAAATTTAGCGGCAGGGCATGACGTGCTTGCCTGTGAAGGAACGATGCAGCCAGGTCGCCCGATGAAGCACAGACCCACTGAGGTGAGCCAGACGCTGTAGGGTGTCTCGCTCTTTTGGGCCGGGAGAATGTCAATCGTGATGATGGGAATCATGCTGACGGGCGAAGGTCACTTGCATGCGTGCGCCACCGAGCGGGCTGTCGCTGATGGTGATCTGGCCGTCATATTGCTCGATGATCTCCGCTGCCACCGACAGGCCGAGGCCCTGGCCGGGGCGCAGCGTATCGACACGCTGGCCACGTTTGAAAATCAGCGCGCGCTTGCTTTCCGGAATGCCTGGGCCGTCGTCGTCGATGACAATAGTGAGGTTTTTATCGGAGTGCAGCGAGGTGATTTCCACAAACTCCAGGCAATATTTACAGGCGTTTTCCAGCACGTTACCCATCACTTCCATAAAGTCGTTCTTCTCCCCCATAAAGGTCACTTCTGGCGAGATATCTAGCGTTATCACCACCCCTTTACGCTGATAGACTTTGTTCAGCGCTACTGTGAGGCTGTCAAGTAGCGCTGGCGCTGAGTGGATCTCGCGCGTCAGCATCGTTTGCCCTGAGTTGATGCTGGCTCGGTGCAGGTAGTAGCCGATCTGCTGCGAGATGCGGCCGATCTGATCCAGCATGATCGGTTCGGCTTCCTCAATGGTGGTCTGCTTGCTGGAACGCAGCGATCGCAGGGTCGTTTGCAGCACCGCCAGTGGCGTTTTAAGGCTGTGGGTCAAATCGGACAGCGTAGTATGGTATTTGGTGTAACGCTGGCGTTCGTTGCGTACCAAAATATTCAGGTTGCGCACTAGCCCGCGTAGCTCGCTGGGGGGGTTCTCGTCCAACTGCTCCCGCTCGCCATTCTCCAACTCGCCAACCTGATTGACCAGCGTCTTGATTGGCCGCAAGCTCCAGTAGGCTGCTAACCACAGCAACGGCACCACCAGCAGTAGGTTGGCCAGTAATACATAGCTGAACCATTCCCACACCACATCGGAGCGATGCAGCTCTTGTGGAATACTATCGACGACCACGACGGTTAGCGCCGGTAGGTGCTCGGTGGCGGCGTATGTGCTGATCGCCACTGAGTGGGTGAGTGCATTCTTATCGGTGTTGTTATAACCTTTCAACTGATTTTGCGCTTTGGGGTTGTTGCCCAGCACTTCACTACTGATACGGGTATCGGTATCGATCTCGTAGAAACCTGACTCCCTGAGCCATTCTTTGTTAATCAGCTTTTCCAATTCCGGCACTCTGCGCTGGTTCCACAACAGGTTGCCCTTTTCGTCGTAAATAAAGACCAAAGTAGGGAAATTAAGGTCGATATCAGGGGGAACGGCGATGGTGAGGTTATTGTCTTTCCATTGTGCCAAGCTAAAGAACAGGTTGCTTTCGCCGCGTAGCAGACGAAAGGCGGTTTTGTCGAAACTGACGATATAACCCACTACCGCCACCAAGCCGTAAGACAGAGACAATGCTAGGATCACGCCAGCAGTCGCCATTAAAAAGCGGGCGCGCAATGAAAACGGTTTTATATCCTTATTAAGCATGCTGCTCATTTCACATCAAAGCGATAGCCTTGGCCACGCACGGTAGTGATCACGTCCTGCGGATATTCTGCCTGTACTTTTTTGCGCAGGCGACCCATCAGCACATCGATAGTATGGCTTTCGCGCAATTCGGCGTCCGGATACAGTTGTAGCATCAACGAATCTTTGCTGACCACTTTGCCGGCATTGCGGATCAGCGTCTCAATAATGGTGTATTCAAAGGCAGTCAATTTGATGTTCTGCTCATTAACGCTCAGTTCGCGGCGAGACAGATCGATCTGGAACGGCGGCAGCACAATAATCTGGGAGGCCAAACCGCTGTTACGGCGCATCAGCGCCTGAATGCGAGCGATCACTTCTTCTAAATGAAACGGCTTGGTGACATAGTCGTCAGCACCGGCCTCCAGTACTGCCACTTTGTCCTGCCAGCTTTCGCGCGCGGTCAGAACCAGAATCGGCAATTTCATTTGGTGAGCGCGCCAGCGTCGGATCAGGCTAAGGCCGTCTTCGCCCGGCAGTCCAAGATCAACAATGGCAATATCTGGCGCATGTTCTTGCAGGAAGTAATCGGCTTCTTTTGCGTCTTCAGCAGCATCAACCTGATGACCCATTTCACGCATCTGAACGGAAAGGTGGTGGCGTAATAAACCATTATCTTCGACAACCAGTATTCGCACGGTGAACTCCTATGGATATGCGGGTGAACAGGCCTGGCACCCACGTTATAAAAGGTAACACGCTTTCTGGCGAACACGCACGGACACCTTATCCATTCGAAGTTATGGTAGATATAGCCTGCTTTGTTCGCAAGGTAAGCGGAAAAAACGTTATTGATTTTTGCTCGGACTCATTATCGGCAACGGCTGATAAACGCTGAATAAACAGTTTTGGTGCAAAGTTTAATGAAATTTAAACTTAGCGTTTCATCCAAAGGTGTATGTGAGAGCAGAATTTTTGCAGATAGCCAGGGGATGACGGGCATGCCTGAAGTGTAGGGCAAGTTGAACTATCGGCATAAAAAATCCGGAAACCAACAAGGTTTCCGGATAATTTCACTGCCACTGGTTCCAACTTATATTGGCTCGGCGATTACCTGGTTATCGCGCATTTAGCTCGCTGACCAAGGTAGCGGCACGGCCGATATAGTTGGCCGGTGTCATCGCCTTCAGGCGGGTTTTTTCTTCTTCCGGCAATGCCAGAGCATCGATAAATGCCTGCATGCCAACCGCATCCACGCGCTTACCACGGGTCAGCTCTTTCAGTTTCTCATAGGGCTTTTCGATGCCGTAGCGGCGCATCACAGTCTGGATCGGCTCGGCCAGCACTTCCCAGTTGTGATCCAATTCGTTGAGCAGGTGCGCCTGATTTACTTCTAGCTTATTGATGCCTTTCATGGTCGCCTGATAGGCGATCAGCGCATAGCCCAGGCCAACGCCGAGGTTACGCAGCACGGTGGAATCGGTCAAGTCGCGCTGCCAGCGGGAAACGGGCAGTTTGCTGGCCAAGTGGCCCAGCACTGCATTGGCCAGGCCCAGATTACCTTCGGAGTTTTCGAAGTCGATCGGGTTGACTTTGTGCGGCATGGTGGAGGAACCGATCTCACCGGCGATAGTTTTTTGCGTAAAGTGGTTCAGGGCGATGTAGCCCCAAATATCGCGGTCAAAGTCGATCAAAATGGTATTAAAGCGTGCCATGCAATCGAACAGTTCGGCGATATAGTCGTGCGGCTCTATCTGGGTGGTGTATGGGTTCCAGGTTATGCCCAAAGAAGTGACGAAGGTTTCGCTGAACGAGTGCCAGTCCACTTCCGGGTAGGCAACGATATGGGCGTTGTAGTTGCCGACCGCGCCGTTGATTTTACCCATGATCTCCACATGCGCCAACTGACGAAACTGGCGTTCCATACGGTAGGCCACATTAGCGAACTCTTTACCGACGGTAGATGGGGTAGCCGGCTGACCATGGGTGCGAGACAGCAAAGGAATGTCGCGATATTCCAGCGCCAGGCTTTTGATCGCGTCGATAATTTTGCGCCAGTAAGGCAGCACCACATCTTGACGCGCGGTTTGCAGCATCAGCGCGTGCGACAGGTTATTGATATCTTCTGAGGTACAGGCGAAGTGGATGAACTCGGACACTGCATGCAGGGCAGGGATCGTCGCCACTTTTTCCTTCAGGAAATACTCGACCGCTTTCACATCGTGGTTGGTGGTGCGCTCGATGGTCTTGATACGCTGTGCGTCTTCTTCGCTGAATTCCTCGACAATTTTGTCGAGGAAAGCGTTGGTGTTGGTATCAAAAGCGGGAACTTCCTTGATTTCTGCACAGGCGGCCAGTTTTTGCAGCCAACGTACTTCTACCTGCACACGGAATTTTAGCAGACCGTATTCGCTGAAAATGGTGCGCAGTGCGCTGACTTTATCACCGTAGCGTCCATCAACGGGTGAAATGGCGGTCAGTGAGGATAATTCCATCGGTAGCAACTCCTGGGATCTATTAACAATCAGCAATGATATTTTGTGCCTGCTTAAGCAGACGATGACGGGAAAACATGAGCTGCAGGCGGCTACCGCCAACCTGTTGCCACAACACCGCTGCGCGGATGCCCGCCAGCAGGACGGCGCGAACCTTGGACTGCACCTGTGGATTCTGCAAGATCGCCGACGAACCGATAACCTGAATGCGCGGACCGAGCGGGCTGACTACATCGACATACATGCCAGCCAGCGCGCTGATGATCGTGTCTGACTCAAGGTCAAAATGTGCCAACTGGCGATCGAGCTGGCTGAGACGATCGCCAAGGGTTTGCATTGCCTGTTTATTGGCGTGGAGCTTGCGTTCCAACACCATCAGGCTGAGGGTGTAGCGGGTCAGTTCAGCCCCCGCCCCTTTATTACTGACGTTGAGTACGGCCATCAGCGTTTCGAGGCCGACCTTAAGTTTGCGCTCTTCGCCGCCGAATACCGCTAACGTGGAAGGGGAGTCCATTTGTAGCAGGCTGCTTAGTGAGGTATGAAGGGCTTTGTGATCACATTGCCCTTGGTGTGCCAACTGCTGAACCAGCCGTGCTGACTGACTAATTCCAGCTATCGCCAGCGTGATGTCATAATAATTCTTCGCCACGGCTACTCCTGTAAACACGGTTAATGGTACATGGCTTACTCTATAAAATTATGTGTATCGAAAGGGTGACGGCAGTGGCTACAGATCGGTGATGATCGGCCATGGCTGTAACAACAACGATGACAACAAATGTTACAGATCATGCCACAAAATCAGGGCTAAACCCAGTGCCTAGTACGCCGACGCTAAGGCAGAGCTGCCGTGTGACGTGGAGCAGCGCAAAAACCGGCATGCTCTGGCGGGGGACACAGGCATATTGTAGTGGTCAGTTCTTCTCGCACTGATCGTGTCGGAACTATTAGAGCTTGTGCCTGATTGGGTAATTAAACATTTTAAATAAAGGTGTTCAGGGGCTGCGGTGATTGCAGCACCTGACCCTGTTTTACGTCAGACGTTGTTCGATAATGCCGCCTCCAAGGCAGATTTCTCCCTGATAAAACACGGCAGATTGGCCTGGAGTCACGGCAGCTACTGGCTCGTCGAATCGCACTTCGATGCGCTGATCGTCAAGTGGGGTAACGCGGCAGAGGATGTCCTGCTGGCGATAGCGGGTTTTCACCGTGCAACGGAATGGCTCACTGCGCGGCATGCGATCAACCCAATGCAGTTGTTGCGCGATTAGGCCAGCGGACATCAAACGCGGGTGGTCATGCCCCTGCGCGACGACCAGCATATTGTTGGCCACATCTTTGTCCACCACGTACCACGGCTCCTCGCTGCTGTCTTTCATGCCACCGATGCCTAGCCCTTTGCGCTGGCCCAGGGTGTGATACATCAGCCCCTGGTGCTTGCCGACGGTCTGGCCATCAACGCTGACGATTAAGCCTGGCTGAGCGGGCAGATAACGCCCTAGAAAGTCGCGGAACTTGCGCTCGCCAATAAAGCAAATGCCGGTAGAGTCCTTCTTCTTGGCAGTGACCAGCGCCAACTGCTCGGCGATGCAACGCACTTGCGGTTTTTTCAGCTCGCCGACCGGGAACAGGCTTTGCGCCACCTGCTCGTGGCTCAGCGTGTACAAGAAGTAACTTTGGTCTTTGTTACTGTCGATACCGCGCAGCAGGCGGCTTTTACCGTCGACATCCTGGCGGCGCACGTAGTGGCCGGTGGCAATAAAGTCAGCGTCTAGATCTTCTGCGGCGAATTCCAGGAAGGCTTTAAATTTGATCTCTTTATTACACAAAATATCTGGGTTAGGTGTGCGACCTGCTTGGTACTCTTCCAGGAACAGCTCAAACACGTTGTCCCAGTATTCCGCCGCGAAGTTCACCGTATGCAGCTTGATGCCCAGCTTGTCACATACCGCTTGCGCATCGGCCAAATCGGCCGCTGCTGAGCAGTATTCTTCATCATCGTCCTCTTCCCAATTTTTCATAAACAGCCCAGCGACCTGATAGCCCTGCTGCTGTAACAAATAGGCAGTAACGGAAGAATCGACGCCGCCGGAGATGCCGACGATGACTTTTTTCTGGCTGTTGTCTGACATGGGAGTCTCATGAACCGGCTGATAAAAACAAGCGCAGGATTTTATCACGTCGGGTATGTGGGCGCACGGCCCTTCATAGGGAATCAAGATTTTTCCATTCACCGGGTTGCAGCTCACCTAATGAAAGGTTGCCCATACTGTAGCGAATCAGGCGCAGGGTAGGGAAACCGATATGTGCCGTCATGCGTCGTATTTGACGGTTTCGGCCTTCGAACAGAGTGATTTTCAGCCAAGTGGTGGGGATTGATTTGCGTTCGCGGATCGGTGGATTGCGCGGCCACAGCCATTGCGGTTCGTCCACCCGTTCCACTATAGCGGGTAAGGTGGGGCCGTCTTTTAAGGTGACGCCGTGGCGCAAGGGTGTCAGATCGCGATCTTGCGGCACGCCTTCTACTTGCACGAAGTATACCTTACCGATGCGTTTGCCCGGTTGGGTGAGCTGCGCCTGCAACTTACCCTCGTTGGTGAGCACCAACAGCCCTTCACTGTCGCGATCCAAACGCCCGGCGGCGTAAACGTCGGTAAAGGGAATAAATGCTTTCAAGGTGGTGCGACCGGCTGCATCGGTGAACTGTGGCAGCACATCAAATGGCTTGTTGAATAATACCACTCGGTACAGATCTTGCGCTGCCACATGCTTGCTGAATCGTTTAAATTTTTGATTTTTAATAAATATTTTATTCATGGCAGTTGAGATTATGGCTGATAAGGGCATTATAACCGAATCTATTTCGGATTGGATCGGGCGGAATATTCGATGTAGTATCTACCCACATCTTACAAAACATTAACAAAAATTGCGCGTATAAGGAGAGATTGATGGAAAGCAAAGTAATTGTTCCGGCAGAAGGTAAAAAGATTACGGTCGATGCCCAGGGTAAACTGATCGTTCCAAATAACCCCATCATTCCGTTTATCGAAGGCGATGGCATTGGCGTTGATGTTACCCCTGCTATGATTCATGTGGTTGATGCAGCTGTAGAAAAAGCCTACCACGGCACCCGCAAAATCGCATGGATGGAAATTTACACTGGCGAAAAATCCACTCACGTTTACGGGAATGATGTGTGGCTACCGGATGAAACCCTGGATCTGATCCGTGACTACCGTGTTGCCATCAAAGGCCCGTTGACTACCCCGGTTGGTGGTGGTATCCGCTCCCTTAACGTGGCTCTACGTCAGCAGTTGGATCTATACGTGTGCCTGCGTCCAGTACGCTATTATCAGGGCACCCCAAGTCCGGTTAAACAGCCAGAACTGACTGATATGGTGATCTTCCGTGAAAACGCTGAAGATATCTATGCTGGCATTGAGTGGAAAGCCGGTTCTGCGCAAGCAGATAAAGTGATCAAATTTCTGCGTGACGAAATGGGCGTGGAGAAGATCCGCTTCCCAGAGCAGTGTGGGATCGGCGTCAAACCCGTCTCCGAAGAGGGAACCAAGCGTCTGGTGCGTGCGGCGATCGAATACGCTATCACCAATGGCCGTGATTCCGTGACCCTGGTTCACAAAGGCAACATCATGAAATTCACCGAAGGTGCTTTCAAGGATTGGGGCTATGAATTGGCGCGTGAAGAGTTTGGTGGCGAGTTGATTGACGGTGGGCCATGGCTGAAAATCAAGAACCCAAATACCGGTAAAGAGATTGTGGTGAAAGATGTGATCGCCGATGCCTTCTTACAGCAAATATTGCTACGCCCAGCGGAATACGATGTGATCGCCTGTATGAACTTGAACGGTGACTACATTTCTGACGCCCTGGCAGCCCAGGTTGGCGGTATCGGCATTGCACCTGGTGCCAACATCGGCTCTGACTGCGCGCTGTTCGAAGCGACCCACGGCACTGCGCCTAAATATGCCGGCCAGAACAAAGTGAATCCAGGTTCCATTATTCTCTCTGCCGAAATGATGCTGCGTCATATGGGTTGGACAGAAGCCGCCGACTTAATTGTTAAAGGAATGGAAGGGGCGATTGCCGCGAAGACCGTAACCTACGATTTTGAACGTTTGATGGATGGCGCTAAGTTGCTGAAATGCTCAGAGTTTGGTGACGCCATCGTTAAACACATGTAAGTATTGTTGTTAGCATATAGCCAACATAAATTGTTAGTTTTATGTTGGCTTTTGGTCTTCGAGTCTTCCACCAAAACTCTTCCCCAAAACTGTATAAAAAAAGTACGGTTTAAACTGCGATTACCCTCCACTCTTTCCCTCGATCATCGTTATATTTATCCGTCATTTTTTGCGATTTATGCCCCAGCAGTTTTGCGTCTCCAGCCCCTGTTCCCGATACAGACGTTCAGACAGAGAACGTTGTTCATGGAAAGTTGGCGCGGTTCCCTCCGCGAAAGGGGCGGGTTACTGGCCTGAGGCGTATGCAGATCGTACCGGGCTGTGGCGAATCAACGCCTGACAGGTCGCAATGCGCGATGGAAGTGACCAACGGCCTATAACCGGCGGTCAATAGCGGAAACTGCTTTGTACAGGGAAAAACCATTGTTCGGCGATTCGCTGACGTTACATGACTATCAGGATCAGGTTGCAGAGGTTTTGGCCATAGTGCGTGCTCTGAATAAAATGACCAAGGCAGGTAGGCCAAAAGTGTACGCATTGCCTGAGCGTCGGAGCTGCTGACCCAAAATCCGATTTATTCAACAAAGCCGATCAAAATACTAACAAGCAATCGCTGACGGACTTTTATAATAAAGCTCAGAGAGGGAGCGCTTTTCCCTACTCTGAGTATCAAGGCTATTTTGCTACTGACACTTGGCAATCCCACCTTTTTCGTTTTTTCAATAATTCGCACCAGCAGAGGGTGGCTCAATGATCACCGAGGGTCTGGCGTGATGGCCGGCTTTTGCGCGCGGCTGAACGCCAGCTTTAGCGCCCAGTAGAGCAGGCTGGCGGCCAGCAGTGAGTTGATGGTCGGTACCCCCCACTCGGTAACCAACCCGACGATGCCGCCAACGATACTGGCACCGATCGCTGCCCAGCCGATAGTGACGGTTTCATCCGGCAATTTACCGGTGAGCTGGCTGTCATCCAGGATTTTGCGGCTGCTGCGTAACAGATAGTAATCCACCAGCATAATGCCGATAATCGGCGGGAACACCACGCCGAGCACGGTCAGGAAATCGACGAAACGATCCAAAATACCCAGCACTGACAGCGTGGTGCCCAGTATGCCGATGACCAGCGTGGTATAGGTATATTTCAACTTCTTGCCGGTGATGCCTTCGACCGCGTTAACGATGCCCAACGAGGAGGAATACAAGTTGAGATCGTTGACGCGCAGGGTGGAGAATACCACCACCAGCAAGCCTGCGCCGCCCGCCGCCTGCGACATAATGGTCACCACGTCCGCAGTGCCCAGCGTTTTGGCGATCAGGATCGCCAGGCCGTTGACCACAAACTCACCGGCGACGATGGTGAAAATCGTCACGCCCAGCACATGCTTGCTGTTTTTGGAGTAGCGGGTCAGGTCGGGGGTCATCAGGCTGGCGACAATGGCACCGCCCACGACGATGGTGATGCCGGCGCTGATGGTCAGCGGTTCGCCTGGTGACGCCAGTTGAATGATTTCCTGCAAGTTATGACTGGACAGGGCGGTGACGGAGATAAAGGCCACCAGTATGATAAACATCGGCACCGCAATGCGCGCGGCGATGCGCAGCGCCTTGAAGCCAAAGGCGACTAAAAGGGTCAGCAGGCTGCCGGACAGCCCGGCGGCCAAGCCAAACCCCAGTTTGTTGCCCAAGGCGAAATCGAGCGACTTGGCGAAGATGGCGTTCTGGATGCCAAACCAGCCCAGCAGACTAACGGCCACCACTACACCGATCAGCACCGAACCGATGCGGCCGAAGCCGCACCAGCGCGCCAGCAGGCTGCCGGAAATTCCTTCACGCATGCCTGCCAGCCCGAGGCCGTAAGTCACCCCGCCAAAGATCAGGCTGCCGATGACAATGGTGCTGAAGGCGTCGATCAGCGTCATCGAGTTGCCAAGCACCGCCCCTAGCATAAACTGATCGAGGGCGGTCAGCATGCCCATATGTACTATGGCCACGCTTAAAAACGAGACTCTACTATCCTGCGGCACGCGGCTGAGCGGATAATCTTCAATCTTTATCACGGTGAGGTATTCCTTGCTGTTCAAATAAATTGGATGCCTTTGGCTATCAGGCGATCGGGAATATAGTTGTCCAAGCAGGCGTATTTGCAAAACTCTTCGAATTGCTGCTGCGTATGGACGTTGGCTTTTTGATAAATGTTATATATTCGATTTTCTATCGTTTTATTGCTGATGCTGTATATTCTTGCGATCTCTTTCACGGTAAACCGCTGAAGCATTAAAAATATCACGTCGAGTTCGGCTCGGGTGAACAAGTCATTATTCACTTCGGTGGTCAGCACGCTGGGTTTTTGCTGGTTAATGTACTTCAACGGCGACAGGCTGTTCATCGGCTTGGCGTTCCACATCACGCCGATCACCTGTTTGTCATCGTTGTATATCGGCAGTTTCTCACTGATAAACGGCGTCAGGCTGTCTTTCCCGTACCAATAGTGGGTTTCAATCACCGTGACGCGTTCGCGCGACGCCTCGGTCATTTTGTCATGCTCGATGAAATCGGCAGCGCATTCGGCCCAGTCGGCGGGGAATTCATGATCAAGCTTGCCAGCAACGTCAAAATTCAGCGGCGTGTTGGTATAGCGGTAGGCGGCCCTGTTCATGTAGAGGTGGCGAGACTGCTGGTCTTTGATGCCCCAGGGGTCGCTCAGGTGCTCTATCATGGTAGTGAGGCTCTTAAAATAATATTTATTATTTTTATTGGGGGGATCCATGCTTACCTCAGATCTGCTGAAGCTGATTTAAAGGTTTTTAGCCAGGTAGTGGCGAGTGTGCCGATGCGCATAGCCGGGCAAATCGCCAAAGACTCGGTAGCCGAGTTTTTCGTAAAAGCCTTTGGCTTGAAAATCGAAGGTATCCACACAGGCCATGTGGCAGCCGCGTTTGCGAGCTTCTTCTTCGGCCTGCAACATTAACTGGCGGCCATAGCCACTTTGGCGGTATTGGTCGCCAACCCAGAGATATTGCACCTCAAGGCCGCCCCACCAGGTTCTGGCGACCAGACCGGCGACTATCTGGTTATCGTCATCGGTTAGGGTCAGGAACAATGGGTGAATGTCGACGGGCTGAGTTTTATCGTTATGGGCCCAGAGGCTATCGATAACGAATTCTTTATCATTCGGGTTTGGTTGATCGGTTACGTTGATATTCATTTTTATTACCTTGATTAAATAGTTCAAATCTAAACCAAATAGATATATCCCAATGGGGTTTGCTATCATTTTTATTAATATATTACAAGGGTGATTTTCACCCTTTAGGTTGGTGGGTCTGGCGCTTATAGTTACTTCAACAGGACGAAAGAATAGCGCCTAGCGCGGTAATAATAGTTGAAGTCCTGTCCCACAGATTTTTCCTGCTTGCGTCTCACCAAGGCATTATCAGGTTGGGAGTTGTCATTGACGGCACCCTCATAAGAGCAAGATACCTTGCCGTGAGGGTGCCGTGCTTTTGTTGCGGTTTGTGTGTTACCGTGTCCCGGCACCTTGTTAAGAATTTAAACTTGACTAATGACTTCATCAGTTGCAATGCCTGACAGAAACCTGATCGGCTACTATTGTTTACGGCTAACCTCATCAAACCCGATTGCACCGGGCCATCTCGATGGCATCGCCTTTTGATTGCGCAGGGTGTAATGCGTGGTGCCGAGGATACGCTGCTGCTCCCTTCGGTGATTGAAGCCCTGTCTCTGATATCATGCTGGTGATGAACGCCAGCATTTTCTTTGCTGCTACATGCTCTGAGTTAGCCTTTGCCGCTGATAATAATGGGGTAGGCATAGTTTAAAAAAACATCACTCATGATTTGAGTCGCAAATTTATGTGAATCATATTTTGACAAATGTTAGCGCAATCGATTATGTATTTAGGGGATGCATGATGAGATCACAGATTTCAATGAATCAATGATTTCTATTATGCGGATACACGCGTTACCTAAATGTGTTTTGCACAGGTAACGCCAGGACTCATCGTCATCATCTTTTCTAATCTTGTGGGCAAGAAATGGCCCTTTAAAGCATGTGGTATAATAAAATGAAAAAAATAACTCTCACAGCAGGTGTACTTCTTGCTGCCTCTTACAATGCGTCGTCAATGGCTGATAGCAAAAACGGTGAGTATGTCTCCGATTGGTGGCATCAGAGCGCGAACGTGGTGGGCAGCTACCACACACGTTTTGGGCCACAACTGAACAATGACGTGTACTTGGAATACGAAGCCTTCGCAAAAAAAGATTGGTTCGATTTCTACGGTTACGTTGATGTGCCGAAGTTCTTCGGCGTGGGCAATACCCCGGATCGCGGCATCTGGGATAAAGGCTCCCCAATGTTTGTGGAAATCGAGCCACGTTTCTCTATCGATAAGCTAACCGCCACCGATCTAAGTTTCGGCCTGTTCAAAGAGTGGTACTTTGCCAATAACTACATCTATGATCTGGGCCACAATGTCGATGGACGTCAAAACACCTGGTATATGGGGTTGGGTAGCGATGTCAACACTGGCCTGCCGATGAGCCTGTCGTTGAATATCTATGCCAAATACCAGTGGGAAAACTATCAGGCGGCTAACGAAAATAGCTGGGATGGTTACCGCTTTAAGGTGAAATACCTGGTGCCGCTGACTCCACTATGGGGGGGCAACCTGAGCTATATTGGCTTCACCAACTTTGATTTTGGTTCCGATCTGGGCAAAGACAACGCTGCCAGTAAGCAGGTGCGCACCCGTAACTCAATCGCTTCCAGCCATATTCTGGCGCTAAACTACGATCACTGGCACTACTCATTTGTTGCTCGTTACTTCCATAATGGTGGACAATGGCAGGATGGTGCGGATATTGGCACGCCGCAAGGCCCAATCAAGTCCACTGGTTGGGCTTATTACATTGTTGCTGGTTATAATTTCTGATTTTCCATGGTATCGGAATAGAAATCTGAAAGAGTCCCAGCAATGAGGCACTAAAACAACAGGACAGGCATAGCGAGAGAGGTGATCTTTATTGTGTCCCCCCATTTAGAGCCTATCCCGGCAGGCGTACATTGTTGCAGCCAGTTTGGAGCAGGACAGCGTGCAACAATCGGCGCGTACAGGGAGTAGCTGAGGATGGTGAGCACTATCCGGGTGCAAAATGGCAAATAAAATAGCCTAATGGGATAGGTTCTAAATGAGATCTCCTCTATGCCTGCTTACCATATTTAAAGCGGACTGCACTGGAGTCACATCAAAATTGATGAGTTGTTCATGGCTCATGTTTTCTGACTGCACAGGGTGGTGCAAATCGCCGTAAAAATGTTGCTGATGAATTCTACGCCATAGATCCTACTTGCTTGCAGCAGAGTGATCGTGGTTAATTCTGTTGCTTAACACTGAAAAGGGAACCGTTATGTTTAGGGTATTACTGATAGCTTGCTGTTTGTCCAGTTTCCCGGTGCTGGCAGATAGCGCCGCCGCTATTGGCGGTCTGGTAAACCAACGGCTGTCCTTTATGAAGGATGTGGCTGGTTATAAAGCGCAACAACATTTGCCGATTGAGGATGTCACGCAGGAGGCCAAGGTCTTGGCTGTCAGCGAGGCGGAAGCAGAACGGCTGGGCTTAGTTTCGACGTCGGTGCGGCCGTTAATTGTAGCGCAAATGGACGCCGCTAAGGCGATTCAGTATCGCTATCGTGCAGACTGGCTGGCGACGCCAGAGCCAGGCTGGCAGCCACGCCCGCTAGACAGCGTGCGCTCGCAAATTGCTCAATTGAGTAGCCGCATCCTACAACAATTGGTCAAGCAACTACACACCGGACCGCTGACTGATGCGGATCGTGGGGATTTTTTGCGTACGGTTAATCAGGTCAATCTTAGCGATGCGGATAAACAGCGTCTGTTTGATGCCTTGCTGGTGGTCAAAGTTGGCAAGACAGGTTGCTAAAGATATTTTCCGCCGATGCTGCGGTGCCAGCACGCAGATGTGCATCATGTATGGGCTGGCAACCCTTCAGTGACCTTAGAGCCTATCCCATTAGGCTATTAATATTCAACCACAAAGCTAAGGTTGTCCTGATAAATACCTACCGGCCTTTCAGGCTGTGCCGCATTGACTGCGGCTTTGTAAGTAATGCTCTGCACCAGCCCGGTACCCACACCACTGCGCTTGTTAGTACTGTCCCAGATGGTCGTGGTGTTGGGTAAATAAATCTGATACTGCATAAAGTCGCTGAGGCCACTCCTCATTTGCCGCCAGTTGCCGGTAGGGTTATTGCCGTTGGTAAAGTAAGTGTTGTATCCCTCGGTTTTTGTGCAAGTTAGGGTAATGCTCTGATTCACCGGGTTAAACTGGCCTAGCAGCGCCATGTTGCCGAAGTTAACATTTGGCGCAGTGCCGATCAGGCAATCCTTGGTAATCGCCATACTAACGTTCACCGTGCTGGTCTCGTTAACACCGTCCCACCCAATGCATAATCCGAGTAGGCCAAGCCCACAGATATGATAATTCCAGACCAGATGGATGGTGTCGGTATAGGTGCCGGCGCGCACATTGGCACCGGCTGATGTCTTGATGTATAGCGGGAAGTCAGCATTGGTGGAAATCAAGATCAACGACAATAAATTCAATGAATTGTAGTCGATGGTTTGCCCAACGCTATAGGGATCCTGATAGTTGGCATCAGGATAGATCAGATAAGGGATATGATCGCCGGATCCATCGATATTGGCCAGCGCCATACCGTGGGTGGTGGCAGCAATTTTCACCGTTACGCTATTTTGCGACACTATCGATAGATTCAGGCCGGTGCAGTTTAACCCTGCTGTACCCTGAGCGCTGGTCTGGCCGTTATACACCACGAAAGAACTGCTGCTAGGCAGGATCACAGTGCCATCGGTGGTGATACAGTCTGCCAGCGCCCACCGGCAGTAAAACAGCAACAAACTTAGCAGTAACACTTTCAATCCCCGAAACATATTTATTCTCCGTAGCTGGGCTACCGACAGGTGACCGGGCCGATACGTTGGATGCCTTGGCTTTTTGCCAAGCTGAACTGCGCCTGGCAAGGTGAGCCGCCATCGGCTGGGATCACACTCAGCCGATTATGTTGCTTAACGGGGTCGATATAGGTCATACCGTCCCAGCCGACATAGCTTTGCTGATTGCTGCCGACCACCGCCACCTGGCTACCGTTGGGCAACGGTTTGCCCTGCACATCAACCAGTTCGACGTCAGCAGCGGAAATTGGTTGGATCGGGAAATCAATCAAGAAACCGCTGTGGTCGCGGATTGCCACGGTTTTTTCCACCGTAGGGAGAGTCACATCGGCGGGTAGACTGAGCGGATCGATCTGGAATCGGGCGTGATAATAAGAGGTGACTGTTGGCACCAGCAGATAGCCTTGCGTATTGGTCACCCCGATAAGCTGGTTTTCGTAGCGTACTGGGATGCCGGGATGGCCTTGGGTAGAAACTAAGGCAAAAGCGTCGTTAATAGTATTGCTCGCGTACAGGCCGCCATTCATCATTACCAACGAGCCGCTTACATCTCCCCGATAGGTGTAATCGTTGCCGGTGCTGTAGAGGCTGGTCTGTGCCTCAAGCAGGTGGGTGCGCCAGGTCAAATCAGCCTGGCGGTAGGCACCGCTGGCCTGACCATTGGCGTAGGAAAAATTCCAACCCAGACCGCCGTCAGTTGGCGCGGCGCGGCTGTAACCGACGCGTTCACTCCAGCGGTTGCGGCTGTCGCGAGCGACGCTCAGACTGGCGGTGCCCCAATGATCAAAGGGAATAGAAATCTGCAATTGGGCGCTGCTGCCACGGCTGCCTATCTCGTGGTTAAGTGAGGCGTATAGGTTGATATTGTTCCACGGTGACAGGCTGTAGGACAAGTTTACTAAGCGGGTGCGTTGGTTGATGGCATCCTGCACGTCGAAATAGCCTGCGCCAATGTTGCCAAAGCGATTAAGGCTGACGCTACCGGTCAGTTGATCGGTGCGTCGGCTCAGCCGATAGTCGCTTTTATACACCGAGATATCGCCAAAGCTGGCGCTGCGCAGGATGCGCTGGGCGTTTAGGCTGAAGTGTTGATTGCTATAGGTATGACCGACGCTAGTTTGAGTGCCATGCGTAGCGGTATAGCGGTAGACTGGTGGTGGGGTGAATTCATTCGGTTTTCCGCCATTGAAAGCGTTATCGCCTGCTTGACTGTAGCTATATGAGGCATTGAGTACTCCTAGTTGACCTATGCGAATATTCGCGCCCAAGCCGCCAACGGCCAGTTTTGCTGCACCTTCTACCCGGTCTTCCATCGTCAGCCAGTCAGTGACGCCGTAACGCCCGCTAGCGCTAACCCCCCACTGCCCGTAATCTGCTGATGCCGTGCCATAATTGTGCCGCAACACTCCAACGGAAACACTGAAGTCACTCATGCCGGGTTGTAGCAGATTACTGGCGACGTAAAACGGTACCGTGGTACTGACCTGGCGACCCTGTATATCGGTAGTGACTACCGTAGCCTGGCCGGCACCATTGATATAAGGCATGCTATCGAGGGTGAACGGCCCAGGATTGATGTTGGTGGTGCTGTCTTTATAACTGTTGATATACAGATCGACACTACTTGGCAGTGCGGCCTGACCGGAAAACTGCGGCAGCGGGTAGGTGATCAGATCTGGACGCACGCCGAAATTGCGTGCCAACTGTACACCACCGAGACGGACTGCGCTGCTCCAAGACAGCGAACCGGTCGTAAAGTCACCGACGGTAAAGCTTAACAAACGCTGATCGTCAGTGTAACGCCATTGGCTATCGTAGCGGATGTAGCGGTGACCAGCGCTATCGCTGGCTACGCTGTTAAAGCTGCTGCGGAAAATACCGGTATTGGCGATCACCCCGAAACCATCGAACAGCCGCTGTTCGCTCCAGGCGGATAGATAACCTCGCTGCCTGCTACTTTGGTTGGCATAAATGTCGTAGTTGAACAGCATACCGAGGCTGCTGCGCGCGGGTAGCGGTTGCAGCGGGTGTTGAGCGCCGATCCTTTGCTGTGGCAACCAATCATTGGGCACATTGATCAGCAACTGCTGGCTTTCGCCATTGTAGCTGACATCGACCTTATCTAGATGATCGACCGCAATTTCCTTTGTTTGTTGATTAGCCAGCGGTAGCCCCGCATCATTCAATTGCTGCGGGGTCATGTAATAATGACCGCCGCGATAATTCACTGGCACCACCTGGCCGGTTTGGCGGCCATTAACTACCGGCTCCAAATACAGTGTCGTGTTCGGCATAGGGAGACGACTGGGTGGCGGTGGTAGGTCATCGGCGTACGTAAACAATGGCCAGACTCCAGCTGCCATGCTCAGCACAACGTAGGCTAGTGGCTTAAATCCGAATTGCCGATCGATAGCAAGCACATGGGCCTCAGTAAGACGGGATGACTACGGGCTGCTCGTTATCATTGACCGTCGCCAGCAATTTGCCATGGCTGAAATTGCCCGCTGAGGGTAGGGCAAAGCGCATCTGAGAACTGGGCAGTACGTACCCTAATAGACCAGGATTCAGGGTATTGCCCTGCATCGTCACTTTGGAAATACGGGCATGGACTATGCCCTGATTGCGTACTACCAGCCAGCGCTGGTTGCCTTGTTGCAGCAACCGGTAACTGAGCTGCGGCTGGCTGGCTGTGGTGAAATCGCGTGGTTTTCCGCTAACTTGCTTAGTCCATACGCCCTTGCCACTGACAAACAGCGGCACCGAGTAACGCATTTGGAATTTCAGCCCCATCTGCGTGTCACTGATGGGCTGATCCTTCATCGGTACTTCATCGATCAACACGCGATAGGCACGCTCTTGGCCGGCTGAGGGTGCCGATTGTTTGATTAGGCGAATAAGCTGGCGTTTACCTGGGGCGATCGAGGCCACTGGTGGGCTGGCTATCACCGCGCTTTGCGTGCTGTAATCGTCTTTGTCGGCCATTTGTTGCCAGCCTAACACGCGTATTTGCATATACACCGGCACCTTGTCGCGATTTTCCAGCCACAGCTCGGTACCCGGTTGTTGATCTTCAATCACAGGATCGATGGGCCAGATCAGAATGGATGCGCTGGCCAGCGCTTGGTTTGAGCTGGTCAAAAGCCACACCGCCATCAGCGACAGGCGCAAGAGTGTGCACATAGCTATATCCTTATTCAGAAATTAATAAATTATCGTCAATAAGACGGTATCGCTGTAAATGCCACTGGTGGGCAGAATACTGCTCGAAAACAAACGGGCGTAAACATTGATTTCTTGCGTGTTGCCAGTAGCGGTGATGGTTCGCACCATACCGCCATTGCTACCGTCACCCCATAAAATGGAATAGTTGCTGTCTTGGTAAAGCTGATATAGCAGCGTTTCTCCGCTAGTGGCGTTTTGTAATTTGCGCCCAGCGGTGATCGAGCCAGTGACATGGTTACCGATACTCAGTGCTAATATCACGTTCAGCTCAGGGTTGCAGCGCAACTGGACCGAACCGGCACCGATACGGGAAACGATGCGAATATCGCTGTCTAGAGAGGATATTTGACCAAAGTTCAGGTTGCCGAAAGTGTCGGTGTCACTGGCTCCGCTCCCCAGCACGCAGCCCTTCACCACCGATGCGTTGACGGTAAACGGATGGCTTTTAGTCATCTCGTTAGTGCCGATATCGCCCAAGGCCGCGCACAGGGGGAGGCAGAACAATAATCCGCAGATTGAAACGCGCATTGTCATTACCAATTGATCGTAACCTGTACTGTATCGGTGTAGCTGGCGGGGGGCGGGGTCGTTTGAGCGGGTATCAGGCCATACATGGGCAGCCAGTTATCCACGCCGTTGGCAGTTTGCGACACGCCCGTTACATTATCCCAAACAGTGCTGTGAGCGGCACTGATATAAAGGTTGTAATTCACCCGCTGACCGGTAGCACTCTGCAGGTAGCGTGCTGCGGTATTGCCGCTTCGCCCGCCACTTAGCAAGACAGTGTAGCTGGTGCCGTTATTGCATTTTACCCGAATGGCACCGGCATTCTGCTGGCTGGCAGCGCTGACGGCACTGCTGAGAGAGTACAATGCGCCAAAGTTTAGCGAGCCAAAGCTGTTGTTACCGCTTGACGTGCTGCCTGCCTCACAGGCGCTCACCACAGTGGCGCTGATACCAATAATGGCGGTCTTGCTGTCTGCCATCGTCGCTGGGCAGAGTGCCAGCATGGTGCAGCAAAAAAACGTCCGTAGCACTTTTACCAGGTGATCGTCATGGTGACGGTATCTTGATAAATGCCTGCCTCTGGCGTGGCGGCAGCGGGCAATACACGTCCATAGACGATCAATGGGACTGCGACACCGGTACCGACGTTGGTCATGGCTTGGGCAGCGCTGCCCCAGTTGGTTAAGTAGGTAGCATCCTGGAACAGCTTATAGCTGACGAAAGTACCAGTGGTGCTGGCCATTCGACGGGTTTCGCCGGTAGCGTTTCGCCCGTTGTCCAGCTCAACTTTGTAGTGGGTGCCGGTGGAGCAGGCCAAAGATAAAGGGGTGGCGCTACCTTCAATGGCTTTGTCCAGTGAGGAATGAGTCCCAAAGCTGAGTCCGGCAAACTCGCTGATGATGCTGCCGACTGGACTACCGCTTAACGCACAGCCAGCACCGATGGTTAAGTCTACCCCCATAGTGCCTTGAATAGTGCCTTCGGCGTTGGCTATTCCGTTGGCTGTAAGCAGGGTGAGTACCGAGGTCAATACCTTCAGAGTCTTTTTCATATTATTTCCTTACTACGTTAATAGAAAACTCTTAATGACGCCACCTAGACTTGAGTTAAACACATTAATTTACTTACAGTTTAATTAATAGAATAAGAATACCAAATTGTCTTGATAGTAGACTAAAAATTTTTACTTTGCCGATTTTCTGTATCTTACAGCCTGATAAAAAATGCGATAAATGGTTATCATGCTAATTGATGGTTACATAATCATCATTGGTTCTTATCTTTCTCCAGTAGAAATACCTATCGGTATGGGAAGTAAGAACCTATCCCAGTAGGCGTACATTATTGCAGCCAGTTTTGATCAGCAAAGCGCATAACAACCGCAGTGTACAGGGAGTCCGTGAGGATGGTGATTACAGCTCAGAACCAAAATGGCAAATAAAATAAATAGCCTATGGGATAGGTTCTGAGTCATAGATGAAAATCCAGCGCACCATTGCGCACCAGATCACGCGGCAGGCTGTTTTTTATCCGGCTACCAATGCGCTTGGCGATGCCCAGCGGCTGTTGTTGATAGGTCACAATGCACTCGTCGCATTCCGGTGGCTGCTGCGGG
The DNA here is from genome assembly GCF_000821185.2 of Serratia symbiotica. NCBI lineage: Bacteria > Pseudomonadati > Pseudomonadota > Gammaproteobacteria > Enterobacterales > Yersiniaceae > Serratia > Serratia symbiotica. Next base: position 1,296,787 of record NZ_CP050855.1, on the reverse strand, counting down.
TAGAGATCGCGGCCGTGATACCACTCCTGAGCTAATGTGGCATCCAACTCAAAACGGAGTTTGCCATCCGCGCTTGCCAAGGCAATCACCGCCTCATGTTGCCAGCGGAAACCTTTCGAAAAACGTTCTGCGAGCTTCAAGCCGATGCGTGAAAAACGTACTTTGCCGATCAATGGCTCTAGCTCTGTTGGGAATAGCCATATTTCTTTATCCCGCGCCCACAACTGGCTGGTTTCATCCCAGGCCAAGCCTAAAGCCGCTGCTGCTTGGCTGATCTCGGCCGACTCTTTACCAGAGAGCGGGGTGAACGGAAATTTACCCAGTTTATAGTGCGGTTTTGCTGGTGGAGTGATGGTATGGTTCTTGCGCAACCGTGCCACGAAGAAACCCTCGCTGTCGTAAATTTGTGGGAACACATGCAGAAAACCCTCAGCAGTGAGTGCTTGTTGTGCGCCAGGGAACAGCTCGCCGAGCGGTTCGACGCTGACTGCGTTGCCGTATGTTGTCAGCAACCATTGGACAATTTGTTGATTTTCCTGCGCGTTGAGGGTACAGGTGGAATAGACCATCACGCCGCCCGGTACCAGCGCGTGGAGAGCGCTGTCGATCAATTCGCGTTGGGTGTCGGCGATCTCGGCAACGCTTTCTGGCGACCAGTTGCTCATGGCGTCTGGATCTTTGCGTACCACACCTTCGCCGGAGCAGGGCGCATCCAGCAGAATGGCGTCAAAGCTTTCCGGTAGTGCAGCGCCGAACACCCGGCCATCAAAATGGGTTAGAGCGACGTTTTTCACCCCACAACGGCTTAGGTTGGCATGCAGTACCTTGACCCGGCTGGAGGAGTACTCGTTGGCGACGATGCTGCCTTGATTGTTCATCAGCGCCGCAATCTGGGTGGTTTTGGAACCCGGTGCCGCAGCAATGTCCAGTACCCGGTGCGGCTTGCCGCCATCGGCAAACAACGCGCTGACCGGCAGCATCGAGCTGGCTTCCTGAATATAGAACAGGCCGCTCAAATGCTCGGCAGTGCTACCCAGCAGTAGTTCTTCATCTTCACGATCAATCCAGAAGCCTTCCGCACACCAAGGGATCGGCTCCAACCGCCAGTCGTAAGCTTGCACCAGCGTCAAAAAATCGGCGACGCTGATCTTGAGGGTATTGACTCGTAGACTGCGGCGTAGAGGGCGTTGGCAGGCGGCGATAAAATCGTCCATCGACAGTTCGGCAGGCATAACGGCTCGGATTGCATCGAGGAAAACGGGGGGAAGAACAACGGCGGCGAATTTGGCCACGGGCGAACTCTCAGGCAGCAATAGAGGCGCAGGAGTTTACCACAATGTGCAACTGGCATGCGCAAATCCCTGTGGGAAGTGGAAAGATAGCGGTGTTGCATGCCATTTCGGCTCTGGTAGATGCAGCAGGCAGTATTTGTTCGGCAAACATGCCTCGCTGGGGAGCGTTTTGCGAAGCAACCGAGGATTGACCTTGTGACTCTACGCATTTAGTGCTTATTTTATAGGTTCTCAGTTTTAGGCTTGTAGTTATATTTGCTGGTTTAATGGTTAACACATGATAAAAGAACAATTCTACGCGGAATTAAAACGTGATTTGAGTACGCTACTGGACGGGGAAACCAACTTTATCGCCGTACTGTCCAATGCCAGCGCGCTGCTAAACCAGCGGCTGGACAGCGTGAACTGGGTTGGTTTTTACCTGATGGATGGCAATCAGCTAGTGCTCGGCCCGTTTCAAGGCAAAATCGCTTGTGCGCGCATTGCGGTTGGCAAAGGTGTGTGCGGTACGGCCGTAGCGGAAAACCGCGTGCAACGGGTCGGTGATGTTCATGCGTTCCCCGGCCATATCGCCTGCGATGCGGCCAGTAATGCGGAAATCGTGCTGCCGCTGTGCGTTAGTGGCCGGGTTATTGGCATTCTTGATATCGATAGCACAGTTTATCAACGTTTCGATAAAGAGGATGAGCAGGGCCTAAAAGCAGTGGTGGCGGGGCTTTGTGCACAGTTGGAACAGTGTGATAGTGCGAAATACATTACTGTGGCCGCAAGTTGATCTACGGTTAGCGTGGCATTTACCGATTGCGTCATTATAATGACGCCTGTTCATGCCTGCACTGGTTGGCAAACCCGTTGTAATCAGGAAATTTCATGGAAAATCAACCCAAGTTGAACTCTAGTAAAGAAGTCATTGCCTTTCTTGCCGAGCGTTTTCCGCTCTGTTTTAGTGCCGAAGGTGAAGCTCGCCCGCTGAAGATTGGTATTTTTCAGGATTTGGTCGAGCGTGTGCAGGAAGAGAACCTCAGCAAAACGCAACTGCGTGCGGCTTTGCGCCTGTATACGTCAAGTTGGCGGTATCTGTATGGTGTCAAGGTTGGCGCGCAACGCATCGATCTGGACGGCAATGCGTGCGGCGAGTTGGAACAGCAGCATGTCGATCATGCTCGTCAACAACTTGAAGAAGCCAAAGCGCGCGTTCAAGCGCAGCGTGCCGAACGAAACGCTAAAAAGCGTGATGCTGCCGGTGCCGAGCCACACCCTCCGCGCCCAGCCGGTAAAAAGCCTGTTGCACGCCGCGAAGGTGTAACGGCAGCGGAGAACCGCAAGCCGCGCCCACAGCAAGCCCGTCAATCTCGAGCAGTATCCAAAGAGGAAAGCCAACCACGCTATGCGCCAGTGACGGATATCTCTAAACTGAACATTGGCCAAGAGATCAAAGTCAGGGCAGGTAAGAGCGTGATGGTTGCCACCGTACTTGAAATTGCGAAAGACGGTGTACGTGTGCAACTCTCCTCCGGTCTGGCGATGATTGTGCGCGCAGAACACTTGCAGTTCTGATACGGAGGCCAACTAGGGCATGAATAAATTTGTCAGATTAACAGTAGTGGTGGGGTTGTTGTGGGCGGGGGGCAGTTATGGAGAGGAAACAGCCAATACTCGTATCACTCAACTGCCTCAACTGCATCAGAAAGCGCAGCACGCTACGGTTAGTGAGCGTGTTACCTCGCGGTTCATTCGTTCTCATTATCGGCAGTTTACCCTTGATGCAGACTTTTCAGGTAAGATCTTTGATCGCTACCTGAATATGCTGGACTACAGTCATAACGTGTTACAGGCTTGCGATGTGGCACAGTTCGCCAACGGAAAAACCCAGGTGGGTGAAGCGCTGAAAAGCGGTATGTTGGATATTTTTTACGATCTGTACAATTTGGCATTGAAACGCCGTTTTGAACGTTACACCTATGCGTTGTCGCTGCTGGAAAAGCCAATGAACTTTACCGGCACCGACACTATCGATCTTGACCGCAGCAAAGCGCCATGGCCGAAAGACCAGGCTGAGTTAGATAGTCTGTGGGATGCGAAAGTCACTTACGACGAGTTGAACCTCAAACTGGCTGGTAAGACCGACAAACAAATCCGCGACACACTGACCAAACGTTATCAGTTTGCCATCAAGCGCCTGACGCAAAGTAACAGTGAAGACGTATTCCAGTTGGCGATGAACGCCTTTGCACGTCAAATCGACCCACACACAAACTATCTGTCCCCACGCAATACCGAGCAGTTCAATACCGAGATGAGCCTATCGCTGGAAGGCATTGGCGCAGTGTTGCAGATGGAGGATGATTATACCTTGATTAATTCTATGGTGCCGGGTGGACCGGCGGCGAAGAGCAAGGCGATCACCGTGGGTGACCGTATTGTGGGTGTCAGCAAGGAAGCCCAAGGTATGGCGGACGTGATTGGCTGGCGTCTGGACGATGTCGTCTCCCTGATCAAAGGGCCGAAGGGCAGCAAAGTGCGTCTGGAGATCCTTCCTGCCGGCAAAGGGGCCAAAACTCGCATGGTTACTCTGACGCGAGATCGCATCCGTCTGGAAGACCGCGCGGTAAAAATGACTATCAAGACCGTTGGCAAAGAGAAAGTGGGGGTGCTCGACATCCCTGGCTTCTACGTGGGGCTGACCGATGATGTGAAAGTCCAATTGCAGAAGATGGCTAAGCAGAACGTCAAAAGTGTGATCATCGATCTGCGTACCAATGGCGGCGGTGCGTTAACCGAAGCAGTATCGCTGTCCGGCTTATTCATTCCAAGCGGTCCAGTGGTGCAGGTGCGTGACAATAACGGGAAAGTACGTGAGGACGCTGATACTGACGGAGTCACTTACTATAAAGGCCCACTGGTGGTGTTGGTTGACCGCTTTAGCGCCTCTGCTTCCGAGATCTTTGCGGCAGCGATGCAGGACTATGGCCGTGCGCTGATCGTCGGCGAGCCGACCTTCGGTAAAGGTACGGTGCAGCAGTATCGGTCGCTGAACCGCATTTATGATCAGATGTTGCGACCTGAGTGGCCGGAACTAGGATCGGTGCAGTACACCATCCAGAAGTTCTACCGCATCAACGGCGGCAGCACTCAGCGTAAAGGGGTGACACCAGATATTCTGATGCCGACTGGCGTCGATCCGGCGGAAACTGGTGAAGCGTTCGAAGATAACGCCATGCCGTGGGACAGCATCAAAGCGACCAACTATATCAAAGCGGGCGATATGACGGTATTCGAACCTAAACTACTGAAAGATCATCAGCAGCGCATCGCCAAGAACCCTGAGTTTCAATACATTATGCAGGATATTGCACATTACAAGGCGCTGAAGGACAAACACAACATTGTGTCACTCAATCTAGCCGTGCGTGAGAAAGAGACCCACGACGACGATGCGACCCGCCTGCTGCGCTTCAATGATCGTTTGCTGCGTACTGGTAAGAAACCGCTAAAGTCGCTAGATGATCTGCCGAAGGATTATCAGCAACCTGATCCGTATCTGGATGAAACCGTCTATATAGCGCTGGATCTGGCGCATCTTGAAAAAGACCAGGTGACTCAACAGTTGGTGGCTGCCAGGTAAGCCACTAATGTATCGTTAAAAACGCACTTTCAGGTGTAATGCCAATCAGTAAAGCTACTGACTGGCATTTTTTGCATTGGCAGTTATCTGTGCGGCTTTACTTTCGCCATTCGCCCTATTTGTCGGTAATTTTATCCCTACCCGCACTTTGCTTACTTTAAGGAGCAGCGCTGCCGATTTCCTATAAAAACGCTACTTAAATGTAACAATTGTTTAAATTTTTAAGCTCAGATGACATACCACTTGTGTAAAGTTTCGTATTTCTAGTGAGCTAATAGTGCGCAATTCTTGAAACTGTGATAAATACCCACACGTTCTAGGGTAGTGTAAGTAGTATCCTGTTAACATTTACGAGGAAATAAATATTTTATGATGCGTATAGCTCTGTTCCTACTCACCAACCTGGCGGTGATGTTGGTTTTTGGGCTGGTGCTCAGCCTGACAGGGATCCAGTCTAGTAGTGTTCAGGGCCTGATGATCATGGCCGGTCTATTCGGCTTTGGCGGCGCTTTTGTATCGTTGCTTATGTCCAAATGGATGGCGCTGCGCTCCGTTGGTGGGGAAGTGATTGAACAGCCGCGCAACGAAACTGAGAATTGGCTGCTAGATACGGTGCGCCGTCAGTCGCAGCAGGTGGGTATCGCTATGCCACAGGTTGCTATCTATCACGCGCCTGACATTAACGCCTTCGCCACTGGTGCGCGTCGCGATGCCTCGCTGGTTGCCGTTAGCACTGGCTTGCTGCAAAGCATGAGCCGCGACGAAGCGGAAGCAGTGATTGCGCACGAAATCAGCCATATCGCCAATGGCGATATGGTGACCATGACACTGATCCAAGGCATTGTGAACACCTTCGTTATCTTCCTCTCGCGTCTGATCGCGCAGGTGGCGGCTGGCTTCCTGAATCACCGTGATGGCGAAGAGGAAAGTAACGGTAACCCGGTGATCTATTTTGCGTTGTCGATGGTGCTGGAGCTGGTGTTCGGCATTCTGGCTAGTATGATCACCATGTGGTTCTCACGTCATCGTGAGTTCTATGCTGATGCAGGTTCTGCCAAACTGGTGGGTCGCGAGAAGATGATCGCTGCGTTACAGCGTTTGAAAACCAGCTATGAGCCGCAAGAAACAGGCAGCTTGATGGCATTTTGCATCAACGGTAAATCCAAGTCGTTCAGCGAACTGCTCATGTCACACCCGCCGCTCGATGTGCGTATTGAAGCGCTGCGTTGCGGCCAGTACCTGAAGTAATTGCCTGAACAAAAAAACGGGGTAGTTCCCTAATGCTGGTCACTTAAGGTGACCAGCAGTTCTTTTGTCAGGATATTTTTTCGCTTTTGTCTTGACCTCCCGTGGATAACTTCTCTCCCTCCTGCCCGGTAATATCAGCCATTTTGCATGCTCATACAGACTCCTCAGTTCTCCGGGGATTTTACCCGGAGAGGCCAGCGGCAGCGCGTTATCAGCAGTCGGGTTATATGGCTTATCGCACCGCTTAAGCTCAGCTGATAGGGCAGGTCATTCCCCTTTAGGTGGAACGCCATTCTAACCATTTGATACCGTACCAAGTTATACATCAGGAGTACGCCCCAGCGCTCCTGTCGTACCAGTTTCGGCAACCGGCTGCGCAGAGTCCACCTGCTGTTCAGCATTCCCTGTTTGGTTTCCCTGTAACCCAACTCTATTTCCCAGCGATGTTGGTATAACTCGCTGATTGCATTACCCATATACCTGTTATGGTCGGTCAGTGAACTCAGCATCTGCCGCTCTTTTCCGCCCACTTTCCGGGGCAGTTGCCTGGCAGTGATTTCTGTCGGTAGTCCGGGCCACTGTTTTCGTGCATGTGAGGTGGTTTTCAGGCTGACGATTTCATCAGCACGCCCCAGGCGGCGAATAACTTCATACTGTGTTTTTTTTCTCAGCAGTAACAGCCAGTGACGGTTCTTTCCCGCCATCTGCCAGTGGTGGAGTAGCCCCAGTGAGTAAAATCCTTTATCGAACAGCGTGATGCCTCGCTGTCAAAGATGCTGGCATTTATCAGATGGCTGCTCAGCTCCATCAGGCAAACCATACGCACCTGTGGGTAGCCACCTTCACCATGCTGATTCTGCGGTTTACTGAAGGCAACCCGGTTCTCTGGTGTGTCCTGAGTTCGCCAGACCAACCCATCCACGCCGAGCAGGTGCAGCCCGTACCATTGCGGATGGGCGGCTTGCTGATTCCAGTGTTGCTGCGTGATATCAAACAGCTCCCGGATCACATCCTCTCCAAACTTTTTACGGCGCTGAATAACTGAACTGCGCGCAGTAAAAGGCGCACCGGTTCGCTCAGTAATACCCATAAGATTAACGATTTCAGTCATCGGGCGGTTACAGAAGACCGCCATACCAACGACCAGCCAGACCATGGATTCGAGGGGGAGTTTACGCTTACGCAGTGTCACGGTATCGGTAAGAGCCAGCGCTTTATGAATAAGCTCTGCGGGAATGAGTTTGGACAGGGAACGAACCTGCTCCGCTGAGGTGATATTGATAATGCCAAAAGCCTGAGAAAGTTCTATCAAAAAGGATCCATGCAGAAACATGAACCCTTTTTACAGCAGCTACAGGATTGTTCAACCGCTCCTTAAATGATCGGCATTAAGGTAGTTCCCCGCTTTTTTTCGCTTAAAGGGAGACTAGTGGTGAGCAAGCCTCACTTTATCCTCGTTGTTCATCACTGCTTTATCTGTTTGCTTCATCAACTGGCTGGTAATGGTGCCAGCAACCATGGAACCGTTGACGTTGAGCGCGGTGCGGCCCATATCGATCAGCGGCTCTACTGAAATCAACAGGGCGACCAGTGTCACTGGCAGGCCCATTGCTGGCAGTACAATCAGCGCGGCGAAGGTTGCGCCACCGCCAACACCTGCTACGCCAGCGGAACTCAGGGTGACGATACCGACCAAAGTGGCTATCCACACAGGATCCAGTGGGTTGATACCGACAGTTGGGGCGACCATCACCGCCAACATTGCCGGGTACAGGCCGGCACAGCCGTTCTGACCAATGGTGGCACCAAACGAAGCCGAGAAGCTGGCGATGGATTCCGGCACGCCCAAGCGGCGGGTCTGTGCTTCAACGTTCAGTGGAATGCTGGCAGCGCTGGAACGGCTGGTGAAAGCGAAAGTGATGACTGGCCATACTTTGCGGAAGAACAGTATCGGGTTAACGCCAGTGAGGGTCAGCAAGGCGGCATGCACCACAAACATAAGCGCCAGACCAAGGTATGAAGCCACCACAAAGCTGCCGAGCTTACCGATGTCATGGATGTTAGAACCAGCGACCACTTTCGTCATCAACGCCAGCACACCATACGGCGTTAGCTTCATCACCAGCCGCACCAGCTTCATCACCCAGGCCTGCAAGGTATCGATAGCCATCAGCACTCGCTCACCTTTCGGCTTATCGTCTTTCAGCAGTTGTAGCGAAGCTACGCCGAGGAAGGTTGCGAAGATCACTACGCTGATAATCGATGTTGGGCGGGTACCGGTCAGATCGGCAAATGGGTTTGCCGGAATGAAGGACAGCAGCATCTGCGGTACGGTAAAATCAGCCAGTTTGCCCACATAGTTAGTTTGGATAGCGGACAAACGTGCGCTTTCCTGTACCCCTTGAACTAATCCTGAGGCAGTGAGGCCGAACAGGTTAGTCATCAGCACGCCCACCAGTGCCGAGATCAGTGTGGTGAACAGCAGAGTGCCGATGCTCAGGAAGCTGATTTTGCCCAGTGAAGATGCATTATGCAGTTTAGCTACCGCACTTATGATCGAGGCAAACACCAACGGCATAACGATCATTTGCAGCAACTGCACATAACCGTTGCCGACGATGTTGAACCAACTAATGGATGCTTTCAGTACTGGGTTGTTCGAACCATACGTCAGTTGCAGCGCCAAACCGAATATCACGCCGACCCCCAGGCCGACCAAGACTTTTTTCGCCAGGCTCCATGGCTTGTGACGGGTTTGTGCTAACAGCAATAGAAGGGCGACAAAGATCGCCACGTTAATTACCAGTGGAAAATTCATCCACAATGTCTCCAATAAATTTTTTTCATATAAAAATGACCATAAACGCCCATATGTAGCGATGCAAATATCCTAACAGCTTGCTGCATGGCTTATTTATATCCAAATTGAATTGGATATAACTTTTTAGAATTATTGTATTATTAATATGCGCATTGGTGATTTATTGGTCATTTTGTGTGATTAAAATCTAATATTTTTATTTGCCCAAAATACGACTGTATTGGAATGATGCACCCGCCTTGCCAATAGAGAGCAAACGCCACCAAGCAGAGACACATAGCGCGTTCCAATTGATTACCTTTATGAGAATTTAGCAGCGGTAGGCGAAAACGCCAGCGGCAGGGCCACAGTAGCGGCACGCCGGCGGGGGTTAGCATGTCGGCCAGGAGATGACTGAAATAGCCGATAATCATGGCATGCAGTACGTCAGGAGGGATTGGCCAACTGCGTGGAAACTCCAACCGGAATAGCACTATACCACCGGTGATCGCCAGCAGGCTGTGGGTGAAGCCTCGGTGGCCAAAGGCGCGAGCGATGGGAATGGCAATCCAACTCAGGCGCTGGCCCAATACCGATTTGGGATGGTCTATATCGGGCAGCAGCGAAGTCAGCAATGCGGCCGGGATAATGTGCCACCAGTCGCCAGTGGTCAGTTCTAATGTCACCTCGGCCTTTTTGGCGAAGATCGCGCAAGCGACAGAGAATATAAGATGTCCTTCCGCAGTCATGCTGTGGTTATTCCGGCTGATAAACTGTTAATTTATCCAGTATATATAAAAATTCCTGGCAGCGGAAGCAGTTACCCTGTAACCAAATGCTTATTTTTCCCGTTTTTACAGCAGTTTGTTACTCCCTAATGGGGGAATTTTCATGTTATGAACATCAAAAAGGGTTTATCTGTCGGGTCAGGCGAAGGAAAGAAAGCGCTGGACGAGTTTCAGCGCCTTAGACCGATTAGGTTAGAGTTGCGCGGCGGCGAGTGCACGCCGCGCTGTTATCAGAGTTTATCTTTGAGCAATACCTGCTGATGATGCTGTAACGGTCGCAGCTTGCTGTAAAGCAAAGCGATGACGAACAGCATTGCTTGAACGATCACGATGCAGGGGCCGGTAGCGCCGTCGATATGGAAACTGATCAGGGTGCCGAGCACGCAGGAAAATACCGAAACCAGCGTTGCGACGATCAACATGCGGTCAAAACTACGGCACAACATAAAGGCAATGATGCCTGGTGCAATCAGCATTGCAATCACTAAAATCACCCCCACTGCCTGCAACGAGGCGACAATGGTCAGCGCCAGTAGGCACAGTAGTCCGTAGTGCAGCAGCTTCACCGGCAGGCCAATCACCCGTGCATGGTGTGGGTCAAAGCAGTAAAGCATGAAGTCTTTGCGCTTTAGCACCATTATCACCAGGGTGGCACCAGCGATCAACAGCGTTTGCTTCAATTCATCGTCGGTAATACCCAGCATATCGCCGAACAAGATATGGGTCAGGTGCTGATTGGTGTCGATACGCGAAAATAGCACCAGCCCGAAGGCGAACATGCCAGAGAAGACGATGCCCATTACCGTATCTTCCTTCACCCGGCTGTGCTCTTTCAGGTAGCCAGTAGCCACCGCGCAGAAAATGCCGGAAAGAAAGGCACCGATCGCGAGTGGAATACTGAGTACGAACGCTATTACCATGCCTGGCAGCACCGCGTGAGAAATAGCATCGCCCATCAGTGACCAGCCCTTGAGCACCAGATAGCAGGACAGTACTGCGCAGATCACGCCAGTGGCGATGGCAGCGATAATCGCCCGCTGCATAAACGGGTAAGCGAAAGGTTCACTGAACAGTTGATACAAGTTTTCCATCAGTGTCCCCCAGGGTATTCACGCGCCATACGACGTTTTGATGCTAGCAAACCGTGTTTAGGGGCAAAGAAGAAGGCCACCAGGAACACTAGCGTTTGCAAGGTAACGATCACACCACCGGTGGCACCGTCGAGGAAAAAGCTCAGGTAGGCACCGATACCGCTGGTCAACGCGCCTATAGTGATGGCGAGGAGCACCAACCGGCTGAAACGGTCAGTCAGTAGATAAGCGGTGGCTCCCGGCGTAATCACCATAGCGATCACCAAGATGGCACCGACGGTTTGCAGTGCGGCTACGGTACAGGCGCTGAGCAGGGTGAAGAACAAGATCTTAAGGCGCAATGGCGACAGGCCGATCGAAACCGCGTGATTTTCATCAAAGAATACCGCCAGCAGGTCTTTCCACAGTAAACACAGGATCAACAGCGATATGCCGATGATGATTTCAACCTGCTGTACATCTTTGTCGGCGATGCCAAGAATGTTGCCGAAGATAATTGACTGCACATTAACCGAAGTCGGATTGAGTGAAACGATCAGCAGGCCAACCGCAAAGAAGGTGGAAAAGATGAAGCCGATGATCGCATCTTCACGCAGGCGGGTGATGTGGCGCACCAGCGTCATCGCCAACGCCGCCAACATGCCAGTAAAGAATGCGCCTGCGGCGTAGGGCAGGCCAAGGGCATAGGCACCAGCCACGCCAGGCACCACCGAATGCGACAACGCATCACCCATCAGCGACCAGCCTTTCAGCATCAGGTAGGCCGAGAGGAACGCGCAGGCAGCACCGACGATGGCGCTGACCCAGATGGCTTTTACCATGTAGTTGTAGCTGAAAGGTTGCATCAGGAGTTCCATCATCTGGGGTGTTTCTCCTGTTGCTGGCTTTGTGATGGCGGGTCGTTTTTGGTATGGCCGTAGAATACTGCTGGCCGTTCGTCATCGGTCAACACAGTCACGGTACGCGGATCGTTATCGTCATGCAGATCCGTCCCAGACAGATTGATATGGCGTAGTACACCGCCAAATGCTTGTTCCAGATTGCTTTGGGTAAAGGTGGTTGCTGTCGGCCCGGCAGCCAGCACCGTGCGGTTAATCAGGATCACCTGGTCACAGAACTCCGGTACACTGCCGAGGTTGTGGGTGGAAACCAGGATCAGGTGGCCTTCGTCACGCAGCGCACGCAGCAGGTCTATAATTGCGTTTTCAGTTTTGACGTCAACGCCGGTGAACGGTTCGTCGAGCAGCAGCACTGTACCCTGTTGAGCCAGCGCCCGTGCCAGGAATACGCGCTTCTTTTGACCACCGGATAGCTCACCAATTTGCCGGGTACGCAATTCGCTTAACCCAACGCGCTCCAGTGCTTTGTCAACCCGCAGCCGATCCTCCTGCGCGGGGATACGCAGGAAGTTCATCTTGCCGTAACGGCCCATCATTACCACGTCTTCTACCAGCACCGGGAAGTTCCAGTCTACCTCCTCGGTTTGCGGTACATAGGCGATAAGGTTTTTTTTCAAGGCGTCTGACACTGGCTTGTCACTTAACAGCACCCGTCCAGCAGTGGGCCTGACTAGGCCCATGATGCTTTTGAACAACGTGGATTTGCCACTGCCATTAACACCGACCAGTGCGCAAATGGAACCACCTCTAAGGGTAAAGTTGGCACTGTGGATCGCGGTATGGCCATTGTTGTAGGTTACCGTCACATTGTCCACGCTCAACTCAGGGCGGACAAAAACCTCGCTGGTCATTGATTAAATCCTTTAGCGATGGTTTCTACGGTGACCCTAAGCAGGTCGATATAGGTAGGCACTGGCCCGTCTTGGGTAGACAATGAATCGACATACAGCACGCCGCCGTATTTGGCACCAGTCTCTTTCGCCACTTGCTTGGCTGGCTTGTCTGAAATGGTGCTTTCGCTGAACACTACCGGAATATGGTGGGTGCGCACTGCATCGACTACGCGGCGAACCTGCTGCGGTGACCCCTGCTCATCGGCGTTGATCGGCCACAGGTAAAACTCTTTTAGTTGGTAGTCCTTCGCCAGATAGCTGAAAGCACCCTCACTGCTCACTAACCAGCGCTGGGCTTGAGGAATGCGTGACAGGCGTTCGCGAAGTGGGGCATCGAGTGCGCTGATTTTAGCGGCGTAGGCTTTGGCGTTACGGTTATAGGTCGCTGCGTTGGCCGGATCATATTGTACCAGTGCCTTACGGATGTTTTCGATATACACCAGCGCGTTGCTTGGCGACATCCAGGCATGCGGGTTCGGGATACCGTTGTAAGGGCCTTCGCGGATCGGCAGCGGGGTAATACCTTTGGTCACGAACGCCGCTGGCACTTGTTTGATGTTCTCGAAAAAGCGCTGGAACCAACGTTCCAGATCCATGCCATTCCACAGGATCAGATCGGCATGCTGCGCTTTGACGATATCGCGGGGCGTGGGTTGGTAATCGTGGATTTCTGCGCCCGGCTTGGTGATGGATTCCACTACTGCGGCGTCACCTGCCACATTCTGTGCAATGTCCTGAATAATGGTGAAAGTGGTCACCACGCGGAACTTCTTCTCCGCCAAAGCGGTTTGACTAAAGAGACTGGCGCTTAGCAATAGACAGAGTAGGCCGAACGGTCGGAAAAAAGCGGCTGCCTGGCGCAGACAGTGACGAGTATAAGCAATATTTTTCAACAGCATAGTAGTACCTACCCGGTATTGTTATAAATGAAATTGATTATCAATTTCATTTATAACAAAGTCAAGCGACATCCATGGATAGAAAGTAAATTATTTCCGCTACTGAGAAAATAATACCAGTTAGTGACTTATAATATTTTATGTTTCAATATGTAACCTCTCAATCTGGTCACTCCAAGTGTAGGCTATATCCGGCAATGGCAGGTGAGCACTGCTGCGGGGCTTTCACAGGATATATGTTTGCTCAACTTGACCAACATATATCCTGCCACTCAGTAGCAAAGTTACTACAAAGCATGTAGGGACAGATTGATTGATAATTTACCTCTTGCTATACGCACAGCGAGGTTAGACTAAAAGTGAGTGTAAGTATCCTTACCATTTGTGTATGGTATGTGCTTCATTGAAGGGAGTGATATTTTCTGTGAAAATAAAAACAGGTTGTCTGGCAGCGATTCTGCTTTTGTCGGGGTGTGCTAAAAATCCGCAATCGGCGAACACTATTTCAAGCAGCGGTATGACCTGCAACGATGGGATAAAACTCCCTACGCAGGTTCCGGTAAACCGGACAGGCAAGCCAGTAGCTTACAATGATGACATTCGTCAGGCAGCCAGCCATTATGGTGTCGACGAAACGCTAATCAAGGCAATTATTCAAGTGGAATCCGGGTTTAACCCGAATGTGGTCAGCGCCTCGAACGCTGTGGGATTAATGCAGTTGAAACCTTCCACCGCTGGACGTGATGCCTATCGCCTTAAAGGCCTCAGTGGACAGCCAAGCTTGCGTGAGTTGAAGAACCCAGCAGTCAATATTGATCTTGGAACGGCCTATATCAATATTATCCAAAGCCAGCAACTCGCCGGGATCAACAACCCACAGACATTGCGTTACGCCACCATTGTGGCTTATGTCAACGGCGCGGGCGCTATGCTGCGTACCTTCGCGTTGGACAAGCGTGTCGCGGTGAGTCGCATTAATCAGATGAGTCCAGATGAGTTTTATCAGCACATTCAGAAAAATCACCCAGCCCCGCAGGCACCGCGCTATTTGTCTAAGGTGACCACCACTTATCAGGCGATGTTACAGTAGCCTCAAACCTTGGCAGGGTGCCTTTTGCATCGCGAAAAATCGCGATCTATCGCCATTCTCGCGATTTCTATCAAGATAAGAACCTCGCAATAGACTCTTTAATTCTATGATATTTAACCTATTGGCCTTATATCTCCGCTACTGTATCAAGTCTTGAGGCGTCGTGTGCTTAGAAGCTATTTTTATTTGCCATTTTAACTCTGGGCAGTGCTCACAATCCTCACATACCCTATGTGCGCTTAATGAGATAGATTTTTATTCTAAAGAGGCGCGGTTTATCGCATCCTTTTTAATGGTCAAATGTATCGCAATAACGGCCCCGTTCAGCCAGGGTTATTGCCGTATTAATCATGTAACTATCATTAATTATTTTTATCAATTTTTCTGGTTTTATCTCTTTGATATTTAATTGTGCCTATACTGGTAGGGATTTAGGGCGTTTTTTTAATCGAAAAGCTTAAAGGGGTTTTACTATGTCAGTGGCAAACGAATTGGTATCGGTGAGAAAAATTTCCTGGGGCAGCGTGATCGGCGGCGTGATGACCGTACTCGCGGTGTCACTGTTACTGTCTACCCTCGGTACCAGCCTAGGGTTCTCCATCGTTGACCCAACATCGGATGATCCGGTTAACGGAGCGGGCACCACAGTGGTGGTGTGGTCAGCGGTTTCTATCATCATTAGCCTGGCTGCGGGGGCATTTATTGCTGGGCGCTTGGCCGCCAATGACGGTCTTATCCATGGCTTCTTGGTTTGGGCCTCCTCGTTGATCGTCGCCGCAGTGCTTGGTGGACTACTGGTAGGCTCTGCAATGAAGGCTACTGGTCAGGTATTTAGCGCCATTGCTTCAACTTCCGGTAGCCTGATTTCCGGCACTGGGTCGATGATTGGTAAAGGAGCCTCAGGGCTGGCGGATGCCGGAGGCAATGTCTTCGATAAATTGGGCATTGATACTCAACTGGATAACAAGCAACTGCAAGGGGACGTGGTCGCCGCGCTGAAAAAAAGCGGAATTCCTTCGCTGCAACCTGAATTTATGCAGCAGCAGTTGAACGCCGCCAAGAATGAGTTAGGTGCTGCGGTGAAAACGCTGGCGCTGCAACCTGACAATAGTGATGCCGTTATTAAGGAACTGATTGGCAAGCTGAAAAAACATGGTGAGGCTATCTCACAGGATATTGATCAAGATGCACTGAAAAAATCCCTCGTGGAAAATACCGATATGACACGGCAGCAAGTCGATCAGATCGTCAAAAATCTGGTCGAGGCGAAAAATAAAACTGCTGAGCTAGTCAACCAGCGTTTAGATCAGGCGCAGGTGAAAATTAATCAGGCCGCACAAGAATATGACGAGTTGAAACAAAATGCGCGTGAGCAGGCGGCGGCAGCGGCAGAGGCCTTGTCACATGCGGCGCTGTGGTCGTTCTTCGCATTATTTATCGGCGCGGTGATCAGCGCACTGGCCGGGTTGTGGGGGGTAACCACCAACACCCAACGTGTGACCGAAAGTCAACCGTAAGTTGTCATTATCCCGGCCTCTTTTCGCATCTTTGTGTGGAAATGTGAGGCCGGGTGACAGCTAGGAAAGACTAGCTTCCTGATGTATCATTTCCCGCTTGCCATCAGCGCTCTGTATCTTTGGCACAATTTGATGATACCATCCACAAGCCGAACGCGGCTGAGTGGGGTAACCCCTTCATTCTGTACACCAAGTTAGGTTTCAATCTGGCAATTGTGGGCGAGATCTGCCACCTAACTGAGCAAACCCAAAACTCAATTTTTGTATTGCATGTGATCTGTCGTGTGGGTCACCACTGTAGATAAGGATTTTTAATGCCTGTTATTTCGCTTCCCGACGGAAGTCAGCGTCATTTTGATTACCCCATTTCCCCGTTGGATGTTGCCCGTGATATCGGCCCTGGTTTGGCGAAAGCCTGTATTGCTGGCCGTGTCAATGGTGAGCTGGTTGACGCCTGTGATTTGATTAAATCCGATGCGCAGTTAGCGATCATCACCATCAAGGATGCCGAGGGTCTGGAAATCATGCGCCACTCTTGTGCGCACCTGTTGGGACACGCCATTAAACAGTTGTGGCCGGACACTAAAATGGCCATCGGCCCGGTGATCGATAACGGTTTCTACTATGACGTTGACATCGAACGTACTTTGACGCAGGAAGATCTGGATCTGCTGGAAAAGCGGATGCATGCGCTAGCTGACAAAGACTACGATGTCATCAAGAAAAAGGTCAGTTGGCAAGAGGCGCGTGATACCTTCGCTGCGCGTGGTGAAAGCTACAAAGTGGCGATTCTGGACGAGAACATCGGCCATGATGATCGTCCTGGCCTGTATCATCACGAAGAATACATCGACATGTGCCGTGGTCCACATGTGCCGAATATGCGTTTTTGCCATCATTTCAAGCTACAAAAAACTTCTGGCGCATACTGGCGCGGCGACAGCAAAAATAAAATGTTGCAGCGTATCTACGGCACCGCTTGGGCGGATAAGAAGCAGTTGAACGCCTACCTGCAACGTTTGGAAGAAGCAGCCAAACGCGATCATCGTAAGATCGGTAAACAGCTCGACCTGTATCATATGCAGGAAGAAGCACCTGGCATGGTGTTTTGGCACAACGATGGCTGGACCGTTTTCCGTGAATTGGAAGCTTTTGTGCGCATGAAGCTCAAAGAGTATCAGTATCAGGAAGTGAAAGGTCCGTTCATGATGGATCGTGTGCTGTGGGAAAAAACGGGCCATTGGGAAAACTATAAAGACGCCATGTTCACCACCTCGTCGGAAAACCGCGAGTACTGTATTAAGCCGATGAACTGCCCAGGCCATGTACAGATCTTCAACCAAGGTTTGAAGTCGTACCGCGATTTGCCGTTGCGCATGGGGGAGTTCGGCAGTTGCCACCGTAACGAGCCTTCGGGTTCTCTGCACGGTTTGATGCGTGTACGTGGCTTTACGCAAGATGACGCCCACATCTTTTGTACCGAAGAGCAGGTGCGTGCCGAAGTGAACGCATGCATTCGTATGGTCTATGATGTATATGCTACCTTTGGTTTCGACAAGATTGCAGTTAAGTTGTCTACCCGCCCTGAGAAGCGTATTGGCACGGATGATATGTGGACTCGTGCGGAAGAAGACCTGGCCGCTGCACTGACTGAAAACGGTATTCCATTTGAATATCAGCCGGGTGAGGGGGCCTTCTACGGACCAAAAATTGAATTTACCCTGCATGATTGTTTGGATCGCGCATGGCAATGTGGTACCGTGCAGCTCGATTTCTTCTTACCGGGTCGTTTAGGCGCATCCTATGTTGGCGAAGACAACGATCGTGTCGTGCCGGTAATGATTCACCGCGCCATATTGGGTTCCATGGAACGTTTCATCGGTATCCTTACTGAAGAATACGCTGGATTCTACCCAACGTGGATAGCTCCGGTGCAGGTCGTGGTGATGAATATCACCGACAGCCAGTCCGATTATGTCCAGCAAGTGACCAAAAAACTGCAAGATGCCGGTATTCGCGCTAAAGCAGACTTGAGAAATGAGAAGATAGGCTTTAAAATTCGCGAGCATACATTACGTCGGGTTCCTTATATGTTGGTATGCGGTGATAAAGAGGTCGAAGCAGGCAACGTTGCCGTTCGTACCCGCCGTGGCAAAGACTTGGGAAGCCAAGACGTAAACGAAGTCGTAGACAAGCTGCTAAAAGAGATCCGCAGCCGTAGTCTTCATCAACTGGAGGAATAAAGTATTAAAGGCGGAAAACGAGTTCAACCGGCGCGTCCCAATCGCATTAACAGAGAAATTCGGGCGCAAGAAGTTCGCCTAACAGGCATCGATGGCGAGCAGATTGGTATTGTCAGTCTGAATGAAGCTCTTGAAAAAGCCGGGGAAGCGGGCGTTGATTTAGTAGAAATCAGCCCAAATGCCGAACCGCCAGTTTGCCGGATCATGGATTACGGCAAATTCCTCTACGAGAAGAGCAAGTCGACCAAAGAACAGAAGAAGAAGCAAAAAGTTATTCAGGTTAAGGAAATCAAATTCCGTCCTGGTACTGATGATGGCGACTATCAGGTCAAACTACGCAACCTGGTTCGCTTTCTGGAAGATGGCGATAAAGCCAAAATCACTCTGCGTTTCCGTGGACGTGAAATGGCGCACCAACAGATCGGTATGGAAGTGCTTAACCGCGTCCGTAGAGATCTGTGTGAAGAAGCTGATCTGGCCGTTGTTGAATCCTTCCCGACGAAGATCGAAGGCCGTCAGATGATCATGGTGCTCGCACCGAAGAAGAAACAGTAAGGCTTCCAAGTAATCGAACCCGCACAGCGATTGGGTTGTGTGGGTTTTATTCGCCTAACTGATTCGTTGTTTAACAATGCGAAGTGGATTTAATTAAAATGCCAAAGATTAAAACTGTACGTGGTGCAGCCAAACGCTTTAAAAAGACCGGTAGCGGTGGTTTTAAGCGCAAACATGCTAACCTACGTCATATTCTGACCAAAAAAGCAACCAAGCGTAAACGTCACCTGCGGCCAAAAGGCTTGGTGTCCAAAAGCGATCTGGTTCTGGTTATCGCGTGCCTGCCGTACGCATAAATCATCTTTTTGAATTTAGAATAAGACTTTAGGAGAGAGCATATGGCTCGCGTAAAACGTGGTGTAATTGCACGCGCACGTCACAAGAAAATTATGAAGCAGGCGAAAGGCTACTACGGTGCCCGTTCGCGCGTATATCGTGTTGCCTTCCAGGCGGTAATCAAGGCAGGTCAGTATGCTTACCGTGACCGTCGCCAACGCAAGCGTCAGTTCCGTCAGCTATGGATTGCACGTATCAACGCTGCTGCTCGCCAGAGCGGTCTGTCTTACAGCAAATTCATTAACGGCCTGAAAAAAGCCTCTATTGAAATTGACCGTAAGATCCTGGCTGATATCGCAGTCTTCGACAAAGTGGCCTTCAGCACACTGGTTGAGAAAGCGAAAGCAGCTTTGGTGTAGGAAAGTCAAAAGAGGGGGCCTGCTCCCTCTTATTTTATTCATCGTTTATAGCTACAAATATTGACTTTCATGGCCAATGGCTATAGCACAGGTGGGTAATCATCGATAAGGTAACGCAATCCATGTACGTCGCTATTTTTCGCTGCTTTTTTTGCTTTAGCGTCTGATTTCAGGAGGCTTGCGCATAAGAAAAGAAACGAAAAGTAGCGCCTAAGCCTCCCTTGTGGAGGCTTTTCTTTTTTGGGGTGACATCTTCTTCGGCTGTTGAGCCGTAGCGCTGTTCAAATCGGTTACTGACCGATTTGTCGCGAGTTAGCCCGCGAGCTACGACTTGAAAGTCTTTGAAGATAAACCAAAGGCGTGTTCGAATAATCGATAACAATTAATTAGGGCCATAGCGGCCAAAAGAAGAGGAAAGCAATGCCACATCTCGCAGAGCGTGTTGCCAATGCCAAGGCAGCCATAGAAGATGCCCAGGATGCTGCCGCGTTGGATTTGGTACGCGTCGAATATTTTGGCAAAAAAGGCCATTTTACCCTGCAAATGCAGTCTCTACGTGACGTGCCACCAGAAGATCGTCCAGCGGCTGGTGCGGTGATCAATCAGGCGAAACAGGCGGTACAGGATGCGTTGAATGCACGTAAAAAAGCACTGGAAACCGCAGTGTTGAACGAGCGTTTGGCTGCCGAAACCATTGATGTTTCTCTACCGGGTCGCCGTATGGAAAACGGTGGGTTGCATCCGGTGACTCGCACTATCGATCGTATCGAAACCTTCTTTGCTGAGTTGGGCTTCTCTGTGGCCACCGGGCCGGAAATTGAAGATGACTATCATAACTTTGACGCGTTGAATATTCCTGGTCACCACCCTGCGCGTGCCGATCACGATACCTTCTGGTTCGATGCCACGCGTCTTCTGCGTACCCAGACTTCTGGTGTGCAAATTCGCACCATGAAGAACCAGAAGCCGCCAATTCGTATTATTGCACCGGGCCGTGTTTATCGTAACGACTACGATCAAACTCACACCCCAATGTTCCATCAGATGGAAGGGTTGATCGTCGATAAAGAGATCAGTTTTACCAACCTGAAGGGAACGCTGCACGATTTCTTGAACAATTTCTTTGAAGCAGATTTGCAGGTTCGTTTCCGTCCGTCTTACTTCCCTTTCACCGAACCGTCCGCAGAAGTTGACGTGATGGGCAAGGATGGCAAGTGGCTGGAAGTGCTTGGTTGCGGCATGGTACATCTGAACGTTCTGCGCAATGTCGGCATCGATCCGGAAATTTACTCCGGCTTTGCCTTTGGCATGGGCATGGAGCGTCTGACGATGTTGCGCTACGGTGTCACGGATTTACGGGCGTTTTTCGAAAACGATCTGCGTTTCCTCAAACAGTTTAAGTAGGGCGGGAATATCACATGAAATTCAGTGAACTCTGGTTGCGCGAGTGGGTAAACCCGGCCGTCAGCAGCGAAGCATTATCCGACCAAATCACCATGGCAGGCTTGGAAGTAGATGGGGTGGAACCGGTCGCTGGTGCCTTTCACGGCGTAATGGTGGGCGAAGTGGTCGAATGCGGCCAGCATCCAAACGCCGACAAACTGCGCGTCACCAAAGTCAACATTGGCGACGATCGCTTGCTGGATATCGTCTGCGGCGCACCAAACTGCCGTGCTGGATTGAAAGTGGCAGTAGCTACCGTGGGCGCGACACTGCCGGGTGACTTCAAAATCAAGGCGACTAAACTGCGCGGCGAACTTTCGGAAGGCATGCTATGTTCGTTTTCCGAACTGGGTATTTCCGACGACCATGATGGCATCATCGAACTGCCACAAGACGCGCCGATCGGTACCGATATCCGTGACTATCTGCAACTAAGTGACAACACCATCGAAATCAGCGTCACGCCAAACCGCGCCGACTGCCTGGGTATTATCGGCATCGCGCGTGATGTCAGCGTGCTTAACCAAATGGCCTTGACCGAACCGGATATGAGTCCGGTTGTCGCTACCATTGACACTACGCTACCCGTTCGTGTTGATGCGCCTCAGGGGTGCCCGCGTTATCTCGGCCGTGTGGTAAAAGGCATCAACATCAAGGCTAGCAGCCCGTTGTGGATGCGTGAAAAACTGCGCCGCTGTGGCATTCGTTCCATTGATGCGGTGGTCGACGTCACCAACTACGTGTTGCTGGAGCTTGGCCAGCCGATGCATGCCTTTGATCTGAATCGCATCGAAGGCGGCATCGTGGTGCGCATGGCCGAAGAAGGGGAGGCCTTGACGTTACTGGATGGCAACGAAGTCAAATTGAATGCCGACACCTTAGTGATCGCCGATCATCATAAAGCGCTGGCGATGGGGGGGATCTTCGGCGGCGAGTATTCCGGGGTAAATGATGAGACTCAGGACGTGCTGCTGGAGTGTGCCTTCTTCAACCCGCTGTCGATCACTGGCCGTGCACGTCGCCAGGGTCTGCATACCGATGCTTCTCACCGCTATGAGCGTGGCGTGGACCCCGCGATACAATACCAAGCGATGGAGCGTGCCACCCGCCTGCTGATTGACATTTGTGGTGGCCAGGCTGGCCCAGTGATTGATGTCACTGATGAAAACGAACTGCCCAAGCGTGCGACTATTCAGTTGCACCGCAAGAAGCTGGATCGCCTGCTCGGCCATGTGGTGCCGAGCGAGCAGGTCAGCGATATTCTGCGTCGCCTTGGGTGCCAGGTTACCGATCAAGGCGACACCTGGTTGGTGGTTGCGCCAAGTTGGCGTTTCGACATGAAAATTGAAGAAGATCTGGTTGAAGAAGTAGTACGTGTTTACGGCTACAATAACATCCCTGACGTGCCGGTGCGCGCCGATTTGGTGATGACTAAACACCCTGAGGCTGATCTGACACTGGAACGTGTAAAGACCCTGCTGGTTGATCACGGCTTTCAAGAAGCGATCACCTACAGCTTTGTCGATCCTAAAGTGCAGGCGTTACTGCACCCTGGCGAGGAAGCACTGATCCTGCCTAGCCCAATCTCGGCTGACATGTCAGCGATGCGGCTGTCGTTGTGGACTGGCCTGCTGTCTGCGGTGGTATATAACCAGAACCGCCAGCAAACTCGCCTGCGCCTGTTCGAAAGCGGCCTGCGCTTTGTGCCTGATACTTCGGCAAATTTGGGTATCCGCCAGGATGTCATGCTGGCGGGGGTGATCGCTGGCCATACCCACGACGAGCACTGGGATTTGGCGTGTAAGCCAATCGATTTTTATGATTTAAAAGGGGAACTGGAATCTGTCCTAGAGTTGACTGGTAAATTATCCGAAATTCAGTTCTGGGCGGTGGCCAATCCAGCGTTGCACCCAGGGCAAAGTGCGGCAATTTATTTACACGGCGAATGCGTAGGTTATATTGGTGTGGTTCATCCAGAACTGGAGCGCAAACTGGATCTTAATGGCCGCACCCTGGTGTTCGAATTGCAATGGGACAAGGTCGCAAGGCGCGCCGTGCCTCAGGTGCGGGAAATCTCTCGCTTCCCGGCAAACCGCCGTGATATCGCTGTAGTGGTGGCTGAAAATGTCGCCGCAGAAGATATATTGGCAGAGTGTAAGAAAGTTGGCGTAAATCAGATAGTTGGCGTAAACTTATTTGATGTGTACCGTGGCAAGGGCGTAGCAGAGGGTCATAAGAGCCTGGCTATCAGTCTGATATTGCAGGACACAGCTTGTACACTTGAAGAAGAGGAGATAGCCGCTACCGTTGCAAAATGTGTAGAGGCTTTAAGACAGCGATTCCAAGCATCCTTGAGGGATTGAATCTATGGCGCTTACTAAAGCTGAAATGTCAGAATACCTGTTTGAAAAGCTTGGGCTTAGCAAACGGGATGCTAAAGATCTGGTAGAACTGTTTTTTGAAGAGGTTCGCCGGGCTCTTGAGAGCGGTGAACAGGTGAAATTGTCAGGTTTTGGCAACTTTGATCTGCGTGACAAGAACCAACGTCCGGGGCGTAACCCCAAGACCGGCGAAGACATTCCGATCACGGCGCGTCGCGTGGTCACCTTCCGTCCGGGTCAGAAGCTGAAAAGTCGGGTTGAGAACGCCAGCCCTAAAGAGTAGGTGATGTGAAACCCAAAAGGCCGCTTTTGCGGCCTTTTTCATCGCCAACCACGACAGGCCAGGATTCTTTTTCATCTATTTCTCTTGAAAACCATTGATGGCGTGCTAGGCTGTCTTCGTTGCAAAGAGAACAAGTAAATAGTTATTAATGACTAAGATAAATTATTTTTATTATCAAGTTTAAATAGAAGGTGACGGTTCCTTCTGCCAGAGAATCTAACTGATAACAATTTGCATCTTAAGGTTGCGGTCATAGCCCATCGGTAACGATTTTCTCTGGCGTTTAATATCAGTTAAATAAAAGAGATATACAGTGTCACCAAAAGAAGCTCGATACGTCTGGGGTTAACTATGGATCAATTTTTGCCCTTCTCGCGTCCCGCGATCAGCGATGAAGAAATCGCGGCAGTAGAAAAGGTACTGCGTTCTGGTTGGATCACCACAGGGCCGCAAAATCAGATGCTGGAAAGTGAGTTCTGTTCTACCTTCGGATGTAAGCATGCGATTGCCGTCTGTTCCGCTACTGCGGGAATGCATATTACCTTGATGGCACTGGGCATCGGGCCAGGCGATGAAGTTATTACCCCCTCGCAAACCTGGGTTTCCACCCTTAATATGATCGAATTGCTCGGTGCTACGCCGGTTATGATTGATGTTGACCGTGAAACGCTGATGGTCAACGCTGACGATGTTGAAGCTGCTATCACGGCAAAAACTAAAGCTATCATCCCGGTACACTATGCTGGCGCACCATTACAGATGGATGCGCTGCGTGCTGCAGCGCAACGCCATAATCTCCCGTTAATCGAAGATGCCGCCCATGCGGTAGGTGCTCGTTACAACGGTGAGTGGGTCGGGGCGCGCGGTACGGCAATTTTTTCTTTTCACGCGATCAAGAACCTGACCTGTGCTGAGGGGGGGGTGATCGCCACCGATGACGATGCACTGGCGGATCGTCTGCGCTGCCTGAAGTTCCATGGTCTGGCTGTGGACGCCTTTGACCGCCAGCAATTGGGGCGTCGGCCACAGGCTGAAGTGGTGGAGCCGGGCTATAAATACAATCTTTCCGATGTTCATGCGGCGATAGCCGTGGTACAACTGGCGCGTTTGCCTCAGTTGAATGCTCGCCGGCAGGTGCTGGCGAAACGTTACTTGCAAGCGCTTGAAGGTTCACCGTTCTTGCCCCTGGGACTACCGGCCTACCCGCACGATCACGCGTGGCACCTGTTTATGGTACGTGTCGACGTTGAGCGCTGTGGTATTGACCGCGATCTCCTGATGGAGCGCCTAAAAGACGTGGGGATTGGCACTGGCCTGCATTTCCGCGCCGCGCACACCCAGAAGTATTATCGTGAGCGTTATCCGCTACTGTCGTTGCCCAACACTGAATGGAATTCAGCGCGTTTGTGCACTTTACCATTATTCCCTAGTATGACCGATGCTGATGTTGATCGCGTGGTCAAAGCCTTATTTTCTGTTGTGGAGCCATTACGTGTCTTGTGTTGAACCAATAAAAAAAGTGTCGGTGGTCATACCAGTATACAACGAGCAGGAAAGTTTGCCTGCTTTGCTTGAACGTACCACTGCCGCCTGTAAGCAATTAACGCAACCCTATGAAATCATCCTGGTTGACGATGGTAGCAGCGATGGCTCTGCCGAGATACTGACTGCCGCTGCGCAACAGCCGGAAAGCCAGGTGATTGCCGTACTGTTGAATCGCAACTACGGCCAACACTCAGCGATCATGGCCGGTTTCAACCAAGTGACTGGCGATCTGATCATCACGCTGGATGCTGATCTACAAAACCCGCCGGAAGAGATCCCACGGCTAGTCAGCGTAGCGGAGGAAGGGTATGACGTAGTGGGCACGGTGCGCGCCAATCGTCAGGACTCATGGTTCCGTAAAAGCGCATCACGTGTCATCAACATGATGATTCAGCGTGCCACCGGCAAATCGATGGGTGACTACGGCTGCATGCTGCGAGCCTATCGCCGTCATATCATTGAGGCAATGCTGCACTGCCATGAACGCAGCACCTTTATTCCTATCCTGGCAAACACCTTCGCCAGACGCACTACCGAAATTGACGTGCGCCATGCTGAACGTGAGTTTGGCGATTCCAAATACAGCCTGATGAAGCTGATCAACCTGATGTATGATTTGGTTACCTGCTTGACGACTACACCGCTGCGTTTGCTCAGCGTTGTAGGCAGTGTAGTGGCGCTTTCTGGTTTTGTACTGGCACTGGTGCTGATAGCGTTGCGCCTGCTGCTGGGTCCTGAATGGGCGGCGGGTGGGGTGTTCACCCTGTTCGCGGTATTGTTTACCTTTATCGGTGCCCAGTTTGTCGGTATGGGGCTGTTGGGTGAATACATTGGACGTATCTATACCGATGTGCGCGCTCGTCCGCGTTATTTCGTTCAGAAAGTGGTTGGTGAACAGCAGATCCACAAAATTCAGGAAGAAGAATGATGAAAGCTATTGTCTTTGCTTACCATGATATCGGTTGTGCAGGTTTGCAAGTGTTGACTGAGGCTGGTTATGATGTGCAGGCTGTATTCACGCATACCGACGATTCTGGTGAGAACAACTTCTTCTCCTCCGTTGCGCATCTTGGTGCTGAGTTGGAACTACCGGTTTATGCACCGGAAGATGTGAACCATCCACTGTGGGTTGATCGCATTCGTCAGTTACAACCAGATGTGATTTTCTCTTTTTATTACCGTAACTTGCTAAGCGATGAGATCCTGTCTTTGGCACCTCAGGGTGGTTTTAACCTGCATGGTTCACTGCTGCCACGTTATCGTGGCCGTGCGCCGATAAACTGGGTATTGGTGAATGGTGAAAGCGAAACCGGTGCTACGCTGCATAAAATGGTCAAGCGTCCTGATGCTGGCGATATCGTCGGTCAACGCAAAGTGGCGATCGCCGCAGATGACACGGCCCTTACGTTGCATAAAAAAGTGCTGGAAGCCGCGCAAGAGCTGCTGAAAGAGGAATTGCCGAAGTTGAAAAACGGCACAGCCACCTTCACAGCTCAAAACGAAGCTGAAGCCAGCTATTTTGGGCGACGCACTGCCGCTGACGGCGAGATCCTGTGGCACAAATCGGCTCAGGAAATCAATAATCTGGTGCGTGCGGTCACCGAACCCTACCCAGGCGCGTTCAGTTACATCGGCCAGCGCAAGCTAATCATCTGGCGCTCCCGCGTGCTGGACATTCAGCATGATAAACAGCCTGGGACGGTGCTGAGTGCTTCTCCATTGACTATCGCCTGTGGTAAGGGTGTGTTGGAAATCGTCGCTGGTCAGAACGAAAACGGCCTTTACGTACAGGGTAGTCGGTTAGCGGATGAAATGGGCATTGTCACCGATGTGCGCCTGGCTGCCAAGCCTAATGCGGTGATGGAACGTCGTACCCGCGTATTGATCCTAGGGGTTAACGGCTTTATCGGCAACCACCTGACTGAACGCCTGCTGCGCGATGATTGTTACGATATCTATGGCTTGGACATCGGCTCCGACGCCATCAGCCGCTTCCTCGATAACCCACGTTTCCACTTTGTAGAAGGGGATATCAGCATTCACTCGGAGTGGATCGAGTACCATATCAAGAAATGTGACATCGTGCTGCCGCTGGTGGCGATCGCCACACCGATAGAATACACCCGCAACCCACTACGTGTATTCGAGCTGGATTTTGAAGAAAACCTGAAAATCGTCCGCGACTGCGTGAAATACAACAAGCGCATCATCTTCCCGTCCACCTCTGAGGTGTACGGCATGTGCGATGACAAAGAATTTGACGAAGACCACTCACGCTTGATCGTTGGGCCGATCAATAAACAACGTTGGATCTATTCGGTATCTAAGCAATTATTAGATCGGGTCATCTGGGCTTACGGAAGCAAAGAAGGGCTGAGATTCACTCTGTTCCGTCCGTTTAACTGGATGGGACCGCGTTTGGACAGCCTGGATGCCGCGCGCATCGGTTCTTCACGCGCTATTACCCAACTGATCCTCAACCTAGTGGAAGGTTCGCCAATTAAGCTGATGGATGGTGGGGCGCAAAAGCGCTGTTTCACCGATATTAATGACGGCATTGAAGCGTTATTTCGCATTATTGAAAACCGTGATGACTTGTGCGATGGCCAGATCATCAATATCGGCAACCCGACCAATGAAGCGAGCATCCGTGAACTGGCGGAAATGCTGCTGGATAGCTTCAACCGCCATCCGCTGCGTGATCATTTCCCACCGTTCGCCGGTTTCAAAGATATTGAAAGCAGTAGCTACTACGGCAAAGGTTATCAGGACGTTGAATACCGCACACCGAGCATCAAAAATGCTCGGCGTCTGCTGGACTGGCAGCCAACGATTGAAATGAAACAAACCGTTACACATACGTTGGATTACTTCTTGCGATCCACCGTTCAAGAGGGCAACGGTGCATGAAGAAAGTTGGTCTGCGGGTTGATGTCGATACCTTCAGCGGCACCCGAAAGGGGGTGCCGCTGCTGCTGGATCTGTTTGAGCAGTATCATATACAGGCCAGTTTCTTCTTCAGCGTTGGACCGGACAATATGGGGCGTCATCTTTGGCGCCTTTTACGTCCGAAGTTCCTGTGGAAAATGCTGCGTTCGAACGCCGCTGCATTGTATGGCTGGGATATTCTTTTGGCTGGTACCGCCTGGCCTGGGCGCAATATCTCACGTGCGTTAGGGCCATTGATCAAGCGCACCGCTGAAGCCGGTCATGAAGTGGGGCTGCATGCCTGGGATCATCAAGGCTGGCAAGCTAATGCTGGTCGTTGGTCTGAGGCCCAGTTGACACAACAGATCCAACTGGGCGTTGATGCTTTGAGCGCCAGCACCAAACAGCCGGTGAAATGTTCCGCCGTGGCGGGATGGCGGGCTGATAAACGGGTACTGGAGGTGAAACAGCGCTTCGGTTTCCACTATAACAGCGATTGTCGAGGTACTCACCCATTTAGGCCGGTACTGAGCAACAACCGACTGGGTACGGTGCAAATTCCTGTCACGCTGCCCACTTTTGATGAAGTGATTGGTAGCGAAGTCAGTATGGCTGGCTTTAACGACTACATCCTGAAGGCGATCGAAAATGATCGCGGCGTGCCGGTATACACCATTCATACCGAAGTAGAAGGGATGGCGCGGGCGGCGATGTTTGAACAGTTATTGCAGCGGGCGCAGCAGCAGGGCATTAAATTCTGTCCGCTGAGCGAGATGCTGCCACAAGATTTAGCATCATTGCCATTGGGCCACATTACGCGTACTTCTTTCCCTGGCCGCGAAGGTTGGTTGGGATGTCAAACCGAAGTGAAGGAAGATTGATGAAGGTGCTGCAAGGAACATGGGCCACATTGCTGACCGTTTTTTTTGCTCTGGCTTATTTAATTCCACTAAATGGCCGTCTGTTGTGGCAGCCGGATGAAACCCGCTACGCCGAAATCAGCCGTGAAATGCTGCAACGTGGTGATTGGGGGGTACCGCACCTGTTGGGGTTGCGCTATTTTGAAAAGCCGGTAGCCGGATACTGGTTCAATAACATCAGCCAATGGCTATTCGGCGACAATAATTTTGCGGTGCGTTTCGCTTCAGTATTTAGTACCGGAATAACAGCCCTGTTGATATTTGCTCTGGCGATGCTTATGTGGCGCAATACGCATCGCGCCTACCTGTCAGTATTAATTTTCTTATCGATGGTGTTGGTATTCAGCATCGGCACCTACAGCGTGCTCGATCCGATGATTGCCTTGTGGCTGACGGCGGCGATGGTCAGTTACTATCTGACGCTGAAAGCGACCTCAGCCAAAGGTAAGTTAGGCGGCTACGCGCTGCTTGGGTTAGCCTGCGGTATGGGCTTTATGACCAAAGGATTCCTAGCGCTGGCAGTGCCAGTGATTGCGGTGATCCCGGTAGTGATCCAGCAGCGGCGCATCAAAGATCTGTTGCTTTTTGGGCCGGTGGCGATCTTGGTGGCGCTATTACTCAGCCTACCTTGGGCGCTGGCTATCGCCCAGCGAGAGCCAGACTTCTGGAATTATTTCTTCTGGGTAGAACATATCCAGCGCTTCGCTGAGGATAATGCTCAACACAAAGCACCGTTCTGGTATTATTTGCCGATTTTAATGGCGGCGGTGTTGCCGTGGCTGGCATTGCTGCCGGGAGCGTTGCTCAAAGGTTGGCGTGAACGGGGGCAGCGACCAGAACTGTTCTTCCTGCTCAGTTGGGTAATGATGCCCCTGATCTTCTTCAGCGTTGCCAAAGGCAAGCTACCGACCTACATTCTGCCGTGCATGGCACCGTTGGCACTATTGATGGCGGCCTATGCGGAGGATGCTGCAAAGGCACTGCGCAGAAAAGTATTCAAGGTCAACGCACTGTTGAACGGGCTGTTTGGTCTGATTGGCATGGTAGTGCTGTTGCTGGGCTTTGGGCTGTTTCCCAAGGTGCAGTTGTTTAGCGCCCAAGAATGGCAGAAAGGTGTGATTGGCATTGTCGCTTTTGGCGGCTGGCTGCTGTTCGCGATTGTTTCCGCAAGCGACAAAGTTCAGCGGTGGCGCTGGGCAGCGGCTTGCCCGCTGTTACTGTGTCTGCTGATCGGTTACGCTATTCCGCAACAGGTGACCGATTCCAAGTTACCGCAGAGTTTTATTCGCGTTAACAGGGCAGAACTGGAACATAGCCAATACGTGCTGACCGACAGCGTAGGTCTGGCCGCTGGCTTGGCCTGGGAACTAAAGCGCAGCGACGTACTAATGTTCAGCCACAAAGGGGAGGTCGCCTACGGCTTGGAATATCCAGATGCCCAAGGTCATTTTATCAGCGATTCCAGCTTTCCACAGTGGTTGTTACAGGCGCGTAAGCAGGGAAATGTGTCGTTGGTTTTGCAGTTTTCACGCGGAGAAAGCCTTGAACAACAGCACCTGCCTGCGGCCGATAAGGTTCAGGTAATGAACCGCCTGGCGTTGGTTTGGTACAAGCAGCAGCCATGATCGGTTTTCTGTTGGTGATAGTGGTTAGCTTGCTCACATGTGGTGGGCAGCTATGTCAGAAACAGGCGGTGCACTGCTGGCAACTACCTGCTGAGGTGCGGCTGAAGAAGACGCTGCGTTGGCTGGCATTGGCAGGATTACTGCTGGCGCTCGGCATAGTGGTATGGCTCAAGGTGTTACAGCACCTGCCGATCAGCCTGGCTTACCCACTGCTCAGTCTTAACCTGGTGCTGGTGACACTGGCAGCGAGCTGGTTGTTTGATGAAGCTACCACTGTACGCCACTGGTGTGGCGTAGTCTCGATTATGCTGGGGATCTTGCTGATGAGCGTCCCATCATGAGGGGATATTTCTGGGGAGCCGCCAGCGTGCTGCTGGTGACGCTGGCGCAGTTGTTGATGAAGTGGGGCATGGTACAAATTCCGCAACTCTCCTTTGCCAGTCTCACACCAGCGTTGCTAAGTGAGTACGAGTTGCCGCTATTGGTGGTCAGTGGCGGTATCTTCGGTTATGCGCTATCGATGCTGTGCTGGTTCTTTGTGCTGCGTAATTTGTCACTTAGCCGTGCTTATCCTTTGCTGAGCCTCAGTTATGCGCTGGTTTATTTGGCGGCGGTGATGCTACCGTGGTTTAACGAACCCGCCAGTGTGCTGAAATCATTGGGGGTGCTGTTAATTCTGTTTGGCGTGTGGTTGATTAGCAGCAAGGCTGTTGCTAAAGCATCTGAACAGGGCTAATCGGGCATGATTACCGGCAATTGTCTCTGAGCGCGGCTGGTGGACACATGGGAGACAGTCTATTATTTCCTTTGCAGAATTTGCGTTTTTTCTCGTGTAGCAGATCAATTAACGCCAAATAGTCCCCCCGCAGGCCATATTTGCTAGGTAAGTCGTGTAGCAAAGCGAGATGGCATGATACGGTAACCAGTTTAATGAAGGGATATTATGCGCTTAGGTTTTTATTAGCTAGTGTGATCCTTGCCGGATGCAGCAGCCATGCGCCGCCTACTGGACGCTTGGCAGACTCCATTGTAGTGATAGCGCAATTGAATGAGCAACTGCGTCAATGGTACGGAACGCCTTACCGTTACGGAGGTATAGATCGCGGCGGTGTGGATTGCTCAGGGTTCGTTTACCGTACTTACCGTGATCGCTTCGATATCTCGTTACCGCGCTCAACCGAAGCGCAGATTTCACTCGGTACTCAGGTTTCGCGCGATGAGTTGAGGCCAGGGGATTTGGTTTTTTTTAAAACCGGTAGTGGAAAAAATGGGTTGCACGTCGGTATCTACGACACTAACCATCAATTTATCCACGCCTCAACCCGCCATGGTGTTATTCGCTCCTCACTGAATAACGTCTATTGGAAGCGCGTCTACTGGCAGGCCCGGCGCATCTAGCCTTAATTCAAATTTGCCAAGCCATGGGTATGCATTTTTTTTCGCAACAATTCGGCAAATAAGAAGGTGAATTGCGGTGTTATTAAATTTAATTAGTATTCACCATTCTGTTGATTGATGGTTTAAGAGACTTTGTTATGGCAGACTCTTTTTGTTGAACGGTTTTTTTAATAAAAACAAGGGCGGTAGTTCAAATTCCCCCACTATAAGTTAAATTCCTTTTTAAATTTGAATATTCCTAAATCAAGCGGTTTCTTTATACATTTCCATTTCAAGCTGGCAATTAAGTGTTAACTTGTTGATATTTATTATTAAATTACCAGGGATTGATCGACAAAATATATTGATATAGGATAAGCAGCTCGCCATTCAGCCTATGGCATTAAAATGACATTAAAATGAAAATCCAACTTGAAGCTGACTTTAGTAGTCGCTATGTTTTTCAACCTGTTTACTCAATGGAAGGTAAGTTGTTTGCGGTGGAAATGTTAAGCCGTTTCAACAGCTTAGATGACGATTTAACCCTGCCAGTCGGCATTGGGATTAATTTATTGAGTCCCGAACAAAGGATTGAGCTATTTAATGAGCAATTGATACTGGCGCATCGCTACGCAGCCTGGTTCAGCAAGCATGATGTGCTACTGACCATCAATATCGAAGAAGCCGTTGTCGAATCGATTCTTTCCGATCAACAGATGCGCCAACGCATAGCACATTGTCCCTTTATTGCATTTGAAATCAGTGAGGGTTTTCCAAATCTATCCGCTGGGAAGAACAATGAAAGCGTCAGCCGATTAAGCGAAATGTTTATGCTGTGTCTGGACAATTTCGGTTCGGGGCAGGCAACGCTGACGGCACTGTACGATGGCCTATTTGACTATGTAAAGATCGACAAACGATTTTACTGGCAGCTATTTACCCATCAGGGGTATGACGTGGTTATTGACGCACTGCTAAAGAATATCAATCTATTGTGCAAGGGAGTGATTGTCGGGGGAATAGAGCGAAAAGAGTACTTCAATAAGCTCAGGCATGCGGGTGTTTTTGGCCTACAAGGTTTTTTATGGCCCAGTGTTGGTGTAGACAGTCTACAGGCTTTGCAAGCGATGCCTGGCGAGTTCAATAACACTAAGGGATAAATATATGCCTATCATACGGCAAGTTGCCTATGCGTCAGCTTTCCTCACTCACCCCGTCAATTATCGGTGTCAGTGCTTGCGGATTAATGAACCGCATCTTTGAAGTTCAGCCTGAACCGCCCCGATCTTCTTGGAGAGAGATAAGTCAGGAAATTCAGGCTGCCAGATTGTTACTTTTTCTGGCAGCATAAAATGCTTCCATCCTGGTGTGCCCTTTGGCTATTCGCCTTGACGCATATTCCTGTGTTTTTGCATCGATACGCAATAGGGCGCTGGTTGACCAAAAACTGATGCAGGAATGTGGTTTACTCAACCGCCAGCCGGGGAAGCACCGGCATAGTGGGGGCTTGGGAAGAAGCACTGGCCTCGCCAAACCTATTGAAAAGGCGATTTATACCAGCCTCACCGAACCAGGTGTGGTGTGGGGACATCAGCTATATCCTTTTCGTGTCCAAGAGGTTCATCGTAAGCTTACGGGGTAGGCTCTAAGTTCTGCCTCCTTAATGCTTATTGCCGTAAATAGACTTGCGGCAATGCCACTTCTGGATGATGTACTACCCCTAAATCGGCCTGATACCATCGGGTGAGAATGCCCGTGCATAGCACCTCTTGCGGCGTTCCCGCTGCGACCAGCCGCCCCTGGTGCAATAACAAAATTCTGTCGGCATACAGTGCGGCCAGGTTGAGATCGTGCAGTACACAGCAGACTCCCAGCGGCTGTTGGCGTGTCAAAGCGCGCAGCAGCCGTAGCGTATGTTGTTGGTGATACAGGTCTAATGCCGAGGTAGGTTCGTCAAGAAACAGCCATGAAGGGGAGGGCTGTGGTTGCCATAGCTGCGCTAGCACGCGCGCCAACTGCACCCTTTGTTGTTCACCGCCAGAAAGCTGGCGATAGTCCCGCTGTGCCAGCTCAAGGCAATCGGTCTGCGCCATAACCTGTTCTATCGCCTGCTGCCTGTCACGCTGACCATGTGGAGAGCGCCCCATGCTAATCACTTCTTCCACGGTGAAAGGAAAAGCCAGATCGCTATATTGGCGCATCACCGCCCGTACTTTTGCCAACTGTTGTGGTAGCCATTGCTCCAGCGGGCGATCGAGCAGCCAGCATTTGCCGCAGCTTGGTGTCAGGTAACCGGTCAACAGACGCAGTAATGTCGACTTACCCGCACCGTTCGGCCCGATAATCGCCAGCATTTCACCGCTAGCGATGCTGAGTGAAACATCGTTGATTAACCAATGTGAACCTAGGCTATAGCACAAATGCTGGGCTGTCAGGCTTGCGGTTCTATCCATTTATTGGCTCCCGCTGGCGCATCACCAACCATAAAAAGTAAGGCCCGCCGATCAGGCTGGTCATCAGCCCTACCGGCATTTCGGCCGGGGCCACCAGAGTGCGCGCCAACGTATCGCTGACCAGCAGCAAACATGCGCCACCCAGTGCGGAGCAGGGAAGCAGCCAACGGTGATCACCGCCGAGGCGCATGCGTACCAGATGCGGCACCACCAGGCCGACAAAACCAATCACGCCACTGATCGCCACTGCTACGCCGATCAGCAGTGCGCTCAGCAACAGCAACTGCAATTTGGTACGCTGGACATCCACTCCCAGATAGTGGGCTTCTTCATCGCCCAACTGCAACAGGTTCAATCGCCGTGCCTGCCGCAGTGTAAGCAGCGCAGCGGGCAGGATCAACGAGACGGCGATGATCAACATCGGCCACTGCGATTGGCTAAGGCTACCCATCATCCACAGGGAGAACTGACGCAACTGCTGATCGCTACTGACATAAGACAGTACTCCGATGGCTGCCATGCACAAGGCATTGATGGCGATGCCTGCCAGCAGCAGGCGTGACAGGTTGCCGCGCTCGCTACGGCTGATGGCGTAAATCAGCAGCAAGACCAGCAGACTGCCAATGAAAGCCGCCAGCATCTGACTGTATAAGCCGATAACGGTCGGCAGCGCCAGTGGCATCACGATAATTAGCGCCACAAATAGTGCGCCGCCACTGCTAATGCCCAGCAGGCTGGGATCGGCCAGCGGATTGCGGAACAACCCCTGCATTACCGCGCCGGAAACCGCCAGTGCACAACCGATCACCACTGCCAGCAGTACACGTGGCAGGCGGATGTGCAGCCAGATATGCCACGATCTCTCGCTGAATGGCTCACGCCACAGGGTGAGGAATGACAATGTCAATGCCCCCATATTGGCGGCGACCAATACCAGCAAAGTCAGCAACACCAGTAGGCCGGCGATAGCCAACGGAGGGGAAGGGCGGCTGCGCATTACTTTTGCTCCGCCGCTTGGCGCAGCTTGGCCAAGGTCGCTGGCATTTCTAGGCCAAAGCCCAGCAACGCCATGTCATCAACGATCAGCACACGGCGATTTTTACCCGCCGGCGTTAGCGCCAGACCTGGCAAAGACCACAGTTGTTGCCAACCGCCGATCGAACGCACGCTATCGGTGGTGATCAATAACAAATCCGGCGCGCTGGCGATGACGCCTTCTTGCGACAGCGGCCGATAACGTTCGAATCCCTGCATGGCATTTTTCAACCCGGCGGCGGTGATCACCGCATCGGCGGCGGTATGCTGCCCGGCGGCCAGCGGCGTCATGCCACCATGGTTCATCACAAACAGCACCTTGACGGGTAAAGGGCTGGTGTTGACCGCCGTCAATTGTTGCAGGTAGCGGATGCTCAGTTGCTTACCCTGTTCGCTGCGCTGCACTGTATCAGCGATCACGGCGATTTTTTTTGGCACCGTTTGCAGGGTCGTGTCGCCTGGCACGCTGACCACCTTAACGCCGCTTTCGGCCAACTGTGTGAGCACTAGCGCCGGCTGTGCCAGTTCAGTGGTCAGCACCAGCGTTGGTTTTAGCGACAGAATGCCTTCAGCATTCAGTTGGCGCATATAGCCGATGTCCGGCAGCTTTTTAACCGCTTTTGGCTGCAAGCTGATGCTATCGCGGGCGATCACGTCATCACCCGCGCCAAGTGCGAAGACAATTTCAGTAACGTCACCGCCTATCGAGACAATACGTTGCGTTGCCGCAGTGGTTAGTGGCAGTGTCAGCGTGATCACCAGCACCAGACAACGGGTCAATGAAGGTTTCATGCGGCAACGTCCTTGGCTTGCAGCGCGGCGATCTGCTCACGCCAGTGAGTTTGTTCCGCTTGCCCTTCTGTACGTTGTCCGTAGAGCTGGGCGATCTGCGTACCATCGGCGGCAAACAGTTCCAGGCTGGTGACGATGCCGTCTTTGGTCGGTTTACGAGTGACCCAGCTTTCGGCGATCGCATTTTCGTCCAGGTGTAAGTTGAAGCGGCGGTTAACTACATTGATCCAGCCTTTCAGCGACATCAAGCGTTCGATCTGGCCGGTGAAGATTTGCACACAGCCACGGTTACTGACAAAAATCATAATTTCGTTTTGCCACTGTTGAGCGGTATTTAATAACTGCGTCAGCGCACCGTTATCCACCTGAAAGGCCAAATCGTCGCCAACGGCGCGAAACGCCTGTTGACGCGTCAGCTTATTGCGGTTTAGCAGCGGGAAAAACTGGTGAACGTCGGTCATTTCACGCCATTCGCGGTCGATTTTTTCGGCGTCCAGTACTGTGCTGAGCGTAACGACCTCAGCCGGGTGCAGTATCAGGGGCGGGTTTTCCTCGTTCCTGTGGCGTTCAACCAACGCCATCCAGCCTGGCAAATCAGTTTCGTCGGTGGTGTACACTTTATGTAACGCATCGCCCTGATGGTCAAAGAACTGAATGCTATGGCGCACGCCGCATTTGCTCGTCTCGCTCATGGAGAAGGCACTGGCCCACTGGTTGAAGAACAGACGCAAGTCCAGTTCACGCGGATTGAGGATCAGACCGGCATGGCCGTTGAGATGCTGGTTATGGTAGCGCCCCATCAGCTCATGCACTGCATAATGGTTGCGAGTAATGGATTGGGTGACGCCGATGTGTTCGAGGTCGGCGAGCAGGATGCGGGTATTAGCCTGCAAGCGGTGAGCATCATGGCCGACGCGGGCATGGATCAGCTCCGCTTCGCTTACGCCAAGGAGCCTTGCCAAATCGCGCGCGTATTTTCCCGGATGATCGATTTTGGCCTGTTGGTAGCGTTCATAAAGGGTATTATTCATCAATTAATTTCCTCTGCCGTAAATAGGGGAACGGGGCGTCATTTGCCCCGCCAGATGCTCAAAATTACCACTGGTAACTTACCAGCAATTTGGCATTGCGCCCCTCCTGCGGGATGCCTTGTGGTGAATAGTATTCTTTGTCGAAAGCGTTGCTCAGCATGAGGGTAGAAGTGAAATTTTTCGCGTGACCACGCCCTTTATAGCTAAGATAAAAATTGTTGACACCATAGCCAGCTTGTTCAGTTGTGGCGGTCGTCACAGAGGTCATTCGTTGGGCAAAGGTAGCGACTTGGCCGATCGACAAGCCGGTTGCACCCAACGGAACATCCAGTCTGCTGGTGATGGTATCGGGGTTGATGTTGCTCAACCAACCACTGCTTGCCTGGTCTTTACCACGGGTGCGGTTATAGGTTAAATCCCAATCAAATAGCGGCGTGTGGTAGCTCAACACCGCATCCCAACCCCAAATTTTTGCGTGATCTATATTGATGGAAGAAGTAGTGCAACTGATGCAATAAGGGCCTTGCGGGCCAAATCCCAGCTTCATGGTGACATTGGTGGTGATGTAGTCTTTGGCCTTGGTGTCGAAATAGCTGGCTTTGAACTGCAAGCTATCGTCAGCCAACAGTAAATCGTCAAAGCGCAGCCCAAAACCATACTCCTGGGTTTCGTTGGTTTCGGGTTTCAAGCGCGGGTTTGGCACCCAGTAGTTGGTTAAGGTCGTCGGTCCCCGAGATTTCGAAAAATGTTTGGAATCGTTATACATTTCACCCATGGTTGGTGCACGGAAGGCTTGCGAATAGGAAGCGAACAGCATCAGCCAATCGGTCGGGGTGATGCTGATTGCGCCGCGCGATGACCATTTGTCGGCATCAACATCGGGGTAACTCTGGCTGGAGCCTTTGTAATTATCATAACGCGTGCCAGCCAACAACGTGATAGGCAGATCGCGTAGCGTAACCTCATCTTGCAGCCAGCCAGAGGCGAAATGGATTTTCGCCTGTGGAAAGCCTTCGGCAGCACCATCTGGCGTTTGCGCCTGCTTATAAGCCTCAGTACCGTAGGTAAATAGGTGAGAGGCAAAGGTATCGGCAAACAGGTGAGTATGGTTCTTTAAGCTGGCACCGTGAGTAGTTTGTTGGCGACTTTGGTCTCCGTTACCTAGGGTATGCGCATTTATTTCTACTTGGGAATAATAAATTTTGGCGTCAGCATCCAGCCAATCCTGGCCAACCGGGTTTAGCCTGTAACTCAGTGCCATATCATGCAAAATAGTTGAGCGGTCGGTCATCAGGTTGTCGTGCCCACTGAAGGATTGCTGAGGGTTATTCGGTTGTTGAGCACGGTTGTTGTAATAGCGCAGGTTACCGATTAATGATTGGTTATCATCGATCTTCCAGGTGCCTTTGGCCAGCAGGTGGCTGATGGTTTCATCGTTTGGTGCATCGGAACCGTTACCCTGATGCAGGTTACCGACATCACTGATGCCGAACGACAATAAGCCGTCAAGGTGGTCAGTCTTGCCGTAGGTACTAGCACCCATGCCCAGACTGTGATCACCGCTGCCTGCGGTAGCGTATACCCGGTAGCCGGTATCATGGCTCGGTAACAGCAA
This sequence comes from Serratia symbiotica, assembly GCF_000821185.2. NCBI lineage: Bacteria > Pseudomonadati > Pseudomonadota > Gammaproteobacteria > Enterobacterales > Yersiniaceae > Serratia > Serratia symbiotica. The sequence continues at coordinate 1,257,724 of NZ_CP050855.1, read as the reverse complement.
GTCTGCGGCATCGACGGTTTCATAAGATACTACGCCGCCCAACGCACCATTACCGTACAGCAGGGCTGAAGGGCCACGCACGACTTCAACGCGTTTCACCAATCTTGGATCCAGAAAGATCCCGTCGATATGGCCGGTATCGGTACCCTGGCGAATGCCATCCACCAGCGTTAATACGCCACGGCGATCATAGCCACGCATCATGAAGCCCTGGCCGTTGCTGCGGCCAGTGCCAGTAATGCTAATGCCTGGCACGCGTCGCAGCATATCGGCTGCAGTGCTGGCGCTTTGGCTTTCAGGGGTGTTGCTTTCGATCACCGTTACCATCATTGGCACGTCAAAACTGCGGCGCGGATTGCCAGTGGCGTTCACGGTTATCGTGTCGTCAGTGGCTGGGTTCCTTTTGGCTGAGGCCGGGGCGGAAGAAGAGGTTGTGTTGGTGTTTTGTGCAAAGGTCACCGTAGGCAGAGTGCAGGCAATGGCCAGACTCAATGCGGAAAAACGTAGCCGGGTGGAAATGGTTAAGGGCATTGGGCAACTCTCCGTGTGTTTGAACATATCAATAGTTATGTCTAGCTATCTGGATCACAGTCAACGGGATGGCTGACATTTAAAGGATCTTGCGTTATTTAGAGCTTATCCCAGCACAGGAACATTGTTGCAGCCCGCTTGGACACTGACAGCGCACAACAACCGATGCATACCGGGAGTCCGTGAGGATGGCGAGCACTGCACAGGGCCACATGGCAAATAAAACAGCCTAATGGGATAGGTTCTTAGTCAGGAAGCATTTCCCGGCTTTAATCTGCCACAACTGATAGCGTTGATCTTGATGGATAAACTGCCAGACCATCGGTATCGAGCAATAGTGCACTGTTATAACAAGGGAACGTATCCACGCTGCACCTGCCGGTGGAGGGTGGAGAGCGGCTGAGATTGTTTATCGTTATCCACCTCAAATGAAAATTATTATCAAATTGATAATTATTATCATGTGGTTGGAAAAAGACATCAAGGAAAATTTTTTTATTGAGGATCACCCAACCACCATCACCATGGCGCTGGAACCTACACGGATCTTGTGGCAGATATCGATCCCTTTCTCTTCGCTGATAAAGGTGTCATGCCCGGCCACTGACAATATTTGTTTGATAAATTCCAAAGGCAGGACTTGGCCGTGAAGCAGGAAGAACAGGTAAAGCTTGGCGTATCTCCGGGTAGAATTTCCATCGATAAAGAACTGACTGGTTCAACCGGCAGCGGCGTTCCCTTTGTTGTACATAGCCATTATCCCCTGATACCTGGCGCTTATGCCGCGCCAGTGTTTCGTTAAGGTGTCATCCGCGATCTAAAAAGTGACAGTTATATTATTACAGACGAGCAGAAAAGAATGACCTGATTTCCGCCCGGGTGCAGTATCTGGTGTCTGGGGCAAATGACAGCAAGGATTTTGAGTTCTGGCTGCGGTTCAAGGCTGCCGGAACGCCTGTGGTCATCGCTCACTTGGACAATAACGATGGTGATACTAATCGCATAAAACGGGAACTGACAGCCGAGAAAAATCCACGAATAGCAGAACATATAAAAGAATACTGTGCATTTGAGGAAGAAGTACTAAATGCCAGAGGAGAGAATGAAGGGAACTGCTTTTATTCCAGGTTCAGCGTGCCGAGAACCCGTTCCGAATTATTTATGATAATACGGATGGCTGCCCCTCTCCTGAAGGCAGGGGGGGGGGGTGCTGATGGGATGAATATCTCTGCTGACAGTCTTACACTGGGGCTGAAAAATAATTATATTGGCGTAAGAAGAATAAAAAAAACCCACCATAAATGATGGGTTAAAGACTACACACAGCAATTAATACAACTATATTACAATAGTAAGTTACTATGAGTCATTAGGAATCATCCCAATAAATAGCAGCATTTTATTTTATGACTCATAGCGACGGGAAGTAATAAGACAGACATAATAGAAATACTGCCCGGCGAACTGGGCAGTAGTGGGAGGGTTAGCTCTCTTCCAGATTTCTCGCCACATCTTGCAGCGTAGTGGTCGGCTTAGCTGCTTCATCCATCCAGGCGGTGAGTAGGCGGTAGGACACCGCGAGTACCACCGGGCCGATAAACAGGCCGATCAAACCGAAGGCCAGCAGGCCGCCGATCACCCCTAACAGGATCAGTAGCGTTGGCAAATCAGCCCCCATGCGGATCAGCATTGGCCGCAGCACGTTATCCAACGTGGCGACCACGCAACTCCATATCACAAGTACCGTAGCCCAAGTGGTATCACCGCTCCAGTACAGCCAGATGATGGCTGGCACCAGCACCAGCAGCGGTCCCAATTGTGCCACGCAGCAGATAAAGATCAGCACCGTCAGCCAAGTGGCGGCGGGGATACCACTCAGTGCCAGGCCGATCCCTCCCAACACTGACTGCACCAGTGCTGTCACCACCACACCCAGCGCCACTGCACGAATCGCTTGCCCGCCCAGCAACACCGCTGCATCGCCGCGCTCAGCGCCCAAACGCACCGCAAAATGGCGGATACCCAGCGCCACCTGCTCACCACGCGCATACAGTATCACGCTAAACAACAGCATCAGCGTGCAGTGCAGCAGCAGGCGGCCGATATGTGCCGCCTGCGTGACAAACCAGGTGGCAGTTTGGCCAAAATACGGCTGCATTTTTGCCAGCAGCGCGGCACCGCCAGCATTGACCAAGGCATGATAACTGTTATAGATCTTGTCACCGAACATCGGTAGGGATTGCAGCCAGACAAACTCAGGCATATGCAGCTTGCCGAGCGTGCTGGCCCAAGCGATAACCGGGCCGCTGTTATCCACCAGGCTCCCGATCATCAGAGAAATTGGCAGGATGAACAGCAAGATCAGTAGCATCGTCATGGCCATCACTGCCAGCGAGCGTCTCCCCCACAGCAGCTTTTGCAACTTGATCAGCAATGGCCAGGTTGCGATCACCACCATCGCGGCCCAGGCTAAGCCGAGAATAAACGGCTGGATGACCCAAAAACTGGCGATGATCATGGTGGCGATAAACAACACACCAAAAATAATCCGTGGTAAATCGTATCGGTGTTGCGGTTGTGTCATCAATGGGTCTCTTTCTCGTAAGTTAATTCCGTGGCACTGCATTATCATGGTTCATCTTCGCCAATTTTCACAGCGCACTGCACATTTTTGCGATGGAATTGGGAATAATGTGTATGCCTACACTAACCGAGTAGGTCAGCAATAAAAATAGGGTGGGTCTGAATAACGACCTGATGTTGTGCCTATCCCAGTAGGTAGTAGGCCTACATTATTGTAGCCAGTTTGCACACCGACAGCGCGCAACAACCGCAGCGTACAGGGAGCATGTGAGTATGGTGAGTATTGCTCAAGGCCAGAATGGCAAATAAAATAGCCTAATGGGATACGCTCTTAACGTGCTTTAGCGCATAAAAATAAGTAGCCAGGGTTAAAAAGCCAATGATCCCAGCGATTTCTCAGACACCCCGCCTCGTTAAACGGGCGTGCGATTTTTTGGACGCACTGAAGCAACATGGATTTAACGGCGATACTGCCACCCGCTACGCTGATCGGCTGGCGATGGCCACCGATAACAGCGTTTATCAGATGCTGCCCGATGCTGTGGTGTTTCCTCGCTCTACCCACGATGTGGTGTTGATCGCCCGTCTTGCGGCGGAAGAACATTTCACGGCGTTGACCTTCACCCCACGAGGCGGTGGTACCGGTACCAACGGCCAGTCGCTCAATACTGGCATAGTGGTAGACATGTCGCGCTATATGAAGCGCATTATGGAAATTAACCTCAAACAGGGTTGGGTGCGAGTTGAAGCTGGGGTGATCAAAGACCAGCTGAATCAGTATCTGCGGCCATTCGGGTACTTTTTTGCACCGGAACTCTCCACCAGTAACCGCGCCACGCTAGGCGGCATGATCAATACCGATGCCTCCGGGCAAGGTTCGTTGGTCTATGGTAAAACGTCCGACCATGTGCTTGGCCTGCGGGCGGTACTGCTGGGCGGCGAATTGATCGACACCTGTGCGATGCCAACGCCGCTGGCGGAGATGACGGCTCTGGAAAAAACCGCTGAAGGACGCATCTACCATCAGGTACTGAAGAGCTGCCGTGACCAACGTGCGTTGATCCTGGAGAAATTCCCCAAACTCAACCGATTCCTGACGGGGTACGATTTGCGGCATGTGCTGAGCGACGATCTGCAAACCTTCGATCTGACGCGTATTCTGACCGGCTCCGAAGGCACATTGGCGTTTATCACCGAAGCGCGACTGAACATAACGCCGTTACCGCAGGTGCGTCGGCTGGTTAACGTTAAATACGACTCCTTTGATTCAGCGCTGCGCAACGCGCCCTTTATGGTCGCCGCCAAGGCGCTGTCAGTGGAAACCATCGACTCTCAGGTGATGAACCTGGCACGTGAGGATATCGTCTGGCATTCGGTGAACGCGCTGATCACCCCGGTGCCTGATAAAGCCATGCTGGGTTTGAACATCGTCGAATTTGCCGGTGACGACCAGGAACGGATCGACAGACAGCTAAAGAGGCTGTGTCGGCGGCTTGATGAATTGATCGCTGAGCGGCAGGGAGGCGTGATCGGCTATCAAGTCTGCGACGATCTGGCAGGTATCGAACGCATCTACCACATGCGTAAAAAGGCAGTCGGCTTATTGGGCAATGCCAAAGGGCAAGCCAAGCCGATCCCATTTGTCGAAGATACCTGTGTGCCACCGCACTGTCTGGCGGATTACATTGCTGAGTTCCGCCAACTGTTGGATAGCCATAACCTGAGTTACGGCATGTTCGGCCACGTCGATGCTGGTGTGTTGCATGTTAGGCCAGCGCTCGACCTATGCGATGCACAGCAGGAAGTGCTAATGAAGCAGATTTCCGATCGGGTGGTGGCGCTGACCGCTAAATACGGTGGCCTGCTGTGGGGGGAACATGGCAAAGGGTTCCGCGCCGAATACAGTCCAGCGTTTTTCGGGGAAACGCTGTATGAAGAATTACGCCGTATTAAAGCGGTATTCGATCCAAATAATCGACTCAACCCAGGCAAAATTTGTGCGCCAATGAATGAAGACGCGCCATTGATGAAAGTAGACGCCATCAAGCGTGGTACGTTCGATCGGCAGATCCCCATCGAGATCCGCACATCAATGCGCGGCGCGATGGCGTGCAACGGCAATGGCCTATGCTTCAACTTTGACGTGCACAGCGCGATGTGCCCATCGATGAAGATCACGAGTAACCGAGTTCACTCGCCCAAAGGGCGAGCAGCGCTGGTGCGTGAGTGGTTGCGCTTACTCTCAGAGCAGGGTATTAATCCGTTGTCGCTGGAGGAACAGTTGCCGCAGCAACGTTTCAGCTTCCGCACCCTGATCGAGAAAACCCGCAATAGTTGGCACGCAGCTAAGGGCGAGTACGATTTCTCGCACCAGGTGAAAGAGGCGATGTCCGGCTGTCTGGCTTGTAAAGCCTGTTCTACCCAATGCCCGATCAAAATTGACGTGCCTGACTTCCGTTCACGTTTTTTGCAGTTGTATCACACCCGCTATTTGCGACCGCTACGTGACTATGTCGTCGCCGGGGTGGAGAGCTACACGCCGCTGATGGCTAAAGCACCGAAGGTGTTCAATTTTTTCTTGCGCCAGCCTTGGGTGCGCGAAATGAGCCGCAGTGCCATTGGCATGATCGATCTACCGATGCTGTCCAGCCCTACGTTGCGTCAGCAGCTCTCCGGCCATAGCGCCATCACCACAACGTTGAAGCAATTGGCAGGGCTGAACGCCGCACAACGTGCACGATATGTGCTGATCGTACAAGACCCGTTCACTAGCTACTACGATGCCAAGGTGGTGGCAGACTTTGTCCAACTGGTGGAAAAACTCGGCTTTAAATCGGTGCTACTGCCGTTCTCACCGAACGGTAAGGCGCAACATATCAATGGATTCCTGACGGGCTTTGCCCGCACTGCACGCCATACCTCCGATATTCTTAACCGCGTGGCGCAACTTGGCATGCCGCTGGTGGGGGTCGATCCGGCGTTAGTGCTATGCTACCGCGATGAATATCACGAGATCCTAGGTGAAAAGCGCGGCGACTTCCAGGTACAGTTGGTGCATGAATGGCTACAGCCGTTGCTGGCTGAACGCACCATGCAGCCAGCAACGGGTGAACCTTGGTATCTGTTTGGTCACTGTACTGAAACCACCGCTCAGCCAGTCAGCGGTCAGCAGTGGGCGGCGATTTTCGCCTGCTTTGGTGCCAAATTAGAAAATGTCAGCGTTGGCTGTTGTGGTATGGCTGGTACTTACGGCCATGAGGTGAAGAATGTGCTGAACTCGCGTGGTATTTATCAGCTATCGTGGCATACGGCGCTACAGCACCTACCGCCACAACGCTGTTTGGCGACGGGCTATTCCTGCCGTAGCCAGATAAAGCGCCTTGAAGGCAGCAGCGTGCGCCATCCATTACAGGCACTTCTGGAGATCATTGTGTGAAATTGTGGAAACGTGAAACGTCTCTGGAGCAGTTAAACCGTATCAGCGAAGGCTGCATGATCAGCTACCTGGGAATTGAATTTACCCAACTTGCAGAGGACTTCCTCGAAGCCACCATGCCGGTGGACAAACACACTCGCCAGTCGTTCGGGCTGTTGCACGGCGGAGCCTCGGTGGTACTGGCGGAGTCGATCGGCTCAATAGCGGGTTATCTGTGCAGCGCGGACCCGCAAAAAGTGGTAGGGCTGGAAATCAACGCCAGCCATCTGCGCGCGGTATTTGATGGCCATGTGCGTGGCGTATGCCGGGCGCTGCATGTTGGCCGCCGGCATCAGGTGTGGCAGATTGAGATTTTCGATGCGTGCGGGCACCTGTGCTGCACATCGCGTCTGACTACGGCAATAATTGACTGATTTTCGGGCCACCAAGGGCCAGACAAGGCCGATTACTGTCGCTGAACGCATTTTATGACAGACGAGAGGCTAAAATGAGTATTTTCTATGAATTTTTTGTTGGCAATTTTTTGCAGAGCTGTAAAGCTTGCACCCCAGTGGGGTAAGCGCTACGCAGATACAGGGTATGGAGTAAATTCAGAGGGATAAGATCGACGCCTTTGCACCAAACTGCGCAAAGCACCGTGACTGTCACGGGGGCTTGCCGTGCGAGGTCACGAAAACCTCGCTTAAGGCTGGTACCCCTGTAAAACAAACGGTTGAAGTGACACGCCTTATCACTAACATATAATCCACCTGACTCAGTGGTGATCAGACACAAATGTAAGGTAGACCCTATGCAAACGGAAAATGTTGGCACTTTTTCTTTGAATGACAATGTTTGGCAAGGCATTACGCTCAGCGACAGCGCCGTACAACAAATTATTAAACTAATGCAGCAGAAGCCACAGGCGAAAGGGCTACAGCTAGGGGTGAAGCAATCCGGTTGTGCCGGTTTTGCTTATGTGTTGGATCTGAGCTGTGATCCGGCCGATGACGACCTACTGTTTGAACGCGGTGGTGCCAAACTTTACGTGCCATTAAAAGCCATGCCGTTTATCGATGGCACCACAGTGGATTTTGTTCGCGAAGGGTTGAATCAGATGTTTAAATTTAATAATCCTAAAGCTCAGCATGCTTGCGGGTGTGGCGAGAGTTTTGGTATTTGAGCGATGTAATTAACATGACACGAAGCAATGTAGAAATACCTAATGAAATGCAAGCTTGGGTCAGCGAAGGTGGTTATAAAGAAGGTTTCTTCACTCAACTGGCTACCGATGAGTTGGCCAAAGGTATCAATGAAGAGGTAGTGCGCGCCATTTCGGCCAAGCGCAACGAGCCTGCGTGGATGTTAGAATTCCGTCTTGAAGCCTATCGAGCCTGGCTCCAGATGAAGGAACCGCACTGGCTCAAAGCCAACTACCCACGCCTGAACTATCAGGATTACAGTTATTATTCGGCACCCTCCTGCGGCAGTTGTGACGATGTTTGCGCGGGGCAACCCGGGGCAGAGCCGCCACAAAACGCGGTGGCGGAAAAAGACTACCTGACCCACGAAGTGGAGTTGGCATTCAACCAGCTTGGTGTGCCGGTGCGTGAAGGTGGCGAGGTGGCAATGGATGCCATTTTTGACTCGGTTTCCGTTGCCACCACCTACCGCGAAAAGCTGGCAGAGAGCGGGGTGATTTTCTGCTCGTTCGGCGAAGCCATTCAGGAATATCCCGAGCTGGTGCGCCAGTATTTAGGCCGTGTCGTACCCGGTAACGATAACTTCTTCGCCGCGTTAAATGCGGCGGTGGCCTCGGACGGCACTTTTGTGTATGTGCCGAAGGGGGTGCGTTGTCCGATGGAACTATCGACCTACTTCCGCATCAACGCCGCCAAAACCGGCCAGTTTGAACGTACCATCCTGATCGCCGATGAGGGCAGTTATGTCAGCTACATTGAGGGCTGCTCCGCCCCGGTGCGCGACAACTACCAATTGCACGCTGCGGTAGTGGAGGTGATTTTGCATAAGGATGCCGAGGTGAAATACTCAACGGTGCAGAACTGGTTCTCTGGCGGCGAGAAGCAAGGTGGCATCCTAAACTTCGTCACTAAGCGCGCACTCTGTGAAGGTGCCGGCTCAAAAATGTCCTGGACTCAGTCGGAAACAGGCTCGGCGATCACTTGGAAATACCCTAGCGTGATCCTGCAAGGCGATAACTCGATTGGCGAGTTTTTCTCGGTGGCACTGACCAGCGGCTACCAGCAGGCGGATACTGGCACCAAGATGATCCATATCGGTAATAACACCAAATCGACCATCATCGCCAAGGGGATCTCCGCCGGTCACAGTGAGAATACCTACCGTGGCTTGGTAAAAATCCTGCCAGGGGCGGAAAATGCGCGTAACTTTACCCAGTGTGACTCGATGCTGATCGGGCCGCATAGCGGTGCCCATACCTTCCCCTATGTTGAGACACGCAATAATAGCGCTCAGTTGGAGCATGAAGCCACGACGTCGAAGATTGGCGATGACCAGTTATTCTACTGCCGCCAGCGTGGCATCAGCGAAGACGACGCCATCTCAATGATCGTCAATGGCTTCTGTAAGGACGTCTTCTCTGAGCTGCCGTTGGAGTTCGCCGCCGAAGCACAGGAACTCTTGGCTATTAGCCTGGAACACAGTGTGGGCTAACCGCCAAATTTTTAGCGCAGCAGCGCGACCTGAGGACAGTGCATGTTAAGTATCAATAATTTGAAAGTCAGCGTAGAAGGCAATGAAATCCTCAAAGGGTTGAATTTGGAAATTAATCCGGGCGAAGTCCATGCCATCATGGGGCCAAACGGGTCGGGCAAGAGCACGCTCTCCGCCATGTTGGCGGGCCGTGAAGAGTATGAAGTGACAGCAGGTGACGTCACTTTTAAAGGCAAAGATTTACTGGAGTTAGCACCAGAAGAACGCGCTGGTGAAGGGGTATTTCTCGCATTCCAATACCCGGTGGAGATCCCCGGCGTTAGCAACCACTTCTTTCTGCAAACATCGGTCAATGCAGTGCGTAAATATCGCCAACAGCCTGCACTCGATCGTTTCGACTTCGCGGACTTTATCGAAGAAAAAATTGCACTGCTTGATATGCCGACTGATCTGCTGACCCGGTCAGTCAATGTCGGTTTCTCCGGTGGTGAGAAAAAACGCAACGATATTCTACAGATGGCGGCGCTGGGGCCGACTTTGTGCATCCTTGATGAAACTGATTCCGGCCTGGATATCGATGCGCTCAAGATTGTCGCTAACGGAGTTAACTCGCTGCGAGATGGAAAACGCGCGTTTATTATCGTCACCCATTACCAGCGCATTCTGGATTACATCAAGCCGGACTACGTCCATGTTTTGTCTCAGGGGCGTATCGTCAAGTCCGGCGATTTCACGTTGGTGAAACAGTTGGAGGAGCAGGGTTATGGCTGGCTTGCCGAGCAACAATAATTCACGCGTGTTGCAACAGTGGTCTAGCCTGTTTGAACGCCGCAGTGGCGAGCATTCCGCCCATGCCCTGGCACACTGGCAACAGGTGCAGAGCCTCGGCTGGCCAACGCGCAAACATGAAAACTGGAAATATACCCCGCTGGAAGGGCTGTTGGATCAGCAATTTATTGAACCGTTGGCCAAACCGGTCACTACGGCGCAATGCGATGCGCTAGCGCTGAATATTGAGGCCTATCGTCTGGTGTTTATCGATGGTCACTTCAGCGCTGCGCTCAGCGATCGCCATTTGGGTGAGTATCGCTTCGAGCTAGCCACCAACGGCACCCCACAGGCGCTGCCAACTCCCATTCAGCCGGAGATTTTCCTGCACCTGACGGAAAGCCTGGCGCAAGAAACCAGCATCATCCACCTGCCTGCTGGCAAAGCCGCCACACGGCCACTGTACCTGCTGCATATCAGCAGCGGGAACGGAACTGAAGGCGAAGTGAATACCGTACATCATCGCCATCACCTGGCGATTGCGCACGGCGCGCAGGCTGAAGTGATCGAGCATTACGTCAGCCTGGGTGATGCTGCACATTTCACTGGCGCGCGGTTGACGGCCAATGTGGCCGATAATGCCGAGCTACTACACTGTAAGCTGGCGTTTGAAAGCTACCCGAGCTACCACTTTTCCCATAACGATCTGGTGATTGGCCGTGATGCACGGGTGAAAAGCGATAGCTTCCTGTTGGGAGCCGGATTAACCCGTCATAACACCAGCGCACAATTGAACGGCACAGGTGCCAACTTGGCGATCAACAGCCTGGTGTTACCGATCGGCAAAGAGGTATGTGATACCCGCACCTATCTAGAGCATAATCAGGGATACTGTGAGAGCCGCCAGTTGCATAAAACTGTGGTCAGTGACAGGGCCAAGGCGGTATTCAATGGCATGATCAACGTGGCCAAACACGCGATCAAAACCGATGGCCAGATGACCAACCATAATCTTCTGCTGGGCAAAGCGGCGGAAGTGGACACCAAGCCGCAGTTGGAGATCTACGCCGATGACGTCAAATGCAGCCACGGGGCCACCGTTGGACGCATCGATGTGGCGCAGTTGTTCTATATGCAATCACGCGGTATTGACAAGCATGCCGCACAGCAGATGATCATCTTCGCTTTTGCCGCCGAACTGACCGCAAACATTGCCAACGAAACTCTCCGAGAATGGGTGCTGGCGCGCATTGCCCAGCGCCTGCCGAGGGAGAACGCATGAGTTATCCGATTGAGCGCGTGCGCCGCGATTTTCCGTTACTGGCGCGGGAGGTTAACGGCAGTCCGTTGGCCTACCTCGACAGCGCCGCTAGCGCGCAGAAGCCGCAGGTGGTGATCGATCGCGAACTGGACTTCTACCGCCATGGCTATGCGGCGGTGCATCGTGGTATCCACACCTTGAGCGCCGAGGCAACGCAGCAGATGGAGGCAGTGCGTGAAAAAGCGGCGCAGTTTATCAACGCTGCCTCGGCGGAAGAGATCGTATTCGTCAAGGGTACCACTGAAGGTATCAATTTGGTGGCCAACAGCTTTGGCCGCCACTTGCTGCAACCGGGCGACAGTATCATCATCACCGAGATGGAGCACCATGCCAACATCGTACCTTGGCAGATGCTGGCGCAGGAGCACGGGTTAAATCTGCGAGTCTGGCCATTGCAGGCGGATGGCACCTTGGATCTGGCTCTGCTGGCGGACGTGATCGACTCATCCTGTAAACTGCTGGCGATAACTCAGGTGTCCAACGTGCTGGGCACCGTCAATCCGCTGCGTGATATTATCGCCCGTGCTAAAGCGCAAGCCCCCGCTTTGCATGTGTTGGTGGATGGCGCGCAGGCGGTGATGCACCAGCAGGTTGACGTGCAGTCGCTGGACTGCGATTTCTATGTCTTCTCTGGCCACAAGCTGTACGGGCCTTCCGGTATCGGTATTCTGTACGGCCGTCGGGCGTTGCTGCAACAGATGCCACCATGGGAAGGGGGGGGGGCGATGATTCAACAGGTTAGCTTAAGTGCTGGCACCACCTTCGCCGAGCCACCGTGGCGTTTTGAGGCCGGCTCGCCGAATACCGCTGCTATCATTGGGCTGGGGGCGGCGATCGACTACGTGAGTGCACTGGGTCTGAAGGCGATCCACAACTACGAACAATCGCTGATGCACTATGCACTTGAGGCGTTGCAGCAGGTGCCGACAATCAAAATCTACGGCCCGGCGGATCGTGTCGGAGTGATTGCCTTTAATTTGGGTGAACACCATGCTTATGATGTCGGTAGCTTCCTCGATCAGTATGGCATTGCCATTCGTACCGGCCATCACTGTGCGATGCCGCTGATGGCGTTTTATCAGGTACCCAGCATGTGCCGCGCCTCGTTGGCGCTATATAATACACAGGAAGAAGTGGCGCGGTTAATGGCCGGTTTACAACGCATTCATCAGCTATTGGGCTAGTGTCAGCTAGGCATAACGGAAAGAAACCTCATGGCGAATCTGCCGGACAAAGATAAATTGGCGCGTAATTTTTCCCGCTGTCTGAACTGGGAAGAGAAGTACCTGTATGTGATCGAGTTGGGAGCAAAACTGCCCGCGTTGAATGATACCGAGCGGCAACCCGGCAACCTGATTTCCGGTTGCCAGAGCCAAGTGTGGATCGTCATGAGCAGCGACGAGCAGGGGCGGGTTGAATTTCATGGCGACAGCGATACGGCGATCGTCAAAGGGCTGCTGGCGGTAGTGTTTATCCTTTACCGCTCGTTGACGCCACAGCAGATTGTCGATCTCGACGTGCGGCCATTCTTTGGCGAACTGGCGCTCAGCCAACATTTGACGCCATCGCGATCACAGGGGGTGGAAGCAATGATCCGTGCTATCCGCCGTAAGGCTACGCAGTTACTCTGAAGCGATGGATAAGACTTTGTTGTTGTATTAGCTTCGTCACTCCTTGAGCAACCACTGTTCTGATTTACCACCACTAAATTTGCCAAAGAGCAGCGACTGACCCCTCTGTAAGTTTGACGCAACAGTGAATAACGGCAAAAAAACGGCGCACAGAGTGCGTAATGCTTGTCAGTTAAGCTTTTGAGGACGCCGCAACGGGTAACGTTGCGGCTTCTTTTTTACCGCTCTTGGATAATGTCTTTGCCGTCGGGCTGACAGGACGAAGCTTTCAGCCATCGCCAGGATTTCATTCATCACTTTCGGCACCTTTCCCGGAGCCACCGCTGGCAGTATGCTCAGTTGCGCTGTTAGATACAGTGCAGCCTGTTTAAACCCTATCTGGTAAGGCTCCACGTTTTTCAGGCTGTAAGCCATCTGTGCCATCATGAACCTCAGCAGGTTATAAGCCAGCACTACACCCCAGAGTTCCTGTCTTATTAGCTCTGGCTTTCTGCTTCTCAGCGTCAGTTCATTTTGCAACAGATGCTGTTTCATTTCTCTGAAGCCCTGCTCGATTTCCCAACGCTGCCCGTAAAGGTCAACGATATCAGCTTTAGGGTAACGTAACGGATCGCACATTGACGTCAGGATCTGTATTGTTTTTCCGTTGATTTCTTTACTTATCAACCTCGCCGTCAGTGTTTGAGGCGCATCTTTCCATTTCTTACGGGCCTGAGGGGGTAAGCTGAGTTCGACCAGTTCATGTCCTGCACCCAGCTTCTCGCGCACCTGATACTGCGCGCCTTTGCGCAGTGGGATCATCCAGTGTTTTTCTGTTCCTGATGACCACCAGTGGTGAAGCAACCCGAGTGCATAGAAGCCTTTATCCAGTATCGTCAGTGAGTGGTCCTGCGTCTGCCCGGCCAATTGAGCGGCAAGGTCAACTTCGCTGGTTTCTGACACGCTGCCAAAGCTCACACCGGATAACAGATGACTGGTCACTTCCATCTGACAGACCATACGCAGCTGTGGCCAGTCGGACTGGGCATACTCATTAGCTGTTTGTCCAAAAGCAGCATCATTTTCCGGCGTGTCCGGTGTTCTCCACAGAGTGCCGTCTACAGCCATCAATGTCAGACCGTTCCAGTGGGATAACGGTGTTTTCTCGAACCAGAGTTGGCGTGTTTTCTCGAAAACCAGTCTAACCACATCTTCCCCGAACCGCTGACGGGCTTGTACCACGGCGCTGGGTGCGACAAAAGGACGCTTACCCGGCAGCATAATATCGAGATGTGAAACCAACTGATTCATGGAAAATGAGCGGAACAAGGACATACCGGCGACAGCCCAGACCATCATCTCCATGGGGAGACGGCGCTTGCGAAGCGTCACGACCCCGGTATCAGCCAGGCACTCATCGATAAGCTCAGGTGAGAGCAAATCAGACAGTGCAGCAAACTCTTTAGGAGAGAATTTAAGAACGGCATCAAGCGCCTGACTCAGTAACATAAAAAAATCCGTAATCTCAGGGAGATTACGGATTTTCACACAGAGGTAGGATCGTTCAAGTGATCCTTAACTGATCGGCATTACGCACAGAGTGCGCCGTTTTCAATAAACGAAGTCATCTTACTTTTTGTAAGTGTGAACTTGGTTGTCCAGACGTTGATTAGCGCGCGCTGCGTCATCTTTAGCAGCTTGAACGTCAGAACGGATTGCAGTTACATCGTTGCTGAGCTGATCAACTTTAGCGTTCAGGGTTTGAACGTCAGTAGACAGTTGTTCGATTTTAGTATTGCTTGAGCAGCCTGCCAGCAGAGTGGAACCTAGGATTACTGAGCCCAGTACCAGTTTAGTACGATTCATTATATCACCCTCTAGATTGAGTTAATCTCCATGTAGCGTTACAAGTATTGCACAAACTTTTTTCGAAAGAGAATAATTTTTTTAAATTAGGGTACTTTATTTTTAATGTTAGCTCGAGCTAACATTTTCTCCGAAAAAATAGTGAAAAAAATGAGTAAAAACAGCCAAGTTATATAAGACCACTCGGATTTTTTATCCGCAAAATCATGTCCAGTGCGTGGTTGCGTTTTCAGAAAATAGTTTACCGTTGCTATGAAAACGCCGCATAGCGCGTAATGCTTGTCAGTTAAGCTTTTGAGGACGCCGCAACGGGTAACGTTGCGGCTTCTTTTTTACCGCTCTTGGATAATGTCTTTGCCGTCGGGCTGGCAGGACGAAGCTTTCAGCCATCGCCAGGATTTCATTCATCACTTTCGGCACCTTTCCCGGAGCCACCGCTGGCAGTATGCTCAGTTGCGCTGTTAGATACAGTGCAGCCTGTTTAAACCCTATCTGGTAAGGCTCCACGTTTTTCAGGCTGTAAGCCATCTGTGCCATCATGAACCTCAGCAGGTTATAAGCCAGCACTACACCCCAGAGTTCCTGTCTTATTAGCTCTGGCTTTCTGCTTCTCAGCGTCAGTTCATTTTGCAACAGATGCTGTTTCATTTCTCTGAAGCCCTGCTCGATTTCCCAACGCTGCCCGTAAAGGTCAACGATATCAGCTTTAGGGTAACGTAACGGATCGCACATTGACGTCAGGATCTGTATTGTTTTTCCGTTGATTTCTTTACTTATCAACCTCGCCGTCAGTGTTTGAGGCGCATCTTTCCATTTCTTACGGGCCTGAGGGGTTAAGCTGAGTTCGACCAGTTCATGTCCTGCACCCAGCTTCTCGCGCACCTGATACTGCGCGCCTTTGCGCAGTGGGATCATCCAGTGTTTTTCTGTTCCTGATGACCACCAGTGGTGAAGCAACCCGAGTGCATAGAAGCCTTTATCCAGTATCGTCAGTGAGTGGTCCTGCGTCTGCCCGGCCAATTGAGCGGCAAGGTCAACTTTGCTGGTTTCTGACACGCTGCCAAAGCTCACACCGGATAACAGATGACTGGTCACTTCCATCTGACAGACCATACGCAGCTGTGGCCAGTCGGACTGGGCATACTCATTAGCTGTTCGTCCAAAAGCAGCATCATTTTCCGGCGTGTCCGGTGTTCTCCACAGAGTGCCGTCTACAGCCATCAATGTCAGACCGTTCCAGTGGGATAACGGTGTTTTCTCGAACCAGAGTTGGCGTGTTTTCTCGAAAACCAGTCTAACCACATCTTCCCCGAGCCGCTGACGGGCTTGTACCACGGCGCTGGGTGCGACAAAAGGACGCTTACCCGGCAGCATAATATCGAGATGTGAAACCAACTGATTCATGGAAAATGAGCGGAACAAGGACATACCGGCGACAGCCCAGACCATCATCTCCATGGGGAGACGGCGCTTGCGAAGCGTCACGACCCCGGTATCAGCCAGGCACTCATCGATAAGCTCAGGTGAGAGCAAATCAGACAGTGCAGCAAACTCTTTAGGAGAGAATTTAAGAACGGCATCAAGCGCCTGACTCAGTAACATAAAAAAATCCGTAATCTCAGGGAGATTACGGATTTTCACACAGAGGTAGGATCGTTCAAGTGATCCTTAACTGATCGGCATTACGCATAGCGCGGCGTTTTTATCAAAACAAGTCTGTCACCTTTTATATTATAGCAGGTGCACCGAGGTGGTATTGGTGGTGCCGCTTGGCACCAGAGCGCCGGAAACCATCACCACCACATCGCCTTTTTGCGCCAGACCGCTGGATAGCGCCGCTTCTTTACCAATGCGGTAGAAGTCGTCGGTAGAGGCAATTTCTTTGACTCTCATCGGGATAACACCTTTGCTCAGGATCAACTGGTGGGCAGTGACTTCATTGGTGGTCAGTGCCAGGATCAACGCATTAGGGAAGTATTTACGCACCGATTTGGCTGATTTGCCGCCGCTGGTGGCAACTACGATCAGCGGCGCGTCCAGTTTCTCTGCGGTTTCGACCGCGCTACGGCAGACGGCCTCAGTGATGCGCAGCTTGCGGCTGTCGTTGAGTTTGTCAATACGGCTTGGCATCACGCGATCAGTGCGCTCACAGATGGTTGCCATGATGGTGACTGCCTCCAAGGGGTATTTGCCCTTGGCACTCTCACCAGATAGCATGACGGCGTCGGTGCCGTCCAGAATGGCATTGGCCACGTCGCCAGCCTCCGCGCGGGTAGGGCGCGGGTTTTTGATCATCGAATCCAGCATTTGGGTGGCGGTGATCACCACTTTGCGCGCGTGGTTACATTTTTCGATCATCATCTTCTGGGCAAAGATCACTTCTTCTACCGGGATCTCAACCCCCAGATCACCACGGGCGACCATGATGCCATCGGACGCTTCGAGGATTTCGTCGAAGTTGTTAAGACCTTCTTGGTTTTCAATCTTGGAAATGATTTGGATTTGCTCACCGCCGTGGATTTTCAGGTGCTCACGGATTTCCAGCACGTCAGAACGCTTGCGGATAAAAGAGGCAGCAACGAAGTCCACGCCTTGTTCACAGCCAAAAATCAGGTCATGCTTGTCTTTTTCAGCCAGTGCAGGTAGTTGGATGGAAACGCCCGGCAGATTAACGCCTTTGTTTTCACCCAGATCGCCGTTGTTCAGCACCTTACAGATCACTTCATTCTCGGTTACCTTGATGACTTCCATGCCGATCAAGCCATCATCAACCAGTACGGTATCGCCGATTTTCAGGTCGGCTGAGAAACCGGTGTAGGTCACCGCAACGCGTTCGCTATTACCGATGACGCTTTGATCGGTGGTGAAGGTAAAAGTCTGGCCGGCAACCAGAGAAGCATCTTTGCCGTCTTCCAGTTTCATGGTACGGATTTCCGGACCTTTGGTATCCAGCAGGATGCCGGCATTGAGTCCGGTTTTGTCCATCACGGTGCGCATTGTATGAATGCGTTTACCGTGCTCTTCATAATTGCCGTGTGAAAAGTTGAGGCGCATGACGTTCATGCCCGCGTTCAGCAGCTTGGTGAGCATTTCTTCTGATTCGGTTTTGGGGCCGATGGTACAAACAATCTTGGTCTTTTTCATGACAGAGTTTTCTACAAGTTGTGATTAAAAAAACGAATAAAACCAGCAGTAGAGCTGTTGGTATGGAATTTGTCTTTTGCCTGATGGTGCAAAATAAGGTTTAAGGATAGGTGATGACAGTCGAAATGGTGCGGAAAAGTTCGACCCGCGCTGGAGTGTACAGGGGGCGATGCCGCGCAACAAGATGAGATGAAAATGTATTGTTATGACGTTTTTGCAGATCAAGTGTTGAAGCCATTCAACTGAAAGACGTTGCATATTATAAGGCTAAGTGGTGGGAAACAAAATAAAAACCTAGGATGGCCCGCTACTGCGTGCGCAAATAAGCTTAGGAACCAGGAATAAGGAGAATAAATCCAGACAAAACCATAACTTGGTGCGTCCGAGTGGACTCGAACCACCGACCCCCACCATGTCAAGGTGGTGCTCTAACCAGCTGAGCTACGGACGCACTACACAGGCTCAGGATTTGGTGCGTCCGAGTGGACTCGAACCACCGACCCCCACCATGTCAAGGTGGTGCTCTAACCAACTGAGCTACGGACGCATCTTTTCCTGTCTGTCATGGCTGACAGCGGGGACGAATATTAACGAGCTACCTGTGAGTTGGCAAGGGGGAAAAGGCAATTTTATTCGGTATTTCACGCGATTGCTGTGCGAGTGAGCAGCAAGGTGCCCTTTTCACAAAGGCTGTTAGCGGCTCGATCGTTGTAAGATCAACATGGCCGGTTGTTTATGTAGCCAACGGATGCGCAGCACCACCATGATAGCGGCGAAAGTCAAGCCGATGATAAAACCGATCCAGAAGCCACTTGGCCCCATTGCTGGCACCAGGATATCGGTTAGCGCCAATAAGTAGCCGCATGGCAAGCCCAGGATCCAGTAAGCGATAAGGGTGATGAAAAAGATCGCGCGAGTGTCTTTATAGCCGCGCAGCACACCGCTGCCGATCACCTGAACAGAATCCGATATCTGATAAATTGCTGCTAACAGCATAAGCTGCGAAGCCATCGCCACCACCGCTGGATTGCCGTTGTACAGCAGGGCGATCTGCTCACGGAAGATGGTGGTAAAGAGTGCAGTGCAGGTAGCCATGATGATGCCGACGCCTATGGTGGTATAGGTGGCCACCCGTGCCCCCTCAATCGAACCTTCCCCAAGGCGGTAACCAACGCGGATGGTGGCACCAACGCCGAGAGACAGCGGCAATACGAACATCAGGTTGCTGAAATTAAGTGCGATCTGGTGGCCGGCAACGGCCACGATCCCCAGTGGTGAAACCAGCAGCGCCACTACGGCGAAAAGCGTTACTTCAAAGAACAGTGCTAGTGCCATCGGCATGCCAATGCCGATCAGGCGTTTCAATGCTGCCCAGTCCGGCCTAGGGTGTTCGCTTATCAGCGGTTTGATGTCGTGCTGCGAGGGTGCTCGTTTGACGTACCAGCGTATCATAAGGAACATGAGCCAGTAGACGCTGCCAGTGGCCACGCCGCAGCCAACCCCCCTAATTGCGGCATGCCAAATTTGCCGTAGATAAAAATGTAGTTGATCGGAATATTGATCAGCAGGCCGATAAAGCCGATCACCATGCCTGGTTTAGTTTTGGACAAGCCTTCACACTGGTTGCGTATCACCTGGAAGAACAGATAGCCCGGAGCGCCCCACATGATGGCATGCAGGTAGCCGAGTGCTTTGCTTGCCAATTGTGGGTCGATGCTATGCATGGTGTCGATGACCCACTTGCAGTTGTAAAGTAAAACGATCAGCAGCAGCGATACGCCGCCAGCTAACCAAAAGCCTTGCCGTACCTGATGGGCAATGCGATCGCGCCGGCCAGCACCGTTAAGCTGGGCAATCACGGGGGTTAATGCCAGCAGCAGCCCGTGACCGAACAGGATCGCAGGTAGCCAGATTGAAGTGCCGACCGCCACTGCAGCCATATCCGTGGCGCTGTAGGCCCCGGCCATAATGGTATCCACCACCCCCATGGCGGTTTGTGATATTTGCGCGATGATTACCGGGATGGCGAGAACCAATAAATTACGCGCTTCTAGGAAGTACTTCTGCACGCATACACCTTTCTGTTTTATTTATGAGTGGGAGGGTTGCCGTGAGCAGACAACAATAATTAAACTTTATCACAGTGGAATTTTGTCAAAAGAGTCTACCTATTCGGCGTGTTTAAGCAAATATTGCGATCAAAGAGTTTTCAGTGGGTTTGGTTTTACGCGTAAACTGGCATAAACGCGTTAACTCGTTCAGAAAAAAGAGGCATATATGTTCACCGGTATTGTACAGGGCACCGCACCCTTGGTCGCCATTGATGAGAAACCCAACTTCCGCACCCATGTGATTGAAATGCCTGCCGAACTATTGTCTGGGCTAGAGTTAGGTGCCTCGGTTGCCCATAATGGTTGCTGCCTGACGGTGACCGCCGTGGAAGGCACGCGCGTCAGTTTCGATCTGATCAAGGAAACGCTATGCCTGACCAACCTTGGCGAATTGGCGTTGGGTGACAGGGTCAACATCGAGCGTGCCGCCAGATTTAACGACGAAATTGGCGGCCATCTAATGTCCGGCCATATTATTTGCACGGCAGAAGTGGCCAAGATTTTGGCTTCGGAAAATAACCGCCAAATCTGGCTACGTATGCCCAATGCGTCACTGATGAAATATATCCTGCATAAGGGGTTTATTGGCATTGACGGCATCAGCTTGACCATCGGCGAGGTGGTGAATAACCGGTTCTGCGTGCATTTGATTCCCGAAACGTTAGAACGCACCACGCTGGGTAGAAAACGTTTGGGCGACAAAGTGAATATTGAGATCGACCCGCAAACACAGGCGGTAGTGGACAGCGTTGAACGGGTGCTCGCTAGCCGTGAAGCAAGGTTATCGGCGACGTTCAAGGACTGACAAGCTGGCGAGTAATAATGTATCACTATCAGTGGAGCAAACGGCTAACGTTTATCAGGAAACGCTGGTATTAGCGCACAGACGCCGTTTTATTGCCCGATAAATTAGCCCAGCGATTAATAGTGGGCTAGCAAATTCACGCCGTGCCGCCAACTGCTTTTCCTCGTTGTAGCCAATAGCCCACCGCAGCCAACACCACTGTAGAAAACATCACCGACACTGTCGCCAACAATGGCTGCGAGATAAATGCCGATACCAGCATGCTGGCGACAAAGCACAGACCGAGCTGCAAAGTGTTTTGCAACGCTGCGGCTTTGCCACTGCTTTCCGGAAATGCCATTAACGCATTCGCCACCATTATTGGATAGCCAGCACCATTAACCAAGGCCATGATGCAGAACGGGATCAACAAAGTGGTCAGGGTTGGTTCGCCCAGCATCGCCACTAGATACAGTGCTGCGATGCTTGCGCCATAAGTTACTAACAACCATGGCAGCAAGGTTTTACCCTTAATGCGATTTAGTGTGGTACGGTAGCCATAACCCCCCAACAGGAAAGCTAAGGTTTGCGGCATATAGCTTAGGCCAATATCATTTGGGCTGTAGCCCATATCGCTGAGGATAAACGGCGAACCGGTCAGCCAGGCGAAAAATCCGGCCGAACCGGCGGCGAACATCGCAACGTTGCCGCTGAACACGGGCGATTTGAACAACTGCCAGAAGCTGACACTACTGTTGCTTTGACCAGCTGCGTTTTCTGACCGGGTGCTTTTCTTCAGCAGTAATGTTGGTAGCAGTAGCAGGATGGAGAAGCCCAATAGCACGGCGAAGATCATGCGCCAACTTGTCTGGTTCAGCAGCCAGGCACCCATCAGCGGTGCCAACGCGGGGGATAACGCGACCAACGGCATGATCGTGGCGAATATGCGCCTGGCTTTGCCCTCACGGTAGCGGTCAACCACCAGCGCCTGCCAGGTAACAGCGGCGGAGCAGGCACCAATCGCCTGAATAAAGCGCAATAACCATAGCTGCACAGCATTTTGTACCCATAGCATGCCGAGGCAACCTAAGGCGAACAGCACCAAGCCGAGCAGCAGTACTGGCTTGCGGCCCAGATGGTCGGAAAGCGCACCCCACAGTAGCTGTGCAAAAGCGAAACCCGCTAGAAATACGCTCAGGCTGACACTGATCGCACCGGCAGAGATCTGTAATTCCTGCTGCATGGCACTAAAGGCAGGTAGGTACATGTCGGTGGCCAGATAACCCAATATGCTCAGGCCAGCGAGGTAACCCATAAAGCCAAAGGAATTTCGCATGGTATTTCTCGTTAATATTGTGTGATCGCAAGTTTTAGTGTCGAGAAAAGAACGGACACCGACTGGCGCAGTCAGTTGAACATCGTGGATGGCTATTTGCTCATACAGCAGGCGGTGTTTAACGGCGGTAGTCGATGAATGGGCCATCGGCCACCGAACGGCGTTCAAGCAGTTTCGGGTGCACTTCGATCACCTGTGACTCCTCACGTTTACTGATAATGCGATCCAGCAACATGCTAAACGCCATTTCACCTAGGCGTTCCTTCGGCTGATGGATAGTGGTCAGCGCCGGGGTGAAGTACCTGGCATTACGCACGTTATCATAGCCGATCACCGAAATATCCTGCGGCACACGTAGGCCCAGTTCGTCAGCGGCGCAGATGGCTCCCATCGCCATGATGTCGCCACCGCAAAATACAGCAGTTGGCCGTTGTTTTTGTGACAGGATTTGATGCATTGCCTGATAACCGGATTCTGGCTCAAAGTCGCCCTGAACGATCCACTCATTGCGCATCTTAATATTAGCTTCCTCCATGGCTTTCAGAAAACCCTGGTGACGCCCGCCACCGGTGTTGCGCACCAGTTGGCCCGGAATGGCACCAATATCACGGTGGCCGCGCTCGATCAGATAGCGGCCAGCCAAGTAACCGCCCTCGAAGGCATTGTCGACGATGGTATCAGTGAAATCCCCCCGTGCAGCCCCCCAATCCATCACCACCATGGGAATAGGGCGATATTCTTCCAGCATGCTCAACAGTTGTTCTGGGTATTCCGAGCACATTATTAGCAGGCCATCGACGCGCTTTTGTGCCAGCATAGCCAGATAGGCGCGTTGTTTGTTCAGATTATTGTGCGAGTTGCACAAGATCAGCGTGTAGCCCTTGCTATAGCAGCTATTTTCCACTGCTTCGATCACTTCAGCAAAATAGGGGGCCTCACTTGATGTGGCCAGCAGGCCGATCGATTTGGTGTGATTGACCTTCAGGCTGCGCGCCACGGCGCTTGGCGAATAATGCAACTCCTTGATTGCAGCACAAACGGCCGCTTGAGTTTCTTCGGCGACGAAACGAGTCTTATTGATGACGTGCGAAACGGTGGTAGTGGAAACGCCAGCGCGTTTGGCTACATCTTTGATCGTTGCCATATAATAAATGACTCCTGAACTCACATTTTACAATATGCAAGTATAATGTTAATCGTTTACCTGCGTAGATCCTTCTCCAGAAAAGCGAAAACTGAGTTTTTAGAGTTGTGGCCTTCGGCGCTTAGTCTGGGGGAACACATGCCGATACGCAGTTGTGAACTGCGAATTTTGTCGCATATTGAGCAAAAGTGGAAGAGGGAGTCGGCACTATAAACTGGGAATGATAATAAGATTTTATTGGCGAATTGTGAGAATATAATTTGGCACATTAATTGTGCGCCTTTTATCCTTGAAAAAGCCTCCCAGAGAAGGAATAGTGATGGATACTGACCTGAAGATGTCGTTGCTTGCCACGTTATGTGTGTTGGCGGTGATTATTGTTTTCTGTTTCACCGCTGTGCTGAACTGACCGCTAGCATTAAACCTAAATAAAGGCGCAGTTACTGTGCCTTATCCAGGGTTCTTCAACGCATGCACAGCGTTAGCGAATGGTTTGTGGCGTGACTACCCGGCGTGCACCGATGTAGTGATTCTGCCAATAGTCGTTGTTGAGTTGGCTGATGCGGATCTCTTCACCGGATCGCGGTGACTGTATAAATTTGCCATTGCCGAGATAGACCCCGACATGATCGGCTACGTTGTGATTGTGAATGCGAAAGAACACCAGATCACCGCTTTCCAGTTCGCTTTTCTTGATTGGCGCAGCATGGCGTAATTGGTACATTTCTTTGGTGGTGCGTGGCATCTTGATTTTCACCACATCTTTATAAGCGTAGTAAATTAGACCACTGCAATCAAAGCCGGTATGGGGTGAACTGCCCCCCCAGTGATAAGGCTTGCCCATTTGGCCCATCAGCTTGGCCATCGCCGTCTGTTTGGCATGCTGATAACGTTTTTTATGTGCCAGGCTGAGCTTCAATGGTTTTACATCGTGTGGGTGTATAGTTTTGGAAATACCGGGTTGACGTTGGTGGTCATAGCGCTTTTTGTCACCCTTTCTCGGTGGGACTACTTTAACAGTTTTGGCTATTTTCTGGGTTTTGGCCTTCAACGGTAACCTAGCGCTAACTTTTACTTTTTTTCTGACTTTCACCGCTTTTCTTTTCTGGGGGTCATCTGGTTGCGCTTCATTAGCAGCGTGACTTTTGCGCTGCTCGGTGGTAGTACGCGCCTGCGGTACAGCATGCGCTAGATTGAAGAAGAGTTGTGTAAGTAGCAGCATGGAAAGTATAAGAATTAAGCGCATGTCAACATCACCAACTTTGACTTTAAACGGATACCGAAGGCTGACAGTATTCCCGAATTTTTCCATATACAACAGCGAAGACATTATAAATAGTGATCCATATTGTGAGAAAAAGTTAACGGCATATTTTTTTATTTAAAATCAATTAATTAGTTTTTTAAAAACACGAACAGAATTTTGTGGATTAATTAAACACCGACTGAGGGGGGAAATTATGGGTTAAATGGTCGGATTAAAAATGTTATTCTGAATCCATATTTTAACCCGGAACGGTGTTTGCTGATAAGACGCGATCAGTAGCGGGTGATGCACTTGTAAAAGAGAGCATCTCTTATGACTACTACAGCCGTTAAAACAGCCCACATGATGCATGTGGTCGCTATGAGATGTCGATTGAGGAAACAAATAATGACGACAATGACGACGATTGAAAAAATTCAGCACCAGATCGCTGAAAACCCCATTTTGCTGTACATGAAAGGCTCACCAAAATTGCCAAACTGCGGTTTCTCTGCGCAGGCTGTGCAGGCGCTGTCTGCCTGCGGCGAGCGCTTTGCTTACGTGGATATTTTGCAGAACCCGGACATTCGTGCACAACTGCCTAAGTACGCTAATTGGCCGACTTTCCCACAACTGTGGGTAGACGGTGAATTGATTGGTGGTTGCGATATCATCATCGAAATGTATCAGCGTGGCGAACTGCAACAGCTTATCAAAGAAACAGCAGAGAAATACAGCGCGCAGCAAGACTCGCAGCCTTAATTGGCACGAGGTTTTTGTACCGCTATGTATGAGGTCGGGCGGTGCCAATGCAGACTGAGCCGCCCGACTATTGCTTAGCCGCCGAGATCGCCGAGGGTTAGTGGCCAGCCACCTAGACGTTTCCAGCGGTTAACTAGTTCGCAGAACAGTAAGGCGGTCTGCTCAGTGTCGTACAATGCTGAATGCGCCTGGCTACTGTCAAACGGCATACCAGCAGCGGTACAGGCTTTCGCCAGCACTGTCTGGCCTAGCACCAGCCCACTCAGCGCCGCAGTATCGAATGTGGCAAAGGGGTGGAATGGATTGCGCTTCAGGCTGGCGCGCTCGGCAGCAGCCATCAGGAAACTGTGGTCAAAGTTGGCGTTGTGCGCCACAATGATTGCCCGGTTACAGCCGCGATGCTTGATGCCAGCACGCACCGTTTTAAAAATGGCGTGCAGCGCATCATATTCACTGACCGCGCCACGCAGCGGGTTGTGCGGATCAATGCCATTGAATGCCAGTGCCTCCGGTTGCAAGTTAGCCCCTTCAAAAGGCTCGACATGAAAGTGCAGGGTTTCATCCTGCTGCAACCACCCCCCCTCATCCATTTTCAACGTAACGGCGGCAATCTCTAGTAATGCATCGGTTTTTGCATTAAAACCGGCAGTTTCTACATCTATAACTACGGGATAAAACCCACGAAAGCGGCCACTCAGGGCGTTAAGGTCACTTTTTTCGGCCATCAGTTTCTTATCTTCATCGGATGCAGCGCGCATTATGGCAAATTTTGCCACCGGTTGCAGGCGCTTATCACCTAGGTAAAAAAAGAAAGCTGCCATTGCACTCTGGATAAGTGTTATTTACCGAGGCCGTCACTGGCATGTTTATTCTCGATCAGTTCGATTTTATAGCCGTCTGGATCTTCGATAAAAGCGATGACTGTGGTGCCACCTTTGACTGGGCCGACTGCACGGATTATCTTGCCGCCGACGCTACACAAGTGGTCACATGTGGCTGCGACATCGTCCACGCCCAGCGCCAGATGCCCGAACGCAGTACCCATTTCGTAACTGTCTACGCCCCAGTTATAAGTCAGTTCAATTACTGCACCTGCGCTTTCATCACTGTACCCGACAAACGCCAGCGAGTATTTATATTCTGGATTCTCACTGGTACGCAGCAGACGCATGCCGAGCACCTTGGTATAGAAGTCAATCGCGCGTTGCAGATCACCGACGCGTAGCATGGTATGGAGTAAGCGCATAAATCCTCTGATTGGCTGTGGCGGACGCGGTGAAGAGAAGCCAGTATAGCTTCGTCGCACAAGGGGGTTCAATGTGAATCGAAGGATAATCTGGTGTGACGACGTCACTTTTACAAGCCGCAAGTCAACGATACTTTTGCAGCGTTGAAGGGCAGGCTCATGGCGTTAAAATCGCATCGGAGTTGTGACTAGGATGGGTCTTGCCAGCAAAATCGCCCATAGCAAGGTAACTCATGCGCTTGGAGAGCCTGGCAAAAGAAGGAAGCTTAATACTCAAGGTTTACTGATTAATTTAACCTACCTGTGATGTTATAAGTGCTTATTTTTCTAATTTTCCAATGAATTACAGTGTAATGCTAATGATCCAGGTAGAGACTTCGTCTTGGTATGTTCATTAGTAGTGCTTATAATAAGCGTCCTCAAAAAAACGCCAGCGCAAATGGCAAAGGTGTAGACGATCACTATTGAAAGATATTTTTATATCTCGCGCGATATTAAATCGCTAAAATACTTAGAGAATTGTTGTTAGCCAGATCAGAAAAATCCATCAGCATGGGATGTCCGATCTCGCTGGAAAATATTCCGTCTCGTAACAAAATGCTTCACCATTTTCAGTAAAAAGCGTTAAACATGATTGAAGGAAGTCGATACGCTCAATACCAAATCGAGTGTGGAAAAGAGAAGTGTTTAGCCATGATGTTCACATTATCAATATCTACGACACTCACATGTTGAATATTTGCATAACGAACTGTCAATAGCTGATAAAAATAGTGGCTATTTCCACAATATACATTATATACATTTGTGTTTTTAATATGAGTTACCCAGAATAGGCTAGACATTTGGAGATAAAATTAGCATGCTAATTATAAGGAGGGGTAAATGGAATCAACATTAGGTTCAGATTTAGCACGATTAGTACGTGTTTGGCGTGCGCTCATCGATCATCGGCTCAAGCCGTTGGAGCTAACCCAAACGCATTGGTTTACTTTGCACAATATTGATTGTTTACCGCCGGATCAGTCACAGATCCAACTGGCTAAAGCGATTGGTATTGAGCAGCCATCACTGGTTCGCACTCTGGACCAATTGGAGGAAAAAGGACTGATTACGCGTCACACCTGTGCCAATGACCGTCGAGCGAAGCGCATTAGGCTCACTGAAGCGGCCGATCCAATCATCAGGGAAGTAGATAGCGTCATAACCTCAACACGTAGCGAAATCCTTAATGGCATTAGCATCGATGAAATTCAGCTATTGGTAGGTCTGATTGGCAAGTTGGAACGAAACATCATCGAACTGCAAAACAAATAATAATATTATTTTATAAGATTACATTTCACGGCACCAGAAA
The DNA here is from genome assembly GCF_000821185.2 of Serratia symbiotica. NCBI lineage: Bacteria > Pseudomonadati > Pseudomonadota > Gammaproteobacteria > Enterobacterales > Yersiniaceae > Serratia > Serratia symbiotica. Next base: position 1,229,806 of record NZ_CP050855.1, on the reverse strand, counting down.
TAAAACCGGAGGTATAACCTCCGGTTTCGGATTGATGACAAACCTCAGATGATGTTTATCTGGGGTTTGTTTTTTTGAATTGATGATATTCAACCTATTGATTTATCTTACTTGGGTGAGGCGATTCAATAACCGCCACCGGATCTGAACGCACCTTGTCAGCAGTCTTAACCCCCGGTTTTTCCGTTTGTGGCCAGCTTACAATGGCGAGACGGTGATGGTATCGCCCCTCTGAGCCATACGCACACGCTGCCCTGGTCTGAATTTGGTCGTGCCAAGCTTCTGGACTACCACCACGTTCTCTTTTTGATCGGTTTTAATTTCCAGTTCAAGGCCATCGGTGCGACCTGCCGCTCCACCAATCTGATCACCTGCTACGCCACCAGCGACTACACCTGCTGCGGTCGCTAAGCTGCGACCAGAACCGCCGCCGATGGTGTTACCGAGGAAACCACCCAGTACGGCACCACCAAGGGTGCCAATCATGTTGGATCCGCCTTGGTTTTGGATCTTGACAGGACGCACAGAAACCAGCGTACCGTATCGTACGGTCTGCACCTGCTTGGCCTGTGAGGCGCTGTAAACGTCGCCGGACATGGAATCATTGGCACAACCCGCCAGAGTCACAGTGGCGATGGCAACGACGATAAGACGCTTGATCATATAAAACTCCTCATTTAATAGTCCATAATCTGGGGAATATCTCCAAGCCAGATTCAGTTAAAATGATAGACAAAGTATGGTTTAAAGCAACGTATATCACCGTTCCCCACTTTCCATTGTTGCATACAGCTTAACCTTCTACTCTTCAACCAATAATAAACCGTGGTTTAGCATTATGACAGCGTTGGAGAACATTCTATTGCAGGTTGAGCCGTTATTTAACATGGGTAATCGAAGCCGACCCAGCTTGGCAAACCAATATCAGGCGCATAGTGATAAAAAAGGCATAATAATTCATGGCGCTAATCTTTTAATTCTGATTTATTTGTCGGGTCAACTGTTTGCTTCCCCATGCGGGGCTATAGGATTTTGCTATGAAGTCAGGCCATTATATAGGTGTTATGTCTGGCACCAGCTTGGACGGAATCGATGTGGTATTGGCTGTGGTCGATGAACACAGGGTGGCACAGCAGGCCAGCTATAGCTGCCCAATGCCGATCCAATTGAAGCAAGATATTTTGGCCATGTGCCAGGGACAGCAGACCACGTTGGCCGCCATTGGTCAGTTAGACGCTCAGTTGGGAACGCTATTTGGTGAAGCGGTGCTCGGCCTGCTAAAGCAAACTGGCATTCCGGCGCAACACATCACGGCCATCGGCTGCCACGGCCAGACGGTGTGGCATGAACCTGAAGGGAATACGCGGTTTTCGATGCAATTGGGCGACAACAACCGTATCGCTGCGGTGGCCAATATCACCACTGTTGGCGATTTCCGTCGGCGCGACATGGCTTACGGTGGCCAGGGTGCACCGCTGGTGCCAGCGTTTCATCAGGCGTTGTTGGCGCATCCGACAGAGCGCCGCGTGGTGTTGAACATCGGCGGTATTGCCAACCTCTCCTTACTGTTGCCCGGCACACCGGTGCGTGGTTTCGATACCGGTCCGGGCAATATGCTGATGGATGCCTGGGTTTGGCGACACTTTTCACAACCTTACGACAAGGACGCTGTGTGGGCGATGCAGGGGCGCGTTTATTTGCCGCTGCTACAGCAGATGCTGGCTGACCCCTATTTTGCGCGGCCTGCGCCAAAAAGCACGGGTCGCGAATATTTCAATATCGCCTGGTTGGATCAACAACTAGCGGGATCACCGGCGATTAGCCCGCTTGACGTATTGGCCACACTGGCGGAGTTGACGGCCATCACCCTTTGCGAGCAAGTGCAATTGGCCGGGGGGTGTGAGCGTCTGCTGGTATGCGGTGGCGGGGCGCGCAATCCGTTGCTGATGGCCCGGCTGTCGGCGATGCTGCCGGGTACCGAGGTCAGTTTGACCGACAATTTCGGCATCAGCGGTGATGATATGGAAGCGCTGGCGTTTGCTTGGCTGGCGTTCCGCACGCTATCTGGCCTATCTGGCAACCTGCCGTCGGTAACGGGTGCCAGCCGTGAAACGCTACTGGGTGGAATTTATCCGGTTTTGCCTTTAACTGACTGTTAGCTCCGTTAGGATAGACATGCATGGATTGATTTTTCTAAGAAGCAATAACATGAAAAAGGTCATCTTAGTCACCGGCGCGTTAGTGCTGTCAGCTTGCAGTTATTTTCTGCCACAAAACAATCAAACGTTATATTATCAGTGCGGTACCACGCCGCTGACGGCAGCATTGGACGCTAAAGCGAGCGAGGTTAGCTTTTTGCTGGGCGGTGAGTTATTGCACCAGAAAGAGGGGCTGGCGTTAAGTATAACGATGGCAAGTACACTTTCTAATCCAAGGGGAAACGCCCATGTCGAGTGTAACGGCAGGGTAATGATAAGTGACTGTGTACAGGCTAGCTGAGTGGCTGATGGTGGCATTAGAGCGCTTCAGCATGTAACCACATTTTTCGACTGGTTGGTAAAGCTTATGAATGGAAACAATGGGTTTGATATTGCGAACCTGCGTTGTGAATACACCAGAGGCGGCCTGCGTCGCAACGATCTGAGTGTCAATCCGCTTGACCTGTTCGAACGTTGGTTGAAGCAAGCCTGCGATGCACGTCTGGCCGATCCTACCGCCATGTGCGTTGCTACCGTAGACGAAAATGGACAACCTTATCAGCGCATCGTGTTGTTGAAACATTTTGATGATAAAGGGTTAGTGTTTTATACCAACCTGGGCAGCCGCAAAGCGCAGCAACTGGCGCAAAATCCGCATATCAGCCTGCTGTTCCCGTGGCACATGCTTGAACGCCAGGTGATCTTCCTCGGCAGAGTGGAACGCCTGACAACGCTGGAGGTGCTGAAGTACTTTCACAGCCGACCGAAAGACAGCCAGATTGGTGCTTGGGTTTCCCAACAGTCATCGCGCATCTCCACACGCGGCGTGCTGGAAAGCAAATTCCTCGAACTGAAGCATAAATTCCAGCAAGGTGAGGTACCATTGCCGAGTTTTTGGGGAGGATTTCGTGTAAAAGTCGATTCAGTCGAATTCTGGCAGGGCGGTGCCTACCGTCTGCATGACCGTTTCCTGTATCAGCGGAGCGGAAATGACTGGAAAATTGACCGCCTAGCGCCCTGAAGAAAGAAAATCCCTGTTGAGCGCTGGCACTGGCATCGGCAGCGCTTTATCCTATGCGCTACCCTGATTTTTTTTCGCTGCAGGGCGAAAGAGCTTGTACCGGCAAAGGTGCATTCGTTTATACATGGAGTCATTGATGGCAAGCAGCAACTTGATTAAACAACTGCAAGAGCGGGGCCTCGTTGCCCAGGTAACGGATGAGGAAGCATTAATAGAGCGACTGGCGCAAGGGCCAATTGCACTGTATTGCGGTTTCGATCCGACTGCGGACAGCTTGCATTTGGGCCATCTGGTTCCCTTGCTGTGCCTGAAGCGTTTCCAATTGGCAGGTCATAAGCCGGTCGCGTTGGTGGGGGGGGCCACCGGCTTGATCGGTGATCCTAGCTTTAAGGCAACTGAACGCAAGCTAAATACCAGCGAGACGGTGAGCCAGTGGGGGGAGAAAATCCGCCAGCAGGTTTCTCCGTTCCTTGATTTTGACTGCGGTAGCAACAGCGCCATCGCCGCCAACAATTATGATTGGTACGGCGGCATGAACGTGCTGACTTTCCTGCGCGACATCGGCAAACATTTCTCTGTGAACCAGATGATCAACAAGGAAGCGGTCAAGCAGCGTCTGAATCGTGATGACTCTGGTATCTCCTTCACTGAATTCTCCTACAACCTGTTGCAAGGTTTTGATTTCAGCGAGTTGTATCACCGCCATCAGGTAGAGTTGCAGATCGGCGGTTCTGATCAATGGGGCAATATCACCTCTGGAATCGATCTGACCCGGCGCATGCATCAGAAACCCGTGTTCGGCCTGACTGTGCCGCTGATCACCAAAGCGGATGGCACCAAGTTTGGCAAAACCGAAGGTGGCGCAGTCTGGCTATCGGCAGAGAAAACTAGCCCCTACAAATTCTACCAATTTTGGATCAACACGGCAGATGCCGATGTTTACCGTTTCCTGAAGTTTTTCACCTTCCTGAACCTGGCAGACATCAATGCGTTAGAAGAAGAAGACAAGAACAGCGACCAGGCACCGCGCGCCCAGTACGTGCTGGCGGAGGAAGTGACTGGCATGGTGCACGGTGCCGAAGGTTTAGCTGCTGCTAAGCGTATCACTCAGAGCCTATTTTCCGGTGTGTTACACGACCTGACCGAGGCGGATTTTGCCCAGTTGGCGCAGGACGGCATGCCAACTATCAAGCTTTCAGGGGATGCTGATCTGCAACAGGCGCTGGTGAATGCTGAATTGGTGCCGTCGCGCGGCCAGGCGCGCACCATGATCGTTTCTAATGCGGTGAGCATCAACGGCGAGAAGCAATCCAACGCAGAATACACCTTCAGCGATGCAGACCGCCTGTTTGGCCGTTACACGTTGCTGCGTCGCGGTAAAAAGCATTATTGCCTGGTGGACTGGAAATAATTAGAACAAGATGCTTGGCGGCCCCTTTATTTTTAGCAAGGCACGGTGAGATGAAAAACATTCTTTCTATCCAGTCACATGTGGTGTTTGGTCATGCCGGTAACAGCGCGACGGTTTTTCCCATGCGCCGCATGGGTGTTAACGTCTGGCCGCTAAACACCGTGCAATTTTCCAATCATACCCAGTACGGCAAATGGGCTGGCTGCGTGATGTCGGCTAACCACCTCAGCGAAATCGTTCAGGGGATCGCCGATATTGATCAACTGAAGCATTGTGATGCGGTACTGAGTGGCTATATCGGCTCGGCGGAACAAGGTAGCCATATTTTAGCGATTGTGCGTCAGGTCAAGCTAGCTAATCCGAACGCCTGGTATTTCTGCGATCCGGTCATGGGGCACCCTGAAAAGGGCTGTATCGTGGCACCGGGTGTGGCTGAGTTCCACTGTCAGCAGTCGCTGCCGTGCAGCGACATCATCGCGCCAAATCTACTGGAGCTGGAACTGTTGAGCCAGCGGGAGATCTGCAATGTGGGCCAGGCGGTGAGCGCTGCTCATGCTTTGATCGCCCAAGGGCCTAAGCGAGTGTTGGTCAAGCATCTAAGCCGCGCCGGTTATCGTCAGGATTTTTTCGAAATGCTGCTGGTAACGGCGGATGAAGCCTGGCACATCAGCCGACCGCTGGTAGACTTCGGTACGCGGCAGCCAGTTGGCGTGGGCGACCTGACCAGCGGCCTGTTATTGGTGAATTTGTTAAAAGGAAAGACACTGGACAAGGCATTGGAGCACACCGCTGCCGCAGTGTATGAGGTGATACTGACAACTCAGCAAATGGGGGAATATGAACTGCAGGTTGTTGCCGCACAGGATATGATCGTACAACCGCGCTGTGAATTTAAAGCGGTGAAATTGTAAACAGCCCCTGAACCGGGGCCGTGATATTTACCGGACACAGCCTACTTCAACCCTTCGGCGTTTAATGCCGCAATGACTGCTGGCCGCGCGGCGATGCGATCAAACCAAGCAATCAGATGGGCATAGTGTTTGGTATTAAACTGCAAGGTCATCGCCCAGCGCAGCACGGTAAACAGATAGGTATCTGCCACGCTGAAACGGCTTCCTAGCAGGTAGTGCTGTTTAGCTAGCACTGAGTCCAAATAGTTGAACTGTTGCTCAAGCTTGGTTCGTGCGATGGCCTGGTACTCATCTGGCGTTTTAGGATTGAACAGTGGACTGAATCCCTTGTGCAGCTCGGTAGCAATGTAGTTCAGCCATTCAATCGCATGGTAGCGCGACAGGGTGCCTGCCGCTGGCATCAGATCGCGATCCGGCACGCGGTCAGCCAAATATTGTACGATGGCCACGCCCTCGGTCAGCAGACTGCCGTCATCAAGCAGCAATGCTGGCACTTGTCCTTTAGGGTTGATGCTCAGATAATCTGCACCGCTCTCGGTTTTCTTCTGCACCAAATCAACTTTTTCCGCCGTAAAATCCAGGCCAGCCTCACACAGGACGATATGCGCAGACAGAGAACAGGCACCCGCTTTATAGAACAGTTTCATCGCTAGCTCCTCGGTAGTGATCGGTGACAGATAGGGTAAACCTCTTATTTTGGTGACTGTTTCATGATAGCGAATGTCAGTCAGCAGCGGCCAGCGCCTTCATGTTGGTATCTTCGGCGGTGTCCAACGTCATGCGGTACAGCTTAGGCGCGGTCAGTATCATCAGGATAGCCATTACTGCGGTGGCAATACCGATTTGCATAAACACATGGCTGTAGATGGCCAACGAAGTGTGAGCATTGTGGATGTCAGTCGGCACTGCGGTCAAAGCAGCAACTTTACCGGCGATCAGTGCAGCGGCAGCGCTGGTCAGGAACCAAGACCCCATGATGAAGCCCATCAGGCGCTGTGGCGCCAGATGGGCCACCATCGCCAGACCCAGGCCGGAGATCATCAGTTCACCGATGCTTTGTAGCGCATAGCTCAGGATCAGCCAGTTCACGGAAAGAATGCCATGATCGTCGGCAAAGCTGGCACCCCACGGCAGTACCAAAAAGGCGCAGGAGCATAGCACCATACCGAATGCGAACTTGTGCGGCATAGGCAAGCGGTCACCCATCTTATTGTACAGTGCCGCCAGAATCGGGCTAGCCAACATGATCCAGAACGGGTTTAGTGCCTGGTATTGCTCAGGTTGAAACGCGATACCGAGGATATTGTGTTCAACATTGTGAATAGCGAAGAAGTTCAACGAAGTGGGCATCTGGCTGTACAGTACAAAGAACACTACCGCTTCCAGCATCAGCAGGAAGGCGACAATCATCTTGCGGCGTGCGGCACCGTGCAGCGTAAAAGTCTCTTTGGTGAAGATGACGACAATGCCAACCGAGATGATGGCTAGCGCCCAGCGGGCGATCATCTGGTTGTGCAGCAACCAGTTGGAAACCGCGACCAGGGCGATCACACCGACCAGCACTGCCAGCAGCTTCATTAGGTGCAGTGGTTTGAAGTCCGGCTTGGAACCGTATTTTTTTACCCACTGGCGACAAAGCATAAAGTTGACCAAGGTGATCAGCAAACCCACCACACTCAGGGAAAAGGCAACGCTCCAGCCGTAGTGCACCGCCAGCCACGGGGTAGCCAGCATCGAGAAGAAGGAACCGATATTTACCGACATATAGTACATGGTGAATGCGCCATCGAGGCGTGGATCATGCCGCTCATAGCAGGTAGAGAGCAAGGATGACGGGTTGGCTTTGAATAGGCCGCTGCCCACGGCAATGGTTGCCATGCCCAGATAAACCCAGAAAACCTCATGACCGGAGTAGGCTACCATGGCGTAACCGAGCGCCAGTACCAATGCGCCCAGCACGATCACGCGTTTGCTACCCAGCACGATATCGCCCAGCCAGCCGCCAATGGCGACAAAGCCAAACACCAGCGCGCTGAAGGAGGAGTACAGGGTGATAGACTCGGCTTCGCTGAGGCCAAGCATCTTGACCAGATAAACCGCCATGATGCCTTGCAGGCCGTAAAAACCGAAGCGCTCCCAGAGTTCGATCGAGAAGATCAAATAGAACGCCTTAGGTTGTTTGAAAGCATTTAGGCTAATGATTCCCGTTTGTTCACTGCTGCTGTTGTTTGCTGTTGACATTGATACCTCTAATTTTTCACGGCCCGACTCGGAAAGACGGGAAAGGGTAAAAGATGATGCGTAACTGCATCTTTCCGCATTGTTATAGGATCGAAGAGTGGCGATTAATGTTCACTATCTTTACCAACGAAACAAGGGGATTATCATATTCAGTTACACATAATACGGCCATTTATTTTCACGGCTTTTCAATGTTATCTTTTATTATTTTCTGAATTTTTATTCCGACATAAAGAATCAGGTTAATTGATTGTGCTGAATTGTTTTTTTAATCTAAAGCTGGGAAAGTGAATCTCTCTTTAGAATAACATGCCCATGAAATATTGGGTGAATATAAAAAAGCGAAATGGCATTTATAATAACGGAAACGTGACATTCTCCACAATATTGGGCTGAATTTTCACTTGAAATATCGCTACAAGGTTTTTTCTACTGAAATTTTCATCATGCAGCAACATTTACTGCTCGATATCACATATTTGATAAAAACACGCAGTGACTGGGAAGAGAACCAGGAGGAAGCGAAGGCAGTTTGGTTGCTCGGAGCATTAAGCGCCGGGGTAAACCTTTTCTTTAAACTCGCACAGATCTTCGATAACGCAGGAACCACAGCGGGGCTTTCTCGCAACGCAGGTGTAGCGCCCATGCAGGATCAGCCAGTGGTGGCAGTCGACCTTGAACTCGGCAGGAACCACCTTCAGCAACTTTTCCTCGACCATATCGACGTTTTTTCCCGGTGCGAAATGCGTGCGGTTGCAGACGCGGAAGATATGGGTATCTACGGCAATGGTTGGCCAACCAAAGGCGGTGTTCAGCACCACATTGGCAGTTTTACGGCCTACGCCTGGCAGCGCCTCCAACGCGGCGCGGTCTTCGGGGACTTCACCGCCGTGCAGTTCCAGCAACCTGCGGCAGGTTCTAATCACATTTTCAGCCTTGCTGTTGAACAGGCCGATGGTCTTGATGTACGCCTTGACGCCATCGACACCCAGCGCCAGCAGGGCGGCCGGCGTATTGGCGACTGGATACAGCTTTGCCGTCGCCTTATTGACGCTGACATCAGTGGCCTGTGCAGAAAGCAGCACTGCAATCAGCAACTCAAACGGCGTGGTATACACCAGCTCAGTGGTCGGATGCGGGTTGTTGTCGCGCAGCCGGGTAAGAATTTCCAGTCGCTTGAGTTTATTCATCGGACTTTCTCTGTGCATTCTACTGCCAACATTGCGACGGGAATGCTGGCCTGAGCCTTACGTACCTTCATCTTCTCGTCTATCAGGTACTTCAGCGCCAGCAGCAGACCCAGGCCGATAAAGGCCCCTGGCGGCAGCATTGCTAGCAGAAATGGGCTATCAAAATGCACTACCTCGATACGCATCAACTTTGCCCAACTGCCCAGCAGCATATCGGCACCATCAAACAGCGTGCCTTTGCTTAGCAGCTCGCGCATCGCGCCTAACGTCACCATTACGCTAGTCGCACCGAAACCGATGGCCATACCATCTAGTGCCGACAGGCCAATAGACTTCTTAGCCGCTACTGCCTCAGCGCGGCCAACCACGATGCAGTTGGTGACGATCAGCGGAATAAAGATCCCCAAAGACTGGTAAAGGCCAAAGGTGTAGGCGTTGATCAGCATTTGCACGATACTGACCACCGCCGCGATAATCATCACATAAATCGGGATGCGTACTTCACTTGGCACCCAGCGGCGTACCGCCGAAATGGAGGCATTGGTCAGCGTCAGTACTAAAGTGGTTGCTAGGCCCAGCCCAAGGGCGTTGGTGACCGTGGAGGTCACCGCCAACAGTGGACACATTCCCAGCAGTTGCACCAGCGCTGAGTTATTCTTCCATAACCCCTGAACAATCAGATCTTTTGCTTCACTCATTTGTTGGTTCCACATACCGATAGGCTACCCAGTTTAGGTGGCAACGTTTCCATATACAATGCCGTGCGCCGCACGGCATTCACCACGGCACGTGGGGTAATGGTCGCACCGGTGAATTGATCGAACATACCGCCATCCTTCTTTACAGCCCAGTGTTTATCACCTGAGCTTTCGATCTTCTTGCCGCTAAAGAAGGCGATCCAATTCGATATGCGCAGTTCAATTTTGTCGCCTAAGCCTGGCGTTTCGTGATGCTCGATCACCCGAGTGCCAAGCACGGTGCCGTTGAAGTCAGCACCGACCAGCAGTTGAATGGCACCAGAGTAACCGTCGGGCGCAATGGTCTCTAGCGCTGCGGCGCTTGGCTGACCATTTTTGCGCGCCAGATACAGGTGATGTGGGCCGCTGTTGCCCAGTATCGGATCGCTGACCAGAAAGCACTCGGCTTGCATATTATTGTCGTAATTCTCCGGCGGCACGACCTGATCGAGCAATGCTTTTTGCTGCTGTGCCGCCTGATGCGCGATGGTTTTTTGCGTCAGGCTGTTAACTACAGCAGTCAAACCCGTGGTGACCGCAGCGAAAACCGCCAGCGTAGTGCCATGTTTCTTCATTGATTTCAGCATCATGGCTCCTTAGCGATGACCGTAAACGCGCGGCTGCGTGTAATGGTCGATTAGCGGTACGGTGATATTAGCCAACAACACGGCGAAGGCCACGCCATCCGGGTAGCCGCCATAAACGCGGATCAGCCATACCAGCACACCAATTAGCGCGCCGTAAATTAGGCGCCCCCTCGGCGTGGTTGAGGCGCTGACCGGATCTGTGGCGATAAAAAATGCGCCGAGCATGCTGGCACCGGAGAACAGATGAATCAGCGGCGATGCCTGGTGAGCCGCATCGCATCCCCAAGCCAGCCCAGAGCAGATGGCGAGCGCTGCCAACATGCTGACCGGGATCTGCCAGTGGATCAGCTTACAGGCGAGCATGAACAGGCCGCCGACGAGAAAACCGAGGTTGACCCACTGCCAGCCAATGCCCGCCAGCACACCACCAAACAGCGGCTGCTGTAACACCTGTTCAACGCGGTAGCCGCTGCGTAAACCGGTTTTGAAAGTATCCAGTGGCGTGGCTTGGCTGACGCCGTCATAAGCCATCTGAAACGCGTGGATGTCAGCCCCCTGAGCACTATGCCCACTAAAAATGATCAGCCAGGTATCTTGGAATGACAGTGCCGTGGCGCGTAGTTCGTGCGGCGATAGCCAACTGGTCATCTGTACCGGGAAGGAGATCAGTAGCACCACATAGCCGACCATCGCCGGGTTGAACGGGTTCTGCCCCAGGCCCCCGTATAATTGTTTGGCGATCACGATGGCACAAAAGGTGCCGATGACGATCATCCACCAAGGGGCTAACGGAGGCAAGCTGATGCCGAGCAGCAGGGCGGTCAGTAGCGCGGAGTTGTCCGCCAACCGATGGCGCACCGGTAGTTTGCGCAACGCCAGAATGGCCGCTTCCGCCAGCAGCGCGACTATCATCGCCAACGCGGTTTGAATGAGTGTGCCGTAACCAAAGAAGCCTACCTGCGCCGCGATACCAGGAATACAGGCCAACATTACCCACAGCATGATGCGGCGGGTGTTTTGCGGGTTATGGGTGAAAGGTGAACTGGCAATGTGTAAGCCTTTGGCGGCTGTAGATGATACCGGCCTGAACTTCATAGAGTAACGACACCTTTTGCCAAACTTGTGGCAGTTCTATCGCCCTGCACGACAAGGCGCTGTAAAAATTTATCGCTGGGCATTCTACCTGATTCATTGCCAGGGTAATACGCTTTAATCGGGTTACTCTTCATTGGTTTCAGAAGGCGAGGCTTCCCGTGCTGCTTTCTTGGCTTTAGCACGGGCGATGGCTGCTGCTACCGCTGCCTTGCGCGGATCTGCTTCAACCACAGCAGGTGCTGCTGGGTTTGGCACAGGGAGGGGGGCCAGCGCCGCTTCTTTTTTAGCTTTCACGCGTGCCAGTGCAGCAGCCACCGCCGCTTTGCGCGGATCTTCGCTTGCGCTGGCCTGGGTTTCCTGCTGGGCGCGGCGTTCGCGCGCCTGTGCCTTGCGTGCTTCACGGGCGGCGGTGATCTCGCGATTATCCGGCTGCTGGCCATGAACCGTCGTGGCTGTTGCCTCAGCGTTTTTGCTGCGCACCCGTGCCAGTGCGGCTTGCACTGTATTCTGATCGTCATTGGTCAGTTTTATGGCCGCTTTCTGGTGACGCTGTTCACGTGCTAGCTTCTCACGTTCTATACGCGCCAGCTTGGCTTCATAACGTGCTTTGGCTTCGGCGGTACGTGCCGCTGCCTGATCGATGGCCTTAATCTCGGCCTTTTCTTGCCGGTAGTACTGCACCAGCGGAATATTACTGGGGCATACGAACGCACAGGCACCGCACTCGATGCAGTCGGACAAATTATGGTTACGCGCTTTGTCATGCTCCTTGCCACGGCTAAACCAGTAAAGTTGCTGCGGTAACAAACCCGCAGGGCAGGCATCCACGCACAACCCGCAACGGATGCAAGCCTGCTCAGGCACTTGCGGCGACATTTCATTGAGCGATGGGGCCAGAATGCAATTGCTGATTTTAACAATAGGTACGTTGAGGGCGGGAAGGGTAAAACCCATCAATGGCCCCCCCATCACTACCATCGGTTGCGCCTGCGGTTGGAAACCGGCATAGTCTAATAGATGCTGTACTGGCGTACCTATGCGCGCCCACAGGTTACCTGGCTTACTGAGCGCCTCGCCGCTCAGGGTGACCACGCGTTCAATCAATGGTTCACCGTTGACTATCGCGCGTTTGATGGCGAAGGCAGTACCAACGTTCTGCATCAACACACCGATGGCAGAGGAGTGCTTGCCGTGCGGCACTTCTTTTCCAGTGAGGATTTTGGTCAGTTGCTTGGCCCCACCGGAAGGGTACTTGGTCGGGATCACCCGCAGCGCAATACCTGGTTGACCATGCAGTGCTTGCTTTAGCGCCGCAATGGCCTCTGGTTTGTTATCTTCGATACCGATTAAGGTGACTTTCGGTTGCAGCACATGGCGCAGGATCTGCGTACCCTCAATAATTTGGTCGGCATGCTCTTGCATTAGACGATCGTCGGCGGTGATATAAGGCTCACACTCGGCGGCATTAAGGATCAGCGTCTCCACGCTGCTGATGCCGCTTTGCAATTTGCTGGCGGTGGGGAAGCCAGCCCCCCCCAGGCCGGCAATACCAGCTTGATGGATGCGCTGAATCAGCTCCGCCGCTGATAGTTGGCGGTAATTCGCCACCGGATCGCGCTGACCCCAGCGGTCTTCGCCGTCAGCCTCAATGAACACGCACAGCTCTGCCAGCCCAGAGGGGTGGGCGGTGATATGCGGCTTGATGGCGTTGACGGTGCCGGAAGTCGGGGCGTGTACGGGAACCACACGGCCTTGACCGACAGTCAAGGGTTGGCCTTTCAGCACTCGATCACCGAGGGTGATGCACAACTCGCCCTCCGGCCCCAAATGCTGCTGTAGCGGGATCACAAAGGTCGTTGGCAAGGGAACGGCACGCAGTGGCACGCAGCAAGATTGCGCCTTCATTTCCGGCGGATGTATTCCACCGTTGAAATCCCAGATCCGGTCTTTTTTAAATGCGTCGAACAGCTTAAACATGTTGCTCCACATGAATCACTTGCACTGGGATGGTCTTCATATCCCACTTCCAGTTAGCGGGAGTGGTAGCGATCGGTCTCATTTCAATACAGTCAGTAGGGCAGGGGGCGACGCACAGATCGCAACCGGTACAGAGGTCTGCAATCACCGTGTGCATGGCACGAGTAGCCCCCACAATGGCATCTACCGGGCAGGCTTGAATGCACTTGGTACAGCCGATACAGTTGGCTTCATCGATATAGGCGACCTGTCGCACCGGTTCGGCGGCAGTTTCGCTGCCCAATGGCTGTGGCTCTACGTTGAGCAACTCAGCCAGTTTTAGCATCACCGGCTCGCCGCCAGGAGCGCACTTGTTGATCATCTCACCGTTGGCCACCGCCTCGGCATAGGGGCGGCAACCGGGGTATCCGCACTGGCCGCATTGGCTTTGCGGCAGAATATCATCGACCTGTTCGGCTACCGGATCTTCTGCTACCTCAAAGCGCCGTGCGGCATAGCCCAGCGCCAGACCGAACAGCAACCCGAGCGCACTGAGCACCGCAATAGCAACCCACAATGCGCTCATTAGCCTTTCACCAGCCCGGTAAAGCCCATAAAGGCCAGCGACATCAACCCGGCAGTGATCAGCGCGATCGCGGAACCACGAAACGGTGCTGGCACATCGGCAACAGCCAAGCGTTCGCGGATAGCAGCAAACAGCACCATCACCAGAGAAAATCCAGCGGCAGCGCTGAAGCCATACACCGCAGACTGTAGGAAGTTATAGCCCAGGTTGACGTTAAGCAGTGCTACACCGAGCACTGCGCAGTTGGTGGTGATCAGCGGCAGGAAGATGCCCAGCAGGCGATACAACGCTGGACTGGTTTTGCGCACCACCATCTCGGTAAATTGCACCACCACTGCGATCACCAGAATGAACGACAGCGTGCGTAAATACACCAGATCCAGCGGAACCAGGATAAAGGTATTGATCAGCCAAGCGCTGACAGATGCCAACGTCATAACAAAGGTGGTGGCCATCCCCATGCCGATGGCACTTTCCAGCTTCTTGGATACGCCGAGGAAGGGACACAGGCCAAGAAACTTCACCAAGACGAAGTTGTTCACCAGTACGGTACCGACAAACAGGAGCATGTATTCGGTCATTACGATACCTAGAAAAATAAAAGCCGCCTATTATCGGGAATCTGCGGCGCAACGACAACCTTCTATAGCAAGGTTATGGCGATTTTGGGTTTATTCTAGCCAAAATTTGCACAATAATCCGCTGGGTCGCTTCCCTGAGCTAAATGAACAGACCCTATAAAGCAGCTCTACTCGGTGGTATTGATAAGGAAAATATCGCTATTATTTCGCCTACCCACCAAGGATGTATGGCAAATGTTGCCACGTGCTAAGCGCCTAAGTGGGATAGGCTCTAAATACCTGTTACGTTACCTTAATATTAGGGGCAGTTGGGGATAAGGCTCCTCAAGGCATAATGGCCTTTTTACAACATTTAATGCAAGGAAATCCACTTCATGTCTTGGTTGCAGCGTCTGCGTATTGATAAATTTTTGCTGGTGTTAATTTTGGTGGTGATCATCGCCTCGCTTTTCCCCTGTGAAGGGGGCTGGAAAATCTTCTTTGCACATCTGACTACCGCCGCAATTGCACTGCTGTTCTTTATGCACGGTGCCAAGCTGTCGCGCACGGCGGTCATTGCTGGCATGAGCCACTGGAGGCTACATCTGGTGGTGTTTCTCAGCACCTTTGCGTTGTTCCCCCTGCTAGGGTTGGCGATGAACCTGCTGGTACCGGGTGTGATGACGCCGACGGTCTACCTCGGTTTCCTCTATCTGTGCGCATTGCCAGCCACAGTGCAGTCGTCTATCGCTTTTACCTCGGCGGCGGGCGGCAACGTAGCAGCAGCGATTTGCAGCGCCTCGGCGTCCAGCATTCTCGGCGTATTCTTATCACCGCTGTTAGTTGGAGCGCTAATGCATACCCAGGGCGGCGATACCGATGTGTTGCAGGCTATCGGCGCGATCATGTTGCAACTGATAGTTCCCTTTGTGGTTGGTCATTTGATGCGACCACTGATCGGCAAATGGGTCGATCGCCACCGCAAACTGATTAATATTACCGACAGATCATCAATACTGCTGGTGGTGTATAGCGCCTTCAGTGCGGCAATAGTGGAAAACCTCTGGCACAAGATTGATGGCTGGTCGTTGCTGACCATTCTGATGATGTCGCTGCTGCTACTGGCGGTGGTGATGATGGTTAACACCTACGCCGCGCGTTGGCTGGGGTTTGATACTGCCGACGAGATCACCATCGTGTTCTGCGGTTCCAAAAAGAGCTTGGCGAATGGCATCCCGATGGCTAACGTGCTATTCCCAGCCGCTACGGTGGGGGTCATGGTGTTACCGCTGATGATTTTCCACCAGGTGCAGTTGATGGTGTGCGCGCTGCTAGCGCAGCGTTATGCGGGTAAAATGGCCAAACAGCGTGCCATACTGGACGCGACAAAATGAAAAACGCGCGCCCAGCTTGTGTCATCCCCCTTGAACTTTGGTGCGTAGCGCCTGCTTTTCCTGCTCGCTGAGGAACGCCATTTTCAGGCCGTTTTCCTGCGCCGTGCGTATCTCCGCCGGCGTCAAGCCAGCCTGTGGCGCGGCAACACGGTATTCGTGTTCGATTTCAATGCCTTGAACCGCCGGATCGTCGGTATTGATTGACGCCAACACGCCGTGGCGTAGGAACTGAGCCAGCGGGTGCTGCGCTAACGATGGCACTGTGCTGGTTTGCATGTTTGACGTCAGGCAAGATTCGATGCCAATACCTTGCTCTGCCAAGAAATCCATCAGCGCAGGATCTTCAATCGCTTTTACCCCATGGCCGATACGCTCGGCACCCAGCTTGTGGATCGCCTGCCAGATACTTTCCGACCCAGCGGCTTCACCGGCATGCACGGTAATACGCAAGCCAGCGTCGCGTGCGCGGCTAAAGTGGTTAAGGAACAGGCTACCGGGGAAACCCAACTCATCGCCCGCCAGATCCAGCGCGGTAATGCCATCGCGGTGCGCCAGCAGGGCAGCAAGCTCCTGTTGGCAGGCGGCTTCGCCGAAGGTGCGGCTCATGATGCCGATCAGTCGGATATCGATATCATACTCATGGCAGCCGGAGCGAATGCCATCAACCACCGCTTCCACCACGCCTGCCACCGGCAACCGATGTTTCATCGCCATGTAGTAAGGAGAGAAACGCAGCTCGGCGTAGTGCAGCCCAGCGTTAGCCGCGTCCTCGACGTTTTCGTACGCTACGCGGTGGCAGGCATCAAGATCGCCCAGCACTGCCACTCCCCAGTCAAGCTTCTGTAGAAAACTGATCAGATCCGGTTCAGCCTGAGTGATTTGTACGTGCGGGCGCAGCGCTTCAAGCTCCTGAGCGGGCAGGGGGAGGTTGAACTGGCGACCAAGATCGAGAATGGTTTGCGCACGGATGTTGCCGTCGAGATGGCGATGGATATCGGTCAGCGGCAGGTGGGGGGCGATCATGATAGGCACTCGTTATTTTGTTATAAGTAATGTGCATATCAGTATAAAAAAAAACGGATGGAAATTGCCATTGCCTGGTATAAATAAGTAATGCCAGGCTAAGTCTCGTCTTTGATGATGGCGGCTTCGCAGACCAAAAGCCCGTAATCAGCCCGGCAATGTGTAAGTACGGGCTGTTGGGGCAAGTCTGAGGGGCACTGCCTCGAGGTGAAGAGCCACTTATTTTGGCCAGCCCTTGTGAAACAGGAGATCGGGACGTTTTCGCTGCCAAGTAGTGCTACATTAGGCTTGCTATGCTTCGCCTGCCAGATGTCCATAAATGGCAGGCGTAGCGGTATTAGGAGCAGCTATTTAGACCTTGGGGTAGGTTTTATAATCACATTGGCGTGATAAAAATATTTATTTTTTCATCAGCAAAACGGGATAAAGAAAAATAATCACCATCTAATCTAAGTATTTACTTGATATTCTCAAAAATAAGCAGAAATTGAGCGCATTATAAAGACCCATACTTTTGTAAAGCTATATTTACAATGACTAAAGATGTCCCTCCCCCACAGATTAGGGAGAATTTAGCACAAAACTAATCATCTTCATCCAGAGTTCAATTTGCTGACCAATAAGAGCTGTAGCATTTCTCTGCGTTGCTGCTGTCCACTGGCTCGGTATTGACTCCCTCAACCCTGAGTTTATCTCTAAGGTGACAGGGGCTAGCTTTGTTAATGGGAGAAATTTATAAGAAAAATCTATAGCTGAATGGAGAATTTGCGACAAACTGAGTTGTTATTCTGTCCATTAAATCGAAAATATGGAATATTCAAAAGCCGTTTGATTTTTGGAAACGTCTTATGCAGCTTTTTATTAGACACCGGCATCAACCCACTCGCAGTGCAGCTATCTACAATAACCCTACAAAGGAGATCTTCACGTGTTCATGTTTCTTCCATTTTTGATAGCCTTTGGCACAGTGCTATGCATTGTGTGGGGCAAAAAAAAATTAAGTTACACCTTTTGGAGTATTCTGTTAGTGGTGGTTATTCTTACGTTTGAACATCATGCAACTGACGTTTTAAATCTGTCATTCTGAGAAATAGACATGGAAAACATTGAACAAAAAAACAGCCATTTCATCGTATTTATGAATTTGTTAGGACTTGTTGGCATATCCAGTGTTCTTTTAGTGGCATTTTACTATCAGCTAGTAAATTTTGAGTTACCCTGTCCACTTTGTCTACTGCAACGGGTGGGGTTGATCCTTGCTGGTTTTGGTTTTTTACTTAATATTCGGCAAGGTATCAACGTTTCCCACTATGGTATGGTTCTCATAGGTAGCCTTGTTACTGGCATGGTTGCGGTTCGGCAAATATTGTTACATATCACACCGGGTGATCCTGGATATGGTTCGACTTTCCTTGGATTACATTTCTATACCTGGGCACTGATAACATCAGTTCTGATAGTGATTGCCGTTGCCCTGATCATGATAATAAGTGACCTATCGCGTAAATGGATCGCCTTTCCCCGTTTACCAGCGGTTAATAAGATTGCATGTCTATTATTTGCACTATTGATCGTGGGTAACTTGGTTTCTACAGTACTTGAGTGTGGTAGCGGGCAATGTGCGGATAACCCGATTAAGTATGAATTATTGTCAAACTAACTCATTTCCCTAAATATCTCCGTATGAGATTTAAGGCCCCTCTGTGTCACTCTTGGCACCGAGGGGCAATCCTTGTGTGCGGAACGCTATTGCCGTGATTTCATTGCCTACAACAACATAATACTCAATTCAGTGTATGGAAAGGATGCTGGTCAATGTGGTGTATCTCAGGAAGTGCTTGATGAATTTACCAGGATATCGCCAATTGCCTGATGCCACTCGCTGTTTACTGGTCGCTATAATTTTAAAAAAAGTAGCAGTCAAATAGATGTAGATAAAAAACACCTTTATGAGGACAAACATGATGGAAATCAGCAGAGAATATAGGTGCAAATAAATTTTTCATGCAATTCAAATGGACGTGAATATCATATCGTCTTACGTGTCAGTCGTTTAAGATGCATGCGGAAATTAATATTATGTTGCCCAATTCACTGAGTAAATATCTTTGCGTTAAAATGTATTTTTTATGGGACTTCTCGCTCGTAACTTCCCCAGCCATCCGTGGTAATTAAACCCAGACTAAAGGGCTGCCGCAATATCAGAAGCCGATGGCAAGTTTAATCAGTTCTCGGGCCAAAACGTGCACCATAACCTATTTTATTTTTGTATCAAAAACATACCATCGCCAGTGGCAATTTTTCTTGTTGCCAACGAAGACCACTGTTCATCAACTAAATTAACCCTTTAAGAATCATCACCGATTCTCGGGTTATTCCTTTAAATATAAATTTTAGTGTGCCTAAAGATTTTGAAAACTTATGAGAGATTTATGGGGTTTTAATTTTTTATTTATAACCCACTATCATTTAGTTATAAAAATCTTATATCCCCATGGCTGGTAAAGTCATTTGGCCTAGCGCATACCTGAATGTCTTAGATAATAACTTATAAAGCATGACGATAGATAGCGATTAAAACCACCATATATCCTCTTGACAGGGCTATAACCAGAGCCTGACTCCGGCTATCTAAAGGAGATGATACCACCATGAATGCGCCAGAAAAGCTGTTGAAAGATCTGTTAAGCCGATTACTCAATATTCCGGTTGAACAACTCAGGGGCAACAGCGATCTTATTTACCATGGACTCGACTCAATGCGCACCATGCACGCCGCCAGTGAACTGCGACGTGGGGGGGTTGCCGTCCGATTCTCGCAACTCATTAACAAGCGAACCCTTGATGAGTGGCTTGCAGTTGTTCGGGGAGTCGGAGAAGCAGAGACTGCCGTGGGAGCAACGCCCACTTGCGATATGCCGTTCGAACTCGCCTCAATGCAGCACGCATTCTGGATTGGTCGTCAGGAGCAGCAACGACTCGGCGGCGTGACTGCCCACTTTTACGCGGAACTGGAAGGGAGGCAGCTTGATGAAGCCCGCTTACAGCGGGCATTTCAGCAGTTAATCGCCCGGCATCCGATGTTGCGCTTGCGCATTAATTGCGATGGTCTGCAACACATCGCCTCAACCACACCTTGCAAATTAATCGTACATGACCTCAGTAAGCTGAATGAGGCTGACGCAGAACATAACCTCGAACAACTGCGTCAGCGTTACACCCACCAGCAACTCGACATCGAAAAAGGCCACACCATCATGCTGTCGCTGTCTCATCTTCCCGGACAGCGCAGCCGGCTGCATTTAGATCTGGATATGATCGCCGGTGATGCTGCAAGTTTGCGCATCCTGCTGCGTGAGTTAGCCTCGTTCTACAATCAGCCCGATGAAGCGCTGCCCGAACTCACGTTCACCTATGCCAACTACCAACAACAAAAGCGCGCTGCATTGCAGCCGCAATGGGAAGCTGACCGTGAATGGTGGCAGCAGCAACTACCCAGCTTAGCCGGACCGCCCGCGCTGCCGTTACGTAGCACCAGTGATAAACCGCGCACAGAGCGCTGTCACTGCTGGTTGGATCAGCAACAGTGCGACAGATTAGCACAACTTAGCCAACAGGCCGGTCTGACCGTACCTGCGGTGTTGGCAACACTATTTTCAGAAGCCATCGGCTTGTGGAGCGCTGGCGCACCATTCCTGCTTAACTTGCCCGTGTTCTCCCGTCACACCGATCATCCTCAAGCCGAGCTGTTAGTGGGGGATTTCTCCAGTTCAGTACTGATATCGGTAGCGCCCGCCAGTCAGCCAGACTTTGTTGCTCAGGCTAAAACTCTCCAGGCGCAACTGCATCAGGCGATGGCGCACTCAGCCTACAGCGGTGTTGAAGTGCTGCGTGACTTGTCACGTCAGCAAAACGGCGAGCAGGTATTGGCACCCGTGGTATTTACCAGCGCGCTGGCGCTTGGTGAGCTGTATGAATCTCAGGTACGCCAAACGTTGGGCGAGCCGGTATGGTCTATCTCGCAAGGCCCGCAAGTCTGGCTGGATGCGCAGGCAACAGAGTATCAGAACGGTATCCTGCTGAACTGGGACGTGCGCGCCGACCTGTTTTTACCGCAGGTTGTCGAGGCGATGTTCGATTGGTTCCGCCAGCGGACTCATCAACTGCTTGATGAACCTGCAAGCTGGCAACAACCATTAACCGGAGTGCCACCTGTAGTGCCATTCCCGCAGCCTGAAATGCCTGCTACGTCGGTTGATACGCTGCATCATCGCTTCTTCCGCTACGCTCAAAAATATCCTGAAACCACCGCGCTACAGTGGGACGAAGACGAGCGGCTCAGCTATGGTGAGCTTGCAGCTCAGGCGCTGTCTGTGGCCGCTTTTTTGCAACAGCAGGGCATTGGCAACGGTGATGCCGTTGCCATCAGTATGGGGAAGGGAACGGGGCAGATTATCGCGGTATTGGGCGTATTAGCCGCAGGCGCAACCTATGTACCATGCGGTATTGATATCCCAGCGCGGCGCAGGGAGCAGGTGTATCAAACGGCGGATGTGCAACTGGTGCTCTGCGACCCACGTCCTGAATATCAACCAGCCTGGCCCGCAGAGAGCAAGGTAATTGCGCTGGCGCAGGCATTGACAACGCCGCCGTTGAAGCAAGCGGTGGCCACGCCACTTGATCAAGCGATGTATGTCATCTTTACCTCAGGATCAACCGGCACGCCGAAAGGGGTTGCCGTCTCACATGCCGCAGTCGCGAATACTATTGATGCAGTGGATGATTTATTCCACTTCACCCCCACCGATCGCACGATCAGCCTCTCAGAACTCGATTTCGACCTCTCTGCTTACGATATCTTCGCCAGCCTGAGCCTGGGGGCCGGATTAGTGATCGTGGATCAATCGCAGCGTCGCGATGCCCATGCCTGGCTTAAGCTGATTGAGCGCTGGCAGGTGAGTATCATCAGTTGTGTACCTGCACTACTGGAGATGATGCTTACTGCTGCTGGTCACACGCCGCTTCCGAAGCTGCGACTGGTGATGATGGGGGGGGATCGCATTCCGGCGGAAATGGCATCTCGTTGGTGGTCATTGACGGGAAATGCCGATTTTGTCGGGCTGGGTGGCATGACGGAAGCCGCCATTCACTCTACAGTGTTTAAGTTAGATCCGGGTGATACACGCTGGTCGACCGTGCCATTCGGGCGACCACTGACAAATATGTTTTGCCGCGTCGTCGATGCACAAGGGCGCGATTGCCCCCCCTGGGTAGGCGGCGAACTGTGGGTCAGCGGTCCCGGCCTCGCGCTGGGTTATCTAAAAGATGCGCCGCGCACGGCTGAAAAATTTGTCTTCGACGCGGGAAGACGCTGGTATCGCAGCGGCGATCGGGTGCGTTACTGGCCCGAGGGCATCATTGAGTACATCGGGCGTCGCGATCATCAGATCAAAATTCGCGGTCATCGCATTGAACTGGGCGAGGTCGAAGCTGCTCTGCTGAGTCATCCGCACATCACGCAGGTGAGTGTTGGCGTGATTGCCCCGGCAGCGCGCCAGCTTTGTGCCAGTCTTGTCGCGACAAAACCTCTAAGCAGTGAGCAACTGCGCAGTTGGCTGGCCGATATCCTGCCGGGATATGCCGTTCCTGAGCGCTATCAGCAACTGGACGAAATGCCACTGACAGCCAACGGTAAACTGGATCGCCGTGCATTACAGCAACGCGCCGAACAACAGTGGCTCTTCACCGAGCGCTGCTTCAATGCGCCGCAGGGTACGATTGAGCAGCAGGTAGCTGATCTGTGGCAACTGCTTTTGCAGGCGAAAGCGGTTGGACGCGACGACAATTTCTTTGTCCTGGGCGGTGACAGCCTTATCGCCACGCGTCTTATCGCGCAAATGCGTGAAAAACAGCTCTTTGCTCCGCTATCTGAGCTGTTTGCCACGCCTACGCTGGCGGCATTCTGTACTCACGTCACTCAGTTGCAACACACTGCCGAACAGCCGCTGGTCGCAAACGAAGCAGAGCGTTATCAGCCTTTCCCGCTCAGCGATATTCAGCGCGCATTCTGGATTGGACGCTCTGGCGAGATGACGCTGGGGGCGGTGGGTTCGCATTTTTATGTCGAGTTCGATGGACAGCATCTGGATGTCGACCGGCTGGAACAGGCGTGGCAGCAGCTAATTATACGCCATGACATGCTGCGCGTGCGCGTCACTGCCGAGGGTATGCAACAGGTGTCACAGCAGTTTGCCAACTGGACTATCGAGCAACATCTGTTTGATGAGCCGGACACAGCGGCATCGTCGCTGGCCCATCTGCGCGAGCAGTTATCTCATAAAGTTTACGATCCCACCCAATGGCCGTTGTTTGCGATCCATGTGGCGAATTACCCGCAGCAAGGCGAGCGCCGCCAGCGGTTATTCGTCAGCCTGGACAGCATGATGTTGGATGGGCGCAGCATCATGGTGCTGTTTACCGAGTGGGATCAGCTTTATCAGCAGCCTGACACCGTTCTGCCAAACATCGATATCCGCTACCGCGATTACGTACTGCAAAATCAACCCGCTGCTGAGCGTGTGCAACAGGCGCAAGCCTGGTGGCAGCAGCACCTTGCAGATTTGCCTGAACATCCCGCTTTGCCACTGGCCGTTACACCAGAAAGCCTGCAACAACCGCGTTTTCGCCGTTGGAGCCACGAACTCTCGCGCCAGCAGTGGCAGAAGCTGAAAGCTAGCGCCCAGCGCTATGGTCTGACGCCCAGCGTCGTGTTGGCGGCTGCTTACGGTGAAGTGCTGGCACGCTGGAGTAATCAAACCGCTTTAGCGATAAACCTGACAATGTTTGATCGTCAGCCGCGCCATCCACATATCAACCGCGTCGCCGGTGACTTTGCTTCCATTTTGCTGCTGGGCTACCAGCAAAGCGAAGAGAGCCACTTCCTCTCTGTGGCCCAACGCCTTCAGCGACAAGAGGGTGCGGCGCTGGCGCAGCGTGAGGTCTCTGGCATCTGGGTGCTGCGTGAACTGGCACGGCAGAAAGGGCAGGCGATGGCAACGATGCCGGTAGTCTTCACCAGCGTGATTGGCCTGGACAAAGATGCATCGCTCGATCTCTCTGCCGCGTTCCCGCCACAGGTCTATGCCATTACGCAGACGCCGCAAGTGTGGCTTGATGCCAAAGTCAGCGAGTCACGTGGGCGCTTGATGCTCGATTGGGATGCTATTGAAGCGCTGTTCCCGGCCAACATGATCGATACGATGTTCGCCAGCTACTGCCAGTTGGTTGAACAACTGGCAGCGCGTGACTGGCGACAGCCCATTACGCTGCCTTTGCCTGAGGAACAGCAGCAGAAACGCCAACGAATTAATCAGACCGATCATCAATTCCCCAACGCACAGCCGCCCTATCTACGCTTTTTCGCCCAGGCCAACCTGCATCCGCAGGCCACCGCGTTGATTTGGGGGCGCGATGGACAGATGGATTACGACACCTTGGCGCATCAGGCTCTGCGGGTGGCGGGTTATCTCAAACAACAGGGGATACGACCCGGCGATCGGGTCGCCATTACCCACGCCAAGGGGCCACAACAAATTGTCGCGGTACTCGGCGTACTGGCGGCAGGCGGATGCTACGTCCCTTCTGGCATCGCACTGCCTGAGGCGCGCCGCGCAGTGGTGTATCGCGATGCGGGCGTACGTCTGGTGCTGACAGATGATCACAGCTTGCACCAGCTTGGCTGGCCGCCGGGAAGCAAAGTGGTTGCTTTGAGTGAAGCATTGACGGCTCCAGCGCTGAGCGAACCTGTGATTCAGGCTGCTGAGGCGGCAAAATACATCATTTTCACCTCGGGTTCGACCGGTACGCCCAAAGGTGTGGTAGTCAGCCATATTGCTGTGGCTAATACGGTTGATGCGGTCGCAGAGCTGTTTGGTATCTCGGCGGACGATCGCTCAATCACCTTGTCCGCACTGGATTTTGACCTCTCAGCCTATGACATCTTCACCTTCCTTGGCCGTGGTGGTTCGCTGGTGGTGGTGGATGAAGCAGAACGTCGCGATGCAGCGGCTTGGGTGCATTTGATCAACCACTGGCAGGTCAGCATCATCAGCGCCGTTCCCGCGCTCGTGGAGATGATCACTGTGGCTGCGCAACAGATCGGGCTGACCAGCCAACTGCGATTAGTGATGGTGGGGGGCGACCGCGTAATGCGTCAGTTGCCGCAAGAGTTGTGGAACCTCGCGCCGCAGACGCGCTTTGTGGCACTGGGGGGAATGACGGAAGCCGCCATTCACTCAACCTACTATGAAATTCAGCCAGACGATCCCTGGTGGCCATCCGCGCCTTATGGCATACCTGTTGCCAACATACAGTGCCGCGTGGTGGATAAGCAGGGTAGAGATTGCCCGGACTGGGTCAAAGGTGAGTTGTGGGTCAGCGGCGCGGGCGTCGCTACCGGATACTATGGCGATGAAGAGCGCACCGCTGAGAAGTTTGTCGTGTGGCAGCAGCGGCGCTGGTATCGCACCGGCGACGTCGCCAGCTATCGCCCGGATGGGATACTGGATTTCTTCGGGCGTGCGGATAATCAGGTAAAAATTCGCGGACACCGCGTTGAACTGGGGGAAGTGGAAGGAGCGCTGAGCCGTTTGCCGCAGGTGGAGAACGCGGTAGCCGTGGTGCTAAGCGGTGCCACGCGCAAATTGGCAGCAGCGCTGCTGGCGCATCAGCCATTAGATCTCGCTGCGATCAAACAACTGGCGCAAGCCACGTTACCTGAATATGAAGTTCCTGAGCATTTGCTGCAAATAGACAGCATACCGCTGACGGCCAATGGCAAAGTCGATCGTCACTGCATCGCCCAGCAGATTGCTGCCCATCTGACACAAAGCAGCAGGGCGGAAGATAGCGCGCAAACGTTGCAGGGGGAGGCCGAACAACTGCTGGCACAACTCTGGTGTGAGTTACTGTCAGTGCCGCAGGTTACCGCAAGCGACAACTTCTTTAGCTTGGGCGGTGACAGCCTGGTGGCAACCCGATTGATGAACCGCCTGCAACAGGCAGGTTATCGTGGTGCACTGGCGTCGCTGTTCACTACGCCGCAGCTGCGCGCCTTCGCGGCGAGTTTGCAGCGCAAAGCAGAAGCCGAAACGCCGTCGTTGCAACATGACAGCGCCATTCGCTATCAACCGTTCCCGCTCACCGAGGTGCAGCAAGCCTATTGGCTGGGGCGGCAGGCAGATTTTACCCTCGGTGGTATCGCCGCGCAGTGTTACAACGAATATGAAATGCCAGGTATGGATGTGGCGCGGATGGAGCTGGCGTGGCATCAGTTGGTTCTGCGTCATGACATGCTGCGCTGCCGTATTACCGCCGATGGACAACAGCAGATCCAGCAGCAAGTACCTTATTACAACTTCCGCCAGCATCTGCTGCATAAGGTGCAAAATCCGCAAGCTGAGTTAGAGCAGTTACGGCGACAAATGGCGTACCAAAAGCTCGATCCAGAAAGTGGCCGCCTCTACGATCTACAGGTGATCAAATATGGCGACAATCAGGTACGTATGGCGGTGCTGTTCGATAACCTGATTGTCGACGGGCTGAGCATGCTGACGTTGTTCACCGAACTGTTTCATTTCTATCAACATCCCGACCAACCGCTGCCACCTATTGGTATCCAGTTCCGCGATTACCAGATGCTGCGCCAGCAGCAGGGCGTGTCCCCGAAGGCCATGGCCTACTGGCAGCAACGTCTGGCGTCACTGTCGGCAGCTCCTGCGCTGCCGACCCGCGTCGCGCCCGAATCACTGAATAAACCCAGGTTCTGCCGCTTGCAGGCGAAACTCGCCACTGCTGAGTGGCAAACCATTCTACAACGGGCGCGTCAGGCGCAAATCACCCCCTCCGTGTTACTGCTGACCTGCTTCTCCGAAGTGTTAAGCCGCTGGAGCGGGCAGTCATCGCTGCTGGTCAACATGACGCTGTTTGACCGTAAGCCGCTGCATGCCGACATCAATAAGGTGACTGGCGATTTCACCTCGCTGATTCTGGCGGAGTACCATGCTAGAGCGGCAGAGAGTTGGCTCAGCCACGCACAGCGTTTGCAGCAGCAAATCTGGCGCGATCTCGATCATCAGGATGTTTCAGCCGTGAGCGTGATGCGTCAGATGGCACAGCAAAACGGCGGTGAAACACGCACGGTGCCGGTGGTATTTACCAGTATGCTGGGGGTCGCTGATGCACTGGCAAAAGCCGCACCC
The DNA here is from genome assembly GCF_000821185.2 of Serratia symbiotica. Classification (NCBI taxonomy): domain Bacteria; kingdom Pseudomonadati; phylum Pseudomonadota; class Gammaproteobacteria; order Enterobacterales; family Yersiniaceae; genus Serratia; species Serratia symbiotica. The sequence goes on along the minus strand of NZ_CP050855.1, from coordinate 1,202,637 downwards.
TGGCCTGATTTCACACTGTCGCAAACCCCGCAGGTGTGGCTGGATCATCAGGTGATCGAACTGGAAGACGGGCTGCTGCTGAGCTGGGATTACCTTGATGCTTTGTTCCCGCCACAGATGGTAGAGCAGATGTTTGCCCGCTATCAACAGGCGCTGCATACGTTAGTGGAAGGTGACTGGCAGCAACCGCCGCTGCGTGCGTTGCCAGCAGAACAGCAGATCGTACGCCAGAAAAGCAACGACACCGCCGCGCCAGCAACCGAACCGGCAGTGCTACATCAAGGTTTCTTTGAACAGGCTCTGAAACACCCGCAAAATATCGCGCTGTGCGATGCGCACAACGTCCGCGTGGGTTATGGCGAGTTGCGCCAGCGTGCGCTTGCCGTTGCCGCAGGCCTGCAGCAACAAGGCGTGAAGAGTGGTGACTGCGTGGCCGTGTTGCTGCCACGCGGCATCGAACAGGTCATCGCCGTGTTGGGGATCATGGCGGTTGGTGCTGCTTATCTGCCGGTAAACATCGATCATCCCGCCGCCAGGCAGGCGTTGTTGTGCCATAAGGCGCAGGCGCGTGTTGCCATTGGTGAACGGCCCGCTATCGAAGGCGTTGAAGCGTATCCGTTTGAGCAGTTAGCGCGTGCAGAGCCGTTGGCCGCGCCCGTATTGCCAGACCCCGCCAGTCTCGCCTATATCATCTTTACCTCTGGTTCGACCGGTGAACCCAAAGGCGTTGAAATTGAACATCGCAGCGCCAGTAACACCGTGAATGACATCTGTCAGCGTTACGGCATCCGCAGCAAGGACGTGCTGCTTGGCGTCGCGGCACTCGATTTTGACCTCTCAGTATTCGATATCTTTGGGGCGCTCAGTCAGGGCGCACTGCTGGTGTTGTCGGAGGAAGAAGAGCATCGCGACGCCGAAGGCTGGCTGGCGTTGATGCAGCAACACCAGGTCAGTGTGTGGAATAGCGTGCCGACACTGATGGAGATGCTGGTCGAGATAGCTCGCCTGCGTGGCGTCACACTACCCTATCTGCGTCTGGCTCTACTCTCAGGCGACTGGGTCAACCCTGATATCGCTGCACGTCTGAAACTGACCGCGCCCGTTTGCCAGACCATCGCCCTTGGTGGGGCGACCGAAGCGGCTATCTGGTCGAACGCCTGGGTAGTGCCGGATCATGCACCGCGCCACTGGCCATCCGTCCCTTACGGATGGCCGCTGCGCAATCAGCGATTCCGCGTGGTGGATGAACTGGGCTGCGATCTGCCGGATTGGGTGCCGGGTGAACTGTGGATTGGTGGCGAGGGCGTGGCGCGTGGCTATAGCGCGGCACCTGAATTGACTGCCGCCAGCTTCAGTGGCGAATACCCTCATCGCTGGTACCGCACCGGTGATAGGGGACGTTACCGCCCGGATGGCATTTTAGAGTTCCTTGGGCGACGTGACGGACAAATCAAGTTACACGGTCACCGCATCGAACTGAGTGAAATTGAACAACAGCTACAGGCGTGCTCCGGCATTCAGCGCGCGCTAGTGATGCTGCATGGCAGCGGCGCTAGCGCCAGCTTGCATGCTTTCTATGAAGGCGAAGGCGTCTGTGCCGAGCAGGCTGAGCGCTGTCTACGCAGCGTGCTGCCCGCCTGGGCGGTGCCTGCCAGCTTCGTATCTCTTACCCATTGGCCACTCACTGCCAACGCCAAGATCGACCGTAAAGCGCTGGCAGCCCAGATCCGACAAACCCCTACTGACGCACGGATGCTCGACAACCCGTACCAGCAAGCACTGGCTGAAATCTGGCATCGCGTACTGGGGGCAATGCCTGCCAACGCCAAGGAGAGCTTCTTCAGCGCGGGGGGTAACTCACTACTGGGTATCCGCCTGGTGGCCCAAATCTGCAAACACTTCAGTATTCGTCTGACGCTTAAAAACTTTTTTGCCGACGCGACCCTCTCGGGCCTTTCCGCATCTGTTGAAAGGCATCTGGCTGACAAAAACAGTATGAAAGAAGGTTTATTGTGAAAATTTTTGACTTTATCGCACAGCTTGAAACTCAGGGTATTGAACTATGGAGCGAGGAGAACAATCTACGCTTCAGAGCCCCCGCTGGTGCCATGACCGAAAGCATCAAGCAAGAATTGCGCGAACACAAGTCCGCCATTCTTGCCTGGCTGCAACAACAGCGTGCGCCAGCGGTGCTCACCGCCAATCCCGATACGCGCTTCGACCCTTTCCCGTTAACGCAAGCGCAGCAAGCCTATTTTGTCGGTCGTCACAGCGCGTTTACTTTCGGCGGCGTCGCCTGCCGCAGTTATCTGGAGATCGTCTTCCATCAACCCATTACGCATCAGCAAATTGCCAAAGCCTTTAACCAACTCATCGCTCGTCACGACATGCTGCGTGTGGTGATTGAAGAAGAGGGGTATCAGCGGGTACTACCGCAGGTGGTGACCTTCTCCCCGCAACACCACGATTGGCAGGAAAAGTCCACGACAACGGTGCGTGTACAACTTGATGAGCTGCGTGATGGCATGCTGGCCGCGCCTGTAGATTATCATCACTGGCCGCTGTTCAGTGCCACCAGTGTGCAAACTGCAGAGCAAACCCGATTGCTGCTGGCGATAGAGTTGATCCTGGTCGATTCCGCCAGCCTCTATTTGCTGGTGAAGGAGCTGGAACAACTGCTTTTTGAACCCTATTCGTTGCTACCTGCCCCCTCACTGGGCTTCCGCGACTATGTCATTGCCCAGCGCACGATACGCCAGGGCATACGTTACTTTCAGGCACAACAATACTGGCGTGAGCGGTTGCCAGATTTGCCGAATGCTCCCCTGTTACCGCTTGCGTCTCAGGAGGAAAACGCCCGCTTTATGCGCCGCAGTTTCCGTCTGAGTCATGCTCAGCGTGTGCAACTGGAGCTGTTGGCAACGGCTGCGCAAGTCACACTCAATACCTTACTGCTCGGCGCTTTTGCCCAGGTGATGGGCTTTTACAGCGAGCAGCGTCATTTCACCCTTAACCTGCCGATCTTCCATCGTGATGGACAACACCCTGATCTGGACCGAGTCGTGGGGGATTTCACCTCGATCACACTGTTGGAGGTTGATCTACGCGGGGAGGCGGATTTCGGTCAGCAGTTAACGGCGATCAATCAGCGCCTGTTTGCCGATCTTGATCATAGCCTGTTCTCCGGCCTGGAAGTGTTGAGTGAACTTTCACGTCATCACGGCGAAGTCGCGTTGATGCCAATCGTCTTCACCAGCACCCTGGGGCAGGAAGAGCGCACAGGCGAAAACGCCCACTATCACATCGCGCAAGGACTGACACAGACGCCGCAGGTACTGATCGATTGCCAAGTTACCGCACAACCAGACGGCATGATACTGGCGTGGGACTCGCGTGAAGCGCAGTTCCCGCAGCACTTCATTGAACAGGCATTTACCGCCTTCAGCGAGGTGATTCAGAGACTGTTCAAAGAGGGCGAGCGTTGCCTGCGTCAGCGCCAGTTGCTCAGCCTGCCGCTGGCCCAACGTCAACTGCGTGACAAGATCAACAGTGATGCCTATCCCATTAAGGCGCAACTGCTCCATCAGGGGGTTCTGCAACAGGCCGAATTTCAACCCAATGCCACCGCACTGTGGGATAACGAAGGGCCGATGACCTACCACGATGTGGCGCAACAAGCTTACGCGCTGGCAGCTAATTTACAACATGCCGGACACGTAGCGGGCGAACCTGTCGCGGTGATCGGTGATAAAGGCCGTGCGCATGCGCTGGCTCCGTTAGCCATTCTGCTTAATGGTGGGTATTACGTTCCGATCGATCCGCAACAGCCGGCGCGGCGCCGCGAAAAAATTCTACGTAATGCCGGCGTGCGCTGGGCATTTTGTGCCAGTGCCGAACAGCTACCCAAGGGGGTTGTCGCGCTTAGCTACAGCACGGAAACGCCAGCGGGCCATTACCAACCGCAGCACACGGACGTGTATCAACCAGCTTATATCATCTATACCTCGGGTTCGACGGGCGAACCCAAAGGCGTAGTGATCAACCATCACGCTGCCTGGAACACGGTTGTTGATATCAACCGCCGTTTTGCCGTTAGCGCGCAGGATCGTGTACTGGCGGTCGCCAACCTGAGTTTTGACCTCGCGGTGTATGACCTGTTCGGTGTACTGGCCGCAGGCGGCACGGTGATTTACCCGCAGGAGGCGCGTAAAGCGGACCCTTCGCACTGGGCTGAGCTGATTACCCAACATGGTGTGACCCTGTGGAACACCGTGCCTGCTCAGTTGCAGATGCTGACTGATGCCGCACAATTGCTGCCTTCGCTGCGCCTGGCAATGGTGTCAGGAGACTGGGTACCACTGGATCTGCTGGCGCAGTTGAAATCCATTGCGCATCAAGCACAACTCATTGCGCTAGGTGGTGCCACTGAAGCGGCCATCTGGTCGGTATTCCATCCAGTAGCCGAGGTCGCCAGCCACTGGCAGAGCATTCCTTATGGCAAACCACTAGCGAACCAGCAGTTGCATATCGTCGATGAGGATCTTCAGGATCGCCCTGACTGGGTCAGCGGCGAAATCGCCATTAGCGGCGAGGGATTGGCTGATTGCTACTGGCAGGACAAGCAGAAAACGGCGGCACGGTTTGTTGAACGCAGCAATGGTCAGCGCCTCTACCTGACCGGAGATCGTGGGCGTTACTGGCCGGATGGCAACATTGAGTTCCTTGGCCGCGTGGACAATCAGGTCAAAATTCGTGGTCACCGCGTGGAGTTGGGTGAGATTGCCTCAGTAATGCGCCAACATCCCGCTGTGGCAGATGCCGCAGTGTTGCTGAGCGAGGGGAACGGCACCGCCAGCAACCTGAGCGCCTTTGCCGAACTCGCCAGTGGCGTGCAACCCAGTGCAGAACAGGCACGACAGAATGCGCAGCAGCGCGCGCGGCAGATAGAACAGCAGATCGACGGTGCCGCCTTCCGGGCGCTAATGGAGGGGGCGGATCGTGTTGCTATTCTGGCAATGTCCGATCGATTACGCTGCGACGGGTTGTTTACCCAGGCAGCATCCCGCCATTCACTGGAGGAAATCTATCAGGCGACAGGGGTTGCTGAGGTACATCAGCGCCTGCTGCGACGTTGGTTAGATGGGCTGATCAGCGTTGGTGCCTTACAACAGGATGAACAGGGCGATTACCATTCGCTGATCGCCGCCGATGCTGAGCGCCTGCAACAGTGCTGGCAGGAAGTGGAACAGTGGGAGCAGCGGGCGGGCTACGGTAGTCAGACGCTGCACTACATTCGGGTGTGCAGCCACTGCCTGCGCGGATTACTGCGTGGCGAGACTGATGTACGCGGTATTCTGTTCCCGGAAGGCGAACTCTCAACCGCACATGCCGCTTATCGCGACAATCTGGTGAGCCGAAGCATGAACAATATCGTCATCGCGGCGGTAACCACGCTGGCAGCCGCCAGTCATAAGCCGTTACGCATCCTGGAAGTCGGCGCTGGAGTCGCAGGCACTGCCAGCGATCTGGTGCCCGCGTTGGCGGAGTACCGCCCGGAGTATTGGTTTACCGATCTCTCCGAGTTCTTCCTGATGGAAGCACGCAAGCTATTTGCCGCCTATCCGTGGATGCATTACGGTATTTTTGACATGAATGAAGATGCCGTCAAACAAGGCATGGAGATGAACAGCTTCGATGTCATCTTGTGCTGTAACGTCTTGCACAATGCGTGCAATGCCGGTGAGGTGCTGGCACAGTTCTCCTCACTATTAGCACCTGGCGGTTCGCTGGTGTTTATCGAGCCATTCCGTCGTCACAACTACCCGCTACTGGTCTCGATGGAGTTCTTCCCGGAGTTAACCGGATTTACTGACCTGCGTGCGACGACTGATCAGACCTTCTTCACCCGCGAACAGTGGCTAAGGCTACTCGATGAGGCAGGTGCGACGCTCTGCGATTGTGCCCCTGTGGCGGAGAGCGCGCTGGCCAGCTCTGGACAAGGGGTGTTTATCGCCCAGTTCAAAACCGATCGTGCCAGCTTACGCACGGCAGAGTTGTGCGATTTCCTGCGCGATCGGCTGCCCGGCTATATGGTTCCTGTGCATTTACAGCTGCTTGATCGCCTACCACGTACCCCCAATGGCAAAACGGATCGGCAGCGGTTGCTAAGTTACGTGCCACAAACGCTGACCAATACGGAAAACCGTCAGAGCGGTAATGCGCCGCGCGATGCGCTGGAGCAGAAAATCGCCGAAGTGTGGGCAAGCGTGCTGGATATTGCGCAGGTAGGGCGTGACGCCGATTTCTATGCCTTGGGCGGTGATTCACTGTTGCTGTCGCGGATGATTGGTCGCCTGCGTAACCAGGTGGAGGCCGCTGCCCATTTCGAGTGGGAAACGCTACTGCGCCATCTGCTGCACCACTCCACCGTGATGGGATTAGCTGATCTGCTGCGCGGTGCAAAACAGCAGAAAGAGGATCAGCAGCAGGCAAAAGCGCTGCTGGTGCCACTATGGGGAGAACAGAATTACCACACGCACTGCTGCGTGCTGCTGCATGCCGGCACTGGCAACTTGCAACCTTACCAGCATCTGCTGGCCTCCCTGAACAAAACGCCGTTTGCGCGCGGCGTGGGGCTGGAGCTTCCCAGTCCGCAAGCCTTCATGGCGCTGGCACCGCATGAAGCGTTGGTGACCCTGGCCGGACACTATGCGGATGCGTTAGCTGAACAGGGCGAAAACTTTACCCTGATGGGCTACTGCTTCGGCGGGCTGCTGGCGGCAGAAATCGCGGGCCAACTCACCGAGCGTGGTAAACAGGTGCGCGAGCTGGTGGTCATTAGCAGCTATCAGCCGCCGCAGGTGGATGACGCGCGGCTGGTGGATTATATCTTTGCCCGAGCGATCGGTGCTGATCTGGAAAAACTGGGTCTGCCGCAGGAGCCGGTGCTGGCGGCGGCAGTTAGCACGCTGTTGCAGCGCTCGCCGCAGCGTATCGCTGAAGATGCGTTTGATCATCTTGCTGAGCATGCGGACGTTGCCACTGCGTTGACACGCTGGATGCAACAACCAGAAGAGAAACGGCTACAGGCGCTACAGGCGGCGAGCATGGCCCAAGGCGTTTATCACCAGCAGGATGAAACCCATCCGCTGTTTGCCAGTCGCTATGCTCTGTTTGGTCATAGCCTGGCGTCGGTTGGGCAATATCATCCCAATCCATGGTTGGGTAAAACCATTGTGCTGCGTAACAGCGAAAGCGATCCATTATTACCCGGCACGCCAGGTGACGTGCATGAGTGCTGGAACGCCCTCTGCCTCGGCGAACTGATTGTGGAAGACACCCCAGGCGATCACTTTAGCTGTCTGTCACGTCACCATGCACCTGTGCTCGCCGAACTGATTGCACGCCACACGGTGCAGGCGGTGGTGTCATGATTATTGCGATATTGGGGGCCAGCGGCGGCGTGGGCAGCTGTGCCAGCCGCTGGCTGGCACAGTCAGGGCACGCACTGCGCTTGGGTGGGCGACGATCCACGGCATTGCAGCCGCTTGGGCTGGAACTGAATGCCGAGATTCAGACGGTGGATCTTTGGCAGGATCGACAGCTTAGCGCCTTTTGCCGTGGCTGTACTGTAGTGGTCAATTGTGCCGGACCATCCTATCAGGTGCTGGATCGGGTCGCGCGTGCCGCCGCCGCCGCAGGTGCACATTACGTGGATGTCTCAGGAGACGGGCCTGCCTGGCATTTGCTACAGCAGAAACCAGCAGGAGACCCATACTGGATCGCCATATTTTCAGCCGGCATGCTGCCGGGCCTCGCCAATCTGGTGCCAGTCTGGATGAGCGCGCGCAGCGGCGGCAACCTGACGGTTTACAGCGGCGGTATCGAGCCGGTGAGTGGCGCAGCTGCCAAAGATTTGGTGCTTTCCCTCAACGAACACTGTAGTGCGTTACAGGGTAGCGATTACTGGTATGGCGAAGCCGGGGCGAGCTGGCAGCTAGGCCGCCGCAGTCGGCACAGTTTACTCACTCAGCAAACCGATTCTCTGGCGCATTTTCCCGGCCAGGTCACGCTGCTGCCTTATCTCAGCGCCGATGCGGAACGGCTGGCGCTGCGTCGTCATCTCTCCAGTCTGCGTTGGTACAACGTATTCAGCGGGCAGTGCTTGCGCGAAACCCTGACCGGACTACGGGGCAAAGTCGATGGCTCAGCAGAGAGTCTGGCGTCCGCCGCCGCCGCCGTAGAGAAGGCGAGTCTGATCGATTTGGCAGGTTTCACGCCTTACTATCAGATGGTGTTTGACCTGCAACAGGAAGATGTGCCGTACAAACGTGCGGTGATCACCACCAACAGCAGCCTAGCGCTTACTGCTGCGACTGCCGTCAGCGCAGTCAATAGCCTGTTGCGCGGTGACGTGCCTGCGGGTGTCCACTTTGCTGATCGCGTGTTGTCACCGAGTATCACGTTGCAGGATATAGGTCATCTGCACCCTGGCACGCGCATCAGTCACTATCAGTGTGAGCAGTGTGAGGAGGGCGTGCTATGAGCGCTTATGCAAAACCTGTGCGCGCCATTGTTTGCGGTACCAGCTTTGGGCGCTTCTATTTGCGTGCGTTGGCAGCCAATCCCGACATTGAGTTGGTTGGGATACTGTCGAGCGGATCTGCGGCTTCTGCGGGCTATGCCTGCGAGCTTGACGTTGAGCACTTCACCTCAGTGGAGAGTCTACCAGCGGATATCGACCTGGCTTGTGTGGTGGTACGCGCTGCGGTTTCGGGCGGCGAGGGCGCAGAGATAGCCTGTCAGCTTTTACGTCGTGGCATTGATGTCTTTCAGGAGCATCCGCTGCATCCTGATGAATTAGCCGAGTGCCTGCGCATTGCGCATCAGCACAACGTGCGTTTTGGCATTAACGCGTTCTATCCCTTCGTAGCGCCAGTCAGCCGCTTACTGCAAGCGGCGGGGATCATCAGAGCGCAGCAGCCCATTCAATACATTGAAGGGATCTGCGGCGTGCAGGTGCTCTATCCGTTGCTGGATGTGATAGGCCGCGCCACCGGAAAGCTGCGTCCAGCGCAGTTGGCGCTGGCGCAACCCGCCAACGTTGGCCCTTATACCTGTCTGCAAGGCACTATGGGTGGTATCCCTCTCACGCTGCGGGTGCAAAACCAGATCCATCCTGCCGATGCCGATAACCATGCGCTATTACTGCATCGCTTAACGATTGCTTGCGAAAGTGGAGTCCTGACGTTGGCGGATACACACGGCCCGGCGATCTGGAACCCACGGCTGCATACCCATCGTGACGTTACACATCGGCTGGTGCTGACAGGGCCAGGCACTGAGCGCCTGGCTGTGCCAAGCAGTTCAATCATCCCGGGCAGTGAAGCAGTCACGTTCAGCGAAATATTTGATCGTGTCTGGCCGCAGGCGATTAACCGGGCGATAGCCGATTTTCTGCAATCAACCCAGTCTCCCGCGCGTGTGCAACAGCAGGCGCAGTGGGCGCTGGGGGTCAGCGCTTTCTGGCATCGTGTCTCCACAGTGTTAGGACCACCAGAACTGATCCATCCCGACTCACCGCATGTGCTGCCATTGCTGGAACAACTGCCATCGGAGGCTGCTGTATGACGCCCACTTTCTTGCGATTTTACCAACCGGCACCCGCCGCCCCGCTGCTGATAATCTGCTTTCCTCACGCGGGCGGTGGTGCCAGCGCTTTTCGTCCCTGGTCTTGTCTGTTTAATGAGACAGAGGCAGAAGTGGCAGTGGTGCAGTATCCAGGACGCGAAGATCGTTTCTCCGAGCCGTTTATCGATGCTATGCCGCTGCTGCTGGAGGCGTTGCAGCAGGAGTTGCAACTGAGACTGAAAGGGCGACGTTTTGTATTGTTTGGTCACAGCATGGGCGGTGCTGTGGCGCATGAACTGGCGCAGCGTTTGCAACAACTGGGCATACCGCCGGAACAACTGATTATTTCTGGCCGCCCACCACCACAGTTTCATCCCCTCGACAGCACTATCCATTTAGGCAGCGACCAGCAGATCCTTGATGCATTGCTGCGACTGAGTGCGGACAACCAGGCGCTGCGCGAACAGCCAGAGCTGGCTGAGCTGCTGCTACCGGTGATCCGCAACGATTACCGGCTGATTGAGCATTATCGGCCACAGCCTGTTCAGCTGCTGTCATGTCCCATCATGGTACTGAGCGGCGAAAACGACAGTGAGTTGTCGCTGGAACAGGCGCAGGCGTGGCAATCCTGTACCACTGTCGCCAGCGAAGTGTATCGTTTTCCCGGTGATCACTTCTTTATTACCAGCCAGCGCGCCGCCGTAGTCGCGCGCGTTAAGCAGGTGTTACGTCAGTTCTCTCCCTGCTTCAGTGAAGGATAATCCATGGACGACTTCTACTCTCCGGTCGCTGAGTTTTATGATCTGGTGGGGCGTGCACACTCTGCCGGTGAACAGGCCCTGCGTGAACGTCTCTCCGCAATGACCCATATTCACGATCCGATTCTGGACATTGGCGCTGGCACCGGCCGCACCGTGATGACCATTGCCGAGTCAGTGCCGCAGGTGGACATTCTGGCCGTCGAACCGGCTCCGGCGATGCGTGCGGTGCTGACACATGCGGTGGCACAGTGTCTCGAATTGCGACAGCGAGTCACCATCATTCCTGACACCGTTGATCAGTTACAACTCCCTCAGCGATTGGGCGCGATAGTAGCATTTGGTGTGCTGGGACACTTAACCTCATTGCAACGCCAGGGGCTATGGCCGCTGCTGCTACCGCGTCTGGCTAGGGGCGCGCCGATTTTTGTTGAGCTATTGCCCGTTGAGAAGCCGGTAGTGCTACCCAGGATGATGCTGGCCAATGAAACCATTGGTCAACGTCACTATCAAGCTACGTTAGAGGGCGAACCCGGGCCGGACGATACCATGCTGCTCACCTCCTGCTGGACAGTGAGTGGTGGACCTTGCGCGACACAGGTGATCCGCAACCGCAGCGTCTGGCACACCTTCGGTCTGGACGATCTCGCACGTGAAAGCGGTTTGCACGCACAACGACTGACGCCACAAGCGGGAGTGCTCTATGTCTGAACTCGATTTGAACACCAATCATCGCATCTTGCCCGCCGAGCTGTGTGGGCCTGCACCCCTGGCTGACCGCTATCGGCAACGCGGTCTGAGCATAATCGTAATGCCTTTACCACCGAGGATTTCTTCAGCAGCGGTGACAGGGTACGGCTGAGGGTCGAAGGGCGCACGCGCGACATGATTAACCGTAGTGACGAATCGGTCGCCGCAGATGAAATTGAAGAGTGCTTACGCACGCACTCGCTAATCCACGAGGTCTCCGTATTGGTAGACGCGGTGGGGGAACAGCAGGAAACTATTCATGCTATTGTTGTCGCGCGCGCAGCAGCCACGTTGGCTGAACTGCGTGCCTTCCTTGAGCAGCAGGTTGCCGCTTTCAAATGGCCTGCTCGCCAGACCCTAGTCGACAGCTTACCTTTAACCCCGATGGGTCAAGTCAACAAACAACAGCTAGCTGCCCAGTTGGCAGAGTGAGGAACATCTTATGGCAAACACATTCACCCAAGCGCGTCTGACGCTGCCTGCTGACCAGACGCTTGCGGCTATTGTCAGCCTGATTAGACAAAACGCGGGCGAAAATTATTTCGTTTATGAGCGTGCACCGCGCTGGTATATCGGGTTGGGAAAAAAGGCGCAACTGACAATCTCTCCCGATGGCTCACAGGCCATGATAGAAAGCGCACAAGGTACCGCCAGTGCCGCCATTAAAACCTCTTTGGCAACGTGCGCACGGCAGTTCACGGCGCAATATGCCGCACAAGGTCAGCGCGTATTTGGCATGGCCGGTTTCAACTATGCAGCTAAAATCCGCAACCTCGCCTTCACCCCCGGAAGCTGGCCGCTGCTGTCGTTAACCGTGGTGCGTGACGAGCTGATTATTGAAGAAGGTGAAGTCACCATTTACGCAGAGAATGAAGCGCGCTGTCAGCGGCTATGCCAGCAATTACAGGCTATTTTGCCAACAGAACAGGGCAAGCCCGTACAGGCCGATCTCACCGCGCAGGGTGACGATTATCAACAACGGGTCAATCGCGCGCTGGAGGAGATTGCGTTAGGTGACTACACCAAAGTGATAGTGGCACGTGCGCTGGTGATGCCGCACAAAATTGACATGTCCGCTACACTGTGGCGTGGACGACTCGCCAACACGCCTGCACGCAGTTTCCTGCTGAAACAGGGAGAATTGGAGGCGACCGGTTTCAGCCCGGAGATGGTGGTGACAGTGGAAAAGGGTTTCGTTACCAGCGAACCGCTGGCCGGTACGCGCGCCCGATCCGATTCTGCCGGTGAGAATGTGCATAATCGCGCCGAGCTGCAAAGTGACAGCAAGGAGATCGTCGAGCATGTCATCTCTGTCAAGGCGGCCATTGAGGAGTTGGAGCTTCTCTGTTGTGCGCAATCGGTCGTGGTGTCCGACTTAATGTCGGTGCGCGAGCGCGGCAGCGTGCAGCATCTGGGATCGCAAGTACGCGGCGAATTGGCTCCGGGATACGATGCGTGGGATGCTTTCGATGTGCTGTTCCCGGCCATCACCGCATCGGGCATTCCCAAGATCCCCGCGCTTGAAGCAATCTTACGCCTCGAAGCGGTGCCGCGTGAACTCTATTCTGGTGCTGTGCTGATGCTTGAAGGTGAGCAACTGTTTGAAGCGGCGCTGGTGTTACGCAGTGCCTTTCAGGATCAGCAACGTAGCTGGATCCAGGCGGGGGCCGGGGTGATCGCGCAGTCGAATGCGCTACGGGAATTGACCGAGACCTGTGAAAAGCTCTCCAGTGTGGCACCCTTCCTGGTAAGGCGTGAGGAAAATGATAAGAATTGATAATGATTATTATTTACAAATAACCAATCCTTAGTATGATGACTCTCTGAGTTTCGTTTTGGGAATTGAGCACTCGATACCGTGCGCATCGAGTGCTTACAAAAGAGGGTTTTTATGCAATCCACTCACCAGTTACATTCTCAGCAGCCGCTCACCGACATGACTCATAAGTGGGGATTACCATACGGCGTTGATCTTTGCCTGAATGACCTGACGGCTAATGGCGACGCTCATCGCAGTGAGACGCTAAATCACTGTCTTACCATCCTGCTTACACTCGACGGCGATGAACCCAATTATTATCTGGATGACGGTAGCCTACTGCCGGTTGAACGTGGTATGGCTAAAGTTATCGCCAATAAAGATCGCCTGCGCCTGTGGTGTCGCAACCCACGCGGTCATCACAGCCGTAGCATGGTGATTCAGGCCGCTCCTGAGCGGATTAGTGACAATGAACTGGCTGACCAGATTGAACGCATTTTGCAACGCAACCAAGTGTTTGGGTTTGTCGTTCCGCAATCCACCATCGAACGCGCCAATGAGCTGTTCAGTTACTGCGACAATTGCGTGATTGGCCGCCTGCAAACCCGTAGCTGCGTATTAGATCTGCTGGCGCAAGTGCTCCACGCTGCGGAACAGGATGTGCCACACGTGGATGTGATGATGCAGCATCGCGATGTGACGCGGGTATTGAAAGTGCGCGACAAGCTGGTGAGCGAATTGGACAGCAACCACTGCCTGGGCGATTTGGCGCGTGATGTCGGCATCAGCGTGAGCGCGTTAAAAAGTAAATTCCAGGCGGTGATGGGGCAATCGGTGTTTGCCTTCTTGCGCGATCAGCGCCTGACACGTGCACGGCAAGGGTTGGAATCCGAAGGCTGGACGGTTAAGCAGGCTGCATATTATGTGGGATATCAGCATCCCAGCAACTTCTCCACCGCATATCGACGTAAATTTGGTATGTCGCCGCGTGATTCACTTAGCCCCTGATTGGCTACCGCCATAACTCATTTGGCTCTACTCATAACTGAGTTAGATAGGGTATCCTATTGCAGCCCCATACAATTGTGACAGAAATAAAGCACATTTTTGTCTCAAACTTCAATGCCATGGGGATGAACATGACCAGTACACACCAACCGCGTGTCAAAATAACACCGAAAACATCTCTCAAACCTCTCTGCCTGTTGTGCGGGCTGGCGATAACGGCACCTGCGTTTAGCGCCAAGCAAACGGCCAAAACTCAGAAAGACGAAACCTTGATGGTCACCGCGCGTAAGGTGAAAGAAGATGCGCTGAAAGTACCGGTGAGCATGACGCTCTTTGATCGTCAGATGCTTGATGATCGCCGTATTGATGATGTGGAGCATCTTCTCCGCGCCATGCCAAACATCAGCTTCAGCTCGTTAGGCGATAGGCGTTCAACCTATCTGTCGATCCGTGGCGTGGGTCCGATGGCGCAGCCAATGGGTTTTGATGATACCTCGGTGGTGACTTATATCGACGGCGTGCCGCAGCCGTCATTTGGTTCTGATCTGCGTTTTCTTAATGTCGAACGTATTGAAGTGCTGCGCGGGCCGCAGGGCACCGTGTTTGGCCGCAATGCACAGGCGGGTGCCATTAACATCACCACACGCCAGCCGAGTGATAGCTTTGAGGGAATGCTGCGTGCAGAAGCTGGGTTGAATAGCGAGTCAGAAAATGTGGGGCAGCTCTCCGTTTCCGGGCCGCTGATCGAAGATCGTCTTGGTGGCCGTTTTTCTGCCGCCTACTCCAATCTGGGGCCAGACGTTGATAACAAGTCGTCTGGTGGCAAGCTGGGTAAAGTAGAAACCGGGGTGTTTCGCGGTTCGCTGGTGTACACGCCAAGCGCTAGCACGCGATTTGTTCTAACCGGCAACTACGAGCGCGATAACAACACACCGTCCAACTTCCTTTTAAAAAATGGGCCGAGCTTTCCTGCGGTACAAATTGATCCTAAAGGCTGGGTTAATCGCCAACTTTCCGGGCTGTCTCTGACCGCTAACCATGAATTCGAGCGATTGCAGTTCACTTCCGTCTCAGCGGTGAACCACTACAACTTCAAAAACCTGACCAACAACTCGGAAGCGCTGACCTTCAGTAAAATGTTTAGCATGCCGGCCTCGTCATTTATTCCAGCCACCGACTGGAGCACTTATGACGAAAGCCAAAACAGTCTCTATCAGGAACTGCGCCTCAGTAGCCTTGATAACGCAGATAGGGTTTGGGTTGGCGGCGTCAACTATCTGCATAACAGCTATAAGCTGACCACCAACTACGATTCAGCATTTTTCTCCTCTACCAACGGCACCCGCAACGGTGATCACGACACCAATAGCTATGCTGCTTTTGGCGAAATGACAGTACCGCTGTATGGCAATGATAGGCTCAAAGGCACGTTAGGCGGCAGCTATACCCACGATCGCAAAACCTACGACTCGAAATATCGTTCAAACGGCTTCCCAGGTACGGTCGCCAAATTCGATCAGAGTGGCGTGCTGAGCGACGATATGCTGACCGGACGCGCCGCCCTCAGCTATGAACTTACGGACAATAACTCGATTTATACCAGCGTGTCGCGCGGCGCAAAGAGCGGTGGCTTCCCCAACTTCACCAACAATGCACCGAGCGGCAGGAAGGACACCCCTTACAAAGACTCGACCTCCTGGAGCTATGAAGTCGGCAGCAAAAACCGTTTCCTCAACGGACGGTCAGCACTTAATGCTGCGCTGTTCTGTAACACGGTGAAAGACGAGAACCTGTTTGCCCTCGATTCCGCCTCGTTTACCTTCGTACCAAAACCTATCGACACCCATAATTACGGTGTAGAACTTGAAGGTTCATATCAACTGGCAGATAGCTGGACGTTAAGCGGTGGCCTGGGTTACACCCATGCTGAACTGCGCAACGTTTCCGAAGATGTGGCGGCGTCATCCGGCGCACGCAACGGAAACTTCGTGCCAGCGGTGCCGAAATTCAATACCAACCTGACATTGCAATATTACGCCGCCGCCGACTGGCTCGGCCTGCCGGATACCAATATCTTCGCGCTGGCGCAGCATCAGTACGTCGGCAGCCGCGAGGCGGACGTGGGCAGCCACTTCAAGCTCGATGCTTACCAGCTGTTCAACGCCAAAGCGGGACTGGAGTTCTCTTCCTTCGACCTATACCTGTTCGGGCAGAACCTCACTAACGAACGCCCGCAGTACATTGGCCTTTATTACGGCCCGCAAAGCACAGCCATCACCGTCGGGCATGGCCGTGTGCTGGGCGTCGGCACACAAATTAGATTCTGATGGCTGGGTGATCATATGTTGAAATCAGCGCTATATCGCTGTTGCTCTCTGGCTGGATGGCTGCTGCTGAGCATACCACTGACGATGCCAACAGGCTTTGCGAGCGAGCAGACGCTGCGGGTACTGATGCTGGGTAGCCAGAGCGAAACTCTCGATTATGGCCGTGCGCAAACCTACTATCCCTGGGTGGTGGTGGGGAATGTGTGTGATGTGCTGGTAGCGGATAAGCTGGGCGAAGCGCAACATCCACTCAGCCAGAGCATCACACCGAATCACGACGCTACGCGCTGGACGATCACCTTGCGTCCAGGCGTGCGTTTCTCAGATGGCACTGCCTTAACCGCTAATGATGTACTGGCCAGTTTACGCTTTCTCGCCGCCTCGCCTGGCTTTGCCAGTTTCTTCAGCGATGTTGATCTCGCCGCCAGCCATAAACTCAGTGACCACCAACTGGCACTGGTACTAACCCGACCGCGTACCGACCTGGTAAGCACCATCCTGAGGGCGGCGAGCATGGTGTGGAAGCAGGGGAAAGGTGATGCCGCTATTCCGGTTTGCAGTGGATCTTATCAGGTTAGCCAGTTCAATGCGCAGAGCGGCGCGGTCTTGGAACGCAACCCTTACGCATGGCAACCTGCCGCGTACTTTGATCGCATAGAGATCCGCCCACTCGCTGATGCCAGCGCGCGCGTGAATGCGTTGCTCAGCGGTACAGCAGATTATGTTTTCGACGTTCCCGTAAGCAGCGCCCGCAGTGTGGAAGGGCGCAAAGGCTGGCAGGTGATACGCAGCGGCGTCGCTAATGCCAGCGCGTTCTATTTTGTTTTGAATACGCGGGTGAAGCCGTTTGATGATCCTGACGTCCGTCAGGCATTAAAACAACTGGTTGATCGCCAGCAACTGCTGAACGTGGTGCTGGGGGGTTATGGTTACCCTGGCAACGATGTATTTGGTCAGGGGCTGCATGGATTTGATAGCCAATTGCCACAGCGGCATAGAGAAGTGGCCGCAGCCAAAGCTGTGCTACAGAAAAAGGGCATCACTGAGCTGTCGCTGATGACGGCCGAACTGACACCGGGCCTGAACGATGCTGCTGAACTGTTGCGCCAACAGTTGGAAGACGCCGGTATCCGGCTGAAAATCAATACCGTCAGCGCTGCTGATTATCTTGGTGACATCCCACGTCTGCATCGGGCGCAAATGCTCTCGCTATTCGCTCTCAATCGCCCATTCCTCAGTGCCATTCCGATGCTGTTGGGTAATGACAATCCCTATAACTATGGTGGATGGTATCCGGCTGACTTTGCCACAACGGTCGAAAAGGCACGCCGAACGCTGCGTACCGAACAACAGCAGCAACAGCTCAATCAGTTGCAGCAGCAGTTGTGGCAGCAAGGCCCGTACCTGCTGTGGGGCTACCGCGATCAGCTTTCGGCTGCGGTTCAGGGATTGGTTGGCGTCAAACTCAATCAAGGTATCCCGTTATTCCGTGATGCGCGGCTAACGGGCCAGCAGGAATGACGCGTTTTATCCTGTGGCGTCTGGGCAGCACGCTGCTGTTCCTGCTGCTGGCGAGTGCGCTGATCTTCTTTACTCTTGCGTTGGCACCCACGGATGCTGCCGTGCAGATGCTGGGTGAGCGTGCATCATCGCAAGCGTTGCTGACTTTGCGCCACCAGCTTGGACTGGATCATCCGATGAACGTTCGCTATCTCGAATGGCTGACGGCGCTGCTGCGAGGCGATGTTGGCACCTCGCTGATGAGCAAACAATCCGTGGCGGAATTGATCGCGCCAGCTGCGGCGCGTAGTGCCTTGCTGGCGCTGCTTGCCGCACTGGGCATGCTGTTACTGGGCGGAATAGGTGGCATAGTGGCCGCCATATATCATGCGCGTTGGCCGGATCGTCTGCTCTCGTCTTTCGCACTGAGCGGATTGAGCACGCCAGAGTTTATTGTCGCCACCCTGCTGATCCTGGTGTTTGCTGTTGGCCTCCGTTGGTTGCCTGCAGTTTCATTGCCGCCACCATCGGGTCACATTAGTGAGCAGTGGTCAATTCTCGTTTTACCCGCCATCACCCTGTCGTTGATCAGCGGCTGTTACTTGCTGCGCATGGTGCGTGCGTCACTGCTGCGGTTGATCACTGCGCCCAATATCGTCAGCGCGCGGATGAATGGCGTTGGAGTGGCGGCGCTGGTTGGCCGCCATTTACTGCCGCAAGCCAGCGGATCGCTGGCGCAGATGGTTGCCGCCACCGTTCCGTATCTGTTTGGCGGAACGGTCATCGTTGAGCGGATTTATGGCTATCCCGGTCTGGGCGAACTGCTGCTCACCGCGTTCAGTACGCGCGACGCAATCTTGTTGCAAGGTGTTGCCATGCTGTTGGCAGCGATAACGGCAATGTGTTGGCTGATCGCGGATATCTTCGTGGCCTGGGTAGATCCACGGCGGATGCGGCCGTGAAATTCGTTGTTTTGATCATGTTGGTGGTGATCCTGTGCGCGCCGTGGCTGGCACCTTTTCCTCCCCAGCGTACGCTGGTCATGGCGTGGCAATGGCCTGCCCAGCCTTTCTGGCTAGGCAGTGACGGTCTGGGGCGTGACGTGTTGAGTCGACTGTTGAGCGGTGGGCGTACGCTGTTAATTTTCCCGCTGCTTTGCACGCTAAGCTCGACGCTGATTGGCAGTGTCATCGCTCTGCTGTTGCTGGCTTTACCTGGCAGAGGTCGACGCTGCGTGGCGTTGCTAGATCCCATCCTCTATATGCCGCCTCTGCTGGTGCTAATTGGCGTTATCTATCTGTTGGGCAGCGGGCAGCCTGCGCTGCTGCTTGGTATTACACTGCTCAACATTCCTTTTACCGTCCGCTATGTGCGAGCGCTAGCGGATCCCGTCTTTGATAGCGGCTACGTCGAGGTGGCCTTTGCTGCAGGCGATGCACTTGTGCTGATCCTGTGGCGAGAAGTATTGCCGGTGATTGTTCCCGGCATCCTTGCCGATGCCACCACACGCTTTATCACCGCCATTTATCTGCTGACCTCTGCCAGCTTCCTCGGCATCACCCATACAGAAAGCGTGGATTGGGCGGGAATGGTGCGCGATGGATTGCCCGGGCTGATGCTTAATCCCTGGGCTTGCTTGCTACCAGCACTCTGTATTGTGGTGGTGGTGCAGGTGGTGAGTTTCCACAGCGAGCGCTGGAGTCAGTCATGAGCAGGGTGATTGTGCAAGTGAGTGAATTGAATGTGGCTACTGCGCAGAGCGAGCATACATTGCAGGGCATCAATTGCACGCTAAAAGCAGGTGAATCGCTGGCGGTGGTGGGGAGTAGCGGGGCAGGCAAAAGCACGCTGGTGCGCGCGTTGCTCGGTGCAACGGCGCCGGGTTTCCAGATCAGCGCACAACAACTGAACTGCTGCGGCGTTGATATTCTGCATGCCAGACCACGGCAACTGCGCAGGCTACGCGCCAGAGAGACGGCGTGGCTGGGTCAGGATCCAGCCCAGGAACTCACGTCCACTATGACGGTTGAACGGCTGTTGACGGAGTTATCGCGCGTCAGCAAAGCAGAAGCGATGACAGTGCTCGCCGCGCTCGGGCTGCCGCAGGCGGGGGATTTGTTACGGCGTTTTCCGCATCAGCTCTCCGGCGGTCAGCGGCGGCGCGTTGCCTTGGCGCGAGTGCTAGTGAAGCGTCCACAGTTGCTGATCCTCGATGAACCCTTTGCCGGACTTGATGAAGCACACTGGCGCAACACATGCGACTATTTGATGCAACTGCAACAGCAGCAGGGATTTGCAATGGTGCTGATCAGTCATGAACGGCAAGCCGCCGCGCAGATGACACAGCAGGTGCTGGTTTTGGAACAGGGTAAACTGTTAGCCCATGGCGAGTATCAACAGGTTTTAGCTGCACGTCATACCGCGTTGCTGCAAGCCCCTGCTTTGACCAAACCCGTGGAGGATCAGCAAGAGCAGACGTTACTCCACGTCACTCAGTTACAGTTGGCAAAACCGGGTAGTCAGTCGCTGCCCAACATCAGCTTCGAATTACGTGCGGGTGAATGTCTGGCGATCACCGGAGAGTCAGGTATCGGCAAAAGTACGCTGGCACGCACCCTTGCCGGTTTGGAACGCCCGGCGTTTGGCAGCATCGTGTTCGCCAACACTCAATTGGCAAGTCACGTCAGACAACGCAGCCGTCAACAGCAACGCGCCATCGCGCTGGTGCCGCAAGATCCTGCGCGCTCACTTCATCCGCTACGTAACGTCGGTAAACAGCTACAACAGGCGCTTAATCGCTATCCATCCGACCATCGCCAATCAGTGGTTTCCCTGCTCCAGCAAGTGGAACTTCCCGGCAAGTATGCCAACCGATTGCCGCAGCAGCTCTCTGGCGGCGAGCAGCAACGCGTGGCATTAGCACGTGCGCTGGCGGCGCAACCACGATTACTTATCTGTGATGAGGTGACTTCAGCGCTGGATGTGTTGAACGCGCAAAAGATTATCCATCTGCTGGCCCGACTGCGCAGCCAGGGGATGACGATTTTAATGATTACCCATGATTTACAGGCAGTCAGTTCACTCTGTTCTGCCTCGCTGCAACTGTGCCGCGATAAAAGTCAGTTCAGTAGACCAACGGCGATTGATAAGGCGATGTTTGATGATCTCAACAAACCATACTGAGCGTCCGCCCGGCAAGGGGCTGCTAACGCCGGTGCGTGGCTGGATAACACTGGCGGTGATATTGCAAATTGGCTCGTCAGCACTGGTGCTTGCGCCATTGATTGGCCTTACCGAGTTGGCGCGCGTGTTGATCAGTGTTGATGCTAAGCGTGCGGACATGGCGTGGCAGATCATAAAAGTCTCCGCACTTTGTCTTGGTGCGGGACTGGGACTGCGTGGTCTGGCCGATCTGGTCACTCACCTCGTCGACAATGCCTTTTCTCTCTGGTTGCGCCGCCAACTGGCGCGCCGTATGGCCAACGCGCCGTTGAGTTGGTTCAGTGAAAACAGTAGCGGAAAAATCAAGCAGGGTATGCAAGAAGATGTGTCGGCGATCCACCATCTGGTGGCGCATTCTTATCTGAATTTGGCCAATGCGGCGACCACGATTTTGTGTGTCTACGGCTATCTGTTTTCGGTCGATTGGCGCATGGCGCTGATTACGCTGCTGCCACTACCGTTTTTCTTCCTGCTTTACCGCAAAATCATGCTGGCCAGTCAGGCTAAAATGGCGGATTACGGCCAGGAACTGGAGAAGGTCAACCGTTCGGTGGTGGAGTTTGTGCAAGGCATCCCGGTGGTGAAGATCTTCGGTCAACATGGCGTGGCGCACCATGCCTATAGCCGCGCGGTGGACAGCTTTCGCGACTTTTTCCTCGACTGGGTTCGCCCGTTAATCAAACCCGAAAGCCTCTCTGGCGTGATTATTGCGCCCATCACCTTGCTGTTACTGGTACTGGTAAGTGGTATTGCCTTTATTCATCTCGGCTGGATGGATATCTGGCAGTTGTTACCGTTTGCCGTGCTCGGACTGGGGATTTCGCTGCCCATTGGCACGTTAAGCAGCAGCGCCCAGTCTCTGCAAATGGCAAAAGGGGCATTCAACCGACTGGCAGAGTTGCTGGCGATCCCGCAACAGATGGAGCCGCAAAAAGTGATGATCAATGCCGGTAACAACGTGTGTTTCGAACGGGTGAGTTTCAGCTATGGTGGAGATCGCCGCATCATTAACGATATTTCTCTGACGCTCGAACCTGGCAGCGTCACCGCGTTGGTGGGTGCGTCTGGCGCGGGTAAATCCACGCTGGCCAAATTACTGCTGCGCTTCATCTCGCCCGATAGTGGAGGGATTACCTTGGGTGGTGTTGATCTGAGGCAGATAGCAAGCAAGCGACTGTATCAGCAAGTGGGCTGCGTATTTCAGGATGTCAGGCTGCTGCGCATGAGTATCCGTGACAACATCGCGCTGGGTCGTCCGCAGGCAACAGATCAGCAGGTGATGGCAGCGGCACAGGCCGCGAACATTCATCAACGCATTTTGCAGTTACCTCGCGGCTACCAATCAATCTATGGCGAAGATGCGTGTTTGTCGGGCGGCGAAGCGCAGCGCCTCAGTATTGCGCGCGCACTGTTGTTGGATCCGCCGGTCTTGGTGCTCGACGAAGCGACCGCGCAAGCCGATGCGGAGTCTGAAACCGCGATCCAGGATACGCTGTCACAGCTTATCTCACAGCATGGGCAGCGCGTGCTGCTGGTGGTGGCGCATCGTCTGGCGACCGTGATGAACGCCGACAATATTGTGGTGCTGGCCGATGGCTGCATTGCTGAACAGGGTACGCATACCCAGCTACTGATGCAAAACGGTGAGTACGCGCGCCTGTGGCAGTCGCAGTATGCGCAGACACAGGAGGAAATATGATGCTGACCCGTCTCTACGCACTACTGGGCAAACAGAATGCGCGCGTTATGCATCGTTATCTGATCCTGATGTTGATTTTCTGCCTGGTGCAGGGGCTTTGCTTCGCTATGGTGGTGCCAATCATGCAGGATCTGTTACAGGGTGACGTCAATCACGCGGCGCTGTGGCTGATACCGTTAATCGTTGGCACCTCGCTGACCGGGTATCTCAACTACTTCACTTCTCTGGGCAGCTTTGAGGTCGCCATTGCCTTATTGAACACACTGCGCCATCGCATTGGCGATCACGTGGTCTCCCTGCCGCTGGGGTGGTTCACCAGCCGAAATACTAGCCAATTGGGCGTACTACTCAGCCAGGGGGTGATGGAGATCCTTGGATTGCCTGCTCACCAACTCACACCACTGATGCGCGCCACGCTGACGCCGCTGGTAGTGGTGCTGATCACCTTCTGGTTTGACTGGCGTATCGCGCTCATTGTTCTAGTGTTCCTTCCATTGGTTGCGGTGATCTACTGGTGGGCCGGTAAATTGGGACGGGCAGCGGACATAGCCGTGCACCAGGCCACCGCAGACGCCAGCGATCGCATGGTGGAGTTTGCGCAGAACCAGATGGTGTTGCGTACCCATGGTTGCGGTGAACAGGGGCATGCGAGTTTTGACGCTGCGCTGACCAACCAGAACCGTGCCAGTCAGCGTCAGTTGTGGCTGGTTTTACCGCCGCTGCTGGCAAATTCTTGGCTGGCGCAGTTGAGTTTTCTGACGTTGATGGCAAGTGTCACCTGGCTGGGACTGGCTGATGATAATCCGCAACAGCTCGTCACCTTATTGGCGTTGCTGGTGCTCATTAATCGCGTTATCGATCCACTCACTGAAGTAGCGGCTTACGGCTCAGGGATACGCATGGCATCGGCGCAGATGGATGCGGTTGAGCGGGTGCTAGCAGAGAAGCCATTGCGGCACTCAGAACGGCCGCAGCCCTTTAGCGGCGATGCCACCATTGAATTGCATAACGTCACTTTTGGTTACCAGGCGGATCGTCCAATTCTCAAAGACGTATCCGTTTCGCTGCCAGCCAATACCACCACTGCGCTGGTGGGGGTGTCAGGTGCAGGAAAAACCACTTTGACGCGGCTGATCGCTCGCTTTTTCGATCCCGACTGCGGCAGTATCACCATCGGTGGCACCGATCTGCGCGAGCTGAGCAGCCGCGATCATATGGCGCTGCTTGCACTGGTGTTCCAGGAAAATTATCTATTCAGCGGTACACTGCATGAAAACGTATTAATTGGCAATCCGCATGCCAGCACGGAGGAAATCGCGCGAGTCACCAGGCTGGCGTGCCTCGACGAGCTATTGGAACGCTTGCCACTGGGCTGGCAGAGCCAGGTCGGAGAGGGCGGAGGGCTTCTCTCCGGCGGTGAACGCCAGCGCGTGGCGATTGCTCGTGCGCTGCTGAAGAACACACCGATATTATTGCTCGATGAAGCCACTGGTGCACTCGATGCGGAAAACCAGGCGGCGATTGCCGCAGGGCTGCACTCTCTGCATCGGCGCTGTACACTGTTAGTCATTGCACATCAGCTTTCCACCATTCAAAACGCCGATCAGATTCTGGTGCTGGATCAACAACGGATCGTAGAACAGGGCCGCCATCAGCAACTACTGGCGGCGGGCGGTCATTATGCTGACTTTTGGAAAGCGCGTAGCCGCGCCGAAGGCTGGCGGCGACGTTAGGGGCTGTCCGGACGAGTAGGATGGGGCCAGGGGGGAGCGCCGCACTTCTGTTCATATATCAAAGGAATTGAAAAAATTATGGAAATAAATACATCAAAGTAAAAAATAACTTTATAAAAACTTATCATGAACCATTAAACTCTAACCCGGAAAAAAATCATCCATAGAAACTTGAAGGTGGGTAAAGCAAAGTCGGATAATTATGACCCTCTGATGAATATATTTGAAGGTTTATCTGAAAGGCAGTTCGATAAACTAAAATTTCCAATGTGGCGTCCCTATCAGAATGATTTTTTATCCTGATACTAATGGTATTAAGGGCCGCTTGGAGAACGGAAAATTTTGCACTTAGCGTAAGATAATTTCCGTTTTCCAGGCAGTTCCCATGATGCCCGATCTGGACGCGAACTGGTGGGAGTATCATTGTACTTCAATGTGTTACAGCCAGTACGACAAGAATGCAGATATCCTTAAAA
Source organism: Serratia symbiotica (assembly GCF_000821185.2). Taxonomy (NCBI): domain Bacteria; kingdom Pseudomonadati; phylum Pseudomonadota; class Gammaproteobacteria; order Enterobacterales; family Yersiniaceae; genus Serratia; species Serratia symbiotica. The sequence goes on along the minus strand of NZ_CP050855.1, from coordinate 1,177,775 downwards.
CGGGGTGCCAATGAAATAATAACGGCCTAGTTCAGTGAATTTACTTGACAATAAAATAATTAAAAACTACAATACTATTGTAGTAATGTATTTTGCGCATCCAGAGTTCTAGGCAACTTTCAATAGTGTTTTCAGCGCTAATAATGGCGGTTTCACTTCTACATTGAATCTGCTCAATTTTATTTTTTCATGATTAAAAGGATAAAATTATTAGTAAAAATATTATCTACATACTGGTATCTATTTTTTCTCTTTCTTTTCATGAACCAGCATTAGCTGGCCAGTATACAGAGAATGGTTACTACGTATATAACATTAGAGCTGATAACACTGGCCCTAGCTGTTTTATTCAGATAGCTTCAGCTCCCTACTCTACAATTAATCATCAAGGAGGGAGGTGGCAATGCGATACACAATACAATTGAAGGGCAAAATATGCTTAAATTAGCCCAAACTGCCTTTATTCTTAAGTTACCTACAAATGTAACTTTTGAAGGTGATGGAGAGGAATTTAAGCCAGTGTACGCAATACGTATAATAGACAAATGATTCTATGGAGAGCTTATATATGGGAAGACTAGCTTATTCCGTAGCTTTACTTTTCTTAATCAGAAGCAGCGCATGTTTTGCAGTGCTTCCGCTAGAGGTATATCGTTCAGTTATGGAGGATCCAGAGTTAGTTAAAGCTGCCGATGGTTTCTTACCCAAAGGGATGGATGGCACGAGACCAAATCAGCCTATACCCAGCGTATCACTGTATAATCATGCCATGGGTTCTGAAACCGGGCTGGCCCGTTATGACTTGGGATATGTTTCTACGACCTCGTCCTTACGCCTTGCGCATATCTGGTCGAACAGTCAATTTCCAGGTACGAGTTATATATACACGATCCAACCAACACCTAATTTTATTGATGTGAATGCTTCTCTAGGGAGGTATTCGCCTCACCCTGGAGAGGAAGAGTTTGCTGCTCTTGGACCAATACGCTGGGCACAGATTATTGGATGGAGAAGAGTTCATTTCAACGTGATGGGGGAGTTTATTAGAAATAGGGACTTTAATAGAAATTTATACCAGGGCATGCATGCTACGGAAAGTGTGCCTGAGTTGGCCGGTTTTCCTCGTTCTCATCCAGCTTGGGGCCAACCACCATGGCGATATTATACGAATTGTGATGATAGTGATCTTAAAAAGCGTGCTAGCATTATATGTATTCCATTAAAATCGAACAGACTAGTAGCGCTTCAGTACTCATTGAGGTATGACCCGACTATAGTTTTTATTATTACGAAATGAATATATCGCCTGCGCATCAGCAGCCATTGGATCTAATGGTCATGGTCACTCAAATTTATCGTGATTAAAAAGGATTAAATTATGAATAAAAATATCATCTACATGCTGGTATCTGTATTTTTATTTTTCACTTATTTGCAAGGTATTACATATGCCAGTGTGTTTAGCTTGCGTGGATACATATATAGCTATAAAGCCAATAATGTTGGCCCTACCTGTTTTTTAAAGTTATCTAGCTTGTCTACTTTTAATATACCCTTTCAGGGAGGTAACTGGAATTGCAATGGAATTGAGGGGCAAAATATTCTTGAATTAGCCCAACTTGCCTATATTCTTAATTATCCTGTAAATGTAACTTTTGATAGCAGTGGAGGTGAATATAAAGAAGTGTATGCAATAAGTCTGCACGACAAATGATAATTGTGTTCTCCCTCTGGCCCGTCAAGCATTGGCGTTGACATAAATACCTTTCACACATCCTGCCATCTGCAGAGCCGCCATGACACACCACGCAATGCATGAACCGGCTACGCCGGGCGACCTGTGATCCCCACCTCCCTGACCAAGCTGCATATTTCTACGCGACATGATTTGCAGAGAAATTCCGAGGTGCCCCTTGTCCGTCATGCCAGTCAGCCATTACCAGACGCAGATGAACGTGGAACACCATGGTGCAAATGCGCTATATCGTTGCATGAAGTTCTTCAATAAACAATAAAAAGCCTTTTAAATCAAAAAGTAAAAATTGGCATGTTTCTTGCTTTTTCACTTTTGGTTTTTAGAGGTAAGTGATCATTCCTTCTTCGTCACTAAGGCATCCGGTGAGTGGCACTAAGTAAATGGCACAGAGGCAACAACACATTCACACACTGCTTAAGGAGCAATATGATGGTTGAAAATGTAGGTAGGAAAGATCATTCCCATCCGATTTATACTTATATCAATTCTAATTCACAAAGTGATAATACATCAAATCAAATTACGCAGGAGTCAAGGCTTGCCAATGATATAATTTCCATCACTCAAATACACACTGATATTGTAAGCTCATCACTAGCTCCTCTGAACCCAACGCAGGGGCCAGGGCTTGCCAATGATATGCGTTCTATCACTCATGAAAGCTCAACATCAAATGAAGAGACCACTTCAGCTAGCAAACCACTTCACACTGTCATTCAAATGACCGAAGATAATGAAAGCTCAACATCAAATGAAAAGGCTACTTCAGCTAGCAAGCCACTTCACACTGTCATTCAAATGACCGAAGATAATGAAAGCTCAACATCAAATGAAAAGGCTACTTCAGCTAGCAAACCACTTCACACTGTCATTCAAATGACCGAAGATAATGATCGGGATGAACAAGAATGCTGGAGCGCTTATATTCATCGGCACGGTAAAAATACCGGACTTGCACTTAAACGTAATATAGTTTCAGTGGGCTTGCCTACTGCAGTACGTGAGTATGTGAGAAGGTCTGTTTTACCCGTATTGTTTGATAAACTTCCTCAGGCAGCCCCTGTGAGTCTTGGGGCTATAGCCCTAGCAACACCAATAGCGCTCCAATTAATAGGATTAGCACGAGATATTCACGCTGGAACTATAACACAGAAAAGCTTAAGTTCCAGGCTGACAAATATAGCCCTTGCCTTGGGAACAGGTACAGCTTTAGTTGCTACAGGTGGTCTATCTGTTGCGGTAAATTCCTTGATTGCTGCTGTATTTTCTTATGTTCCATTAAGAGACTTATCTCAATATTTTTTACAGCTGCAAGATAATAATCAAGGTGGATTCAGATTTGAACCCACTTCCAAGTCTGCCGCAGCCTATATGGTAAATCAGATGACAGTAGATCAGGGAATGAACATGTTGGTACACACTCTGACACCTATAATAGGAGAGCTAGCAGCGAATATGCTGGGTAGAGCATTAATCAACATAGCGGGGGAAACAGTTGATGAGTTAACAAATCGGGGGTTTCACGCAACATCATATAATAATCCTGAACTTAATTTTGACTTGCGTTTCCGGCCCGGAAATGAGAGAACTCAAAAAACCGCTTATAATCAATTATTTGATACATTAGCAGGGCGTGCAACTCTATTCAGTAGTTCAACAGCTGGGTGTTTTGCTGCTCAAAAAGGAGATTTTCGCGATAGTATGGTCGTTGGAATCATTTTAGCTATCGGATATATACCATTCATTTACACCCATGACAAAAAGGAACTCATCAAATTGCCAGCGACAACGGTATAGGACTGTAATTCACCATTTGAATTCCGCAGCAGCCTCTTTAGTTGTATTAGCCAAGATGTGATCTGACAGTTACCGGTTATTTATACAGGGGTTTGTCAGATTACATCTGGCCTAAATTTTTCTCAGCCCAGACGCGCTTTCCATCAACTACTTGGACTTGGCTTTTGGCTACAGTCTGGAAAGAATGCTGATGAAATTTTGGCTATTAAATCTGCTCATGCTGAACAGGTGAGGGCGGTAACTCGCGCAGTATTAAACCTGGGAAGCCGAACCACCAGTCTTCAATGCGCAATCCTTCCACACGTTCAATTTTCTATTAATTAAGTTTATAAATACCAGATTGCCATGGTTCTAAAACTAGCAAGGTATCATTTTTTTTCGTACTACTTTTGGCATTGTTTTCAATAATGGTTGTATTAATAGATAGATTGTTAGGTAACGTATAGCGCATAGTTTTTTCTTTAAAATTAACGATTATAAGATATTTTTCCGAGCCAAGATTTCGAGTATAGGCATAGATAGAATCATTTTTAGTATCCAAATCAACGTAGTTTCCGTAGGTTAGGGTTGGGATATCATGACGAATTTTGATCAATTGACGATAATAATTAAATACTGACTTTGGGTCATTAAGTTGGTTTGCTGCATTGATTTCTAGGTAGTTAGGGTTTATTTTCAACCAAGGCGTTCCGGTGGTGAATCCTGCATTTTTACTCGCATCCCATTGGAATGGCGTTCGGCTATTATCGCGACTGATCTGGCGGACATTTTGCAAGAATTCTTCGGCGTTTACCTTACCCGTCTTAACATAGTCATGCCAAAAACCTTTCACTTCAATATCGTCAAAATCATCCATTTTTTTAAATGGGTAGTTGGTCATACCCAGTTCTGAACCTTGATATATGAAAGGCGTGGCGTGTTGGCTTAGTATCAAGGTTGCAAGCGCTTTGGCTGAGTGTTCACGCCATTGCGGACGATCATCACCGAAATGAGATACAGCTCTAGGGTTGTCATGGTTGTCTAAGAAGAAAGCATTCCATCCATATTCCCCGGCAGTACGGTCAACCTTATCGATCACTTGGCGGAATTGTGAAAGGTTCCAGTCTTTTCGCCGCCATCTTTCATCATTGTCGCGATCAAGCCTAATCAGATCAAAGGTAAAAGCAATATTTAGTTCATTGCGGCGACGATCGGAGAACTTTATTGATTGATCCAAGGGAATGCCAAAGAGTTCGCCCGCTGTAGCGATATCGTAATGGGATAGCACTTCTCTATTTATTTCATTGATATAACGATGAATATTAGGCCCTTGAGTATATTCTTCTGAAAAATTCTTCAATTGCCGTTGAGTAAGGTTTGGGAAACCTGGAATTTTTGAATAGGTAGCAACAGTATCAAAACGTAGACCAGAGACCCCCTTATCTAGCCAGAAACGTAGCATTTTATACAGATCTTGGCGAACGTTAGAGTTATCCCAATTGAGATCGGGTTGTTGCTTGGAAAAGTAATGGAGGTAATACTGGCCGAATTTATCATCTTTTTGCCAAGCTGAGCCACCAAAAAAAGAAGGATAATTATTTGGTGCTTGATCGTCTTTGCCATCTCGCCAGAAATAATAGTCTCGGTAAGGATTATCCTTACTGCTTTTACTCTTGACAAACCAGGCATGTTGATCGCTGGTATGGTTAATGACGATATCGATCATCAAACGCATGTTGCGCTTCTTCATTTCTGTAATCAGCCGATCGAAATCTTCCATCGTGCCATATTCTTTCATGATTTTTCGATAATCACGGATGTCATAGCCATTATCCGTATTCGGGGAATCGTAATGTGGATTTATCCAGATTGCATCAATTCCCAGTTTTTTCAGATAGTCTAATTTTTCTATGATACCATTAATATCACCAATACCATCCCCATTGGTATCTTTGAATGAACGCGGGTAAACTTGATAAAAGACAGCCTGTTTCCACCATGTAGGCGGTGCCTTCGACTGTTGAACAATGGACTCAGGATCTGCGGCTTGTATAGCGCCATAGGCTTGATGACACTTGGTAGAAACAGAGGTTGCGATAAGGATAGCTATCGCAGTGAGATATCCGTGATGGGGCATTAAATTACTCTCCCGAAGTTATCGGTAAATATTAAAGTATTTAATAATCGCTATACTATAAGCAATATATAAACCATAAAGAAATTAATAGCAACTTGTAACTATTATTACATGGGGCAATCGAGATAGTGGGGTATTACGCTGGAATCCCAGATTTTTCCAGCGTTTTGTATATCCATTATATTTATATATATCAGACAGTTACTTATCAAGCGTACCTTGCATAGGAGGCTGGTCGCGTGACGTCATGAAATCAACGCTGACATCGTCACCGTCGAACCTGACCTCCACGCGTTTAACGTCTTAAGGCGATGCCACAGCCTCCGGCAGCCGGACGGCCTGGCTGCGGTTACTGAGAAAAACGCCTCCGAAAATGGATGATATCAGCCCGGCAACCGACGTGACTACTTCGGTGAGCTGATTAACTGATAATTGAATAAGTTATCTATTTTTTCGATTGCAGGTATTTTTCTGCATGACTGGAGCATCTGTTAAAAAGCGCATCCATATGTCTTTTATCTTCAGGTGTTTGCAGTGGAAATCGCTCCGGTACATCGACGGTATTTGTAACTCTGTTTACTTTACCAGCAAGCCCGACAGACCTCCCTTTAGAATCCTTATAGATGCGATCATCAGCAGCGGTGTGCTGAGTTGATGATGTAGATAATTTATTAACATTCATAAGCAAACCTTGCAACAGACAGTGAAGTGATAATTTTGCCAGAACATTTCAGCATGGCGGAAGATTTTTTCAAAGGACATTTCTATTTTTGAGGATTGGGTTACATTTTAAACTTGCAATAGCTCCAGTCATGCATAAAACACCTGCAATCGAAAAGAAACACGGATGCGCATAATGTATATTATGTTAAATTTATTTTACTGATGATGCCTGAGATCCTAGAACGCTGGAAGTTATGCGCTTGATCACCCGTATAGAGCATGGGGTTTATTTGTGATCCGACCAAAACCCGCTATCTGAGACCGCGTCTGTGACCATGCTGGAGACTCTGGTGCACTATCACCACAACTATTTACTCAATCCTGAGTACCCTGCTGTCTTCGAACTGACGGCAACCGTAAAAATAGGAACATACTCACTGATTAATTGTGAAATAACCCTGAGTATTCAAAAATGTTTTACCATTTGTATTAATAACCCAGTACAATGCCATACTTCGTTGTTAACCCTTTACTTAGGTTAAATGTGTCGTTAATTCAGACAAATGCATCGCGAGGCTTGGTGCCTACCTGGTTAGGGATTTTTGCGATTCTAATGCTGTTTGTTGCCCCAGTGATCTCACGATCTCTGGAACATACGCGCGTTGGCTGTTCTGAAACGACAAGTATGGCGGATTTCGGCATGAAAATGCTGATGCATCATCAATCTACAAACCCGCCGCAGGCACAGCCCGGCGCCCCACCCCCGATGATGCATGCCAATAGTAGCCATAATATGGCAATGATGATGGACGACAACGCCTGCGGTTACTGCACCTTGTTAATCCATGTTCCGTTGCTGGATTTGGCGCAGTCTCCACTGTTCTGGTTTGGCTCGATAATTTCCCGGTCACTACCAATACACTACATCTTCCCTTTATTTGCTCATGTCGTTCATACTGAACTACAACCCCGCGCGCCGCCAATATCACTTCGCTGATTTAAAAGAAAACCTACAGCGCTATTGTTCAGATTATTCCAGTATCATGACTGGGATAACCCCATATTTAAGGCAGCTTTTTTTGCCACGATTATTTATGCCTGATGAAAATAAGCTGCCAGCGAAAACCATTTTTATATATAAAGGTACGATGATGTTCGTAGAAACTACACTTTATACAAAGAACGCCGTAAGCCGTTCGATTACTGCCGCCATGCCGCTATTCTTGCTGGTAGCCTTCCAAAGCCAGGCTGCACAGCCGCACCAGCCCTCCTCTCTTGGGCCTATAAATGATGGCGAAGTGATCACAGTCATTGCACCACTCTACTCGCCATTGACCATAGTGACTTCACCTAAAACGCCAAGACAACCAGTGCCTGCCAGCGATGGTTCCGACTACCTGAAAACTATTCCTGGCTTTTCTCAAATCCGCAATGGCGGCACCAACGGTGATCCTGTGTTGCGCGGCATGTTTGGTTCACGATTGAAAATTCTCACCGATGGCTCGGAACTATTGGGTAGCTGCCCCTCGCGTATGGATGCACCCACTTCATATATCTCACCAGAGAGCTACGACCTGTTAACCATCACCAAAGGGCCGCAAACGGTGCTTTGGGGGCCAGGTTCGTCAGCAGGCACGGTGCGCTTTGAACGTGAGCGCCCACGCTTTGATAAACCGGGTATTAAAGCCAACGCCAGCGTGTTGACTGGCTCTAATGGCCGATGGGATGAGAATATCGATGCCAGTTTGGGTGCAGAACAAGGCTTCCTGCGAGTGATGGGCAATAAATCCCGCTCTAACGACTATCAGGATGGTACCAACAACCGGGTGCCATCACGCTGGGACAAATGGAACGGTGATTTAACGCTAGGATGGACGCCAGACAGCGATACCCTATTAGAAATAACTATGGGCAGAGGCAATGGTGAGGCGCGTTATGGCGGCCGAGGGATGGACGGTTCGCAGTTCAAGCGCGAGAGCCTGGGTATGCGCGTTGAAAAATCTAATATTGGCGATGTGCTCGACAAACTGGAGGCACAAGTTTATTACAATTACGCTAACCACATCATGGACAACATCACCCTGCGCTCCCCCAGTAGTGGCGGCATGAGCGGGCATCACGGTATGCATATGGCTGCCGGTATGGCCATGCAGGTCGATCGCCGCACCATCGGTGGGCGTGTGATGGGAACTTGGCGATGGCAGGACGTCAAATTGGAGAGCGGTGTTGACACCCAGACGAATACCCATCGCAACATGAGCCGTGCCATCTGGCAAAAAGATGCGCAATTCAATAACTACGGTGCCTTCGGTGAACTGAGTTGGAATGCCAGTGAGCAAAGTAAAGTGATCGGCGGCGCGCGTCTCGATCGCAGCCTGGTAGAAAAATTTGCCAACAGCAAGGACGTGGAACGTTCGGACACGCTGCCCAGCGGCTTTGCGCGTATTGAACATACGCTCGCGGAAATGCCGCTGATGCTTTACGCTGGCATTGGCTATACTGAGCGTTTTCCCGACTACTGGGAACTGTTCTCGCCAACCTTCGGCCCTGATGGAGGTAAAGATCCGTTCTCCCGCGTGAACAGCGAGAAAACGACCCAGATTGACATCGGTGCTCAGTACAACGGCACGCGCCTCAGCAGTTGGGTCTCGGCCTACGCAGGCCGCGTTGATGACTTTATCCTGTTCAAGTATGATCCCCACAACGCGCGTATCAGCCAGGCCGATAACGTTAACGCAAATATCATGGGGGCGGAGATGGGCTTTGGCTATCAGTTGAGCGAAGACTGGAAAACTGATGCTAGCCTGGCCTACTCATGGGGCAAAAACACCCGCGATAACCAACCATTGCCGCAGATCCCACCGCTGGAAGCACGCTGGGGGCTGACCTATGAGCACGGCGACTGGAGCAGCACTGCCTTGTGGCGACTGGTCAGTAGCCAACATCGTGTGGCGATCAACGAAGGCAACGCGGCAGGTAAAGACTTTGCCGCCAGCCCGGGGTTCGGTGTACTATCGGCCAACGTGGCCTATAAGGTAAATAAAAACCTCAAGTTAAGTACTGGGCTGGATAACATCCTTAACAAAGCCTACAGCGAACATCTGAACCGGGCAGGCAACAACGACTTTGGCTATTCAGCCAATACTTCTCTTAACGAGTCGGGCCGCACTCTGTGGGCCAAAGTTAACGTCAGCTTCTGATTGAAACCGGGCGGGGAATGGCCCTCGCCCGGTAAACCCATCACCATCAAGGTAATGTGTAAAACTCATATTCAATGCCTATTTCTGACATGGAGATTAATATATGCCTGGATCACTAGATTCAATAAACAGAGCCAATAGTTCATTAAAAAAAGAAGATGATACCCTACTCAGTGATGAATCATTAAAAAGTATTATTACACGTTTAGAGAATGACATTAGCGATGGTAGTTGGATCTATACCAATTATGTAAGTACAGATATTAAAATGATGCCAGCCCTAGTAGATCAAGCAAATAATAAATACCCGGAGATGAACCTTAAATTTATCACAACACCACGAGACCTTCCCATAGCAATAAAAAATGCGATCGATGACGGAATTGAATCTTCCAGACTTATAACTAACATGGGGGATAGGGGAACCCATTTTTCAATTATCGATTATAAAATTGTCAATAATAAGACATCATTGGTATTGTTTGAACCTACAACCTTCAATGGTCTTGGCTCGGCAATGCTGGCGTTGAGGACAAAAATGGCCATTGAATGTTATCAATTACCTGATTGTTATTTTTCCCTGGTGGAAATGGATATTCAACGAAGCTCATCCGAATGTGGGATTTTTAGTTTGGCTCTGGCTAAAAAACTTTATCTCGAATCTGACAAGTTAGAAAAAATACACAAGGATAATATTGACGGTGTCTTATGTGAGCGAGGTGCTACTTTATCTCATGAAAAGTTGGATAAATATCTTCCAGCCAATTTTTACAAGCATACGCAAAGTATAAATCGTCTCAATGAATATGTAAAATCAAATCCAGAGGCTGAAAACAAGATCATTAACAAAAAAAATGAGACTATTTTTGAAAGATTTAATAATAACTTGGTTGTAATAAATGATAAAAGTTTATCTATCTCTTCACACAAAAAAAGGATTTCCGAATATAAATCTCTGATTAAATCATAATGTTTGGCGGGTTTCCGTTTACAACCCAATCATTGCCATTCAATTATCCGTCACCTGCGCGTTTCCCCCTTGATATCCTTGCGAACGTTTATTCATTGCGTCCTGCTAGCGGCAGACCTTATCATGCCGGGGCTTTTTCGGTGCCAGCAGATAATCTACTACGCTCTCATCCACACAATGGTCGGCCCCCTTCAGGACTAGCGTATGTCCGTCCCGCTCGCGGGTGATCAGCGGACTTTTGAACCAGTTGGCCATCATCTGCGCATTACGATATGGCGTAGCGGGGTCGTAACGTTGGCCAACAAACAACAGCGGCGGTAGTGTTGGTGAAACTACCGGCACATGCGGGCGCAATTTGCCAGGGTACGGCCATAAATCGCATATTTCGAGTGGGTATTCATGCAGCGGTAAATAGTGAGCATACATTGCCGTGGTGTTGATTTCCTGACGCTGTCTACGCAGTTGCGGCTCGCTGCCTGGGTTAGCAACATCCGCACAAGTGATGACATTCAGCGCATCTTCAGCATCCGGCGAATAACTTTCGTCGACTAGATCGGATAACTGCTGGCTGGCGATCCCGGTATTTATTTGTTGTAGCACCACGGCCAATTCATGCCAGCGATCTGGCCACGTCAGCAGCGTTCGGGTCAGGGTCACCACATCATCGGCAGAAATCTCATAACCTGCCTGGGTGATGAAAGGATGATCGTGCAGTTTGCGCAGTAATGCGTGGTAAACTTGTATCGCCTGATTGGCATCGGCAGGTAACGGGCAACTGCCCGTTTTGCCACAGTAAGCGGCGAAACGCAGGAAACTTTGCTGATAGCCGCGTTCCTGGTTGATACGCTGGGTAAAATTATCTGCGGCAAGATCCATGACACCATCTAGTACCAGCGCGCGGGTTTTCTTCGGATAGCGTTCGGCATACAGCACTGCCACTTTAGTGCCGTAGGAATATGCCACTGCGGTAAGCGCCGGTTCACCCAGCGCGTGGCGAATCAGGTTCAGATCGTTGACCGCCTCATCAGTACCCATATGCTGCAATATTTCTGCGCCAGTACCCTTGATGCACGCGTTGATCATCTTGCGTACCTGTAGCTCCGCCGCAGGAATATCATTACTATTGTTTGACAGTGTCTCGTTGTTTTCTGCCAACTGGCAGGTGATCTTCGGCGTTGATTGCCCCACGCCGCGAGGATCGTAGCCAATGATATCGTAGGATTTTCTCAGCCTGGCATCACCCACCAGTTGCGGATTAATGCCGGGTTGCCCTGGACCACCGCTAATCACCACCAGACTGCCCTTTTTCACCCCTGTGGCCGGCAACAAGGTTAAAGCCAAACGTACTGTCCCATTATTGCCTGGCAGCATATGGCTGGCATTAACTTGATGGATCAACGGCACTTCAACATAGCCACAGCGTAAGCCTAGCGGTGGTGGCCCCATAAACCAGTGCTGAAATTCGCTATTCTGGCAGTATTGCCAGCGCATGCTGCTTTGTGGCACAGCAGCATGAAGTAACGGTTTGGCATAAGTAGGCAGATGAACGGCGGCGGCAAGCAACACTAGAATACGCAGTACTGACATGGGGTATCCTTTCTACTCGGAAAATCTGTCAGGGCTAATAAATTGCCCCGGTTAACCCACTAGACCATAAAATTCATTCAAGGTGAAGGTGCACAGTCTATATCGATACAATTCGGTGCCGCGACGATACCACGAGAACCACGCTCACCCGCACCCGCTTATCGGCAATGAACCAGCCCGCTCGAAGTACCGAGCGCAAAAGTGGCCCGTGCTGCCGTGAGGGTGCCGTAAGTATCTTGCCGGTTAACAGTTGGTGCAGCTTTTGTGCCATGATTTCAGGCGTAGTCGTATCGCGTTCGTCGCCAGACAAGGCTTGGTTCAACCCTGGTTCCCAGCGATCAAGACGGAGCAGTAAATGCAAGATGTTGTTTAGCGACAGGTGAGTACTCGACCAGGTCACGCTGACGATACTGTACGCGACGATCGAGCTGCTCCCGCCGGGAGTCATCCAGGGTCGCTTGGTGGGCAAAATGCAGCGAATAAGGGGCTGACGAGAATGTTGCATATTAATACTCCGCCTTGGTTTTTATTTAGGTGTTCATTAAAAATAATATAAACCGTTGAGCGGGCTATCTTCATTTGTACGTTCCAGTATGCGACGCCGTTCGGCCTGGGCCACGGCAGACAGAAAGGTGACAATCCTCTTCCCCAAGGCAAAGTAGGTATTCGTCTGCTAGGCTTAAGTTTTGTTAATGGTTGCAACAGGAGAGTCATTATGTTTGGGAAAGTGGAAGACAAAGCCAATGAAGTGGCTGGCACGGTAGAAGAAGCGTTTGGCAAAGCTACCGACGCGCCACAGCACCAGGTGTGTGGTGCCGCTCGCAAATATGCCTCGCAGGCAAGTTATGCTGCTCGCGGAGTCACCGAGAGCGTCAAAACACAGGTGGAGTCAAATCCGTTGACTGGCGTAGCCATTGCCGCAGCGGTAGGCATCGTGTTCGGCTTCCTCTTAGGACGCAAATAGCCCTGTCCTATTAAATATAACGGACTCATTATGAGTCCTTTTTGTTTCTCGCGCAACGCATCGCATTCAGCGCTTAGTAGGGGGGCGGTGGGCAAACCGATCATTCAGCGACGCTTCTTTTTGTTGAAATCTAGTTCGAAAGCAAAGACTGCGCTCTGAATTTTCCTTTCCATCGCCAACCCTAATTTGAGAAAGCGGCATGACAAGCGCGAGAAATGCACCACTCCCCCGTTGTCGTCAACGTCTTGATCCCGATTCACCACTACGAGCTCCATATTCACCTTAAAGCTGCCGTAGCTGCCGAGATCGAGATGCGCTTTTTTCAGCAATAGACCCGGCAGGAGAAACGCTGGCATCTGGCCATCAAAACGCAAACCCACACCACCTGCGGACAAATCTTGGATACGTAATTGATACGGCGTGCCGTCCGGGTATTCACCGCTACAAAAGAACTCGCGCCAGTGCGGAGGGGTGATGCGGAACTGACGTCGGCGCTGGATGTAGACCATTTCCTGCGGTAGTCGGGTTGACCACACTTGAATGCCCTGATGTTGAGTCAACTGCACTTGGTCAACCGAAAATTCAATCTTGGCATCATGACTTTCAATCACAATGGTAATTTCGCTGTCGGTCGCCGTTTCATTTTTGTTGCCGATGAAAACGATATTGTCCGGCCCAACACTTAATAACTGACTCTGAAACTGCTGCCTCTGGCTGTCTACCCGTAGTGGAGTACGTTGTTTGCAAATGTCACGTAAAATCGCCAGAACTTCAAAACGTTCCCGTTTAATAAATAGCCCATTATCACTGTGCTCCACACGTTTCTCCTGGCAATTTTCAATGTCACTTACAAAATTTATTATATCAATAATCTATGGGAATATTCCTAAAGTCAAATCCACCATCCGCTAAATGTTTCCACAGTAACAGGAAAAGTGCATAATTTTGTGTATTTTTAACCAGATAATAACACGATATAGAGAGAATGCTGGCAACTACACTATGCCCGTTTTGCGGTTAATGTAATGATACTGCGGGTATTTTGCCAGATAGACACCGATGACCAGCCTCTAGTGATCCAGACAGAGTAAACCGATCGGGTAAAACTGCGATGCTCAGCTTGGATTTTCTGTTGCAAGGCGCATTTCTCCACACATCCCTATCAGTGAACAACTAAGAGCCTAAATGGGATAAGTTCTTAGTGTATGGGGTGGGATAGCTACGGCAATAGCCTGTTCCACTAACACGTAAGTTACCTACCAAGGAGCAGGGCATAGAACTTAGGCGCACCATGTGCCATCTACTGACTCAATCGCTGTAAACTTAAGCTGTATTTATGACTCTAGTATGCCAGTGACATGACAAAAATGAACTCCCTCGACTATCAAGTATAGCAAGTACTGGTTCCGCCCACCGCATCCGGTAGTGTCACCATCGAACATTCATTAACCTTTCTCCACTATGATCTATATCATAGTATTTCCTCAGTGCTGCCTTTATCATTAACTCACAGAGGCAAGGAGAGTTATAATTTTGCCATTTTTTTGTTTTCCTTTGATTATTTTACTTTTTTGATAATTAGCTGTTTTTTTATTGATTGGCGGCATTTTCATTTAAGAGGAACCGCATATGAATCATGACCTCATCGCGTTAGGTGTATTGGCGATCCTTCCACTTACTTTGCAAGCCAAACCGCTTGCGGGTAGCCCAGTTTCCTCAGGTATTATCCGCTTCACCGGCTCTGTTACTACGCCGACCTGCACCGTTATGTATCAGCATAAGCAACTTGTCTCCCACTGTTTCAGTAATATCGCAGAAAACCAAAATGGCTATATCGTTAGGCCATTAAATAATGTGCTTTCTGAATTGGTTTCCAACGTAACTAGCGAAAAGATTCACAATAAATCAAATTTAGAACGTGTCACCATCAGTTATAAATAGCTCAACGCAGTGCATAGCTAGCTATAATGGGCGATGTTAGATATCCCATCACTAATTTATAAATTTTATTTATAAATTAGTGAATAACGGTTGAATGATTTACCCCTCGCCCCCCTTCCAAGCACGAAATCTGCCATTCTCCCGTCGCGTTTTATGCAATAATCGCCCTATCACACTAGGGAGTGATTCAAATGCAAACTCTCTTACTCGATCGTATGGCTACACCGATAGGCGAGTTGATACTGATTGCCGATGAACAAGGTCTCCTGCGCGCCATTGATTGGGCCGATCATCAAGTGCGCCTGATGAAACTGCTGAACATCCATTGCCAGGCAAACTATTTTCAGCTTAGTAAACAACGCAATCCTGGTGGCTTTACGGAGGCAATGCAACAATATTTTGCTGGTGAACTGGCAGTGATAGATCACCTACCGATCATGACCGCCGGTAGCGAGTTTCAGCGCACCGTCTGGCGGCAGCTACGCCAAATCCCTTGCGGGGAAATCCTCACTTACGGTGAATTGGCTAAACGCATTGGTCGCCCGACCGCTTCGCGCGCAGTCGGTATGGCCAACGGTTCTAACCCAATCAGCATCGTGATCCCCTGTCACCGTGTGATAGGTGCCCAAGGCGCGTTGACCGGCTATGCTGGTGGCATACAGCGCAAGCAATGGCTACTGCAACATGAAGGCTATTTGCAGCAGGATCAGCGTTGATCCTGCCAGCAGTATAGACTAGTTAGCCGGTGACAAAAATTGTCAATATGTGGCATATTTGACTAAAAATAGCCGAATATTTCGATAATCTTGTTAGTGTCGCCTTATCAGTTGTGGCAAAAGATGTTAAAATTGACTCACATCAATTTTGTATGAGCGTAATCTATGATCCCGGAAAAACGCATAATCCGTCGTATCCAATCTGGTGGTTGTGCAATCCATTGTCAGGACTGTAGTATCAGCCAACTATGCATTCCTTTTACCCTTAATGCTCATGAGCTGGATCAACTCGACAACATTATTGAAAGGAAAAAACCAGTCCAGAAAGGTCAAGCGTTATTCAAGGCTGGAGACAATCTAAAATCGTTGTACGCTATTCGCTCTGGAACCATTAAAAGTTACACCATCACTGAACAAGGGGACGAGCAAATCACCGGTTTTCACTTGGCGGGTGATCTGGTCGGTTTCGACGCTATCGGCGATTTGAAGCACCCCAGCTTTGCTCAAGCACTGGAAACCTCAATGGTATGCGAAATCCCATTCGAAACGTTGGACGAGCTATCCGGCAAAATGCCTAACTTGCGCCAGCAAATCGTACGACTGATGAGCGGCGAGATTAAGGGCGATCAGAATATGATCTTGCTATTGTCGAAGAAAAACGCCGAAGAGCGTCTGGCAGCGTTCGTTTACAACCTTTCGCGCCGCTTCGCGGATCGTGGATTCTCGCCGTGTGAGTTTCGCCTGACTATGACACGCAGCGATATTGGCAACTACCTCGGCCTGACAGTAGAAACCATCAGCCGCTTGTTAAGCCGCTTCCAGAAAAACGATATCCTCAGCGTGAAAGGAAAATACATCACCATCGAAAATGTTGATGCCTTATCGATGTTGGCGGGTGTGCCCAACACCAACGTAATCGCTAGCTAGCGTTTGATCATCAGTAGGTTAAACACTTCACCGAAATTATTGAACGACACACTTGTGTAGTTGTTCTGTTTTTCAATGTTCGGTTACTCTGTATATAAACAGACCGTTGATTTAGCTGTTAAGGAGACCCTATGGCGAAGTATCAGAATCTTCTGGTGGCTATTGATCCCGATAGAGATGATCAACCCGCACTACGGCGGGCGGTGTATCTGGTTAGGCGCAATGGCGGACGCATTAAGGCTTTCCTTACTATCTATGATTTCTCCTACGAGATGACGACTCTGCTCTCACCGGAGGAACGGGCGGCGATGCAGCAGGGCGTGATCAGCCAGCACACTGCGTGGATCAACCAGCAATGCCGTTTTTATCTCGACGAAGGCGTGCCTATTGAAATTAAAGTGGTCTGGCATAACTGTCCCTTCGAGGCAATCATTCAAGAAGTGCTTTCCGGCTCACACGATCTACTGCTGAAAATGGCGCATCAGCACGACCGATTTGAATCGGTCATTTTTACCCCCACTGACTGGCATCTACTGCGCAAGTGTCCTTGCCCAGTATGGATGGTCAAAGATCAGCCCTGGCCAGAAGGCGGCAAAGCTTTGGTGGCAGTCAATCTGTCCAGTGAGGATCCATACCACGATCCGCTCAATATCAAACTGGTGCAGGAAACTATTGAGTTGGCGGAAAATGTCGATCAAGCCGACATTCATCTAGTGGGAGCCTGTCCCGTCACCTCAATCAATAATGCACTCGAACTGACTGATTTTTCCCCCAGCGTCTATAACGATGCTATACGCGGCCAGCACCTGATTGCCATGAGGGCATTAAGGCAGAAGTTCTGTATTGAGGAAAAGTTTACCCATGTTGAAAAAGGGTTACCGGAAGAGGTGATCCCAGATTTGGCCGAGCAACTGCAAGCAGGCGTGGTAGTGTTAGGAACGCTGGGGCGCACTGGCATCTCCGCCGTCCTTATCGGCAACACGGCAGAACATGTGATCGATCATCTTAAATGCGATTTGCTGGTGATCAAACCGGATAACTTCAACTACCCGTTCAAAGCGGACAACGACGATAAACTTTAAGCTCTACGCCTAAAAAAATGCCAGTCACCTCACACATGACTGGCATTAGGTTTTCATTCGCGCGTTACACTACAACGCCCGTAGGATCGCTTCTACGCTCTCCTTGGCATCGCCAAACAGCATGTGGGTGTTATCTTTAAAGAATAGCGGGTTTTGTACCCCGGCGTACCCAGTATTCATCGAACGTTTGAATACGATAACATTCTGCGCCTTCCACACCTCCAACACTGGCATGCCCGCGATTGGGCTATGTGGATCGTCAAGCGCCGCCGGGTTCACCGTATCGTTGGCACCAATCACCAGTACGGTATCGGTATCTGAGAAATCTTCATTGATTTCATCCATCTCAAGTACAACGTCATACGGCACTTTGGCTTCCGCCAGCAGCACATTCATGTGGCCCGGTAAGCGGCCAGCGACCGGGTGAATACCAAACCGCACGTTGATACCGCGTGCACGCAGCTTCTCAGTAATTTCCGCCACCGGGTATTGTGCCTGCGCCACCGCCATGCCATAACCTGGGGTGATAATCACCGAAGTAGAGTTCTGCAACTGCTCGGCCACCTCTTCTGCGGTGGTTCCACGGTAGTCGCCCATTTCTTCAGCTTCACCAGTGGAAGAACCATCAGTGCCAAAGCCGCCAGCGATCACGCTGATAAACGAACGGTTCATCGCCTTGCACATAATGTAAGATAGAATGGCACCTGAAGAACCCACCAACGCACCAGTAACGATCAGTAGGTCATTGCTCAGCATAAAGCCTGCCGCCGCCGCCGCCCAACCTGAGTAAGAGTTGAGCATCGACACCACCACTGGCATGTCGGCACCGCCGATAGACGCCACCAAATGCCAGCCGAATGCCAGCGCAATCACCGTCATCAGCAACAATGCTACCACCTGCCAACCTAGGCTTCCGGTGCAAACGAACATCAACAGTAATAGGAAGGACAGCGCAAGCGCCGCTAAATTCAGCTTGTGTCGGTTTGGCAGCATCAGCGGCTTGGACGAGATGATGCCGCGCAGTTTGCTAAAGGCGACGATCGAACCGGTGAAAGTCACCGCGCCGATAAAGATGCCGAGGAACACCTCCGTCAGATGGATATTCTCCATCACTGGCTCCATCGGTATACCCTGATCAAGATAGCTGTTGAAACCGACCAGTACCGCCGCCAACCCGACGAAACTGTGCAGTACCGCTACCAACTCCGGCATCTCGGTCATTTCGACCTTCCTCGCCAGATAAATGCCTATCGCGCCGCCAATGATCATGGCGATAATGATCCAACCGATGTTGCCGGAATCCGGTCCCAGAATGGTGGCGATCAGCGCAATCGCCATGCCAACGATGCCGAACAGGTTGCCTTGCTGCGAGGTTTCGTGGCGTGACAGCCCCGCCAGGCTGAAAATAAACAGAATAGCGGCAACAATGTATGCAGCTGTGACTAATCCTCCAGACATTTGCTACCCCTTAGTTCTTGCGAAACATCTTCAGCATGCGCTGAGTGACGGTGAATCCACCAAAAATATTGATGCTGGCAATCAGTACAGCGATAAAGGAGAGGAAGCTCACCCAACCACCGTGACCAATCTGCAATAAGGCACCGACCACGATAATCCCTGAGATCGCATTAGTGACCGACATCAAGGGGGTATGCAGTGCATGGCTGACATTCCATACTACGTAGTAGCCTACCACGCAGGCCAGCGCAAACACGGTAAAGTGTGATAGGAACTCTTTTGGTGCCGCGCCAGCCAGCCAGCCGAACAGAATAATTGCCAGGGCGATCAGTGCATATTTTAATCCAGGCGATAGCGGTTGTGCCGCAGGCTTGGCCAAAGGTGCGGCCTGTGCTGGCTTAAGCTGTGCGGAGACTTGGATAGGTGGTGCTGGCCAGGTGACTTCGCCGTTGCGCACCACGGTGACACCCCGGATCACCGTGTCTTCGAAATCGATATCGATTTCACCATTTTTCTCTTTCGACAGTAGCTTCAGCAAGTTAACCAGGTTGGTGCCGTAGAGCTGAGAAGACTGAGTCGGCAAGCGGCTCGGCAGATCGGTATAGCCGATGATCTTCACACCATTGTCGGTGACGATCACGCGATCAGCCACGGTCAATTCGCAGTTGCCGCCGGTTTGTGCAGCCAGATCAACGATCACGCTGCCCGGCTTCATCGAGGCCACCATCTCTTTGGTGATCAACTTCGGTGCCGGCTTGCCAGGGATCAACGCAGTGGTGACAATGATGTCCACCTCAGCGGCTTGGGCAGCAAACAACGCCATCTCCGCTTTGATGAAGGTATCGGACATTACTTTCGCATAGCCATCACCGCTGCCCGCTTCTTCCTCGAAGTCCAGCTCTAAAAATTCTGCGCCCATACTCTGTGCCTGCTCTTTCACCTCTGGGCGGGTATCAAAGGCACGCACGATAGCACCGAGGCTACCGGCTGCGGCGATCGCCGCCAGGCCAGCAACGCCAGCGCCGATGATCATCACTTTGGCGGGCGGCACCTTGCCAGCTGCAGTGATTTGGCCGGTAAAGAAGCGGCCAAATTCATGCGCCGCCTCCACGATCGCCCGGTAGCCAGCGATGTTAGCCATAGAGCTGAGTGCATCTATTGACTGGGCGCGAGAAATGCGCGGCACCGAGTCCATCGCCAGGGCGGTGATGTTTCGCGCCGCCAGCTTTTCCATTAGCTCAGGGTTCTGCGCTGGCCAAATGAAACTGACCAGCGTGCTGCCCTCATGCATTAACGCGATTTCATCTTCTGCTGGCGCGTTAACCTTTAAAATCAAATCTGACTGCCAAACATCGCCGGTGTTGGTGATAACCGCTCCAGCAGCTTCATAATCGGCATCATCAAAACTCGCCAGTTTACCCGCCCCGCATTCAATCGCGACGGTAAAACCCAGTTTAAGCAACTGCTCCACCGTTTTTGGTGTTGCTGCCACCCGGGCTTCATTGGCCAACCGTTCTTTTGGTATACCAATACGCATCATGTTCCCTTCCCACCTGTCATGGATAATGTTTATCTTGCTGCCCATAGTACCGGCACTAGTGCACAAGGTTTTGCTGATAGCTGCCCGTCCGAATTTTAGGTGCCACCCATAACCTACTTGAAAATATATCAGGCGATGATATGACAAGTCGCAATTTCTAGTGAAAAAATCATACGGAACATCACTTTTACCACAACATTGCGATTCATGTCGCGGCGACAATATTTACTTACAGGGGTTATTGGGTCGCGCAAGGGAACTTCCCCCCTGCGCTCCCTTCGCATCGGGACGACAGGTTCCCTCGTTCCATGCCAGAGCCTGTGTTGTGCTCATGCTGTCTCTATGCCGGATGCCGACCAGCCAAACCAGATAACCGCTGGACTTATCACGCACCGCTTAGAAAGCGCATTTTTGACATCATCTTGTTCCTTTCGACACTGCATCTACAGTTCACTCTCGTTCATCTTCACAACACATACATGACGCATCTGACTGCGCCTTTTCCCTGACGCTCACCACCACCGCTCTTAACGGCAGCAGCTCAGGGTAGTTTGAAGGCTGCGTCTGGACACCGCCTCCGAGGGGCCTACCCTCATCTCTCGCACAGCATTGCACCCTTATTTGCCACAGGGTGCATTCGTGGCACACCTACGCCGGAACCGCGGAAATTTTGTCACCTTAACTTAAGCCCCTCAATCATGGCATCCAGATCGATTTCTTTTCCATCACTGATGAATGTGTAATGGCCATTTAATAGAAAGCAAAGCAGATACAGGTAGGTTTGCTCAGTTTTAAGTTTACGCAAGTCATGTACGGTGTAAAAGTTTGCAAAACTCGCAAAATAAAAGAGATTTTGCTGAGATAAGTCGAGTTTTGGCAATAACGCTTTTTCTCGGGGTCTAGCGGCTTAGACAGGATATCAGCCAGGCGTTGTCGTTCGACAGACAGCGTTGGACTGATAGTGTCCTACCTTGGTCGGACAATCTTGTTATCCCGTAGCCAACTGATCAACTCTGCTGCAACTTTGCCATGGCTTCCTGAATGTTCTCCGCTTTAAGTCGTTCTTCGGCATACATCTTTTTGAAACGGCGATTCTCCACGGCTCAGATTACGAGAAAATTCTATTTATAAGCACATCGATTCGGCGTACAACCCCTTACTAAAGTTTTTCATTAGCGATTTATCGTATGGGATGGGATAGCATAAAATGCTGAGACAGCTTGCAAGGTTACATGTAATAATTGGCAACTAGATTACACTTCGATCCTATCCCAGTAGGCATATATTGTTGCAGTCAGTTTGGACACCCACTGCAGGAACAACCGCAGCGTACAGTGAGGATGGTGAGCACTGCACAGAACCAGAATGGCAAAAAAATAGCCTAATGGGATAGGTTCTTAGACAGTTCACTGCTGTTATAAACGTTAATGCGATAGGCGAAAGGATTTTTTATGACGTTGAAGACCACGATCATCGTATCAGCTTTGTTATCACTTCCCGTACTTTCTGCTCACGCTGCGCAAGAATTAACGCCTGAAAAAGCAGCCGGGTTGCAGCCCTTTGATCGCATCACGATTACTGGCCGCTTCAATGCCATCAATGAGGCCGTTGCTGCCGTATCCCATCATGCGGACAAACTGGGTGCAGACTCTTTCTATATTCAGGGCAGCAATAGCAACAACAACAGTGGCAATTGGCGCGTGACCGCAGACCTTTACCACAAAAGTGCGCCAGAAGTAAGCAAAGAACCAAAATACCGCATATTTAACGGCGTAAACGAGCTGCCCAAAGAGCAGGCTTACTTGCTGGAACCTTACGATACCGTTAGAGTCAGCGGCTTCTACCGCAGTCAGCCAGACGTCAATGAAGCCGTCGCCAAAGAAGCGAGGAAAAAAGGCGCGGCCTCCTTCTTTATCGTGCGTCAGATTGATGCCAATCAGGGTGGCAACCAGTTCATCACCGCTTATATCTATAAAGCTGATGCGCCAAAACGCCGTGTACAAAGCCCCGACGTGATTCCTGCCGACTCTGACGCTGGCAGAACCGCATTGGCGGCCGGTGGCGCAGCAGCAGCGAATGTGGAGATCCCTGGTGTAGCCTCTTCCGGGTCACCAAGCCGCAATGTGGGACGACTCTTCGAAACTCAGGCTTCCACCGGCAAACGCTACACTGTAACGCTGCCGAACGGTACCCAGATCCAAGAAGTCAACAACGTGACCGCCTCACAGATGGTGCCGTTTGATTCGATTACCTTTTCTGGTCATTTCTACAGTATGACCGACGTCTCCAGCGAAGTGGCGAAGCGCGCGGCCAAGAAAGGTGCCAAGTATTACCACGTTACCCGTCAATGGCAGAATGGGAGCGGTGGTAACTTGACCATTAGCGCCGATCTGTTCAAATAAGTATTACTTAAAGCCTATCTCAGTAGGCTTACATTGTTGCAGCTAGTTTGGACACCGACAGCGTGCACCCACCGGACACCGGAGCGTACATGTAACGTGAGGATGGTGAGTTCTGCCCCAGGGCCAAAATGGCAAATAAAATAACCTAATGGGATAAGTTCTTAACGGTTTACCATCGGGCAGCGCTTGAGTTGCCCATTTTTATTTGTACCCAATATACCATCCCGCTATATCCGGCGTGACCGGAATATGGAATCAGAATAACGATGTTCTCGGTAGCAATAATGTAGTGGATCAGTAATTCAGGACACTTCTAAATCCTGTTAATGTTAAACAGTGAATATGAGGTGATGAATGATCAAAACTCGTCGGACTAAACGTACATTTTCCCCGGCATTCAAACTCGACGCTATTGAGCAGGTGGTTAAATACTAGCGCGCTGCCCGGGAGAGTGCTCTGGCACTCGAACTCAATCCTGACCAGGGGCCTGTCCGGGCAACCGGCAGGTCTACTCGACTCAACCCCCTTTTTGGACGTCATTTCGGGTCTCCTTTCACTGAGCGCCTAGTCTTCAGCATCCCCGGGGTGGTTCAGATCAACCGGTTGGCTCAGAGAGAAAAAAACATTCTTGCCACAGAGAACAACCCGGTCAGTTTTTACAGGGGATGGTGATGCTCATTCGTTCCCCCTTCAGGGTGATAACCGTATCTTGCGCGCACTCTTTTTGGATCACCGCCAACTGTTCCGCTTTCAGCGTATAGGGTAACTGAATGTCAAATACCACCAACCCCTGTTGTGCGGCCAGTTCGATCAGCCGTACAATATTGGTTTCGTCACGAACCTGAGTGGATACCACTTGCAGCGCTAACTCTTTCAACTGTTCATTGCGCGTTTGTGACGTGGTCACTCGTGATTTCAACACCATGCCGAATATCGGCATCACACCATAAATAGCATCAACAAAGCGCCAATGCTTCTTGCACGAGGCGGACAGAAAATCCATGTAATCGAAACAGATTTTCTCACTGTGCGCGATGGATGCAAGGTGGCTATTGTTCATCCCCTCATTCCTCTCATGGCCAGTGTTAACCCATGGTATTTCAACCTGCCAATGGGCGAGAATGTGAAATTCATTGGGGGTCTTGATATCCAGAAGTAGATAATCGGTACTAAGCCTTATCGACTTTCCGCGTATGATGGCATAATTTGCCCATTGTTTGCCAGTCTGTTAAGGATCTTTAATTAATGGAACATTACCACTCAGCACCAGTGCTGATCACTGGCGGTGCTCGGCGAATTGGGTTGGCGCTAGCCAGGTCATTTTTGCTGCGCGGCATCCCGGCTATCATCGCCTATCGCAGCGATTGTCCGGCGTTGGCCGAGCTGAAAGGGCTGGGAGCATGTTGTATTCAGGGTGATTTCTCCACCCATGAGGGGATCTACCACTTCGCCGATCAAGTAAGGCAAGCTACGCCCAAGCTGCGGGCGGTGATCCACAACGCCAGCGCTTGGCAAGCCGAATCGCCGACAGTACCGCCGGAACAGGTCATGGCGGCAATGCTACAAATTCACGTCTATACCCCTTATTTGTTGAACCTATTGCTTGAACCTTGCATGCTCGGCCAGGGTCAGGGTAGTGCCGATATTATTCATCTGACCGATTATGTGGTGGAGAAAGGCAGCGATAAGCATATCGCCTACGCCGCCAGCAAGGCCGCGTTGGACAACATGACCCGCTCCTTCGCCCGCAAGCTGGCACCGGAGGTCAAAGTGAACGCCATCGCGCCAGCGCTGATCATCTTCAATCCCGATGACGATGAAGCCTATCGTCTGCAAGCGCTGGCAAAATCTTTGATGAAGGTAGCTCCCGGCGAGAACGAGGTGGTCAATCTGGTGAACTATTTACTGGAGAGCCGTTACATCACTGGCCGTACCCACGGCGTCGATGGTGGACGGCCGCTGACCTAAGTAAAAAAGTGCATGGCATAGCCCTGGACACCGCGCTATGCTGAACTCCGTTTTTCTAATAAAACCACAGTGATATGCATAAAATTGTTTTTGTAGAAGACGATCCTGAAGTGGGCAAACTGATCGCCGCTTATCTAGGCAAGCACGATATCGATGTGCGGATCGAACCACGCGGTGATAGCGCGCAAGCACGGATTGAGTTGGAACAGCCTGATTTAGTGCTGCTGGATATTATGCTGCCCGGCAAGGATGGCATGACGCTGTGCCGCGACCTGCGCCCATCTTTTCCCGGTCCGATCGTGCTGCTCACTTCTCTCGATAGCGACATGAATCATATCCTGTCGCTGGAAATGGGCGCTAACGATTACATTTTGAAAACTACGCCGCCAGCGGTGCTGCTGGCGCGGTTGCGTTTGCACTTTCGCCAGCTCAGCCAGCCGAAAGAAGAGCCGATTCAGACGATGATCCAGCATAACGCATTGTATTTCGGGCTGTTGTGCATCGATCCTGTCAACCGCCAGGTGAAGCTGGGGGATGAAACTATTACCCTTTCTAGCTCTGATTTTGATTTGCTGTGGGAACTGGCGACCCACGCCGGGCAAATCATGGCTCGCGAAGCCTTGCTGCGGAATCTGCGTGGCGTGAGCTATGACGGTCTTGATCGCAGTATTGACGTGGCCATTTCGCGCCTGCGCCGCAAACTACACGACAATGCGCTAGAGCCATTTCGCATCAAGACGGTACGTCATAAAGGCTACCTGTTCGCGCCGAACGCGTGGGGAACCATGCAGCAATGAGAAAGCTTTTTGTGCAATTCTTCCTGCTGCTATTCGTCTGTTTCCTGGTGATGGCGATGCTGGTCGGCCTGGTGTACAAAGTCACCGCCGAACGCGCTGGACGTAAGTCGATGGACGATCTGATGAAAAGCTCGCTGTATCTGATGCGCAGTGAACTGCGTGAGACCCCGCTCAAGGACTGGAACAAAACCATCGCCTCACTGGATTTGAACCTGTCTTTCAACCTGCATATTGAGCCACTCGGCAAACAGGCTTTAGCTGAAGAACTCAAAAAAAGGCTGCGACTAGGCGAGATCATTGCCCTTGATGATCAGTATACCTTTATGCAGCGCATCCCACGAAGCCACTACGTGTTGGTCGTCGGCCCGATCCCTTACCTGTTCTATCTGCACCAAATGCGGCTGTTGGATCTGGCGCTGCTGGTATTTATCGGTATGTCACTGGCGCTGCCGGTGTTTCTGTGGATGCGTCCGCACTGGCAAGATTTGCTCAAACTGGAGAGCGCCGCCCAGCGCTTAGGAGCCGGGTATCTGGATGAGCGCACCCATTTTGATCCCACGTCCAGTTTGAGCCGGCTCGGCGTGGCGTTCAACCAAATGGCGGACAATGTCAGTATGTTGATCGCCAGCAAGAAGCTGCTGATCGACGGTATCGCCCACGAGCTGCGTACCCCACTGGTACGTTTGCGCTATCGACTAGCGATGAGTGATAACCTGTCAGGAAGCGAGCAGCAAGCATTGAACCGCGATATCGGCCAGCTAGAATCGCTGATCGACGAGTTGCTGACTTATGCACGCCTGGATCGCCCGCAGGTGGCGCTGAATATTGAACCCCTCGACCTGCCAAAATGGCTTGAAGATAAGGTCGAGGATATACGCTTGATCCACCCAGAACGCGAGATCCAGCTCGATATTCCCCATATTGGCAGCTACGGCGGCCTCGACCTGCGGCTGATGGAGCGAGTGCTGGACAACCTGGTTAACAATGCACTGCGCTACTGCGAGCAACGGCTGCGCATCGGCCTATGGTTTGATGGCGATCTCGCCTGCCTACAGGTGGAAGATGACGGCCCCGGCATTCCAGCAGATAAACGCCAGCGAGTGTTCGAACCTTTCGTCCGTCTCGATCCCAGCCGTGATCGCGCTACCGGTGGCTGCGGTCTGGGGCTGGCGATCGTACATTCCATCGCCGTGGCCTATCAGGGGGAAGTGTTTGTCGAGAGCAGCCCTCTTGGCGGGGCCTGCTTCCGCTTCTGCTGGCCATTGATGCCTACGAGACAGCGCAGTATCCCACTTTGAACAAAAAGTGCCTCATTCTGGAGAACGTGAATCCAGAGTATGGCTGTACATTAGGTTACACGACGAAACCAAACACTCACGGAAAGCACCCCGCTGTTTGCCTAGTATCTTCCCCAAGAAAGCCCTAGCGGCCTAAAAAGGCCATAAAAAAAGCGATCGGAGGTTTCATCAATGCAACGTCGCTATTTGTTCGAAATCCTTTTGGCGGCCCTGATCCTCGGTGGGGTGATCGCTACTTTCTTTTATCTGTAACCAACCGCTGATTTTTGGTGAAAAATTTTCGAAAAATCAATTGGTGCATATCTCATGGTGACGCATCCAGTCTATAGTTAACATTCTGTATGTTTATGGGTGATGGATATTTGTTAGGCATGAGATCTATGCGCATATTCGTTTTGCTGGTGCTATGCACCATGCCGTTTACACTCCCCTCCTTTTCGGCTCGCGCCGACAGCTCAACTGGTGTTGCGGCGGCTGAGCAAACTCGCCTGTTTTTTGGCGAAGATGGCCGAGTAAAGATCACAGCAACGTCCGATTGGCCATGGTTGGCGATTGGTCAGCTAGAAACCGCTAGCGGCAATCTGTGCACCGCAACGCTGATTTCTTCTCATCTGGCGTTGACCGCCGGCCATTGCGTACTCACCCCACCAGGCCAACTGGACAAAGCTATTGAGCTGCGTTTTATCACGGATAATAACCACTGGAAATATCAGACCGAGAATATTGAGACGCTGGTTGATAGCAAACTGGGCAAAAAGTTGAAGCCGGATGGCAATGGCTGGAGCATTCCCCCGGCAGCGGCGGCCTATGACTTTGCGTTGATCCGTTTGAAGGATAAAACTCCGTTGCCACTCACACCATTACCCTTATGGCAGGGCGACAGCAAAGCCTTAACCCAGGCGTTAAAGCAAGCTCAGCGACTGATTACCCAAGCGGGCTATCCAGAGGATCATCTCGACGACCTTTACAGCCATCAGAACTGTAAGGTTACCGGTTGGGCGCAACAGGGCGTTCTATCGCATCAGTGTGATACCCTGCCCGGCGACAGTGGTTCCCCGTTGCTACTGAAAACCGCTGCGGGGTGGACGGTGATCGCTATTCAAAGCTCGGCACCGGCAGCCAAAGACCGCTATCGCGCTGACAACCGTGCATTGGCGGTACCTGGCATCCGTGAAGCGCTAAATGCGCTGCCCACTGGCACCAAATATTCTTTCCCCTACTAGGAAAGCTGCTCGATAGTTTGTAAAATTCGCTTGTCCGAAATCGGATAAGGTGTACCCAGGTGCTGAGCAAACAGGCTGACACGCAGCTCTTCGATCATCCAGCGCAGCGCTTTCACCTCGTCATCTTGCTGGCGCGTTGGCGGCAACTTGTTCAGCCACTGTTGCCAAGCCTGCTGCACCTGCCCCACCCGCAACATCTGCGCACGATCACGGTGCGGGTCGATAGCCAACTTCTCCAGGCGGCGTTCAATCGCCTGGAGATAGCGTAAGGTATCGGGTAGGCGCTGCCAGCCGTGCTGGGTGACGGATCCGCGATAAACCAACTCACCGAGCTGAGTTTTAATGTCTGACAACGCCAGCGCCAGCGACATATCCATCCGGCCCTTCAGCCGTTTGTTAATGCTGAATACTGCCGTCAGGATCTGTTCAACCTGCTTGGCTATCTCCACCACGGTGTCATTCAACTCTGCGCGAACTTGTTCCTGTAACCAGGCAAAACGTTCTTCCTGCCATACTGGCCCGCCATGCTGGGCAATCAACTTGTCGATACCGCAGGAAATGCAGTCGTCGATCAGATCCAGCACCTTGCCATAGGGGTTAAAATACAGCCCCAACTTGGCTTTGTTAGGCAACTTTTCATGCAAATACTTGATCGGCGATGGAATGTTCAGTAGCAGCAGACGGCGGGTGCCTTGCCACATCGCCAGGTGTTGCTCTCGTTCGCTGTCGAACAGGCGGATCGCCACGCTGTCTTTCTCATCCACCAATGCCGGATAGGCTTTCACCGAATACCCCCCGCGTTGTTGCTCGTAGAACGCGGGCAGTTGACCAAAGCTCCAAATATGCAAGTTGCCTTGTTCAAGACCTTCGTCCGCCACCGCAGACAATGTTTCCTGCACTTTGCCCTTCAATTGCAATCGTAGCGCGGCCAAATCCTTACCTTCACGCAGGGTCTGCTGTTTTTCACCCACCACCCGGAAAGTTATTTTCAGGTGATCGGGTACCTGATCCCACTGCCAATCATTGCGTGACACGGTCACACCAGTCATCTGACGCAATTCACGCTCCAATGCATCCAGTAACGGTAGCGCCAACGCGGTCACCCTGCCCAGAAACGCTTCGGCGTAGTTCGGGGCTGGCACAAAGTTGCGGCGCAGCGGTTTTGGCAGCGATTTAATCAATGCAATCACCAATTCACGGCGAATACCGGGGATCTGCCATTCAAAGCCCTGCTCCTCCACCTGATTGAGGATCGGCAGCGGGATATGCACCGTTACGCCATCAGCGTCGGCACCCGGTTCAAACTGGTAAGTCAGGCGCAGCTTGAGGTTACCTTGATGCCAGAAGTTCGGGTAATCCAGCGCGCTAACCTTGTTGGCACCATCCTTGATCAGCATCTCTTTTGCAACATTGAGCAGATCCGGCTGCTGCCGGCGGGCATTTTTCCACCAATGATCGAAATGCCTCCCAGACAGCACATCATTCGGGATGCGCTGGTCATAGAAGCTGAACAGCGTTTCATCGTCCACCAAAATGTCGCGGCGGCGCGATTTGTGCTCCAGTTCTTCCACTTCGGCGCGTAGTGTGCGGTTCTCGCGCAAGAACGCGTGGTGCATCTGCCAGTCCCCCTCCACCAGCGCATGGCGGATAAACAGCTCGCGGCACAGCAGCGGATCAATGCTGCTGTAATTGACTTGACGGGCGGCGACAATCGGTAGGCCGAACAGCGTCACCTTTTCGCTGGCCATCACCGCGCCTTGGGATTTCGACCAGTGCGGCTCGCTGTAGCTGTGCTTCACCAGATGCTGGGCCAGTGGTTCGATCCACTCAGGTTCGATACGCGCGCCAATGCGCCCCCACAGACGGCTGGTTTCCACCAGTTCGGCGACCATGATCCATTTCGGCGGCTTCTTGAACAGGCCGGAACCGGGGAATAGCGAGAAGCGGGCATTGCGCGCGCCGGTAAATACTTGTTTGTCTGCGTCCTTTTGGCCGATATGCGACAGCAGCCCGGCCAGTATGGCGCTATGCACACTGCGATAGTCGGACGGCACACTGTTGACTGGCAGCCCTAGCTCTTTCACTACCTGGCGCAACTGGGTGTATATATCTTGCCACTCGCGCACCCGTAGGTAATTGAGGAAATCATCACGGCACAGCCGGCGGAATTGGCTGGAGGAGTGCACTTTTTGCTGTTCCTTCAGGTAATCCCACAGGTTGACGAACGCCAGAAAATCCGAATCCTTGTCGGCAAAGCGGCGGTGTTTTTCGTCTGATGCCTGCTGTTTATCCATCGGCCGTTCGCGCGGATCTTGGATCGACAATGCAGCTGCAATGATCATTACCTCTCGCAAGCTACCGCTCTTTGGGGCTTCCAGCACCATGCGCGCCAGGCGTGGGTCGATCGGTAACTGCGCCAACTGGTGACCCTGCGGCGTCAACTGATAATGGCCGTTGTCGGCGGTTTTGATGGCACCCAGCTCTTCCAGCAACCGCACACCGTCTTGAATATTGCGTTTATCTGGCGCTTCTACAAACGGGAAAGCGGCGATATCACCCAGCCCTAGCGATGTCATCTGTAAGATAACCGACGCCAGGTTGGTACGCAGGATCTCTGGATCGGTAAATGCTGGCCGCGACAGGAAGTCCTGCTCCGAATACAGACGGATACACACGCCTTCTGAGACACGACCACAGCGTCCTTTACGTTGGTTGGCTGAAGCCTGTGATACCGGTTCAAGCGGCAGGCGTTGCACCTTGGTGCGCGAGCTGTAACGGCTGATGCGCGCTGTGCCTGGGTCGATAACATATTTGATGCCCGGCACCGTCAACGAGGTTTCCGCCACGTTGGTCGCCAGTACAATGCGGCGGCCATGATGCGACTGGAATACCCGATTTTGTTCGCTGTTAGACAGGCGTGCATACAACGGCACCACCTCGGTATGCGGCAGGTTAAGCCGATTTAGCGCCTCAGCGGTGTCGCGGATTTCCCGTTCGCCACTCATAAAAATCAAGATATCGCCCGGCCCCTCACGCCCCAGTTCGTCCACCGCATCGAAAATTGCCTGCAACTGATCACGATCGGCATCGTCCGCATCGCTAACCACTGGCCGGTAACGCACTGCCACCGGGTAGGTGCGACCAGAAACTTCGATGATTGGCGCATAGTTGAAGTGGCGTGAAAAACGTTGCGGATCGAGGGTAGCCGAGGTGATGATCACCTTCAAATCTGGGCGTTTCGGCAGTAACTCACGCAAATAGCCGAGGATAAAGTCAATATTCAGGCTGCGCTCATGCGCTTCATCGATAATTAGCGTGTCGTATTGCATCAGCAGCCGATCTTGCTGGATCTCTGCTAACAAAATGCCGTCGGTCATCAACTTGACCAGGGTGTGGTCACTGACTTGATCGTTAAAACGCACCTTATAGCCAATGCTGCCACCAAGTGGCGTTTCCAACTCGTCGGCGATGCGTTGAGCCACTGAACGTGCCGCCAGACGCCGGGGTTGGCTATGACCAATCAGCCCCTTCACTCCACGCCCTAGCTCCAGACAGATTTTTGGCAACTGGGTGGTTTTCCCCGATCCGGTTTCACCGGCGACGATCACTACCTGGTTTTCGCTGATGGCATGCAGAATGTCCTGTTTTTTTTGGCTGACCGGCAGGTTCTCCGGGTAGGTGATGTCTGGGCAAGCCGCAGCACGCGCCTGCGCTTTTTGCCGGGCCGCCGCAATGTCACTTTCCAGCTCAGCGGCTACCGCCAACTGCGCACTGGAATTTTTGATTTTTCTTGCTCCCTGCAAACGGCGCAGTAGGCGTTGTTGATCGCGCAGCATCAGTTCGCCCAGTTGGGCCGACAATGCGTCGAGCGGAAATTTTACGTGTGCTATATCTTGTTTCATTGCTGCTGTAGTCACCTACATAATTCATTTTTAGTCAAAATCCCATTCTCATATTTCACGAATGGCATATTAGCCCCTGATATTCATTGAAATGAATATCGTTCTCATATAAGTTTTCACCTCTAAACATTCCTTAATTTACACGCCTGTGACGGTAAGAGCGACATGTCATCTCCTAGTTTTGGTTCAACTGAAAACATGGTGCTAATCTTCTCAGAGCATCACAACTGGTTGCAAAAGTTGCTCCGACGACGCCTGGGGAATGCCACCGATGCCGCCGATCTGGCGCAGGATGTGTTCCTACGATTGCTGATAAAACCCCGCTATTTTGACAGCCTGGCTGGTGCGCGTGCCTATCTTGGCGCGATGGCACAAGGAATGTGTATTGATCTGTATCGCAGAAAAGAAATCGAACGCGTCTGGCTGGAAACGTTAACCGCTCAGCCCATGCCCGTGGCGGTCTCGGCAGAACATTGCGCGATCGTACTCGAAACCTTATTTCAGGTGGATGCCATGCTGCGGGCGCTGCCGGAGAAAGTCCGCGCAGCGTTTGTAATGTCTCAGATCCGCAGGCTGACTTACGCGGAAATCGCCACCGAACTCGCCGTCTCCGAGCGCATGGTGAAGAAATATATGGCGCGAGCCATGCTCCACTGCCTGATCCTTAAAGTTGAGCATCTCGATGCCTTTAATTCCGCCTCTGCCTGACACTATGACGAGTAAACCCGGCTTTGCCGCGCTGCAACAGGCCGCAAACTGGTACGCTAAAATTCAAGGCGTCGCGTCCCTGCAAACGTATCCCGCAGCTTTGCAACACTGGCTCGAAGAAAGTCAGGAGAACCAGCAGGCGTGGCAATACGTGCTGAACATCAGCCAGCATTTTACGCCGCTGCGGGAAAATGATGCGCGACAAACTGCGGCGCTGACGGTGTTGACCCGAACACCACACAACGCCGGACGCCGTCAGGTGCTAAAAATGGCCACGTGGATCTCCGTCGGCTCCCTACTCGGCTGGGGCTACTGGCGTCATACCCCGCTGCGCAATCAGGTGCTTGCGTGGTGCGCAGATTATCACAGCCCCCACGGCAAGATCACGCAATTCACACTGAGTGACGGTTCGCGCATTTGGCTCGACACCGACAGTGCGATGAATGTCGATGACTCCCAGACGCAACGTGCGCTGCTGCTTCTGAACGGCCGCATGATGATCGAAACCACCGCCGATCCGCAACGCTCGCTGACCGTCTCCACTTCGCAGGGCAAAATGCGTGCACTCGGCACGCGTTTCAGCGTGCAGACGCCAAATGGTGCCACGGTGTTACAGGTATATCAGGGTGCCGTGGAAGTCTCACCAACAGCCATCAGCGACAAGATGATCATCAAAGCGGGTCAGGCCATTACCTTCCGTCAGGATGCGTTTGGCACTGTCGCGCCACTGCGCCACACCGAACCGGCCTGGCCGAGCGGATTATTGCAGGCTGACAATCTTCCGCTCAGTGAATTCATCGAAAAGCTGTCCGCGTATCATAGTGGCTATCTGGGATGCGATCCTGCCGTGGCGTCGCTGACCGTCACCGGGACTTTCCCACTACATGACACCGATATGGCGCTAGAGATGCTGACCAACGTGTTGCCGGTGCAACTTAACCACCAGTTGTTATGGGGGCTGATGGTCGCGCCGCGCGATGGATAACGTGATCGCCAAAAATAAATTCGCTTCACCGTTTCCCCTTTTCGTCCCTCATCCGATTAACCCTGTGCAGCACTTCTACTTTTGGTAATTATCAGGGGAATCAATGTCACCATCACCACAAAATGGCCAACCGCACAGGTTCCAATACAAAGTGGCTACCACACTCATGCGCATGATGTTTTACGTACCGGCACTCTCCTGCACCATGGCCATCGTACCTTCTGTTCAGGCCACTGAAACGGCGGCGGGCAGGAACACTTATGCGATCCCGGTCGCGCCGCTGGCTTCTCAGCTTAATCAGTTTTCCGCGCAGTCTGGCATTTATCTAGCGAGCGATGCACAACTAACCGAAGGAAAATCCGGTCCGGCGCTCAATGGCATTTACACCCTTGCCGAAGGGTTTTCCCGCCTTCTGACCGCGCAGGGTTTACAGGCAGAACGTCAACCTAATGGCAGCTACACCCTAAAAAAGATCCCCGAAGGGGATGAACTGGTGGTGGTCGGCGACATTAATCATGGCTCGATGACCGAAGATACCGACTCTTACACTACCCACAGCATGTCGGCGGCGAGCCGTCTGAATCTCTCTGCTCGCGAAACGCCACAGTCGGTCAGTGTGGTAACCCGCCAGCGCATCAACGATCAGAGTATGACTTCGCTGGACGACGCAATGCGTCAGGTCACCGGTGTGAACGTGATCAACGAGAATTCGTATCAAACCCGTTACCTGTCGCGTGGCTTCACCATGGACAATCTTCAGGAAGACGGGATAAGCTCCTCGTTTCAGAACAGCGTTGCCGGAATGGGGTCTGCCGAAGCCTCCACCGAGTCGCCGGATCTGGCGATTTACGATCATCTGGAAGTGCTGCGCGGCGCATCTGGCCTGACACAGGGTAGCGGCGAGCCGGGAGGTACGGTCAATATGGTGCGCAAGCGCTCTACTTACGATTTTCGATCTTCAATTAGCGCCAGCGCCGGGAGTTGGGATAACTATCGTAGCGAAGTGGATGTCTCCGGGCCACTGAATGACGAGCCTCCCCTGCGTGGCCGCATCATCGGCGTGCTGCAAAAGAAAGATAGTTTTACCGATTACATCAACTGCGATCGTCAGGTGCTGTTCGGAACGCTGGCCTACGATTTCACGCCGCAGACCACACTGACTAGCGGCGTTATGTGGCAAAAAACCGACACGGTAGCCAATCTTTACGGCGTGCCAATGTCAACCAACTACGCCAGCCTGGAACTGCCACGTTCGACTTTTCTGGGTGCCAGTTGGAATAACATTACCTTCGATAAAACCAACGCCTTCGCCGAGTTCGAGCATTATTTCGATAACGAATGGGTCGCCAAAAGCTCGATAAACTACACCTCCGCCAGCGCGCGGGGAAAATTCATCGGTGTTTACGGCAACGGCACACAGGGCGTGGATGATTCGGGCGATGCGAGACTCAACAACTACTTGCAACGGCACAACCGCAGCAGCCAATACGGCGTCAATCTTAACCTGAGCGGGCCATTTGCGTTTTTGAACCGTGATCACGAATTAGTGCTCGGCGGCGATTATCAAAAAGAGAATTTCAGCAATTTATTCGGCGTACTGAGCAACACCAGCAAGGTCAATATCTACAGTTGGGATCGAGAAAGCCTGCCCGAACCCGACGGGGATTACACCCGCCGTTATCAGTACGCTGTGTATCAGCGCGGCCTGTACACCACAACTCGCCTGAGTTTGGCAAACGACTGGAAGCTGATCCTCGGCAGCCGTTACAGCAGCTTTACCTACGATTCTTATTTCACCAACCTGACCACCGGCGCGATGACGAGACACAGAAATTACAAGGTGAGAGGCAAAACTATCCCATACAGCGGGCTGCTGTGGGATTTCGCGAAAGATTACACCTGGTATCTGAGCTACGCCGAAATCTATAAACCGCAAAGCACGAAGGACGCCAGCGGCAACTTCCTGCCATCGGTCACCGGCAGCAATTACGAGACCGGCGTAAAAGGGGAATTCTTTGACGGTGCGCTGAACATCTCCGTCGCCCTGTTCCGCATCATTCAGGAAAATAACGCCATGAGCAGCGTCGGTTGCGATGACTGCTACGTCGCCGACGGCAAAGTGCAAAGTCAAGGTGTCGAGATGGAAGTTTCCGGCCAGCTGGCGGAAGGCTGGCAGGTTTACGCCGGGTATACGCTCAATAACAGCAAATACCTCGAAGCGGCCAATACGCAAAAAGGCACCAACTACAGCAAACACACTCCGCAGCACCTTTTTCGCTTGTACAACAGCTACCGCTTGCCAGGGCAATGGGATAAATGGTCGGTCGGGGCAGGTCTGACAGCGCAAACAGATACCACCACCAACTACAACGTTTCGCAGGGTGGATACGCGTTGTTCAATGCCAATATCGGTTATCGGTACAACAAACAGATAAGCCTCAGTCTAAACGGTAACAACCTGACGGATAAGGAATATTATCTCGGCGTTTCCAACCGTCATCGTGGCGGCAATAACTTCTACGGCGATCCGCGTAACTTCATGCTTAACGTGAAATGGAATTATTAAGCTGATCAGGCTTTTAATCTGATCGATAGCCATCCGTGAGGGTGGCTATCACACTTTTCTTCAACATGCCCTGTACAATACTCTTTATGCGACATTCTCTATGCAAAGTCTAAAACAGTTTTACCAGTTGATTGCGCCCTATTGGTTGCGTCCCCGTGAATGGTTTTCGTGGCTTTTACTGCTGACGCTAACTGGCCTCACTTTAGGCGTGGTATGGATAAGCGTTCAGTACAACAACTGGAGCCGCGAATTTTATGACGCCCTGACCGACTACTTTCAGCATACGTCTGTCACCAGGCTGGCGTTCTCTTACGCCGGATACACCGCGCTGTTTGTGTTATTCGTCATCAGCACAAACTGGCTGAAAAAATTACTGATCATCCGTTGGCGGCAGAAGATGGCCCTGAGATTTCACGCCTCGTGGCTCCGGCGGCACAATCACTACCGTCTGAGTTTCAACGCTGAGCCGGATAACCCCGATCAACGTATCGCCGAAGATATCCAATTGCTGATTGAACAAAGCCTCAAACTGTTTTTATCGCTGTTAAAAAATACTACCGGGCTTTTCTCATTCATTTTCATTCTGTGGCAGTTATCGGGTACGCTTAGTCTTACCATCGCCGGGCATGCCTTTCCAGTGCATGGCTATTTAGTTTGGGTGGCGCTGGGGTATGCCACTGTCAATAGCGTGCTCGCCCACCGGATCGGCCGCCCTTTGCACCAGCTCAATATGGATAAGCAGAAAGCCGAAGCCGACTACCGAGCCGGTATGCTACGCATACGTGATAATACCGAGCAGATCGCGTTTTATGGTGGCGAGCGCACCGAGTTGCGCCGCATGCATCATCATTTTTCGGCGATTGCACGCAACTGGCAGCAGTTGATGTCCCGCGAGTTCCGCTTGGATACCTTCACTACATCATACTTCCGTCTTAGTCTGATGATCCCGATTTTTGCTGTGTTGCCACTTTATATCGCGAAAAAAATATCGCTCGGCGGTGTGATGCAGGCGCGCGCAGCTTTCGGTTACGTACTTGATGCCTTCGGCTGGTTCATCGATTCCTATCGGCAGATAGTCGCATGGTCTGCAACAGTAGAGAGGCTATGGAAATTTGAGCAAAGTTTGATAGAACTACCTGTGAAAGTGAAATATTCTCGCCTTCCTAATAAATTGCAATGCCATAATCTAGTTGCCCACCATTCTCATGGCACCCCCCTTTTTAAACCTATCAATCTCCGTTTGCATGACGGTGATTCTATCGCAATAACCGGCGCTAGCGGCTGTGGTAAAACAACTTTGTTAAGAACTCTGTCCGGGCTGTGGCCCTATAGCAGTGGAACCTGGAACTTACCCGACGGAAAAAGCCTATTTGTGCCACAAAAACCTTATTTACCCTATGATTTCCTCACCCAAGTTTTGATATATCCAGGGTTAAGCGATGTAAGAGATGAGCAGATCAAAACGTGTATGGCGCAGGTTGGACTGCATCATTTGTGCCCACAACTGGGTGAAAGAAAGCTCTGGAGTAAAGTGCTTTCCGGTGGAGAGCAGCAGCGTCTTTCGTTTGCAAGAATACTACTGAACCAACCGAAACTTATATGTCTTGATGAATCAACGAGTCACTTAGAGGATACAACTGCTTTAAAGCTAATTGGACTTGTTAGAAGTGCACTGCCTAAGAGCATAATCATCGTGGTAAGCCATCAAACGTCCATTATAGAATCATTCACCATGCAGTATAATATTGAATTACATCGGTTGGATTGTTCACAAAACGGGGTAGAGAGACCACAATGAAATTGGCGATACATAGCACTAAACACTATGACCGCAAATACCTGGCTATGTCGATTTGAAAACGCTGTACGCCCAGTCTGACGTGATCACCCTGCACTGCCCGATGGTGCCAGAAAACCACCACCTGTTGGATACCGCTGGCTTCGCGATGATGAAAAACGGCGTGATGGTGATCAACACCAGCCGTAGCGTACTGATCGACCCTGTTGCCGCCATCGATGCACTCAAACAGCAGAAAATTGGCGCGCTGGGCATGGACGTCTATGAGAATGAACGCGACTTGTTCTTCGAAGATAAGTCTAACGACGTTATTTAAGATGGTATATTCCGCCGCCTATCAGCCTGCCATAACGTGCTGTTTACCGGCCACCAGGCTTTCTTGACCGAAGAAACGCTCACCAGCATCTCGCAGACCACATTGCAAAACGTCAACCAATTGGATCGTGGCGAACGCTGCCTTAACCAGTTGAACACCTGATAGCGCCAAGGGCGTATTGACTACGCCCTGCCCGCCAGGCCGCAACACAGCTCATCCTGCGCTGGCACAAGTTCCCTGGCTGAGCATCCACGTTCCACATCGTTTGCCACCTAACATTTGCATGCTTACAATTTCAATTTGTTTGGTGTACTAGAAGGATTTGTTACAAATCGTGGCTATAGCTGCGCATTATGTCGTACATTATTTATAACGGCGTGACATCAGGTCTCGCCGATCTTTTCACCCTTAGTGTACCGATGCCTTCGACAATAAATTAATCACCAGTACCCCGGCGATAATTAATCCCATACCGATCATCGCTGGCCAGTCCAATTTTTGCTGATAAACAAACACAGCGGCGATCGAAACTAGCACAATGCCCATACCTGACCAGATTGCATAAACAATGCCCAGCGGCATACTCTTGACCACCATCGACAACCCCCAAAAAGACACGCCGTAACCAACGACCACCAGCAGCGACGGCCACAGGCGAGTAAAGCCTTCAGAGGCTTTCAACATGGTAGTGGCGATCACTTCTGCGACTATTGCCATCATCAAATACATCAATGTGTTCATGGTTTCTCTTTGGTCAGTTCATCTTTTTATCAGTATGACGTGTGGGAAATTAATTGTCGCTAAATAATGGTGACCATGCCCTATTTTAGCACCACCTTGTAGGCGGCTCCCTTCGCTGTACAAGCTCGGCTGATCCAGCAGCGTTGGTAGGCAATCATGCGAGCATCGGCTGTGCAACCCACTCTCGCTTATGCTGCATGGAAGTACGATGATGAATAATGATCAAATCAGCCTGTTGAATGTTAAACTCGCTATCTAAAGCACTAAGCCCCATCCCGATTAAAGGACGAGCAAGATTTAAATGTCAGAAAAGCCAACTATTAACCCAAAAGAACACTACAACCTGAACAAACTGCAAAAACGCCTACGCCGCAACGTGGGCGAAGCAATTGCTGATTTCAACATGATTGAGGAAGGCGATCGCATTATGGTTTGCCTGTCTGGCGGCAAAGACAGCTACACCCTGCTGGAGATCCTGCGTAACCTACAGCGGAACGCACCGGTGAACTTCTCCTTGGTGGCGGTAAACCTCGACCAGAAACAACCGGGCTTCCCAGCGCATATTCTGCCCGCTTACCTGAAACACCTAGGAGTTGAGTACCAGATCGTTGAGGAAAACACCTACAGTATCGTCAAGGACAAGATCCCAGCGGGTAAAACCACTTGTTCCCTGTGCTCACGTCTGCGCCGTGGCATCCTCTACCGTACTGCCACTGAACTGGGTGCCAGCAAGATTGCCTTAGGCCACCACCGCGACGATATTCTGCAAACGTTATTGCTTAATATGTTCTACGGCGGAAAGCTGAAAGGCATGCCGCCCAAATTGATGAGCGACGATGGCAAGCATGTCGTGATCCGCCCGCTGGCTTACTGCCGCGAGAAAGATATTGAGCGCTTCGCGATCGCTAAAGCCTTCCCCATCATTCCATGCAACCTCTGTGGATCGCAGCCTAACTTGCAACGCCAGGTGATTGGCGACATGCTACGCGACTGGGATAAGCGTCATCCTGGACGACTGGAAACCATGTTCAGCGCGGTGCAAAATGTAGTTCCTTCGCACCTTAGCGACATAAATTTATTTGATTTTAAAGGGATCCATCATGGCAGTGGCGTGGTGGATGGCGGTGATTTGGCGTTTGATCGCCCAGATATCCCGATGCAGCCGGTTGGTTGGCAACCAAAAGATACGGACGATATCGTGGCACCTGGAGTAGAACGTTTAAACGTGCTTGAAATCAAGTAAGGGTTGCCATAACGCATTCCAGAGCGCAGTTTGAGAAATGACTGACAAAAAAATGCCGATGATTAATCACCAGCGGCTACGTTTCAGATACCAGACTGCACTAAGCGCCACGTTACCCTACTGTTGGGCTGTGCGCTGGGAAGAGCCTTGCAGGTGAAACTCCCGTCCCAGAAGGTGCCGAACACCAGGCCTGAAAGTGACCTTCTGGAAGTCGAAGTCAGTCATAGTAGCGATGAAACGAGTAATGCCCTTAGCGGGAGAATATCAGCGGTACAAAACTCGACCGACCGGATCTGAGACGTTTACTGATGGACAGTCACCACAATGATATTTTGCTGGTCGAGCAGATAGACCGCCTGACCCGACTAAGTAACAGCGACTGGATGACACTAAAGAAACAGATCGAACAACATGAACTGCGAGTTATCAGTCTGGATGTCCCCACCTCGTGGCTGGCTCTGTCAGAGAAAGTCCCTTCGCCAACTGACCCTATAACCTGCGCAGTGATAACCGCCATCAATAGCATGCTTATCGACTTGATGGCCGCGATGTCTCATAAGGACTGGCTGAGCCGCCGACAGCGGCAAAAACAGGGAATTGAACGGGCGCCCTCGCTGGGTAAATACCGGGATAAACAGGCCGATCATGAACGGCATCAGAAAGTCCTGTACTAACGGCAGGTTATGAAACTGAGTATCCGGGAAACGGCTGAGGCCACCGGGTACAGCTGTTCTCAGATACGCCGCATACAGACCTTGTACAAACAAAAAGTCATCGACAAAACACATAGCTTATTTTTCCACAATGCTCTCAGATCAGACGTTTTAGTTTTTGGGGGCATGCGGGATAAATTTGTGAATACTTGCCTTCGTAAGTTTTAGATCCTCAGGTTGGTCTTTCTCTACATCACCTATGACTGATTTGATGATGCTGGTTTCCTTATTGAAATGATTCTTTAAGTTACCACTAGTTGAAATGGCATTTCCATCGCCATATCCTATAACTTCTCTTCTCAATTCATCTGAAAATGCCTGATATACACCATTACTAACACCAAAACAAGACATGACGTGTAATGGACCTTTGTTCTTTTCACTTATATCAACATTATGTACCTTTTTGATATGACTTATAAAATCTTTAACTGTAAATTCTTTCCTGTTGTTAACAAAATGAGAATATAATGCGACTCGTCCATTTTTAGTTCCGTGTATTAAAATTGCCTCTTCGCCAGAATTTCTAAAATTACTTATATATCCCATGATTGCGTTAACGCTACCAATGGTTTCTTTACTGAATGCCTGATATTTTTCATATCCTTTCCCAAGGCCTTTTGGATGTAGATTGATTGACGAATTACAAACAATTTTTATTTTTCGGTGAAAAAAAACGTTCGAGATTGTTTTCTTTTTAGGGGTGATTGCAACTTCTATGTTTTTTGTTACGTTTTCATTTATTTTATTTATCATATTCGGTTACCATAAGGCTTTCTCTTATTGTATATTGAATTTTACTTTTGTCTTTTATAAAGCGATTCTATCGTCCACATGGGATACAAAATATATCAACCATTATGGTGAGCGGGATCGTAAAGGCATCATAATCTATGGTTTTCGAAACGAGATTCTCAGTATGTGGCAATACACGTTTTTCAACCTAAAATGGTCAAATATTAGCCTTAACGAATGGAAGGGACTTCCCCTGGATATGCGCCTGATTAACTCTTGTGCAATCATGGGGTAAACATAGCCCCAGAGGGATTCGTTATGACCATTACCACTGTCGGTATCGATCTTGCTAAAAATGTGTTCGCTGTCCACTGCGTTGACCAGAATGGAAAAACTGTTCTGGTAAAACCCAGGGTATCGCGTGCAGCACTTCCTGAACTGATTGCTGGTTTGCCACCCTATGTTATCGGGATGGAAGCATGCTCCGGGGCGCATTACTGGGCAAGACTGTTTCGGCAGTATGGCCATTAACCCCGTCTGATGGCTGCAAAGCAACATATAACCGATTAAGAGGCTTGATATCTGAATTCGGCGTCATTGCCCCACAAAGTACAGATGCCCTACGCCACATGGTTGCTGAACAGAAGAATTCTTTGCCACTTCAGGTTCAGCAATGTGTTGATGATTTGCTGGAACACATTGATCGCATTGATGATAGCATTACTGAATATGACCGAATTCTGTCCCGTATGGCAAAATCCGATCACCGCAGCCAGCCACTGATGGAACTGAAAGGGATTGGTCCCACAACGGCCTGTGCGCTGGTCGCCAGTATCGGTATGCGCATGATTTTAAAAATGGGCGTCAACTGGCCGCCTGGCTGGGGCTTACACCATCGCAGTACAGTAGTGGCCGAAAATCAAAGCTTGGCGGGATAACGAAAGCGGGCGATTCATATCTGCGAACGCTTCTGGTTCAGTGGCCATTGCCGCCAAAAATGCGAGGCTTAGACCCCGTGAGGTATATCTGAATATTGTACAGGATATACGTATCCGTTTAACGAACAAAAGCCTCACGCGCGTCTTTCATCAGGGCCAGAATCGATAACGATTCATCATGGCCGTTTATAGTACCGCAGTCTCTCCCCTTTATTTTTACTGAAGTGCAGACAAGAAACCGTAAACACCGGCGTTGACATGCCGGGAAAGCCCTTATAGTACAATAATTTTCGATATCCAAACTGACCCCATCAATAACATGCTTATCGACCTGATGGCCGCGATGTCGCA
Source organism: Serratia symbiotica (assembly GCF_000821185.2). Taxonomy (NCBI): domain Bacteria; kingdom Pseudomonadati; phylum Pseudomonadota; class Gammaproteobacteria; order Enterobacterales; family Yersiniaceae; genus Serratia; species Serratia symbiotica. The sequence continues at coordinate 1,134,374 of NZ_CP050855.1, read as the reverse complement.
TAAAGACTGGCTGAGCCGCCGCCAGCGGCAAAAATAGGGAATTGAACGGGCGCATACGCTGGGAAATACCGGGGTAAACTGGCCGATCATGAACGGCATCAGAAAGTCCTGTACTACCGGCAGGTTAAGAAACTGAGTATCCGGGAAACGGCTGATGCCACGGGATACAGTCCTTCGCAGATTTGCCGCATCCAGGAACTTTACAGAGAAAAGATGTTTTCCTGATAGAAAAAGATAGAAAAACTATTCTGGTTTGATAAAAGAAGGTAATAATCGGCCATATTTAGGTAAAAATTATGTTACATGCTAATTCAATCGCTGGCTTCCCATCGGCCAGCAGAACGTTGGTATCCCAGGGTAGTTCAAATCAGGAAGACCAGGATATCTGGTTTGACGCCATCGACCACGTTGAAATGGAAGAGACCTGGTTTGACGCCATTGAAAACCATGAGGCCTCTCCAACTGATGCCGGAGAAGCGGCAGAATTCCGTGTCCCGTTGACGGAAGACTGCCGTCGTGGTGTTCAACAGCTGGTCCGTACCCTGGGGGGATACGGGGAGAGCAGAATACTTTCTGCCTGCCTTTCTAAAATACTTCCCGGCACCCCGACCAGTCTCGTAATCGCGGCAAACAGCCTTTATACCGCAGTTACTGATCGACGGAATATTGATGCCGCAACACTGCATGTTCTCGGACTGGCATCATGGTGCCTTCCTGAGAATATTAATGTTGTTTCCCGGCTGGCAGCCTTTATCCGGGATACCGTTACCGGCTGGACGGATGATACTTTCCTACAGCAGTTTCTGGGCGAAGATGAAAATCACACTTCCATCCACCTGTTTACAGCCCTGGCGGTTACGGCCATTGTGGCCGGGCGCTGGATGAAAGACGAAGGCTCACCGCAGCGTGGGCCGCTGAAGGTTCCGGCCTTTATGGCTTATATTTTTATCCGCGCCAGTCATTACTGGATTGCGCTGGGAAATATGGCGAGCAGTCTCCCGTCCAGCGCGGAAATGCTGGAAAATAACGAGCCATCCCGACGCGTTCCCGCTTTTGAGGTCGATACCCAGGTGGAAATGACCGGAGATGTATGCGATGCCGCAGTTCCTTGCTCTTCCTCAGCACCACGGCTCACCGCGTTTTCGTCAAATTCAACGGCCACCCCCGGGTCTTACATCCGGGCGATGGTGCAGAACAGGCCCGCATCAGCGCCGGGGAAAAACGCCCCTCTCTCTGTCCCTGAGCAGGCGCATTTGCTGGCGGTGGAACGACTCAGGGAAAAAAGCGGACTTTCAGCGCTGCCGTACTGTACCACCCTCAAAACTGAGACCCGCCAGCAAACAAACGAAAAGGTCGTTACTGCCACGCATTTCAATACGAAATGTGACGCCATTACTTATCCTGAGCCACTCAGGAAAGCTACTGAGAGCACTCCTGTACACACCGACATACCAGAAACACGGGTATCCTCCTCAGCAACAAGCAGGAGTGGCGGAGATGTTTTACTCCCCCTAGTGATGACGGCAGCAGCAGCACCCGTGGCCACGTCATATATGCAGGCCCTGAAAAGTAAACCTGTCATTGCAGCTGGAGCCGCTACGGCCCTGACCGGACTTATCGTGGGAAGAAAATTGCTGCGGGATAGCTTAAGGACGACTCAGACGAAGCTCACTGAGGCAGGTGGAGGTTATGACAAAATTACAGATTCTGAAACGATCCGCATCAGGGAAAAACAAAATGAGTTGATAGACAAATTATTAACCGAGTATTATAAAAATGATCTGCCAGATAAGAATTCCAGAATAAATAATATAGTTGAATATGTTACATCAGATAACCGTGATGAGAAAGTTGCAGAAGTTGCCAGGGCGTTGCTCACACCGGCAGGATTGTATGGTTCAGGAAATGAAGACGACTTCACATATAATAAAAATGCGATAGTAATTGCAGAATACCTAGCTGATTTAATATTAGGGACATCAGTAGATAAATGGATTATAGAAGATTCTATGCGCTTACTTAAGAATGGAAATAACGTCATTCACGGTAATTTAGTAAGAAATTACTTTAATAAAATTAACGATAACAGTATAAATATATCAAAAAAAGCAAGAATTTTCATTCAGGAAAATTTACTTAAAAGAAAATTCCCTATTTTTTTATCAAATATTCAAGGAGATGAGCTGAATACGCTTAATAAAATAAGTGCTTTTTCTCCCCGGTGGGGAATGATACATGCAGGGGCTATGTTTCTGAGTGAGATTGATGCTACTCTTGATGACCATAGCCTGGAAGCAATTCAGGATGTTGGTGTTGTTTTATTCAATCTCATGCAGGAGGGGGGATTACCTTTAGAGTTCTTTTCATATTTCAGGCTGCCTGCATTAATTTATTATTTTCATAGCATGAATAATATTTCGTTTGATGACATGGGGGATGGCAGTGATGTTTTTATAAATTACACCAACATGGTAAAAGAATGGTACGAAAGTAACGACCCCTTTTTCCTTTTATCAAAGTCTGTTAAGGACTGGAAAACAAGAACACAACTAGCACAGAATTTATTAAACTCGAAAAATATAACGAAATACAGTGTGACTGATTATTTAAACAGTCATGGTGAAGTAGATATTGAGGGATCTGATGGAAATGTATATACATTTCCCGACATAGATATTAAGTTTGAACAGCAAAATAAAAAAATCGGAAAGCTATTCTCTGTGGTGCAAAAAATAAACATCATCGGGGTTTATAATAAATTATCTGAGGATGAACAAGATTTTATAGTTAATTCCGAAGCGCGCAGGATTAAGTTTGAGTTTAATGGCCAGTCTATGGTTAGAGGAAAATTACCTTTTGGTAAGTCTGGTATTGCCTATAACAAAGTATTTCGTTATTTTCTACCTGATGATAGAGATTTCATACAATACATAAATGGTGAAGAGGAAAGAATTTACTCACTGGAAGTATTGCAAGGAACCGGGCATTATGCCATGATACGTGTCGATCGCGATAGGGATTTATTATTGTCTTATTTAGATGACGTTCTCCCGGGAGGGAGTGAAAATTACGAACTTAGATTATTAAATAAACAGATTTTGAAAGAAAAAGACGAACCGGTGGAAATGTTAATAAACAACATTGTAAACCTTCACAAAAAAAAATTAACATCATATCTTTATAATAAAGGTTATGATAAAACGTCAAAAGAAAAAATAAGTGATTTTCTTCTTAGCTTAGTTCCCTTTTATACTTGTGTTACAGAAAGTATTAACGGTAATTTTGAGACATCCGTTCCTTCATGTATTATTGATGTTGCCAGTCTGACACCTTTCCTTTATTCAGCAGCGAAGGTAGGAATGAGATTTAATATCTCACTGGGTAATGCTTCTATTCAGGCAATGAAATATGGGCTTCTTAAGTCTACTTTGAAAGCTTCTGCAAATGAAGCAGGAAAAGTTATGGCTAAAGAATTTCCATCTATAGCTCACGCTATTTCTCCTGATGTTATTCGAGCCCTAAGTATAAACTTAGCCCGCTGTATTGATCCTGGATTTGGACTTATTTTTTTTGCAGGAAAAAAAGGGTTGCTGAAAATCAAAAATCGCTTTAAAACTTTAGAAAATAAAAAAATACTTCTGGAAGGCTTAGTCTCCTCTCTTGATAAAAAAATTTCTTCTATTACCACAAAGGCAGTATCAAATACGCCGGAAACTTTTTGGTGTCCCGTTTATAACGAAAAAATTGTAGTTTATCGTGTAGAAATGGTAGGCAACAGGGAAGTGTGGGCACAATTCAATAAGGAAACTCAAGTTTTTTTCGGTGAAAAATTTGTAAGAGAGCCAGGGAAAGAAATAAGACCGCTATCACATCTGGCAAGGGAAAATGTTTCGATAAAAACTGAATTTAACTCTCTTGAGGAAATAAATGAAGAACTATTGTTCAGAAGGACGAGCGAAGGTTATATGTTATCATGCGAACTGGCAGACAGAATAATCAATGATGCAGAATCCGTTTTAGCACCAGTCCCTTCCCTTTCAAATGCAGAACAAGAACAGAATCTGGTTATCAACCTTGAAGGCAGGGCTTTTCATGCCATTCCTGTGGATGAACAAATTTATAAGCTTAGCAACAGATTAAAAGGTGAGGAAAATATACTTATCTATAAATATGATGAGCTAATATTTGAGTTGAAGCCGGGTACGGATACTATTACAGGAAAATGTAGAGCAAAAAGGTCTCCGTCAGATACCCCAGGACCTTCCGTAACGGATGTATGTGATGCTACTGTTACTGATTATGTAAGAGGGCGTTTAAATCCTCTGTATAAAATTTATGTCGATGAAAGAAATATTTTAGTTAACGCTGATTTCCCCAACACATTCATAAATAAAGAAAACAACAAACTATATTTTAAATATAATGGTAATTATTATAAATGTAAGCTTATACCTAAAAGTGTATCCAGATTACAACAAGACATGCTTACCATTTACCATACGGATAAAACATCTTGTTTTCTCAAGAACAAAACGTTAGTTAAAGTCGTTGCGCTTGATGTCGACGGTTCTGCTGTCATAACATCTGACGTTGAATTAATAAGCGGCAGAACGGGTATTGCAATCCGTAGAACAAAGGGCATGACAGCTTTTTCCGTACGCTGGCAAAAATTGAAAGAAATCATGCATATTATAGCTAAGAGTAATGATTTACTGGAAGTTCCCTACCGTAATGTAAATTCTCGTGTTTTGAATTATGAATATATATCGAGTGAAATAACAAAAAAATTTTTCAATGGAAACCCACAGTGGACAACAACAGACATATCTCATGCTCTCGGTAGCGGCCTTTTTCACGTCAGAAGTTCCGCCGTTGTGTTAAGAAATCACCGTGACTTTGCTATTGATAATTTACGGATAGCAATCGATTACCTTTCTGCCAAAGATAAATCAACACAGCTTAATTTATATTTGTCTTCAATTCTTAATACTGATAACAAAGAAATTATTGAAAAATTTGCAGATCAGCTTTCTTCCAGATATAGAGAAATAAAAAAAAACCTGCAGAATGCTCAACTGGTTCTTTGCTATTCAGCTAAGGAATTAATCTCAAATGTAAAGCCAGAGGTAGATTTTGTCCGTGATAATAATCTGTTACCACAAGAACAGGATACCCCATGGGAAAATGTGTACTGGCGTCCTAACCTGAATCAAGCAGAGATTGCTAGAGGTTCTTTTGCTTTTACGTTTCCTTCAGGGGATGTTTATAACAGAATCTGGATTAACCTGGATAGATTGTATTTTTCTGACCCAACACACCCGATAAATTTTCTGCGAAAACCCCCTGTAATAAAACAATTTTTGGTTTTGATTCATGAGGCTTCACATCAGAAAAACCTTGCAAAAGATATTATATATGTTCCAATTGAGAATGAGGTTTACATACCAATCCTTGATGCGTTAGATGTTTTTTCCTCATATATAAAATCAATCAATAAGGACAGGAAGTTTGTATTAAAACAGTTGGCGGTTTCTTATTTCTCCAAAAGAAAAGAATACAAAAAAATGCCACTTAAATACTTATTGTTCCCGTCCACGCTTCAATATATATTTGAACATGACCCTAATTTTAGAGCCTTAATCCTTAAGGGTATCCCAGATTTTTTAGCTCTGATGGTTAAAGATATAAATAACATATACAACTTAAAATTGGCTGATTAAAATCCAGAATCAGGCATAATAATCGCATATTTTGCAAATAGTCGTTGATGGTAAGCAGGATGCTCCCTTTACTGAAAGAGCCGCAGTGACTCCAATAAAAGGGCGATTAGGGGGACTGGGGCCAATGATGTAAAAACCAGGTTAAGGAGATAATTAATTGTTTAAATTGAAATTTATGGAGTGTTAGAAATTCGGCACTGCGGCAAAGATCGCCGCGCTGATAGACTTTGTACCGTAAGTGTCTGTTCAAATGCTCCCGCTGGTTCGGTATACCGTACTATTTCCCTCAATAGAAATCACGCTCTGTAAATTTCGAATGAAAGGGACATCCTCATTCAGGAATCACCTTCTGACAGGTGTTCGAGGATAGTTAAAATGGCAGGATAAGATAAGCAAAAGCTGGCGTACGCACTGGGAAAATCTCAATACGTTCTTCGGCTATCCACCCGATATACGCAAGGCAATCTACACGACCAACGCTATCGAGTCGCTGAACAGCGTGATCCGTGCAGCCATCAAGAAGCGCAAAGTTGTTCCCGACAGACGACTCGGTGCGAAAAGTGATTTATCTGGCGATCAAGGATGCATCAAAAAAATGGAGTATGCCGATCAAGAACTGGCGGCTGGCAATGAGTCGTTTTATTATCGAGTTCGGTGACCGCCTGAGCGATCACCTTTAATACGGTGGCAGTTACACAGAATTACTGACAGGGTCAAAACTGATACCTCAAGCCCAAGGTACCTTCAGTATCATTGTAGCCTTTACCACTCAGTTGTTGGGTCACACTTGCCCATACACTCAAGTTGCGGTTTAGTTTTCCTTCTACACCCGCTTTCATCTCAAGCGTATTGTGTCCGCCATCCACACCAACCTGCTCATCGTTCATCCGCACCCCGTCATTTTTACTGTTATAAACCCAGTTTGCTTCAATGAAAGGCCGGAAATTCGCCTTATCGTTGTCTTTTAGGCTTCTGTTATCCAGATACGCCCGCAGGCCCAGCCTCGTTAGCACGTTGTCTGAGCCGGTACCCTGGACATCTGTACCGTTCTGCTCGGTGTGGTCATTCGCTTTGACGCCCGCCCAGATAACCTGCGCATGCGGCTGCAACCAGATGCTGTTTTCTCTTTCCTTTTGGGTCAAAAAGGTAGCCAGATGCTGGCTGTAGCCGATCTCAAGTGAGGCGCTCAGACCGCGACTTTTGTAAGTCTCCGGTGATAAATCCTCCCCTTTCACCTCATTGTTGAACCAGCCATGCTGTAGCCAACTGTCTATGAACAAACCGGATTTGTCAGACCAGTTCTGATACCAGGTCCCGTAAAGCCCAGTACTGTAACCACTCACACTGTTCTTTGCGCCATGATCGGTAAGGTGGTTGTGCGTGCTACCATGTTGGACGGCATAGCCACCCATGACGCCCAGCACGGCCTTACCGCCCTTCCCTGACTCCCACGTCAAAACGTCGCCACCGATCTGCATGACATAGCGTTTGGCTGTTGTCGTATTCTGTCCATCAGACAGTTCGGTCTTATTTCGTCCACCTTCGTTACGTATCCACATTGAGGTTGTGTGGATCCCCGCAGATCTGTCGTGCAGTGAGACATTAAAGAGTGAGCGGGATGCCTTCAAGTTATCCGTATAGGCACCTGTTTCCGGACGTACCATTAGCGCTGGTTCCGCATCCTCCGGTAAATCTGGCGTTAACGGCACGACAACAGTGGGTTCGTTCGGAACAGTGGGATTGGGCTGTGGGATGGCGCTAGTCAGATACCAGCCCTTGTCGTCAGCCGGGTCGGCCAGGCTGCCTTTATGCAAACTATAGTCATAGGCGCCGGCCACTACGCGGTTGCCCAGGATGAAAATACCATCGGATTTGCCCCCTACGGATACCACTTGAATACCTCTCAGCGTCTGTGCCCCTGAACCATTCTCATTGAAAATGTTTAGGATACTGCTGCCCGTAGTGTCACCGGTGATGACCAGTTTGTCGGTCAGGGAGTCATCATCGGCCAGCACGCTGCCTAACGAGATGACGCTACCTTCAGTCCCAGTATAGTTTCCATTGATGGTGAGAGTATTACCGGCACTATAGCTGGTAGGGTTAAGTACAATTTTCCCGCTATTCACCATATCCCCGGAAAGAGTTGCACTCAGGTATTGCTGGTCACCCATTATCAGGGTGCCACTATTGGTTAGATTACCGCTCAGGATACTGTCGCTGTTCATCACCAGGGTGCCCGCGTTACTGAAAGCATCGTCCTGCGTAGCCAGCGCATGCCAATCGGCCTCTTGCGATACGATGAGTTTGCTGCCTGATGCCACAGCAATATTCTCTGCGTATACCGAACCATCCGCTGTGTATGACGCTGATTCAGTGTTATCACCCACGGCCACCTTACTGCCATGACCAACACTGACATCCTTATCACCATTCCAGGAAATAACCCCACCAACTTTTGCACTGTCACCCGCGAAAATCAGCTTGGCACTACCAAGCGCAACATTACCGGTAATGGTGCCATAGTTGATGATACCGCCAGTCATTGTTCCTGTATTGGTCAGGCTATCCAACCGTCCTTGGTTTACCACCGCGTATTGACCACCGGATAGCGTGCCATTATTCGTCAAACTCCTAATATATCCGTCGCTCAGATTGATGATAGCGGCCGTTTTACCTTCTATCATACCGGTAGCAGCGTTTGAGATTATATTGAGTGTTCCAGAGTTCCAAATCTCAGCGACAGCCCCCTCGGCGCTGCCTTCATTTTGCAGGGTGCCACTTATCGTGCCTTCGTTATACAACATAGCGGCATCGCCGGAAAAATGGCCCATCTGGTTATAAAAGTCGGTTAAGCCACCAGTATTGCTAATGTGGTAGAACACCGCGCCATGTGACACCAGATTCTGTGGCGGACCTGCTTGCATCCCACAGGCAGGACAAGAAGTGGTTGTATAACTTTTGTAGCTCGACTCGCGACGAGCGAGTATATTGAAACCTGAAGTACCATTTAGGCTCACAGCGGGTAGGCTCACAGCGGGTTCACCTGTATTGCTAGTTGTTATAAACGGCAAGCCGTACCCACTTCTTACAGTCATAAGGAACTTTATATCCTCCTTATTTATAGTGAGTTTCGGAGTAATGTATGCCACCCCTCCTGCTGTGTAGTAATAAGCACTTGCAGGTAATTCTGGTGGGGGATAATAATTCACGCAGCACCTCTAAATTAAACATAATTTTTTAGGTAAAAGCACCTATGACTGACTCTGTCATGATAATGCATCATAGGTGATGGAACGTAGATGTAACTAACAGTCATACTCGAAGAAATTGATAAAACTGTTCGAGGTAGAAAGACTAAAGCCTAAATTTTATACATGCTGGACAAGATAAGTACTATCAATCAATGCCAGAGAGCAGGGTTTGCATCCGTATGAAATTTTTGAATCCCAGCATTGGGTATATGCCGTTTGAATTGCATGTCATTATCGTCAAAATATTGAAAGCATAAAAAACTGAACATGTTCCTTCATACCCTCTCAAAATCTGGTGAGAATATATAACCCGTCATACTTCAAATTGCCTAAGCGTTAGCTTTACCCGCTCACCCCAGCCACCTACGGGGTAAGCGCCTGGGGTGCCGCCTTGCTGCAACGCGAATTATTTAGGATATAAAGGACCCTGTTAAAAAATCATTAAGATTTAACACATATCCAAGTGCCGTCAACCTCCTGCGCAACTTCATCACCGGCGCAAAAGATAGGTACAGCTTCTTCTTCAGCATATGCAGCAGCAGAAATTGCGCTACCAACAAGCAATGTGACTGCAATTAATTTATTGAATTTATTGAATTTATTCATAATTAACCCGCTTAGTTTATGTTGATGCTATAATGAACACGTGAATATAATTATTCAGCATATCTATTATAGCATAATAATTTAATACGCAAATATATTTTTGCCATTGCCAGATTTTGATGTGTTCAATCCTACATCAAAAGCACGGGAACATATGGACGAAAACAGTTGCAGGCTTTGACCAACAAACTGGCTAAAAATCTTAAAACTCCTGAAGATCTTAAACCAGCTCGATCGCTTACTTTAAGCCTGCACCCCATATATCTCCATCATTATCGTCTTGTTCAGGTAAAAGGCCCACACTGCGCGGCAGTTCAGTATCTGCATAAATCTCGTCACTACACTCATCATCAGAATAGAGTTCATTGAGTACATCAATTATGTGATTGATATTATCACCCTTAAGCTCAAACATGCTTGAATCAATATATGTGACTCTTACCTCTGGCTTCATTTCCCCAAACCACTGTACATATTGAGTAATAGTTAACCCTTTAACCTTAATTGAGTTGTCCACCATGTAGTGAATAATTTCCTTTGGTAATACAGTTCTCCTATTCGTTCTCTTAAGTTGATCCAAATTTTGAAGATGTTGACGATGCTGCTATAAGTCTATTGTCTTAATTTTTTTTCGGTGACTTTTTATTTTAAGACGGTTAATGGTCTTCCGCATCAGGCCAATTCATTGCCTCTTTGAGTTTTTTCTAATGCACCAGCAATTTTTATTTTCGATTACATCCTCGCCCCATATTCTAACCGTTTTTACGTCATCATTATCTCTTAACTTTCTGAACCTGGCGTATTTATTAAGGTTTAATTTATTTACAAAATTATTATGAAGCCTTGAAATAACTTTCCTACTAATTTCGGTGCCACACTCAACAGTTGCTCCAACAGCAATTGCCCCAGATATTATGCTCTCGCTTGTAACGCTCATTTTTTCTCAGGATCTTCCTCTAATATTGCTTCACCTACTGACAACCCAACCTTTACAGGTGATGCCGCCAATTAGTTTATCTGGTGTATAATGCGGACTTTTAAGTATCCCTGTGGCCAGCGTTACTGCTCCCTCACTGCCAGTCTGATGATGTCTGCCGCTATGGGCGCACCCCGTCAGGGCATCAGAGATTTCTCTGCAAATCATGTCGCCGCGCTTTTCAGCTTTCTTTTATCTATGAAGCCTCTAAGCCCGGCACGCAGGGCAACATCGTAATGGTGCCAGTGTCCGTGATACCGCCAAAACGCTGAAAATCGGTATCAACACGGTCATTCGCATTTTAAAAACTCTCGCCGTGTCGGGTAATCCCCTCTCCGGTCGCTTATGCTGATATAGCACTCATCTGCGCACTGGATGAACAATGGAGCTTTGTCCGCAGCAAGGCCCGACAACACAGGATATGGTATGGCGATAACACAAAATTGGCGGCGTTCTGGCTAATACCTGTTCAACTCATTGGAGGCATCACCGGTATGGTTATTTTCCAGGGCAATCCGCATCCGGCGATTTCAGCGCCGTCAGTCGCGCCTCTTTTCAAGTGACGGTGATGATGTTATTTGTGCTGCATCTTTAACCATCGTGTCCAGGATTTTCATCTCCGTCTTTGTGAAAACCAACTTTTGAAATAATTAACCCTTCCATCGCTGGCTTTACCAGTCCAGTTTTTCCGTCGCCTCCGCCAGAACCGTTACCGGCAAAACAGTCAGTATTCCATGCATCAGGGATTTAAAGCAGCTGGCGTGTCGGCGATCACTAAAAGTAGATAAATCAATTTCCTCATCAATCCATGCAAGTAGGGAAGCCGAAATCGGTACTGAATTAATCATATACCCCTGTCCCTGGATAATAACGCCGCCTGATTAGGTTAATGATAACATTAATATAAATGTGGCTAGTTGCAAGGTTACAACCACGCTTACCATTAACCTACACATGGTGTGCAGGCCCTGCGCGTGGCAGCAAGAGGAAAGAGCGCAGAACTCAGTTGGCGGGTGGCCGACAAGGCGAAATCATAAACTTTGCGTATCCAATCCAACCTGGTTGACATAAACTGACGCCAGGGGATGAACCTAATGTTATACACGGCCAACCGGCCATTTGGGTTCATGGCCTTGGTATACACACCTGTAAAAGGAAGCTAACGATGACTCAAACCGTACATTTTCAAGGCAATCCGCTCAGCGTGGCAGGCAAACTGCCGCAGCCGGGCGAACAAGCCAAAGCCTTCTCGCTGGTTGCCAAAGACCTGTCAGACGTAGCGCTGAGCAGCTTTGTAGGTAAACGCAAAGTCCTTAACATTTTCCCTAGCGTTGACACCGGCGTTTGCGCGAGTTCAGTACGTAAATTTAACCAGTTGGCCAGCGACATGGACAATACCGTGGTGTTGTGCATTTCTTCTGATCTGCCATTCGCCCAATCCCGTTTTTGCGGCGCAGAGGGCCTGAACAACGTGATGACGCTGTCCACCCTGCGGGGCGCAGCGTTCAAACAGAGCTATGGTGTTGACATCACTGATGGGCCGTTGGCGGGCCTGGCCGCCCGTGCCGTGGTGGTGCTAGATAGCCAAGATAACGTTTTGTACAGCGAGCTTGTGGATGAAATCACCAGCGAACCGAATTACGATGCAGCGTTGGCGGCGTTGAAATAAAAACAACCCGCCCCCGGTAAACCCAAAGGCATTGCCAGGCTCTTTTTACTCTTTGCCTACTTTGCGGCTGCTTAACCCGTACTCACGCAACTTATTGGCGATGGCAGTATGGGATACGCCCAACCGCCTCGCCAGCTTGCGGGTGCTGGGATAAGTGCGGTACAACCGTGTCAGCACCGAGCGTTCAAAACGCTTGCTGATATTGTCCAATGATCCCTCCAACACGTCATCCCCCAGTGGCAGATCTCCGTTGAACTCTGGCAGCACAATATCCTGCGGACGCAGCTCGTAACCCTCGGCCTGAGTCAGAGCACGATAGATGGCGTTTTTCAATTGCCTCACGTTGCCCGGCCAGGCGTACTGACGGAGGAAACTACCCAAATCGTTGGCCAACCTAGGCCGCGCCACGCCTTGCTCATCGGCGAAACGTGCTACAAACAATTCGGTCAACGGCATGATGTCTTGCGGACGCGCGCGCAGCGGCGGAATGGTAATGTTGAGTACGTTGAGGCGATAATAGAGATCTTCACGGAACTCGTTGCGCTGCACCAGTTCAGTCAGGTTCTTCTGAGTCGCACAGATTACCCGTACATCGACATGTACTTCATGCTCCTCACCCACGCGGCGGAAAGTGCCGTCATTGAGAAAGCGCAGTAACTTGGTTTGCATGCGCGGCGACATCTCACCGATTTCGTCCAGTAGCACCGACCCCCCGTTGGCTTGCTCGAAAAAGCCCTTCTTACCTTCCAATGCGTTAGGATAAGCGCCCGGCGCATGGCCGAACAGTTCACTTTCCATCACATCATCCGGCAATGCAGCGCAGTTCAACGCCAGAAATGGCTGTTTACCGCGCGGGCTGCGTAGGTGGCAGGCGTGCGCCAGAATATCTTTGCCGGTGCCAGTGTCGCCGACGATCAGTAGCGGCGCATCGAACATCGCCAGCTTGCGCGCCTGTTCCAGCACATGACACATCGGTGCGCTGACGGCAACGATATGATCGAATTCGGTATCGTCATTGACCGAAAGATCCTGCAACTGACGCCCCATCCGCGCGGTTGATCTCAGCATTACTACCGCCCCCACGGCGTTGTTGTGCTGATCCTCGTCTTCCAGATAAATCGGCGTGATATCCATCAGGAAGTCCTGGCTGCGGATCACCACCCGCGCGGAATGTGGCGCGGTGTGTTCGCTCTCTAGCCAGCAGTTGAAGTTGTAGCCGCCGATCAGCGCGCTGGCCGTCTGGTGGCGGATTTTGTCCTCGCTTAAGCTAAACAGCACCTGAGCTGCCGGGTTGGCCAGTTCGACCTTGCCTTTCATGTCGATCGACAACACCGGTTCCGGCATTGATTCCAGTAACGCACGCAACGCACGATGTTCACGTTCGGACGGCATGAAATTGACGGTGCGCACATCAGTCACGCCGTCAATATGGCGGATCTCCGCCATCAACACGCGGAAAGTGTCAAATTCAAGCTGGGAGAAGTTGAGGTAAATACGGCCAATGGGAGCGATTTCGATGCCACGTAAATCAATGCAGCGCGATACCAAAAGATCGAGTAATTCTCGAGTGAGACCGAGCCGGTCTTCACAAAATACTTCCAAACGCATCAGTATTGGCCTTATCTCTACAACGGCGGAAATGACTGGTGATAATGATACTCCCTCACCCCAAGCAGTAGAAGCAATCTGTCAGCAAAAGTTGATATACCCGACATACTCCAAGTTGCCTGTGCGTTAGCCTTCCTCGCTACCCCCCGTCACTGAATGGGGGTAGTGCCTGGGGTGCCGCCTTATCGCTACTTGAATTATTAAGAACCTATCCCATTAAGTTCTTAGGGTATAGAACGTTGATTTATTGGCGTCGTCGCTGATTTTAAACGCCAGTAAATACCCTTCTGGCGTCATGTTAACGCGTGATCATAACCAGCCTACATTTACTGGCGATAGCCGGGAGGATCGACTTTCGTCAAGTAGCGGTAGTTGCCAGCGAATTATTTTGCTTTGCCATCGCGCTTTTTCAGCCTGTCTTTCAACTGACCAATCAGTTGGCTGCGGAAGTCTCCAAGCTTTGGCTTTTCTCCTTCTAGCCAGGGCAGCGGTCGGCACAGCTCCATCGCATTGATACCCAGCCGTGCGGTCAATAAGCCTGCACCAATGCCCTGCGCTGCACGTGCTGACAGCCTTGCAGCCAGATCTTGCGACATCCAGTCCATTCCCACCTCACGTACCAGTTCGGATGCCCCCGCAAAGGCAATGTTCAGCAGCACCAATCGAAATAGCCGAATGCGGCTAAAATAGCCCAGTTCAATACCATATAACGCGGCGATGCGATTAATCAGGCGAATGTTGCGCCAAGCGATAAACGCCATGTCAACCAGCGCTAACGGGCTGATGGCGATCATCAACGTTGACTCGGCAGCCGAATGGCTGATTTCCCGACGCGCCTGGTTATCCAGCACTGGCTGCACCAGCTTGGCGTACAGTTCCACCACCTCGCGATCGTTCTGGGTTTCATGTAATGAAGCCTGCCAGCGCTGCAGCGCTGGATGCCCCTGCTCCAACCCAGCCTGACGTGCCAGCGTCTCACAGAATGCACGGCCTTTGCCCAGGCCGTGGCTGTGCAGCAGTTCGCGCGCCAGGTCGCGCTCTTGCGCCCGTTGACGCAAACGATACAGGCGGTACCATTCGGTGATCAGCGAGCCAATGCCAGCAAAGAGGATCAGGCCACCGGCCACACTGCTGCCGATGGCAATCCAATCCTGCTGCCCCCAAGCGGTATGCAGCCATTGCACGCTCTGCGCCACTAGGCTGGCAGCGAACAGTACCAACCCGACGGTGACCATGGTGCGCCATAGGCTACGTCTCGGCCTCAGTACTGCCATAATGATGCCTTCGGCATGTTCTTCTTCCTGTTGCAGCTCAGGTGCCGTCGGATAAAAGCGCTCGGCCTGGTCAGGATCAAAGGTGATGCCAGCGCGCAACTCCAGGGCCTGGGATGGCGATAGCGGTTGTTCAAAATCGATACGGGGTTTGATCGACTCATTCATCGCAATGTCTCTCCCAGTAAAAACTCCATCGCCGCATCCAGGCGGATGTGCGGCAAAGGGCTGTCCACGTTCATGGTACGCGGACGGAATGGGTCAAAATGGAACCCTTGATGTTGCCAGAACGCTGGCCCTGGCAGACGCGCAGGCACTTCGCCAGGAAACACCGTCAGTGGTGCGCCATCATCCAGCCGATTGCCCTTCAGCGCCGGTATAGACTGCCCCTGGTGTTCAACAATGCCGCTTTCAGTGGCCTGCACCGCTGCCAGAGCGACACAATCCATGCTGATGCCCTCAAATGCGGCGTTTTGCCAGGCTTCCTGTACTAACTGCTGCAACAGCGAGACCAGATTGGCGTGCTGATCGGCAGTGATATGATCCCCCTTAGTCGCGGCAAACATCAGTTTGTCGATGGTGGGCGAAAACAGCCGACGCAACAACGTGCGTTTGCCATAATGGAAACTCTGCATCAATTGGCTAAGCGCCAAGCGCATCTCGTTGAATGCTTGTGGCCCACTGTTAAGCGCTTGTAGGCAATCGACCAGCACGATCTGCCGATCGATGCGGGCAAAATGTTGCTGATAGAAGTTTTTGACAATCGATTGACAATAGTAATTAAAACGTGCGCGCAGCATGCCGATGTAGGTGTGCTTGTCAGCCTGTGCCAACCTTGGTTCGCCGAGGGTGTCAACATTCGGCCACGGAAAGAATTGCAGTGCGGGCGTGCCTGCCAGATCACCCGGCAGCACGAAGCGCCCCGGCTGAATAAAGTGCAGCCCTTCATGTTTGCAGCGCA
This sequence comes from Serratia symbiotica, assembly GCF_000821185.2. Taxonomy (NCBI): domain Bacteria; kingdom Pseudomonadati; phylum Pseudomonadota; class Gammaproteobacteria; order Enterobacterales; family Yersiniaceae; genus Serratia; species Serratia symbiotica. Next base: position 1,118,312 of record NZ_CP050855.1, on the reverse strand, counting down.
GCAGGTAGTCGGTGTAACTCTGGGCGATCGCCGCCAGCCTGTTCTCATCGGCGGGTGCCAGTGGGTCACAGCTTTTGCACAGATCCAACCACGGTTTGGCCCACTGAGCGCGATTACCTTGCAGTAGCCCCACCATCTGGCGCGACCAGACCAGGTAATCCTGTTCGAGCATCGGCAAATCCAGCAGCCATTCACCGGGATAATCGATAATTTCCAGATATAACGTGGAGGTCTCTTTGAAATGACGTAGCAGCGAACTGTTGGAACGGTAACGCAACGTCAGGCAGATCTCGCTGACGCCGCGTGTCGGGGTCGGCCAGCTTGGCGGTGTACCGTATAACTGCGCCAACCCTTGATCATAGGTAAAGCGCTGGATGCCCAGGTTACGCTGCGCAATGCGTTTGACACCCAGCAGACGCCCCTCGCGCACTGGCGAAAATAACGGCAGGCGCGCCCCACTCTGTACGTGCAGTAATTGGTTGACAAAAGCAGTGATAAAAGCCGTTTTACCGCTACGGCTCAGGCCCGTTACTGCCAGACACAAATGGCGATCCATTCCACGGTTGACCAGTGAAGTTAACTCATTTTGCAATCGTTTCATTAGTTGCCCTTTGCATCACGCCCCAACACCTTGCTTAGCCCCTTGTGGAACAACAGTTCCAGCACCAACGCCAATACAACGCGGATCGGTTTGCGGCCCACAGCCTTCAACAGCCAGTGAGCCGCACCCGCCGGACCGTAATTCAGTAACGCTATGAGCATAACTTTAGACAAGGTCTTCAACATAGCTCCCGATCCCGGTTTAAATCCACCCGCTTTGTCGATATTCACGGTAGAGTTTTTATTCATTGGCGATACCCTCCGGTATGTTGCGTAGCAACAGGTTTAAAGCTTGCCGAAGCGGCTTTGCACGCTGAAGGTATCGGAGGTCACGTAGCGTTCAACCTGTCGCAGTTGCTGTTCGCCGCTGCCTAGCTGATACGCCAGTTGATCGAGCAACTGACGTGGCGATTTTTGCTGTTCTTCGTCAAAATGACTGGCTGGGGCTTCATCCAATACCCATACCAACGTGATATAGGCCGCCAGAGTGAATAAAAATAGGCCGAAAAAAAGCGACAATACAGCCATGACGCGGATCAACCGCACCGGCACATCAAAATAGTGCGCCAGACCGGCACACACGCCTTTCACTCTGCCTTCTTCTGGCACACGATACAGTTTTTTACTACCCAGAATGTTGCTCATCATGATCCTCTCCAGTTCGGGTGTTCGGCATCAAGGATCTTTTCCAGCACCTGAATACGTTCACGCATGCGTTTGGCATCTTCAGTCAACTGCGATAAACGCTGCATCTCCTGATGGCTCAGTTGAATGCCAGATTGCCGATGGCTGTAATGCAACCAAAGCCAAATCGGCAAGACAAACAACACAAAGAGTGTCAACGGAATGGCAAGTAATAATGCACTCATTTCTATTCCTTTTTAGGGTCTTTGGATGGCGGCCGCTTGCGCCATGGCCGCTGCCGCCTTACTCGGAGCGGTTCATTTTGGCTTTCAGCGCTGCCAGTTGCTCGCTGATAGCGTCATCGGCTTTCAGTTCGGCAAACGCGTGATCCAAAGCGTTCTTTTTACCGATGCTGATGCTTTCCGCTTCCGCTTCCATGTGGTCGATCCGGCGTTCGAACTGCTCGAAACGCGCCAGGGTTTCATCCAGCTTGCCACTGTCGAGTTGGCGGCGCACTTCGCGAGAAGAGGAAGCCGCCTGGTGGCGCAGCGTCAATGTGTGTTGGCGCGCCCGGGTTTCGGTCAGCTTGTTTTCCAACTCGCCGATTTCGCTCTTCATACGTGCCAGCGTTTCCTCCACGATGGATAGCTCATACGTCAGCGTGGCGATCAGATCAGCGCCCCTTTGCTTTTCAATCAGTGCTGCGCGAGCCAAATCTTCTTTATCTTTGCGCAGCGCCAACTCGGCTTTGTGCTGCCAGTCGTTCAGTTGGTTTTCACCCTGTTCGATACGACGTAGTAGCTGCTTCTTCTGCGCCAGCGCACGGGCCGAGGCGGAGCGTACTTCAACCAGTGTGTCTTCCATTTCCTGAATCATCAAGCGTACCAATTTCTGCGGATCCTCTGCTTTGTCCAGCAGGGTGTTGATATTGGCGTTCACGATGTCGGCAAAACGAGAAAAAATACCCATAATTCACATCCTCTTGGTTTTTAATGGCGTCTGAAACGCCGTGTAAAGTTCTATCAGAGACCATCAAAATCCATGCCAACATTTAATTTATTGAATTATAAATACTATTTATTTTTGACTCTCAATAAGGCTAGTGTAAAGTAGTTTTTATCACTAAATATTGGCGAATTTCATCATGATCGGGCAGTTAGACAACCTACTGGGCGAGGCAAACGTCTTTATCGAAGTATTGGAGCAAGTCTCTCAACTGGCGAAACTGAACAAACCGGTGCTGGTGATCGGCGAACGTGGCACCGGCAAAGAGCTGATCGCCCACCGCCTGCACTATCTGTCAAACCGTTGGCAGGGTCCCTTTATCTCGATCAACTGCGCCGCGCTGAACGACAATCTGCTGGACTCTGAGCTGTTCGGCCACGAAGCTGGTGCCTTTACCGGTGCGCAGAAACGTCATCTGGGGCGCTTTGAACGCGCCGATGGCGGCACGCTGTTTCTTGATGAGCTAGCTACCGCGCCGATGTTGGTGCAGGAAAAGCTGCTGCGGGTGATCGAATATGGTCAGTTGGAACGCGTCGGCGGTAGCCAGCCACTACAGGTGGATGTCCGCTTGGTGTGCGCCACCAATGCCGATCTGCCCGCATTGGCGGCTGCGGGCAAATTCCGCGCTGACCTGCTGGATCGGTTGGCATTTGACGTGGTGCAGTTACCGCCGCTGCGTCAGCGTCAGCAAGACATCATGCTACTGGCCGAACACTTCGCCATCCACATGTGCCGCGAGCTGTCGTTGCCGCTGTTCCCCGGTTTCACCAAAGGTGCCAGAGATACCCTGCTGGGTTATCACTGGCCAGGCAACGTGCGTGAGTTGAAAAACGTGGTGGAACGTTCGATATACCGTCACGGCACCAGTAGCAGCAAGTTGGATGAGATCGTCATCAATCCGTTTGCCTATCGCGAACTGCCACAAGTAGGCTACTGCGATGCGCAGCCCTCTCTGCCGCTGGATTTAAAGGCTTGGCAAGAGGGGCAGGAGAAATCGCTGATCGAAGCGGCGCTGCACCAAGCAAAATTTAACCAGCGTAAGGCGGCGCAACTGCTGGGGCTAACCTATCACCAGTTGCGCGGCATGCTGAAAAAGCATGCGCTATTGCGACTTTGAGGAATTTGTTGCACTGATGGTTACCACGCTATACTTTGCCGAGGTTAACGGCACAGGCTTACCCCTTAATGATTTGATCGCGCCAGCCGCTGCAAAGTGACGGTTTGATTAGGCGTGTGTAAAAAATTTTAATGATAAAAATCATAAAATTAACAATCGTTGATGCGACGATGAACGCAAAGGATGCTTTTCAAGATGCAAAAGATGACTAACTCGGTGCAGAACTATGCCTGGGGCAGCTATGACGCGCTAACTCAACTCTTCGGTATCACCAATACCAACCAAAAACCCATGGCCGAGCTATGGATGGGGGCTCACCCTAAAAGCCCTTCCTATGTGGCGGACGGTAATGGTGGGCTGCGCTCACTGCGCGAACTGATCGATGAAGATCCGTCAAAGCAGTTGGGAGCCGACATCGCCAACCGCTTTGGCGAGTTGCCGTTCCTGTTCAAGGTGCTGTGCGCCGATCAGCCACTGTCGATTCAAGTGCACCCCAGCAAAACCGCCGCCGAAGCCGGCTACGCCAAAGAAAATGCCGCCGGTATTCCGTTGGATGCCGCAGAACGCAGCTTTAAAGATCCGAACCACAAGCCAGAACTGGTGTTCGCACTGACGCCGTTCCTGGCAATGAACGGCTTTCGCACTCTGGACGATATCGTTTCTTTGCTGCAACCGATCGCCGACGCACACCAGGATATCCCTACTTTCTTGGATCAGCCGGATATCGCACATTTGTCCAGCCTATTCGCTAGCCTATTGGCGATCAGTGGTACACAGAAATCGCGGGCGCTTGACGTGTTAAAAGTCGCACTAAATAACCAACAGGGTGAACCCTGGGATACCCTGCGCTTTATCGCTGGTTTTTACCCGCAAGACAGTGGTTTATTCTCCCCCCTACTGCTGAACCTCGTGCAGCTTGAACCAGGTGAGGCGATGTTCCTACATGCCGAAACGCCGCACGCTTACCTGAAAGGCGTAGCACTGGAAGTGATGGCCAACTCGGATAACGTGCTGCGTGCTGGCCTGACGCCAAAGTTCATCGATATTCCTCAGTTGCTGGCCAACCTGCAATTCCGTCCACAGCCTGCGTCTGCTTTACTGGTTCAGCCTGAACAGCGGGGTAACGAACTGTTTTTCCCCATCCCGGTAGAGGATTTCGCCTTCTCGTTGCATGAACTGACTGCTACGCCACAGGCATTGGTGCAAAACAGCGCAGCCATCGTATTTTGCGTTAACGGTGAGGCAGTGCTGGAAAAGCAAGGACAACAATGGGTATTAAAGCCGGGTAGATCCTGCTTTATCGGCGCGTTTGAATCGCCAGTCAACGCTAGCGGTAACGGGCGTATCGCCCGCGTTTACAACCTGCTACCGTGATTTCTTGGCATAATTGTAGGGTTGCCCGCACAATTAAACGTAGAGGGCGTTTTTATGTTGCGCCTATTTTGCCTATTCATCTAGGCGAGACAGACGGGTTTATAAAGGATGATCACAACTTATGAAAAAATCGTTAGTCACAGTTAGCGTCATTGTTGCTGCTGGCGCAGCATGGACTGGAGCTTCCTGGTTCACTGGCAAACTGATCGAGCAACGGATGGACGAAGTGGTTAATAACGCCAATCGTCAGTTGCAGGATTTCCTGCCCAAGACTGGGGCTAAACTGGGCTATGAGCATGTTCAGCGCGGCATTTTTAGCAGCAAAATCCGCTATGTGCTGCGCTCTGATGGTAGCGCGCCCCCCGATGCCATAGCGCTGAAGCCCAGCGATGAAGTGGCCTTCCTTGCAACCATTGAGCACGGCCCATTTCCATTTGCTCAGTTGAAAAGGTTCAACCTGCTGCCAAGCATGGCATCGGCGCATCTCGAGTTGGAGAACACCACAGCGGTAAGAAACCTGTTTGATATCACCAAGGGGAAATCACCGTTCAACGCCATCTCTCGTATCTCCTACAGCGGTGACACGTCTTCCGCCATCAACATCACCCCGTTGGAATACCCAATAGGGAACTCCTCGCTGAAATTCAGTGGCGGTACCCTCAATGCCGACGTATCGCGTGACATGACCGCCATTGTGCTTGATGCCAACAACGCTAGCGCCGTGTTCAGCGGCCCGAATGGGTTCGGCCAGACCGAGCAAATCAGCGTTCATGGTGTTAGCCTCAAGCGTGCCAGTCATGCTAGCCAGTTCGATATAGACCTCAGCGATCAGACCATAACCATGAAGCACTTCAAACTGGCCGTCGATGGCAGGGACACCGTAGCGTTAGACGGCTTTAACCTGGTGAGCAAATTTGGTGAGCAAGGTAACAACATTGGTGGACAGATCGATTACACCCTGGACGCGCTGAAGATCCAGGGCAACGATTTCGGAGCCGGTAAACTGACGTTGAAAATCGACAAGATTGAAGGTAACTCGTTGAAAGAATTTACCAATCACTACAATCAGCAGGCTCTGGCTCTGTTGCAGCATGGTCAGGGCGTGGGGCTTGCCACTTATGAGCGGCAAACCACCGATATTCTGCTACAACACTTGCCGCTGCTGCTGAAGAACAATCCGACCATCAGCGTAGCACCGCTAAGCTGGAAAAACAGCCAAGGCGAGAGCCACTTCACGCTGGATCTGGCATTGACTGCTCCGTCGCAAGCTGAGTCGTTAGATCAACTGATCACCCGTTCGATTAAAAAATTGGACGCCCACCTGACTATTCCGCTCACCATGGCGACCGAAACCACGACGCAGGCCGCGCGGTTACAGGGCTACAACGCAGAAGATGCACGTAAGCTCGCACAGCAGCAAGTGCAGGGGCTAGCGACAATGAGCCAGATGTTTAAACTTGCCACCCAGAAAGACAATGTGATCAGCAGCAACTTACACTACGCAGACAGTCAGTTTGACTTGAACGGTAGCAAGATGTCGCTACAAGAGTTCATGAGCATGTTCGGCCTACCCGTCCCTAAAGACAGTGACCCAACGCAAGGTGCCGTTCCAGCCGCAGCACCCTAGGTTCTCCTCAGGGGCCAGTACTACTGCCCCTGTTTTATCCCACCTATATTTATCCATTACGTTAGCAGGAATAACCATGTCGAAGATTATCTTTTTATGGGGGCCGGCTCGTTCATTGTCCACAGCAATGCTGAAATCATTTCAGATGCGCGACGACACCACTGGCTTATTTGAATCTACTACTTTTCCAAAGACAGAATGACCGATATGTACGGGGATCGCAGAGCTTTGGGAGCAAACTGGCGAAGTGGTTGATCGACAATTGTTGTCCATCGACACCCCGGCGCTGTTCCTGAAAGAGATGGCCTATTTGGGCCTCTCTTATGTTGGCGATAATATTTTCAACCAGGGTATCGCAAGCCCAAGGCATGCTTGCGCTCGCGCAAAACCGAGCGTTCAGAATTCTGTGTCACATTAAAAGTTCTACAACGTAATCACTTTATCGAGGCGGCCTTCAAAATAGATCGCTAACTGGGACAATGTCAAATTCCAGCTCTGGATAGGCATTGTCCGTTTTTTCTGCGCGTTCATTAACCCCAGACAAAGAAACTTCAATAGACTGTTTTTATTAGGATTTTTCGCCAGTTTTTTGAACTGGCGGTGAACGGATCCAATGGCGTTCGTGGTGTAAATGACTTTACGGATCGTCGCCGGATACCGGAAGTAATGCGACAGATTATCCCATCTCCTTCACCACGACTGGAGCACCACCGGGTACTGCTGGCCCCATTTCTCTTCCAACTCATTCGGCGCCGTTTCTGCCGCCTCTTTTGATACCGCTCGATACACTGGCTTCAGGTCGGCCATAAACGCTTTATGATGCTTTGAGGCGACGTATTTTATCGAGTTACGGATCTGATGGATAACACAGAGCTGGACTTCGCTATCCGGGTAAAGGCTGTTTATCGCTTCAGGGGATCCGGTCAGGCCATTCACACAGGCGATCAGAATATCATCCACACCACGGTTTTGCAGATCGGTCAGTACCGACAGCCAGAAGTTAGCGCCTTCTTTTTCAGACAGATACAGGCCCAGGATCTCTTTCATGCCTTCCAGCTCCAGCGCGAGAACCCTGTACACAGCTTTGCTTTGATAACGTCCGTCGCGGATCGCATCCAGACAGACAAAGGGATACACCGCCTCCAGTGGGCGCTGTTGCCACTGTTTTAACTCAGGTATCACCTTATCGCTGACGGCGCTGATCGTGGCGCTGGATATTCTAAACGCGTATAAATCTTCGATTTCTTGACTGATATCTTTGTAACTCATGCCGAGGGCAAACATCCGAATGATTTTACGCTCGATCTCGTCGGAAAGCGTGGTCTGTTTTTTTTCACCCATTGCGGTTCGAAAGAGCCGTTACGAGCGTGGGGCGTGGCCAATTCAAAAACGCCCGTGGGTATTTTGACTGTTTTTTTAGTTGAGCCGGTTTTACATTTTGCTTCAATGACTTGAGCCATACAGGAGTCAAGCTCAGCAGCCAAAGCAGCCTCCGTCAGCGGCTTGATTAACGGAGTTAGCCATCTTTGCCTGTCAAGGCTTGACCATCCTGAAGTGCTTTCAGGGCTTTATCGAAATCGAAGGATTGGGACATGTGTCATTTCTTTTTCTAGAGATATTACTGGAATGACACAGAATTTCTAACACTCCCTATTAAACCACTTTTTCTCATTTTTCTTCCTTAATGCCACCAGTAGTGTATCACCGGTGGCAGGTTTGATTTACAGATTTATGGCATACGATTTGATTTTTTCATAAATCTCTGTGGCTCGGTTTACCATGTTCCATTCTGCTTCATTGAACTGAAAATTATCATCATAGTTCATGTTCTTTTCAGGGATAAAACCGTTAAAGGATTCCAAGATCTTATGGAAACGCGCATGAGCCTCTGCGCTGTGTGTTCAACCTGATTGGTGCCGGTTATACCACTCATTCTGCGTAACAGTGTTCCGGCGCCGGGAAAATACCGTCTTTCACTGCTGCAATATAACTTTTTATCGCACCCTGAATGTCTTCCTGACCTTTCATAAAGTTCCTCACAAATTTAGGTATCCGGCCGGTCATGCTCAGGCCGAGCATATCGTGCAGAACCAGAACCTGACCGTCAGTATCAGGACCCGCACCAATACCAATCACAGGTATTGTTACCGCCTCGCTCAGCGCTTTGCCCAGGGATGGGGGTACGGCTTCAACCAGCAACATGGCGGCACCCGCTCCTTCAAATTTCTTCGCGGTTTCGATCAAAGCCTCCGCCTGTTTCTGCTCCCGTCCCTGTACCTTAAATCCGCCAAAAACGTTCACGGACTGAGGCGTCAACCCAATGTGTGGGCAAACAGGAACACCGTTACGCGTTAACTGACGCACCGTCTCACAGAGCCATTCTCCCCCTTCCAGCTTGACCATCTGAGCACCGGCCTGCATCAGTTGCGCCGAACTGTGCAGAGCCTGTTCGGGTGAAGAAAAGGTCATGAAAGAAAGATCGGCGATAATAAAGCCGCCGTTGTTCCCGCGTCTGACGCAGGCGGTGTGATAAACCATGTCAGCCAGCGTTACCGGCAGGGTGCTGTCATGCCCCTGTAGGATCATTCCCAGAGTATCGCCGATAAGCAGCATTTCCACACCTGCGGAGCTTAGTTCATGCGCAAAGATGGCATCGTAGCAGGTGAGCATCGTAATTTTCTCGCCGCGATGTTTAAGATTTTTGAGGTGAGTGAGTGTAATTGATGGCATGGTGTTCTCATATAAACTGTTCAGTTAATAAATGTATGGCAGGTGCGATAATACCTGCTCTGGATCAGAAAGACAGTTGTCGTCCGTAAAGAATCATTTTTTCTGATCACTGAAGATATTTCTCTATATTCCAGACGCCATCAAGGCACCACAATGTAGATGCGCTGAAGCTCAGTAGCAGCACCGTTTGGACACGGACAGCACGCAACAACTGGCGCGTACCAGGGAGTCCGTGAGGAGGGTGAGCACTGCCCTTGACCAAAATGGCAAATAAAATAACCTTATGGTTATGTTATAAGTTACTGATATAAATAGTAAAAATGGCACACAGGCAACTTGAAGTATGGCGGGTATAAGCACCTTTATTTTTTATTATTATTATAGGCAAATACTCCACCTTAATAATCGGCTCCCCGGCTCACCAAGCTAACCCACCATTTGTTAAGTGTTTGTTGTAGAACAATGTCCGGCAAAACCATTAACAAATAAGCAACACATTGATTGACATAAGAAAAAAGTAAACAATTATAAACAAAATAAGCGGTTGAGTAGCCCCGCCAAAAACCATATATTGTACGCGCTTTTCGCAGGCCAATGGCTTTTTGAACCAATTAATTCAACCAGGATGTATTAATACCCCCGGTTGTGGGAGAGATATGATGACGGATAAAGTCCGTATTGATAATTTAGTTGCGAATCCATTTACTTTCGTTGTGAATTCATTAAATGGAAACAATGACGCCTATCTGGCTAGACAGGCCGAATTTGAGTCGAATGTTAGGAGTTATCCACGAAAACTACCTTTGGCGATTGCCAAAGCCCAAGGTGTTTGGATCACTGACGTGGAAAATAATCATTATCTTGATTGTCTTGCTGGCGCGGGAACGCTGGCGCTTGGACATAACCACCCTGACGTACTGCAAAGCATCAAAAATGTCATTACCAGCGGCTTGCCGTTACATACTTTGGATCTCACTACCCCGTTAAAAGATAAGTTCTCCGCTTACCTGCTTTCCCTGTTACCAGGCCAAGGCAAAGAATATTGCTTGCAGTTCTGTGGCCCTTCCGGCGCAGATGCGGTTGAAGCCGCCCTAAAACTGGCGAAAAAACACACGGGCCGTACCGGTGTGATCAGCTTTTCCGGCGGTTATCACGGCATGACCCATGGTGCCTTGGCGGTTACCGGCAACCTGTCGCCGAAAGAAGCGATCAACGGCATGATGCCGGAAGTGCAGTTTATGCCATACCCACACCTGTATCGTTGCCCGCTGGGCATTGGCGGCAAGGCGGGTGTCAAAGCATTGACCTATTATTTTGAAAACCTGATTAACGATGTCGAAAGCGGCGTGCGCAAACCGGCTGCGGTGATTCTGGAAGCTGTACAAGGTGAAGGCGGCGTAAACCCCGCCCCTGTCGAGTGGTTACAGCGCATTCGCAAAATCACGCAAGAACACGGAATTTTGTTGATTATCGACGAAGTTCAGGCTGGTTTTGCCCGCACGGGTAAGCTGTTTGCCTTCGAACACGCTGGCATAGAACCGGATATCATCGTCATGTCTAAAGCGGTTGGCGGTGGCATGCCACTGGCGGTATTGGGTATCAAGAAACAGTTTGATGCCTGGGAACCTGGTCACCATACGGGTACCTTCCGTGGCAATCAGTTGGCAATGGCCACTGGCCTGGCTACTTTGCAATACCTCAAAGTGCATCAGGTTGCCGACAAAGTAGCCACTCAGGGAGAGTGGCTGAAAGCCAAGCTGGTCGAGCTGCAAAAACGCTATCCAATGATAGGTCACGTACGCGGTCTGGGGCTGATGATCGGCATTGAAATCGTGAAACCTAACGAAGCACAGGATCATATGGGTTGCTACCCTGCGGATAGCCAGCTCAGTGCATTGCTGCAAAAAAAATGCTTTGAAGCCGGGCTGATCCTGGAGCGTGGCGGGCGCAATGGCTGCGTTCTGCGCTTACTGCCTTCTTTGCTGATCACCAACGACGAATTGGCTATATTCTTGGATAAATTCGAGCACGCCCTGATAGCCGCAGGCGCTAAGTCGGCCTGAATGGAGCAGTAATGAGCAAATCAAACCCTATTTTGTCCGCCTCACTGCCAAGCATCGAGGCCTATCGACAGGCAATCGAGCAAAGCAGCCAAGCGGTTGTGCAGTGGCTGCAACAACCCGAAATGTATCAAGGGAAAACTATCGCCGAACTGCGTGAGTGTATTACGCTGGATTTCACTGTGCAGGGATTGGGCAACCAAGCGGCAATCGCCCGTGCGGTCGAGTACTTTTTAAAGGATAGCTTGTCGGTGCATCACCCGCAGTGCGTGGCGCATTTACATTGCCCAAGCCTGGTGGTTAGCCAGGCCGCTGAAGTGATGATCAATGCCACCAACCAGAGTATGGACTCTTGGGATCAAAGCCCTTCGGCCACCCTCATCGAGATAAAGTTGATCGAATGGCTACGCGCCCAGGTAGGTTACCCATCTGGCGATGCGGGGGTATTTACCAGCGGTGGAACCCAGAGCAACCTAATGGGGCTGATGTTGGCACGCGATGCTTTCTTCGCACGGCAGGGGCACGCTGTCCAGCAGGATGGTTTGGTGGGTAACTTGAGCAAGATTAAAGTGTTATGCTCTGAAAATGCCCACTTCTCGGTGCGCAAAAATATGGCCTTGCTGGGGTTAGGTTACCAATCCGTCACCCTGGTAAAAACCGATCAATTCGCGCGTATGGATCTGAATGACTTAACCGAAAAGGTGGCGCAGGCAAAAGCCAAGGACGAGCAGATCCTGGCGATTGTCGCCACAGCGGGCACTACCGATGCTGGGGCAATCGATCCACTGCGTGCCATTGCGGCTCTGGCGGCGCAACATCAGATCTGGGTGCATGTAGATGCCGCCTGGGGCGGCGCGCTGCTGTTGTCTGAGAAGTACCGTGATTACCTGGATGGCATTGAATCGGCGGATTCCATTACGCTGGACTTCCACAAGCAATTCTTCCAGCCCATCAGTTGCGGTGCCTTCTTGCTGAAAGAAGCCAGGCACTATGAACTGATGCGCTATCAGGCAGCCTACCTGAATTCCGAATTCGACGAAGCTCAGGGTGTACCCAATCTGGTTGCCAAATCTTTGCAAACCACCCGCCGTTTTGATGCGTTAAAACTGTGGATGGGGTTGGAAGCCTTGGGTCAAAAGCAATACGCTGAGATCATCGATCATGGTATCACTCTGGCACAGCAGGCCGCACGTTATATTGTCGATCAGTCGTCATTGGCATTGATGATGCAGCCACAATTGGCCAGCGTGTTGTTCCGCTATTGCCCGCCGACGCTGGCAGCGAGCGGAGACACCGCCGTGGCACTGCTTAACCAACGTATTGGCGATGCCTTGTTGGCATCTGGGCATGCTAACGTCGGTGTTACCGAGTTTAACGGTGTTACCTGCCTCAAGATGACGCTATTAAACCCGACCGTTCGTTTGGAAGACATCAAAGCGCTGCTGGCGCTGGTTGTCGATACCGCAGAGCAATTGCTAGCCGCTTAGCCCTACCCTGTAGAAAAAAGCCGATAATGATTATCGGCTTTTCTTGCTTTATGAAATCAGGCATTGCGCTTCCTCAGCCTGATACCACCAGGGATCAAGTCGACGTGGATCATCAAAAGCGTTGGCGATCTTCTTCGCCAGCGATGCGTTGTGTGCGGCACTTTCCAGCAACTGCATCACATGTGTTTGCGGTGGTTGCAGCAGGTTGTTAGTCCAGCGTACTACGTGCTGCATGTAACCCCAGTATTGTTCAAAGGTCTCTTCCATCCAGGACTTATCAAAAGCACCATCGCCATGTGTCAGAATACGCTGTAGATAAATTTCGGCGCATTTGGCGGCACTGTTGCTGCCCTGGCCGGCGATTGGATCGTTTAACACGACTGCATCTGCCATACCCAACACCTGCCGCCCCGAGGGCAGCGTCAGCACCGGCTGACGTACGCAGGGGGTAAGGCAACCCGCCATGATGCCCATGGCGTCAGTCAATTCAACACCAACGCAGCGATCTGCTTCCCAGGGTAGCCAACGGCGGAGGATAGACAAACTTTGTTGCAAATGTTGCCCTGCGCTGTAGACCTCCTGCCAACAATCCATTTCTCCACCGGGTAGCCCTTCAAACCCCATAATATTGCAGGGGCCGCTCAGCGTGAAAGCTGGAAAGGTATAGTATTCTCCTACGCCGGGGATAAAGTTGAAATTGATCTGGCCTCCGTTCTCCATCGGCTGCATACCATGCACGTAGGTCAGCGCCAATACACGCTGCGGTCGGTCAAATTGAGTGCGCACGGAATCGATGGCAAAGTGATTAACAATCTCCCCTTTGCCCCCGGCCAACAGCACCAAGTCATGGTCAGCACTCAAGTGTTCCAATTCCGCAATGCCTACATCGGCGATCACTAATCGGCCACCGCAGTTTTCGAACTCCGCCATCCAGCCCGGCATTTTCAGCCGTTGATCGACGGACTGCGCATCCTGTTCAAGTGCAGCATGCCAACTAAAGGCTACCTCAGGGGTTCCCTGCGGATTAGCCATAGTTAGTCTGATGCCTTTAATTGGCGGTGTGTCTTCTTCCCAAAAGTTGAGCTTAGCGCGCCGTTCGGTTTCTAGCGCCTGATGAAACATACATTGACTGGACATCACGCGGCCACGATGCAGGCTCAGTGCATCGCGGTTGGTCATCAACGTCACCCGATAGCCAGCAGCCAGCAAACTCAATGCCAGTTGTAACCCGGACTGACCTGCACCTACAATGGCAATATTGCTCATGACGACCCCCTTGTCGGTGATAAAACAATTATTAGCCGCTATTTCAATAACCGGGGGATAGACGTTACAGCAGCAACATCGACCCAGTGCACATGTTGCACCGGCATTACCCGGGTAATATTAATTCCATCCTGATTATTAGATGCACCACTTCCTCCTCATTATGATAAATATGTATCAGGCTTATTAAAGAACATTTTTCCGCCAATGGTATTATTTCCACATTAAATCTTAAAATACTATTGGCACCGATCAGCTTTTCTGCCGATAATTGCGAATCTCGTATAAAGAAACGCATTTCAAAACCATATTTTTTTTTAAGTAATTCACCGACAACCTGAACTGCTGTTTGCGAAATAATAGCTACTGGCCAGCATGGGTACCCGTAAAAATGTCCGGCACATTGTTGAGGAGAAAGGGGACCTGCAAAGGCATCCAGCTTTTCCTTGTGAAACGTCAGGCTGTGTAAGGGGATAGGATATTGATAAGGAGAGTCATCAGGTACAGACAGATCGTCGCTAGCATAGTGCCGGAATCTACGTTGAAATAATGCAGGAGATAAAATGGCATATTCGCATAGTAGTTCTGCCACCGGTTCTGTGTTCCATGCCTGAGCGGAGATTTTCAGGGAGCGTTTATCGATGCTCAGAACTTGAGCACCAGCATATAATATATCATTAACCGACGTCTGTTTATGAGGTTTATTGATAAAATCAGCTTTCAATGCGAGATAATAGCCTTCTGATCCATTGCATATTACGACCGCAGCACAACTTCCTAGAATGGCTAGGTGTCTACCCAACTCACCTGCTGTAATAATACCCGTTTCGTAGTCCAGAGACTGTTCAGCAGCAAAGCTCCCAACCAGTGAGTTTCCATCCTGCCAGATCTGTTGAAAAGCAAAATAAGGTTTTTGCACCTTAATACATTGGGATACTTGATTGACATCAAAGAAATGGTCTTGCGCTTTTATGCTCATGCGATCCAACCTATATTCCTATTATTGCATAGTGTGAATAATTAGCTTGATCTAAATTTTGTCATGGCCAATTTTGAGAGAATTAACTTTTTTGCCAAAAATAATTACCAGATCACCATTATCAATGAAAAATTATTTAATAGTGACAGATGCAATGGTTAATAAAATATAAAATTAGCTCGCTATTAATTTAATGATGTCTTTCGCCTTTAAATCCCAGATGATTTTTGATTTATTTAGCCTGTTAGCTGCTCGGCTTAAGCCGTTATTATCCTCAATGATAAATCGATACTATAGAAAATTAAAAAAAACACAAGGTTATTTTTAAATATAATTAATTAATTATATTCATGTATATTACCTTGCTAGTAATGAAAGGTGAAAGTGATGTCTGCTACGTTGTCCATGGTAATAGCGCGAACCACGCTGACCACTAAAATAGGCGTTCCGAATAGCAGATTACCTAAAGTGCTATGCTGATACTGCACCGGGGAGGACCGTCTCAGCGACCTTAGCAGAACACTCTGCTGTGCCCATTCCTCGCTGGGACAGTGGATAAGTTGATTCATGCTGGAGTACGAAGCTACTGACGATAGAATTAAGGGGGGTTAGGCTATCATAAAGATAGGATCACAGCGGATGGCATCGATCATATCCTCTCTAGCGTTAGCGGGAAATGCCTTGCAACACTTCCCACTAATTTTTGCATTTTTACTTCATCCTTTCCGAAATACGGTAGCATGTTTATGCGTAGAACAACTTTTCATTTATTTTTCTGAGCGGCCAACGATTTTCAACCGCCCTTTCATGTGGGTGAAACCCCCATCCTTGCTGGCAATGTTGGTGTAGACTTCACCACGCAGGTAGTCCTCGATATGGACAACGTTATCCCCCGATTTAGGTTCGTGCCAATAAACCATGTAGACCTGTGGTCGAATTTTAATAGCAGTATACTCTACGGTATCAGTATCATCCTGAGAGTCTGCGCCGATACCGGTAAAGGTCATAGTTTTGTTATCAGAAAAATCGAGTTTGTACTCAATGTCGCCAACATTAACCTGAACGACTTTGCCTAGCGCAATAAACTGCGAATTATCTGCCTGTATTGTATTTTCCGGGATATTTTCTGCCGCCATGGTAGCAGGCAACATCGGGGTAGCTATCAGAGCTACAGCCAGCCCTATTCCCATTCGCTTTGATTTTCTCATGGTTCATTTTCCCTTCTGTGTTTGAAAATATTAGGATTATTATCCTTTTGCTGTCCGGCAAAAAAACAATCTATTCAAAAATCCAGCAGGAAGTAAAGAAATAACACATGTAATACATGGGTATTTACGTAATAACAGGAATGACTATCACTAAATCAGGAAATAATCACAGAAGGCTTTAAGCTAATACTAATTTAGTATAAGGCCAATTTCTGCCATGCAGAAGTTGAACATCGCCTTTAGCACATAGCCCTATGAGATATGCCGCCTTCTTAAATCCTTATGGGATAGGTTATTAGTGAGTTGTGGCGACTTGATACACCACCCTACCATCAACATAGGTGCGATAAATGTTGCGGTCATCTCCCAATATCATCAGCATAAACAGTTGGTCTGCCAATGAGTTGCTGTTATCACAGCGCAGCTTCTGTAGCGGCGATACCGCCTGATTCAGCACCACAAAATCCGCTTCTTTGCCGACATTAAAGTTACCAATCTTGTCATCCAGAGACAACGCATGCGCGCCACCTAGAGTAGCGTGATAAAATGCCTCACCAGCGGAGAGCCGGTAGCGCTGCAACTGGCTGACCTTATAGGCCGCTCCTAGCGTTTGCAGCATATTGAAGGTGGTGCCAGCGCCCACATCGGTACCAATACCTAACTTCACCTGTTTCTGCCAAGCTTTTTGCAGGTTGAATAACCCGCTGCCGAGGAACAGGTTGGAGGTTGGGCAAAACGCGATTGCCGACTGCGTCTGGCTCAGGCAATCCCACTCCTGTTCCTCCAGATGTAGGCAATGGGCAAATACGCTTTTGCTGCCGGTCAATCCGTAGCTATGGTAAACATCCAGATAGTCGCGGCTATCCGGGAACAATGCCTTCACCCAGTTCACCTCTTCCAGATCCTCGCTTAGATGAGTTTGCAGATAGACATCAGGAAACTCCTTGAGCAGCCGTTGTACCTGCGCCAATAATTCCGGTGTGCTAGTGGGCGCAAAGCGTGGTGTAATGGCGTAGCTCAGACGCTGTTTGCCGTGCCAGCGTTCAATGAGCGTGCGCGTTTGACGATAACTTTGCTCGGGTGTCTCCAGCAGTTCAGGCGGCGCATGGCGATCCATCATCACTTTGCCAGCGATCAGGCGCATATTCAGCGCCGCCGCTTGCGTAAACAGCACATCCACCGATTGCGGGTGCACGGTACCGAATACCAGCGCCGTGGTAGTTCCGTTGCTCAATAACTGTTGTAGGAAGAATGCCGATATCTTGCTGGCATGTTGTTGGCAGCTAAATCGGCTTTCAGTGGGGAAAGTATAGTTGTCCAGCCACTCCAGCAGTTGTTCACCATAGGCAGCGATCATTTCAGTTTGTGGATAATGGATATGCATATCGATAAAGCCGGGCACGATCAACTTGCCGCGATAGTCGGTCACAGCAAACCCCGGTGGTAGTAGTGTTTTACCTTGCCGCCAACTACCGTGCCAGACAATGCGTCCCTCGTTCAATAGCATCAGGCCATCGGGTATATGCCGCAGTTGTTCAGCAATCTGTTGTGGATGATCCACGCAGGCAGCGATATCGAAAAAGTCGCCACGAATAGCTGTGGTGAATTGTCTACTCATTTGCCGTTCCTTTTCTTTTACCTATCGTTTAAGAATAGCAGGCGCAGTGTCGATGAAGACTTTATTCGTTCATTTTTATTTAAAAAATAAGATATTAATCAAACATAAAGTATTATTCTGCGGAATATTTCGCTGTTAGCCACTATACCCTCTGCCTATCAATTATTGAACCCAATCTGGTGGGCGGCACCGAGTTCTCTAAATTAAACAAAACAGCGCTTAGCGGGGTCAGCCTAAAACTTCAATGGTCTATTTGCGCTACGCCTGTGGGCTGGTAACATTGGTTTTGCCACCCTACGGCCACACTCACTCATAAGGATGAAACAATGAAAACACTCACCACCCAACGGCGCTTGCACGGAATACTGGCAGTCGCCATGCTGGTTCTGATGGGAACTTGGCAAACAACCGCGCTGGCCGCCAGTTGCACACAGAGCAGCACCTGTATCACTATTGATGGCAAAGGCAGCGGCGCGATGAGCGCGGAGGAGGCACGCCAGAGCAAAGAACAGTGGAATGAGACTCAAACCCTTCGTCACAAGGTGAACACCCGCGCTGAGAAAGAGTTCGACAAGGCCGATCGCGCAGTAGATGATGAAGATCGCTGCAACGGCAGTACCAACGTTAACACATACTGGGAACCGGAAACCCGCAAATGTCTGGATCGCCAGACCGGGCATCGGATTAATCCTTAAGCGGGCGGCTTGCTGGAAAGTGACAAAGGTTAAATTCCGTTGCTGCTGATGCTATTGTGCTCAAGGTAGTTCATATCAAATAAGGACTAAATGATGAAGAAAACGCTTGTATTAGCTGCACTACTGCTAGCTAGCACGCCGCTGGTAGCTATGGCTTCCTGCGAAAGCTTAAAAGCGAAGATTTCGCAGAAAATCGTTAATAACGGCGTACCTGAGTCCGGCTTCAAACTGGACATCGTGCCTAACGACCAAGTCAGTCAAGCCAGCGGGCAAGTGGTTGGTCACTGCGAAAATGACACGCAAAAAATTGTTTATATCCGCCTGAATAATGGCGATGACAGTAGTGAAGTGCCGCAGGCGGGTGCCAGCCAAAATACCAAGCACACACAGTAATCAGTATGCCAGAACGCAATGGTTTCCTCTGCTTTCTTAAACCGCACAGTATTGGTGAACTGTTTCATATCATCATTGTGCCTAGCGATTGAGAAGCAGTGCGATGTCGAGGTAGTGTGCCAGTTCGCGCTGTTCGGCACTTCACCTAGCAATGGTGCAGGGATACGTTGCTAAAACGCGCAGATGGTCGCAACGTAGTGTGCCAGCCCTGAATTGATACGGTTAGCTACCCAGCCAAGCAGTGTTAACCCATCGTTGATAATCGACTGGGCGGTGAGCAACGCATGGCTGACGAAACCCTGCTTAATGCCGACGATTAACACTACTGGTAGTTGTTCTTGCACCACCCATTCGGAATAAGGGTGCAGATCGTTTATCAGCACTCGCCAGCCGTCGCTGCCCTCCACCACTACCATGTCCACCTTTGCGGACAGTTCGCTTAGCCCAGCACTCATCAGGTCATAGTTGACGTCAGTGGCGGTATGTGCATCAAACACTTCATCCAAACAGGTGATGGGATTGATTTGGTGCTAGAGCAGTGGCAAGGTTGAAGATGCCTGTAAAATCAATGCATCTCTCTTGCGGAAACCTTCATAGGTTTCCTGGCAACGCGCTGCGATTGGCTTTAACCCGCCACCGAGCGCCCGTCCGCCGCCAACGCCTGCAACAACGCGCGAGAAACGATGGTTTCACCGACATCGATATCCGTTCCTGTAACAAATAAACGCTTTAATATAGATGAAATGCTTCGGAACGATCCGTTATCCCAGATTTCGCCAATACACGTGGCGATGAAATCGCACCAAAAATTCTAGGTAAGAAGCAAGGTCGATGCTTGAGGCAGCTCAATATTTTTATGAATAATAAGAAATTTTGATGTTATCCCTGCAATAGCTGCACCAGCAATGAACCGTTGTACAATGCTTCCTTCACCAGGGCCGCACCGGGCATGGTGCCTTGGTTGGAGAACTGTGTGGCCCCCACCTGCACCTGCTCGCTGTAGGCTGGCAACGACCGCTGGCGAATGCAAGAAGCAATGGCCGGATGCAAAATTTCCGCTGCGCGATTCAGCGGTGATCCCAGCAGGATCTTCTCTGGATTAAACAGATTAACCATCATCGCCAGAATACCTCCCAGACTATAGCCGACGCCAAAGATAATATCTTGGGCCAGATGATCGCCCGCCAGAGCAGCATCGCACAGCGACTCAATGGTCAACGGCAAGCGGTGCAGGCTAGAGTTCATTGACGCGCCAAGGCGCTGCTGAGCGATCTCCAGCAGGTTTTCAATGCTGGCAACAGTTTCCAAGCAGCCGTAATTGCCGCAGTAACAGCGCTTACCATAGGGATCGACCTGAATATGCCCGATCTCAACTAGGCTGTGACGGCCAGTGTGCAGCACGTGGCCTCCAGTGATAATCCCGGCCCCCACATGATGATCAATGACGATCTGAATGACGTTTTGACTGCCACGTGCTGCGCCGAATAGCGCTTCCGCCATCGTCCAAGCACTGATGTCGTGCTGCAAATAGACCGGCAGACCAATGTGAGCCTCTAGCGACGGCCCAAGCGGCATATCCCGTACCGGGTAAAACGGCATGTGGTGTACTACACCAGATGCCACGTCGATAGTGCCCAGCAAGGTTATGGCGATCGCTGTGAGCCGCTCAAGCTTACTTTGGTGGCGGATGAAGAATTGATCGACTGCGCAGAGAATGCGTTTCAACAGTGGGTCGCAGTGTCCGGCAGCCAAGGGGAGATGTTCTTCTACCACCAATTTGCTGCTGAGATCGCGCAGCGACAAAGTAAGGGTGCCACGGCTGATACGGGCAGAAAGATAATGCCAAGCTTCGGGAGCCAGCGCCAAACCAATCGCCGGGCGGCCACGGTTGCTGATGTCCTGACACTCGACTTCCTTGACCAGATGCACTTCCAGCAGTTCGCGCACGATCTTGGTGATGCTAGCCGGGGCCAAATGCGCACGTTTTGACAGTTCGATGCGTGAGATTGGAGCCAACTGATCGATTAGCCGATAAACGCCCCCCGCATTGGCCTGCTTGATTTGGTCGATATACCCAGGCTGCCCAACAGCATTCACAAATCAGCTCCTACTTATTTTCTTTCGCGCTGGTAAATAGAGACTAAAGGCTATGGTGATTTTTTTATCATCCAGCGTCAACTATTTGATTAGTTATGTGATTTACTGCACAAATCCACCGTATTTTCCGCTAAACTTCATCGCTAAAACGTCTATTAATCTATTAGACAAAAAAGGTTCCTCTCCCTATTATTCCATTAATCCATCAGTGTCTGTTTATCTCTCTCCCGATGTTCGGTTAAGGAAATGCTGTGATAACCCCTGTGCGTTCTGCGGCTGTAATGCCGCCAACGCTGGTCGCTAAAAATGATGCGGCGGCTGCACCAAAAGTTAAACGTTCCACCCTCAACAAGCTTCCTTACATTGAACGTGGTACACCTCAATTTATGCGCGTCACTCTGGCGTTGTTCTCCGCCGGGCTGGCGACCTTTGCGCTGCTATACTGCGTGCAGCCGATATTGCCAGTGTTATCGCACGACTTCGGCATTTCCCCGGCACAAAGCAGTCTTTCGCTTTCAGTGTCGACCGGGCTGTTGGCGATCGGCCTGATGTTCACCGGCCCATTGTCCGATGCCATTGGTCGCAAGTCAGTGATGGTGGTGGCATTACTGCTGGCGGCGATCTGTACGTTGATCTGCGCTTTTATGACCAGTTGGAACGGCATTTTGCTGATGCGTGCGTTGATAGGTTTGTCACTGAGCGGCGTAGCGGCAGTCGGCATGACCTATTTGAACGAAGAGATCCACCCCAGCTTTGTCGCCTTCTCAATGGGGTTGTATATCAGCGGCAACTCGATTGGCGGCATGAGCGGCCGTCTGATTACCGGGGTGCTGACCGACTTCTCCTCCTGGCGCATCGCGCTGGCGGTGATCGGCCTGTGCGCTTTGGCCGCCGCCGGTCTGTTTTGGCGCATTTTACCTGCTTCCAGACATTTCCGCGCCAGTTCGCTGCGCCCGCGTACCCTGCTGATCAATTTCAAGCTGCATTGGCATGATAAGGGGATGCCACTGCTGTTTGCTGAGGGTTTCCTGCTGATGGGCAGTTTTGTCACTATGTTCAACTACATTGGTTATCGCCTGCTGACCGAACCTTATCACTTCAGCCAAGCCATCGTTGGCCTACTATCGGTGGTATACCTCACCGGCACCTACAGCTCACCCAAGGCGGGGATGCTGACCTCGCGCTTTGGCCGTGGCCCGGTGCTATGGGTCTCCATCACCATTATGGTGATCGGGATTCTGATCAGCGCTTTGTCACCCGTGACGGTGATATTTATCGGCTTGATGCTGTTCAGTGCCGGTTTCTTTGCTGCTCATTCGGTAGCCAGCAGTTGGGTCGGCATCCGTGCGCGCCGCGCCAAAGGCCAGGCTTCTTCGCTCTATCTGTTTTGTTATTATGCCGGATCGAGCGTCGCTGGCACGCTTGGCGGTATGTTCTGGCACCGCTTCGGCTGGTATGGCGTGGTGGCGTTTATCAGTGCCATGCTGTTGCTTGCCCTATTAGTGGTGCATCATCTGAAACGCCTGCCAGAAGCAGCGCGCGTTTAAGCCTCTTCCGCGTATCATTTCTGTGCGCCAAAATGGCTCCATTTAAAACGCGAAAACGCATTGTGTCATGCCTGAAGAAGAAAACTCAGCCATTTTGCTCAATGGATTGGGCAGATTGTCAGAGTGCGGTACACTAACGCTATTGCTGATTAACCCATGAAGCCTTTTATGCGTGGTTTACCCTGTTGGATATTGTCGTTGAGCTGCCTGGCTACACCACCGACACCCGCCGCCATAACACCGCTACCGGACATACGCCAGAGCGGCTTTGTCTACTGTGTCAGTGGCATACTGCACACGTTTAATCCGCAGAGAGCCAGGAGGGGCCTGACGGTCGATACCCTGGCCGCTCAACTGTATGACCGCCTGCTGGATGTCGATCCCTATACCTATCGGCTGCTCCCTGGGCTAGCACAGAGCTGGGAAGTGCTGGATAACGGGGCGACCTACCGTTTTCATCTGCGCAAAAACGTGCCTTTCCAAACCACCGCCTGGTTCAAGCCGACCCGCAATCTGAATACCGATGATGTGGTGTTCAGCTTCGCCCGCGTTTTTGATCAGAAACACCCCTACCATAACGTCAACGGTGGCGAATACCCTTATTTCGATAGCCTGCAATTCGATGGTTCCGTACAAAGCATAAAAAAGCTGGATGACTCTACCGTCGAAATCCGCCTACAGGCACCCAATGCCTCGTTCCTGTGGCACCTTGCGACCCATTATGCGCCAGTGCTATCGGCAGAGTATGCCGATAAACTGATGCATGAAGGGCGGCAAGAGATGATCGATCGCGAGCCAGTTGGCAGTGGGCCTTTCCTGCTCAATGAATATCGTTTAGGGCAATATATCCGCCTGGTACGTAACGATGTCTACTGGAAGGGGCAGCCGCGCATGCGGCAGGTGGTCATCGATATAGGGGCTGGCGGCAATGGCCGGTTGTCCAAACTGCTGACAGGCGAATGCGACGTACTGGCCTACCCGGCCGCCAGCCAGTTTTCTATTCTGCGCGATGACCCGCGTCTGCGCCTGACATTGCGACCTGGGATGAACATCGCTTATCTGGCATTTAACACCCGCAAACCGCCGCTGAACAATCTGAAAGTGCGCCAGGCAATTGCGCTGGCGATCAACAATCCGCGTCTGATGCAGTCGATTTACTACGGCACGGCGGAAACCGCCGCTTCGATCCTGCCGCGCGCGTCCTGGGCCTATGACAACGACGCACACATCAGCGGATATGATCCAGCCAAAGCACGCGCAATGTTGACACAAGCTGGCATCGAACAACTGAACCTAAAGCTGTGGGTACCAATAGCCTCTCAGCCCTATAACCCTAGCCCACTGAAAACGGCGGAGCTGATCCAGGCCGATCTGGCTCAGATCGGCGTCAACATCACCATAGTGCCGGTTGAAGGACGGTTCCAAGAAGTGCGATTGATGGCAATGAACCACGATTTAACCCTCACCGGCTGGTCCACCGATAGCAACGATCCGGACAGCTTCTTCCGGCCATTATTGAGCTGCGCAGCAATCCGTTCGCAAACCAACTATGCTCACTGGTGTAATCTTAGCTTTGACGATGTGCTTGAAAACGCGCTGTTGTCGCAGCATCTTTCACATCGCATCGACAGCTACCGCCAGGCGCAGAAAATTCTCGCACAACAACTGCCCGTGTTGCCCCTGGCATCATCACTACGCCAACAAGCCTACCGTTACGATATCAAAGGGCTGGTACTCAGTCCGTTCGGTAACTCATCATTTGCTGGGGTGTACCGAGAATCTGCGCAGGAGTCCAAACCGTGATCATCTTTACCTTGCGCCGTATTTTGCTGTTGCTGATCACGCTGTTTTTCCTGACGCTGGTCAGTTTTAGCTTGAGCTACTTTACGCCGCACGCCCCACTAAAAGGTGCAGCAATGCTGGATGCCTATCAGTTTTATTTCGTCAGCCTGCTGCACTGGGATTTTGGCGTCTCCAGCATCAACGGTCAGGCGATAAGCGAGCAACTGCGTGAAGTGTTTCCCGCAACCATGTCGCTGTGCCTGCTGGCCTTTACTCTGTCACTGTTCATCGGTATTCCGCTGGGCATTATCGCCGGGGTGATGCGCGGCAAATGGCAGGACACCGTCATCAGTACCTTCGCACTAGTGGGGTTCTCGATACCGGTGTTCTGGTTGGCACTGCTGCTGATACTCTTCTTCTCATTACATCTCAACTGGCTACCGATTTCTGGCCGCTTTAATCTGCTGTATCAGGTGCAACCGATCACCGGTTTTGCACTGCTCGACGCCTGGTTGTCGGATTCGCCGTACCGGTCTGAGATGGTCGCCAGCGCGTTGCGTCACATGATATTACCGATCGCCGCGTTGGCAGTAGCTCCCACTACCGAGGTGGTACGACTGATGCGCATCAGCACCGATGACGTTCTGAACAAAAACTACATCAAAGCTGCGGCTACCCGTGGGCTGTCGCGCTTAACCATCATCCGCCGCCATGTGCTGCACAATGCGCTACCGCCGATCATACCCAAGCTAGGGTTACAGTTCTCCAACATGCTGACGCTAGCTATGATCACCGAAATGGTATTCAGTTGGCCGGGCTTAGGCCGCTGGTTGATCATCGCCATGCGTCAGCAGGACTATGCGGCTATCTCCGCTGGCGTGATGGTGGTCAGCACCCTGGTGATCACCATCAACCTGTTGGCAGAAATTCTGAGCGCCGCTACCAAACCGTTGAAAAATAAGGCATGGTATGCTCCTCGATAACGTATACCGCGAAAAGAAAATACCCAGCCCGCTGCGTTATACCTGGCGAATATTTTACGGCGATGCACTGGCGATGGTTGGTTTTTACGGCGTGATCGCGCTACTGCTGCTGTCGCTGTTCGGTAGCCTGCTGGCACCTTACACACTGAATCAGCAATTCCTCGGCTACCAATTGCTGCCACCTTCATGGTCGCATCATGGTAATGTCTCGTTTTTTCTGGGAACCGATGACCTTGGACGTGATATTCTCAGCCGTCTGCTGGACGGCACCGCCGCCACTTTCGGTTCGGCGCTGATCGCGACACTCGCTGCCGCCTTTTTCGGGATGATCATCGGTGTGTTCGCTGGTGTCACTCACGGGCTGCGTTCAGCGGTGCTCAACCATATCCTTGATACCCTACTGTCGATCCCTTCGCTGCTACTCGCGATAGTGGTGGTCGCTTTTATCGGCCCCAAGCTCGAACATGCCATACTGGCGGTATGGCTGACACAGTTGCCACGTATGGGGCGCACCATCTATAGCGCCGTGCACGACGAGTTGGAGAAAGAATATGTGGTGGCGGTGCGCTTGGACGGCGCGTCCACACGGCAGATCCTGTGGTACGCAGTGATGCCGAATATCGCCGCCGTATTGGTAACGGAGTTTACCCGCGCGTTGTCGATGGCGATCCTGGACATCGCCGCGTTGGGCTTCCTCGATCTCGGCGCACAACTTCCCTCAGCGGAATGGGGGGTCATGCTCGGCGACGCGTTGGAGCTGGTGTATGTGGCACCCTGGACCGTTATGCTGCCCGGTGCAGCGATCCTGATCAGCGTGCTGCTGGTTAACCTATTGGGCGACGGTATGCGTCGCGCAATCAATGCCGGAGTGGAATAATGCCGTTGCTCGATATCCGCAATCTGACGATTGAGTTTATGACGCCCGATGGGCCGATCAAGGCGGTTGACCGCGTCAGTATAATGCTGAATGAAGGCGAAGTACGCGGCCTGGTAGGGGAATCCGGTTCGGGCAAAAGCCTGATCGCTAAGGCTATCTGCGGCGTCACCAAGGATAACTGGCGCATTACCGCCGATCGCCTGCGCTTCAACGATATCGATCTGCTACAGCTAACGCCGCGTGAACGGCGCAAGCTGGTTGGGCACAATGTGTCGATGATTTTCCAAGAACCACAGTCATGCCTTGATCCTTCCGAGAGCATCGGCCGCCAGATAACACAGGCAATCCCCGGCTGGACTTATAAAGGCCGCTGGTGGCAGCGCTTCAACTGGCGTAAACAGCGTGTCATCGAGCTGCTGCACCGCGTCGGCATCAGAGATCACCACGATATTATGGGCTGTTTTCCCTACGAGCTGACCGAGGGGGAATGCCAGAAGGTCATGATCGCCATCGCCTTGGCCAATCAGCCGCGTCTGTTGATCGCCGACGAACCCACCAACGCCATGGAGCCGACCACCCAGGCGCAAATTTTCCGCCTGCTGGCGAGCCTTAATCAGAACAACAGCACCACCATTTTACTGATCAGCCATGATTTGCAGATGATGAGCAAGTGGGCCGACCGGGTGAACGTATTGTACTGCGGCCAGACAGTGGAGAGCGCACAGTGTGAAGATCTGCTGGCCGCCCCACACCACCCTTACACCCAGGCACTGATCCGCGCCATGCCAGATTTTGGCCGCTCATTGCCGCATAAAAGTCGGCTGAATACTTTGCCAGGTGCTATCCCTCCGTTGGAACATCTGCCGATTGGCTGCCGTCTAGGGCCGCGTTGCCCCTATGCACAGAAGAAATGTATTGAAACGCCGCGCCTACGTTCGGTTAAAAACCACTTCTTCGCCTGCCATTTCCCACTCAACATGGAGGGGCAATAACGTGGAAACGTTGTTGCAAGTGCGCAACCTGAGCAAAACCTATCGCTATCGTAGCGGGCTGTTTCGCCGCCAACACGTTGAGGCAGTGAAATCGGTCAGTTTTACCCTGCGCGAACGTCAAACACTGGCGATCATCGGAGAGAACGGTTCGGGTAAATCGACGTTGGCCAAAATGTTGTCCGGTATGGTGGAACCCTCTGCTGGCGAACTCCTGATTGGCAACCACCCACTGAAATATGGCGATTACCGTTATCGCAGCCAGCGTATCCGCATGATTTTTCAAGACTCAAGTACCTCGCTCAATCCACGGCAGCGTGTCGGTCAGTTACTGGACGCCCCGCTACGCCTGAATACTGACCTAGAGACAACGGATCGCCAGCAACGCATCAACCAGACGTTGCGTCAGGTTGGCATGCTGCCAGACCATGCTTATTACTACCCGCATATGCTGGCTTCTGGTCAGAAGCAGCGCGTCGCGCTGGCGCGCGCGTTGATCCTGCAACCCAAAGTGATCATCGCCGACGAAGCACTGGCGTCGTTGGATATGTCGATGCGCTCGCAGATCATCAACTTGATGCTAGAGCTGCAAGAAAATTATGGTATTTCATATATTTATGTAACCCAACACCTGGGTATGATGAAGCATATTAGCGATCAAGTCATGGTGATGCACGCAGGGGAGATCGTTGAACGCGGTAGCACAGCGGAAGTACTAGCAGCACCACTGCATGAGTTAACCAAGCGGCTGATCACCAGCCACTTTGGCGAAGCATTGACCGCTGATGGCCGGAGGCGTGAGGGAGTCCAGTACTGACGGTGGCCTTCAGCATGCGCCACTTAGAAAACCGGCGGCGGTTTTTGTCGCTATAGATTGGCTAACAAGCTCAAATACAAATTATTTTTTCTTAGATGTCATTATATTTTATTCTCTCCAGTTATTTATTAGTACGTAACATTATTTTATCTCGCTAATATGATCGGTGAGGATATCTACTACGTTGAGTTTCTATAACAACAGGTACCACGCTGATGAATTGCCACTACAATCACCGCTCTGCGTTGTTTCTGCCCGTTTTAGCCGCTTATGGCCACATCCTGACCCGCAATGGATCTCATTGACTCTGTTTTTGCCTTTCTACCTGGTTACCGTTACTGTTTGCAACGGTGGCTGTTGCCGATGATTAAGGATTGCCCCTATGGAACTACGCCGTCAACAACATAACCTCCAGTGGTATCACGAAACCCAGAGTAGCATGAGCGGTGCAACCCCGCTGGAGCCGCAAGCGGCCACCCTCCGCGATCGATTCCTCTTGGGGCTGGGTGCCTTTGCTGACGAAGCGTTGAACACTGCGCTTAGATTACGCAACGGGGTCTTTAGCGCATCGCTCGCCAGTTATCACGTATTATTCCCAGATAAGGTGATCCTTTCACATTCGGTGACATTGTCACTCTATGATCGTCTCAGCACCGCGCTGACTGTCGCACAGGTGACAGGTGTGCAATATCTCTGTAGCCACTACGCCGCCCGCCTCGCCCCGTTGCACAGCTCAGATGCCTCAAGAGAAAGCAATATCCGCCTCGCCCAAATTACCCAGTACGCCCGTCAACTCGCCAGCCAACCTATGCTAATCTGCCACAAAGCGTTGCAACAACTTGGCAATGTCGGGTTAAGCCCGGTAGATATCGTCACCTTTTCGCAGATCATCGGCTTTGTCAGCTATCAGGCGCGGGTGGTGGCTGGCGTGGCCGCCTTGGCTGGGCGGCCGACCGTATCGGTTCCAAGCTTCCCTTATAGTGCAGACGCCGAGGGCATCGCTTTTACAGACCGGGAACTGGCGTGGCAATCACGACTACCGGTAGTCACCGTAGATGAGGCCAGCGCCGAGCAACGTCAGGTGTTGGATCATAGCCCTCCTCAGGTGCACTCAGAGTCTTACTACCTATTGCTGGCGCATGATGCCTCTGCACTGCGCGAGCGCAATGGCGTATTCATCAACATCAACGCCAAGGATGGCGGGTTGCCCGCCCAATTGAAAGCGCTGGCCACGCTGGCGGTATCACGCATTAACGGCAGCCGCTACTGTGCTGCTGCTGTAGCGCAGGATATTCAAGACGCGGGGCTGGTAAATGCGCTGTTCGCCACCCTGACTCAAGGACTGGCAAAAGCGAGTAACCCGGCCAGCCAGGCGGTGATCCGCGTAGTCGCAGACCTGACACATACACCGGAGCAATTCACCTCGCAGAGCGTACAGCCGCTGTTTAGCAGTGGACTCAATCAAGCACAAGCATTGGATGTGATCCTTACCGGGGCGTTCTACGCCTGGGAGAATCGCCTGCGGCAGACATTGGGGGAAACAACGTTCTCAGACAGCAGAGGACGATAAACCTGAAAATGGAGAAATGGCATCGGCATGGATGAATCGAATCGCTAACGAAGGGTAGGTACTCTCTGTCGTGCGCCTAAAATGCCTACCAACCAAACAGGGGAGCTGATATTGCGCACTACTACCGCAAAACCCTGATGTTAGGCTTGCCCGCAGCGGGTGATTAGCGTAAAACTGTCTGCCGTAATATTGCCACTCACAACCCATTCACTGGACGATATGCTTCAAAATAATCCGCTGCTGGCGCAGCTTAAACAGCAACTTCACTCTCAGACCCCACGCGTTGAAGGCGTAGTAAAAGGCACTGATAAAGGCTTTGGCTTTCTTGAGATCGACAGTCAAAAAAGCTATTTCATTCCCCCGCCCTACATGAAGAAAGTCATGCACGGCGATCGCGTGATCGCCACGCTACATACCGAGAAAGAACGCGAATTCGCTGAACCGGAAAACCTGGTAGAGCCATTCTTGTCGCGCTTTGTTGGACGCGTGCAGAAACGTGATAACCGACTGTCTATCGTGCCCAACCATCCATTACTGAAAGAGGCGATTCAGT
Source organism: Serratia symbiotica (assembly GCF_000821185.2). Classification (NCBI taxonomy): domain Bacteria; kingdom Pseudomonadati; phylum Pseudomonadota; class Gammaproteobacteria; order Enterobacterales; family Yersiniaceae; genus Serratia; species Serratia symbiotica. Next base: position 1,088,314 of record NZ_CP050855.1, on the reverse strand, counting down.
GTCACCCAGTGCGTACGTTAACTCACACCTTCCAGCCCGGTGACTGGGCAGTGGCGGAAATGCGTCGTCACCCACTGAAAGGCGATCGCGGCTTCAATGCCGATTTGACCCATTTCATTACCGATGCCGAAGACCATTTTGCACCATGGTGGGTGACCCTGGCACGCCACAACCTCGAAAAAGAAGCACCGGAGATGGCCAGCATCAGCGAACAGGAAACCGCGCTGGCGCGTGAAGACCTGACCGCGCTGGATTTTGTCACCATCGATAGCGCCAGCACCCAAGACATGGACGATGCACTGTTCGTTGTGGACAACGGTGATGGTTCACTACAACTGACTGTCGCTATCGCCGACCCGACCGCCTACGTCGAGCAAGGTAGCGCGCTGGACGATATCGCCCGCGTGCGCGCCTTCACCAATTATCTGCCAGGCTTCAACATCCCAATGTTGCCGCGCGATCTGTCCGATAACCTATGCTCGCTGCGCCCGAATGAATGCCGTCAGGTGTTGGCCTGCCGCGTAACTATCGGTGCTGACGGCATGTTGGGCAACGACATTCAATTCTTCGCCGCCAAGATCGAATCGAAGGCCAAGCTGGTTTACGATGAAGTCTCTGACTGGTTGGAAGGTATCGCGGGTTGGCAACCGCCAAGCGAGACCATCGCGCAACAGCTCACCTTACTGAAACGCGTTTGCGATGCACGCAGCAGTTGGCGTCATCAGCATGCGTTGGTTTTCAAGGATCGCCCTGACTACCGCTTTGTGCTGGGTGAGAAAGGCGATGTGCTGGAAATCATTACCGAACAACGCCGCAGCGCCAACCGCATCGTTGAAGAATGCATGATCGCTGCCAACGTCTGCGCTGCCAAGGTACTTCGTGATCATCTGGGCTTCGGGGTGTATAACGTGCATACCGGTTTCGATCCGCTGCTGGTCGAACAGGCGGTTAGCGTGCTACAAGCCAACGGCGTGGAGGCCAACGCCGAGAAACTGCTAGACCTTGAAGGTTTCTGCGAATTGCGCCGCCACTTGGATTCGCAGCCTACCCAGTTCCTCGACAGCCGCATCCGTCGTTTTCAGACTTTCGCGGAAATCAGCACCACCCCAGGGCCGCACTTTGGTTTAGGTCTGGAAGCTTATGCCACCTGGACTTCACCGATCCGTAAATACGGCGATATGATCAACCACCGCTTGCTGAAAGCGATCATCACCCAACAGCCGGCAGAAAAGCCGCAAGATGAGGTTACCGTGCAGATGGCTGAACGCCGTCGCTTAAATCGCATGGCAGAACGCGATGTCGGCGATTGGCTGTACGCCCGCTATCTGCACGATAAGGCGGGTACTGATCAGCGCTTCACGGCGGAAATCATCGATGTTACGCGCGGTGGCATGCGTGTGCGTCTGCTGGACAACGGTGCCGTTGCCTTTATCCCTGCGCCGTTCATTCATGCAGTGCGTGATGAGATACAGTGCAGCCAAGAAACCGGCACCGTGCAAATCAAGGGCGAAGTGGCTTATCGCCAAAGCGATGCCCTACAAGTCACCATCGCCGAAGTACGCATGGAAACCCGCAGCGTGATTGTCCGTCCGGCACACTAACATCAGGCGTTCTTTCGGGAACACATCCAATACCGGCGATGAACATCGCCGGTGTTCTTTGCCCCTTCTGGTTTGCGAAGAAGTATGATGGACAACCTAAAGCACTGTCACATTAACAGAGAAAAATCAAAAAAATCTATGCTACCTGTTTTTCAGGCAGCCAGAAGATAAAACTGTCCTGCTGCAGACAACCCATCCCCGTGTGAAACGTAATATCATGAAAACACCATTTATATATTTTCATCATAAAAGTTGTACAGCCAGAGCCTGCTCATCTTTGTTTAGCGCTTTTGGTCTTCCACCTTTTCTTCCTCTGGCACGAGCAGCCTGAATGCCTACCTGCGTTCTCGCGCACGTCAGGTTGCGTTCAAATTCAGCCTGCGCACCAAACAGATGAAATATCAGCATCCCGGAACTGGAAATGTGTCAACGGATCCCTTAAGGCTTTTTAAACCGATACTGTTCAATAACCATGTCAATCAGGTCTTTCAGCGAACGACTCAGGCGATCCAGCCGCCAGATCATCAGGGTATCTCCAAGACCGGCAAACTGAAGTACAGCCTGAAGCCCCGGACGTTTAGCTTTGGCTCCACTGATCTGGTCTTCAAATATTTTTTCGCACCCTGCCGCCTGAAGCGCATCCCGCTGCAAATTCAGATTCTGTTCATCGGTTGAGACTAGGGCATACCCGACTAACATGATTTCACCTGTTAGCTGGAATACACACCGGCACACACGACAGCGAAAGCGCTCCTGGCCTTTAGGGTTCTGATCATGACGGTAAACCAGAGCAAGATCACAACGGGGACAATGAAATTAACGCTGGCTATGAGAAACCTTAAAAACCCGTATTGTCCCCAGACTCAACCAATTAGAGGCATCACTTGTGAAACATTAAAAATAAACAGGATCAGGATATTCGCTACCGTAAATGACGCGAGAGCACGAGAAAAAATTTCGAACTACCCCCCCACCAGTGTTACCTGCATGCCTTTAGCTACCAACAGTTGCTTGAGAAGGTCACGTTTGTCACCCTGGATTTCAATCACGCCATCTTTGACCGCCCCCCCGCAGCCGCATTTCTTTTTCAGTTCAGCCGCCAGTTTGTCCAAAGCGGCGTCATCCAGGCCAACACCGGTAATCAGGCACACGCCCTTCCCCTTGCGCCCACTGGTTTGACGCTGAATGCGCACTATGCCATCGCCCTTGGTGCGCGGTGATTTCACTTCTTGCTGCTTGATTCGCCCGCTGTCGGTGGAGTACACCAGGCGGCTGTTATCATCGTTCATCAGCTTATCCTCAGGCCAGCGAAGCGCGAATGGCGCGTAAAGTCGCAGCCGGATCGACAGATTGCATAATCGGACGGCCGATCACCATATAATCAACGCCCGCCGCCAGCGCCTGCACTGGCGTCATAATGCGGCGTTGATCGCCAGCAGCGCTACCAGCCGGCCGGATTCCCGGTGTGACCAGTTGAAATGCCCGACCGCAAGCCGCCTTCAGCCGCTGCGCTTCATGGGCGGAACATACCACACCGTCAAGCCCGCAACTGTGTGCCAGACACGCCAGGCGCTCAGCATGCTCTGCTGGGCTAACGTCAATCCCAATACCGTGCAGATCATCCTGCTCCATGCTGGTCAGCACGGTGACGGCAACCAATATCGGTGCATCAGCACCATAGGGCAACAGTGCTTCTTTGGCGGCAGCCATCATGCGCGCGCCGCCGCTGGCGTGGATGTTGACCATCCAAACGCCCAGCTCAGCCGCTGCCGCCACCGCCTGCGCGGTAGTATTGGGAATATCATGAAATTTCAAGTCGAGGAAAACGTCAAAACCGCGCGCATGCAGATCACGCACCAGTTGCGGCCCAAACAAGGTAAACATCTCTTTACCTACTTTTAGTCGGCAATCCTTTGGATCGATACGGTCAGCAAACGCCAGCGCAGTGTCCTTGTTTGCGTAATCCAATGCGACGACGATTGGCGATGATTTTAAGCCAGTATTTTTGATTTTATTCTCAGAATTCATTTCTTCTGCCTTCTGTAAAAAGGATATTATCAGATAGTCACCCGCCAGACTGAACGCCGCATTCTACATGCCAGCCCGCTTGGATCCCAGCCGCAACCTGCGTTAGCCATTATATGGCACAGTTTATGAACGGTAGAGAAGGTTCTACAGGGGGCGTCAAGTCAATCCTTTCTAGGCAGAAGTGATTTCATTATCTCCAGCTCTTCTCTCACTACCCTCCTAAGTGCTGTTTCCAATGTTTCTCTTGGCTCTATCCCCTCAAAGCACCCTGACCCGGAAACACCCTGCGATCAGAAGCCATTTTGCAAAGAAGGTATTGCCCTTCTTTTGAATTCAGGGGTATAACATTATTCTCTGGCCCATTTCATCTCCGCAGCATAGTCATATTATGGATCACCCTATCAGAAATTCGTCAAAGGAAAGGGAATCATATCTCATGCTATAAACTCCCTATTAACCCGTCAAAACTGATTATTCTCACATTTCAGCATGACTTCACTATTCCCAAAAACTGCCGTTAATTTTCTCGTCGTAAAGTTAGGGCCGAACCCATCATCAGACGCATTGGTGAGCCGTGTGGCGTTCAGGACGAGGGTGCATCCGGCGACGGTCAACAACGATGTGGCAACGGCTGCGACCTTTCATTTGAGTGCTGCTTCACAGCAAAAATTTATTTTTATTGATAAATATTATTATTTTAAGTGTAATCTTGATACGGTGCACCTCAGATATTGACAGTGGATGAATTTCGTTGTAGCATCAAATTACTGCGTATATAAACAGTATTCTACTCAAGTATAGCGTCTAAAAGAAAAAAGAATGTGAGTGCTGAAGACGGAAAAAAACCGTCGTCGCCCAGCCGGTTTAGGCGCGGTGTTGAGGGGGCTGGAACCTCACCGTACAAAACGTACGTTAAGTACTTTTGAATAACCAATAACTTATGTTGGGCCAATGGGAGAATTAGAGTTTAGGAGTAACTTAACCACGATGATGGTTAAGCAATCAAAATGGTTATAGGTAATTTGACTGTCGTAAATCAGATGGCGAGAAATGGCAATCTGCGGTGTAAGCCGTCTGGTTTGTTTTAGCCACTTAGAATGACCACTTGGTGGCATTTTTTTCGTCACTTTCAAAGTCCAATTGTGTCTATCATTTACATTAGGGGTTGGCGATATTAGTAATAAGGAGTAGAGTCAAATATGCTATAGATATTCCTTCTTTTGGTGAATACTTCCCTATCCAAGAAGGGTTCTCATACCTGTTTTCCTTATAATGGATACTTAAGTATGAATATTAAACTGTTTATAATTATCATGATGATGCCTATCATGGCAAATGCGTCCAATGTAAACCTTCATCAAATTTGTTATGCCAATAACGGGGTGATAAGAACAGGATTTATTACACAAGTTGGGATAAGTCATGCAAAAGATAATACTTGGCCGACGCTACACATCAAAATGAATATTAACGGAAGCGATGCTTATTATTTCAGTACATCTGGAGCCAATGGTCGCGGAGATGGGTTTATTACAAACATGTTTAATATAGCCAGTCAATCACGATTATTTAAGGATCAAGTTGATGTTTGTGTATCCCCTAACGACCAATCTGAGATATTGGGGATTGAGAATTATCCAAACTGGCCAAAATGACAAGGAAGTAAAAAATAACAATTATATCGTGATTATTAAATGACATCTATTTTTATAAATTTAATTATTTTTAGCATCCCATAATGGTTTGTTTAATTGTTATAAAAATAGTAACCACAATATAACAAGTATGCTGTAGGCCTAACTTCTGTAATCACTGAGCCAGGATAAAACTGTACTTATTGGTTAATTATATATAAGTGGGGAATAAATGAAAAAAATAATCATCTTGATTCCACTCTTGTTTATTAGTTTTATAGCATGGTCTGTAAATCCTTTTCATATTGTTTACAGAGTAGATGACCGTGATCTTTCAAAAATAAATATTTCAGGGGGGATGTATCCATGGGAAGAGGGACAACCAGATGATGATCTCACACACCATTTCGAAGGGGAGTCACTAGAAGGCAGAAGATCTAATTTTGTTTCTACCACATCAAGCTTAAGAACAGCAGTAATGCATGCGGCTTCATTGGCTCGGCCGAACAGTGAGGAGCCATTTTCTAAGGAGTTTGTTACATATATATATGAAATAAGGCCAGCATCTAACTTTTTTAGTGTTGATGAATCATTAATCAATGCACGAAATTTATCTCCTGAAAATTCGCTAAGGCGAGAACGTCTGACGAGGCTTATAAACGATTATACCCACATGGGAGAGTTTGTGGCTCGAGAAGGTTTTAGCCATGACAGAATAATTGCTTATGCAGAACTTAATGGTGATATGTTACGTCAGTATTACAATGATCATATTTCCGCCCTATTTACGCAATCGTTCTGGAACTCTCGATGGATACGTAATGAAGGGTATAACCATTCTTTTGACCAAGATACAACCTCTACAGAAAATTACGCCAATATGGATACCCCCTTAGGGGTTATGAATATGGTTATTAATGGAACCCAACCACCGGTACCTCTGAGTTTCACATGTCTTGGTGTTAATTCACAGCCGAATACATCGATTCGCGAATTAAAAGAAGTCTCTAACGATTGTTCGTCAAATCAGTACTTAAATTTTAAGAGAAAAATCTATGATATAAAATTATTATCACTTTTACTCAATAATTAAGGAAGTGTGGTGTTCAACACCAATAAAATTGTGGTGCGGCACGAGGCTGCTACTGCCTCGTAGTATGACATACTCATAAATGACGTAAACGAAACCGTATGATAACTGCTCCAGTCATCACTGGTTATCATGCCGATCCTGAACAAGGTTAGCAGCGTCAACAATTCCAATTGAGTGGAGATTTTGTCTACGGCTACTGACCATCAAGGCCACGTATCGGTTTGACCGACGCCCAGCTCCGGCACGATGGGCAGTGCCAATAGAGCGAATGGGCGGTAAAGCCGCATTTATGGCAGCGATAACGTGGTTTGGTGCGTATCTGCTCGCCGACCATGTCACGTAGCAGCAGCAAACTCTCCTTTGCCCGCCCATCTTCGGCGTCCGCCAAATGATAATCCATCAACCTATAGAATACACGCATGGTAGGATGACGCTGCAATTGTCGGTTGATATACGCCTGCACCACATCGCACCCTTCATACTGTTCGATAATCTCTGCTAGCATCAGTTCAGCAGTTGCACCGCAATTCTCCTCCACACAACGTTTAAGGAAAGCGGTCCAAACCTGCTGCTGATCCGGCCAATACTGGTAGCATTGGTGCAGCATCGGCAACGTCTCGCTAACCAATTCCTTATCTTGGCTCAGCACCCGTTGCAGCGATTCTATCGCTTTGGCGTAATCGTGTTGCGCCATATAAATGCGACCAAACATGATGGAGACGCGGGCGCATTGCTTATCTGCCGAGGCGGCACGCTTTAGTAGGGACATCGCTTTATCGAGATCGTCACTACTCACCGCCTGCAATGCCAGTTCGCAGTAAAAATGAGCGATCTCAATATGCTGCTTATCCATACCTAGCTTGACCAGCTTTTCCGCCACGTCAATCGCTTTCATCCAATCACTGGTGGCCTGATGGATCACTAGCAGTTGCTGTAGAGCCGAGATGCGGAAATCTTCTTCGTCAATCAGTTGGCTGAACATGTCCTCCGCGCGGTCATACATACCGGCTGACATGTAATCGCGACCCAGTTGTTGCACCGCCAGCAGGCGTTGTTCGAATGTCAGTGACGAGCTTTCCATCAGTGCCTGATGGATGCGGATAGCGCGGTCAACTTCACCACGCGAACGAAACAGGTTACCCAACGTCAGATGAGCTTCAACGGTATTGCTGTCCTCTTTCAACATATCAAGAAACAGATCGACCGCCTTATCTTGCTGATTGGAAAGCAAGAAGTTAACCCCGGCAACATACTCACGCGATAGGCGGTTGGCCTCCTGTTGTTTATCCTGCTGAGCACTTCTGCGCCCCATGTACCAACCATACGCGGCAGCCACGGGCAGCAATAGAAACAGCAGTTCTAGCATTGAGGCTCATTCCTTGTTGACGATGGGCTGAACCACTGGTTCAGCAGGCTGTTCAAGTTGCAGCGTCAGCCTTTTAATCTTGCGTTCGGCGCGCCCCAGGGCAATGCGGGTACGCAGATAGAAAAGGCCGCAAATGATCCATCCCAGGATAAAACCGGCACCAAACAGCACAGCCAACAAGGTTGAAACTTGATAGTCACCTTGGGCAATTAAGTAGTTAAAAGTCACTACCTGATCGTTATGTGCACCGAAGGTGGCCGAAATCACGAAAATCACCAAAATAAATAAAAAAATCAGCAAGTATTTCACATTCTTTCCCATAAAGCCGAGTTAATCAGATGAACTATGCCAATATGTGGCGTCCCTAACTATTAAGTTAGCATTTCCCATCGTGGCTGGGAAACCCTGCGGCACGATAAGACCACACATTTGCTCGCATTTTCGTCGCACAAATTACCCCGGAAGCTGCTCAAAATAGCGGATTTATCAGGTTGTGAGGGTAACCAAACAAATGGCTAATGGCATGGCGACACCAGCGATTAATGCGGCTCATTCGCGAGCCGCTGATGTAGGTGACAACGTCATTACTTAATCATTTTTGTGATTTACCTACCGTCAAGCCCTGCTGCCCTTGTGGCGGCATCAATAATCCGTACCACCGCTGTGCCAGCCAGCAGGTGAGCGTCACCAGTAGCCAACTGATCAACGTAGCCATGACTAAATCGCGTGACCAATGCATACCCAGCATTAGACGGCTACCCATAACACCTGCTGCCCATAGCATCAGTAGCACTACGGTTTTGTAGTGGCGGCGCGGCCACAATAACCCAACACCCAGCAGCGCCCAGGTAGCAGCGAACAAGGTATGCCCTGATGGGAAGGCAAAACCGGTTTCAAACTGCCAATGCTTGCTCAACCAAATTGGCACCAGATTTTGCCCCTGCGACAACTCCGCCACTAATGCGCTACGCTGTTTGCTATGTAACGAATAAAAGTATTTTTCATCAACGCCGTGATTCTGTTCAAGCCAAACGACAAATGGCCGGGGTTCTTGCACCCGATCCTTGATCATCGATTTTATGCCCTGACCGATTAACATCGCAGCGGAAAGCAACATTACCAGCCCGATGGCTGCCTTGGGGCATAAGCGTAGGCACCACAGGAACCAGGCGCTGAGGAGAATGCTAGTGAGGGATCCCCATGGTGACGTCACGGTCGCAGTAACCCAGTACAGCCCTTTCAGCAGCATTTCATTACTGCCGGGGCACCAATGCCAGCCAGATACCCAAAGCATCATCGGCATTATCAGCAGTAGCAACGCGCCCACCGCCGTGCGTTTTGCTATTTCATGCATCCCCTTACCCCTCATGGCTGAACCAACAGGTAGTTGGATCGATAGTACGCGAAAAAAATTAGCTCAGTGCAATAAAAATAGGCGTTAAATAATATCATCTGCTGGTTTTCTGAGCACTGCCAACCAAGAAATTGTGGCAAAATAGCCGATAATGAATGAAACAGAGATCGGCGTAGCACGTTTTAGTACTGGTCAGTTCACTGAACCGGACGTAGGATGCGTAACAACGATTGAATAGGATGTATTTGTGGAAAATAACATGCAGCTTAAACGGGTGGCAGAAGCTAAATTGCCGACACCTTGGGGTGACTTCCTTATGGTAGGATTCGAAGAGTTGGCTACCGGGCATGACCATCTGGCGTTAGTTTTTGGGGATATCTCTGGCGAGATGCCGGTGCTGGCACGCATACATTCTGAGTGTCTAACCGGTGATGCATTATTCAGCCTGCGCTGCGACTGCGGTTTCCAACTGGAAGCTGCGCTGGCGTATATCGCCGAAGAAGGACGTGGCATTCTGCTTTACCATCGTCAAGAAGGCCGCAATATCGGCCTGTTGAACAAGATCCGTGCCTACGCTTTGCAGGATCAAGGGGCTGATACTGTGGAGGCCAACTATCAGCTCGGCTTCGCCGCCGACGAACGTGACTTCACCCTGTGCGCTGATATGTTCAAACTGCTAGGAGTGAATGCGGTGCGTTTACTGACCAACAACCCGCAAAAGGTTAACATCCTGAGCGAAGCTGGTATCAACATCACCGCCCGCGTACCCCTGATCGTAGGCAAAAACCCAAAGAATGCGCATTATCTGGCCACTAAGGCCACCAAAATGGGGCATCTACTGGATTCAAAAATAAAACCGCTGTGACAGAAAAATCAAGGTGCCTTTGTTAATGATTAGCGGTTTACAGAGGCAATACGTCAATAGCAGCCAGCTAGTCTATTTCTCCGGCAGTTTAACGCTCTTGAACATGGCTTCGATATCTTCGTTAGAGCGCAATGCTATGGCATTATCGACCACGTCACGTGTCAGGTGTGGAGCGAAACGCTGGATAAAGTCGTACATGTAGCTACGCAGGAAAGTGCTACGGCGAAAACCGATTTTAGTGGTGCTGTAAGTAAAAACACCACGCGCATCCACAGTCATCAGATCCGAGTCTTGCAGCGGATCCACCGCCATACTGGCGATCACACCAACTCCCAGCCCCAGGCGTACGTAGGTTTTAATCACGTCGGCGTCAGTAGCAGTAAATACGATACGCGGCGTCAAGCCGGCGCGATTGAACGCAGTGTCCAACTCTGAGCGGCCAGTAAAGCCAAACGTGTAGGTGACGATTGGGTAAGCAGCCAACTCTTCAATGGTGATGTGGCTTTTGTCAGCCAGAGGATGATCGGGCTTCACCACTACCGTGCGATTCCAGTGGTAGCATGGCAACATGATTAAATCGTCATACAGGTGCAACGCTTCCGTCGCGATGGCGAAATCAGCAGTGCCTTTGGAAACCGCTTCGGCTATCTGCGCTGGCGAGCCTTGGTGCATATGCAACGACACCCGTGGATAGCGTTCGATAAAGCCCTTGATAACGTTTGGCAAGGCGTATCGCGCCTGGGTATGGGTAGTGGCAATGTAAAGGTGACCTCTATCCGGGTAGGTATGCTCGCCAGCGACGGCCTTAATGGCATCCACTTTGGACAACACTTCACGCGCAATGCGGATAATTTCCTGGCCAGCCGGGGTAACTTGGGTCAGGTGTTTGCCACTGCGGGCGAAAATCTGGATACCTAACTCATCTTCCAGCATGCGCACCTGCTTGCTGATGCCCGGTTGCGAGGTGTAAAGCCCTTCTGCCGTCGAGGAAACATTCAGGTTGTGGTTAACCACCTCCACAATGTAACGAAGCTGTTGCAATTTCATATCTTATACCACTCTAGATTAAAGACTGCGGCTTTCCGCAGCCAAATGTAACGGTATCTCAAGTATGATGAAGAGTTAGAAGCCTTAGAGACGGTGTGTTCCTACTGCCAGATGCTGAAGATATCGCCATTATTAATAATATTTAATTAATAAAAAGTATTTTATATAACCACTATATCGCATCGAAGCTTCAAGTGTAGAGATTTATCACATTATGAGAATAATTATGTTGCTTTTCCAGCAACATAAAGATTTGGGCAATAGTGGCGAAAAACAGGCAAGGATAGATTCATTGGTGATGCATCCAATTAGTAGCACATGTGTTTCTTAATGAAGGAACCGATAACTTTTTCATACATCTCAATGGAACGTGAGAAGCAGAGAGAAGTGTTGTTGCTGTATCGTGAACCCCAGCGCCGTTGAAGGCCATATCAACGATTGGCTCTGTAACACCTGGCTTCCTGACCTGATAAGTGTAGGGTAGCTGGAATACACACCGGCACTCACGACAGCAGAAGCGTTCCTGGCCTTTAGGGTTCTAAGCATGACGGTTAACCAGAGCAGGATCACAACGGGGGACAATGAATATTAACGCTGACCATGAGATACCTCAAAAACCGCATTGTAGAACATATTCAAACAATTAGAGGTATCACCCCATTTTCCAGGAAGCCCCTTTCTCATCAGCGCTTTTACCCAGGTATATGACCTTTTTCATTGCCGCCATTGCAGCCTTCCATGTATCCACTGACCCAGTACCTCCAGTACGCCTTTAACTTCCGGTTAACCAGATAGCACCTTATCAGTTTGAGTCGTCTGAGAGCATTGATTTTGTAGGTTAACCATGATATCCAGATGTTATGGTTAACCCGGTCAAAGAACTTTTCCAGATCAAGGTCTACTACCCAACGCCATCCGCTTTGTACCTAGGCTTGCGCCTTCTGCACCGCCTGTCATGCAATGCGACCCAGCCGCTCTATTCGGATAACTCAGGTTCCGTGCAAGTATCAGGCTTTGACGATGATAGCCACCTTACCCCACTGCGCCATCTCTTTGCCTTCGGCTTTCCAAGTCTGCCCTCACGATAAACACCCTTACTAGATGTGTAGAGGAGTTTTACCGCCAAGTCGCTTGACCACCATAATCATAAGACAGCGACCGTCAGACGCATCATAAGCAAAGATCCATCAGCGAACTGCATCCTTTTTATACCAGCCAGCGGATCGTTTGGTTGATTATTAAACGATCGGCATTAGCCACATGGGCTAGTTTTTTTGTTGGGGGGATCCAAGCTAAAAATTTACTTTTTGCCTTCCACCCATTTGCCGTCCACATAGAAGGCAGACCAGCCGGTCGCCTTGCCGTCTTTCTCAGAAATGACATATTGCTGTTTAGTCTTGCGGCTAAAACGCACTAGCGTTTTATTACCCGCACTATCGGCCACTGGCGCATCCGTCAGATAACGGAGTTTCTCCGCTAGGCGATCCTTAAAGCGAACCAGTTCTTCCACCAGCGGCGCGCGGGTTTCACGCGATTTAGGGAAGGTGTTAGCCGCCAGGAATATGCCAGCTGCCCCATCGCGCAGGACGAAGTAAGCGTCAGATTTCTCGCACGGTAGTTCCGGCAATGGAACGGGATCCTCCTTCGGTGGTGCAACGTCGCCGTTACGCAGGATCTTACGGGTATTTTTGCAGTGATCATTAGTACAACCCATGTACTTACCAAAACGTCCCATTTTTAGGTGCATTTCAGAACCACACTTGTCGCACTCAACCACCGGGCCATCATAACCTTTAAGGCGGAACTCTCCCTCTTCGATCTCATGACCATCACACGCCGGGTTGTTGCCACAAACATGCAGCTTACGTTGATTGTCGATCAGGTAGCTGTCCATCGCTGTACCACATTTCTGACAACGGCCACGGGCACGCAGCGCGTTGGTTTCCGCTTCATCCCCTTCGAGAATATTGAGTACTTCTGCTTCCGGCAGTAAGTTTATGGTGGTTTTGCAGCGTTCCTTCGGTGGCAGCGTATAACCGGAGCAACCGAGGAACACGCCGGTACTGGCGGTTCGGATACCCATTTTGCGGCCACAGGTTGGGCAGTCAATGTTGGTCATCACCATTTGGTTCGGGCGCATGCCACCCTCCTCTGGTACTTTCTCTGCTGTTTCCAACTGTTCGCTGAAATCGGCGAAAAATTTATCCAGTATCACTTTCCACTCGGCGTGATTATTGGCAACCTGATCCAACCCGTCTTCCATGCGGGCGGTAAAATCGTAATTCATCAACCCACAGAAGTTCTCTGCCAACCGGTCAGTCACGATCTCGCCCATTTTCTCCGCGTAGAAACGGCGGCTTTCCACCCGCACATAGCCACGATCCTGAATGGTCGAAATGATCGACGCGTAGGTCGACGGACGACCAATGCCACGTTTTTCCAGTTCTTTGACCAATGAGGCTTCGCTGTAACGCGCTGGCGGTTTGGTAAAGTGTTGGCTTGGGATCAATTTTTGCAGATCCAACTCGCTGCCAACGTCAATAAACGGCAGTGTACGGTCTTCATCGCCCTTGCGCAGCACAGGCATGACCTTGGTCCAACCATCGAAGCGCAGCGTGCGACCCTTAGCGCGTAGCTGGTAATCACCCGCCTTAACCGACAACGTGGTGGAATCATACTGCGCCGGCGTCATCTGACAGGCGACAAACTGACGCCAGATCAACTGATACAGCTTCTGCGCGTCTGCTTCCATATCTTTCAACTGCTCGGTAATCGCGTTAACGTCCGAAGGACGGATGGCCTCGTGTGCTTCCTGTGAATTTTCCTTGCTGCTGTACTGATTCGGCTCTTTTGGCAGATACTTGGTACCAAAATTGTCACCGATGTAGCCACGCACCATGGTGAGTGCATCTTGGCTCAGGTTGGTGGAATCAGTTCGCATATAGGTAATGTACCCGGCTTCATACAACCGCTGAGCCATCATCATGGTTTTCTTCACACCAAAACCCAGGCGAGTGCTGGCGGCCTGTTGTAAGGTGGAAGTAATGAACGGTGCGCCCGGCTTGCTGCTGGTCGGTTTGTCTTCACGATCCAATACGGTATATCGTGCCTTTTCCAGCAGCTTGATGGCAGCGTGGGTTTCCTGGTGATTGACTGGCTTGAAGGGTTTATCGTGGGCATGTGTCACTGACATCTGTAGCGCAGTGTGACCCTCCGCCAACAGATCAGCGTGCAGTTCCCAGTATTCTTCGGGTACGAACGCCTTGATGTCGCGCTCACGTTCAACCACTAATCGCACGGCTACCGACTGAACCCGCCCGGCAGACAAGCCTCGGGCGATTTTCTTCCACAGCAGTGGAGAAACCATGTAGCCCACTACGCGATCCATAAAACGGCGCGCCTGCTGTGCATTGACGCGGTCAATATTCAATTCGCCCGGCTGTTTGAATGCCTGCTGGATCGCGTTTTTGGTGATTTCGTTAAACACCACACGGCTAAAACGCTTGTCGTCCCCACCGATCACTTCCCGCAGGTGCCAGGCAATGGCTTCCCCTTCACGATCAAGGTCGGTGGCGAGATAAATATGTTCGGCTTTTTCCGCTAACGATTTTAACTCGGCAACCACTTTTTCTTTACCCGGCAGGATTTCATAATGCGCTTTCCAGCCGTGGTAAGGATCGACCCCCATACGATTAACCAGCGCCGTCTTCTCATCTTTCTTAACTTTCTTTTTGGCTTGATCTACGGCTGAATCAGTACTTTTTTTGCTTGCTGAGCCACTGGTCGGCAAATCACGGATATGACCAACGCTGGACTTCACCACATAGCCATTCCCTAAATATTTATTAATAGTTTTGGCTTTTGCCGGGGACTCAACTATTACAAGAGCTTTACCCATATTTACCTTTACCTAAATTTATAACTTCTAGCTAGAAGGAAGCCTTTTATCTCGCCATACCACAGCAATCGTGTCTCTTTTTCATATTGCGGCAATCAAGAAAGAGATCAACATATTTTTTTGGCCGTATGGCTGTACGAAATTCAATCATCATGTAAATAAAAAATTCCACGCAATACCGCAAAATCACACACTGTACCTGATAAAAAGCGCCACGCAACCTAATTAGCACGTAATGACAGATTTCGCCAATCGGTTGCTACCGTTGGACATCCGGACGACATGAACCCTAGTAGGTTTACCAATAAATGCGAGCGGGTATGAGCATAAAAATGAATTGATAAAATTTATGTTTAGAGTGTAATAAATAAATGTGCACTAATACCGCTCGATTGTGAAGCCCCACAGCATTTGTCAGCATGAAGATTATCTGTATGGCATGGCCGCTCAAGGCATTGAGCAAAAAAAGCGCATTAATTTCTTGCGGCAGATTCTTTTAAAGCAGGCTCGGTTGCCTAAGACAAAACCACCGCCGTATTTAGAACCTATCCCACCAGGCTACCATTTGCCATCTTGGCCCTGGGCAATACCCACCATCCTCACGTCTCCATGTACGCTACGGGTGTTGCTCGCTGTCCGTGTCCAAACTGGCTGCAACAATATACGCCATACGCCTGCTGGAATAGGATCTTAATATGTTTAAACATCAGCCCTGCGGCTTTTCTCAGAAATAAAAAAGGGGCAAGCCCCCAGGGTGAATTTAATCATCACATTCAAAACAGTTGTTTATCCCCGCGTTGCCACCAGCGCAGTAGTAGACGATCTACACTCTCGGCGACACTAGCGGTGAAGCGATCCACCAGGCGTTTGCGACGCGTATAGCGTACGGAGATCACTTTGTAGCTATCGACCTCGGCAATCAGGAGATCGTCGCTGGTGCCGATCGCATCGATCAGTCCTTTCTCTTTTGCCTGGGTGCCAAACCAGTGTTCACCAGTGGAAACGCTGCCGATATCCAACGAAGGTCGCTGCTGGTGCACGAACTGTTTGAACAGTTCGTGAGTTTTGTTCAGATCCGATCTGAACTTCTCGCGGCCCTGTTCGGTATTCTCACCAAACAGCGTCAGCGTGCGTTTGAATTGCCCAGCGGTATACAGCTCAACGTCGATATCGTTCTTTTTCAACAGGCGGTGGAAATTTGGGATTTGCGCTACCACTCCGATTGAACCGATAACGGCAAAGGGGGCCGCTACGATGCGATCGGCCACACAGGCCATCATATAACCCCCACTGGCCGCCACCTTATCGACCGCTACCGTCAGGCGGATCCCGCCCTTACGCAAGCGTTCCAACTGCGAAGCCGCCAGACCATAGCCGTGCACCACACCGCCAGGGCTTTCCAGCCGTAGCAGAACTTCATCTTGCGTGGAGGCTACCGCCAGCACCGCCGAGATCTCCTCACGCAGCGAAGTGACTTCATGAGCATCCATGCTACCTTTAAAATCCAGCACGTACAGGCAAGGTTGGGTCACCTCGATAGTACCGGATCTAGCGTTTTGCTTTTTCAGCTTGTCGTCGGCTTTGGCCTGCTTCTTGAATTGTTTGCTCCAAATTTTTTGTTCGGCCTCACTCATGCGCGCCAGCCGCATGGCGCGCTGCATTTCACGATATTGCTCCCCCAGATCGGTCAGTTGCAGTTCCCCTTTCTGTCGGTTCTTACGTTGCCCTAGGCTGGCTGCTAACAACGCTAGCACGCCAATGGCGATGACCACCGTCGACACCTTAGCCAAGAAGAGGCCGTAAACAGATATAAACTCCACAGATTCCGCCTTTATTTACAGGTTTTTGGTATGATCGAGATCATTTTAGCCAATCGCGGCGTCTGCTGTCGCGGCTAAATAAAAATTTCTTATTCAGGGGGGCGGATGTTTTCCTGGACTAATTTAAGGCTTAACCCAATCATCACTATGCAACTTTGTGATAAAAGAATGCCGTACTCATTGAAAATGCTAGACATAAGACACATTATTTAACAACCTGATGTGGCTTCGCAATTCACCCATTTCCCCATGCAAGTGGAATAGCCAGCAAGGCGCGAGGAACGATTGTGCATTACACCCCACCAAAGCACCTGCTCAAACAACGCATTATTTTGGTCACCGGAGCTAGCGCCGGCATCGGCCGTGAAGCGGCACTGACCTATGCTCGCTTCGGTGCTCAGTTGGTGCTATTGGGACGAACCGAGAGCAAATTACAGGCGGTTCAGGCGAAGATTGCCGCAATGGGCGGCCTACCAGCTCATATCGTGACCCTGGATTTGCTACATACTACGCCAGCACAATGCCAACAGGTTGCAGACGATCTGACAGCGCAGATCCCCCGGCTTGATGGCGTGTTACACAATGCCGGGGTGTTGGGAGATATCGCGCCGATGATTGAGCTGTCGATGACCATGTGGCAGGAAGTGATGCACGTCAACGTCAACGCTACCGTGATGCTGACGCAGGCGCTACTACCACTGCTGCTGAGATCACACGCCGGATCGCTGGTGTTCACCAGTTCCAGCGTGGGCCGTACCGGGCGCGCCAACTGGGGGGCTTATGCGGTGTCCAAATTCGCCACTGAGGGTATCATGCAGGTACTGGCCGACGAGTACAGGAACCGTAATCTTCGGGTAAACTGCATCAATCCAGGAGGAACTCGCAGCAAAATGCGTGCTGCCGCCTTCCCACACGAGGACAGCAACAAGCTGAAAACACCCGCCGATATCATGCCGCTGTACCTCTATCTGATGGGGGATGACAGCCGTTTCAAAACCGGTATGACTTTTGATGCCCAACCGCATCGCAAACCGGGTGCCATCGTATAATAAAGGTACGATGACCTGGCTGAAGAACACCACCAGTAAAGGTTACCAGGAACTGGCAGATGCCGTGCCGGTGATGCCGTTGCTTAAAACTTAACGGCGCTTGCTTGGTCTGCCAGATTTGCTACCTGGCGCATTGCGGCGACCACTGCTACCGGTCACCTGGATATGACGTTTGACAGCACGGCGGATCTGATTGGCCTTCATGCGGCGGCGTTCACGCTCCACCGGCATCTTGCTGACCGTTTCCGGTTTCAGGCCAACCAGCGCGCGTAGATAGTTGATCGCGTTCAGATCCAGCTCAGCCCAACCGCCACGCGGTAGCCCTTTGGGCAATGCGATATCGCCGTAGCGTACACGGATCAGTCGGCTGACCTGCACGCCAACCGCTTCCCACAGACGGCGTACCTCACGGTTGCGGCCTTCGGTAAGGGTGACGTTATACCACTGGTTCAAGCCTTCACCCCCTTGGAAGTCGATGGTGCGGAAGGCCGCTGGACCATCTTCCAACTGTACGCCCTTCTTCAACTGCTTCACGCTGTCATCGTCGGTCTGACCAAACACGCGCACCGCGTATTCGCGTTCAACTTCTCGGCTTGGATGCATCAGGCGGTTAGCCAACTCCCCATCGGTGGTGAACAACAACAGGCCGGAGGTGTTGACATCCAGACGCCCTACTGCCACCCAGCGGGAACCACGCAGCTTAGGCAGGCGGTCGAACACCGTTGGACGGCCTTCGGGATCGCTGTGGGTGCAAAGCTCGCCTTCCGGCTTGTAATAGGCCAATACACGGCAAACCGCCTCTTCAGATTCCTTGACCGAGACAACATGACCATCCATACGAATTTTCATCGCAGGGTTTACCTCAACGCGATCACCCAATTTGGCTATCTTGCCATCGACACTGACGCGGCCAGCGTCAATCATGGCTTCAATTTCACGACGTGAACCGTGACCCGCGCGCGCTAAAACTTTCTGTAACTTCTCGCTCATTGAGCAACCTCTAGTGTCGCCTTCACAGGCATCAGCGTATATGATTTTTCCACTGGTTACGGCTCTCATTGCCACAACCATATAATTTATAAAATATTTTTTGAAAACAAACCGCACACATAATTCAAATTGGCCAGATATTCTACACTAACTTCAGGATCAATGATTCTAAAAATTTTGTACGTTTTTCACGCAACACTGGCGGCCTAAAACTGGCTCAAGTCACTCAAAGGCACTTAACCCACGACCATTTATCTCTATACCTCTCATACTTCAAGTTACTTGTGCGTTTGCTCTCCTCGCTGGCCCCTATCACTTACCGGTCTCAGCGCCTGAGGATTAATCATCCTCATCCCTGGGGTTCACAGCCTGCAGCCCAGCTCAAGCGCGGTTCAAATCGGTTCCCAACCGATTTGTCACTGCGTTGCCGCCTTCCTGCAACTCGAATTATTTAGGGTTTATAACAACCTACCCCATTAGGCTCTTAGCCGAATGAAAAAAATATTCAGGTGTCATTTAATTTAATCACCGACCATGCTGAGTAACGCAACAAACTTTTATCTCAGCGAAAAAGCGTAGGATCGCCGGCCCCTTCTCGCACCACTTCAGGCGTCGATTCAGTCAGGTCAACCACTGTGGTTGGCTGTTGGCCTAGGAAGCCGCCGTGAATCACTAGATCCACCTGTTTACCCAGATGATCGCTGATCTCTTGCGGATCGGACTCAGCAAAATCGTTGCCTGGCAGCATCAGCGTGGTAGACATCATGGGTTCATTCAGCGCTGCCAGCAGTGCCAACGCAATCGGATTGGAGGGCACGCGCAGACCAATGGTTTTGCGCTTATCGTTCATCAGGCGGCGCGGTACTTCTTTGGTCGCTTTAAGAATGAAGGTGTAGTTGCCCGGCGTATTGTTTTTGATCAGGCGATACGCGATGTTGTCGACATAGGCATAGGACGACAGCTCGGATAAGTCACGGCACATCAGGGTAAAGTTGTGGTTGCTGCCCAACTGACGAATGTGGCAGATGCGTGCCATCGCCGTCTTATCTTCCAGCATGCAGCCCAGTGCGTAGCCGGAATCGGTCGGATAAACGATTACGCCACCTTTGCGCAGCACATCCACCGTCTGATTGATCAGACGCGGTTGAGGGTTATCCGGGTGAATATAAAAAAGCTGACTCATGACTTGCTCCTAAAATAATGCATTTGGGGCATTGGCCGCGTTAAATCATACTGTTTGACCAGTCGCGCCATACTGGTTCGACACCACCTGGCAGCCATAACTTACGGCCCAGCTCAACCCACGCACAGGGCTGATGAAAATCAGAGCCTTGCGATGCCAATAATCGATATTCCTGGGCATATTTCGCCAGTTGCGAACGCTCATACGGTGCTTGCTGACATTGCGCGACTTCCATCGCATCACCACCGTGCTCGGTGAAATGCGCCAACAAGCGTTTTAGCCACTTCGCCGTCAGATCATAGCGGCCTGGGTGCGCCATCACTGCCTGCCCGCCGGATTGATGAATCACATCAATGGCTTGTTCTATGCTACACCACTGTGGCGCAACATAGCCGGTTTTGCCCTTAGCGAGGTATTTCTTGAATACCTGCGCCATATTGTCAGCCACGCCGATTTGCACCAAATAACGAGCAAAATGTCCCCTGGTTACCGCCCCACCAGCAGCCAGCCGTTGTGCGCCGGCATAACCATCTTGAATGCGTGCTTTCGCTAGCCGTAGGCCGATTTCCTGCGCCCGTAGGGTGCGCCGCACGCTCTGTTCAGCCAACAATTGCACCATGGCCGTTGACGCGGTATCGATACCCAATCCGACAATATGGATCTCGTGGTTTTGCCACAGTGTCGAGATTTCTACCCCATTAACCAATTGCAGCGGTAACGCCAGTTCGGCGATACATGCAGCAGCGGCAGCCAACCCAGCGGTGGTGTCATGATCGGTTATCGCCAATACGCTGACGCGCATCTCCACCGCCCGCTGCACCAATTGTGCCGGTGTTAGGTAGCCATCAGAGGCGGTAGTGTGGCTGTGAAGATCATATAGGGTAAAAGCAGAGGGCTGAGGGTTGCTGTCTGTCAAAACAAAGTATCCGGTAATGGCTTGTTTTTCTATCATACCCGCTATCGTTAGCCAGGCGGAAATCTATTCTGCCACTGGCCTGTGCCATGATGATGAGTTGAACGACTAAACGTTATGCAAAAGAGGGTTGACTTCATCCTCATGAACTAGTTAACTAGTACAAGGTCGAATAAAAATCACCAGAGAGTACTGAAATGATCAAGCCAATGACTTCTCTTCTTCGTGGGTGGCATACCTCCCTTTTACGGGCGGGGTAATCGCGCAGAGCTGTCATCCGACAATGCAGATTTCCAAAGCTCGCGCTGATGCGGGCTTTTTTATGGGCAGAATTTGATTGGAACAACCTAATGATAAACCAGAAACCACAGCTCAAACTACTGAAGGTGCAAGCCAGCTACCGGGACGATCCCACCACTGTTTTTCACCAGTTGTGTGGCGCACGTCCGGCCACCCTGCTGCTAGAATCGGCTGAAATCACCAGCAAACAGAACCTGCAAAGCCTGCTAGTAATCGATAGCGCCCTACGTATCACTGCGCAGGGCCGTACCGTGACCGTGCAAACGCTGACGGCCAACGGTGCAGCCTTGCTGCCGCTGCTGGATGAAGCACTGCCAAGTGAGGTGCATATTCAGGTTTGCCCCAACGGCCGCGCATTGACCTTCCCGCAGATCGATACGGTGCAGGATGAAGATGCCCGCCTGCGTTCGTTGTCGGTATTTGATGCACTGCGCACCCTGCTGACACTGGTCGACTCCCCGGCAGATGAGCGAGAAGCCGTGATGTTGGGTGGTCTGTTCGCCTACGATCTGGTTGCCGGTTTCGAAGATTTACCAGAGCTGCGCCAGGATCAACGCTGCCCGGATTTTTGCTTTTACCTGGTGGAAACGTTGCTGGTGATGGATCACCAGCACACTTCCGCCCACTTACAAGCCAGCGTGTTCACCGCAGACCATGCAGAAGCACAACGTTTGCAACAACGCCTGGAACAGTTGCAGGCTCAATTGACGCACGCGGCGCAGCCGATCCCGCACCAGAGGCTAGAGAGCATACGACTGGGCTGCAGCCAAACCGATGAAGAATACTGCGCGCTAGTCAGCGGGTTGCAGGAAGCAATTCGCCAAGGCGAAATCTTCCAGGTGGTGCCATCGCGCCGTTTCTCTCTGCCCTGCCCGGCACCGCTGGCGGCTTATAAGACGCTGAAGGATAACAATCCCAGCCCGTACATGTTTTTTATGCAGGATGATGAATTCACTCTGTTCGGCGCTTCACCGGAAAGCGCGCTGAAATACAGTGCCAGTACCCGTCAGCTTGAGATCTACCCGATCGCTGGCACCCGCCCACGCGGATACCGGGCCGACGGCTCGCTAGATTTGGATCTCGATAGCCGCATTGAGTTGGAAATGCGCACCGATGATAAGGAACTGGCCGAACACTTGATGCTGGTCGATCTGGCGCGCAATGATCTGGCTCGCATCTGCCAAGTGGGTAGCCGCTATGTGGCAGACCTGACCAAGGTTGATCGCTACTCGTTCGTTATGCATCTGGTATCGCGCGTTGTCGGCACACTGCGCAGCGATCTAGACGCGCTACATGCTTATCAAGCCTGCATGAACATGGGCACCTTGAGTGGCGCGCCGAAAGTGCGCGCGATGCAACTGATCGCCGCATCCGAAGGTTCACGCCGTGGCAGCTACGGCGGCGCGGTAGGCTATTTCACCGCCACCGGCGATCTGGATACCTGTATTGTCATTCGCTCCGCCTACGTTGAAGACGGCATTGCCACGGTGCAAGCGGGGGCCGGTGTAGTACTGGCTTCTGTTCCTCAGGCAGAAGCCGATGAGACCCGTAACAAGGCCCGTGCGGTGTTACGCGCCATCGCCAGTGCGCATCACGCCAGAGAGGTGTTCTAATGGCCGATATCTTACTGCTCGATAACATTGATTCCTTTACTTACAACCTGGTCGATCAATTGCGCGCCAACGGCCATCAGGTGGTGATTTATCGCAATCATATTGCCGCTGAGTTGATTATCCAGCGCTTGCAGCAGATGGAACACCCCGTGCTGATGCTATCGCCAGGGCCAGGCACGCCTGCCGATGCTGGCTGCATGCCAGAATTGCTGCAACGCCTGCGCGGCCAACTACCAATTATCGGCATCTGCCTCGGCCACCAGGCTATTGTGGAAGCCTACGGTGGCCATATTGGGCAGGCGGACGAGATCTTACATGGCAAAGCGTCGGCGATTAGCCACGATAATGAGGGCATGTTCGCTGGCATAACCAACCCATTGTCGGTAGCGCGTTATCACTCGCTAGTCGGCAGCAATATCCCGGCCGAACTCACCGTCAACGCGCGTTTTGGCGAAATGGTGATGGCGGTGCGCAATGATCGACATCGCGTATGTGGTTTCCAATTTCACCCGGAATCGATCCTGACGATTCAGGGCGCACGCCTGCTTCAGCAGACCTTGGCTTGGGCGCTGGCGAAGTAATAAGGAAAACAACGATGCAACTTATTTTAGAAAAACTGTACCGCGCCGAGTCGATGAACCAACAGGAAAGCCAGCAACTGTTCAGCGCCATCGTGCGTGGCAAGCTGGAGCCAAGCCAGTTGGCCGCAGCGTTGATCAGCATGAAGATCCGCGGCGAACACCCAGATGAGATCGCCGGTGCCGCCAGAGCGCTGTTGGCTGACGCTCAGCCATTCCCGCGCCCGAATTATCCGTTTGCTGATATTGTCGGCACTGGTGGCGATGGCACTAATAGCATCAATATTTCTACCGCCAGTGCCTTTGTCGCGGCGGCCTGCGGCGCGAAAATCGCCAAGCACGGTAACCGCAGCGTTTCCAGCCGTTCCGGCTCTTCCGATTTGCTGGCAGCATTCGGCATCCGTCTGGATCTGCCTGCGCAAGAGGCGCGTAAAGCACTGGACGATCTCGGTGTTTGCTTCCTGTTCGCACCGCAGTACCACAGTGGTTTTCGCCATGCGATGCCAGTGCGCCAGCAATTAAAGACTCGCACATTGTTCAACGTGCTGGGGCCATTGATTAACCCGGCACGCCCACCACTGGCGTTGATCGGTGTCTACAGCCCAGAGCTGGTGCTACCGATCGCCGAAACCCTGCGTATGTTGGGCTATCAACGTGCGGCAGTGGTGCATGGCGGCGGTATGGATGAAGTGGCGATCCACACCACCACCCAAGTTGCTGAACTCAACGACGGTGAAATTGCCCGCTACCTACTGACACCGCAATCTTTCGGGCTGAAAAGCCACCCACTAGAAGCGTTGCTGGGCGGCACACCGGAAGAAAACCGTGACATTGTAGCGCGGTTATTACAAGGTAAAGGCGACCTGGCGCATGCCGCAGCAGTAGCCGCTAACGTAGCGTTACTGTTGAAGTTATTCGGGCATGAAGACCTACGCCAAAATGCGCAGCGAGCATTGGATGTGATTCACAGCGGACAGGCTTACGCGCGTGTTACCGCACTGGCGGCAAGAGGATAAATAATGCAGGAAACCATACTCAGCAAGATTGTTGGTGACAAGGCCCAATGGGTCGTGGCACGACAGCAACAACAGCCGCTGACCAGCTTCCAACATGGAATCGTGCCGAGCGAGCGCAACTTCTATCAGGCGCTGCAAGGAACCAGACCCGCATTCATTCTGGAATGTAAGAAAGCTTCACCTTCCAAAGGACTGATCCGCGAAAACTTCGATCCTGTGGACATCGCCTCAGCCTATAAGGATTTTGCTTCGGCCATTTCGGTGCTGACCGACGAGAAATACTTCCAAGGTAGCGTCGATTTTCTGTCATTGGTTAGCAAAACGGTGACGCAGCCAGTATTGTGCAAAGATTTTATTATCGACCCTTATCAGATCTCTCTGGCACGCTTCTACCAGGCTGATGCCGTTCTATTGATGCTATCGGTGCTGAGTGACGAGCAGTACCGCCAGTTGGCGGCGGTGGCTCATCGCCTCAATATGGGGGTATTGACCGAAGTGATCAGCGAAAAAGAGCTGCAACGGGCGATCGCCCTGGGAGCACAGGTGGTTGGCATTAATAACCGCGACCTGCGCGACTTAAGCATTGACCTTGGCCGCACCCGTCAACTGGCACCGCGTGTGCCACCTGGGGTAACGGTGATCAGTGAGTCCGGTATCAACCAATACAGCCAGATCCGCGAACTGAGCCACTATGCCAACGGTTTCCTGATCGGTAGTGCACTGATGGCGGAAACCGATCTGCGCGCCGCCGTGCGCCGAGTCATGCTGGGCGACAACAAAGTTTGTGGTTTAACACGCCCCCAAGATGCCGCCGCCGCCTACCAGGCCGGTGCTATCTATGGCGGGTTGATTTTTGTTGGTCGTTCAGCGCGCTATGTGGCGATCAACCGCGCCCGCGAAGTGATTTCAGGCGCACCGCTGAAATATGTTGGCGTGTTCTGTGATGAGCAGGTGATGACCGTGGCGCAAACTGCCGAATGCCTTGGCCTGCAAGCGGTACAGCTGCATGGCTCGGAAGACCAGGCTTATATCAACGCCCTGCGCCGCCTTCTACCTGATTGCTGCCAAATCTGGAAGGCGCTGAGCGTAAAAGATCGGTTACCGGCGCGCGATCTACAACAGGTCGATCGCTTCTTGCTGGATAACGGCGCTGGCGGCACCGGCCAATGTTTCGATTGGTCGGTATTGCAGGGTGAAGATCTCAGTAATGTCATGCTGGCTGGCGGCTTGGACGTGGACAACTGCATCGAGGCCGCCAAACTCGGCGGAGCCGGTCTGGACTTTAACTCCGGCGTCGAGATCCAGCCTGGAATTAAAGATGCAGCCCTTCTGACTACGGTGTTCCAGACCCTGCGCGCCTACTGAATGCGAATATCATTAACGGATAATAACAGGAATCATAATGACGCTGCTCAATCCCTACTTCGGTGAATTTGGTGGTCAATACGTACCGCAAATCTTGATGCCAGCCTTGAAACAGCTGGAAGAAGCCTTCGTCAACGCCCAGCGCGACCCTGAGTTTCAGGCTGAGTTCATCGATTTATTAAAGAACTACGCTGGACGGCCAACAGCGCTGACGCTGTGTAAAAGCCTCACTGCTGGCAGTAAAACCAAACTTTACCTGAAACGTGAGGATCTGCTGCACGGCGGTGCGCACAAAACCAACCAGGTGTTGGGTCAGGCGCTGCTGGCCAAGCGGATGGGCAAAACCGAAATCATCGCAGAAACCGGTGCTGGCCAGCATGGCGTGGCTTCGGCTCTGGCCTGCGCACTACTCGGCCTGAAGTGCCGTATCTATATGGGGGCCAAAGACATTGAACGTCAGTCGCCGAATGTGTTCCGCATGCGTTTGATGGGGGCAGAGGTGCTCCCGGTGCACAGCGGATCTGCCACCCTGAAAGATGCCTGCAATGAAGCGCTGCGCGACTGGTCGGGTAGCTATGAGAAAGCGCACTATATGCTGGGAACCGCTGCGGGGCCGCATCCCTACCCGACTATGGTGCGTGAATTCCAGCGCATGATCGGCGAAGAAACCAAAGCGCAAATGTTGGAGCGCGAAGGCCGTCTGCCGGACGCGGTGCTGGCTTGCGTCGGTGGCGGCTCCAACGCCATCGGCATGTTTGCTGACTTTATCGACGACACCAGCGTGGCTCTGATCGGTGTGGAACCCGCTGGGCTAGGGATTGCAACCGGCCAGCACGGCGCACCGCTAAAGCACGGCCATGTCGGCATTTACTTTGGTATGAAAGCACCGATGATGCAGACCTCAGATGGTCAGATCGAGGAGTCTTACTCAATCTCGGCTGGGTTAGATTTTCCTTCTGTCGGGCCACAGCATGCTTATCTAAACAATATTGGCCGTGCGCAGTACGTCTCGATCACCGATGATGAAGCGTTGGACGCGTTCAAGGCACTGTCGCGCAGTGAAGGCATTATTCCAGCTCTTGAATCTTCTCACGCACTGGCTCAGGCGCTGAAAATGATCCATGAAACACCGCAGAAAGAGCAGATCCTGGTGGTCAACCTGTCCGGCCGCGGCGATAAGGATATATTTACCGTTCACGACATTCTGAAAGCACGGGGAGAAATCTGATGGAGCGTTATCAGACACTATTTAAACGCCTGGAAAGTAATCAGGAAGGTGCGTTCGTGCCGTTCGTCACGCTGGGCGATCCTAACCCGGCGCTATCATTACAGATCATCGACACGCTGATCGAATCCGGCGCAGATGCGCTGGAACTGGGCATCCCCTTCTCCGACCCGCTAGCCGATGGCCCAGCGATTCAGGGCGCGTCACTGCGTGCGTTGGCCGCTGGCGTCACACCAACCCAGTGTTTCGAACTGCTGACGGCGATTCGCCAGAAACATCCAGCCCTTCCGATCGGGCTGCTGATGTACGCCAATCTGGTGTTCCATAATGGCATTGATGTGTTTTATCGACGCTGTGCTGATGTGGACATCGACTCGGTGCTGATTGCTGATGTGCCGTTTGAAGAGTCGGCACCATTCCGTGCCGCCGCAGCACGGCACGGCATTGCGCCAATCTTTATCTGCCCGCCAAACGCCGATGACGATTTGCTGCGTGAAATTTCTTCCCATGGTCGTGGCTACACTTACCTACTGTCGCGTGCTGGCGTCACTGGCACCGAAAGCCGCGCCCAACTGCCACGGCATCATCTGATCAACAAGCTGCGAGAATACCATGCTGCACCGCCGCTCCAGGGCTTTGGTATCTCCGACCCTGCCCAAGTAAAGAGTGCGTTGCGGGCCGGTGCTATCGGCGCGATTTCTGGTTCGGCGATCGTTAAGATTATCGGGCAGAATCAGGCTAATCCGATCGAGATGCTGGCTAAGGTGGCGAATTTTGTCAGCGCCATGAAAGCCGCCACTCGGTCATAACATATCGCAGCGGGCGCAGTAGATGCTGCCCGCTGATCACCTCTATTTTGTTCATTTTTACATCTGGAATTTGAATAAAGCCGCTTCTTGTCTCACACTTACCTTTGTTCGCTATGCATTTCTTTATTCTGGGGAATGCACTATTTTTACAAGTGATAACCCAAATGTAGTTTCGACAGTAACATTAGTGTGGAGAGCCATTATGAAGTTATTTAAAACCCTTTCAGCCTTGTGCATGGCAACTGTTGTAGCATGCGCAGTGAGCGCTTGCGCCCCGACAGCGAAGTCCGAGGGAACGGGTGGTTATATTGACGATACGGTGATCACCACCAAAGTGAAAACTGCGCTGCTGGGTGATAAAAACATTAAATCGAGAGAAATCAGCGTTGAAACCTTCAAGGGGCGAGTGCAATTGAGCGGTTTCGTTACTTCAAACGACGATGCTATTCGTGCGGTGCAGACAACACGCGGCGTAGCAGGTGTAAAATCCGTTGAGAACGTGATGCAACTTAAATAACACTTCCAGGGAGGCGCAACGCCTCCCTGTTTCTGGCATCTTCAGAAGCGATAACCCGCCCCGAACATAAACACCCAGGGATCGAAGTGGTGTAGTCAACCACAGCGCCAATATGAGATCGTAGTTTGTTCTGCTTGTCATCAAAGCAGTACTGAGCCATCAATGTGGGTGGCAACTGATGCACAGTAGCCAGTTCAGTTCCACCCAATGTGACTTTGTGGCGGAATGGTGTCGCTGCCAGCAGTTCAATACCGATATTTTCCGTTACCCTGTAACCGAAGGTCAAACCAAGCTGAGGGTCATTTTTGGCATCCAGCGACCCAACCCCAGTACGTTTTCTAAATCGGCCTTTGGACGCACTGTCGCACTCCCAGCACGGAATAGGAAATCACCTGCCTGGTGCGCACTTACCCACATAGGAGCCATTATCGCCGCCAATGCCACCACGAGAGTTGTCTTTTTCATGATCCATTTAATTTATCTGGTTTTAACTATTGGGTAATATAACGACTAGTGGGGTATGATGATCCCACTGGGATCACATCTTAAGGGTAAAAACTCAAATTCCTTGCAAAAAAAGGTTACCTGGCAGCCGATTAGATCAAGAGTTGATCTGAACCATAAAGTCACGATTGGGCGGCAAAATCAGCAAAACCGTTGCTTCCTGGTTCGGTTTATTTCAACCGTTCCACCGACGATCAGTCTGGCTATAGCAGTAGACGCAAACAGTAATCAGCCATAGTGCGACTCACGGGGTGCCACAGCGGCACGGAACAGGGTATAATCACCGCTGATTTTCCTCTCTTTTCTCGATGCCAAGGAGTCTGCATGCCTATCACGGCCAACGTTTTGTACCGTGACAGTTTTAATTTTTTCCGTAACCAACTGGTCAGCATCTTAATGTTGGCGCTGTTGACTGCGTCTATCTCCGTGCTGCTCAACAAGATTCTCGGCACTGACGCCGAGATGTTGAAGATCCTGAGTGCCACAAAAGGTGACTTTGCTGCATCAGCCAGTATGGATATCCAGGAATTCATTCACCAAATGACGCCAGAACAACAGCTAATGTTGCTGAAAGCATCGGCGGCAGCGACATTCTCCGCATTAGTGGGCAATGCGCTGCTGATCGGCGGGATACTGACGCTGCTGCGCCTGGTATCCCAGGGGCAACGCACCAGCGCGCTGCGTGCTATCGGTAGCTCTGCGCCAGCGTTGCCGCGCCTGATGCTGCTGCTGTTTATTTGCAGTTTGATGATTCAACTGGGCCTAAGGCTGTTAGTTGTACCAGGTGTGATTATGGCGATCGCCTTCTCACTGGCATCGGTCATCACCACCACCGATAAAAAAGGCGTGTTTGCCTCGATCAAATTGAGCTGCAGGCTGGCCTTCGCCAATGTGCGGGTGATCGTACCGGCGATGGTGCTCTGGCTGGTGGCCAAGCTGCTGCTGTTCTTTGTGTTTAGTCACTTACCGTTACTAACACCCAACGCCACCAACCTGGTGATTACCGCGCTGAGTAACCTGATTTCCGCTCTATTGCTGATTTACTTGTTCCGCCTGTATATTCTGTTGCGCAGCTAATTTGACGTGGATGACGATAAAAGCGGCCTGCCCTTTGTTTTTATGGCCTCCATGAAGGATTACGCCGACCAAACGTCGATAATCAGTCGTTCCCGGCGATACACATAGCCCGATAGATCAGGTATAGCCGGCCGATGAACAGATGATGGATTGATTTATGAAGCAATTTCTTGATTTTCTTCCGCTAATTATCTTTTTTGTCTTTTATAAGCTGTACGATATCTACCTGGCTTCTGGAGCGCTGATCGCCGCCACAGCACTGGTACTGGTCTTCACTTGGGTGAAATATCGCAAGGTAGAGAAAATGGCACTGATCACCTTTCTGATGGTGCTGGTGTTCGGCACCCTAACGCTGGTGTTCCATAACGATTTATTTATTAAATGGAAAGTGACGGTAATCTACGGCCTGTTCGCGCTGGTTCTGCTGATCAGTCAATTGGTGCATAAAAAGCCGTTGGTGCAACGCATGCTAGGTAAAGAGCTTACACTACCGGACAAGGTATGGAGCAATCTTAACCTCGCTTGGGCGGTGTTCTTCCTGGTATGCGGTTTGGCGAATATCTACGTTGCCTTCTGGCTACCACAGAGTACATGGGTCAACTTTAAAGTATTTGGCCTGACTGCTCTAACGCTGGTGTTTACCCTGATCAGCGGCATCTACATTTATCGGCACATGCCGGAAGAAACAAAAAAATAGCTATACCCTAAATAATTCGAGTTGCAGGAAGGCGGCATCTCAGTGACAAATCGGTCGGAAACTGATTTGAATAGCGCTTGCTCTGGACCGCTGGCTGAACCTCAGGGATGAGGTTCATTTATCCTTAGGAGCTTACATCAGTAAGTAACTGAGGAAAGCTAACGCACAGGGAACTTGAAGTATGACGGGTATATAAATTTGTCATTCATTGCCCATGGCGCGGATCGCGGGCAGCAGGGTAGGAAGCGATGGATGACGAGAGCAATTTACCCCCTACCCGGCATTCTGCGTTAGCTTATAACCCGTTCAACATGGGGATCATTTCATTTCGGTCATGCCATTCATTTTGAAGCGGATGTTAACAACGCGATCTTTTGCTTCTTTAGCTTCATAACGCCACTTGCGCAATGCTTGCTTTACCTCGCGCTCAAATATATTGCGCGGTTCAGCGGATAGGATGCGCACGTTAGTCACGAGGCCATTGCTGTCAATATCAAACTGCACCCGCACGCTGCCTTCAATCTGCAATGCTCTGGCGCGTGGCGGATAGAGAGGATCAACCCGACTGATCGGCTTTGGCTCCGCATCGCGTGAATTCCCCTGCACAGGCACGGGACTGATTGACTTAGCAGGCGCGTGATTTTCGGACAGCGATGTCTCATGCCGCCCAGCCTCTTCTGGCTTTGGCCTGATCTGCTTTTCAACTTTTGGTTTCGGCTTTGGCCTAGGTTTTATTGGCTGCGGTTTCAGCATCGCCTTCGGCAATGGTTCCGGCATCAGTTCAGGTTCAGGCTCTACCTGAGGCGGCTCAGGTTCGCTCTGCGCTGGTAGCTCTGCTGTAGGGGCGATATTGACCATCATCACGCTGATCGATGCATCCTCAGATTTGGGGAGTTCCATCACCTCCTTGGCGGAAGCACAGAACAATCCCGCCACCAAGGCGCAATGTAAGCCAACGGACATGACAATCGGCACTGACAAACGACGATTAGGGAACATCTTTTTTAGCGGCATAGTGATTTTGTTTCCTCTGGTTCGTCAAGTTTAAATGCAAATAGCAATCATATTCAATAACGAAAGGAAAACAATCACTTCAACCGTCTTTAGCTGGGGTAAAATTAGCGAACCGCCGTCATGGGTAGGTGGAAGAGGCAAGCAATGCGCAGATTCAAACAGTTTCTCAACGCTATCTTCATCATTGTGGGTTGTTGTTCTCATCGTCGCCGTAATACAGCACACCCAGCTTGATCAGCGACCGCCCTTGCGCTTTGCGGTGCAAGTTGGTATCTCGCAGCGAATAAACACAGCCACAATACTCCTGCTGGTAAAAACGTTCACGTTTGCTGATTTCGATCATGCGCGCTGATCCCCCTTTCTTGCGCCAGTTGTAATCCCAATACAGCAGATCAGGGTACTTTTCTGCGGCACGGATACCGCAATCGGTGATCTGCTGCATGTTTTTCCAACGGGAAATGCCGAGGGAGCTGGAGATAGCATCATAGCCGTTTTCATGTGCGTACAAGGCGGTGCGTTCAAAACGCATATCGAAACACATGGTGCAACGAATACCACGCTCCGGCTCATGCTCCATACCTTTAGCACGGGCGAACCAGTTGTCGGTATCGTAATCTGCATCAATGATCGTTATCCCGTGCTGGTCGGCAAAGCGGATGTTCTCCTCTTTGCGCAGCAAATACTCCTTTTGTGGATGGATGTTCGGGTTGTAGAAGAAAATGGCATACTCAATACCGGACGCCTGAATGGCTTCCATCACCTCACCAGAACAAGGAGCGCAGCAAGAATGCAACAGCAGTTTGCTTTTCCCCGCAGGGAGTTGGAGTTTTTCTCTAATCAGTTCCACTATTTTCTCAGCTCTCATGCATCACTTAATTGACCGCGCGGCGCACTATACGAATAAAAGCTTGCGGCTTCAAGGCGTAAGCTTTAGCCGAAATAGAATTTGTCCTAAGCGTTTTAGGCGTTTCCTTTACTTCGCCTTTTACGTTACCCTGACTTAGCCATTTTATAACAATGATTTAAAGGTGAAACATGCTTTATCTAATCTACACGCAAGATGTTCCACAGTCGTTGGAGAATCGCCTGTCAGCACGCCCGGCGCATCTGGCACGCCTACAGGCGCTGCGTGACGCTGGCCGCCTGGTGGTGGCCGGGCCGAACCCGGCTATCGATAGCAATGATCCCGGCAACGCAGGTTTTACCGGTTCGACAGTGATTGCGGAATTCACTACGCTGGCAGATGCCAAAACCTGGGCCGAGCAAGACCCCTATGTTGCAGCCGGAGTTTATGCGCAAGTGACGATCAAGCCGTTTAAGCAGGTATTTTAAATAGAAGAAAAATAATAGACAAATAATTAAAAATAATTATTTCGGTGTTAAACAAAGATTTTATGTCTGAGGATATTCACCGACCGAAAGCGGTACAGACTCTTAACCCTCAGTAACCGTAGAAAAACGTAATCTGGCCGTTTAGTCCATGCGCATCGGAAATCATTTCGATCTCATCGCACTTTCTACCTGGCTCATTAGCCTTGATTGGCACACCCCTCTAGCTATTCCAAAGACACATTGTATTTCTTAGAACCTATCCCAGTAGGCATACTTTGTTGTCGCCATTTTGGACACGGACAGCGCACAACAACCGCAGCGTGCGTTCTTAACTTCATCATAATTATGCAGTATCAGCGCCCAGAAAAGGTTTCCCCTTTGCCGATCTGTGCGTACACTCCTCATGTGTGGTTTGCAAACGGAATTTTCAGCCTTATGACAACATTTTATACTGTAATCGATTGGCTCATGGTGTTCGGCTACTGGCTGCTTATCGCCGGGGTGACGCTGCGTATTTTGATGAAACGCCGCGCAGTACCTTCGTCAATGGCGTGGCTGCTGGTTATTTATATTCTGCCGCTTGTAGGCATCGTGGCCTATTTATCCTTTGGTGAGTTGCATCTGGGCAGACGCCGTGCCGAACGTGCCAAGGCAATGTGGCCCTCCACCGCCAGCAGGCTGAATGAACTGAAAGAAAGCCGCAGGATCTTCGCCACCGAGTACAGCCCAGTGGCCAGGCCGCTATTCCAACTGTGCGATCGCCGACAGGGCATCGATGGCGTCAAAGGCAATCAGCTCCAATTGTTCACTACCACTGATGAAACGCTAAAGGCGCTGATCCGTGATATTGGATTGGCTCGCCATAACATCGACATGGTGTTCTACATCTGGCAGCCTGGCGGTCTGGTCGATCAGGTAGCCGAATCGCTGATGGCTGCTGCCCGCCGGGGTGTGCATTGCCGTTTGATGCTGGACTCTGCCGGCAGCTTGCAGTTTTTCCGTAGCCCCTATCCGAGCATGATGCGCCATGCTGGCATAAAGGTTGTCGAAGCGCTGAAGGTTAACCTGTTGCGCGTTTTCTTGCGCCGCATGGATCTACGCCAGCACCGCAAAGTAGTGCTGGTCGATAATTACATTGCCTATACTGGCAGCATGAATATGGTCGATCCGCGCTACTTCAAGCAGGACGCTGGGGTGGGCCAGTGGATTGACTTGATGGCACGTATGGAAGGCCCGGTAGCCACCACCATAGGTATCGTGTATGCCTGCGACTGGGAGATTGAAACCGGCAAACGTATTTTTCCGCCACCCCCTGATGTCAATATCATGCCGTGCGAACAGGAAAGCGGCCACACCATCCAGGTGATCGCTTCCGGCCCTGGCTTCCCGGAAGAGTTGATCCATCAGGCGCTACTGACGGCGGTCTATTCGGCGCGAGAGCAATTGATCATGACCACGCCGTACTTTGTGCCAAGCGACGATCTGTTGCACGCTATCTGCACTGCGGCCCTACGCGGGGTTAAGGTTAGCATCATCGTGCCGCGCGGCAACGATTCTACGATGGTGCGCTGGGCTAGCCGGGCATTTTTCTCCGAGTTGCTGGAAGCTGGGGTGAATATTTACCAGTTTACCGGTGGCCTGCTGCATACCAAAAGCGTGTTAGTAGACGGCCAACTCAGCTTGATCGGCACCGTCAATCTCGACATGCGCAGCCTGTGGCTAAACTTTGAAATCACGCTAGTAATCGACGATGATGGCTTTGGCAGCGATCTGGCCTGCGTGCAAGAAGACTATATCGCTCGTTCAACACTGCTGAATGCCAAAGAATGGCAAAAGCGGCCATTCTGGCACCGTTTGCTTGAGCGACTATTCTACTTTTTCAGCCCATTTCTATAAAAGCCTTACTGCGCGTACTTAAATAGCGCCCAATCATTTTATCAGGATTTTTTTATGGAATTGAATAACCGCCTTACCGAAGACGAAACATTGGAACAAGCCTACGATATCTTTTTGGCGCTGGCTGGCGACAATCTGGATCCGGCGGATATTTTGCTGTTCAATTTGCAGTTTGAGCAACGCGGTGCCGCTGAGTTGTACGACCCGTCGGAAGACTGGCAGGAACATGTAGACGTCGAGTTGGATCCAGATTTCTTCGCCGAGGTGGTGATCGGCCTGGCGGACAGCGATGGCGAACCGATCAACGATGTATTTGCCCGCGTGTTGCTGTGCCGCGAGAAAAACCACAAGCTGTGCCACATTCTGTGGAAAGAGTAAGCCTTTTCCCCGCCGGGTAAACAAGTCCCGCTAAAAATTTAAACGGCATCCCAAAAATTGGGTGCCCAACGAGTCAGTGGCATTTTTTATTAATCAATGATACTTACCTGGATTTCAAATTTCCGCTAGGCACCCAGTTCGCTCACCCCGCAAGGGGTGAGGCCTACGGATGGGCCGCATGACCGAGTGCAGGTAGCAACGCTGCTGCTTGAAAGATGACGGGTAAATTATAACGGGTCTACCTTCAAGCACGATACCGCATGGTGGAAGCTGCCTTCTAACAGTGGCCGTGTCTTGGCGCATTCCGTTCCAGCGTTAGGGCAACGGGTACGAAACACGCAACCGGTCGGCAGGTTGATCGGTGAAGGCAGTTCTCCTTCCAGCAATTGGATCTGTTTGCCTTGCTCCTTGTCTGGATCGGGGACTAGCACCGCCGACATCAGCGCTCTGGTATAAGGGTGCTGTGGGTTGTGATACACCTCGTCGTAGGTACCCAACTCCACCGCATGGCCCAGATACATCACCAGCACACGATCGGAAATGTGCTTCACCACCGCCAAATCGTGGGCGATAAAGATCAGTGATAACCCCATCTCACGCTGTAACTGTTGCAGCAGGTTGACCACTTGAGCTTGGATCGACACGTCCAGCGCGGAGACTGGTTCGTCGCAGATCACCAACTTCGGTTCCAGGATCAGCGCACGGGCAATACCGATGCGCTGGCACTGCCCACCTGAGAACTCGTGCGGATAGCGGTTGACTAAATTGGGCAGCAGGCCAACCTTAAGCATCATCGCTTTGACCTTGTCCTTCACATCCTGACGCAGCATTTTTGGGTAGTAGGTGCGCAGCGGTTCGGCGATGATCTCACCGATGGTCATGCGAGGATTCAGTGAAGCTAGCGGATCTTGGAAAATCATCTGAATGTCGCTGCGGGTTTCCCACCAGTAGGCATCCTTCATGCCAAGCAGTTCCTTACCCAGCCAGGTTATGCTGCCACTGGTGGCCTTCACCAGGCCGACAATGGCACGGGCGAAAGTTGACTTACCACAGCCAGACTCGCCAACCACACCCAGCGTTTCGCTCTCAAACAGCCGTAGTGTCACACCATCGACCGCTTTCAGAGTTTTCGGCGGCTGCCAAAACCACTGTTTATCACCATGAATATTGAAGTGCACTTTCAGTTCGGCCACTTCAAGCAGCACTTTCTTATCGGTCAACGCTGTCATATCAACGCCTCCAGGGGTTTAAAGCAGGCGCGCAGGCGTCCTTGCGCAAAAGGTTCCAACGGTGGAGCGCTTTCGCACTGTGCCATCGCGTGCGGACAGCGTGGCTGGAACGGGCAACCTTGCGGCAGACGCAGCAGGTTCGGCGGATTACCGGGGATGGTCATCAGTGCCTCACCTTCGGTGTCTAAACGCGCCACCGCATTCAGCAAGCCAATCGAATACGGATGGCTCGAATGA
The DNA here is from genome assembly GCF_000821185.2 of Serratia symbiotica. Lineage (NCBI taxonomy): Bacteria > Pseudomonadati > Pseudomonadota > Gammaproteobacteria > Enterobacterales > Yersiniaceae > Serratia > Serratia symbiotica. The sequence continues at coordinate 1,051,686 of NZ_CP050855.1, read as the reverse complement.
TAAAACACCTCGCGGGCGCTGCCATACTCCATGGTACGTCCAGCATACATCACCAACACTTTGTTGCAGATGCTGGCAACTACCCCCAGATCGTGGGTGATCATGATAATGGCGGTGTTGAACTCACGCTTTAGCTCATTGAGCAGCATCATGATCTGCGCCTGTACGGTCACGTCCAGTGCCGTGGTCGGTTCGTCGGCGATCAACAGCTTTGGTCGGCACAGCAGAGCCATAGCGATCATCACGCGTTGGCGCATCCCCCCAGAGAACTCATGTGGATACATGCGCATGCGTTTGCGCGCTTCCGGCATTTTTACTGCATCAAGCATCTGTACTGACTCGGCAAAGGCAGCACTTTTGCTCATTTTTTTATGCAGCATTAGCACTTCTACCAATTGTTCACCGACGCGCATATAGGGGTTGAGCGAGGTCATCGGGTCTTGGAAGATCATCGCCATCTCTTGCGCCCGCAATTTGTTAAGTTGATTTTCTGGCAGGTTGATAAGCTCGCGGCCATTAAACCTGGCTGAACCGCCAATGTAGCCATTGTTGGCCAGCAGCCCCATCAGCGCATAGGCGGTCTGGGATTTGCCGGAACCGGACTCGCCGACAATCCCCAGCGTCTCACCGACACGCAGGTCGAAATTCAAATTGCTTACCGCCGTGACATCACCCTCCGGGGTGTCGAAAGTGACGCGCAAATTTTTTACATCCAACAACGGCGGATTTTCAATGGTACCCATGATTGCGCTCCTTAGCGATCTTTTGGGTCGAGGGCATCACGCAGGCCATCGCCGATAAAGTTGAAACAAAACAGAGTGACAACCAAGAAACCCGCCGGGAATAGCAGCAACCAGGGTGAAACTTCTATCGAGTTAGCCCCATCGCTGAGCAATCCCCCCCAACTGCTTAACGGCTCCTGCGTACCCAACCCCAGAAAGCTGAGGAAGGACTCGAACAGGATCATGCCCGGCACCATCAACGAAGCATACACCACCACTACGCCTAGCACATTCGGCACGATATGCCGCAGTACGATGTTGCGCGTGGATACACCGCATACCCGTGCGGCTTCAATGAATTCTTTACGCTTCAAGCTCAGTGTTTGCCCACGCACGATACGCGCCATATCCAGCCATGACACCATACCTAGTGCCACAAAAATCAGCAGGATATTTTGACCAAAGAAGGTTACCAACAGGATCACGAAGAACATGAAGGGGAAGGCGTTGAGGATCTCCAGCAAGCGCATCATCACCGTATCCGTCTTGCCCCCACGATAACCGGACATCGCTCCATACAAGGTGCCGACGATCACTGCCATCAACGCCGCCGCCACACCCACCATCAGTGAAATACGCCCACCGATGGCGACACGCACCAGCAAATCACGCCCAGAGGAATCAGTCCCGAAGTAGTGAGTGGATCCAATGCTCGGTGCCGCCGACATCATCGCCCAATCGGTATCGTCATAAGCGAATGGCGACAGCCAAGGTGCCACAATCACAAACAAGGTGATCAGCGCCAGCACAACCAGGCTGCTGATTGCTGCGCGATTGTGCACAAATCGCCGACGCGCATCTTGCCACAGGCTGCGCCCTTCTACGTCCAGCTTTTCGCTGAAGTTTTCCAGCGCATCGCTGTTCTTTTTCACCAACATCATACGCGTGCTCCAAGTTAATAACGGATTTTGGGATCGATTACGGCGTACAACATATCGACGATGGCGTTAAACAGAATGGTCAAGCCACCAACCAAAATGGTCAAACTCAGCACCAAGGAGTAATCGCGGTTGAGCGCGCCGTTAACAAACAACTGGCCGATGCCCGGCAGACCGTAAATGGTTTCGATCACCATTGAGCCGGTGATGATGCCGACAAACGCCGGCCCCATATAAGACAGTACCGGTAGCAGTGCCGGTTTCAACGCGTGGTAGAAAATGATGCGCCACATCGGTAGCCCTTTGGCGCGCGCGGTGCGGATAAAGTTGGCATGCAGCACCTCAATCATCGAACCACGCGTAATACGCGCAAGGCTGGCAATATAGGCCAGCGAGAGCGCGACCATTGGCAGAATGATGTATTGCGGCGCTCCGTCGTTCCAACCACCACCCGGTAGCCACTTCAGCGTAATGGCAAAGATCAGTACCAGTAGCGGTGCCACCACGAAACTGGGGATCACCACCCCGGTCATGGCTAATCCCATCACCGTGTAATCCCATAGGGTATTTTGCTTCAGCGCAGCGACCACGCCAGCGCTAACACCCACTACCACCGCCAGCAGAAAAGCGGCCAGACCGAGTTTGGCAGAAACCGGGAAAGAGGACGCCACCAGATCGTTAACCGAATAATCCTTGTATTTGAATGATGGGCCAAAGTCGCCCTTCGACAACTGCACCAGATAATGGCAGTACTGTTTCCACATCGGATCATTCAAATGGTATTTGGCTTCGATATTGGCCATTACTTCCGGCGATAATGCCCGTTCGCCGGTAAAGGGGCTTCCCGGTGCCAGACGCATCATAAAGAATGAAATAGTAATGAGGATAAACAGTGTCGGGATCGCTTCCAGAAAGCGGCGAAATATAAATGTAAGCATTGGGCTACCCCTGTGCTATAGCCTAGTGGCGGCTTGTTGTTCTCAACATGCGCCAGCGATTCACACCATTGACGCTTACCGTATCAATGCTTGATGATGTACAGGTTTTTATCGTACACGTTGGCAAGCGGATCTTTACCGCTATACCCCCCTACATAGGGCTTCACCAGGCGGGCACTCACATTGTGATACACCGGAACGATGGCGGAGTCTTTATCCAACTGGGTTTCGTCTTTTTGGTACAACTCGGCACGTTGTTGTTCGGTTTTCGCCGTCAACGCACCCGCCATCAGCCTGTCGAACTCGGCGCTCTTATAATGTGCGGTGTTATTGCTGCTGCTGGACAGCATCATGTTCAGGAACGAGCTAGGCTCGTTGTAATCGGCACACCAGCCAGCACTCGCCACGTTATAGTTGCCCTGATGACGACTGTCTAAAAAGGTTTTCCACTCTTGGTTTACCAGCTTCACGTCCACACCCAGGTTTTTCTTCCAGATGGAAGCGGCGGCAATCGCCAGTTTCTTATTCGAATCGGAGGTGTTGTACAGCAGTGAGAAAGTCAACGGTTTGGCCGGGCCATAGCCCGCGTCCGCCAGCAGCTTTTTCGCCACTTGGTTGCGTTTTTCCTGCGTCCATCCGGCCCACTCAGGCGGCGTTAGCGTGATCCCTTTGGTGTAGGGAGGGGTTAAACTATAGGCCGGGAGGTCGCCCTGATTTTTCACTTTATGGGTGATGATGTCACGATCAAGCGCCAGTTTGAGCGCTTCACGTACACGTTGGTCGGTAAAAGGTGCCTGTGGATTGTTGATCTCGTAAAAATAGGTACAGAGGTGAGGAGCAACCTGCACTTCATACGGGATCTCTTTCTTCAGCTTCTGGAACAGTTCGATCGGCATGCTGGAAGTCATATCGATTTCGCCGGTGCGGTAGCGGTTAACGTCAGTCACTTCCGACGAAATCGGTAAGAAGGTTACTTTATTGATGATGGTTTTTGCGTTGTCCCAATATTCTGGATTACGTTCCAGAACGATGTGTTCATTAACGACCCAATCTTTCAGCTTATAAGCGCCGTTACCGACATAGTTGGCTGGCAATGTCCATTTCTCGCCAAATTTCTCTACCGCAGCTTGATACACCGGCTTCATCGCGTAATGCGGGGTCATTTCAACCAGGTAAGGCACTGGCTCAGTTAGGGTGACCTGGAAGGTGTGATCGTCGATGGCCTGCACCCCCAGGGTCGATTTATCTTTCTTACCGGCTATGATGGCATCAACGTTTTCCACATGAGCATATTGCAGATAGCTGGCGTAAGGCGAGGCAGTTCTCGGATCAACCAGGCGCTGCCAACTATAGACGAAATCTTGTGCAGTGACTGGCTTACCGTTGGACCATTTCGCATCTTTACGCAGATGGAATATCCATACTTTAGCGTCTTTGTTATCCCAGCTTTCTGCCACACCAGGAACAATAGAACCGTCCGGGCTATTATTGGCCAAGCCCTCCATCAGATCGCGGGTGATGTTATTCTCTGGCACGCCTTCAATTTTATGTGGATCCAGCGATTGTACTTCAGCGCCGTTGTTTCTGACGATTTCTTGCTTCTCTGCCAACTGTACGCCTGCTGACACTTCAGCCGCGAAAGCACTTCCGCTTGCGGCGATGATGCCAGCGGCCAAGAGGCTTTTCTTCGTAAGATTGCTCATAGATAGGCTCCATTTTCATTATCATAGGCTCGTCGAATCGATATCACTGCATCACTCAGCAGCAATTCCCTTTTTATTGCTTGATGATGCCGCCGATGATCAGCTCGCAGGCAATCAACCCGGTTAACGGCATGGATTTCATAGTTTGCTGCATAGTTGAAGCTCCTTTTCGTTTTCGTTTTCGTTTATAAAATTCTAAATAAATGCAGGCAGGCAAAAATCGTTCCTGTTTTCAGGACTCAATACGCTCGTTACCACAAGGAAGTCTCAAAATTAGCAGAAGCCAAATTCCATCGCCAATTTATTTTACAAAAATGTTAAGAAACTCTCTTTTATTGCCTGAGTTACGATTTTATCGTAGGTTACAAGGTGCTAAATATTAAAAATAATTGCATTATATTGTTAGATATAAATAAAAATAGTTACATAATATGTATTAATGGCCGCGTCGCCAAAATAAACATTTACATAACAAATTAGTTAATTAGGTAATGAATACCTGCTGATGGACTGTTATTCACATTGTAGTGGCACACTGAATTTGGCCACCTGAACAGAGGTGATATGCTCACCTCAGGACATTACAGGTGCTTCAATGAAAAAAAGAAATTTCAGTGCAGAGTTCAAACGCGAATCCGCTCAACTGGTCGTTGACCAGAACTACACCGTGGCAGATGCAGCCAGTGCTATGGATGTCGGCCTTTCCACAATGACGCGATGGGTGAAGCAGTTGCGTGATGAGCGGCAGGGAAAAATACCTAAAGCCTCTCCCATTACTCCTGAACAAATTGAAATACGTGAGCTGAGGAAAAAAATACAACGTATTGAAATGGAAAACGAAATATTAAAAAAGGCTACCGCGCTCTTGATGTCAGACTCCCTGAACAGTTCTCGATAATCGGGAAACTCAGAGCGCATTATCCGGTGGTCACACTCTGCCACGTGTTCGGGGTTCATCGCAGCAGCTACAAATACTGGAAAAACCGTCCTGAAAAACCAGATGGCAGACGAGCTGTATTACGCAGCCAGGTACTGGAACTGCATAGCGTCAGCCATGGCTCTGCTGGCGCAAGGAGTATCGCAACTATGGCAACCATGAAGGGCTTCAGGATGGGACGATGGCTCGCCGGCAGGCTCATGAAAGAGCTGGGGCTGGTCAGTTGTCAACAGCCCACTCATCGGTATAAATGCGGTGGCCTTGAACACATCGCTATCCCGAATCACCTTGAGCGGCAGTTCGCAGTGACAGAGCCTAATCAGGTGTGGTGTGGCGATGTGACCTATATCTGGACAGGCAGGCGCTGGGCCTACCTCGCCGTTGTTCTCGACCTGTTCGCGAGAAAACCGGTGGGCTGGGCAATGTCGTTCTCACCGGACAGCAGGCTGACCATCAAAGCGCTGGAGATGGCGTGGGAGGCCCGGGGAAAACCAGCCGGAGTGATGTTCCACAGCGATCAGGGCAGCCATTACACAAGCAGACAGTTCCGGCAGTCACTGTGGAGGTATCGGATCAGACAGAGTATGAGTCGGCGTGGAAACTGCTGGGATAATAGCCCAATGGAGCGCTTCTTCAGGAGTCTGAAGAACGAATGGGTACCGGTGACGGGTTACATAAACTTCAGCGATGCAGCCCACGCAATAACGGACTATATCGTTGGGTATTACAGCGCGCTCAGGCCGCATGAATATAACGGTGGGTTACCACCAAACGAATCGGAAAACCGATACTGGAAAAACTCTAACGCGGTGGCCAGTTTTAGTTGACCACTACACATAACGACTGAGTGAAGGCCAGACAAACCTTGCATGAGGGTGATTATTCAATAACAACTTTCAGCGTCGGTAGGGAAAATGTAGGCATGATGATGAAGGCAACAGCTCACTCGGAAGTTTCTGGGGGGTAACTTCATCCCTGAATACGCTGGCACTGCACACTTGATCAACAAGAAAACTGCCGCGAAGCCAACGCAAAACAGGTTGTGGCATAACCATCCGAAATCCCTCTACTGCTGTGATTGCCGAACTACAGCAAATCTTGTTAGATACTTTCTATGGCCGTGAGTCTAGTGAAATGATTGCACAAGCAGTTGCTCTTGTTACGGCTATAGGGATAACAAGCTCAGAAAGTAGCCGTGCATTAAACCGATAAAAACTACCTTCTTGAACTGCCCCTTATAGATGGCTAGCTTTCAAGAAAGGCCGTTTTTTTATCCGCATGGTGGGTAGTATCGGCATCGAGCTAAACGCGCTATCGTTCCTGCTATACCTTTCTGACATCAATTTTGGGGGTAAATAGCCTCTTTATAATGCTTGCGGCATACAGAAACATAGCTCTCATTACCGCCTATTACCACTTGCTCGCCAGCTTGCGTTGCCTGACCATTTTCATCCAACCGCAGCACCCGGTTCGCTTTTCTTCCGCAGTGACAGATGGTTTTCAATTCCACCAGCTTATCTGCCCAGGCTAGCAAGTATTGGCTACCGATAAACAACTCCCCCAGAAAATCGGTACGCAGGCCGTAACACAACACCGGAATATCCAATTGGTCTACGACATCGCATAGTTGCTCTACCTGCGCTTTGGTCAGAAATTGGCTTTCATCCAGCAAAACGCAATGAACCGGCTGCTGTTGATGCTGCTGACTGATCATAGTGTACAGCATCGAGTCGTTATTATAGAGCTGTGCCAGAGAGGACAGGCCGATGCGCGAACTCACCTTACCCATACCAAAACGGTGATCAATTTCAGCGGTAAACACCAGCGTGCGCATACCACGTTCTTGATAATTATATGAAGATTGCAACAATGCGGTAGATTTTCCGGCATTCATAGCAGAGTAATAAAAATAAAGTTGAGCCATGAGCCAGCAACTCCAATAGTATAAGAAATATTCAGACCTAACTCTCGGCAGTCAGTGTACCACAGCAAGTCCGCATGCTCAGCCTTCACGAGTACAATAACCTGCTTGAGGTAATAATGCGCTTTCACTATGAAACATATCGTTCTACGCTAGCCTAGCTTATACATCTATTTACCGGATAATCACTATCTGACAGCACTATTAATTATTTCTGATGTAGATGCCCGCATTAATGCCTAGAATAGTGCACGTTACCAACCTGCGCGTTGAACAGTCCTGGCGGCGTATTAAAAGCATCAGCGGCAGCACTGAGGTATTTAATAGCATCAGATGACCAAGACAGTACACGTTGGCGCAATCTTTAGCGGTATATCCGCCAATCCCGGCAATGTTTGCCAAGCCTTTGCGCGGTTACCCCTGTAAAGCTCATTGCAATAATGATACAAATTACTGCTATTACTTATCCATAAAAGCCTTTTGACGCAATCAATATACCACAACTACTGGAAATTTGACTTAAAATTACAGTGGTAATACTTAATAATCCTATCTATATTAGCTTGTCAGATCTGATTGACCATTTTTTAAAACAGTAAATTTGAGTATTAAGACCATTTTAGCTATTGCAGAAAAGAAAAGAGCACTCTATTATTATACACACCCACACCAATATAATTTGAGACTAGGACAATGAGCGAAGCATTAAAGATTTTGAACAACATCCGTACTCTACGCGCTCAGGCAAGAGAATGTAGCCTGGAAACGCTGGAAGAAATGCTTGAGAAACTGGAAGTTGTTGTGAACGAACGACGCGAAGAAGACAGTCAGGCTCAAGCAGAAATTGAAGAACGCACTCGCAAATTGCAACAATATCGTGAAATGCTCATTGCTGATGGCATCGATCCAAATGAATTGTTGCAAACTATGGCGGCGACTAAAGCAGCGGGTAAAGCAAAGCGTGCGACACGTCCTGCTAAATACCAATATAAAGATGAAAATGGCGAACTCAAAACCTGGACAGGTCAAGGCCGTACTCCAGCGGTGATTAAGAAAGCTATCGAAGAGCAAGGTAAATCTCTGGATGATTTCCTGCTGTGATAACCCTTAGCTCCGCATACAAAAGGCTCTCCTTAGGGGATAATGCCGATCAGTTAAGGATCACTTGAACGATCCTACCTCTGTGTGAAAATCCGTAATCTCCCTGAGATTACGGATTTTTTTATGTTACTGAGTCAGGCGCTTGATGCCGTTCTTAAATTCTCTCCTAAAGAGTTTGCTGCACTGTCTGATTTGCTCTCACCTGAGCTTATCGATGAGTGCCTGGCTGATACCGGGGTCGTGACGCTTCGCAAGCGCCGTCTCCCCATGGAGATGATGGTCTGGGCTGTCGCCGGTATGTCCTTGTTCCGCTCATTTTCCATGAATCAGTTGGTTTCACATCTCGATATTATGCTGCCGGGTAAGCGTCCTTTTGTCGCACCCAGCGCCGTGGTACAAGCCCGTCAGCGGCTCGGGGAAGATGTGGTTAGACTGGTTTTCGAGAAAACACGCCAACTCTGGTTCGAGAAAACACCGTTATCCCACTGGAACGGTCTGACATTGATGGCTGTAGACGGCACTCTGTGGAGAACACCGGACACGCCGGAAAATGATGCTGCTTTTGGACGAACAGCTAATGAGTATGCCCAGTCCGACTGGCCACAGCTGCGTATGGTCTGTCAGATGGAAGTGACCAGTCATCTGTTATCCGGTGTGAGCTTTGGCAGCGTGTCAGAAACCAGCGAAGTTGACCTTGCCGCTCAATTGGCCGGGCAGACGCAGGACCACTCACTGACGATACTGGATAAAGGCTTCTATGCACTCGGGTTGCTTCACCACTGGTGGTCATCAGGAACAGAAAAACACTGGATGATCCCACTGCGCAAAGGCGCGCAGTATCAGGTGCGCGAGAAGCTGGGTGCAGGACATGAACTGGTCGAACTCAGCTTACCCCCTCAGGCCCGTAAGAAATGGAAAGATGCGCCTCAAACACTGACGGCGAGGTTGATAAGTAAAGAAATCAACGGAAAAACAATACAGATCCTGACGTCAATGTGCGATCCGTTACGTTACCCTAAAGCTGATATCGTTGACCTTTACGGGCAGCGTTGGGAAATCGAGCAGGGCTTCAGAGAAATGAAACAGCATCTGTTGCAAAATGAACTGACGCTGAGAAGCAGAAAGCCAGAGCTAATAAGACAGGAACTCTGGGGTGTAGTGCTGGCTTATAACCTGCTGAGGTTCATGATGGCACAGATGGCTTACAGCCTGAAAAACGTGGAGCCTTACCAGATAGGGTTTAAACAGGCTGCACTGTATCTAACAGCGCAACTGAGCATACTGCCAGCGGTGGCTCCGGGAAAGGTGCCGAAAGTGATGAATGAAATCCTGGCGATGGCTGAAAGCTTCGTCCTGCCAGCCCGACGGCAAAGACATTATCCAAGAGCGGTAAAAAAGAAGCCGCAACGTTACCCGTTGCGGCGTCCTCAAAAGCTTAACTGACAAGCATTACTCCTTAGGGGAGCCTTTTTTGCAACATTATAAGCCGAACTGACGATTACCTTCTTAGGTAAATATCTTAAAATACTGTATCAAGTTTCTCCGGCGAATTATCTGCATTGCAGGTATAAAAAAGGATCCGTAGCCACTCTATTATCCCTGCATCTGCATACTACTCAATCATTGAAATTTATAAAATTCCCGGTACCAATTTACAAAGCGTTTTACCCCGTCCTGTACGCTAGTTGCCGGTTCAAAACCGATAGCGTTGTAAAGCTCAGCGGTATTTGCATGAGTATCCACAATGTCACCAGATTGCATCGAAAGCATATTTTTACACGCAGTTATCCCTAACGCCTGTTCGAGCGCACTGATATATTCCATCAGCTTTACTGGGGTGTTGTTACCGATATTATAAACATGATAAGGTGCGGAACTGGTAGTCGGTGATCCCTCTTCCACAACCCATTCGGGATCCGCCTGAGGTATAATCGCTTGCAATCGCACTATGGCTTCAGTGATATCATCAATATAGGTAAAATCGCGGTACATTTCGCCATGGTTATATACATCAATGCTCTCCCCCGCCAATATGGCCTTGGTAAATTTGAACAATGCCATATCTGGCCTGCCCCAAGGGCCATATACAGTAAAGAAGCGCAATCCGGTGGTGGGAATACCGTATAAATGGGAATAGCTATGCGACATCAGTTCATTGGCTTTCTTGGTCGCCGCATACAGTGATATAGGGTGATCAACGGAATCTTCAGTAGAAAATGGCAGCTTACGATTCAGGCCATAAACTGAACTGGAAGAGGCATACAACAAATGCTCAACTTTATTACGACGACAGCCTTCCAGTACATTTAAATGGCCAATAAGATTTGCATCAGCGTAGGCCAACGGGTTTTCTAGCGAGTATCGCACACCAGCCTGAGCAGCCAGATGAATAACCCGTTGAAAGTTATGCTCGGCAAACATTGCCGCCATTCCCTCGCGGTCAGCCAAATCCAATTTAATAAACTGAAACTTTGGTTTATTAACCAGCAGATCAAGACGAGCCATTTTTAGAGCCACATCATAGTAATCATTCAGATTGTCGATACCGACAACCTGATGCCCGTCGGCCAACAATCGCGCTGCTACATGATAACCAATAAATCCTGCGGCACCTGTAACCAGGAATTTCATGCCCTCCCCCTTAAATTACTGGCTTAATAGAGGAGCCACGGCCAATTGCATAATAGGTAAAACCACGGTTTTTAAGACGTTCAGGATCAAACAAGTTGCGACCATCAAAGATGACCGGTTGCTTTAACGCCCCTTTGATAATATCGAAATCCGGTGCGCGGAAGCTCTGCCACTCGGTACAGATCACCAACGCGTCAGCACCTTGTAGCGCAGCCTCTTTAGTATCCATCACTTTGAGATCATCACGTTGACCATAGATGCGCTGAACCTCATGCATCGCTTCTGGATCGTAAGCCTGTACCGTGGCTCCAGCCTGCCATAACTGCTCCATCAACACACGGCTGGACGCTTCACGCATATCGTCGGTATTCGGCTTGAACGCCAACCCCCACAGGGAGAAAGTTTTACCCTTCAGATCTTCACCAAAGTAGTCGCTAATAAGCTTGTTTAGCTTGTATTTCTGCTGATAGTTAACCTGCTCCACCGCCTGTAACAGCTTCGGCTGGTAGCCGATGTGTTCCGCAGTGCGGATCAGCGCCTGCACGTCTTTCGGGAAGCAGGAACCGCCGTAGCCGCAGCCTGGATAGATAAAGTGATAGCCAATACGTGAATCGGAACCGATACCCTGACGCACTTTTTCGATATCCGCACCCAACATTTCCGCCAAGTTCGACATTTCGTTCATAAAGCTGATTTTGGTCGCCAGCATGCAGTTGGCGGCATACTTGGTCAATTCAGCACTACGGATATCCATCATTATCATACGATCATGATTGCGGTTAAACGGCTCGTACAGTTCACGAATAGGTTCGATCACCTCTTTGCTTTCACTATCGCTACCGATAACGATGCGCTCAGGGCGCATGCAGTCGGCGACCGCAGCCCCTTCCTTCAGAAACTCCGGGTTGGACACCACATCGAACGGCACGTTGCTGCCGCGTTTTTCCAACGTTGTGGCCATCACCTGACGCACCTTATCCGCTGTGCCGACCGGCACGGTAGACTTGTCAACTACAACTTTACGATCGGTCATGTGCTCGGCGATAGTACGCGCCACGGCGGTCACGTACTGCAAATCGGCAGAACCATCCTCGTCCGGCGGTGTGCCAACGGCGATGAATTGGATAGTACCGTGAGCAATGCCTGCCTTTGCGTCGGTGGTGAAATGCAGGCGGCCAGCTTCATAGTTTTGCTGCACCAACGGTGCCAGGCCAGGTTCAAAAATAGGGATATTCCCTTTTTTCAAGTTTTCGACTTTATGCTCATCAACGTCAATACACATAACGTCATGACCGACCTCAGCCAGCACCGCTGCTTGCACAAGACCAACATAGCCAATACCAAAAACTGTAACTTTCATGGGAAAATCCTAGTTCTTCAAATTATCAATAAATTATTTCTTTGCAGTGGTTATCAACCGTTGTAACCACTGAGAAAAATCTTTGCCTAGGCTAGCGTGGCGCGTACCATATTGGACGAAAGCCTGCATATAACCCAGCTTGTTGCCGCAATCATGGCTCATACCTTTAAGATGGTAAGCTTCTACCGTCTCCCGCTGCATCAGCATCTCAATGCTGTCGGTGAGTTGGATTTCGTCGCCTGCGCCTGGAGGTGTTTTCGCTAGTAGCGGCCAAATATTGGCGGATAACACATAGCGGCCAACAATGGCCAGATTGGAAGGCGCTGTGCCCAGCGTCGGTTTTTCGATCACATTGACCATCGGAGCACTCTCCCCTGGCTGCAACTCATAGCCTTGGCAATCTGCTATGCCGTAATTCCCGACATCGTTATGTGGTACCGGTTCAACCATAATCTGGCTGATGCCTGTCGCGTCGAAACGTCGCAGCATTTCGTGTAAATTGTCTTTTCCCAGATCGGCGCTATATTCGTCAAGGATCACGTCCGGCAATACCACAGCGACCGGTTCATCCCCTACCATCGGATAAGCACACATAACAGCGTGCCCCAATCCCTTAGCCACCCCCTGGCGTACCTGCATAACGGTAACGCCTTTGGGGCAAATCGACTGAACTTCATCCAGCAACTGGCGCTTAACGCGTTTTTCCAGTATTGCTTCCAGCTCAAAGCTGGTGTCGAAATGGTTCTCGATTGAGTTTTTAGAGGAATGGGTGACCAACACAATCTCGATAATCCCCGCCGCAATACATTCATTGACCACGTACTGGATCAAGGGTTTGTCCACCAGTGGCAACATTTCTTTCGGGATAGCTTTAGTCGCTGGCAACATCCGTGTTCCCAAGCCTGCAACCGGGATCACCGCTTTTCTGACTTTACGATTTATAGCAGGCATTGCTTCCCCTCTTAATATGCTCATTTTATGAGCCTTATATGCCATACAAAAACGTTTAAGAGTATACCAGCTTATCGTTACCGAGCATTAGTCCGAACACAAATAGAAAGAATTTAGGGCAATCACTCAATCTGAGGTAAAATACGCGTTCTGAATATCGCATTTCCAAATGCTATTGGTACTGACTTATTCAGCACTCAGCATCAGCCGCAACCTGCCACCGCTTCCCCATACCTGGCACTGCCAGGCGGTGCAGCGCTGGCTGATTTGATTGGTATATGTCGCTTCAAACGTCCCCAACGGAACGCCATTACTCAACTGTATCTGATTGTCTCCGGTATTAACGTTGGCGTTCAGCCCAGCGGAAACCAGAATCAGTTTTTTATATTCGGTGTGATAATAACCTAGCAGCAGGGGGAATTGGCCTTTGAGCTTGCCTTGACGTAATAGTTGATTAATTTGCTTTAACAATACGGGCATTTGCGGCCACCGGTGATGTTGACTCGCTAAATGATCTTGTAACAACCCATTAAATAATACGCGCAACAATAAGGCCGCTAACAAGCCATTATCGCCCGCTCGGCTGACATCGAGACAATAGAACGCCAGATCTTTATCCGACAAAGCAGCAATATCCAGCACCAAGCCGGGATTTTCATCAGTGGTAAGCTGCCGATAATTAATCCGGCAATGCGCAATGGTCTGCTGTACCGGTGGTTGCAGTTGCCTGAGCAGTTCTATGGCGTCAGAAGAGTGCTTACTCAGCGCGTCCCAGTTTTGAAACAGTTCTGCCTCCTCAATTGCCTGAGAAGTGAACATGCTGGGGTACAAACAGGCTAATATCGACTCGCGCAAGCGGTTCATATCAGTCAACGGTTTGAGCAATACATCCTGAACACCCAGCCGCAACACCTTGGCAATATCGACCATCTTATCGGTTGCCGAGATAACCAACACCGGGATCTGTACCCCCTGTAGGCGCAAATTTTCGACAAATTCAATGCCGCCCATTTCCGGCATGGCAAGATCGCTGAGGATCAAGTCGGGCGTGACGTCATCCATCACATTCATCGCCTGCAAGCCATTGTTCGCCTCACTGGTTTCCGCGCCCAATGATTTCAAATAACTAACAAGCACAGAACGAAAATGCTGTTCGTCCTCGACGACCAAAACGCGCTTGTGAGTCAAGGGTAATGCCATCAGCCTCATCCTTTTCATCATGTAATAGTGGCTCAAAAAGGTCACTTATGCTTGCTTGAACATCCCGAACGCACATTTTCCTTCGCCTGTGAACTGATAACCATCTCTTTTTATCGTTGGCAACAAAACTGCCAATCCAGCGAAAACCACACCACATTAAAACACGGTAAGCGGCCTGCAAGCGGATCAGTACGCCACTATGCGCCATCCCAGCCCGATTTTAATTTGCCGCATAGCGCGTACCCTTTGCCAGATGAATTTTCTACTCAAGCCTAGGAATCTTCCGATTAGGCGATTTTATTTGCCATTTTGGCCCTGAGTCACGCTCACCATTCTCACGTACTCCCTGTACGATCCGGTTGTTGCGCGCTGCCCTGGTCCAAACTGGCTGCAACAATGTAGGCCTACTGGGATAGGCTTTAAGAGTAGATTGTCACTCGCAAATGATGTTAGGTAACATATGCGCTAAACTCACTTTCAGCATCCCCTTTCCTGGAGTTATTTTGCCCGAATTATGCCCATGCGGCAGCAGACTGGAGTATAGCGCCTGCTGCGGCCTTTATATTGCCGATACCAAGGGTGCTCCAACGCCAGGCACACTGATGCGTTCACGCTTCACTGCCTACGTCAAACACAACGCCGACTATCTGATCGCTACCTGGCATCCTGACTGCCATGCCAACGAATGGCGCACTGTGATTGGTGACAGTTTTAAAAACACCAAATGGCTTGGGCTGACGATCGTGGAAGAAACAGAGAGCATGGATACCGACGAAGGCTTTGTCGAATTTATCGCTCACTTCATCGACGGCAACGGCGAACATCAGACCATGCATGAGCGTTCTCGTTTTTGTCGCCTTGAGCAACACTGGTATTATATCGACGGTATTAAGCCGCAACCGGGTAGAAATACCCGGTGTCCCTGTCGTTCAGGGAAAAAATATAAGAAGTGCTGCGGGCACTAGCCAACTGACATTTTACCTTCACTCTACGCCATCAGGGCGTTCATTAGCAGACCGGACCCTTGCACCAATGCCATACCAAAACATACAAAGAAAAGTTTTACGCACCATTTGCCCAGACGCCAAAGGTCTGATCGCCAAGATCACCCATATTTGCTCTCAGCATGAACTCAATATTGTGCAGAATAACGAATTCGTCGACCACCGTACTAACCGTTTCTTTATGCGTACCGAGTTGGAAGGCATTTTTAACGATAACTCCTTGTTGGCCGATCTTGACGCCACCCTACCAGAAGGTTCAATGCGAGAATTGAACAACATCGGCCGCCGCCGCATTGTCGTGCTGGTCACCAAAGAAGCCCATTGCCTGGGCGATTTGCTGATGAAGAGCACCTATGGTGGTCTTGAAATGGAAATCGCAGCAGTCATTAGCAACCACGCTACCTTGCAGACGCTGGTGGAACGTTTTGACATTCCTTTCCACCTGGTAAGCCATGAAGGGCTAACCCGCGAAAAGCACGATCTTGAAATGATAGCCAAGATCGATCAATATCAACCAGATTATGTGGTGTTAGCCAAATATATGCGCGTGTTAACGCCAGCCTTTGTGCAACACTATCCGAATCAGGTGATTAATATCCACCACTCATTCCTGCCAGCGTTTATCGGCGCACGCCCTTATCATCAGGCTTACGAACGCGGCGTCAAAATCATCGGTGCTACTGCGCACTACGTTAACGATAACCTCGACGAAGGCCCAATCATCCTACAGGATGTGATTAATGTTGATCACACCTATTCCACCGAGGATATGATTTGTGCAGGCCGTGACGTAGAGAAAAACGTGTTGAGCCGCGCCCTATATCACGTATTGGCTCAGCAGGTATTCGTCTACGGTAATCGGACGGTTATCTTATAATTGTTTAATACAGCGGTGCATTTCGTTCAGTGATGCGCCGCTACGAATAAAAATTCAGCAAACGATTCATTTTCCGCATTTCGATACTTTACACCTGAGCTTCATTTGATATGATGCGCCGCGCTTTGCCAACAAGGCTAGTGGTGGGGTTCCCGAGCGGCCAAAGGGAGCAGACTGTAAATCTGCCGTCACAGACTTCGAAGGTTCGAATCCTTCCCCCACCACCATATTCAAAATATTCGACAGTTTTTTCAGTGTGGCTCGCCGTATTGAAGCATTCCTTAGTAGAACGTTCCCCATTAAATCAATCCTAAAATTTCCATCGACATTCTATATTTCTTTGAATACTCAATGGGACGGTATCTTGAACTCCGGCCAATAATTCGTTATATCATTGGCTTCTTTAATGCCGTAAGGAAAAGTGCATGCATAATAACATCTGCGTTTTTTGTGGTGCCAGCGAAGGCGTTAACTCTGCTTATGCCGACACCGCCCGCCGACTTGGGCAGACGCTCGCTGTTCAAGGACGACGTTTGATTTATGGTGGTGGTAAAAAGGGTTTGATGGGGATCGTCGCCGATGCAGTGATGGCCGCAGGTGGTGAAGCCATAGGCATCATCCCTGAGCGCCTGGTTGAGGCAGAAACTGCGCACCGAGGTCTGACAACGCTGGAAGTCGTTTCCGATATGCATACCCGTAAAGCCCGAATGGCAGCGCTAGCGGACGGTTTTATCGCCCTACCGGGTGGCATCGGCACGTTGGAAGAGCTGTTTGAAATTTGGACTTGGGGGCAGATTGGCTATCACAGCAAACCGGTGGGGTTACTGGATGTAGAGGGCTTCTATCGTCCGCTGAATGACTTCCTGCGACATGTCGCCGATCAGGGATTTATGCGCCACGATTATCTCGACACTTTGTATATTAGCGAAGCACCGCAAACCTTGCTCTGTCAGTTTGACGATTATCAGCCAAAGAAATACGATCGCTGGGCAAAATAACTCCATCGCCAGCCAGAGGCAGAGCCGCTGGCTGCGTTACATTTCCCACCAAACTCTGCTACTATCGCCACACTTTTTTCGTGAAAACGGCACCACTCATGAAGTTTGTCTCTTTTAATATCAATGGACTGCGCGCACGTCCACATCAGTTGGCAGCAATTATTGAACAACACCAGCCTGATGTTATCAGCTTGCAGGAAACTAAAGTCCACGATGACATGTTCCCATTGGAAGAAGTCAGCCAGTATGGGTATCACGTGTTCTATCACGGGCAAAAAGGCCACTACGGCGTTGCACTGCTGACCAAAGAACCACCTTTGGCGGTACGTCGCGGCTTCCCGACAGATCACGAAGACGCACAGCGCCGCATCATCATGGCCGATCTGGTCACTACGCAGGGTACGCTGACGGTTATCAATGGCTATTTTCCGCAGGGAGAGAGTCGCAATCATCCGATCAAATTCCCGGCCAAAGCGCGCTTCTATCAGGATTTACAGACTTACCTTGAGCAGCAGCTATCGGTAGATGCGCCGGTATTGGTAATGGGTGATATGAATATCAGTCACAGTGATTTTGATATTGGTATCGGCGAAGAAAGCCGCAAACGTTGGCTGCGCACCGGCAAATGCTCCTTCCTGCCGGAAGAACGCGAATGGATGGATCGTCTGCTGAATTGGGGGCTGGTGGATACCTATCGCCACGCTAACCCGACACGCAACGACGAGTTCTCGTGGTTCGATTACCGTTCCAAAGGGTTCGAGGACAACCGGGGCTTACGCATCGACCTGCTGCTGGCCAGCCCCACACTGGCGGCGCGCTGCACCGCCAGTGGCATTGACTACCAAATCCGCAGTATGGAGAAACCTTCCGACCATGCGCCAGTTTGGGCGGAATTTGCGCTGTGATATTCAGACCCGGCAACCGCCGGGGTTATTAGGCTGTGCCTGTTCCGCTTTTGGCCGACGATGCCGCTTATCAGTGACATAGTCACTTTTTCAGGCGTACCCAAATTAAGGGATGAGTGCTCACCACGTTGTGATCTCGCGCGCATTGCAACATCTCTCCGTCGATTTTAAGCACCGCCCCTTCGGAGTAATTCTGATCCTGATAAATGCAACAGCGGTTGCAAGGTTGAACGGCGGCTTGGGTATGCGCATTTTTGCCCCAGATATCTGGAGAAATCGGCAATACCACATCCACATCTTGCCGATTGGCTACGGCTAAACCGGATAACAACCAGGTGCCTACCACCAGCATCAGTAATCCACGTTTCATTTACTCTTCTCCTGCGCCTTACCAGCGCTTTTTCTGCGTTTTTTGCTGCCCGTTGAAGGCGGCGGCAACCCACGAAATGCCATACTTGCTCGACTCTGCTGGGCCTGATAAATCAACGTTTGCAACGTGCCAACCAACGGTTGCATAAAGTCCTGATAGCGGCAAGACTTCTCACTGATTTGCGTCAGCGTGGCTTCCCAGTTGGCTGTCATATCAGGGCGTGCAGCGATCTCCGGCAATGAGTGGATCAAAGCGCGACCCGCCTCGCTAGCGTGAATATAGCGCCCCTTCTTGTACAAAAACGCTCGCTTGAACAGCAATTCAATGATCCCTGCCCGCGTAGCTTCGGTTCCTAAACCATCGGTCGCTCGTAGGATTTTTTTTAGCACTTTATCCTGCACGAAGCGCGCAATCCCAGTCATCGCCGACAATAAGCTGGCATCGGTGAACGGCCGTGGCGGTTGCGTCTGCCGGTCAACCACTTCACCGCGTTCGCATAACAGCGCATCATCCTTCGCCACCACCGGCAGTGGTGCCCCTTCGTTCTCCTCATCGCGCTCCTTGCTGCCCAATAGCGCGCGCCAACCAGCCTCTGCCAGAAAACGTGCTTTGGCGACAAATTTACCACCAGCGATATCCAGTTCAATCACGCATTTACGGAACATCGCATCTGGACAAAACTGCATCAGATACTGCCGAACCACCAACCCGTAAACAATCAACTCATCCTGTGTGAGGTTAACTTTGCTGGCGCGAGCAGTGGGAATAATGGCATGGTGAGCATCCACTTTTTTATCGTTCCAACACCGATTGCGGCGTTCACTGTCGATCACTGGCTGCGGGTACATTTCCGGCTGGTGAACGCTGATGGCGTTTAGCACCGCATAACGCTCAGCGAAGTGTTCCTCCGGCAAGTAGCGGCAATCGGAACGCGGGTAGGTGATCAGCTTGTAGGTTTCATATAACCGTTGGCAAACATCAAGCACCTGCTGAGCGCTGAGGTTATAACGCTTGGCGGCTTCAATTTGCAGTGCCGAAAGCGAAAATGGCAGCGGGGCAATTTCTGATTCCCGTTTATCATTATAGGAAATCACTCGCGCTGGCTGTCCAGCAATACGCTTGACTACATGCTCCGCTAACGGCCGATGCAGTAAGCGCCCCTCTTCGTCTTGATAGGCTTCACATGAATCACTGGGTTGCCACAGCGCCACAAAGCGTTCTTCCTTAGGCGTAACAATGTGCGCTCTGACTTCAAAAAAGTCCTTCGGCACAAAGTTTTCTATCTCTTCATCACGCCGCACCACCAGCCCTAATACCGGTGTCTGCACCCTCCCCACCGATAGCACACCATCGTAGCCCGCATTGCGACCTAGCAAGGTATAGGCGCGGGTCATATTGATGCCGTATAGCCAATCGGCGCGTGAACGCGCCAACGCGGATACACACAGTGGGATAAAATCACGGTTGTCACGCAGGCGGTTAACCGCGCGTTCCACCGCCTGCGGGTTAAGGTCATTAATCAGGCAACGGCGGACGTTCTGGCGTTTTTCCGGCATTAAGTCCAAATAATCCAATACCTCATCCACCAGCAGTTGCCCCTCGCGATCCGGATCGCCCGCGTGCACCACTTCATCGGCCTCAAGCAGCAGTTTTTTGATAGTATTGAGTTGTTTGCTGACAGAGAGACGTGGCTGCAACCGCCACTTTTCTGGAATAATGGGCAGATCTGCCAGCGACCAGCGCGCAAAGCGGCTGTCATAGGCATCGGGCTGTGCCTGCTCCAGCAAGTGACCGATGCACCAAGTCACCACATCATTGTTGCCACAGGCGATAAAGCCATCACCACGGCGATGCGGCTTAGGAAGCACATCGGCAATGGCGCGCGCTAAACTTGGTTTCTCGGCAATAAACAGTCGCATTATTCACCGTTTTTCTGGCTATACGTCATCAGGAATTCTCTTACTTCAGCATAGTTCCCGCAGAAAACCCTCCACAGGAAGTGATATCGATGGATAGCCGTCATACAGCGGCACTGACTTGTTATGTGCTAGCCATCTCACCGTCGGACGATTCTCAAAATCAGCGCTCACACTATTCGACCGTGATCAACGGTTTGCCAGCAACCACGGCGTGCAGTTCGCCGATAGCATCGATTTGAATGCCATGACGTTCGGCAATCGACTGCACCTGCTGCACCACCTCCGGCATTACCGCCAGCAGTAGGCCGCCGGATGTTTGTGGATCGCACAACAGTTTACGCTGTAAATCACTCATTTCACTCACCAGATGACCATAGCTATCAAAATTGCGGCCACTGCCGCCCGGTACACAGCCCTCAGCGATGTAAACCTCGACCCCCGGCAACCTAGGCACCTGTTCGAACCATAGGGTGGCCTGTAGCCCAGAACTTTGGCATACCTCGCTCAGGTGGCCCAACAGCCCGAAGCCGGTAATATCGGTCATTGCCGTTATCCCCACCACCTGAGCAAAGTCCACACCCGGCGTATTCAGCCGACACATCACCTCCGTCGCCAACCCTTGATGTTCAGGGCGCAACTGGCGTTTTTTCTCGGCGGTGGTCAGCACGCCTATGCCCAACGGTTTAGTGAGGAACAGTGTTGATCCTGCCTGCGCGGTGCTGTTTTTCTTCACCCGTGCGGTATTGACCACGCCAGTGACAGCCAGGCCAAAGATCGGTTCTGGCGCGTCGATGGAATGCCCGCCTGCCAGCACAATACCCGCCTGCTGGCAGGCGAAACGCCCACCATCAACCACCCGCTGCGCCACTTCCGGCGGCAACGTGGCGATCGGCCAGCCGAGGATAGCGATCGCCATAATCGGGTTGCCCCCCATGGCGTAGATATCGCTAATGGCGTTGGTGGCGGCGATGCGGCCAAAATCAAACGGATCATCAACGATCGGCATAAAGAAGTCGGTAGTGCTGATGATGCCAACATCATTGCCAATATCATACACCGCTGCGTCATCGCGAGTTTCATTACCCACCAGCAGACGCGGATCGATAAGCTTTTCATGCGTGCTGTGCAAAATGGTATCGAGAACTTTCGGTGAGATTTTACAGCCGCAGCCAGCGCCATGGCTGTACTCGGTCAAGCGGATAGCTGGCGATGTCATATAGCGCACTCCTTTCGATGATCGTCACTCAAGATAACATAGGGTAACGTTTGCCGAAGGGATTGATAAGCACAGGCTGTCGATTAACCCGCAGCCTGCACATAGATGCGATTTGTTTTTATTTACCTTGCGTATACCCGTCATACTTCAAGTTGCCTGTTCGTGAGCTTTCCTCGCTCGCCCCAGTCACTGACGGGTGTCAGCGACTGGAGATTCATCAACCTCATCCCTAAAGTTAAGCCTACGGCCCAGCGCAAGCGTTGTTCAAATCGGTTCCCAGCCGATTTGTCGCTGCGTTGCCGCTTTCCTACAACTCGAATTATTTAGGGTTTATATCAAACGTGTAGCCATAGAAGGTGTCGAGATCCTCCCCGTGCCGGTATAATACCTAGTAACAGCAGTGAAATAGCCTAATGCCCTAATCTACTCACAGTCCCTCGAAATAACACCGTTCTAGGGCATTTTGGTATATCCACCAGCATAATCAAAAATGGCTGACGAAAGGCGCACTATTCGGGGCGATGACTTTGTTTGAAGCTTTCAACTCTGGGGTACCCAAATACAAGAAACCGACGATCATATCCTGTTCTCGGCATCCGAACGCATCGCGCACCAGTGGGTACTCAGCCCAAACACCTGTGCGCCAGATGCCATTAAAACCCTGCGCTAACGCTGCCATTTGCATCGCCTGTACCGCGCAGCCAGCGGATACCACTTGCTCCCAATGCGGCACCTTGGTCTCTTTAGTACAGTGCGCAATCACAGCAATGATTAAAGGTGCGCGGAACGGTGCCTTAGCGGCCTTTTCGATCGCGATTTCGTCCATTTTCGCCTGTTTTGAAGCAATTTGTAACAATTGGCTGAAGCGCTCTAGCCCTTGATTCTCAATTATCACAAACCGCCACGGTTGCAGGTTTCCGTGATCGGGCGCACGCAGTCCTGCATTGATGATATTCTGACGTATTTCCCCCACGGGCGCTGGTGCCGAAAGCCGTGAGGCTGAACGGCGATTCAGTAAAAGATGCAGTGCATCCATCAAAAACTCCTGATAATAATTTTCATTAAGATCACGTTAGCATAGCTCATCGATATGTAACAGCCTCGTCAATGCAGTTCGTGATCGAAGATTTAAAGCGACATTTCTTCAGCCGCTCATTAGGATAGCGGAACATTTTTCGACTTTTGTTGGAGAGCACATGCGCACATTAGGGCAAATTTTTACCAGCACATTTAGGTGGACATGGCGTCTGCTGAACTTTCTCAGGGAACTGATCCTTAATTTATTTTTGGTGTTACTGCTCCTGGTTGGCGGCGGTATTTATCTATACTTTCAAAACTCCACCACTCCGGCAATACCAGAACATGGCGCTCTGCTGGTCGATTTAAGCGGCGTGGTGGTCGATCAACCTTCAATGAACAATAAAGTACGCCAGTGGGGACGTGAACTGCTCAGCGCTTCCAGCAACCGACTACAGGAAAACTCATTGTTCGAGCTGGTTAACAGCATCCGTAAAGCCAAGGATGACAAAACCATTACCGGGATGGTATTGCAGTTGAATGACTTTGGCGGTGCCGATCAGCCTTCGCTGCATTATATCGGCAAGGCGCTACGTGAATTCCGTGATAGCGGCAAACCTATCATTGCCATCGGCGACAGCTACAGCCAGATGCAGTACTACTTGGCCAGTTACGCCAACAGGATCTATCTGTCACCACAAGGTTCGGTCGATCTGCGTGGTTTCGCCAGCAATAATCTGTACTACAAATCGCTGCTGGAGATGTTCAAAGTCACCTCCCATATTTTCCGCGTTGGAACCTATAAATCGGCGGTCGAGCCGCTGATACGCGACGATATGTCGCTAGCCGCGCGTGAGGCGGATAGCCGTTGGATCGGTGGTTTGTGGCAAAACTATTTGGATACTGTGGCGGCTAACCGTCAGCTCACTCCGCAGCAACTGTTCCCCGGAGCCGACAACGTGCTGAGTGGTTTGCAGGCGGCAGGCGGCGATACTGCACGCTATGCGCTGGATAACAAGCTGGTGGATGAACTGGCATCACGCACTGCCATTGAAGACCAGTTGGTGAAAACTTTCGGGTGGAACAAGCGCGCCAATAACTTCAACGCCATCAGCATCTATGACTACCAGCCAAAACCGGCTGATGCTCAGGGCGACGAAATTGCCGTGGTATTTGCCAACGGTGCCATCATTGACGGGCCGCAGGCACCTGGTACTGTGGGCGCTGATACCACCGCCGCAGAACTACGTCAAGTGCGTCTGGATCCGATTATCAAGGCGGTGGTATTGCGCGTCAACAGCCCAGGCGGCAGCGTCAGCGCTTCTGAAGTGATCCGCGCCGAACTGGCTGAGATCCGCGCTGCTGGCAAGCCGGTGGTGGTCTCAATGGGTGGCATGGCGGCCTCTGGCGGCTACTGGATATCGACGCCAGCCGACTATATCATCGCCAGCCCAAGCACTCTAACCGGTTCCATCGGCATTTTCGGCATCATCAATACCTATGAGCGAACGCTGGACAGCATCGGCGTGCACACCGACGGCGTGGCAACCTCGCCACTGGCCGATATTACGGCGACCAAAGCGCTGCCGCCGGCGTTCTCACAGATAATGCAGTTAAGCATTGAGCACGGGTATAAGAACTTTATCGATCTGGTGGCTAAAGCGCGCAAAATGGTACCGCAGCAGGTAGACCAAATTGCTCAGGGACACGTCTGGTTGGGTAGTGATGCCAAGGCTAACGGGTTAGTTGATCAGTTGGGTGATTTCGACGATGCCGTGAAGAAAGTGGCCGAGCTGGCCAAGCTAAAACAGTGGAAGTTGAACTGGTTTGTCGATACCCCAAGCTTGACAGAGATGGTACTTAGCCATTTCAGCGGTTCGATTCACGCCATGCTGCCAGCGGCGATCCAAGCGATACTGCCCGCCCCACTGGCATCCGTAGCCATGACAGTAAAAGAACAGTCGGGGTTGCTTAACAACCTGAACGACCCGCAAAACCGCTATGCATTCTGTTTGACCTGCGGAGAAGTCCGCTAACCAATAATTCCACGGCCCGGCGAACGTCGGGCTTTTTTTCTACCACTATCTCCCTATAATTCAGCCCATCTTATCTCGGTTAAGACAGTACCCATGCAAAAGAAATCCATTTACGTTGCCTATACAGGCGGCACCATTGGCATGCAACGTTCCGCTCAAGGCTATATCCCCGTTTCCGGCCATTTGCAGCATCAACTCGCACTGATGCCGGAATTCCACCGGCCGGAAATGCCAGATTTCACCATCTGCGAATACATGCCATTGATCGACTCTTCCGATATGACACCGCAAGATTGGCAACACATCGCCGACGATATTAAACAGAATTATGATCGCTACGATGGCTTTGTCATTCTGCACGGCACCGACACCATGGCTTTCACCGCTTCAGCGCTATCATTCATGTTGGAGAACCTGGCCAAGCCGGTGATCGTGACCGGTTCGCAGATCCCGCTGGCGGAGCTACGCTCCGATGGTCAAACCAATCTGCTCAACGCCCTGTATCTGGCAGCCAATCATCCGGTGAACGAAGTATGTCTGTTCTTCAATAACAAACTCTTCCGTGGCAACCGCACCACCAAGGCTCACGCCGATGGTTTCGATGCGTTCGCTTCTCCCAATTTGCCGCCGCTCTTGGAGGCCGGCATCCATATCCGCCGTATTAACGGCATCGCTAGCCCGACCTGCAACGGCCAACTGAATGTGCATGTCATCACACCGCAGCCGATCGGCGTAGTGACCCTTTACCCAGGGATTTCATACGCGGTGGTGCGCAACTTTTTGCTACAGCCGGTAAAAGCGTTGATCTTGCGTTCCTATGGCGTAGGTAACGCACCGCAGAAAGCCGAGCTGATCGATGAATTGCGCGATGCGTCCGAGCGCGGCATCGTAGTGATCAACCTAACACAGTGCATTTCCGGCAGAGTCAATATGGAAGGGTACGCCACCGGCAATGTACTAGCACATGCGGGAGTGATCAGCGGTTTTGATATGACGGTAGAGGCCACGTTGACCAAACTGCACTATCTGTTAAGTCAACCTCTGACGCCAGCGCAAATCCGCTGCCAGATGCAGCAAGACCTGCGCGGCGAACTGAGCATCAGCGATTAGCATACGGATAGGAATTGGGGCATCACCCCATGGCAATCGTCGATGGTTGGTTGCGGCATCGATTACAACCGGTGAATAACGACCAGACATGACCGGTTGGGGGGGGGGTTACCCTGTCACAATTTATCGCGAGTGATCCCCCAGGTCACGCCTGCATTCTCCTTGCTGACCGGTTAAAGCCATCATTACCTGTCAGCACAATGTCCTCAGAGTATGACGCAGTTGACAGAAAGTTGAGGTTAATCGCTGACAACACGCCTTATCGCCTTGATCCGCGTATTATTGCGGCTTCAGTTTGACCAGTGGCTCGGCAACGAACTGCTGCTTAAGCTGCTGCTTGCTCTTCATCACCATCTGGCCATTGGTGCCGATGCTCATATGTTGAGGATCGACATTGTTTTTCGACTGCCACAGCATCACAGCTTGTAGACTATTTGCTTTCTGCTCTGGCGTCAGTGCTATGCCATCTGACCATTTACCCAATTCAACCGCCCGTAGCAAACGCTGGTAGATTTCTGGCGTCATCGCCGCAATCAAATCTTGCACGTCCATCAGAACATCTCTCACTTAAGGAAGAATAATTAGCTGAATCGATTTTATTAGTGAAATTCCCACTCAACCGGCAGTTTTATCGCCGTTTTCATTATCGGTAAAACTCAGCGAAGCCGAGTTGACGCAGAAGCGCTCGCCTGTTGGCTGTGGGCCATCGGAGAATACATGCCCAAGATGTGCGTCACAGTGACCACAGCGGATTTCGATACGCTGGATATTAAATGAATTATCAAAAAGATAACGAATTGCATTATCAGATAGTGGCTGATAAAAACTCGGCCAGCCGCAGCCGGAATCATACTTGCTCTCGGAGTAGAACAACGGCTGATCGCAGCACAAGCAATGGTACACACCCTCGCGCTTGTTGTGCAGCAATTTACCGGAATATGGGGCCTCGGTGCCTCGCTTTTGAGTCAAATAATATTGGATTTCATTCAGTACAATGGCCGGCTGGTCTGGGGGGGATTCTTTAGGCATTTATACCTGTCTCTGAATGTGTAAAATTTAAACAAAAACAATTTATTGTAACAAAAAATAAACACTCGCGCAGAGATTTTTTGCCCAACTGATTAGCGTAAAAGGTCAATCCAGAATGATATGTGATTCTGATCACACAATTGTAGACGCTGAGTTTATATTTCTCAGTTTGCCCCCATATAGTGCATGAGGCGACACGCAAACGGGACGAGCAATAAACGCGCAACATTAACCTTCAGATTTAGTTTACCGCACAGATTGACACGATTCCGCTTGACGCTTGGTAAGGTTTTTGTAATTTTACAACCCATCCTTTATTCACTAACAATAGCTGGTGGAATTATGACTATCAAAGTAGGTATCAACGGTTTTGGCCGTATTGGTCGCATTGTTTTCCGTGCTGCTCAGGAACGTTCTGACATCGAAATCGTTGCAATCAACGATCTGTTGGATGCAGAGTACATGGCTTACATGCTGAAGTATGACTCTACTCACGGCCGTTTCAACGGCACTGTAGAAGTTAAAGATGGCCATCTGGTTGTTAACGGCAAGACTATCCGTGTTACCGCTGAAAAAGACCCGGCTAACCTCAAGTGGAACGAAGTGGGCGTTGATGTGGTAGCGGAAGCGACCGGTATCTTCCTCACTGACGAAACCGCACGTAAGCACATCGTGGCGGGCGCAAAGAAAGTTGTAATGACCGGCCCGTCCAAAGATGCAACCCCCATGTTCGTTCGTGGTGCTAACTTTGAAAAGTACGCTGGTCAGGATATCGTTTCTAACGCCTCTTGCACCACCAACTGCCTGGCCCCACTGGCTAAAGTTATCAACGATAACTTCGGCATCATTGAAGGTCTGATGACCACTGTTCATGCCACCACCGCAACTCAGAAAACTGTTGATAGCCCATCTCTGAAAGACTGGCGTGGTGGCCGTGGTGCCTCCCAAAATATTATCCCTTCTTCTACCGGTGCCGCTAAAGCGGTAGGTGTCGTTCTGCCTGAGCTGAAAGGCAGGCTGACCGGTATGTCATTTCGTGTTCCAACGCCAAACGTATCGGTAGTTGACCTGACCGTGCGTCTGGAAAAACCCGCCACCTATGAAGAAATTAAGAAAGTCATCAAGGATGCTGCTGAAGGTTCGATGAAAGGCGTGCTGGGCTACATTGAAGACGATGTGGTTTCTACCGATTTCAACGGCGAAACCCTGACTTCCGTGTTCGATGCCAAAGCCGGTATCGCATTGAATGACAAATTTGTGAAACTGGTTTCCTGGTACGACAACGAAACAGGCTACTCCCACAAGGTTCTGGACCTGATCGCTCACATCTCCAAATAATGGCATAATGGTAAGCTGGTGAAAGAGGGCGACATCAATGTCGCCCTCTTCGCTGGTGTTTAGCCGAACAAGAGGCCAAATGATGAACGAGAAAATTTTCAGCCTGCCCGTAACCACACAAATCTCTCCTTATATCAGCCTGCGCCAGCTCGATGAACTGGGTATAGTGGTCATTTCCCATCCCAAGGTTCGGGCGGCTGTTGCCCTACAGGGCGCACAACTATTAGCCTGGCAACCCAGTGGCGCTAAGCCAGTAATCTGGCTTAGCGCTAATACCCCTTTCAAAACAGGCCAAGCGATCCGTGGCGGTGTGCCAATCTGCTGGCCTTGGTTTGGCGCGGTAGCACAACCTTCCCATGGTTTTGTTCGCACCCTGCCCTGGTGCCTGACGGGCCACGATGAGGACGAGAACGGCGTTATTCTGACCTTCACGCTGAAAGACAATGAGCAAACCTATAAGCGGTGGCCGCACGCTTTTACGCTGATTGCCCGCTTCAAGTTGGGCGTGAAATGTGAGATCGAGTTAGAATCGCACGGCGACTATCAGGCGACTGCTGCGCTGCATACCTACTTCCAAATCGGCGATATCGCGCAGATACAAGTGGCGGGCCTTGGCGACAGCTATATCGATAAAGTGGCGGGTGGTCTCCCAGCATGTCAAACTGGCAACCTGCGGTTTATCGGCCAGACCGACCGTGTCTACAACCAACCGGAAGCTCTCAGCCTGATCACAGATCCAGCGCTACAACGCACCCTTGAAGTTCATCACCATCATATGAGTGATGTGATCGCCTGGAACCCTGGGGTTGAATTGTCATGTAGCATGCCGGATATGACCAATGACGGTTACAAAACCATGGTGTGCGTGGAAACTGGCCGCGTCAGCAGGCCGCTAGTCGCCGCTGGCGAACAACCCGCACGTCTGGCCGTCACCCTCTGCAGTAGGAAAAACACCTAAGCTTTTCAGGGTAGCAACATATTGCTATCTTGCCAGCCCACGTCCGGTAACCACCAACAACGTGCAAAATAGGCGCAAGCACCCTTCGAATTAACGTTAAATTAGATGGTATAGCTTGCTGCAGCAACCCGGCATAGGATTTATCCACCTTCGGGCTGTTTTGCACTTCATTGGCGAGTTTTACGTAGCGGCCAACGAAGAAAGCATATACCCTGTACAGATCTGCTGTAAAAGCGTTATTCACCTGCTGTTATCCAACCTAAGCAAAACCTGCTCTCGTACCTGTGCCATAAAGCCGAAAGGCAATCCGTTAGCTAACCCCATAGAGCCAGCGCCGGATTGTTCCGGCATGCAACCGGCATCCGGTTATCTCATTGATTTTTATTGCCATCAGTTCAGTACGCCAGCGGGAACGCTGATAACCAAAGTCACCCAGTGAATGCTTTACGAGCGCGCGCCGCAGTTCGCAAATAGGGGTTATCGGGTCGCGCCAGGGAATTTCCCCCTACGCTCCCACGGAACCGGACGTGACAGTCTCCCGTCATCCGGCTCTTGTCGTTGACCGTTCACGCCGCGTACAAATTTCCCAGTGTGCAAACCGGCAGGACTTAGCGCTCTGTATCCTTCTCAACCATTCATATGCCTGAGCCAGGCTACCCTGTACCCGCTTATATTTGCGGGCGACCCATTTCGCAAGATGCAGATCTATATGACTGGCTATACAGTCCATCGCTGACCGATAAAAGCGCCCAGAGTAATTAATCCAGCCTCGTAACATGGGATTGAGCCAGCGTGCCATTACTTCCAGAGATAACGGGGTTTTGTGACTCAGATCCCAGCCCCGTACCGTCTGCCGGTGTGCCCCGCATTGGTACTCAGGCGCTTGCAGGGTTTCTGCTCGACGCCGCTCCCTTCGCATCGGGACGACAGGTTCCCTCGTTCCATGCCAGAGCCTGTGTTATGCTCATGCTGTCTCTATGCCGGATGCCGACCAGCCAGTAACCAGATAACCGCTGGACTTATCACGCACCGCTTAGAAAGCGCATTTTTAACATCATCTTGTTCCTTCTGACACTGCATCTACAGTTCACTCTCGTTCATCTTCACAACACATACATGACGCATCTGACTGCGCCTTTTCTCTGACGCTCACCACCACCGCTCTTAACGGCAGCAGCTCAGGGTAGTTTGAAGGCTGCGTCTGGACACCGCCTCCGAGGGGCCTACCCTCATCTCTCGCACAGCATTGCACCCTTATTTACCACAGGGTGCATTCGTGGCACACCTACGCCGGAATCCCAGATTTTTCCAGAGGCTGAAATTATGTTCAATTTATTAGCATTAACCCATCATGGATGGGAGCATTTATAGATTTTTACGGTGTAGCTCAATCGTAAAATCACAGTAATCGTTAAGACACCAGGTTTGGGTATATTCAACAGGTCGATCGTTATGAGTAAAGCCTGTTCGGGTCACTAGTAAAACGGGCTCATGCTCATCAGTACCTAAGTAGTGTGCCAGTTTACTGTCCGTAATTGCTGCGCTGAAGTGCTGGGTTGCCCGTAATACCTGTGCTCCCTTTTTTTCCAGATGCCAATACAAAGACTCATTGAGTTCACTGACGTTATCTAGAAAATGCGCCGGTAAAATCGCAATCTGGAGGGAAACAGTAATACCATTAACCTTTCTTAGTCTGGTCAGAGACTGTAATTTAAATTGTGTATCTGCCTGTTTTTGATATGTTCACTCCAGTAACGGAGACAGGTAAATTATGGACGAAAAGAAACTTAAAGCCCTCGCGGCTGAACTGGCTAAAGGCCTTAAAACCGACGCAGA
This sequence comes from Serratia symbiotica, assembly GCF_000821185.2. NCBI lineage: Bacteria > Pseudomonadati > Pseudomonadota > Gammaproteobacteria > Enterobacterales > Yersiniaceae > Serratia > Serratia symbiotica. Next base: position 1,020,671 of record NZ_CP050855.1, on the reverse strand, counting down.
TCTCAATGCGTTTTCCCGCATGCTGACGAAGTTAACCGTCGAAATGGCGCTGAACGCTGAACTGACCGACCACCTCGGGCACGAGAAAAATGCCCCAAAATCCGGCTCGAATACCCGTAATGGCTATTCCTCTAAAACGCTGCTGTGCGATGATGGCGAAATCGAACTGAACACGCCACGTGACCGTGAAAACACCTTCGAGCCGCCGTGGATAAAGAAAAACCAGACGCGTATCACGCAGATGGACAGCCAGATTTTGTCCCTGTACGCCAAAGGCATGACAACCCGCGAAATCGTCGCTACGTTCAAAGAAATGTACGACGCAGACGTGTCTCCCACGCTGATATCTAAGGTCACCGATGCGGTTAAAGAGCAGGTTACAGAGTGGCAAAACCGGCCTCTGGATGCACTGTATCCCATTGTTTATCTTGACTGTATTGTTGTAAAAGTGCGTCACGGCGGCAGCGTGATTAACAAAGCCGTATTCCTCGCGCTGGGCATTAATACTGAAGGCCAGAAAGAATTGTTGGGCATGTGGCTGGCAGAAAACGAAGGGGCTAAGTTCTGGCTCAGCGTGCTGACAGAGCTGAAGAACCGGGGCCTTCAGAATATCCTGATTGCCTGCGTAGACGGTCTGAAGGGCTTCCCGGATGCGATAAACAGCGTGTACCCACAAACGCATATCCAGCTGTGCATCATCCATAGGGTGCGCAACAGCCTGAAATAGGTGTCGTGGAAAGACTATAAAGCCGTCACCAGCGGGCTAAAAATGGTGTATCAGGTTCCGACAGAGGAAGCGGCGTTGATGGCGCTGGATACGTTCGCGGGTTTTCAACTTAGCAAGGTCCGCTTCTCACTCTAAGCTGCCTGTCATGCTGCTTAAGAAATAGGCTTAGCGTAGGATATTTTCCGTTTTCCAAGCGGCCCCCGCCAGGCGCTATCAAAAGGGGCGATTCAATCTCCTAACCATGAACCAAATTTTGGGACTGACCGAAACAAAAAGGCCAGCCCCAGAGGGCTGGTTGTTCAGTACAAGGCAATGACAGGTTTCTTGATACCGCAGGCGTGAGCGTAGCGGGTCAGTGTGTCGATGCTGGCTTTGGTGATGTTGTTTTCCAGGCGGGAAATAACCGGAGGTGTAACCCCCATGCGTTCCGCAACCTGCGTTTTTGTCAGGTTGCCATGCTTACGCCATTCCGCAAGTAGCTCTCTGAGCTTCTCCTTGCGTTCTTCTTCCTGCCATGCAGCGCGATATTCATCGTCCTGCATCCACTCGTTATGCAGTTCTTTATGGCTTACCAGTTTCATTAAGTACCTCCGCTAACCGCTTTTTGGCGAGATCGATTTCTTTCGCTGGCGTTTTCTGTGACTTCTTGATGAAAACCCGGAGCATGATGATGGTATTGCCTTTGTGGTATACCCAGATGCCTCTGGCTATGTTCGTCCCCATCGTGCGGATCTCAAAAAGTCCATCGCCCAGGGGCTTCGTGTCCGGTTCCCGCAGTAATCGGGCGTCATACTCCAGTTTGCCAATGAGACGGTCAAACTTCACCCTGATTTTTACGGGCAATGCTGTGGCTTCTTCCCTGGCTTCCGGGTGATAAACAACGCTAAACATGTGACCTCCCATTTCCTTTGATATTAACCTACAGGCTAATTCACTGCAAGGTATAGTTAGTCTGTAGGTTAATAATAAAGTGTGATTAGTGTCACGTTGTCACCTGATTAGTTAGTTTATTTGTTTGTTAGTTTATTGTGTATAATGCGTGTACATCAACCAGAACAGGAAACGGCTCATGCGTCCGGCAACCTTTGAACCACAACAAATTATTGATGCGGGCCTGGAACTCCAGGCTGAGGGCAGGAACATCACCGGGTTCGCCCTGCGTAACCGCGTTGGCGGCGGTAATCCGGGGCGGCTTAAGCAGGTGTGGGATGACTATCTCTCGTCGCAGACAGAAGTCACCGCCGAGCCGGTGGCCGAGCTGCCCGTTGAAGTGGCCGAAGAAGTTAAGGCCATATCGTCTGCACTGGCCGAACGTATCAGCCAGTTAGCCACCGGGCTGAATGATAAGGCCCTCAGAGCTGCCGAACGGCGGGTTGCCGAAGTTACCCGTGCTGCGGGTGAACAGACGGTACAGGCCGACGCCGCACAGACCGTTGACGATCTGGAGGAAACTTTGGATACCCTTCGGGATGAACACAGCACCACGCTGGCTGCGCTGGATGGCAGCCGCAGAAAAGAGCAGTCTCAGGCCGTCGAACTGGCTCAACTGCGGGAACGTCTGGCCGCGACAGAGAAACAGCTTGGTGAATCGGAGAAGGCAGGAAAAGAGGCCGCAGAACAGCACTGGCAGCAGCAAACGGAGCTACAAAAGCGGCTCGATGTGACCGAGAATAAACTGGCTGAGGCCACTACGCGCCATGCGGCAGAGTTGCAGGGCATCAGGGAGCAGCACACTGGCGAAATTAAAGAGCTTAAGGCGCAACATGCCTGGAGCGAAAGCGAACTGCAAAAGCGGCTGGATACTGAACTAAAAGCCCGTCAGACAGCACTGGATACAGCGCTGAAAGAGGCAACCGAAGCGCGGGAAGCAAAAGCGGCCATGACGGGTGAGCTTACAGCGCTGAAGGCGTATAACAAACAACTGGTGGCGTTACTGGCCGGGAAAGAGGAAACAGCAAGGGGGAATAAAAAATGATGTTCGAAGCTGCGTAGCAGCGCCGTTCACGCCGCAGGCGTGCTAATTGACTTTCTGGCATTGATTTCCCGTTTGGAAAATACCGACACTGATACAACCAAGGGCGTCAAACCTGTCCCGGTATGGCATGGGATTGACTGGCCTTCACTTATCGCGGAAATGAACGAGATAAAAACACTGGCACCGCATCCACGGGGATTCCGGTTTGAAACCTGGCTTGCTGAACTGTTCAGTACCTTTAAGCTTGCTCTCCGCTCGTCTTTTCGAAACACAGGCGAACAGATTGACGGCAGTTTTCGGCTGAATGATGAATTTTACCGAAACCGGTGAAAGATCTATAAAGCCTTGCCCGAAATAGGCACATGTGCCTATACGGAGTTCCGTGGTCATTTCTGCAATAACACACGCTATGTGATTTTCACCCTGATGGAAATCAACTGTTTTCAGTTCAGGGGTTAGCGAGAGAAATATTCTCGCCCAAATACGGCGTTTTTGTATGCGACAAACACTGTCGGATAGTGAAATGGTACGACAAACTAACTTCTGACGTTTTCCGTATATTTTAGCTTCAGCATAACCTCGAATGTTCAGGATCGGATCTGGCTAACTCCTTGAATTTCTGCAAGTAGGCTTTTGTTACCGTGTGTTGTTGCAGAAATTCCCACGGAACCCCTAATAGGATAGGCTCTTAATATGCTGGTGAAGCATTTCTTCATTCGTCCATTAAATTAAGACAGTAGACAAAAAAACCAACGCGTAGCTAGCAATAAATTAGAAGCAATGTGATCAGTGTGGTGCCGACTCCGAGGGATTCATACCCTCAGCGATAATGAAAATATTTATCATTTATTATTGTAAAGCACTTTCTGTCGCCACTCTACCTGTCGTGCTAGCGACCCACACGAATTAACGACGCCATACAGCCCAGTAGGTGTACAGTAGGCTAGCGACCCACAAGATAAGCCACAATGCCCCATTCAGCCCACACCACAGCATCAATAAGTAGAGAAAGGTTTGATAGGAGGGAATGCCAAGATCAGCAGAAAAAGGATTAAACTTAAAGAATTTGATTATGCTGAAAGGATTAAGATTAAAATACTCGAAAAAATAAGTGGTCAGTATAGGCGGTAAAAAGAAATAGAATACCAAGGTGGTTACCATCAGGAGCTTGGTGATTGAATGGTTTTTATAGTCTTTCATATTAATAAGTTGCCTCTAAATTCTGGTATCAATATACCCTGCATCCACCCCATATGAACAGACCCCTGCGTAGCCAAAGTAGTTCCTCCTTATCACCCAAATAAAACCCGCTCAGCTTTAAACCCCTATTGAGTGATCGGGCGATATAAACCCTGTGGCTTCCCTGTCAATTCACTTTTCTGCAAATTAAAATAAGGAATGTTAAAAATTCTGTGTCATTCCAGTAAAATGCCGATAAAAGTAATGACACATGTCCCAACCCTTCAATGTTGATAAAGCCCTGAAAGCACCTCAGGATCGTCAGGCTATTACAGGTAAGATAGCATCTTGCCCCTGTTGATCAAGCAGTTATCCCAGGCTGCACTGGCTGCTGAACTCGACTCTCATCTGGCATGGGACATTAATGCCAACCGCAAAAAGGATTCGTCCAGAAAAACGGTCAAAACACCAACCGGTGCCTTTGAACAGGCCATTCGCCGCCAACATAATGGCTCTTTTGAACTTCATCCCGTGAAAAAACATCAGACCACGCTGTCCGATGAAATCGAACACGCGATCATCGGTATGTTCGCGCTAGGTATGAGCTACAAAGATATCAGTCAAAAAATCGAATCTTTATACGCTTTCAGCGTCTCCAGTGCCATCCCGACTGAGCTGAAACAATGGCAGCAACGCCCACTGGAAACGGTTTCCCCCTTTGTCACTTGGATGTGCCTTTTTTATTATGCAAAAATTTCTACTTATCCTGATATTGCTCGGCTAACTCTACCTACCGAGCATTCCCGCCATTGCTACCGATCTTGGCAACAGCGAACCGCTGATCCAACCAGCGATCAGGGTCTGTTAGCGATGGTATTGCCGCTGCCACACCAGCTTTCTTTGGCGCTGCATGCACGGCAGCACAGCAAGCAGATTAAAGAAAAGATAATGAAAGTCGCTTGAGGCTCAAAGGTGATAAGCTCTGGTAAAGATGCAATATAGGGCTAAATCATCAGTCATCGACACCATTGCTAGCAACAACAGCGTCAACAAAAACCGCAGAGAGGCGGGATTAGCACAAAATGATTTTGCCCTAACTTTGGACAGACAATACATCTGATAAGCCCATTCGCATCCCCCCGTATGGATTAACAATGCGCTTCGATCAGATCGCTAGGTAGGCTACCCTGCATACTCTGCCAGATGGCTTCGCTCTGTTTCCCATAGTTACGCACCGTGTCGATCACTTGGTCGTGCTGTTTTTCATCACACAGGGTAGACAGTTTACGGTAGAAGCTCAGCGCCAGCTTGCGCGCTTCCGTGTTGGAGAAATAGTAGCGGCCAACGCGGGTGTACAGCCCTTTCATGCCGTTGAAGATCAAGCCGTAGATCGGGTTGCCGGACGCAAATGCCAGGCCGCGAAAAATCTCGTAATCCAGCAGGTTAAAGGCATCAGCCTGATCTTCCACCCCAGCCACTTTCGCCAGCACATCCTGCGCCTGTGCCGGATGGTTGTGCAGCGCAGCGCGAATAAAAATCGATGCGATACTGGTGCGCACCGATAACAGGTTACCAATCAACTGTGGAACACTTTTATGATCAAAACGCGCTACGGTCTCAAGAATGTTAAGACCAGAGGTTTCCCAGAAATTATTGACTTGGGTCGGTTTGCCATGCTGAATGGTCAACCATCCATCGCGAGCCAGGCGTTGTAAAACTTCACGCAATGTCGTGCGCGTGACACCAATCTGTTCTGAAAGCTCGCGCTCTGCGGGCAAAACAGAGCCTGGAGGGAAGCGATTATTCCAAATACTCTCAATAATGTACTCTTCCGCGAAACCGGCAGGACTCTGTGCCTTTATAACCATGTGTGTGTGACGTTCCGTTGCGACGATAACCAGTAGTGGGCGGCTGATAATAACAGATCGCTATGGCATGACATAGCCTGAGCAAAACAATAAATCAACCTGTACATAGCTTGGCAAAAAAATAGGTGCAAAATCCGCCATCTGAGAAATTTATCACCGTGGATCACGCTTCAGTTGCGCCACCTATGCGAGATTGTTAGGGTATTGGCTAATGACTGATTGATATGGATGCATAACGTACAATGGAAACAACCCTACGCAGTGCTTTGGTGGAAAACTTCCTCGGCCCCTCCCCTCGCTGGTATAAACTGAGCATTATCGTCTTTTTATTCGTCAATCCGCTGATATTCTTTTTGGTTAGCCCGTTCGTGGCAGGCTGGCTGCTAGTGATCGAATTCATCTTTACCCTGGCAATGGCGCTGAAGTGTTACCCCCTGCTGCCCGGTGGCTTGCTGGCCATTGAGGCGGTAGCGATCGGCATGACCCATCCGGCCCATGTGGCGGATGAGATCGCCCATAACCTGGACGTGCTGCTGCTGTTGGTCTTTATGGTGGCTGGCATCTATTTTATGAAGCAGTTGCTACTATCCGTTTTTACCAAACTGTTGCTCAATATCCACTCAAAGATGCGACTTTCGCTGGCCTTTTGTGTCGCGGCAGCGTTGCTTTCCGCCTTCTTGGATGCGTTGACAGTAATCGCGGTGGTGATCAGCGTTGCCACTGGCTTTTATTCTATCTATCACAACGTGACGTCCAACCAGGCAGACAGCGATGGTAATATCAGCGATGTCAGCGGCTTTAGCTCTAACGAACGAAAACAGACGCTGGAACAATTCCGTGCCTTTTTGCGCAGCCTGTTGATGCAGGCGGGTGTCGGCACTGCACTTGGCGGCGTGATGACTATGGTCGGTGAACCACAAAACCTGATCATCGCCAAAAGCGCCGGTTGGGGATTTATCGATTTCTTCCTACGTATGGCACCGGTAACGCTGCCTGTGCTGGCGTGCGGTCTACTGGTATGCCTGTTGGTCGAGCGTTTCCACCTGTTTGGTTACGGTACTTCGTTGCCCGAACCGGTGCGCGAGGTGCTGAAAGCGTTCGATCGCAAGGCCAGCGCCGGCCGCAGCAAGCAGGAGCAGCTCAAACTGGTGCTCCAGGCGCTGATCGGCGTTTGGCTAGTGTTGGCATTGGCGTTTCACTTGGCTGAGGTGGGCTTGATTGGTCTGTCGGTGATCATTCTAACGACCTCGCTGTGCGGAGTGACCGATGAACACGCCATCGGCAAGGCCTTCCAAGAAGCTTTGCCTTTCACCGCCCTACTGACTGTATTTTTCACTGTGGTAGCGGTGATTATTGACCAGCATCTGTTCAGCCCGGTGATCCAGTATGTCTTACAGGCTTCCCCAGCCTCTCAGTTGTCGCTGTTTTATCTGTTTAACGGCCTGCTGTCGTCAGTATCAGACAACGTTTTTGTTGGCACTGTCTACATCAATGAAGCGCGTGCCGCCTTTGAGAGCGGTGCCCTGCCACTGGAGCAGTTCGAAATGCTGGCGGTCGCCATCAATACCGGCACTAACCTGCCTTCAGTCGCAACGCCGAATGGTCAAGCAGCTTTTCTGTTTCTGCTGACTTCAGCGTTGGCACCGTTGGTGCATTTATCTTACGGCCGTATGGTGTGGATGGCTTTGCCCTATACTGTCGTATTGACGACAGCTGGCCTACTGTGCGTACAGTTTACCTTGGTGCCAATGACTGACCTGCTAGCACAATGGCATTGGCTGGCCCAGCCGCTGAACGATCAGCATTAACACTCCTTCCCGCCAATATTTTGCGCTGGTGCAGCGCTAAGTGACTGGCAGAACGGGGGTAAATTGGTTTAGACTGCACCTTTAGGTGCTTACTGCGTGGAACAATAAATATTATGTTGCAATTCTTTAAACGCTGCTCACAAGGCCGTGGGGCTTGGCTGCTGATGGCTATCACCGCACTGTTGTTGGAATTAGCCGCGCTCTATTTCCAGCACGTTATGCTGCTGCAACCCTGTGTGATGTGTATCTACGAGCGTTGCGCGCTGTTTGGCATTCTTGGCGCAGCGCTAGTCGGCGCTTTCGCCCCGAAATCGCCGCTGCGCTATGCGGCAATCCTGCTGTGGATCTACAGCGCTTGGCAAGGGGTACAGATGGCGTGGAAGCACACCATGATCCAACTGCATCCGTCACCGTTTAGTACCTGTGATTTCTTCGTTACCTTTCCATCCTGGTTGCCATTGGATAAATGGCTGCCAGCGGTGTTCTACGCTTCCGGCGACTGTGCCGCTCACCCGTGGTCATTCCTAACATTGACGATGCCACAATGGCTGGTCGGTATCTTCGCCGTTTATCTGGTGGCTGCGGTGATGATGTTGATTGCGCAGTTTGTTCGCACACGCCGCCGCAATCTGTTTGGCCGTTAAAAGTCCCCCCCATGGACAGCATGAAGTACCGTCCCTATCTCCACTGTGCCGGCCTGTCCAGCTTCACATTTAAATTATCTATATCTGTCATACTTCAGTGTTAGCTTTCTTCGCTCACCCAGTTACTTACTGATATAAGCTTCTGGGGATCGATTGTGTCGCCGTCTTGCTGCCACTCGAATTATTTAGGGTATATTCACCTTGCCCAACTTGGCTTATTCAAAATATGATCTTGCCAATCAACCACCTCGCTCTCGGGTACTGCAATATAGCGTACCGTAATGCGCTCGCCGTGCATTGCCGCCTTAGAGCCACTGATTAGCGGGTGCCACGGGAATAGCGGTTTACCTTCGCCGATCAGGCGGTAAGCGCAGGTTGGCGGCAACCAGTCAAAGGTGGTGAGATTTTCACGCGTCAGTTTTATGCAATCTTCTTCCAACTCGAAGCGGTGCGCGTAGTTACGGCACTGGCAGGATTTGATATTGAGCTGGTTGCAAGCCACGTTGGTGAAATAAATCTCGTCGGTATCTTCGTCAATCAGCTTATTCAGGCAGCATTGCCCGCAGCCATCGCACAGCGATTCCCACTGTTGTTCTGACATTTCTGCCAAGGTTTTCTGTTGCCAAAAAGGGAGTGGTGACATGTTTAGGCTCAATATCGGTAAAAATAACCCGCACAGCGGGCGGTGATGGGGGAACTATATAGCCAAGTTAAAGCAAAAGGAAATTAAAAACCCACGCTTGCCCTTCTCCATCAGCCAGCAGCGCCCCCAAGGGATAAACACTCCCAGCGCGAAGGCAAAACCCTATGGCGAAAAAGTGAGCTTCAGAGGGGCGGGGTTCAGCCTTAATGAGATGAATTACGCTGCTACATTAATATGCTGTGGCTCAAAAATTGGTACAGTTCGATATCTCGGTTCATATTGAGTTTCCTCATAGCTGAGCGTTTCTGGCTGCTTACCGTTTTCACATTTTTCTTAAGCATACGGGAGATAGTCGAAACGCTAAATCCAAGGCCGATATAACGAATTATATTTTTCTCACTGTAGCTCAGCCGTTGAAAACGGCAATCCTCATATGGCACATCATTACTGTACGCGAGTGAGTGATTATTGCTCTGCTGCGGTAACCAAACCTTATCCAGTTTTTTCAGTAGCGTTTCAATGCTGTCATTACGGAAAAAGAAGGTAGTATCACGGATACATGAGCATACCTCATGACGCGTCAAATCCTTTGGCATACAAATGGGTATCACTCGCTGCAAGCCCTGATTAAACAGGCAATAGCAGCTAAAGCTCTGCGTGAATGTATCTAACGATCGAAAAACCAGCCTCGACTCGCCAGCAAAGGTATGGTCATAACCGGTGAAGTTGACCTTTAAGTTTTTATAAAAAAAGTAGCTTGTCACTAATTTCCTCAGCCCGTACTCAAAATAGCGATCACTCTCCAATATTGAAACATTAATCATAATTCCCTCCTGGGTGAATATACACTTAGTACTGTATTGACGTTTTGTTACTCAGGCAGCAGGCCGATTTCTCTTTTAGCTACAAGGGAATCATTACAATGACTAACACCACTGTTTTTTGTGGCCTAACAATGGTGTCTGGTTCAATTATTTGCATCACCCTATTTTGTAAGTCGCTCATCATCATTCAATCATTATCACCAAGGTGGCGGAGGCAGTGAATTTTCCAGTCGGGATTGCTCTAGTCGGTGCTTTTCTCACCGGTGCAAAGTAAATCCAATCATCACCTTTGCCACTAACCAAATGGGTTGTAAAACTGCCCCAGGGCTTTATGGTGCGGGAGTGATACTTCATCACCACACCCAGCTCTGGGTTGCTAGTCAGGATATAATCCCCGGAAAAGCGGGTATTGCTAGCGATCAGATTGATGGTCACTGGCAAATTAACATCGCTGTTGCAACTGTAGCTGATGGCGATGTCTTTACCGTAATGGCTACCGTCCAAGGTAATATCGGCGCTGTTCAGTTCACCAAATACCACATCAATCACTTTTTCGTTGTTAATACTGCACACCACCGGCGTGGGAACCACCTGGCCTTTTAAGAAAATACGCAATGCCGGAAGCGGGTTTTTGGCCTCAGGGGGGCTGCCGCTGGAAGGCGACATAGAGCGATAAATGGAGGCGGCCTGCACATTGCGTGGCAACAGTACCCCGCCGCCGACCATATCACGACGCAATATCAGCGAAAGCTCTCCTTCCATACCATAAAAAAACCGGTTAAATGCGCGTCCCATGCCATAATTCAGCGATGCACTGACCCCCTGATACGACCAGCTGAACGGTACCATTTCCCCATGCGGCATACTGACCTTGATATCCAGATTTTCATTCAGTTTCAAATATCCACTATTGATGTCAGAAGGCATTAGGGAAGTTTCCCCAGCCAACCAGGATGGCGGGTTGGTTAACGAGGTTTGGTTATTGTAGTTCAGCGAATAGGAAGACTTGGCCGGCGTCTTGTAAAAGAGCTGCAACTTCGTTCCCGCTTTGCTGCTGGGAAAAGATGAACTGTCCAGTTGAATGTAAAAATCGTTTTCTCCGGCGCCGTCCCAAAAAGTATTAGACAAGTTTGCCCATGCTATCTGGCTGGTGAAAAGCATCAAAAGGAAAAAACCTGTCCGCATGTAAATATCCCCCAATCATCGGCCTGCGTATGCCATTTCTGATCTGCCGCCGCGCGGTCTGCGCGATCAGTTGTAATTTAGCGTGAAGGTGGTAATGGCGCTGAAGGTTCCTTCCTTAATGGATCGCTGCTCAATGCTGCCCTTATCCGCCTGTAAATAAGCCTGTAGACTTAAGCGCGTATCCCCAGGCAGTAGATTAAACCGCGCCACATCGCGATTTAGCGACAGCGCTTCACCCTGCTGGGTTTCCAAGCCGATCGCTACCCCTTGGGCGCTGCCGCTGATCGCCAGCAGGCCAGGTTGCTGCGGGTCTTCTTCACCATCAAAAGTGATTTCGACGGTGTTACCGAAGCTTAAGTCGCAATGTTCGAGCAGGATGTCGAACTTTTTGACATGGCCTCGCGGACGGCTGTAGAAGTCATGCGCTGACATCACACCGAACACCACACGTTGATCCGCAGAATTGATGTTAACTACGCACGGGCCTTCCACCAGTTCACCGTGCAACCTGATATCCACTGCTTGCGCCCCTGTCACAGTCAACAACAGCATGGCGAGCAACACGCAACAGAGAGTTTGCATATATCACCCTTAGTAATAGCGGGAGATCATGGTGGCGTTGGCGCTAAAATTACCGCCAACCAACGGTTTGCCCGAGTCGTCTTTGACCGGTATAGCCTGTAGGAGAAAACGGGTATCCCGATCGACATAAAAAAACTGATTCAGGGGAATTTTTTGTCCATCAACACCGTTGTACAATGCGATGCCCAAATTACTGCTGTCGGTTTTTAGCACATTCTCCCCGTTCAATTGATCGCCTTGTATCGCAATTTGTAACGGTGCCAAGGTGTCGGCATCGCAACTGAAGATCAACGTTTTCGTCACTGCATAACTGCTGCCATCCACCTTTTTGACACCCACGCTGCCAAAAGCGAAATCAATGGTCTGTTCGCCGTTGATCTTGCAGGGCGGCGGATCAAACACCGTACCGCTGAAGGTAACCTCAGTGCCACCTTCACCGCGTGCCAACGGGTTGCCAAGCGCGCAGATAAGCAACACCGCTACCCCGGCAATGCTGATCCTGATTTTCTTTTCATCGCGCAATATGGTCATCACAGATGCTCCAGGCGAAATGCCAACAGCGTGCTGAACAAACCTTCAAGCAGCGACTTCGGTTGCCGCAGTCGTTGAGCATAAAACAGCAGGCTATTGTCTGCTGGGTTGAGCGCTTTCACACCGCTGTGCACGCCCAGCGTCAGTGGCTGCTGACTCTCATCAGTAAGGCGCAGTGCCACACCCTGTGCGTTTCCCGTCAAGCTGAATGCCTGCTGTACATCGTCGGCTTGTACCCCGATAAAGATGATGAACATGTCTGGCTGCTGTGGCCTAGAGGTCAGCGTGCCGCCCAGTTGGCTATCAGGCAACACCCCGGCGCATGCCAACCGGTGACGCGGGATCGCCCCCACAGCGACCATTTGTTGCTGCAACTCCATGGCATGAACATAGGCCGACAACAGCAGTTCCCCCACCACCTGACACTCACCGTGCATCTTCTCCAACTTCACATAAGTGTTTTGCCGAACCTGCAATTGCCAAGCCATCAGTATCAAGGTCTGCATCAGGCGGTATGCAAAATATCGCACTTTTATCTCCCTTAACCTGATCAGGATTCACTCACCTGACAACTATCGCCCTGACAACGGAATGTCAGTTGTGGTCGGCCTCCATAGTCATTGATATAGGTCAGCACCGGCGTTCGCAGTACAGCCGAGCGCACATTTTCCGACGATTTCGGCGCGATCATCACTGGCTGGATGTCACTTGCTGGCAGACCTTTTTCCGTCAAGTCGATCACCGTGATGAAATACGGCGTTGGGTTTTCAATCCGATAACCGGCTGTAGTTCGGGTCAAACGCAGTTGTTCCTGCCATACTGCATTCTGTTCTGGGGCGATCGCCGCTGGGCGGTAAAACAGCTTGATCTTGGTTTGCAGCGCAATTTGCATCACATTGGGTTCGCTGCTACGCGGGGGTATCTCACGCAGGTTAAAATAAAATAGCGATTCGCGATCCTGCGGTAAACGCGCGGTATCCGGCGTGGCCGTGATCCTGACCATGCTATTACCACCCGCTTCTAAGCGCTGCACCGGCGGCACCACCATCAGAACGTGCGTCTTTTTGTTGGTCGTCCCCTCCAGCCACGCTTGGGCGAGATAGGGCTGCTGCTTATTTTCGTTAGTGATGTTCAGGCTGATCGACCTGGCACTGCCATCATAAATTGCACGGGTTCGGTCAAGCGTAATGGCCGCTTGAGCCGTTTGAACACTGAGCACCCAGACGCAACCAAGTGACAGCCATCCGTTTTTTTGCATGATTCGCTTTCCTGTGATTAATGAATGGACTTGCATGGAAGCACCCATTGTGTGGTCGGCGGTAGCGTTTTCGGTACTTCAGCAAAGCACTGCTTGGCGCTATCCCACGCCACATCTAGCGTTTCACCTAGTGCAACACCGCTTAGATAAGCCAACCCGCCGTCGCTGACCACCGCCAGTTCATGCCCTTTGCGATTAATTACACTCGCGCCGAAAGGAGGATGCGTGCCATCGGCCATCGCCAAGATCACTAGCAACTTGACCCCCTTCAGCAAGCCGAACTTGCGGTAGCCAATCGCGCCTTCGGTCAGCGACGATTCCACCACTGGTTTGCTGGCTTCAACATCATCGTCCAGTTGGTTAACGTCGATACGGGTGCTGGTGCGGTAATAGCTGCTCATGTCGGCCAGCACACCGATACCAATAGCGTTGGTGTGAATACGTCCTCCCTCAACCGGCACGCCAGCTACACCGTCTGAGTCCACCATCAGACGCGTGCTGCCATTACCCCCGCCAGGATGCAATGCTGCCCCGTTAGCGGTCACCGTTGCTCCACCTTGCAGCGATAACCCCGCAGAAGTGTAGCTGTTCTGCACATAAGCCGCATTGACGCTCATGTCCACTTTATCGCCCCGGTGGATGTAATATCCGCTCAGTTGCCCATGAGTACCCTCTGAGAGGCCGCCAGTCAGCCGATAGCTATCGTAGTTATCCAACTGCGAGTAAAAGCCGACTGTTTGGCTATAACGGCTATCGTTCAGTTGTCCGTTGTAACTCACCATTGCGTTGCTGAGCGGCACGGATAAGCTCATAAAAAGTGTGTCATCATTGTGACCATAGTATTCGCTACGTGTGGCCGATAGGCTCAGCGACGCATTCTTAAAACGACTGATGTCGAAATAGCGGCTTAGCGAAAGACTATAGCGATGGTTATCCGACTGATCCCAATAAGTCTGGTGGCTATACGATAGATAGGCGCTGATCTTAGCGTCCTCAAACCCTTTATTTGCGGTAAGGGTATATAGCGCTTTATCCTGACCGCTGTTGCCCCCGCCATAGCGGGTATCAAGATAATGTCCCATCGACATATACTCACGCTCTGAGAAACGGTAACCGGCAAAGGTGACCTCGCTATTGAAGTCATCAAACCGTTTCGCATAGCTCAGATGCCAGGATTTACCTTCCCGATTTGCTGCATTGGGCAAACGCGCCCAGGATTGCGTCACATCGGCGGAGATCGCACCGAAACGGTAAAGATTGCGTCCAATCCCGATCGCCAGCGCCTTATAGGGTTCAGCCATGATCGTACCGCCATACAGCGACCAACTGTTAGCCCCCCCCCAGGAGAATACCCCGTTGCTGAACATCGGCCCTTCAATATGGTGGTCATAGCGCGATGGGCGCCCCAAAGCCGTGGCGTAGCGCAGTTGCCCAGGACGCGTCAGATACGGTACCGAGGCATTGTCGACCTGGAAGGTTTGCACACTGCCGTCTTGTTCTTCAACCTTCACATCCAATTGTCCATTGACTGCGCTGTTCAACGACTGAATGCGGAATGGCCCAGAGGCGACCGTGGTTTGATAAACTACCTTGCCCAGTTGGGAAACGGTAACCTTGGCATTAGTGCGGGCAATACCACTCACCTCCGCTGCGTAACCGCGCAGCGAGGGTGGCAGCATGCGTTCATCGCTGTTGAGGCTAATGCCGGTATAACGCCAACTGTCGAACAGGTTGGAAGCCAGGAAAATCTCTCCCAACATTACGGTGGCACCCATTTGCGGCAGAGCGCGGTAAGCATAAAACCGATTCCAGCCTAGGTTATGCCTGCTGCTGGCTGTGCATTTGACATAACTGCCCTGATAATCGGTACGCATACGCCAGGCACCTAGATTAGCACCCGCTGTGCCGCTGACGCTGGCATTGTGCATATGGTCATTGCGTTGCAGGCGGCTCACAGTGCTATTGAGACTGTAGTCCAACATCAGGCCAGGAATACCATTATCCCACTGTGCTGGCGTAACCCAGTTGGGATCAGTGTATTCCAACCAGGCTTGCGGTATGGAGACCTGCAACGAGGCACTCGCCAGATCACCACGCACCTCAGTGCCCTGCAAGGCACTGAGATCAGCGCAGTCATGGTGGTGCCAGTAGCGGATTTTCTTTTCTGCCGTTGGGGTTAGCCCCAACTGCTTCATCAATTCCGGTAACAGGCAGGCTTCGCTGCTATTCTTTTTTTCTTCACGCGGGTAAAAAGGCACAGTGAAATCAGACAGATCTCTGTCATTCAAACGCAACGTAAGCGGATAACGGCCTGGCAGTATGTAATTAGAAGAAGAAAAACGAGAAAAATCGATATTATTTTTATCTTCAGCGTCTAATACATCGGTATTAAACTCAACGGAATAAGCCAATTTTCCTGCATCTAGCAAAGAAAATAAGATAGCGACACTTAACCAGTGTGGTTTTAATTTATATTTCATACGAACCTGTCTACTATTTTTTTATTTTTGCCGCAGATCATCTGTATTCCATTGACTCTGTTCTAAGAGCCTATCCCAGTAGGTGTAGCTGCCAGTTTGGACACGGTCAGCGTGCAACAACCGCAGCGTACATGGCGTACGTGAGGATGGTGAGCACTGCCCTGGGCCAAAATGGCAAATAAAATAGCCTAATGGGACAGGCTCTAAGTACGTTGGTGTAATTAAAGATACTCCAATATAAAACGTACAATGGCCCGGTAGCGCCCGGCCCTGAGCTGTTGGTTATTTCGCCGAAGGAATAATGAATAATTCAAGGAAGTCAGCGCCATGTCTGGCGAAACTTCTCCAAGTACCAGCGGATTGCCCGTGCATATTCAATCACCAGCCCGACCCCACGCGCGCTGCCATGCAAGGCGATCAATGCGCTGTTACTATCACACAGCGCGTCAAGCATCACCCTTACCCTGCGGTAATACACTGCATGATTGCTCTGATCAACGGCAACCCGTTCGTGTGAACGTTAAATTTGCCCCCTGCCTTGTTTTGTTATCACTTCTATCGGCAGGGAACCGAAGTCGATAGCCTGAAAATCACTACCGCTTTCAACAGCACAGGCCGATACGACAATTCGCCTACTGAGGATAACTTGGCCGTAACCTGTCTATATCTGCGCCAGCATTACACAATTACGCATTTACTGCATAGCAGCATAAGAGCCAACCTATCGATAACTGATCTCATGTGTTCGCCTTCCTTTCCATCATTAGCAAACAGATATGCCGAATGCGAACTGCGGCGCTCCCACATACCGTTACCGATTACTGATAATCGATCACAAAATCGGCAATACTGGAGAACTCGCCCGGCACTACGGCTGCGGAAGCCAGCCCTTGTAAGTAAGCAGAGAAGTAGAGCCTGTTATCGCCTTGAACCAATTTAAGCAGACTGGTTTTCTGTCCCAGAGCGATCCGGTTGCCGTTAGCATCAGTAATGGCGATGCCCGCGCCGCGTACACCGGGGATGCCCAGCAGATTGGCCGTAGTACCGCTGCCAGCAGCACTGCCATCAAAGGTAATGGAAACTACTTTACCTACAGCGGTGATGTCACAGTTTTCCAATTGGATACCAAAAGGGCGTGGTTTGGACGAACCTTGATCTTTCAACTCGTTCTGCGTAATATGACCCAATTTCACTTCCTGCTGTGAGCTATCCGACGTGAGCGAACAAGGTGCATCTACAATCGTACCGGTGAACGTTACCTTGCCAGCCTCCCCATTAACCTCATTTACTGCGGGAAAGACTACCCCCATTACCATCACGCATACTGCCCACAGCTTATTCATTTTCATCAATATCTACCTGTCACTCCAGATTCAATAGTTTTATCCACTTCTTGGATAAAACAACGTTTTGAATTTCAAGAAAAACTACTCACCAACAACATGGGCAAGGCAGAAATTGTTTTACTTTTGCATTGGGCAGTAATAAAACCTCAATACTTTAATAGTATTGATGATACAAATCCATGAGATACAAATAAACCAATTTAATTTAACAAAGTTAAAAACAAAGCTTAACTCCAATTAAACTAAGAATATTCTATATCATCTAGTCAATAATGAATGAAAAGACTATTAATATAGATAAAAGAACTACTCAAACAAAAATATTTAGATCAAACACTGATAAAACACAAATTTTTGGTTGTCAAGGCCCAAATGGCACACAAGCAACAGATTAGAGGGGGAAAGGGTGTGGCTACTTAACAGAAAGGGGATCTGAGGCTAGTGGCTGGGTAGCAGCAAGATCTGCTTTATTAAGATAATCTTATTGATAGAAAGACACAAAGAAACGCATTCACCCGCAATGGCCCCCAGATAAGGGTGATCGCCAAACATAGAGCCTATCCCAGTAGGCGTACATGGATGAACACTGCCCAGAACCAAAATGGCAAATAAAGTAGCCTAGAGGATAGGTATTCAGGAGACTCACTGCCTGCCACCTGAGAAACAGCTGGCACCGGGATTAGATCACACGGGTTGTCAGCACCATACCATTGAGCGACACCTTCAAGCTATCGCCAACAACCAGCGAACCTACGCCCTGTGGGGTGCCAGTGAGGACGATATCGCCCTCTCGCAGCGTGAAGAAACGGCTCATGTAGGCGATCAACGGCATGATCGGCGTGATCATCTCGCGGGTATTACCCTGCTGACGCAATTTATCGTTGACCGCCAGCGACAGCGCAACACGTTGTGGATCGCCAAATTCAGCCGCCGGAATAAAGCCAGATATCGGGCAGGAACCATCGAAAGCCTTAGCTTTTTCCCACGGTTGCCCTGCTTTTTTGAACTCTGCCTGCCGCTCGCGCAGCGTCAGATCGAGCGCAATGCCATAGCCAGCAATCGCCCCTGCTACCTGTTCTTCGTTGGCCTGTTTTAGCGCGCTGCCAATTAGCACCGCCAACTCCACCTCATGGTGGACAGAACCCAATTCTTTGGGGATCGCCAGCGGATGGCGAATATCGCACAACGCTGTCTCAGGCTTGATAAATACCACAGGTTCAGCAGATATCGCACTGCCCATTTCCTTGATGTGTTCGCTGTAGTTGCTGCCAACGCAAACCACTTTATTCACCGGCAAATCAAGCAATGCCCCCTGCCAATCTCTATGCCGATACATACCTTTGTCTCCCTTAGGAGCTTACCCGCTAAGCCCCTTATTGGCATATGGACGTTGCGGCTGCTGGTCAGCAGCCATGCATATGATAATATTACTATTTTCATCCAGAAAGATGCGTGTTCAGCAGATTTTCTAGCGGTGGAGGGAACTGCAAATAGTACCCTTCGTCTCTCAGAGACTGTTTGACTTTTTCACTGTCCGCCGAGGCCAACTTTTTTCGCTCGTCGAGCGAAAGTACCATCACCAAGCGTGGCGTGCCGAAATTTTTCATCAATTCTTGCGGTACACGAGAGAAATCGTCTTTTTTCTCGACATAAAGATACGTTTTATCGCGTTTCGTACTGCTATAGATCACGCAAAGCATTTTATTAACTCTATTTAATTAAGACATCGTCTTGCCTGGGCATAACTCTAACTATACCATGTTTAATACATCGGAATATCGCCCCCCGAGTGGTATTCTGGGGTTTTAACGTTGCTTAGACTGAGTCAGGATAGATGTCACAATCGCCAATTGAGCTAAAAGGCAGCAGTTTTACCCTATCGGTTGTTCATTTGTACACTTCAGAACCCGAGGTAATACGTCAAGCGTTACTGGAAAAAGTGGAGCAAGCGCCCAGCTTTTTGAATAACGCCCCTGTTGTTATCAACGTTGCAACGCTGGATAGCGATGCGAACTGGAAAGAACTTCAGCAGGCTGTCGAGGCAGCAGGTTTGCGCGTGGTTGGCGTCAGCGGTTGCCGAGTTGAGCGACAAAAGCAGGCGATAATGCAGGCCGGGCTGCCACTACTTAACGAAGGCAAAGGCCAGAAGATGGTCGCGCCAGACACAGTGGAGGAAAATCCCCCCACCAAGGCACGTATCATCAATACGCCGGTACGCTCCGGCCAACAGATTTATGCCCGCAATAGCGATCTGATCGTTGCCAGCAGCGTCAGCGCTGGTGCTGAGCTGATT
Organism: Serratia symbiotica; assembly: GCF_000821185.2. Classification (NCBI taxonomy): domain Bacteria; kingdom Pseudomonadati; phylum Pseudomonadota; class Gammaproteobacteria; order Enterobacterales; family Yersiniaceae; genus Serratia; species Serratia symbiotica. Next base: position 1,001,328 of record NZ_CP050855.1, on the reverse strand, counting down.
GCCGATGGCAATATTCACATCTACGGCATGATGCGTGGTCGTGCTCTGGCTGGTGCATCTGGCGATATACAGTGCCAGATTTTTTGCATGCACCTGGGGGCTGAGCTAGTCTCTATCGCAGGGCAGTACTGGTTGAGCGACCAGATCCCGCCCGATTACCTTGGGCAGGCAGTACAGCTGAGCCTGTTAAATAACGCTTTAACCATACAACGTCTAAACTAAGCCCTTTTGACAAGGAATCCATTTCATGGCACGCATTATTGTTGTTACATCGGGTAAGGGAGGGGTTGGTAAGACCACCTCAAGCGCAGCCATTGCTACCGGCCTCGCCCAGAAAGGCAAGAAAACCGTGGTGATCGACTTTGATATCGGCTTGCGTAACCTTGACCTGATCATGGGTTGCGAACGTCGGGTAGTGTATGATTTCGTTAACGTCATTCAAGGTGATGCCACGCTGAACCAAGCGTTAATCAAGGATAAACGCACTGAAAATCTTTATATCCTACCGGCGTCACAAACACGCGACAAAGATGCGCTGACCCGTGAAGGCGTTGAAAAAATCCTCAACGATTTAGGTGAAATGGATTTTGACTTTGTGGTCTGTGATTCGCCAGCTGGCATAGAAACTGGCGCACTGATGGCGCTTTATTTTGCTGATGAAGCGATCATCACCACCAACCCGGAAGTGTCCTCCGTCCGTGATTCTGACCGTATCCTGGGCATTCTGTCTTCCAAATCCCGTCGCGCTGAAAAAGGCGAATCGCCGATCAAGGAACACCTGTTGCTCACCCGCTACAACCCTGGGCGCGTTAGCCGTGGTGACATGCTGAGCATGGAAGACGTGCTGGAGATCTTGTGTATTCCACTGCTGGGCGTAATCCCCGAAGACCAGTCCGTGCTGCGCGCGTCTAACCAAGGCGAGCCGGTTATCCTGGATGCCGAATCAGATGCCGGTAAAGCCTATGACGACACCGTTAGACGCTTGTTAGGAGAAGACCGTCCGTACCGCTTCATTGAAGAAGAGAAAAAGGGTTTCCTGAAACGCCTTTTTGGGGGATAAACCATGGCCTTATTAGACTTCTTTCTATCCCGCAAAAAACAGACGGCCAATATTGCTAAGGAGCGGCTACAGATTATCGTCGCAGAGCGCCGTCGCGGAGACAGCGAACCTCCGTACTTGCCTGATTTGAAACGCGATATTCTGGCAGTAATTTGCAAATATATTCAGATCGATCCTGAAATGCTGCATGTGCAGTTTGAGCAGAAAGACGATGATATTTCGGTGCTTGAACTCAACGTAACATTGCCGGAGCCGGAAGACACAGGTAAATGAGGACGATTCATAAGCCCCCTCTATAGTGTTTAGGGGGGTGGCTGTACAGGGTGCAGATAAGTCAAGAATGTGAGCATTTAGCGGTTCTCCATCCATTTATACCTTAAATGATAGGTTCTCATATTAGCGTCATAACTAAAGCAGCAGGTGTTTTTTCACTGAAATCCCTGAGTCATCTTATTGTCATCGTGTATGAGGGACGACTCAAGTGGATAGAATATCCTTCGTGGTGCGGTACACCAATCCCCTCACATAATTTATTTCCTGATAAGGTTCTCTTCAGAAAATATACCTAATCCAACGGTTTTTGTTTCTTCAAGTAAAAATGGCGAGTGCATTTATCAGCCTAGTTGGGAAGTTTCAACGTTAGAGGCTCGCCATTTTAATGGTGGAGAACATGAAGTAGCTCATGAGATACCATGCACGCATGGAAATCCGTCAGACCCATTACGTGCTCGCTGGGGTATTCAACCGCATCCAGATTTCAGTGAAAGCCGGAACCCGTTCCCGATAGTTTCCAGCATCTGTGCTACAGTATGCTGCCGCATACCACTCAACAAAATTGAGATGAATTGCCAATTTTGCCAACAATTAATAATTTTTCAGAATTTTTTGTAGCGGTGCCGCTAATAGATCACCGCGCCAGTTGCTGATTAATTCCGGCAGGGGTTGGCTGTCTTTCAGTTTCCAATGCCAGTTCAGCAGTTGGTTAACCTGGCGGCGTGAGGCCAGTAATTCACTGCTTAACCCGCTTTGCTCACTGACGATCACTATCGCCGCTTTAATCTCCTTGAAAGCTTTCTTGTAGCCTGGCTGGTCGATCAGATTCAACAGCGGTGCCGGCAAAGCGGAGGTGTCCAGCGCTGCCGCCTGCGACACTAGCGCTATCAGGGTTTTGCCGTGATAACGGATCTCCGCTCCACTTAGGCCCAGCGAGTCTAGTTCCCCTAGCGATGTTGGCATATAACGCGCCACCTGCCAAAGGTGCTCTTCACGCACCACAAAATTTACCGCCAGATCGCGCTCACGCGCCTGCTGCAAACGCCATGCTGCCAGCTTTTGTAAACATGCCAATTGACGCGGGCTGAGATTCCAGGCATTGCTGATTTCGCGGTAGGCCAATTCCGGTGACAACATCTCGCTACGACGCTGGCACAGCAACAGGCTCTCGGTGTTGGCGGCGCTGGCCCAACCGGCCTCCTCGGTCTCCTGCACCAATTGTTTCGCCATCGGCAGAAGATAGAACACATCTGCCGCCGCATAGACGCACTGTTTTTCCGTCAATGGACGCGCCAGCCAGTCGGTGCGCACTTCGCTCTTATCCAGCTCGACCTGCATATATTCCGCCACCAGCGTTGCAAAGCCACATGACAGTGTTCGGCCAGCAAAAGCTGCCAGGATCTGGGTGTCGATCATTGGGGTAGGCAGAGTTTTAAAGGCGTTGATAAACACCTCCAAGTCTTCACTGCCTGCGTGGAGAAACTTGACTACCTGGGTATCGGCCAGCAATGCGATAAATGGCTGCCATTGCTTTATTGGCAGCGGATCGATCAGGGAAAGCTGCTCGCCATCGTAGAGTTGGATTAAACCTAATTGTGGGTAGTAGGTACGTGTTCTGACAAACTCGGTGTCCAGCGCAATCTGCGATTGCGTGCGCGCCTGCTCGCAGACCTGCTGCAATGCGGTATCGGTAGTAATCAACTTATAATTCAAAACGTCATTCTCTTGTAGGATCCCAACGCAACAACACTAGGCGAACCGTAAAGTTTGGTGGATCAAATCAGCGGCGCGTCACCTAGGGTGAGCATAGTTGGCCTCTGCCCTTCGGGTCGCGCCCTCCACGGTCAACTACCGGGCACAACCAAACACTCACCAGCGTTATGGGACAGTAAGGTATAAAGGACAGGAGACTTTTTCCCCAAACTGTTAAGCATGCCCGACGCACCACAAAAAATCGTTTCGAGCACGGTAATAAACGCCGTAACTCTAATGCCTGACCAGGGTAACGCCCAGCATTCAGATAATCAACTGATGACATTTTTAACCTCGCCCACGCGGTGATGCCATGTCGGTCATCACCAACATCACCCGTAAAATCAGCCCGCAGAGTAATGCAGTTGCACGCAGATCCTTCTTGTCATGGGCAACCACAAATTGATTGCTTTTTATACCCGTCATACTTCAAGTTGACTGCGCGTTAGCTTTCTTGGCCCCCCCAGTCACTGACGGGTGCCAGCGCCTGGGAATTAATGGTTCTCACCCCTAAGGTTCAGTCTGAGGCCCAGCGCAAGCACTGCTCAAATCGGTTCCTGACCGATTTGTCTCTGCGTTACGGCCTTCCTACAACTCGAATTATTTAGGGTATATACCCTGCATCACACCAGAGATGATCGTTTAAACCGATCAAAAAATAACAACCTATCTATATAATCAATTATCAATATCATTAAGGAAAGAGTCAGAATGAATAAAGAACTCCAATACCAGGGAGTTTTGCCCACAGCGTACTACGTGGGCTTTTTCCCGCCCCTCCACTATGCTGAAAATTAGCTATATCACTATGATAAAATGAGTAAATTCATGTTTCACTACCAAACGATTAACTTGATAGTAATATCACTATGAGCAATAGATACGACATCAATTCACCGCAACGCATTTTGGCGGGGAGAGGGTGATATGTGAAATTTTGCTAATACCTGACAAGTAAAAAGACATTGCATAATGCCTGGCCTCTGCCGCTGCACCTCCACGGGAGGCGGCAGAACAAGCGTGCGTAATATTTTACCAATCCAATAAAGCACGGGTATAGCGGCACGAGCAAGTATTCACGCTGACGCACTTCGCCAGAAACAACACATTAGTAATAGTGATGCTAACGCTACAACGCCTGAGCAAACCGATCGGCCGCCGTATTAAAATGGTTCACATCACGCGTTTGCTACTCGGTAACGATGATTTGTAGCTGTGCCGGGTCTGGATTATACCAACCATAGCCCCAGTTGCGCCATGGCCCGATAGGCACAGGCGGTATTATCACCTGCTGCACCAGGTGCCAACGCTTATAACCAGTGGCGTTCATCGTAACAAACCGGTATGAGGTCATGCCGATCTTACCGTCTTTCAGGCCGGTAATCGGCCCGACCACAGTCACTATCTGGCTTTTAAAATCAGCCGGTTCAAGGAACCCTTGTACCGTGGCCAACAAACGGCCGCTTGATGGTTCACCTAAAATAGGACGCGCCGACGAGTCGAGCGGCACAGTGGCAATTTCCAACACTGTCTGCCCTTGCTCATTGGTGATGTTCATTACCTTGCCGCCAAAACGTGCCTCTGCGCCGGTAAACAGATTCGGCGCATGCTGCACCGAGGACAACTGCATGACAGGTGTAGCCGTTGAACCTTTGATGGCATCCGGCACAGTGACGCAACCAGCCAATACCAGTGCACCACAGGCGATGGTCAGCAACACCAAACTTTTTGTATTACGGGTTAACATTGTCATAATCTCCTCGAAATAACAGTAAGCTTGACCATTGAGTTAGGCACGATTACCTCTTCAAGTCCCACAGCACAATACGCTGCGACTAGGGGCGACCAGGCCGCTTCTTCCAGGTAACTTCATTACGCAAGTAGGTTGGTTCGGCGTTTTCCACTGCCACCGCCAGACCCTGTTGCCAAGCCAGTAACGCTAGCGGCAGCATGTCTTCTGCCTGGGGCAACAGCATTTGTCCATCACGCACGCTCAACGCAGACCCGCTGACCAAATCTGGATATGTTTGCCAACCAGTGCCAACACAAGCCCAGTCGCCATGCAGTCCGTGAGCGCGCTCCAATGCCTGAGCGGGTGAAATCACCCCTTCTCCTTCGCTTTCATGCCAACGGCCATCCTGCTGACGCTCGAATTGCCCCCAGTAGACTTCCCCCATCCGGGCGTCAATCGCCGCCAGTACACGCTCAGCATGGCTGACCCGCCAAGCACCCTGTGCCATGGTTTGCAAGGTGGAAATACCCAGCATCGGAAGATCGGCACCCAGCGCCAGCCCCTGAGCGATACCAATGCCGATACGTACACCGGTAAAACTACCGGGGCCGCGGCCAAAAGCCAATACATCAAGCTGGCTAAGCACCAGGCCGCCATCCGCCAGTACCTGCTGCACCATAGGTAAAATACGTTGCGTATGCTCACGTGGGCGTAACTCAGACAAGGCCAGGATTTCACCTTGATTCCAGATAGCAACGGAACAGGCTTCCGTCGATGTATCGATCGCTAAAATTCGCGTGGACATACCAACCTCTGGCGAGAATAAAGCAGGGTTTTCATACAGTGCGCGCATTATAACACAGCCACCTTTCCTCTTTCATGTTACTAGCGGCGGAGTGTCCTGTAGGAATGCGATCGCCTGGGCGATATCACGGGTGCGTGGCGTCGGTGGCAGGCTGTTGAGGAACACTTCGCCGTAAGGACGCATCACTAGCCGATTATCGCAGATCACCAGCACACCGCGATCATCGGTGTCACGGATCAGCCGCCCGACACCCTGCTTCAGCGTGATGACTGCATCCGGTAATTGCACATCATTGAAAGGGTCGCCGCCTCGCAGGCGGCAATCTTCAATCCGTGCCTTTAATAGCGGATCATCCGGCGAGGTGAACGGCAGCTTGTCGATGATCACACAGGATAATGCGTCACCTCGCACGTCTACTCCCTCCCAGAAACTACTGGTTGCCACCAGTAGTGCGTTGCCGGCCTCAACAAACTGTGTCAACAGTTGGCCTTTACTGGTTTCACCCTGCAACAACACAGGCAGCAACAGGGTGGCGCGAAATTCTTCAGCCAATTCGCGCATCATCTGGTGCGAGGTGCATAGCAAAAAACAGCGGCCGTTATTGGCCTCGATCAGGGGCCGCAGCATGCGCGCCAATTGGCGCGCGCCGCCGGGCTGATTAGGCGATGGCAGGAAACGCGGCACACACAGCAGTGCCTGTTTGGCGTAGTCAAACGGGCTAGGTAGCAACCAGGTCTTCGCCTTGCTCAGGCCCAATCGTTCAGTAAAATAGGCCAACTGCTCGTTGACCGATAACGTAGCGGACGTAAAAATCCAACTACCCGGCTGCTCGTCCAGCAGTTCGCGGAAGCGATCGGCCACCGTCAACGGCGTCAGCGCTAGCACAAAATGGCGTGAATTGCATTCATACCAATAGCTATAGCCGGGTTCAGTGACCTGCTGCAACTGTTTGAGGCGCGCACGGTATAGCGTGGCGCGCTCAAAAGCAGCGTCCAGCAATGCAGAACGCCCCAACGATAGCTTGGACACGTCATAACACAGTTCGAGCGCATCATCGAGCAACAGCAGCGCACGCTGAACGTTCGGCTGGCTGAGCACATCACGCAGATTGCCGCGAAATCCCGGCTCCCCCAACATTATCCGGAAATCCTGAGTACTTTGGCTTAAGCGGTCGGCGCTTTTTTGCAATTGTGCAGCATCACGAACTTCGGTGCGGTAAGCAATGGTGATGTCTTTTGCCAGATCCAGCAACTGGCGGCTGGTGAGCTGTTTGCCAAAATACTGGCTGGCGATATCGGGGAGTTGGTGTGCTTCATCGAAAATCATCACATCAGCCGCAGGGATTAATTCGGCAAATCCGCCTTCCTTCACCACCATGTCTGCCAGAAACAGGTGATGATTCACCACCACCACATCGGCATCCATGGCTCGCCGCCGTGCTTTAACCACGAAACAGTTCTGATACAGCGGGCAATCACTGCCGAGGCAATTGTCATTGGTACTGGTCACCAGCGGCCAGACAGCGCTGTCCTCCGCTACATCGCTACAGCGGCTGATATCGCCGTCTTGGGTTTGTGAAGACCACTTACGCAAGTGCACCAGATCGATCAGGGCCTGACCGGCCAACTCTCCACCAGCCATTGACTGCTGCTCCAACCGTTCCAAGCACAAGTAGTTGGAACGCCCTTTCAGCAGCGCCATTTTACCTTTGTAGTTCAGTGCATTGGCAATGGTGGGCAGATCACGCACATAGAGTTGATCCTGCAAGGCTTTCGATCCGGTGGAAATAATCACTTTACGTTGGGCGCGCAGCGCAGGTGCCAAGTAGGCGAAGGTTTTGCCGGTGCCAGTTCCCGCCTCCACCACCAGTTCTTGCTTGAAGTTGATCGCTTCGGTAACCGCTTGCGCCATCAGCCGTTGTGCCTCGCGCGGTTTGAATCCCTTGATTGCCTGCGCCAGAGCGCCATCTGTTGCAAAATCGTCTGTCACACTATTTCTCTGTCAGTGTCATTCAACGTTGATTATGCCAAGCCTGCCACGCCGCTACCATCGACTTTATCACTACCTATTTCCACCGCTGGCTGTGATACTCTTAGTGGAAATAGGCATGGAGATAACCCAATGAACATCGAACGAATTGATCCCGATCATCGCTGATCCTAAGCCGTAGTACACAATGATACCCTCTACTACACCAGCGTGCCGGAAAATCTGATGAAGACGCCACTGCGCAAACCGCTAGCACGCTGACCACCATCGACATATTGTTGGCACGGGTCGGTTCGGAAAAGAACCGCATTCTGGACGCCACCATTTTCCCGGCCAATGCTGCCGATTTCGCCGCCATAAACGCCGCCTGGGATGCCTGGGTGGTCGCTGGCAATGCGCCGGTGCGCTGCACCGTGCAGGCACAATTGATGAACCCGAAGTACAAGGTTGAAATCAAGATTATCGCGGCGCTGTGAAGCGGTGAAAACACCGCATGCACAACAGCCGCAGGTTAGTGCCGCGCCCCAAAAGCCGTGTGTTATTCGAACTCGTTCCAGGAACGGCCATCGCGGGTAATCATCGCCACCGAGGCCACAGGCCCCCAAGTGCCAGCCTGATATGGCTTAGGTGCCTCGTTGTCCGCCTTCCAGGCGTTCATGATAGAGTCAACCCACTTCCACGCTTCTTCCACTTCGTCACGGCGTACAAACAGCGCTTGAATGCCACGCATGCTTTCTAGCAGCAAGCGCTCATAGGCATCCGCTACGTGTTCCTGATTGAATGTCTCAGAGAAGCTCAAATCCAACTTGCTGGTTTGCAGACGGTGCTTATGATCCAGCCCCGGTAATTTATTCAGCACCTGGATCTCAATGCCTTCATCCGGTTGAAGGCGAATGGTTAGCTTGTTCTGCGGCAGTTGCTGATAAGAATCGCTGAACAAGTTGAGCGGTGGGTTTTTGAAGTACACCACCACTTCTGAACATTTGGTCGGCAGGCGTTTACCGGTACGTAGGTAGAACGGCACCCCAGCCCACCGCCAGTTATCGATATCCACGCGGATTGAGACGAAGGTTTCAGTGTGGCTGTTTTTGTTCGCCCCCTCCTCTTCCAGATAGCCCGGTACCTTTTTGCCCTGAACGAAGCCAGCGGTGTACTGCCCGCGCACAGTGGTTTCATGCACATTGGTCTGATCAATACGCCGCAGCGAGCGCAGTACCTTCACCTTCTCATCGCGGATACGGTCAGCCGACAAATCTACCGGGGGCGACATAGCGATCATGGTCAAGATTTGCAGCAAGTGGTTCTGGATCATGTCGCGCATCTGGCCAGCCTGGTCAAAGTAGCCCCATCGCCCTTCAATACCCACCTCTTCCGCCACGGTGATTTGCACAGAATCGATAGTGCGGTTGTCCCAGTTGGAAGCGAACAACGAGTTGGCAAACCGCAACGCCAGCAGGTTCAATACTGTTTCTTTGCCAAGATAGTGGTCGATACGATAGACCTGTGATTCATTGAAGTACTCCGCAACCTGATCGTTGATCACGCGGCAAGACGCCAGATCGGTGCCCAGCGGCTTCTCCATCACCACACGCGCCGGCTCATGATTCAGCTTGGTTTTACCTAGCCCTTGGCAAATCGCACCGAAAGTGCTTGGCGGCATAGCAAAATAGTTGATGGTGGTACGATGCTTTTGATCCAGCATGTGACCTAGCATGGTAAAATTCTTGCTGTCGTTCACATCAAGATTGCAGAAATCCAAGCGTGCGCTCAGCGCGGCCCAGATTTTATCATCCAGTTTTTCCTGCATAAAGGTGTCAAGGGCTTCTTTCACCACCTCGGTGTAGGCTTTTTTATCCCAATCGGCACGGCCAACGCCGATAATCCGTGTATCCGGGTGGATGTACCCGGCTTTCTCTAACTGGTACAGGGAAGGCAGCAGCTTACGACGCGCCAAATCGCCTTTCGCGCCAAAAATAACCAAGTCACAGGCTTGGGATGTAGAAGTTACCGCCATGTTGCTCTCCTTGTTGCAGGATATTTGTAATTTTCTTACATTACTATGCGGTGTCCGGCCATTGACCATGGCAGCGTTGCAGACCCCAAAGCCGGTAATCAAGGCGGAGGAGGCAGAACCTATGTTCATGCCCGACAACGTGGAGTACCGGCTTTGGGGACACGTCCCGCAGGGCTGGGCCATTTGAACATTCTCCTACTTATTTGGCCACCTAGCAAAGCTCACGCGCCGCCTTGATGCGCGTTCAAATGACCGCCAGCAGAGCTTACCTGCCATTACCGGACACAGCCTAATGTACTCTCTTTAACTACGACCAGTAAACTTGGATTAAGAAGCCTTAAGATTCTCGTGTTAGCGTTCGCCACGGCGGGCGGAATGCCGCCGAAGGCGCAGAAAATGGTGACTTTCTGTCTTTTTCTCCAACAATCCCCTGATGAAAGCTAGACAACTCTCATATTATGACCGATGACCGGTATATATGAATATGCTGGAAAGTATCCATCACCATCTGGCGCTACTGAGCCAATCTGCCATTTCCGCGCGTGATTCCCCTTTTCCTTATGTGCCTTATGCGGCTACTCTGGCTTTACTAATTGATTTTCCAGAAGATACCGACATTGACTCTGCCTATAGTGTCATGCATCGCGCAATTAACGTTCATTAACGTATTGGCTACCGATTTTACCCTGCGCAGAGGGGCTAAATTCAGAGATAACTTGCAACGGTTCAAGGAAGCGGAAGCGCTCCAAGAATCGCCTTTTGATTAAGGCAAGGGTTCGCTTGGAAAACGGAACCCAGCTATCCTGATCCTGCTGGAAACCGCCAAACTCAACGGCCACGACCCGTAGATCTGGTTGCGCGATGTGTTGACCCGCTTACCCACCTGTCCCAACAATAGGCTCCAGGAGCTATTACCCTACGCCAAAAACAGCTTCAGTTAATATCCACCAGCTTATTACATTATTTTAATCACACAACGCGGGTTCGCCGTTCGGTTATGATGCGCTAGCTTGTTAGACACGCATGCGGATAAACTTCATGACATTTCACTGCTGGTTTCGTTGCCAAACATTAGCGGAACCCCCTATTTACTTCACCAGTTAGCGGAGTAACACATGTCCAGACGCCTCAGAAGAACCAAGATTGTTGCCACACTGGGGCCAGCTACCGACCGCGACAATAATCTGGAAAAGATCATTGCCGCTGGCGCTAACGTAGTTCGGCTTAATTTTTCTCACGGCAGCCCAGAAGATCACCAAAATCGCGCGAACAAGGTACGTGAAATTGCTAGCAAACTGGGACGTCACGTCGCCATTTTGGGCGACTTGCAAGGGCCAAAAATCCGCGTTTCCACCTTCAAGGAAGGCAAAATTTTCCTCAACGTGGGCGATAAATTCCTGCTTGATGCCAGCCTATCTCATGGCGAAGGGGATAAAGTAAAAGTCGGTATCGACTATAAAGGTCTACCTAAGGATGTGGTGCCGGGCGATGTACTCCTACTCGACGATGGCCGCGTGCAGTTGAAAGTACTGCAAGTTCAAGGCATGAAAGTATTTACTGAGGTTACCATGGGTGGCCCGTTGTCCAACAATAAAGGCATTAACAAGCTTGGCGGTGGCCTGTCAGCCAAGGCACTGACCGAAAAAGATCTAGCCGATATCGTCACTGCCGCCAAGATTGGCGTCGACTATCTGGCCGTTTCCTTCCCACGTACCGGTGAAGACTTGGAGTACGCCCGCCGTCTGGCGCGTGACGCCGGTTGTTACGCCAAAATCGTTTCCAAGGTTGAGCGTGCCGAAGCAGTTTGCAGCGATGAAGCCATGGACGATATCATTCTGGCCTCCGATGTAGTGATGGTGGCTCGTGGCGATCTAGGCGTTGAAATCGGCGATCCAGAACTGGTCGGCATCCAGAAAAAACTGATCCGCCGTGCCCGTACGTTGAACCGTGCCGTCATTACCGCAACCCAAATGATGGAATCGATGATCACCAACCCGCTGCCAACCCGTGCCGAAGTGATGGATGTAGCGAACGCCGTATTGGATGGCACCGATGCTGTCATGCTGTCGGCGGAAACCGCTGCTGGCCAATACCCAGCGGAGACCGTGGCGGCAATGGCACGCGTTTGCCTGGGTGCGGAGAAGATCCCCAGTATCAACGTCTCCAAACACCGGCTGGATGTGCAGTTCAACAACATTGAAGAGGCGATCGCCATGTCTTCAATGTACGCGGCTAACCACCTGAAAGGGGTTACCGCACTGATCGCCATGACCAAATCTGGCAGCACCGCCCTGATGATGTCGCGTATCAGTTCCAGCCTGCCGATCTTCGCCATGTCTCGCCATGAACACACGCTGAACCTGGCTGCACTGTACCGTGGCGTAACGCCGGTGTACTTCGATAGCCGCGATGGTCATGTCATCACCGCCACTGACGCCGTGAACCACCTGCGTGATAAAGGCTTTCTGGTTTCTGGCGATCTGGTGATCGTCACCCAAGGTGACGTGATGGAAACTATCGGCACCACCAATACCTGCCGCATCCTACGCGTCGAGTAATGACCACTGCAAAGCCATGCCAGCCAGCGAGCGCTGGCTGGCATTTTTCATTGTTCCTTCACCATAACGGCTGTACCACTGGGTGAGTTCAGTCTTTCATCATCAAACTGTGAGCGTGGTTTAGCGGTATAGATCATCACGCGAGTAAGGCTCCATCTCCCCTTCTTTACGCGTTTTCAGCAGTTTCAAGATCCAGGTGTACTGTTCAGGATTCGGCCCCACCAAGTTTTCCACTTCTTCATTCATACGGCGGGCGATGCGCGCGTCGTCCGCCCCAGCCAAATCATCCATTGGCTCGCGGATATAGATATTCAACCTGCTGGCTTTACCATCATATACTGGAAACAGCGGCACGATCGCAGCACGGCACACTTTCATCAAGCGACCAACGGCTGGCAGTGTTGCCTTGTAGGTAGCAAAGAAATCAACGAATTCGCTGTGCTCTACACCGTGATCCTGATCGGGTAAATAATACCCCCAAAATCCTTGACGTACCGAGTGGATAAAAGGCTTGATGCCGTCATTACGTGCATGCATACGTCCGCCAAACTTGCGGCGCACGGCGTTCCACATGTAGTCGATCAGTGGATTACGTTGGTTATGGAACATCGCCGCCATCGGCTGCCCACGCGCGGCCATCAGCATCGCGGGCACATCCACCGCCCAACCATGCGGCACCAAAAATATTACATTACGTCCTTCCCCGCGTATTTTATCTAGCACCTCTTCGCCGTGCCAACGCACGCGTTTCAGCACTTTTTCCGCTTTGGTACAGGCCAGCTCGGCCATCAGCACCATCGATTGCGGCGCGCAGGCGAACATGGCGTCAATAATATGCTCACGTTCGCTTTCCGATGCATTGGGCAGGCAGTACAACAGGTTAATGCGTGCACGGCGTCTTGCACCTGCCGCCAGCTTGCCAGCCAATGTGCCGATCGCACCTAATAGCGGATCACGCAGGCGCGCAGGCACCAGCGAAATACCCGCCATCAAGCCGATACCCAACCAAATGCCCCAGTAGCGTGGGGCGAAAAAGGCTTTCTGGAAGTGCGGAATGAACTCTAAGTTCGATTTTTTTTCGTTTTGCATGCACAAACTCTTAACTTAGCGGCTCGGCCAATAATAATTACAGCAAATGATTTTGCCATTATACCCTAAATAATTTGCGTTACAGGAAAGCGGCAACGCAGCGACAAATCGGTCGGGAACCGATTTGAACAGCGCTTGCGCTGACACCCATCACTGACTGGGGTGCGCGAGGAAAACTCACGCACAGGCAACGTGAAGTATCACGGGCATAACACTGGCGAAGCACCGATATAAAACAACATTGGGCCGATGGCATCGTGGGCGAAGGGGGATTAATCAAGCCGTAGTTGCGCAACCATTTCCTTCACTTGTGCCAGATAAGTGCTACGCTCCTTGCCGATCAAACCTTTGGAATGCGGCAACTTCGCTGTCAGCGGGTTTACCGCCTGTTGGTTGATCCACAGTTCAAAATGCAGATGCGGCCCGGTAGAACGGCCGCTATTGCCCGATAGCGCAATGCGCTCACCACGCTTCACCTTCTGCCCCGGTTTAACCAACAGCTTCTTCAAGTGCATATAGCGCGTGGTGTACTGACGGCCATGGCGGATCGCCACGTAATAGCCTGCGGATCCGCTGTGTTTGGCGATCAACACTTCACCGTCACCCACCGCCACCACGGGAGTACCGATCGGCATGGCGAAATCAACACCTTTATGTGGCGCAATACGGCCAGTCACCGGATTCACCCGACGCGGATTGAAGCTGGAAGAAATGCGGAACTGTTTCATGGTTGGGAAACGCATAAAACCGCGCGCCAAGCCGGAACCCTCACGATCGTAGAATTTGCCATCTTCAGCGCGGATCGCATAGTAATCCTTGCCACCAGTACGTATACGAACGGCCAGCAGTTGGCTTTGCGTTTTTTTACCGTCAAAATGCTCACGCGACATTAGCACCGAAAACGGATCACCTTTGCGCAGCTTTTGGAAATCCAATTGCCACTGTAGCGCCTTAACCACCGCATTGATCTCAGTGCGGCTCAGGCCAGCATCACCGGCACTGCTGACGAAGCTACCACTCAAGCGGCCACTGACTACGCTGTTACGCCATTCACCCTGCTGCCATTGCTGCGACTCTTTAAAGCTGTTGCCGACGCGATCGTAAGTGCGCGTTTCACGGCGAGAAACCTCCCACCTAAGCTGTTGCAGGTCACCAGCGGCGTTCAGCGTCCACGATAACTGCTGGCCGATCTTCAGATTGCGCAGATCGCGATACTGTGCGGCCAACAGCGCGACATCCGACATTTCGATGTCATATTGGGTCAGAATGCTGCCGAGAGTATCACCGGAAGAAACGACATATTCATGCACGTTTTCCTCGCCGACGCCCTTTTGGTCAAGCTCATCCTGGGGGAATTCATCATCAGGGATAGATGGGTCTGCATCGATCGGTTCACTGGCTTCTGGCAGCATGACCCGCAACTGCCTGGCTTCTAATTCGACGTTCTTAACGCTAGGGGCATGTTCTGGGTGATAAATAAAAGGTCGCCAGATTGTGACGGCAAATGTCACCACGGTCAGCGATCCCAGCATGACGCGATGGATCCGTGGCAGGCTGTTATACGCTAGAAAGATAGTTTGGACTATCCGCTGCACTCGATATTATCCTTATAAGCTTTACTCCAGGCGGCTCACGAACTGGCTCGACAGGGCTTCTGTAATTTCCTGTAGCTGTCCTTTCCCAATGCGATGCAGATGTCCAACGGGACTAGTTACTCCCCTTGGCAACGACTTTGATTACGGCCTGCCTGGATTGTGGCTCAGCAAAAAAAGACTGCTTTTTGCTCAACCCACGGTGTTCAAATTTAGTGTAAGCGCTGTGCTCCAGGCTGAATTTCGGGGTTAACGGTGGGATGACCCAGTGGGCGCAAGCCGTGGTGTTTTTCGAAATAACCGTAAGCAGGGTGAAAACAACATTACCTCTACCTTGCACAAGCGTAAGCATGTTACCAACATTTCTGTCAATTTGCGTCAGCAGATCTTTGAACCCGTGCAGGTTTTCAGCTAATTCATTCTTATTTTAAGGCATGAGTTCCAATCATTGGGCGAAATGGCGTTTGCGGTTACTTTTGCTACTTCTGTAGACAGTTAAACAGGTCTATTGTATGCATTTACGCCGTCACACTCGGCATGACTATGCTGTCGATATCGCGGTGAAAAGAGCTGCTGATGCTACCCTTTTGACTGTTTATTCCTCTCCGCATTCGATGCCAAAATGCCGGTAGGCATGATGGGTCGCCATACGGCCACGCGGTGTACGCTGGATAAAACCCTGTTGGATTAGGAAGGGTTCGATAACGTCTTCAATGGTTTCACGCTCTTCACCGATCGCCGCAGCCAGGTTATCCAGCCCTACTGGCCCCCCAGTGAACTTGTCAATAATCGCCAGCAATAGCTTGCGATCCATATAGTCAAAGCCTTCGGCATCGACATTGAGCATATCCAGCGCTTGCATGGCCACTTCACCATTAATCACACCATTGGCGCGCACCTCAGCAAAGTCACGCACCCGGCGTAGCAAACGGTTGGCGATGCGCGGCGTGCCGCGCGCCCGGCGCGCTATTTGATGAGCACCATCGCCAGAAAGATCCAGCCCCAAGCAGCGAGCGCTGCGCGATACGATGAGTTGCAAGTCTGCCACTTGGTAAAATTCCAGCCGTTGCACAATGCCGAAACGATCACGTAACGGTGACGTCAGGGAGCCAGCGCGAGTGGTAGCTCCGACCAGGGTAAACGGCGGCAGATCAAGTTTGATCGAACGTGCCGCCGGGCCTTCACCGATCATGATATCCAGTTGATAATCTTCCATCGCCGGGTACAACACCTCTTCCACCACTGGCGACAGTCGGTGGATCTCATCGATAAACAGCACGTCATGCGGTTCGAGGTTGGTGAGCATCGCCGCCAGATCGCCCGCTTTCTCCAACACTGGGCCGGAGGTGGTACGCAGATTAACTCCCATTTCATTGGCGACAATATTAGCCAACGTGGTTTTTCCCAAGCCCGGCGGGCCAAAAATCAACAGGTGATCCAGCGCATCGCCACGCTGCCTGGCCGCTTGAATAAAGATTTCCATCTGCTCGCATACATGCGGTTGCCCAACGTACTCCGCCAGCAGTTTCGGGCGGATGGCGCGATCAAGAAGTTCCTCCTCATTGATCGGTTCGGCTGAAATCAGGCGATCGGCCTCAATCATTGTCTCCCCCTTGTCAACCTTACAGCGCAGCGCGCAGCGCATCACGGATCAGGGTTTCGCAATCGGCACCCGATTTGGCGATTTTGCTGACCATACGGCTGGCTTCCTGCGGTTTATAGCCCAACGCCACCAGCGCGGAGACAGCTTCAGCTTCAGTATCGTTATCAGCGGTTTGCACCGCCGTGGCCGGCAAGCTGCTCCCACTGCTGTTGGTAAACAGATCACCATTAAGCCCTTTGAAACGGTCTTTCATTTCCACCACCAGGCGCTCGGCGGTTTTCTTGCCGACACCCGGCAGTTTAATCAGGGTGGTAATCTCTTCATGCTCTACCGCGCTGACAAACTGCTGCGCGGACATGCCGGACAGGATCGCCAGCGCCAGCTTTGGCCCAACGCCGTTGACTTTGATCAGTTCGCGAAACAGCGCACGCTCTTGCTTATCATTGAAGCCATACAGCAGTTGCGCGTCTTCACGCACCACAAAGTGGGTAAACACGATAGCCTCTTGCCCCAGTTCCGGCAGTTGATAAAAGCAGGTCATTGGCATATACACTTCATAACCCACACCGTTCGCCTCCAGTAACACCAGTGGCGGCTGCTTTTCCAGAATATTTCCTCTGAGACGACCTATCATTAACCCTCCTGCAAGATCCCTGATCATGATTCACGGCCATGCCATGCTGGTAAAGCTTATAGCATAAAAAGGGCTGGATGAATATCCAGCCCAATCAATAACCGGTTAAACGCTATCTCAAGCGGCCACGCGCCAGATTCAGCCGCCCTGCACTCATCCGCAGCACATTTTGGCTCAGATGACAGTGGGTGATGGCTATCGCTAACGCATCGGCGGCATCCGCCCGTGGATTGGCGGAGAGCTTGAGCAGCGAACGTACCATATGCTGTACCTGGGCTTTTTCGGCTGCCCCCGTACCCACCACAGTTTGCTTTACCTGCCGTGCCGCATACTCAAACACGTCCAGGTTCTGATTCACGGCGGCGACAATCGCCACTCCACGCGCCTGACCAAGTTTGAGCGCCGAATCCGGGTTCTTGGCCATAAACACTTGCTCGATAGCGAAAAAGTCCGGTTGGAACTGGGTAATGATTTCGCTGACGCCAGCATAAATCAGCTTCAGCCGCATCGGCATGTCCTCCACCACGGTGCGAATACAACCGCTGGCGATATAGGTCAATTGGCGGCCCTGCTGACGGATAAGGCCATAGCCGGTAATACGTGAACCGGGATCGATACCCAGTATGATCGCCATCGCTACATCCACCTTGCGTTAAGCCTGGGTTCTGCCCGGCGCTGCCACAGGGCAACGCCGCATAGCAACCTCATTACAGCGTAGCCGCAATCTCGTCGGAGATCTCACCGTTGTGGTAAACCTCCTGCACATCGTCGCAATCTTCCAGCATATCGATCAAACGCAGTAGTTTAGGCGCGGTTTCTGCGTCCATATCGGCTTTGGTCGATGGGATCATCGCGATTTCTGCCGCTTCCGCGTTGAAACCGGCAGCGGTCAGTGCATCCTTCAACGCACCCAGACTCTCCCAGGCGGTGAACACATCAATAACATCGTCATCATAACTGACGATGTCTTCTGCACCTGCTTCCAGCGCCGCTTCCATCAATGCGTCTTCATCCACCCCTGGTGCGTAAGTGATCACGCCCTTTTTGGTGAACAAATAGGCGACAGAACCGTCGGTTCCCAGGTTGCCACCGCATTTAGTGAAGGCATGGCGCACTTCCCCCACCGTGCGATTGCGGTTATCACTCAGGCATTCGATCATCACAGCGGTGCCGCCAGGGCCATAGCCTTCATAAATGATGCTTTCCATGTTGGAATCATCATCACCACCTACACCGCGTGCAATCGCACGGTTCATGGTGTCGCGCGTCATGTTGTTCGCCAGCGCCTTGTCCATCGCCGCGCGTAAACGTGGGTTGGAATCAGGATCACCGCCGCCCAATTTGGCCGCCGTGACTAGCTCACGAATAATTTTGGTGAAAATTTTACCGCGTTTGGCGTCTTGCGCCGCCTTGCGGTGTTTTGTATTGGCCCACTTACTATGACCTGCCATAAAAATCTCCGGGAATTACTGGACTAAATTAATTACCAACTCTTCAATCGCCTGCTGGTTGCTCCACGACTTAGTCAGCGTCATAGCTTGCACAGCCTCTAGCCATTGGTAGGCGTGATGTTCGGTGAGCACCGGCTCGCGTTCTTCGGGCAAAACCAAACAAAACCAGTGCTCTTTATTACGCGTAGTGCCTGGGGCATAGCGATACCGCAAATGGACAAAGAGTTCAAACTCCACACAGCGCTGGCAATCGAACATCGGCAAATGCTCTGCTTCAATATCAATGCCGACTTCTTCCATCACCTCACGTTGCGCTGCCTGTGGCGGCGACTCATCCTGCTCTAGGCTACCGGTGACCGACTGCCAAAATTCACTATCATCGCGCCGCTGTAACATCAGCACCCGACCGCTGGATTTCGCATAAATCACTACCAGGACAGATTCAGGACGCTTGTAGCTCATTACTCATTCTCTTGTGGTGTATCGGTTTTCTTCAGTACGTTGATCGCCAGTTCCTGCAATGCTGCCGGGTTGGCGAAACTTGGCGCATCGGTCATAAGACAAGCCGCAGCGGTGGTTTTCGGGAAGGCTATCACGTCGCGGATGTTGTCAGTGCCGGTCAGCAGCATCACCAAACGATCCAGGCCAAAGGCCATCCCAGCATGCGGCGGGGTGCCGTATTTCAGCGCGTCGAGCAGGAAGCCAAATTTCTCACGCTGTTCATGTTCATTGATGCCTAAAATACTGAACACGGTTTGCTGCATTTCACCGTGGTGAATACGCACCGAACCACCGCCCACTTCGTAACCGTTGATCACCATATCGTAAGCATTGGCGATAGCGTTGGTTGGCATGCTAGCCAGTGCTTCTGGGGCCATGTTACACGGTGCAGTGAACGGATGATGCATCGCCACCAAGCCCCCCTCGCCGTCCTCTTCAAACATCGGGAAGTCAACCACCCATAGTGGTGCCCAACCGTCCAGTTTGGTCAGTGCCAGATCACGACCCAGTTTCAAGCGCAGCGCACCCAGCGCATCGGTAACGATCTTGATGTTGTCGGCCCCGAAGAACAGAATATCGCCACTTTGAGCGTTGGTGCGCGCCAGAATCGCTGCCAACACGTCTGCATCAAGGAATTTGGCGATCGGGCTTTGCACACCAGCCAGACCAGCCGAGCGGTCATTCACCTTCAGCCAGGCCAAACCTTTGGCACCATAAATGTTGACGAAAGCGCTATATTCATCGATCAGTTTGCGTGTCAACTGTGCACCACCTGGAACGCAGATCGTCGCTACCCGTCCCTTGGCGTCGTTAGCCGGAACGGAAAATACGTTGAACTCGACATCCTTCACCAGATCGGCAATGTCCACCAATTCCAGCGGGTTACGCAAATCCGGTTTATCAGAGCCGTAGCGGCGCATCGCTTCTTCAAAGGTGATAACCGGGAAGCGCCCC
Source organism: Serratia symbiotica (assembly GCF_000821185.2). NCBI lineage: Bacteria > Pseudomonadati > Pseudomonadota > Gammaproteobacteria > Enterobacterales > Yersiniaceae > Serratia > Serratia symbiotica. The sequence goes on along the minus strand of NZ_CP050855.1, from coordinate 981,321 downwards.
AGATCCACCCCTTTTACCTCCAGCCACAGCTCACGTGCCAGTTTCTCCATCACTTCGCGCACTTGTTCGGCAGTCATGAAAGAGGTCTCAACGTCAATTTGAGTGAATTCCGGCTGGCGGTCAGCGCGCAGGTCTTCGTCGCGGAAGCATTTGACTATTTGATAGTAACGATCAAAGCCGGACATCATCAGTAACTGTTTAAACAACTGAGGGGACTGCGGCAGCGCGTAGAATTTGCCTTTGTGCACACGGCTCGGCACCAGATAGTCGCGGGCACCTTCCGGCGTAGCTTTAGTCAGCATCGGGGTTTCGATGTCGAGAAAACCGTGGCTGTCCATAAAGTGTCGCACCAGGCTGGTGATTTTGCTGCGGGTTTTCAGACGTCCAGCCATGTCTGGACGACGCAAATCCAGGTAGCGATATTTCAGACGGGCTTCTTCACTGTTGACTTGGTTAGCGTCGAGCGGCAATGGCTCGGAGCGGTTGATGACCTCCAGTGCATGAGCAAACACTTCTACTTCACCCGTGGTCATCTCTGTATTGATTTGGCTGTCCGGGCGTGCACGCACGGTGCCGACGATCTGAATACAGAATTCATTGCGCAGGTCGTATGCTTTGTCGAACGCCGCTTGCTGATCTGGATCGAAGAACACCTGCACGATACCTGTACAGTCGCGCATATCAATAAAGATCAAGCCACCGAGATCGCGGCGGCGGTTGACCCAACCACACAGAGTGACTTTCTGGCCTACGTGGGACAGATCCAACTGCCCGCAATATTCAGTACGCATACGCTATCCTTTTTACACAGCCGATACCGCGCCAGGCTGGAGCGCCCTGGTCGCATAGCTATTTCTGATGAACTCTATTTTTGTTGTCCAATCTAAATCTGCCGCATCCCGGCCATTTCTCTTAAGTGGGAAGATGGCGAGGAAATATTTTTGCACTCTCGCTAACCGATAGCGGCAAACGCCTCATGCCTACAGGTCGTTGAAGTAAAGAGTGGTGAAAAAAGGGGGCTATTATAAAGGAAATTCATGCGCCAGATAAGAGCGAACAACGCATTGTTACCGCTCTATATGGCGTGCTTTGGTGCGAAATGCCGTCAATTCAGCCTGAATTAACACATACGCCTTGCTAACAGTCTATCCCAGTAGGCGTACAATGTTGCAGCCGGTGATTGCACACCGATAGCGCGCAACCACCGGCGCATACAGGGAGTTTGTAAGGATGGTGAGCACCGCTCAGGGCCAAAATGGCAAATAAAATAACCTAATGGGATAGATTCTAAATGCTTCGCCAAGGCTGAAACCTACTCTTCCAAATTCACAAAACGGCATTCTACCCAACCCTTGCCGCACTCGCCTAGTCACGTTAAGGTGTCGCCTGATGAGATAATATAAGGAAGATGGCGCGTTGATCTACATTGGACTACCACAGTGGCAGCACAATGCCTGGAGCCGTATCGGGCTGCGTGATTTGGCGGATTACAGCCGTTATTTCAACTGCGTAGAAGGCAACACCACTTTCTACGCGTTGCCCAAACAAGAAACCGTGCAACGCTGGCACGACATGACGCACGATAACTTCCGCTTCTGTTTTAAATTCCCCTCGGATATCAGCCACAAAGCCTCCCTGCGCAACTGCAACGCCGATCTGCAAGCGTTTTATCACTGTCTGGAGCCGCTGCATCAGCGCATCGGCCAACTGTGGCTACAATTGCCGGCCACCTTTGGCCCCGATGAACTACCAAGAATGTGGCAATTCTTTGACGCACTACCAAAAACGTTCACCTACGGTGTGGAAGTACGTCATCCGACTTTCTTCGCCAAGGGGGAGGCGGAACGTCTGCTGAATCAGGGGCTGCATCAGCGCGGCATCAATCGGGTGATCCTCGACAGCCGCGCCGTACATCACGCCCTACCCAACAACGCCGCAGTGCGCGATGCGCAGCAGAAAAAACCAACGCTCCCGGTGCACGCACTGCTCACTGGCAACCAGCCGCTGGTGCGCTTTATCGGCGGCGACGTATTGGCAGATAACTTGCGCTGGTTCGCCGTCTGGCAGCAGAAGCTCGCGCTCTGGCAACAGCAGCATCAGCCTTACCTGTTTATCCATACACCAGATAACGGCGATTCACCGCAGCAGGCGCAAAAAATCTGGCAGCAGTTGCGCCAGGTGATCCCTGATCTGCCTGCACCGCCGGACTGGCCGCAACAGGACGCGCTATTTTGACTGCATCACCTAACTGATTGCACAGCTATCATCAGACGACCACGCTGCGCTTTCTCGCCGTCATCTGTTAGAATGCGCACTTCGAATGCTGAACTGATTTGCCGCTATGCCAAACCGCGATACCCTTTTTTCCGCCCCCATTGCCAAATTGGGCGACTGGACTTTCGACGAACGTGTTGCTGAGGTGTTCCCAGACATGATCCAGCGTTCTGTTCCCGGTTATTCCAACATCATTTCGATGATTGGCATGCTGGCCGAACGTTTTGTGCAACCCGATAGCCAAGTGTATGATCTGGGCTGTTCCCTGGGCGCAGCAACGCTGTCGATGCGACGGAATATTAAGGTAGCGGGTTGTAACATTATCGCCATCGATAACTCCCCGGCCATGGTCGATCGTTGCCGTCGCCATATTGACGCTTTCCGCGCTGATACCCCGGTTGAGGTAATCGAAGCCGATATTCTCGACATACCCATCGAAAACGCCTCAATGGTAGTGCTTAACTTCACCCTGCAATTCCTTGAGCCAGCCGATCGCTTGCAACTGTTAGCGCAGGTTTATCGTGGACTGCGGGCGCACGGCGTGCTGGTGCTGTCAGAGAAACTCAGCTTTGAAGATGCCGATGTCGGTGCATTGCTGTTCAATATGCATCACGATTTCAAACGCGCCAACGGCTACAGCGAACTGGAGATCAGCCAGAAACGTAGCATGCTGGAGCGCGTTATGCTGACGGACTCAGTGGAGGCGCATAAAGCACGTCTGAAACAGGCTGGCTTCGAACACGTTGAAATGTGGTTCCAGTGTTTTAACTTTGGCTCACTGGTCGCGCTGAAAACAGGTGTAGAACCATGATTGAATTTGGTGATTTTTATCAGCGTATCGCCAAGAGTAACCTCAGCCACTGGCTGGACACCCTACCCGCGCAGCTCAGCGCCTGGCAGCGTGGATCACGACATGGCAAGTTTAAACAGTGGTTTAATTCAGTGGAGCATTTGCCGACACTGACGCCAACTTACGTCGATTTGCTGCACGGCGTGCGCGCCGAGATGGAGCCGGGGCTACCGCCGGGTCAGTTAGCAGGCATCGAAAAAATGCTACGCACCATGATGCCATGGCGCAAAGGGCCGTTCTCGCTGTACGGTATCGACATCGATACCGAGTGGCATTCCGACTGGAAATGGGATCGCCTGCTGCCACACCTTTCACCACTGGCCGGGCGCACCATTCTCGATGTCGGCTGCGGCAGTGGCTACCATCTATGGCGTATGGTCGGTGCCGGCGCTCAATTGGCGATCGGCATCGATCCAATGCAGTTGTTTTTGTGCCAGTTTGAAGCTGTACGCAAGCTGCTAGGCGGTGACCAACGCGCCCATCTGCTGCCGCTCGGTATCGAACAGTTGCCAGAGCTGGCGGCCTTTGACACGGTATTCTCCATGGGTGTGCTGTATCATCGCCGTTCCCCGCTGGATCATCTCTATCAACTGAAAAACCAGTTGGTTTCCGAGGGCGAACTGGTGCTGGAAACCCTAATAGTGGCAGGCGATGATAATCAGGTGCTGGTGCCGGGCGATCGTTATGCGCAAATGCGCAACGTCTATTTTATCCCTGCGGCACACGCACTGAAGAACTGGCTTGAGAAATGCGGCTTCGTTGATGTGAGGATCGCCGATATATGCGTGACCAGCACTGAAGAACAGCGCCGCACCAGTTGGATGACCAGCGAGTCACTGACAGAATTCCTCGACCCCGATGATCACCGCAAAACGGTTGAAGGTTATCCGGCACCGCTACGCGCAATACTGGTGGCAAGAAAACCCTGATCGATGACTCACCACCTGATGCTAACTGCATAGTGGCGAGGTCTCATTGCTGGCGATATAGGCTCTGCGCCAAGGGGGCAACCAAGGCTAGCGTGTTTTTCATCATCGCCACCATTTCGCCATCCACACAATAATGGCTAAATTCGTCAGATTCGTTGTCGGAACACATAGTGACGCCCGCTTTACGATAGCGCATGGTGGAAGGCACGGCATGGCCTGAAGAACTGTGTAGTTCCTGAATGCCGATATCGACAAACTTGTGCAGGTTGCTAAGCCGTACCCCGCCACCCGCAATGATCACCGGGCCTGGGTTGGCATGGCGTAAATTGCGCAGCAACGTCAGACCCAACTCGGCATTCTGCTGTTGCCCTGAAGTCAAAATACGTGCCACACCAAGCTGCGCCAGTTGCTCAAAGGCGAGCATCGGGTTCTGGCACATGTCAAATGCTCGATGGAAAGTCACCGCCATATTGCCACTCAGTTGCATCACTTCACGCATACGCGGCAAGTCTATATGGCCTTCCTCATCTAGCATACCCACCACGACACCGGGGAAGCCCATATCGCGGATCTGGGCGACATCTTGCTTGATCACCTCGAAATCCAGCGTGCTGTAGCAAAAATCGCCACCGCGCGGACGAACGATAGGATGTACGGGAATAGTTACCCGTTCGCGCGCCAAAAGGAGCGTACCGTAGCTCGGCGTCAACCCACCCTCGCTGCGGCTGGCGCACAATTCAATGCGATCCGCCCCCGCTTGTTCAGCCGTCAGCGCGCAACCTACGCTAAAGCAGCAAATTTCCAATTTCATTATTGTCACCCCAGATGACGGCCAGCATTTGGCGGAAATTGTTGATTTCTTTTGCGGGCAGAAGCATAGGCATCTACTCACTCAATGTGTTCACTATGGCATTTAATTTTGATCAATGGGGAGAATGTCGTCACAATGGCAATATATAAATCGGATAAATCATCCCACAAGTGAATCGCCACCGCTAGAGTAAGGTGGCTGTTGCAACAGCCATGTTAGGATTTTTCACTAGTGACGATTTCCCTGATGGAGTAGGGATGAAATTTTATCGTCATGCTACCATCGCTGATGGCTAAGCTCGGGTTAGGCAGCCGATCACCCTCGCCCTGTAGAACACTTTGTTTCAACGTGATCCCCGGTGCTAGCAGCGCTTCATCAGCCAAGTAGCTCAATGCCCGCGCATGCAACGTGTCAGGATCACCACGGAGCACCAGTTCCAAGTGTTCCCAGCCTTCGTGCAGATAGCGCTTTCCTCCTGGATACGGCAGTTCTACGCAATCTATCAACCACGGTCCCACATTGAGCGGCTGTTGCAAATCGAACAAGCAGATCAGACGGCCATTGATCATCGATTCGGACAGTAGTGAAGCGCACTGCATCAGCCCCTGCCGCCATCGTTCAGCGGTGGCGTCTTGGTGGCAGCGTACTGAAATGTGATCGGCGCTAAATTGCGATAGATCAAGCTGCAATTTCGCCGCGAACTGATCCAGTGCCTGTTCAAAACGCGGCAAATCAAGTGCCAGATCGTTAAGGTCGGCGATAGCCTGTAAGGGGGTCATGAAAGCCTCAAACAACAGAATGCGCATTCATACGCGGTAATTTAACCAATGAGACATATCTCACCATGATTGCCTATTTGGGATGATAGAGGCCCACTGGGTTATGATATTTCTCATTCGACCAGCATTAGTGCAGGAAGTAATTTATCAATATGTATGCTTGATTAACAATAGGAATTCTCCTATCTACTACAGCCTTTTATTATGAAGACAAAAATCCTGCTGAATCAACGTCATTTATTCATAAAAATTAAATAACCATTTCACAATAACACTAGGGCTACTTTAGAGAAAACTAGAGCTGAAATAATAGTGATGTCTCTATATTGTCGATATCACTGGTGCTGATAGTGGTATACTCGTCATACTTCACATTGCTTGTGCGTTAGCTTTCCCCGCTCACCCCCGTCATTTAATGGGGTAAACACCTGGGGATCTACTGCGTTGCCGATTTCCTGCAGCGCGAATTTTTTAGGGTATAGCTGCATACGCTATTTATCGCCACTTTAAGTTACGCCGCAACCACACTTTGCGTGCTGGTCGCCCAATAAAAACTTGGCCTGTTTACTTTCTCTCCTTCTGTTACCTAATTACCACGCTTTAGTGAAGATAGATCTTGCGGTGGATCTTTCATCGCTGGATCCTCGTCAACTGCTGACTCAACACATTAGATCGGTTACAATTACAGGCTATTTTTAGTGGGTCGGCACCCTCTGATCCCCTCTTTAAATCCCGCAGGGGCATGGCACAATGCCCCGCGTTCGTCATTAAGGTAACCCGTTGAATATTCAGGTTCTGCTCTCAGATAAAGTCAACCAGGCACTGATTGTCGCAGGCGCACCAGCCGATTGCGAAGCGCAGGTACGTCAGTCAGCCAAAGCGCAATTTGGTAATTACCAGGTCAACGGCGTGATGTCGGCTGCCAAGAAACTTGGCATGCCCCCGCGCCAACTGGCAGAAAAAGTGCTGCAATTGCTGGAGCTTGGTGACATCGCTAGCAAAGTGGAGATCGCTGGCCCCGGCTTTATCAATATTTTCCTGAACAGCGCATGGCTGGCACGCCAGATCGATTGGGTGTTGAACGCCCCAAAACTCGGTGTGACAGCGGTTGAACCGCAAACTATTGTTATCGATTACTCGGCACCCAATGTGGCTAAAGAGATGCATGTCGGCCACTTGCGCTCCACCATTATCGGTGACGCTGCCGCGCGTACTCTGGAATTTTTGGGTCACAACGTGATCCGCGCCAACCATGTAGGCGATTGGGGCACCCAATTCGGCATGCTGATCGCCTATCTAGAAAAAATGCAGAATGAAAATGCCAGCGACATGGGCCTGTCCGATCTGGAACAGTTCTATCGCCAAGCCAAGAAACATTATGATGAAGACAGCGAATTCGCCGCGCGCGCCCGCGCCTACGTGGTCAAGCTACAAGGCGGCGACCCTTACTGCCAGAAAATGTGGCGTAAGCTTGTCGATATCACCATGGCGCAAAACCAACTCACCTATAACCGCCTGAACGTAACCCTGACCGAAGGCGACGTGATGGGCGAAAGCCTCTACAATGCAATGCTGCCAGGCATCGTCGCCGATCTGAAGGCCAAAGGGCTGGCGGTGGAAAGCGAAGGTGCCACCGTGGTATTCCTTGATGAATACCAGAACAAGGATGGGGAGCCGATGGGCGTCATCATCCAGAAAAAGGATGGCGGCTACCTATATACCACCACCGATCTCGCCTGTGCCAAATACCGCTACGAAACCCTGGGTGCCAACCGCGTGCTGTACTACACCGATTCACGCCAGCATCAGCACCTGATGCAAGCCTGGGCTATCGTGCGCAAAGCAGGCTATGTGCCGGAGTCCGTTTCACTGGAACACCACTTGTTCGGCATGATGTTAGGCAAAGATGGCAAGCCGTTTAAAACCCGCGCTGGTGGAACAGTGAAACTGTCTGATCTGTTAGATGAAGCCATCGAACGCGCCGGGCAGTTGATCGCGGGCAAAAATCCGCATATGCCAGCACAAGAAATAACACAACTGGCTCGCGTGGTCGGCATCGGCGCAGTGAAATACTCTGACCTATCAAAAAGCCGCACCACTGACTATATCTTCGACTGGAATAACATGCTGGCCTTCGAAGGCAACACCGCACCTTATATGCAATACGCCTATACCCGCATCGTATCGGTATTCAAACGCGCCGGGATTGACGAAAGCAGCCTAACCCTGCCGCTGGTAATGAGCGAAGAGCATGAAATCGCCCTGGCAACGCGCCTGCTACAGTTTGAAGAGGCACTCACTGCCGTGGCGCGTGAAGGGACACCGCATATCATGTGTAGCTACCTGTACGAGCTGGCTGGGCTGTTCTCCAGCTTCTACGAACACTGCCAGATCCTCAATGGCGACAGTGAAGCAGTGCGTCAGAGTCGCTTAAAGCTGGCTCTGCTGACATCCAGAACACTGAAAACCGGCCTGGATACGTTGGGTATCGAAACCGTTGAACGCATGTGAGGCATGTCGTTCGCTCAATAGCAAAAAGGGTCAACATGGTGGCTAATGCTGATCGTTTAAGCATCAGGTGGCCTTCACACATGCCATTGCTGGGGCACAGCGGCCAGCATTTCATTGACATCCACCCCATCATAAATGATGGGGTGGATGTCAAACCCTTTCGTAGTCATAGCAGCAAGCAATTAGCGTTAACTCAACGTCTGCCATGCTGTAAACAAGTCTATGTTCTCTATCTATACACCGTGAATACAGAGCAGGATTTTTGTGGTGGCGACGTCGTTCCGGCTTACTGATACCAGTAAAAGGATTGGTATTAGTGACCTTAGTAAACCGGCAAACACGCCCATCAACCTTTACGTTATTTTCTTGCCAATATGGGTAGTCGGTCGGCACTCCGCCTAGCAAACCTGGTCTTCACACGTCAATTTCGACGATATCGCCGCGTTTAAGCTCACCTGAAGAAGCATTAATGTGCACTGTGATCACCGGATTGCTGAAAAGGTGTAGCGTTTCGGCAGGCACAGACAATACTGACCAACATTGAACTGATTCATATGTTACGCGCAAAGGAGCATTTCAGCATCTACACGGGGATGGGATTGCCTGCGGCACAACAGTTTTATCTTCTGGCCACTTGAAAGCTATGTAACATACATTTTACTGACTTTTATCTATAAATGTGATAGTCAATAAAAATCAGTAGCGCAACACCTGCTATCCTGCCACCGTTAAACGGTATAGTCTTCATGCATTTAAGTTATTTTATATCATAGATATAGATGGGAAACATCGCAAAATAATCGCATGTTACCCGACAATTTCTTAATACGAGAGAACCATATTTCTCGTCCTATGAGAGAGAAACCCACCCATTACAAGACAAATCCCAATAATTTATCTGTTTTTTCTTTGTGACATTTTATGTAAAAATACACATATCAGAAACACATCAGGATAAATGTTGATGGGGAAATGAAAATTAGAAAACTTATGATGAACAATAGGTACTGCCGAGACAACCAATAAATAAAAATTACATTTGTGTATTTAGTGGACATTCTGTTTTTATACTGGAATTTTTTCATCATGTGCAATGCTATTTGCTACACCTGGCGTATCACGACAACGATATTGTTAACACTCAGTTCATTTAACGTATTGGCGGCAACGAATAATAACAATGAAGTGAGTGTTAAATTTGATGATAATATACTCCATTCATTTGGAATAGATAAAAAAACAATCAATCAAATTATCGCTCAGAGTACGAAACCGTTGGGTGTTAATACCGTTGGATTATCTATTAATGGTAAATACGCTGAAACACTGGATATCGACTTTGGTCAAACAGGCAATGCCTGCATTACCCAGGATATATTGGTAAGATACAACATAAAACCCGCGTTATTACTGATCAATGAATCTAGCGGATGCGTGGAAGAAAAGAGTGTTTCCCAGTTCGAAACCGTGTTTAAAAGAAACAATAATGCACTGCACTTAAATATAGCAGACTATTTCTTTGATAAAAATGCAGGGTATAAGAAAGTATATTCTGGTGGCACCGGGGCATTTCTTAATTATGATATTTACGGTAACAAGACTGACAGCGCCAGTTCAAACCATCAAAATATCAGCTCATTGATGTCTTTCGGGATAAATACTCACAATGTAATGATGCGCACTAACTTCTCCTGGAATAAAAATATCAGTAAATACCAGGGTGAACATAGTAGCCACAGTAGCATATCTCTCAGTAGTTCTTATTTAGAGGCTGACGTAATAGGACGTTATCATCTGAGGACTGGCTATATTGGCGTAGGTAACACAATGTTTGGTGCTGGCCAAGTACTGGGGCTGACAATGGATAATCACACCGGACTCGCTGAAGGCGATACGACGGTGACCGTTAGCGGTGTGGCATCAGGATTTGCACAGGTTGAAGTCTTTCAGCAGAATCGTTTGATTTTTAGCCGCCCGACCGCAGCCGGAAATTTTTCTTTTGTCGATGTACCGTTGCATACCGCCTTTTCAGATGCAGAAGTCGTTATAAAAGTTGCGGAGGGAGTGTCCCAGCGTTTCACCATTCCTAAAGCGGCGTTTTCCGTCAGTGAAAGCATGTCGTCCAGATACTCTTTCTTCGCGGGACAACAGGCAAACACCGTTGCAGGTGATTGGGTTATCGGGATGGAGTACCGCTTTCCTTTTTACTATTATGCTCAACCCATTTCTGGTCTGCTGGTAACACCACATTATCTGGCAACTGGGTTAGGGCTTGGGTTTAACTGGATCCCTTATAATAGTAGAGGTGAAGTCAGTTACACTCTTGCGAAGCAAGATCAAAATGGTAATTTGGGAGCTAAGGTTAACGTGATGCTATCAACGCAGCTAGTTAATTTAAATCCATATTTTTCTCTCGATTGGCAAAATAGACACTATCGCGATCTTGGTTCGAGCCAGTATGACAGACTATATTTTAGCCAAAATGATCGCTATCCCGATCATTACAATATGCATTATACGGCCAGTATGGGAGGGAGCTTCAACGCAACGGAGCGTTTAAGCCTCGGCCTTGCATTGAGTCGTAATACCACCTATGACGCGGGATCAAGTAACGGATTATCTCTTTTCAGCAGTTGGTCTGGTGATGGTTACGCTTTAAGTCAGAGTATAAGCTATAACTGGTGTAATAATGACAGATTAAGTAGGGAATGGTCATGGTTCACTAATTTGAATATTCCATTTAATCTTGGCGGGAGAAAAGGGAGTTCTTCATCTTATTTAAATAATGTCCAAGGACAAACTCGTATTGGTACATCGTTCTCTCAGACCTTTACCGATAACTTACAGCTAAGTGCGGGGATAGAGCGTTCGGCTATAAATAGCAATAATGAAGCAAGACATTTTATTCGTGCTTCCTGGCTAACACCATACAATAATACAAGTTGGTATTACTCAGGGAATAGTCGTAATAATAGAAACTATTCTGCAAACCTGTCAGGCTCTCTGGTTGCGGCAAAAATCAGGCTGGTATTTTCATCTGAAAGAGTGCGAGATACCTTTGCTATTGCAGACACTGCTATGAAGGGGTATGTAACATTATTAGCGCCAACGGGACGGACGATAACCAATTATGACGGCCTGGCGGTGATACCACAACTCCATATAGGCAATAGTAATGTGATCACTATCGACACTAAATCCATGCCGGACGGTGCCTGGGTGAAAAACTCACGTAAGGATATTTCAGTAACGCGCGGTGCCGTTGCTGATGTAAATTTTGATACTGGCCAGTCTGAGCGCTTGCATCTCTTACAGTTGAAAAATGACAAGCACAATTTCCCTCTAGGCACTACTGTGGTCAATGACCATGCTGAAGTTCTGGGGCGAACCATAGATAAGAATATATTGATGATTGATGAAGATAATATAAATAAATTATCGATGGGTCATGCCATCGTCGAATCTAATGAAAACAATCGCTGTTACTTTAATGGCGAAACGGTTGATAGCTCGGTAAAAAGCGATCTTATTGAAATAAATGTTTATTGTGACGAGAAAGAATGAATAAGTACATCTCCATAAATCTTATGGCTATAGTCTTTTGCATCAATATCCCTGCCGTATATTCAGTAGGGATGACACCGAACACATCGGCAGTCATCATTGAGGAACAGAATAAAGAGGGCACAATTGAGATTAAAAATACTGATGCTGAACCAATGCTGCTTTATTCAAAAATAGTTCGCCTGGCAGATGACGATTTCGATGGTGCCCTGATCCCATCTCCAGCCGCAGTCCTAGTTCAGCCTGGAGAGACTCAGGTTATACGCGTATTGCTGCGGACGAACAAAAAGATGGAAAAAGAGCATCTGGCCAGGGTGGAGTTTTCCGGTATTCCCACCCAGAATAAAGGGGGAACACGCATTGATTTTTAATTACCCAAGATCTCCCAGTGGTGATCCGGCCACGCGGTTATACTCCGGTAAATGATAAATGGACATATTTGAAATGGAAATTCGAAGCAAATCAACTCTGCCTAACAAATGATACAAAAATGGTCATTCGAATTGCCGATAACATTGTGATAGAGCCGAATAACATTTCGCTTAATCTGCCAAAAACGTATGCATTACCTGCATCAAATATCTGTGTGAAGCTACCAGCCGATTACATTCCTCGGCCAGGCAGTAACGTTATTTTCTCTAGCATTTCTGACTATAATTATGTCATTAATAAAATTAAACAACCTATTAACCAATAACTATTAAGGATGGTAATAAACTCGACAGTATGATTTGAAAAATAATGCAATCAAATTTCGGCAAAAAATAAATGGCCGGAGTAAAAAACATCATTTAACACTATGGGATAAACATGAAAAAAGTAACTACCTTGACTTTGCTGTGCGCATTTTCTGTCTCTGGAGCCAACGCGGCAAACGAGATTAATGTTAAAGGTAAAATCGTGCCGCCAGCCTGTACAGTTAATTTTGCTAAAGGGAGCGATGACCTTGACTGGGGAAACATTCCTCACAACAGTTTAAGTGCGACACAATTTACCATTCTGCCTAAAAAGGAAGCATCGCTCACGGTGACATGCGATGGTGAGACAGCAATGTCATTTACGGTGTCAGATCCATATAAAGCGACGGCTATAGCCGGCATGAGAGTTGGTTCAGGATACGCTAACGGTGACGATGCCAACCGAATTTTTGGCTTAGGCCTTGATCCGGTATCCAAGCAAAAAATCGGTAACTTTACTTTAATCGGCACGGGTTCATCTTACGATGATATTCGTAACGATAAAAGTTTTGGCGTCAAGTCAGCTACGGATATTTCTACGCAAGGATTTACCACTCATTTATTCAGTGAGCACTGGGGAATACCTGTAACTGAGAAATGGACCATATTGAAAAAAGATATAAACATTGGTGAAGCCGCAAAGGGCAAGGTATTAACCTTTGATTTCGATGTTGTGCCTCAGTTAAATATAATTTCTAAAATTACTGCTACGGAAGAGGTAAATTTCAAGGGGACCGCACAATTTACCGTTTCATACTTCTGATATAGTCCCCTTTTTTCACAGTAATACTGGTTGTTTCAGATGAATTAATTGTTCCTGAAACGGTAATGCCAAATAGCAAAACGGGCCGTGGCAGCGGCCCGTTTATTATTGCTGGGAACAGCGGGAGCATTCGAACAGAAACTTACGGTTTCACCTTGGTTAATGATATCAAAACCCTAGACTCCAGCATCAACGAAGTAAGTGCCATTTGGCCCTAGGTGCTTATAAGACAATAAAGAAGTTACGCGACAGCGCCAAATCAAGCGACCCGGCGGGCGAAATCACGCGGGCGGAAACCCAGCCCCGCCAGCACCGCAAAATAGGCCACCACCCCGGCAACCACCACTACGGCCAAACGCAACAGACGCTCCAACATATTGCCCTGATCCCAACACGGCATCAGCCACATCACGCTCATCAACACCCCCGCCATCACCAGCACGGCAGCCCCCAGTTTGCTGAGAAAAACCGCCCAACCCGGCTGCGGCTGAAAAATCTTCTGCTGGCGTAGTTGCCAATACAGAAGCGCAGCGTTCAGACAAGCCGCCAGACCTATCGATAACGCCAATCCGGCGTGCTTGAGTGAACTGATAAACGTCAGGTTCATCACCTGAGTCATAATCAGCGTAATAATGGCAATTTTAACCGGCGTTTTGATGTCCTGCCGCGAATAGAAGCCCGGTGCCAACACTTTCACTAAGATCAGCCCCATCAACCCCACCGAGTAAGCCACCAGCGCGCGCTGAGTCATCGACGCATCAAAGGCGCTAAATTTGCCGTACTGAAACAGCGCAACAGTCAGCGGTTTAGCCAGAATGCCCAGCGCGATAGCACTCGGCAACGCCAACAGAAAGCACAGGCGCAATCCCCAGTCCATCAGCCGTGAATATTCATCCTGATTACCGCTGGAGAAACTTTTTGCTAGCGACGGCAGCAAGATAGTCCCCAATGCCACCCCCAACACACCGGAAGGAAACTCCATCAAGCGGTCAGCATAATACATCCAGGATACCGAGCCAGACACTAGAAACGAGGCGAAGATAGTGTTGATGATCAATGAGATCTGGCTGACCGACACCCCGAGGATCGCAGGCCCCATCTGGCACATGACCCGCCATACCCCGGCATCACGCAATGTGAGGCGCGGCAGCACCAGCATGCCTATCTTGCGCAGATACGGCAACTGATAGCCCAGTTGCAATACACCACCCACCATCACCGCCCAGGCCATCGCCAACACCGGTGGGTGGAAGTAAGGCGCGGCAAACAGCGCAAACCCAATCATACTGATATTAAGCAGCGTCGGCGCAAAGGCCGGGATCGAGAAGCGGTTCCAGGTATTGAGGATCGCACCTACCAACGAAGCGAGCGAAATCAGCAAGATATACGGAAAAGTGATGCGCAGTAGTGCTGAGGTCAAGGCGAACTTGTCCGGTGTATCGACAAAACCTGGCGCGGTGGTGTAGATCACCCAGGGTGCGGCCAACATGCCCAATACCGTCACTATCGCCAATACCAGCGTCAACAGGCCGGATACATAGGCAATGAAGGTGCGCGTCGCCTGTTCACCCTGCTGACTTTTATATTCGGCCAAGATCGGCACAAACGCTTGGGAGAACGCCCCTTCAGCAAAAATGCGGCGCAGCAGGTTAGGAAGCTTGAACGCCACAAAAAAGGCGTCCGTTGCCATACCAGCACCAAAAACGCGCGCTACGATAGCATCACGCGTAAAACCCAGCAGCCGAGAAAACATCGTCATAGTACTGACTGCGGCCAGTGATTTTAGTAGGTTCATGTCGTTTTCTGCTCTGTACCATAAATATCGACGCCTACATCAGCAGGCGTCAGTGAAACTACCAGGTAAGTTTACGTATCCGCAGCAGAATAGCTACCATCCCAGGTGACGCTAGCGTGGCGGTAACCATTCCTTATGGGTTAATGCCGTCAATATATGATCCTGCCACTGCCCGTCGATCAGCAGATAATCCTTGGCATACCCCTCAGGTTCAAATCCCAGGCGGGTGAGCAGTGCGCCGCTACGATGATTGTGCGGCATGCAGTTGGCCATGATGCGATGCATGTACTGATGACGCTGCATATAACGGATGGCGGGTTGCAATGCCTCGTACATCAGCCCCTGCCCTTGCCATTTTTCACCCAGCGAATAGCCGAGGAAACAGGCATGAAACGCATCACGCAACACATTGCTAAAATTCGCTACGCCTCTTACCTCATGTTCTTGCGCATCAAGCAGAATGAAATAGTAGGCACTGCCTTGTTTTTGCATCTCGGTGATCATACCTAGCCGCACCTGCCAACCGGCGGGGGAGCAGTGGCTGTTATCACGCACCGGCTCCCAAGGCTTGAGAAACAGGCGATTTTCAGCATAGTAGTCCGCCAGGCGATAAGCATCTCGTTTATGTACTAGGCGCACTACCAGCCTGTGGGTAGTAAGGCGTACTTTTGGTGATGAAGCGCGATAGCCAGACATCATTTCTCCCGTAGTCAGAACGGTTCGATAAGAAAGAGGTATTTATTAGCAAGCCCCCGAAGCCCGCTTATCAGCGATGACAATCAACATCAGGGGCGAAATGCCCATCATTAAAAAATCATGCGAAAAACCGCGAATTATCTCACCAAAATAGATTAAATTATCAACAAACGAATCACTCTGTGAATAAAACATCAACTGGAGACCTAGGCTATGGCTGAAGATATGCAATTACCACAGTTGCTGGAAAAGATGATATTGAACCTGCGCATGATGTACGCACGCTCAACCTTGGTAGAGAAGGCGTTAGCTCAGGTCATCGCCGAAAATGCCTCCCTTAAAAGCGAAATCATCAAGCAATTGCAGATCGTCAACGCTGCCAACGAGCGTGACCAGATCGATCTTGAGCAGGCGCGTATCCACCTGATCGAGGTTCTCAACTCAGTGCCAACACAAAAATAGTCCCCTCAGCCTGCCTAATAGCGTACTGACATACTGGTGAGTGCGCCTTACCCCCCTAATCACTGCCCAATATTCATTTCTTCCATAACCAGTAAGTGCTTATAATGATAATTTAATCAATTATATGTGGCATTTTTACTGGCAGTCGCTATGAGGCACAAATGAAGAAGATCCTGTTGGGCGTTGCTGCCCTGATGTTCGCCGGCCTATTGGCCGGTTGTAATCAACTCACCCAATACACCCTCAACGAGCAGGAAATAAATGATTACTTGCAAAAACACAATGAATATCAGAAACAAATCAGCGTACCTGGGCTACTGGACGCCCACATCCTGCTGACGCAGTTGCACAGCCAAATCGGCCGCAGCGAGCCGGGAAAAGTCACCCTTTCGGGTGACGCTAAAGTTAGTATTACCTCAATCCTAGGCCCACAGAGCGCAGACCTGAAGCTGACGCTGAAAGCGCAACCGGTCTATGACCGTGAAAAAGGTGCAATCTTCCTGAAAGAGATGGAATTAACCGACTACAGCGTGCAGCCGGAAAAATTACAGACGGTGATGAATGCGCTGACGCCCTATCTGAATCAATCACTGAGAGCCTACTTCGACCAAAAACCAGCTTACGTGCTGAACCCGGATAAAAGCAAATCGGCAGCGCTGGCAAAGGCGTTGGCGAAAGGACTAGAAGTTAAACCGGGCGCGCTGGTGATCCCGTTTAGCGACTGAGGCGCTATGTTCATTAAAACCCAGTACCGCTGTATAGGGCTACAAATTGGTGGAAATGGCGGCCATCCATGGTGATAGCGACTTTTATGCTATTTTAAGCGGGGAGCAAGCGGTCTCCCAGCATATACCCTATACGAGTGGCAGGAAGGCGGTAGCACAGCAGATCTCCAGGTGCTGGCCCCAGTCAATGACTGGGGCCAGCGGGGAAAACTAACGCACAGACAACGTGAAGTATGATGGGTATAGCGTTATTTCATCAGGCGCACCTTGCAGCGCTTGCCTTTGATCTTGCCCTGCTGTAGTTGTTGCATTGCCTTGTGGGCGCTGGCTTGGTGGATCGCCACGTAGGCATGCTGTGGGAACATATCGATCTTGCCCACTGCCGCCGCCGTCAGCCCGGTATCGCCACTGGTTAGCGCACCAAGAATATCACCAGGCCGAATCTTTGCCTTACGGCCACCATCAATGCATAGCGTGGTCATTTCGGCTTCCAGCGGCGTAGTGACCACCACGCTTAATTCAGACACCGGCACCCATGTGATCTTCATCTGCATGTCGTCTTCAATAGCATGTGCGCGCACCATTTCCTGTGGCGTACACAGGCTGATAGCCAGACCATGTCTGCCAGCACGGCCAGTGCGGCCAATGCGGTGAACATGAACTTGCGGATCGAATGCCAGCTCGTAGTTAACCACCAATTCCAGCTCTGTGATATCCAGCCCACGCGCGGCAACATCGGTCGCCACCAGCACCCGGCAACTGCGATTGGCGAAGCGCACCAGCACCTGATCGCGTTCGCGCTGTTCCAGATCGCCATGCAACGCCAGCACACTGATGCCGTACGCCTCAAGCGCCTCAAACACAGTCTGGCAATCACGTTTGGTGTTGCAGAACACCACGCAGGAAGCAGGCTGGTAATGCCGGATCACCGACACCAGTAGCGCCGCACGCTGATTGGCGGTGGTCTCATAGAAACGCTGTTCGATAGTGGTCTGTGCATCGCCGTTATCCACTTCTATCTTCAACGGTTCACGCTGCACCCGTGCGCTGATACGTTCAATATCAGCCGGATAGGTGGCGGAAAACAGCAGAGTCTGGCGCTGCGGTGGCGTTTCACTGATCACCTCGTCAATATCGTCGGCAAAACCCATGTCCAGCATGCGGTCTGCTTCATCCAGCACCAGCACTTTCAACATCTCCAACACCAAGGTTTTTTTGCGTAGATGCTCCAGAATGCGTCCTGGTGTACCCACCACGATGTGCGGCGCATGCACCAGCGAATCAAGCTGCGGCCCCAACGGTTGGCCGCCGCACAGGGTCAATATTTTGATATTCTGCGTGAAGCGTGCCAGACGGCGTAACTCTTTGCTCACCTGATCCGCCAGTTCACGCGTAGGGCACAGGATCAGCGCCTGCGTGGAAACTAGAGCAACGTTGATGTTATCCAACACGCCGATGCCAAACGCGGCCGTTTTGCCGCTGCCGGTTTTCGCCTTGGCGCGCACGTCCTGCCCTTTCAGGATAGCGGGTAGGGCAGCGCGCTGTACTGGTGTCATTTCGACATACCCCAGTTGATTAAGATTTGCCAACTGTTCGGCTGGCAGCGGCAGGGAAGAAAAAGAAGCTGTGCTCACGGCGATAACTCTTATAGGACAGGGAATGGCAGCTCCCCACTGGAGGAAACCGAGTCAAGCAGAGATGATAACAGAGATGGGCTGAGTTACCTCGGGTTCGGGCATAAAAAATCTATGGTCTCCCCCTGAGGGATCCCCAGAAATTTTCATTAGATAAGCACCATATCTGAATATCGTCGATGTAATTTTTGTAGTGCTTTATCCAGTGAGACTGATTTTAATATCTGCGGAGAATGTCTGAATACATTCTCCGCCAGCGTTAACAGCGATATTAGCCTGCGATGCTTCACGGTGTTCGCCTGGTATTTTAAATACATCTTTTTTTTCAAATAAGTATCCGCTCAACCACATGATTATGCTTTCCAGCGTTGCAATTAAACGTGGTACTCTAATACGTTCAGGGGAATGATCCATGCTGTGCCTTAGGCCAAAACCCAGGGCGGGATCCCACTTTTGAATGAACTTTATTGAAATTGAATGATCTGACCCGTATCTATCAAAGTTATGGGCCAATAGTGAATATCTTCAACCATTTATCCGCAGTTCCTGACCCGAGAAGGGACATTAATGTTAAGCACAATCTTCTTGATGTGCTGTTTCTGGTTTTAGCTGCCGTTCTGAGCGGCGCGCAGGGCTGGAAAGATATTCAGGTCTTTGGCGATGCTCAGCTGGAGTGGCTGCAAAAATACCGTGCTTTTGAAAATGGCATCCCTCGAAGACACTGCATTGCCAATATAATTAGCATGTTAGATACAGATTTACTGGTTCAGGCCCTTCTGGGATGGATAAATGAGCGGCGGCAGTCTGCCGGAAAATCCATCATTGCAATCGACGGAAAAACGATGAAACGTGCATGGGCTGGTGATATCCTACGATTATCAGAGCAATGGTGGCTCAGCAGAATCCGGTACAGAAATCAAATGGGAAGATAAAAACGGAAAAACTTACTACGGTGGATTGCTTTGTGAGAATTTCTGGGATGGTAGTGGTCCTGCACCTAAAAAAGTAACTGTAACACCGAGGAACGCAGATGGTGTATGGGGGAAACCAGTGCAAATAAATTTATAATCTAACCTAATTTAACCCATCGAAAAAAGCCAGTGTCTATGGATACTGGCTTTTTTATATCCATCGGATGCCAGGCATTAACAATCGAAAAATATCCGATTCAGTTACTACCTTGGGGATACTTGGGGGAAGTCACAGTTTATGTGGCGACAGTTAACAAAGGTGGTGTTATGGGAATACTGAATTAGAATCTTTTTCAAACAATGATTCTGGTAATTTTCATTGTTAAAACCGACAGTTCAATTTAATGCTTTCAGTTCTAATTATTCAATGGCATATTTTTGCTCTACCAGTGATGATTCATCATTTTCGTGATTGCTCAGCGGGTGCCCGAAGCTGCTCAAAGGCTTCACAACCAGTATCATAACCTTCCAGGCAGCTCAGGTTCAGCCATTGCAATGCCCTTAGCTTATTAATGGTAATAAAACCTTTTTCGCCTATTAAAAATATCATCCCAGCCCAGTATTCAGCATAACCGCTGCGGGAAAGGGACGAACTGCGTTTAAACCAAAAAGTTGCTTTCTCATTGTCCTGCGCAACTCCAACACCGTTGGCATAAATCAAACCTAAGAACATTTGTGCATCTACAGCAGAGTCATTTTCTATATCTTGTGAAGCACTTTCGAGCAACTTTATGGCACGGGGATAATTAGGTTTACCAGCCTGGGTATTAGTTAAAATGCGTGCTAGGATTACTTCCCCACGTTTACTACCGAGCTCTACAGATTGTTCTGCTAACGATTTAGCCTTCTGGAAAGCTACGACTGTGCCACTTATCTTTAGTTGTGCCAGTAATGCAAGAGCATCCATATCTCCCTGCGCAGATGATTTTGTTGCCCAGTCTTCAGCATGTTGATATTCACCAGCACTGAAAAGTGTGTCGGCAAGATAATACTGTGCTCGTCTGTCACCCACCTGTGCGTTTTGAAGATAAGGGCTCTCAGGCGTTTGGGCCCAGGCAGCTGCGATGCTCAATAAAAAAAGGATAAAAATTCTTTGCATTGAGGGAGCTCCGTCATTAGGGGGCGTAAGCGGTAAGCCGCCAAAATATGAAGTGGTCGACAAAAACTGGCCACCGCATTAGAGTTTTTCCAGTATCGGTTTTCCGATTCGTTTGGTGGTAACCCACCGTTATATTCATGCGGCCTGAGCGCGCTGTAATACCCAACGATATAGTCCGTTATTGCGTGGGCTGCATCGCTGAAGTTTATGTAACCCGTCACCGGTACCCATTCGTTCTTCAGACTCCTGAAGAAGCGCTCCATTGGGCTATTATCCCAGCAGTTTCCACGCCGACTCATACTCTGTCTGATCCGATACCTCCACAGTGACTGCCGGAACTGTCTGCTTGTGTAATGGCTGCCCTGATCGCTGTGGAACATCACTCCGGCTGGTTTTCCCCGGGCCTCCCACGCCATCTCCAGCGCTTTGATGGTCAGCCTGCTGTCCGGTGAGAACGACATTGCCCAGCCCACCGGTTTTCTCGCGAACAGGTCGAGAACAACGGCGAGGTAGGCCCAGCGCCTGCCTGTCCAGATATAGGTCACATCGCCACACCACACCTGATTAGGCTCTGTCACTGCGAACTGCCGCTCAAGGTGATTCGGGATAGCGATGTGTTCAAGGCCACCGCATTTATACCGATGAGTGGGCTGTTGACAACTGACCAGCCCCAGCTCTTTCATGAGCCTGCCGGCGAGCCATCGTCCCATCCTGAAGCCCTTCATGGTTGCCATAGTTGCGATACTCCTTGCGCCAGCAGAGCCATGGCTGACGCTATGCAGTTCCAGTACCTGGCTGCGTAATACAGCTCGTCTGCCATCTGGTTTTTCAGGACGGTTTTTCCAGTATTTGTAGCTGCTGCGATGAACCCCGAACACGTGGCAGAGTGTGACCACCGGATAATGCGCTCTGAGTTTCCCGATTATCGAGAACTGTTCAGGGAGTCTGACATCAAGAGCGCGGTAGCCTTTTTTAATATTTCGTTTTCCATTTCAATACGTTGTATTTTTTTCCTCAGCTCACGTATTTCAATTTGTTCAGGAGTAATGGGAGAGGCTTTAGGTATTTTTCCCTGCCGCTCATCACGCAACTGCTTCACCCATCGCGTCATTGTGGAAAGGCCGACATCCATAGCACTGGCTGCATCTGCCACGGTGTAGTTCTGGTCAACGACCAGTTGAGCGGATTCGCGTTTGAACTCTGCACTGAAATTTCTTTTTTTCATTGAAGCACCTGTAATGTCCTGAGGTGAGCATATCACCTCTGTTCAGGTGGCCAAATTCAGTGTGCCACTACAATATGGGTTCGACGCTCAGTAGAATGAAAACCATAAGGGCTTCCCCGAACGATCAACGCCGGTTTGATTGTTTATCTGCCGGTTATCGTCGCCAGGCTCATTGGTTGCCTCTTTTCCCTTATCTACGGGGATGACAGTAGGTTGCGAAGATGTGCGGCTAGGGTAGCAGCGAGCACAACATAACTTGCCCAGTTCTGTTGTGTTGCGTTGCGCTCAGCCCTAAATTCCCCAGCACCGTTCCCGTTGTCAAGATGGCACCAATACAGGCTTGGAAACTCGCGCCTCGCATCGCGTTGGTGGCCAGCATCTGGTTGAGGAATTGTTTACGCGTAGGGAAGCCAGATCAGGGTATGAGTAAAACATACCCTGCCACACAGGGGTTAAGCGATCCGCCAGTCAGTTATTACCCATCATTCCCGACACACCTTTAACGACGCCGAAATATGGGCACCCAGCGCCTGCCGGTTACCGGCATCGGTTAATAAAGTCACATGGTTTCCGTTAACCCGCGTCACCGTTATCCTTTCAGGCTCAAGCACCGTATCCCAGAGAAGGGCGGACGCATCCTCACGGGTATATCCCCGCTGCGTTATCCTTTTGAACCATGACGTATTTTCATCCATATACTCTTCTTTCGCCTTGAACAAATACACATCAATATCCGTCGGGGTCACGTCCACGTCCGCCACTAGCCGGGCGTGATGCTGAATACTGGCTGCGTTAATCAAATCCATATTCAGCCCGATTCTGTCCGCCTCCTCTCTTATCTCCGCAGCAGAAGGGGACTGCGCCTCACCGGCGAATGCCTCAGAAGCTGAATGTCTCATCTCCGGCAGTAACGTATCTATCAGGCCAACAAAGGCGATCTTCTCTCCATTCTCCCGCAGATGTCTGGCTATAGACCAGGCTAAAAGCCCGCCCGATGAATACCCCGCAAGATGGTAAGGCCCGTGTGGCTGAACCCTGCGGAGCATAGCCACGGCATACCCGACCACCTTCGCCAGAGTGAACCCTTTTTCCGCCAGGCCCGCCGGCCATGGCAGGGCGTAAATGGGGGACTCATTATCAATAAAACGGGCCAGTTCGTAGACATACGAATAATCACCAAAACCTGAAGGCAGGAAGAACAAAGGTGCCTGGTGACCTTCAGTTCTGACTGCAATTGCCTTATCAGACGGGTATGCCGGTGCGCCATAAATGCACTTCGCCATATCCGTTAATACCGGCGCAGCAAACACCGCCTGCAGACTCAGGGCATACCCCGCGCGGCGCAGTCGGCTCACCAGCCTCATCGCCAGCAGTGAATGCCCGCCCAGCATAAAGAAGCTGTCGTGGCGTCCCACCTGGTCGAGACCCAGCAGCGCGCACCACTGCGCCGCCAGGGCCGTCTCCATGTCACCCTGCGGCGCTTCATACTCCCCGCGCACCCGGGCGTCCTCCGTCGGTGCCGGCAGCGCCCGTTTGTCCAGCTTGCCGTTTGGCGTCAGCGGCAGGGCGTCCAGCCGCACATAGCTGCGCGGCACCATATAATCAGGCAGCGCTCCCGCCAGCCAGGCATGCAGCGCTGCGGCATCACAGGCCGTCTCCTCCGTTTTCGGCACCCACCAGGCGGCCAGGTGACGTAACGCCCCCTCACCCCGGGCCAGCACCACCGCCTCGCGAACCTGTGGGTGTGCCGCCAACCGTGCCGCCACCTCGCCCGGCTCCACACGGAACCCGCGGATCTTCACCTGCTCGTCATTACGCCCCAGGTATTCTACCGTCCCGTCCGGCAGCCAGCGCGCCAGGTCGCCGCTGCGGTACATCCGCGCCCCCGGCTCGGCACTGAACGGATCCGCCAGAAAGCGTTCGGCGGTCAGCGCTGGCCGGTTCAGGTAACCCCGTGCCACCTGCACACCGCCGATATACAGCTCGCCGACAGCCCCCACCGGCACCGGCTCCCCCTGCGGATCCAGCAGATAAATCTGTGTGTTGGCTATCGGTGTACCGATGGCTCTTTCACTGTGCAGCGGGTTGGCCGGCTCATAGCGTAATGCCGTCGCACACACTGCGGTCTCGGTCGGGCCGTAGGCATTAAAGACCACCGCCGTTTCCGCCGCACCCTGCAGCAGGGCTGCCGACGGGGACTCACCGGCGAAGACAACGTATTGCAGTGTGCTGAAGTCATCCGGATAGCGCTGGCCGAACAGGGCCGGTGGGAAGGTCGCGTGTGTCACCCCGTACTGCCTGATAAAGCCGGCAAGGCGCTGCCTGTCCTGACGGATATCATCCGGCACGATGATCAGGGTGCCACCATGGCCCAGCGCCATCACGATCTCGAAAATACTCGCATCAAAACAGGCCGAAGCGAACTGCAGGACACGGCTGTCTGTCGTCAGGCTGAACAGCGCCCCCTGTGCCTGGCAGAGATTGACCACCTGCCGGTGCTCCACCATCACCCCCTTCGGCTGACCGCTAGATCCCGAGGTGTAAATCACATACGCCAGGTGATTTGCCGACAGCCCGGCGCTTGCTGGCGTCAGATCCCCGGCGGGTAATTCCCCCGTCAGTAGCGGTACATCCTCCAGCGGGATCACCGACACTGACGGGGTGCCCAGCACCTGTAGCCCGCGCGCGTCAGCCAGCAGCAGCGTCGGCACCGCATCCCCGAGAATATAGTTCAGGCGCTCACGCGGGTAGCCCGGATCGAGCGGCACATAAGCGCCCCCGGCCTTCAGGATCCCCAGCAGGGCGACCACCATCGCGCTGCTGCGTTCGGCACACACCGCCACCCGTTCATCCGGCCCCACCCCCTGCGCCCGCAGGTAGTGCGCCAGGCGGTTGGCGCGGTCATTCAGGGCCGCATAGCTGAGCACGCCATCATCTGCCGTCACGGCCATTGCATGCGGCGTGCGCTGCACCTGCTGCTCAAACAGCCTATGCAGGCATTCGCCCTGCGGGTAGTCCACCCCGGTGGCATTCCAGTCATACAGCACGCGCTTACGCTCGGCCGTCGGCAGAATGGGCAGCTCACACACCGCTTTTTGCGGTGTGGTTTCCAGTGCCGTCACCAGCGACAGCAGCGCCTGCGCCATATAGCCGCCCACCCGGGCCGGCTCCAGCGGGGCCACGGCCTGTACCGTGACCCCCAGGGTCTCGCCGTCGTCTTCAACCGACAGCGTCACCGGGTAGTTGCTCCGCTCCTGCTCATCCAGCCACTGGACGCCCTCTATTTCAGTGGTGGTCTCGTTGCTCTGGTTATGGCGGTAGTTCAGCAGGGCATTGAACAGCGGGGCTTCACCCACCACGCCACTGCACTGCTGGGCCAGCGACAACGTGGCCTGCTCATGGGCCAGCAGCGCCCCCAGCCGGGCATGCACCGCACGGACGGCCTCTTGCGCTCCCGTGCCGTTGATATCGACCCGTACCGGCAGGGTGTTGATCAGCAGTCCCACCATGTCTTCGCTTTCCGCCCCGCTGCGACCCAGCAGCACCGTGCCAAACACCCCCTGTTCGCAGTGGCTGCTGCGTGACAGCACCAGCGCCCAGCCCAGGTGACACAGGCTGGCCAGGCTCACCCCGAGGCGGGCCGCCTGGGCGCGCAGCCGGCGGTTCAGCGCCGCCGGCAACCTCTGCCGTGACTCGGTGGTGTCGGCCCGTCCAGCCGGACATCATTCAGCCCGAAGGCCAGTACCGGCTCGGTCACATCGCCCAGCATCTCACGGAAGAAGCGCTGTGAACGCGCCCGCAAACCTTTCTGTCGCCCTGCGGCAATCAGCTTACGGAACGGCGGCGGTGGCGGCAGCGCTGCCCGCGCTGATGCCGTTAACCCCCCTTCACGGTGCAATATATCTAGCGAAACATGGTCAGCTATCAGGTGATGCAGCTTCATAACCCCGACACACTCACCCTGATCGCCGTCGGCAACCACCAGGTGCAGCAACGGGGCCTGCTCCAGCCTCAATGGCGTGCCTTGTGCATACTGCAGCAGTTGTACCGCCACTGCTTCACCCTCAGCATCAGGCCGGAACTGTTCAACGTCCAGTCTGGCCGCACGCAGCACCACCTGAACCGGCTCTTGCAGCCCTTCATGGAATATCGCCGTGCGCAGGCTGTCATGCCGGTCGATACTGAACTGCAGGGTGCTGATATAACGCGTCAGCGCTGCCTGAGTGTCAAAACGCAACAACAGCCGCAGCACGTAAGGGTCATGGTCTTCATCGAGCAGGCGGTGAAACAGCATCCCCTCCTGCAACGCCGACAGGGCGTAGATGTCCTGGATATTCGCTATCCCCCCCGGCACCCGGGCGACAATACTGTCGATCTCGGCCTGCGTCAGGGTGGCCAGCGGTAACATCTCCGGGGTAAGGGCGGTCACCTGCGGGGTAATGACGTTCGGCGGGACTGGCACCTCCCGGTGCCCTGTGTCACAGGCCGCTGCCATCTCTGCCAGCAGCGGGGCGGCAAATACCGCTTGCAGACTCAGGGCATAACCCTGCCTCTGTAAATGACTGATCAGGCGCACCGCCAGCAGTGAATGCCCGCCCAGCATAAAGAAGCTGTCGTGGCGTCCCACCTGGTCGAGACCCAGCAGCGCGCACCACTGCGCCGCCAGGATCGTCTCCACGTCACCTTGCGGCGCTTCATACTCCCCGCGCACCCGGGCGTCCTCCGTCGGTGCCGGCAGCGCCCGTCTATCCAGCTTGCCGTTTGGCGTCAGCGGCAGGGCGTCCAGCCGCACATAGCTGCGCGGCACCATGTAATCAGGCAGCGCTCCCGCCAACCAGGCACGCAGTGACGCGGCATCACAGGCCGTCTCCTCCGTTTCCGGCACCCACCAGGCGGCCAGGTGACGGGCCTCCCCCTCGCCCCGGGCCAGCACCACCGCTTCGCGGATCTGCGGGTGTGCCGCCAGCCGTGCCGCCACCTCGCCTGGCTCCACACGGAACCCGCGGATCTTCACCTGCTCGTCATTACGCCCCAGGTATTCCACCGTCCCGTCCGGCAGCCAGCGCGCCAGGTCGCCGCTGCGGTACATCCGCGCCCCCGGCTCGGCACTGAACGGATCCGCCAGAAAGCGTTCGGCGGTCAGCGCTGGCCGGTTCAGGTAACCCCGTGCCACCTGCACACCGCCGATATACAGCTCGCCGACAGCCCCCACCGGCACCGGCTCCCCCTGCGGATCCAGCAGATAAATCCGCGTGTTGGCTATCGGTGTACCGATGGCTCTTTCACTGTGCAGCGGGTTGGCCGGCTCATAGCGTAATGCCGTCGCACACACCGCAGTCTCGGTCGGGCCGTAGGCATTAAAGACCACCGCCGTTTCCGCCGCGCCCTGCAGCAGGGCTGCCGACGGGGACTCACCGGCGAAGACAACGTATTGCAGTGTGCTGAAGTCATCCGGATAGCGCTGGCCGAACAGGGCCGGTGGGAAGGTCGCATGCGTCACCCCGTACTGCCTGATAAAGCCGGCAAGGCGCTGCCTGTCCTGACGGATATCATCCGGCACGATGATCAGGGTGCCACCATGGCCCAGCGTTATCACGATCTCGGAAATACTCGCATCAAAACAGGCCGAAGCGAACTGCAGGACACGGCTGTCTGTCGTCACGCTGAACAGCGTCCCCTGTGCCTGGCAGAGATTGACCACCTGCCGGTGCTCCACCATCACCCCCTTCGGCTGACCGCTAGATCCCGAGGTGTAAATCACATACGCCAGGTGACGTTCAGACAGGCTCAGGGCTGCCGGTGTCAGGTTATCTTCCGGCAGCCCGCCGGTCAGTGCGGCGAGGTCGTCCAGCGGGATCACCGGCACCGACGGGGTGTCCAGCACCTGCAGCCCGCGCGCGTCAGCCAGCAGCAGCGTCGGGGCTGCATCCCCGAGAATATAGTTCAGGCGCTCACGCGGGTAGCCCGGATCGAGCGGCACATAAGCGCCCCCGGCCTTCAGGATCCCCAGCAGGGCGACCACCATCGCGCTGCTGCGTTCGGCACACACCGCCACCCGTTCATCCGGCCCCACCCCCTGCGCCCGCAGGTAATGCGCCAGGCGGTTGGCGCGGTTATTCAGGGCCGCATAGCTGAGCGTCTCCCCTTCCGCTGTCACGGCCATTGCATGCGGTGTACGCTGCACCTGCTGCTCAAACAGCCTGTGCAGGCATTCGCCCTGCGGGTAGTCCACCCCGGTGGCGTTCCAGTCATACAGCACGCACTTACGCTCGGCCGCCGGCAGAATGGGCAGCTCACACACCGCTTTTTGCGGTGTGGTTTCCAGTGCCGTCACCAGCGACAGCAGCGCCTGCGCCATATAGCCGCCCACCCGGGCCGGCTCCAGCGGGGACACGGCCTGTACCGTGACCCCCAGGGTCTCGCCGTCGTCGTCAACCGACAGGGTTACCGGGTAATGGGTTCGCGCCTGTTCATCCAGCCACTGGGCGTCCTCTATTTCAACGGTGGTCTCGTTGCTCTGGCTATGGCGGTAGTTCAGCAGGGCATTGAACAGCGGGGCTTCTCCTCCCACGCCACTGCACCGGAGCGCCAGCGACAGGGGCGTCTGCTGATGGGCCTGTAATGCCTCCAGCCGCGCAAATACCTGGCGAGCAGCCTCTTCTGTCCCCGTCTCACGGATATCCACACGAATAGGTAATATGCCCCTGTGCGCCCGCAGTCCTGTGCCAAACACCACCTGCTCACAGTGGCTGCTGCGTGACAGCACCAGCGCCCAGCCCAGGTGACAGAGGCTTTCCAGACTGACCCCGAGGCGCGCTGCCTGACGACGTAACCGGGTATTCAGCTCCTGCCTGAGCATAAACCCCGATGCCGTCATGATTAACTCTCCTGGTGGGGTGCTACTCTGGCCAAATGCCAGTACAGCCTCGGTCACACTACTCAGCATTTCACGGAAGAACTGTTCTGAATTACTTTCCGTATAACCCTTAGTTCCTTCGTTCTTGTCAATCATGAGACGGCTCCATTGTTCGTAATATCAAAAGTGGTGTGACTGCGACGGGTTTACTGAGGGAGTAAAGTGTCACGTATATAAAGCAAGCTAACTGATACCCTCACCATCAGGTGAGAGCAGGAACGGGTGAATAACTGAAGTCACGGTTAAAATAGGCCCGGGCACGCTACGTTGGTGTTGCGAACACGTCAGTTTTGCGCTGCGAAAATGAGAAGCGTTCTCTGGCCTGTTGATTTTTAAAACGCTGTGACGGGTAATGGGGGATGCATCGGGAGCCGTTGAATATATCTTTTCACGCAAAAAATAAGGAAAAAAAAACGAAGAATATATTTTTACACTAAAAGTAAGAGACTCGAGAATATATTTCCCTGCGAAGAAAGTGACACCCTTAAGAAAAGAGAGAACCATAAAACCGCACTGCTTAAAACATGCAGCATATATATGGCCTTGCAACTTCAGAAAAAACTCGTCATCCATTGACATACCTGAATTTCTCCATGATTCTCTGTAACTGTCCGCCTATTAAAGGTGACAATTTAGACGTTCACCCAACTCGATAATAAAACGACTCATTGCTAACTGTCAGTTCTGGATCGGCATATTCCATTTTTTCGACACCGCCTGGATCCCCAGATAAATCACTTTTCGCACTGAGTCGTCTGTTAGGATCACTTTACGCTTCTTAATCACTTGTCGGATCACACTATTCAGCGATTCGATAGCGTTGGTCGTATAGATAGCCTTGCAAATATCAGCGGGATAAACGAATTTTGAAGACCCCAGTTTTTCAGCTCGGTCAACACATTGAGCCAGAACTTCGCTCCTTATTAACCTGCACAAAAATCACTCATAACATATCATTTTTACTGATAATAGACAGTGTTTCAAAACATTCAATTCTAATCTAAAAGAAAATACTCACCACCGCATCAACACCCCAAAGTAATAAAATAAAAATCAAACAATTACAAAGAAGTATGCATACAACTAGACTTGCAACTACCCACAATGATATTTGGAGTATCGGGTCGCGCAAGGGAACTTCCCCCCTGCGCTCCCACGGAACCGGACGTGACAGTCTCCCGTCATCCGGCTCTTGTCGTTGACCGTTCACGCCGCGTACAAATTTCCCAGTGTGCAAACCGGCAGGGCTTAGCGCTCTGTATCCTTCTCAACCATTCATATACCTGAGCCAGGCTACCCTGTACCCGCTTATATTTGCGGGCGACCCATTTCACAAGGTGCAGATCTATATGACTGGCTATACAGTCCATCGCTGACCGATAAAAGCGCCCAGAGTAATTAATCCAGCCTCGTAACATGGGATTGAGCCAGCGTGCCATTACTTCCAGAGACAACGGGGTTTTGTGACTCAGATCCCAGCCCCGTACCGTCTGCCGGTGTGCCCCGCATTGGTACTCAGGCGCTCGCAGGGTTTCCGCTCGACGCCGCTCCCTTCGCATCGGGACGACAGGTTCCCTCGTTCCATGCCAGAGCCTGTGTTGTGCTCATGCTGTCTCTATGCCGGATGCCGACCAGCCAGTAACCAGATAACCGCTGGACTTATCACGCACCGCTTAGAAAGCGCATTTTTGACATCATCTTGTTCCTTCCGACACTGCATCTACAGTTCACTCTCGTTCATCTTCACAACACATACATGACGCATCTGACTGCGCCTTTTCTCTGACGCTCACCACCACCGCTCTTAACGGCAGCAGCTCAGAGTAGTTTGAAGGCTGCGTCTGGACACCGCCTCCGAGGGGCCTACCCTCATCTCTCGCACAGCATTGCACCCTTATTTGCCACAGGGTGCATTCGTGGCACACCTACGCCGGAACCCCCAGATTTTTCCGGCGGCATGAAGTTACCGTTCCTGCCGTCTTCCTTCAGCTTCCTGGGTCAGTCGATGGTTGATGCCCTGGCGAATAATAAGAGGAGAAGAAAATTATGCTTCCCGCTTCATTGAGCTGATGTGCGAAAAGGCATCGCAGTTGAAAATAGCGCAACAACTGGCACTCGACTTCTATCAGATCCTGAAAGCCAAAAACAAACCACGACTGAACAAGTGGTTCACCAATGTCAGCAGAAGTGGACTCGTTGAGCTAGAGCATGTTGAGGCCGGGATGGAGGCTGATTCAGCAGTAATATACGAGGCTATCAATAGCAAGTGGAGTAACGGCGTTGTAGTGTAGAGGGCCGTGTAAACCGCCTGAAGATGTTGAAACGTCAGATGTATGATCACGCCGGGTTTTCGAGCTACTACGACGGCGTGTAATATGCGCTCTGGGGTGAAAACTTCCGACGTTGCAATGATTTTTTAGCGTGACACAGAATTCTGAACGTTCTCAAATCTTCTGTGTTTCGCATTTATCGTTAGCGATTCCGTTGGAACAGCGACATTCCCTGCATATCGCTGAATGTTTTGTACGATGCCTGCAATGCGGCCTGCTGCATGTAGTAAGACGAGATTGACTCGGCCATATCCGCATCCGTCAACGCACTCATTTGGATCTTGCTGGTCATATCACGTTCCTGGCCGATGTCATCCAACTGATCCAATTCCTTCAATTGGCAACCCAGCTCGGATCGCACGCTGAGCACTTTGTTGTACGAGTTGTCCAAACCACGGTTGGCTTTAGCCAAGGCATCATCCACTTGTTTCCTGGCGGCGTCATCCGCATTCTGTAACGGGGTCTTAAGCGCGTTCAATGCGATGTCGATGCTCTCGAATACGTTAGAAACCGATGGACTGCCGTCCGGTTCAGGTTTTGGGTTACTGGTCAGCGACATGAACACCACATTGCCGATATGACCAACGGTCATAGTGCGGTTGGCATCCACCTTCTGCTCAACCGCCTTATCACCGCCTTTATAGAGAACTTTACCGCCCTCTTCGACAAAGGGGGGTTTGTCGTTCATATAGCCGCCGAACATATAACGGCCATTACCATCGGTGCCGTTGGCCTGATTGAGCAGTTGCTCTTTCAGCCCCTGCAATTCGGTGACCAGCGAGGCGCGGTCATTATCGCTTCCTGTACCACCAGCGCGGACGATTAGCCCCTTAATGTCCGTAATGGTAGAAGTGACACCCTGCAACCCGGTTTCTTCCATCGAGACGTTCTGCCGGGCGAAGGTGCGTGCCAAGGCGTACTGGTTGTTCTCAGCCTGTGACTGTGACAACATCACTGCCTGCGATGCCGCCTGCGGATCGTCAGACGGATTGATCACTTTCTTGCCAGTTGAAAGCTGCTCAGCTGCCTTCATAAACAGCGACTGGGTGCCGGTGATACCGGTCATGTTCTGTTGGTACATCATGCTGGTGCTCATGCGCATGCTGTGGGTTCCTCAAAATTCAAAATGAGTGACCGGTAGCCCCGGTCAGCAACTAAATCAACGGATATTCAACAATGCGTCGAACATTGAGCTGGCAGTATGAATCACCTGCGCATTAGCCATGTAATATTGCTGGAAACGCAACAGCGCGCCGTACTCTTCATCCAGATTAACGCCGGAAATCGACTGCTGCTGGTTAGTCAACTGTTTGACGATACTGCCCTGCGAGGTGGCAGCAACCTTGGCGGCAGCCGTCTGGTTGCCGATATTGCTGACCATGCTGGCGTATGCACCACTGAAAGTCGCTTTGCCGTCCACCAAAATTTTGGTTTGCAGGTCGATCAGGTGCTTAGCGTTTTCATTATCGCCCCGCCCGCTGTCAGCCTTGCCGGCTGCGGCAATTTTCGATGGATCGCTGATCGCCACTTTTAAGCTGCCCGCCACATCACTGACCGGCTTAACAATGAAACTGTCTTTGTTCTGGGCATTGCCTTTGATACTGACCTGTAGGCCATCAAAGCTCAGCGTCGGCTTGCCGTCAGCATCCGCGCCTGCAGTGGCGTTGACCTTAACATTGTCCGGTAGGCGGCTGACCTGCCAGTTGCTGCCGTCAAATTCGACGCGATAATCTTGGGCTTTCACCTTGTGAGTATCGCTATAGGACACGGACAGCGAGGCGCTACCGGTGTTGTGGGTGTTATCCACCACATGGCTACCGCTGAAGCTGAAGAAGTCGCTGCCAGCCTTACCGTTAAGATCGAAACCTGCGTGGTGCTGCTGGTTAAACTTGTCCGCCAGCACCAAGGCAATTTGCCCCAATTGGTTGCGGGTGCCATCGAGCGTTTCGCTGCGGAACTTCAACACACCGTTGAGGATGCCACTGCTGATTTGCGCTTCTGGTACTTCGCTGGCACCCTGACCATGGTTATAGCCGAGGGTCATACGAGCAGGATCGCTGCTAGAAGGCACCGCCGACACCTGATAGGTGTTGTTGCCTTGCACCAGAGTCAAGCCGTTGGCGAACGAGACGGTATAGTCTCCACCATCCTGCTCAGTCACCTGCACGCCAACCACTTTATTTAGCTCGGTCACCAGTTGATCGCGCTGATCCAGTAAGGCATTCGGCTCGCCACCACTGCCGCGCAGACGTGTAATTTCGTCGTTCAGTTTGGCGATCTGCTGGCTGTAGCTGTTAATCTGCTGCGCGCAGTCGCCGATTTGCTGATTAATGCCACTGTCCATATCGCGCAAGTATTTGTCAGTGTTATTGAACTGGTTAACCAAGCCGTTAGCCTTGCCCAGTACCGTCTGACGCGCCGCATCATCGCCAGAGTGGCTCACCAGGTTCTGCAAGTTGGTAAAAAAATCTTGCATGTTGTTCGACAAGCTGTTGGTTTTACTCGCCAGTAGGTTGTCTATCTGTGAGATTTTTTCGTGGTAGGCGTTATGCGCTTCAGCATTGCCTTGTGCGTGGCGCAACTGATTGGTGATGAACTGGTTGTATTCACGGTTGACACTGGTGACGGTCACGCCGTTACCAACAAAACCGTTAGTTATTTGCGTGCCACCATTTTGCGCCAGAATAGCAGTCTGACGGTTATAGCCCGCCACGTTGTAGTTGGAAATGTTGTTGCTGACAGTGCTGAGCGCCACCTGAGCCGCATTCAGCCCACTCATCGCGGTATTGATTAAGCTATTGGACATTGGGATTCCTTGATTTTGCGGCACCTGTGGCCTACAGGGTTCATTCGTTTGCTGAACCATTCGCTCAGCCTGTCTCGGTTATCGACAAAAACGGGCAAAACTTGAGAAAAAAATCGGCGGCTACACAGTCAGAACAACTCTCGTACATCGCGAGTGTAAGCTTTCACTGCCTGCGCACCAGCCTGTTTCATCTGTTGGATCACGCTGACCAGTTTGCTGGCGTAATGCGGGTCGGTGGCATACCCCGCCCGCTGCAAGGCATGCGCCGCCTGCTCTGGGCTACGGGCGTTGACCACCCCAGCATAGCGTGGGTTGTTAGCCAGCAGTTTAACGTAGTCGTTCATCGCTTCGACATAAGAGCCGTAGACACGGAATGCCGCTTTGACCTTCTTCGCTGCCCCTTGCTCGAACTCAGTGGTGGTAATTTCGGTTACCGGGCCATTCCAACTCCTCCCCGCCTTAATACCGAACAGGTTGTGGCTCGGTGAGCCATCAGTAGTCGGGATCTCGCGCTGACCCCAACCGGATTCCAGCGCTGCTTGTGCCAGGATCAACTGATGCGGAATGCCGCTCTGCTGGCTGGCGACACGTGCCGGAACCGACAGACGGGCGACGAAGTTGCCGTTGTTGGACGGTGGCACAGCAAGGGGGGCTGGCACCGCGCGGCGAACCATCTGCGCCAGTGCCTGTTGTGGTAGCGTTTGCAATACCTCGTTGTCCAGCGCCATCGGCGACAAGCCCGCCGTTTCGCTCGGCACGTTATTGACGTTGCTCATCTGTTTGACCATCATATCGGCCAGTCCCAAGCCCTTCTGCGACATCTGCTGGGCGATCTGCTGGTCATACAGCGAGGTGTAAAGCCGCGTCTGATCGCTGCTCAGCACCCCGTCCTGCGGCAATGCAGCGCGCATACTCTTTAACATCATCTGCACGAACATGCCTTCTACCTGCTGCGCTACCTGTTTCAGGTTGCCCTGCGGATCGGTGGCGGCATCGCGTTTCAGTCCGTTCAGTGCCTGGGCGTCATAGGCCGCGCCCGACATCGCCATTAGATCGCCCGCCATCAAATGATTTCCAGCTTCGCGCGCAGGCAGCCAGCGCTCTGCATCGCTTGTAAGATCGACATTAAATCATTCGGCGTGGCACCCAGCGCGTTCAGTGCACGGATCACGCTGTTCAGGTTGGCACTGGCATTAACCTTTTGCAGTACCCCACCCTGCTGCTGTACCGAAATCTGAGTGTTCGGTGTCACTACCGTCTGGCCACCGCCAAGCGGCGTATCCGGCTGGCTAACCGTATTTTGCTGTTCGACCACCACCGATAGGTTGCCCTGTGCCACCGCACAGGCGTCCAAAATCACATCGCGGTTCATCACTACCGAGCCAGTACGTGAGTTGATCACTACCTTGGCATCGATCGCGCCAACTCTGACGTTGATATTCTGAATTTCTGCCAAGAAACGCACCTGCGAGCTATTGCCCTGCGGCACTCGCACCTGAATGGTGCGGGCGTCGAGCGGCGATGCGATACCGCCGCCACGTTGACGATTGATGGCATCACTGATCTGCTGCGCCAGGGTGAAATCTTCGTCATTCAGTTGCAGGTTGATCACCTCGCCACTGCCAAAGGTGGTCGGCAGTTCACGTTCGATGATAGCACCATTGCTGATGCGCCCCCCCGTCAGTTGATTGACCTGTACGCTGCCGCCACCAGCAGAAGCACCAGCCCCCCCGACCAGTATGTTACCCTGCGCCAGTGCGTAGATTTGGTTATCCACGCCTTTCAGCGGCGTCATCAGTAGGGTGCCGCCACGCAGGCTTTTGGCATTGCCCATTGAGGACACCACTACGTCGATATTTTGCCCAACACGCGAGAACGGCGGCAGCTTGGCCGTTACCATCACCGCCGCCACGTTTTTTAACTGCATATTGGTACCCGGCGGCACGGTAATACCCAGCTGCGACAACATGTTGCCGAGGCTTTGGGTTGTGAAGGGGGTCTGCATGGTCTGGTCACCAGAGCCGTCCAGTCCCACCACCAGTCCATAACCGATCAAGGCGTTGTCACGTACACCCTGCACCGTCACCAGATCGCGAATGCGTTCCGCCATCACCGGTAAGCTCGTCGCACCAATCAGCAGCGCCAGGAGAATTTTGTTTAACATTAAGACCTCATTCGTCTTAGAACCTATCCCAATAGGCCATTTTATTTGCCATGTTGGCTCTGGACAGTGCTCACCATCCCCAGGTACTCCCTGTACGCTGCGGTTGTTGCGCGCTGTCCGTGTGCAAACTGGCTGCAACAATTTATGCCTCCTGGGATAGGCGCTTAGCCAAAAGGCGTGCGGTTGCCAGGTTTAGGATGGTAAGCCATGCCGCCGATATTCAAAACGGTGAAACATTCAAGAAGAAGCGTTGTAACCAGCCCATGGTCTGCGCCTCGTTGATATAGCCGCTACCGACATACTCAATGCGCGCATCTGCCACTTGGGTGGAAGTGACCGAGTTAGTGCCGCTGACAGTACGTGGATTAACCACCCCGGAAAAACGAATAAATTCGGTACCTTGATTAATGGCGATTTGTTTTTCACCCACTACATGCAAATTGCCGTTAACCAACACCTGATTGACCGTTACGGTGATGGTGCCTCTGAAGGTATTGTTGGCGTTGGCAGCGCCTTTTCCGCCGAAGGTGTTGTCACCAGAGATATCCATATCGGCACGCGCATTACCCAATAACCCTTCCAGATAACGCGGCACGGTAGCAACGCCGAATTTACTGGCACCCTTGCGGCTGGCGTTAGCGGAGGAGCTTTTGCTGGCGCTGACGTTTTCCTGCAAGATAATGGTTAGCATATCGCCAACATTTCGTGGGCGACGATCTTCAAACAGCGGTTGATAGCCGTAGTTCATTGGCTGCACCGCTTGGAAAATCGAACCGTTTGGTTGCGGTGTACCCATCGGCGCGGGCTGCGCTGTAGTCGCGCCATCCACCAGAGGTTTATGCGGAATATAGGCGCAGCCGCTCAGCGTCAGCATTACCAGCCCCGTCAGCCAGTATTTCCCCTGCGGCAGCAGGGTAGCCATCGAATATGTGGTTACCACAGGTATCGCCTTTGTTTCACTCAATTGGGGTGATAGGCGCAGCAACGTGTGAACTGCGCCCGTCAATTACAGTTGCGTCAATTTTTGCAACATCTGATCGGAGGTCGATACCGCCTTGCTGTTAATTTCGTAAGCGCGCTGGGTCTGAATCATATTGACCAATTCCTCCGCCACGTTAACGTTGGAGGTTTCCACATAGCCCTGATACAGCAAGCCAGCGCCGTTCAGCCCCGGAGTGCTCTCATTCGGCGCACCTGAGCTTTCGGTTTCCCGATACAAGTTTTCACCCACGCTTTCCAGGCCGCTGTCGTTGACGAAACTGGTGAGCGTGAGTTGACCCACCTGCTGAGCAGCGGTTTGCCCCTGCTGGGTGACGCTGACAATGCCGTCACGGCCAACGGTAATGCTCAGGGCGTTAGCCGGAATGGTGATCGCCGGCTGCACCGGGAAACCGCTAGCAGTGACTAACTGGCCATTCTGGTCGATCTGAAATGAACCGTCGCGAGTATAAGCCTGGCTACCATCCGGCAACATCACCTGGAAGAAGCCCTGTCCCTTAATGGCAATGTCTTTGCTATTGTTGGTCTGCGATAGGTTGCCTTGGCTGTGCAGGCGTTCGGTCGCCACCGGGCGCACGCCAGTGCCAATCTGCAAGCCAGAAGGCAGCGTGGTCTGTTCGGAAGACTGCGCCCCCGGCTGACGCAGGGTCTGGTAAAGCAGATCTTCAAACACCGCGCGCTGACGTTTAAAGCCGTTGGTGCTGACGTTAGCCAGGTTATTGGCAATTACGTCCATATTGGTCTGCTGCGCATCCAGACCGGTCTTGGCAATCCATAACGATGGGATCATTAATTATTTCCTCGCTACTTAACTCATTGATAACAATGCGTTGGCGCGCTGTTCGTTTTCATCCACGCTGTGAATGATCTTCATTTGCATTTCAAAGCGACGGGCGTTAGCGATCATCTCGACCATGGTCTCCGTTGGCTTGACGTTGCTGCCCTCCAGCACTCCCGGCATTACACGCAACAGCGGATCGTTTGGCAACTGATTGCCTCGCTGCTGCTGGGTTTCCGGTGTCAGATGGAACAAGCCATCATCACCGCGCATCACTTCACGCTCCTTGGCTTTCACCAACTTTAGGCGGCCAATCTGCGCGATGGTGTTAGGCGGATCACCCGCATTCAACGCCGAAATAGTACCATCGGCGGCGATGGTGATCTCCGCCGACGGCGGCACCTCAATCGGCCCACCATCGCCCATCAACAACATCCCCTGTACCATCAATTGCCCAGTGGAGGAGACCTGAATGTTGCCGTTGCGGGTGTAGGCTTCGCTGCCGTCCGGCAGGCTCAACGCCAGGAAACCGTCCTGCTGCAACGCCACGTCCAGCGGACGCGAAGTATAATTCAGCGCTCCTTGGCTCATGTCAGCCCCCGGCGTCGAGCTGGTCACCAGGGTGCGGGTCGCTAGACTCGGGCCATCAACCGGCACCGCGCGTAGCGCCGATAACTGGGCACGAAAGCCCGGCGTTAAAGCATTGGACAGGTTGTTGGCGGTCACTGCTTGCTGCTCCAGCGTCTGCCGCGCGGCACCCATTGCGGTATAAATCGCGTGATCCATAAATCGATCCTATTAGCGCAGGCTGACCAGCGTTTGCAGAATAGAGTCCTGCGTTTTGATGGTTTGGGCATTTGACTGGTAGTTACGTTGGGCAACGATCATGTTCACCAGTTCCTGACTAAGGTCAACATTGGACGCTTCCAACGCACCACTGGTCAATTTGCCGAGGCCACCGCTCCCCGACAGACCCACGCGCGGCTGACCAGAAGACCCGCTTTCCTGCCATAGGTTATCGCCTTGCGAAGACAGACCTTCTGGGTTGGAGAAGTTAGCCATCACTATCTGACCCAGTATCTGCGTCTGTCGGTTGGAGTAGATCCCTACCACTGTGCCGTTGTTGTTAATCTGGAAGTTGGTGTATTCGCCAGCCGCATAACCATCCTGCGTTACCTTGCTCACCGAGTCGCTGCTGACGTTCTGCTGCATGCTGCCAGCAAAGCTCAGGTTGAGCTTTTGCCCCTTGACCGCGCCATCTTCGTCAGCCATCTGGATGCTCATGTTGAACTCGCCCGCCTTGCCGTCGACATTAATCAAATTGCCGCTACTGTCGAACTCCATGGTGCCAGCTTCTACCGGTTTCGCATTACCATCGCGGGTATGAACCTGCCATTTGTTCTCGCCAGTTTTCACAAAGTAAACGTTGATGTTATGCGCATTGCCCAGCGAGTCATAGGCGGTAATGGTATTGACATAGTTGTAGCTATCTTGCTTAGATGGATCGAAATCCTTGTTTTCCGGCACTTTGTGGGTGGACTTTAGGTTGGCCACCATAAACCCCGCCGTGGATGCCTTGGCATTCATCATGTTTTCCGGGATGCTCAGCGGCACCGGATCGGCACCCTGCTGAATGACCGGCGGCGTACCAGCCACTGGGTAACCCGTTAGATGCAGGCCCTGCATGTTGGTGAGGTTGCGATTCTCGTCCAATTGGAACTGGCCGTTGCGGCTGTAGAAGATCCCACCATCTTTGTCCTGCATACGGAAGAATCCGTTGCCGGTGATGGCGACATCCAGCGCACGACTGGTGCCAGTGGTGACCCCCCCCTTGAAGTTCTGTATAACACCGGCCACCTTGACGCCCAATCCTATCTGCGAGCCGGCGAACATGTCGGCAAAGGAAACGCTACCGGATTTAAAACCGGCAGTGGCGGAGTTAGCGATGTTGTTACCGATCACGTCCAGATTAGTTGCTGCCGCGTTCAAGCCGCTTACTGCCTGAGAAAAGGCCATGAGATTCTCCGAATAGTGGTCAGGCTATCGCCTGATAAAGCAAATGTTAGGGTTATAAAATCTGTCTGATTTCTTCCAGCGTGGCGCTACCTGCCAGGCCAAGATCCAATTTGGTGCCGCTAGCGTTGCGGATCACACCGTTTACCATGCCGAAATGCAGACTACGCGCCACCAGTTGCTCGCCGTTGCCCTTGGCGTTAATCGCCACTTTGTAGGCTCCGTCAGGCGCGGTGGTACCATCATCCAGCGAGCCGTCCCAGGTGAATGAATGCACCCCAGCAGTCAGAGCACCGATCTGGACGGTGCGCACCACCTGGCCGCTGGCGTTAGTAATGGTGGCGGTAACCTGATCGGCGGCACGCTCCAGCTCGACGCCAAACGGCGTGGTACTGATCTTGCCATCTTTGCTGCCCGCCAGAATGTTGCTACCGGGTACCATGACCCCGTGGCCGATCAGCGCGCTGGCTTGCAATGACTGATTGCTGTTGATCTGGCCGGAGATCGAACCGAGGGTAGTGTTGAGCTTCTCGATACCCTGGACGGTGTTGATCTGCGCCAACTGCGAGGTCAGCTCGTTGTTTTTCATCGGGTTAGTTGGGTCTTGGTTCTTCAACTGTGCCACCAACAGCGTCAGGAAACTGTTGCTCAGATCCTGGCTATTGGTGCCCCTACTGTTGCTGTTGCCACCAATGATGGTGTTGTCCAGCGGTTCATTAGTGGTTGCGGCGATAGCCATGAAATTCTCCGGTTACTGACCCAGCGTCAGGGTTTTCATCATCATTGACTTGGTGGTGTTGAGCACCTCAACGTTGGCCTGGTAGCTGCGAGAAGCGGAAATGGTGTTCACCATCTCCCCCACGACATCGACGTTCGGCATACGCACATAGCCTTTAGCATCCGCCAACGGATTGCCTGGCTGATACATCATTCGCTCCGGTGCTGGATCATCCACTACCTGTGCTACGCGCACGCCGCCGGTTGACTGACCGGGCGCAGCAGCCACTTCGAACACTACCTGCTTAGCACGATAAGGTTGACCGTCTGGGCCGGTTACACTGTCGGCATTAGCCATGTTGCTAGCGCTAACGTTCATACGTTGCGATTGCGCAGACAGCGCTGAACCGGAGATATCAAATATATTCAGTAACGACATAAGCCTTATCCTTGTTGCAGTACCGACATCATGCCTTTAATCTGACCAGTGATCAGTGTCAAGTCGGTCTGATATTTCAGGCTATTGTCGGCAAAGTTAATGCGCTCGCGATCCATGTCCACCGTATTACCGTCCATTGATGGTTGATCCGGCACCCGGAACAATAAATCAAGCGAGGGTGGCGACATCTTCTGCGCCGGTATATGATGCGCCGCCGTCAGATTCAGCGCGATACCGTTGCCGCTAATACGCCCTTGCTCCAACACCTTGTTCAACTGGCTGGCGAAATCGATATCCCGCGCCTGATAGCCCGGAGTGTCTGCGTTAGCAATGTTAGCTGCCAGGATTTCTTGCCGCTGGGCACGCAGATTGAGCGCCTCTTGGTTAAAGCGCAGAGCAGCGTCTAATTTGTCGAGCATGGCCCCCTCCGCGAGGTTAGAATTTGGAGCTAACAGCATAAACTGCCCCTATGCAACCGATCGGGAGAATAAAGGTCAAATGGGTGGCTATTTGTCCGCTTAGACTGTTCGCCTTACGGCTACACTTACTCACGACTATTCCAAAGAAGCTTGAGAAAATAGCAATGAAAGGTAAAATGCTGCTCGCTGGGTTGCTGTGCAGCCTTAGCGCACAGGCTGACGATCTGGCGAGGCAAATCGAAAGCTTCATCAAGAGCCGCTACGACGCTAGCCAAGTGAAAGTCAACGTTCTGGTGCGCACTCCGGCTGCACAATGGCCACAATGCGAACATCCGCTGTTGTCACTGCCGTCGAATGCCCGCCAGTGGGGCAACATTAGCGTCTCGGTTCGTTGCGGCCAGCAACGGCGATTTATTCAAACTGAGGTGCAGGCGTTCGGCGACTATTTAGTGTCAGCACGCAACATCAGCGCTGGCCGTCACTTGACGGCGGCGGATCTCAAGTTGCAAAGCGGAAGGCTCGATATCCTGCCGCCACGTACGCTGACTGAGATAAGCAAAGCGCTCGGTGCCGTCACTTTGCGCAATATCATCCCCGGCCAGCCGCTAACCCTACCCATGCTACGCCGCGCCTGGGTGATCAAGGCCGGTCAGCCGGTTCAGGTGTTCGCCCAAGGCGATGGTTTTACCATCAGCGGTTCGGGCAAAGCGATGAATAATGCGGCTGCCGAAGATAGCGTGCGCGTACGTATGGCATCGGGGCAAATTGTCAGTGGCATCGCGGGCGACGATGGCGTGATGCGCGTTGCGTTATAAAAAAGTAAAGATTGAGTAGAACCTGCCGATAAGAATCATTGGCTGTATTTTACCGGCTATCAGTGCCGCAAAATTATCATATTAGCGTCATCGCCATCACGGCGATAGTGCAGATGGAGATTGACTATGAGTATTGATCGCACCCAGCGACTGCAACCTGTTTCATCCGTGCAACCACGTGAAACACCAGCCGATAACCCGCTCCAGCCGCGTAAGTCCACAACCGCTGAAACCACCGTCAGTGGTACTCAGGTTAAACTGAGCCATGCTCAGGCCCACCTGATGCAGCCGGGAACCCAAGATATCGATATAAGTCGGGTAGCAGCTATCAAGCAGGCAATTCAACGTGGTGAGCTAAAAATGGACACCGGCAAAATCGCCGACGCGCTGCTGCAAAATGTACAGAGCGATATGCTTTGGAACCCCGGACGCGACTGACGGCACGGCGACAAAGACTCTCAGAGAGATAATTGACAACCATGAAAAACCTGACACAGTTGCTGGATAAGCTGCTGGAAGCTTTACATGGGCTGGATACGGCGTTGGTAGAGGAACATCATCTGCTATGTTCGAGCCAGTTGCCTGGCGTGGCTTTGCAACGCATTACCGATGCCAAGAGTCAGTTGCTGGCAACGGTCGGCTATTTGGAACAGCAACGGCATAGGCTGGAAAACACCCTCGGATGGCAAGCACCTTATGACGGGCTACCGCAATTGGCGCAACGCTGGCAACAAGTGCAGCAGCTTAGTCAGACACTAAGAGAGAAAAATCAGCACAACGGCATGCTGCTCAATCAGCAAATCGACCACAACGCGCAGGCACTGGCGATCCTGAACAAGAATAATCAATCACTTTACGGCCCGGATGGACAGTCGCGCGGCAGCAACCTGCTGGGGCGTAAGATCGTCATCTGAATCAAGCCGATGCGCCCTGTGCACTTAATGCCGCCAGGCGCATATAGAAAAAATGCGTGATTAATTTTAGTTGGCCGCTAAAAGACCGGTTAGTAGCTGTATTTTATTGCCCAGTATGGCTTCAGAGTTAAGGTAACCTGAGCCAGCGGCCTGATGACTCAGGCTTCCCACTAGCTGAGCCTGTTCAATCCCCATACCCAGTTTCACTTCATTCAGGTTCGAGGCCGCTTCCTGCTGCGGCGTAA
This sequence comes from Serratia symbiotica, assembly GCF_000821185.2. Lineage (NCBI taxonomy): Bacteria > Pseudomonadati > Pseudomonadota > Gammaproteobacteria > Enterobacterales > Yersiniaceae > Serratia > Serratia symbiotica. The sequence continues at coordinate 937,941 of NZ_CP050855.1, read as the reverse complement.
CACTACACATAACCATACTAAAGACACGCCAATACCATTTATAGCTGAACCTAAGCGGGTTAAAACGCTGAAAATTGTAGGTAGCACGCCTCTAAGGTAGATGTATCTATGGAAAAAAGAAATAAGAGAAGTCACTTTTAAACTATCAATTAGCCATTAAGGATGGTATAGACTTCGAGCCTTCAGTCAGTATCAGCGCACTGTAGTAACCAGCAATGATCTTATTCACTTTTATTTTCCTGAAAATAGTCATTTTCTATAGGAGCATATACATTTTAGCTATCCCAAGATTTGTAATTTTTGTATAGACCCAGTAAATCAGCATAATTGCTGCCCCATACAAATAACCTCCCTGACTCAGTCACGGCATAACTTCCGCTATAGTCAGCCGATATATCAATCATTTTTTCTCCAGACAAACCACTACGGTTAACTTTTACTGGCACGTTACTATCAGGGGTGGCCCGATACTTATTTACTGACTGAGCTTCAAAAAAGTTGTTACGATCACGAGGAAAGAAGGAGGTGAGCCGTTCGCAAGCGCCAACGGGTACTTTGACTGTTTTGGGAGAGGTGGGACAGTTGATAAGTTAGGCTGTGTCCGATCATTGACCCTGGTGACGTCACAGAGCCAAAAGCCCGTAATCAAAGCGGAGGGTGTAGTGCCTATATTCAAACCCGACAAGCTTTGGGGAACGCCCCGAAGAGCTAGCCCCCCTAGATGACGAGCCACTTATTTGGCCCACCAACCCGTCCGCACCTTGCTGCATCTGTAAATGGCCCCAGCGGTGCTCACGTGCAATTGCCGAACACAGCCTAGTCCCCTGAGATCTGCATATTGATTTCTCACTTATTGACCAAGTGAACTCAGGGTGCGCAAAACTTGCAGGCAGTATCAGTGGCGGGATGGCAAATATTACCAGGACATGCAGCGCTTACTTTACTCATAGTTGACAATCACCTGATTGCCAATCACCCGTAACGGCGGATTTAGCCCACCACGCGACTGCACGTAGTAGATAAAGCGAAACGGTGAATTGGCGGGTTCACCCTGCAACCCGGTGCTGCTGCCACTGCCGCTCCCCAGCAGAATACAGCGGTTCAGGGTGCATAACTGCACTTGTAGGCCAGCCAGCTCGGCCGATAGCAGGCGGTAGCGCCAACTGACGCGGGTAATGCGCGCATTAGCATCGGGTAAGGCATTCGGTGCCCTTAACTCAGCGGATTCATCACGCATTCCGCCCTGCTCCAGCATCACCCCCGGCCCTTCAGCTACCCAAGAACCAGACACTGCCTTAGCAAACAGCGGCATCAGTAAAAGTAGTGCCGACAGGCAGTGTTTCATTCGGCGGCTCCAATGGTCGCGGTCATGCGAAGTTGCCGATCGTCGTTAATTTCCAGATTCGACAACACCACAATCTGCGGCACACTGCGGCGCAGGAAGCGTGCCAGCAACGCACGCAACGCGTGGTTGACCAACAGCACCGGCGGAGCGCCGAGCATTTCTTGCCGTTGCAGCGCTTGTCGCGCCTGCTCCAGCAAACGATCCGCTAACCCCGGTTCCAGTCCGCCGCCGCCCTGGAGCGCTTGCAATAGCAAACGCTCCAACTGGGTGTCCAGGCCAATGACCTGGATCTCACCGTTGCCTGGGAACCACTGTTGAGTGATCGCACGTCCTAGCGCCACCCGTACCACTGCGGTCAGTTCATAAGGATCGCTTTGCGTTGGCGCATGCTCTGCCAGCGTTTCAATGATGGTGCGCATATCACGGATCGATACCCGTTCTGCCAGCAGGTTTTGCAATACTTTATGTAGTGTGGTCAGTGACACCACACCCGGCACGAAGTCTTCGGTCAGTTTTGGCATCTCCTGAGAGACACGATCCAGTAGCTGCTGGGTTTCCTGCCGACCAAACAACTCACTGGCGAACTGGCCAATCAGGTGGTTGAGATGCGTAGCCACCACCGTGCTGGCTTCCACTACGGTAAACCCCTGGATCTGTGCTTGTTCACGCAATGCACTGTCGATCCATACTGCCTCTAACCCAAAAGCCGGATCGATGGTCTTGTCTCCTGCCAGCTCTCCCACGGCGTTGCCGGGGTTAATCGCCAGCCAGCGACCCGGATGCGCCTCTCCACTGCCAATCTCCACTCCTTTCATCAGGATGCGGTAGCTGGCGGGCGGTAGTTCTAGGTTGTCGCGGATGTGCACCACCGGCGGCAGGTAGCCCATATCCTGGGCGAATTTTTTACGGATGCCACGGATACGCCCAAGCAGCTCGCCGTTCTGTTGAAAATCGACCATCGGGATCAACCGGTAACCGACTTCCAAGCCCAGCGGATCCTCCATTTGTACGTCAGACCAGCTAGCTTCGGAGGCCTGCGGATTTTCCTGCGCTACTGGCGCTTCCACCGTTCTAGGTGCCTGTTGCTCACGCCCACGCAGCCACCAGGCCAGCCCAAGCAAGGCAGCGGTAAACAGCAGGAACACCAGGTTCGGCATACCTGGTACCAGGCCCAACAACCCTAGCACTCCGGCACTGAGCAGCATGACCCGTGGGTTATTGAACAGTTGGCCAACCATCTGCTCCCCCACGTCCTGATCGGTCGCCACGCGGGTGACGATCACACCGGCTGCGGTAGAGATCACTAGCGCGGGGATTTGCGCCACCAACCCATCGCCAATGGTCAACAACGTATAACTTTCCGCCGCCGTACCCATCGCCATACCGTGCTGGATCACGCCGACCAACAGCCCTCCCACCACGTTCAATACCATGATCATCAGGCCGGCGACCGCATCACCCCGTACGAACTTACTGGCACCGTCCATTGATCCGTAGAAATCGGCTTCCTGCGTGACCTCAGCACGGCGCTTTTTCGCTTCGTCTTCACCGATTAGGCCAGCGTTAAGATCAGCGTCGATCGCCATCTGTTTGCCCGGCATGCCGTCCAGTACAAAGCGCGCACCTACTTCGGCGATACGTCCAGCACCTTTAGTGATCACCATAAAGTTGATCAATACCAAAATGATAAACACCACGATACCGATGGCGAAATTGCCGCCGACCAGGAAATGGCCGAAAGCCTCTACCACACGGCCTGCTGCAGCCGAACCAGTATGCCCTTCCATCAGTATGATGCGCGTCGACGCCACATTCAGTGATAGCCGCAACAGGGTCGAGAACAGCAGGATGGTTGGGAAGGCGGCGAACTCCAGCGTGCGCTGGGTAAACATCGCCACCAGCAGCACCATAATCGACAACGCGATATTGAAGGTGAACAGCAGATCGAGGATAAACGCCGGCAGTGGCAACACCATCATTGATAAGATCATCAAGATCAATATCGGGCCAGCCAGTACCTGCCACTGCGTATCTTTAAAATTACCCGGCAAACGAAGCAAGGAGGCCAAATTAGCCATCAGAGTTGTTCTCTCCAGCAAAATCCAGTGCTTCTGGCACCGGTAGATTTTCAGGTTTTTTCGGTATTATACCGCCTTCTTGCCGCCAGCGGCGCAATTGATAAACCCAGGCCAGCACCTCGGCAACTGCGGCATACAGGGTGGCTGGGATATGTTGCCCAATCTCGCTGTGTCGATACAGCGCGCGTGCCAATGGCGGGGCCTCAAACAGGGGGATTCGATGTTCTGCACCCAGTTGGCGAATGCGCAGTGCAATTTCACCGGCTCCTTTAGCCAGTACTTTCGGCGCACTCATTTTTTTGTCGTTGTACTGTAGTGCGACAGCATAGTGCGTTGGGTTGGTGACGATGACATCCGCCTTGGGCACATCGGCCATCATGCGACGCCGGGCGATCGTCCGCTGCTGTTGGCGCAGGCGTCCCTTGATATGCGGGTCACCTTCCTGCTCTTTGAATTCGTCGCGGATATCCTGTTTGGTCATCTTCAGTTTCTTGAAATGACTCCACAGTTGATAAAACACGTCGAACGTCACCATAGGTGTCAATCCCAGTACCACCAGCAGACCACAGAAAATAATTATTTGTAGCGCATTGCCTAGCGCCTCAAACGGCCGCTGCGTTACCAAATGCAGCATCGCCGCCCAGTTGTGCCACAAATACAAGCTGGTGACCCACCCCACTAATGTCGCTTTCAATATCCCTTTCAGCAGTTCCGCCAACACCTGGCTGGAAAAGATACGCTTCAGCCCAGCCAAAGGGTTCATACGTTTTAAATCAAGCTTGATCGATTTACCACTGAACAAGATACCGCCGAGCAGCATCGGCGCAGCTATCGCCACCAGTACCAACCCTGCCATGATCGGTAATAGCGCCCAGGCGGCCTGACGCAGCAGCATACCCAATTGGCGCAACATCTGTTTGTCGTTGCTGACCATGCCGTGGTCGAAATTCAGGCCCTGAGTCAGCATCATCGCCAGTTGTTGCGCCATATTGTTGCCGGACATCCAGATGATCGCCAGCCCAGCGACGAGCATCAGTACGGAGGTCAGTTCGCGTGAACGAGGGATCTGGCCATCTTCACGCGCTTTTTCCACCCTGTGTGGTGTGGGAGCTTCGCTTTTTTCCAGATCGCTGTCTTCAGCCACGGACGGTCGGTTCCTGTGCTGGGAGAGAATAAAATTGCACCCAGCATGCCAAAAAAAAGCCGATGCCATTGGTAGAACAACGGGGAAAAAGGTAGGTTATTTACCGAATGAGGAAAAAACCGCTGGCATCCCCCCTCCCAGAACGTATCAAAAAACGTGGCTTTCGCGTATCTGCGTCTGAGTGACGATCACACCAGTGCGTTTCTCATCCCCCTGCTGGTCATCGTTTTGCGGTTTCTCTTTATCGGTCACTGCTTTTGCCTCAGCAGCAGCTTTTTGTTGATCCTCAGCATCCTGGCTCACAGGCTTCTCCTTGGGTGGTGAGCTGCTGTTCGCCGGTGCTGGCGTAGTAGGCGGTATCACTTGCTTCAGGCTATCCGGCTGGGTGATGTCCGTCGCGTTGCTCTCTGCGTTATCACGTTCAATCTCCTTCTGGGTATCCTTATTCAATACCAGCACGGTAATGCGACGGTTAATGGCATCATCGGCATCACGCTGCTTCAGGCTCATGGTAGACGCCATGCCCACGACCCGCAGCACCTTACCCTCCGAGAGGCCGCCCGCGATCAGTTCACGCCGCGAAGCGTTGGCACGATCAGCAGACAGTTCCCAGTTGCTGTAGCCACGCTCACCGTTAGCGTAAGGAATATCATCGGTATGACCCGACAGGCTAATTTTGTTCGGCAGGTCGTTGAGGATCGGCGCAATCGCTCGCAGTATATCGCGCATATAGTCTACCACTTGTGCACTACCGGTTTTGAACATCGGCCGATTCTGACTATCGATGATCTGGATACGCAGCCCTTCATCCATCAGGTTGATCAGCAAATGTGGGCGCAGTGCCTTCAGGCGAGGGTCCGATTCAATCAGTTCGTCCAGCTTCTCGCGCAGCTTATTCAGCTTTAGCTCTTCAGCGCGTTTTTCTGGTGACTCAATCTGTTTCTTCACCAGCCCCTCCTGCTGGGTAGGGTCGTCGCCACCACCTGGGATAGGGCTGCTTTCAGAGCTGTTTTTATCACCGCCGGTTAACGCCACCTTTAGCGGTGTGCGGAAATACTCGGCGATTTGCGTCAACTGTTGCGGGTTGGCGATCGACAGGAGCCACATCACCAAGAAAAATGCCATCATAGCAGTCATAAAATCGGCATAAGCAATCTTCCAGGAACCGCCGTGGTGGCCACCATGGCCCGCCTTGCGTTTTTTTTTGACCACAATCACCGGATGATCTTGTTTCATGTTCCTTCTTCCGTCGCCTGTTGTGCTGGTGCTTTCACTTGGCGCACATGCTCTTCCAACTCAAGGAATGAAGGACGCTCGGTGGTGTACAGTATTTTGCGGCCAAACTCGACCGCAATCTGCGGCGCGTAGCCGTGCATGTTGGACAGTAGTGTCACTTTGATACACTGCATCATCTTGACCGTCTCCGCACTCTTCTGCCTCAACACCGCTGCAAGCGGAGAAATAAACCCGTAGGCCAGCAGAATACCCAGGAAAGTACCGACCATTGCATTGGCGATCAGTGCCCCCAATTCAGCGGCTGGGCGATCAGCCGAGGCCAGCGCGTGTACCACCCCCATCACCGCTGCCACAATGCCGAACGCCGGAAGCGAGTCACCCATCATCCCCAAGCTGCCGGCGGGTACTTCACTTTCATGTTCGAAAGTTTCGATTTCTTCATCCATCAGCGCTTCGACCTCAAACGCATTCATGTTGCCACTCACCATCAGCCTTAAATAGTCGGTGATAAATTCCACCGCGACATTATCAGAAAGGAGGCGCGGATACTTAGAGAAAATTTCACTTTCCCTTGGGTTATCAATATCAAACTCAAGAGACAACATGCCTTTCTGGCGTGATTTAGCCAGCAGGAGATACAGCAACGCCATCAGATCCATATACAGAGCCTTGCTGTATTTCGAACCGCGCATCAGCCCGGGTAATGCGCGCAACGTGGCTTTGATCGCCTTACCGCTGTTGCCGACGATAAAAGCGCCAATACCTGCCCCACCAATAATCAGAAACTCTGACGGCTGATACAGCGCACCGAGATGGCCACCCACCATCATGTATCCGCCAAAAACCGTACCCAATACCACGAGATAACCCAAAATAACTAGCACACGCATTCCTCAAATTGACAATGTAGATGGAAGGTGGGTAAACGCGCCTTTTGGAAGGTTAACCTGCGCTACCAGGGCGGCATCACCACGCCCTTCCGTATCACACGTCTATTTTCACTGCCGTCAACCGGCAATGTTGCGGGTTCAAATGGCGCGCTTAACCTGCTCGTCCAGCAGTTGAGAGATAATATCGGCCAGTTGCGGCGAAAGTTTACGCCTTTTTACTGCGCGGGATGGGGGCTGGCATAAACTGCAAATAAAACCGTTGAGCGGCTGATGGGCGTGGGTGATAAATGCCCCACCGCAGCAGTTGCAGGCGGTCAGTTGCAGCATACCGCTATCGACGAAGCGCACCAATGTCCAGGCGCGGGTCAGCGCCAGCAACGGCGCTTCTTCTGGCTGCTGAGGACACTGCTCCAAGTAAAGGCGATAGGCTTTGATCACCGCCTCCACGCCGCTGCACTGCCCGCTTTTTACCAGAAATTGATAGGCGTTGTAGAACATCGAAGAATGGATGTTCTGTTCCCAGGTTATAAACCAATCGGTAGAGAATGGCAGCATCCCTTTAGGCGGCGGGCTACCACGTAATTCTTTATACAACTTAATCAAACGGCCACGGCTAAGCTGCGTCTCGCTTTCCAACATCTGCAAACGCGCCCCCAGCGATATTAGCTCCATGGCGAGCTGAATATCTTTGGCTTCCTGAACAATACTTTTCTCTACCATCATCAGGCTCTTTTCTTCGTCGCACTACCGTCTTTTTCAGCCGATAGTTCTTGCAGTAAATGGCTTGATAACAAAATACCCGTATGGATTTGCTGTAGATCGTCCACGCGTGACTCTTTGGTCAGGCGTTCGATACTCTGGTGATCGTTAAAGCGGAAGTGGCAGATCAGTTGGTTGGTCTCTGCCAGTTTAACCATTTGTGGTAGCGTAAGCTGTGCAAGCGCGTCAGCCATGGCTCCGTTAATCCCTAGGCGAAACATCGCCGAGGCTTTTTCATCATTAATTAGCCGCTGTGCTAGAAGTAAATATGATAGATTTATGTCATAAATATGTTTAAGTAATTCAGACGTACCCATATTCCCCACCCTGATAAACTATGTTTAAGAACAATACACTGAGTGATAATTTTTATCACCCATGCTCTGGGTTTGTTACCGACCTCTGGGTTTGTTACCGACCTCTGGGTTTGTTACCGACGTTCGCAGGATCTCTTGAACAGTACAGTCATAAGTTAAATTCGACTGTTATTCAGTATTGAATTCGTGCGTAAACCAACGTGCGTAGTATGTGTACGTATGCACAGCATTTTTTTTAATTTTATCAAACTCGCATAGGATTAATCCCAACATAGGATGATTCTAACCTGATCTACTAGCACACACAATATAATTAAGAAAAAAGTTTTCAACTTAACATGAGCAAAACCATAAAAAATTTTATCCGCATACTTCCATGACTCATTGTTTTTTGATGTTTTTCTATTCAAAATTTCGATGACAGAAAAATCTTAAGTTAGAGATAACTTAGCCCAAAATGGCCTATTTTTAATACAGAAACAAGCATCAAAAAAACAACAATTCAGAATAAAAAAACTAATTTCACGAAAAAACAGCATAAAAAAACATAGATTACTAATTATTAGTATAATTTAATATTAATTAGATAATATAATTTGGGTAATATATAGCGTTGGATCAAATCTCCGGGACAGGCTGTTTTCATTTCACCATGGGATATCGGCTTAGTGATGACCCGGTGCTATCATGAACAAGGAAATCAGCGTAACGCTATGTATTATCTCAACAGTTAATGAGCAAAAACAAAATATCTGCTCAGAACGCTGATGAAGTGAGCAACGTTATAAGCGATTGAATCTACAACAACCTGAAAGATATCGGCAGTGATGGCGATAAAAAATGGTTTTTCATATTATTCGCTGCGGAAAAAGTCACGATACTTTCCATAACAAACTGAATAATAACATAAAAATTACCACAAAAAACGACTAATGGGATTGCATCGTCTCGTCGTTTCCAATGATCAGCGATAACTATTAATCCTTAATTTCCCCATCCAGCCGCACCTATGGAATATCTGCCAGCCGAGTGGTATAAGCTGGCGACAACATTTCGCGTTTCATCTGCCACGGTTTGGCGATGCCCTGCCCGGCGAACCAGATACGCCCGCGCTCTTCCCGGTTCAGCTTGTCCAACGTGTCCATCAGTTGGCCGCTGTTACGCCACGGTGAACCACCATCGAACAAGTCAAGCTGTGCCATGGCACCAGTGCTAAAATCCCCCAGCATCACGCCTCCTTTCAGGTAGTATCGGCCCTCTTGCCAGATGCTTTCCAATACCCGCACCGCCGTGGCGATGATGTCTCGGCTATCGTTGCTCGGTATCCGCAGCCGGGCGCTCCCCATATTGCTGTAGTAACTCTCACTCGCCGCATGCGGGCTGGTTTTTATAAACACCGACACATGGCGGCAATAGCGATCATCCTGGCGCAACTTCTCGGCGGCGCACTCTGCATAGCTACAGATTGCCTCGCGCATATGCGGGTAATAGGTCAACCGCTGGCCAAACGAACGTGAACAGATGATCTGTTCCCTGGCGACCGCTGCCGCCTCCAATGGCAGACAAGATCCCCCGCGCAGTTCGCGCACCGTGCGCTCCAGCACCACGCTGAAGGTTTTGCGTACCAGCCGAGTATCGCAGTCCGCCAGTTGCAACGCGGTGTGAATGCCCATCGCCTGTAGCTGCCGTGCCAACCGCCGGCCAATGCCCCATACCTCTTCTACCGGTATCAATGCCAGCAGCTTGCGCTGGCGAGCCGGTTCTGACAGATCCACCACCCCCTGAGCACCACGCCACTTTTTGGCAGCGTAGTTGGCCAATTTGGCCAACGTCTTGCTCGGCGCGATGCCCACACCGACCGTTAAATGCAGTTCCCGTTGGATCCTATCGCGTATCTGGCTGCCAAACTGTTTCAGTGCTATGCAGTGGTTAATACCATCCAGCCGCAGAAAAGCCTCGTCCAGCGAGTAAATTTCCACTGCGGGTGCCATCTCCTCCAGCGTGTCCATCACTCGACGAGACATATCGGCATACAGTGCATAGTTGGAAGAGAACACCGCCACGTTCTGTCGGCGCAGGTCATCCTTAATCTTGAAGTAAGGTGCGCCCATTGTTATCCCCAGCGCTTTGGCCTCGGCGCTGCGGGCGATCACGCAGCCATCGTTGTTGGAAAGCACAACCACTGGCCGCCCTTGTAGATCTGGCCGAAAGATAGTCTCGCAGGAAGCATAAAATGCATTTACATCCACTAACGCAAACATGGCTACACCGCAGCATATACGATAAAGGTGACCACGCCGAAGATCTCCAGTCGCGCTTCCTCGCCAAGGACGATCGACGCATAGGCCGGGTTCATCGGCAGCAACCGTGTATCCGGGTGGCATTGCAGTTTCTTGACGGTGAATTCACCGTCGATAGCAGCGATAACGATATTGCCGTGCTCCGGCGTGAGCGAGCTGTCAACGATCAGCAAATCCCCGTTCTTGATATTGCCATCAATCATTGAGTCGCCGCTGGCACGCACAAAGTAGGTAGCATTGGGATGGCGTACCAACAGTTCGCCTATATCCAGGCGGCTCTCGACGTAATCCTGCGCCGGCGAAGGAAAACCGCAGGCAACGCGTTCGACGAACAACGGTAGCCTGTGGAGGGTTGATATTTCATCTGGTTGGTAAATATTCATGATGTGTTCCAAATACTGTTTGCATATACAGTATTTATGTTTTTACACTCACGATCAAGCCCTGAAAGACAGAAAAGTCCTATCCGGCTGATGGTGCTGGTGATTTAGTTATCTTCTCCTCGATGCCCACATATACCCTAAATAATTCAAGTTGCAGGAAGGCGGCAATGCAGCGACAAATCGGTCGGGAACCGATTTGAACAGCACTTGCACAGAGCCGCAGGTTGAACCTCAGGGATGAGGGGGCAATACTTGGCAATCGTGTTTTGTTCTGATGCGATTTAAGTTAAAGGAACCTTGCCTATTATCGAATTAGAAATGGCATTTTCATTTACCTAATGCGCTATTCCATTAATACTCATGTATAATAGCCGCCATTCCTGCCCCCCGAAGCTCTTTGCATCAGTATTTAATCCGGCGGCGCTGACGAGAAAATTATGAATAAGTATTTACTCATCAATGAGCATGGCGATGCCGAACAACCATGTCTATCACAGCATCGGGTATGGCAGCGCAACGATCTGGCTCAACCACAGTTGGACTGGCTGGCCGAAGAGGTACCGGTGGCGCTGGTGTATAACGGCATTTCTCATGTGGTGATGATGGCCACCCCGAAAGATCTGGCGGCATTCGCCATCGGTTTCTCGCTCTCTGAAGGGATCATCGCCTTCCCCGACGACATTTACGATATCTGGCAGCAGCCCGTCTGCAATGGCATTGAGGTGCATGTGGAACTCTCCAGCCGGCGTTTGATGCAGTTGAAAGCGAGGCGCCGCAGCCTGGCTGGCCGCACCGGCTGTGGCATCTGTGGCGTGGAGCAGCTACAAGATACTACCCGGCCAATCCCCCTGTTACCCTTTACCCAACGCTTTGCTTTGGCAATGCTTGATCGGGGTGTGACACAGTTGAAAAACGTTCAAACGGTGGGGCAACTGACTGGCTGTACCCATGCAGCGGCCTGGCTACAACCCGATGGCATGCTCAGCGGTGGCTGCGAAGATATTGGCCGACACGTGGCGCTCGACAAGCTGTTGGGCTACCGCAGCCAGCAAAACTGGCCGCAAGGTGCTGTACTAGTGTCTAGCCGCGCCAGCTATGAAATGGTACAAAAAACAGCCATGTGCGGCATTGAGATCCTATTTACTGTCTCCGCCGCCACCAGCCTGGCGGTGGCGGTAGCAGAGCAAAGCAATCTGACGCTGGTGGGCTTCAGCAAGCCGGGCCGAGCTATCGTTTACACTCATCCGCAGCGGCTGATTGCGGAGTAATTAAGTACAGCTCAGCAAAATATCTCCAATAAACCCATCGCTAAGCAAAACAGCAGAAAATATCTACATCACACTTATTCGCCCAAATCAAAACTGGTTTTTCCGCCTGTTTTTCTGGCACAGTTCCGTGCTGTCAAAGATTATCTTACGTCTATCATTAAATATTATCATGCCCAGTGTGGTGATCATCAGCATCCAATGGTATGGCAGCGTTGCCGTTCTTATTTACTGTCAGAAACTAATCGTATTATGGTCACCCGAAGGTTTCAACCAGCCACAGCAGCCGAATAAGGCTTTATTTTTTATTTGAATTTCATCATGGCCTTTTCTTTAAGAAAATATGCCTCACTCATGATTAATAAAAAATCAAACGTATTTATTAAGATCGGGTATCCTATTATGGTTCGAATGCGTCTATACTGGTGGGGTAAAGTAAAATATATAGCTACATATTATATAGACTGATAATTTTAACACCATTTTATTGTTGCTTTTAAGATGCTTCTTTAAAGCTTTTCAATCTCAAATACCGGAATCGGACTCAATGAATGCCAATACCAACCAACCGCAAGCCGTCTTTAGTCCAGTGACGCGTCACGCGATATTCATTGTCGCTATTCTGTCGCCCATTCCCGAACACCTCGACACCGTGCGAGCCTGGTGCGGCGATGTCGCTGCCGTCGTTCGATCGGTGGGAAAAAGATCGCTCGCAGGCCAATTGTCGTGCGTGTGTGGGTTTGGTTCCGCCGCCTGGGATCGGCTGTTCGGCGCGCCTCGTCCTGCTCAGTTGCACCCTTTCAGCGCCATCGGCACCGGCGATCGCCTCGCTGTCTCCACACCTGGCGACATTCTGTTGCACATCCGCGCGGATGAAATGGATCTGTGTTTTGAGCTGGCGGCCCAGTTGCTGAAAAAACTCGGCGATGCCGTCACAGTGGTCGATGAAGTGCATGGCTTTCGCTACTTCGACCAACGCGCCATGATTGGCTTCGTGGATGGCACCGAAAACCCCGAAGGGCATGAGGCGTTCGACTATACGGTTATCGGCCAGGAAGACGCGCCGTTCAGCGGTGGCAGCTATGTGCTGGTGCAAAAATATCTGCATGATATGAAAGGCTGGAATGCGCTGACCGTGGAAACACAAGAGAACATCATCGGCCGTCACAAGCAGTCCAATATCGAATTAGATGCGGACGTCAAGCCTTCATACTCCCACAGTTCGCTGACTACCCTAACCGATGAGCAAGGCAATGAGGTGAAGATCCTGCGCGATAACATGCCATTCGGTAAACCCGGTATGCGCGAGTTCGGCACCTACTTTATCGGCTACGCGCGCTCACCCCAGCCTATCGAACAGATGTTGGAAAACATGTTCATTGGCCGACCAGCCGGCAATTATGATCGCCTGCTCGATTTCAGCCACGCGGTCACCGGTAGCCTGTTCTTCACGCCGTCAGTTCCTTTGCTAGAAGCATTAGCCGATCGCACCACTGCATCCGGCAGCACGTGAAGTGCATTAATCTACACACTAAGCCAATGGCACCCAGGATAAATTCAGATTTATCCTGGGTGCCATTCCAATGACTTTGATTATCTGATAACGCACGTTGTCAGATCTCCTATCTATTATTTATCCCCTTGTTAAAAAAATGCCTCCGTTCATATAAAAATCATTACTCCATTTTTGTTCTAAACTATCCTTTTAACTTGTGATAAATAATAAATTTATGTCAATGGTTTTTTAACCCATTGAGGTTAATTGAGTGGCTCTTAATGGGAGTAATCGTTCAATAAAACGCGATACGGCTGATTAGGGTAAATTAACCTGATAGAGTTAAAACCTATCCCATTAGGCTGTTTTATTTGCTATTTTGGCCTTGGGTAGTACTCACCCTCCTCACGTACTGCGTGTACGCGCCGGTTGTTGCGCGCTGTCGGTGTCCAAACGGGCTGCAACAATGTAGGCAGGCTTTTAGTTTGTTATGCCTATTTGTGAGATTTGCCAGGTGTATACAGCGTCAAGACCCACCACCATCATGCAAAATATCGCATAAAAACCAGATATTTCAGGAGTTCATATGATCAAGAAAAGACGCGCAGTTCCCGGAATACATTCCTATAACGCACCTGCCGGCGGCTGGGGAGCACTTAAGGCGACGGCTATCGCCGTACGCACGCAAATGGACACCGTTGAAGCCCCAATCACCCTGCTTCGCACTAACCAACCAGATGGCTTTGACTGCCCCGGCTGTGCCTGGCCAGACAAAGAACATCACTCGACATTTCAATTCTGCGAGAACGGTGCCAAAGCAGTGACCTGGGAGGCGACCAGCAAACGCGTGACGCCGGAGTTTCTGGCGCAAAACACCGTAACCTCGCTATTACAAAAAACCGATTATGAGTTGGAAGGCTACGGCAGACTGACCCATCCTTTGGCCTATGACCGCGACAGCGACACCCTGCGCCCGGTCGAATGGGACGAAGCATTCGAGCGCATCGGCGAGATCTTGCGCGGCATGCAATCACCAGATCAAGTGGAATTCTACACTTCAGGCCGTGCCTCCAACGAAGCCGCCTACCTGTTCCAACTGTTTGCCCGTGAATATGGCACCAACAACTTCCCGGATTGCTCCAACATGTGTCACGAACCCACCAGTGTGGGGTTGCCGCAGTCGATCGGCATCGGCAAAGGCACCGTTTCGTTGGAAGATTTCGACCATGCGGAGCTCATCATTTCTATTGGGCACAACCCAGGAACTAACCACCCACGCATGATGGGTACCCTGCACGAATTGGCGCGGCGCAAGGTGCCGATCATTGTACTCAACCCGCTGCGCGAGCGCGCCCTCGAACGCTTTACCGATCCGCAGAACGTCATCGAAATGGCGACCTATAGCGCGACTCACATTGCTTCGAGCTACTTCCAGGTTAAGTCTGGCGGTGACGCCGCTGCGCTGAAGGGCATCATGAAAACACTGCTGGTGATGGATGCAGAGCAAGGTAACGTGGTGGATCACGACTTTATCGCCGCACACACGCAAGGTTTTGAGCGACTTGCCGCTGATTTGGCCGCTATCCCGTGGGAAGTGATCGAGAAAGAGTGTGGGCTGACGCAGGCCGAGATAGAACAGGTGGCCATTGCCTACGCAAAATCCAAGGCCACCATTATCACCTATGGCATGGGCATCACCCAGCATAATAAAGGCACCGCCAACGTGCGCCTGATCGCCGATCTGCTGCTGATGTGCGGCAACATCGGCAAGCCAGGTGCGGGGATTTGCCCGCTACGCGGCCATTCCAACGTTCAGGGTAACCGTACTGTCGGCATTACCGAGAAACCGTCAGAAAACTTTCTGAAAAAACTGGAGGAGGTGTTCGGCTTCACCGCGCCGAAAAAACACGGCCATGATGCAGTTAACGCCATGCGTTCGATGGTGCAGGGGACTTCCAAAGCGTTGATCTGCCTGGGTGGCAACTTTGCAGTGGCGCTACCAGATCCAGAGCAATGTTTCCCCGCCATGCAAAAGTTAGCGTTGAGCGTCCATCTTGGCACTAAGCTTAATCGCACCCATTTGTTGGTGGCCGAAGAGACCTTTATCCTGCCTTGTCTGGGCCGAACCGAGCTAGATATCCAGGCCAGTGGTCGCCAATCGATAACGGTCGAAGATTCGATGTCGATGGTGCATGCCTCATCAGGTAAGCTGAAGCCCGCCTCCGAGTTTCTGCGCTCAGAACCCGCCATCGTGGCTGGTATGGCCCAAGCTGTGATGCCGGACAGTAAAGTGCCATGGCTGGAGCTGATAGCGGACTACAGCATCATTCGTGATCTGATTGAAAAAACCATTCCAGGCTTTGATAACTACAATGCACGCATCGCTGTACCAGGCGGATTCCGCATGCCGCTGCCGCCGACCAAACGCCAGTGGCCAACGCCAACAGGTAAAGCCATGTTCTCGGTGTTCAGTGGGGTGCATGAAGACACACAAGCACAGGAAGACGACATATTGCGCCTGATGACTCTACGCAGCCACGACCAGTACAACACCACTATCTATGCGCTGGATGACCGCTACCGAGGCGTGTTTGGGCGACGCGATATTCTGTTTATGAGCGATACTGATCTCGATGCACGCGGGCTGGAACATGGCGACCAGGTGGATATTGAAACGGTAGTCGCTGGCAGCACACTGCGCTTGCAGAACATCACAGTTATTGCCTACAACATCGCTCCTGGCTCAGTCGGCGCTTATTATCCAGAGGCCAATGTGTTAGTGCCGCTGGATTATATTGATGTAGAAAGCGGGACGCCATCGTATAAATCGGTGCCAGTTCGCGTCACACTTTCAGCAGGGAGCTGATTTTACTTGCAGCATTGCGGCTCTCACCAAAGTTCTCTAGCGGCACTGAAAGAGAACCGCCATAGGTTGATGGTAAGAACAATAATCTCACTGGGCTGATGGCAGGTTGTAGCCTGCGGGTCAAAAGCTATTATAGCCACCGGGCATAGCAGCACCCGGCAGCAGCTATGTGGTTACAACCACTCGCCGAAGCGGCGGATATAGAAGCGCTTCATCATCTGCGCCACCGCGCAGTAGCTAATCAACGTGGCAACCAGCCATGGGAAATATTCCCATGGTAGCGGCTGTAGCCCAACCAAAGCACCGAGTGGTGAGAACGGAATGTAGATGCCCAGCGCCATCACCAGCCCGGTGGTCAACAACACCGGCAATGCCGCCGTGCTTTGGATGAATGGGATCTTCTGGGTGCGCAGCATATGCACCACCAACGTTTGCGACAGCAACCCTTCAATAAACCAACCAGACTGGAACAGCGCTTGGTGCTCCGCGCTGTTGGCGGCGAAGACATACCACATTAACGCGTAGGTAGTAATATCGAAGATCGAAGATGTAGGGCCGATCCACAGCATAAAGCGGCCAATGTTCTTCGAATCCCACTTGCGCGGCTTACGCAGGAACTCCTTATCCATTTTGTCCCAGGGCAGCGAAAGCTGGGAAAAATCGTACATCAAGTTTTGGATCAACAGATGGATCGCCATCATCGGCAGAAACGGAATGAATGCACTGGCTACCAGCACCGAGAACACGTTGCCGAAGTTGGAGCTGGCAGTCATGTTCAGATATTTGATGATATTACCGAAGGTCTCACGCCCTTTGATCACCCCTTCTTCCAACACCATCAGGTTCTTTTCCAGCAAAATGATATCCGCCGACTCCTTGGCGATGTCGGTGCCGGTGTCCACCGAAATGCCAACATCGGCATCACGCAGCGCTGGCGCATCATTGATGCCATCACCAAGGAACCCAACAGTATGACCATTGGCCTGCAACATTTTCAGCACCCGCGATTTTTGTAGTGGCGTCAGCTTGGTAAATACCGTGCGCTGCTCCACTTCACTCGCCAACTCTTCATCGCCCATCCGCTCAATTTGTAGGCCGGAAAGCGGTTCACCCGGTTCCAGCCCAACATCACGGCAAATTTTGCAGGTAATAACCGGGTTGTCACCAGTCAGCACTTTCACCGTTACGCCGTTTTCTTGCAGCGCGGCGATCGCCTGCTGCGCACTCTCTTTCGGCGGGTCGAGGAAGGTCAACAGCCCCTGGATCACCATATCGCGCTCGTCAGCCACGCTCAGCGGCGCAACCTGTTGCTGATCGCTCAGTTTCCTGCTAGCCAACAGCAACACGCGGAACCCATCCTCATTATACTGACGCGCCAGCGCCAGCAGCGCCGCACGTCGCGCATCATCCAGCACCAGTGTTTGTTGCCCTTCCCGCACATAGGTGGCGATTCCCAGCATCTCTTCGACCGCCCCCTTACAAATCAGCCACTGCTGGCGGTTTTCATCCGCTACTACAATTGACAAACGGCGGCGCACAAAATCGAACGGTAGTTCGTCTATCTTGCTGTAACGCCCCAGCGTCTCAATACCGGGTTTGCCACGCCCGAAGCGGATCACCGCTTGATCCATCAGGTTCTTCATGCCGCTCTGATGGAAGCTGTTAAGCCAAGCCAAATACAGCACCTCATTATCCGTGACACCGCTGATGTTAATATGATGTTCGAGAATGATGCGATCCTGGGTCAAAGTGCCGGTTTTATCGGTACAGAGCACGTCCATGGCACCGAAATTCTGAATGGCGTTCAGCCGCTTGACCACCACTTTACGCCGCGACATGGCAATCGCGCCCTTCGCCAGGTTGGAGCTGACGATCATTGGCAACATTTCCGGCGTCAGGCCAACGGCAACGGCAAGAGCAAACAGCGCCGCCTCGCTCCAGTCACCTTTGGTGAAACCGTTGATCAACAGCACTACTGGCACCATGACCAACATAAAGCGGATCAATAGCCAACTGACGCTGTTCACCCCGCGATCGAATGCTGTTTGCGCCCGTGTGCCGACGATCGATTTGGCCAGCGAACCGAAATAGGTGCGGCCACCTGTAGCCACTACCACCGCCGTGGCGGTACCGCTGGCAACATTGGTGCCCATCAAGCAGATATTCGACAGTTCCAGCAGTTCATTCTCGCTGGAAACATCATCCTCACTCGACTTTTGAGCGACGCAGCTCATCGCATCGTATTTCTCTATGGGGATCGCCTCACCAGTCAGGATCGCCTGGCTGATAAACAGATCGCGTGAGGCGAGCAGGCGCACATCGGCTGGCACCATGTCGCCGGCAGAGAACTGAATAATATCTCCGGGAACCAGTTCACTGATAGGCACTTCCAGCAACAATGGATGTGCATTAAAGCTGCGGCGGCGGAGCACCGTTGCGGTAGTACGCACCATGGATTTTAATGCTTCTGCCGCCTTGTTGGTGCGGTACTCCTGCCAAAAACGCAACAAGCCACTTAGCGACACCATAATCAAGATAATGATGACCCCGGTAAGTTCAGTTTCTTCACCGTGCTGAGCTGGCAGCCAATAGTCGGTAAAGAAACTGATCGCCGCCAACGTCATCAGTACGAAAATAAATGGGTTGTTAAACGCGTTGAAGAGCTGGATCAGCGCATGCGGTGCCTTATCATGGGCAACCTGATTGGCACCGCATTGTTGCAACCGTTCCTCAGCATCATCCTGAGTTAAACCATTGCGGTTACATTTTAAATTAGCCAGCGTCTGGGCGATGCTGTTTTTCGCCTCTTCCGCGATAGCGTAAGGATCAGTGCTCTTATCACGGCGGTGTACTTTTTGATTAATTTGAGTCATAACTCAATTCTCTTATTTGATTCTGCACACAGGGATGTTTGCCCGATCAACAGGTAAGTATGTGCGGAATGGAATTATTTAATTAGCGTAGCTAAATATCTACCATGCAGAAATCATGCTTTCTGGGGCCATCATCCATAATGCCTCCTTAACTTGAAGTTAATAAAATATATAATTATATTAATAAAAATTTAGATAATTAATCAGACCGGTAATTCAGATGTAATCCGCCAACGTACGGCGCTCACACTTTTTTCCAGGCTGATGCGACAAACAATGCCTTCAATT
The DNA here is from genome assembly GCF_000821185.2 of Serratia symbiotica. NCBI lineage: Bacteria > Pseudomonadati > Pseudomonadota > Gammaproteobacteria > Enterobacterales > Yersiniaceae > Serratia > Serratia symbiotica. Next base: position 918,702 of record NZ_CP050855.1, on the reverse strand, counting down.
TCTTTTTGCGCGGTCGGTATGGCATTTATTTCTGCACAGACTTCCAATTGACCGGGGCTTTCGATATCCGCACTACGCAAGGATTGCAACCGCAGTGCCACACCGTTCAATGCCTGCAATATCAGGGTACGCACCAGTATTTCATCCTGCTCGCCGCAGGTAACCTGAATGCGGTAACACAGTTCCAAATCGGTCGCCTGCTGCTGCGGCTGCAAGTTGATGCGCTGTGCTGCCTCGCGCAACAGAATATTGGCGCACAGGATCACCAGCGTCGCGATTAGTGCATCCCAGTACTGCCCCAAGCCGCACAGCACACCAATAGCCGCAGAACACCATAGCGTTGCAGCTGTATTCAAGCCACGAATATTCAGCCCTTCACGCATAATCACCCCAGCGCCAAGGAAGCCGATGCCTGAGACAATCTGGGCGGCCACCCGCCCGGGGCTGGAAGGATCGGTAGTCATGGAACTGAGAATGAATAACGCCGCCCCGGTCGCCACCAAGGCATTAGTACGCAGGCCAGCCATACGCTGACGCCATTGCCGTTCAGCACCAATAACCGCACCCAGGCACATCGCCAGTAATAAATTTAAAATAAAAGGAGTCATAGCCATGACTTTCCCCTTAATTAACTATAAGAGATAAAATCATGTGCTGTTTAGCACACAAAAAATCGCGCTGAAATTAAATCAGCGAATAAGCATGTTAGTGCCTGGAGGGAAAAGGCTGTGGCTGCAAATTACCATAACAACGTCCAACTCAATTTTCCTGAAACTATTAGGGATCAGATAACGTAGAGATATTTGGGTATGCACAGCTCGGAATAAAAAGAGAGAGGTGCTGCCCACCGATTTCGGCAAGCAACAAATCAGAAAAGGATTGGTCAGCTTGCCTTGTGTATATCTATTTCGTTACAACTAAAACTGTCCAATTGTGTTCCTCCACTGAAATTTTAGCTGAGTATAGTGACGAGGAGTTGTGATGTAAAGGTCAATTTATTAAATATGGATTAAACCGAGATGGGTCACTAGATACTCTTCCTCATGTAATAATAGTTCCCGATGAACAAACTTTTGAGCCATATCGCCCTTTCCCACCCGCACAGCACGACGTTAGTCAACGGATAACCAGGGAATTTGAGCAATCACTCACGCACTGCTGACCCCTCGCAGTTTGGCGCAGAGCTGATTACGGCTGGCATTTTCACTGGTCGTAGCGGTAATCCATCCTGCTCGCCAAACAGATATTTCATCAAAGGTGTGAGTTGTTCAGAAAACCCATTAATCACGCAGTAATATTAACCAGGTCAATTTCTAAGGCAATGTTTTTAACAAACAGAGTAATCATTGAATGGGTAACGGAAATCTCTGGGGTATCAGGCTAAGAGCCTAGAATTGGGGCAGGTTATCTCATGTCTGAAGTTAGCGGAGAATGTCTAGCGACACTCCCCACTAATTTTAAAGTAAACGAAACAAAATGCTGTACTTGACCACCCACAAGCTGAGATAGCATTCTAGTTTGTTGGCATTGATTTAGTTGGAGAAACCATCAATGCCTAGATGGCTTTTTAATCAGTAGGGCTGATTAGATAGCGGTAACGTTAGCCGCTGATGGGCCTTTCGCACCGTTCTCAATAGAGAACTGTACGTTTTGGCCTTCTGCTAGGGTCTTGAAGCCTTGATCCTGAATTGCAGAAAAGTGTACGAATACATCTTTGCTGCCGTCTGCTGGAGTGATAAAACCAAAACCTTTAGACTCGTTGAACCACTTCACTTGACCTTTGATCATGTTAGACATGCTAATTTCCTTCGATAATAAATGTAGCCACCATGGGCATGTTATAGCCGGCATCAGTTACTTATGGAGGCACTAGAAAGGAAATTCGTCAGATAAGAGCTATCTAGAGGATAACGCTTTAAATTTGAACTACTTTACTCAAAATGTCGTGCATAAATAGGTCTGTACCACAGGCCGGGTTTATTAACTCATGACCGGGCTTTAATAGCAACTCTTTTTATCATAGTACGCTGCAAAGGGACACAAAACGCGCAGGATTTGTGCCCTGTCGGTTGCCTTTTCATCATCCCCCTCTGCCAGCGCAACGGGGAAAGGGAGTTAGGCTTATGTCCCGCAATAGCATATGAGCCGCTGGCGATCAATTACGGGACACAACCTAGGATTCCGTCACTAAACACGGTAGTATTGTGACCTCAAAAGCAGGTAATCAAGGTGTAAGGGGTGGAACACAATTTAACTTTTACTTGAATAACTTGCTGACCATATCCCCCAGTATGTTACCATCCTGCTGCACTTCACCGTTGGGTGATGCGGCGTTAGCCACCGTAGGCAGAAACTTTGCGATGGTGCTGCATGCCTGAGCCGGATCGACCCCCAGTTTTTCGGCCAATTGATTGATAGCGTCGCTGCCCAGCACTTGCTGCACATGGTCGCCGGAAATCTGCTGGTTTTTGCCGTTGCTGAGCCATGACCCCACTACATCACCGAATTGCCCGTGACGGAATTTGTCCAAAATCGCCTGTAGGCCACCCTGTTGCTCAACCCATTGCATAATGGCGGCATAATCGATGCCCTTGCTGCTGGCACCCCCCAGAATGTTACCCAATACGCTATTTAACAGACCCATAGTCATCCCCTTTCAGGCCGTGCGACGGCCAAGTTAATTTGACGAAAAAAACACCACGGCGGCCAAATTGCGCAAGGGTAGCCTAACCGCTGATCTTTCTGTTGAAAAAAGTACCACCTGGGTACCGACAACCACCACCCAAGGTCATTTGCTCAACATCATTGCTCACTGAAATTTTAAGATCTTAATTAACATTACCTGAAAATCATCACCCTAATACTATAGTAAAAAAATCAGCAACCTGCCCGTTTCCATAGACTATAGTTAAACGATTCTTGGAAAAACACAGGATGTTTAATACGCCACCCTTTTGAGTGCTCTAATCTGACATTTAATGCGTCTCGCAATCCAGCATAGGGCACCCCGATTTTGGTTCGTATTCTACATTCACCACACCTTTTTCCATTGTGAGGGGAGTGAGCAGCGGTATTAATGACTAAGAGGGAAGATTGCTCTTAACTTGGTTCGAAGATTAATTACATAACAACAAGGGTGACATGACTCAACAGCAACCGACACAAAATGCCGAGCAGCCGCTCAACGTTAAAAGCTCCCCGTTATTATTTCAAGCTGGTGTGTTTATTATCATCGTTGCCGCCACGTTGATTCTGTTTAATGGCTGGCAAATCTGGAACGCCCGTCAACGCAATCTGAGCAACGCCGAACATGAATCAGCCAACCTCGCTCGCTCGCTGGCTCAGCATGCTGACGACACCTTTATGCAGATCGACGACAACTTGCTCGACCTAGCCGAACGCCTCCAAACCGACGGGCAGAGTCATCAACAACTGCTGCGGCTCCAGCGAGTCATGCAGACTCAGGTCGACGAACTCCCGCAGTTGCAAGGGATATTTATCTTTGACTCGCAAGGCCACTGGCTAATCACGTCATCAGACAATGTCCTCAAAAATGCCAATAATGCTGATCGCGAGTATTTTAAATATCATCAGAACTACGATGCAAACACCCTATACATTAGCAAAGTGATCCGCAGCCGCTCCACTGGCGATTTGATCATTCCGATTTCGCGCCGCTTCAATAATCCAGACGGTAGCTTCGCTGGCGTAATAATGGCGGCACTGTACCTTGATTATTTCCACCAGTTTTACGACAGCTTTGCACTTAACACTGACGCCTCAATGAACCTGCTGATGGCGGACGGCACCATTCTTTACCGACGCCCCTACGCTCTGACCTCAATTGGCAAAAATATTTCTCAGACCATATTGTTCCGCGAAATTCTGCCGCACTCAGAATTTGGGAACGCCACCATCTCCTCGCCGTATGACAAGGTGGAACGAATTTACGGCTATTCACGGGTAAAGCGCTATCCGCTGGTGATCACCGCCGGGTTGTCAAAACGGGACGTGCTAGCTGACTGGCGCAACGATGCCTACATGTTTGCCATGGGCGGTTTCTCACTGCTGGTCATTCTGCTGGTGATGGGGCTGGTATTGCTGCGGCAGATCAAACACAGTGTGCAAACTGAAGCCGAGCTAATGCGTACCCGCGACCAGTTGACCACCATTAACCAGATGCTGGAGGAACTGGCGCTGATAGATAGCCTTACCGGCCTGGCAAACCGCCGACAATTCGATATTGCGCTGAAAAATGAGCTGACGCGGGCTGCACGCAATTACCGTAGCGTAGCATTGTTGATGCTAGATATGGACTATTTCAAACAATACAACGATATCTATGGCCATGTCGCTGGCGACCAGTGCCTGCAACAAATTGGGCAGACGCTGAAAGGGTTAGCCCGCCGCAGCAACGACATCATGGCGCGTTATGGTGGTGAAGAGATGGGCATTATCCTGCCAGATACCGATGCTCAGGGCGCGCTGTTTTTTGCCGAACGTATCATCGACGCGGTACGCAAACTAAAGATCCCGCATCAGGGCAATCCGCACGGCATTGTCACCATAAGCATCGGCATCTATGCCAAAGTGCCGCATAGGTATAACGATACGCCAATTAGCTTTATCGATCTGGCAGATCACGCACTATATCAAGCAAAGAGACAAGGTAAGAACGGCATCTACAGCAGTTAATATCATCACCTGCCTGTTTTCAACCAAATAATTAACGCATCTATATTGTTGAGAGTTAAATGATTATATGTGAGTAAAATAAGCGCCTGTAGGGGCAATCGTTGCGTGCTACTTCGCTTGGCGTATGCAGCAAACTGGTTGCTTATCCCCCCAACGCGGTGGAAAATTTATCAGGGTAAAAGTCGTCGTATGGGATAGACCATGCTGCAAAGGAAGATACCAATGAGCACTCACTTCTCCGCAACTCTCAAGGATGCTGCACTGTTCCGCGAGGCAAACTACATCAATGGGCAATGGTTATCCATCAAAAACGGCCAGTCGATCGAGATCCACAACCCTGCCACCGGCGAACAAATCGGCCAAGTGCCCAATTTCGGTGCCAAAGAAACCATACGGGCGATCGCCGCCGCTAAAAAAGCGCAACCTGCCTGGCGAGCCTTGACAGCCAAAGAGCGCGCCAGCAAGCTGCGCCGCCTGTTTGAACTGATGATGGAAAACCTGGACGATTTGGCGCGCATCATGACCGCTGAACAGGGTAAACCGCTGGCTGAAAGCCGTAGCGAAATAGCCTATGCAGCATCCTTTATCGAATGGTTCGCCGAAGAAGGCAAGCGGGTGTATGGCGACACCATTGCGCAAGACCAGCCGGGACAACGCATTATCGTGCAAAAGGAACCGATTGGCGTGTTCGCCGCCATCACCCCATGGAACTTCCCGGCGGCGATGATTACCCGTAAAGCTGGCCCCGGCTGGGCAGCAGGCTGCACTGGCGTGATCCGCCCCGCGAGCCAGACGCCATTCTCAGCGTTAGCGATCGCCGTGCTGGCGGAGCGCGCCGGGTTACCAGCCGGGGTGTGCAATGTGATCACCGGTTCCAGCAAAGCCATCGGCGGTGAACTGACTGCCAACCCGGACGTACGCAAATTTTCCTTCACCGGCAGTACTGAAGTCGGCGCGCAGTTGCTGGCGCAGTGTGCACCAACCATCAAAAAAACCAGTATGGAACTGGGCGGCAATGCGCCGTTTATTGTATTCGATGATGCCGATCTGGACGCAGCGGTGACCGGCGCAATAGCGGCAAAATACCGTAATGCTAGCCAAACCTGCGTCTGCACCAACCGTTTTCTAGTTCAGGAACATGTGTACGATGCATTCGCCACCAAGCTAAAAAACGCCGTGGAAAAACTAAAAGTCGGTAATGGCCTGGACGATGGTGTGAGCATCGGCCCGCTGATTAACCAAGCGGCAGTGGATAAAGTCAGCGAACATATCGCCGATGCCGTTGCACATGGTGCTTCGGTACTGCTGGGCGGTCAGCCCCACACGCTGGGTCATTATTTCTATACCCCCACCATTTTGACCAATGTGCCGCGCGAAGCCAAAATCTTCCGCGAAGAAACTTTTGGCCCGGTGGCACCTTTGATCCGATTTAGCAGCGAAGCCGAAGCCATCGAATTAGCCAACGATACGCCGTTTGGCCTGGCGTCTTACTTCTATAGCCGCGATATTGGGCGGGTAATGCGCGTGGCTGAAGCACTGGAGTACGGCATCGTCGGCATCAATGCGGGGTTGATATCCACGGAGGTAGCCCCGTTCGGCGGTATCAAGCATTCAGGTCTGGGCCGGGAAGGCTCTAAGTATGGCATTGAGGACTACCTTGAGATTAAGTATCTGTGCCTCGGCGGCCTGAGCACCTGATGCTGGTGACCCCGCAGACACGCGGGGTACCACTTTTGGGGATGCTATGGTTTTGCTACCATATAGGTCGTCCATTCAATTGAAAATTGAACCTGACCATTTTTTATATTTAAGGCCACAGTGCCCATGCCAGCAGGATGATCGTTTTGGGAAGGAAATAATTGGGATTGCCCCTCTAAAGCACGCCACCTGGCGTACTCTTTTCCCTGGTTGATATTGATTATCATTTGAAATATTATATCTGCATTGGTACCAGCAGTAGTTAACAATCATTCTACACGCTAGGCAGTGTCCACCTTCGGGCGGCCTTATTCGGAGGCACATGGTCGATCATACCCACAGACATAAAAAGAAAATTCTACAGGCAGCAGTAATAACCTACCGGAGGCCTTTAGCGGTTATCGAGACCATGCCATCTACACTAGCGTTTCTCGGGATCGACCACGCTACATCCCCCATGCTGATATACTTGATAGGCCATAACAATGCCAAAAAAGAGTAGCCCGGATGATCCAACAACCGCTGACCGCTATGCTGATATTTGTTTACATACTGCTGATGATACCGGTGCTGCGTGTGATTGACAGCCGCCTGCGCACCAGCAAGCTGGTGCGCAAAACGGTACAAAACGCCACCCTCATCATGCTGACATTGCTGTTTTTCAGCATCATGACACTACTGCATTGAATACCCCTTCCTTACCACTCAGAGTCAAAGCTAAGATCAGCGTAAAAACAGCTCATTGCAGCCTAGGATCAAAAAGGTGATGCTGAAATCGTATATGACTGACATCAGACCCACCGTGTAAGATAGACCTATAGCCGGACAAAAGCTTCAAAGATAGACCAAGGTGGAAAAGTTAACGTGAAACTGCGTGGTGATGTATTTTCTCCACTGTTACTATTTTCCACAGTTTGAAATTACCATACAGTGGCTGACTAAATATGGAAGAATATGCCTTTTTTATAGCGACAAAGGACGCCGCTTCACCTCCCCCTGCATCGGCACCGTTTATTTTATTATGTGATAAACACCGCTGAGGAAGTCCCCCTCTACTGCGCCAACTAATGAGATCCCTGGTACTACCTGTAGCTGGAAGTCGATAGCCTGAACGCCAGCATGGTATTTGAAGAGTGCCATCTGAACCGCCAGTACCCGATTTATCGCCCTGTAATGCACAGTGCGTGGCTGTCGCAGCCCACTCAGGCGTTCATAAAGGTTGAACCGTGACACCTTCAGTGCCTGCGTTATTCGGATGAGCGGATATCGTCAGGGGGCAGCAATGGCATACGCGATATCAACTTTTTTGACTGCGCTATCTCCAGCGCATCGCGAAGGATTTCGGCTTCCATGGTTTTGCGGCCCAGCATCTGTTCACGCTGTTTTACCTTTTTCTCCAGGGCCTTAACTTCAGAGACACTGACAACTTTATCGCCAGCGGCGATCGCAAATTGACCAGCATCATTCATAAGTCGTTTCCCTTTAAAAAGCAGACTGGGGGTAATGCCATATTGCTGGGCAACCAGAGAAACGGAACAGCCGGGCTGCATGGACAGCGCAACAAAACGGCTCTTCCCTTCGGCAGTATAACGGCGTCGCTTCTGCTCGCCAGTGAGCACTTCGATTCCATGCACAAGACACTCCTTAAACATAGGTCTATGCCTATGTCTTATTGATGAAGTGTCCGGTTTAAACGGGGGCTACTACAGTGCCAATGCCGACGCTTCAGGCGTTTCGTTTAGCGCCAACAGCAGATTGTGCATGCCGCTGCCATCAATAAAGAGATGCGGCCATATTCAAAATTAAGTAGTGCTTTTCTTTATAATAGGTGACGTAACTTAATGCGCACACCTCGCCTCTTTCCAACGCAAAACGACGACCAAACAGCGCATTGAATGCGTTATCCGGCTCCTGCGTTTTATCAATATGCCGCTCTTCCTCGAGCAAACAAGCCTGACGTTTTTCCGTCAAGACCAACTTTTGCGCCTTCCATGCCAGGCTATTTGCGCACTGCGGCAACGCGGCCAGAATGCGTCGCAAAGCGACCGAGAACGCCGACCGCAGGAATTGGCTCGGGATTTCAAAGCATAAAGGGACATTGTATTGGCTACGATCGCCGCACTGCAACTTTTCCAACAGATAAAAGCGTGTGTGATTCATAGACATCGTTTCACTATAACGACTCACCATGAACAAGGAAATTCAGCAGCGGCTACAGTGGGTTAAACTTTATGAAACATCTGGTGATGCGGGACTTGTATGCCGTCGCTGCGGCATTTCCCGCCCCACATTGCGTAAATGGTGGCGCAGGTATCTGGCACAGGGCAGGACTGGAAAGCCACAGTCGTCGTCCTAAAAACTCTCCAACAACTAAAACTGCTCCTGTTGAGATAGCCCTGATTCTGGAGCTATGCTCCCTGCGAAATATGGGGGCAAAACGCATTCAGAGCGAGTTAAAGCGGCTTCATTCCATCTCTCTGGCGATGGCTACGATCCACAAGGTTCTTTGCCAGAATCAGGTTAAGCCAGTTGTTAAATTTCTGCGTAAGCTGATTTCATTCGCTACGCACTCCCTGTTCCCGCAACCGCGTCCAGATGGACACATGTAAGATGGATCCCGGTTTATATCAGTACACATCTGTTGATAATTGCACTCATTGCAGGATCCTGAGGCTTTACTCTCGCCGCACAGCTGCAAATACACTGGATTTTATTGATTGTGTTATTGAAGAAATGCCTTTTCCAATTCAGCGATTTCAGACTGATCGGGGAAGAGAATTTTTTGCCGTAAAGGTGCAGGAGAGATTGAAAGAATACGGCATCAAGCTGCGTCCAAATAAGCCAACTTCACCTCATCTTAATGACAAAGTTGAACGTTCTTAGAAAACAGACAAAGCTGAATTTTACGCTACTGTAGACCGCTAAGCTAACGACCAGAAGGAGCTACTGGCTGAATGTGGCAGCATGACTATAACTGGGAGCCTCCTCATAGCGCTCTCAATGGTAAAACTACGATGGAGCGCTACTTCGAGCTTGCTGAGCAAACACCTTACTCCGATGCCGTTCACGCAGACTATCAGCCCGGTGACGAACGCATACAAGAGCAGAATTGCAAGCTTGAACTTGAGCTGAGAAAATTGAAATGATGTCTATGAATCACACATGCCAGTACATGTTTTTGTTGGTGGGTCGTACAGGGTTCGAACCTGTGACCAATTGATTAAGAGTCAACTGCTCTACCAACTGAGCTAACGACCCAACGGCTTCATTATTCTCTTCTGCTGCATTACTGTCAAATGCTTACACGGATTATTTTTTTCATGTAAAATTGGCAATACCATGTTTTTTGATAAAAAAATCCACATAAGTTCTGTTAATTTACCATTTTTCAGAGTAATCTTCCACTCCTTGAACGCCCCATTTCTACCCCCGTAATGCCAGCGCAAGGAATAATCAACTTTAATCTCGCACATAAATATTGTAAATCTGTTGCACAAGGGAGAGGTTACCGCACTGGCTTACTAAACCAAGCCAATCTAATAAACGTAAAAAAACAGCCACCTCAGAACTTACATATCCCACTAATGACAGGTAAAACAGGACATCATCAAATGGTAGATCACTCTGAAATAACCACCGACGTTACGCCCGCGTCAAAAGAACATCTACGACGAAACTTAACCAATCGGCATATTCAACTGATCTCCATTGGCGGCGCGATCGGTACAGGTCTGTTTATGGGTTCCGGTAAAACCATCAGCCTGGCTGGCCCTTCCATCATCATCGTGTACATGATCATTGGTTTTATGCTGTTCTTCGTGATGCGTGCCATGGGCGAACTGTTGCTGTCCAATCTGGAGTATAAGTCGTTCAGTGATTTTGCCGCAGATCTGATCGGCCCATGGGCCGGTTTCTTTACCGGCTGGACTTACTGGTTCTGTTGGGTGGTTACCGGCATCGCCGACGTGGTAGCGATCACTGCCTACGCTCAGTTCTGGTTCCCCGAATTGTCGCAGTGGATCGCCTCACTGCTGTGCATACTGCTGCTGCTTGTCCTGAACCTGGTGACGGTGAAGGTGTTCGGTGAAACGGAGTTCTGGTTCGCGATGATAAAAATCGTCGCCATCATCAGCCTTATCGTCATTGGGCTGGTGATGATCGTCATGCAGTTCCAGTCTCCGTCTGGTACCGTTGCCTCACTTTCACACCTGTGGAATAACGGTGGATTGTTTCCGAAAGGCATCAGCGGCTTCTTCGCTGGCTTCCAGATTGCGGTATTCGCCTTCGTCGGTATTGAATTGGTGGGTACCACCGCAGCGGAAACCAAAGACCCAGAAAAAGTGCTGCCGCGCGCCATCAACGCCATTCCACTGCGCATCATTATGTTCTATGTGTTCGCGCTGATGGTGATCATGTCGGTCACGCCTTGGAACTCGGTTGTTGCAGACAAAAGCCCATTCGTTGAGTTATTCGTCCTGATCGGCCTACCAGCAGCGGCCAGCATTATCAACTTCGTGGTGCTGACCTCAGCCGCTTCTTCTGCCAACAGTGGGGTGTTTTCTACCAGTCGCATACTGTTCGGCTTGGCACAGGAAGGCGATGCGCCAAAATCGTTCGCCAACCTGTCTAAACGCGCGGTACCAGCCAACGGTCTGATCTTCTCATGCCTTTGCTTGTTGTGTGGCTCAGTGCTGATTTTCCTGATCCCAAACGTGATGATGGTGTTTACCTTGGTCACCACGGTTTCGGCGATCTTGTTCATGTTCGTCTGGAGTATCATCCTATGTTCGTACCTGGTTTATCGCAAACAGCACCCCGCGTTACACCAGAAATCAATCTATAAGATGCCGGCAGGCAGGCTAATGTGCTGGATTTGTATGGCGTTCTTTGCCTTTGTGCTGGTGCTGCTAGCGCTGCGTGAAGATACCCGCCAAGCTCTGATCGCCACGCCGCTGTGGTTTATGGTACTCGGCCTTTCCTACATGCTGCTGCGCAACAAGAAGGCCACTTAATAATGGCACGTCCCGCAGCGCCTGCCCAGTTCAGCAACACTAATTGGGCAGGCGCTGCACCTTTTGCGCACAGCATCGCCACTGTGCTGTACAACCATGTTTAGCCAATGCCTCTTTTGACCATCTACGCTAGTGAAAAGCCTCATAGAGATAAAATAATTAATTGATAAAAAAAGCGTACCAAAACTGATAAACAGCGCCTGAAATCCCCGCTTAGCAGACCTGATGTGTTTAAATAAAAATCGCATCTTTATTCCAATAAATCACCATTCACTTCTATGATTAGCACAGCATCTTGGTTAATGATCTGAGTGGGAGTACCGAACATGGCGAAAATATTGGTTCTTTATTACTCAATGTACGGGCACATTGAAACACTGGCACACGCAGTAGCAGAAGGGGCGCGCAGGGTAGACGGCGTGGATGTCACCGTAAAACGGGTGCCGGAAACCATCCCGGAGGGGGCTTTTGTCAAGGCTGGTGGAAAGAGCGACCAGCAGGCACCAATCGCCACCCCGCAGGAGTTGGCCGCTTATGATGGCATTATTTTCGGCACGCCAACACGTTTCGGTAATATGGCTGGCCAAATGCGCACTTTCCTTGATCAAACCGGTGGGCTATGGGCCTCCGGCGCGTTGTACGGCAAAGTAGGCAGCGTGTTCTCCTCCTCCGGTACCGGTGGTGGGCAGGAACAGACCATCACCTCCACTTGGATCACGCTGGCTCATCACGGCTTTATTATTGTTCCTATCGGCTACGCCACACCGGAGTTGCTTGACACCTCACATGTCCGTGGCGGCACTCCTTACGGTGCCACCACCATGGCTGGTAATGATGGCTCCCGTTCCCCAAGCCCTGAGGAACTGACCATCGCCCGTTATCAGGGCGAGCATGTGGCGAAAATCACTGCCAAACTGAAAAGTTAAGCGATTCCCCCAGTAAAACATCGTAGGTAGCCATGCAAAGCGTATGGCTACAGATCCCACCACAAGATTAACGAACAAAATAAAGCGGGTTGACCCACAGCTGCTCACCAAGGCATGGCAAATCAACAACGAATACATAATATCAGCTTGATTCAACAGTAAATAAACGTCGTTATATCGTCACCTTCGACCCAATAGCGGCCAAAAAATCGGTAGCCAGCAGGGTACTGTTGGGAAAGTGTCTTTAGCAGTTTTAATTCAAATGTCCGTTTTTGTTCATCAATTGCCATTATGCATGCGTCCAGAAAATCAAAATAGCGCCGCACTTGTGGATACAGCGCCTTGAACAGGCTCTCTTTGGCAGAGAACGTCAGCGTCAGTAATAGGTTAAATGCCTGTGGCTGGCAACGCAGCCTGTCGCACTCCTCCACACCAACGATATTACTCCACAGCTCTTGCACACTCACACTGGACATCAGCGTCTCTACATCCAGCCCAACACCGCCCTGTCCGGGTTCCCCATGCACAGCGCACAACGCGATATGTGCATTATGGCTCAGTGCGCCAGCGATACCTGGTGGCCACTGCGGTGCGCGATCTTCCCCCGGTAGCAGAATAAAGTCGGTGAAGCCCAGCGGGGCCAGCAGTCGCTGGGCCAGACAACGCCCAGCCAAATATTCTGCCCGCCGCTTCGGCACCGCGTGCACCAAATGCTCCGGGATAATGATGCCTATTTCGTGGAAACAATCATCCCGATAGTCCGCCAAAGAGAAATGGCAACGGGCAACCCGCCCTGGATAATTCTCAAGGGTCAGAAATTCGATATCGCGAATAAAAGTAGACAACGGAGTATTCATCCTTGGGTGAGTATGCCAACGCATAATCTTAAACACTGTACTTGCCGACAACAACTCTTCCTCTCCCCTGCCCTGAAGAACCGGCTTTAGGACACGGCGAATGAAGAGTAAGCGATGAGATGGCCTTCCCCCTTCTTCACGACAGCATCCATTTCCGCCATGATGGATGAACTTAAATCAGAAGAATAAGCAAGAATGATACCATGTCTGAAATGAAAATCACCGGCATCGATCTGGCTAAAACGAATTTTTATCTTTTCAGTATCAATGCTTATGGAAAACCGGCAGGAAAGATAAAACTTTCGCGTAGTGGAGTTGCCCCGGCTAAAACGGACACAGTTAATTAACCGCTAATACGGCTTCACGGTATTCGCGTGGGGATCTCATTTTCAGCCCCTTATGCGGATGCCAGTTGTTATAATCTGCCATCCACTCAGCCAGCTTTTCCAGCATTGATGCCGTATCCGGCAGATCATTTACGTAGACATAATCCCGCTTGAATGTCTTCATGAACGATTCTGCCGTGCCGTTACTTTCCGGGCTGCGCACCGGTGTTGTGCATACGATGAACCCCAGTGACCTGGCGAACGTACGCGTAGCATCAGCTATGTAGCAACTGCCGTTATCCATCAGCCATTCTATCGGATGGGGAACCTTCAGCGTGTTTCCGAACCGTTTTTCCAGATTTTCTGTCGGCAGATCCTGCACTATTTCGCTGCTGATACCCCCGGTGGTGGCACTCCCACTGATGGCTTCGCGATCGCAGCAGTCCAGACTGAACACCACCCGTACCGAGCGGATATCGTCCTGGGGCAGCAATGGCATACGCGATATCAACTTTTTTGACTGCGCTATCTCCAGCGCATCGCGAAGGATTTCGGCTTCCATGGTTTTGCGGCCCAGCATCTGCTCACGCTGTTTTACCTTTTTCTCCAGGGCCTTAATTCAGAGACACTGACAACTTCATCGCCAGCGGCGATCGCAGATTGACCAGCATCATTCATAAGTCGTTTCCCTTTAAAAAGCAGACTGGGGGTAATGCCATATTGCCGGGCAACCAGGGAAACGGAATAGCCGGGCTGCATGGACAGCGCAACAAAACGGCTCTTCTCTTCGGCAGTATAACGGCGTCGCTTCTGCTCGCCAGTGGGCACTTCGATTCCTTGCACAAGACACTCCTTAAACATAGGTCTATGCCTAAGTCTTATTGATAAAGTGTCCGGTTTAAACGGGGCTACTACACTAATCAATTAGCATAAGTTTGTATGAGTGGAGAATGTGTCTACCAAAAGGAATGAAAAATTTACAGAAAGGATCATACCTGCGCAGCGGCCATCTGCCGATGGCCGCCACAGCTCACCGGAATTCAGTACCACAGGCTCATGATCGGCCAGCCAATCAACAATAGCGCCGCGATGTAAACCACCCCCAAAATGCCGCCCAACCGCCAGTAATCCTTTGATTTCACATAACCACAGCCATAGATGATTACCCCAGGGCCGGTGGCATAAGGTGTCAGAACCCCCATGATACCGATCGAGAGCACCAACAGCATCGAGAGCTGTTCCAGCGGCACGCCCGGCAGCCCTTTGCCCACCGCAAGGATCACCGGTAGCAGGGTGGCGGTATGTGCCGACAGACTGGCGAATAAGTAGTGGGCGAAGTAAAAAACCAGCACCAGCGCTATCACCGCCATATTGGGTGAAAAGCCGTCCAAATGCGTGCTCATCGTCCGGGCGAACCAGTCGATAAATCCGGAACGCGTCAGACCATTGGCCATCACCACCAAGGTTGCCAGGTTAACCAGTGTGTTCCAGGCGCTGGAATATTTGGTGATATCCTTCCACGACACCACCTGCAACGCCAGCATCAGTGATACCGCCAATAGGCAAACCGCAGTGGCATTCAACATCTTGCTGCCGAACACCCACAGGCTCAAGCTCAGTAATACTAGGCCGATCAGGGTGTATTCCTTGCGGGTCAGTTTGCCCATTTCATCCAGTGCGTTGTTAACCCAGGAGGCTACCTCACTACTGTGGGTCACACCCGGCTTGTAAAGGTAATAGGAAATGAGCGGCGCAATAATCAATAACATCAGACCGACCGGAAGGAATGCCAGGAACCACTGCATCCAACTGATGTTCACCCCAGCGATTTCGCCGACAAACTCCACGCCCAGCACGTTGGGTGCGGCACCGGTGACAAACATTGAGGAACTGATGCTAGTACCCACCACCATCATCCACATCAGGTAGCCGCCGATGCGACGTGATGAGGGATCATTGGGGAATGAATCAAACAACGGCGGCAGGTTTTTCACTACCGGGAACACCGTGCCACCGGTACGCGCAGTGTTGGACGGGGTGAACGGAGCCAACAGGATATCGATGATCACCACCGCATAGCCTAACGTCAGAGTGCGCTTCCCCATAAACTTCACCATGAACAACGCGATGCGCCGCCCTAGCCCGGTGGCCTCATATCCTAGCGCGAAGATGAAGGCACCGAATACCAGCCATACGGTGGTGCTGGAGAAGCCCGCCAGCCCCCATTTAAGCGCTTCTTTGTCGGCTTTAAAACCCGGTTCAGCCAGATCCTGCGCGCTGAACAACACCCAATTGGCACTCAATACACTGGTGGTTACCGCGATAAAGCTGATAGCGGTGGCTGGGATCGGCTCCAGAATCATGCCGACGATCATCGCCACAAAGATGGCGAAGTAACGCCAGGCTTGTGGCGGCATGCCATCAGGCACCGGTATCAATAACAGGATCGCAAGCACTGCCAACGGTGCTATCGCTTTCCAGATTTTTTCCTGAGTTTGAGACATGGGGATTCTCCTGAAAGTTATTATTTTTAATTACCCGGTAATTGCGCCAGCAGCCAAGTGACTATCAACAGGTCGGCGCTGCCGCCAGGACTAAGGTTGCGGGCGATGCATTCGCCGTCGAAGCGATACAGACGCTGTAGCCCCAGATCTCCCGTCGTTCCGCCCCGCGCCAATAACTCGGCGGCGCACCGCCGCAGCCAGTGCACGCCGTTTATACCGCCACGTGAAGCGACATTAGTGTCATCATTGTGAGCCATCAGCCACAGTAGACTGTCTATTAGCGCCGCTTGTTGGTCATATCCCGCCATAAGGCGCTGCCGATACAGCGGCAAAGCACCACCAACTACCAGCCGAAAGCCAGACTCCGCCGCGCCGCGCGCACCGCTCAGCTTGTGTGCGGCAAACAACCGCTGAGCAACTGTCTGCCAGCCTTTGGTGTGCCGTAGCTCCCGTTCCACCAACCCTTGACACATCGCCGCCGTCTCTGCACACAACGCCTCGGCGTTCAGCGCACGCTGCTGCCGCTGCAAGCGACCAAAAGCGGCACACAGTAGGCCAAGAGAAAATATGCTGCCTTTATGGGTATTGATACCGCCTGTAGCGCAGAACATGTGGTTTTCACAGGCCATGCCCAGCGGCCGCAGCCGCGCCAACTGCTGCGTGGCGGGCAATGCGGCATCTTCATACCCCCGCTTGATAAAGCGCGGTAGCCACACGCCGATGGCGCGGGCGCTGCGGTAAAAATGGCTTAGCTCCATGTCGTGATGCGCGCCAGTGTTATGACGATCCACCAACCCTGGTTTAGGTGTGAGGTTGACTTCTACCAACAGAGCACGGTAGGCGGTGCGGGCAAAATTGCAGGCTTCCTGCGAAATGTGCACAGGCGAATCATCCGGTTGAGATCGCATTATTGATTATCCTTTCCATTTCATTTAGCAACTGTGGGCTAGCATGGCGTCGCTGACGGGCGCAGACCTTTGCTGGCTGGCGGCACAGCAGGCAGCGGCGCTCTGGCAGACCCCTATTACGCCGTGACAGAATGCGCCCCTCCCGGGTGAGCACATCGATATCCCACAGTCGGCCAATCGGCTGGCGCATTTCCAACTGTATGGCGCAATCTTTCACTCGCCACGCGTCCGCCTGTAGTGCTAGATAGCCTTCACAACCGGTAGGCAACGCCAGTATTGCGGCTTGCAGGCAGGGCCAACCCTGTTCAGATAGCCGTTGACACAGCGCCTGCCAACCAAGGTTAAAGATGCGGCGCGTTAACGCGTTGTCCTTCACCGACCCCGGCACCACCAGCGTCAGCACCAGCAATATGCACTGGTGCCGCGCCTGCTGACGAGCCTGGCGGCATTCGCGGCTGATCAGCAACGCCGGCAGGCTGACCGGGCGATTAACGGCCAATGGGGGATCGACGGCGAGCATGGTTTACTCCGCCACTTGGTGAACTACATCGCTCACCGAACCATCACGGTAGCGCACTACCGCTACCACTTTGTCGGTGAAGGCGATCGGTGCTGGTTCACCGGTCAGTTGCAGCGCACGTTGATGTAGCCAGCCGATGCTCACCACCGACAGCCCAGCTTGCTGTAACCGCTGTGCCAGCTCTGGCCGCGCCGGGTTAACAGCGATGCCGTGGTCAGTGACCAGGATGTCGATGCTAGAGCCAGGGGGAACGCAAGTGGTCACCTGCTCCACCAGCGTAGAAATACGCCCGCGTACCAACGGCGCAACGATGATTGCCAACCGCTCTGACGCTTCGATGTCGCAGTGACCACCGGAAGTACCGCGCAGCACACCGTCCGAACCCGTCAACACATTGACGCTAAAGCAAGTGTCGATCTCCAGTGCACTCAGCACTACCACATTCAGCCGATCAACCGACGCCCCTTTGGAACGGAGATTGGCATATTGATTGGCATTGATTTCAATATGGTTGGGGTTCCGTGCAAGCGACATCGCTGCCGTGCGGTCAAAGCTTTGCATATCCAGCAGTTTGCCTATCAGCCCCTTCTCATGCAGCTCCACCATAGTCGAGGGAATACCGCCAAGCGCAAATCCAGCACGGATGCCGCGTGCACGCATTTTGTCTTCCAGAAAGCGGGTCATCGCCAGTGAAGCCCCTCCGTGCCGATTTGCAGTGAGAATCCCTCGGTAAAGCAGTCAAAACCGGCGATCACCTCGGCAACACGGCGGGCGATCAGCAATTCACGTGGGTTAGAGGTCATACGTGTAGTGTCGGCACTAATCTCGTCGGCCTCGCCCACCTGTTTGAGTTGAACGATCAGATCCACCCGATCCTGCGCCAGGCTGGCCGGATGATGCGGGTACGGCAAGATCTGTTCGGTCAACACCACCACCGTTTCCGCTGCTTCGGCATCCACCCGCGCATAACCGATCGAATCGCAAGCTTCGCCGCTGTAACCATTGGCGTTGCCAAACTCATCGCAAGCCGGCACCGCGAGGAAAGTAACGTCGATCTTCAACTCGCCGGACTCGATCAAATTGACCCGGCCACCGTGGAAATGAATTTGTAGCAAGCCACGCGAGATGGCATCCGCTAGCGACCCGCGCAGGCCGGAGATGTAGATGCAGCTCACCACATCGTTGCAGATATGTCCAACCAGCGGTGCATGACAATCGGACAGAGAGCTAGAGGCTAGCGTCAAGTTGCGGAAACCTATCGCCACTAGCGTCTCCATCACCTGATTCAGCGCCAGATCCCCACTACAGAACGCATGGTGAAAGGAGATAGTCATGCCGTCCTGCAACCCGCCACGGTGCACCGCCTGCTGTAACGAGTCGCAGCGTTTGATGTCACGCGGTTTACGCGCCTGCAAATTGGCCTTGGAGGCATCCTGATAGCAGCCCAAGTTCGTCGCGTTATTAAAGCTCATCAGCCGTTGTTGGCGATTCATCATGCCTCCTCTTGCTGCATGGGCTATTCCCGAATACCGGACAGTGCCGCGCGCTCCAGCATTAACCGCGCACGTTCAATCACCGGGCAACCATCTTACCGTTGAGTAACACCACGCCCTTCCTGTTCTACTGCCTCGGCGGCTTCTACCACTTGCCGGGCATGGGCGACTGCTATGACGATCGGCGCAAACACCTTGTGCAACAGTTCGATCTGCCATGGGTTGATCAGCGATTTACCGTCGAAACCAAGCGGCTTGATCAGTGCTGTTTCTTGCAAGAACCCGGCCTCGTTGTTGGCATCGGAATAAACGGTATCGAACGCCTGAATGTCAGCGGCGCGCGCCGCTGGCAACAGCGAGCAGCGGGCGAAAAACAGTTCGATGTCCTCTGGCGACCGCTCGGTGCACAGGTTACGCGCGTAGTTTTCTGCCCCCAGTGCAATACCCATCAGGCGCGGCGAAGCCTGGGCGATCGCCACCGCGTTGGTAATGCCCTGTGCCGATTCGATCACTGCTAGCAGACCGGTGCTGCCGACTGGGCGACCACAGTCGGCCTCAATGGCGGCGATTTCTCGCGCCATATCGGTAACATCCTGCGCGCAGTCGGTCTTAGGCAACCGCACGATATCCGTCCCACCGCGCACTACCGCCTGCAAGTCAGCCAAACCATAGGCAGAATCTAGCGCGTTGACCCGAACAAGGGTCTCTACCTCTTGATACAGTGGGTGCGGCAACGCGTGATACACCAGCCCGCAGGCGGCGTCCTTCTCGCGCAGGATCACCGAGTCCTCCAAATCGAACATCAGCGCATCAACCTGGTAGATAAAGACGTTGCTCGCCGCCCAAGACAGTGGGCTACTGTCGCTATCGCGCATCAGCACCGTCTCCAGACGTGCGTGCAGCACGCAGTCCAGCCCCCCTTTGTCGTCGACTACCACCTGCACTGGTTCCACCCCATAACGTTGCAGTACTTCCAGCACTCTGTGTAGAATGGCTGTGCCAAACTGTTTCTCCACGCTGCTGGCGATCAGCAGGTCAGGCTCCGGCCCTTCGCCGGTGCAATGCGCACCATGACATCACTGGATTCGAGCGTGCCGGCCATTGCTTCTCGGATCATTTTTCATCATTTACCTGAATGTAAGGAATCAAAAGGATGCGCAATCGGTTTGACCCGGCGCTACGTTTGCAGATCCTGCAAATAGTACAAGGTGTATGGGGCACCAACAGTGAATCTCCCGCCGCCAGCAAGTAGCGTTCAGTGAGACAATGGTAAACAGAAAAAAATAAAAAATTGTTGATCCATTTCAAAAATCACATTCAAATAATAATTTATTTAATGTTTTTTATTTTCTTTATTGTTTTTATGCCCTAAATAATTTGAGCTACAGGAAGTCAGCAACGCAGCAGCTCCTGGAGCTTACACCGGTAAGTCACTGGAGTAAGCGAGAAAAGCTAACGCCCAGGCAACTTGACCTATGACGGGGATATAATGTTTATTATTAAGATAGTCTTAATTAGACACTAAGATTCACTGATATTTATTTAGCATAATTATTGCAATTACGGATTTCACTATGGAATGGCTAAATATCCTTACCGTCGAAGATGGAACGCCACTAGCACACGGAATTTATCCGCCAAAACGGCGGCTGTCGGCAAATCTGGCTGGCACCTTGAAGCAGGCACGTATGATGGCCGACCAACTCAACCCAAACCTGATCCTGTTGGATAACTTTCTGCCCGATGGTCAAGGCATTGAGCTGCTGCGTGAGCTGACCCTGAGTGGTTACTACGATGGCATCGTGTTTATCACTGCTGCCTACGATATAGCCACGGTGAGCGAGGCACTGCGCTACGGCGTGTTCGACTACCTAATTAGACCATTGGCCTATGACCGACTGAGCCACACCCTGCAACAGCTTAGCCAACGGCGTCGGGTGCTAAAGGACAAAGCACGCTTTAACCAGCAGCACATTGACGAATTATTCAACACCTATGCACGCGGTGGCCGGCAGGCGGTGCTACCCGCTGTCATCAATGAGCTGACGCTAGTGAAAATTTGCACCCTGTTCGAAGAGCCGATGGCCTACCACACCGCTGAAAGTGGTGCGCAGAAACTGGGGTTAAGCTGTACCACTGCCTGCCGTTATCTTGAATTTTACACCACCACCCAATAGCTAGGCGCAGAGACTATTTATGGCAAAGTAGGCCGGCCACAGCAGATCTACCAAACCATTACTCTGGAATAACCTGCCCGGCGAATAGCGTTCAATGCCACTTTCTGCTGCGCTTAAAACGAGCAAAATGAGGTTAAATCAGCCAAAACCTCAATGGCTTGTGCATTCTGCGAGCAAACAGTCGCAGAGTGTATAATCGGCCTTTGACATGTCGAAGGCTGGCCGCTATGATTCGGCCCGTTCACACGATTCCTCTGTAGTTCAGTCGGTAGAACGGCGGACTGTTAATCCGTATGTCACTGGTTCGAGTCCAGTCAGGGGAGCCAAATCTTTGTTTTCATGCTTCTCTATGAGTTACTTTTTGATTATTTTTCAATAATTTAGCGTGAAAATATTTCCCGATGCGTATCTGGTTTATCCTCCACATCCGGCCAAATTGGTGGTCTAATTTGGGGTCATTTCAGTTCGATAATGGAGTGACCACCCTATGCCCCTTTCCGACGCGAAAATCCGCAGCATCAAGTCTTCTGGTAAATCTTTTAAACTGACCGATTCGCAGGATCTGTATCTGCTTGTCAATTCGGGCGGTTCACGCCTCTGGTATCTCAAATATCGCTTTAACCGTAAAAAATCCCGTATTGCGTTAGGCGCATATCCGTAGGTTTCACTCTCCAAAGCCCATCAACAGCGTGACGATATCCGTAAGCTGCTGGCGCAGAACATTAACCCGGCGCAACAACGCCTTGCAGAAAGAACCGCCTCTTCACCTGAAAAGTACTTTAAGGCTGTCTTTGGCTTTCAGTTTTTAACCTTGGTTTTTTGTCTTTTAAATCTTTGTTCTGACCTTTCCCCCGCGCTTACGCGGGGGATACTGAAGAGGATGTGATAATGGGGTCAGTTTGGATATCGGAAATTTTTGTACGTTAAGGCTATTTTTTGACTTTTTCGACTTTAGCTGTTCTCAGACAACAAAACTTACCTGAAGCCTGTATCCGGTTGCTTTTCAAGATATAATCACCTGTCAGATTGATTTGCTCCCAGTCTAACGGGGACAAATGCGACAGCAGTTGCTCGTTTAGATTCAGCCCTTTACGCTTCAGGGCATCGCTGGCGGAGCGCCTCCAGATCCCATTCAGACGGGGTATCATTTCCGTTGTCGGGACAAGTGGCACCACCACGCAACCCTCCGGAATTTCCGGATAGTTGCTTTCATCGGACTCTCCTTTCTGTATGAAGCAATGCACCGGGGGTACTGCCATACCCCCGGTACCTGCTGCGTATCAGTCACGGATGCGACCAAATTTTATAACTAACTCCCCTTACGTTTAGTTGATACTGGTGATGATTTAATCAATTATTGTACAGGTTATAGCCAATGCTTTTGCCGCTTTCTGTGAAAGGGCGTGCCTATTGAACATCAACGATCTCTTGTGCTGGTCAGTCTGAGATAACGGTCGTAGACCTTACGGGCGTACCTCATTCGGAAAGGGGCATTGGTATTTCTGAATCCGGCGTTATAGGCCCCCACTGACGTCCAGTTCACGCCATTCTGTTCAATATTCCTCGCCAGTATCCAGGCACCTACGTGGATGTTCTGGCAGGGATTGTTCAGTAACACCGCGCGGGTGATCCCCAGGGGCTTCAGCGAGGGCAACCAGGCGGAATTTATCTGCATCAGTCCAATGTCTTCGCTACGCACCTGGCCGTTTTTTTTATTCAGCCCGATGACGCGGGGATCCAGGCCACTTTCCACTTCAGCAATAGCCAGCAGCAACCGCCAGTCCACGCGGAATTTCAGCCCGGCATCCTGGAAGCATCGAGCGATGTCCGGCGTAAGCGTCGCCGCCCGAAGCATGCCTGACATGGCTACCAACAGCAGCAAGACGCCAATCACCCGGTACCACATAATGAAACCACCATGAAAACGGAATAAAGAATGGGAATAAATGGCACGCTGCGCGCGAACTTCCCGGCTATCGCGGCCAACACAAGGCTCCCCCCCAAACAGGCCGCCGCCCATTCTGGTGTCAGCCAGGCTCCCACGGCGGGCAGCACATAAAGGTCACCCGCCGCCAGCGCCGGCGGCTGTGACCGCCACGCGGTAACCAGATTCAACGTCAAGGCCGGAAGCAGCATCACCGCCGCACCGGCCAATGGCGGCAGGGGATCTTTCCCGGGCAACACGGCGCTGAGCGCCACCCAGGACAGGGCGAAGATCAACATGTCCGGTACCCACTGCGTAACACCATCAATGTAGGCAGCGCTGCCCAGCAGCAGGACAAACAGCGTAAACACCGGGTTACTGGACACCAGAGCGACGGACAGCATACCGCCGCCCAGCAGCAGAATGGCGAGACAGGAACGGATGCGGATCGGGTTCTCCCAGCCATCAGTGGTCCGGTGCGACTGCGCAGCTGACTGTCGGGCGCGTTCATACAGCGTTGGCGTGGCATAGGCCAGCATCAGGGAGAAAATAATCAGACTTACTACGGTCAACATCGGTTTTCCCTCAAATAGACCACGTATCCAACCGGAATAAAGGCGGGCCGGGGCTGCCAACCTGTTGGCGTAGTAATCCCCGTGGGGTCGGACAAGCCGAAGTGCGTGCTGTTTTCCGTGTCCTGCAACAGTTGCGAAAACAACCCGGGGACTGCTGGCCTGAACGCATAAGCGATGTCGCCGCTGATGCGGAGCGCTATGCCGCTGCTTTGTGGAAGCCAGGCCGGCAATGTGACGCGGTCTGACACATCTCCATTTGTGGGCATAGCGGCGCACAGGGCGTTATCAAGCGCTTCAACGTAGTGAAGAAACTGGCTGGACTGTTGCTGCTGCTTTACCACAGCCAGGGGAGATTGCTGCATGTCACTGACGATGGACAACAGAATGCTGGCCGCCATCAGTAAGGTGGCGGCAAGGAATAGAGCGGTTTTCATTGATAGATATAAACCCAGAACGCGCCCGGGGAACACCCATGCGTCGGGTTAGGGTCGGATACGATCCTGTACCCCGTGTTCCCCGGAACCTGAAAGCTGAGGAAACCGGACTTCGCCCAGTCGGTATTGTTGTCGAATGCATTCGCTACCAGCGTATCACCGACGTACCCTGCCAGCGCCCAGGCGTTTCTGCACGACCCCCCGGAACCCACCTCTTTTGGCACGACAGACGTGCCGCCTGATGCGTAAACAGTGATGGTATGTGAGGTCTGATTATGTCCGTCATATTGGTTAACGTAGTGTCCAGCACCTGTATAACGGCCAGTGGATCCCCCCCGTGCCAGATACCAGACTGACAGGACAGGATAGCGCCGGCATTGTCACGACTTATCGCTCCCCAGGTATCGCAGGAGGCTCCCGCCGTGTTCACCTGCTGCAGCTTGACGACCCCCCCCAGCACCAGGTCATGACTGCCCCGTAGCATGCCGTTGGCTGTCAGGTCTTTATTGGCCGTGATAGCACCACCCGACTGTACGCTTTCAGAGAAGTAACCATTTCTGGCATTGACATCCCGGACAGTGGTGATGTCGTTGCCGCCCATATTCAGCGCCGTACCCATGGTATTGAGCTCCGGGTAACCCGCCACCGCGTGACGGTAGAGATAATCATTGACCCGCGCCCCATTGGCGTAAAAGCCCGCAATGACTACACTGCCATCACCTGGGTTATAACCGCCAAAGGCTGACAGGTTTTCCTGCCAACTTCCCAGCGCCCCTTTTGCCACACCGTTCTCGATATAACCCCCTGCCGCCCCGATACTGTTCGCGAGCTTGCGCGCCTGACTGAGAGAAAGTGGCGTACCGCCACTCATGAACGTCATGCTATGAAGCCGGTTCGGCACGGGCTGGAAAATCAGCGTGCGGTATGTCGCGGTATAGGGGGTCGTTGAGGCAAACCCGGCGGGCAGATAACCCGCCGTTATGAGCATGGGTACCGTCAGGGTATAGCCCGACGACACACTGCTGCGCGCAGCAATGACCGCATGCTGATCGGCAATATAGTGATTAACGGCCTTCTGGACGGTATTTGCCTGCCCCGCCGCGATGTTGAGACGGTACGCCTCCGCAGCCCACTGACTGAGCGGGATCAACACGCTCACCAGAATAATGGCCACAATGCCATACCCGATAGTGGCATCGGTTATCTGCGCGATGCCCCGCTTCAGGATCTTCACGCTCTAGCCCTCAAAATCGTAGGTTAAGGAGGAAAACTGATCGCTCAGGGCCGGGAAACTGCCTGACGCGATTTTTGCCTTGATGGTCGCGGCCGCCGATGTATTGCGGAGATTAAACCCGGTGATATCCACCTGCCGCCGATTGCTGTCAGGCGTGATCCGCAGGGTCTGGTGCGCAAGCACATACAGCGTACTGGCAATAGTGGATCTCGCTGTCGGGCTGACTTCTTCGCAGAACATCACATAGCGCTCCAGTGCCTCAATCACTGAGGAGGCGTGAATAGTCGATACCACAAACATGCTGAGGGAAGCCTTCAGTACCTCATGTGCCGTGGCCCCATCGCGAATTTCGCCCAGCAGAAATGCCGAGGCACCCATGCGATAAGCTTTGCGTGTTGCACTGGCGTACCCCTCATTTTCCCTCACTTCAAGCTGAATGCAGCGCCCCTTGCCATGGCGGCCTTGCAACAGGGTTTCCGCCGGATCTTCAATGGAAACCCCCAACTGGCCGGTATGGGCAATCCGGTGGCGCAGCACCGCAGCCGCCGTGGACGTCTTGCCCGCGCCCATTTCGCCCGCAATCAGGAACAGCCCGGACGCCCCGGGCAGTTCAACGGATCGGCGCAAGGGCGTACTCAGTGGCACATCACTGAATGCAGGTATTGATGCGGGTGTCTGACGTAACACCATATCCGTCCGGCCAAACAGATCTTGCGACACCGTAGCCCGGTACAGGCGCTGATCGTAAAAACAGGAAAACTCGTTACGTCCGGCATCCCTGTGCTGATCTGTGCAGCGCTTGTGAAGCTGTCTGACGTCATCCATAAGAGGGGCAGGCACGGGAACGAGGAAACCGGTGGCGCCGACCATGCCCTTGATTTCGGCATAGTCCTCGCCGAGATAGAGGTCGATGAAATCAGCCTCACGTAGCGTGGTGGCAATCATGATGTGTCCGGATACAGGGGCCGCTGCAGGCGGCGAGGGGAAAGGTCAGGATTTGGTGGTAAATGTCAGGGTGTTATCCCCATCAATACAGGCGGTAGCAGCCCCGGCACCAGTCACCTCAGTGGTAAAGGTGGTGGTGTTGATTTTCGTGGACAGCAGATCAGCCGTGCCGAGGCTTTTGGCCACTTTCACGCAGTCGCGTTGCTGCAGTTGCGAGTCGGTGACGGTAAATCCAACGCCATTGCCGACCACGGTGATTTGACCTCCGGACTTGTTGTAAATCCGGTTATCCGACACGGTATAACTTCTGGAGATACTGCCGCCCTTCACCAAGGCAGGCACATAATCATCCGTCCCATAGCCACTGGACGAACGCAGGTTGCGCGTCTCATTCATCACGGTGGTCAGCAGCGTGACCTCACTGGTACTGTTCACATAGAAATAAGCCAATGCGGCAGCGGCCACCACCAGACCAATCACCACGATCATGATCCCCAGCGCCGCGATGGCGTCAGTAATATTTGAAATACCTTTCTTTAACGTTTTCATGGCACTGCCTTGGTTCAGGAGCATACTCGACGGGAGACGCCGCCTGCTCAGTTGAAGAAAAAAGCCTGCTGTATCAGGCCGAACATGATCAGCATCAGAGCCGCTACCAGTACACCGCAACCCAGCAGGCTGCCAATGCGCATCCGGTCACCGGTTTTCTCGACATCCCCCACCGTCTTTTCCAGCCAGGTGTCGGCAAAACGTTTTAGCGAGCCCTCGCTGTTTTTTGTCTCAAACAGACTCTGCATCTTGATGATGGCCTGCTCATCCGGGAAGTCATAGCCCGTCACGTCCAGGGCCTGCCCGAGATTCATTTCCCCGGCGCTGATGGCCCTTTCCAGCGCATCCAGCCGCTCATACAACCAGGCCGAACGGGTCGCCTCTTTCATGCTGGTGACCGCCTTCTCCATCGGGATCCCTGCAGCGAGCATGGCATTCACGTTCATGATAAAGGCCGCACCGTGAATGCGCCGGTAGATAGACCACGGAGGAAACCGATCGAGAAAGAAGCGAAGCCGGCCAGTCAGCCGGGGCAGCGACAGCAGCACCAGTGTGACAATGCCACCCAGCAGCAGCACCACCGCCCACCCGTACTGCGTCAGCAGAAGATAGAAGTAGTACACCCCGGTCTGCATACTGTTCCACTGGCTGAGCGGCACCGCCTGCATGATCACCGGCACCAGCATGACGCAGAACAGCGTCACGATCCCCACAGACAGCAGTGTCAGGTACCCCGAAATCATCACGGTGGCCTTCACGGTACGGCGTATGCGTCCGGTTCCCTCGGCAATCCCCATCGCGTTCAGGAATCCCTCCTCTGGCCTCCCGGACAGGTCGCAGGAATCAATGATGCCGAGTTCCTGATCGGGGATCCATTCACGCAGCGACTCCCCCAGTCCGAACCCCCCGTCGAGATTTTCCGCACACTCTTCCAGGATCTGCGCAATGGCATTGCCCGGATTTTTCCCGCGTCGGCTGTAGTTATCAATCAGCTTCTGAAAGGTTTCCTTCGCAGACCGGCCATCCAGCAGGTATTGCCTGAAATCGTCATAAATCTCTATGCGATCCTGTGCGTTGAAGGTAATTTTATAGATAAAGCGCGCCAGTCTGTTCACCGTTCACTCCCCGCTTTCAATCTGGCGTCGCGGTCAAGATTGCACAGGCGGCGATGCGCCCAGACCGGATCGGCCCGACCTTCGTTAATCAGCCGCGTGAGGTTCTGGCAGAGTGTCACACCTCCCTTTGCGATCCAGTCCAGATAGGCGGCCATCTTGCCCTTTTCGGCATAAAGCCGCATAAAGGCATTGTTCGTTTCAATGACCTCGAATACGCCAATACGCCCGCTGATGCCGGTGTCGCCACAGCCGCTGCAGCCGCCGATTTTACGCAGGTAAACATGGGCAGGATCGGCATACGTCTCCACCAGATCCTGCATCACCGGGCTGATTTTTTCCCGTCCACGTTGCCAGGGTACCTTGCAGGCTTCACACAACAGGGGGACCAGCCGGAGGCCGACAAGACCGGAGATGATTGTCGGGTCAAACAGCAGATCTTCATCCACACCAAATCGTCTCAGCCGCTGAAGAATGTCGGCAGGCGAGTGGGTGTGAATAGTAGTCAGTACCGGGATGCCGGTATGAATCGCCTCCACGCACCCGTGTGCCGAACCGGCATCGCGGATTTCTCCGATGTAGAGCCGATCAGGATCCATGCGCAACAGGTTGGTAATCGCCTCGGCAAACGTCTGGCTCCCCAGTGGGGTCTGGAATATGCCTTCAATGGGTGACTCAATCGGATCTTCCACCGACAGAATATTTTCCCCTTCATCTTCGGCCGCCAGAAATTCTGCTGAACACTGGCAGACAGTGGATTTGCCATGCCCGGTAGGCCCACTGTACAGCGTCCCGCCAGAGCTGTTCAGCAGCCGACGCAGCGTGATTTCTTCTTCCGGAGTCAACCCCAGTTGATCAAAGCGCAGACTCTGTTTGCGCCGGCTCACGAGGCGCAGCGCCACCGCGAGCCTTCCCTGCCCACCTGGACGGCTCGCAAAACGGCAGGTGCTGAGGCCAAAGCCGTTGACAAATTCCTCACGTACCCGTGCGTCAGCGGGTTCGGTATAGCTCAGTACCGGAATGCTGTGCTCATCACACATGGAGTTGTACAGGGCATTCACCAGCCGCGTGCCCCATTTTACCGACTCGGTACGCACGCGGCGCAGGTTGCCATCTACCCGGTAATAGACCCGCGTAAAGTTTGTCTTGATCCGGATATGTATATCTGACGCGCGCAGACTCACCGCCTCGCTGAAGAGGCTGAGCATCAAGGTCTGAAAATCGCTGGCACTGGCCACGGTGTCACCGACTGCGCTGAACTGATGACTGATTTTCTCCAGCTGTTGGCGATCGCACCAGGTGACGCCTGTATCTAGCCCCTGTCCTCGCAGTTGCTGGCGTAGCTCAAAGAACTCCGTGTTCTGATCGAGTTCGCTCAAGACATACAGGCAAACAAACTGCGTCTGATTGTCGCGGATCAGCCGGACATTATCCCGGATGGCCGCCGAATAGCCCCGTCCCCCCGCCGGTGGAGGCAGCGGAAGCAGGCTGTGGGTCTGGTCGCTGATAGTCATCATGGGAGGTCGCCTCAGTTCAGTGTGAAGAGATGACCGTCACGGGTACGCCTGATCACCACGCCCCGCAGAGAAACGGACACCACGCTATAGCCCCCGGCCACGCTGTCGCCTGCACGCACCTGCGCACTGGTGCCATCTGCAAGGTCAAGCGTGGCCACCGCGCCCGTAATTTTTGCCAAGGCGGGCAGGGCGCTGACGGAAGGGGCGGTCACGAATGCGCCCCCCTGTCCGGCCGGAGACGGACTGACCACCGGGGTCATGGCCGTGTCGGCCAGACCGGCGGCCATTTTTGCCTTGTTGAATGCGGCCTGCGCGTCGTAATACACGCGGCCACTCTGCAGGCGATCTAGATCACCCAGCGTTCTGACGTCCTCCTCGGCCTGCACGCCGCCGCACGACAGCAGAAACAACAAGGCGTACTTAACGTTTGCCATAAAGCACTCCTGAGATTTTGTATCTGAGTGAGCCATCTGAACTGTTGAGGGCGACGGTGATGTCGGAAAGGCGGAGCCCTGTGTAGCGGTCACCGGCAAAGATTTGCTGCGGTGAAATGTCTGTCTCTGCCGAGAACGTGTAGGCCAGCCAGTCCTGCAATGGCAGCGCTTCACCCTCGCTGTTCGTCTTCACCGCCTTAATCGGCACGGCCATGATGGCGAGATCGATATTCAGCGCCTGAAACAGCGACATGAGATCCATCAGGCGTTCTTCGGCCGACCCCATCGGGTCGTCCCCTTCCGGGGGAAGCCGCTGCGGCAATGAAAATGAGGTCAGACCGCTTTGCTGAAAGTTAAAATCTGCCGACACACCAAACCGTGCCTGCACAGCACGGACAACGTCGCGTGTTGTCACCGCCGAGTGTGTTCTGCGCACAGACTGAACGCTGATATGGGTGTCTGTACACACCACCGTGGTAGATATCCAGCCCTTGATCGAGACAGGAATACGATCCAGCCCCTCCCGACAATGGCGGATAAACGTGGAGACCGACGGTTTATCGATCCAGGGGTGTCGAAGCCCGGCCAGGGCTGTCTGGTAACGGGCCTGCCGGTTAAGCTCGGCCTGCCGGATCCGGGCGCGCTCGATGGCCAGCCGTGCAGCGGCTTCCCGCTCCCCCACTGCGTGCAGGTATACCATCAGCCCGGCCAGCGCAAGGATGAGGGCTATCCCTGTTGCCACAAGCTGTGCGCGGGTCATCCCCCACGTCAGGGGACGCAGCCTGAACTGCTTGCTGAGCGCCTGCGGGACAAGCAGCGTCGACAGATCCAGGGCCGCCGTTACCCATGGCAGTGACAGGTCACCCTGGACAGGGACATCCAGACTTCCCTGACTGCCACGCAGTTCATTACGCAGGTCGATGATCCGCTGACGCAGCTCATCCGCTGTGTAGATTTTATCAGACCACGGGTGGATACCCCCGCGCTCGGTCTTGCCAACCAGCGTGTACTGCGCAATACCCTCAGGGCTGTCACCCAGCGGCACCACGGCGATACAGCAGCCTTCCAGCAGCGAGGCCAGTGCAACAATCAGCGAATAGGCCCCCCGCAGCCGCTGACGCGTCTTGGGGGCAAAGCCTGCCTGAATGCTGTCACTCTGCCGCACCGCCACCAGATCCAGCCCCTGCGCTTTCCCAATACGCCGGATCTCTTTCATGGGGTTACGCTGCGCGCGGATGGTCTGCCAGACTAGCCCGACCACAAAACGCCGTTGATGAAAGGTCAAGACGCGGATCTGACCGGCACCCTGTCCCGGTACCGGCTTTGGACTCTTTTTTTTCATGAGTGTTACCCGATATAGGGTGTGACGGTGATGACGAAGGACTGGCGGGTGGTTGTACCGGAACGGTGTCCGCCGGTGAGGAGGTTATCCGGTGATCCGATACCCTGTTTACTGGCGTTATCCACATTCTGCTCCAGTCCGCTGATGATGACGGTCTGTCCAGGCTTCAGCCAGACGCGCTGTGGCACTGAACGGGAATCCACCTCTGGCGTCTCGATTCTGTTCGCGCCCTTGCCGCTTTCACGCAATGTGACGAGGCTGGAAATATTCAGGAACATGTTGAGCATCATCCGTTCACCCCCATCGAGAATTTTAGGGAAGAGGGTGATGTTGGTGCCGGTAGTGACCGTCCCTGGCGTCAGCGTTTCTGAGGCAACGCTGCTACTGCCGCTGACAAACGGCGTGCTGGTTGTACTCTTGAGATAGGCAATCTGCCGCCCGACCACCACCGAGGCAGCAGCCATGTTGGTGGTCATCAGCGGGATGGTTCTCACGTCCGCCACCTTCGCCTGACTGGACAGTGCATCAAACAGGAAAGAAGATCCGGCCAACTGCTGCGCCCTCCCCGTTGCCGTGTCCAGCACAGAGACACTCAACGATCCGGCGTCAGCGATCGTTCCGGCCGGATCAGCAAGGTTAATGCCATATTTACCGGCCAGCGTCCTGTACAGGACGTTCCAGTTGATACCCACTGCATCACGGGTATCGCTGTTCACGGTGTAAATGACCACTTTCAGATTGACCTGACGGCTGAGCGCCCTGTTCTCGGCGGTGAGATACTCACCGATCCGCCTTACTACGTCCGGCACATCAGTGACGACGACGGTGCCGGTGGTTCTGTTCATGTCAAGCCGTCCCACTCCTGGGGTCAGCATGCTCTGCGCGGTCAATTTCAGGTCATCATAAAGATTGTTCCCCATCACCACGTCCGACTTGAGGTTGGTGCCACTCTCCCCCGACACGCCCCCTGAACCGCCGCTGCCGGAACTGGACGCCCCGTCTGAGCTGCTGCTGTTGGAGACGCCGCTGACTACCGAGCCGGTGAGCGCATATCTTGCGTCAGAAGGTTCAATATCAAATCGCGCGGTCTGCAGATAAAAGAAGGTCACCCTGCCGTCCTCATACTTCCAGGAAATCCCCAGACGCGCGGTAACGATGTCGAGCAGCCCCCCGAGGTTACCGTTGTAGCGGATGCCGGAGAACGTTCTCGCCGCGCCGCCGTCGTTCGCTGATGTGCCAGCGGTAACGCTGCCGCTCCCGAATGACCCCAGCGGCCGCATATCGCCGCTGGCTGACAGGACTGGCGAGGGCGCACTGTCCAGCCGCTGCGTGGGAGATCCCCCCACACTGCCCCGGCCCGCCAGTACGGCCATCGCGTCAGGTGTTACACGGGTACGAATAGGGCAGAAGGTCGCAATATCCTGACTGAACTGCATGATGTCTACCGGTTTTTTTGTCAGGTAAGGCAGGGTGCAGTTGACCACCTCCCGGGGCGCATCATACTTCGCGGCAGGCAATGGCACCGGGCTGACAAACTGGCTGTTCTGAAACTGGACGACCGGGCGGTTCTCGCTGGCCTGGCGGATCATGGAAGAGGTCGCGTCAGCGGTTGCTTCCGCAGACCGGTTAACATCGTTGATGCGCTCAAAAGCGCAGCCCGGCAGCAGCAGTGAACCTGTCAGCACTGCCAGGGCGTGTTTTTTTAACATGGCTCTTTCCTGTTACGGTCTGTCAGGTCAGATACCACGGCAAAACGCGGCTGACATAGTCTGACGACGTGAACATTAGGGTGAGGAAACCGCGATTTTGGTGGTGTGGGCCGGGTGATGCTCGACTGTAACCCGGGTTGATTTTGTTGTTAACAATCCTTGTGCTCACGCTGATACAACGCCAGGAATGCCTTGGTGATAAAATCAGCACGTTCAAGCGTGTTGTCTTCGTCGTATACATTCATCGCGATGATCTGGCTAAGCGTTTCCGCTGCAACCACTTGCACGCCTTCTGGGAGATCACTTAATTTCATGGCTACCTCGATTTAAATCAAACGGGTTTTGGTGATGTGGTGAGCAGGCATTGCCCCTGGTGTTGGCTGTATCTTATATCCAGCCCACCACACCCCAAAAACAGCTTGGAAATGGTTCGCCACGTTGTCGGTGGCTGCCGTAGAGCGCAAGGCTTGTTGTGAAAGAGCAGTTAAAACAGAGCAGACTGGTTAATCTGCGTTGGTTTAGTGCCTGGTTTACTTCTCCACCTCAGGCTGCAGTGTTAGTCTCGTCGTTTTGTGCTTACTGATGCGTTAACCGGGCGCAAACCGGCACTGAGTGATGCCCTATGCCTCCTTTCCCTCACTGCGTCGCCATGGGAACCCGACCTGTATCGCCGTCGTCGCGTGTCCTCAAATCAATCAGGACGCATGCGGTCTGTCCGCCTTGTTACTTCAAATCGGTTTCCTCCCGGAAAAATAGGGGTTCAGCGCCCTTCACTGACAACAATCAGACATTGCTGGCGATAGCCGCTGACAAAAAGCGGCACCTGCGCGTGACGCCAGAGGGTAAACAACTGTGCCGTTGCCGCTTCAAGATTTGCTGCGGAGAAGGAAAGCGCGTAATCGATGGGGTAGTCCGTCCCTGTATCCCAGCGAACTGTCCATTTTCCCTTGTCCAGCGAGCAGCGTTCTTTTGACATCCACAGGCTGTAGCCCTGCCTGAGCGTCATGCCTTTATCAATTTTCCAGACTTTCATCACCGGTGACGGTGCACCTGTGGGGGCGGCTCTGCCTTGCGTCTTGTCGCCGTGGAAAGGATTAGGGCGGGTTGTGGGTAAGGAAACGGGGGTGACTCCCCCGCTCTGCCGGATCACGCCTTGATACGTATGAGAGGTATCCGCCGTTGCCGCCGCACGCGGTGGGGAAGATTTACCCGCTGCCGTACCCGCAATGACTGGATGAGTCAGCAGCAGGGAAGAGGCGTCGGTGCCTGCCGGCGCGGCGGGACGTTGTGCAAACAGCCCACTCTGATGGAGACGAAATTGCATTGCACTGATTTGGGTAGCACTGCGTGTCAGGTCATTGTCCACGACGTTGCCCGAAGACGATCCGGCAACAACAACCGATGGCGATGCACAGCCGGTTAGCAGCAGGGCCGGAAGCAGCCCTGCCTGTTTACTCAATGACATAAAGGACACTCCGGAAAATCAGGGCAGACACAGGCTGCCCGCCACCAGATTGGGCGTTAGGCGGCTGAATCCTGATACTGGGAAGACTCGGTTGATATGCGTTGAGCAGAAGCCGGCACAGCTGCATATTTCTCAAACCAGAACTCCACTGGCGCGGCCGTCTCTCTGACCAGCCCAAAACGCATCGCGGTGCGGAAATTCACACTGTGCCGCTGCGCCCGGTAGACCTGCTGAGACAACAGTACGCGGAACGCTTCTGCCGAGGCATTCCCTTTTGACGTTCGGCACTCTGTGCACACGGGCATGAGTCCGCGGCATTCACCGGGCAACAAGGCAAAATCCGCTTCACACCGTTCCGCATGCCAGCCTCGTGCCGGCAACTCACTGCCACAATAGGCGCAGCATCCACCAAACTTCCTGCGCAACACGTCACGTTTTGTTTTCGTTAGCTTCATGTGTCACCTCCAGTTTTACCAGTTAGGCAAATCAACAATAACTGTCCAAGCGGTTCCGGGCAGACCCACTCCAGCGAGTGGGCCTGCACAGACTGCTTTATGTCATTTGGCGCTATGTGGTTTGCTACCGTCAGGGATGCCCGTTCACGACCGCATGAAAATGCAGGGCTAATCTTCTCCACAGACAGGGGTCCCGACGGATCGCCCCGAGAGCCTGCTGCGGATACATCGAATTTGTACGTAGGGGTATAACGGCAACGCGCCACAGTTCCGACTTTCCAGTGTCCCGGCCAGTATAAGAGTGGGCAAAGTCCAGGCTCTTAATACCGCCCCACCTCCCGGCAGGTTCCCCTGATGTATGTCAGGCCATGACGTAGCCTCCGGCCATCTTCCGCGCATCAGCATTGCATACCGGCAAGAGAGGACCTTGAGATCAGGGTTCAACGGGCACGTTGTTAAAGAGCGGGCGTCAAAGCAACCTAAGTAACACGCTTTGAATTAACTTAAGGTTTATTAAACATGGACTAGATGATCTAATGCTAGCAACTTACATGATAAAAAACAAGAATGTTGGTTTTTTACCAAACAAACATGTATACATATGATTGTGTTGATGTTTTTACAAAAACGTGTAAACTATCAATCTCATAATCACAAAAATTGGTATAATGGAAACTCTTGCTGAACGACTAAAGTACGTTTTGTACAAACTCGACTTGAATCAGGTCGAAGCTGCCAGATTGATTGGGATCTCTCAACAATCAATAAATTACATACTCAGAAATAATCTGAATGCGAGTAGACTGTCAGTTAGAATTGCTGAAGGTCTACAAATCAACCCTGAGTGGCTTCTAACTGGTAAAGGTGAATGGCAGCCAGAGAAAATTAACAAAATACCTATCATCAACGACAATCTGATACTACAGTTATATTTTCGTGACAACTCTCTTACTAAAGAAACTAAATACATATTATCCAATCGAGATCTTGGAAAAAAACCTTTCGCAGTACAGATTGAAGATAACAAACTGTGTATATGCACTAGAGTTAACGAGTATAGAGAAAAAGATAGTTACTTAAAGGATGACTATTTATACATTAGCGACCATGAAATAAAAATATCAAAAAGGGATCATAGTAATCCTGATGTAGGTTATAAAGTAATTGAATGGAGGATATATGATATCAAAGTTTAATGATCTACTAAATTATCTTTTCGATAGTTACAAAAAATCATCTATCGATAATATTCTTCACATTGACACAACTACTTTCACTAAACCATTAGAAATAAAAATAAATTATCACACAAGCCGGTATGTATCTAACAGTATGGAAATTGAAGAGTTTTATCGCCACTATAATAAATCCATGCTAAAAAAAGACATAGAATATTGCATTAGGCTAATAAGTTACAAAAAAGTATATAGCAAACTGCACTTGCATTTCCCTGAAGCATCTGAAGCTATACTTAAAGATATTGAGCAAGAGATAGAAAATCATGGCTAATGAACGAAAAG
Source organism: Serratia symbiotica (assembly GCF_000821185.2). Classification (NCBI taxonomy): domain Bacteria; kingdom Pseudomonadati; phylum Pseudomonadota; class Gammaproteobacteria; order Enterobacterales; family Yersiniaceae; genus Serratia; species Serratia symbiotica. Next base: position 882,371 of record NZ_CP050855.1, on the reverse strand, counting down.
AAATTGAGTTAATTATCCTTACATCTTTAATAACTACCTTTTCTATTGCATCACATATTATCTCATTTAATATATATTCATTTAATAATTTTGTTTTCATCCCTTCAAGCATTACTTATATGCTTGTCATAGCTCTGCTAGACTATTCTTCAGTTTATTATAGCAGAAGATTAGTCATTAGTATGATTGTTATAGAGTCATTATCTAATGCAATGCTTTTCTGTTTAATAAAGGGTAGTTTTATTTATAATATTTCAAGTTTATCTCCAATTGCAGATTCTCTCAAAAACATTTTATTATATTTTGAAAAAATGTATCTTGCAAATATTGTCGGTACTCTAATAGCCTTACTTATAAACAACTACATATTTACGTTCTTTTTTAAAAAAACCAACTTTCTAACCTCAAGTTTTATATCCTCGACTATTTTTATCCTACTATATACTCCAGCTACAGATTTTATTGCATTTCATGATGTGGTGGATTTAAAAAACAAAAATTTAATTTCATTTAACATTATCACTAATATGATTTCATTTTTAATTTGGTCTTTATCACTTAACTCTCTAATAAAATGGAGAAGAAAAAATGATTGATTACAAAGCTCTTGGACATATAAATATTGTCGTTGATGATATTGAAAAAGCTATTGAATATTATAATAAGTTATTGTTTTGCATACCTAGGCAAATTTTTCCACACTTTAAAAATGAAGGGTTTTCAAAAAGCGCGGGGTTCATTGATGAAATTGTAAATGTGTCTATATGCTTCCTTGAAATACCAAAAACCGGAATATTCTTGGAGTTAATGGAGTATCACAACCCAATTGGGTATAGCTCATCTGTAGATAAAAAAACGAATGATATTGGTGGGATTGGGCATATTTGTATAAAAGTAGATAATATTGATTATGCTTTTAAACATATAAAAAATACAAAGGATACTAAATTAATAAGTTTGAGTGAAAGATACAAACCATTTTTTATAAGCCCAATATCAACTGATGACTTCAATTTCTTTGATGAACAACTTGAATCCAGTTTAGAAGAAAAAGAAAATGTATGCAGCATCATAAAAAAAATAAGATATTTCTACTTTGTAGATAAGTACAATATACAGTGGGAATTTGAACAGGGACATGATGACATAGGGGAATAAGATTCAATTTTTATAAGAAAAAAATATTTAATTAAAATAACCAAACAGCTCACCGCAGAACAAGACCAGCAAGAAGCAATGTGGCTAACCTGCCCTGTCGAGAAAGCGGAATTTCACGGATGTGAACGCAGGCGCGGTCACACTGTGGCTAAAGTGACGTGTTGCGAAGAAAGGCGCATCCTGTTACGGAACTGCGCCAATACCTATTAATGCTGGATTTTGGCCAGGTCATCGGCGGTCAACCCCGTCATCTTCATGACCAGGTTACGATCAAGACCGTTGGTCAGCATTGTGCGGGCAACGGCAAGCTTGCCTTCTTGGCGGCCTCTAGCTTCGCCAAGTTGGATACCTTCCTGACGGCCTCTAGCTTCGCCAAGTTGGATACCTTCCTGACGTCCTTTATCTTCCAGTTTTTGTGCAACGGTCATAAGCACCTCCTCATGTTGTGGCGCACGACGCGCCAGTTCGCGGATAAACGTCTCCGGGGCTGCCGTGTCACCAACCTGTAGCATGTAATTCATCAATGATGTCAGTTGCTCCTGCGTAGTATATCCGGACAGCAGCAACGTGACCAGTTGTTCCAGCAGGTCAGCCAGGTCGCGCTGACGGATGTGTTTCTGTAAAAGCTCCAGGATGGCCATACGGCGATGCTGCATGATTTGCTCATCCGGGATGACTGTGACATCGACCAGGGGAAACGCTCCCGCATAAAGCTGTGTGGCCAGTTCGGGGTCACCAAACTCATCCAGCCAGCGCATCGAGTACGGATAAGGCGTCACCTGACCGTGATAGAACAGCAGTGGAACCACCAGAGGCAACTGCTCGTTACCCGCATCAAGATGGCGTTGCATCGCCGCGATACTGTATCGCATCAACCTAAAGGCCATATTCTTATCAGGGGAACTTTGGTGCTCGATAAGGCAATAGACAAAGCCGATACCCTTCCCCGCCTTGAGTGAATAGAGCACATCGGAATAATAGGCACGCAAATCTTCTTCAACAAAGCTGCCCGATTCCAGCTTTAACGTACTCAAGTCACAGTGTGTGAGCACTGCCGGCGGCAAATGCAATTGCAGGAAGTCACGCGCTGTTTCCGGATGGGTCAGAAACTGCTTGAACACGGCGTCATGGGGAATGGGGGTCGTTTTGCTCATCAGTTACCTGCTTCGGGTGACGATGGCCTGGGCGAACAGGCGGCCTGACGGGTAAAGCACCAGGCTGCTCTCGATATTATAGACCTGGCCGGTACGTTTGGTGGCTTCGTGCATGGCGGGTACCAGCAGGCGGCGGGCGCGTTTTTTCAGACTGTTGACGTCCTGGACAAGTTGTCCGGCGGCACAGTCGGGGGAGAGTGGCTCCGAGTGGGTATGGGACATGCCGGGCTTGAGCAGCACCATCATGGCGACGGTATGAGCAAACGCCTCGGTGTCGATATCGATAATCTCGTCTTCAGCACTCTCTGGCTGGACAGGGTGGTCAGTCATCAATTTTTCAGCTGGCGGGGTAATGTGACCAAAGTATCGCATAGTCCGTGCCATTGAGCACCTGTGAGTGACCATCATTGCGCAACACCTGCGCATCACTGAAGGACAACGGCCTCCTGGGCATGCCCACTTTCTCCATCCAGTTATACACGGGTTTTGCAACATATCTGTGGATAATCTCGCCAGTATACACCCTGGACTTAAGTGCAGCTTACGCCCGGTTGCGCAATATTATACTGTTTATACGTCCAGTACAATATTAATGCTTAAGTAAAATTCTGACCAGGAAAGTACACATTGTGAGCAACACCTCCCAGACCATCACCGCGATGGCCCTCCCCACCACGCCAGCAGTTCAGCGACCCGGCGTTCATCCAGGTAAAACAGCCCCCTCCCCTCAGCGCCAGACAGGGGTCAGACTCTATGATACCGGTATCGCCTGTGGCTTCCCCTCGCCCGCTCAGGACTACCTGGAACAACGTCTGTCACTGGATGATATCTGCATCCGTTTCCCGGAAAGTACCTACCTGGTGCGAGCCGAAGGCCATTCAATGCGGGACGCCGGTATTCTCGACAGCGACCTGCTGGTCGTTGAGTGCTGTTACCCGGCACGGCACGGTGACATCGTCATTGCGACGGTCGATGGCGCATTCACCTGCAAATGCCTGCAATTGCATCCCCGCCCGTTACTGCTGCCGGCCAACCCAGCCTTTGCGCCCATCGACGTGGATAATGAGGACATGGAGACGGTCATCTTTGGCGTGGTTCGCTACGCTATCCACACGCTTTGACCCTTGCCAACGCCTGTTAAGCCATGTTTGCCCTGGTTGACGTCAACAGCTTTTATGCCTCTTGCGAGACGGTGTTTCGACCCGACTTGCGCGGTAAACCCGTGGTGGTACTGTCGAACAACGACGGATGCGTGGTGGCACGCAGTCAGGAGGCCAAAGCCCTTGGCATAAAAATGGGCGTACCCTGGTTCAAGGTAAGAGCGGAGGCTGAAAAGAAACACTGTATTGCCTTCTCCAGTAATTACGCCTACTACGCCGACATGAGCCACCGGGTAATGACCCTATTGGCCCAGCTGACGCCGCGCGTTGAGGTCTATTCCATTGACGAGGCATTTTGTGACCTGACCGGCCTGCCACTCACCACACTGGAACCCCTGGGAAAACAGCTCCGTGAAACGGTACGCCGCTGCACGCATCTGACCGTTGGCGTGGGCATCGCTCCAACCAAAACGTTGGCCAAACTGGCCAACCATGCCGCCAAGACCTGGCGAAAGACCGGGGGTGTTGTTGACCTGAGTGCCACCGCAAGACAGCGTCGCCTGATGGCACACGTGCCGGTCTCGGAAGTGTGGGGAGTCGGGCATCGCATCGCCAGGCATCTGTCGATGATGGGGATAACCACGGCGCTACAACTGGCGGACTTGCCCCCGGCCATCGCCCGTCGCCGATTCTCGGTGGTACTGGAGCGCACGGTGCGTGAGTTGAACGGCATCGCCTGCCTGTCCCTCGAGGAATTTGCCACACCGAAAGAGCAGTGCCTTGCTGGCTCAGGAGGTGGAGAAACTGCGCGCTGCCGGTATGTCCCGAATTGCGGCGGTAACATTCATCGCCGACGGTTCTCGCCAGGGAACGCTGCCCGCGCGGGTCATGGTAGCGGCTGGGTTGGCCAACGCCCGCAAAGGCTCGAGTCGTATTGGCGTCAGCAAGAGCTGCCTGCAGGCGTGACTGACCCTCTATCTGACTACCAAGCCAGGCCTGGAGCGGTTGGCGTTATTGGCACCCGGTCAGCCCAAACGCAAACGCCCGGAAGACGTGGTCTGGTTCTTCGGCATGTTCTGGCCACACTACAGCAACCAGAACGGCCCCAGCGTCAAAGAGGCATACCGCTCGTTCAAGCGCGACTGGTACGAAACGTACAGCGACCAGCCCGCCATGCTGATGGCCCTGCCATCGTATGACGCGGTAATACGTTTGGTGGATAAGCTGCCATTGCGGGAGCGTATGCGCGGACGCGTGTCGGGGTCAGCGGCAAAAGCCTTTGAAGTTTATCAGCAGCGTGACTGGTCACAAATGCCGGTGAACGGGTGCTGGATTTCGGATGGCAAGTCGCTGAATCTAAAAGTGGCGCATCCTATCCATGGCAGACCTTTCACGCCGGAGCTGACGCTGGTTATTGACGGCCGTACACGCTATATCGTTGGCTGGAGCGTTTCCCTGGCGGAGAATGCCATTGCGGTGGCCGATGCCTACCGGCATGGCATGAAACATTACGGCAAGCCACTGTTCGTGTATTCCGATAACGGCGGCGGGGAAACCAACAAGATGCTGGATGCGGACATTACCGGTATTTTTCCGCGCTTGCACATCGAGCACATGACCGGTATTCCCGGTAATCCGCAGGCGCGCGGCATCATTGAACGGTTGAACGGTGTAATGCCTGACCGACTGGCCAAGCGGTTCCTGACCTACAACGGCATCGGAGCCGACCCTAACGCTGTCCGTATTCGGGGGCAACAGATGCTCAGTCTGTCAAACGCCTTGCGGGATGGGCGCGAACTGACCGCGCAGAACAAGAAAACGTTGAAGATCCTGCCCACCTGGCGGCAATTGATTGACGCCGTACAGGAGGAAATAGACGACTACAACAATCACCACGGGCATAGCGAATTACCCAAGGTTAATGGGAAATGGATGTCGCCAGCAGCTTACCGCCAGTGGGTACTGGAGCAGGAAGGTGACGACATCGAATACATGACGGACGGTGAATTGCGCGAAATGTTTATGCCGGAAGTTAAACGTGTTGCGCAGCGTGGCTGGATAGCCTTGGAGAATAACCAGTATTTTTCGAAAGAACTGATTACTGTTGACCGGCAGGAAGTCCGGGTGGCCTTTGATATCCATGATCCGACTGAAGTCATTGTTCGCCAAATGGATGACACCTATGTTTGTACCGCCATCTGGAATGGTAATACCGCATCGCCAGTGCCGGTGGCCAGAGTCCAGAAAACCCTGGAAGAGCGCGCGAAGCGTAAAATTAAACTGGCAGAGACCAAAATTCAGGATGCGGAAGACGAGTTGCGTCCCGCGCTGGAGCATAAAGCCGACACTGATTTCAGCAAATTCATTCCGATGGAGTCAAAACCGGATCGCATAAGCAGTAGACCCTATTTATTCGAATCCGAATATGAAGATGATTTAAAAAAGTACGGTAATTACCGTTAAGGCTTAAAAATGACTGTGATTGATAATTTAAATCGCCTGATGGCGAGGAAGTGTTACACCCAAAGCAAGGTTGCAGCGAAAACTGGCTTGAGTCCTGCTGTTATCTCGCAATATTTGAAAGGCGTTTATAACGGCAATATAGATAACGTGGAAGCGGCGATTAATAACTTTATTACCCGTGAGGGAGATAAAGAGAAAAACCGTGAGGTCAAAGCGTGTTTTGTTAAAACGCAATTATCCAGTAAATGCCTGACCTTGCTGAGAAACACCCATCTGGATGCCGATATCGGTGTAATTTATGGCAACGCAGGGTTGGGCAAGAGGGTAATGTATCCAATTAGTAGAACATGTGTTTTTCGATAAACGCTCCGATCACTTTTTCGTGGATCTCAACTGAGCGTGAGAAGCAGATTGTTTTACGAGCCAACCGCTTAATGCGGGTGCGGAGCGTCAGGTTATTACGCTCAATGCGTTGGGTGAATATTTTGCCGGTCAGATGCTTATCCTTCGGCACCTCGCGGCCATAGCTGCCACAGTCGTCGCTGGTGATCATGCCGATGTTGAATGGTGTAAGCAGTGCCAGTAGCTCCCGGCAGGTTTCATCGGTTCGGGGACCAAAAGTGTAGGCCAGTACACCGCCTGTTTTGGTGTTGTACGCGTACCAGAGCCAGTGCTGCCGGGCTTTACTGCCAACGAAGCTCCATTGCTCATCAAGTTCGCAGATAAGCGCCACATCAGCATTGGCAACAGACGAAGACGTTATTCGCTTTGGCGCGAGTTTTTTAAAGTCCGGATGACGGTGTTAATGCCAATTTTCAGTGTCCTGGCGGTATCGCGAACCCCGGCACCATTGAAGGCCATTTCAGTGATCTGCTCTTTAATACCCGGCTTACGTGCTTCATAAGCATAAGTGAGCTGAAACACACGGTGGCAGTCACGGCAGCGAAATCTGTCATGGCCTTTAGGGTTCTGACCATGGCGGTAAACCTGAGCAGACTGACAACGGGGACAATGAACGTTAACGCTGGCCATGAGATAACCTCAAAAGCCCGTATTATACATCAGATTCAACTAATTAGAGGCATCACCCGGCAACGGAAGGATTTTTGAGGGTCGGTGATTTTGGTTTGGGCAGAGGCTCAAGGCATCTTGATGATGCGCTAAGTGAGTTATATCAATTTTACCGGGTTAATAATACATCAAAAAACAGGCCGGGAGACGGCGTTTATGGAGTTGTTAGCCTGCCTTGCGATGGTGGCCCCTCAGCTGGTTATCTGGCTGTATCGAACAACGGAGAGCTGTGGGTCGGTAATTCGAACGGCACTGCAATGAAATGGCGACGAGCATTAACGTCGGATAATGAAAACTATCCGATCGGCGCGCCCATTCCCTGGCCAAGTGACACGCCCCCCGCAGGTTACACGTTAATGCAAGGCCAAACGTTTGATAAGGAAAAATACCCTGCACTTGCAGTCGCTTATCCTAATGGGGTGATCCCTGATATGCGTGGCTGGATGATTAAGGGTAATCCAGCCAGTGGCCGGACTATTTTATCAACCGAATTAGACGCTGTTAAAAGCCATAATCACTTGGCAACAGCAAGTAATACAGATTTAGGTTCAAGAACTACTTGCACCTTTGATTATGGTTCAAAAGAGACAACAGTATTTGATTATGGAAACAAATCAACTAATGAGTCTAGCTGGCATTCGCACACAGGTACGGGTAAACATGGTGATTATGTTGATCCTAACTCACTCCCTGCAGATGGTGCAGGTGGTAGTGAATTTAAATATAGTACAGATGGTTCAGGAAATCACACCCATACTGTTTGGATTGGCGGGCATACACACCGGGTAGGAATAGGTTCTCATAATCATACTGTAGATATTGGACAGCATGGTCACAATATAACAGTCGACAACTTTGGCAGTAATGAAAATACCGTAAAGAACATAGCTTTTAACTATATTGTGAGGTTGACATAATGTTTAAGATGACTTCTGAAGCACGTACCATGAAAGTTTACAACTTTCAGGCTGATACCAAGGAATATATCGGTGAAAGTGATGCTTATATAGCCCCTTACACCGGATTGCCTGTTTACTGTACGGAAGTGGCTCCAGGCAAAGAAGTAGATGGCTATAAACTCGTTTTCAATGGTGAAACCTGGCTTAAATTGGCGGATCACCGAGGAACCCCCATCTATGATATTCAAACAGGAATCCGTCGAGAGGTCGAAGAACTAGGCGAACTCCCTGATGGCGTGACAACAAAAGAACCGAAAACAACATTTGATGAATGGAATGGCACGGATTGGGTCAAGAACGAAGCAAGGGAAAGGCAACAACAAATACAGGATGCTACTGTATTAAAAAGAGAATTGACAAGAAAGGTGTCAGAGCAAATTGAAATTTTATCTTTTGCTGTCAATGAAGGTATAGCAACTGATGATGAAGAGAAAAAACTAAAAAACATGCAAATTTATCGTTACAAGCTTAATAATGTAGACGTTAGCCAAGCGCCAAGTATCTTATGGCCTGAACCATAAAAAATGGCGGGTCATCCCGCCGTTTTCTTACTGTCTAAACTTTCTCGCTTAAAAATAAGCGACCTAATGAAGCTACAAAGTCTCTTTTCAACAAGTGTATACATCAAATATGTAAATATAACTGTCAACACAATAGACAATATGAATACCATGACACCAGCATATGGTTCATCGATTCGGTTGTAGATTATCTTTTGAGCGATAGACATGGCCCTTGTATGCACTAAATAAACTGAGTATGATGTTGCACCTAGCAAGAGTAGCAAAGATGGGATGCGCATACCAAATCGACACTCATACCCAACCATCGAAAACAATAGCAGGAAAGAACTAATAAAAAAACCAGGGCGACCATTACCCCGTAAGAACCCAGTTTCCAGCTCTAAAGCAAAAAGTGTTGATGAGAATAATATAGCCATTACCCATAACATTTTATGATTAGATTGAACTTTACCCAAGTGTAAATACCCAATCAACATGCCAGCAATAAATTCCAACATAATCCCATTTGTTACGATCGCAAAGTACCCCGACAAACCGTAGTGCCGATTAGCCCAATCACCAGTCCCAACTAGGGAAACGTACGGGATAAATACGAACGCTGAAATCAATGCTGTCAAGGCGACAAACTTATATGACCTGAAGATCAACGAAGTAGCACAAAGTACATAGAAGAGCATTTCATAATTTAATGTCCAACCAACATCTAGTTTAGCATACCCAAACCAAGGGGCTTGGCTCGAACTATCTCCGGGTAAAAACAGCATTGACCGCAATGTTTCCATCCACGAGTCAACAAGAGTTACCTGCTACCATTAGCGTCACAAGAAAATATGGAGGGATAATTCGACAAAGCCGCTTGACTAAAAATATTTTTGATGAGGATAAACCTGAATTTTCATTCACGTATACATAATAGGCTATGAACCCACTAATCATAAAAAAGAGATCAACACCAATGGAACCATTGATAAATAATAGGTCAGCTACTTCGCCATATGTTTTGCTTAAGTCTTCTCGGAAATGGAACATAACGACGAGAAAAACGGCAAGTCCACGCAACGCTTGAACTGAGTGAATAGTGTCACTTTTCATTGTAATCAATTGTTTATAAGTAAATTTATGTAGATGGTAACACTTTTGGTCTTGCTGATAAACATGAACCCATCAACATATTCTTAACCTACTGATTATCGCGTTGGTATAGCATTGTGCAAGTGGTCAAATCTCAGGAAATCCCCTCTACGGCACTGTACGTTCCTCTCTCGCGTTATTTGCGAGATGCTAGGTTTTGACGATCAAACATTCGTTTTTGATCGCCAGTATCGATTTGTTACCAACCGGGAGAAACTTCACTTTGAGCGATCCAATCATTCCGTGGGTAGGTGGAAAACGACGCTTAGCTAAGCATCTACTACCTCTCTTTCCTCAACATAAATGTTATGTAGAGCCTTTCTGTGGCGGCGCGGCATTGTTTTTTAGAAAGAAGGCATCAAAAGTTGAGGTCATTAATGATATCAACGGTGAGTTAATAAATTTGTATCGCGTGGTCAAAAATCATTTAGAAGAGTTTGTGCGTCAGTTCAAATGGGCACTAAGTAGTAGACAAATATTCGATTGGCAAAAAGCCACTCCAACTGAAGTGCTGACCGATATACAACGCGCTGCACGATTTTACTATCTTCAAAATATGGCCTTTGGAGCTAAGGTTGAAGGCCAAACATTCGGGACTGCAACTACGGCCCCAGTGGGGATAAATCTTCTTCGTTTAGAGGAAACGCTCTCTATAGCCCATCTACGGCTTGCACGTACCACGATAGAACATCTTAGCTGGGTTGAATGCATAGAGAAATATGATCGCCCTCATACCTTGTTTTACCTTGATCCACCATATTGGGGTACGCAAGGTTATGGCGTTGAGTTTGGTTTGGAGCAGTACGAAGCCATTGCTCGCTTGGCTCGAACAATCAAAGGTAACATGATCATTTCAGTAAATGACATACCAGAGATGCGACAAGCCTTTAGCGATCTTCAAATCGAAGTGGTCAGTTTAAAGTATTCATTAGGTAACTCCTCCTTAGCTCGGTGCGAGTTAATTGTCAGAAACTTTACATAAGTCAGCGTTGTAATCAATTCTGGACTGTCCGAAAGCTTCAACTATTTGCGTTTTTGTAAGTCCAGAATCGCGCTCAAAACAGTCTTGATTTTTTCGCCGCGCTACATCTACACGACGAATGCCATCGAATCGCTGAACAGCGTGATCCGCGCAGCCATCAAGAAGCGCAAAGTGTTCCCGACAGACGACTCAGTGCGGAAAGTGATTTATCTGGCGATTAAGGATGCTTCAAAAAAATGGAGTATGCCGATCCAGAACTGGCGGCTGGCGATGAGTCGTTTTATTATCGAGTTCGGTGACCGCCTGAGCGATCACCTTTAATACGGTGGCAGTTACACAGAATTAGGGACAGGCTCAACCGTTATCCACCAGAGTGGCATGTGCGTGCAGTAAGAATGTTACTGGCGCAGTGCGATGGATATAAATCTGAGCATGCGGCCATCCTCTCTATTGCCCCAAAAATCGGTTGCAGCCCTAACACTTTGCAGGCGGGGCTGCGTCAGCATGAACGGAATACCGGTAGCGGTGATGCTGGATTCCCCCCCGTGAACGACTGCGCCTTAAAGAGCTTGAGCGTAAACTGCGACGTAGCAACGACATCTTGCGCCAGACTTCGGCGTATCTTGCCCAGGCGGAACTCGACCACCATTGGATGAAATAATGCTGCTGCTTGATGACTTGAGTGGCGAACACAGGCTCAGGCCAGTATGCCGCGAGTTGGATATTGCCCCGTCGACATACTACTTATTGCCGGACATAGCGGCATACTTTCCGCAAAATTAGGCAATATTGAGGTACTTATGAGTCTGCATCGACAACCGCCAGTTGCGTGCAATGCAGGTTGTAATACATAGACGGGTCGCCTCTTCCTTCTTGCTAATCGGTTGCAGCGCGATGATACGAGGCTTTTTATCATGTAATGTTGCCAACAGCGCATCCAGTGCCTCGATATCACGTTCACGCGCCACCGGATGCTTCACTTCATCAGCGCGCTGCAACGCTTGATCCAACACCTTCATGCCACCGCGCATATTCACCTTGGGTGAGACCGTCACCCAAGTTTTGGCCGAACAACGGATCTCGTAGGTGCCACTGGTCTCGATCTGACAACCGTAGCCCTGCTGTTCGAGCAATGCAGTCAGCGGTACAAGATCGAAAATGCACGGTTCGCCACCGGTGATCACCACATGACGCGCGGTATAGCCTTGCTGACGCATCACTGCCAACAACTGCTCGGCATTGGCGCTGCCCCAGGCAGCACTTTCTTCGGTTTTTACCAAGATCCGCTGCATGTCGACTTCCCGATTGGCTTCCTTATCCCAAGTATGCTTGGTATCACACCAACTGCACCCTACTGGGCAGCCCTGTAGGCGGATAAAAATGGCGGGTACACCGGTGAAAAAACCTTCACCCTGCAAAGTCTGGAATATCTCATTAATCGGGTACTGCATCGGTTTCTCAATCTGGAAGGGTAAAAAGCAATTATCGCAGATCCCGCCTCGGCGACCAAACGAACAAAACCGTATCCCCGGCGTACGGATTAGGAGAATGGGAAGCTTAGCGAATACACCACCTGAACGAGGATGAAGCTGGGCAGCATTTTCTGAGGGGAGTACCCCTAGATTCGTTTTCCAAGTAGACCCCCTGAAGTGCATTAGCCGTAGAATTGGGCTAACCATGACTACTTGAAGATCACGTCGATATTCGCTGAAGTAGTAAAGGGGCCGACTTTTGGATCGGTGCTCAACCACAACAAGCTAGCGATAAAGTTCTTCTCAACGCGGGTGCCATTGAACAGACCTAGATCTAGCGGGCTGTTCATCGTGATCGGTGTACCCGGCGTCGTGTCCTGCGAGATAAAAATACCAAAGCCGCTGTCGCGGGTCGGCAGGAGCACACTGTTGTCCTGAACCGGGTAGGTAGAACTGAAGCTAGCCTGTAGCGCTTGACCCTGGCAATCCTGGCCGCTCTCAGGGTCAGACAAGTTAACAGCGATGGAGAATGGCACCTGTTTTTCAACCTTACCCACTAGCGCATTCTGCTGTGCAATGGCGCCAAAATTCACACTGGAACCATTGTTGCCCACCACAGTAATTTTCGGGTTACAGGAAATAAACTGAATTTTGTTCAGCCCGGAAATATAGCTGTTGAAGTTACGATTAGGTATGTTGTTCAGCCCATACATACCATCAACCTGAAACACCGAATACGCATTGTTGTCTTCGATCTTACCGCTCTCTGGCGGTGGGTTACCGGTGGCCTTGATGTAAAAGTAGTAGTAGAGCGTCACCGTTCCAGGGGAACCCCAGGAGCCAGTACCATCGCCCGTGTCCTGTTTCCCCCCACTGATCGGCTTAATATCAACACCGTCATAATTCACGCCAACTTCGATCGAGTTGTGGATCTGGCCCATACGCGCTTGGGGGTCCCAATACAGAAAAGCGTCTTCCCCATAGCCCGTTTCCCGATCACCCATACATTGCAATGTAGAAGTATAGTTTTGCGAGCGCCAGAGCAACGTACCGGGCTTGGTATTGGCAGTGGAGACTTTGATCGGCTTATCCAGCACGATGTCCTGACGGATGTTGCCGTTCTGTTTGCACGACAGCGCGTAACTGCTTTGCGAGAAAGCCTCCAGCGTGACGAGCAGCCCAGTCGCCAGCCCAAGGTGTTTATGTTTTACCAACGAAGACATATTGATTCCTTTTACAGTTTTCTACAGGTCAATGGCAGCTTCTGATAGCCCATCTCCCACTGACCCAACATGGGTTGTTCAAAGCAGCGTTCACTCGCTATGTAGTGGTCAACTAAAACTGGCCACCGCGTTAGAGTTTTTCCAGTATCGGTTTTCCGATTCGTTTGGTGGTAACCCACCGTTATATTCATGCGGCCTGAGCGCGCTGTAATACCCAACGATATAGTCCGTTATTGCGTGGGCTGCATCGCTGAAGTTTATGTAACCCGTCACCGGTACCCATTCGTTCTTCAGACTCCTGAAGAAGCGCTCCATTGGGCTATTATCCCAGCAGTTTCCACGCCGACTCATACTCTGTCTGATCCGATACCTCCACAGTGACTGCCGGAACTGTCTGCTTGTGTAATGGCTGCCCTGATCGCTGTGGAACATCACTCCGGCTGGTTTTCCCCGGGCCTCCCACGCCATCTCCAGCGCTTTGATGGTCAGCCTGCTGTCCGGTGAGAACGACATTGCCCAGCCCACCGGTTTTCTCGCGAACAGGTCGAGAACAACGGCGAGGTAGGCCCAGCGCCTGCCTGTCCAGATATAGGTCACATCGCCACACCACACCTGATTAGGCTCTGTCACTGCGAACTGCCGCTCAAGGTGATTCGGGATAGCGATGTGTTCAAGGCCACCGCATTTATACCGATGAGTGGGCTGTTGACAACTGACCAGCCCCAGCTCTTTCATGAGCCTGCCGGCGAGCCATCGTCCCATCCTGAAGCCCTTCATGGTTGCCATAGTTGCGATACTCCTTGCGCCAGCAGAGCCATGGCTGACGCTATGCAGTTCCAGTACCTGGCTGCGTAATACAGCTCGTCTGCCATCTGGTTTTTCAGGACGGTTTTTCCAGTATTTGTAGCTGCTGCGATGAACCCCGAACACGTGGCAGAGTGTGACCACCGGATAATGCGCTCTGAGTTTCCCGATTATCGAGAACTGTTCAGGGAGTCTGACATCAAGAGCGCGGTAGCCTTTTTTAATATTTCGTTTTCCATTTCAATACGTTGTATTTTTTTCCTCAGCTCACGTATTTCAATTTGTTCAGGAGTAATGGGAGAGGCTTTAGGTATTTTTCCCTGCCGCTCATCACGCAACTGCTTCACCCATCGCGTCATTGTGGAAAGGCCGACATCCATAGCACTGGCTGCATCTGCCACGGTGTAGTTCTGGTCAACGACCAGTTGAGCGGATTCGCGTTTGAACTCTGCACTGAAATTTCTTTTTTTCATTGAAGCACCTGTAATGTCCTGAGGTGAGCATATCACCTCTGTTCAGGTGGCCAAATTCAGTGTGCCACTACACAATGACTCTTTCATGCAACTCAACAGAACGTGAGAAGCAGAGGGTCTTGCGGGCCAACCTTTTGATTCAGGGTTCTCCTGGCACCTACAGCACGACGCACATCGGGCGTCCTGAAACCGGGTCCGGGTGAATCTCCGTCTTAATTGCAAAGACCTGTTGCAGCAGCGCAGGAGTCATCACCTGTTCAGGCGTGCCGCAGGCCACCACGCGGCCTGCGGACATCAGAACCAGATGGTCACAGTAACGGCTGGCCTGATTAAGATCATGCAACACTGCGACCACGGTTCTGCCCTGCTGCTGCCGCTCTCGTAACAGGGCCATCAGCTCGATTTGATGATTGATATCCAGCCAGGTCGTTGGCTCATCAAGCAGTAGCAGCGGGGTATCCTGCGCCAGCGCCATGGCAAGAAATGCCCGCTGACGCTGGCCCCCAGATAGCTCGCACACCTGCTGGGTGGCCAACTGGGCGATCTGCGTCTGTTCCATGGCCGCCTGCACCTGTTGGCGATCCAAGGTTCCCATGAAGTAGCACAAAGTACATAGAAGAGCATTTCATAATTTAATGTCCAACCAACATCTAGTTTAGCATACCCAAACCAAGGGGCTTGGCTCGAACTATCTCCGGGTAAAAACAGCATTGACCGCAATGTTTCCATCCACGAGTCAACAAGAGTTACCTGCTACCATTAGCGTCACAAGAAAATATGGAGGGATAATTCGACAAAGCCGCTTGACTAAAAATATTTTTGATGAGGATAAACCTGAATTTTCATTCACGTATACATAATAGGCTATGAACCCACTAATCATAAAAAAGAGATCAACACCAATGGAACCATTGATAAATAATAGGTCAGCTACTTCGCCATATGTTTTGCTTAAGTCTTCTCGGAAATGGAACATAACGACGAGAAAAACGGCAAGTCCACGCAACGCTTGAACTGAGTGAATAGTGTCACTTTTCATTGTAATCAATTGTTTATAAGTAAATTTATGTAGATGGTAACACTTTTGGTCTTGCTGATAAACATGAACCCATCAACATATTCTTAACCTACTGATTATCGCGTTGGTATAGCATTGTGCAAGTGGTCAAATCTCAGGAAATCCCCTCTACGGCACTGTACGTTCCTCTCTCGCGTTATTTGCGAGATGCTAGGTTTTGACGATCAAACATTCGTTTTTGATCGCCAGTATCGATTTGTTACCAACCGGGAGAAACTTCACTTTGAGCGATCCAATCATTCCGTGGGTAGGTGGAAAACGACGCTTAGCTAAGCATCTACTACCTCTCTTTCCTCAACATAAATGTTATGTAGAGCCTTTCTGTGGCGGCGCGGCATTGTTTTTTAGAAAGAAGGCATCAAAAGTTGAGGTCATTAATGATATCAACGGTGAGTTAATAAATTTGTATCGCGTGGTCAAAAATCATTTAGAAGAGTTTGTGCGTCAGTTCAAATGGGCACTAAGTAGTAGACAAATATTCGATTGGCAAAAAGCCACTCCAACTGAAGTGCTGACCGATATACAACGCGCTGCACGATTTTACTATCTTCAAAATATGGCCTTTGGAGCTAAGGTTGAAGGCCAAACATTCGGGACTGCAACTACGGCCCCAGTGGGGATAAATCTTCTTCGTTTAGAGGAAACGCTCTCTATAGCCCATCTACGGCTTGCACGTACCACGATAGAACATCTTAGCTGGGTTGAATGCATAGAGAAATATGATCGCCCTCATACCTTGTTTTACCTTGATCCACCATATTGGGGTACGCAAGGTTATGGCGTTGAGTTTGGTTTGGAGCAGTACGAAGCCATTGCTCGCTTGGCTCGAACAATCAAAGGTAACATGATCATTTCAGTAAATGACATACCAGAGATGCGACAAGCCTTTAGCGATCTTCAAATCGAAGTGGTCAGTTTAAAGTATTCATTAGGTAACTCCTCCTTAGCTCGGTGCGAGTTAATTGTCAGAAACTTTACATAAGTCAGCGTTGTAATCAATTCTGGACTGTCCGAAAGCTTCAACTATTTGCGTTTTTGTAAGTCCAGAATCGCGCTCAAAACAGTCTTGATTTTTTCGCCGCGCTACAAAGGTGGTCAACAAGTTACATATTTGCATTGCGGGATATAATCCGAACGCTACAATCTGCCATAACCTCCAAAAGGGTGAATAGGTAATAAGTTCATTATTTATAAGTACTTAGCTGATACCGTGTAAGGAAAGTATCTCAGTAAGAATGAGGTTAGTTCACGAAAAGACAAAAATCAATAAATAATTTCCTTAAAGGAAACAAAAAAGTAAACATTATCCCATTAAGACACAAAATCTCTGATTAAGTTACTGAAATGAAATTAATTCTTGAAGAATAGATTTTTAGGCTTAAAATCTAAGTAGTGAAAACAAGGGTATAAAAATGAATACGATAGATATAACTAAAACCATAAGCATGGCATTATCTGAAGTTATGACTTCCGAGGGAATCGTCAAAAACAAACAAGCAGAGTATATAAGAAATATCATTGGAATTTCATCCGTACAAGCACACAGAAAGTTGAACGGAACTGTACCCTGGGATATAAAACAACTTGAGAAAATGTTGTTGAGCCTTAATAATTCATTGTCAAATTTCTTCCTTAAGGTAGAAAGAAATGAATATCAAAAAGTTCAAGCAAAATTACTCATAAATGGAGTTGATTCAAACTGTCTAATATACTTATCAAATGAAGCCAACTCAGAGACTGCAGTGGCAGCCGTTAAGATAAACAATGATTGGAAGATAATTAGCACCACAGAAATAAAGAAGAATATCGAGATATATAACGGTTATAAAAGTATAAAATTAATTGAACCATTAACAAATGCATCATTAAAGAAAAAGACAAGCCTAGTTATACTAGATGATGATATTAATATAGTTGAATTCCTAACAAAAGAACTCAATACCTATGAAATAGATATAGAAGGTTACACAAAACTAGATGAATTAAATAAAAAGATATTAAACTCCCCGGCAGAGATATACATATTAGACTGGTTGATTGGCACAACAACAGTATTCAATAGTATAAGAAAAATCAGAGAATCACAAAAACCTAATGCTTTAATAATAGTATTGACAGGTCAATGTGGAGATGTGGTAGACAGTGAAATACTAACAGCAATAAAAGAATATGACATATCTAGCCCATTAGAAAAACCTGTGCGGCTACCAATACTTAAACACTATTTAGATAGATACTTGGAGGCAAAATGAAAGATATCTTAAAATATAACGGTAGCCTATTATTCGATAGTAGTTTCATTGTTGCTCCATACGACTATGAAAAAGAAAAATCCATAAAAAAATTGACACCTTTGAACTCAAATAAAATTTACAATTACGCGAAAGAACCATTTAGTATAGACTATAAAAAAGTAGAGAAACTAAATATAATTAATGGTATGGGCGTGACACTTGGTGATTCAATAATAGGAATATGTTGCATAGATATTATAAAAAAAATCAACCCCAACATTCAAATAAACATTATCAGACCTAAATCTTGTGATAAATATGTAAACGACATCTATCATATATCACAATTTCTATTCAATGAAATTTTATATATGCCATATCAATTAGATAAACTCAATTCCAACACAGTAAATATTGATATTGGGAATCAATTATACTGGCAAGACTTTAATAAACTTGAAATGCATGATTTTTTTCTTAGAAATTTAGGGGTAGATTATAAATCTATTAAAACTGAAAAACAAAAAAATTTTTTACAAAGGATTTTCCCTAACCATAAAGATAAAAAAAGTAACTATGCTATTTTTTGCCCTTATGCAAGTACAAAATTAAGGTCTATACCAGAAAAATTTCACAAAAAAATAATAAGAATGTTGATTGAAAAAACCAATATGCAAGTTTTAGGGTATTCAAAAATTGAAATACCAGGATATAGATTTATTGGTAATCTAACAAATACCACCCATGATTTCATTTCAGTCATAGCTCAATCGTCATACGTATATACCGTAGATTCATCGGAATTACATATTTCTGCTGGTTTTGAGATCCCTACTTATTGTTTATTCACGTCAATTAAACCAAATTTAAGATCAATTTATTATCCAAACTGCCAATCTCATTACATAGGATTTAAGCGAGTTGAAGGTCTTCATCAGAGTGATGATGGTGAAATACTAAGAGAAATAATGGGGAATTATGAAACACTTTTCAATTTTTAAAATAGCCATGGGTACAATTATTTTTTTTATATCTATAGTAACCACAGCTAATGCAACTGACAATTTATCGTTGATAAAAGGGTCAGTTGAGATTAATTTTTCTTTTAAAGAAGTTATGGAAAGAAAAAGCAAGAAAATTTACACATCCACTCCATGGACAAAAAAAACGATCTTTGAAGGTGTTAAATTATCTGACCTAATAGGTTTTAAAGGAGACAATAAAGGTAAAATAAGATTATATGCTCTTGATGGATATTGGGTCGAAATACCTATCAGCGATATTATTAACTATGAGCCTATCCTTGCTTACAAAGCAAATGGGAAACTATTACATAGAAGAGACTTTGGGCCTTTCTTTTTAGTTTATCCGTATGATGAAATGGAGAATGAGTTAAACACCCCTGTATATCATTCCCGTTCCATATGGCAAGTTAATAGAATTGAGGTAAAAGGTGAAAATTTATAGATCATTACTGATAATATTATCAACCTTATTTCTAATTTCATCTCTAGCATGGATTACCAAGTTATATATATCTCTGGACAGAGATTCATTTTATGCCATATCAGGAACTCAGGAAAACTACTCATGGGCAGTAGCTAAACTTACAATGTCAATTTCAGACTTAAAGAGTGTTATTATTGAAGAAGAAAAAAGTAAAAATTACAATAAGAGTAAAATAGAGGACAGTCTAGATATTCTTTTTTCCAGACTCTTTGTACTATCGGATAACGTAGAGTCTACCCAATACCTATTTTTACAAGAAGGGTACTCCGAGACAATTAAAAGATTGAATTACTACGTAAGAAAGCTAGAGAGTAATTTAAAAGAATCTGAAAAGGTAACTAAAGAAATTAAACAACTGGCTGATACGCTAAGAAAGGAGTCTAACAAAGTTGCCAATCTTGCAGACCACGCCTGAAACATATCAAAGAACTATTGCCTTAAATGATTTTCTGCAAAAAAGAGACAAACTAAGATATTTATTGGTGATAACATGGTTATTAACAATAACCATGAGTGTTTGCACTTATTTATATATAAAAAATATAAGCCATGCTTTAGAGAAAGAGAGAAATGCAGTTTTTAGTAAAAACGCATTTTTAGCAAAGGTGGGTCACGAGTTGCGAACTTCTTTGCAGGTAATTATTGGCACAGTAGACAACCTCACTGAGGTTGTAAACCGAGATAACAACAATGATGTTCAAATACTTAATAATGCAACAAATAAAATATTGCGACAGATCAAAGATCTTACAGATTATGTAAGGATTGATAGTGGAGTAATTGATATAACCCCCTCTAGTTTCTCAATAGGAGACTTAATCCGAGACGCAGTACACGATTGCAATATAATATATGGCAAAACTGGTGTCGAAATAGAATTTATTATAGTACAGGATTTTATGATAACCGCTGACAAAGAAAGGACCTACCAAATTATTGAGAATCTTGTATCTAATGCATTTAAATACACTGATAAAGGAAGTATTAAGGTATCATTTGACATTTCAGACTCAAACATTCTAAAAATATATGTTCGTGATACAGGGATAGGTATTGCACAGTTAAATTTAGCTAAAATATTCATACCATTCACGAGATTGATTGATTCAACCTCTAATGTTCCTGGTACTGGAATGGGATTAGCTATAGTTAAAGGAATAGTTGAAGCAATGGGCGGTAAAATACAAGTCGAGAGTGAAGTTGATCACGGCACTGTGTTTACAACTAGTATCCCTCTACACTCACAGCCAATCAAGAAGAAAATCAGTAAATTAGATACTAAACTATCAAATAATATATCAGCATATGAATTTACACCAAAATTCGAGGTGTTAGTTATTGACGATGATGGGGATGTATTAACAATTATTCAGAAAATGATCACTAGAATGGGTCACAAGTGCGATATCACTCACTCACCAGAGCGAGCTATTCAGAAAACCTTGAGAAAACCCTATAATATTATTTTAACTGATCTTCAAATGCCTTGCATGACAGGAATTGAATTAATTGAAAGAATACAAAAAAGAGGCAACATGAACAACAACACTCCTATCATAATTATGACAGGATACGATATTAATGAATTCGAAACCAAAACACCAATATTAAAAAAACCCATTAGGAGCGCAGAAATGGAATTAATAATTAATACCTATGTTAATAAAAGCCATGATCATAAGACTTCCTAGATACGCTAAAGCTTTGGTAATGGATTCATTCTAAACTAGGTCTTAGCATCATGGCAATCAAGAGCCATATCGATCTGCTTAGAGGATAGTTCAATGTTCGCACTATTATCGGCGAGGGAGTAATTTTTTTTCGTAAAGATGACTATTCCGTTTAACTGCCCGCTGCGGGGCAAGGCAAACAGGCAGAGGTGGATTAGTTCTACTCGTTGAATAGTCTGAAAAGATCCGCCATCCTTTATGAAACGCGAGACGATTATTAGGTTGCAGTCCAGAACTGGTGTACTTTTTGCTTAAGTGACGTGGTGTAAAGAAAAGCGCAGCCTATTGCAGGGCTGCGCCAGTACATATCAATGCTGGATTTTGGCCAGGTCATCGGCGGTCAACCCCGTCATCTTCATGACCAGGTTACGATCAAGACCGTTGGTCAGCATTGTGCGGGCAACGGCAAGCTTGCCTTCTTGGCGGCCTTCTTGGCGGCCTTCTTGGCGGCCTCTAGCTTCACCAAGCTGGATACCTTCCTGACGTCCTTTATCTTCCAGTTTTTGTGCAACGGTCATAAGCACCTCCTCATGTTGTGGCACACGACGCGCCAGTTCGCGGATAAACCTCTCCGGGGCTGCCGTGTCACCAACCTGTAGCATGTAATTCATCAATGATGTCAGTTGCTCCTGCGTAGTATATCCGGACAGCAGCAACGTGACCAGTTGTTCCAGCAGGTCAGCCAGGTCGCGCTGACGGATGTGTTTCTGTAAAAGCTCCAGGATGGCCATACGGCGATGCTGCATGATTTGCTCATCCGGGATGACTGTGACATCGACCAGGGGAAACGCTCCCGCATAAAGCTGTGTGGCCAGTTCAGGGTCACCAAACTCATCCAGCCAGCGCATCGAGTACGGATAAGGCGTCACCTGACCGTGGTAGAATAACAGTGGAACCACCAGAGGCAGCTGCTCGTTACCCGCATCAAGATGGCGTTGCATCGCCGCGATACTGTATCTCATCAAGCGAAAGGCCATATTCTTATCAGGGGAACTTTGGTGCTCGATAAGGCAATAGACAAAGCCGATACCCTTCCCCGCCTTGAGTGAATAGAGCACATCGGAATAATAGGCACGCAAATCTTCTTCAACAAAGCTGCCCGATTCCAGCTTTAACGTACTCAAGTCACAGTGTGTGAGCACTGCCGGCGGCAAATGCAATTGCAGGAAGTCACGCGCTGTTTCCGGATGGGTCAGAAACTGCTTGAACACGGCGTCATGGGGAATGGGGGTCGTTTTGCTCATCAGTTACCTGCTTCGGGTGACGATGGCCTGGGCGAACAGGCGCCCTGACGGGTAAAGCACCAGGCTGCTCTCGATATTATAGACCTGGCCGGTACGTTTGGTGGCTTCGTGCATGGCGGGTACCAGCAGGCGGCGGGCGCGTTTTTTCAGACTGTTGACGTCCTGGACAAGTTGTCCGGCGGCACAGTCGGGGGAGAGTGGCTCCGAGTGGGTATGGGACATGCCGGGCTTGAGCAGCACCATCATGGCGACGGTATGAGCAAACGCCTCGGTGTCGATATCGATAATCTCGTCTTCAGCACTCTCTGGCTGGACAGGGTGGTCAGTCATCAATTTTTCAGCTGGCGGGGTAATGTGACCAAAGTATCGCATAGTCCGTGCCATTGAGCACCTGTGAGTGACCATCATTGCGCAACACCTGCGCATCACTGAAGGACAACGGCCTCCTGGGCATGCCCACTTTCTCCATCCAGTTATACACGGGTTTTGCAACATATCTGTGGATAATCTCGCCAGTATACACCCTGGACTTAAGTGCAGCTTACGCCCGGTTGCGCAATATTATACTGTTTATACGTCCAGTACAATATTAATGCTTAAGTAAAATTCTGACCAGGAAAGTACACATTGTGAGCAACACCTCCCAGACCATCAAGTCGATGGCCACACTCACCGCGCCAGCAGTTCAGCGACTCAAAGTTCATCCAGGTAAAACAGCCCCCTCCCCTCAGCGCCAGACAGGGGTCAGACTCCATGATACCGGTATCGCCTGTGGCTTCCCCTCGCCCGCTCAGGACTACCTGGAACAACGTCTGTCACTGGATGATATCTGCATCCGTTTCCCGGAAAGTACCTACCTGGTGCGAGCCGACGGCCATTCAATGCGGGACGCCGGTATTCTCGACAGCGACCTGCTGGTCGTTGAGTGCTGTTACCCGGCACGGCACGGCGACATCGTCATTGCGACGGTCGATGGCGCATTCACCTGCAAACGCCTGCAATTGCATCCCCGCCCGTTACTGCTGCCGGCCAACCCAGCCTTTGCGTCCATCGACGTGGATAATGAGGACATGGAGACGGTCATCTTTGGCGTGGTTCGCTACGCTATCCACACGCTTTGACCCTTGCCAACGCCTGTTAAGCCATGTTTGCCCTGGTTGACGTCAACAGCTTTTATGCCTCTTGCGAGACGGTGTTTCGACCTGACCTGCGCGGTAAACCCGTGGTGGTACTGTCGAACAACGACGGATGCGTGGTGGCACGCAGTCAGGAAGCCAAAGCCCTTGGCATAAAAATGGGCGTACCCTGGTTCAAGGTAAGAGCGGAGGCTGAAAAGAAACACTGTATTGCCTTCTCCAGTAATTACGCCTACTACGCCGACATGAGCCACCGGGTAATGACCCTATTGGCCCAGCTGACGCCGCGCGTTGAGGTCTATTCCATTGACGAGGCATTTTGTGACCTGACCGGCCTGCCACTCACCACACTGGAACCCCTGGGAAAACAGCTCCGTGAAACGGTACGCCGCTGCACGCATCTGACCGTTGGCGTGGGCATCGCTCCAACCAAAACGTTGGCCAAACTGGCCAACCATGCCGCCAAGACCTGGCGAAAGACCGGGGGTGTTGTTGACCTGAGTGCCACCGCAAGACAGCGTCGCCTGATGGCACACGTGCCGGTCTCGGAAGTGTGGGGAGTCGGGCATCGCATCGCCAGGCATCTGTCGATGATGGGGATAACCACGGCGCTACAACTGGCGGACTTGCCCCCGGCCATCGCCCGTCGCCGATTCTCGGTGGTACTGGAGCGCACGGTGCGTGAGTTGAACGGCATCGCCTGCCTGTCCCTCGAGGAATTTGCCACACCGAAAGAGCAGATAGTCTGTTCGCGCTCGTTCGGTGAAAAAACAACTGACCTTGATAGCGTCAGTCAGGCAATCTGCGCCCACGCCGAACGGGCAGCGGAAAAGCTGCGCGGTGAACGTCAGTATTGCCGACATGTATCGGTATTCGTGGCAACCAGCCCATTCACGGTGGGTGGAACCGGCTACAGCAATCAGGCCACGACCCGGCTGACGACACCCACCCAGGACAGCAGGGACATCATCCGCGCTGCCCGTCAGGCACTGGCGCGCATTTTCAGGCCAGGGCATCGTTACCACCGGTGCGGCGTCATGCTCGGGGAGTTCACCTGCTCGGGGATGACCCAGTATGGTCTGTTCGACGATACCCCGCCACGGCCGCACAGCGAACGCCTGATGCAACTGCTCGACAGCCTTAATCAGCGAGGCCGGACAATCTGGTTTGGGGGACAGGGCATGCCCGAACGGCCAGAGACCTGGAAGATGCAACGAAAATGGCTGTCACCAGCCTACACCACGCGTCTGCAAGATATTCCTGTCGTTAAATCTTAGTTTTTGTATGTCTATGGGCTTTGTTGAATAAATCAGATTTGGAATAAAGAGCCCCCTGAATGGGCATCTTTCAGGCAACGCGTACACTTTCTGGTATACCAGCGTGCGTCATCATGTTTAATGCACAGATCATGGTCATAGCCTCTGCAACTTGCGCAACATAATCTCACAGCGACAGGTGACCACCAAATAGCTGTTTTACTCTGTACATCGCTGTTGCGGCTATCGAACGTCGGTGGTAGCCTGTCATACTTTTCCACCATATATTGTCTCCGGTAAGGAGCTACTCCTAGATGTCTCGTGGTTTTTAAAAACTGAAATTTTATGCAACGCCACAAACAATCCAAGATATGCATCAATCGTCTCTGAATAAATAGCTTTAATTCCCCCATATTTTTTATTTAAATAAATAATCAATAATTGACTTTAAAATAGCACCTAAACCAACACTGCCTAAAATCGCCAATAATGAACCCATACACACCTCTTGATTTTTTCAGATTCAAATAAATAGCTTTTGAAAAGTCATGGCATATAAGAGACTAAAGCTGGAAGCTATTGAGGTATGAATAGATGATTGTACCATCATCTTTTTTCATAATTTCTTCACCGCCAATAAAATTCCTTCCAAGAGAAATTGAAGGTGCGTTTCCTTCGTCAATAGTTGCTGTGATGTTAAGTAGTTTAGCTCCTGAGGCCTTCATCCCATGCTTAAAATCTTTGAATGATTTTTCTACAGTATCTTTGCCTATACCTTTACCTCTTAATTCACTTCGAACAAACCATCCAACATCAGTAGTTCCTTTATCAAGGCAGACAATAAAAACACATATGGATAATATTTCTTTATTATCATCTAATTTCGCATATGTAAAACGATTGAGATTTTTTTCAGGGGAATCTATAAAAACAAACAAGTCACCAAATAAAGAAGAACGTCTTAAGTTAACAACTCCCATGGCATAACTATCACATAGGGCATTAAATCCAGCTTCTATTATTCCCACGTTATTCATAATTACCTCAACCAGTTAGATACATTTTTTTCTAATTAACCATAAGTGCGTTAGCTATGGATTAAGGTAATCATAACTTATGAACTAGGGGTCCGCTTGGAAAACGGAAAATATCCTACGCTAAGACTGTTTTTTGTACAGACCACAATCTACTGAGCGTAACGAGCGGTATTTCCCTTCGCTGAACGGACAAAAATTAACTATTCCTGCGTTTCCACCTTACCCGATGTCTTCCCATTGCCACATTGTTTAAGTTTAACAGCGTTGCTAATCGTCGCCCTGCTACAGCCAAGAACCCTCTGTACCTGGCTCCAGGAGCTGCCGCTCGCGATTAACCGGTTTATTGCATCATAACGGGACTGGTTAACCTGACGGCCTTTGTATTTCCCTTCCCTTTTCGCCCTCGCTATCCCCTGCTGCTGCCGTTCCCGCCGCTGCTCATAGTCACGCCTGGCAACAGCGGCCAGCATATCCAGCAACATATCGTTAATAGCCGAAAACATGCGAATGTCAAAATCACAGTGTCCCGATGCGAGCCAAGTAGTCGGCACATTGACGGCCACAACTCTGATATCTTTCTGCCTAATCATCTTTTTCAGGCTGTTCCAGTCCTCCCCCGCAAGGCGAGATAACCGATCCACATCCTCTATCAGAAGAATGTCATTCTGCTGGCAGTCCTTCAGGAGCCGGAACAGTTCAGGGCGTTCAAGTCTGGAGCCGGATTCATTTTCAATATAGTAGTTACAGATGTTCAGGCCGCGCTCGATGGCGAATGTATTGATCGTGTCCAGGGCACGTGTTGCATCCTGCTCAGTTGTTGAAGCTCGTAAATAAGCTCTGACAAATCCTTTCGGTACTATTTGAGTTGTCATAGGGAACCAGTTCGTTTTGGGTTAGGGAAACACACCCATACAGTACCTGTTTCAGGTGGTTTGAGGGAGGCATGCCGATCCAGAACTGGCGGCTGGCGATGAGTCGTTTTATTCTCGAGTTCGGTGACCGCCTGAGCGATCACCTTTAATACGGTGGCAGTTACACAGAATTAGGGGCAGGCTCAACTGAGAGCACTACTTGCTGAATGGCGTAGAGATGCCGTTTAGAGCTAGCAGGCTTTTGCTTAAGTGACGTGGTGTGAAGAAAAGCGCAGCCTATTGCAGGACTGCGCCACTACATATCAATGCTGGATTTTGGCCAGGTCATCGGCGGTCAACCCCGTCATCTTCATGACCAGGTTGCGATCAAGACCGTTGGTCAGCATTGTGCGGGCAACGGCAAGCTTGCCTTCTTGACGGCCTTCTTGGCGGCCTCTAGCTTCGCCAAGTTGAATGCCTTCCTGACGCCCTTTTTCAATCCCTTTAAGTTCCAGTTTTTGTGCAACGGTCATAAGCACCTCCTCATGTTGTGGCGCACGACGCGCCAGTTCGCGGATAAACGTCTCCGGGGCTGCCGTGTCACCAACCTGTAGCATGTAATTCATCAATGATGTCAGTTGCTCCTGCGTAGTATATCCGGACAGCAGCAACGTGACCAGTTGTTCCAGCAGGTCAGCCAGGTCGCGCTGACGGATGTGTTTCTGTAAAAGCTCCAGGATGGCCATACGGCGATGCTGCATGATTTGCTCATCCGGGATGACTGTGACATCGACCAGGGGAAACGCTCCCGCATAAAGCTGTGTGGCCAGTTCGGGGTCACCAAACTCATCCAGCCAGCGCATCGAGTACGGATAAGGCGTCACCTGACCGTGATAGAACAGCAGTGGAACCACCAGAGGCAACTGCTCGTTACCCGCATCAAGATGGCGTTGCATCGCCGCGATACTGTATCGCATCAACCTAAAGGCCATATTCTTATCAGGGGAACTTTGGTGCTCGATAAGGCAATAGACAAAGCCGATACCCTTCCCCGCCTTGAGTGAATAGAGCACATCGGAATAATAGGCACGCAAATCTTCTTCAACAAAGCTGCCCGATTCCAGCTTTAACGTACTCAAGTCACAGTGTGTGAGCACTGCCGGCGGCAAATGCAATTGCAGGAAGTCACGCGCTGTTTCCGGATGGGTCAGAAACTGCTTGAACACGGCGTCATGGGGAATGGGGGTCGTTTTGCTCATCAGTTACCTGCTTCGGGTGACGATGGCCTGGGCGAACAGGCGGCCTGACGGGTAAAGCACCAGGCTGCTCTCGATATTATAGACCTGGCCGGTACGTTTGGTGGCTTCGTGCATGGCGGGTACCAGCAGGCGGCGGGCGCGTTTTTTCAGACTGTTGACGTCCTGGACAAGTTGTCCGGCGGCACAGTCGGGGGAGAGTGGCTCCGAGTGGGTATGGGACATGCCGGGCTTGAGCAGCACCATCATGGCGACGGTATGAGCAAACGCCTCGGTGTCGATATCGATAATCTCGTCTTCAGCACTCTCTGGCTGGACAGGGTGGTCAGTCATCAATTTTTCAGCTGGCGGGGTAATGTGACCAAAGTATCGCATAGTCCGTGCCATTGAGCACCTGTGAGTGACCATCATTGCGCAACACCTGCGCATCACTGAAGGACAACGGCCTCCTGGGCATGCCCACTTTCTCCATCCAGTTATACACGGGTTTTGCAACATATCTGTGGATAATCTCGCCAGTATACACCCTGGACTTAAGTGCAGCTTACGCCCGGTTGCGCAATATTATACTGTTTATACGTCCAGTACAATATTAATGCTTAAGTAAAATTCTGACCAGGAAAGTACACATTGTGAGCAACACCTCCCAGACCATCACCGCGATGGCCCTCCCCACCACGCCAGCAGTTCAGCGACCCGGCGTTCATCCAGGTAAAACAGCCCCCTCCCCTCAGCGCCAGACAGGGGTCAGACTCTATGATACCGGTATCGCCTGTGGCTTCCCCTCGCCCGCTCAGGACTACCTGGAACAACGTCTGTCACTGGATGATATCTGCATCCGTTTCCCGGAAAGTACCTACCTGGTGCGAGCCGAAGGCCATTCAATGCGGGACGCCGGTATTCTCGACAGCGACCTGCTGGTCGTTGAGTGCTGTTACCCGGCACGGCACGGTGACATCGTCATTGCGACGGTCGATGGCGCATTCACCTGCAAATGCCTGCAATTGCATCCCCGCCCGTTACTGCTGCCGGCCAACCCAGCCTTTGCGCCCATCGACGTGGATAATGAGGACATGGAGACGGTCATCTTTGGCGTGGTTCGCTACGCTATCCACACGCTTTGACCCTTGCCAACGCCTGTTAAGCCATGTTTGCCCTGGTTGACGTCAACAGCTTTTATGCCTCTTGCGAGACGGTGTTTCGACCCGACTTGCGCGGTAAACCCGTGGTGGTACTGTCGAACAACGACGGATGCGTGGTGGCACGCAGTCAGGAGGCCAAAGCCCTTGGCATAAAAATGGGCGTACCCTGGTTCAAGGTAAGAGCGGAGGCTGAAAAGAAACACTGTATTGCCTTCTCCAGTAATTACGCCTACTACGCCGACATGAGCCACCGGGTAATGACCCTATTGGCCCAGCTGACGCCGCGCGTTGAGGTCTATTCCATTGACGAGGCATTTTGTGACCTGACCGGCCTGCCACTCACCACACTGGAACCCCTGGGAAAACAGCTCCGTGAAACGGTACGCCGCTGCACGCATCTGACCGTTGGCGTGGGCATCGCTCCAACCAAAACGTTGGCCAAACTGGCCAACCATGCCGCCAAGACCTGGCGAAAGACCGGGGGTGTTGTTGACCTGAGTGCCACCGCAAGACAGCGTCGCCTGATGGCACACGTGCCGGTCTCGGAAGTGTGGGGAGTCGGGCATCGCATCGCCAGGCATCTGTCGATGATGGGGATAACCACGGCGCTACAACTGGCGGACTTGCCCCCGGCCATCGCCCGTCGCCGATTCTCGGTGGTACTGGAGCGCACGGTGCGTGAGTTGAACGGCATCGCCTGCCTGTCCCTCGAGGAATTTGCCACACCGAAAGAGCAGATAGTCTGTTCGCGCTCGTTCGGTGAAAAAACAACTGACCTTGATAGCGTCAGTCAGGCAATCTGCGCCCACGCCGAACGGGCAGCGGAAAAGCTGCGCGGTGAACGTCAGTATTGCCGACATGTATCGGTATTCGTGGCAACCAGCCCATTCACGGTGGGTGGAACCGGCTACAGCAATCAGGCCACGACCCGGCTGACGACACCCACCCAGGACAGCAGGGACATCATCCGCGCTGCCCGTCAGGCACTGGCGCGCATTTTCAGGCCAGGGCATCGTTACCACCGGTGCGGCGTCATGCTCGGGGAGTTCACCTGCTCGGGGATGACCCAGTATGGTCTGTTCGACGATACCCCGCCACGGCCGCACAGCGAACGCCTGATGCAACTGCTCGACAGCCTTAATCAGCGAGGCCGGACAATCTGGTTTGGGGGACAGGGCATGCCCGAACGGCCAGAGACCTGGAAGATGCAACGAAAATGGCTGTCACCAGCCTACACCACGCGTCTGCAGGATATTCCTGTCGTTAAAGCCTGATTTTTGTATGCACAAAAGATTCGGGACATCAGGGCCGTGGAAAATCTCGTTTAGAGCGCACATTCAGGTCATCGCGCTGGGCGGACTCAGCCTGACGCGGGTCGGTTTTCACCTCACCATTCCGCAGGTTATCTTGTGTCGCTCGTACGATGGCCATCTGCTGGCGATCGCTAACGGTAAAAACATGCCCGTCGTGTTTGGTGAGGTTGCGAATGACACCGGAATAAAGCACCCGATTAGCGGCCGTCCGCTCACCCTTCACCACCGCATTGTCGCCACTTCGCCACGCGGTTAACTCGGCAGCCAAATCGTTGTTGAAGCGGTCTGCCTGACTGTCTGGTGCGGCATACACCTCAACCCTGTCACCGAAATCTGTGACAGCAGGCTTCCCGTCAAGCAGGTAGCTGACGGTGCCATCATGCAGCAGACGGGTTTCGTGTTCGCGGGTGATGAATGTGGGCGCATCCTCACCCGGCCCATAGTGAATAACGGCATTAGGCTCAGGCCAGTCGTTTCTCTGCTGGCGCGCCCTGCGTTTCTCCCGGTAGGCCCAACCGCGCAGCTGACTGAGGGCCGCCACATCCCCCCGCAGCGCTTCCTTCTCCACCCAGCGCTTCCAGCTGAGGGGACGGCTCAGGCCTGCATCGCTGAGCGCACTGCGCTCCTCACGCAGTTGCAGACGCAACTCGGCCATCGCCTTCATCTTTTCAAACTCCGCCACGCGGTACATCAGCTTGCGCAGCAGCGGATCACGGACGGTATCGCGTACGTGAGCCTTCATCACGATGCAGTGAGACGAGATTTGCTGGAATCGGGCGCGGACACGCAGATCTGGTTTTTCCCACCCGGCACGATAAGCCTCAAAACGGGCGCGCAGTATCTCGCGGGCGATCGCCCTTGCCTCTCTACGCTCACGCCTGATGTCCTGATCGCGTACATGCAGCTGCGGCAGGTAATTGTTGTACATGCCAAGCATGCCATCCTCAAGCCGGTCAGGATTGCAAACGGGCGGAGCCGCCTGAAAACCTCCGCAGCAATGCGTCATGGCGGGCAGGCTGATAGCGGGATGAACATCAGAAGCCTTTACGCTTACCCCGTCGGGATTAAACAAATCATAAACGGCAAGGCCGCCGTGCTGTTCACGCAGACCGAGACCGCGTGTGTAGAGCAGTTTATGTAGCCATGGCCAGTCAAGACGGCTCTGCTCACAAGCCAGACCGATACCTTGACGGACTTCCCGGACGGCGTAGCCATACAGGCTCTCGCGGTCAGAAAAGATCTCGCGCCTGGCCGCTCCGCGCGGCGCAGACGGCATATCATGGTGAGTGCGATGGAGATCACCATACTCATCCATATGCCAACTGCCATTGTCGACCTTGAAGCCCAGATCGCGCTCCAGCACACGGCAGCATTTCTGCAATGTATCGGCATCATTCCACATGTTCTGCGCCCGGAAGGTTGTGGGATGCACGCGGTTGGCCGATATATGGCAATGCACATTGTCGGTATCACGGTGGATAGCGGCAACGTACTGATGCTCTTTCATGCCCAGGCTCTGCAGGCTGTAACGCACGGAGGCAAAGATGGCGTCTGGAGTCGGGTCCTCATCCTGCTGCCAGGACAGGATGAAGTGATACACCGCATCCTTGCATCGCGGGTTTTGCATCGCTGTCATGTTCATCTCGGCAGCCGCAGTATCAAGTGAAAAGCAGTTGGTTTCACACAACACCTCACCGCAGAGCACCCGCTGGATACCCTCCGGTGAAATGCTGACAATCTGTGTTTTCGGGGCCACCCGTTTACGGCCAACGTAATCGACCAGCTGGCCGAAGCCGGGAGTAGCCACAGACTCCTCACCTGAGGGGGGATAAACATCATCGGGTTTTACCACAGCTTCAGAATGTCTGTTTTCCTCACGCGTGCTCACGTAGCTGACCAGTTTCTTAAAACTCGTCTTCCTGTCACGGCGCTTGGGCGGAATGACGACGTTCATCTGTCTTTGATGTCCTCTGCGGGTATGGGCGTCATATCAAGTAAGTTGATGGCGGTGACAATACTGGACAGCACCTCTGAATACTGACGACTGAGGGCAGTCGTCATCGTTTCCTGCATCTGTGAATACAGGTGTTTCTGGAGACCGCCGAGGCGCTTGAGTTCATTCATCATCCGGATATCTGTCCGCACCATTATGCGGCGGTTAAGTGCCGAACGGCGCAGGTATTCGGACGTGGTTAGCCCTGCGGCCGCCGCTTTCTTGTTGATGCTTTGGTACTCCGCATCAGTGCAGCGGCACTTGACCAGCTTTTCTCTCTGACGCTTTTCGCTTTTCGACATAACTCAACCTTCACTCGGCACTGGGGTGTCGGGGCGAAGCCCTGACCAGGTCGTTTTGGGGATCACTGCCAGTGTGCTGGCGGTGGACACAAAACATTTCCTGTCCCGAGTTGGGTTAAACAAATCCCGAGTTGGGTTAAACAAATCCCGAGTTGGGTTAAACAAAATTATTTTCGGGCCGAAACGCTTATCAAAGCTAATGCTCGCCTGGTTGATTATCAGGCGACCTTGAGCCTGGCACAGCGATGGGGTGGCGGAGAAGTTGCTTCTGCTGACGGTATGCGTTTTGTTACGCCAGTAAAAACGATTAACGCCGGACCCAATCGAAAATACTTTGGCTCCAATCGGGGAATTACCTGGTACAACTTTATTTCCGATCAGTTTTCTGGTTTTCACGGCATTGTTATACCGAGCACCTTGAGGGACTCAATCTTTGTTTTGGAGGGTTTACTTGAATAGCAAACGGGGTTGAATCCACAGGAAATTATGACTGATACAGCCGGTGCCAGCGATTTGATATTCGGTCTGTTCTGGCTGTTGGGATACCAGTTTTCTCCCCGTCTGGCGGACGCCGGAGATACCGTTTTCTGGCGAGTGGATAAAAATGCAAATTACGGCCCTCTGGATGAACTGGCCCGTGGTTGCATTAATCTGGCACTGATTGAGGCTAACTGGGACGATATGATGCGGATTGCAGGCTCTCTTAAGCTGGGTACTGTACAAGCATCAGAGTTAATCCGTAGTTTATTGAAGAGCACGCGTCCGTCCAGTCTGGCACAGGCCATCATTGAAGTGGGGCGAATAAATAAAACGCTGTATATGTTGAATTATATTGATGATGAAGATTACCGTCGCCGAATACTAACGCAACTAAACCGGGGTGAAGGAAGACATAGTGTGGCTCGCGCCATTTGTCATGGCCAACGTGGCGAAATCAGAAAGCGCTATCGCGAAGGGCAAGAGGATCAACTGGGATCGTTGGGACTGGTAACAAATGCTACTGTTTTATGGAACACGCTGTATAGGCAGGAAGCGCTTGGACATATTAATACTGATAGCCAGCCTACTGAAATTAATGAAGAAGATATATCCAGATTATCACCATTGATGCATGGCCACATCAATATGTTAGGTCATTGCTCATTCACCTTGTCTGAAAATGTGATGAAAGGTGAGCTAAGGCCGTTAAATCAACAGATTAACGAATATATAGACGCTTAGCGTAGGTTTTCACCCCATTGGACCTCAAACCCCGAGGAGGGGCCTGCCCGGGTAACCGGCAGGTCTACTCAACTCAGACCTCTATAAGGAACAGCGCCGCTCATGGTAAAACCGATGACATCAATAAAAACGAGGTTTCTACGATGATTAACGATATTGAATCTTTCTTAATTCAATATTTGAAATAGTTTTTGTTCGCATAATAGCGTTATGCTAAAGAGGCCGCTACGATTGATATTTTCGCAGCGGCCTTTTCAACATAACGGCATGTTACATTTGGCGAACGAAATTTTGGGACTGACCGAAACAAAAGGCCAGCCCCTGAGGGGGGGATTAAATACCGTCGAGAAGAAAATCAATTGCGGCTTTAATCTGGATACGATGAAGGGAAGCATCGCAGAACACCCCCCCCCAGAGAACGGACTGGAATACTTGCCATCTCATGCGTCATAACTGCATATTCTTTATCGTCGGTCAGTCTGACAAGCGGAACCAGCCGTTCGGGACGTGTATTGCCTGGGTACTTTTCTACAGGCAGCAAAGGGATCACAATCCTGCGGTTCAACTGGTCGATAATATCGCTGGTTACATCAAGCAGCAGGGGATAGATGGCGCTTTTCCCGGTATTACTGTATACAGTAAACTGCATTCTTAAAATGTCCTGTACTCATCGCTGAAACAACCGTGTTCATCGTGAAAGCGGTTAAGAGCTTTCAGCGCTTCGCTGTTTTCCTCCTGCCATTTTTTCGCTTCGTACTGACGAAGTTCAGCATCAAGGGCTGTGATCAGGGTAGCACTGAGATTAATTCCAGCCTCACGCGCACGGCTGAGTAAGGTTCGTTCTACGGTCATGGTAACGCTTTGCGTTGCTCGTTGTGTTGTTGCCATAAATACCTCGCGTTAAATGTCGTGTAATAAACACGGCTTATTAGGCGTAATATAACACCAAAAATGCAATGTAGCGGAAAAATCTGGGGTTGCCGTGCTGAAACTGGGGTAACGGAAATTTCGGCGGTTCCGGCGTAGGTGTGCCACGAATGTACCCTATGGCAAATAAGGGTGCAATGCTGTGCGAGAGATGAGGGGCGGCCCCTCGGAGGCGGTGTCCAGATGCAGCCTTCAAACTACCCTGAGCTGCTGCCGTTAAGAGCGGTGGTGGTGAGCGTCAGGGAAAAGGCGCAGTCAGATGCGTCATGTATGTGTTGTGAAGATGAACGAGAGTGAACTGTAGATGCAGTGTCGAAAGGAACAAGATGATGTCAAAAACGCGCTTTCTAAGCGGTGCGTGATAAGTCCAGCGGTTATCTGGTTACTGGCTGGTCGGCATCCGGCATATAGACAGCATGAGCACAACACAGGCTCTGGCATGGAACGTGGGAACCTGTCGTCCCGATGCGAAGGGAGCGGCGTCGAGCAGAAACCCTGCGAGCGCCAGAGTACCAATGCGGGGCACAGGGGCAGATGGTTCCGTAGTAGTGATGAAGCGTCTGTAATGGACGTGGAGCGAAGGGGGCCAGTCGTTGGGGCTGTACTGCAGGCCAACCGCATAAGCGGGAGGAGCCTGTGAACCAGTCCAAACCGTTTGCGTTATCCAGACATGCCGTCTGGAGCGCGTACAAGAAAGTAAAAGCCAACAAAGGCAGTGCTGGGATTGTAGTGGTCAACTAAAACTGGCCACCGCGTTAGAGTTTTTCCAGTATCGGTTTTCCGATTCGTTTGGTGGTAACCCACCGTTATATTCATGCGGCCTGAGCGCGCTGTAATACCCAACGATATAGTCCGTTATTGCGTGGGCTGCATCGCTGAAGTTTATGTAACCCGTCACCGGTACCCATTCGTTCTTCAGACTCCTGAAGAAGCGCTCCATTGGGCTATTATCCCAGCAGTTTCCACGCCGACTCATACTCTGTCTGATCCGATACCTCCACAGTGACTGCCGGAACTGTCTGCTTGTGTAATGGCTGCCCTGATCGCTGTGGAACATCACTCCGGCTGGTTTTCCCCGGGCCTCCCACGCCATCTCCAGCGCTTTGATGGTCAGCCTGCTGTCCGGTGAGAACGACATTGCCCAGCCCACCGGTTTTCTCGCGAACAGGTCGAGAACAACGGCGAGGTAGGCCCAGCGCCTGCCTGTCCAGATATAGGTCACATCGCCACACCACACCTGATTAGGCTCTGTCACTGCGAACTGCCGCTCAAGGTGATTCGGGATAGCGATGTGTTCAAGGCCACCGCATTTATACCGATGAGTGGGCTGTTGACAACTGACCAGCCCCAGCTCTTTCATGAGCCTGCCGGCGAGCCATCGTCCCATCCTGAAGCCCTTCATGGTTGCCATAGTTGCGATACTCCTTGCGCCAGCAGAGCCATGGCTGACGCTATGCAGTTCCAGTACCTGGCTGCGTAATACAGCTCGTCTGCCATCTGGTTTTTCAGGACGGTTTTTCCAGTATTTGTAGCTGCTGCGATGAACCCCGAACACGTGGCAGAGTGTGACCACCGGATAATGCGCTCTGAGTTTCCCGATTATCGAGAACTGTTCAGGGAGTCTGACATCAAGAGCGCGGTAGCCTTTTTTAATATTTCGTTTTCCATTTCAATACGTTGTATTTTTTTCCTCAGCTCACGTATTTCAATTTGTTCAGGAGTAATGGGAGAGGCTTTAGGTATTTTTCCCTGCCGCTCATCACGCAACTGCTTCACCCATCGCGTCATTGTGGAAAGGCCGACATCCATAGCACTGGCTGCATCTGCCACGGTGTAGTTCTGGTCAACGACCAGTTGAGCGGATTCGCGTTTGAACTCTGCACTGAAATTTCTTTTTTTCATTGAAGCACCTGTAATGTCCTGAGGTGAGCATATCACCTCTGTTCAGGTGGCCAAATTCAGTGTGCCACTACATGTAGTCATTCACTGCAAGAGTCATGCTCAGGCAATGATGCTGCGTGGCAGGCTCAGAAAACGGCTGGCTGAGTGTAAGCTGGAGATGAGTCCGGGCAAGACTAAAGTCGTTTACTGCAAGGACAGGGAAAGAACGGAAGCATATCCTGAAATCAGCTTCGACTTTGTGGGCTATACGTTCAGGCCAAGAAAGTCCTTCTCGAAAGAGGGAGAGCTGTCGGTGAATTTCCTGCCAGCAATGAGCGGCAGAGCTGCGAAGGCAATCCGGCAGACGGTACGGGGCTGGGATCTGAGCCACAAAACGCCGTTATCGCTGGAAGTCATGGCCCGTTGGCTCAACCCCATGTTACGGGGCTGGGTTAAGTACTATGGTCACTTTTATCGTTCAGCAATGAACTGTATAGCCACTCATGTAGATCTGCACCTTGCGAAATGGGTCGCCCGCAAATATAAGCGGGTCCACGGTAGTCTGGCTCAGGCATATGAATGGTTAAGACGGATACAGCGCGCCAGGCCCGGTCTGTTTGCACACTGGGAAATTTGTACGCGGCGTGAGTGGTCAACGACAAGAGCCGGATGACGGGAGACTGTCACGTCCGGTTCCGTGGGAGCGCAGGGGGGAAGTTCCCTTGCGCGACCCGATAACCCCCACCTGAAGAACCCGCTTACCCGCCCGCAGGATGATCGTTTGCTTCTCACCACCATCCTGGCGGATGGCATCAATCTGGGGCTGACTAAAATGGCAGAGTCCTGTCCGGGAACCACACGGGCTTCGCTGGAAAATATGCAGGCATGGTATATCCGTGATGAAACGTACTCTGCTGCACTGGCCGAACTGGTTAATGCCCAGAAGTCACGTCCGCTGGCAGCATTATGGGGAGATGGTTCAACCTCATCCTCTGACGGCCAGAATTTTCGGGTTGGCAGCCACGGCCGCTATGCGGGTCAGGTCAATCTGAAGTACGGCCAGGAGCCGGGTGTACAGTTTTATACGCATATTTCTGACCAGTACAGTCCGTTTTACACCAAAGTGATCAGCCGTGTTCGTGACTCCACCCACGTACTTGATGGCCTGCTGTATCACGAAAGTGATCTTGAAATCACCGAGCATTACACCGATACGGCAGGTTTTACGGAACATGTTTTTGCGCTGATGCATTTGCTAGGGTTCGCTTTTGCACCAAGGATCCGGGATCTTCACGACAAGCGGTTGTTTATACAGGGGAAAGCTAATAAATACCCTGCGCTACAGTCAATTATTTCCACAACACCACTGAATATCAAGGATATAGAAAGCCACTGGAGTGAAATCCTGAGGCTGGCCACCTCAATAAAGCAGGGAACAGTGACTGCGTCCTTGATGCTGAAAAAACTGGCCAGTTATCCCAAACAGAACGGGCTTGCTAAGGCGTTGAGGGAAATTGGCCGTATCGAGCGAACTTTGTTTATGCTGGACTGGTTCCGCGATCCAGCATTGCGTCGCAGAGTTCAGGCCGGTCTGAATAAAGGAGAAGCCCGGAATGCCCTTGCCAGAGCCGTCTTCATGCATCGTCTTGGCGAAATAAGGGATCGAGGTCTGGAAAACCAGAGTTACCGGGCCAGCGGACTGACGCTGATTACCGCCGCGATCACATTGTGGAATACCGTATATATAGAAAACGCCATTAGCCTGCTGAAAAGAAAGGGGCTACATCTCAATGAGCAATTGTTGTCACACTTGTCTCCGCTGGGTTGGGAGCATATTAATCCTGACGGGAGACTATATCTGGCGAAACAATAAAAAGCTGGCTGAAGGAAAGTATCGACCTTTGCGGTCAGTTGATGTCAGTCGGTACAAAAAATCACCTTAACGAATGGAAGGGACTTCCCCTGGATATGCGCCTGATTAACTCTTGTGCAATCATGGGGTAAACATAGCTCCAGAGGGATTCGTTATGACCATTACCACTGTCGGTATCGATCTTGCTAAAAATGTGTTCGCTGTCCACTGCGTTGACCAGAATGGAAAAACTGTTTTGGTAAAACCCAGGGTATCGCGTGCAGCACTTCCTGAACTGATTGCTGGTTTGCCACCCTGTGTTATCGGGATGGAAGCTTGCTCCGGGGCGCATTACTGGGCAAGACTGTTTCAGCAGTATGGCCATAAACCCCGTCTGATGGCTGCAAAGTTTGTATCTCCTTATCGCATGGCCGGTAAATCAGGGAAAAATGATGCGGCTGATGCCCAGGCTATCTGCGAGGCTGTCCGTCGTCCGCATATGCGGTTTGTGCCAGTAAAGGATGAGAGTCAGCAGGCGATGCAATGTCTCCACCGTACCCGACAAGGTTTTATCGAGGAAAAAACAGCAACATATAACCGATTAAGAGGATTGATATCTGAATTCGGCGTCATTGCCCCACAAAGTACAGATGCCCTGCGCCACATGGTTGCTGAACAGAAGAATTCTTTGCCACTTCAGGTTCAGCAATGTGTTGATGATTTGCTGGAACACATTGATCGCATTGATGATAACATTACTGAATATGACCGAATTCTGTCCCGTATGGCAAAATCCGATCACCGCAGCCAGCCACTGATGGAACTGAAAGGGATTGGTCCCACAACGGCCTGTGCGCTGGTCGCCAGTATCGGTAATGCGCATGATTTTAAAAATGGGCGTCAACTGGCCGCCTGGCTGGGGCTTACACCATCGCAGTACAGTAGTGGCGGAAAATCAAAGCTTGGCAGGATAACGAAAGCGGGCGATTCATATCTGCGAACGCTTCTGGTTCAGGGTGCCCGTTCGGTTCTGATTAGCGCAGAGAAAAGGACTGACTCATTCAGCCGTTGGGTTTGTACGTTGGTTGAGCGCAGAGGATACTGGCGTGCTGTTGTGGCCATTGCCGCCAAAAATGCGAGGCTGTGCTGGGCATCATTGCATTACGGGGATGATTTCAGGCTGTACTCAGCCAGCTAAAGCACGAAACGGAATAACCATCTTACCTGCAACTCGTTGATGATAAAGGGTTAGACCCCGTGAGGTATATCTGAATATTGTACAGGATATACGTATCCGTTTAACGAACAAGAGCCTCACGCGCGTCTTTCATCAGGGCCCGAATCGATAACGATTCATCATGGCCGTTTATAGTACCGCAGTCTCTCCCCTTTATTTTTACTGAAGTGCAGACAAGAAACCGTAAACACCGGCGTTGACATGCCGGGGAAGCCCTTATAGTACAATATTTTCCGTTTCCCAAACGGAGCCCATAATGGATATATAAGGAGAAGCTGGCGTTGAGTGCCCGTCCGGAAAAGCCAACCAGGTCAGGATTGTTTCGATGGTAACCAAACGAGGTGGTATCCTGGAGAAGCAGGATAGTTTCTTCCTGTGTGGCCTGCACCTTCTGGCAAGTGGCTTCGGTATGTCCCTGCAGAAACGTTTGTTCATCAATTTTAGTGCTGGAAAGAAAGCGGTAAGCGGCTTTTGTTGCTGCGCGATCCTGGCAGGCAAAGGGCAGGCTGTTTCCCATTCCCTGCCAGAGTTTTTGCATCAGGGATTTAAAGCGGCTGGCGTGTCGGCGGTCACTAAAAGTAGATAAATCAATTTTTTCATCAATCCATACAAGTGGGGAAGCCGAAATCGGTACTGAATCAATCATATATCCCTGTTCCTGGATAATAACGCCGCCTGATTAGGTTGATGATAACATCAATATAAGTGTGGGTAGTTGCAAGCGTTGGAACCGCACAGTGATCAGCTACGTGATTCCAACGACGCATACAACTCAACTGCCCAGAATCCTCAATCTCGTTCATCAATTCCATCTCTGAACCTCGCCGTAAGGCTGTCACTCTCCTCCCGCAGAAGCTGAACCGGAAAGAAGCGCATCACATCAGGATCCGCATTTTTAGCCGCAAAAGGAGCCATATTTTTAGCTTCCCACTGCATTAAAATTAGCCTTGTAGTTTCAAGCATATTCTTACCCTTTAAATTCATTTTTATATAAATAATTTTTTAGCCAGAAGCAAGTTGTACGGGATATACGGGTTTTCTCCGTCACCGCTTTAAACGATAGTCCCTGTCGGATCAAACTAAAATAGGCTAAGATTAATTTAATT
This sequence comes from Serratia symbiotica, assembly GCF_000821185.2. Classification (NCBI taxonomy): domain Bacteria; kingdom Pseudomonadati; phylum Pseudomonadota; class Gammaproteobacteria; order Enterobacterales; family Yersiniaceae; genus Serratia; species Serratia symbiotica. Next base: position 841,552 of record NZ_CP050855.1, on the reverse strand, counting down.
TTTTTATGAATTTAACCTGACCATCCTGTTGTATGTTACTTTCAGCCCAGCCAGTGTGGCGGTAGAATCCATTAGCTCGTACCAGCGTATTGCTGTCTGTTTCGAGCCAAATTTGCTGACACCCCATCTCAGCGAGCCATTTCTCTGCTTCATTCATGAGATTACGGCCTAAGTTTTGTCCTTCAAAGCCGGGTTCTACAAATAATGCGAAAATAGTAGCGTTATCGGCATCAGCCATGGCGAAAGCCCTGGTTACCCCGTCAATTTCAGCTACCCATCCCCGGCCCTGACCCGATAACATTTCAGGTAATGATTCTGACGTTATGCCGTTCTTTGCCAAATCAGCCATGGTGGCTTTATTTTCATTCACACTGATTCGGACACGAAACATATCTGCAATATCCGTAATGCCTGCGATTCTTATCAACATAAATATCCCTTATGTTTCTCATCTTGATGCTATTTTAAATAGTGCTGATTTTCTGATCGATGAGCAGTTAGAGAACTACGGGCATTATTCCGCAGCCACCCTCCAGCCAATGCGCAGACCTGGCAGACCAAATTTCTTGGATAAGCTATTGATCATGATGGTATTTTCACGCATTTTTGGCTGTTTCATCGCGGGTTGATGGCGTTCGGTGTAGGCCATAACGTCATACACCTCATCGTGGATCAACCAAATGCCATGTTGCTGAGTAAATTCGGCAACGGCATCCCAATCCTGGGCGTTAAGCATGTAGCCACTGGGGTTTTCTGGCGAGTTAATGATCATCACACCGGCCTGCTGCAAAGCAGTATCTTGCCATGCGGCTCCTAGGGCTGAGTGGTATTCAGATTCACCCAGTGGGCGATTCAGCGCCGTAACGGCCCGTTCATACAGCATGTAAGACGGATGGCTGATAATCACCCCTTGATGTTCCTGCTTGGTACATTGGATCACCAGATTGATCGCTGCCACACCACCGTGAGTGATCATGATTTCGCGCTCAGGATCCAGTGTTAAACCGTAATGCTGCTGGTACCAAATAGCGATGGCTCGCCGCAGTTCTGGCGAGCCTTTTGGTTGCTCGTAGCCTTTGGCGGAGTGCAGAAACACTTCCCAACTTAATCCCTGTTGTTCTATCAGGGGTTGCAGAAAGCGGGAGGGCAAAACTCTGGCTCGCCAAAACTCAGGTTCATTACATCTGGCATTTGCGCCGCTCTGTTGGCAGTGGCTTTTGAAGTGTAAATCGCCATAGCTTCGAGTGTTTTATCCAACGTAAAGTTAGCAGTCATGAAGTAAAGGATCCCTTGATTTGACGTTGTAAACGACGTGCGATCTGTTCAGGAGCTACTGAACCACCCCGATTTTCTTGGAGAGAGATAGTCAGGAAGCTCAGGCTGCCAGATTGTTACTTTTTCTGGCAGCAGAATAGGCTTTTTCGGCTGCTATTAGTGGTATGTGACCGATACGTTCGCGCAATCTACGATTGTTATACCAGTCCGCCCACGCCAGTGTCACCAGTTCCACTTCTGCGTGGTTTTTCCCGCTATTACGGTGTATGACTTCAGCTTTGTAAAGGCCATCGATACTCTCGGCCAGTACATTATCGTAGGAATCACCTGTGCTGCCCGTTGATGCCAGCAGCTCCGCGTCTGTAGTGGCACACTGAATTTGACCACCTGAACAGTGGTGATATGCTCACCTCAGACCAAATACAGGTGCCCCAATGAAAATAAGAAATTTCAGCGCAGAGTTCAAACGCAAATCTTCCCAACTGATTGTTGATCAAAACTACGCTGTTGCTGACATGGGCTGCCGTCAGCGGTTTTGGCTGTGACAGACTGATGTGCCGCATCTACCTGGTTGCGGCCTGTGGTCACGGCCAGGTCGTCAGCGTCCCTGCGGCAAAACGAAAAATAAGGTTTTTGGTCATCTACCCCAATGACCTGAAGCGACAAGTCGTGACGCCGATGTAGTGTTGGTGTACGCTTTCGGCTTTTGAATGCACCTATGACAAAGATTGATGTGGTTTGTCCTCGTTGTTCTGAAACGAAGAGGGTAATTCGGAACGGCCATTCCCGCTCAGGAGCACAGCTTTATCGCTGTAAACACTGCCTGAAAACCTTCCAGTTCAGCTCTCGCTACAACAGCGCTAAACCCGCAACCCATCAGACCATTGTTGATATGGCAATGAATGGTTCCGGATGCCGCGATGAAGATAAGCCTCAATACTGTTCTCCGCCATTTAACCACATCAGGTAGCACAAAACGTTGAACCCGGCGTTGAAGTCGTTATTTGCTGTGAAGCCGATGAACAGTGGTCTTATGTACAGAATAAAGGTCATCCACGCTGGTTATTCTACGCTTATGACCGCATCAGAAAGCGGGGCCTCACGCATGTACTGGGGCCACGTAATGCGCTGACTTTACGGCGGCTTCTGGCTTTGCTGAGCTTGTTTACTATCGCTTTCTACATGACTGACGCCTGGCCTGTCTACCGGACTTTACTGCCCTCAACCAGTCATGTCATCAGCAAAAATATACCCAGCGGATAGAGCGGCATAATCTCAATTTGCGAACCCATCTTAAACGACTGGCCCGCAGGACTATCTGTTTCTCGAAGTCAGAAGAAATGCACGATAGGCTCATTGGGGGGTATCTGACCATCAATCATTACCACTCAGTCTGCGTCACAACCGGGCAACTGAAACCAACACCTAATGGCATACTGAAAAGCCATAAAAAAACTCAGGCTTATCAAAATATTGGGATCTAAATATGGCGGAGGAGCAGAGATTCGAACTCTGGAACGGTTTCCCGTCGACGGTTTTCAAGACCGTTGCCTTCAGCCACTCGGCCACCCCTCCGTAACGAACCAAACTATAAACAGAGCAGATCTGCTTGTAAAGCCCAAGACTGCCCAACTGCACGAAAATAAAGCACCCAATACGCAAGCGATTAATCAAGCATCAGCGTCAGTTCACTGTGCCGCAACGATAACGATGGGCAAAGAAGCATCATGAAAATTTTGCTAAACTCATGCCCATTCAAAACTATCCGTTACCGAGGCAGTATGTTGGAGTTTGAAGGTCAGGCCATTGAAACTGACGCACAAGGTTACCTGAAAAATAGTGCAGATTGGCATGAAGGCTTGGCACCGCTGCTGGCTGCCCAGGAAGATATCACGCTTACCGATGCACATTGGGAAGTGGTACGTTTTGTTCGTCACTTCTACCAGCAGTTTAATACTTCGCCGGCAATCCGTATGTTGGTCAAGGCCATGGTGCAGAAATATGGCGAGGAAAAAGGCAATAGCCGCTATCTCTACCGCTTGTTCCCGCAAGGCCCGGCGAAACAAGCGACCAAAATAGCTGGCCTGCCAAAACCAGTAAAATGTATCTAACAGACTAGATAGGCTGTGCTGCCGTCTCGGTAATTATGGATGAGTGCCTGAACGCCGAGTGGCAAATGCCAAATCCCTGCTGTCCCTCCCGCGCGAGCACTGTACTGCCACTCCTTCCGTTAGGCCACCAATGCCCTGCACGATGTCATGCACATACGCAGCGGTGCAAATTTGTGACATAATCCGCACCTATCAATTTTGTTTATGGCATTTTCCGTGCGTCCATACGGCAGTGTCACCCTTTTTATCAAGCTAGCAACACTCTTAACTATGACCGCACTATATCTCACTAAAGGACGTGAAAAGTCCTTACTTCGTCGCCATCCGTGGGTGTTCTCCGGAGCCGTTCAGCGCGTTGAGGGTAAAGCCCTTTCCGGTGAAACCATCGATATTTATGACAGCCAAGGCAAATGGCTGGCGCGCGGCGCTTACTCCCCTATGTCGCAGATCCGCGCACGCGTCTGGACTTTCCAGCAAGATGAAGAGATTAACCGCGACTTCTTTATCCACCATTTACAGCGGGCGCAACACTGGCGTGGTTGGGTAGCGCAAAGAGGCGGGCTGGACAGCTACCGCTTGGTTGCTGGCGAATCCGATGGCTTACCGGGCGTCACTATTGATCGTTTCCAGAACTTCCTGGTGTTACAACTGTTGTCCGCCGGGGCGGAATATCAGCGTGCCACCCTGCTCTGCGCTTTGCAGCACTGCTATCCAGAGTGTTCAATCTATGACCGCTCGGATGTTGCCGTGCGTAAAAAAGAAGGTTTACCGCTGAGCCATGGGCCAGTGCAGGGCGATCTACCGCCTGAACTCCTGTCAATTACCGAACACGGCATGAAGCTGTTGGTGGATATCCAGCATGGTCATAAAACTGGCTTTTATCTCGATCAACGCGACAGCCGCCTGGCGGCGCGCAATTACGCTGCCGGTTGCCGGGTGCTGAACTGCTTCTCTTACACGGGTGCCTTTGCCGTATCCGCCCTGATGGGCGGTTGCGAACAGGTGATCAGCGTAGATACTTCACAGGCGGCACTGGATATCGCCAAACAAAACGTTATGCTGAACCAACTAGATCTGAGTAAAGCAGAGTTCATCCGCGATGACGTTTTCCAGCTGCTGCGCAATTACCGCACGCAGGGCGAAAAATTCGATCTGATCATCATGGACCCACCGAAGTTCGTTGAAAACAAAAACCAACTGTCCGGTGCCTGCCGTGGCTATAAAGATATTAATTTGCTGGCGTTGCAGTTGCTGAACCCAGGCGGCATTTTGCTCAGCTTCTCCTGCTCAGGTTTGATGCCAACCGATTTGTTCCAGAAAATTTTGGCTGATGCCGCGTTAGATGCCGGATGCGATGTACAATTTATAGCGCAGTTCCGGCAAGCTGCCGATCATCCAGTTATTGCGACTTATCCTGAAGGACTGTATTTGAAAGGATTTGCGTGTCGGGTGATGTAACTTGAAACACGCTGTTTTGCCCTTATCTAGAGAGCAACGCACTATTTACCAAGAGGTCATTATGATTGCCAGCAAATTCGGTCTTGGACAGCAGGTTCGGCATAAACTGCTGGGGTATTTGGGGGTGGTTATTGATATCGACCCGGAATACTCTTTGGAACAACCTAAGGCTGACGAAATTGCGGCAAACGACGATCTACGCTTTGCTCCTTGGTATCATGTGGTGATGGAAAATGAGGAAGGCCAACCGATGCATATTTATCTGGCAGAAGCACAGTTAGATGGCGAAGCCCAAGAAGCCCACCCCGAACAATCCTCGTTGGATGAACTGGCACAATCCATTCGTCACCAGTTGCTAGCACCACGGCTGCGTAACTGAATGAGTTAAGACCTGAGGAATAAGCCAGGTCTTTTTTATTCAGCATTCAGGCCCCAAACGTGGGACTTCAATTTTTGGGCAGCGATTCATCACCACCGTCAACCCCGCTCCGGTAGCCAACGCTTCTGCCTGATCGTTGATCACACCAATCTGTATCCAACATCGATATGGCTATCGCCTCCTGCACGCTGGCATACACCGCCTTTGAGTGGCAGGAAACACTATCCTATCTACAACTTCCAGCCTAGCGTCCCCGTAGGTGTACATTGTTGCAGCCAGTTTGGACACGGACGGCGCGCAACAGCCAGAGACTCGACAAAGACAGTAACCACCGGCGATGGGCCATTGGAACTGCGTACTCCGCGCGATCGCAATAGTTTCTTCTGTAGTAGCCCCCCGTTTAAACCGGACACTTTATCAATAAGACTTAGGCATAGACCTATGTTTAAGAGTGTCTTGTGCAAGGAATCGAAGTGCCCACTGGCGAGCAGAAGCGACGCCGTTATACTGCCGAAGAGAAGAGCCGTTTTGTTGCGCTGTCCATGCAGCCCGGCTATTCCGTTTCTCTGGTTGCCCGGCAATATGGCACTACCCCCCAGTCTGCTTTTTAAAGGGAAACGACTTATGAATGATGCTGGTCAATCTGCGATCGCCGCTGGCGATGAAGTTGTCAGTGTCTCTGACGTTAAGGCCCTGGAGAAAAAGGTAAAACAGCGTGAGCAGATGCTGGGCCGCAAAACCATGGAAGCCGAAATCCTTCGCGACGCGCTGGAGATAGCGCAGTCAAAAAAGTTGATATCGCATATGCCATTGCTGCCCCCGGACGATATCCGCTCGGTACGGGTGGGGTGGTGTTCAGTCTGGACTGCTGCGATCGCGAAGCCATCAGTTGGAGTGCCACCACCGGGGGTATCAACAGCGAAATAGTGCAGGATCTGCCGACAGAAAATCTGGAAAAACGGTTCGGAAACACGCTGAAGGTTCCCCATCCGATAGAATGGCTGACGGATAACGGCAGTTGCTACATAGCTGATGCTACGCGTACGTTCGCCAGGTCACTGGGGTTCATCGTATGCACAACACCGGTGCACAGCCCGGAAAGTAACGGCATGGCAGAATCGTTCGTGAAGACATTCAAGCGGGATTATGTCTACGTAAATGATCTGCCGGATACGGCATCAATGCTGGAAAAGCTGGCTGAGTGGATGGCAGATTATAACAACTGGCATCCGCATAAGGGGCTGAAAATGAGATCCCCACGCGAATACCGTGAAGCCGTATTAGCGGTTAATTAACTGTGTCCGTTTTAGCCGGGGCAACTCCACCTTCAAACCGCAGTGGTGAAGAAAAACCAGACCCGTATTACCGGGATGGATAACCAAATCCTGTCGCTGTACGCCAAAGGCACGACCACACGTAAGATTGCCGTTGCATTTAAAGAGCGGTATGACGCTGATGTGTCGCTGGCACGGGTCTCTAAGGTGACTGATGCCGTGATGGAGCAGGTCGTCGAGTGGCAGCACCGACCGCTAGATGCCATCTATCCCATTGTTTAAATTTACTATCTCGTACTGAAAGTCCGGCAGAACAGCCGCGTCATCAACAAATCCGTGTTCCTGGCCCTGGGGATCAATATCGAAGGTCAGAAAGAGCTGTTGGGTATGTAGCTGGCCGAAAATGAAGGTGCCAAGTTCTGGCTGAACGTGCTGACAGAGCTGAAAAAAGAGGCCTGAACGACATCCTCTCGCTTGTGTGGACGGATTGAAAGGCTTCCCTGATGCCATCAATGAGGTCTATCCGGAGGCATGCATCCAGTTGTGTATCGTGCATAGGGTGCACAACAGCCTGCGGCTCGTGTTCTGGAATGACTGCAAGGGCTTCACCGTGACCTGAAAGCTATCTATCAGGCCCCCCACGGAAGAGGCAGGGCTACAGGTACTGGAAACATTCTCCAACACATGGGACAGCCGCTATCCGCAGATAAGCCGTAGTTGGCAGTTCAACTGGGCGAATCTGTCCACGTTCTTTGCTTATCCAACGGACATCCGCAAGGTCATCTACACCACCAACGCCATCGAGTCGCTGAACAGCGTGATCCGGCATGCACTCAAGAAACGCATGGTGTTCCCGACTGATGAGTCGGTGAAAAAAGTGGTGTGGCTGACAATCCAGGCGGCATCACAGAATTGGACGATACCACTGAGGGACTGGCGTATGGCAATGAGCCGCTATCGGTGATCGCCTCGGTGGTCACTTCTGAGGAAAGGCATTTACACAGAATCGTATACAGGCTCTATCTTCCATCGCAGAACTGTACCTTTTCCCTGATTTATTCAACAAAGCCACTACGCGAATGAAACTCTGCCGCTAGTGCCAAGGTCTGAGACAATCATAGCCTGAGCAAATATAAATATGTCTAAATAAGCCAATGTATGCAAAAATATGAATATTTCAGTCAAATTGAAAATATTTGACACGATTTGTGGTGTGTTCAACACTTATAGTTCGTTACCTCATGGGGAGATCATGATGAAAATTGGCCTGGTAGTTACGGCGCTACTGAGTATCAGCACGCTAGCCACGGCTACGACCCTGAAACTCTCCCCGGACATCGACCTGCTGGCGGTCGACGGCAAGAAAATGACAGGTTCGTTATTAAAAGGTGCCGACAGCCTTGAGCTGGATGGCGGGCAGCATCAATTGCTGTTTAAAGTCAACAAATCCATAAGCTCCGACCAACAAGAGCAGGTTCTCTACGTTTCCCTTCCAATTATCGCTACCTTCAACACACAGAACATCAGCACAGTGGCGATCGAGCTGCCGCATATCGAGAATGACCGTGACGCGCAGCGCTTCGACAGTACACTGAATTATCAGGTGATTGATGCAAAAGGCAGTAACCTACCAATAAGGCATGATGTGCTACACCCCGCCAAGGTGAGTTCCAGTACCGACCTGGAAAAGGTCATGTCAGACTACAATCGTCAGGATCGTCCAGCTTCGGTACCAGCTTTTGCGCAAGCGCTTACTGCCACACCAGGCATCCCACTGGTCAGCGTACCGCTAAATTCACCCATAGTGACACCTAATAGCAAGAACGCCTCAGAACAGATGCTGCAATACTGGTTCCAACAGGCGAACAAAGAAATACAGCAACGTTTTCTCAGATGGGGCAATAAGCAACCTATCAAAGGGGATCGCACCTAGTCACGGCATAAGCACACACTTGGCATTTTCAGCTGTAAACACTAGGCAGTGAAAAACAGTTTCAGTAATGTGTCGCACATCACCTGATTAGGCGAAGGACATTAAAATGGAATTAACCACCCGCACTATCGCCGCACGCAAGCACATTGCACTGGTGGCACACGATCACCGCAAACAGGAACTGCTAAAGTGGGTTGAAAGCCATAAGGCCATACTGGTAAAGCACCTGTTATACGCCACTGGCACCACTGGCAATCTTATTCACCAAGCCAGCGGCATTTCAGTGCAGAGCATGCTGAGTGGGCCAATGGGTGGTGATCAACAAATCGGCGCACTGATAGCCGAAGGTAAAATTGACATGCTGATTTTCTTCTGGGACCCGCTTAATGCGGTGCCGCACGATCCAGACGTGAAGGCATTGCTGCGGCTGGCGACAGTGTGGAATATCCCGGTCGCGACCAATCGCTCCACCGCAGATTTCCTGATCGACTCATCACTGTTTAATGGCACGGTAGAAATCGCGATCCCCGACTATCGTCGCTATTTGCAGGAGCGCCTGAAGTAGTTCCTTTAACCTAGCTGTATCCCAAGCCCGGTTCAAGGTTTTTTCTGTAGCGGTACGCCAAGATGGTGCAACTGTTCGACAAACACAGAAGGATGTTCACGATCCTGCAATAACCAGACTTGATGTTTGGCGCGCGTCAATGCCACGTATAGCAAGCGCCGCTCTTCAGCATCAGGGAAATCCTCCGGCTGCGGAAGCAATACATCTTCCAACACCGACTCGCGTGCCACTGCCGGGAAACCGTCACGGCCTGAGCACAAGCCAACAATAATCACATACTCCGACTGCTGTCCTTTGCTGGCATGAATGCTCATAAACTCAATGTTCAACTTCGGCCAGCGAGTCTCCGCTTTCGCCAACGTTTCCGGTTTCAGGTGATGGTATCGTGCCAACACCAAGATGCGTTCGTCTGGTTTTGCGTAGCCGCTGAGCTTGTCCAATAACACTTCTAGCTGTTCTTGCGGTAAGATAACCACCGACTTTTTGTTACCTTTACTCAAACTATTCAGCGGCTTCCTCAATTGATACGGGTTCTGCTGCACAAAGCCATTTGCCACTTCACCAATGCGCTCATTAAAGCGGTAAGTGGTGTCCAACGCGCATTGCACCCCCTCAAACGTCGTGGTCAATGCCAGTTCGGCACCACTAAAGCGACAAATCGCCTGCCAGTCATCCCCCACGGCAAATAGGCAAGTTTGCTTATTCTGTTTGCGCAACGCCGCCAGTAACTGGGATCTTTGCGGTGAGATATCTTGGAATTCATCCACCAAGATGTGTTTCCACGGGCTAACAAAGCGTCCTTTCTCCAGAATATTGGCCGCTTGATGGATCAAGCCGGGAAAATCTACCGCCCCTTCTTCTTTCAAAGCGTTTTTCCATGCTTTCAGCATTGGGGCCATTAGCCGGATGCGTTTTGAGAACAGGTCGCGGATTTCTTCGTCCGCCTGTTCGATCATTTCCGCCTGACTGCCACCATGCATGCACATCAGCCCTAGCCAATGTTCGAGCCGGCCAGCCAAGCGTTCAGCAAGACGCTTATCTTGCCAGAAATCGCCTTCCGGCAGTTCCCACTCCAAATCCTCGATAAGCCATTGTCGCCAACCCTTGGCCTGTGCCTTTTTCTCTGTGCACTGCCGCTGCCAATAGGCGATCAGCAGTGCGCGTCTGGCTTTACTGTCTGTTTCCAGTTTGCTGATCGCCAACGCCTTGCGATTACCCTGCTGAATAATCTGCAGCGCCAAAGCGTGGAAGGTTTTGGCCTGGATAGCAACATCACCCAGCCGCGCCTTAATGCGTTCATTCATCTCCTCAGCCGCCTGGCGACCGAATGCCAGCAGTAAAATTTGCCCTGGTTCGGCTTCCTGCCGGCGTAGCAGCCAACCGGCACGAGCCACCAGCACAGAGGTTTTACCGCTGCCAGCGCCAGCAAGTACCAATACCGAGTTTTCGCCGTTCACAACCGCGCGGCTCTGCGAATCATTGAGTGGCGAACTCTCAACAGTCTGGAAAAAGTCGTGATGAGTTTCCATCATGCGTTCAGTCCACTGGCGGTTGCGCTGTTCAACACTGCGCAGGCCATGTCGTTGCAGCCACTGTAGGCACAGTTGGTAATCTTTGCGGCAGTTGTCGAACTCATCCAACCGAATGATCGGCATCGGTATGGCATCGAGAGAAAGGCGGATTTGCTGTTGCAACTTATCCAGATCAGATTTTTTAAACCATTTATCCTGCTGCTCAATGCGCTGGATATGCCCCACTTGCTGTTGTAAGACCCCAGCGCTGACTTCGCTCATCTCAATACTCCACTGCTGCCAAGTCTGCTGCAAACAATGATGAAAGCGCTGAGTCTCCTGCCACTCGGTGCCATGCAACCGTACTACCTTTTCATCAGGCAATTCAAACTCTAGCTCGCCCCAGACGATGCCACGTTTGCACCTGACCTGTATCAGTTGATTGAATGGGATAATGTATTGATGTTTTTCGCCGCTTACCTCAACACCAGCATGCAACAACCGCGCACGGTTATAAGGATGTTGAGCCAAGTGTTTCCCCAGCGATGTCGCTTTTAGTTCCATATCGTCGCGCCATGACTATGTTGAGATTAAATAAGACCTATCTGCCAGTTTACCTGCGATAAGCAATGCCCCACTCTAGCGCTAAAAGAAGGTAGAATATATTTTAGGTTTTGACAGCAAGCACAACCGCATCGCGGTTTGAGCATCATTAGAGCAGAAGAGTAGGATGACGACTATGCGTACTGTACTCAATATTCTTAATTTTGTGTTAGGTGGTTTTGCCACCACGCTGGGCTGGCTGGCCGCAACGGTGTGCAGTGTCCTATTGATCTTCACCCTGCCGTTGACCCGCTCCTGCTGGGAAATCACCAAACTGTCGTTTTTGCCTTTTGGCAATGAGGCAATCCACGTTGATGAACTGTATCCGGAAAAAAGCAACGCATTGCTTTCCGCTGGTGGCTCGCTACTGAATGTTGTGTGGCTGCTGCTATTCGGCTGGTGGCTGTGCCTATCACACATTGCCGCTGGCATCATGCAGTGCGTATCCATTATCGGTATTCCGGTCGGCATCGCCAATTTCAAAATCGCCGCCATCGCCCTGTGGCCAGTGGGCCGCCGCGTGGTGTCAGTCGAAGTGGCTCAGCAGGCCAGAATTGAAAATGCTCGCTAACAGTATAAGCAACACTAATTTTTTCTCCGTCTGCGAAGTTTTTCATGCTCTCTTTTGCCCCGCAATACACCGTTACGCCTACAACAGCACCTAATTTTACCCTTTGCACATCTTCATTGCATTGGACCACGCAGCAGTTTTTCCTTGATGGCTGCCCATCCTTCTGAGGCTGGGCGTGGTCGCCGCCTCCCTGACTGATCTGGACACTCGGTTGACCGCACGCTTGCACAGCCTGCTGTTCACACGCCAGCATGTTTATCATCCTACTGGTGCTTTTGTGCTTCAACCTTACTGGGCGAAGACTTTGAGGTGGCCGCACCGCGCTTTTACTTTAGGCTGCGGGGATGCACTATTGCTTGGACGGCGGTCGGCTTCATCTGATAGGACGGGAAATTCTGTCAATAGCCTGAGGTTGTTGATAAAACGCTGGAGGCTAAATGCCGCTATCTATCTGGATAGCCATTCAGGTACAACACCATAGGGCAGGGATAGCAGCCTACCTTACGCATCACACGGCATGATGCTCACACCGCTCCTAGGGCCGACAAACATCTACAGCAGGCTTCCGTCTGCTCTGCCTGAATTACATCGCCGCACACTGTGAACATTTGGGGGATCCCGCAACGTTGGATTTGCTGAACGATACCCTATGCTACGTTGATGACGCTCTGCACCAGGAAGAACAAAACTGCTCGCGTATTGCACAAGCATTGGAAAACCTCACGGAAAGCAGCCAGCATACCGCCCAGAGCAAATAAAGCAAACAGCAACTGATATTACAACAGATTGGATTAATGCTTGAATTGCTGCCGGAGCTTACTGCGCTACACATCTGCATAACTAATTAAGGAGAATTAAGCCATGCTGCGATCTTGAATGACAGGTTCGTGTCCATGGCTGCGCATTGCCATCACATGTTCAAACCATTGAATCAGTTCGCAGCGTAATTCTCCGGGCAAAGCGGCATGGTGATAGCCAGCAATCGCTCCTCCCAACGATAGTAACACCCGCAACCCCAGAGTATTTTGTTGCTGCAACAACCTGAGATAGCTGCGCTTAGCACCGTGCAACCGCAAATCATAAACGTTTCGGATGCCAGCCCGCCACAACAAGCGTTCCATGTTAATGTCAATATTGGGTAGTGTCTTCAGTCGCCCAGGGCTGCTAGTTTTCATCTGCTGCTCCTTACGCGCCTCCCTGACGGCCTGCCAAGCCAAGCTAATCAGTTCGTTGCGTGTGCGCCAGAGCGATTCATCGACCAAATAATAACGCATGGTAATGGGTACCCCACGCTTGAAGTAAATCATATTGACCATGCCACGGGCACGAAATGCAGGTTCCAGGCTAGCCGTTGCCCGGAGGTATAATTCCCCGTCTGATATCACCGCAAACATCACGCCCTCGGCCAACAGCCCATAACCGCCGAACTGTGAACGTGTAGTGATGCACCCCAATTCCGAGAAGCACGCTTTCGCCTGCATAATCCTTCCTGTTGATATCCCTTTCATACCATGATTTCCTTATAAATTATAGACGTATCATCTTTCACATCATTGAAATAAAAGTAAAGTGAACAACTAATTATAAAAATACGCACTATCTCCTGACATGCCAATCATAAAAAACGCCCGTATAAAAAATAATCGCGATTATGCGAAGCTCTACGAAAATTTGGCTTGATCTCGTCTTTGATTGAGTATACTGTTTTTATATACAGTGATATTGCGAACGGGATACATTATGCGTACTCAACCACGTTACCAACCTCATTTCAGCCGCAGTGCGATTGCGGTTAATAGTCTTGCCAAGAACACCGATGTCGGCAATGAAAATGGTCTTATCAGTGAACTTGTCTACAATGAACAACAACCTATCCTCGCACAGTTGTTGCTGCCCCTGTTGCAACAACTCGGCAGACAATCACGCTGGCTACTTTGGCTGACGCCACAACAGAAATTAAGCAAACTGTGGTTGCAACAATCCGACCTACCGATCGAAAAGGTGATGCAACTGAGCCAGATCACCCCATTAGCGATGGTTGAGGCAATGGAAAAAGCACTATTGACGGGGAATTACAGCGCTGTTCTCGGCTGGTTGCCCGAACTAAAGGAGGAGGATCGTCTAAAATTAAGGCAAGCGGCAGAACTGGGTAACACATATGGGTTCATTATGCGTCCGCAACCTGCCCCCTATCCAGATCACAGGTACTGTTCCACTCTAAAAATTCACTCTTTTTTGTATCATTAAGTAAATTTGTGATTATTCTCACCAATTGTATCCCCTATGAAGGGAATCGTTACAAGATCATGCATAAAGCGAGTCAGGCTGAGGTTTCACGTAAAAAAATACGCAATACATAATTCTATTTTTACCGATTACTGTTAGCAAATTTTTATAATTATGCGTCTTTTTTTAGGGCTTTATCACATCACACTTGTAACTTTCGCGCCACGTTGTAGACTTTATATCGTCAAGGTTGCTCTGTAACGCCAGAAAAGCTGGCCGAGTAACAAGGGAGTTCAAACCTTGACGAAGGAATTTAACCAAGGGCTTAAAACAGCTTTAAGGCTCTTTGCCTATTTGGATGATAACGAGGCGCAAATGAAAAAGACAGCTATCGCATTAGCAGTGGCATTGGCTGGTTTCGCTACCGTAGCGCAAGCCGCCCCAAAAGATAACACTTGGTACACTGGTGCTAAACTGGGCTGGTCCCAGTACCATGACGTAGGTTTCTACGGCAACGGTTATCAAGATGGCATCGGTAATGGTCCGACCCACAAAAATGAGTTGGGTGCTGGCGCGTTCCTGGGCTACCAAGCAAACCAATATCTGGGCTTCGAACTGGGCTATGACTGGCTTGGCCGTATGCCTTACAAAGGCAGTGTGAATAATGGCGCTTTCAAAGCGCAAGGTGTTCAATTGGCAGCTAAATTGAGCTACCCGATTGTTGACAATTTGGACATTTACACGCGTCTGGGTGGTATGGTTTGGCGTGCAGACTCCAAAGCTAGCTACGACAACGTTCGTCGTCTGAGCGCCAACGATACTGGCATTTCTCCGTTGGCTGCTGTTGGTGTTGAATACGCACTGACCAAAAACCTGGCTACCCGCCTGGACTACCAATTCGTCAGCAACATTGGTGATGCTGGTACTGTCGGTGCACGTCCAGACAACACCATGCTGAGCCTGGGTGTTTCTTACCGTTTCGGCCAGAATGATGTTGTAGCTCCAGTTGTGTCAGCTCCGGCACCTGTTGTTGAAACTAAGCGTTTCACTTTGAAATCTGACGTGCTGTTCAATTTCAACAAATCTACTCTGAAAGCAGAAGGTCAACAGTCTCTGGAACAACTGTACACTCAGTTAAGCTCCATGGATCCTAAAGACGGTTCTGTCATCGTTCTAGGCTATACAGATGCTGTAGGTTCTGAGCAGTACAATCACAAGCTATCTGAAAAACGCGCACAAAGCGTTGTTGACTTCCTTATTTCTAAAGGTATCCCGTCAGACAAAATCTCTGCACGTGGCATGGGCAAAGCTGATTCCACCACTGGTAACACCTGTGGCTACAAATCTGGCCGCGCTACCAAAGCTCAGATCGACTGCCTGGCACCAGATCGTCGCGTAGAAATCGAAGTTAAAGGCATCAAAGAGGTTGTAACTCAGCCACAGGTCTAAGTTATCACTGCATAGTAAAAAACCCCACAATGCGCTGAGGGATCCCCACTAAATCAGCGCTAGTAAACCAACACCCTATTTCGGTAGGTTTTGGCGAGGCGGTTAAGAACAGCACCCAGTGCTGTTCGCTTTAAAATTAGCGGGGAGTGTCGTAAGACATTCTCCGCTAACGTCAGATACGAGATGACCCATCGCGACTTCTGGCTGTTAGCCTGATACCTCAGATGTAATCCTTTATTTTCACAATGATATCCCAGTAACCACATTATGGCCTTAGCCAGTGTTGCCAGCAGACTCAGCACCAGCATTCACCCTGCTGTGCCGCTATGACTGGCACGAAGGACAAAACAAAAACGCTCGCTTTTTTCATCGCGGAAGTTCTGCTCTATCTGCATTCTGCGGCTGTACAGTTTCATCACCTGACGGGGTTTGAACTCATCCGTACTGCTGAAGATAAGCCATGGTTCGTTTGCTGCTGCACACCCGTCACTTTCCCGGCTATGGCGCGATATGCGGTAACGGTCGCGTTGGTGTTTACGATTTTTAGCGTCTTTTTTGTGCAGGTGAAAATGCCCATCACAACGGGCATATTCGGCACGGGCAAGCGTCCCCGCTCCCAGATATTCTGGTTTATTGTGCGCTTTCAGTTCCTGTCTTCTGAACCACTGCTCACCTTTGTTATCCAGTCGTAGCTGGATATTGCCCCAGACCCGCCCGATAAAATCCCAGCCCAGGGATTTAATATGACGAAACCACGCATTCTGAAAGCCAGCGTCAGTGACAATTAACACTTTTTTATCGGGTGTAATGGCAGTGTTAAGCGCATTGAGAAATGCCTTCTGTATCTGCGCATCCTGCTGCTGACAGGAAGGAACAATATGGCTCATCAACGGCATAGAACGCCCGTCACACATGGCTGGTACGTAAGACATAAAACTGTTACGCAGGATAACCGCTCCAGTCAACGGCTATGACGCACCAGGGCAGGTGCTGAGTCAGCATTGATGAAATATCTTAGGAATATCGCTATGTCGTGCGGCGTGGCCGAGGAAGTCGGTCTGCCCGTTTTATCTTATTTTTAACCTGGGCGGCACCCGGTATATAACGAACGATACTGGTCAGGATAAGCGAGGCTCCACGCGTCAGTGCAGCGGTGGCATCAATAAGGGCATTTTGTCGGTACTGATGAAACGGGGCTAACGCGTCCCTGAAAAACTTCTGGCATAATGTGCGAACGGGCATAGAAATGATCTCCCTGAAGTGGTTGAATCGTAGATCATACTTTCTATGCCCGTGCTATTTTCCCGCTACGTTACTGGGGATCCCTCGGCGCTATGCGGATTTTTTTCGCCTGTCTTCGCGTCGATTATGTCTGTGGGCATGTTGTTGCTGGCAAGAAGCGTTACCCCTGATCCTTACCGAGGATCGCTTTGAGATCTTGTTTCAATAACGATATCTGATTGGCATACTTCTCTTTGCGTTCCGCATCTTCAATCAGTTGTACCACGGTTTCTGACAACGTTACTCCACGCCGATGTGCTAGAGCCGCAAGACGCTGCCAAACCAAAAACTCCAGATCGATAGATTTTTTTCGCGTGTGTTGATGTTCTGCGTTAAAATGGCGTTTACGGCGAGCGCGGATCGTTTGCTTCATCCGGTTATCCAGTGTCGGGTTCATATGATCAACGATCCATGCAAGAACTTTTACTGGTTCATTTTCCAGCCTTAGCAGCTCGTTCACTGCTTCCTGAGCGACGCTGTTTTCAATGTATCGAGTGATAAGTTCTCCTTCCCGGTGCTTTTTCACCAGATACTTCCATTTCCACCCGCTCTCCAGATTTTCCAGTTGCTGATATTTCATCTTGAACTCTACAGTGACCGCGTAACTTTATTAAGCATAACAGCTTTGCGCCATTTTTCTGGCAATAAAACTGTCTTTTAGACCGTTTTTTACACAGTAATCACAAGATGTCAAACTCCCTTTCACCAACAACTACTCTGCATATATCAAGCTGCCGTTATTCTTGTATAATCGCTCTTTCCCTTTTTAACGATTGCATCTAACACTTTGACCAATAACCGACTTGAATGGCAATCTCTGTTGCCGGACGTATCGCCTTATCAGGCGATATTTGATACCTCCTCTCAGTTGGCACCTGTGCCCTTTGCGGCTATTCAGCCCCGGCTAGAAAATGCGCTGGCACTATTTTGCCATCCGCAGTCACCACTGCGTTTCATGCTGCTGAAAGCGCAAGAAATACGAGAACATCTGGCGCTGATCGCTCGTGCGGTGCAGCAACTCCACCCACAGAACACCGCCAGCAAAGGCATCCATTATGTGATCCAGGGCAGAAAAGTCAGCGTTGAAGCGGCCAGTCACAGAGATGAACCTTTCGCCACCAGCGGCAGCTGCGTATTCCAGGAGTGGGTAGAGCCGGAACAACTTTTTGGCTGTGTCCGATTCCATAATGATGAGATCAGCCTACAGCCGGGTCTGGTGCATCAGGCCAATGGCGGTGTACTGATCCTTTCTGTCCGTTCACTATTGGCTCAGCCACTACTATGGTTGAGGCTGAAGCAGATGATCACCCAATGCCAGTTCCACTGGGTTTCCCCGGATGAAACGCGCCCATTGCCGATCACCATTCCGCCCATACCGCTGGAACTGCGTTTGATCGTGGTAGGTGATCGTCACGGTCTAGCTGATTTTCACGATATCGAACCTGAGCTTAGTAAGCAAGCAATCTACGGAGAATACGAAGATTGTCTGCAACTCAACGAGATCGGCGACATGTCACAGTGGTGTGGCTACGTTAATAGCGTGATCGTAGAGCAGCAGTTGACCGCGTTGGCTGCTGACGCTTGGCCACTGCTGATGACTCACGCAGTGCGCTACAGCGGTGATCAAGGCATTCTGCCATTGTCCTCACTGTGGATTAGTCAGCAGCTTGCAGAGGCTGCGCTATATACCAAAGAAAACGTCATTACAGCCAAAGCCTTCAAAGCTGCGCTGAGTGCACGCGAGTGGCGTGAAAGTTATCTCGCGGAACGCATGCAGCGTGAGATTGAGTTGGGCCAAATCCTGATCGAAACAGAAGGCGAAATAGTTGGCCAGATTAACGGGCTTTCCATACTGGATTATCCAGGCCATCCACGCAGTTTCGGCGAACCGTCACGTATAAGCTGCGTCGTGCACCTCGGTGATGGCGAATTCACTGACGTTGAGCGCAAAGCTGAACTGGGCGGTAATCTGCATGCCAAAGGCATGATGATTATGCAGGCCTTCCTGGTTTCCGAACTGGAACTAGACCACCCACTGCCTTTCTCTGCCTCTATCGTATTTGAGCAATCTTATGGCGAAGTGGATGGCGACAGTGCCTCACTGGCCGAGCTGTGCGCCTTGATTAGCGCTCTGTCGCAGCAACCTATCAACCAGCAGATTGCGGTTACCGGCTCCGTCGACCAATTCGGCAACGTGCAGCCAATCGGTGGCGTTAATGAAAAAGTTGAAGGCTTCTTTGAAGTTTGTCTACGCCGTGGCCTAACCGGTAAGCAAGGCGTGATTCTACCGGCCACCAATGTGCGCCATTTGTGTCTACATCAAGACGTGGTTAATGCAGCGCGTGAGGGACAATTCCATTTGTGGGCCGTCAATAGCGTTGCAGAGGCGTTGCCATTACTCACCGGTTACGCCTACTCTGATGAACAACAGCCAAATCTCTTAGCAGCCATTCAGGAACGAATTTCGCAAGTGAATCCGCAGGAACGCCGCTGTTGGCCGTGGCCACTTCGTTGGCTCAGTTGGTTCAAGCGCGGCTGATCGGACTTGTTCAGCGTACACCTGTTAGCTAAACTACGCCCTTCATTACAATAAGGCTTATTGAGAACATGGTAGATAAACGCAACTCCTATACGAAAGAAGACCTCGAAGCATCCGGCCGTGGCGAACTGTTTGGCACTGGTGGCCCACCGTTACCAGCAGGTAACATGTTGATGCTTGACCGTGTGGTGAAAATGACCGAAGACGGTGGCAGCCACAACAAAGGCTATGTGGAAGCGGAACTGGATATCAATCCAGAGTTATGGTTCTTTGGTTGCCATTTCATTGGTGATCCTGTGATGCCAGGCTGTCTGGGTCTTGACGCGATGTGGCAGTTGGTTGGCTTCTATCTCGGATGGCTGGGTGGTGAAGGCAAAGGACGCGCGCTCGGTGTAGGCGAAGTTAAATTCGCTGGCCAGATTCTACCGACGGCAAAAAAGGTCACTTATCGCATTAACTTTAAACGCGTGATTACCCGTAAGCTGATTATGGGCGTGGCCGATGGTGAAGTGCTGGTCGATGGTCAGGTTATTTACACTGCCAACGATCTGAAAGTGGGCCTTTTCAAGGACACTACTGCGTTCTAACCGCAGTGATGGCGGCTCTTATCTGCCGCCGTTTTTTTCCATCGTTATTGCCAATGTGCTCTGTCCGGTTGCCCACTCACTGGATGAGAGCGACTAAGGGTAGGGCCATATTGATACTGAAGCACGCCTTCCACCGCCTGTCGAACATGCCCCTCACCTGAATTACCTGGTGGTTAGCGGCATTTGCATAAGCAGCATTATCAGATAGCACCCGCACTCTTGAACCTGGATAATCCCGATCTGGCGACGGAAGTGTTGCGTCTGATAGCGAAGCAGACGAAATCAATGAGCATCACCTATGCCTTATCCAGATCCAGTGGGCTTCGTCTTTAGCGTTTAGCGGCGTGCACGCGAGTATTCTGTTGCAACGCTGGCAAGGTTAATCAGCCAGCAGAAAAAAACCTCCGCGCTGTGGCGGAGGTTGTCCCTTTTTTGACAAAGAACCGCTATGCAGTCATAGCTCTGTCCGCCATGGCTTCTCGCCACCCCCCCAGCCATTGAGACCGGGCATCCACTGATGATTGGTAGGGACAATGTTCTCTGGAACGCCCTAAAATACCTGCCTGATAACCTCTTGAATGCGCCCTTTCCAAGCGATCGCGTTTCTGTCTCTTCATGCCTCGTTTCCCTCATTTTTGCTTTGGTGGAAAGAAAACAATGGCTGTTTTTTACGCAGTCACCCGTTATCAATAACGCTAAATAGCACGAAGATCAATGCGTAAAATTCACACCGATATCGCATTTGTGAACTATATTTGGCTGAAAAAGCTAACTGGCTGATATGTCAGAAAACAAGTGGATATATTGATAATAAATAAAAATCTCTATCCTTAGAAGTATCGATATATTTCAGCGACAGGGCATAGTCTGTGTCCGGCAATAGCAGATGAAACGCGGATGGCGGTTATGTGAACGCACACCAAGGCGGTGTGTGGGCCAAAAATAAGCGGCACGCGTGTTCACGCTGCCCAGCCTTCGGCACCATTAGCGCTAGTACGTAAATAACGTCTACGGACATCTTTTTTTATGCCTAAAATCCAGGTTCCGCGTGGCCAAAGCCGCAGTTTTAGCGCCACTTTTATTATAGCCACTACTTCGGGTTCACCGTGGCACCTGATAGCCTTGCGAAAGAAGCGCAGTGCTGCTGCCGCATCCCGCCTGGCGGTCAGCAGGAAGTCTATGGTTTGACCTGCAGTATCAACCGCACGGCACAAATATTTCCACTGGCTTTTGATTTCAATATAGGCTTCATCCATTCTCTACAGACGTCCCACGCGGCGTTTATGCCAGCGAAACACCTTATCCAATAACGGCACCAGGCGGATGACCCAGCGGTGATTCCTGCACGCCGGGTTATGCCTGGGAATAACGACGCCGACACGGTGAACCTCAACCTCCCCAACGGATGTTCGGTCAGCTCTCTTCCCGCTCAGTTACCGACCGTGATGCAGGCCTTGTCCTTATGTTAACACCGCAGCACATCTGGCTGACGCGGGAGTCCATCGATATGCGCCGGGGTATCGATACCCTGACGCAATACATTACCGACCACCTTATTGTTAACAAAACTCCGCTATCGCATTCTCACCTCACTCAATACAACGACCCTGAGGTGAAGCATGGTAAAACGGTATTCTCACAGTGAACGGCAACAGCATCTCGACACCTGGCAACACAGAATTATGGACAGGATCGACCAGGCTCCCTGACCCAATAATGCAGATTATTTCACTTCGCCCATCGCTTTCAGCTTTTTGGACAGTTCGCGACGCTCTTTCGATAGATCGGCATTTTTGATGATGTAGTCATCAACGCGTTCTTCATAGTCACAGCGCATGTTGGCGATGATAGCCTGAATGTCATCAATGCTCATATTCATACCAGGCTTGATGTACTCACTCAGGTTGTCAAGCAGCAGTACACGCTTTTGGTTATCACGAATTTTCTTTTCGTTGTCGGCGATTTCGCGTTGCAACTTATTTTTGCGTCGGAACATACGCACAAATTCCAGAACTTTCTGAAAACTCGCTTTATTTTCATTATCCATCATTATACCCTTGCTTTAGTCATATACAGATTCATTTGCTCACGGCCACTGTGGTACCACGATACAGCTTTGGGGCGGTCAGGCACAACCTTGAATGCTTTATCTTACCCACTGTACACCCGTCCAAGGAGAAAAGGCGAATCAGGCGTCCCTCCTCATTCGCCATAAAGCCCTTAAGCAGCGTACTTATCTACCAGGGCGCGCAGAATAGCAGCGGTTTCTACGTCCATCACACCATCGTATCTCTGCTGGCGGAAATGTAACTGGAAAGCACGCACCAGTTGGCGATAACCTTCAGCACCGGTCGCAGCCGAGATATCGTAACCGTATTTGGCGAACAGCGTCAGCAGTTGTTGCTGTGCAGGCAGGCCATGGCTGCCATAGCTTTGCTGGTACTGTTGCTTCGTGGCTTCGTCATACCAGGCCCCTACCCCTGCATGATACAATTGCCGCCAAGGGAACTGCGGGCCAGGATCGCTCTTGCGACCTGGTGCGATATCGGAGTGTGCCACCACGTTAACCGGGGTGATGTCCGGATAACGTTGCAGGATGTTTTGCGCGAGCTGGGTGACCGCTTCAATCTGCTGTGGATTAAAGGGGGGGAAGGTGATGTATTCCCCATTACCGCTCGCCAGGTTAACGATCTCGATACCAATCGACGTGTCGTTGAGGTTATTACGGTTACCCCACTTACTGGCCCCAGCGTGCCAGGCACGTTCATTCTCATCCACCAAGTTGAAGATGCGCACGCCGTTGAAACCCGCAGCCTGATAACCAGTATCCGTCGGATCGGGTACCAGATAATGGGCGCTAACTGATTTTCCGGTCAGAAATTTCACAGAATTGACAAAATTCTGTGCCGTATAATGCAGCACCAGAAAGCGTACGCGTTGATTGAAGCTGGCTACCGAACGGTAGCGATTGTAGTCAATCTTGAACATCGTAAATTACCTCTCTTAGCTGATTTAACTGAGTGGCTCATCATCATGACAGGCTGCTCTCTCAATGTGAACCTATAGCTCACCCTTTTGTTTTAGCTAAATGCTAAAATATAGGCAAGTATTTTTAGCTAATTTGTTATTTACCTTTTTGCTAAACAGTGAGAACATCTAAAAATGGAAACTAAAGAAATAAGGCGCAATAACCTGCGCGAACTGATGGTTCGCTATGCCCAGCAAGGCATCAACCAGAATGAATTCGCCGCTCTGGTTGAATCCTCCGCGCCGACGTTGAGCCAAATCATCGGTGAAAAATCCTCCCGCAATCTTGGCGACAACCTCGCCAGGCGAATTGAAGCTAGGCTGAATCTGCCCAAGGGCTGGTTCGATGTGTTTCATGAAAAATCGTTGGTTCGCCCGTTCGACAACGTGGCATCAGAATCGGACTTTCAGCCTGCCCGCCTGAAACCCGTAGTGTGGGAGGATAGCACACAGGATAAGGAAGAGTTTGTTGAGATCCCACTGCTGGATATCGATTTTTCCGCTGGCGACGGCTGCTATGAAATCATCGAACGTGAAGAGTGTTCGCTGATTTTTCGCCGTTACTATCTGCACAAAATGGGGGTGGCGGTGAACGCAGCACGGATTATCCGCATTTCCGGTTCCAGCATGGAACCGCGCTTGCAAGATGGCGATGTTGTGGGTATCAACACCGACGATACCCGCATTCGAGAAGGCAAGACCTATGCGATACGCCACGGGAATCTTCTGCGGGTGAAGATCCTGATAGAACAGCCCGATGGCGGCGTGACCATTCGTTCGCTAAATAGGGAAGAGTATCAGGATGAACAACTCAGCTACCAACAGCGTAAAGAGCAGTTGGTGGTGTTGGGTCGCGTGTTCTGGTCTTCATCATCTTGGTAAAGTTCAGGTTGGCGGGATACTACGACGGCAAGATCCTAAGCTAAAAGTTGAGTCGAAACCGATTTATTGACCATCAATCATCTATAATGAGCGCTACGGCATTGCCTCCACTGAGGGCGATGCGGCACAACAAATGCTCGAACACCTGCCTGATGAACTATCGCCACGCGTAATACCTCAACCATCGCTTGGCATCACGCCTCTCGCCATTACAATAGGGGGATATTTCCCCGCCAATGAAGAGATGCGATTTTGAGCAGCAAGGTAACAGCCACATTCTACTTCCACGATTACGCTATTTTTTATCTAAATATATGAAATTTAGTATCTTTTATTCACGCCAATGTATGCTTGGTACGTTTTTTGGTACACACCCCTCATCGAGCAGGGCGAGGCTTCCTATCCGGCGTGGGGACTGATAAAGTGGTTGAACAATAAAACGGTAAGCCTCGTAATAGGCTACCTATCCGTAAAATATTAAATGGCTGAATAAACTATGCTTTTTTGTGAAAAAATAAGACAAATCAATCGCAAGAGAAATTATTTCATCAAGAAATTAAAATATAATGCCAACCTATATCTTGCAGCAAAACGGTGGAATTACCATTGCAAAGAATTTCCCTTAGATAAAACCAGAACAATTTTGCTGCTTAGGAACGATGGTAAAATCGGTGATGCGATCATATCTACATGCATGCTTAAAACCCTTTGTGATGCTGGATATAAAATAGATATATTAGCTAATGAAGAAAATAGTTTTATTTTTTCAAACAATCCGTATGTTAGAAACCTTTATTTAACTAATACCGGATCAATTAAACACCAGAGTAAGTTTGAATCCCACATACCAGAAAATATCTTATACATTTTAAAAGAAAATGCATATGATCTTTTGATAGATACTGGCGTATGGGATACGGCACTTTACATGCCAAAATTAATATCAGAAATAAAACCAAAACAAACTTTAGGTTTTAACAAGCCCACTTGGTTAAAGCAATATACCACTAACATTAACTTTAATTATCACGATAAACATATAACAGGGATTTACAGACATATAATTGAAAAGCTAAATATTACCATAGAGCGCCATCTAGAATATGATGTATATTACCCACAATCGATCCTAGATGACATGAGAACATCCAGTTTTTTCGTTAATCAGCAAAAAAATATTTTAATAAACCCTTATGCAAGCCATGACGACCGCTCACTTTCAGAAACTCAGATATCCGAAATTATTAAAGGATTAAGCTCAACTGGCGATAACATAATAGTACTGGATTACAAAAAATCACTTACCAAATCAGATTATCCACATGCTAAGCTACTCTATACACCTACACTTTATCATGTAATGGCCGCAGTATTTTTATCCGACCTTGTTATTACCCCGGATACCTCACTAGTCCATATCTCAGCCATGTATAATAAAAAATTAATCGGAATCTATCGGGATGTATCCAAAAACAATTTATTATGGGGACCAGGATATAAGAACGGTCATCAAATATTTTCAGCACACCACCGATTATATCAAGACATGTCGGTTATTAAAAAAGTGATTGAGTTGAAAAAAGCACTTATATGAAAAAGCCTTTTTGTTGTTGGTAGTGAGTTTACCACCAACAACAATTTTACCTGCCATTAAGTTTTACTTTATTCGTATACTAAAATTATTCGCTACGATACCATCCCATCAGTTTAATAAATGAGTTGGCAACAGTAAAAGCTGTTCCAGAACCTGTAGTTGCCGTAGTACCTGAAACCGAATGACTATGTGCACCAATCCCTACAGTGTGGCTATGAGCACCAATTGCTATTTGATGTATGTGATCACCCACATCACCAGTCCTACCGTATGCCCCGTTTGGTGGTCCGCCCCCAAAACCTGCACCGCCTCGATCGTCTGTCGAAAACGCAATTGAGTGATAGTGTGCTCCTGCCGCAGTCGTTCCCTTTGTCCCGTGGTCGAATGTACTTGTTGTTTTCGTACCATAATCAAAACTACTGGTATTAGCTGAGAACGTATGGTCGTGAGCTGGCAAATTACCTACAGTCAGCGTAACTGAGTCAGAGCCGCCAGTTGACATAACATCGCTGCCGCTAGCAGCGGCTAAGCGTATTGTTTTGTCCTCACCAATGTATTCCCACGTAGTGCCGGGGAAAAGTTTGTTGGGGTCTTTGTTCTGTGCAAACCAAATAACGATTCCAATGGGATATATGCTTAGATATGATTTTGAAGCGATCAGCGCCTCAATTGCAGAAAGTATTTGACCATCATTTTTAGGGTCAATTAATAGTCCTGCCCCTTTAACTGTGTTAACCAACTCACGCTGCATCGTATTAAACCAGGCTGCGGGAAGAATAGTGGGACTCACTCCCTGAGCAACATTGCCGTCTGTGAACTCGCCCTGTGGATCGGCTGTAGTGGTGATATCACCGATTTTTTGCATAAGTAGTCCTCGCATTTAAACGATTATGGGTAATTAAGTAACAAAGAAAAATTAAAGCGATGAAGTCTCGATAGTGGCCCGGTAGCCAAATTTCACAACAGTGTGTGACGGGGATAATGCCTTTATCTGGCACTCAAGCTGTTTGTTACCCCAGGAACGCAGTGGGTCGCCGCAATAGGTACGTCCTGCTCGCGCATAAGTGATGGTGGTTTCCGGGGCGGTAACCAGCCAGGTAAAAGGCCAGTCTTCCCCATTTATCGCATCACCACACACTGACATTCCCGCGCGAGCCTGACGGTATTGGGTGATAGTGATATCGTAACCCAGGGTATTGGCTATTCGGATAAAATAGTCCGTTGACTGGCCGCCGGTGCTTATCAACTTTGCCACGACAGCAGCCTGACGTTTTGCAATGCTGTCCACCTCCCCGATCGAGCAGTCATCAGGTAGCCCTACTGTTTTTTCCCACTCAGTAAGCATGATCGTGGCCGTTTCAGGAAAGGCACCCACCAACAACCCTATTGCGTCGCTATCGCTGCGTTGATAGCCAGCAGCCAGCGCACGGATTACAGCAGCCTGTACGCCTCCAGCATCGCGTGGCCACGCCAGACCGGTGGGTAATAGGGCATACAGCGCTCTTTGGTAGTCATCAGCAGTATATTGGCTCATGTGTACTTCACCTCGCCACGCACGGGCAGTTCCCCAACCCCAAGATCAATATTGGCCGATGGGGTGACCAGAATAAATCCGGCCGTTCCTGAGATATCACCGATCGCCCTGTTCAGGTCGGAAAGAAATATCTTCCCGTTACCAATTGGCGTCCCCTCATGGAAAAACACGCTATCTATGGCTGCGGCAATAGCCGCCGTAATATCGCTGCCAACATGAGAGATGCCACTAATCTTAAAATCCACCGTCTTCGCGACGGGCGAACAGACGTAAACCATAGCAGTCACCGGGGCGCGCGGATAAATGTAATCGGCTACCCTGCCTTGATCCCCTGTCGCTTTCTGAACCCCCCACTCATCCCGCTGGGATAGACCGTCAGTCCCTACAGGAAAACCATGATTGGTTTCATCGTTGCCATCACACATGATGTACACCCCAACAGTGCCAGCCCCCATCAGCCGCCGCTTGGTCCAGCACCGGGTAATACCAGGCACTGCACGCGCCCATTGTTCATAGTCTTTATCGCTGCCGCCTTGCGGAGGGGTTTGATACGCCAGCAGCATGCGAGCGCGTAGACTCTCTTGCGTTTCAATATCTGCCCCTCCGGTAGCGGGGTCGACCATTACGCCGCTGGCGTCAATACCTGGCAATGAAATATCTAGCGTCAGGGCCGTGCCAGCATCCGCATTACCGTCAATACCACCCCCTGTTGGCGCGTCAATGATATCAGGGAGGATCGCGGTCAACTTGCCAATACCCTTGCCGTTTTCGCCTATAGTCACATCCTCGACGAGGCGGTAACAATACCCATCCCCCCGACGCAGCACCGCCCCTTTCCCTAGGGTGGAGTTTGCGATGCCGGTGAATTGATAGGCGGGGGTTGAAGCCGGATTGGCGGCTATCTGATAAACACTTTTCAGGGCAGCCCATCCCGCCAGCCATTCATCCGTGGCATTAAAAGGCGTGGCCTGCTGCGCAATGTAATCAAGGTAGCCGTAATGCAAATGAGCCAGACCAGCATCGGCATCAGCCAGTACACGCATGTTGGAGTAGCGTAGCAGTGCGCCGGTTTGTCTCAATTCCGATTTAAGCTGCGTGCGGCTCTTTTCACGCAGTTCGGTCAGTGTAGGTCGATTAAATGGCATTGCTTATTGCTCCCAAACCCAAAAAAAACGCATATCCGTATCGTCACGACTCCCCGGTTTCTGATAGCTGATAACCATATTAAGTTGGCGCGGGTAAACGATCTGAGTTGCAACCATCACTGACGACACCACGCCGTCAGTGATCAGCCACTGCAACGCCTCACGGGCATAGTCTTCAGCTTTCTGGGCGACGGGCTGATTCAGCTTTTTACGCCGTAACAACCACAGCCGCGAGCCAATATTGTGCTCTTCTCCTAAATCCCCCCACCATCCTCGCCGATCGTCTCCATCGATGGCATCGTCATCACGGGCAACCCGATCGGTGAACAGGCTGATAATGATTGCAGTCTGAAGGTCGTTGCCGTTGATGAGGTCACCCTTGCCTTCACGCCAGTCAGCCACCAACCGTTCAATATCCCAAAAGGAACTGATGTCGCTCATCAGACAATCCTCCCCGGTTTATCGCTGGTTATATCGTCGCTGCCACTTTGCACGTCTTTTAAAACGTGGTCATGCCCATTGTGGGCCTCACGCAGAGTTTTCAGCGAAGCACCATTACTGTCGCAGTTGTCGACCACGTCACCTGTGACCTCCAGAAGCGGGGTATCCAGCCTGATTTTCTCTGATGCCGTGACCGTGACAGTCGTCGCATGACGAACAGTTACCGGCTGGCCGTTGGCTTCAACTTCCATGCCGTTTTCAGTGAGTTTGATAAACATACCCCATTGGTCATAAATAACCGTTTCTCCCGCTTTAAGCCCGGATTGCCGATATTGCTGATTGTTGCTGGCCACAATCACAGCACTGGAACGGTCTCCGCCCAAATAGGCCAGAACAACATCAGTGCCAACCGGTAGGCCAGATGAAAAGCCAAACTCCGCCATTCGTGGCGTTGCTCCTCTGACTTCCAATGGTGTCTGGTATTGCAGTTGTTGGATACTTCCAGCATCGCTGTAACCCGTGATCTTGCCAATACCGATCATCATGGCCACTCGGCGGCCAAGTTGCCTCAATATGCCCTCACTCATGGGTTAAGCTCCTGTACCTGTCTGTAAAATTGGTACGGCTGCACGGCAAACGCTTCACACGGCATCAGCACAAGCTTGGCGCGGGTGCCTCGCGCATCACGGATAAACGTTACTTCGGCCAATAGCCAAAGCTGGTTATTGAGGCCAAATACAGGAATGTTAATGGGGAGTAGCGTATTCGGCTCCCAGAGCTTTCCTGCCTTGTCTCGCCAGCTATCAATCTCCACCTGCAAACTGCGTGAGCGTCCATAGCGGCGGTTCATTTCCCAATCGATGCAATTTTGCGCCTGACCATGCGAGTTCATGGTGCTTTCCACGATGACAACCCGGTTTCGATAACGTAATTTGGCCACTTCCGGATCTTTGGCTCGCGCCAGGGTTACCGAGGAATATCCCCCCATCACTGGCGTCATCGACATCGATACCCCGATATAATCCGAGTACCGTTCGTCCATTGATGCCATGAAAGATGCCGTCTCGATGTTTTCACCTTGTGCCACACCGCTGGCCGCTTTCACCGTTCCGACGCGGGTCAGATAAAGGCTGCCATCGGGTTTGTCGTAGTACAGCAGAGCAGCCCAACGGGTGATCCTGTCAATCACTTCCTGTGATGATTCTCCCCAATTTAACGTAAATTGGGGAACGGTCATCAAATCCTTCACATCGCTGGTGACACTAATTCCGTAAGGCTCAGCCAGTCTTTGAGCAATTTGTAACGCAGTGGCCTGGCTAATTACGTTGTTTGGCCATTCTGCGGAGCAATCCACCAAGTCCTGACATTTGCTTCGCCCCGTTGCCTGCACCTCGTGGCGCATCTTACCTATAACTGGGTTCCAGCGGTCAATGTACCCGGTCATAACCAGATCATCCCCCAAATGCACGGTGCAACTGTCACCCGGGAGCACTAATTGCTTATCGTCATTACCGGGGTAGTAGTCCATTAAAGAGAGAGTAAAATCAGAGGGTAAACGCTCTATGCTGCGCGTAACGCGGACAGAATCCCAGCCGGAAATTTGTTTGCCGCCGGATGTCAAAATCAGTTCATCTTTCATTTCCTAAGTGCTCTGAATTTGGTAGGCATGAATGCCGGGTGGCGAGGCTGAACTGACTGCACCAACTCATCCCCGCGCGCGGCGTTCTGGTAAAGACGATTAGCAAGCGTTAACGCAGGCATTGAGGCAGACAGGCCAACTTGCGTCAGCGAACTCAGCTCAGCACCTTTCTGACCGTATGCGTTGACGAGAGCGTTGCGGGTTTCCAGCAAATTGAGATAGTCATCATCATCCCCGGCATCGGCCACCATTAACAACACGTCATCCAACGTGTCGCAGACACGGTTTAGCATCAAAATGGCGTCGTCATAGCTTGAGGGTTCATACTCCACAGCCACCACAGCCAGTGCACCGGCGGATAAAACGCAGAGCAAGATGGTGGCACTTTGGGCAATGGCATTTTCCGAATCAGTCGCGTAAAACGTCGCGTTTCGGTATGAAGCCAAGGTTTCAAGCATACGGATTTTCTCTTCCACGCTGCCTGTGAAGGTCATAACCACATCAATGATAGTTTTCGCATTGCCAGGGAACGCATCAACTGAATTCACGCCCTCAAGGGTGGCTGTTTTAGCCAGGAGATCAGATCGCCCGGTCACCGCTTCCGCCATTTTCCGCATGACCAGTCCGGGCTGGTTTTTAGTATCTGCGGTACGGTTTACCGTCCCGGTAGAGCCAGAAACACCGCCCCCCACAAATCCTTTGTTATACCGGCCATAGCGGGCGCAGCCGAAGGTGGACTTCAAGACGTTGCTGAGGTTCGTCACTTCGTTAGCCGTGTCTTTCACGCTATTCCCCCAAAACGCGGCCGTGTTTCGCAGCGTCTTGATGGTTTGGGTGACGCTCCTGATCTCGCCTTTCACCGTGGCGATAAATCTGGTCGTTGCCATCAACCCGGTGCGTAGCCATTGGGTTTGAACCAGCGAAGCAGCCTGTGTGTTGCCAGTAATGGCGAAAACCTTCAGGCCGGACTCAATGAGGGTGAGCGTGAATTCGAACGATCGCCCGTTATCCACACTTTCCAGCACCCGCAGGCCGCCATCAGGAACGCTGACCGTGAGTTCCCCCAGAGTCGGATGAATCAGCGTGCCGGCCCCCTCAGCTTCACAAGCAGCGACCAACGAGTTACGCTGGGTGATCACGTCAGGGGCGTCATAAGCCAGACTGTTGTGCACAATAAAACCGCGAATGGTCAGTTTTCGGGTACCGCGCCCCAAATCCTCGACCCAGGCAGTGTTACGATAGGGGTACTCATGCACGGCCTGGCGACGTCCAAACACGCTTTCGGCGCTGACTACCGCGAAGGAACGCCGCGAAAGGATGCCGGGTGAATATGCTCAAACCAATCCCAGTTGTCGCCGCCACCTAGCAGCGATGAGATCGCATCAGTGATCAGAGCCATAAATTCTCCAGAGACAAAAAAACCGTCGAAGCGGTTAACTCAGTGATTGCATCGACAAGGCCACGCGGCCGCCGCTTTCAGTTTGAACCTTGCGGCGCTCACCGGTCTGGGGATTGACCAGTGTAATTTCCAGTTGGAATTTGTTATCGTCGAATGCCTTAGACATAGCCTCAGTCAAACGGCCAAGAGAAGCGTCATCTGTCGCTGTAGGGGGAAATAATGACGTGGAATGTATAGGCGTCCTCTTCCCTCCATCTTCATCTACTTTACTTTCGTAATCAAACGCGCCAGATTGACGCTGATCGAACAAATTGTTCTGGTCACGCAGGCCGCTCCACCGCACATCATTCACAGAATCATTGATCCCTTTCGAAATCTCGTCCCGTGTGTACGGCTGAACACCATTTTCATGCTTGATGATGGCGGGAATTAGCTTCTCCAGTACTTCCGGTGAATGAAGATTGATGCGATCACTTGGATTAAAACCAGTTTGCTTTGAAACAGCATCAATATATGACTGAGTTTTATTTTCCGACCTGGGCGCATAAGTGTGAATAATCCCATTCAGCGTATTGTTCCCACGGTCTCCATAAAGCTGGAGTTGACGTGACAAGGCTGCAAGTCCGTCATAAGAGGATGCAAAGGTAGAGAAGCCCCCATTTTTTCCCGTGGCATTGGGTGCCGCTCGTAAGTTACCCGGGTTATTGTTCCGCAACCCCAGAGCATTATTACCCGGTTGGCCATAAGGCCCCGGCCCCGTGCCGATATTATTACCCGTCTGATTACCAGCCTGCGGCCCAGTCGCTTTCTCCAAATCCCCTTTCAACCGATCAGCACGCCACACCGGCTTGTAGTACCCGTCGAGCTTTTTGATTAGATCTTCCGATGCATAGCCAAGATTTAAATCAAGTTTCTCTTTCCATGACAGCGTGTCTTTGAATTGATCGTCACCTTGTGCCTGGCGTAAAAGGTCTGCCTGTTTCCCACCGCTATTGAACGTCAGGATCGAGCCTAGCGTGACATTGTCGAGGCCATGGGTAACGACCTGCTTGATTTGGTCTACTGACGCCGCCATGAACTCCGACTGCCCCAACCACGCTTGCACCTTCATCTGCATCCCATCAAAGGCTGCGCTGATCTGATTCATCTGCTGTTTAAACGCCAAGGCGTTTTGCAGATCCTTGTCACTAAATATGAGGCCATCACGCCGAGCCAGGTCTTTCAGACGCTGTACTTCACTGGTGGTATTACGCAAATAGCTGAGTAACTCCGGTGAGAGACCCAGCTTGTTGGCAAAAATAGCCTGTCTAGCAGGGGATAGGCTTTGCATTTCCCGGTTTAGGTCTTTAATTAATTTTCCAACATCTGCCAGACCTTCCTTTGTCAGGCTAATATCGATATCGTTCGTTTTAAGAAGCGCAAGAAATTCTTTATTACGCCCCCATGCCGCATCGTTCGCTTTTTCGAACAAATTACCAATCGAACTCTCTGCCGCCTCACGCTCACTACCGTTTTCAATCATGGCACCCGTCAGCTCCTGAAAGGCATCAGTGGTCATGCTGATATTTTTTACGATGGTGTCGATGCGGTATCCCGCGTTGGCGAAATTGGTGAGGTTGTTTTTGACGGCATTGATAGCGACCGCAGCCCCGCCCAACCCCAGCGTTAAGCCCCCAACCATTTTCAGCGGCGGCACCAGATCACCAATAAACTGGACGCCGCTGCGGGCATGTCTGGCTAATACATCAAACTGACTGCCCAGACTATCTAACTTGTCTCTTGACTCCTGTCCGCCAAGTGCAAGACCATCGCGCGTTTTTTTCAGCAATGGGTTGAGGTTCTTTACCGCCTCTTCAATACGCTGAATAGACGCAGATGCCTGATCACTTGCTGTCAGCTCGAAATCGAACGAATTCGCCATTATTTACCCGCCTTCATTTTTTCTATTCGATTGGCCTGATTGACCCAGAAGTCCAACCGGGTACGGGTCAGGGACCATGCATCATAGGGTCCCCACCCGTAATACTTCGTCACCTCAGCGGCTAGCTGCTGCCATCCGGCGAGGGATCGAAGGTTAAAAAAGACATCAGGTAGTCCTCGCATTGCCGGTAATCGGTAAATGCCATGCTGCCCAGCACTTTTTCAGTCACCCCCGTATTCAAGGCGATCAGCAGCTTCATGGCGGCCATGCTATTCTTGGCTCGCTGAATGTCATAAAACTGCTCCACCTCGGCCAGGACTGGCTCTTTCAGGTCCAGATGCTCGTAACGCACATCGCCCATTGTCAGCGCCTTGCTGAGTACAATCGTTTTTTTCTTATCGAGCGTAGCCATATCAATACTCCGTCACCGATCCGCCTTCCCAGCGAACATCAAACACCGCTTCTTCGCCATCAACATCCTGCGTATTCACGGACCACATGTTTTCGCCGATCACTGTTTTACCGTTGGCCAGCTCAACGACCACCGTGACGTTGGTGGCATCGTTGATTTTAGCGATCGACGTTCCGCCGCTGTCACGCGCCTGGTAGGAAATAAACGGCGCTCGCGGCTTCTCTTTGTAGCCGTGGACACCATCCATCCCTGTCAACGTAGAGCGTTCCCATTTGCCAGGGCTGTATTTGAACTGGCCGACGACCATGACCCTTACACCGTCGATGGTGACGTACGCAGTACCGGCCAGGCGGTTAGTTGTGTCTCCCATAAATCCCCCTTAGGCTGCGGTTTGCGCGCGTCGCCATTGATTGAGTAGTGCGAAAATTTCCAGTTGGTCGATCAGCGTACCCGTCCAAAGCACATCAATACGCTTGGTATTGCTGCTGTTGCGCTCCACCAACAATGTTTTTGCAAATGCCGCTGCATCCTGCACATAGCCGTTATATTCCAGCGTGCGATACTGGGCGATCAACTCGGCGCGGATCACATTTGGTGTCACAATGGGGGCACCAGGTGCAAACCGGGTGCCATCATTGGCCAACTTCATGCGACCAAACTTTGAGGTGATCTGCGCGCGGAGGAAACGTGTCACAAACATGAGCAGGAAAATCGTCTCAATGTTCAGATAGCTGTCATCTGCATCGCCATATTTGTTCTTCTGATAGGTGGTGATGGTCTTTTCCACCTGCACTGACCCATCATCTGCCACTGTATACGTGGAGATACCGCTATACAGTAGGTTGTTGCGCTCTGTTAGGGTGAAACGATCTTCCAATGGCGGTGCCAACACACCACTGATAGTCAGCGTCTGCGTGGGTCGACCCGGATCATTACGCAAGCTTAGTGCAATGGCCCCCGTTAACGCGGCAGCCCAGAGGTAAGCAGGCGTCGGCGAACCATTGATACCCAGCAGAGTCTCATGTTGATTATTTCGTGCCTCCCCTACAGTCGACAGAGAGCCATAAGTACCCGTCAGAGCACCGAAGGAATGTCCATAAAGCTGCTGAGCGTAGGACCAGCGACCGGAGGAATCGGAAAGAAACTCTTTCATCACGTTTAGTGATGTGGTGTCTGTATACGGATTAACGATAAAATCAAAAGTCCGATCCTGTAGGTTTCCCAGCGCTGCCTTCAGATCCGGCGAACCGATACCCCCCGCCATAGGTGTGATTTTAAACGTCATGCCTTGCGGCGTGTCTTCTCCACCCGCCGCGCCCTGATAATTGAGGCGTATATCGATGCTGTTTCCGTGCCAACCTTTATTTTTTGCCGTCAGGTTAACCGTATCACTCGACTTGCTATCCACATCAGCAATGACCGGTAACGTGCTTTGCCCGTTGATTGCCGCCGCGATAGCCGTAGCCACCGCCCCCTTGTCATCTGTGCTGACAACGGTCAGTTGGACACGCATGCCAGCTATATAGATAGACAGGACACCGGTCGCAGTGGCAGCAGTCAATACCTGTAACTTTCCCGATGCTGGCACGATACCACTGGCACCGTCTGATAGGGGTAATATCCAAATATCGGCAGCGGGGTCATTGGTCAGATATACAGTCATCATGTTGTGCAACATTGAGCCATTGCCACAGATACCGGCGACCAACGAATCAGACGAGACTTTCTGCGGGATGCCTGGCGTTGCCGTCGCTGTTGCCAGCATTTGTCCGATCAGCAACGTGCGCTGAACGGTTGTGGCTGAATTGGCCATTGAGTTATCAAACTCGGCATAAAAAAATGGCGCGCGCTGGTTTGGCGGAAGGCGATTAAATGGGATGGTCATTGCTCATTCTCCTGGCTTTTCTTCCCTGCCGCTGGTTTTGCTGTCGCGTTCGGGTCGAATTTCTCAACATCGCCATCCTTCAGGCGGCGGCCCCAAAAAATATCATCAGGCACCTGTTCGCCGGATCCAGGCAAAAAGGTGCCCTTGACCGGATCGCGCACAACACGCCCCGGTGCGGGTTTAACAAACATAGGGTTACTCCAGATCGATTTTAACGTGGGGTTCGGGGGTACCATCAGGTATGGAAAACAGCACGTCTACCCCTTCAAGGGTCTCAGTACTGATTTCAGAAAACTCTTCAGGCCCCTGATAATATTCAATGTCCAATTCCATCAACAACTGGGCTGTATGCCCTTCGCCGCCAGCATCGACATCAATGGTGGATCGCACCTGCTGAAACTGCTGAATCTTGCGAGTCAGTTCATAGCTGTTGATTACCGCGCGCTCTATCTGCTCGCGCAATTCTTCCAGCGCCTCTTCTGCCTTCTCTGCCCCATTGTCTTCCGCCTCATCGTCCAACTCCTGGAGGCGGCCTGTGAGGCGAACCGTGGTCACAGTGTTGAACTGGGGAACATTACGGCCCAGTGAACTCTTAACGTCGATCGGCGTTTGCACCAGGATAACCGGGTACATGTCAGCGGTTGTCGGCCAGTCGCGCGGCGAAAAAACCCGATCGCCTGCATCGGTTTTATTCTTCAGCGCTTCAATGACCAGTAGCCTTATCCCTCTGGGGTTCATGATTTCACCTTATTGAGAATAAGCTTCGTTCCACCATGGCTATCCGGCTGAACGTCTGAAACGGCAAACAGCGTATTAACCGGTACCCCACCGACGATACCGACGAACACCCGATCCCCCTGTTTCGGCAGTGCCTTAAACTCGCTATCACGAACACCCAACACCGGTTTGGTGGTGTTGATAGTGCTGCCATCGTCCAGCGGCTCGACCTCTTGCGTATAAGCACGATCAAAAATGCCGCTGACGGTGTACGGCGCACCGCTGGCAGGCCGGTAGTCAACCGGGTCACCAAAAACGCCATGTAACGGTGCAAGCAAATGCTGATCCCAGTTGATACCCATTTACTCCCCCGATTGCACAGTTACGGCCGGCGCACTGCGAAGCAACGCCAGCTTGCGGAGTTGTTCAACATCAGCAACCACACCCAGACCTATCAACCGCTGCGCATCCGCTACCGGCAACGTAAACACCCGGTTTTCTGGATAGTCACATCCATCGTGCCGCACGGTGTTGCCTTTGGTGACAACCACTGGAACCATGCCGTCCGGCAGCTTTTCACCGTCCTCATCGTCATCCGAATCATCGCCAGTGTCGGTGTCGGTGTAGGTGTCGGTGTCGGTGTCGGTGTCGGTGTCGGTGTCGGTGTCGCCAGAATTATCGTAAGCCTGATCATCAACCTTCAACGTTTCCGGGCTTTCCTGGTCACCCACCTGTAACTCGGGCGGCAAGCCGCCCAGTTCTTCTTTTTGCGGTTTCTTGGCCATATCACACCACCGTTGCACAAAGTGAAGCATTAACCCGGCTTGGAATGACCAAGGGCGCTGATTGCATCATAAGCAAACGTTGTGCCGGATCTTCTTTCACCCAGGTTTTAGGCGCAAATGCCAAAGGACCATAGTTGAACGCTGGATCCAAAATAACGCCGAAGGCACGCGTTCCCATTAGATCGGCGCAACTCATGACTACCGCGCCATCGGCGATCAGAGGCTCTTCAATGCCTGTAACGGGATCAATAGCCCAGTCGTTGTACAGCCACAAATCAAAGTTGCCCCAACGGCCTTTATAAACCGCTCCCTTCTTAATTTGAGCACCAATGTTAATCTGGTTGCCAAAAGGGCTTAATGCCGGAAAGGTGATGGCATTGTCCTTGATCGTGGTATCAAGACGAAATGCACGCCATGACTTGTTGGTGAACACCAGATCTGTAGGCACTGCCCCAGAGTTTTTAAGGAATGTCGTCTGCCAGGCTTCAATATCATCAGACGGTTGAGTGTTGGTAGCACCAGAGGCAATGCTAAGAGGCCATCGGTCTGAACCACTCAGCGTAATGGTTAAATCTGCTGAACGTCCAAAATCAACCACCTTGGTTTCATAGCCCTCACCTGCAACAGTGACCTTACCTTTAGTCAGAGCACTCGCCGCCATCCATTCCAGGCGGCGATTGATCATGTCGATTTGGTCAGCCATCTCAAACTGGAGGTTCAACATTTCGCGCTCTGCGGCGGTAAATTCTCCCCCGATACGTTCACCAATCTGGCGGCTGATAGGCTTACGCAGATCGGGGGCGCGTTTGTCTTTGATGTAAGCGGGCTTGAAGACATTAGTCTGGTATTTACGCTGTTCAACCAGTTTCCCCTCCACCAACGGGGAAACAAACGGGGCCATACGACGCAGACCAACATCCACGTCAATGGCCACTTCTTGCGTCTCATAGGTCACCACATTCGGAAAGAAGCGATCCAAAAGCCAGTTTTGGCAGGTTTTAAGATTAGGGACGACCTGCACCAGCACGCTGGTATCAAAAATGTTTTCCATATTCAGTCTCTTTATGATGCCGGTGCGACCACCGGCCATACTTTAGATGTGTGCAACCCTGCCAAAGAACTGGCATCGGTTACGTTTCAAAAGGGTTAGATCAGGATACCGGCGACTGGATGCTATCGCGCAGGAAGATGGCCAGCGGGCGGAATTGCGCCTTCAGTTCAACAATGGTCCAGGTCTTATCGAAGATCAAACGGTGCTGATTAAACTCGCCCATCAGATACACACCGCCAGTTTGTGCTGTGGTCGTGGTGTCTACGTTATCGACCAAAATGGCGGACGGCTTTTCACTGCCGTCAGTCGCATCTTTTTTGCTCGGGATATACGCGCCGGTCGCGGTGATCATGCCGAGTACCGTCCCTCGTTTAAGCGCCCCTGAAACACCGATCGTGACAGAGTCAGTGACCAGTTGTAACGGGCCAGAAACCAGCTGATCGGGAACGAACAGCGAACTTTTCATGCCAGGTGCAAATTGATTTTGTCCAAACTGGTCCATTACTTATTACCTCGTGCAGAGTCATAGAGGCCGGTCATCTTACTTACCAGCGCATTTTTCCCCGTGGCGGGCTTGCTGCCATCCGGGCCAAGGCGTACCTGTTCAGATTGCATACGCGAATCCAGCGAAAAACGCGCTGTTTTCGCCGGAGCAACAGCCCCCATCGTTGCCAGCGTGCCAATGGCTTCACTCGCGCTCATGCGGGTATTAAACGCCAGATGCGCCGCCATATCCGGGCGGCCAGCGGCATGCTTACTACCAAAGATGGCGGCACAGCGTTTACGCTCAGCACGGCGACCTTTTTTCACATCGCGGTTTTCGTCTTCTTCCGCGTCGGCATCATCATCGTCTTCTTCCGCCCGACGAGATTTCGCCTTTTTGCCCTTTTCTTTGTCGTCGTCCTCTTCGGCATCAGGATCGCTGTTATCATCGTCTTCCATGTCTTCGCGATCATCCTCCTCTTCGGCGTCCTCTTCATCATCGCGCTCTTCTTCTGCACGGCGGGATTTCGCCTTTTTACCTTTTTCTTTGTCGTCCTCCTCATCTTCGGAGGATTTTTTCTTAAGACCCATCAGGTGGGCAAACTTTGAGTAAGACATACGTTAAGCTCCTGCTTCATTCAATAATTTTCGGAACGCGGCATCAGGGGTCATGACATCATCTGCCAGTCCCAACCTGACGCCATCAGCCGCCAGAAAACAGGCAGCCTGGGTATTGCGGATAGTTTCTTCAGTGATGCCCCGATTGCGGGCTACCGTGCTGACAAAAAGTCTACCCATCGTATCCACATCATCCTGTATCGCAGCGCGAGCCTGATCAGTCAGTTTGACGTAAGGATTGCTTTCAGCCTTGCGGTCACCGTAAGTGATGATGGTGACCGCCAGCCCATCATCTTTGATCCGCTGTGACCAGTCACAGTGAATAACGATGACACCTATCGATCCCACCCCCCCTGTGCGCGGAACGTGGATGCAATCTGCGGCGCTGGCAATAGCGTAGGCTGCGGAATAGGCATTTTCTGACAGGATCGCGTGTATCGGTTTAGAGCCGCGAGCGTGATAAATCTCATCAACAAGGTCAAAACACCCTGCAACCTCTCCCCCTGGGGAGTCGATATCCAGACAGATGCCGCTCACCGCCGGATCGTTCAACGCAGTCAGGAATGATTGGCGGATGCCGTCATACCCGGTCATGCCGCTGTAGGGGCGCAATGAACCTAGCTTTTGAACTAATGTTCCCTGAACAGGAATAATGGCGACGCTATCTACCACGTCATAACCGTTATCTTGTTTTTTAGCTTTACGGATAAAACTATCATCGTCCCCTAACCAGTCAGAGGCCAAGGTGTTGATACGAGTGATCCCGAAACGGTCCATCATTGCGGCCATAACGACTTCGGCCTTTTGCGGGTGCAGCGCCAGCGGCGTGTTAAATAGCCGCTGCGCCAGATGCGGTAAATTCACTCTGCCTCCGGATCTTTAATTGTTTCAGGTGCAAATACATCAGCTTGCGCCCAGCTAGGTGGCGTTAATCCGCGCTCTTCAAATGCCGCGATTTCTCTGGCACGCTGATCCAGCATTTCCTCCCAGTCTTCACCGGCGTTTTCTGCGGCTTCCATTTCCAACGTGGAAAGTCCGGCATCCATACCGAGTATGGCCCCTTTCTTCTCTGCCACCGGATCTACCCAGCCTCGACCTGGCCCCATCCAGCGCGCACGACAATAGGCCGCCCTGGCATCCAGAAAGTGCGGAGCGCCGTTCGGCAGCGGTAAATCTTCCGTGTCGTGGATTTCTTCGATGAACGCAGACAAGATAGGTTGTGCAAACCCGACAGAAAAATCATCACGCCGGCGGGTCAACGTTTTCCATGCTTCCAACATCGCCGAACGTGCAGAGCTGTAGTTAACATCAGACCAGTCTTGTGTTACCTGCTGGGTAGAAAGCCCCGTTGCAGCGGCGATATTACGTAATGCTGCACTTTCGAATACTTCAAAATTGCTGTGCGGGCGTGCCGCATTGACGGCTTTGACATCCTCACCGGGATACAAGATTGGCATTCGTGCGCCGTTTTGCAGAGATATGCGACGATCTCTATGGAAATCAACACGACCATCTTGGTAAGCGCCAATACTGGTATCGTCGAAGGTTTCCCCCATCGCTGCTTCAACCATCTGCGGATCGTACGGCGAGGTAATGTAGGCACCGAAGACCGCATTCAATATCGCCGCTTCCAACTCTGTCTGATCGTACTTGATGAGCATTTTCAGGCGCTGTACCACCGGCGTTAATATCCCGTTCCCACGATGCTGGGCACCACGCTCATGGTCATAATCATGCACCACATGCGGTCGGCCCCAATCGGTTTCCCTCGGGATACGCTGCCAGGTCATCGTTTTGGCTCCGCTCCACCAGTCGCCGATATGCGCTTCACGTATGTGATAGGCTACTGGCGCACCATCACCATCAATTTCGACACCGCCACGAATGTTCGGCATATCGAAGTTTTGTTGCGGGTTGCTCAGTCGATCTGGGTCAACAATTTGCACTGTCGTGGCGTAACGGCCTCGCCCTCGCCCAAGCCGATCAGGCCGATATTGCAGAACTGCCAGCGCATCACCATCAATCAGTTTGTGACGGAAGCCCAGCCTCAGCATTTGCGACACCGTTTGTTTTCGCTCAACGTCACAAAAACGGCCGGGGTCATCCTGCGCCCATGACCGCCAGTGTGCCTCGATCACTTTGCCGTATTCATCCGCCCAAGTGGAGTCAAATGCACTGTTACCCGTCATCAACGCCAGCATGCGGTAATCAGGTTTCAGGATGGGGCGAAAGTTAGCGCCAATGGCGTTATCCAACACCCGGGTAATGCTGCCACTGGCCCACCCATCATTGCGGGCCAAATCCCTGACACGGGAGACAATTCGATCGCGGTAAATATTGATCTCATTGTCGGGCGACCATAGCGCCGGTTGCCAGTTTGCCAACTGGTCACTGAATGAGTCAGCGGCGTCGTACGGCACCCGACTTCCGCCTACCAGCATGGACGCCTTTGAACGGGATGGCGGCAACGGTTGCCCGTTGGGGCCAAGTATCTTGACATCATTCATCAGAATCTGAACCTCATTGGACGGCGCGGCCTGATATTAATCCCTAACTGAGCCTGGAGAAGCTGGATCAGCGCCATCAGGTCAGCCATTGATGCCTGTTGAAAAGAAACTGACCGGGTGCCGTCTCCTTGGGTATATGAGAACGACACACCGCGTGATCCCGAGGCCAGATCGATATACGCCTGCTGCGCCTTAGTCAGCGCATCCTGCAATTGTTCACGCGTCATCGCTCCGGCCAGCAGGCTGGTATTGCGGTTAAACATAGAAGTCCTTACGATGGCAAAAGTTGTGACAGGCGCTTGCGTTTAGGCTTCTCTGCGGGTTCCTCGGTAACACCACCGGGTAAACGCAGATTAGGCTTTTCTACCGACTCAACCGGAGCAGGTAACAGGCGATCCGGGTTAAGTACAATGCTGTCAGCCAGAGAATTAAGCTTCAGCCCCATGTAAAACAGTCCGCACAGCGCCGCGTAGCTATACACCCGACAATCCAGCGCTTCGTTAGCGCGTCCGGGCAGTTGTTCCCACACGCGGTAACGCTGGCCACCAGACACTTTTAGCACTGAACGCTCGGCTAATAGCTGGCTGAAATAGTTCAGATCACGGGAATCAGGAAAGTGCATATAGCTGGCTGATGGCTCACCTGGTAACTCGGGTGGATCGATATGCAACCGGCCACGGATAGTGTCTTTTGCCGCATTGACGCCAATGATGATCGGTTTGAAACTGGATTTACTACGATTGGTTGGTTTCTTTGTCGGCCATACCGGAGAGCGTTTGCCACCTCGTGCCGATTCACCTTTAATAGCCCAGATACGGCGGCCAAGACGTTCTTTAGCAAACTCGTACACTTTCTGCGTGTGGTGGCCACCGGAGTCCATGCAAGCCGCCATGATGGTAAAACCTCGTCCATCAGCACGCCGCCAGATTTGCTTCAGATAGATATCTAGTCTCTTCCACGGTTCATCTGTTTCCAGATCGCCCTCAATGACATCGAACGCTATCGACCAGCTTTCTTCATTACGCCCCCAGCCAGTGACTTCAATTTCAAAGCGCCCATCCTGGGTATCAATACCGGCTGTCAGCACGGCCACGCCATCAGGCACTTCGGCAGACCAGACCTCACAACGTTCTAGCAAACGTTTTTCGCTTAGTGCTTTTTCACCCCGATCTTCGTAGGGTTCGCCCAGCACAAGGTTAATAAACGTCTGACGCATGAGTGGATCATTTTTAACCCGCAGCCATTCGGCAACCAGGTATTTCCATGCGGCATTGGGGAACAGGCTGTACCCCGCCCAGATGTGGAAGCCGGCATGACCCTTAAACGGTTTGCTTGCCCGCCATTCACCCCGCTTTACCATTGAGGATTTTTCGTTATGGTGGATCACGCAACCATTGTGGCGGCAAACGTAATAAGCCGTTTCAGGTATGCCCTCACCCTGCTCATCCTTGTCCCATTTGATGCCGTAAGGGGTATCCGGGCCTCCCCATTCCAATACCTGATATTCACCGCAATGCGGGCATGGCACGTAATAGCGACGCTGATCGCTCTCCTCATATGCCTTTTCGATACGACTGGTCCCCTTCACCGTTGGCGTTGATCCCAACGCTATCTTGCGGTTCCAGAATGTCTCTGAGCGTTTGATACCCAGTGCAATCTGATCGCCCTCCACACCGGCACCGCCAGCAGGGTAGCCATCCACCTCATCAAACAGAATGATGCGGCAGGTGATACGGCGGAATCCCCCTGGGCTATTTGCCCCCACCAGCGTCAGGTTGGCACCGTTGGCAAACGTCTTCTTGAGGATAGTTTGATTACTGTCCTTGGCCTTAGGGTCACCGCAGATCTCCGCCAA
This sequence comes from Serratia symbiotica, assembly GCF_000821185.2. Lineage (NCBI taxonomy): Bacteria > Pseudomonadati > Pseudomonadota > Gammaproteobacteria > Enterobacterales > Yersiniaceae > Serratia > Serratia symbiotica. The sequence goes on along the minus strand of NZ_CP050855.1, from coordinate 797,895 downwards.
CACGGGAGTATCACGCAGCATCGGCGCGATCTCGGTCTTACTGTAATCCTCGGCATCCTCGACACGCGGCTGAACGATCAGGATCGGCGACGGGTCATGCGCCAGATAATAGCCAACGACATGGTCAAGGATTTTGGTATACCCGACACGTGCCGACTTCATTACCGAAACCTGTGTAACAGAAGGATCGGTAATGGCATCCATGATGCCATCCTGATAGGCGAAGGAACGAAAGCGGCCGGTTTGGGCGCTGGTCTCTTTCGACAATACTGCGTATTTGTTAGCCCATTCGCTCAGTGATAGCGGCTCAGGTGGCCGAACATCAGCGCGTCGCTGGCGCAGATCACGGGTAAAATTACGCCAGGCTGTGTTGTCAGACCTCTCTCCTAGGGTTATCTGCATCAATGCTTAATTCCTCCAGCGCCTCATACACCACCTCTTGCAGTGCCTGGACAAACTCCGCGTCGTTAGTGGTGGAAGCCAGCCCCCGCAACCGGGGGCCATGTTCAGGAGCAATCGCAATGAGACGGGTGCGCATGCGGGCGTATTCATGACCTACCGCCTCGATCATGTCTTTATAGGGCAACACCTGCCCGGATTTAATGTCGTAATCAAGCTGGGTAAGCAACGCAAGGAAGTTTTCTTTCATCTGGCGGGCTTCATCGAGCGACATCGTCACGCCGTGCTCGGCGATCATCCGCTCGACGGTTTTCGTCGCAGACTCGGGAAGAGCCTTATCGTTTTTGTTACCTGACTTGTTACCCGAGGATCTGTTACCTGTTTTGTTACCCTGTTTGTTACCCTGTCTGTTCCCTGCCGCTTTTTTTTCAGGGCGGGTAACAGTTTTTCGGAAGCGCTCAATGTTGGCGTTAGACGCTTCAACATCGATTTCATCTCCGGCCAGAACCAGCCAACCACGGGCCTTCCAGCTCGTTACCGTCTTTCGGCTGACGCCGTGAAGTTTGGCAAAATCTGACTGGTTCATCTGTTACCTCAGGTGTTACCTGTTACCCAAATTTCAAAAGTTGATAGCTAGTGAAATATCGGGGCGCGCAATGCCCCTGTAATATCAATCACTTAGGAAGGACCCATTTTTTTCTGAGGGGGGTGTTTCTGTATTGGATGTGGTTATTTTGCCGTCACCATGGCTTCAGCCATTGCTCTGCTTAACTCTGTAGGCATCAGAGCATTAGCCATCACCTGTGCTCGATCAAAGTAACCCAACGTTGGCTTAACGGGCAGTGCGTCACCGAACCGAATCAGTAATTTTGGTGGCCTCTGTTTAACCCTCTCACGGCGAGTACCATTTGCTGAACGCTTCCGCCGTTTTTTACCCTTCTTGACTTTTATCGCTTTCTTGCGCTGCCATACACCATTGACACCCTTTATCTCACCGACGAACGTATTAGGCTTGGCCTTGAGTTGCGAGAGTTTATTACGCGGCAAGTTGCCGTATTTATTCAGTTTGATGTTTTTAGGGTTAAGCAGCGCCTGGCTGTTCAGCTTATGCTGACCACCAAATTCAAACGGCTCCAGATAACTGGCCGCAGTATCCATAACAAACACCTTGGCCTTTAGATTGCTTTTTCTAGCACCATACGATCTGACCGCATTGACAGTGAAGGGTGTTGGGTTCTCCAAGTGACGCTTAAAAGCAGTTCTCTCCGCGTCCGCAATCTTTCGGGCTACGCGGGTTAGTGCCTGCGCGGTGGCAAACGGGATTTGCTTCCTTACGCTCTGGAGTTGAGCTGACAGCTCTTTTAAACCCGCCATGCTACCTCCATAAAAGAAACCGGTCTGTGTCTAGGCTGGGGGGGTCGTTATGACAGGGGTTTTTTGGTAAAAATCTGATCTAGATCACAACATTGATAGTTCAGTATCCAGTAAGTTATGTAGCGAAAGTTTTCCCTGGTGTTGTTAGACTTGCCCCTTTGTCATTTGGGGCTTTTTTCCCTCTGATTCCACTACTGGCACTGTCCTTTCAAATACGCCTGCAAAAATTTTAGTTTCCGCTGATCGCTAATCATTCCTGAACGGATATCGAGAACAGTTGATCCAGCTTCTCTACTGACCTCGATGGCGCTTCCATTGCCCATGCTGGCACCGGTGGCGGTTTTGGACACACTACAGGTGCCTTTGATGCGCAACTGGCGACGACCAGCGGCGACATCAGCACGAAGACGATCATTCTCAAGTCTGGCATTGGTAAGCTCCTGGGTGTATTTAGCGTCGAGGGCTGCGACTTCTTTTTGCTGGCGCTGGATGGCGTTGATTGTGTCTAGCCTGGACTCCGCTAATTTCTCCACTTCTTGCTGCTTACTCAGTGCTTGGCGATAGTTGTCGCGGTAATGCCAAGTGGCTATAGACAGAATGACGATTATCCACCCTGATAGCGCAGCAAGGCTCACTTTCCAGTTGAAGGGGATCATCGCAAAAACATCTCACGCTCTGCCGCCCGTCGCTTGACCAGACCAGGCACTACAATGCGGCCACTGTGACACCAGCGGGGAAACTCTTTGGCCGCGCCCTGGGTATCGCCTGTATTGAATTTCTTCACCAGCGTAGAGCCAGCGAACGCAGCACCGCCAATGTTGAATGCTAGCGCAACCATTGCATCAAACTGATGTGGGTTCATTGGGCGCTTAATCGCCGTGTTGACTGTCAACTCGAATACAGCCAAATCTTCATCCAAAAAAGCATCTGCCTGGGCTTTAGTAATATGATCGCCGGGCTTTACACCGTGAGTGTGGCCGTAGCCGATAGTGTCCTTACCCGCGCTGCATTTGTATGCCGTCAGTTTCAGACCTTCATACTGCCTAATCAGATCTTTACCGGCTTGACTTGTCTGCATTAACGCCCCCGAAAATCCGCTCCCAGAAATAAGTAAGCGCCACACTGCCCATCGCCCCACTCAACCCCGCGCCCACAAAAGCCATGTTGACCGATAACCCCGTTTCCATGCTCAGGATGCCACCAATCAGCCCCGTAAAGCTCGATACGATGATTTGTGCCAGCGCCGCCGCCCAACTCCACGTTGTCTTGTTGCTTTTGATATCCATAAGATACCTTACGACCCCACCCCAGCCCGCAATGAGAATAAACACCACCCACAGGCTGGAGAATATATGGTTGATATCTTTATCCGGCATAGCCCCAACACCCTTTGGTGGATTGACCGGATAGACCGGTGATAGAAACAAAAAAGGCCACGCAATAGCGCGGCCCTGAATGGGTGCCAGATAGTTTCTGGCGGCACTTTCCCACATCTGCTATCGTTAAATCGCCAAAAGTAACCACATCAAATATGGAGAAATCAATGAGTCAATCAAATAAACCAGTAGGCGAGAACAAACCTCAGCCAGCAGAACAACCGAAGCCAGCGCCGGTAAAACCCGGTGACTTTTCGGTTGACCGCATGTTAGTTGGCGATTCCGCCGAAGGTTTCAGTAAAAAAAGTAAGTAAGCACAGAGATAATAAGAGCACAGGCCGGGGTAATGATGGTTGCCATCCTTGCCTTGGTTAGCCTTGTTCTTATTTTCACATTATCGCTTATTAACTCATTGGCGGTTACGCACAACTCATGGAGCCTATACCGCTTAATCACTGACAGGCGATTACATTCACCACTGAATCCTTTACTTTTGAAATAATCAAAATGCTCTTGATTTATGGATTTATAGTTTTCTTTGTAAAGCTTATCTGGAGAATAATAAACCAGACCACGCTTGTGAACTTTTAAAACTCGCATTACTAGATAGATAGCGCACAGTGACCACCATATGATGAAGAAACTAAGCCCTGCAATGAGGAAATCCAGATACGGCCTTTGCATTAACAGCAGAAATGACGATCCGATACCCACGATCAGAATACTGAGCAGCTTGTACCCGTTTTCTTTATTCACCGTGTTTGAATGGTAAATTTCCTTGATACACGCCTCGCCCTGCGTTTCTAGAAATTCAACCAACTCATCTTCAGTATCCAGAAAGTAATCGTCCGGCAAGTTTTTCATTTTACCCTCGTAAGCGCTGCACGCCGCCAGCGGTTTAACTGATCTACCTGAATGCAAAAAGCCCCGCACGGTGGCGAGGCTGTAAGTCTTATGCGGCCCAGATAACTATCACCACATCGAAAAGCGCTCTCCGCTCAACCGCAAAAGTTCGTACAACGAAACTGTCCGTCTCACCGCGAAAGCGCTCATCTAATGTAATCAAAAAAGCTGCCGTACATTCCTAAGAACAATTACGGCACCTTACCCATATATTGTGGCTAAATGGCTAAAAGATGTCAACGGCTTTTTTTGACAAATGTTGAACTTTAGCGACAGATTTACGATCAAAGAATGCTTTTCGGAGAGGATGGTAAATCATCCAAATGCTGGCAGTCAGAATATCCTCTATCTCATTTCGGCAAGTACCATATGACGGCTTGCGCCATCCCTCTCCATATCGCCCTCTGTCGATTTTGCGTGGTCTTGCAGCATTGTGATAATACGATGCGATGGCACGCTTGGATGATCCGTGAGCGTAATAGCTCAGCAAAATGCCAAACGCTTTTTTGTCAATGCACATAACAGAATCAACGACTTGAGAGATCAACATTCCATCATCGTCATTGCACATCGGCCGATTGGGGTATTGTGGCGGTGTGACTGTTGCCATGTACTGAGCTATAACGCTGCTTTGCCGCTTGTCCAGCCTCCCCGAATAAACCCAGGCACCCCAAAGTTCCAGCCAACCGTTTACCCAGTCGTGCTGCTCTTTTGTGAGTTTCAACTCTCGAATACTCATGCTCCCACCCCATCAGTGTTAACGGTGCCGAACCGGTCTTGCCGTGTCGTGTATAACTTTTTCAAGCCAATCTCACGCCGAGGATTGCGCTCTTGGCGAACATACATAACCCCACCAGGGCGCTGAGTTATGCAGTGATGACGCCCGGTGTCAGCGCGAAGAAATCGGGCTTCGTCTATCGCTGCCGCCAAGTCGGTAAACATCAGGCTGCCTCCGATAATTTTCTAAGTGCTTTCAATTTCGCCCTGTAACGTGCTCTGATTGCGTCCAGTTCATCGCGGGTGTATCGGTGAGGGTTATTGTCGTTTTCAAGCGCCATGACCCGCTCAAGCCCGATTTTCGATATTAGGTTGATGCGGTACTGGGTGATTGCGCCAGAATGATGGACATTACAGGCGGCACACTGGAGTGAGCAGTTATCTTCGTTGAAACGAAGATGGCCGGCCGCTGCCGTTGTCCTGTAATGCCCGGCGTGATATTCGGTTGCCGTTGTACTGCCGCAGCTTATGCAGCCGCACCCCTCATCCCTGGCTCGTATGTAGTCGTTAAACACTCGCTGTGTCAGCGCTATCCAGTGACTTAAAGGCTTGGCGTCAGCTTTACGCCTTTGCCACTCACGGCGTGCTGATGCCTCAGACTGCTTTTTTCTGCGCTCTGATTGCTGCTTTGCGTACTGGATTGCACACGTTGGATTACAGACGATTTGGAGGGTGTTGTGAGGGGTGAAGCTGGATTTACATAGGCGACATTTTTTCGGCTTAAGGCTTTTCGCCGTTGCCATTTTCGTTCACCATCCTGATCAAGTTACAGTGAAATATTTTCTTCCCAACGTAAAACTTTCCTAACCGTTCGCACTCTCTCGCCACTTCAAGATGTGCACTTTCCCACCCCAGGCGGTACGACAATAAGATGACAATTACGGCGAGGGAGCCAAGAATAAAAGTGCCAAGGATAAATTCGATCATATTTCCACCCAAAGCGCGATCACGCAGATTGCCATGGTGATGAGAGAGCCTATTAGCTCGATTGAGTAGGTCATGCTGCGTCCCTCCTGTTTACTGCTCCCGACAACGCGAGTAACAAACTCCTTGGCACTGTGGTGAACTGTTGCCTAGGTCTTACATAGGGTCGCCATATCAACAGCATTGACCCTTTGCTGTTGCCATTACCCTTTTTGCCCGTAGCGGGGTTTACAAAGCTGATCCTCCCGTCCGTGATAAGCCTTACTTCATCAACGCTGTCCAGCGCCTTGCTAAACCAGCCGGTGGAGGGGTCACAGGGAACGAGCATGACAACGGGTTGATGCTGCCTTGCGCACTGCTCTGCTGCTTTTGCTACCCAGGGGGTGATATCGCTATAGGGGGGATTGCACCAAATTGCCCCGTTGCTACTCCAATGATGAGTTAGCGCATCGATAGCTTCAGTTAAGTAGTGTGCACAGAGCGCGTTTTCAGCACTGGCCGCCGCGTCTAGCCAAAACCCAAATTCACTATCCAGTGCGTCAAAAAGCCATTGTGGAGTTTGCCAGTAGTCGCGATCTGCTGGCGGTGTGTTAGATTTGAGCATTACGCCACCTGTTTATTTTTAAGCTGGTTGTATTCACTGTCGGCCGGCACCGTCAGCCGACACCCGATGTTTAGCGCCCACCCTTCCACCTGGTTCAGGTAGAAATGCATTTCGCCAGTATCGAGATCGGCCGTGTGCCGAAGAGAAAGCATGACCGTCTTTTCACCGGTCACCACATCGACCATTTCCCGCTCTTCGTATCCGAGATAGGTGTGTTTCATCGCATCCTTCACCCATTCTGGCGACGCGAAGGACTTGCCACGCTTGATGAGATAAGCGCTTAGCTCTGCGTACCACATGTGCTGGAGTGAGTTTTGGGGAAGACTGCGCTTGTCGCGCCATTCGGATATTTTTACTCGGTAGCGTTTACCGCTGGAGATGAGTTCGAAGAGGTAGTGAGTGAATTGGCCGAGGGTGCTTTTGTGTAAACAAAAGTCCTGCACGTATACCCTCCGGGTTTATCCCTTTTTTTCCACCTTTTTGAATAGTTCAATCAATGCTTTCATGTTCAGTTCTGAGTGATAACGACCTCTGCAATAAACCAATTTGCGTGCAGCCTCTACCACCTGATCTTTCCAAGATTCAATATCTTCAAGTTGCTTATTCATGTTTAACCTCTGGTAAAATAGGGGCTTCGTACAAGCGCCTATAAACGCAGTCGTAGACAAATGGAATGAATACTGAGAAAAAAACGCTCCAACATTCATCGGCATAGCCTGTAACTTTATCCACCATTGCGACAATGGAGCTATCAGGCGTTCTTGGTCTGCTCACCCCGTAAATACGTTCGAACTGTACGATAAGATCTTCGTTTGACAAACTCTCATCCAAGCAAAAACCGAATCTCGGATCAGCGAGAAATGCATTCTTGATGTGTTCTGGTAAGTTTTTATTCCTATTCATGGCCACCGCTGCCTGTCAGCAATCATCACTGACACCACGAATATCAGGATGAGTAATTGGTCTAATTCTGTCACTGGTTATCTCCTTGGGACTGTTTAATTTTTCAAAGATGGAGTTAAGCTCCTCGCTTTCGAATCCATCGCACCATGCCTGATCTATCAGTGAAATAATTTCGTTTACTTCTTTGTCGCTCAGTTCTACGTTCACTGGTTATCTCCTTTGCGGGGTATCCCGCGTGGCCTGCTTAGCTGTTCCTGGTATACCTTCGCACCATTTAGCAGCATGTCATTAAAATCACCGCGTTCCGGCCAGCGAATGCTCACGGTTTCAACATCGCTGTTACTCAGAATATTTTTATTGCCACACTCAAAAGCGGCGGCAAGCCCCGCTCCGTTATCATCTCTGTCCGCAAAAATGATTAAGTGTCGTACCCCTTTCGGTGCCCTGAATTTACGCATAAAACCTGTGTTCAACGTTGCCCACGTATTACAGCCATAAACCTGTTTTGCTGACAGCGCCGTCTCTATGCCCTCCGCGATCCCCAGCGTCGAAGACACCGGAAACATCCGAATAGCTACCGAACTGGCAAAATTCAGGTAGTTATCATCCTGCATTCGGGTCATTTTCCTGTTGACCCCGATATTGGCCTTTCTGCCATTCTCCAGAAAGGTTCGGTGCAGGTAACACCCGGAGCCTCGCGCATCAGTTGCAATCGCCCACATGGACTGAAAATCACCTTGCGGGGTTCTCTCTTGCGTATTGAATCTGATGTGTGTGATCGGCAAGTCGTGAATGCCCCTGTCAGCAAGATAGCGATGTGCTGGTGTATCACGTAACGGCAAGAGCGTTGAAAACCTGGTAATAACCCGGCTGCGGTAGTCCTGAATATTTGGGGGAGATGGGGGGGATGCTGTCGACTGGTAATTATTTCCGATGAGTTTGTCTATTTCCCTCGCTAGCGTCTTAAAATTCTTACCTTGGGTTAGTTCGAGTAGCTTCCATCCATCCCCTGAGTTGCAAGTGCAGATAAATGTTCCTCTGCCGCCCTGGTCGTCTATCCTGAACTTTCCCTTCCGACCGCATATGGGACATTCCCCCTTGAAGTGATTTTTTCCCGTTACCGGGGGTAAGTTAAAATACTCAAAAATCTCAGGCCAGCGCCCCGTGGCCGCTGATACTGTTTTCATGTGCTAAACCTCTCTGCTGAACTGTTGTCCCCATTTTTTCCTGCTTCTTAGCCCAAGCGATTTGTTTTGACCGGATGTAATTACTGACTTCAGGTGTGATTTCCTGTGGGGTATCGTGCAAGTTGCGAGGCCAGACGCCGAATTTCTTTTTGAAGGTATGAGCACACCACCCATCAGAAATTGGTTTGCCGGTTTGCTCGCGCTGGCGTTGATAAAACTTAATTTGACTCCACCAACTTTGCTTCTCTTCCCGGCTGTAGATTTTCTCTTTGCCGCTCAGGCAAGACAGTGTGCGACTCTCATCGACATCAACGTTTTCTCCCATGAGCGGTTTAAATCCACATTTGGGGCACACATAAACACCGGCTGGTTTCATGTAGTGGCATGATGCGCACTCCAGCGGTTTCTTCTCCGCCTTTTTCTCTGTCCATGATGCGCCTTGCTGCTTCATCCCATCACTGGTGTCAGGAAGCGACTCATACTCAATTTCATCAGGAAAACCGAGCAAGTGAACGCTACCGCTGTGATCGAATATCAGGCACTTGTCTTTTCCTTGCGCAGTCCTCAGCCCACGGCCAAGACACTGAACCCAACGGATCTCTGACTTGGTAGGTCTGGCGTAGATGATGCACCGAACATCGCTGTCAAAACCGGCGACAAGGACACCAACATTGACAATGATTTTTGTGGCTCCCTGTTCAAACCGGTTGATGATGCATTGGCGCTCATCGTGTGGAGTGTCCGCTGTCATGACTTCAGCATTAACCCCCGCCCTGTTGAACTCCATCGTCACGTAGTTTGCGTGTTTCACGTTAACGCAAAAACACACTGTTGCTCGGTCTTCCCCATGTTCAAGCCAGTTTTTGATAATGTTCCCCACCAGAGTTGCATCGCCCATAATTTCGGCCAACTGATCTTCGTTGTAATCACGACCATAAACGGCGAGGTTTGATGTTTTTACATTGCTGATGTCCGGGCGATCCGGCGCGTAGAACTCGTAAGCGCTCAAATCGCCAAGGCTGATCAGCTCTTTCATCGTCGTAGGCTTAATCAGCTTTTCGTAATACTTCCCCAGCCAGGGGGCAAATGGCGTACCAGACAGGCCAACGACATGAATGTCTGTATCCCTGATGATTTCCAATAACTTTTTGCGGCGAAGATGTGCCTCGTCAACGATTAGCAGGTCAATGTTGTCAGGGAACTGGCGGCGGATCAGCGTGTCTGCGCTGGCAATCTGTATCAGCTTTTCAGGATCGTAAAGCGGATGGTTCCGCCACACGTAGCTGATTTCCTCCGATGGCAAGCCGTATTCAACAAATCGGGTGGCAGTCTGGTCAAGTAGAACGGTGTAAGGTGCCAGGAACATGACCCGCATTCCACGGCTAACCATCCCGTCAGTGATGAATGCCGCAATCGCCGTTTTCCCAAATCCGACGCTTGCCGATAACAGCATGGTTCTGTGTTGCTTCCAGTTGGCTCTCAGCATGTTTAATGCTGTCACCTGTTTTTCTTTTGGGTTAATATTCAACATGTTTAGTTTTCCTTGTGTATTCGGGCGGAAACCTCCCTCAAGGTTTCACGCCTAACCCCCTTCGTAGCTAACTTGCTCATGGCCTGTGTTGCCTCGGCAAAGTCGATAACCTGGGCGATTTTTTTCCCCATTGAGTAATAACAAGACTTTGAAATATTCCAGCTTCTCCCCCCCCAGTTGAACTCAGGATTAACCGCATAAATTCCACGTTTGAACCTGATAAGCTCGGCAGCTTCGAGTTCGTTATTTGCTCGTTGAACACTTCGTACGGTGACACTCAGGGCATTTGCCACCTCTGCCGAGGTCGCAACGTAACGCCCATTCCGCCAGTCGCAATGCTCAGCGACGTAGCCGTACAGTTCGATTGCTACTGGGGACAAACCAGATAACCGCTTGAATAATTCCCAGGATCTGAAAACCCGAGACCATCTTTGCATAGCTCGTAACCTATTGATTTTTAACAAAGCGACAGAACCTGTCGCAAAAAGCGACAAACCCTGTCGTTTTGATGTGGCTTAAGATTATGAATTTTAAGGAAAAGTTAAGTTGCATCTCCTTATCCTTGGACGTGCGGGCGCGCGTTTAACTAAATTTTTCCACGGTGTCAATGTTTTTTGTTTTGGGCTTTTTGTTATTGCTTTTGGCTTTGTGCAAACCTCACCTCTGTAACACTTGCCAGAAAAGAACTTTCCCCTGACGGGTGAAGTCGTTAGTACCGAGTTTCAACTTGCACAGTAATGGCTTGTGTTCTTGGCTAGTGCTGTTTTAATAATTCGGGCTTAGAAACATTTCCCCGGCTGTAGGTGGCATATTTTCGGATAAATACCCTGAGCCTGGTGTTGGCTTCATGCCTTGCCCGGTTATCTTTTTTGAATGAAACAGGCTCCATTTCCCATCCAGATTGATAAACTTCGCCGTATTTCATGATGATCTTGTTGCGTGTTATTGGGTCGAGATGAAGCAGCATTTCGCGTATCCATTTCTCATCGTCTTTGTGGAAATGGGCTGGCATCTGGACGTTAACGCTGTAATCGAAACTGTCCATTTAGCCCCCTCCTCTCTGGTTGTTTATCCAGCATTTTGCATGTATAATTTCCCCGTTTGTTGTATTGAAACCTCATCTAGTTTTGACTCTGACGCTCGGCTACTACCGAGCGTTTTTTCTTTCCAGAAAAGGCACCGTCAGGCTAATTGATACGCCTCGTTTTCATTTGTGATTTCAAGTTGATACTTCGCAAACTCCATCGCTACCTTCATCAGATACCTGTACTGATCCAGCGGTAACTTTTTCTCTCCACGCATAACAAAATCCTCTACACCGCAGGCGGCGAGAGTTTCCATAATTTCAGGGAATTTTTCTGTACGGCGCAGAACCGTTGAGTCAGCCACGTTGAGCATCTTCGCTACAACCGTTTGCCGTGTGGTGCTCAATGCCTGATGTGCTGTAGCCAGCAGGTGGCGGCCAATGAATGACAGTGATTTGCGTGTTTTTGCATGTTCCATGCGTGATAATTTCCGTGTTGATTTGAATTGAGATAAAAAAATCAGACGTGCGACAGCCGTGGGGTTGCCACTTAAGTAATGCCCCACACTGGCGGAGCTGACCAAAGGTGTTAAAGAGCTTTGTTGTTAGGCGGCCTTGCTGCCTGATTTCATAAACTGATGCGGGTAGAGAATTTCCATCACAGTTATTGCACCACCAAAGAACTCAGCAATTTTTTTTGCGTTATCAAGTGATGTGATCTGCTTTCCACGCTCAATCCGGCTCAGGTTTCCCACATCTATTTGAGTTGCCAGAGCCACTTCAGTGATGGTCAATTCTTTCTCCACACGCATTTTCCTTAATGGTGTATGCATGTAACCCTCCAAAGATGCGCTTTACGCATATTAAAACACTTGTCAAATTTGCGCAACACGCTTTGCGCAATGCGCATAAGGAAACCAATATTTAGCTCATGAAAGTAGGTGAAAAAATCCGGCAAATTCGCAAAGCGAAGAAAATGACCATCCTAGAACTTGCAACTGCTGCGGGAAGCGATGTTGGGAACATATCGCGTCTTGAACGTGGCAAGCAGGGGTATAGTGATCTTATTTTGAGAAAAATAGCTGATGCTCTCGCTATTCCAATTTCTGAACTATTCTCTACAGAAGCTGACAGCGATGCTGCTGATTTATACAGCATCAAATCTTTATCTGGTTCAGGGAGAAATAGTTTGTATCGAGTTGATGTACTTGAGGTATATGCTAGCGCCGGAAATGGTGCCTATACAGGGGACGTAGTTGAGATTATCCACTCTATTGAGTACGTGCCTGAACATGCAAAGATGCTCTTTGGGAATAGACCACAAGGATCCGTCATGCTTATCAACGTTCGGGGCGATTCAATGATGGGAACCCTCGAGCCAGGTGATCTAATTTTTGTTGATGTAAGAACTAATGTTTTTGATGGTGATGGCATCTATGTTTTTGATTTTAACGGTGATACGTTTGTTAAACGTCTTCAAAAAGTCAAATATGAGCTAAAAGTGCTATCCGATAACAAAGCCTATGAAGCTTGGTCAATATCCCCTGATGAAATGGAAATGCTTCATATCCAAGGCAAAGTACTAGTAAGTCAGTCTCAACAGACACGAAGACACGGATAATAACCTTCAAATCTACATAGCCCGCATCAAGCGGGTTATTTTTTTGCCTGTACAAAAACCGCCAAAAAATATTTCTCAATTTAAAACAAACACATAAAAGAAATATTCGATATGCGCCCTTGTATGCGCTTGACGCATTTGCGTAATGCGCATATATTCATTTGCGTAAGGCAGCAACCAGCAGCGGCAATATCCCAGCAGGAAATACGACGAGTTACCCGCTGATTGCCTGAGCTTAAGTAGCCAGCCTGAGGCTTACGAACATGACGGCGGTTGGAGCAGACCATTACTAAAGAGGACAGAAAAGTGAGTGACGAAACTGTAGAAACTGTAGAAATTGCGGGTATTAAAATGAGCAAAGAAGCCGCATACCGTTGTATGGACTCTGTTGAGCCTGCCGTGACGGATGTCGTTAAACATTTAGTTAAAAGTGGAGTTGAAAAACCGGTTGTCATTGAAGCGGCAAAAACTACCGCCGAAGCGGTAGTAGCAGGAATGATTTTTATGGTTTGCGGCCCAGGACAGCCCATTCACTCAAAACCTTCTCCTTGTCTAACTCCTGAAGGTAAGTTTGATATGCCTTCTCAAGCTCAAGAACCTGAGCAATATATTCACCAGCAGTAAATTTTTCATCGGAACGCCGGAGGTACTCAACAGCCAATTCCCGAGCATCATACTTATTAGACATAACAATTTCCTCTCTGTTTGTGGTGAACAGAGGATACCACTGCCGCCTGAGGTGGAGAAGTAAACCAGGCACTAAACCACCGCAGATTGCAGTTCATAACTAAAGACAACACACAGGGGATAGGAAATGGATCAGCAATTTAAAGCAGAAGCAGATGTTAACGATGTGAAGTTAGCTCTTGAACTAGATAAGGATCAGAACGGCAAAATCACTAGGAAGTCCATTTCTGAAGTTCCTTACAGACTCTCTGAGAAAAACGTTTACGAAATGTGGGTAGGAGTTAAGAGGCAGGCCGAAAACGCACTCCAGTTTTTATTTGCAACGTCAGCGACTGAAATTCACAAAGGCAACGACCCGTTATCGAAGTGGATCGTGGTGGTTTATGAAGACCGAATTTGTTTCGAGCGCTTCGGTGATGGCGTAACGCTCGAAAGTTATGCCCCAGTGACACCAGCAAAAGCAGCAGTGTATGCAACGGCTATCGTGAATGGTCTTGAACCACCAGGAGATCTTCGTCCGTGCGATAAACCGACTGATTGAATGTTATTTGTATCCCATTAGCAGCAAATAAGAAGGATATGACGATGACATTAGAAGAGTGGCGGGCCGAAGTAAATAAACCACAAGAGGGTGGCCCGCGTGCGGCTTTTATAAAAATGGAAATCGAGAGAGCTAACCTGGTTTTGAATTATCTAGAAGAGCAACAGTCCTCCTCGAAATCGACTTCGCTCTTTTCAAAAGGCGTGGTTTGTTTTGCGGAATGGATGATTCGGCGGTTTGGTTAAGTTCGAAAATGGTGTCGGTGAGCTTAAGTCGTTGTTCCGTAGTTAATGTTTCGAGCAAACCGATTAAAAAGCGTCTTATTGAAGCATTTTCTTCTTCGAGGTCGATGATCAATTTATCAAGGCCTGGGGGAAGTTGATTTACAGACATTAGATTTCCTTCTTGGTTGTGTGAGAGCTTCCAAGATACCACTGCCGCCTGAGGTGGAGAAGTAAACCAGGCATTAAACCAAAGCGGATTAACAAGTCTGCTCTGTTTTAACCGCTCTTTAAAAATAACGGGAATTCTCCTGCCAGTGTAGGAGACCAGAACCAAGTGGTTTTGGGGTGTGGTGGGCTGGATATGAGATACAGCCAACACCAGGGCAACAGCTAGCTCACCACACCACCAAAGCCACTTACTGGAGGTTGTTATGACAGTAATCATTGTTAAACCTGCGAAGGACAATAGTAAAAACCGCCGCTATCGACAACGTGGCCAATTAATTGCTAAACACAGGGAGAATGCAGAGTTTGCAAAAAAACTAAGTAAAGCTTGGGATAAGCTCACATCACCAGCGCTTGAACATAAATCTTCGAAGGAATTTCAGACGCAGATTATCAAAGCAGCAGAGCAGCAAGAACGCCGCAACCACCGAATTTGGTACAGAGACCCAAACCCACTCGGCAATAAGATCCACGCGGTGCAGAAATCATATCAAACCAGTTTAATTTAATACGAGGTAGCTATGAACTTATTCGATCTCCCTGAGGGAGTGCAGGTTGTCGCAGCGGAAACGCTCAGTCAGATTATTGCGATGAATTTATACGACAGGGATAACAGTCTTGAACGTGCTGATTTTATAGCACAGGCATTCTTGGAAATGTATAAGCATGATAGTTGAGCATTACGAGGCAAAAAAATTCCCCATGAACAAAACAGAACTCATTCAGTACCTTATGAGGATGTACAAGATATCCTGGCGCGTTGCGGAAGACGCGCTGCGAGATAACGATTGGGATCTGATGATGGCCGCTGGCGATATTCGAGACGAACTCAACGCCGAAGTTTGACCTGTCCCCTCCCCATAATTGCTGTGTGCAGTCTTTGCCCATCCCTCGCGATGGGCTTTTTTATACCCGAAAGCGCACTAACAACCAGATCAGTGCGCTCCCCGATATGAAACGGAGGATTCAACCCGATGCAACAGACAGAAAAAGTTAGAACTGCGCCGTTAGCTACAGCGCCCGTAAATAACACCGTTCGCCTCCTGCGCTGGTTGCGTAAGCGCGCAGTGCTAGAGAATAACCCTAAAGCCCACTTTCCGCTCACTATTTATCGTTGAGGTATTCCATGCAAATTACTAAAGAGCAGCTTAAAGCATGGAATGCTTGTACTGACGGATATCGCTACTTTTTGGATAAATTCCCACAGGGCGGTTCATATTCTGAGGTGCATCAAGCATTAATTAACGATAGCCGCTTTGATGATGCCAGATGGCTTGTTGAAAAAATGTATGATACCCACATTTACAATGCTGAGTTCATAAAATCCGAAATAGCAGCCACCGACAAGATGGTCGCTAACCTCACCAGTGAAGCTGAAAGCAACACTGGCGACGACGCCCGAATCGGTAGCTCTGGCTACTACGCCCAAATCGGTAGCTCTGGCGACGACGCCCTAATCGGTATCTCTGGCCACTACGCCCGAATCGGTAGCTCTGGCCACTGCGCCCAAATCGGTAGCTCTGGCTACTACGCCCAAATCGGTAGCTCTGGCGACGACGCCCAAATCGGTAGCTCTGGCGACGACGCCCAAATCGGTAGCTCTGGCGACTGCGCCCTAATCGGTAGCTCTGGCTACCGCGCCCGAATCGGTAGCTCTGGCGACGACGCCCGAATCGGTATCTCTGGCTACGACGCCCGAATCGGTAGCTCTGGCCACTACGCCCGAATCGGTAGCTCTGGCCACTGCGCCCGAATCGGTAGCTCTGGCGACGACGCCCAAATCGGTAGCTCTGGCGACTGCGCCCAAATCGCTGCTACTGGGAAAAATTCTATTGTCGCAGCATCTGGATCAGTTCATCGGATTGTCCTAGGCGAAAGCAGTTGTGCTGCTATTCCATATTTCGATGGATCTCGTACACGGTTTGCCATTGCGTATGTTGGTGAGAACGGGATTAAAGCTAACACACCTTACGAGGTGAATTCAGAAGGTGAGTTCGTTGAGATTTCTGATAATTAATTAAGGCTGGAGATAAATATGTGTGAGAAAGTTAAAGTCGTAATCACCGCTGATTCGAAGGTGTACTTTCGTAAAGAAGTAGAAATGGACAAAGCGGATTTAGACGAATATGAAAACCTTGTTAACTCCGAACAATCTAGCAAAGCCATAGAAAACAGGCTTACAGACATAGCTTACAAATACGGATTCAGTGGTGGTGGAAGCGATATTTTGAATCATTGCGAAATCAAAGAAATCACGTTTGAATTGACAAGGGATTGACACGGTGACGAAGGGAAACTATATTGACTCTGCACCTGCAAAATCAGGTGCCGGGATTAGCCTCCTGCCAGATACAACCGCGCCATAATGACACGCCGCGAGCGTGTTTTTTTATGTCGCAATTCAGCTACATCTCTATGGTGGGCTGGATGGGGGAGCCGCAAGGCTCGCCGGTTGGTTGTACCGGTAAGGCTAACTCCGTTCAGTTCACCACCCAAGATTAGCCTCAAAGGTGGTGAGTAGTTTAAATACAACCACCGGAGGTCACCATGACCACTCAACTTATTCCTGTTTTTCACGGCGCAATTTCCAACGAAACTACCCTACTATGCAATGCTCGTGATCTGCATAAATTCCTGGGTATAGGCAAGGTGTTTGCCGCCTGGATCACGGCGCGTATTTCCGAGTATGGTTTCATAGAAAATCAGGACTTCATAATTTTTTCCGAATCTGGAAAAAACTCTTTAGGTCGCCGCCGTAAAGACTACCACCTCACCCTCGACACCGCCAAAGAACTGGCCATGGTCGAACGCAACGATAAAGGCCGTCAGGTGCGCCGCTATTTCATTGAGTGCGAAAAGCAGTTGATGAACCAACCACACAGCGGTTATTCCCGTCAGAATGTCGAACCCCTCGACAACAACGACATCGCCAACCTTAGATGGCTTATCAGGTGTGTGACGGCTCGTTTTAAATTTCAGGCAGGCTGGAACGCAGCCATATGGCATGCCCTGCGTCAGGCCACCGGTACACCTTCACCTTTTCCCTTCTCTGTTGAGGACATCCCTGTTCTCACTGATGAATGCCGGCGCATCCTTACCATCACCAGTCAGGCTAGCGAACTGATATGCCAGTTTGAAAAAGACGTGATGCGCAAGGTTGTGCGTGATCGCAACGCCTACGAAGCCATTGCCTGCAAAGTGCAAAGTGACTTTGACGCACTGCAAATTACCCCGCGCGGCGTTCAGGTACTGAGGAAATTTGAAGAAGCTGCATTGCTTCGCCTCCAGCACCGCCACCATTAATCACTGACCCACCCCGGTAGCGTACCGGGGTTCCATCTTCATCAATTTAATTATTGAGGTATTTTCTCATGCAAAATTTAGTATCTGAACGCATTTTAACCATGTCCAGCCGTGAGATTGCGGATCTGACCGAAAAACATCATCGCCATGTTTTAAGAGATATTGAAACTATGTTGGTTGACCTTGGAGACGACCCGGAAGGGTATGCCCATTTTTGGACACACCCCCAAAACGGGCAGAAATACCGGGAATTCCTACTCGGACGTGACCACACCATCTGTCTACTCACCGGCTACAGTGCCGTTCACCGCATGCGGGTTATCCAGCGCTGGCAAGAACTCGAACAACAGGCAATCTCTAATGAACACGCCATACCGCAAACCTACCCTGAAGCCCTGCGACTTGCCGCTGAGTTCGTAGAAGAAACCCAACGCCTGACCTTGGTCACCCAGGAACAGCAGGCCGAGATTAAAGACCTCAAAAACCTGTTTAAAGACGGCATGACACCTACACAGTTCTGCAAAATGCTCAACGGCGTCAACACCCAGCAGGTTAACCACTGGTTGGCAGATCGCAACTGGCTTTACAACGAAAGCAAGTCAGGCACCCGTTGGCGGTCAACATCCTATGCCCGCGACAGATATCTCACCGAGCACCAGTCCAAAATCAGCGTTCACGGCGGTGAGGACTTCATCAAGTATCAACCCGTGTTGCTACAGAAAGGGGCTGAACGGATCTACACCCTTTACCGCAAAGGGTCATTACCCATGAAAGTTAACTGGGACGGCAATTATACCCATCAAAAAGAAATCAGCCTGGCCTCTTGAGGCCAATTAACAGGAGCTACATCATGAATGATGAAAAATCGGAGGTTGCGCTAGCTAACCTACCCAGCGTACCGGCTGAACTTGAGATTGCATTTATCGACAACGCCTTTATTGATGGCCTCATTGAAAATATACGTGACAAAGCATCAGCGGTTGTTGGTGATATCAACACCGCCAAGGGGCGTAAAGTTTATATCAGCATGGCCGCAAATGTCAGAAGCACGAAAGTGATGATTGACGATGCAGGTAAAAACCTCGTTGCTGAGATGAAAAAGCGGCCCGCCCTGGTCGATGCCAGTCGCCGTAAAGTACGTGAGGCGCTGGATGAATTGGCCGTCGAAATCCGCAAGCCAGTAACTGAGTGGGAAGCAGAACAGGCTCGCATTAAGGCCGTACAGCAGATGCAGGCGTGGCACACCGAAGCGCTGGAGATGAACGAGGCTTTCGACAAAGCACTGGCCGAGCGCATCGAGTCAGACCACGAAATAGCTTTGCTCATGAATGAAAAGCGTGACCGAGAAATAGCAGAAGCCAAAGCCGAAGTGGAGCGAAAGCGCATTGCTCACGAAGAGGAATTAAAGCACCAGGCAGCGATTCAGGCCAGGCGACAAGCAGAGGCTGAAATCGCAGCAGCAGCAAAACGCGAGGCTGAAGCAAAAGCAGCGCTAGAACGCGCAGAGCGTGACAAGCAGGAAGCCATTGAAGCAGAAAAAAAGCGGGCAAAAGCAGAAGCAGACCAAAAAGCAGCGGCAAGACTGGCCGAGGAAAAGCGCATTGCAGACGAAGCCGCAAAACGCGCCGCTGATGTCCAGCACCGAAAAACAGTAAACCAAACTGCATTGGGCGCGTTGATTAAAGCAGGCATTCCAGAAAATTACGCCAAGCTTTGCATTCGCACTATCGCGCTTGGCAACGTACCAGCAATTCACATCAACTATTAACAATTCCTAAAACTCAGGAGTAACGTCAATGGCAAATGCTATCGGCGGCGCTATTGGCGTCGCTAAAACTCTACTAGACCGAATTAGACAATATCTCATCGCGGGCGCTAAACCCGGCCTGGAGGCGTACGCATGATTGATTACAGCAAAATGTCAGAATACAGGTTTCAGCAAATCATGGATGCAGAGTTGGAAAAGTATGAAGCGAGGCTCGATAAATCGCAGGATGAGCAGAATCTGATTGGTGATCGCACCGCGATAGAAATGCGCGGACTTAAGATCACCACCCTACGATGCGCTGCCTCGGCATTATTTCCACATACAGACCAGAAGTTGATTTTCATGCTTATAAATTCGGACTGGATGACAAATAAATTCGAAGATTTCCTTTATGACATTGTTCAACGCCTGGTGATCGTAGAGCGCGTGATGGAATTATCACATGCTGAAAGTGAAACCCCTGATAACTTTGAAGAGGTGGCGTGATGAGTTTTAACGTTATTGAATTTGTAAAACAGCAAGAGCCTCTTTTTCGTGATGCATTAACAAATCAAGAAGTTAAATGGTCAAAAGAAAGTCAGTTTGCAATGCAACTGTTTCAAAAAAACGATTATCTGACTAAAACAGCAATTGCTAATCCAGTCAGTGCACAAAATGCGATTATTAATGTTGCAGCAATTGGCATTACTCTTAATCCCGCGAGTAGGCTTGCATATCTGGTTCCTAGGGATGGACAGGTTTGTCTTGATATCAGTTACATGGGATTACTCCATCTTGCTCAGTCAACAGGATCGATTAAATGGGGACAATGTAAACTCGTTTACTCCAATGATACTTACGAATCTAATGGGCTAGATTGTGCACCTACCCACAAATACAATGCTTTTGGCGAACGAGGAAATGTTGTTGGCGGTTATTGTACTATTAAAACTCCAGATGGGGATTATTTAACCGAAGAAATGAGCCTGGCAGAAATTAAGGCAACAGAAGCCATAAGCAAATCCAGGATTGGCCCGTGGAAAACATTTTGGGAAGAGATGGCACGTAAGACCATCGTCAAGCGAGCCAGCAAATATTGGCCCCAGCGTGAACGGCTTGATAACGCCATACATGTTCTCAACGATACCGAAGGTGTTCACCAAGAACCGATTATCCCGCATACACCAGAAAGCGTGATTATCGATGATGAAAATAATCGTAAGCAAGCAGTTTACGATTTGGTCAACGATCTGTGCCAGAAGATGGAGCTAGCACAAAACATGGATGAACTTAAACCACTTTTCGCAGAAGCATTCCAAGTTACGCGGGGAATGAAGTTACAACAGAATGTTCAGGCTATTTATAAAGAATGCAAAGCTAAATTCGAGGTTACAACATCATGAGCAAGCTATATGAAATCGCAAAAGATTATGCAAAACTTATGGATTCAGGACTCCCTCTAGAAATAATTGCTGACACCATTGAAGGTATCGAGGGCGAGTTAACAGATAAGATTGAACAGCTTCTGTCAATTATTAAAAACGAAAGGTATTACTCTGATTCACTGAAGCAGGAAGCAAAATCATTATCTGAACGCGCATCAGTTGTTGATAATAAAATTGAAAGCATAAAAGACTATATTATCAATTCTCTAGAGACAGCAGGTAAGAAATCAATAAGAGCGGGGCTGCATCAGGTTACGGTTCGTGTCCCTTCCAAACAGGTTGACATTATCGATGAATCATTAATACCAGTTGAATACATTGAATACGAAACGAAAGTTAAGATTGATAAACTAGCAATCAAGCACAAGCTAACCAATGGGGATCTTGTCCCCGGAGCAAAAATAAAGATTGGAAAGCCCTCGCTACTCATAAAATAACAGTGATTATTTTACAGAAGACAATAGAACAATCCTTGTCTTTTTGTTGACATATCTGACTAATTTAATCGGGAAAATGCCTAATATGTGGAAACCCTACGAGATCCAATTCTTGCGCGAAGTGGCTGGCACTATGCCCGTCCATATTATTGCCGAAAAACTTGAGCGGTCACCTAGGGCCGTATGCCTAAAAGCGAGATATATAGGCGTCAGGATAAATCCACCCCATTGGAATGATGAGGAAATATCGCTAATAACATCGGGAAAATTTAGCAATGAGGAGATTGCAGAAAAAACCGGGCGCTCCATTCCGGCAATTAACACCAAGCGTTTGAGACTGAGAAATAAAGTGGCGTGAAGTGTTGCACCACCTCACGCCTGTCATTTTCAAAACCAAATCCATACAGGAAATATATCAATGAATTTGAAAACAACGCTAACTATCTTAGCGGGATTTGTCTGTGCTGTCATGACGACGTCTGCCTATTCCAGTGCCGTCACTCTTGGTGAGAACGTGGCGGCTGATGAGCAGAGTGTCACTGTTGGGAATGACGCAAAAGGAGGTTACTACGCAGTCTCCATCGGACAGGGTGCCACGACTGAAAAAGCCAACTTCGGCGTCGCCATAGGTACAGAGTCCATAGCACGCTATGCTGGCCCACAGGGGCAAGGTTCCGTTGCCGTTGGCACCAGGGCTACGGCTGAACATGGCGGGCTGGCGCTGGGATATGGGGCTACCGCAGATCATGGCGGTATCGCATTGGGATCTGGCTCTGTCACCTCTAACTCAGATGAAGTCAATATCGGTCAACGATACATCAGCGGCGTCAAGGAAGGGATATCAAAAACTGATGCTGTCAATCTAGGGCAAGCCAAAGCATTAAACGCATCTACACTACGTGCCGCCAATGCCCGCACTGATAGCCAGATAGCGCAAGAGCATGTAGCGCTGACGGATGAAACAGTGGCAAGGAGAGACGGGGACGCCGCGACGCTGAAATCAGCAAACGACTATACCAACTGGCGGGTCGATACCCTGAACATCGACACCGCTGACACGCTGCGCCAATCGCAGACCTACACCGATACGCGCGTCAGTGAGTCCTTAAATTACACCGACAACAAGTTCAGCCAGCTAAACACGCGTATCGAGCGGGCGGAGAAGCGCCTGCACGCCGGGATTGCGGGTGTAGCGGCGATAGCCTCGATCCCCTATGTGGCCAGCAACCGCTTTTCCTACGGCGTCGCGGTAGGAAATTACCAGTCCGCTAATGCCCTTGCAGGGGGTATCCAGTACAAAACTTCACCCAACACGACTATCCGCCTCAATGTGTCTTTGGACTCATCACACAACGCCGCTCTGGCAGTGGGTGTCGGCGGTGGATGGTAGAGGAGAAAAACATGTCTGATGAATCAAAAGCAAAATATCCCGGTGGCTTTGACGAAATTGAAATTCGTCAGCTTTTAGAGGGATTGGTTAGCGCTCATATATCAAAGGCAATGTCTGGAGAAAAGATGACGTCAGATGATCGCATCCACGATTTGGGACTAATCAGACCCTTTATCATCCATGCCGCACATCTTGTGCGCTCTCTCATTGAGGAGAAAGAAGGCGTTTGGCCTATTGGTATAAACACAGAAATAGAGTATCGCAAGCTTAAAGGCGAGTAAGGATAATAAAAATGTTTGATTTGATTAGTCACCTTACTGAGAAAGGCATCCAGCATACCGTATCAGACAACGGGCATATCACTGTGGGCGGCTACCTCCACCTGCGCGGCACCCCCATCCCCGCACTGCCGGATGGCCTGACTGTGGGCGGCTGGCTCGACCTGAGCGACACCGGTATCACTACACTACCGGACAATCTGAGCGTCGGTGGCTGGCTCGACCTGCGCGACACCCCCATCACCGTGCTGCCGGACAATCTGAGCGTCGGTGGCTGGCTCAACCTGAGCTACACCCGCATCACCGTGCTGCCGGACAATCTGAGCGTCGGTGGCTGGCTCGACCTAAGCGGCACCCCCATCACCACGCTACCGGATGGACTAACTGTGGGCGGCTGGCTCGACCCGAGCGGCACCCGCATCACCGCCCTGCCGGATGGTCTGACTGTAGGCGGCGACCTCAACCTGCACGTTACCCGCATCACCGCGCTACCGGAAGGACTAACTGTGGGCGGCGACCTCTACCTGGGCGGCACCGGTATCACTGTGCTGCCGGACAATCTGAGCGTCGGTGGCTGGCTCGACCTGCGCGGCACCCGCATCACCACACTACCGGAAAAGTTTACCTGCCGGTCGCTCTATCTCGACCCAGAGCGTATAAGCAACATCGCATATCGCAAAGGGTGTGGCCGCTCAGGCCGCACCATCTTTGCAGCATGGACAGGCAAAGAGATCCGCATCGCTGCCGGGTGCTTTTTCGACACCCTTGATGCTTTTGAGCGGGCTGTAGACGTCAAGTATACCGGCAAGGCCGCAGACGACTATAAGCAGGCGGCGCGGGAATGTGTGGCCGAACTGACCGAAAAGCTCGGTAAATGAGGATAACAAGATGATTGAATTAAATCCCTGCCCATTTTGTAAATCCGGCGAGACATATGTTAGCCCGAATAGGTGCAACGCTGGAATACATTCATACACGCTCAATCACTACTGCGATTTAATAAGGGGAAATATTACTTTTACGGGGAATAGCGAGGAAGAAGTTAAGTCCTTTTGGAATTGTGATAGGGGAAGGAAGTAACATCATGAAGAAGCATAACCAGCCACATTTAAGTGAGAAAGAAATAAAAGCATTGGCACACAGCGCCATCGAAAACTTTGTTAATTCGTGCCACTGCAAAAATAAAGATGACATTTTTATTGCATTGTCATTTTTGATTGATGCCGGTCTGAATGCTGGTGAAACCGTTAAATATGGAAAAATGGCGGTAGTCCAATGAAGAATCTGAATATTTCATGGGTTGGCATATGTCCACTATGTGACAACGACATACTCAAGGTAGAGACAGAGGACGGTAGTGATCCCTGGTTATACGATGGAGACAAAATCACTTGCCCCCAATGTGGTAGTACTGGCGCTGTAGAAGTCGACGAAGACCACGCCTATGCAGTATGGGATAACGACTGGAGCAATAGCGATGGACAATAATCCAACAATCCCGCTTTACCCGCAAGAGTACGTCTCAACACTACTATCACGTATCGCCGAGCTAGAAGCGAGCGAGATAAAATTGATTGAGGAACGTGACCACGCAGAGGATGCACTGTCTGACATGTTTGAAGCCGCTACAGGCGAGCGACCAGAATGGAGTAACTGGTTTGGTTTTAGGGACGCTGTGGATGTGGTCGCAAATCGCCACGATGCAAGCAACTATCCGGAAATTCCGGAGGGTTGCGTAGTAGTGCCACTTATCCCGACAACGGAAATGATAGCGGCTGCCATGAACTCTATCGACGTCACGTTTGACGATGATGATTACATTTTTGTGCATCACGACACTATCTACGCTGCCATGCTCGCAGCAGCCCCTAAGTTGAAGGGTTGCAAATGAGCGCCTACGGCAACGCCCTCAACGCGGAAGCGGCAAAAGCCTTTATAAATGCACATGTGGACTGCATCACCCATCCCTAAATAACCCCTCCCCCTAAATCAACACGCAACTTATCAGGATGGCTACTGGCTGTAGGGGTAATTGCGTGTTTTTTTATAAAAACGAGTGCTTTTATCAATCTCCTAGCCTGGTAAAGTTGGCTTATTCTATACGGAGGAAAATATGCTTCTAACTATTCCAGAATTCATTAATACGTTACCAAGACGTAAGAGCGAGGAAACAATTAGGCGATGGATCAGGGCAGGCAAGATTGAACCACAGCCTAAGCTCTTTGGAAGAGAATATCTAATACTAGATACAGCCATATTAGTAAATTCATCACCTGAAGAATTAGCAAGAAAAAGGATGCAGGATCGCATTTTCAATGGGAAGAAATATGGCAAGAAAAAGAACACACTCACGGCGCGACTTACCCCCTAACTTGTACGTAAGGAATAATGGCTATTATTGCTACCGCGATCCTAGAAATGGTAAAGAGTTCGGTCTGGGAACTAATAAAAAAGAAGCAGTAAACCAAGCGATTGAGGCTAACATAACACTGGTTGAAAGCTACAGCCAATCTAGGCTTATTGACAGGCTGATTGGCAATAATGCTACTTCCATGTTGACATGGTTAGATAGATATCACGAAATCATTAATAAACGTGGTTTAAGAGAAAAGACGCTGCGTGATTATTCAGGAAGAATAAATTTACTAAAGGAGTATTTCGTTGGCACTAATCTGCAAGAAATTACCACAAAGGATATCGCTAAATTATTGAATAGCTATACAGATCAAGGTAAAGCAGCAAGTGCTAAACTTATGAGGTCTACATTATTAGATATTTTCCGCGAAGCAATAGCAGAGGGAATGATTCAATTAAACCCAGTAGAGGCAACGCGTAACCCTCGTGTAGAGGTTAAACGTGAGAGGCTTTCGTTGGAAAACTTTCTATTGATAAGGCAAGCAGCGACTACCTTGCCTAGTTGGATAGGTCTAAGTATGGATATTGCCCTACTAACTGGGCAGCGTCTTGGCGACATAAGAAAAATGAAATGGTCTGATATAAAGGATGATAAGCTTTACGTTGAGCAACAAAAGACAGGGGTTAAACTGTCTATACCTTTATCAATCGGGTTACCAGCGGTTGACATGACACTTAACACTGTCATTGAAATATGTCAAAAAATAAACGCTGGATCTGAAACAATCCTAGCATCACGCAAGCAGGAGATGCTAGGTGAAAAGACCATTTCAAAGTGGTTTGCAAAGTCAAGAGAACTAACACTGTTAAGCTGGAGCGGAAGTCCCCCATCGTTTCATGAAATACGAAGCCTTTCAGCCAGACTATACACCGATACAATCTCTGGAGACTTTGCACAGAAACTGCTTGGACACAAATCGGCAGCAATGACGGAAAAATATCAGGACTCAAGAGGTAGCGAATGGATAGAAATAGCCGTATGATTATGACCGAATTTTGATTAATAGTGACCTTTTTGTTTTAAGATATTGATTTATAAGATAAAAAATAAGGGGAACCTTTGCAAGGTAAAGCGCTCCAAGATTTCGTCATCGATAAAATCGATGACCTGAAAGGCCAAGACATTGTTGTTCTAAATGTACAGGGCAAATCCAGCATCACCGACTGCATGATCATCTGCACCGGCACCTCCACCCATCACGTGATGTCAATCGCCGACCACCTGGTGCAACAATCCCGCGCTGCTGGTATAGCACTGCATGGTATGAAAGGCCAGGAAGCTTCCGACTGGGTGGTGGTCGATCTGGGTGAGGTGATTGTGCATGTGATGCAGGAAGAGAGCCGCCACCTGTACGAGTTGGAAAAACTCTGGAGCTAAGCGGTGAAACTGCAACTGGTGGCAGTCGGCACCAAAATGCCAGACTGGGTGCAAACCGGCTTTATCGATTATCTGCATCGCTTTCCCAAGGATATGCCATTCGAGCTGAGTGAAATCCCGGCCGGCAAGCGCGGCAAGAACGCTGACATCAAACGTATTCTGGAAAAAGAAGGCGAACAGATGCTGGCGGCAGTGGGTAAAGGCAATCGCATTGTCACGCTGGATATCCCCGGCACAGCATGGGAAACGCCGCAACTGGCGCAGCAGCTTGAGCGCTGGAAGCAAGATGGCCGTAACGTCAGTCTACTGATTGGCGGCCCAGAAGGGCTGGCTCCGGCGTGTAAAGCCGCAGCAGAACAGAGCTGGTCGCTCTCGCCGTTGACATTACCGCATCCTTTAGTGCGCGTTCTGGTGGCTGAAAGCCTCTACCGTGCCTGGAGTATTACAACAAATCATCCTTATCACCGGGAATAATCGGTGATAATCGTGACAGAGTGAAAAGCAGCGGGATGAAAATAGAACGTAACCCTTTTCGCGACTATACAGCTGAATCTGCCCTGTTTGTACGCCGCGCTTTGGTGGCGTTTTTGGTCATCCTGGTGCTGAGCGGCATCCTGATCACCAACCTGTATCATCTGCAAATTGTGCGCTTTGAGGATTACCGTACCCGCTCTAATGAAAACCGCATCAAGTTGGTGCCCCTCGCCCCCAGCCGTGGCATCATCTATGATCGTAACGGCACCCCACTAGCGCTCAACCGCACCATTTATCAGTTACAGCTCATGCCGGAAAAGGTCAACAATCTGAAGGCCACGCTGCAGGCACTGCGTCCGGTGGTCGATTTAACCGATGATGACATCACCAATTTCGAAAAAGAGCGTAAGCGCTCGCGCCGCTTTGTCTCAATTCCCGTGAAAACCGCACTAAATGAAGCACAGGTCGCCCGCTTTGCAGTCAATCAGTTCCGTTTCCCCGGCGTGGAAGTAAAAGGCTACCAGCGCCGCTACTACCCTTATGGTTCCGCCCTCACCCATGTCATTGGCTACGTATCGAAGATTAACGATCGTGACATCGAACGGCTGGACAAGGACGGTAAACTGGCCAATTACGCCGCTACCCGCGATATCGGCAAGTTGGGCATCGAACGCTATTATGAAAACACGTTGCATGGCAAAACCGGCTACGAGGAGGTTGAAGTCAACAACCGTGGTAAGGTGATCCGCCAACTGCACGAACAGCCGCCTTCTGCTGGCCAGGACGTTTACTTGACGTTAGATCTCAACCTGCAACGCTATATCGAGCAGCTACTGGTGGGTAGCCGCGCTGCGGTGGTGGTGAGTGATCCGCATACCGGCAGCATTCTGGCAATGGTCTCCAACCCCAGCTACGATGCGAACTTGTTCGTCGATGGTATTTCCAACAAAGATTATCAAGGGCTGCTAAACGATCCAAACCGTCCGCTGATCAATCGTGCCACTCAGGGGCTATACCCCCCCGCATCAACGGTGAAACCCTACATTGCCGTTTCGGCGCTCAGTGCCGGGGTGATAACCAAAAATACCGTGGTGTTCGATCCCGGTTGGTGGCAGTTGCCCGGTTCGGAAAAACGCTTCCGCGACTGGAAAAAATGGGGTCACGGCCGCCTGAACGTCACCAAAGCGCTGGAGGAATCCGCAGATACCTTCTTCTATCAAGTCGCCTATGATATGGGTATCGATCGGTTATCGACCTGGTTAACCAAGTTCGGTTACGGCCAGTATACCGGTATCGACCTGTCTGAAGAGCGCTCCGGCTTGATGCCGACCCGTGAGTGGAAGCTCAAACGTTATAAAAAACCGTGGTATCAGGGTGATACCATTCCAGTCGGCATCGGCCAAGGCTACTGGACCGCTACGCCGATCCAAATGTCCAAGGCGCTCAATACTCTGATTAACGATGGCAATGTCAAAACGCCACATCTGCTACAAAGTACCCGCGTCAACGGTGTGCTGGTGCCATTCCGTCAGGAAGATAGCCCGCAGATCGGTGATATTCACTCCGGCTTCTGGGAAATTGCCAAAGACGGCATGTATGGTGTTGCCAATCGTCAGAACGGTACGGCCCGTCATTACTTCGCAGATGCGCCTTACCCTGCGGCGGCGAAATCGGGTACAGCACAGGTATTCGGCTACGAAACCTACAACGCTCATAAACTGGCAGAACACCTGCGTGACCATAAGCTGATGACTGCCTTTGCACCGTACAACAACCCTACGGTGTCAGTCGCTATCATTTTGGAAAACGGCGGTGCCGGCCCAGCGGTCGGGACGATTACTCGTCAGATCCTCGATCATATCCTGCTGGGCGACAACAATACACAATTACCCAATGAGGCCCCGCTGCCGCCTGGTGTAGAAAGTGATTAGGACGATAGAACATGACTGAAAGCCAACAAAAAGGCTCGATCTGGGCCAAAATCCACATCGATCCCACGTTCCTGTTGCTCATTCTCGCTCTACTGATTTACAGCGCGTTGGTGATGTGGAGCGCCAGTGGCCAGGACATTGGCATGATGGAGCGCAAGATTGCTCAAATCGTCATCGGGCTTATCGTTCTGGGCGTAATGGCACAGATCCCGCCGCGAGTCTATGAAAGCTGGGCACCCTATCTATATATTACCTGTGTGATTTTGCTGATGTTGGTAGATGCTTTCGGCCAGATCAGTAAAGGCGCGCAACGCTGGCTGGATCTCGGTTTCGTGCGCTTCCAACCATCGGAAATCGCTAAAATTGCCGTGCCGCTGATGGTCGCACGCTTTATGAACCGCGATGTCTGCCCGCCTTCGCTGAAGAATACCGGCATCGCGCTGGTGCTGATTTTCTTGCCAGCCCTGCTGGTCGCCGCACAACCGGATCTGGGCACCTCAATCCTGATCGCCGCATCCGGCCTGTTCGTGCTGTTCCTATCCGGCATGAGCTGGAAGCTGATCGCTATCGCCGCCCTGCTGCTGGCGGCCTTTATCCCGGTACTGTGGTTCTTCCTGATGCACGGCTATCAGCGTGATCGCGTCATGATGCTGCTAGATCCAGAAAGCGATCCGCTCGGTGCCGGCTATCATATTATTCAGTCGAAAATCGCCATTGGTTCCGGGGGGCTGGTGGGCAAAGGCTGGCTGCACGGCACTCAATCACAGTTGGAGTTTCTGCCGGAACGCCACACTGACTTTATCTTCGCGGTATTGGCCGAGGAGTTGGGCCTGATCGGGGTGCTGGTGCTGCTGGCGCTGTACCTGTTGGTGATCATTCGCGGGCTGATGATCGCTGCCAAGGCGCAAACTACCTTCGGCCGGGTGATGGTCGGCGGTCTGATGCTGATTCTTTTCGTTTATGTATTTGTTAACATTGGTATGGTCAGCGGTATTGTGCCTGTCGTTGGCGTACCTTTGCCTCTGGTCAGTTACGGCGGTTCAGCACTGATTGTCTTGATGGCGGGCTTCGGCATTATTATGTCGATCCACACGCATCGGAAAATGCTGTCTAAAAGTTTATAAGAGGTGAGTATTGCGTAAAGAATGGCTTTGGGCCAGCATAGTGGCGGTGCTGCTTTCTGCATGTACCACCGCGATCACGAAACAGCAAGCACCGCCGCAGCCCTACTTGGGGCCGGTGGTGGAAATCGGCGGCGTGGAGCCGCAATATGAGCCTTATAATCCCAACAATATGCAGGATTATAAGATTAATGGTGCGACTTAGCGCATCGTAAAAGATGCACAGAATTTCTCCGAAACAGGCCTGGCAAGCGGGTATGGCACAGAGTCTAACGGCAGCAGCACTGCGCTGGGCGAACAGTTCGATCCCCGTGCCCTGACAGCAGCCCATCCGAGGCTACCAATCCCAAGTTACGTGCGCATTACCAACCTGGCTAATGGCCGTCAATTGGTGGTGCGCGTCAACGATCGCGGCCCTTACACCAAAGGGCGTATCATCGACCTCTCGAAAGCCGCCGCCGATCGCCTGAACCTGAGCAATAACACTAAGGTCAAGGTCGATTTTATTCGCGTTGCGCCAGACGGCACTCTAAGCGACCCCGGCACCACAGTTGCGAAACAAAGCTATGCCCTACCGGCGCGTCCGGATCTCGACTCCAGCAGCATGGGTACGCCAGTGCAGTAAGAAGCCCCACTCACCAATGGTGCCGCAGCGCGCCCGGTCGATAACAGTGGCCTGAACATCAGCGACAATGTACCAGGAAATAACAGCCACAGTGGTTTCTTCGGTGTACCTGGCACATGCGTGATGGCTCCACACCTGAAACTGCCGTAGCTGCTGCCTGTAGTGGCACACTGAATTTGGCCACCTGAACAGAGGTGATATGCTCACCTCAGGACATTACAGGTGCTTCAATGAAAAAAAGAAATTTCAGTGCAGAGTTCAAACGCGAATCCGCTCAACTGGTCGTTGACCAGAACTACACCGTGGCAGATGCAGCCAGTGCTATGGATGTCGGCCTTTCCACAATGACGCGATGGGTGAAGCAGTTGCGTGATGAGCGGCAGGGAAAAATACCTAAAGCCTCTCCCATTACTCCTGAACAAATTGAAATACGTGAGCTGAGGAAAAAAATACAA
The DNA here is from genome assembly GCF_000821185.2 of Serratia symbiotica. Taxonomy (NCBI): domain Bacteria; kingdom Pseudomonadati; phylum Pseudomonadota; class Gammaproteobacteria; order Enterobacterales; family Yersiniaceae; genus Serratia; species Serratia symbiotica. Next base: position 766,596 of record NZ_CP050855.1, on the reverse strand, counting down.
CGTATTGAAATGGAAAACGAAATATTAAAAAAGGCTACCGCGCTCTTGATGTCAGACTCCCTGAACAGTTCTCGATAATCGGGAAACTCAGAGCGCATTATCCAGTGGTCACACTCTGCCACGTGTTCGGGGTTCATCGCAGCAGCTACAAATACTGGAAAAACCGTCCTGAAAAACCAGATGGCAGACGAGCTGTATTACGCAGCCAGGTACTGGAACTGCATAGCGTCAGCCATGGCTCTGCTGGCGCAAGGAGTATCGCAACTATGGCAACCATGAAGGGCTTCAGGATGGGACGATGGCTCGCCGGCAGGCTCATGAAAGAGCTGGGGCTGGTCAGTTGTCAACAGCCCACTCATCGGTATAAATGCGGTGGCCTTGAACACATCGCTATCCCGAATCACCTTGAGCGGCAGTTCGCAGTGACAGAGCCTAATCAGGTGTGGTGTGGCGATGTGACCTATATCTGGACAGGCAGGCGCTGGGCCTACCTCGCCGTTGTTCTCGACCTGTTCGCGAGAAAACCGGTGGGCTGGGCAATGTCGTTCTCACCGGACAGCAGGCTGACCATCAAAGCGCTGGAGATGGCGTGGGAGGCCCGGGGAAAACCAGCCGGAGTGATGTTCCACAGCGATCAGGGCAGCCATTACACAAGCAGACAGTTCCGGCAGTCACTGTGGAGGTATCGGATCAGACAGAGTATGAGTCGGCGTGGAAACTGCTGGGATAATAGCCCAATGGAGCGCTTCTTCAGGAGTCTGAAGAACGAATGGGTACCGGTGACGGGTTACATAAACTTCAGCGATGCAGCCCACGCAATAACGGACTATATCGTTGGGTATTACAGCGCGCTCAGGCCGCATGAATATAACGGTGGGTTACCACCAAACGAATCGGAAAACCGATACTGGAAAAACTCTAACGCGGTGGCCAGTTTTAGTTGACCACTACAAACAGCGTTTGTCTAGCGAAGCACAGCAACACTCTTTCATCATTGCGGCCCCTTAGCATTGACTATGGCCGAACAGGATTGATAAGCGCTTATTTAGCTGAAACATTTTCTTGTAGCTAAAGTGTCTTTAAACCAGATGTGTCCAGTGATGAATGGTCAACGCAAAGCAGAAGTGGCACCTCCCTCACTGCAAATCAGAAATGTCCTTACCCCTATCTGAAGCCAGATAGTTTGATTCATTTGCCCCTTACCCTGAAAATTTCGCTCTCAATGTGTATAGCGTTTGCTATACAGCAGATATAAGATATGTATATCAATTGCTATACAAGGAGTAAATCATGAAATCTGATGTTCAGCTCAATATTCGGGCAAAAGAGGCTCAGCGAGTACTGATCGATACAGCAGCCGACATTCTACATAAATCGCGTACTGACTTTATCCTCGAGATAGCCTGTCAGGCTGCTGAAAACGTGCTTCTTGATCGCCGGATGTTTAATCTCAATGATGAACAATACGCAGAATTTATCGATATGCTGGATGAACCAGTCACAGCGAATCCGGCACTGGATGCACTCCTGGCGAGAAAACCGCAGTGGGAAAAGTAACAGCACCAACACCGCTCAACACGACACACATTCTTTCAGAGTTCCACTCCAGGGAAACAGCACTGGATGAATGGATCAAACACCAGGGATTGAAAAATCAATCCATCGGTGCAGCAAGGACGTTTGTGGTATGCAGGGAACATTCTTCACAGGTGGTCGGTTTTTACTCACTGGCTACTGGTAGTGTGACTCATGTTATTGCACCAAGAAGCCTTCGACGAAACATGCCTGATCCCATCCCGGTCATAATACTGGCAAGACTCGCTGTCGATGCGGGTTACCATGGTAAGGGCCTTGGCGCTGATTTACTTCACGATGCAGTATTACGCATCTGTCGCGTGGCAGAGAATATCGGGGTACGGGCCATCATGGTTCATACCCTGTCTGACGCGGCAAAACAATTTTATCTGCATCATGGGCTTATGCAGTCAACCACTCAAGAAAAAACGCTTTTTCTCCGATTGCCTGGTATTGTTTAAACCCGCGCAAGCAACCTAGCGCTTGATTTTATCTAGGACATGACATCTACGGGCAGCATCCTTTTACCAGATCTCTGCTCATATCAATTCATACATAAATTTAATGTCTGCTTAGGGGATATTACAGTTTGGCGTTAACAGTCCAATGATGAATAATGCCTACCGGGATCTCATCTGTTATAGTGTGATTCATTGTTAACTTTACCCTCGCGGATGTTGTAGTTCCGATCATGAAACATGTAAATTATTTTCGCTTAATTAAGCGTATAGCACTCAGTACCGTTATCACGATGAGCGCCGCTACTGTAGCGCATGCCGATGAGGTTAATATCAAGACCATGATCCCAGGTGTCCCGCAAATCGATGCGGCAGCATACATCCTGATCGATTACAACTCCGGCAAGGTGCTGGCTGAGATGAACGCCGATGCGCGCCGCGATCCAGCCAGCCTGACCAAAATGATGACCAGCTACGTTATTGGCCACACGCTGAAAGCCGGCAAGATCGGCCAGGAAGATCTGGTTACTGTGGGTCAAGATGCTTGGGCGACGGGCAACCCTGTGTTCAAAGGTTCTTCGCTGATGTTCCTTAAACCAGGTGATCGCGTATCAGTCGCCAAGCTGAGCCGTGGTATTAACCTACAGTCCGGTAACGATGCCTGCGTGGCGATGGCCGACTATGTAGCGGGTAGCCAGGATGCGTTCGTCAATCTGATGAACACCTACGTTAACAAGCTTGGCCTACAGAATACCCACTTCCAGACGGTACATGGCCTGGATGCGCAGGGTCAGTACAGTTCGGCACGCGATATGGCGCTGATCGGCCAGGCACTGATCCGCGATGTACCAGACGAGTACGCAATTTATAAAGAAAAAGAGTTTACTTTCAACAACATCCGCCAGATGAACCGTAACGGTCTACTGTGGGATACCAGCTTAAACGTCGATGGCATTAAAACCGGCCACACCGATGCCGCAGGATACAACCTGGTGGCTTCGGCAACTGCAGGCCAGATGCGTCTGATCTCCGCCGTACTGGGTGGCCGTACCTACAAAGGCCGTGAAACCGAAAGCAAGAAATTGCTGACCTGGGGCTTTCGTTTCTTCGAAACCGTCGCGCCATTAAAAGTCGGCAAAGAGTTCGCTTCTGAACCCGTGTGGTTTGGCAATGCCGATCGCGTCGATCTGGGCGTGGATAAAGACGTCTACCTGACCATCCCACGTGGCCGCATGAAAGATCTGAAGGCCAGCTACGTGCTCAATACCCCAGAAATTCACGCTCCGTTGGCGAAGAACCAGGTTGTCGGCAACATCAACTTCCAACTGGATGGTAAAATCATCGACCAACGCCCGCTGGTAGTGATGAACGAGGTGAAAGAAGGCGGCTTCTTTAGCCGTATCGTTGACTGCGTCAAACTGATGTTCCATCGCTGGTTCGGATAAGAGGTGATAAGTGGTGATAAGTGGTAACCGTCCAAAATTTTGTAACGTCTGTCACAAAACATGAAGGCCAGCCGAACGAAAGTGTGCACTTAGCGCCTATCCAGTAGGCACACATTGTTACAGCCATGATCGCATGGACTGTACATGCACGCTTGCGTTAAAGATAGTTTCTCCAGGGGCCTTCCGCTAGCGAGGTGGCTTTCTCATCTGCTGACAGAAGACTGATATCTTCAGGCTTTATGTTTTGTGGTACAAATGGATTTCATCAAGGTAAATGGCACCATTAGAATCTTCAGCCAAAGATTCTAATGTGCTGTATTTTTTTCTGAAGGTTCACCCAAAAATGATTTTAATCCTTCTTCGCTCGTCATTAGGTTATCCTTCAAAGACAGGTGATGCCGCCAATTAGTTTATCTGGTGTATAATGCGGACTTTTAAGTATCCCTATGACCAGCGTTACTGTTCCCTCACTGCCAGTCTGATGATGTCTGCCGCTACGGGTGCACCCCGTCAGGGCATCAGAGATTTCTCTGCAAATCATGTCGCCGCGCTTTTCAGCTTTCTTTTATCTATGAAGCCTCTAAGCCCGGCACGCAGGACAACATCGTCGATATGGCCTTCAATGGTGCCAGTGTCCGTGATACCGCCAAAACGCTGAAAATCGGTATCAACACGGTCATTCGCATTTAAAAAAACTCTCGCCGTGTCGGGTAACCCCCTCTCCGGTCGCTCATGCTGATATAGCATTCATCTGCGCACCGGATGAACAATGGAGCTTTGTCGGCAGCAAGGCCCGAAAACACGGGTTATGGTATGGCGATAACACAAAAAATGGCGGCGTTCTGGCTTATACATTTGGCCCGCGAACTGATGAAACCTGCCGGGAGCGACTGGCGTTACTGGCTCCCTTTACTGTCGGTATGTTTACCAGCGATGACTGGGGCAGTTATGGCAGAGCAGTCCCAAAGGATAACCTCTGACGGGAAAGATTTTTACTCAGCGTATTGAACGCAATAATCTGGTATTGCGCACCCGCCAAACGACTGACTCGCAAGACAATTTGTTTTTCGCGCTCTGTCGAACTCCACGAAAAGGTCATCGGGGCTTTCATTGAAAAATACCTGTTCAACTCATTGGAGGCATCACCTAATAAACGATTATTCCGGTAACAAACTCCTCTCCTGTGCCCCCTGCACAGTACAAGTGTCGAACCAGCAGTGAAACATGATACTGCAAACAGATCCGCCATATCGCTGATAGAGTATTGCCCGTTTTCATGCATCCAGCACAGATCTTTCAGTTATAAGCGGTTTTCCGTCGAGGAGAAAGCGAATGTTCTTGCCCAGATTGATCAGGCAGATGTCGCCTGTAGCCTGGCAACACATCTTTTTAAGCGGGCAATACGCCCTTATCAGAAAAGAAACGAGCTCGATCTGGATGCGATAAATGCCGGGTTTACGCACTCATACTCATCAGACTAAAACCTGCTAAGTGACAACATGTTTGGTGATCCTCGCTGACAATTCCGATAACCGTTGAAACGAGTGGAATCGCCCCGATATACTGAATAATACTCACTCCCGCTCAAGCGGGAGTAACAATTTGTAGAGTTCTCAGCAGCAATGACAAATAAGTGAAAACAGCTTGAATGACGCAAGCAATACCCTATAGCAGCACACTGGAGCGCAAACATATGCAAAAAACCAAATTGAACGAACTGCTTGAATTCCCCTGCCCGTTTACCTACAAAGTGATGGGGCTGGCACAACCGGAGTTGGTTGACCAAGTAGTTGAAGTGGTGCAGCGCCACGCCCCTGGTGATTATAACCCACAGGTTAAACCAAGCAGCAAAGGCAACTACCACTCTGTTTCCATCACCATCAACGCTACCCATATCGACCAAGTAGAAACCTTGTACGAAGAGCTGGGCAACCTTGAAATTGTCCGCATGGTGCTGTAAATCTGACATAAAGCCTGATTTATCAACCTGGAGCAGCCGATGGTGTGCTTGGGTTGCACATTTTGAACAGCTAAATGCTGGTCGCAGGTCAGGGTGCCCGATATAATAGCTTTCTCTTTCCGTAGCCTGGCGATAACTCTTTTGCAACCAGACAAGCTCATTTTGCGTCAGTTGGGGTTGCAACCCTATGAGCAGGTATCCCAAGCCATGCACACCTTTACTGACAGCCGCACCACAACCACGCCCGATGAACTGTGGCTGGTGCAGCATCAGCCCGTGTTTACCCAAGGCCAGGCCGGTAAGGCAGAACATCTGTTGATGCCAGGCGATATTCCAGTGATCCAAAGCGATCGCGGGGGTCAAGTGACCTACCACGGCCCAGGGCAGCAAGTCATGTACGTGATGGTCGATCTGAAACGCAGCAATGTTGGCGTGCGTCAATTGGTCACAGTCATAGAAGATACCGTGATCAATACCCTCGCCCATTTCCGCATCGCATCCTGCGCCCACCCGGATGCACCCGGTGTGTATGTCGGGGCGCAGAAAATCTGTTCATTGGGGCTGCGTATCCGTAAAGGCAGTTCATTCCACGGTCTGGCTCTGAATGTAGCGATGGATCTCAGCCCCTTCCAACGTATCAACCCCTGCGGTTACGCTGGTATGCAGATGATACAAGTCAGTGCGCTGGCACCCCACGTTGGCATTGAAGACGTACACCCAATCCTGGTACAGGAATTTGTTCATTTACTCGGCTACCAAACGGTCGAGCTTCGTAACTGGAACCTGCACGATTATGAGTAAACCGATTCAGATGGAACGCGGCGTCAAATACCGCGATGCAGACAAAATGGCGCTGATCCCAGTTAAAATGGTGGTCACCGAACGGCAGGAGCTGTTGCGTAAACCCGACTGGATGAGGATTAAACTGCCAGCCGACTCGACGCGCATTCAAGGCATTAAAGCTGCCATGCGTAAAAACGGCCTGCATTCGGTCTGTGAGGAAGCCTCCTGCCCGAACCTGTCTGAATGTTTCAACCACGGCACCGCCACCTTTATGATCCTTGGTGCTATCTGTACCCGCCGTTGCCCATTTTGTGATGTAGCCCATGGCCGCCCGATGATCCCGGATGCCAACGAACCGGAAAAACTGGCACAAACCATCGCCGATATGGGCCTGCGTTACGTCGTGATCACCTCGGTTGACCGTGATGATCTGCGCGACGGCGGTGCCCAACACTTTGCCGATTGCATCGCTGCCATCCGTGCCAAAAATCCTTCCATCAAGATCGAAACGCTGGTACCGGACTTCCGTGGCCGTATGGAGCGCGCGTTGGAGATCCTGACCAAAACGCCGCCGGACGTGTTTAACCACAACCTGGAGAACGTGCCACGCGTTTACCGCCAGGTTCGCCCCGGGGCCAACTACGCGTGGTCATTGAAGCTACTGGAGCGTTTTAAAGAAGCACATCCGCATATCCCCACCAAATCTGGCCTGATGGTCGGCCTGGGTGAAACCAATGCGGAAATCATTGAAGTGATGCGCGATCTGCGCTACCACGGCGTCACTATGCTGACGCTCGGCCAGTATCTGCAACCAAGCCGCCACCACCTACCAGTTCAGCGCTACGTCAGCCCGGCCGAGTTCGATGAGATGAAAGAAGAAGCCAAGACCATGGGTTTCACCCACGCGGCCTGTGGCCCGTTTGTTCGCTCATCCTACCATGCCGATCTACAGGCTAAAGGGCTGGAAGTGAAGTAGATCCGGCAATAATTTGTTACGTTTCAATCGGATGAAACGGCAAAAGAGGGCTGGCCTGGCGACATCCGTTTTTATTGCTGACCACGCAGGCAGGTTTAGACATTTTTCTTTTCGCCGCTCTGCTGCTGGGCAGACTGGATTTCAGTGCTGTTATTGGCTACCGGAGGCGTGCTGTCGTCACCTAACGCTTTTTTAAAGCCCTTCAGCGCCGCGCCCAAATCGGCACCAAGCGTGCGCAGTTTGCGGGTACCGAACAGTAAAATAACCAATACAGTAATCACCAGAAGTTTGGTAATACTGATACCTTCCATATTCACCTTCTTGTTCATATAGTACTGCTTATATACCCTAAATAATTCGAGTTGCAGAAAGGCGGTAAGCACTGGGCCGCAGGCTGAACCTCAGGAATGAGGTTCACTCATCCCCAGGATCTTACACCGTTAAGTGACTGGGGTGAGCGAGGAAGCTAACGCACAGGCAACTTGAAGTATGGTGGGTATACAGCGAGAGAAATTAACCTGCCAGTAAATATTGACTACCGCCCGGTGTTCAAACAACAGCAACATGTAACAAAGTGAGATTTTCCATCAGAGTAAGAAATTTAGGCCAGTAAATCTTAGCTCTCACCGCATGCCAAAACTTACTGATGATACAAAAGAGGCTGCGTTAGGTGTAACATCCAACCGACGCAGCAAAAAGCAGCACAGCCCCTAGAGATATCATTCCTCCCAAACCGCCTTCGCAAGGCTAATGATGTTTACGTATAGTTAAAGGTACAGCATGCTGAATTCTTTATTGGTGGTGTTTATTGGTGGTGGCGTCGGCAGCGTATTACGCTGGGCCGTGAGCATGAAGATGAATCCGCTTAACGCCCCGATCCCGCTCGGCACGCTGGTGGTCAATCTGGTCGGCGGCTTTATCATCGGCCTGGCCATGGCCACATTTAACCGTGTGACACATCTTGACGCCAACTGGAAGCTGTTGATCACTACCGGCTTCTGCGGCGGTCTGACCACCTTCTCCACGTTTTCACTTGAGGTGGTCTATCTGCTGCAGGATGGACGCTTCACTTGGGCGCTGATCAATATGCTGCTCAACCTCGCAGGCTCGCTGGCAATGACGCTGCTGGCCTTTATGCTGGTTACTTGGGTCAGCGGGCAGTAAAACTACATAAGCGGAGTATATCTACCCGCTGCAGAGATAAAAAACCCACTCAGAGAGCGGGTTTTAGGAATTTCTTCTACTGTAGCTTAAATAGCGATAACGTTAGCAGCAGATGGCCCTTTAGCGCCGTTGGTGATTTCAAATTCTACACGCTGTCCTTCCGCAAGAGTTTTAAAACCGTTGCTAGCAATGGCAGAGAAATGAACGAAAACATCCTTGCTACCATCTTCTGGAGTAATGAAGCCGAAACCTTTGGATTCATTAAACCATTTAACGCTACCTTTAATCTTAGACATCAAACTTACCTTTAACGTGAATGTAAGACACTAGAAGTGTGTCCATTACAGTACAGCAATTAGGTCGGATTTTGTCCATATGTTAGGTCGCATAAAACCAGTAAAAAGTGAAAAATCCGTTTAATGCGGTGTAAATTGATTGCACGGGTTGCTATCAGTTTCCATAGCAGTCCGATCCACTGCCTACAGCCAGTAGCAGAAAACCACTAACTGCTGTTATCGCATCAACAAAACAGGGCGTACCATCATCCACACCCTGTCACTGGTGGGCATTCCACGCTATCATACCCCTACAAATCGGGTATTGAACAACTTTATGAGAATGGCGATGAACGGCAAGATAATGACTTTTTTTGAAGACAAAGGCTTCGGCTTCATTACCGATGAAAACGGGGAAAATCGTTATTTTCATGTAATCAAAGTGCAGAACCCGGAGATGATTAAGAAAAACGCAGCAGTCACCTTCGAACCAACCAACAACGCTAAAGGCCCATCCGCCTTTGCGGTCAAGGTGCTGGCATCGAGCAAATACATCACCATCGCCAACGAAAGAATCAAGATTTCCAGCATTAAATCTTTCAACACCTTCACCAAAGCAGTACCGATGAAAGCAGAAGTGGACAAAGAAAACACGGTGCTATCGGTGGGGCTGCTGATGAACCGCATTCGTCCGCAGTCCGTTGACATACCACAAACCACGCAAACACTGCGTATGCTGGCCGTTACCACCTTTCAAAACGCTACCCATACCTTTTCCGAGCACGAGATCGATATGGACGAGACCATCAAGGTTTTAAAAAACTTGTAAACGTTACGATAAAGTAATCAGGGCGATCAATATCGCCTGTGTCAGCAGGAGTTTTCACCTGACACAGGCCATCGGTATGCCTAGCGCCCCTATGCTAAAGACTTTATTCACTACCCCAGGAAAATCGCCACCTCTTCGCCGAGCCACACCGATGTGTGTACGAGGCCGACTAGCAGCATCATAGAACTACGCCTCCCGCATGATTTTCTGCCGCTGCCGCTTCAACATCATCTTCGGTGGCCCGAATATCGCCGGGAGTTTTTTATCGGGTGTAATGGCAGTGTTAAGCGCATTGAGAAATGCCTTCTGTATCTATGCATCCTGCTGCTGACAGGAAGGAATATGATGGCTCATCAACGGGATAGAACGCCCGTCACAAATCAGGCTGGCACGTAAAACATGAAACTGTTGCGCAGGATAACCGCTCCAGTCAACGGCTATGACACTCCAGGGAAGGTACTGAGTCAGCATTGATGTAATATTATGAAATATCTTAGGAATATCGCTATGTCGTGCGGCGTTTCCGAGGAGTCGGTCTGCCCGTTTTATCTTATTTTTAACCTGGGCGGCACCCGACATATAACGATCGATACTGGTCAGGGTAAGCGAGGCACCACGCGTCAGTGCAGCGGTGGTATCAATAAGGGCATTTTGTCGGCACTGATGAAACGGGGCTAACGCGTCCCTGAAAAACTTCTGGCATAATGTGCGCACAGGCATAGAAGTGATCTCCCTGAATTGGTTGTACAATCAGTAGATCATACTTTCTATGCCCGTGCTATTTTCCCGCTACATTACTGGAGATCCCTCAGCACCTTGGCGGGATCAGCTTAACAAGGTTGGGGGAGCATGGGATGACACACAATATCATTGGATAGGATGACTCTAGTAATCACAATGTATTGAACTGTCATTGCTGAGTAAGTTTGCTTCGGCAGATGTAACACCTAGTCGTACATATGACATTTTTAACGCTATGCTGCATGGGCAATGCTCTCGCAGCACGTGTGAAGCTATTGCAAACTAATGCTATTAACCGCATCCAATAATAGACTAATGCCCTCCATCTACCCGGTGAAAATATATGTCTATCTTTGCTACCTTTAAGATGTCCAATAGCACGTCCGTGAAAGTGACTGGCCCCCAAATGCGCTGACGTCTTAACACAAAATGCGCAAAGCCATCATCATGGCTGCTGCCATTATTTTCAACTTGCAGAAAAAACGTCACACCCTTGTCGGCTATGCCGTGCAGTGAGCGGCATGCCATACCGGCGATATTAACCAATAAGACGCTCAGGTCACTGCTATTGGTTTATTTTATGCACCAGCAAGTTAAAATTTACATTTGACCATACCTCAACCCTATTTCAGCCTGTTTGGCTTATTTTTTACTAATACGGTTTATTGTCCTAATGCCTTTCTTATAGTAAGGATACCTCATCCTGATATCTTTATCTATTTTTTGAGAGTCTTTCGAGGAGCTGCATTAATAATGCAGTCAGGACAAAACAGACATGAAGACTAATATACATAATTATTTTATCATTGGGAATACTTTTCGATTCCATAAAAACACCTAACAAATGTATAGTGGAAATTGAAACCACAGAGACAAATACTTTGTTTTTAAGTGATTCAACATCCATTTTACCAATCCAGGATAATTCATCGTTTGCGCCATCAATATTCAAGCGTGAGACAAAGTTTTCATACCCTGAATAAATAACCATCACAAGTAAGCCACCGATAAGTACAAAATCAACTAATGATAATAAATGAAGGATGATCTCTTCATTGCTATAATGAGTAACATGAGAAAATAATTCAAACAAATCAATAAAGAATTTGTAAGCCAGAACAAGTAAGCCCGCCGTCAACCCCAAGTATACCGGTGCCATGACCCACCGCGCCGCGAACATCACCCTCGTTAATATTCTTTCCATCGTCAAACCCTCGCTAATAAAAATCGATACTTCACCATTTAGACCACCATATTACCTAGTGCGCGGGTAAGTAACATGCAACTTATATACCCATGTAAGTGTAAGCATCCCGGTTCCACTCGACACGCTGAAGATACCTGACGTATAAACACCAGGATATGCAGTACAATAAGAAAATAGACTTACCTCTACACTGCGAATGTCGTCTACCTACCATAATCATACTTAGTTATTCAGATATAATAATATATTGCATATAATAATTTAAAGCATTGGGGTAGTTTTTTATAATTTTTTGGAATAAATCAATTCTGGTACCTATCCCCATAGGATTTCATTACTAGTAATGAAGCAGTTAAGGGAATTCTTCACCGATTGAATGTGAGGGTCGTGTATTCAATGCGTTGATTGATGTTATAACTGATAATGTTGACACTCAATAAATCTACCGATGAGCTTATCATACATTTTGCGGATTTTGAGTGCCCGAACGTCTTACGGTTCAGTCGTTTCGGCCTGTTGCGAAGGGTCAGGTTTTCGCGTTCAACTCGCTGTGTGTAAAGCTTGCCAGTAATGTGCTTTTTATCTGGCAGCATATCATATGCTGCTGAAGTTGTTTGTCCTCCAGAAGACGACACTGGGCCTGATAACAGCCTTAGTGATTTGCGACATGTCTTTTTACTTCGGCGAGCAAAAGAATAAGCGACAAGGCGTTTGAGGTGTGGTTCCCATGCATACCTTGACCAACGCTGTTTCTTTTTGCTGCCTACAAATGACCACACTTCATTACCCATATGATGCAGTTTTGATTTGGCAAATACCCGCGTGACAACGGGCTTGGACATCGGCCCCGCCCCCTTGATGACCAGCTTTAGTCTGCGATGCTACCACGGTCAATGACCAGATATAGCCTTAATCACTTTACGGATTGTTTCCAGATAACGTAAGTAACACGGTAGACTTAGGTGTTTTTTTGGAAGTGGCCCTTGGCTTCACTAACCTGCACCAGATATGAGCCAAGCTCAGCAGCCAGAGCCGCTTCGATTGACGGTTTAACCCCACATTCGCTATCGAGTCTGAGTAGAACTTAACTGCGCACCAGATCGTCGCCGTAGCCGATCCACTTGTAGGTGGTCAGCGCATCCAACCCCATCGGGCCACGAGCATGCAGCTTCTGAGTGCTGACCGCCACTTCTGCCCCCAGACCGAACTGGCCGCCGTCGGTGAAACGGGTGCTGGCGTTGACGTACACCGCCGAAGAGTCCACCGCACGTACAAAGTGTTCAGCGCTGCTCAGCGATCGGGTGAGGATCGCATCGGAGTGGTGGGTGCCGTGGGTGCGGATATGGTTGATGGCCTGATCGATGTCATCCACCAGCGCTACGTTCAGATCCAGCGATAGCCATTCGTCGTCGTAATCCTCTGCCACTACCGCCACTGCCGTCGCGGGGCCATTTTGCAACAGCGGCATGGCATTCTCGGCCGCATGTAGCGTCACCCCCACCGCCGCCATCCTGGCACTCAGCGCTGGCAAGAATTCTTCTGCGATGTGGCGATTCACCAACAGCGTTTCCAGTGAGTTGCAGGCGCTTGGGCGCTGGATCTTGGCGTTTTCGATCACCGCCAACGCTTTGTCGACATCGACACTGTCGTCCACATAAATATGACAAACGCCGATGCCGCCAGTGATCACCGGGATGGTCGATTGTTCGCGGCACAACTGGTGCAAGCCAGCACCGCCACGCGGGATCAGCATGTCGATGTAGCGATCCAAACGCAACAGTTCGTTCACCAGCGCGCGGTCCGGGCTGTCGATCACTTGTACCGCTGCCGCTGGCAGGCCGCACTGCTCCAACGCCTGTTGGATCACGTTCACCGTCGCCTGATTAGTGTGGTGGGTTTCCTTACCGCCGCGCAGGATCACCGCGTTGCCGGTTTTCAGGCACAGGCTGGCAACATCGAGGGTGACGTTCGGCCGCGCCTCATAAATTACGCCGATCACCCCGAGCGGCACACGGCGGCGTTCCAACTTTAGCCCGCTGTCCAGCAGGCTGCCATCCAGCACCTGGCCAACCGGATCGTTCAGGCGGCACACCTGGCGCACGTCGTTGGCGATCGCCGCCAGCCGAGCCGGGGTCAGCAACAGGCGATCAAGCAACGCTTCGCCCATGCCGGTTGTACGCGCCTGTGCCATATCCTGTTCATTAGCGTGCAAAATCGCTTCGCTGTTGGCTTCCAGCATATCGGCCATTACCGACAGCACCTGGTTCTTCTTCGCCGTACTCAGCACCGCCAATTGCCAGGAAGCCAGCTTGGCGGCTTTCCCCATCTGCTCAAGCATGCTCACTCCTTAACTTACAATCATGTCGTCGCGGTGCACTGCCACCGAGCCGTATTCGTAACCGAGGATCTCGCTGATGTCTTGCGAGTGGTGCCCGGCGATCATGCGCATCGCATCGCTGTTATAGCGGCTGACGCCATGCGCCAAGTCACGCCCCTCCAAGGTGCGGATGCGGATCACTTCGCCGCGCGAGAAATCACCTTTCACTGCGCAGATTCCTTTCGGCAGCAGCGAGCTGCCACGTGTTATCATCGCTTCCACCGCACCATCGTCGATGGTGATTTCACCGGCTGGCGGTGCGCCGAAGATCCAGCGTTTGCGGTTTTCCAATGGGGTTGCCAGCGCGTGGAAACGGGTACCCACCGATTTACCTTCAATGACATCTGCCACCACGCCAGGCTTACTGCCAGCGGCGATCACCACATCGATGCCGGCACGGCATGCCACATCGGCCGCCTGCAATTTAGTACCCATACCGCCAGTACCCAGGCCGGAAACACTGTCGCCAGCGATAGCGCGCAACGTGTCGTCAATGTGTTGCACTTCGCGGATCAGTTCAGCCTGTGGGTTGTCACGCGGATCGGCGGTGTATAGCCCCTGCTGATCGGTGAGCAGCAATAGCTTATTAGCCCCAGCCAGAATGGCCGCCAACGCTGACAGGTTGTCGTTATCGCCTACTTTAATTTCTGCGGTGGCAACCGCATCATTCTCATTGATTATCGGCACGATGCGATTGTCCAACAACGCCATCATGGTGTCGCGCGCATTGAGGAAGCGTTCACGGTCTTCCAGATCAGTGCGTGTCAGCAGCATCTGCCCGATATGAATGCCGTAAAGGGCAAACAGTTGCTCCCACAGTTGGATCAGTCGGCTCTGTCCGACTGCCGCCAGCAGCTGTTTAGTGGCGATGGTGGCGGGGAGGTCGGGGTAATCCAGGTGCTCACGCCCGGCAGCAATCGCGCCGGAGGTGACGATAACGATGCGGTGACCCGCTGCATGCTGTTGTGCGCACTGGCGTATCAGTTCAACAATGTGAGCGCGGTTCAGACGCAGCGATCCGCCGGTCAACACGCTGGTACCCAATTTTACAACCAATGTCTGGCTGCCATTCATAGTATTTCTGCCGTGTAATATGGTGAGAAGAAGAATGCAAGGGACGTTGTAACAGGAGAGGTGCGTTATGCCAACAGGCACAACGCGAAATCAGCACAATACGCTGGTCAAGCAGGGTCAAGCGGAACGTTTAATCAGCTCTCTTTGAAAATCGGTGGCAGGCTCCAGCGCCAGTTCCATGCTCGCCAGCAACTCGCCCAAACGTCGGTGGAAATCTCGCAGGGTGGTTTCCAGTTTGGATTTCACTTCAAGATCTTTAATGCTTTTTGCGATCCACTGCCCTTCTTTATTGAACAAGCCGAATTGGCAAGAATAAGTAAAGCGTGTTTTTTCAGCCTGTAACTCTATCCACCATCCCCAGAACTCGCGTTTCTCTGGAGCAGGTTTTACATTGACGCAAACGGCCAAACAATCGAAGAAAAAAAGATCATTTTCACACTGTCCTTCGCGTAGGTACGGCCCCAAGCTAGCGAAACGTTTCATTAGTCGGCTTTTTGGGTGACCACTCGGTAATATCATTCTCTCACCTCCTCAGTGTAGACCGTTCTTTTTAGCAAACTAGTAGAATTTAGCAACTAATTAATAAGTTTTATCTTTTAGCCAGCGAATCATTTGTAGCAGTGCTTGGTGGGATCCCTCATAGACTGGCGAACGCGGGAGAGTGAGCAACGTGCCGTCTAGCGAAGAAGAGACGATCAGTTGCGATTCCTCTTTCGGGCTGAGTGGATCCTGTTCCCAATAGCCGGAGAACATCGGCGTGGAGCAGCGGCGTCCCAGCACCCCTTGGGTTTTCAGCGAGTAGCGATTCAGCTCTATCTTTAGCGTGTTGTCAGCAGCGTGAACCATCCCAAGCCGGCTGGCCAATACGTCCATATACATGTCCGGCAGGTTCTTCTGTGCGCTGAGGCCGCACAGCAGGTAATGTACCACTGGCTTCAGGCAGGCTACGCCACGCAGCCGCTGCGGCTCCATGTAAGCCAACCGCACCGCCACGTTGGCACCGAAGCGGAATCCAAAGGCGGTCACACGCTGTTGGTCAACCCACGCCACCGAGGCCAGTTGGCGCAACACCTGCTGATGCAAATAGCTGGAGTCCTGCGTCAGTGGCCATTTGGATGAAGAACCTATGGACGGCATATCGAGGGTCAGCATGGCGATGCCGTGCGGTGCCAGATACTCGTAGAACAAACGATGATAATCGGTCTGTAGGGTGTCCAGGCTACCACATATCAGCACTGTCGGGAACGGTGCTTCACCCTTGGCCGGCATATGCAGGAAGCCGATGATCTTGCTGCCTTCGATGCAGAACTCAAGCTCTTTCAACTGATATGGCAGCAGTATCGCCGCCTCTTTGTAGGCGCGGTTAGCCAGCATCACCGCCTGTTCAGCTAATTCGTCACCCTTCAAATACGGGTAGCCAGCAATGCTGTAGAAGTTGCTGGCGTTCAGCCAGTATTGACCACCGAGCGGCGAGTTCTGCTGTTCAAGCGCACGCTGTTGCCATTGCATACCCTGATAGACCCACTCGTAGATCCAGTTTCCTTTGCGATAGCCCACCACAGTATCCAGCCACTGCGGATTGCTGCGCTCCGCGTCCGAGGCAGCGATGCGCGCCAGCACTTGGTTGATTTCGATCGGATCGACGCCGCGCCAAGCCCACAATAAGTCATTCAGCACGCGATACCAGCTACTGGCGGTATCGCTTGCCAGCGTGGAATGCATGGCAACACTCATTTTATTACGCGTACGTGGCATCAGTGTCGAGGTTTCAGGGGGGTTGAATGAGGGGTTGAACAGGATCTCAGAAAGGTTGGCCTGTGTCATAGTAACAATAGCCTCCGTAAATCTGATTCAGGCCGTAAATTGCCCAATGGGAAGGGGTGTACCTAACTCTGGCACAAGAAAACCAACGCGCGGCATCACTGGGCGTTGGCATCAGTTGGGCTTAATAGCCTCCGATCGGTGGCACGAAGGTCACCGCCATATCCCAAGGCTGTTCGATCCAAGTGTCTTGCGGGATGTCAACCACATAGTCGTCCACCAACTGGCGGCCTGCCGGTTTGGCGAAGAGGGTGACAAAGTGGGCTTTCGGGTACATCTCGCGGATCGCTTTCGCAGTACCGCCAGTGTCCACCAGATCGTCCACTACGATAAAACCTTCACCATCACCTTTGGCTCGCTTGAGCACCTGCATTTCGCGCTGATTGTCATGGTCATAACTGGAGATGCAGACGGTATCCACACAACGAATGTTCAACTCACGCGCCAGCAGAGAAGCTGGAACCAAGCCACCACGGCTTACAGCAATAATTCCTTTCCATTGATCAGCAGGAAGCAGGCGGTGTGCCAGCTTACGCGCATGCATTTGCAGCATATCCCAAGTAACAACGTATTTTTCGCTCATGATGGTGTCCCGGCCAGCAGTGATGTGGCTTACTCAGTAGTCAGGGGAAAAGGTTGCGCAACATTATAGAGATTGGCCACACTGAATACCAGTTGTACCGTGAAAATCCTGATCATTTCCTGTTGGTAATTTCTGTTGAGCAAATCGGTGACAAAGCTGTGTGATCAAGCGTTTAAGTTGCACAATAGGAGCAGGCACGCGCCGAAAGAAAGTGATATTCTTCGCAAATCGTGCCACTGTGCACAGATGCCATCCCCCCTAACCGCGCAGCATCCCACCCTGCTGAGAATGCTGCTACAGGAGACTTATTGTGTCTGAGTTGTCTCAACTTTCACCACAGCCGCTATGGGATATTTTTGCCAAAATCTGCTCTATTCCGCATCCTTCTTACCATGAAGAAACACTGGCGCAGCACATCCTTAACTGGGCTAAAGAGAAAAACCTGCACGTCGAACGCGATCAGGTCGGCAATATACTGCTGCGCAAACCGGCTACCCAGGGCATGGAAAACCGCAAGCCGGTGGCTCTACAAGCGCACCTGGACATGGTGCCACAGAAGAATAACGACACCGTGCACGACTTCACCAAGGATCCGATCCAGCCATATATTGATGGCGAGTGGATCAAAGCACGCGGCACCACTTTGGGTGCCGATAACGGTATCGGTCTCGCTTCCGCACTGGCGGTATTAGCCAACGATAGCGTCGAACACGGCCCGTTGGAAGTGCTGCTGACTATGACCGAAGAAGCCGGTATGGACGGCGCGTTTGGGCTACAACCGGATTGGTTGCAGGCGGACATCCTGATCAACACTGATTCCGAAGAGGAAGGCGAAATCTATATGGGTTGCGCTGGCGGTATTGACGTCATCACTACCCTGCCTCTACATCGTGAAGCAGTACCAGCCGGTTACCAGAGGTTAAAGCTGACCCTAAAGGGCCTTAAGGGCGGCCACTCCGGTGCAGATATTCACCTTGGTTTGGGCAACGCCAACAAGCTGCTGGCGCGCTTCCTGTTCGCCCATGCCAAAGAATTAAGCCTGCGCGTGCTGGATCTGAACGGTGGCACCCTGCGCAATGCCATCCCGCGTGAAGCCTTTGCGGTAGTCGCCGTACCCGCTGACAAAACCGACGCGCTGACAACGCTGAGCCAAAAATATCTGGCGACACTGCATAACGAGCTGTCTGCCAAGGAGAAGAATATCACCCTGCTGCTGGAGCCAACCGCCAGCGCATCGTTGGCACTGAGTGCCGATAGCCAGCAGCGGCTCCTGGCGTTGCTGAACGGCATGCCAAACGGCGTTATCCGTATGAGTGATGCAGTGAAGGGGGTGGTGGAAACCTCGCTGAACCTTGGCGTGGTCATTACCGGCGAGAGCGAAGCGGAAATCATCTGCCTGATCCGTTCCCTTATCGACAGCGGCAAAGACTATGTGGTCAACATGCTGATCGCACTGGGCCAGTTGGCCGGTGCCAAGGTGGTACCACAGAGCAGCTACCCCGGGTGGCAGCCTGATGCCCACTCACCGGTGATGCATCTGGTGCGCGAATTGTATCAAGATTTGTTCAGCAAGACGCCGAACATCATGGTGATCCATGCCGGCCTGGAATGTGGCCTGTTCAAAAAGCCGTACCCACACATGGACATGGTATCGATCGGGCCAACCATCACCGGCCCACACTCGCCGGATGAGCAGGTGCATATCGAAAGCGTTAGTCTGTACTGGCAATTGCTGACCGCACTGCTGAAAGCTATCCCTGCGCGCACGTAATCTGCTGACGGGCTGAGTCCTGTGGAGTACAGAACTCAGTCCACCGACGACTGGGTTGCTATTTGTGATAGCAACCTGGAAGATACGGAGACAGAGCAAGGAGCCATGAAAATAATCCTCAATAAACCACTAGTTTTGCTGCCTTGTCGGAGCAATTTTAAGGTCACGAACACATACCGATTGAGGTAGTTCGTAGCAGAATATTATGCTGTCAACAACATCTTTTTCAGAAATAGCTCCTCCTATACTCTCTTTCCAATTAATATAATCATTCTTTACGAAGTCATCGCTGATGTGGTTGATAAGCTCAGTTTCTGCTGCTCCCGGAGAAATAGTTATCACTCTGACGTTGTCTGGGGCAACCTCCCAGCGGACACTCTCTGATAGACCATGTACTGCGAACTTAGTCGCACAATATGCAGCATGATATTGATAAGTTTTTTGGCCAGCCAAAGAGGATATATTGATTATCGTTCCCGTTTTCCTTTTTCGCATAGAGGGTAATACAGCCTGCATTCCATTTATCACACCTTTAATATTTGTATCAATCATCCTGTTCCATTCGTCATGATCTTGATATTCTAATTCTCCTAGCAACATAACACCTGCGTTATTTATAATACAATCTACATCGCCAAACTGTTCCTCTGCCTGACGGATAGCATGAAACACTTGATCACGACAGGCAACATCAACGTTAAAACAAAGAGAATTTTCAAGATTCATTGCACGTAATTTATCTACCCTGCGAGCTAATAGAGCCAGGCAATACCCCTTGCTACTTAGCACTCTCGCAGCTTCAGCACCAAACCCAGAACTGGCTCCAGTTATCACTACCAATTTATTTTTCATATAAAATTACTCCATTTTCCATAGAATTTTTTAGCAACATCAGGATGGGAGCGAAGTCTACCCTTCATATAATTTAGACCGACATCTCTGAGTAGGGGATTGTTTGGATCGGTCTCTATATATGAGGAGTCTAAAGTCAACTCTTTTGGTAAGTCAAACACAGGTACAACAGAATCAAGACTTGCACCTAAAAAATAGGCAATTGAAAGTCTTTCATTCTGTTCTTCTGTAGGTAAAACCTTATGAACTGTTGCTCTAAGGTAACCGTTGGTCGCTAACTCTAGCAGTTCTCCCAAGTTAACAACGAACGTATCATTAATTGGTAAAACATCAACCCATTCATTATCGTCAACTTCAACCTGCAAACCTTTATTCTCATCCTGTAAGATTAATGTCAGAAGTCCAGAGTCTTTGTGAGCACCAACCCCCTGAGCTTCTTTTCTTATATCACAACGAGGGTATTTAATTAATTTTATATGTTCGTTTGGTGTATTACCATATATTATGTCAAAAGAATTCTCTGGCAATCCCAAACCTAAGGCCAAGCTTCTAAGTAACTTTAGAGAAATATGAGTCAATATATCATTATAAGCCAGAATGGTATTTTTCAACTCTGGTAAAGATTCAGGCCATTGATTATAACCATGTAACCCCATCCAAATTGGATCTTTATCAGTTAAGTTAAATGGCTCACGTTCAGCACCTATATCAAATTGTTCTCTCCAGTCCGATTTTCCATTTGTTCGTTCATTACCGGCTCTATTGTATCCTCTAAAGTGAGGAGAGTTAATCATGGAGATTGACAATTTCTCCTCTTCAGATAATAAAAAAAACTTTTTGGTCAGTTCACGTACTCTTTCTAAAAATGAAGACGATACACCGTGTTCACTAAGATAGAAAAAGCCAACATCATGAGCCGCTTCCTTCAACAAAGATATAATTTTTTTTCTTATCGGGATCGCCATCCAGCATAGACAACTTCAATACAGGTATAGTCGACATTTTAAAACTCTCCACTACCAAGAGATTTTAGAAAATTATTTAATGCGGTGTACTGAAAAGGATATTCTATTCTTACAATCATACAACACATTTCTTAATGAATAACCTTTCTCTCGAAGATCTTTAATATCTGACTCCTTGGACTATCATCAATCATTAGGTTCACCGCCTTGGACTAGCGAACCATGTTGTTGACTGCCCCCCTGGGACTCCCGGAGACTAAACGCTCTGATAGAGGTGAACAGGCGTTGAGTTCACCATCACCAACAGTACCTTTTTATTCCCAGGGTAGTTGCAGTTGTCGCTCTAGTTGCGGATTCAGCAGCGTTACGTGCAGCCCCACTAACCGCACGCCGCGCCCTCCACGCCTTTTACACCACACTTGATGCGCGACATCCAGCAGATCTTGCCGATCGAGCACCGGGAAAACATGCTCTTGGGTCGTTTGCTGAAAATCGTGAAACTTCAGCTTCACGCCCTGACGGGCGATATGCAGATCTGGCTTCACCTTGCGCAACCGCATCTCCAGTTCGGGATAGAGCTTATCGACAATTAGCGCTTCGCAGTCCTGCCAATCGTGGATATCCTCTGCCAGCGTGCATTCCACCCCCACCGATTTGCGCAGCCGCTGTGAGGATACCTCGCGCAGGTCGATGCCCTGACAGCGTTCCCACAGAACCCGGCCGAACTTGCCGAAGCGTTTTAGCAGCAGCGCCAGATCGTACTGTTGCACGTCGGCGCAAGTGATCAGTCCCACTTCCTCCAGCCGCTTGGCGGTGACTTTGCCAACACCGGGGAGCTTACTCAGCGGCAGTTGCTGCAAAAAACCCGGCACCTGTGCTGGCGTAATCACATACTGGCCGTTCGGTTTATTCAACTCGGAAGCGATCTTGGCAAGGAATTTGATCGGCGCGATACCGGCCGAGGAGGTAAGGTTCAGCTCATCGACGATCGCCTGGCGGATCTGTTGGGCGATCAACGACGCTGAGCCGTTACATTGCAGACTGTCGGTAACGTCCAAATAGGCTTCGTCCAGCGACAGCGGTTCGATCAACAGCGTGTAACGGGCGAAGATCTCGCGGATATGCTGCGAAGCCTCTTTGTAGGCCGCCATACGCCCCGGCAACAAAGTGAGATGCGGGCATAGCGCTGTGCACACCGTAGCGGCGCGCCGGATAGTTGGCGGTGCTGATCACACCCCGGTGATTGGCGCTGCCGCCAATGGCTAACGGAATATCACGCAGGTTAGGATCATCGCGCATTTCTACCGCTGCAAAGAAACAGTCCATGTCGACATGAATAATTTTACGCATCGTCCCTCCAATAATACTGGATAAGTATGGGTCTTCCTCGATCATCATGGGGGACACAGAACGCCATGTTCGGCTTTCCCTAGTGGAACATCACGCCCAGGTTGAACAGTGCTTTATTTCTGAAGCCCCATGACTTAGAGCCTATCCCAGTAGGCGTACATTAACGGCACAGAACATGTTGGCTACATGGAGGTGATCGAAGGCGATTTTATCTACGGCCTTGAGGGAGGTAAATACGGGCAGCGCTGATATAGGCCATATTTATGTCCATCGACAGCGTTTTTACATCATCCAACGAGTGATCTCTCAGGCTACATAGACAACTGGCAAGGCTCTCAACTCTCCGTTCATCAGTCAGTTACAGGCCCCGTCCAAGGAACCGGTAACCTCTGACTGTAGTGGAACAGTGATTCAGGGCACGCCTAAATCCTGTTAGTGTTAGACAATGAACATGAGATGATGAATGATCAAAACTCGTCGGACTAAACGCACATTTTCCCCGGAGGTCAAAAGCCAAATAACAACACCCGGCGCATGCCGGGTTTCAGTTAAAAAATGCGCTGCTTATTGCGCAGCGCTGCTTTGGCCTCACGTTTCTTGCGCGTCTCACAGGGTTCGGGGCAGTGGCAGACCTTTTCTATCCCCAAGGCAGTGATCCCGCCGCAGCTCCCTTGCAAGCTTTTGCGTTTAAACAGGTAGCCTAGCGACATGCCACCGATGACCAACAAAAATAGTACCAAGGTGGCGAAAAATACCGTCAACATAGTCACCTCATAACCCTTTTTTCAGGTAGGGTTTGAAGGCTTCGGAATAGCGCTCTTCTAAGCCATTGCCGGTGTTCACTATCATCAGCACCGGGATTTCCAGCAAGTTGGCCAGCGCGATACCACGCTCCGGCCCCAGCACGTTCAGCCCAGTGGACAAGCCATCAGCGGTCATGCAGATCGGGCTTAGCACAGTGACCGACACCAGTTGGTGATTGATCGGCCACCCAGTGCTCGGATCGATGGTGTGCGAGTAGCGCCCACCGTCCTGCTCGAAGTAGTTGCGGTAATCTCCTGAGGTAGCGATCGACATCTCACCCGGTTGGATCACCAACTGCACCTGCTGCACTCCGGCTGTTGGGCGCTCAATGGCGATACGCCAGGGTTGCTGATCGCCGTTACGCCCGCGAGTGCGCACTTCACCACCGATATCCACCATGTAATTTTCAACGTGCTGCGACTGTAAATACTCGGCAACCACGTCCACACCGTAGCCCTTGGCGATTGACGAGAGATCAACGTACACCTCGGGAATGCTTTTCATCAACGTATTGCCGTGCACCGAGAGTTTATCAGCACCTGTCCAAGCGCGGCGCTGTTCCAGTTCGGCAGCACTCGGCACTCTAGTCGCTCGCACTTCCGGCCCGAACCCCCACAAATTGACCAACGATCCAACAGTCACGTCCAGCGCACCGTCGGTCACGCGATTGATGCGCAATGCCTCGCGCACGACCTTGGCGGTAGCCGATGACACCGGGAAGGGTTTATTCACCACGCGGCTGGCGTTAAAGCGGCTCAGCTCGGAATCTGGCCGGTAGGTGGACATCTGATCGTTCACTCGCTCTAGCCGTTTATCGATCTCCACCTGCATCTCTTGCACCGCAGGCGTGTCTTTGCCGGGTAGGTAGCGAATCGAATACGAGGTGCCCATGGTTTTACCATTCAGGTTCACTTGTTCCGGCTTACAGCCGGTCAGTAGCAAGGTGGCACCCAGTGCCACCATCGTCAACCAGCCTTTCATTATTAATGTACGCATTTAGCCACCAAAATCATCCAGCATGATATTTTCATCCTCAACACCCAAATCTTTCAGCATCTTGATCACCGCCGCATTCATCATCGGCGGCCCGCACATGTAGAACTCACACTCCTCAGGTGACGGATGGTTACGTAGATAGTTCTCTAGCAGAACATGATGGATAAAGCCGGTGTAGCCAGTCCAGTTATCTTCCGGCTGCGGATCGGACAGCGCGACATGCCAGGTAAAGTTTTCGTTCTCCGCTTGCAACCGGTTAAAGTCATCTTCATAGAACATTTCACGCAGCGAGCGAGCACCGTACCAGAAGGTGATCTTGCGCTGCGAGTTCAGGCGTTTGAGTTGATCAAAAATGTGTGACCGCATTGGTGCCATACCCGCACCGCCACCGATAAAGACCATTTCGGCGTTGGTATCCTTGGCAAAGAACTCGCCGAACGGCCCGGAGATGGTCACTCTGTCGCCAGCCTTTAGCGACCAGATGTAGGAAGACATGATGCCAGGCGGCACATCCGGATTATTCGGCGGTGGCGTGGCGATGCGCACGTTGAGCATGATGATACCTTTTTCGTCTGGGTAGTTAGCCATCGAGTAGGCACGCACCGTGGTGTCATTGGCCACTGAACGATAGCGAAACAAATTAAATCTGTCCCAGTCGCCACGATACTCCTGCGGCACCGCAAAATCGGCGTAGCTAATGTCGTGGGCCGGCGCTTCGATCTGGATAAACCCACCGGCGCGGAACGGCACGTCTTCCCCCGCAGGAATTTTCAGCTTCAGCTCTTTGATAAAAGTAGCTTTGTTATCGTTGGAGATAACCTCGCACGCCCACTTCTTCACGCCGAAAATTTCTTCCGGCAGTTCGATTTTCAGGTTCTGTTTTACGTTCACCTGGCAAGCCAGGCGGCACCCCGCTTTCGCTTCGCGCTTGTTGATATGCGACAGTTCGGTCGGCAAGATATCCCCCCCCCCTCTTTGATCACAACCCGGCACTGGCCGCAAGAGCCGCCGCCGCCGCAAGCCGAGGAAACAAAGATCCCCTGATTGGAGAGCAGGTTAAGCAGTTTGTCACCCGCTGGCGCGCTGAAGCTTTTATCCAAATCGCCGTTGATCTCCACCGCGATGTCGCCAGTATTCACCAGCTTCGATTTGGCAAACAGGATTAGTAGCACCAGCACCATCACGATGCCAGTAAACATCACTACGCCTAAAATAATTTCCATAAATTCTTCCCGCCTTTACAACTGAACACCGGAGAAAGACATAAAGCCCAGCGCCATCAGCCCGGTGGTGATAAAGGTAATGCCCAGGCCACGCAACCCTGCGGGAACATTGGCATACTTGAGTTTTTCGCGTATCCCCGCCATAGCGACGATCGCCAGCATCCAGCCCATGCCGGAGCCAAAGCCGTACACCACCGATTCGGCAAAGTTGTAATCGCGCTGCACCATAAAAGACACGCCACCGAAGATGGCGCAGTTGACGGTGATCAGCGGCAAAAAGATGCCGAGCGCGTTATACAGTGATGGGAAGCAGCGATCGAGGATCATCTCCAGAATCTGCACCAGCGCGGCGATGACGCCGATGAAGGTAATAAAGTTGAGGAAGCTTAAATCGACGTCTGCTACCAATGCGCCATCACGCAAGATCAGGTTGTAAACCAGGTTATTTACCGGCACCGAAATACCGAGCACCAGAGTCACCGCCACCCCTAGGCCGAAGGCAGTCGATACTGTCTTCGACACCGCAAGGAAGGTGCACATCCCCAGGAAGAATGCCAGCGCCATGTTCTCAACGAACACCGCGCGCACAAACAGGCTGATATAGTGTTCCATCGGCCATTACTCCTTTTCGATCTGTGCGGGCTTCAAGGTGCGCAACACCCAGATTAGCAGGCCGATGATAAAGAACGCGCTCGGTGCCAGCAGGAACAGACCGTTCGGCTGATACCAGCCGCCGTTCTGCACCGTCTCCAGCACCGGGATGCCAAATAGCTTGCCGGAGCCGATTAGCTCTCGCAGGAAGCCGACCAGTACCAGGATCACCCCGTAGCCCAGCCCGTTGCCGATGCCATCCATAAAGCTCTCGATCGGCGGCGATTTCATGGCGTAAGCCTCGGCACGCCCCATCACAATGCAATTGGTGATAATCAAGCCCACGAACACCGACAGTTGCTTGGAAATCTCGAACGCGTAGGCGCGCAGTAACTGGTCTACCACGATCACCAAGGAAGCGATAATCGCCATCTGTACGATAATGCGCACGCTATTCGGAATAAAGTGACGAATCAGCGAGATGAAGAAGCTGGAGAACGCCGTCACCAGCGTTACCGCGATGGCCATCACTAGCGCCGTCTCCAGCTTGGTGGTCACCGCCAACGCCGAACAGACGCCCAGCACTTGCAAGGCGATTGGGTTGTTGTCGAACAGCGGCCCTAGAAGAACCCGCTTGATTTCTTTGGGATCAGCCATTTTTCAGCGCTCCTTCACGCACTTTTTTCAGGAACGGGCCGAAGCCGTACTCGCCCAACCAGAAATCAAACGTATGTTGTACGCCGTTGGAGGTCAGCGTAGCGCCGGACAGGCCGTCCACTGCATGCTCATCTCCTGGACGCGCCCCGCCTTTCACCACACGAATCGCTGGTTGACCGTTGTCATCAAACAACTTTTTGCCAACCCACTGCTGACGCCAGCCAGCGTTTTCAACTTCACCCCCCAGCCCTGGAGTTTCCCCCTGATCGTAGTAGGTGATGCCCTTTACCGTGTTACCGTTGCTATCCAGCGCCAAAAAGGCGTACATCATTGACCACAGGCCGGTGCCATACACCGGCAGCACAATCTTGCTCACCGTACCCTGTTCATCACGCACCAGGTAGATTTCGGCCTGATTGCTGCGGCGTTTGATGCCAGCCGGATCGTCACTCGCTGCCAGTGCCGCGCTTTTGTTGTCATCGCGCAGCGCGGCGGCCAGATCGAACGTTGTCGCTTTACTCACCAGCAACTCACCGCTATTTAAATCCAGCAGGCGTGGTTCGATGCGCTGGCTGAACAGGTTTTTGACTTGCTCGCTTGCCATCTTCGGCTGCAACAAACCAGCAACATCGAGGATGTTACGTTGCTTGTCGAGCAACTTTTGCTGCTGCTGTTTGGATTTCAGGCCAACGGCGGAACCGGCCACCACCACCGAACACACCAGACACAGCAGTAGCACCACCAGCAACGTTTTACTGATGCTGTCATTTTTGGATTCATTCACCACGGACTCTTCTCCGCTTGATATTGGCCCGCACCACCAGATAATCAAACAGCGGTGCGAACAGGTTGGCGAACAGGATCGCCAGCATCATGCCTTCCGGGTAGGCCGGGTTGATCACCCGGATCAACACACACATCATGCCGATCAGCATGCCATACCCCCATTTCCCCTTGTTGGTAAACGCGGCGGAAACCGGGTCGGTGGCCATAAAGACCATGCCGAAAGCGAAGCCGCCCAATACCAGGTGCCAGTACCAAGGCATGGCGAACATCGGGTTGCTGGCGGAACCCATGGCGTTGAACAGGCAGGCAGAGACCATCATGCCAAGCATCACACCGGCGACGATACGCCAGGAGGCCACGCGGCTAAACAGGATGATTGCGCCGCCTATCAGGATCATCAGCGTGGAGACCTCCCCCACCGAACCGGGGATATTGCCGAGGAAGGCATCCATCCAACTGATGGACTGGCCGGTCACTACGTTGCTTAAGCTGTGCGCCCCGCCTGCACTCCACTGCGCCAGCGGCGTCGCGCCAGAAAAACCATCGGCGGAAGTCCACACCAAATCACCGGAGATCTGCGCCGGGTAGGCAAAGAACAAGAAGGCGCGCCCCGCTAACGCCGGGTTAAGGAAATTGCGCCCGGTGCCGCCAAAGATCTCCTTCGCCACCACCACGCCGAAAGTAATACCCAGCGCCGCCTGCCACAGCGGCAGCGTTGGCGGCACGATCAGTGCAAACAGGATCGAGGTAACAAAGAAACCTTCGTTGATCTCGTGCTTGCGGATCATGGCGAACAACACTTCCCAGAAGCCTCCGACGATAAACACTAGCGCGTAAATCGGCACGAAGTAGCAAGCACCCAACGCCATTTTACTGACCCAGCCAGCGTCTGCTGCCAGTGAAGCACCCAGCCACTGCGCCAGGCGATAATGCCAGTCGCCCGCCAGTACCCGCTGCAACTGATCGCCGCTGTACAGATGATGCAGCGCCGGGATCGCCTGATGGCCGACGTTGTACATGCCCCAGAACATCGCCGGAAATACCGCTAGCCACACCAGGATCATCATGCGTTTCAGGTCAATGGCGTCACGCACATGCGAAGCGCCACGCGTCACCGTGCCGGGGGTATAGAACACCGTGGTGGTCGCCTCGAACAGCGGATACCATCGTTCCAGTTTGCCGCCCGGCGTGAAATGATGCTCAATCTTGTCAAAAAAATGCTTCAGGCCCATCGGTTATCCTTCCTGCTCAATCTTGGTCAGCACGTCGCGCAGTATCGGCGCGTATTCATACTTGCCGGGGCAGACGAAGGTACACAGCGCCAGATCTTCCTCATCCAGCTCTAAACAGCCCAATGCCTGGGCGCTGTCACTGTCGCCCACCAGCAGCTCACGCAGCAGCAGGGTCGGCAGGATATCTAGCGGCATCACCCGTTCATAATTGCCGATCGGCACCATGGCGCGTTCACCGCCGTGGGTGCTGGTCGAAAAGGCAAACCGCTTATTCTTCAGGAAGTGGCCCAACGTGGTGCGGGTAATGGAGAATTTATTTGGCGAGGGCAGGATCCAGCCGAACAGTTCTTTCTCACGCCCCTCTTCCAACACCGAGACCTGCAAGTGGAAGCGGCCGAGCCAGGCACTGGCCCCAGAGACACGCACACCGCTCAACACCGAACCGGAAATCACCCGGTTTTCACCGGCTTTCAACCGGCCGGCGGTCAGTTCATCCATGCTGGCCCCCAGACGGGTGCGCAGCAGACTTGGCTGTACCACCTGCGGCCCGGCCAGCGCTATAACCCGATGAGTGTCGAGGATACCGGTAGTAAATAGTGTGCCAATGGCGATTACATCCTGATAGCCGATATGCCAGACCGTTTTTTTCTGGCTGACCGGCTCCAGGAAGTGAATGTGGGTGCCCACCAACCCGGCGGGATGCGGACCGGAAAATTCGTGATAGAGGATCTGCTCCCCTGGCTGTCGACTCAACTTGGCACCGGCAGAATGGCAGACGTGCACCTTGCCGTCGGTCAGACGCGTCAGCACCGTCAGCCCAGCGTTAAACGCCGCCGGCTGTTCGGCGATGATCACTTGCGGATCAGCAGCCAACGGCTGGCTGTCTATGACAGTGACGAAAATGGCACGCGGCGTACTACCGGGGCGTGGTGTTTTACTGAACGGCCGGGTGCGCAACGCCGTCCACAGACCGCTGGCGAGCAGTTCGCTTTCCACCTGTTCACGCGGCAACTGCGTCAATGCATCGATCGGGTAGTGCGCGAACGCCAACTGCCGATCACCACCGTCTTCCAGCGCAATCACCACCGACTGCAATATGCGGCGCTCGCCACGATTAATGGCGACGATGCGACCGCTGGCTGGTGCCGTGAAGATAACCCCAGGGTTCTTTTTATCTTCAAACAACGCCTGGCCTTTGTTAACGGTATCGCCTTCCTGTACCAGCATGGAGGGACGCATTGCGACATACTCTTGCCCAAGCAGGGCAACATGCTGAATCTTAGGACCATCAAGGATCGTCTGAATCGGCGCTCCAGCTATGGGCAAATCCAGCCCTTTTGTGATTTTAATCATAGGATTTGTACGATGTTGAATGGTTTACACGTCATACCGGTCGGCTCCAGAGACGGGGGCCGACGATGCCAGGACGATGAAATGATGAGAACGACCTCAGGGGTGAACGTGCTAGCGAAGATCCCAACGTGAAATTTCGCACACTGAAAAAACGGGGTAACACGCATTTCCTTGATTCACTCCTTGATCCCTAGCGGGTATGGCAGGCAGCGCTGCTAGCCCTGCGTGGCAAAATCGCCACGGAGTTAATAGCATGATCACTTCTATTTCAAACATCACAGCGCATTAAATGAATTTGGAATGTTAACATTTCCCGCAGCATTCTTCTGCATCATACAGTGACCTGAGTCAAGCAAACGTAAATAAAATTTGGCTGTTTTGACCGACCTATCGTTAATAGCTGCCCGAGGTGTCAGTCTTATTGATGTTTGTTGTTTTTTTATACATTCCGCATATTGCTAAAAATAAACACACTGGTAATCTGTCCGTGTTTTGACCGTAAATATTGATCAGTGGCACCATGGTCATTAAGAACCTATCCCATTAAGCGTACATTGTTGCAGCCAGTGTACACACCGACAGCGCGCAACAACCGGCGCGTACAGAGAGTATATGGGAGGGTGAGCACTGCCCAGGGCCAAAATGGCAAATAAGATAGCCTACTGGGATAGGTTCTTAGTCAGCAGATAAAATGAATATAATTATAGGAATAAATGATGGGCAAAATCGCGCTGTGGTTTGCGATGTTTCTTGCTATGCCGATACTCACAGCTTGCAGCGCTAACACGCAGCTACCCACACTGCCGGTCGTTCAACAGCAATTAGTCGGTGCGCCGGTCTATATTCAGATCTTCAAAGAAGAGCGCACGCTGGAATTGTATACCAAAATCGGTGACCAATTCCGTCTAGCGAAGTCCTTCCGTATCTGTAGTTTCTCTGGTGGTCTCGGCCCAAAGCGCCAGCAAGGTGATTTTAAAAGTCCAGAAGGCTTTTACAGTATTGACGTACGCCATCTGAAACCCGACAGCCAGTATTATCGGGCGATTAATATCGGCTTCCCAAATGATTACGACAAAGCTCAAGGATATTCTGGTGCCTATCTGATGATCCACGGTGAATGCAAATCGATAGGTTGCTACGCAATGACCAATACCGCTATGGGTGAGATTTACCGCTATGTCGCCGCCGCTTTCGCCTATGGTCAGAGCCGCATTGATATCAGCATCTATCCGTTCCGCATGACCAAACAGAACTTGCAACGCCACCGCTCATCGAGCTACATCGCCTTCTGGCGGCAGTTGGAACCTGGCTACAACTACTTCGTCAAAAACCAGCAGCCCCCCAGGATGGCTGTCGCCAATGGTCAGTATGTGCTGAATCGCCCGCTGATGAGCAATAACACGATGGCACAGTACACGTCAGCCATGTCCCCCCCCACTTATTAACCCAGAGCCAGCCGTTCACCAAAGTGAAATAACGCAAACTCACCTGGCGCGATCCTGTTCCAGGTTTCGTTGGTGGTCAGCGGCTGAGTAGCGATCACCGTAACCACATCATCAGGTGTGGTCTGCTGCTGAAAATCAATCTCAATATCTTGATCAAGCAACGTGGCCTTGCCAAAAGGTGCGCGACGCGTGATCCAGCACAGGTTGTTGGAGCAATAAGCCATCACAAAGCGGCCATCCGACAACAGCATATTGAACACCCCTTTCTGGCGCAGTTGATCCGCCAACTGCGCGATATAGCGGAATACCGCCGCCCAATGGCTGGGAGTACGCGGGTATTTCACAGACAACTGATGCAATAGCCAACAGAAAGCGTACTCACTGTCAGTCTGGCCTACCGGACGGAAAGTACCGGTTTTCAACTGGCGGTAGCCTTTGAGTTGGCCGTTATGTGCATAGGTCCAATTGCGCCCCCACAGCTCACGGGTAAAAGGGTGGGTATTTTCCAATGCCACTTTGCCACGGTTGGCTTGGCGGATATGCGAAACCACTGCGCAGGACTGTATGGGGTAGTCCTGTACCAGGTGGGCGATCGGCGAGTTGAAACTCGGCTGTGGATCTTTAAAGGTGCGGCAACCGTTCCCTTCATAGAAGGTAATGCCCCAGCCATCCTTATGTGGCCCAGTTCGGCCACCACGCTGGAGCAATCCGGAAAAGCTAAAGCAGATATCGGTTGGGACATTTGCACTCATCCCAAGCAATTCACACATCGCCAGCACTCCTTAATCACACGGACACTGCCTAGTATGGGTGCAACATGCTGCCCCCATACTCTTCTTTCTTCGCATTAGCAATTATGCCTTGATCATCTCTTTTTCGATCAGTTGAATCAAGATGTGAATCGCTTTGATATGGATCTCCTGAATGCGATCAGCATAGCCAAAGTGTGGCACGCGGATTTCCACATCGGCGGAACCCGCCATTTTGCCGCCGTCTTTACCGGTTAGGGTAATCACTTTCATCCCCTTGGCGCGCGACACTTCGATGGCTTTGATAATGTTGCCGGAGTTACCAGAAGTGGAAATACCCAGCAACACATCGCCTTCACGACCCACCGCTTCCACATAGCGTGAAAACACATAGTCGTAGCCAAAATCGTTACTGACGCAGGACAGGTGACTGACATCGGAAACCGCAATAGCCGGATAGCCGGGGCGGTTTTCGCGGTAGCGACCGGTCAGTTCTTCGGCGAAGTGCATCGCGTCACAATGGGAGCCGCCATTGCCGCAGGAGATCACTTTGCCGCCAGCTTTGAAGGCGTCCGCCAGCAGCACTGCCGCACGTTGAATGGCGTCGATATTGGCATCGTCACTGATAAATTTCGCCAAAGTGTCGCCCGCTTCGTTCAGTTCACTGCGAATAAGATCGTGGTACATGAAGAACCTCTTGTTATCGTCAATCTTCCATCTTGCAGTGTACCGGATCGCGGAAAAACCGAGAAGCACTGTCAGGCAAACAGCCTGCCTTGAAGATTCATGATAATTGCTGTAGTGCAAAACACATTATTACTAAAAAAGTCACTTAAACTGATTCAGTCGTCGTAGAATGGGGTAACAGTTTGGAGCCTTGTCTTATGGCTACATACGCCAAATTTGACAATAAATTAGAACCTATCCCATTAAGCATGCATTGTTGCAGCCAGTTTGGACAGGGACAGCGCACAACAGCCGGAGCGTACAGGGAGTCCGTGAGGAGGGTGAGCACTGCCCAGATCCAGAATGGTAAATAAAATAGCCTAATGGGATAGGTTCTTATTCTGTTGATGGAGCATGTATGGTTATTGGCGTTTTATTTGCGCTGGCAGCAGGCATGATGTGGGGGCTGGTCTTCATCGGCCCCATCATCGTACCGGAGTACCCGGCTGCATTGCAGTCGACCGCCCGTTATTTGGCTTTTGGGCTTATTTCCTTACCGCTGGCCTGGTTCGACCGCAACCGGCTACGGCGTCTAACGCGCGCAGACTGGCTGGAAACACTGAAACTGACGGTTATTGGCAACCTGCTGTATTACTTCTGCCTGGCCAGCGCCATTCAACGTACCGGTGCCCCGGTTTCAACCATGATTATTGGTACATTACCGGTAATGATCTCCGTGGCGGCCAACCTGTTTTATGGCCACGACGAAGGGTGCCTATCCTGGCGAAAGTTAACTCCTGCGCTGTTGGTAATTGCGCTAGGGCTGGTGTTGGTCAATATTGCTGAGTTAAAGGCGAACCTGGTTCCGGTTGACCCATGGCGTTATGGCAGCGGCTTGGTGCTGGCCGTTATCGCAGTGGCATGCTGGACGTGGTTTCCTTTGCGTAACGCTCGCTGGTTGCGTAAAAATCCGGGAACGCGGCCTGCCACCTGGGCCACGGCACAAGGCGTGGTAACCTTTCCGCTGGCGCTGCTGGGCTATGTGGTCGTTTGTGGGCAACTGAGCGTCACTGATACGGCATTTCCCTTGCCGCTCGGCCCACGGCCTGAGGTGTTTATTCCACTGATGTTCGCCATTGGCGTGCTGTGTTCGTGGATTGGCGCACTCTGCTGGAACGAGGCCAGTCAGCGTTTGCCAACGGTTTTAGTTGGGCCATTGATTGTTTTCGAAATCCTCGCCGGGTTGGCGTACACTTTCTTGCTGCGTCAAGCGTGGCCTCCGTTGCTCACCTTAGCCGGGATTACCTGTCTGGTAGCAGGTGTTATCGGGGCACTGGGCATCAAACCGAGTGGGCACACTGGAGGATAGTTTCGCATTAAGAGATAGTCAGGGTAACAGGCTGTTTTTTATTATGTCACCTGACTTTGCTCCGACAAGCCCTTAAACAATTACACTATCCAGTCGTTATCATCGCGCAATGTGTCCGCTGGTACTGAGCCTGCGCGATCTGGAAGTAATGATGACAAAACGTGGCGTTGCCGTCGACCACTCCACGCTTCACCGCCAGAACAGTCCACGTTGACTCGTACCCAGGATAAAGTGATTATCATTACTCAGAAAACTCTTACGCTCAATGGTGGTGGTTATTACCTGAAGCTAAGCCAGAAGGGTTTCGAGCATGGTATCAACGGAGACTTGATCACCAAGGCGACAGGTTATCAGGTGCCGATGACCGTTGCGAGCATGCAGAGTGAAAAACTTGTCTTCGATAAAACAAACTTTGTTCTTCTGCCGCCTGTGACAGAAGCCACCATGCCACTCTGCGGACTGCCAGAATGAAAATCTGTTTTCCTGCCCGTAATAAAAATGGAGAAAACTACGCCACGTTGGATGAAATGATGGAACTCATTGGCCGAGAGAAACAGGCCCCCTGGCTGGTGGGAACGAACCGGATGTGGTATGGCGGTATCCAACTGACTGAAACCTCGGCACCTGGGTCAGTGCTTAAAGCCGAAACGATGGACTCTGCCGTTGCGCTGCAGTGTATGGCTGACGGAGAAGTGGTGGCCGAGCACCTGAACAAGGATTACCAGAAAAATACGTACAACGGTCAGACACTACAGTACTCAACAACCTTTGTGCTGGTGAAATCGATCTGTAAACCCGCCCCGGAGAAAGACTACACTTGGCTTGAGTTTTATTCGTTATACATGGGACTGGCCCCGTTGTCGGTATTTCCGAAGATGGATTGTTTTTGTGTGACTGATAAAGGTGATGGACTCAGAAAACGACAGCACAACGGGGCAAAGCAAAATGGGCAGGCGGCACCTTTGCCAAGTGGCGGTATTCTGAAAAAAGGAAACTAGATCATGGTGATACGTAAAATGTCTTTTGACCTAAAGGGTAAATCCCATCCATTCGGCCTAGCCAAAATACTCACTGACCAAAATGAGCCATCCGGGGAACTGTTCTGGATCTCACTGGCTCCTGAATTTATGGAACCGGATGGAAAGCAATACGCGCATTTGCCGGTATGGATGCAACATGCATTATCTAGGGGAATATTTGATGCTGTAGTGAAACTAGATAATAAACTTAACATCGATACTGGGGATGCCATTGGGTTTCTGGGTGAGAGTATTGTTCCGGATGGGATGGGAAAAACTAGTAGCAGTGCCTATGTGTAGTGGTCAACTAAAACTGGCCACCGCGTTAGAGTTTTTCCAGAACAATCGTTCTGATTCATTCGGCGTCAAACCACCATTATATTGATGAGGTCTGATCTGACTGTAATATCCCGTGATGTAATGAGTTATCGCCGTGCTGGCTTCGCTAAAATTCACGCATCCATTATCCGGCACCCACTCCGTTTTCAGACTTCTAAAAAAACGTTCCGTCGGGCTGTTATCCCAGCAATTTCCTCTGCGACTCAGGCTTTGCTATATCTGATATCGCCACAGTAACTGTCTGAAATTCCTGCTGGTATAGTGGCTGCCTTGATCCGAGTGATATAGCAAGTCAGCGGGCTTTCCTCGCGCTTCCCAGGCCATGGACAGCGTTTTCGCTGTCAGTGCAGAGTCTGGGAAAAATGACAGCGCCCAGCCAACCGATTTACGGGAAAACAGATCAAGCACAACGGCTAAATAAGCCCAGCGTTTACCCGTCTAGATATAAGTCACATCACCGCACCACACCTGATTAGGCTCTGTTACTGCAAACTGGCGTTCCAGATAATTGGGGATCTCTACGTGTTCCTTAGACGCCTTCTTATATCGATGACCAGGCTGCTGACAGCTGATGAGATTAAGTTCTTTCATTAGCTTGGGTGCCCGCCAGCGGCTTAGTTTTACACCTTTGTTCGTGACCATCGCGGCAATATTACGTGCGCCTGCGGAGCTGTTACTTTCGCGATAACTTTCACCGACAAGACTGAGTAATGCCACCCGTGTGGCATCAGGCTTTTTTGGCTGCCGCCAGTATTTGTAGCTGCTGCGATGAACCCCAAACACGTTGCACACAACGGCAACAGGAAACCACGCCCTGAGTTTCTCAACTCATGAGAACTGTTCAGGGAGTCTGACATCAAGAGCGCGGTAGCCTTTTTTAATCTATCTCTTTCCATTTCAACGCGTTGAAGTTTTTTCTTCAGCTCGCGTATTTCAATCTGCTCAGGTGTCATGGGTGAAGCTATGGGTGATTTTCCCGCTCGCTCTTCTTTCAACTGGCGGCCCCACTTATCCATCGTGGATTTGCCGACATTCATTGCCGTAGCAGCGGTGGCAACGGTGTAATGCTGATCGAGTACAAGCTGGGCAGCTTCGAGACGAAACTCGGCGCTAAAATTACGTCTGTTACGTCCGGTCATAATGTCACCTGTTTTGACTATGAGCCGATGATATCACCTCTATTTAGGGGGCCAAATTAACTATGCCACTACAAGTTAAGCTATACGTTGAGAGCATCATCCTTTATAAATCTTTATCTCAAACTAAGCGCCTATCCCAGCAGACGTACATTGTTGCCGCCAGTTTACACACGGACAGAGCGCCATAACCGGCGTCTAGTGGGAGGTCGTGAGGATGGTGAGCACAGCCCAGATCCTCAATGGCAAATAAAATAGCCTAATGGGATAGGTTCTCAGCATAATGAATAGAATAAGGCAGGCGTATAATCAATCCATTGTTGGTGGGGACTTCTTCGCCAATTTCATTCAAATTGGAAATAGGCGAATATCTTGCTGAAACGAACTTATGCTTTGAGGTATGTTGCAGGCCAGCCAGTTAAGCGAATTTTCCCTGGTGCCATCAATCAGCCATTGTCGCCAACGGCCGCATTGCCTACTGTTGGTACCCTGCGGGTGATGGTGTGGAACATCTTTAAACAGCAGCGGGCCGATTGGCTTTGGGGACTGAAAAGCTATGGCAAGGATGCACAGCTGGTGCTGCTGCAAGAGGCGCAAACCACCCCGGAACTGGTTAGTTTCGCCATCGACAACTATCTAGCAACCGATCAGGTGCCAGCATTCGTACTGCCGCAACATCCATCCGGTGTGATGACGCTGGCGGCGGCACATCCGGTATATTGCTGCCCGCTGCGTGAGCGTGAACCTTTGCTGCGCCTAGCAAAATCGGCCCTGATTACCGTCTACCCGTTGTTCAATGATCAGCTATTGATGGTGGTGAATATCCATGCGGTAAATTTTAGCCTGGGGGTTGATGTTTACAGCAGGCAGTTGTGGCCGATCGGCGAGCAAATCGTCAACCATCAGGGACCGGTGATTATGGCCGGGGACTTTAATGCCTGGAACCGCAAACGTATTAATGCACTGTATGAGTTCGCCAGTGGTATGGCGTTACGTGAGGTGAACTTTATCGACGATTATCGCCGCAAGGCTTTTGGCCGCCCGTTGGACTTTGTGTTTTATCGGGATCTTCGGGTGGTGAAATCATCGGTGTTGGAGACCAGCGCCTCGGATCATAACCCACTGCTGGTAGAATTCCACCGGAGCTAGACAGCAGGCAAGACTGACGCTGAGAAGTAAAAAGCCCCACCAGATGCTTAATTGACGGGGGCTTATTTTATGCCGAATATTTAGAACCTATCCCATTAGGCTATTTTATTTGCCATTGAGGATCTGGGCCGTGCTCACTATCCCCACGGACAGTACGCGCCAGTTGTTGCGCACTGTCCGTGGGCAAACTGACGGCAATAATAATATACGCCTACTGGGACAGGCTCTTAGGTATCCGGCGTTATCTTATTGCCAACAAACAAGGTCAGTTTAAGACCGGGCTGCAAGCTGCTACCTCTGCCGAGCGTTGAGTTCCAACTCATCACATCGTCAACATCGACACCGTGACGACGTGCGATACTAACCAGCGAGTCACCTTTACGAACCTGATAGGTGATGCTGCTATTACTGGTTATTTGCAGGGTTTGTCCGACTTTTAAGGCGCTCTTGGCATGTAAGTTATTCCAACTCTGCAAATTACTGCTCTTGATATTCAAGCGCTTTGCAATGCCCGATATGGTATCGCCGGAACGCACTTTATACCAACCGCCGCCAGACAAATCGCTGTTCTTCACTAACGAAAGCGTTGGCTGAGTCACGGCGATCCGACCATCGGCCAGCGAATCTTTCAACCGAGCGGCATGCCCTTTGGGTACCATGATATAATGGGGTCCATTGGGGGCGGTAACGCCTTTTTTATAGCCTGGGTTGTAAGCCTTCATTTTGGTGATGGAAAGCCCAGCCATCTCAGCCGCTTGGGCCAGTTGCATCTGCTGGCCGACATCAATACGCGCTAGTGCACGGTTTTCATCAGTCTTTGGAAGCTTGATACCGTACTTCTTGCTATGTTTGATAATGTCGCTCAGCGCCAGCATTTTCGGAACATAAATTGATGTTTCACGCGGAAGCGACAATGCCCAGAAATTGGTGGGTTTACCTTGGCGTTTGTTTGCTTTAACCGCTTGCATCATACGGCCTTCACCACTGTTATAGGCGGCTACTGTCAGTAACCAGTCGCCATTAAACATGCGGTTCAAGCGCTGCATCATGTCAAGCGCAGCGGTCGTTGAGGCCACAACATCACGTCGCCCGTCATACCACTGATTGTTTTTTAAACCGTAATGACGGCCCGTTTGCGGTACGATTTGCCATAGCCCTGCGGCATTGGCACTTGACGTGGCGTGTGGATCAAAAGCGCTCTCCACTAAGGGTAGCAGTACCAATTCCATCGGCATATTACGTTGCTTAACTTGCCCGACTATCCAGTACATATACGGCTCCGCGCGTAATGTTACATCGTGGAGATAGCTCTTACTTTTCAGGTACTTTATTTTTTGATCACGGATCCGGGAATTTTCCGGAACCTCCATCTTCAGCTCGTCGCTAATAGAATTCCACAGGTCTTGTTGCGCGGAAGCGCTATGGCTATCTAGCCACCGCGCCGAGCTAGCTCGACTATTCGTTGTGTACTCTTTTGCTTCACCTGCCGAAGACAAACTCTGTGCATGCTGTTCTGGAGCCGGTGCGTCCTGCTTGGACGACTGGCATCCTACTAGCAAGACTGAGGCGAGAAATATCGCTTTTGCCTTCATGTGTGTATCAATATAGTTGCTTAAAAGACGAGCAATCATACTTGGCTGAGCCAAATACCACAACTAAAAGCTTAGAAGTTGTCTTTCCGCAGGCGTAACTCGGAGAAAACCGAATGAAGCTGCTTTGGTGGCGAATTAAAGCCTAATTTCTTTTGTAAATCATAATCATGACAGCGTAAAAATAGATTGATTTTTCGCTCTAATTGCAAGTTGGTCGGTACGCTGGGTTGGTTTTTTGCCCTTAATGCTTCAACATGTTGTTGATATACTTCAATCTCTCGATCTTCCGGCAAAACAGCCCGCGCAAACTTGAGGTTCGAAAGCGTATATTCATGCGCACAACAAATTAAGGTGTTATCGGGAAGTTGTGCGAGTTGTTGAAATGAGTGGTACATTTGTTCTGCGGTACCTTCAAACAGTCTTCCGCAACCGGCTGAGAACATGGTGTCGCCGCAGAACAGATAAGGCGCACTATAGAATGCCACGTGGCCTAACGTATGTCCGGGCAGCGCAATCGTCACGTATTGGCGGCCATTGATTTCGAATTTTTCACCATCGTGTACCACATGATCCACCCCTTTGTCTGCCGTTTCCTGCGGCCCGTACACCGGCAAGTTGGGATAGTGCGCCACAACCTGCGTCACGCCGCCGACGTGATCCTGATGGTGGTGGGTTAGCAAAATCGCATCGGGTATTAGCTTCAGGCGGTGTAATGCCCCAAGCACTGGCGCTGACTCACCCGGATCGATGATGACGCAGTGTCCATGTTGATCATCAAGCAACCAAATGTAATTATCTTGTAAAGCAGGAATACTGATAAGATTCATATTGTCCTTCTCGTTAGCAGCAGCTTGAAATAAAAAGAAGATAATAAATCATGAAACCAGCCCGCACTCTACAAAAGCTCACTGACCCACCGTCATGGTCTGAGCTGCCATGGGGAGAGTACTACCGTGGGGCGCTTGAACAGCAGTTGCAACCCTGGTGGCCAAAGCTGTTTGGTTTCCACCTGTTGAAGCTCGGCGACCTCAGCGCCGACTTGGCGACAGATAAATGCGCTATCTCACATCAGGTCAATGTGGGGCTGGCAGGGGCCGGGCTACAGGTGATTGCTGAAAACTGCCCACTCCCCTTTGCCACCAAGTCAGTCGATGCCTGTTTGTTGGCGCATACGCTGTGCTATGCCGACGATACTCATCGCTTACTGCGTGAGGTTGATCGGGTGTTGATCGACGACGGCTGGTTGGTGATCAGCGGCTTCAATCCGTTTAGCCTGCTGGGGATAGGCAAGTTGGTTCCCTGGCTGCGCCATCGCCAGCCTTATGCCAGCCGAATGTTAAGCCAGATTCGTGTGCTGGATTGGCTTAGCTTGCTGAATTACGAAGTGTTGCATCAAGCGCGTTTTCACGTACTACCCTGGCAGCACAAGGACAACAAGTTTCTATGCACCCACTTGCCAGCTCTGGGGTGCATGAGTGTGATTGTGGCGCGCAAGCGTACATTACCGTTGACACCAACGCCGATGAAAATGGGGGTGAGAAAGCCGTCTCTCAGTCGCGCAGTGGGCGCGATTAAGAGCTACCGTAAGATTCCTTAAGCTTCCGGCTGATAGCCGACATCCTCCTGAGTTGGATTGCCAGCCGCATCACGCGCTAATACGTCGCAGCGTTCGTTATCCACATGACCAGCGTGGCCCTTGACCCATTCCCATGTGATGGTGTGACGCTGGATGGCCAGATCCAAGCGTTGCCACAAGTCAACATTTTTGACGGGTTGCTTATTGGCGGTTTTCCAGCCACGCTTCTTCCAGTTAAGGATCCATTGGGTAATGCCTTGGCGCACGTATTGGCTGTCGGTACTAAGGATCACCTTACAGGGTGCAGTCAACGCTTCCAACGCCACGATCGCTGCCATCAACTCCATACGGTTATTGGTGGTCAGGTGATAACCCATGCTAAAGGTCTTCTCGA
The DNA here is from genome assembly GCF_000821185.2 of Serratia symbiotica. Lineage (NCBI taxonomy): Bacteria > Pseudomonadati > Pseudomonadota > Gammaproteobacteria > Enterobacterales > Yersiniaceae > Serratia > Serratia symbiotica. Next base: position 725,314 of record NZ_CP050855.1, on the reverse strand, counting down.
CCTGCTTGTAACGCAATATTGCGCCATACCCCCCGGACCCGGGATTGCCAAGGCAAGAGCCGTCGGTGAAAATTTCTACCTGTTTGAGCATCTCTGGTAGACTCTTCCTATCAGTTCTAAAAACCAAGTCTGACATAAACGAACGCTGTGAGCACTGTAATATGATCTCAACCACCACCAGACAGATCGTCCTTGATACCGAAACCACCGGTATGAACAAACTTGGGGTGCACTACGAAGGTCACCGCATCATTGAAATCGGTGCGGTGGAAGTAATTAACCGCCGTCTGACGGGGCGTCACTACCATGTCTACGTTAAGCCGGATCGGCTGGTAGATCCAGAAGCTTATGGCGTACACGGTATAAGCGATGAGTTCCTGGCCGATAAGCCGACCTTCGATCAGATAGCCGATGAGTTTCTCGATTTCATCCGTGGCGGTGAGTTAGTTATCCATAACGCGGCGTTCGACATCGGCTTTATGGATCACGAATTCCGCCTGCTACAACAGGGCATCCCGAAGACCGAGACCTTCTGTACCATTACCGACAGCCTGCTGATGGCGCGCCGTTTGTTCCCTGGCAAGCGCAACAATCTTGATGCCCTGTGCAGCCGTTATGAGATAGACAATAGCAAGCGCACGCTGCACGGCGCATTGCTTGATGCCGAGATCTTGGCAGAAGTTTATCTGGCGATGACCGGCGGTCAGACATCAATGACGTTTCAGATGGAAGGCGACACCCAGCAGACCAATTCCGCCCAGGATATTCAACGCATCGTTCGCCCGGCGATGGCGATGAAAGTGGTCTACGCCAGCGATAAAGAGCTGGCGGCTCATGAGGCGCGTTTGGATCTGGTGGCGCAGAAGGGCGGCAGTTGCTTATGGCGCGCACCAGCAGTGGAGTAAAACGGCATTTACGTGGGCTTCGCTGAAAAACTGTGCAAACGGTTCATGTGTTGAGAAAAAGGCATTGACGGCACTGAAGGGCATCCGTATTATGCGCCTCGTTCCCCCGTAAGAGGGAATGGCGCGGAGCGGTAGTTCAGTTGGTTAGAATACCTGCCTGTCACGCAGGGGGTCGCGGGTTCGAGCCCCGTCCGTTCCGCCACTTATTTATTCTGGGGTATTCTTATACCTCTGGACATAAAAAAACCGTATCTCTCTCAAAGAGATACGGTTTTTTTATGTCTGAAATTGTCCCTCTGTATACCGGGGTATCCGGTGTAAAATGGCCTACGCGACCAGAGAGAAAATTTCGTGGGCCATTTTTGAATTTATGGCTGATAAGTGGTTAGTGGTTGTGGAACGGGATATCACGTCATCCCTGTCGCTCAATACTGACGACAACCTGAGGAGTGAACCATGACCATTATCCGCTGTCTGCTTTCTGCCGCAGCTGTACAAAAATCAAAACCCGCCGATAAAGATTATGATCTGCCGGATGGTCACGGACTGACGCTTTCTGTCAGAACTTCCGGGAAAAAAATCTGGCGTTTCCGTTACCAGTGGCCAAATTCCACCGCCCGTACCAATATTACACTCGGCTATTATCCAGCCCTCTCACTGGCTGCTGCCCGCCCCCTTCACAATGACTATCCGGGCCTGCTGGCTCAGGGCATTGATCCGAAAAAGCTGGAGCAGGAGAAGAAGACGACAGACAGTTTGTTTATCAACGTGGCAACAAAATGGTTTGCCATTAAAAAGACCAGTGGTATTTCCGAAGTCCATGCCGATGACATCTGGCGTTCACTGGAGAAGCATGTTTTTCCGGTAATAGGACAGGCCCCGGTGTCCAACTTTTGGGGTGCAGCTCATTTCCGGGGCGGTTCAATTCCCTCCGGGGGTGACTAGCTGTAAATCAAGTGATAGGATATGCATTCATCTATCTATTCAAAAAGCAATTCAACATTATGCCTACTCGCTCTGACACGATACGCCGGTTGCTCAGCCAAGGCCCGATGCAAGCTCGGCAACTCATTGAGATAATGAGCATTAGCCAGCCAACGCTGTCCCGCGCATTGAGAGATATTGGCGATGACATTGTTCGAATCGGAGCTGGGCCATCTATTCAATACGCTCTACGCGATGTTTATCGCGGATTCAGGTCTGCCCCCATTTACCGCATCACTGATGAAGGACGCATTATACCCCTTGGCGAACTCATTCCGGTTCATCCTGAGGGATTTGTCATGGTGCAGACCAACAACGTAAGTCTCCATAGCGACGGGCTGCCGTGGTGGCTGTTTGACATGCGACCACAAGGGTATCTCGGACGAGCCTACGCATCAACGTATGCGACTGATCTCGGCCTGCTGGCAAATCCAGAGCAATGGGCCGACTCGGATGTCGTTAGGGCGTTGCTTGCACATGGTCATGATGCTATCGGCAACCTGCTGATAGGGGAACAAGCACGAGAGCGTTTCTTTGAGATGCCAGAACCCACCCCAGTTGAGCGCGCCACAGCGTACCCTGCGTTGGCGTTAGCGGCTGGAGCCGGTGAAGCACCAGGGTCATCTGCAGGGGGTGAACAGCCGAAATTTTGCACCTATACAGAACGTGGTCACGTCTTAGTGAAATTCTCGGCCCCAGACGATAATCCGGTTAGCGAACGTTGGCGCGACCTTCTGTTGGCCGAGCACTTGGCGCTGAGGGTGCTTGGTGTGGAAACTGAGGTATATGATTTTGGTAGTCAGCGCTTCATCGAGATCCCCCGATTCGACCGCGTTGGCCAACTGGGCCGTATTGGCGTCTTCTCACTGCGGGCGCTTGATGCAGAGTTTGTCGGCAATACCAGGGCCCCTTGGCCTGTTCTGGTTAACAGCCTTGTTACGGAAGGGCATGTCCATCCTGATGCCGCAGTTGGTACCGCCCGGCTTTGGGCATTTGGGATGCTAATTGGCAATACCGACATGCACCACGGGAACTTGTCGTTCATCAGCAGCCACGGTCGCCCGTATCACCTTGCACCGGCCTACGACATTCTGCCTATGGGGTTCGCTCCCAGAACGGGTGGCGCAATCGTGAACAAGCTTCGACCGGCATCACTACCGGAAGTAATTAGCCGGGATATCTGGCAGGAAGCGCTGGGTTTGGCTGAGAACTTCTTTGTTATAGCTAGCAGTTGCGAGCGTTTCTCCGCCAATTTCGTCCCATGCCTTGAGGCATTACGCCATCATCTTGACGAGGCCAGATCGCGTATCGCCCGTCTAGGATAAAAAGCTAGCTCAACTTTACTGATCCACTCATTTTCCAGCTCAATATAGTTCAAAGCGTGCGGGGTAAATAAACAGCGTAGCTACAGGTAATACGTAAACTTCGTCATCAGGAGGACGCACTGAGCAGGCCCCACGAAAAACCAGGCAGTAGACGTCTCTTAACTTAAGAGATAGGCTTAGATATATGTCTAACACTGGTTCTAATTTTAAGATGACCGGAATACTGTTGGGGCATGAAGCCCGTCGGCGTAAAACGCCTCAGGAAAAGATCGCCATCATTCAGCAGTCGATGGAGCCGGGAATGTCGGTATCCCATGTTGCCCGGCTGCATGGTATTCAGCCCAGCCTGCTGTTCAAGTGGAGCCGTACCAAGAAGGCAGTCTCGCCGCAGTAGCTGCCGGAGAAGAAGTCGTTCCGGCGTCAGAGCTGGTCGCCGCGATGAAACAAATCAGGGAGCTTCAGCGTCTTCTGGGTAAGAAGACAATGGAGAATCAGATCCTGAAAGCAGCGGTGGAGTACGGTCAGTCGCGAAAATGGATAGCGCATGCGCCCAGGTTACCAAAGGACAAGGAATAGCACAGGTCAGCCGGGCTTTAGACGTGTCGCGTGCACAGTTATCATTACGGGTCAATCGTTCTGAACAATGGCAGGACGGGCGTGGCAACAGACGGAACGACGCCGCAGATGCTGAGCTGTTGTCGCGCATCCTCGTCATCATCAACGATATGCCGGGTTATGGCTATCGTCGGGTGTGGGCAGTGCTGCGCAGGCAGCCCCGCAACGATGGATATCCGCCAGTGAACGCGAAGCGCGTTTACCGTGTCATAAACGAGAATGCCCTGTTGCTGCAGCACAATAAACCGCAGCGGCCACAGCGTGAACATAACGGCAAAGTTGCAGTGGCTGAGAGCGATCTGCGCTGGTGTTCTGATGGCTTCGAATTCGGTTGCAATGATGGTGAAAAGCTGTGGGTGACGTTCGCACTGGACTGCTGTGACCGGGAAGCCATAGACTGGGCAGTCAGTACGGGCGGTTACGACAGCAGCACAGTGCAGGATGTGATGCTGGGCGCAGTGGAAAAGCGGTTCGGTAATAAATTACCGGAAAATGCCATCCAGTGGCTGACGGACAACGGTTCAGCGTACGCGGCGCATGAAACAAGGCGGTTGGCGATGGAACTGAACCTGAAGCCCTGTACAACGGCGGTGAGCAGTCCACAGCGTAACGGCATGGCCGAACGGCTCGTGAAAACGATGAAGAGCGATTACATCGCCTTCATGCCAAAACCGGATGTGAGAACGGCGCTGGTAAATCTTGCCACAGCGTTCGAGCACTACAATGAAAACCATCCGCACAGCGCACTAGGATACCTCTCACCGAGGGAATACCGACATCAGCGGATAACGTTAACTTAGAGACAAAAGCTGTCTGAAGATAGCGGGTCAAGATCACTGTAGATATGATCATTGCCTCAGTGAAAGCGGGAAAGTGGCTGTATGAAGGATACGAAAGGATATCCCGCATCTAAAAATATCCATTATATTTATATCAGTCAAGATCCTCATACGCTATAACACTGTCAGGTATAATAAAAATAGGATGACTGCTAAATCGACCATTCTTAATACTATTTATTTAATTTCCTAGGTTCTTTCCCATAATAAACAAATCCATCAAAATCCTCATGCCTGTATGTATCGTGTCGCTCATAGAAATTATAAACTACTGATAATTTTTGTTCTGTTATTGTTGGCTCACTATCATGAAGTGTTTTTCTACCCTGCATCACAAGTAGGGCACCTTTTTTTGCATAAATATTTTTATGCTCAATCCAATTTTCCTTTTTACTTGGATGGCTTCTCTCAATTTGCATACGCAATGGTGCTTCGGTATTCTCTGTTAAAAATAAAAGAACTGTTATTCCATTAGTATCATAGTGAAGCCCCAATGTCCCACCACCGGGAGGATAGGCCTTAATGTTAATATCCGATAAAGGATATGGTGATATAACCGCATCTGAACAAGTAATCAGGCTGATAAGAGGGACTATTGAATGATATATAGCATTTAGCTCAGGAAGATATGTTCTAATATCAGGACCTTTAAATATATGATGATTATATTCACCACCTAAATCAGAGACAGCATCAGTTCCTAAGCCAGAATGCTTAACATGATCAATTACTCCCTGGGAAATAATAATATTCACTCTATCCGTTAAATTATCACATATATCTACTGGTATTAAACCTTCAACAACGGTTACAAAATTATAGAAGTAATCATACCGATGTTTATTTATATCAAATATGCCCATACTTAACTCTATTCATTGCCATATTGACAAGTGGAAATGTAAAATAAAACCCATTTTTTGTTTCGTCAATTGCCAATTTGTTTCAAAAAAGTTTACTTTATGATACAAGTGATGCCCTAACATGGATTCAGAGTGAATGACATACAATGGCCAAAAAAGTTGATTTATTTATTGGATTTCTCATCACGGTGCTTTGGGGGGGGAACTTTGCAATTATAGAAATGGGTCTAAAAGATTTAGATCCCTTTATACTTACATTCCTAAGATTCACACTTTGTGCTTTTCCGCTTGTGTTCTTTATAAAAAAGCCATCTAACGTATCCTTCATAAGTTTAGCTATATACGGTATTTTCTTTGGCGTTGGTCTATGGTGGGTGGTTAACTTCGCTATGTTCAATGGACTTTCGGCTGGCCTTTCTTCCGTATTTTTACAATTCAGTGCATTTTTCACAATCATTCTAAGTTTTTTGTTTTTAAAAGAAAAAATCACTAAGATACACATGATTGGTATCTTTTTCGCTTGTCTTGGACTGATAATGATCATTCACTTCTCTGGTCAAGAATCAACAGTCAAAGGAATCTTTTTAGTTATAATTGCAGCGATATCATGGGCAATTTGCAATATAGTGGTTAAAATTTCCAAACCTGTTGACATGATAGCATTTATCGTGTGGTCAAGCTTATTCTCTGCTCCAGCAGTTCTTGTAATGACTATTCTGGTAAAAGGATGGCAGACCATTTTATCAATACCACATGATATTACCATAGGTTCTGCTTTCTCTGTTATTTTTCAAGCTTATATAACAACGATAATAGGATATATGATATGGAATAATCTCATGAAAAAATATCCTGCAACGGAGGTAGCACCACTATCATTATTTGTTCCAATATCTGGAATTATAACATCTTATATTTTCCTAGGTGAAAGACTAAGTACGGGGAAATTACTTTCGGCTATGATTGTCATTGTTGGTATATTTATTTTTCTAAACGCAACAAGATATCAGAATAGGAAAAAAGAAAAAATATTTAACGCAGTATAATATATCTATCTGCTTAGATAAGGTGCCTCTCCAGCAAGCATCTTATCTATCATCTTCAGCATAACAAAATTGAACAGTTTTTCTCTTCGCATCACCTTATTTAAGGTCCACTTACACACTCTATATAAAATACATTTAATTTATTATACCATTACCGTCCTATTATCAAATAATAAACTTTAGCAAGGGCTAACTTATCGAAGCTACGCTTCTTAAGTTGCCCTTGTTTTTCGCCCTTCGGTTGAAAAATTAAAAGCAAAATCAAGGTCATGCATTGACATTTTTCGCTTGTGCAATATAAATAATCTAAGCATAAGGAATATGCTTCTAATTAAAATATTTGAAACATATGAAAGGCGTTCGTATGGAAAATACTTTTAACAAAATCAATAAAAATCAGCCACCTCAACGTTCTACTTAGGACACACTGCATAAGCGTAAGATTAAATGGTGATGAACTACAGCTTCTCAACGCAAGACGTGGCGACAAAAGCAAGGGTGAATGGCTTCGCTTGATAAGCTTCCTGTAGCCGTTCCACCAATCAATATAGAAGCCTGGAAATCTTTAGCAGACATATCCCAGAATCTGAACAAGCTACTCAATCACCTTGAAAATAAAAGTGATGGAAGCGTTTTAACAAAAACAGAGCTTTTTGCAGTTAAAAGACAGATAAGCGATCTTCGTATAACTCTGGTTAGTGCAGATCTATGGGGAGAGAAAAATGAATGAAAGGAATGCAAAAAATCAAAAGAGGGAAAGAACCTTGAGCCTGTCCCTAATTCTGTGTAACTGCCAGCGTATTAAAGGTGATCGCTCAGGCGGTCACCGAACTCGATAATAAAACGACTCATCGCCAGCCGCCAGTTCTGGATCGGCATACTCCATTTTTTTGACGCATCCTTGATTGCCAGATAAATCACTTTCCGCACTGAGTCGTCTGTCGGGAACACCTTACGTTTCTTTATCGCCTGTCGGATCACGCTATTTAGCGACTCAATCGCATTCGTGGTGTAGATAGCTTTCCGAATATCAGGCGGGTAGCCGAAGAACGTATTGAGATTTTCCCAGTGCGCACGCCAGCTTTTGCTGATTTGCGGTATTTATCGTCCCAGACACCCGCGAATGTACCAGCGCCATCAACGCCGCTTCCTCTGTCGGAGCCTGATACACCATTTTCAGCCCGCCGGTGACGGCTTTGTAGTCTTTCCACGCCACGTATTTCAGGCTGTTACGCACCCTATGGATGATGCACAGCTGGATATGTGTCTGCGGATAGACGCTGTTTATCGCATCCGGGAAGCCCTTCAGACCGTCCACGCAGGCAATCAGTATGTCCTGAAGGCCACGATTTTTCAGCTCCGCCAGCACATTCAGCCAGAACTTTGCGCCTTCATTTTCGGCTAGCCACATCCCCAGCAACTCTTTCCGGCCTTCAGTGTTGATACCCAGTGCCAGGAAAACGGCTTTGTTTATTACGCTGCCATTCTGGCGGACTTTTATGACAATACAGTCCAGATAAACAATGGGATACAGCGTATCCAGCTGCCGGTTTTGCCACTCAGCAACCTGCTCTTTTACGGCGTCGGTGACCTTAGATATCAGCGTGGGTGACACATCGGCGTCGTACATCTCTTTGAAGGTGGCGACGATTTCACGCGTGGTCATGCCTTTGGCGTACAGAGATAAAATCTGGCTGTCCATCTGCGTAATACGCGTCTGGTTTTTCTTAATCAACTGCGGTTCGAAGGTATTTTCACGGTCACGCGGCGTGTTCAGTTCGATTTCGCCATCGTCGCAGAGCAGCGTTTTTGACGAGTAGCCATTGCGGGTGTTGGTGCCGGTTTTAGGTGCATTTTTCTCATGCCCGAGATGGTCAGTCAGTTCCGCATTGAGCGCTGTTTCGACGGTTAATTTCGTCAGCATCCGGGAAAACTGATTGAGGTCGGCTTCGGTTTTAAGGCTTTTAGCCAGTTCCGCCGCAAGGGCTCTGAGTTTCTTGTCGTCCATAATTTGCCTGTCTCCGTTGTTGGAGTGAACATATCAAAAACAGGCAATTACACAATTTAAATTACAGGCTCCAATTAAATATTCATCATATTTATGTCCTGGACCGCTCGGTTTGCGTCTTGAGGCGCGCCCGGATGATGTTCTTTCACTGAAAATCCGGCTTTGTGGCGCAACATAAATTTGTACTTCATTTCAGGCGCTTCGCCCTGTGTCCGCCCGTCTTTTAGGGAGAGTTCGCTTCTCATCCTGAACGCTGCCATATCCTGAACACTGTCATACTTTGCATGACCGTTTAACGAAGTTTTTTTCACTGAGAAATTTATTTTAATTTTTTGCATTTCACTTTGTGACACTCTGCATCTTTTTTTGTTTTTAATTGATGTACTTTACCAATCTAACTGAAACATTTATGTGTTATATCGAAAGGATGGGGGATTGAAATGATCGAAGTAATTACCCACGGAGCCGAATGGTTTATCGGGATCTTTCAGAAGGGGGGGGAGGTGTTTGTCGGCATGGTGACAGGTATCCTTCCTTTACTTATCAGTCTGTTAGTTATTATGAATGCTTTGATCGTTTTTGTCGGTCAGAAACGAATTGAGGCTCTGGCGCAACGCTGCGCTGGCAATCCGGTTTCGCGCTATCTGTTTCTGCCGGTTATTGGGACCTTCGTTTTCTGTAATCCGATGACGTTGAGTCTGGGACGATTCATGCCTGAGAAGTATAAGCCTAGCTATTACGCCTCGGCATCCTACAGTTGCCATTCAATGAATGGACTGTTCCCTCATATCAATCCGGGTGAGTTGTTTGTTTATTTGGGTATTGCCAATGGCCTTACCACGCTGAACCTCCCGCTGGGGCCATTGGCCGTCAGCTATCTTTTGGTTGGTATGGTGATGAACTTTTTCCGGGGTTGGGTGACCGATCTCACTACAACCATTTTCGAAAGAAAAATGCGTATACAACTTGACCGTCAGGTTCGTTTATAAGAGCGGAGTGCATGATGTCTAACACGATTGAAATTCATAAAGGGGAAAGTGGCTGGGGCGGGCCGCTGTTTCTAAAACCAGAATCAGGTAAAAAAATTGTTTACATCACTGCAGGTACCAGGCCGGCGATTGTTGATAAGTTGAAAGAACTGACTGGCTGGGAAGCCGTCGACGGGTTTAAAGAGGGTGAACCGCCAGCAGAGGAAATTGGTGTTGCGGTTATCGACTGTGGCGGCACGCTTCGCTGCGGTCTATATCCTAAACGCCGGATCCCGACTATCAACATGCATGCGACAGGCAAATCCGGACCCTTGGCGCAGTTTATTACGGAAGATATTTATGTTTCCGGCGTTAAAGTCGGTGACATCCGTTCAGTAGAACAAGGAGATGCTGCCGCACCTGTCGTATCGTCATCCGCCGCCCCCTCTCAGGTATTAGCTGAGTCGCAACCGCAAAAGGCTGCCGACGACGCTGACAATAAAAATCGTGACTATGATACGACCAAAAAAATTACTGAGCAGAGTGACGGCCTCTTGGCCAAGGTCGGTATGGGAATGGGCTCGGTGGTCGCTGTCTTCTTTCAGGCTGGACGGGAAACCATTGATACCGTTATCAAAACCATTCTGCCGTTTATGGCGTTTGTCTCAGCTCTTATTGGCATCATCATGGCCTCTGGGCTGGGTGATTTTATCGCACACGGCCTGACGCCTTTGGCTAACAGCCCAATCGGATTAGTCACTCTGGCCCTGATATGTTCTTTCCCTTTGCTTTCACCATTTTTGGGGCCAGGCGCGGTCATTGCGCAGGTTATCGGTGTACTGGTGGGCGTGCAGATTGGGCAGGGCACCATTCCGCCGCATTTGGCATTGCCTGCACTGTTTGCCATTAACTCTCAGGCTTCATGTGACTTTATTCCTGTCGGGTTGTCTCTGGCTGAAGCGCGCCAGGATACGGTTCGGGTGGGTGTGCCTTCCGTTCTGGTTGGGCGATTTCTTACCGGCACGCCAACTGTCCTTTTGGCCTGGGCTGCGTCCGGATTCATTTATCAGTAATTAACGGAAATATGTATGAGAACAATTTACGAATCTACATTCGTTTCCACTGGGGTAAATGCGGCTGAATCACTTGAGGATAATTTCATTATTACCTTTGGAGAAGGTGCTCCAGCAGAAGTAGCTGAATACTGCTTTATCCATCACCCTGAAATTAGTCTGGCGGAGGCTTTGCTACCTGGTTCTGTGATCACGATTGGTGAGTATAGCTGGCCCATAACTGCGGTTGGGTCGGTAGCGGAAACAAACCTACGGGAGCTCGGACACATCACTATATGGTTCGATGGCACTAAAGAGGCAGAGTTTCCGGGGACGGTTCACGTCGAAGGCCCTACGCCTGGCGTTATCGAACCCGGACAGAAATTTCGAGTATTAAGTAATTAATAAGGAGAGAAAAATGGAACAGATTGCTGTAGTTGTCGGAGGGGGGCAAACACTGGGGGCTTTCCTTTGTAAAGGTCTCGCAGATGCGGGTTATAAAGTGGCCGTTGCAGACCTTAATGGCGGCAATGCCGAAACAGTAGCGGCGGAAATTAACCAATCGCATGGAAAAGGACATGCGGCTGGATTCCAGGTGAACGCGGCTGATGAAGATAGCGTTATTTCCCTGGCGAAAGCGGTCGATGAAACATTTGGGCGTACTGATTTGCTTGTTTACAACGCCGGCACCGCGAAAGCTGCGTCGATCACTCAATTCAAACTGAGCGATTTTAACCTGTCTCTCAATGTGAATCTGGTGGGATATTTCCTCTGCGCCAGAGAGTTTTCAAAGCTGATGATTCGTGATAAGGCCGCAGGGAGAATCATTCAGATTAACTCCAAATCCGGCAAGGTGGGCAGTAAGCATAACTCCGGTTACAGTGCGGCCAAGTTCGGCGGTGTGGGGCTGACTCAGTCGTTAGCGTTGGATTTGGCGGAGTACGGCATCACCGTTCATTCCCTGATGCTGGGTAATTTGCTCAAGTCACCCATGTTCCAGTCATTGCTCCCACAATATGCGGAAAAACTGGGTATCAGGGAAGATCAGGTCGAACAATATTACATTGATAAGGTTCCATTGAAGCGTGGATGTGATTATCAGGATGTGTTGGATACGTTGCTGTTTTATGCCAGTGATAAAGTTTCATATTGCACAGGCCAATCGATCAATATAACCGGTGGTCAGGTTATGTTTTAACCATTCGGCTTCATGCGATTGCATGGGGCCGGTTCTCTAACAAGGTGTAATGCATGAGTTCTGTAACATTGCTAATTTGTATTGCCGTCGTTGCATGGCTGGGGCAAATCCTTTTGGGATGGTGGCAAATCAGGCGATTCAATCAAGCGTTGAATCGCCTGATTTGCCAAGGGCGCGTGGGTATTGGCCGTTCTACCGGTTGTTTCAGATCGCGTGTAATAATGGCATTATCCTTTGATGAAGATGGGCATGTGTGTGATGGGTTTATGCTAAGGGGTCTTACCGTTTTCGCTCGACCAGTTAGATTGACTCAGGTCATCGGTCTGCATAAAAATTCCCTTGAGCCCAAAGTGATTTTCCCGCATCAACATGCATGCCAAACCGCCCTGAATTTGGCGATTCAACCTCAATTATGATATCTTTCATTGTATAAGAAAAATATTTCGAAGTTTGTTATATTTTTTTCAAAAAAGGTAAGAATTTTATAATTGGATGATGAAATGTGATGAAACCTAAGCAGCGGCAGTCAGCAATTCTGGAATATTTACATCACAATGGAAAAACTTCTGTTGAGATATTGTCCAATCATTTTGGGACTACAGGTACGACTATCCGTAAGGATTTAACGTCACTGGAAACTGCGGGCATGGTGTTGAGGACCTATGGCGGGGTAATGCTCAGCCGAGACGAGGGAGATCAACCCATCCATCGTAAAACTCATATCAACCCGGATCAAAAGAAGTGGATTGCCCGACATGCTGTTTCGCTGATAAACGATGGTGATTCACTGATTTTTGATACAGGAAGTACGGTCTTGCGTATGGTGCCCTGCCTATCCCAGTTCAATAATATTACGGTAATGACCAACAGTTTAACCATCGTTAATGAACTCGTTGAGCTGAATAATGATCAGGTGATCCTGATGCCCGGCGGTACATACCGTAAAAATTCTGCATCCTTTCACGGATGTCTTGCAGAGGCTGCTTTTTCCCAATTCAGTTTTGATAAATTATTCATCGGTGCCGACGGCGTAGACTTAAATGCAGGCGTCACGACATTCAATGAAGCCTATGCAGTAAGCCAGGCCATGTGCCACTCGGCTAAGCAGATTATTTTACTGGTAGACTCATCAAAGTTCGGTCGTAAAAGCCCCAATATTGTATGCCAACTGAGCGCTGTGGATATATTAATTACCGATTCAAGTATTTCTGTAAATTATCTCAATGCATTACGTGAAAACGGCATAGAGGTCGTGATTGTAGGAAGTAATGAAGATGAGTAAATCTTTTTTAGCCTTTGCCCGGGAAACGATGGCGATTGAGATCGCTGAAGCGCAAAAAATGCTCCAACGTCTGGATGACTCTATCGTCAGGGCGTGTGAAATACTGATGCAGTGCAAAGGGAAAGTTATTGTGTCTGGTATGGGAAAGTCAGGCCATATTGGCAAAAAAATATCAGCTTCATTGGCCAGTACAGGAACACCCGCCTTTTTTGTACATCCGGCAGAAGCATTGCATGGTGATCTTGGCATGATTTCGGCCCCGGATGTGGTGATTTTTATTTCGTATTCAGGGCGCGCCCGCGAGCTCGACACATTATTGCCATTATTAAGCGAGGCTCATATTCCTGTCATTGCCATAACTGGAAATCTAACTTCGCCATTGGCGCAGTCGGCAACCTGTGTTTTGGATATAGGCGTAGAACGGGAAGCCTGCCCATTAGGACTGGCGCCCACATCCAGTGCCTTAAATACGCTACTTATGGGGGATGCGTTGACCATGGCCCTGATGCGGTATCGTGGATTTAGTCCTGAGCAATTTGCTCGTTCACATCCTGGAGGCAGTTTAGGCGCACGCTTACTCAACCGTGTACATCATTTGATGCGCACCGGTGAGAGGTTACCTAAAGTTCATCTGGATAGTACGGTGATGGAAGGGATGCTTGAGCTCAGCAGAACTGGGTTGGGGTTGGTGGTAGTATGCGATAATAATGATTTAGTCGCTGGCGTTTTTACTGACGGAGACCTCCGAAGGTGGATGGTAAAAGGATCGAACCTTGATGCGCCAATTATTGAGGCGATTAGCCGTCCAGGCTACCAATTACCTGAAGAATGGTCTGTGGGCACCGCATTGGATGCGCTGCACAAAAACCATATAAACGCCGCGCCAGTTGTTAATGCCGAGGGAAAGGTGGTCGGTGCTATCAACCTTCATGATTTACATCAGGAAAATATAGCTTAGTTATTTTGGTGATAGATCACATGATAATGTCGTAATCGTAAAGGCAGTGTCGTATTGACGGTTAATGAGAAGTGAGATCCACTTTCCAGGGCAGAAGTTCGGCCACTTTATTACAGGGCCGCTCCGGCAGTACGCTCAGGATATGACGCAGATAAGCCCCCGGGTCGATTCCGTTGAGTTTGCACGTACCGATCAGGCCGTACAGCAGTGCGCCGCGCTCACCACCATGGTCGCTGCCGAAGAAGATATAATTTTTTTTCCCCAGACAGACGACCCTCAACGCCCGTTCCGCTGCGTTATTGTCAGGTTCCGTCAGCCCCTCATCGGCGTAATAACACAACGCATCCCATTGGTTCAACGTCTACGCGAACGCTTCACCCAACCGGGATTTTTTCGACAGCGTCGCGCTTTTATCCACCATCCACTCATGGAGTGAGTCGAGTAACGGTTTAGCTCGGGCCTGTCTGACTGACTGCCTTTCTGCTTCCAGCCTGCCGCGTATTTCTTCCTCTATAACGTAGAGTTCACCGATGCGTTTCAGGGTTTCCTCGGCTGTGGCAGTCTGGGTACTGATATACACATCATGGATTTTTCCACGGGCGTGCGCCCAGCATGCAGCTTCGATCAGTGCACCGCCTTCACGTTCTGCACTGAACAACCGGTCATAACCGCCGTACGCATCAGCCTGCAACACGCCACTATATTGGCGAAGATGCTGTTGCGGATGTTTTCCCTGCCGGTTCGGCGAGTAGGCGAACCAGGCCGCCGGTGGGTCTGATGAACCAGCGTTACGGTTATCGCGGACATACGTCCAGAGCCGCCCGGTTTTCGTCTTCTTCCTGCCCGGGGACAACACTGGCACCGGCGTATCGTCGGTATGAAGTTTGCGGGTATCCATGACGTAGCGGTACAGTGCTTCGTCCAGCGGTGCCATTAACCGGCAGCAGGCATCTACCCAGTTGGAGAGCAAGGCTCGACTCAGGTCCACGCCCTGACGGGCCAGGATTGCAGTTTGACGATACAAGGGCAAGTGTTCGCCGTATTTTGACGTCAGCACCCGGGCCAGCAGGCTAGGCCCTGCGATGCTGCGGTCAATGGGACGCGAGGGGGCGGGGGCTTCAACAATGCAGTCACACTTTACGCACGCCTTTTTCACCCTGACGGTGCGGATGACTTTCAGAGCGCAGGCGACCAGTTCCAGCTGTTCTGCGCTGACTTCGCCGAGATATTTAAGGTCACTTCCGCACTAGGACAGCCAGTTTCCACGGGCTCAAGGCGGTTCATCTCACGCGGAAGGTGTTCGGACTGGCGAAGCTGACGGGGAACCTGCGGGTCGTTTTCCCGACCGCTGTGACGGTCACCCGCCTGCTCGTGCAGTTTCAGCACCGCTTCAGCCTCTTCCACCTGTCGGCGAAGTTTTTCAGAGCGGGTACCGAACAGCATCCGGCGCAGCTTTTCCAGTTGCGCACGCCGATGCTCTATTTCCCGCTCTTCGTTTTCTATCTTTTCTTCTGCACGGGCCAGCGCCGAGCGCAGGAAGGACTCAGTCTCTTCCACGAGGCTGAGTTTACTATTTTTCTGTCGGAGCTTTTCTTCAAGGGCTGCGATGTGTAGTGGTCAACTAAAACTGGCCACCGCGTTAGAGTTTTTCCAGTATCGGTTTTCCGATTCGTTTGGTGGTAACCCACCGTTATATTCATGCGGCCTGAGCGCGCTGTAATACCCAACGATATAGTCCGTTATTGCGTGGGCTGCATCGCTGAAGTTTATGTAACCCGTCACCGGTACCCATTCGTTCTTCAGACTCCTGAAGAAGCGCTCCATTGGGCTATTATCCCAGCAGTTTCCACGCCGACTCATACTCTGTCTGATCCGATACCTCCACAGTGACTGCCGGAACTGTCTGCTTGTGTAATGGCTGCCCTGATCGCTGTGGAACATCACTCCGGCTGGTTTTCCCCGGGCCTCCCACGCCATCTCCAGCGCTTTGATGGTCAGCCTGCTGTCCGGTGAGAACGACATTGCCCAGCCCACCGGTTTTCTCGCGAACAGGTCGAGAACAACGGCGAGGTAGGCCCAGCGCCTGCCTGTCCAGATATAGGTCACATCGCCACACCACACCTGATTAGGCTCTGTCACTGCGAACTGCCGCTCAAGGTGATTCGGGATAGCGATGTGTTCAAGGCCACCGCATTTATACCGATGAGTGGGCTGTTGACAACTGACCAGCCCCAGCTCTTTCATGAGCCTGCCGGCGAGCCATCGTCCCATCCTGAAGCCCTTCATGGTTGCCATAGTTGCGATACTCCTTGCGCCAGCAGAGCCATGGCTGACGCTATGCAGTTCCAGTACCTGGCTGCGTAATACAGCTCGTCTGCCATCTGGTTTTTCAGGACGGTTTTTCCAGTATTTGTAGCTGCTGCGATGAACCCCGAACACGTGGCAGAGTGTGACCACCGGATAATGCGCTCTGAGTTTCCCGATTATCGAGAACTGTTCAGGGAGTCTGACATCAAGAGCGCGGTAGCCTTTTTTAATATTTCGTTTTCCATTTCAATACGTTGTATTTTTTTCCTCAGCTCACGTATTTCAATTTGTTCAGGAGTAATGGGAGAGGCTTTAGGTATTTTTCCCTGCCGCTCATCACGCAACTGCTTCACCCATCGCGTCATTGTGGAAAGGCCGACATCCATAGCACTGGCTGCATCTGCCACGGTGTAGTTCTGGTCAACGACCAGTTGAGCGGATTCGCGTTTGAACTCTGCACTGAAATTTCTTTTTTTCATTGAAGCACCTGTAATGTCCTGAGGTGAGCATATCACCTCTGTTCAGGTGGCCAAATTCAGTGTGCCACTACACTCCGATAGTGGATCGGTTAGTGTTGACACTGATCAATCGTCAGCAGGTCAAGCCTAATGATTTTACAACAGATATTCTGGGTGGTATCGCCATGAAGGAGGATACTCGACGATTGTTGTTACAAAGCTGGCAAGCCAGAAAACAGGAAGAGATCACCCATCCGTTCTTGGGGGAAAAAGTAGCTGTTGGCTTGTTGCCTCATGTGCAGGCCATGTTGCTGGCACAACATTTGCGCGGCGATTTGGCGGAATATCCACCTTATTTTCATCGATGAAGGAATGCGGCCATGATGGTACTGGTGACCTACGATGTCTCTCTGGAAGATCCTGAGGGACCGCGTCGATTGCGTCATTTGGCGAAGATCTGTCTGGACTATGGTGTACGTGTACAGTACTCGGTGTTTGAATGCGAAGTGGAACCTGCTCAGTGGGTGCGGTTTAAGGAACAGCTGTTGAAGGCGTATGAGCCGGGTGTGGATAGCCTGCGTTTTTATCGTCTAGGCAAGGAGTGGCGTGGCAAGGTGGAGCACCATGGTGCCAAACCGGCCTTGGATATTTTCAAGAGTGACCTGATTATCTGAACGCCAACCGGTAGTACTCATTAAAACTCAGGGAGGATGGCGTTTTTCAACTGATTGATAAAATGGATCATATTGAAAGACAGCCTTTCGAGAGTGCCTATTTGTGGTTCCCCTCATGGGGTTGGCGCAGAATAGGGTTCCTCGGTAGACTGTCTCTGCCTTTGCAAGAAGGCGGTCGCACCCCACGCGGGTGCGTGGATTGAAACTCTTAGTTTGTAGGTGATGCCGTTAATCTCGTGGGTCGCACCCCACGCGGGTGCGTGGATTGAAACCCCTACCTCAGCTAGGCTGTAGTACGTAGCTACAAGTCGCACCCCACGCGGGTGCGTGGATTGAAACCTTAGATGCTGATGATATTACGCTCAGGCCTACTGTCGCACCCCACGCGGGTGCGTGGATTGAAACTGCTGCTTGTAGCTAGAAAGCTCTACTACAACTGTCGCACCCCACGCGGGTGCGTGGATTGAAACCCAATCGTTGAATACGATGGGGCTACATCTAGCTGTCGCACCCCACGCGGGTGCGTGGATTGAAACCAATTAACACCGTTTACTATAGAACTTACAGTGTGTCGCACCCCACGCGGGTGCGTGGATTGAAACATGATGCGCTCAAAAACCTTACCAAGTAGGCCGTAGTCGCACCCCACGCGGGTGCGTGGATTGAAACCATGTTAGGGAAGTTTTTCTTCAACTGGTCAGTAAGTCGCACCCCACGCGGGTGCGTGGATTGAAACTCACGATCGGCCTGCGCCTGTTCTGCGATTGGCTGGTCGCACCCCACAGCGATGGCTGTGCCACCGAAATGGCGAATCTTTTCCACAACTTCATGTGCGCAATCTTCACGCTCCCGGTACCCAATCCCAATACAAACTTTATGTCCTTTGTTTGCAAGGCAGAGGGACGCTACCCGTCCGATGCCACGATCGCCACGGGCCATATCACATTCTCCGTCCGGTTGTTGTCTATCGGCACCCGGCCATCCTCCAGGTAAACCCGTAACGCCACCCACCGCTTCAGTGCATAATCGATAGCTTTGCGTATCCCCGAGTTCGCCGCCGTCTTCTGCTGTTTCAGCTGCCGCCAGCTTTCGAACGCCGCCGACCACGGTTTCGCATAACGCTGACGTCATCGTCGTCGTTGTTCTGCCGGACGTTGCCTTATCCAACGCCCCAGTTTGTACATTTCACGGATAGTGGTTAATGCCGTCTCCGCCACCGGACTGCCGTTTGCCCTGTACTGGTCGAAGAACTTCCGACGCACATGGGCCCAGCAGCCCGCTTCTTTCACACCACCTTCGTCGAATAATGCCCGGTAGCCAGCATACCCGTCCACAACCAGCGTCCCCTGCCAGTTATTCAGCATCGCTTGGGCATAGGTGCCGCTGCGCCCTGGCTGACAGTCATACACCACTACGGGCCGGATTGACCCGGCTGCACTGGCGTACACCCACAAGTAGCCTTTCTGGCTTTTGCCTTTCTCGGGGTTGAGCAACAGCAACAGCGTTTCATCCTCCTACAGCACCGCTTGCTGTAACAAGTCCCGGTGCAACGCTTCTGCCAGAGGCCTCAGCGCAGCACCCACCGCACCGAATCAGTCGGCCAGCGTGCTGCACGTGATATCGACGCCCTGGCGCAGGTAGATTTTCTGCTGGAGGTACAGCGGCAGTAACGCCTGGGTTATCTGTGGAACAGTCTGATGTCGTTAAAACAGGATCATGCCGTTTGCGCAGCACAGGAATACCTACCCTTCATCTTTCAAACTGCGGCTATATCGGCGGTACCTTCTCCCGCCAGTCACTGACTTGAGTAAGCGCTTGGCACCTGGTGCGCCTTGCCACAGCTTGCAATCTATTGGGCATCTGCACCAACGGACTCTTGCTCCGCCTGCGGATTACGGCTGATCAACATCGCATCGCCGTAACTAAAGAAGCGGTATTGCTCGGCTACCGCCTGCAGATAAGCGTTCATGGTGTTTTTATAGCCAGCGAAAGCGGCAACCAACATGATTAGCGTCGATTCCGGCAAGTGAAAATTGGTTACTAGCGCGTCAACCACCTGATAGCGATAGCCTGGAGTGATAAAGATGCGGGTATCGCCGAAGAATGGGGCAATCAGCGCGGGCTTGCTGGCATTGGCGGCACTTTCCAGCGAGCGCACCGAGGTGGTGCCCACCGCCACCACGCGTTTTCCGCGTGCTTTACAGTCCAGCACTGCATCAACCACCTCCTGCGATACCTCAGTGTATTCCGCATGCATCATATGCGCTTCAATGGTCTCCACCCGCACCGGCTGGAAAGTGCCAGCACCAACATGCAAGGTAACAAAGGCCATCTTAATGCCTTTCGCGCGCAGCGCAGCCAACAGCGGTTCGTCGAAGTGCAGGCCAGCGGTCGGCGCGGCGACAGCGCCCGGTTTCTCACTGTAAACCGTCTGATACAGCTCGCGATCGGCGTCTTCGTCCGGGCGATCGATATACGGCGGCAGCGGCATATGACCAACGGCATTGAGAACGCTGAATACATCACGATTATCATTAAAACGCAGCTCAAACAGTGTGTCGTGACGTGCCACCATGGTGGCAGCGATGCTTTCGTCATCACCCAACAGCAGTTCGGCACCCGGCTTCGGTGCCTTGGAGGCGCGAACGTGCGCCAACACGCGGTGATCGTCGAGCACGCGCTCCACCAGCACTTCTACCTTGCCGCCGCTGGCCTTGCGGCCAAATATACGCGCCGGGATCACCCGGGTATTGTTAAACACCAACAGATCGCCAGCTTCCAGCTTGTCCAGCAAATCGGTAAATACACCGTGCGTCAGTTCCCCGCTCGGCCCATCCAGTTGCAATAAGCGGCAACTGCTGCGTGCAGGCTGCGGATAGCGGGCAATCAGGGAGCCAGGGAGTTCAAACGAAAAATCGGCAACGCGCATGGGTATTCACTTCTTCACTATAAGATGGCTGATGAAAATAGGCGGCCTAGTCTAAAGCTGTAGGCAGTCAGCAGCAAGAAATAAGCAAGATGTACTTAGAACCTATCCTATTAGGCACTTAACGTCGGGTATCTACCCATCATAGTTGAAACCGCCTCTTTGTTGGCTGCGCCATTCGGCCCATCTCAGGATTCCCCCTGACGAACTTGCCTGCCGCTTTACGGCATTCAAATCAGTTCCTGGCAGATTTATCACTCACACGAATCACTTGTTCGTGTAAGCTCGGGGTTAGCGACCCCCATCCCTGCGGGCCAGTGTTTGACGCCTTAGTGCAACGCCCATTATTTAGGGTATAGTGGCCGGATGAATTTTCTCGCTCATCTCCATTTGGCCATGTTGGCGCAAAGCTCTTTGCTGGGCAATCTGCTGGCGGACTTCGTGCGTGGCACCGATCACCCTTGACGTCGTTTGGGATCACTTTCTGGCGCGCCACTGGCAACAGTTGGAACCATTAAGCAGCCTACACAGTTTCACCCAGCAGGCGCGCAGCCAAATTGTGCCGTACCTGCCGCTGACGCCGCCACGCTTTCAGAACCTAAACCGCTACCTGTGGCCAGAACGCTGGCTAGAACGCTATGCCGAATTACCATTTATCGCCAAAGTGCTGCAAAGTATGGCCACCCGCCGCCCACGCCTCGCCGCGTTGGCGGGATCCTTCGCCGACATCGAACGCCATTACCCTCAGCTTGAAACACACTTTTGGCAGTTTTACCCACAGATGATGCAACAGGCGAAAGACAAAAAGCTGTAAAGTCAAGTTCAAAAAACTGAAATTGCGGCGCTTTTCAAGAAAATATTTTTTATACTTGCCCTTTTTCAGGAAAAAGTTATTTTGATTTTTTATAAATTTAACATACGGATTTAATAGGTAAAACCTATCTCATCGATGGGTGTTTTACCCTTTATCCACCCAGTCGCGGCTCTTATACTGGCCAGTGCTTTTTCTCTCAACCCCTTAACAACTTTTACAGGAGTCATTATGGTTCTGGTAACTCGTCAAGCCCCTGATTTTACTGCTGCTGCCGTATTAGGCAACGGCGAAATTGTTGAAAACTTTAACCTAAAGAAGCACCTGAACGGCAAGCCGGCGGTTTTGTTCTTCTGGCCGATGGACTTCACCTTCGTATGTCCTTCTGAGCTGATCGCTTTCGATCACCGCTATGAAGAGTTCCAGAAGCGTGGCGTTGAAGTGGTTGGCGTTTCATTCGATTCAGAGTTCGTCCATAACGCATGGCGTAAAACCCCGGTCGAAAACGGCGGCATCGGTGAAGTGAAATACGCCATGGTTGCTGACATTAAGCGTGAAATTCAGCAAGCTTACGGCATCGAACACCCAGAAGCTGGCGTTGCGCTGCGCGGCTCCTTCCTGATCGACAAAGACGGTGTGGTACGCGCGCAGGTTGTCAACGACCTGCCAATCGGCCGTAACATCGACGAAATGCTGCGTACCGTTGACGCACTGCAATTCCACGAGCAACACGGCGAAGTGTGCCCGGCTCAGTGGGAAAAAGGCAAAGCAGGTATGGGCGCATCTCCAGACGGTGTCGCTAAATACCTGTCCGAGAACGCTGCCAAGCTGTAATTTCAATCTGCAAGTGAATCAGCCGGCTCACGTGGCCGGTTTTTTTATCCTTTTTAGATCCCGCCCACAATGTGGGCTTTACTTCCTCGTTTCCGCTCACATTTCTCAGCCTGGTTACTCTACTCTCTCCTTATCGGTATCTATTATCAAGATGCACAACAACACAGGCTTGCTGCTCTTTGCAAGCAAAGCAAATACCAAAAAAATTTACAGGGTAAGGGTAACTATGCTTTTACAGAAATGGGGCAAACCAATGACCGCGGCACTATTGCTAGCCAGCTGTAGCCTGCATGCGGCTTCCAATCCGGCGGTAGAAGCCCCAAATAGCATGGTGGTAACCTCACAGCACCTGGCCTCACGCCGACATCCTAAAAATGGGCGGCAATGCGATAGATGCTGCGGTGGCGGTTGGCTACGCGCAGGCGGTGGTCAACCCCTGCTGCGGCAATATCGGCGGTGGCGGCTTTATGACCATCCACCTGGCCGATGGTACCGATACCTTTATTAACTTCCGTGAAGTCGCGCCGGCGGCGGCTAGCGCCCAAATGTATCTGGACGCTGTCGGCAAGGTGAAGAAAGATACCAGTTTATACGGCTATCTGGCAGTAGCCGTACCAGGCACGGTGCTAGGTATGGAAACTGCACGCGAGAAATACGGTAAGCTGAGCCGCCAGCAGTTGTTAGCACCGGCGATCAAACTGGCGCGCGAAGGCTTTGTGCTGACCCGTGCCGACCCGTGCCGACACCGATGTCCTCGACACCACCATCGCACGTTTCAAACAAGATCCTGAGTCCGCCAAGATCTTCCTACGCCCAGACGGCACGCCATTGCAGCCGGGCGATCGCTTGGTACAGCGCGATCTGGCCAATACGCTGTCAGCCATCGCCAAAGACGGCACGGATGCATTTTACAGAGGCAAAATCCCGCAGGCAGTGGCAGCGGCGGCCATCCATACCATGACCGAAGCGATGCGCCACGCTTAGGTTGGCCTACCAGGCGCAATAGGCGTCAATCCAGATAGCTCAGGTAACGACTCTGCGGTATCCGGCAGAGTGCGCGAAGGCTACCTGTACGGTGCCAACGACGTCCGCCTTCCTGCTGGCTCGGCCGTCGGATATTGATGTACTAACCCTATCGGGGCGGGAAACTGGCCCCATTTCCCTCGCGTTTGTCGTTGCTCCACTTCACATTCTCCGGGCAGCGGCAATCTGCACACCCAGCATCGGCATGCCGCATTCGCCATACGCTGTTTTCAGTTCTGCGGTTGCTCAAGTGCCGCCCGTTTCTTTTGGTAGTTGATTTTAAAGTAATAACCCACCAGCAACGCCATCACCCAAACCAAACCGGCGTATAACGATACGCGGGTGGTTGGAAAGTAACCGATCAGGCCGATGATAAACGCCAGGAAGATAATCGCCATCATCGAGGTAAATACCCCGCCACGTAGTGGGAACGCCAGATTACTCACCTGCGTTTTACTCAGGCTGCGACGGAAGGCGATCTGTGAGAACAGGATCATAATCCATACCCAAACGGTGGCAAAAGTGGCCAGCGAAGCGATCACCAGGAACACGTTTTCCGGCATGATGTAGTTGAGATATACCGCCAGCAACAGCGCCAACAACATCACCATCACCGTCACCCACGGGATACCCCTCTTGGAGACTCTATTGAACATCTTCGGCGCATGGCCTTGCTCGGCCATGCCATGCAACATGCGGCCGACGCCGAACACATCACTGTTAATCGCCGACAGTGACGCGGTGATCACCACAAAGTTAAGGATACTCGCCGCCATGGTGATGCCCATGTGTTGGAAGGTCAGCACGAACGGACTACCATTGGTGCCCACTTGGTTCCACGGATAAATCGACATGATGACCAACAGCGTGCCGACATAGAACACCAGAATACGCCACGGCACCGAGTTGATGGCCTGCGGGATCGATTTTTTCGGATCTTTGGCTTCACCGGCGGTAATACCGATGATTTCGATACCACCGTAGGCAAACATCACCAATTGCAGCGACAAGATCATCCCGATAAAACCGTTGCTGAAGAAGCCACCATTAGACCAAAGGTTATGAATGCCCGTTGGCTGCCCGCCGTTGCCAATCCCCCAGATAATCATGCCGACACCGGCAACGATCATAATGGTGATAGTGGCAACCTTAAAAAACGAGAACCAGAACTCCAGTTCACCGAACACCTTAACGCTCATCAGGTTGATAGCCCCGATAATCAGCACCACACTCAACACCCAGATCCATTGCGGCACCTCAGGGAACCAGACCCCCATATAAATACCGAAAGCGGTCACATCGGCGATGGCAACGATCAAAATTTCAAAGCAGTAGGTCCAACCAGTGATATACCCTGCCATCGGCCCAAGATAATCCTGCGCGTAGCGGGAAAAAGAACTGGCCTGCGGGTTATTGACCGACATCTCACCCAGTGCACGCATAATGATAAAGGCCACAATGCCGCCGATCAGATAAGCCAACAGCACACTGGGGCCTGCCATCTTGATAGCGTCCGCCGATCCGTAGAACAACCCGGTGCCAATAGCCGAACCCAGCGCCATAAAGCGGATATGACGCGCATTAAGACCAGGTTTCAACTTATTGGCGGGAGAGGGGGGGGGTGGCTGTTGTTGCATAAAATGACCCATAATTTTGGAACATAAAAAGCCACGGATCAGTCCGTGGCCCTCGATTAAACCGGGGGTTTATTAGCACGTGGTCACTTTTTCACGCGTACACACCCGATCATAAATCGCTACCAGCACTAACATCAATAGTGAAGGCAGCAACCAGGCCAGCCCTTGCTCCGCCAGCGGCAGGTGATGGGCCCACGTCGGCAGCAGGTGTTGGAGGCTGGACGCCTTCACTGCATCAAGGATACCAAACAACAAGCTGATCAGCATCACCATCGCTATAATGCGCGGCGCGTTGTTCCACCAGCCCAAAGTGAAGCTCAGCAGCACCAGCACAATGCACGGTGGGTAAATCGCCGTCAGCACTGGGATGGAGATTTGGATCAGGTGGCTCAGGCCCAGATTGGATACCACCATCGAGAACAAGCCTAAGATAAATACCAGCGTTTTGTAGGAGAACGGCAGATATTGGGCGAAGAACTCGGCGCAGGCACAAGTCAGACCTACCGCAGTCACTATACAAGCGATAAAGATCAATGCTGCCAAGAAGAAGCTGCCTAAGTTGCCGAAGGTATTCTGCACGTAGGCATGCAGGATCACCGCACCGTTGGTGGCCTCAGGCACTAATACGCCGCTACCCGACCCCAGTTTGAACAGGCTCAGGTAAACCAGCGTCAGACCTACACCAGCGATCAATCCGGCCAGGATGGTGTAACGCGTCAGCAGGCCAGTGTCTTTTACGCCGCGAGAACGCGCGGCGTTGACGATGACGATGCCAAACACCAGCGCACCCAAGGTGTCCATGGTTAGATAGCCGTTAACAAAGCCAGAGGAGAAAGCCATCGTCTGATAAGTGTTAGTTGCTGAGATCGGCGTACCCACTGGCCACAGCAGCGCGGCGATACCCAGAACAGCCAGCGCCACAATTTTTAGCGGTGCCAACACATGACCAACGGTGTCGATCAGGCGGTTTGGATACAAGGAAATGCCGATCACCAGCGCAAAGTACACCAGGCTGTAGAGAAACAGGGGCATGTCACCATGACCGATCAGCGGGGCAATACCCACTTCAAAGGATACGGTGGCGGTGCGCGGGGTGGCGAACAATGGGCCTACCGCCAAATAGCAGAGGGTCGCCAGCAACAGGCCAGCACTGCGGCCAATCGGCGTGCTTAGCGCGTCAATACCGCCGCCGACGCGCGCCAACGCAATCACGGTAATGACCGGTAACCCCACGGCGGTGATCAGGAACCCGAGCGCAGCGATCCAGACGTGTTCGCCGGATTGCAGACCAACCATTGGCGGGAAAATGATGTTCCCAGCGCCGACGAATAAAGCAAAGGTCATGAAACCCAATGCCAGAATATCTTTTGATGTTAAACGATGACTCATACGATGCCGTGCTGCCTATTAAAATGAAAAAAATGTCCGATAGTCCAGTGACAATATGCTCACCCAGTTGCCAGATTGCCGTTTCATCATCAGGATAAAATAAGAGCAAAAAACGCGTGACGCCGGACGTTTTACCCTTATTTCGACAGTCACCACTAAGGGTTATGGGTAAGGTTTCAGGATTTTATATCCTCGTAATACTTCAAGTTGCATGCGCTTGCTGCTTTGCGCCGTCTTCCTGCAACTCAAATTATTTTGGGTATAAAGCGGAGATCTAATCCAGCAACAGGCAATAAGGTAAACTTTTATAGCGCTCAAAGGCAAGGCGCAGGGTAAAAAGCAGAGTTATCATCTAAATGGCATTCACCAACCAGTCGATCATGTTAGATATCAATAAATATACACTACATGATTTGTGCTCTTTCTTGCTTAGCCCCTCGTAAAACTAGAAGCCTACAGCACGCTGCTCCGGGATAACGCAAGCAATGCAGAGACCAGCCCACGGAAAATTCGACTCATGCCGGTCTCTTACGCGTTAATTTTTCGCCGCCTTTTCTGATAAATCAGCGGGAACAGCCAACCGGTTAGGCAAGGTAAAAATAAACCGTGTCCCCATCCCCAGCTCGCTATAAATCTCCAACCGTGCATGGTGATGGCTGAGCGCATGCTTGACGATCGCCAGCCCCAGTCCGCTGCCGCCGGTCTGGCGCGAACGTGCCGGGTCAACACGGTAAAACCGTTCGGTCAGGCGCGGGAGATGCTCAGCGGCGATGCCCGGCCCGTTATCATCGATCTGGAACTGCGCGCCGTGCGGCGTCTGCTGCCAGCTCACGGCAATATTCGTCCCCGCCGGGGTATGGGTGATGGCGTTGTACACCAGGTTCGATACCGCACTGCGCAACTGCTCTTGATTGCCGAATACCTTGAGCTGCTCATTCACCCGGAAGATCATTGCGTGCTTGCCGCCGCTCAGCGACTGCGCCTCGCGCTGTAGCACCCGTAGCATCAGCGGAATATCCACCCATTCATTCATTTTCACATTGGGGGTTGCCTCAATGCGCGACAACGTTAGTAATTGCGTGACCAGCCCGTCCATACGCCGAGCCTGCTCCTGCATGGTATCCAGCGCCTTAGCGCACAGTGCAGCATCTAGCGATTCGTTGCTCATCATTTCCAGATACCCCTGCAATACCGTCAGTGGCGTGCGCAACTCATGGCTGACATTGGCGAAGAAGTTGCGTCGTACATTCTCCAACTGGCGCATTTGGCTCACATCACGCGCTACTATCAGCAACTGGCCTTCGGCATAGGGCATCACACGGAACTCAACATGGTGTTCGTTATTCAGTTGCAACGTCAGCGGATGTGAAAATGCCTGCTGCTGCAAATAGTGGCTGAACTGCGGATAACGCAACAGATTGAGGATGTGTTGACCATTGTCTTCCGGCCAGCGAAAGCCGAGCAGATGCTGCGCCAACCCGTTGCACCAGAAGATGTTACCTTCGACGGTGGTTATCACCACCGCATCGGGCAGCGACTCAGCCCCGCTACGAAAGCGTTTGATCAGTAAAGCCAGTTCACGGCGGCGGCGGCGATTACGCTGCTGCATTTGGTACAGCCCATAGAACAGCGGTTGCCAATTCCAGCGCCCGGCTGGTGGCGTCATGCTGCGGTCAACCCACAGCCAGTGAGAAAGTTTATGTTGGTTGTAAAAATTCCATGCCAGCGCAGCCAGTACAGACACCAGCAGCAACCAAGACAGATAACCGATAATCACCCCCAGCAGCAATGCTGGCAGACAGAAAAGAACCAGCTCAAGAGCGAGCCTCTTCCAGGACAGGCGGTCTAACACGACATATTCTCCAGCGCAGTGCCATCAATAACGCGTTGAGAACCGATAGCCGGCACCCCGAATAGTTTGCACCATTTTATCATGACCGCTGGTCTCTAGCGCCTTACGAAGCCGACGGATATGCACGTCAACAGTGCGGTCTTCCACATAAACGTTAGTGCCCCATACCTGATTCAGCAATTGTTCGCGGCTATAGACACGCTCCAGGTGGGTCATAAAAAAATGCAGCAGCTTGAACTCCGTTGGCCCCATATTCAACGCCTGATCGTTAGCTATCACGCGGTGTGAGGCGGGGTCGAGACTCAACCCCTGCATTTCAATCACCTCTTCTACTGCCATGGGGGAAATGCGGCGCATTACCGCCTTGATGCGCGCCACCAATTCCTTGGGCGAAAACGGCTTGGTGATATAATCATCTGCCCCCACTTCCAGCCCGCGTACCCGATCTTCTTCTTCACCGCGCGCAGTTAACATCATCACAGGAATATCGCGGGTTAGCGCTTCACGTTTCATATGTTTGATAAACTGAATACCAGAACCGCCGGGTAGCATCCAATCGAGCAACACCACATCAGGGAATGGCTCAGACAGGCGCATCACCGCACTGCCATAGTCTTCAGCTTCCATCGGTTGGTAACCATTCTGTTCCAGCACCAAGCACACCATTTCACGGATCGGCGCTTCGTCTTCCACCACCAGTATGCGTCTTGCCATGATCAATCCTGCCAATGTGTTAACGATCTCTATTATTAGGCTATGCTGCGCCATTATGCGTCAATTTTGTGACATTTTTTTGACTGCTCCCCAGCGCTTCAGAAAACCGAGGTTTCTCGGCGGCCTGCTGATGAATACCAAGACACCGGCGATCCCGCATGGGAACGCAAATGGTGCCAGCGTACCAAGCGAACCCTAGAGGAGGAGCACAGCCCCAAACCTACAACATACACTCTGTATCGCTCTACCGCGCACCCGTTCACCTCTCCCCTGAGTGACCGCCATGGTTTGAACACGCACCTCATCTGAATTGAGATGCCAAGAGAGTGAATGATACTCCCTCTGCGAAACACATTGATCATTGGGCTGGGGTTCTATTCAGGACAAATAAAGCCTTGATGGTTCGTCGTTATAATTAAGAATGCTTAGAACCTAATGGAATAGGTTCTGAGTGATATGCCCTATGGCAAGCCAGAGCTCGTGACCGGAGCGCGGTGAACCGGAAAATTGAAGAAAAACTTTATCAACGACAGCACAAAAATGCGTATTTTCGCCAATCCCAACACGACCCGTTAATGGGGAGCCTACATTGACATCAAGGGAAAATAATTTACCCCTCAGACAATATTTGAAGGCGTAAAAGCCAAAAAAGGCTGATCGCTACATATTTTTATTATGTGGGTTTTTTCATCGTTAGCTTCGGCACGGATCATGCCAGGCGACGCTACTATCGTTCTACCTATTGCGTTAGCTAATTTCTGTGCAATAGAGCCATCTGCATCGTCACTCCCTGCTTTACAAGCTGCCAGAATCAGCGGGGAGCTATTATCAGAATCATTATAACCATCTAGCCTAGTGATATAATCAGAAAATGATTCTGGCGATATTTTTTTGTTTTTAATGATTAAATCACGTCCGTTTGAATGCATGAAGACCGCAGAACTCCCACTTTCGGGGAAATATTCAGAATCAGACGAAGAGCAAGAAAATCTACTTAAGTTAACGTGCGGGCACCAAATAAAGTCCAGCATGCCATCATTTGATAAATGTGATGACCACCTTACATTTATCTCATTCTCAGTACCCTGACAGTCATAAAACCCTAGGGGTTCAGCGGTATTCATACATGATGCGATATTGTCTGCCAGCGGCAGAGGTGGGCCACTTTCGCTTTCTGTTTTTGAAGAAGCAGTCTGTAACGAAAGAGATGGATCAGAAGATGTTGACGATACCATAAAATTTAACTCCAAGATTAATGGGAAATAAATATCAACTAAAGCCCCCAATCAATATTTTTCAGATGATTTTTTTAGGCTTTATTAAGCACAGGGCATGGTGGTGAATAAGGTGTGATGTCTATAATGGGTTGAATATCATGCCACGCAGGGTAACCTCGTCACCGCTCATTCATGCTGATGTGGCACTTATCTGCGAATTCAATGAGCCATGACCACTATTATGCTATTTGCATTCATCTGATGTGGTAGATGGCCATGGGATAGAGGGGAGTGTTTTAATGATTTTTTGGAGAATGGTATTTACTCCTACATTTACTCCTGCATTTAATAACCCTGCATTTATTCTTTCGTTAGTGATGACTTAATGAGTAAAACATATTTTAAGAGATATGCCAGGTTTATCGTTCGACACTTCGCAAATTGGCAACGTTAGGCGATAATTTTGTTGGCGCTGCCTGCTTTTGGCATACTCAGGTTGCATTCTGTAGTAGCCCCGTTTAAACCGGACACTTCATCAATAAGACTTAGGCATAGGCCGATGTTTAAGGAGTGTCTTGTGCAAGGAATCGAAGTGCCCACTGGCGAGCAGAAGAGAAGAGCCGTTTTGTTGCGCTGTCCATGCAGCCCGACTATTCCGTTTCTCTGGTTGCCCGGCAATATGACATTACCCCCAGTCTGCTTTTTAAAGGGAAACGACTTATGAATGATGGTGGTCAATCTGCGATCGCCGCTGGCGATGAAGTTGTCAGTGTCTCTGAAATTAAGGCCCTGGAGAAAAAGGTAAAACAGCGTGAGCAGATGCTGGGCCGCAAAACCATGGAAGCCGAAATCCTTCGCGATGCGCTGGAGATAGCGCAGTCAAAAAAGTTGATATCGCGTATGCCATTGCTGCCCCCGGACGATATCCGCTCATCCGAATAACGCAGGTACTGAAGGTGTCACGGTCTAACCTTTATGAACGCCTGAGTGGGCTGCGACAGCCACGCACTGTGCGTTACAGTAAAGAAGCCGAGGAGGCGTTGCTGTCATTCATCCGTCAGATATGCAGCCGACGTGCAACCAACGGCTATCGGAGGGTGACTGCACATCTGAACCGGGAGTTGAAGGAGGCACGTCGCCGGGTAAATCCCAAACGGCTATACCGGATCATGAAACTCAATAAGCTGCGACTGGCAAAGTCGGGGTATGAGAAAAAACACCGAAACCATACAGGCAACGTGATCACGCTGAAACCGGATACCCGGTGGTGGTCTGACGGCTTTGAAATCCGCTGGTGGAACCGTGAAGTGGTACGGGTGGTGTTCAGTCTGGACTGCTGCGATCGCGAAGCCATCAGTTGGAGTGCCACCACCGGGGGTATCAGCAGCGAAATAGTGCAGGATCTGCTGACAGAAAATCTGGAAAAACGGTTCGGAAACACGCTGAAGGTTCCCCATCCGATACAATGGCTGACGGATAACGGCAGCTACTACATAGCTGATGCTACGCGTACGTTCGCCAGGTCACTGGGGTTCATCGTATGCACAACACCGGTGCGCAGCCCGGAAAGTAGCGGCATGGCAGAATCGTTCGTGAAGACATTCAAGCGGGATTATGTCTACATAAATGATCTGCCGGATGCGGCATCAATGCTGGAAAAGCTGGCTGAGTGGATGGCAGATTATAACAACTGGCATCCGCATAAGGGGCTGAAAATGAGATCCCCACGCGAATACCGTGAAGCCGTATTAGCGGTTAATTAACTGTGTCCGTTTTAGCAGGGGCAACTCCACATTCATTGATCCTCTTCAGCATATCGTGGGTGCTATTTTCCCTCTGTATGCAGCGAAGTATTGTCGGCTATCCGGTATGGATGTATTTATTTCCACCCAGCTTCTTTCACCTGTGTCGATTAATGCCATATTTGCTGTTAGATGATTTACCGAACTGAGGAAAATAAGCCAGTAACTAAGAGCCTATCCCAGTAGGCGTACATTGTTGGACACCGACAGCGCGCAACCACCACAGTGTACAGGGAGTCCGTGAGGAGGATGAGCACTGCCCAAGGTCAAAATGGCAAATAAAATAACCTAATGGGATAGGTTCCAAGAAACTAAATGCATCACGACAACCCTCTCAGCGCCCTTTATAATCACCGCCATCACCTTATCGCCCTGGGAGTACCATGCGCCTGATCCACACTTCTGACTGGCATCTTGGTCAGTACTTTTACACCAAAAGCCGCGCTGCTGAGCATCAGGCTTTTCTGCGCTGGCTGATCGTACAAATCGAGCAGCAACAGGTGGATGCGCTGATCGTCGCCGGGGATCTGTTCGACACCGGTTCTCCCCCCAGCTACGCTCGCGAGTTGTACAACCGCTTTGTGGTGGAACTGCAGCACACTGGCTGCCAGTTGGTGGTGCTGGGCGGCAACCACGATTCCGTGGCGATGCTCAATGAATCGCGTGAACTGCTTTCCTGCCTGAATACTACCGTGATCGCCAACGCGCAGACCGAGATTGAACGACAAATTGTGGTGCTCAAGCAACGCGATGGCCAGCCGGGTGCGGTGCTATGCGCCATTCCATTTCTGCGGCCACGCGATCTACTCACCAGTCGGGCGGACGAATCCGGCACACAGAAACAGCAGGCGCTACAAGCGGCCATCGCCGAACACTACCAGATGCTGTATCGAGCAGCTTGCGCCCGTCGTGACCAGTTAAACCTGCCGTTACCGATCGTCGCCACCGGCCACCTAACTACCGTCGGTGTCACCACCTCCGACTCGGTGCGCGATATCTATATCGGTACGCTGGACGCCTTTCCAGCGCAGGCGTTTCCCCCCGCCGACTACATCGCACTGGGCCATATCCACCGCGCGCAGAACGTGGCCAAATCGGCACATATCCGCTATAGCGGCTCGCCGATCCCACTCAGCTTCGATGAGTTGAGCAAAGCCAAAAGTGTGTTTATGGTTGACTTCACCGCCGAGGGTAGCCTGCAACAGGTTACGCCGCTGGCAATCCCCTGCTTCCAGCCGATGCAACTGATCAAGGGCGATTTGCGACAGATAGAACAACAGTTGCAGCAGTTCGCCAATTACCAGGGTGACTTACCGGTGTGGCTGGATATCGAAGTGACCACACAGCACTACCTCAGTGACATCCAGCGCCGCATTCAGCAAATGGCAGAGACGCTGCCAGTGGAAGTGCTATTGCTACGGCGCAGTAAAGAACAGCGACGACAGACGATCAAGCAGCAGGATAAAGAAACGCTCAACGAACTGAGCGTCAACGAGGTCTTCGAACGGCTGTTGACGCAGCACCCAGAGATGGTCGAAGAGCGCCGGCAACAGATGCGCCAAATGTTCCAGCAGGTGGTCGCCGAGGTACAACACCTTCCCCAGGAGCCGAACCCATGAAAATCCTTAGCCTACGATTAAAAAACCTCAACTCATTACAGGGCGAATGGAAGATTGATTTCACCACCGAGCCTTTCGCCAGCAACGGGCTATTCGCTATCACCGGGCCGACCGGCGCAGGTAAAACCACCCTGCTCGATGCCATCTGCCTGGCGTTGTATCATCAAACGCCGCGCCTCGTGGTGTCGCCAAGCCATAACCAACTCATGACCCACCACACCGCCGAATCGCTAGCAGAGGTCGAATTTGCAGTGAAAGGCATCGGTTACCGTGCCTTTTGGAGCCAGCGGCGGGCAAAAAATGCCCCCGATGGCAACTTGCAGCCCCCAAAGGTCGAGCTAGCACTGCGCGAGGGCGGCAAGATCCTGGCAGACAAGGTGCGCGACAAGCTGGAACTGACTACCGCCATCACCGGGTTGGATTTCGACCGTTTCACCAAATCGATGATGCTGTCTCAAGGGCAGTTCGCCGCCTTCCTCAATGCCAGCGCCAATGATCGCGCCGCATTGCTGGAAGAACTGACTGGCACCGAGATCTATGGTCGCCTCTCGGAGCAGGTGTTCGAACAACACAAGCAGGCCAAGGCCGATCTGGATGCATTGCACCAGTGCGCCAAGGGTATCGACCTGTTGAGTCATGAGCAGCGCCAGCTGTTGGAAAACCAATTGACGGCGCTGAGCGCACAGGAAAACACCCTTGATCAGCAGGCCCAGCAGCAACAACAAGCACTGAGTTGGCTGCAACAGTGGCAACAAGCCCTACGGCAACACCAAGCCTATCAGCGGCAACTCTCCACTGCACAGCAGGAACAGGCGGACGCCGCGCCGCAGTTGCAGCAATTGGCGCGCAGCGAACCCGCAGAAAAGCTGCGCCCGTGGCGCAACGAGCGCGATCGTTGCCGCAGTGAGCACCAAGCCTTGCAGCAGCAACTAAACCAGTTAGTACAGCAACAGGAGCAACAGCGGGCGCAAAGGGTGCCGCTGCAACTGGCGCTGGAAAAATCCCGCCTTGAGCAGCAAACGCAGGCTGACCATATGCAGCAACAGCTCGCGCTGATTGATGAACAGGTCACACCGCTCGACCAGCACATCGCCCACTTGCAAGCCACCCAAGCTGAACGGCGTCAGGCCAGCGAAACCGCCGGCCAGCAGTGCGCACAGCAGCAAACGGCGTTAGAGCAGCTCAATGCCGAACGCAGGCAACTGACGGCGCAAACCACTCAGTATCAGCAACGGTTGGATGCACTTACCGGAGAACTGACCACTGAGCAACAGCGACAGCAGGCACTGGAAATAGCCTCGCCACAAGCTGCCTTGTACCAACGCATGGCGACGCTGGCGGATCTGCGCCCGGCGCGCCAACAGCTGTCTACGCTGTCTGTGTTGTACCGCCAGACCCTCGATCGGCTGGAACAGCAGCGCAAGGAGCATGCCAACGGCCGGGCACAGTGGTTCGAGCTGCAACAGCAGCAGGAAAACACCCACCAACAGTACCAGCAACACCAAGCGCAGCTGCTGGAGGTGGAGACAATCGTTGAGTTGGAAAAGCGCATTGTCAGCCTGGAGGCCGAACGCGCACGGCTACAAAGCGGTACACCCTGCCCGCTATGTGGCTCTACCGACCACCCGGCCATCGCCCAATACCAAAGGGTAACGCCCTGCAAAACTGAACGCCGCCTGATGGAGATGCGCGCCAAATCCGAGGCGCTTTACACCGCCAGCACCGAGCTGAACACACGCGTCGCCAGCCTGGGCGAACAGCAACAACGCCAGCAGCAGGCGATAACGCAGACTGAACAACAACTGGCCGACCAACAGCAGCAATGGCAACAGCTCAGCGCACTGCTGGCGCTCGATGTTACCCTGTCAGACGCCGAACGGCTGAATAGTTGGCTTAGCGCCTGCGACGAAGAAGAGCGCCAGGGGCAACAGTGGTTGCTACAGCACCAACAAGCGGCACGCACAGTGCAACAGGCCAAAGATCGATTGGCCGCACTGCAAAATGAACAACAGCAAGCGCAACAGCAGCAGGCACGGCTGGATGAACGTTATATGCTGTCGAAAAAAAACCATGCAGAAAGCCTGCAGCAACAGCAGCGCCTACAGCAACAGTGGCAGGACGGTGAGAAAATCCTGGGTGAACAACGCGCCCAGCGGCTGGCGTTATTCGGCGAACAGCAGGTGGCCCAAGTGCGCGAGCGGCTGCGCGCTGACCAGATAAGCCGTGAGCAAGCCAACCAGCAAGCCACCGAGCAATGGCAAAAGGCGCAAGAGCAGCTTGACCGCCTGAGCGGTCAATTGGCCGCCCTGCAACAACA
Organism: Serratia symbiotica; assembly: GCF_000821185.2. NCBI lineage: Bacteria > Pseudomonadati > Pseudomonadota > Gammaproteobacteria > Enterobacterales > Yersiniaceae > Serratia > Serratia symbiotica. Next base: position 689,691 of record NZ_CP050855.1, on the reverse strand, counting down.
GCAACAGCAGCAGAGCGAACGGCTACAGCAGGCGGAGCAGACCTGGCAGCAAGCGCTGGCTAGCAGCGAATTCGCCGACGAGTTTGCCTTCAGCAGCGCCCTGCTGGATGATGCGCAGCGTCAACAGTTACAACAGCGTAAAGAGCGGTTACAGCAGCGGCGGGTCGAAGCCAGCGCCCTGCTGGCGCAAGCCACGCAAACGCTGGAGCTGTATCGACAAACCCGCCCTGAGGGAGTGGATGAAGTCCGCAGCGACGCCGAGGCGCTCAGCCAGTCTCTGGCCGAGTTAGCGCAACAGTTGAAGGCGCTGCAACAGCAGCAGGGGGAAGTGCGTAACCAACTGGAAAGCGACGCCGCTCGGCACCTCAATCAGCAATCGTTGTTTGAGCAAATCAACCAAAGCCAGCAGCAGTACCATGACTGGAGCCAGCTTAATCAGTTGATCGGCTCGCAAAGTGGCGACAAATTTCGTCGCTTCGCCCAAGGGTTGACACTCGATCATCTGGTTTACCTGGCCAATAACCAGCTTGGCCGGCTGCACGGGCGCTATCTGCTACAACGAAAAGCCAGTGAAGTGTTGGAGCTACAAGTGGTAGACACCTGGCAGGCGGATGCGCTGCGCGACACCCGTACCCTGTCCGGTGGCGAGAGCTTCCTGGTGAGTCTGGCGCTGGCGCTGGCACTTTCCGATCTGGTGAGCCACAAAACCAGCATCGACTCGCTGTTCCTGGATGAGGGTTTTGGCACGCTGGATACCGAAACCCTCGACACCGCGTTGGATGCGCTGGACAGCCTGAATGCTTGCGGAAAAACCATCGGCGTGATCAGCCACATTGCGGCGATGCAAGAGCGCATCCCGGTACAGATCAAGGTGAAAAAAAACAACGGTCTGGGCATCAGTCGGCTGGAGCCACAGTTTCGCCTGGAATAATTCGGCCCGGCCATCTGGCAGCGGGGGAGAAATGTGACCATGGTAGCAGTCTGCTGTGAAAGGCATTGAGCCGCCATCTGCAAGGGTTATCATGTCTCAATAAACAGGATTGTACTGTACGCCTTTCATCTTTCACCTTGCTGTGTTTTGGCCTAGCGTTTCCCTAGCGACTGTCTAACTAAGCAGCGGGTGTCTCATCGGGCTTGCCACCTAGCCGCAACGTGCAATCCACTAAGAATAGTGGCTATTCGCTACAGGCAAAATCTGAGGCTCAGATCCACGTCTGGGCGCTGATTTTTTTGTTTTCAGCACGCTGAAACATCCGGGAATAACCATGAAAATCGCTAAAATACTCAATAATAACGTCGTGATTACGCTGGACGAGCATCAGAAAGAGAAGGTAGTGATGGGCTGTGGCATCGGCTTTAAAAAAAAAGCTGGCGATAGGCTGGACGAAAGCCTGATCGAAAAGGTGTTTACCCTTAACAACAGCGAGTTATCCGAGCGTTATAAAGCACTGCTGGCAGAAATTCCGTTGGCTTGCGTCACCACAGCCGACCAGATCATCACCCTCGCTCGTCAGCACCTGCCGGGGGAACTGCACAACATCATCTACATCACATTGACTGACCATATCCATTTTGCATTGCAACGCCATGCACAGGGTTTGGATATCAAGAACGCGCTGCTGTGGGAGATTAAAAAACTCTATCCGGCCGAGTTCGCCGTTGGGCTGCAAGCCCTGACGCTGATAGCCCAACGGCTGGAAGCCACCCTGCCGGAGGACGAGGCTGGCTTTATCGCTCTGCATTTTGTCAACGCCCAACTCAATGACGAAATGCACAACACTCTGCACATCACCCGCGTGATGCAAGAAATACTCAATATCGTCAAATACCATTTCTGTTTGGATTACAATGAAGAAGCGCTAAGTTATCATCGGTTTGTCACCCATTTGAAGTTCTTCGCCCAACGCCTGCTGGGGAAAAACGACATCGACAGCAACGACGATTCACTTTATCAGGCGGTAAAAGAGCAATACCCCGCGTCATTCATCTGCGCGGGCAAAATTAACCAGCACATCGAGAAAAATTATCAGCATCAATTGACCACCGAAGAGATAATGTTCCTGACCATTCATATTGAGCAGGTGCGCAGCAAGAATTAACGCCTATTCCAGTAGGCGTACAATGTTGCCGCCAGTTTGCATACCGACAGCACGCAACGACCACAGCGTACAGGGAGTCCGTGAGGAGGGTGAGCGCTGCCCAGAGCCAAAATGGCAAATAAAATAGCCTATGGGATAGGCTTTTAGCGTTAGGTGGTCTGCGGCATGGATCCCCCTCAACGGGCGCATTAACATGCGTCGGCACGGTAATAAGGCGATTTTTCATCGTCAATTGGGTATCATTGCCGCCCTGATTTTGACGAATCAGCGTGCCAAACGCACGCTCAGCCTGGGATAATATTATGCTGTGGTTTAAAAATTTGATGGTTTACCGTTTAAGCCGTGAAGTGGCGCTAAATGCGGATGAAATGGAAAAGCAGCTCAGCGCGTTTGCCTTCACCCCATGCGGTAGTCAGGACATGGCGAAAACCGGCTGGGTTTCCCCGACGGGCTTACACCGCGATGCGTTGACCCATGCGCTCAACGGCCAGATTGTCATCTGCGCGCGCAAGGAAGAGAAAATCCTGCCATCGCCGGTGATCAAGCAGGCGCTCCAGGCCAAGATCGAACGCCTAGAAGGCGAACAACAGCGCAAGCTGAAGAAAACCGAAAAGGACGCGTTGAAGGACGAAGTGCTGCACAGCCTGCTGCCACGCGCCTTCAGCCGTTTCAACCAAACCTTTATGTGGATCGATACCGTCAACGATCTGATCATGGTCGACGCCGCCAGCGCCAAACGCGCCGAAGATATTTTGGCTCTGCTGCGCAAGAGCCTTGGATCGCTACCGGTGGTGCCATTGACCTTGGAAAACCCGATCGAACTGACGCTGACCGAATGGGTGCGCTCAGGCGAGCTGCCTGCCGGTTTCGTCATTCAGGACGAAGCAGAACTGAAAGCGACGTTGGAAGAGGGCGGCGTGATCCGCTGCAAGAAACAGAACCTGATCAGCGATGAGATCGCGGTACACATCGAAGCCGGCAAACGGGTGACCAAACTGGCGTTAGACTGGCAGGAACGCATTCAACTGGTGTTATCGGACGACGGCTCGCTAAAGCGCCTGAAATTCGCTGATACCCTGCGTGAGCAGAATGACGATATCGATGGTGACGACATCGCCCAACGCTTTGACGCTGACTTTATCCTGATGACCAGCGAACTCGCAGCGTTGATCAAAAGTACCCTCGAAGCGCTTGGCGGCGAAGCCCAGCGTTAACCCCCCCTACCAGGATAAGGCTCTGCATACAGAGCCTGTGCAAAATAACCTTTCATTGAGGTGGCAGGCGGTAAATTATTTGCTTAGATAACGGCATAGATAGGCGGTAACATCAGCCACTTGCAGGTTGAACTCACTATGACCCGGCACGAAGAACTTCTCACCTGGCATAAACACTTGCCAATCCGGTGCCCCCGGCAACAGTACTTTCAGCGCCCCGGTGATCACCGTCATTTCTTCCGGCTGGGCGGAGCTAAAAGTATATTCGCCCTCTTCCATGACCCCCACGCTGGTAAGACCGATGCTGCTACTGTCAAAACCGATGGACTTCACTTTTCCGGCAAAATACTCATTGACTTTCAACATAGATTGTCACCCGCGTAATCATTTTTATGGAAACGCCATAGTGAGAGATTGCGGTTGATTTGTCACTGATTTTTAACGCTAAGTGCGATCGCAGCACAGTATTTGTGCGAAAGATTGACATCCTCACCGGCCTGAATGAACTAACCCCATAAAGTTGGACAGTTTAGGGAATAAGTTAGCCCCCTAAAAGTGAATTTATTAAGTGACACAGATTCAGATTGATTTTCAGCTTCAGGCGAATTAGTACATTCCGTAACCTCACCCATCTCACCTAAATTTCCCCCTGATCACAAAGAGGATCTGTAGCATAGGCAATTGAAGCTGACAAAGATGTGCCAACGAGAAGTGTACATGCAAGCAACTGACTTTATTTATTCTTAGATACTCCCGTGACATTATTTTAATAATGTCAATTTCCTGTGATAAAAATTATCTCAGGAATTTAATTGTAGTCTAAATATTCAAAATATTACGGTAATGAGTGTTAAAAGTGCGATGGCGAAAATCGCCGATAACCGCACAATAGACAGTAGGTAATTTATGAACATTATCCCTGTGAAAGTTCAGCGTAAACCAGTTAAAATTAGCAAGCCTATAACCGTAGTTATTTCTCCTGAAGAGTATGATCAGTTTGCACAGCTTAAGTGATAGAATTTAAAAGCCATTCTGTCGGGATCTATTGCACCGTCCGATCGTGGCACATGCCATTGTATTGATGATATATTTTCTCCGCTGAGGATTGATGGACGTGAGAGTCAAGCTTAGGGGGGAATGTTCAGTTTACCAACAAGGCTAGAGAGCCTATTCGTGCAATAAGACGATTATTCTATGCGCCGATGGAGGGCTAGCGGCGCAGATAATTACGCTAATTCGCGGCGTGTGATTATAACAGATATTCTTAATCGTCAGTCATCCCCCCGGATTGGCTTCTAGTGTGGCTCTTTATTTTGGGGTGGGAAGTAATATACCAGACGCCAGATACATATAATCACCCGTAATAGCGGGGCTAGCACTTTTGTTTATTCGGGGGTATTAGAAATTATATGTTATTACAATAATATATATCAAAAGATCCTGTGCATAATTCTGTGTAAACCCTTTTTTCAGAAGTGACCGTCCAGGCGGTCACCAAACTCGATAATAAAGCGGCTGCTTACCATGAGCCAGTTTCTCAGTTCATTTCACACTGAATATGCGTGGGGACAGGGTATATATTGCAGCCAGTTTGGACACCGACAGCGCACAACATAGCAGCGCATACAGGGATTACATCAGGATGGTGAGCACTGCCCAGATCCAAAATGGCAAATAAAATAGCCTAAATAGCTGATCCTAATACCGCTACACGTTTGCCTGACCGTGCTTCCTGCCCGGGAATGGGCTTACCGTTTTCATAAAGTGGCCTACTCTATTCAGTCATTGCCACATCGAACGGCTGCGATGATTTTTGGTTATCGTGTCATGTAATGCCTGCCACAACCGTTCACCAGGGGCGAGTAGACTGATTGATAAATAACAATAAATTTGGGGTGCTTCTTCAGCCACCGAAGCGTTTCACGACTTTTATCGATGATATGATTATCAACGATCAGTGTGATCGTTTTTGCCCGCCGGTACGTGCTTTTCAGATGTTTTAACCGTCTGATAAACAACCCCGAGTTTTACTGCCGCCGCCGACGTAACTGACTTTTCCCGTACCACTGTGCAATGCATCGGCCAGGTCATATTTTTCGTGTTGCCCCGGCGTGACAATAGGTTTATGGTCACCACACAGTTGCCCATCTGCACCTATTTTGGGGATTAAGATGAATATCGATCTCATCCTGGCAAAACACAGGGTGTTCGACGCTACACGCGTTTAGTGCTTCTGCGATAGCGACCATTTTCTCTTCTTTGTGTGGGTCGCGCATGCGCAGCGTGGGTGCCACTCTTCGCCAGACAATTCCAGCCGAGGGAAGCCAGCGACCAACGGTTGAAAGATGCAAACGGCACCCAATTATCTCGTTGATTTTTATTGTTAACAGTTCAGTACTCCAGCGAGAACGCTGATAACCAAAATTCCCCGGCGAATGCTTAATCAACTGACGTAACAGCGCACAAATATGCTCAAATGGCCAACGTCGTCCACAGCCTGAAGGTAATGATGTCAGACATTCCGCCCGTAAAAGGTGAACCAATTCATCCAGCGTCCCAGCGATGAACGTGCGCAGCAAAGCGTTTTGGCAACGCCACTTATCTTGTCCCCACGATGAAACATCAACATCGCGGTGAGTCTAGGGACATGGTTTTTATTACATGTTTTATGAATAGTTTTTTACATCAGACCCCTTTCGGCGTCGGGTGATCGGCATTGCTCAGTGCAGTTGGTGATTTGGGATATTCAGCGATTGATCAGATCGCTTAAATCGGACTGAGTTCCCTTCTGGTGATCTACTATTTGGAACAGCTATTTAGTGGGATAAGTTCTTAACCCGCATCTGATATCAACAACTGAGGCGGGCATCAATCCCGCCGACTGATAGGTTGAAATCATGCTACAAAGTCATAGCAGGTATCACGATACATGTGTAGATACCTATGCCCTGAAGGACAGGGTTTTACGGTGCACCTGATCAATCTACCCTCGGCGTTGCCGCGATGGCAAAAGCGCCGCCTATTTTACCCGTTCGTATTGCAGCACGGCGCAGATCTGCTCTATCACCTGCTGCGGATCAGCGGTGCCCTCCATCACGTAATGCGCCGCCTCGCGATACAGCGCTTCACGCGCTGCCAGCACCTCAAACATTTCTTCCGCGATCGGCTTACCGGTCAGCGTTGGCCGTTGTGCGTCCTGTGGGTAGGCTTCTAGCCGCTGCGCTAATACGCTGGCTGGGGCATGCAAATAGATCACCGTGCCATGCTGACGCATAAACCAGCGGTTCTCTTGCGCCAGGATCATGCCGCCACCCGTAGCAATGATCGTTGAGGGTTGGCTCACGGTGTGTAGCGCGATATTTTCGCGGCGACGGAATCCCAGCCAGCCTTCACGTTCAACCATTTTCGCCACGCTCATTTGCGCCGCATGCTGCATAAACAGATCGGTATCGATGAACTGATAGCCCAATGCCAACGCCAGTGCACTGCCTACTGTGGTTTTACCGGCCCCGCGAGCGCCTATCAGAAACAGGGGTTGTGTCATTCAGGATCCCTTTACGGTGACTTGCCTGCCATGCCAACCGCAGTGGCGGCGTACAAGGCATGCGATGGCATTGTGATGCTGCATCATACCGCCATCAGCCCGTTTTTCAATCTTTACGCTAGGCACTCGCAAACGCAGCAAGGGCCTGCGAAGTAAAAGCAGCACAGGCAGAAGATCACCGTACTGAAAGAGCAAATAGCGGGTATTGATATCCGCTATAAAAAATATAAAGTCTAGTTTTACCCTAAATAATTCGAGTGGCAGCAAGGCAGTGACAAATCCGCCGGGAACCGCGCTTGCGCAGGGCCGCAGGCTGAACCTCAGGGATGAGGTTGATGAATCCCCAGGCGTAGCCCCCCGTCAGTGTGCCACTACAAGGCAACTTGAAGTAGGGTGAGTATAGATGGGTTTAGCGCGGCGGCTTGGTAGCGCTCTCTCGTTTGACAACAGGGCTGCTATCCCCCTTTTCTCTTTGGCCTGCTACGAGGTCATCATCAGATTAAGATTATCAACTTCAGCGTTAGCACTGGCATCAATGACGACAACGTTATCTGATAGTTGAGGCATCGCGCAGAGAAAGCAGCAAATCACGCCACCAACCACTCATTAGGCTGTGCCTGGGCTATTCAGATCAGTAAATTGGTGCACAGCTATGTTGCTACCAGAGATCAAAACTGCCAGCGCAACCAAGCGAAAAACACGTTACCGTTGTTATAGGTGCCGGGAATATAAGTGGCCTGGAAGGTCAGTTGTTGATAGCTAATAGAGGCCATCGGCAAGGGTGCGAGGAGAGGGATATAATGCCAGTTGTCGCGCGCGGTAACGCTAGCGGTGACACCCAGTCCCAGGCGAAAGTCCTTGTCATCCTGCGGGCGCCAAATCTTCTCATAGGCATACCCACCAATCGGCTCCCACTTGTTGAACGAATCTTTAAACGCCATCAGATAGATGCCGTGCCAGTCGCCATCGCTGTCGAAGCGGGAAATGCCGTAACCGCCCCCCCACGGACGCTCATTGTACCTGTTGAGATGCTCATCATCGTAAGCCCAACGGTTATGCCAGATCACAGCCGGTATGTATAGGTCGTGGTTGGGCGAGTTATTCCAGGTCTGCGCCATGTTGTCAGTAAAACGCTGCCATAGACCTGGTTTTTCAGCTTGCGTGGCGTTGCTATTTTCTGCACCAACTTCAGCGTAAGAAGGCAGTATAGAAAATATCAGCGTCAGTGCACAGATCAAAATAGTCCGTTGAAATAACATCATCAATCTCCTATAAAAATATGGGCGGCGATTCTTACCGATCATTTAAGCAAGATCAAGCCGTATCTCATTTATTCAACAGCATTCAGCCTCTCGTTGTTACTTGGTTAAGTTTAGCCCTAGTGACACTTTTTGCCGGATGCGGCGCTGATGCGTAACGCCTGGCGACCCTAACGCGAGTCGAAATCGACACCCCACGGGCGATAATATACCCATTCCATGAATAGGTGTACCGCCGATGTCTTTGCACCTGCACCCGGCAGTATCGCCTTTTAGCCACATCGATTGGCTTATCGATTTTTATAGGCAGTGATTTAATTTGATTTTATACCCCAAATAATTCGCGTGGCAGGAGGCAGCAAACGCTGGGCCGCAGGAGAGACCAGAGGGGATAGAGTTCCTTCATCCTCAGTCAATTTGAAGTAGGGTGAGGATAAATGAGACAATAATATTTGCTTTCACTTTGACGATGACCGGAGCCGCTTTTACGATAAATATCTGGCTCAGAGCGAGCCTGTACAGCATTCTGTGTAAGTGCCTTTTCTCAGAAGTGACCGTCTAGGCGGTTAAGACTGTTTTTTGTACGGATTGATATCGACTGCGCGTAATGGCCGGAATTTTCCAGACCCCAGTTTAAGGTTATTGCGCCAGACGTCATCTCCGCTCAAGTTGATATGCTCCCAGCCCAGAGGAGATAGGTGAGAAATCATCTGCTAATTAATCTGGAACCCTTTTCGTTTCAGTGGCTCAATGGCCCTAATGAGATGATCCCCCCCATCCTGTGAGCGGTACGCTGGCAGGGTGTTTTTCTTTCTGAAGGGGATCATCATGCAAAACGTTACGCTCATCGGTATCGACCTCGGCAAACATTCGTTTCATGTCCACGCTCCCGATAAAAATAGGCATGCCTTGTTACGTAAGAAGTTTACCCGCGCACAGTTAACTGCTTTCCTCTCTACCTACACGCGCCCTACAGAGGGTCAAATTGCTTAGGATCAACGGTGGCTGATCTATGAAAAATGGGTAATGCCTCTAAGTGGTTGGATGTTGTGATCTCCTCCAGTTATTTAAGGTATTCTTGTGACTACTGTTACTGTTCATTGCCCTCGTTGTGATCCCGATGATGTTTACCGACAGGATTTCAGCCCAACCAAACACGAACGCTTGCGCTGTCAGAGCTGTCGGTGTGTCTTTCAGCTCAACTACACCTATCAGGCATGGAAACCGGGACTCAAAGAGCACATCGTCGATATGACGTTCAACGGTGCCGGGGTTGGTGATACCGCCAGAACGCTTAAAGTCGGCATCAACACCGTCATACCGACTTTAAAAATCTCTCGTCCCAGAGGATAACGTCATCGCCTGTCGCTCACGCTGATGTAGCGCTTATCTGTGAACTCGATGGACAGTGGAGCTTCGTTGGCAGCAAGGCGCAACATCGGAGGCACTCCCCCAAAGCGGGCGGCTGGCGATAAGTCGTTCTATTAGCGAGTTCGGTGGTCGCCTGAGCGATCACCTTTAATACAAATTACGGCGGCAGTTATACGCGAATATATACAGGATCAGTTAGCTCCCCTAATTCATCTACCCGTCATAGCCTGGCGTCTTATTTGCAAGCTTTACCGCTCCTTGAACTGCGGCCGAACAAATGCCACACACAGCATGTGTACGCTAGCCTGCGGATCCGCCTGGAACGGTAGGTTTTGCTGGCTATCGATGCGCATCAGCGGCCAGTCATTCAACACCCCACCAAAATTGGTCTGCGCACAATCTTCCCCTAGTTGGCCAAATAGCACCGCGCCGTGCTGGACAATCTGCGAAAAGCTGATCTGAGCGTTATAGATATTCGGCCGCGCAAGATTGCTCCAGCGCGTAATAGTTTGCGGATGGGAATTGGCGTATACCATCATCCACTGTGATAAGTAGGCACCACCGACATAACGTAGCTCTGTTCCGTAGCGTTGCTGCCAGCGCTGCTCAATCCCAGTGCTGAACGCTTTAATGCCAACCATCTTCTGCCCGGCATTGCGCACGTTGGCTAGCATCACCACGGCATACCCCAGGCAGGTGGCCAGCGCGATGCACAACAGCCCAATCATTGCCCGGCGTAATGAGCGGGTCGGCGGTTGGCGCACGCAACCGACCAACAGCGCCGGTGCCAATATGAGGAACGGCTGCAACCACTCGGTCAACCGACCCCCCACGTGGAAAGAGAACCAGCAGGCGATGATGCCTAACGGCAATAGATAGACCCATAGCAACACCCGCAGCGGTAAATCGCGCGGCCAGGCCAACACCGCTCCTGCCCACCGCAGGATAAACCATAGGAAAAACAATGGATAAAACACCAATAGCAGCGATAGCAGTATGGCGAAGTTGAGCTGCATCCTGGTTTGCGAATCGACCCACTTGAAGGCGGCGAAATCATGCTGCCATAGCCAGTACAGGTTCGGCAGTACCAACGCCAGCCAGACAGCTACCGCTAGATAAAACTGCGGCTGGCGGTAGCAACGGCGGATAGACGGCACAAGCAGTGTCGCCAGCACAATAAAGAACACCAAGGCGAAGGTTGAATATTTCGCCATCATCGCCAGACCAGCGGCCAGAGCAAAGGCCAACCACCAACTGGTGGAACGGGTTATCGCCAGGTGAAAGAACAGCATCATCCACGGCCACAGCATGACCAGTAGATAGTTGTCGTTATAGGGAATGATGTCGAAATTGATGATACCGGATAGGTTAAGCGTCAGTAGCGCCAACCAGGCCAACTGAGTGCTACCGCTAAGCCGCCGCGCCAGCACCCATACACCCAGCATACCGATGGCGATAGCCAAAAAATGTCCGCCGTACCAATAGATATTCAGCGGCAATTCGGGTAGCCAGATTGCCGGGCGCATCGCCGCCCCCACCAACCACGGATTTTTCGGTGATCCCCATTCGGCATTGCCCCCCCAGTTATAGGCTTCGACGGCGTCATAAGGCAGGGTAGGATCGAGCTGCACAGTCAGCAGCGTCCAAATTGCCGCATAGCACAGCAACCAAAAAATGAGTAGGCGATATGTCATAGTTCTTACAGTCTTTATTTTAACGAAAAGATTAACCTAGCCCAGTGCGCGGGAACGTTAATTCAACCCTGTGCCAAATAGCCAAGCGTTCTGCCCCTGTGATAGCCCCTCGGGTGTCTCAACCAATGATAGGTTGATGTTCCGGCATCGCTAGCAGTTGTTTGACCAGGTCAACACAGCGCAGGAAACGTTTGTCATAATCACTGGACTCAACATGCACATAGTCGATGTTATTAGCGCACAGCATAGTTTCCAACAGGTGCTGGAACGCCTTGCGCTCTGCCGGATCGCCGAGGCTGCGCAAACCGTCCGCAACCCAAGGGGTGTTGTTTTCCAGCAGGATCACCAGGTCAAAGCGGTACTCGTCGATCAGCGCCTGCACGAACGGGTGCTCGCGCCCTTCATACTTTTTACAGAACGCCTGGGTGGTGACAAAGTCGGTGTCGATAAACGCGACCTTGTTGGCGTACTTCACGGCAAAATCAACGTATTGCGCCTGGCCGAGGGCTATCTTGTCATAGTCGGAATACTGTAACGCCATTTCGTCACCACCGAGGTGCGAGAACACATAGTCGCGGCCATATTCCCAGGCGCTGGTGGTGTTGAAAATGTTCGCCAGTTTATTTACTAGGGTCGATTTGCCGCTCGATTCACCGCCGAGGATCGCCACGGTACGCACAAAGAACGGTTTGACTTCGGTTGGGATGTAATCCCAGTAACGGAACGGATCTTGGCGGATTTGGCTACCGCTGATGTTCATAAATGAACGCTCAGGATCGATAAGAATGGTTTCAATACCCAAATACTTGCGGTAACACGGGGCATCCTGTAATTCGCTGGAGTAGATAAAGCTCGGCACTATGCCCTTCTCAGCCATAAAGGCTTTTATGGCGTTACTCCACAGATCCCAGCCGTGAGGATAAGGCTCAATCCCCTGTTCACCGAATGAGTGAATATGGATGTTTTTCTGATATTTGAAGGTCTGCAATAACCAGCGCAAGCGATCACTGACCGTGGGCTGTTGCGACATTGAGCTGTTTTCAAACAGTGCGCGATCGCGCGGTTCGTCGTGGCACAGCATAACGTGCAATTCATCCACTTGGCTGCAAGCACGTTGGATCAGGTAAATATGGCCGGTGTGTAGCGGGTAAAATTTACCAAACACTACGCCAATTTTTTTTTCCCGCCGTGGGTATTCCAACCCCAGAAAGCGGTGCAGCGCTTGCAGTTTTTGGGCGCTTGGACTTTTGATTTTACCGTTCAACAGTTGGCTAAGATAACCTTTGGTCATGTCGCTAGCATCCGCCACCTGATGCAGAGTACAGCCTTTCTGTTTAATGGCGGCCTTTAGGTAGTCAAACTGCAGCATATGCCCCCCTGTTTATGCCCGCCATACTTCAGGTTGCATGGACGTTGGCTTTCTTCGCTCCCCACCAGTCACTTAACGATGTCAGCGCCTGGGGATTAATGAACTTCATCCCTGAGATGCAGCCTGCGACACAGCGTAAGCGCGGTTCAAATCGGTTCCCGACCAATTTGTCACTGCGTTGCCACCTGGCTGTAATCCGAATCATTTAGGGTTAATAGTATGATAAAAAATAGCACATTCCGCAGTTAATAAAATGCATCCAACACCTCCAGCGCCTCTGCCAATTTCTTCACGCCGAACACCTGCATATTGGTCAGCGGTTTCTTAGGCACATTGGCGTGCGGCACGATAGCGCGTTTGAAGCCGTGTTTGGCCGCTTCGGAAATACGCTCCTGGCCGCTCGGCACCGGGCGGATCTCCCCCGCCAAGCCCACTTCGCCAAACACCACCAGATCCTTTGGCAATGGCCGATCGCGCAAGCTAGACACCAGCGACATCAGCAGTGCCAGATCGGCGCTGGTCTCAGTGACCTTCACACCGCCGACCACGTTGACGAACACGTCCTGATCGGACATTTGTAGCCCACCGTGACGATGCAGCACCGCCAGCAGGATCGCCAGCCGGTTCTGCTCTAGCCCAACCGCTACCCGGCGCGGGTTGGACAGCATGGAGTGATCCACCAGCGCTTGGATCTCCACCAGTAGTGGCCGGGTCCCCTCCCAAACGACCATCACCGAGCTGCCGGAGGTCACCGCTTCGCCGCGACTGAGGAAAATGGCCGAGGGGTTGCTGACTTCACGCAGACCCTGTTCGGTCATGGCGAAGACACCTAGCTCATTGACCGCGCCAAAGCGGTTCTTATGGCTGCGCAAAGTACGGAAGCGGGAATCAGCATCGCCATCCAGCAACACCGAGCAGTCGATGCAGTGTTCCAGTACCTTCGGCCCCGCTAGCGAGCCGTCCTTAGTGACGTGGCCGACCATCACGATCGCTACGCCGCGCGTTTTGGCAAAGCGTGTCAGATAGGCGGCAGTTTCACGTACTTGCGCCACGCTCCCCGGCGAAGACTGAATGTCTGCCATGTGCATCACTTGGATCGAGTCGATCACCATTAGCTTCGGCTGTTCCTGATCAGCGACCAGGCAGATCTGCTCGATGCTGGTTTCCGACAGCATATTCAAACCACGAGTCGGCAGCCCCAGACGGTGGGCGCGCATCGCTACCTGCTGTAGCGACTCTTCGCCAGTAACGTACAGGGTTTTCATCTGTTCGGACAGTTTGCACAGCACCTGCAACAGTAAGGTACTTTTACCCGCACCGGGGTTGCCACCGATCAAAATGGCACTGCCAGGTACCACGCCACCGCCCAGTACCCGATCAAACTCAAGAAAGCCCGTGGTGAAACGCGGTAACGCTTCTAGGCTGATGTCCGACAGTTTCTGCACTTTGCTCATGCCAGCGTTGCCAGCATAGCCACTTAGGCGTTCGTTGCGGGAGGAGGAAGGCAGCGCCGCCAAACGCACTTCAGTAATACTGTTCCAGGCGTGACAGGCGCTGCACTGCCCCTGCCAACGCGGGTAATCAGCACCGCACTCATTACATACAAACGCCCGTTTTGCTGCTTTTGCCACGTATTACCTCACTCGCCTGTTTAGCGCACTGGGTGTTTCAGGCTGCCGCTCAATACGCACAGCACGCCGATCAGATCAGCATGGCGAATCGATACCTGCGCTTGTTGATACACGTTGGGTTTGGCATGGTAGGCGATACCCAGCCCCGCTACCTGCATCATCTGCACATCGTTGGCACCATCGCCGATGGCCACCGTTTGCGCTGGCGCAATACCCAGCTTTTCCGCCAGCCGTACCAGCGTATCAGCCTTGAACTGCGCATCCACCACTGGCCCTAGCACTTCACCGGTCAGTTTGCCATCGCGCATCTCTAGCTCATTGGCCACCACCGCGACCAGTTTCAACCGGTCACGCAGGTATTCGGCGTAATAGGTGAAGCCACCTGAGGCGATCGCCACATGCCAGCCCATAGCGTGCAACTGACCCACCAGGTAGGTCAACCCAGGCATCAGGGGCAGTTTGTCACACACTTGCTTGAGGATGCTGGCATCAGCCCCCTTCAGCATAGCGACGCGCTGACGCAGGCTGGCGGTAAAGTCCAGTTCGCCGCGCATCGCATGTTCGGTGACTTCTTCCACCTGCACACCCACACCCGCCAGCTTGGCTATCTCATCGATGCACTCGATCTCGATCGCTGTCGAGTCCATATCCATCACCAGTAAACCCGGCGTGCGCAGGTGCGGGATCTCGCCCAACGGTGCCACGTCCAGCCCGCTCTCCGCCGCCAACAGCATGGCACCCGGTGTCAGGGTTCCCGCCAAACGCACGACCTGATAATCCCCTACGTCCCAGGCAGTGACGATCACCATCGCTATCCCCAGCTTGCGCTGGAACTGAGCGATGCGCGTTTTATCCAATGCTTTGCCGTACAATAACCACCCGGTATGATCCGCCCGATAGTCCAGCGGCATCACTTCATTACCGCTCAAGGAAAGGGGAAGACCCGGCCATTGAGCGATCTCCGCCGGAAGATCGCAATAGGTCAGACTGTTCGACATCTTTAACTCCTGAATTAAGGGGGCGCACCCAGTGGCTGGATGAGAAAACGACGCATCAAGCTATCCTATCGCCATCGGTTCTGGCAACATAAAGCATCCAAGACGCGTAAGGAATCTGCATGGCTCGCACTAAATTGAAATTCCGCCTGCACCGTACCGCTATTATCCTGATTTGCTTGGCTTTGCTGGTGCTGTTGATGCAAGGTGCCTCCTATTTCAGCCTGAGCCATCAATTGGCACGTTCCGAGCAGGTGGAAGAATTGGCACAAACGTTAACCAGGCAGGTGGCATACAGCCTGGCACCACTGCTGGACAACGACATCGACAATCAGCGTATCAACGCGACCCTGAAACAGCTTACCGATCATAGCCGCATTCTGGACGCCAGCGTCTATCAACTGGACGGCACCTTGGTTTCCCTCGCCGGTGAACAGATAAACCTACGCGATCGCCTGTCGCTCGACGGCAAACGCGCGGGCAGCTATTTCAACCATCAGATAGTTGAGTCGATCAACGGCAAAGACGGCCCGATCGGCTTTATCCGCATCACCCTCGATACCCATGTGCTGGCGACGGAATCCAAACAGGTGGACAACACCACCAACTTGCTGCGTCTGATGATCCTGCTGGCGCTGGCGATTGGTATTATTCTGGCGCGCACCCTGCTGCAACACCAACGCAGCCACTGGCAGCAGTCGCCATACCTGCTAACCGCCAATACACCGTTGGAAGAAGACGATACGGTGGAAGACGATGAACCGTCGCAGCCGCAGGAAGAAGCGAAGAAGCGCTGAGTCGGGCCAGGCGCGCAATGTGAGAGTTGAGTTTCTGCAACTTAGCCAACATCTGTGCGGCAATGGTGCGAAATTCATCGCTGATCTGCGGGCACAACGCTGTGCGCCGCCAAAATTCAAGCGCCAGTAATTCCGCCTGCCGCCAAATGGTGCCGCTAACCTCATGGCTTAACCTGATTGCTACCGCTTCCCGGCGCATATTACCGTTGCCGCTCGGCGCAAACGCCATCGGCAACATGTCGTACAACGGGGCCATCGCCACAGGGTGCTGTTCCGGGCGCAGGAACGACAAATTCCCCTGATGCATATCGCTATTGGTTATCAACTTGCTGAACGCCCAGTACAATGCCATCCTCTGGCAAGTATGACGTTCTATCTCGCCCTGCTGCAACAGCCTCTGCGCCGCCGTCCCCCATTTGCGCTACCACTGCCGCTGAATTCGCTATCCAGCGTTTCCAGCGATACCACGGCAACCCGGCCGTTCGACGCGATACAGCGGAAATTGCCTCTCTCCAGCCACCCCGCGCCGCAACGCATAACGCGTCGCTTTGCCTTTACCGAGCGTCAGCACCGCTCCCGCCAATGCGCGGATACGGCGCGGCAGCGTTGGCTGGCTGGTGCAAAGCGCGGCGATAAGCTGGTGTGACGTGGCGAGGCCGCTACGCAAAACCTGTTCGACGTTGTTCATCGGTGAATAGATTGATCTGCGGGCACAGCTTTGCTGCGCCCGTTGGATAATCAGGCTTGGTCGCCCAGCAGTACCGATTCCAGCGCGATAACGATCATCTCGTTAAAGGTGGTTTGACGCTCGGCTGCGGTAGTCGCTTCATGACGCAGAATGTGGTCGGACACCGTGCAGAGGGTCAGCGCCTTACAGCCGAACTCTTCGTGTAATTCCGCTGCCACGCCGTAAATGCCGGCCGCTTCCATTTCTACCCCCAAAATGCCGTATTTCTTCATCACCTGGAACATGTCCAGATCTGGGGTGTAGAACAGGTCGGCGGAGAAGATATTGCCCACGCGCGCCGCCATGCCCTGCGCCGCTGCCGCGTCTACCGCATGGCGCACCATGTCGAAGTCAGCAATCGCCGCATAGTCATGATCTTTGAAGCGCAGACGGTTGACCTTGGAGTCGGTGCAAGCCCCCATACCAATCACCACATCGCGCAGCTTGATATCGTCGCGCACCGCGCCGCAAGACCCTACGCGGATAATCTTTTTCACGCCGAATTCGGCGATCAATTCACGTGCATAGATAGAGCAAGACGGGATGCCCATGCCATGGCCCATTACCGAGATGCGGCGACCTTTGTAGGTGCCGGTGAAACCCAGCATGCCACGCACGTTATTCACTTCTACCGCGTCTTCCAGGAAGGTTTCAGCGATGTATTTTGCGCGTAGCGGATCGCCCGGCATCAATACTACGTCAGCGAAATCCCCCATTTCGGCATTAATGTGCGGCGTAGCCATAATTTTCTTCCCCCAAATAATTTAAATAAAAACGTTAAGCATATAAGTCCTTGGATTTCGAGTTGCAGCTAGGCGACAAGCGTGCGCAGCCAACAACGCTGCAACTTGAAAGACCAGGCTTATAACATGGATTTACCGTAATCCATTGGCGACACGCCAAAGTAGCTGGCCACAGTTTGGCCGATGTCGGCGAAGGTTTCACGGTGTCCCAGCGAACCCGGTTTCACTTTCGGGCCATAGATCAGCACCGGAATGTGTTCACGGGTGTGGTCAGTGCCGCTCCAGGTCGGGTCGCAGCCGTGGTCAGCGGTAAAGATAATGATATCGTCACCGTTTACCCGCTTGAGTAGCTCCGGTAAGCGGCGGTCGAACAGTTCCAGCGCGGCGGCATAACCCGCCACATCACGGCGGTGACCATAAGAGGAGTCAAAGTCAACGAAGTTGGTGAACACGATGGTGTTGTCGCCAGCCTTGTCCATTTCTCTCAAGGTCGCATCGAACAATGCGTCAATGCCGGTGGCCTTCACTTGCTTGGTGATGCCAACGTTGGCGTAGATGTCGGCAATTTTACCGATCGACACCACTTCACCGCCCTTCTCGTCCACCAACTTTTTTAACACCGTAGGAGCTGGCGGTTCGACAGCCAGATCGTGACGGTTGCCGGTACGCTGGAACTCGCCCGGCTTGTCACCCACGAAAGGACGCGCGATCACGCGGCCAATGTTGTAACCGCCTGCGGTCAGTGCTTCACGGGCAATTTCGCACAGCGTATATAGGCGATCCAGGCCGAAAGTTTCTTCATGGCAGGCGATCTGGAATACTGAGTCGGCGGAGGTGTAGAAAATCGGCTTGCCGGTTTTCATGTGCTCTGCGCCCAATTGATCGAGGATCACCGTGCCGGAAGAGTGACAATTGCCCAGGTAACCCGGCAAGTTGGCACGCTCAACCAGTGTGTCGAGCAGTTCCTGCGGGAAGCTGTGGTGTGGATCGTTGAAATAGCCCCAGTCAAACAGCACCGGCACGCCAGCGATTTCCCAGTGGCCTGATGGGGTGTCCTTACCGGAAGAAAGCTCACTGGCGTAAGCATAGGCACCCATGATGTCCGCATTGCTGTCCAGCCCCTGCGGGAATTTACCGGTAGAGGCTTGCGCCGCCTTACCCAAGCCCAGACGGCTCAGGTTAGGCAGTGTCAGTGGCCCCTGGCGGCCAACGTTGGCTTCGCCACGTGCACAGACTTCCGCGATGTGGCCCAGGGTGTCGGCCCCCTGATCGCCAAAACGCTCGGCATCGGCGCTAGCACCGATGCCAAACGAGTCCAATACCATAATAAATATACGTTTCATTAGTACTTTCCTGTGTTTCTCTCGCTTTGGATGGCAGCAAAGAACCGCTGCCGCTGCTGATCCGTTGACTATGCCGTGATGCGCTGATACACCATCGGCGTTGTTTGCGGTGCGGTGTCACTCAGTGTTATGGCACTGCGCAGTGCAGCGGCCGCTTGCTGCCAGCTTTGTTGGTCATTGGCGTGGATCACCGCCAGCGGCTGCTGGGTATCGACTTGGTCACCCAGGCACGCTATCGCGGTCAAGCCAACGCTGTAATCGATGTTGTCAGTGGCGCATCGACGGCCACCGCCCAGCGATACGACCGCTATGCCCAACATTCGGGTATCCATGGCGCTGATGATGCCGGGCTTCTCGGCATAGACTGGCTTGCTGAAGGCCGCTACTGGCAAATAGCTATCGTAGCGCTCAATGAAGTCGGCCGGGCCTTGTTGTGCTGCCACCATGCGGCCAAACACCTCTGCGGCCTTGCCATTGTCCAATACCGCCCACAGTTTGGCTCGCGCATCGGCATCATCTTTCGCCAGGCCACCAGACAGCAAGCACTCCACACACAGTGCCAGGGTGACTGCCAGTAGGCGCGGGTTGCGGTATTCACCGGTCAGGAAGCGCACCGCTTCACGCACTTCTACCGCGTTGCCAGCACTGGAGGCCAGCACCTGATTCATGTCAGTCAGTAGCGCCGTGGTCTTGCACCCAGCACCATTGGCCACATTGACGATCGCCTGTGCCAGATCCAGCGATAGCGTATAAGTCGGCATAAAGGCCCCGGATCCCACTTTCACGTCCATGACCAGTGCATCCAGACCTTCTGCCAGCTTCTTCGCCAAAATCGAGGCGGTGATCAGCGGGATTGACTCAACGGTCGCGGTAATGTCGCGGGTGGCGTAGAAGCGCTGATCCGCCGGTGCCAGCGAACGGCTCTGGCCGACAATCGCTACACCAACATCCTGAATAATCTTGCGAAAGGTGTTATCGTCTGGAAAGATGTTAAATCCCGGAATGGCTTCCAACTTGTCCAGTGTGCCACCGGTATGCCCCAAGCCTCGGCCAGCGATCATCGGCACGTAGCCGCCGCAGGCCGCCACCATCGGGCCAAGCATCAGCGAAACGACATCACCCACGCCACCGGTCGAGTGTTTATCGACGATCGGGCCATTTAACGACAGGCTTTTCCAGTCTAGCACTGTGCCAGAATCACGCATCGCCATGGTAAGCGCGACGCGCTCTGCCGTAGTCATATCGTGGAAATAAATGGCCATCGCCAGCGCTGCGATTTGACCTTCGGAAACCACGTTATCGCGGATACCGTTGATGAAAAAACGGATTTCTTCTTCGCTCAATGGCTGGCCGTTGCGTTTCTTACGAATTATTTCTTGTGCCAGGAACAAAGGCTCCCCCTGCTGTATGACCTAATGATGTCGGGTAAAGGCTGACTCCACACCAATGGAACCATCAGTAACCGCTAGCGGATGCCTGAACGTTATAGTCCTGCGCAGCCAGCAGGCTGGTTAGCAGGCTGGAAGCACCGAAGCGGAAATGGCGCACATCGGCCCAGCCTTCGCCCAGAAGACGATCGGCAAGTTGCAGATAGTGCAACGCGTCCTCTGCGGTGCGCACACCGCCAGCCGGTTTGAAGCCTACCGTCTGCGCCACACCCATATCGCGGATCACCGACATCATCAACTCGGCGCTTTCCAACGTGGCGTTAACCGATACCTTGCCAGTGGAGGTCTTGATAAAGTCAGCACCCGCGTTGATGACGATTTCGGACGCTTTGCGGATCAGAGAGGCCTGCTTCAGTTCACCGCTTTCGATGATCACTTTCAGCAGTACGTTGGCGGCTTGGCAAACCTGTTTGCACTGTTTGACCAGTTCAAAACCCACTTGCTCGTTACCGGCGATCAGCGCGCGATATGGGAACACTACATCCACCTCATCCGCACCATAGGCGATGGCGGCGCGGGTTTCTGCCAACGCGATGTCGATATCGTCATTACCCTGCGGGAAGTTAGCCACGGTCGCAATGCGGATGTCTGGCGTTCCCTGCTCTCGCAGAGCCTTACGCGCTGCCGGGATAAAACGCGGGTAGATGCAGATGGCTGCCGTAGGGCCAGCCGGGCTATTGGCCTGACGACACAGCGCGATCACTTTCTCCTCGGTGTCGTCATCATTCAGCGTGGTTAAATCCATTAAATTCAGCGCACGTTGCGCTGCGGCGGTTAGTTTGGTCATAAAACTCTCCAACTGAAAACCTGAGTGTTGGCGAGCGGACTTGGCTCCATGAAGATAGCGCTGAGGTGCGGGTTACCACAGCAGCAACGGAGATCCTTCTCACCGCACGTAGCCACCCGCATCACGGCTGGCCAGTCTGTATAAGAACCTATCCCGGTAGGCTATTTTATTTGCCATTTTGGCCCTGGGCAGTGTTCACCCTCCTCACGGACTCCCTGTTCGCGCCGGTTGTGGCGCGCTGTCCTGGGGCAAACTGGCTGCAACAATGTACGCCCACGGGGATAGGATCTTAGTCATAGCAAGTTGAGCAATGCACACTCTTCGTCTCGTCACACTAGATGAAATATCACTGTAACAGGCCGGGATTATATGTGAATAACATCACAAAATAACGCGATATTGTTCACAGATTCGCTAAACACACAGATGCAGATAACCGATGGGGTGCCGCCTGGTTTATCACACCCTAAGCCTCTCCACTCATTAGGTTTTTACTGGCGAGATCGGTGGCTGGACAGCAGTACCAAGAGGTAATAAGCACCGCCATACCGACCAGGCTCATCACGTTATATCGGGCGCGATTATACTGAACGAGACTTCATTTCCCCCGATTTATGTCACAAATGCCGACACTGGGCGCCAAATGAAAATCCTATAGCGTGACCCTCATCATAATTCGCTGGGTTTAAACAGAAAGAGCGAACAGCGCTTGCGCATTGCGCTGCAAATGATCGGCTATCTCATCGGCTGGCTCTGGTCGCAGGCTGCACAGCACCTGAAACACCTCGGCAATGCGCTCTGGGCGATTCGGCTGCCCTTGATAACCGGCCAGCGGCATATCAGGGGCGTCGGTTTCCAACAGTAGCGAGCTTAACGGCAGTTGCGCCATTACGCTGCGGGTTTTCTGCGCCCGTGGGTAGCTGATGGTACCGCCCACGCCGATATAATAACCAAGACGCACAAACGCCTGTGCCTGCGACCAACTCCCCGCGAAACCGTGCACTACGCCGCAACGCGGTAACGCCAGACGGCGCAGCACCGCCGCCAGTTGATCGTGGGTACGGCGGGAATGCAGGATCACCGGTAGCCTATGCTGCTTCGCCAATGCCAACTGGGCGTGTAACAAGCGCTGCTGGCGCTCAAATTGCGGGTTTTCCATCGTCAGATCGAGGCCGATTTCCCCAACTGCCACCAGTTTGGGCGGTTGGCTGGCCAGAAATGCTGCCAGTTGCTCCAAGTGCGGCTCATGATGCTGGGCGATGTACAGCGGGTGTAAGCCTAGCGCGGCGAACAGTGGTGGATAGTCATGCGCCAATTTCAACACCCGCACAAAGCGGTCGGCGGTCACCGCTGGCACGATAATCTTCCGCACCCCGACCCGTTCGGCCAGCGCCAAGCTTTCTACCTCATGCCCGCTGAACGGCGGGAAGTCGAAATGACAATGGGTATCGGTGAAATCATCGCGCATAGCGCCACTCCCGTTTTTCCTGCTCTGAGGCCACAACACCACGAAAAACCACTTAGCCACTCGAACAGGGCAGTTTCTTTTTTGGCAATACATGCCAGACCACCGCGAGCTGACCAGGAATTCAGTGCGATGTGGGGTATGAGGGGCCACATTAGGGTTTATACCCGTCCTATTTCAAGTTGCCTGTGCGTGAGCTTTCCTCACTCACCCTAGTCACTTACTGATGTAAGCGCCAGGGGATAAATGAACTTCATCCCTGAGGTTCAGCCTGCGGCCCAGCGCAAGCGCGGTTCAAATCGGTTCCTGACCGATTTGTCGCTGCGTTGCTGCCTTCATGCAACTCGAATTATGTAGGGTATAGAACCTATCCCATTAGGCTGTTAACCATTCGATCGTTCTTCACGCTTTTTACACCGCCGGTCACTTTGGCGGTGTTTACTGCGCGTTCAGACGGTGTCCGGGAGTCTTCTTACTTCAGCGGAAAGTTGTACCACATCGTTGATGGTTTCCACTGTCAGGTTGCATGACGGCACCCAGCCATCAACTTCCCTAAAAACAGGGTGCGATGAGGCACCCCGTTGTTCTGTCAGTGTTCACGCGTTTTACGGAACACCACCTCGGGATAACGTTCCTGCGTCAGGTTGAGGTTAACCAGGGTCGGCGCGATATAGGACAGGTTATCCCCACCATCCAGCGCCAGGTTAAGCTCGTTTTTACGCTTGAACTCTTCGAACTTCTTCACATCATTGCACTCAACCCAGCGGGCTGTTGACACGTTGACCGACTCATACAGCGCTTCCACGTTGTATTCACTTTTCAGGCGCGCGACCACTACGTCAAACTGTAGCACGCCGACCGCACCGACGATCAGGTCGTTATTGGCAATCGGGCGGAATACCTGCACTGCCCCTTCTTCAGAGAGCTGTACCAGCCCTTTTAGCAACTGTTTCTGCTTCAGCGGATCGCGCAAGCGAATGCGGCGGAACAGCTCCGGCGCAAAGTTCGGGATGCCGGTGAACTTCATATCCTCGCCCTGGGTGAAGGTATCGCCGATCTGAATAGTGCCGTGGTTGTGCAAGCCGATGATGTCACCGGGATAGGCTTCTTCCACCTGCGAACGGTCACCGGCCATAAAGGTCAGCGCATCGGAAATCACCACGTCTTTGCCAGTGCGCACCTGGCGCAGCTTCATGCCTTTTTCGTAACGACCAGACACCACGCGCATAAAGGCTACGCGGTCACGGTGTTTTGGATCCATATTGGCCTGGATCTTAAACACAAAGCCGGTGAATTTTTCTTCCGCCGCCACCACTTCACGGGTGTCGGTTTTGCGCGGCATCGGTGCAGGTGCCCACGCCACCAGGCCATCCAGCATATGATCCACACCAAAGTTGCCCAAGGCGGTGCCAAAGAACACCGGTGTCAGTGCGCCGCTGAGGAACGCTTGTTTATCGAACGTATGGGATGCACCCTGCACCAACTCCAGCTCTTCACGTAGCTGCGCCGCCAGATCTTCTCCCACCAGCGCATCCAGCTCCGGGTTGCCCAAGCCTTTGACGAGGCGCACTTCCTGAATAGTGTGGCCTTTACCGGTCTGATACAGGTAGGTCTCATCCTTGTACAGATGATAAACGCCTTTAAACAGCTTGCCGCAGCCGATAGGCCAAGTGATGGGTGCGCAGGCGATGTTTAGCTCACGCTCCACTTCATCCATCACTTCCATCGGATCGCGGATGTCGCGATCCAGCTTGTTCATAAAAGTCAGGATTGGCGTATCGCGCAGGCGGGTGACTTCCATCAGCTTGCGGGTACGATCCTCAACGCCCTTGGCGGCGTCGATCACCATCAGGCAGCAGTCAACGGCGGTCAGGGTGCGGTAGGTATCTTCGGAGAAATCTTCATGCCCCGGTGTATCCAGCAGGTTGACCAGGCTGTCGCGATATGGAAACTGCATTACCGAGGTGGTGATCGAGATCCCACGTTGCTTTTCCATTTCCATCCAATCGGATTTGGCGTGTTGGCTTGAACCACGACCTTTTACCGTGCCAGCAGTTTGGATCGCCTGCCCGAACAGCAGCACCTTTTCGGTAATGGTGGTTTTACCGGCATCGGGATGCGAGATGATGGCAAATGTACGTCTAGCCGCTACCTGCGCGGCAAAGCTGAGGTTAGACATCTAGTCACTCTCTTTCATGTACACATATATGTACAAATTAAAATTTTGGCTGAGGTGGGGATTCTACATTGCTGGCAGGCATGGTGCATTATGAATCATCTTAGCTGAAACTCACAAACGCCATAACTCCAATAACCCCAAAAGAGTTGACACTCACTTAATGCAGGGTTATCATAACCCCATCAAAACAGCACAGAGAGCCGGAGGATGGATAGCAGGAATGCAATAGCAATGGTAGAAGCCGATGGGTGGTATCTGGTGAGAGTAAAAGGCAGTCATCACCAGTTCAAGCACCCAACGAAAAAAGGGCTGGTAACGGTAAAACATCCCCAAAAGGACATACCGCTACCAACACTGAAAAGTATCAAAAAACAGGAGGGGCTTTAAGCCCCTCCTCTTGGAGGTTTACATGTTGTATCCCGTTGCTATTGATAAAGGCGATTCATCCTTCGGCGTTCGCGTACCTGATATTCCAGGCTGCTTCTCTGGCGGCGACAACTATCAGGATGCGATTGAGAGCGTGCGTGAGGCTATCGACGCACATATCGAATTACTGGTGGAAGATGGTGAAGCAGTGCCGGAAGCGACCAGCGTGGAAAACTGGCTGGCCGATCCCGATTATGCGGGGGTAGTGTGGGCGCTGGTTGATGTTGACGTTACCCGGTTGATGGGGAAAGCGGAAAAAATCAACGTAACGCTTCCTTCTTTGCTGATCCGCCGTATCGATCAGTTTGTCGCTGCGCATCCTGAGTATGGTAGTCGTTCAGGCTTCCTGTCCCGTTTGGCGGCTGATAAAGTGATAGGTAGAGCCAAAATCTAAATTACCGGGGGTTGTCACCCCCGGTAGATCTGTCACTACGCTTTCCACGCAGAAAACACCAGCGGATCACCGAACGCATACCGCCGATATTCGACTGTCGAGTTGTACGGCATATACACCTGGCGGCAAGCACCGAAATCAACCCCAGTTAGATACACCTTCAATGCGCCAGCCACTGCCTCAGGGTGGTTTAGAGCCAGAGTGGCGCTGCTGGTCACGTTCTGGAAGTATTCGCCAGGTTCGGTTATCGCATTTAAATCCGTGCCTGCCGGCAGGGTTTTATCGGCCACAGGCACCGCACCGGTATCATTCGCAGTGATCACGTCTTTGGTCGCCAATTTCCCCAACCCTAGATTTTTCTGCGATGATTCCCGTGCTTTTTTTCCTGCGTCAGAGATTTCTGAGAGGTTTTTTCGATAACCAGGTATTTTTCTACAATCGGCGCAGCTGTCACGATAACTGTCCTGCTGGCTTTTTTACCTGATAACGCGCCGGATACTGTTATCGTGGCATCTCCTGCCGAGCCATAACTCATATGGCCATTGGCGGTGACGCTCGCTACCGAGTTATCAGTCGAGGTGTAGATGACATCTTCTGTCGCGTCCGATGGGGTTTTTGTAATTTGCAAGTTATAGCTGTTGCCAGGTATCAGACAAAGCCATAGCCCCCCTCGTGTGTACATGTTTTTATCATGTGAGAGGCCGAGATTACGATTATGTACACGCTGTTGTACATATTTTTATTGAGAAGAATTGAAAATACTTTGTTTTTCTTTTGCATTCTTTGGCTGTTGTTTGTGCTTTGTGGTTGCAACAGCCTTTAAATACGGGATTTTCATACTGGAGTTTGAGGATGTTTTGCGGGGTTTTGATTAGTCTTTAGAAGGTCTAACATTTGGATGCGAGATGATGGCGAAAGTTTTTCTTTTCGAGACTTCGTGGGCAAATGCACTAGGAGGCATGTTTTTCTGGTTCTACGGTTAGCCCGCCCTGCGACAACATCAGAACGCACCGTAGCAGCGTCAAGCAAAGCGGTAATGATAAAGACAATAGCTGGACATTTTCGCTGATTTGTCAACCGCTGACAATCAATGGTTTGCCCGGCGAGTAAGATGCCGCCGTGCGCTGGCTAAGCCAGCGGCAGCGCCATGACAATCGCGTCCTCACGGCCATTGGCGCTGGGGTAATAATTGCGGCGTAAAGTCACTTGGTTGAAACCGAGATCATCGTACAGCGCGATCGCCGCCGCGTTGGAGGCACGCACTTCCAACCACAGTGTGACCACGCCACGGCGGGTCAGTTGTTCGATCAGCACATGCAGTAAACGGCGGCCAAAGCCACAACGCTGCCACTGTGGGTGGATAGTGATGTTGAACAATGTGGCCTCATCCAGCACGATCTGAGTAATGGCAAAGCCCGCCATCTGCCCATCGGTGCTTAATTTCAAGTTAAGGTAGCGTTCGCCTTGGTTACTGGCAAGGGTGGCTTCCGTCCAAGGGAAAGCGTGGCTGGCCTGCTCAATGTTGTAGGCCGTAGTCAGATCGGCTGCTGTCAGGGTAGAAATACTGTTCATGATGATAAATCTGCTGCCAGAGGGCGCGTTTAGCCCGGGGATCTTGAGAAAGTTCGGCCAGCGCCGGACTGTATAGCTGTGCGCCGACCACTGCAAGTGGCTCCTCCACACCCAGCCGCCAACTGTTGCACTCGGTATCTTCAGGCAACATCGCCACTTGATCCGGCGTCAGGCCGTAGGTTTGTGCTGGCGTCAACCCCAAGCTGCGCAGCACGTCACAAAACAGCAGGTCGTGAGGGTCGGGCAACGCCTGCGCCACAATCAGCAAACGTACCTCAGGCGACAAGCTGACCGCCACTGCACCCTGCAACACGCCTGGGCGGCGTAATGCCCACTGCGTGATACCCAGTTGTTGTAACAGCCAGTCGCGTTTTGATGCCATGCCGATCCCTACCCGTTATGGTGCGCCATGCCTGCCATGCGCCGCGCTATGCTAGCAAACCCGCGCACCTCACGCCAATAAACCCGTCGAACATAGCGTCACAAAGCTCTATAATCCCCGGTCTAATTGCTAGGAGCCAAAACCTGATGTCTGCATTAACCCCCGCCAGTGAAGTCATGCTGCGCCACAGTGATGAGTTTATCAAACGCCGCGTTTTATTCGCCGGTGATATACAAGATACCCTACCGGCTCTATTCGCGGCCACAGAGGTACGCGTCCATACCCAGCAATACCATCACTGGCAATTACTGAACCGGGCGATGGGTGATAACGCGCAGTTCGGCCTGATCCTAGACGCGGCATTTGTTGCCGAGTGCGATACGCTGATCTACTACTGGCCAAAGAGCAAGCAGGAAGCGCAGTTCCAACTGTGCAACATTCTGGCGCTGCTACCCGTAGGCGCGGATGTGTTCGTGGTCGGTGAAAACCGTAGCGGGGTGCGCAGCGCCGAGCAGGCCGTGGCAGGCCACGCCACGCTGATGAAGATCGACAGCGCCCGCCGCTGTGGCCTATATCATGGCCGCTTGGATGTGCAGACCACATTCGATCTGACCGACTGGTGGCAAAGCTACCCACTGCACGATTTGACAGTGAAAACCCTACCGGGCGTGTTCAGCCGCGATGGGTTGGACACCGGCAGTGCTCTGCTGCTATCAACGCTGGAAAACTCCATGCAGGGTAAGGTGCTGGATGTCGGCTGCGGCGCTGGCGTGGTAGCAGCGGTGTTGGCTAAGCTGTCACCGAAGGTCAAGCTGACCCTGAGTGATGTGAGTGCCGCTGCGCTGGACTCCAGCCGCGCGACGCTGGCTGCCAACAGCATTAAAGGCGAGGTGATCGTCAGCAATGTCTACTCCAACATTACCGGCCGTTTCGACATGATCATTTCCAACCCACCGTTCCATGATGGTCTACCAACCAGCCTGACCGCAGCGGAAACCCTGATCCGTGGGGCGCTGAAACACTTGCCGATCGGCGGTCGTTTGCGCATCGTGGCCAACGCCTTCCTGCCGTACCCAGGCATGCTGGATGCCACTTTCGGTAGCCATGAAGTACTGGCACAGAATGGCCGCTTCAAAGTGTATCAGGCGACAGTCGGGCTTCCGCCACGCGATCCGAAGAAGAAAAAGAAATAACGTTTTCAGTCGTATGCATGCAGGGCGTAGTTCCAGCGGGTGCGCTGTCTGCCCAGGCATTCCCCTGTTGTAACGGATCAACGTGCTAATTTCCTGGTTGTTTTTACAGCAAGTATCCACAAGCAAGGGAAATAACTATTGACGTACCTGCCAAAATCTCTAGAATTCGCCCCCGTGGTAATGTTTCTGGTAGGCGAAGGTGGCGGAATCGGTAGACGCGCTAGCTTCAGGTGTTAGTGTCCTTACGGACGTGAGGGTTCGAGTCCCTCTCTTCGCACCACATAACCACATGATTTATATCGCACGCAGCACCAATGCGAAGGTGGCGGAATCGGTAGACGCGCTAGCTTCAGGTGTTAGTGTCCTTACGGACGTGAGGGTTCGAGTCCCTCTCTTCGCACCATGCGGGCGAGATAATATAAATCGATGGAGGTCTGTTCAACCTCTCATTTCTGGGGGCGAACACTCAGTTCTATAGGATATAGCGTAAGACATATCCCTGCCCAGCATGTGAAAGCGTTTGTCAGAAGCCAGAAGAACGATGCAAACAATTCGCTGGCAATCTGCGAAACAGCCTGCCGCCCAGGCATTCACTTTGTACCGGTCAAAACCACGGAACAGCAAGATATCAAAGCACTGCGGAATACCCGTCAACTCATGGTTGAGCAGAGAACCGCGCTGGCTGAATATGGTCTCATTATTCCTGTTGGGATCCAGCGCCTTCAGCAGCCACTACCAGAACTTATCGAAGATGCGTCTAATGACCTGACATTCACACTTCGCCGTTTATTTTATTCATTGCGGCAAGACAAGATATGCAGGCCCTGAATGAACGGATCACCTGTCTGGATGGCGAAATTGCTGCATTATCTTCACAACAGGCCGCATATCGCCATTTATTAACGACCCCGGGTGTCAGTCCTCTTATCACTGTGGCATTTATCAGTGAAGTGGATGCAGTACAGTTCTCCAGTGGTAGAGAATTATCCGCCTGGTGCGGCCTTGTTCCACGGCAGCATAGTTCGGGAGGAAAACAAAGATTATCCTCTATGACAAAAAACAGCAATCGCAGCCTGAGAACGTGAGTCATCCAGGGGGCGCGCTCAGTGATGCGCTGCGTGAAAAAGCGCAATGATAGCCTGGGTATGTGGCTGAAAAGGCTCGAGGCCCGGCGAGGGTTCCTAAAAACCACCGTAGCTCTGGCAAATAAACTAACCCGCATCATCTGGCGCATACTGACCGACAGTGTTGATTTTAATATGAACAAGGCTTTTGCTGTGAGTTAACTTAATACAGCGTTAAAGAAAACACGTTTCACTGAGTTTGCAGGCACTGATGAGAAACGGCTACCGTCCCTGTCACAGCCTGAAGTTGACCTGGGTAATCGTTTACCGGTGTAGCGATAAGGAAACAGGGTTCGGATAACATCATGGCGCGGGTAACTTTACCTACTTAATGATGCCGAATATAGGGTCGCAAACCGTATCAAATCAGTACTTGTAACACCCGGGGCGTCCATATAGGGTCAACTAAAAACTGGCCACGAGTTTAGCATTTTTCCACAACCGATTTTCCGATTCGTTTGGTAGTAACCCACCGTTATATGCGTGCAGCCTGAGCGTACTGTAGTAACCAACGATATAGTCCGTGATTGCATGGGCGGCTTCGCTGAAGTTCATGTTACCCGTCACCGGTATCCACTCATTTTTCAGACTCCTGATGAAGCGATCCATTGGGCTGTTGACGCTCCCAGCAGATTCCGCCTCGGCTGATACTCTGCTTGATCCGATAACTAAACAGTAACTGGCAGAACTGCCTGCGTATCTCAGACAATCACTGACGTGGGATCGTGGAATGGAGCTGGCCAGACATTTGGAATTTACTGCCAGTACGGGAGTAAAAGTATACTTCTGCGATCCTAAGAGTCCCTGGCAACGTGGATCAAATGAGAATACAAATGGCCTGATCCGACAATACTTTCCTAAAAAGACATGCCTTGCACATTATACGCAGCAGGATCTGGATCAGGTTGCAGAGCAGCTAAACAGCAGGCCAAGAAAGACACTGAAGTTTAAAACGCCAAAAGAGATTATTGAAAAGGGTGTTGCGTTGACAGGTTGAATCTACAGTAGCCTTTTTTAATATTTCGTTTTTAATTTCAATACGTTGTATATTTTTCTTCAGCTCGCGTATTTCAATTTGTTCTGGGGTAATGGGAGTGGCTTGTGGTGTTTTCCCTTTCGTTCATCCCGTAACTGCCTGACCCAGCAAGTCATTGTGGAGAGGCCGACATTCATAGCTTTGGCTACTTCAGCGACGGTGTAGTTTTGATCAACAACCCACTGAACCGATTCACGTTTGAACTCCGCACCAAAATTTCTTCTTTTCATTGGGTCATCTGTATTGTTCTGAGGTAAGCATATCTCCTCTGTTCAGGTGTCCAAATTCAGTGTGCCACTACAATACTATTTATATTGTCGATCTTTGGCATACCCGATAAGATCGCTGAATTTCGTCGTCTTCAAGCGAGAGAGATAGGATAACATGACGACGAGAGATCGTATTCAGTCACGACTGAAACGCTCAAAGCGTTATGTTTTCACTCGTGACGACTTCAAACATCTTGCAAGCTATGATCAAATTGGCAGAGCATTGCGAGAACTGGTGAAGGAAGGGCAACTGTTGAAAGTAGGCTATGGTGTCTACACCAAAGCACGGCAAAATGCGATTATCGGTAAGTTAATGCCTGCTGCTGCGGTAGTAATTGAGGCGTTGGAACGTCTGAAAGTGGATTACCGCCTGGTAGGAGCAACAAGCGCCTACAATGCGGCAAATCCACTCAGATCCCCGCGTCACTGGAAATCAAAACTTTGCCACGTTTTAAGAGAGTTTTGTCGGTAGGGAACAGCAAATTAAATGGATGATTTAATAAAATTATTCCCAGGCGTCACTAATACCTGTTTTCGCCGAACGGCATTAGATGTAGTTGATGTTTAAAGCCAGAGGTATGCTCGCTTGTCGGTCTCTTACCCACTAGTGTTTGCCCCGATTCGAGTCCCAAAATTAACGATTTAATGTGTCGGTATCGATGTGGGTACAATATACAAACTTAAATTTTTATTGTTAGATTAATCATTATGTGCGCGTCCCTCCCCTCAGTTGAAGTTGAAATGCAAGCTGATCGCCGTTAATCCCCCCACCAAAGCCATGCAGGAAGGTAGCAGCAGATAGTGGCGTAGATGGCTGCTAAACAGCATCGCCAGCGTCGCTAACATGGCGATCAGGATCAACGTGCGTAATTGCATCATGTCCAGGTCGATCAACGCCAGCAACGGCATCAAGGCGCAAGGTAATAATACGCCCCAAGCACTGGCCATACGCTTACCCAAGCACCAACTAATAGCCCAGAGTCCACACGCAACAATCATAGCTGCAATCATGACACCCCCAACAAATGATAATGATAACCAATATCATATAATAATTTTTTTCAGTGTGCACCCTTTTCGCTACGGTAGCCAAGCACGGAGGGTGTTGCTCATCTCCTTTATCATTATACAGGGGAAGGTTAATATTTATCTTAAAAATCAATACAATTTATTATTTCTAAACAAAAAAGCTAAAAATTTTTTGCCAAATCGCTGTTTTTTCCACATGCAGCCGGAGCGTCTGCACGATAGACTGAGGAAAAGATTAGGCCGTTTACCTGCTGCATTTTTAACTGGACAACGCACGTTGAAGAACTCAGTCTCCATTTTATTGCTGGCTCTGGGCCTGTGCACCCTACCATTGGCCGTGCAAGCCGCATCTGTACAGTTGGCATCACACATCGTTGACCAGTACGCCGAACATATTTTCTATAATAGCGGTGCTACCGGTATGGCACTGGTGGTGGTCGATGGCGATCAGGTGGTTAACCGCAGCTTTGGCGATACCAGCCCAGGCAACCACCAGCGCCCACGTTCGGACTCGTTGATTCGCATTGCCTCAATCACCAAGCTGATGACCAGTGAAATGATGGTTAAGTTGGCGGCGGAAGGCCGCGTCAAACTGACCGATCCACTGCGCAACTATGCCCCCAAGGGCGCTTACGTTCCGACCTATAACTCTCGCCAACCGATCACCCTGCTAAATCTGGCGACACACACTAGCACCTTGCCACGCGAGCAGCCGGGCAAGAAACCGCCGAAGACACCGGTGTTCACCTGGCCGACCATGGCGCAGCGCTGGCATTGGCTGGCGCATAGCAATATTACTATGCCGCCAGGCGTGCGCGCTTCCTATTCCAACCTGGCCTACGACCTGCTGGCTGATGCGCTGTCGCGTGCCGCCGGCAAGTCCTACAGCGCCCTGCTGAAGGAGAGGATCACCGTACCGCTGGGCATGATCGATACCACGCTCACCCCAAGCGCCGAACAGTGTTCACGCCTGATGGTAGCGGCGCTCGGTTCCAGCGCCTGCCGCAACACCACCGCAGCAGGCGGCAGCGGTGGCATCTACTCGACCCCGCACGATATACAGCGCTGGATGCAGCAGTTCCTTTCCTCTACCCCTGTCGGCTCGCGCAAATCCACTGCGGCCAGTGAGCAGACCATGTATTTCCAACGCCAGGATTTGGTGTCACTGCAAGGCATGGACGTGCCGGGGCGAGCGGGTGCGCTGGGCCTGGGCTGGGTGTACCTGGCACCAAAAGACGGCTTACCAGGCATTATTGAAAAAACCGGCGGTGGTGGTGGCTTTATGACCTATATGGCGATGATCCCGCAAAAAAACCTTGGGGTGTTCGCGGTGGTGACCCGTTCAGCACTGAGCAAATTCACGAATATGAGCGATCCAGTTAACCGGCTATTGGGCGAATTGGCAGCCAATAAACACTGAGGCAGACATTGTGTCGCGTTATGTAGATAGACGCTCTGAAGTCGCAGGGTATTCGGCGTCGACTGACTTATATAATCAGATCAACACAACAACAGGAGTAAAGGTAATGGGCATCATCGGCTGGATCTTCGCTGGCATCGCCGTTGGCCTACTGGTCGGCGCGCTGATCAAAATTTTCGGCAACAAGAAAGACCACTAAGCCTCAGGCTATTCTGTGGGCTAAAAACGATGATATGTCAGTGCTGTTCGCCACGGCAGCGGAAGTCGTCAAGGAAGCGAGGATCAACGCCCTGCTGGCTGCCAGCGCTAAAAGACGAAAAGCCGCCCACCACTGCCACCAACCGCACGGTCGCAAGCTGTGTTGCTGAGGGTAATGAGGGCGGGTGTTTTTGTACCACGTGTGGGCATCATCCCGACAAGCGCTGGGATGATGAATACAAAATTAAACTTAGACTGTCAGTTTACTTTAACCGGCATGCCGGAACGGGCATTGATCGCCGCATCCACTGTGTGTTGGTTAACGGTAGTGTCCATCAACACTTTCCTGACCGACGTGGATAGCGTCAGTGGCACCGGGTCTTTGGACTTCAGTTCTTCTTCGTTCGCCGACAGCGGATTATGTACTTCCAGATAACGCGCGCCCCCCGGTTCAATGCTGGCTTTCACTGGTTCATTGATGAATTGCACACGGGTGCCGACCGGCACGTTGTCGAACAGGTATTTGATGTCATCGGTGCGCAGCCGCACACAACCATGGCTCACGCGCAGACCGATGCCAAAATTGGCATTAGTGCCGTGAATGGCGTACAGACGCCCGACATACAGTGCATACAGACCCATCGGGTTGTCAGGGCCGGCTGGGAATACTTCAGGCAGTATCTCACCGTCAGCCTCATACTCTGCACGTATCTTGGCGGTTGGCGTCCAAGTTGGGCCGTCTTTCTTGCGCTGCACGCTGGTGATCCAATTCAGCGGGGTGTCTTTGCCCAGTTGGCCAATGCCGATAGGCAGCACCACCACGGTGTTGGAGCCTTTCGGGTAGTAGTAAAGACGCATTTCAGCACTATTGATGATAATACCCTGGCGCGGTGCGTTCGGCAGGATTAGCTGCTGTGGAATGATCAGGGTGCTACCCGCCTGCGGCAGGAACGGATCTACACCTGGATTTGCTTCCAGCATGTTACTCAAGCCCATCTGGTATTGAGCGGCGAAGCTCTCCAGTGGCAGTTTGTTTTCTTCTGGTACGGTGACTTGGATGTTCTCACCAGTCAGGCTGCTGTCTTTAGGCGGTAAGGGGTACACAACGGCGAAAACAACCTGGCTGCATGCAACCAGTGCCGTAAACAGGGTTAGTAATGCACGAATACTCATTTTTATCTTCGTTAGCCAAGGACACTGGCAGTGAGTGATATCGGTTATTTTGCCCCCTGAGGGGCTGGATGCGCATTATATACCCTAAATAATTCGAGTTGCAGTAAGGCGGTAACACAGCGACAAATCGGTCGGGAACCGATTTGAACAGCGATTGCGCTGGGCCGTAGGCTGAACCTCAGGGATGAGGTGCATTAATCCCCGGTCACTTACACCCGCCAGTGACTGGGGTGAGCGAAGAAAGCTAACATACAGGCAACTTGAAGTATGACGGGTATAGGTGCTCATCAATTAAAGTATGGAACATTACCCTGCTCAATATCGTAATTTTGTGCCACTCTCTCCAGATTATTACTCAGCGTTGATGGGCGACTGTGTTGGTTGCTTGGATAGGGGTCAATGCCAGATGCAGAGCGGCGGGCGATGATCGGAACGGCAGGCCGTGTAACGATGCGATTGCATTTTACGCAAACCTTTTAGTTAATACCTGTTTGAAGTGGTAGTTAAGAAATGTTACGCTCTTTGAAACGGTCAGCAGGGGCTTTTGTAACCCCTGTCCGACCGGGAATTTCCCTGGTGTTGGCTAAATTAGCCACCTGACCGTAACAGGTCAGTTTTTTTTATCTTTGCGTCTATTACTATAACTTATGACACCAAATAGGTAACCTATACTTAAGCACAGGTTTTCCAGCAGGCAAAAAATCAGACTAGAACTGAATCCCACGCCACGATAGGCAGGTTAAAGGGAAATAAGAGGGAATGGAGAAACGCGCGTCCCTGCGACTAGCAGGGTTTCATATCGTCGGATAGGTTACCTTACTCAGTTTGTCGCTACAGGCTTTTATGACCCTATGGTTCTAGTATTACCATTTGATGTTGAGGATTTTCATCAATAAGCCGGGTGTGCAGCCCCTGTTCCTGCCTGACGTGAAAAAGGTGGTAACGTCACCGACAATGCGAAACTGTATCGGCTACAAATGACAGCCATCCTGGGTGAAGGCAGCATTCAGCACCGCTTTTCAATGTAGAAACCGTTGTTCTATGAGGAGCAGGGATACCCAGGGCTTCCACTCCCGTGTATCCATCACGTCATTGCCCCTGCCTCGGTTTTCAACGTCTCCGGGGCATACACCAGCCGGAACAGGTCTGACTGTATGACCAGGTTGCCGGTGCAGATGAAGCCACCTACCTTATGCATAAATTATGCTGCCTTATCGGCCTGTTCCGCGCCGATAATTAGACTTTCCGATTTACCATTAAATATTCCCAAGCGACATATTGCCTCAAAAAATGCTAACGATGGCTCCTATAAACTCTGGGAACACCCTGATTTATTTAAATCGGAAAAAGTATTTTGCTAGCATCAAAAGCCCCTGAGCGCCCATTACTCATCCAAACCGATGGCGACAAAATTCTGGCCAGGCCCTCACAGAAAATTAACAAATTGATGATAACTGAAGAGTGAAAGCAACAGCGGATGAAAGAGCAAGCAGGGTGGATCGAAAAAGGCCGGGTGTCTTGCTGACACCCGGCCTTTCAGCGCTTCAATGACTCGTCTTTCAGATAGGTGTAGCCGTACAAGTAGGTGGCAAGCTCTTCCAATAATTGCGCCTGTAACAGGTCATCCAGATCGGTTTCTTTCACCTGATCGCGGAGCTTGACCAGTAACGCGGCCGGATCCAACTGCACGCATTCCAGCATATCAGCCACGCTCTCACCTGCGCAGGACAATTCGGTTTCCACGCGGCCATCTGAGAACACGTATACGTTAACCGATGCGGTGCCACCGAACAGGTTGTGCATGTTGCCGAGGATCTCTTGATAAGCACCGACCATAAAGAAGCCCAATACCGGTGGGTTCTCCAGATCATAGGCTGGCATCGGCATGGTGGAGGCTACGCCGTCTCCGTCGATATAGTGGCCGATGGTGCCGTCTGAGTCACAGGTGACATCGAGCAACAGCACTCGGCCTTCCGGCTGCTGATCCAACCCTTCCAGCGGCAATACCGGAAACAGTTGCTGTATGCCCCAAGCGTCCGGTATGGATTGAAACAGCGAGAAGTTGACGTAGAACTTGTCTGCCATACGCTCCTGCAATTCATCAATGATCGGGCGGTGCGCACGGTTGACCGGATCGAGCTGCTGCAGGATCTTTTTGCAGATGCTCAGATACAACTGCTCGGCCCAAGCGCGTTTGGCCAGATCCAGCGTGCCATGAGTGTATTGGGTGTGAACGTCATGCAGATCCATCCGGCTGGCATGCAGCCATGCGCGCAGCGAGCGGCGATTCTCTGGCTGGTTCATTTCCAACCAGGTTTTCCACATGCTTTCTAGCACGCACGGCGCGTCTTCCGCCGGTGGCAGCGGCTCGCTGAACTCATGGCGTTCCACACCGAACACGTTTGACACCAACGCCACATGGTACGCGGTCATAGCACGGCCGGATTCGGTGATTACCGTCGGATGCGGCAGGCCGTGCTCGTTACAAGCGTTACCGATACCACAAATCACGCTGTTGGCGTATTCGTTCAGGCCATAGTTCACCGAACAGTCAGACTGC
This sequence comes from Serratia symbiotica, assembly GCF_000821185.2. NCBI lineage: Bacteria > Pseudomonadati > Pseudomonadota > Gammaproteobacteria > Enterobacterales > Yersiniaceae > Serratia > Serratia symbiotica. The sequence goes on along the minus strand of NZ_CP050855.1, from coordinate 652,250 downwards.
GAACAGGTTCCTTCATAATCGACGCCCAAACCACCACCCACATCGAAATACTGAATATTGACGCCCAGCTTGTGCAGTTCAACGTAAAAACGCGCCGATTCACGCACGCCGATAGTGATATCGCGAATGTTGGTCAATTGCGAACCCAGGTGAAAGTGCAGCAGTTGCAAGCTGTCGAGGCGGCCCGCTGCGCGCAGGGTCTCTACCAACGTCAGTACCTGCACGGCAACCAGGCCAAACTTGGATTTTTCGCCGCCGCTTGATTGCCATTTGCCGGAACCCTTCGACACCAGACGCGCACGCACGCCGAGACGTGGCATCACGCCCATCCGTTCAGCTTCTTCCAGCACCATGTTGATCTCGGACATTTTCTCGATCACCAGGTACACTTTGTGGCCCAACTTCTGAGCGATCAGCGCCAGACGAATATATTCGCGGTCTTTGTAACAATTGCAAACGATCATTGACCGGGCCATGCCCAGATGCGCCAGTACCGCCATCAGTTCGGATTTGGAACCGGCTTCCAGCCCCAGCGGTTCTCCAGAGTTAACCAAGGACTTGATCACTCGGCTATGCTGGTTCACCTTAATCGGGTATACCAGAAAATAGTCGCCCTTATAGCTGAAGGCGTCACGCGCGCGCTTGAAAGCAGCGTTAATCGAGCGTAGCCGATGTTGCAGGATCTGCGGGAAACAAAACAATGCGGGGAGACGCTGACCTTCTTTCTGACACGCTTTCACCAGTTCCGCCAGATCGACGCGCGCCTGCGGAAAATCGGGGTTCGGACATACGCTGATGTGGCCTTTTTCATTAACGTCATAGTAACTATTACCCCATTGGGCAACGTTATAAGTGCTCAGCATCTTGCTGGCATTGCGAACATTCATGACAACCTCCTGCACTGCGTACAAAAAGATAGAGTGTAAAAGTTCGATGAAGTGACAGCATCAACTGTGGGTGCCAGCAGCATATAACCGCGCATCGCCGGTGGCTTCACCCAGGCTACATCCAGTTTAAAACTTCATCCTTGACATTGTTCCGCTACAGTCAGTGCGCTGCGTGCGCATTATATACTAATAGCCACGGGAAAAAGTAAAACAAAAATTCACTGGTATCTGTTTAAGACGATTAAAATAGCACTGGTAACTTCTCTCTAAAAAACATAAGCAAAAAATAACTGGTAATCCGACTAAACCCCGACCTAAAATAGACGTCTAGAGGTTAATCCATCTATAACTGATAAACTGCTTAACGACTTTGCCTGAAGGGCGTTGCAGGATACATCTCACACCATCAATGGAAGGCTCTTTATTTGATGCCAAAATGCCAAGGCTGTGCAGTAATTTCTAACTCGTTTTATGCAAGGTAATGGATACAATGGCTAAACACTTATTCACGTCAGAATCTGTCTCCGAAGGCCATCCTGACAAAATCGCTGACCAAATTTCCGATGCCGTTCTCGATGCCATCCTGACGCAAGATCCGAAAGCACGCGTTGCCTGTGAAACCTACGTCAAAACCGGCATGGTATTGGTCGGTGGTGAAATTACCACCAGTGCCTGGGTCGATATCGAAGAGATCACCCGTAAAACCGTGCGTGAAATTGGCTATGTTCACTCAGATATGGGTTTTGACGCCAATTCCTGTGCCGTACTGAGTGCCATCGGCAAACAATCCCCAGACATCAACCAAGGTGTTGACCGCACCAATCCATTGGAGCAGGGTGCTGGCGATCAGGGCCTGATGTTTGGCTATGCCACCAACGAAACCGAGGTGTTGATGCCAGCACCGATCACTTACGCGCACCGTCTGGTGCAGCGTCAGTCCGAAGTGCGTAAAAACGGCACCCTGCCGTGGCTGCGCCCAGATGCCAAGAGCCAGGTAACCTTCCTGTACGACGATGGAAAGATCGTCGGCATTGACGCTGTGGTTCTCTCCACCCAGCATGCTGAAGATGTCGCTTTGAAAGATCTGCAAGAAGCGGTGATGGAAGAGATCATCAAACCGGTGCTGCCGCCAGAATGGCTGAGCGCGAGCACCCAATATCACATCAACCCAACTGGCCGTTTTGTTATCGGTGGCCCCATGGGCGACTGTGGCCTGACTGGCCGTAAGATCATTGTCGACACCTATGGCGGTATGGCTCGCCACGGTGGCGGGGCATTCTCCGGTAAAGATCCGTCCAAGGTTGACCGTTCTGCCGCTTACGCCGCACGCTACGTGGCGAAAAACATCGTCGCCGCTGGTCTGGCTGACCGCTGTGAGATCCAGATTTCCTACGCTATCGGCGTGGCGGAACCCACTTCCATCATGGTAGAAACTTTCGGTAGCGAGAAAATTCCTACCGAGCAACTGACCCTGCTGGTACGCGAGTTCTTCGACCTACGCCCATACGGCCTGATTAAGATGATGGATCTGCTGCAACCGATCTACAGCGAAACCGCCGCCTATGGCCACTTTGGCCGCGAGCACTTCCCTTGGGAAATAACGGACAAATCAGCACTGCTGCGCGATGCCGCTGGCCTCAAATAAGCCCGGACATTGATGTGAATACGGCGAGTCTAGGCTCGCCGTATTTATTTTTATCGAGTGGACGTTTGACATGGCCCTGAAATCTGACCATCAGATTTATTGACGGCGGGATCAATACCAACGGGAAAGGGTTGTCACCATGCAGTCAGCCAGAGATAGGGTAGAGGAAGACGAGCAACTAAAGGGGAATTTTTTATAAGACTCCTTTTTATTATGCTTTTTTTCAATGTCTTAGAAAGAGCTGTACCACGCAACATCCCCCTCTTTGCATCATTGGCCGAACATGTCTTTGATCCAGCCGGCAACCCCATCACTGTCTTTTTGCTCGCCCTTGGCCTGCTGCTGTTGCTGCTGAGCAGCCATCTGGCTGGACTGGCACAAACCCTGTGGGTTGTCAGTCCATACCGGCAGGGTGCGCCCGTTGCCACCTCCGCCGCAGATGAAGTTTCCTGATGCGTCGATCGCCATTGGGTTGATGCCCTCAGGCGGCTGTAGCATCAACGGCAGCGGCGTTTGGTTCTCCAGATAACGACGGTACAGGGTCAGCGCACCGTTGGCACCTGTCAATTTGGCCGGGCCGTTGTTGTCACGCCCCACCCAGGCGATCGCCACTTCTTTGCCATCGATGCCGGCAAACCAACTGTCGCGTAAGTCATTAGTGGTGCCGGTTTTGGCCGCCAGGTTGTAGTTCGGGAACTTCACCGACAGCGAACGGGAGGTTCCGCGGATCACACCCTGCTGCATGGCGTATAACGTCAGGTAAGCCGCCTGTGCCGGTACCATACGTTCCGCCTGAGGGAAGCTCTGATACAGTACCGTCCCCTCCTCAGCGATCACCGAACGCACCGCAGAAAGTGGCGCACGTTTGCCGCCACTGGCGATAGTCTGATACTCCTGCGCCACTTCCATCGGCGTCAGACCTATCGCCCCCAGCAGCATGGAAGGTACTGGGTTGATCTCCGCATTGGGGATACCCAACCGCTGCAACGTGGCACTGATTTGTGCCAACCCCACCGACAGGCCAAGGTTGACCGTTGGCACGTTCAGCGAGTTGGCAAGCGCATCAACCAACATCACTTGGCCGCGAAATTTACGGTCGTAGTTGTTCGGTTGCCAGATGGCACCATTCGGCTGTTTCAGCGACAATGGCGTATCCGCCAGCCAGGTATTGAGGCGGTACTTGTCCGGCTCGGAAAGCGCGGCCAGGTATGTGGGCGGTTTCGCCAGCGAACCGACCAGACGGCGCGCCTGTACCGCGCGGTTAAAACCAGCAAACTGCGGGTTGGCCCCCCCCACCATGGCACGAACTTCGCCGCTGAAGCGATCGACAATCACCATCGCCGCCTCCAGATCCTGCATATGGCGCGCAGCGCGCAGCGCTAGGATACCGCCTTCGACCGCTTTTTCCGCCGCGTCTTGCGATACCGGATCCAGGGTGGTGAAGATTTTCACGCCGGACAAATTGTTAACCTTGTCGCCCAGCTTAGCCTGCAACTCCTGCCGCACCATGTACATAAATGCGGGCTGCGGTGTGATCACCCCGCCTTTCGGCTGTACGCCCAGTGGACGCGCACTCAGCATGTTATACAGCTCAGCGTCGATAACGCCTTGGCTTTGTAATAGCTTGAGCACCAGGTTGCGACGTTCTAACGCCAGATCTGGATGGCGCCACGGGTTGTAAAACGACGCACCCTTAACCATACCCACCAGCAACGCTTGCTGATCGAGACTCAGTTCATCCACCGGGCGGCCAAAGTAATACAAGCTAGCCAGTGGGAAACCATGGATCTGATCGCTGCCGCTCTGGCCGAGGTACACCTCGTTTAGGTACAGTTCAAGAATACGATCTTTGCTGTAACGGTAATCCATCAACAACGCCATATAGGCTTCGTTAGCTTTGCGCCACAGCGAACGTTCGTTGCTCAGAAACAGGTTTTTCACCAGTTGCTGCGTCAGAGTACTCCCGCCCTGCACCGCGCGGCCAGCGGTCAAGTTAGCCAGCACCGCACGGCCGATGGAGTAAGGGCTGATGCCATCATGCTCATAGAAATGGCGATCTTCGGTGGCGATCAACGTGTCCACCAGCAAATCAGGGAAGCCAGTGCGCGACACGAACAACCGCTGTTCGCCGTTCGGTGACTGGAGCATGGTAATCAGACGCGGATCGAGGCGGAAGAAGCCGAAGCTGCGTTGATTTTCCATATTTTCGATCTTCGCCAGACGATTGTTCTGGAAATCCAGACGAGCGTGGATCTGCCCTTCTTTACCATCAGGGAAGTCAAACGGGCGTCGCAGCATGTGGATGCTATTGGCCTGAACGGTAAACTCGCCAGGGCGCGTGATGCGGCTGACCTGACGGTACTGCATGCCTTCCAGCAGATCGATCATTTCCCTTTTGCTGTACGGCATGCCCGGTTCCAAGTTGACCATGCGACCATAGACCGCTGCTGGCAACTGCCAGACCTTGCCATCGATGCGGCTGCGGATCTGGGAATCCAGATAAATGCCATAGACCGCCAGCAGCGCAGCGATAACCAAGAGCAATTTGATCATCAGGCCGAGCCATCGGCGTTTTTTATGCGGTGGCGTTGCCTTCACCTTACGTGGCATCGGTTCCTCTTCCTGTTTACCCACATCATCGTCATACAGATCTTGATTATCATAATCGTCTCGGCGACGGCGCGACGCGGTGCATTTGGGTTGTTTTTCTTTGCGCCCGATAGGCTCGCGGTTATCCCCAGCCATGATTGTTATTCTCCGAGCGTGACAGCAGTGCTATTAGTAAGTCGCTTAATCTGCCCTGCCAGTAGGCCGCTGAACAGAAGAAACATCTGGATTCTATACTCTATTGCATCAGGGGGGCAAAAGAACCCGCAGCCAACACAAATGCAGCTTCAAGTATCATGGATTCACTGATACTTTTTCGTCCGCCGTGTGGGGGCAGCATTAGCCGGATCGTCGGGCCATACATGCTTTGGATAGCGGCCCTTCATCTCTTTTTGCACCTCGCGGTAAGCACCCTGCCAGAATGCCGCCAGATCGCCGGTGACCTGTAGCGGGCGGTGCGCTGGTGAGAGTAACTCAAGCACCATGGGGATGCGCCCCTCCGCCAACATTGGGCTGCGCTGTTCACCGAACACTTCCTGTAAACGCACTGACAGCACCGGCGGTTTACCGACGTGATAACGGATCGGCAGGCGGCTGCCCGTCGGCACGGTGTAATGAGTGGGTAACGCATTATCCAGCCGCTGTTTTTGTTGCCAGTCCAGCAAGCGGCTCAACGCCTCAGCGATATTGACTTGCTGCAACCCACGCAAGTCACGCACGCCGTTCAGCGATGGCAGCAGCCATTGTTCCAACCCATCCAGCAAAGCTCCGTCGTCCACAGGTGGCCAGTTGGCCACCTGTAGCCAGCTTTGCGCGCACTGCAATCGTCGCCGTAGCTGTTTGGCGGCGGTATCCCAGTGAAGCACCGCCAGCCCCTGTGCGCGCACCCAGTCGAGCAGCGCTTGCTGTAGCGCCTCATCCGCCGGTTTAGCCAGCGGCTGGGTGCATAGCGTCAGGCTGCCAATCTGCTGGCGTTTCCAGGCACGCAGCCTACCCTTTTCTTCGTCCCATGCCACAGTCGTTTGCTGTGACACTATGGCCGGCAGTTGCGCCACCAATGCTTCCATCTCCACCGGCAGCGCCAGCAGAATGCGCGCATCCGGGCTGTTATCACTGTGCAGCAGACGGGGAATTATCAGCCAGGCCGCACGCGACAAGGCTTCATCCTGATCCATCGCTGCCCCAATTCCGTTGGCTAACAGGTAGCGACCATCCTGACCACGCCGCTGAGCGATGCGATCGGCAAATCCATGCGCCAGCAGGCGTGCAGCCAAATCCATGTCGAGCTGTCCCAGCCGCTGCGAAAAGCGTCGGGAAAACTGACCGGCGCGGCGCTGCCAGTGCGGCTGTGGGTGGCTTAGCCAATAGCCAATGTCCTTTTGCCCGCTACGCGGTGGCTCTTCCAGCAGGGCGGCCAATGCTGCCGCTGTGGCCAGACCATCGGCACCCAACATCGCCCCGGCGGTCAGCATCGCCGCCAAACGCGGTTCACATCCCAATGCGGCCATCTGCCGCCCCTGAGCGGTTAATTTATCACTGTCGTTGGTGGCACCCAACTGGCGTAGCAACACTTTAGCCGATGCCAGCGCCGCCGCTGGCGGCCGATCGAGCCAGGTCAATTGAGCCGCATCATGGCAGCCCCATTGCAGCAGCTCAAGCCAGAAACTGGCGAGATCGCTGTGCAAGATCCCCGGTGATGCCTGTTCGGCAGCGCGTTCCGCCTGCTCTTTGGCAAACAGGTGCCAGCAAATACCTGGCTCCAGACGCCCAGCTCGGCCAGCACGCTGCACCATCGATGCCTGGCTGATGCGCTGCGTCACCAGCCGCGTCAAGCCATTGCGCACATCATAGCGCGCTACCCGTTCCAGACCGCTATCCACCACCAGCCGGATGCCTTCGATCGTCAGGCTGGTCTCGGCGATGTTAGTTGCCAGCACCACCTTGCGCCGCCCGGCCTCTGCTGGTTGGATCGCTCGCTGTTGCTGCGCCAACGGCAACGCGCCATACAACGGGCACAGATCGGTATCACCGGGTACCTCGCCGTTAAGGCGTTCCAACACTCGGTTGATTTCCGCCACCCCCGGCAGAAACAACAGCAGTGAGCCAGATTGTTCTGCCAACAAACGCTTTACCGCCGCCGCCGCACCGTCTTCCAACCGTTGATGGCTAGCCAGCAGTGGGTACTGGCGATCAACCGGAAAACTGCGCCCTGCGGAGACCACGACCGATGCTGTTGGCAACAGTTGCACCAGCCGGGCGTTATCCAAGGTCGCCGACATGATCAACAGTTTCAGATCATCGCGCAGCCCCTGCTGTATATCGAGCAGCAACGCCAACGCCAGATCAGCCTGTAGGCTGCGTTCATGGAACTCGTCGAGGATCACCAGTGAGACGCCCGGCAGTTCAGCGTCCTGTTGTAGCATGCGGGTGAGAATGCCTTCAGTCACCACCTCTAGCCGGGTCTGCGGCCCACTTTTACTTTCTGCGCGCATACGGTAACCCACCGTTTGGCCGGTTTTTTCACCCAACTGTTGTGCCAACCGGTAGGCAACGTTTTTCGCCGCTAGCCGCCGTGGTTCCAGCATGATTATACGGCCTGGCAATCCGGCTTTGGCCAGGATTTGCAGCGGCAGCCAAGTGGATTTGCCAGCACCGGTCGGGGCATGCAGTAGCACCTGCGCAGCAGAGTGTAGCGCAGTGAGCAATTCATCCAGTACCGCGCTGACGGGCAATGAAGACACAGAATTCTCCGTGGTGGTTAACATTAAACGGCGTACATTGTAGCATTACACCCAGCATTTCATTATTTACTGGGTAGCTATGTCCAACGTGTTTTTCGCTTTGCTCTTGTCTGAAGCACTGCCGCAGCAGGTGATGAGCTGGCGTGCCGCAACCTTTTCCTTATATCAGTGGTTTTTTGTCAACGGTTCTCCCCCGTTCGAACAATGGCCTTTGGTTCATCAGGCAGCCGGATGATTTTTACCCCGCCGCTACGTTGCGCCACGCTGATTAAGCGTTACAAACGCTTTCTGGCGGATGTCATTACCCCAGAAGGGAAAACGTTAACACTGCACTGTGCCAATACCGGTGCCATGACTGGTTGCGCCACGCCGGGTGATATTGTCTGGTATTCCACTTCGGACAACCCCAAGCGCAAATACGCCCACAGTTGGGAGCTAACGCATACCCAACAGGGTGATTGGATTTGCATCAATACGCTGCGTGCTAACACTCTGGTGCGTGAAGCCATTGAACAGAATTTAATCAATGAATTATTTGGTTACAGTAAAATATGCGGCGAGGTGAAATACGGCAGTGAGAATAGCCGTATCGATTTGTTATTACAGGCAGAAAACCGGGTTGACTGCTATATTGAAGTGAAGTCAGTGACGTTGCTGCAACAACAATGTGGTTATTTTCCTGATGCGGTAACGCTAAGAGGGCAAAAACACCTGCGTGAGTTGTTCAGCGTGATTGAACGTGGTCAACGGGCAGTGTTGTTCTTTGCCGTGTTGCACAGTGGTATTGAACAAGTCATACCTGCACATCGCATAGATGCACGTTATGCGGCATTGTTGGCACAAGTGCGCAAATTGGGAGTCGAAGTCATTTGTTATGGCGCTAAATTATCACCTGACGGTATATCTCTGCACAATAAGTTACCGTTTTTTATCGATAGCAGCAGTCAAACATGAAGAAGTTGACAACCGGTTAGCACATCGTCAGGTACGTCTCCCTTAACAGCATTGTCAAGAGGGCGATAGGAATAATTGCCAACCTACCTTCCTTCTGTTATTTATAGCGGCCTGTTTTTCCCCGTATTGGGGATTCAATAGCGCGTATGTATTGTATGTAGGAGAAGCAACATGCAAGAAGGGCAAAACCGTAAAACCTCTTCCTTGAGCATTCTCGCCATCGCTGGGGTGGAGCCATACCAAGAGAAACCAGGCGAAGAGTACATGAACGACGCCCAGTTGTCGCATTTCAGGCGTATTCTGGAAGCATGGCGTAATCAGCTTAGAGACGAAGTGGGGCGTACTGTATCGTATATGCAAGACGAAGCTGCCAACTTCCCTGACCCGGTTGACCGGGCCGCGCAGGAAGAAGAGTTCAGTCTCGAACTGCGTAACCGTGACCGTGAACGCAAACTGATCAAAAAGATCGAGAAAACGCTGAAGAAAGTGGAAGACGAAGATTTCGGCTACTGTGAATCCTGCGGCGTGGAAATTGGCATTCGCCGCCTTGAAGCGCGTCCAACCGCTGATTTGTGCATTGACTGCAAGACCTTGGCAGAAATCCGCGAGAAACAGATGGCTGGCTAATAAAATTATATACCCTAAATAATTCGAGTTGCAGTAAGGCGGCAGCGCAGCGACAAATCGGTCAGGAAGCAATTTGAACCACACTGGCGCAGGGCCGCAGACTAAACCTCAGGGATGAGGTTTATTAATCCCCAGGTGCTCACACCAGTAACAGCCTATCCCTGTAGGCGTACATTATTGCAGCCAGTTTGCACAGGGACAGCGCGCAACAACCGCAGCGTACACGCAGTACGTGAAGAGGGTGAGCACTGCCCAGAACCAAAATGGCAAATAAAATAGCCTAATGGGGCAGGTTCTTGGTGACTGGGGTAAGCAAGGAAAGCTAACGCACAGGCAACTTGAAGTATGACGGGTATACTCTAAATGATTGGTGGCATCAAGGCAGCAAAGGCGTACATCCCGATGAGCTTTTTTTAGTCAGTGATTTTCACAGCCTACACCGATGCAGCTTCAAATATGACGAGTAGATCACCGCTGCGTGCGCCGCACAGAAAAAGGGGGAGCCTTTCCTCTCTGATATGCAAGAAAGTCATTATGTGGGGCGCTTTGCCCCCTCGCCCTCTGGGGATCTGCATTTTGGTTCGCTGATTGCCGCTCTCGGAAGCTACCTCCAAGCCCGCGCCCGATGCGGGCAGTGGTTGGTGCGCATTGAAGATATCGATCCCCCACGCGAAGTCGCCGGTGCTGCCAGTCGTATCTTATCCGCACTAGAACATTATGGTCTTTTCTGGGATGGTCAGGTCATTTACCAATCCCAACGTCATGATGCCTACCGTGCCGCATTGGATCTGTTGCAACAGCAGGGGCTATGTTATTACTGCACCTGTCCGCGTAGCCGCATTCAGCACATCGGTGGCCTGTACGATGGCCACTGCCGCGATTTGCATTTCGGCCCACAGGGTGCCGCCATCCGTTTGCGTCAATTCGCTCCGGTCTATGCGTTTCATGATGGTTTGCAGGGCGAACTACGCACCGATCCGGCGCTAGCCAGCGAGGACTTTATCATTCGCCGCCGCGATGGGCTGTTTGCCTACAATTTGGTGGTGGTGATCGACGACCATTTCCAGGGCGTTACCGAAATCGTGCGCGGTGCCGATTTGATCGCGCCGACGGTGCGTCAGATTGCGTTGTATCATCAGTTGCAGCTCCCAGTGCCCTCTTACCTGCATCTGCCGCTGGCGCTGGGTGCCAATGGCATCAAGCTATCGAAGCAAAATCATGCGCCTGCGTTGCCCGGTGGCGATCCGCGCCCGGTGCTGGTTGCCGCGCTGAAATTTCTATGCCAACCGTTGCCGGAAAGCTGGCAAGATCTTGACCTGTCGTTATTATTGAGCTGGGCAGTCGCGCACTGGAAGCGGGAAAACGTGCCGTCCCAGGACGCTATCGCTCTGGTTAAAAACACATCGGCATTCTCAAAGGAGCCAGGGTGAGCTATGATTAGCCGCAATTTTTTGTCAGTTCCATTTTTATCCGTCACTAACGAGGTGTACCATTTTTACCCGAGTAGCCAATTTTTGCCGTAAGGTACTCATCCGCGATGACAAACTGCCCCGCGATGAAACGCCGGTCAGCGATAAAAACCTAGCCTGCGAAACAAGCGAGGCGGCAGAAGCACGCCGCACGCCGCCACAACGTTCCGCTAATCATGGCAGAGCAACAGCCCCAGCCCGCCGCTCTGTGGCGCGTAAACGTCCGCCGTTTCCCGCCACGCAAGGAACTGGCTCTATGACCACCATCCCACGCGAACAGCATTCGATCTCACGCAAAGACATCAGCGAGAACGCGCTGAAAGTGCTGTACCGCCTGAACAAATCCGGCTATGAGTCCTATCTGGTCGGTGGCGGTGTGCGTGACCTGTTATTGGGGAAAAAACCGAAAGATTTCGACATCACCACTAACGCCACGCCAGAGCAGGTACGCAAGCTGTTCCGCAATTGCCGCCTGGTGGGGCGCCGTTTCCGTTTGGCGCATGTGATGTTTGGGCCGGAAATCATTGAGGTCGCCACCTTCCGTGGGCACCATGAGCAAACCCCGGAATATGACAAGAATTCTTCCCAGCAGGCGCAAAACGGCATGCTGCTGCGCGACAACATTTTCGGTTCTATTGAAGAAGACGCTCAACGCCGTGATTTCACCATCAATAGCCTGTACTACGGCGTGGCAGATTTCACGCTGCGTGATTACGTTAATGGCCTGCGCGATTTGCAGCAGGGCGTGATCCGCCTGATCGGCGATCCAGAAACCCGCTACCGTGAAGATCCAGTACGCATGCTGCGCGCGGTGCGCTTCGCCGCCAAGTTGGGCATGACTATCAGCGATGAGACCGCCGAGCCTATCCCGCGCCTAGCCTCGCTGCTGCACGAGATCCCACCCGCGCGCCTGTTCGAAGAATCCCTCAAACTGCTACTGGCGGGCTACGGCTACCCCACCTATTTGAAGCTGTGCGAATACCAACTGTTCCAGCCGCTGTTCCCGCTGATTGCGCGCCACTTCACGCCAAATCACGCCACACTGATGGAACGCACGCTGGTGCAGGCGCTGAAGAATATCGACCACCGCTTGCAGAACAGCATGGGTGTCACCCCGGCGTTTTTGTTCGCCGCCATGCTATGGCATCCGCTGCTGGAGCACGCGCAGAAATTAGCGCAAGAAAGCGGCCTGGGCTATTACGACGCCTTCGCGTTGGCGATGAACGATGTGTTGGATGAACAGTGTCGTTCACTGGCCATTCCAAAACGCATCACCGCACTGGTGCGCGATATTTGGCAGTTGCAGCTACGCCTAACCCGCCGCCAAGGCAAGCGCGCGCACAAGCTGATGGAGCACCCACAGTTCCACGCCGCCTATAATTTGCTGGCGCTGCGCGCCGAAGTGGAAAGCAATCAGGAAATGCTGCACTTGTCCGAGTGGTGGGGCGAGTTCCAGCGCGCCACGCCAGCACGTCAGAAGGCCATGCTCAATACCCTTGGTGACGAACCAGCACCGCGCCGTGTGCGTCCGCGCCGTCGGGTACCGCGTAAAAAGGGAGCATAATGTTTCGCGCTTATATCGCGCTGGGTAGCAACCTGGCACAGCCGCTACAGCAGGTTAACGCCGCTCTGGAGGCACTGGGGCACCTCCCCCGCACCAAGTTGATCGTTTGTTCATCTTTTTACCGCTCCAAGCCGCTGGGGCCACAGAACCAACCGGACTTCCTCAACGCGGTGGTGGCGTTGGATACCCTGTTGCCGCCTGAACAACTGCTTGATCACACTCAGGCGATAGAACGTCATCAAGGGCGCATACCTAAGGATGAACGTTGGGGGCCACGCCTTCTCGATTTGGACATCATGCTGTATGACGATCAAGTTATTGACACCGATCGCCTAACGGTGCCGCATTATGGCCTGAAAGAGCGTGAGTTCATGCTCTATCCGCTAGCTGAAATCGCCCCCGATATCGTCTTCCCAGATGGCGAATCGCTCGCCAACTGCTTGAAACGCGTGCCGGAAAACGGCATGGTGCTGTGGCATCAAGCAAAATAATCCCTTTTCTTTCAGCAAAATTCGCATCAGCGTCCTTTTGCCGGTTGAACGACGCTACTCACCCCGCTAAGGTTACAGCTGAATTTTGTGCTGCCAAGGTTCTACGCACGCCGCACAGTTTTACTCAGGAAACGTAGTGACGAAACCCACCACCATGAGCCATTTGCGCCAATGGAAACTGGAGCAACGCAAGTTTTCGGCCCTTACCGCCTACGATGCCAGCTTTGCCAAATTGTTTAGCGAGCAAGGCGTTAACGTCCTGTTGGTCGGCAATTCGCTGAGCATGACGCTACAGGGCCACAATTCCACGCTGCCAGTCACTGTTGCCGCCATCGCCTACCATACCCGCGCAGTGCGCCAAGGCGCGCCAGCCTGCTTACTGCTAGCCGATCTACCCTTCATGAGTTACGCCACCCTGGAACAGGCCTTCACCAATGCCGCCGAGCTGATGCGTACAGGGGCCAACATGGTGAAGTTGGAAGGTGGCAATTGGCTATGCGAAACGGTGAAAATACTTACCGAATGCGCAGTGCCGGTATGCGGCCATTTGGGGCTGACACCACAGTCAGTCAACGTTTTTGGCGGCTACAAGGTACAGGGACACGATAAGCAGGCTGGCATGCAACTGTTAGTGTTGGCACGCCAAATCACTGAGGTGCCGTCCATTCCGGTCATTGGCGTCGGTGCGGGTAACGCTACCGATGACCAGATCCTGGTGATGCACGATGTTTTAGGTATTATCGGTGACCACACGCCGAGATTTGCTAAAAACTTCCTGGCGTACAGCAGCGATATCCGCACGGCAGTGCGGCAATATATCCAGGAAGTAAAGCAAGGCCTTTATCCGGTGGAAGAACACTCTTTGAATTAACAACAGGTTTAACCTATCCCATTAGGCGTACATTGTTGCAATCCATTTGCATAGGGACAGCACGCAACAACCGCCGCGTATATAGAATACGTGAGGATGGTGAGCACTGCCCAGGGCCAAAATGGCAAATAAAATAACCTAATGAGATAGGTTCTTAATAGGTGTGATAGCGGTGGCCAGTTCCCGATGTGAGGAGAGCGGCACCGGCCAATCACCCACAGGCAAGTAAAATGGCCGATCAAAGGAGTGCCTAATGATTATTATTGAATCCCTGCCATTGCTGCGCCAACAGATCCGCCGCTGGCGTCAGGACGGTAAGCGTATTGCGCTGGTGCCGACCATGGGCAACCTGCATAATGGCCACATGATGCTGGTCGATGAGGCGCACGCCCGCGCCGATGTCGTGGTAGTGAGCATTTTCGTTAACCCGATGCAGTTCGAACGACCGGACGATCTGGCGCGCTATCCGCGCACGTTGCAGGAAGACTGTGAGAAGCTGGCCCGTCGCGGTGTAGATCTGGTATTCGCACCAGTAGCGAGCGATATCTACCCACAGGGGCTGGAACAGCAAACCTACGTCGATGTACCGGGCATTGCTACCATGTTGGAAGGGGCCAGCCGCCCCGGCCATTTCTGTGGCGTCGCCACCATTGTCAGCAAGCTATTCAATTTGGTGCAACCAGATCTAGCCTGCTTTGGTGAAAAGGACTATCAGCAGTGGGTACTGATCCGCAAAATGGTGGCGGATATGGGCTACGATATCGACATCGTCGGCGTGCCTACCGTGCGTGCCAAAGACGGCTTGGCGCTCAGTTCGCGCAACAGCTACCTAACCGCAGACGAGCGTAAAATCGCCCCGCAGCTCCACATGATCATGAATGCATTGGCGCAGCAGTTGGTCAACGGCGAACGCCACATTGATGAAATGCTGGAACAAACGACAGAGCAACTCCGTGCCGCCGGTTTTACCCCGGATGCGCTGTTTATCCGCGATGCCGATAGCCTACAGCCACTGATAGCCGATAGCCGCCGCGCGGTGGTATTGATGGCCGCTTGGTTGGGTCAGGCACGTCTGATCGACAATCAACAGGTTGATCTGACGCTGTAAGCCATTTTTTGTGCGAGCGTCACTGTGTCGATGCGCTGGAAAGCAGGCAACAGCGGTAATCGGGGCAATAAGGATCAGAGGTCAAGGATGCTGAACAGATGTTTAACTCAACGCCTGTGAAGGCTGATATTCAATTAGGTAAAGTTATGATACGTACTATGCTGCAAGGCAAGCTACATCGGGTGAAAGTCACGCAAGCCGACTTGCACTACGAAGGATCCTGCGCCATCGACCAAGATTTTTTGGCGGCCACTGGCATTCTGGAATATGAAGCCATCGATATTTATAACGTTGATAACGGCCAACGCTTCTCCACTTATGCCATCGCTGCCGAGCGTGGTTCACGCATCATTTCGGTCAATGGCGCGGCAGCACGCTGCGCCTGCGTCGGCGATAAGCTGATCATTTGTTCCTATGTCCAGATGAGCGAGGCCGATGCCCACCAGCACCATCCCAAAGTAGCCTACTTCGAGGGTGACAACCACCTGCTGCGCAAGGCGAAAGCGCTGCCAGTTCAGGTCGCTTGAGCATCATAACGGGCGCATCATCCGCCCGTTATTTTCTCATTGTACTGCCCGCCTACCCCAGTTGGTTTGCTATCCGATCGGCCATGGTATGGATGGCGTCGGTGCGCAGAATATACAGCCGCTTCAATGTATAGGGGTTATCCCCCGGTTTCACCTTGCCTTGCACCGTAGTCACTGCCATATGGAATCCGGCCTCTTTTGCCGCCTGAATCGCTTGTTGGTTATAGCCACCAAACGGATAGGAAAGGTACAGCACATGCGGGGTAAACTGCGACAATGCGCGGCGGGAATGCTCAAAATCAAACTCAATATTATGCTGCGAACGACTCAGCAAGATCGGCTGGCGGTTGCCGTTAGTGCGGTGCAGGAAGTGGCTATGCGACTGCACGTCAAACACCGTTTGGATCTGCTTAAGCTCCGAAATACTCATGAACTGCAACGAGTCTGGGTTCCACTTCTGCGGATGGCGCTTAATGCGTGAAGAGATGATAAATGCCGTGGCGCGAAAACCGTAATGCTTCAGTACCGGGTAAGCATAGCGATAAACCGACTTCAACCCATCGTCGAAAGTCAGCACCACCGCTTTCCCCGGCAGGTTGATCTGGTTTTTTAGGTAAGCTTCCAACTGATACAGCGAGATAGTGTCGTAACCTGCCTGTTTGAGGTAAGTCATCTGGTTGCTGAACGCCACATCCGAGGTGGTGGTCGAGGTGTGACGGAAGCGTTGATTCTCTTCGTTCTTCAGTAGATGGTGATAAGTCAGCACTGGGATGCCATTGTCGATCTCGCCATCCTGTCCGCTGACGTAGGCTAGCCGCTCGCCAATGTTGATCTCATACCAGGTATTGTTCTGCCGATCCTGCAGCTTGCCGATGAGCGGATAGCGTAGGTTTTCTTCAAGCCGACCGAATACCTCGCTACCATTATCCGCGTCGGTATAGACGTTGATCGCCTTTTGGGTGATCACATTTTGATTGGTCGACGGTTTGTTCAACTCGCTCAGATGGTCTTGTAATTTGCGTGTTTTTTTCAGCCCGCGCACATCGTTTTTATCAATAAAGCCGGTACCGTGACCAAATTTGAACGCGTAGTATTCCGTTTGCGTCGGGAACACCTGGATCAGTTGCCCGCGCTTCACTTCCCCGACCGGGATCACATGCTCGCCGATCCGCGCATAGACCTCGCTATTGCGTTGCGTTTCCATGTATTCAGATTGAACAGCGCCGTCTTTCGACAGCAGGTTCGCCAAGCTCGCTGGAGAAATCAGCACCAATAGGATGCCAAGTAGCCCAGCCGTCATCTTATGTTGAGACCGCATGATGATGTTCTGCTTATGCGTGTGTAATAGCAAAAGTGGGATACCAGCATAGCACGATTTGAACAGCGGGAAGAAAGGGGTTATTTGAGCCATTCTATTGAATTATTTAAATCAGTAACAGCACCCCGGCAGACAATCCCTGAGGCGCACAACGATCAACTGCGCAGGCCACAGCCACGTTCAATCAGATACCAAGACAACAGATAGAATACCACGATAAACCCCATCAACACTGCCATGGTGAAGACTAACGACACATCGCTGATACCGAGGAAACCATAGCGGAAACCACTGATCATATAGACGATCGGATCCAGCTTGGACACCGCCTGCCAGAATGGCGGCAGCAGCGTCAGCGAATAGAACACTCCGCCCAGATAGGTCAGCGGCGTCAGTACGAAGGTCGGGATCAGGCTGATGTCATCGAAAGTGGTGGCGAACACCGCATTGATCAACCCCGCCAACGAGAACAACACCGCCGTTAGTAGCAGTGTCAGCACTATCGCCCACCAAGCGTACACGTGCAGCGGCACAAAAAACAGCGAGATGATGGTGACCAGCATGCCAACGCAAATGCCACGCGCCACGCCGCCACCAACATAACCTGCGATCACCACATGGGTCGGCACCGGTGCCACCAACAGTTCTTCAATATTGCGTTGGAATTTGGCGCTGAAGAACGACGAGGCAACATTGGCATACGAGTTGGTGATCACCGCCATCATGATCAGGCCGGGAACGATAAACTGCATATAACTGAAGCCGTGCATATCCCCGATGCGTGTACCGATCAAGTTACCGAAGATAATGAAATACAGCGCCATGGTGATCACAGGCGGCACCAAGGTCTGGATCCAGATGCGCGCAAAGCGGTGGATCTCTTTAGCCCAGATGCTTTGCAAGGCCACCCAATACAAACGCATCATGCTTTTTCTCCATTACCATTAACCATAGTGATGAACAGCTCTTCCAGCCGGTTAGCTTTGTTGCGCATGCTCAGCACCTGCACGCCCTGCGCGCTTAATTGGGCGAACAGGCCGTTCAGCCCCTGCTCACGCATCACTTCCACCTCCAGGGTAGCGGTGTCAGTCAGGCGGCTGTGGTAACCATTTAGCTGCAGCAACGGGCTTTTTGCCGCCAGATCGAGGATGAAGGTTTCCGATTTCAGCTTAGAGAGTAGCCCTTTCATCGAGGTATTTTCCATCAGTTCGCCGTTTTGGATGATGCCGATATTGCGGCACAGCATCTCCGCCTCTTCCAGATAGTGAGTGGTGAGGATAATAGTGGTGCCCTGAGCATTCAGCTCTTTCAGGAAGCCCCACATTGAGCGGCGTAGTTCGATATCTACTCCGGCGGTTGGTTCGTCGAGGATCAGCAGTTTGGGCTGATGCATCAGCGCACGAGCGATCATCAAACGGCGCTTCATGCCGCCGGAAAGCATGCGCGCACACTCATTGCATTTATCCCACAGATCAAGTTGAGTGAGGTATTTCTCCGCGCGCGCCAGCGCTTCATGCCGCGTGACGCCATAGTAGCCCGCTTGGTTGACCACAATCTGCGTTACGGTCTCGAACGGATTGAAGTTAAACTCCTGTGGCACTAGCCCAAGTTGGCGTTTGGCGTTAACGATGTCTTTATCGATGTCATAGCCAAAAACCCGCACTGTACCAGTGGTTTTGTTGACCAGCGAGCTGATAATGCCGATGGTGGTGGATTTTCCAGCCCCGTTTGGCCCCAGCAGGGCATAAAAATCCCCGACCTCAACATTCAGATCGATACCACGCAATGCCTTTACACCACCGGCATAGGTCTTGGTCAGTTGCGATAATTCCAGTGCATAATTCATATGTGAAAGAGTACCTTATGACGATAAATAGGCCATCGCATCTGGGCGTAAAGATGATCTTATCATCGGCCGCATTTTCACTAGGTCGAATCCGTGCGGAAAAAATAGCATCGTTGTTCCGATTTCCAAATTGTGACGCTTGCCCTATATTACCCCCCAATGCAATCTGTTCGTTACAGGTCAATAACCTATATGAAAGAAATCAAAACACTTATCGCCAATAACCAGGCTTGGTCAGACCGTATCAATAAAGAAGATCCGAAATTTTTTGAACGTTTAGCACAGTCGCAAAAACCCCGTTTTTTATGGATAGGATGCTCTGACAGCCGCGTTCCCGCAGAACGCTTAACCGGTTTAGAGCCAGGTGAGTTGTTCGTTCACCGCAACGTGGCCAACCTGGTGATCCACACCGATCTCAACTGCCTGTCGGTTGTACAGTACGCCGTCGATGTGCTGGAGGTTGAGCACATCATTATCTGCGGCCACCTCGGCTGCGGCGGCGTAAAAGCCGCAGTGGAGAACACAGAGCTGGGGCTGATCAACAACTGGCTGCTGCACATCCGCGATCTGTGGTACAAACACAGATCGCTACTGGGTGAATTTGCGCCGGAACAGCGCCTCGACGTGCTGTGCGAGATCAACGTCATTGAACAGGTATATAACCTGGGCCATTCCACCATCATGCAGTCCGCTTGGAAACGCGGGCAGAAAGTGATGATTCACGGTTGGGTGTATAGCATTCAGGATGGCCGCCTGCGCGATCTGGATGTCACCGCTACCAGCCGTGAAAGCCTGGAGATGGGCTACCGCAAAGCGCTAGCCACCCTGCAACAGGATAAAGGTTTATAATCCCACCACCGGCGCAACATACGACCCCCTCAGCATATTACTCGTCCAGCAACACCACTTTGCCGATGTAGGGCAGATGGCGGTATCGTTGGGCGTAGTCGATACCGTAGCCCACCACGAATTCGTCTGGGATTGAGAAACCCACGTACTCCACCGGCACGTCCACTTCACGGCGTTCAGGCTTATCCAACAAGGTGCAGATCGCCAGTGACTTCGGCGCGCGTAACGCCAGGATTTCACGCACTTTATTCAGTGTATTACCGGAATCAATGATATCTTCAACGATCAACACGTCTTTACCACGGATGTCTTCATCCAGATCCTTGAGGATCTTCACATCACGGGTAGTGGACATGCCGCTGCCATAGCTGGAGGCAGTCATAAAATCGACTTCGTGCGGCACTGCGATAGCACGGCACAAATCAGCCATAAACATGAAGGAGCCACGCAGCAGACCGACCAGCACCATATCGCTGCCACTGTCGCAGTAATGTTCAGTGATTTGGCGGCCAAGTTCGACGATACGGGTGTTAACTTCCTGCGTGGAAATCATTACGTCTACAATGTGTTTCATAATGTATATATCTCACTGATTTTTATCAGTTAAATTTTTACTTGCTCTGCCATCTTCAGCAATTAGTGATACACCGATTGATATACGAATTATTGCACAAAGCCGAAATGATGCAAAAGCATGAGTACGATAGAGAAGAAGGCGGCGAGTATACCAGTTGTGGAGAGACATTGTTAAAGGAGAAGATGGCAAGGTCAGTGTAACGCTGTGGGCGTCCCCGTGGTGATGGGGTTGCAGAGTCATACCCTGCCTGAATAGCTTCTTTGTCCAACCAGAAGGTGATGGCACCCGGTTGATGAGGGCTTTACTGTAGAGGCCCCAGTGGGTGATTCTGAACGTCTGCTTTGCCACGGGACTGCCTGTATTGTCAGGGGGATGCGTGATCTGATCCTGGGCAGAGAGCGTTCATATTTCTGTGTCACGTTAAAATATCATTACAACGTCATCACTTTATCGAGGCGAGAGCGTTTGGAAATTGTGTGTCTGCCTGTTTTGATATGTTCACTCCAACTGCGCAGACAGGCAAATTATGGACGAAAAGAAACTCAAAGCCCTTGCGGCTGAACTGGTTAAAGGCCTTAAAACTAAAGCCGATCTTAATCAGTTTTCCCGTATGCTGACGAAGTTAACCGTTGAAACTGCGCTAAATGCTGAGTTAACTGCTCACCTCGGGCACGAGAAAAACGCAGCCAAAACAGGCTTTAACACCCGCAACGGCTACTCATCTAAAACGTTGCTCTGTGATGATGGCGAGATTGAACTGAGCACGCCACGCGAACGCGAAAACACCTTTTAGCCCCAGTTCATAAAGAAAAATCAGACGCGCATTACGCAGATGAACAGCCAGATTTTATCCCTATACGCCACAGGGATGACAGCCCGCGAAATCGTCGCCACCTTCACAGAAACGTACGACGCTGACATATCCCTCACACTGATATCTAAAGTCACCAATGCGCTTAAAGAACAGGTTACTGAGTGGCAAAATCAGCCTCTCGATTCGCTGTATCCAATTGTTTAATATTGACATTATCGTGGTTAAAGTTCGTCACAGCGGCAGCGTGATTAACAAAGCCGTGTTCCTTGCTCTGGGTATTAACACCGAAGGACAGAAAAGGTAACCCGTCAAATATGTATCCAGGTATTGACTGTATTGACGGAGAAAGTACCTGAACGACATCTTTCAGCCAACGATTACTAAAATTTCTAAGGTATTAGCGTCAAGGAGCTGTCAGCTGGGGGCGGAACGACACCATAAATTTTTGCGGCAAGAATAGATAACCATTGAACGATTTACCATTTCCCTTTTCTCAGTAAGATAACTCAACGTTACCAACCTAAAACCCTTCCCTTGGCGCAAGGTCAAGCATTTCACCACGACGCTGCCAGCAAGACGCAATAAAATTTAGTGCCTTTGCAGGCAAGTGTGGTAACGTCTGCTGACGATGACCAAGTCTATTTTTACGATGAAAAAAACAACGTTATTGCTGCTAATGCTTTCTATGCTGGGGTTCTCTAAGGCCAGTCTGGCGCTGAATGACTTCGAAGTGGAAGATCTGGCCGATCTGACAGCGGTATTTATTTACCTGAAAAATGATTGTGGTTACAACTATTTACCGAATACCCAAATCAAACGCGCTATCGTTTATTTCGCCGAACAAAATCGCTGGGATCTGAGCAATTATAATAGCTACAATATGAATTTGCTGGGCGAAAACAGCTATCGCGACCTCACTGGTATCGCTATCTCTACGCCTAACAAGTGTAAATTGTTGGCACGCGACTCACTAAGCCTGCTGGCCTATGCCAACTGATCGGGTGCCTCCTGTTCCTTTCATCTTCCTACCTTGGCCTAAATCAGGCATGCTACTGGGCAGAGTGACGCCAAGATAATATCCCGCCTCTGTGATGTGTCACAAAGGCGGGGTGCCCCTATGCTGAATACTTCACAATGAAAGAGCGATAATTTTTCAACACCAGCAGGAAATCCTCAATACCACAGCATGCACGGCTTTCCTGGTCATAGTAATTCATCCCCTCTTCCATTTCATCGCCTGCGAACGCCAACTGATTGGCGCAAATCATCACCTCTTCGCTGTCCATCAACAACGTATACTCATGGCCTGCTAGCAGCCATGGGCATTCGCTCCCTTTCACTGCCACCGCAGCGTCCTCAATGCGATCCAGCAGATTAAAGTCACCGTTGAGTTCCTCATTAATCCAATGCCCCATCGCCTCATGCCCCATCGAAAATCTGACTATTACCTGACCGGTGACGTCACGCAGAAATTCATAATCCATCTCCCCTCCTGAGTGCTTTTTATTAAATGACTCACTGATTAGCGGGAGCATTTGAACAGAAACTGACCGCTTCACCTTGTTAAGAGCATCAAAACCCTAAAATGCACCGTTACGAAGTATGTTCTCAAGCAAGCACTGATGTTCAACCAGTCAAGAACATAACCGGTACCCTTCGCCATCTTGGGTAAAATAACCAATAATGCTTAGAGTCTACAATGAAGAACGTTCTCTTCTGTCATCGTTTATGACCAAAAGTGCACAGGGTATCTTTATCGGGTAATGCCTTCAATGAGGAGGATGATAGGGTATGCTGCTATTTGAGGTTTCCCTGTAGATGCCGTTACTGTTTTTTTGTCCTCGCTGCCATTAAGATGATGTTTAGCGAAATGGCCTTAGCTCTATCGCTGCCCGTCCTCCAGCTTTCCTACACCGATGAAACCCGAAAGCGCGGCGTTAGGTTAGTATGGCTTTCAACGGCATGGGGTGCGCGATTGTCAAGAAGGCTTAAGATTGGCTCCCCCATTACGGCCATTGAGAGAGCCTTAGGCCATGGTACACCAATACGCCTGGGCGATAATCGCAGCACGAAGGTTGAACGCATTCAGTTCCCTCGGACTGAACATTGCACTCGGTGGTGGCCTACCGGTCGATCGTATCGCCAAAACCCAGACCCCAGGAGCATCCAGCAAAACCTGCCCTGTCGGCCATCGTCGTCACTCAGCGTGCCTGGCTCAGTGTGCTTTCATTGATGCTAAACGTTAGCCCGCCCCAAAAGAGCTAATCCGCACTCATCACCAACACCGCTCTGCCAGTAAAATCGCCGGTGTTTACCGTACTGTTAGCATTTTTAATCAGTACAAACTCAAACTGGCTGCTGCCGATACCCTTGACCAGTTGCGTATGTACTGAATCCCCCGGTTTCACCAACTGGCCATTCTCGAACATCTGTACACCAAGATTGTCATTGGAGGTTTTAATCGCATCATTGGAGAATGTGGCTCTGTCAGCCGAAAGCGTAATAGCGATCGACATTGATACCGGGTTCGTACAGTTATAAGGGACGTCCACCTGCCTTCTGAACTGGCTGTCAGAACTGTCGCTGATCAGCGACCATCTGTTGACACGGCCAAAATCAACATCAATATTGCGGCCATTGTTGATTTCGCAGCTTCCCGAGGTAAAGATGGCGTCATTATCGGCGACAATATTCCAAGTAAAGTATTGTGGATCTATCGGGCCGCCGGTTGTAGTGGCGTATTTATGCAACTTCAGGATAGCCAGCGTTTCTCCTTTGCTGATTTTTACCATCTTGCCGGGGTCCTCTTTCATCGTATAAAACACCTGTATCGGGACAATATGGTAGTTGCCATCGCCCCCTTTCGGCAGGGTAAGAACGTTTACCTCCGGTAGCGGAAAGCTGTATTTTCCGCCGTTAATATAGGCCCCGGTTTCAAATTCGGGAGGTAGAGTGGTAGACGAGGCATTGTCCTGGGTATACATATAGTCGTTGTAGTAACGCGGAAGATCGTTTTTACATTCGTAATACTTCCCAATATCAATAATCACCTGTTCACCAGGCGTAACAGTTCGGCTTATTGGCACGGTGACCGATGAATCTCCCCCCTTGAGGATTTTCCCAGTCTGCTTATTGTGGCAGGTATATGCCGATGTTTTAAAGCTGAAAAAGAATAATAAAGCAGTAGCAAGAAGGCCGGGGATAATACGTGTCGTTAATCGGATAAATCGCATCGGTTTTTCCATTACTCATAGCTCGGTCTGAAATTAATGACCGCCTAGGCTCCCCGGCGTTCGGTGTTGCCGGAGTGGCACAGCGTAGTAGGTCAGTTGCGCATTTCACGGGGTAAAACTGGGGAGCCTACGGCTCCCCCCTGGCGGGCATCGCGACTCTGATCGTCCAGAACACACAGAACGATGCCGGAGACACCGTTGAATTGCATCAGTGCCAGTTGTTGCAGGTCGCTATTGCCAATAAAACTTAGTGCCTATCCCTATTGCCGCCAGTTTGGACACAGACAGCGCGCAACAACCGCAGCGTACAGGGAAACCCATGAGGATAGTGAGCACTGCCCAGGGCCAAAATGGCAAATAAACTAGCCTAATGGGATAGATTCTTAGCGTCACCACCGACTGCTGGGGATCTCATACCCATAGGCGGTTCTGCGGGCTTTCTCCCACCATTGTGCAGTGACGCAGGTAAGGCTGAAGGCGACTAGCGTGCCGCGAACGCCAACGTGTTTCCGGCTCGACAGGGGGTAGCACCTATGTCCAATTCCTGACGTGCTGATTCTAGGTTAACATGCCCGGCCTGCGCTTTCACCGGGTATAGCAGCACGGCAATCGCACCTGACCTGACGATGCATCGCCTGTGACAGACTTCCTGATGCCCAGTTCCTGCCATCGTTCTCTCCTCCGGAATGGCACCGTGGGCTGGTGCCCACACCCCATCTGTGTTGCCCGTTAACTATCCGCCAGCCTCAGCCAGCGTTCTACTTAGCCTGGCAGGTTCTCTTTCACGTTACAGGTAGCTGCGTTGCAGTTAAATATCAGCTTCGGACGTCCGCCAAAATCGTTGATATAGGTGAGCACCGGACTGCTGCCGAGGGCTTTCGCACTCAGGTTAAGCAGCGCTGAACTCTGTGGAGCAATCATCAGCGGATTAAAGCTAGCGATATCTTCCCTGCTCTGAGCGGTTTGTGCCGCGACAATTGTGACGAAGTAGGGTGTTGGGTTGGTTATGCGATACTTATCACCTTCCCGCGTCAGCATCAGCTTTTGCTGCCAAAGGCCACTGTAACCATTCTGGCCCGCTTGCAGTTTAGCGGGTCTGAAGAACAGCTTGATGCGGGTCTGTAGTGCAATTTGCAGCATATTAGGTTTTTCACTGCGTGGTGGAATTTCACGCAAATTGAAGTAAAACAGGGATTCGTGATCCTGCGGCAGCGCATTCACCGCTGGGGTAGCTTGGATTTTTACCTGGCTTTTTCCCCCCGGCTCCACACGTTGCAGGGGGGGAAGTACCATCAGGGGAGACTCAATTTTATTCCCTTTGTCATCTTCAATCCATCCCTGCGCCAGGTAGGGCAGTTCTCTATTCTGATTACTGAGATTCAGGCTAGTAGAGTGATTTTCGCCACCGAAAATTATGCGGGTGCGATCGAGAGCAATGGCCGCGCTGGCTTGCTGTACGCCCGTAAGCAGGGTGGCAGTCGCCATGGCCGCTGCCATCAAAAGTTTTATCACTGTTTTGCTCAATTTATCACCTCATTAGCTTTTACCAGGGAAAGGAGCTTAACCCGGTGCACGTCATCTTTTATTTGGCCGACACTTACAGACCATTCTCTTTTTCCGCAGCAGCATCTGCTGCCACGTTGCTTCGGACTGCGTTGCACGGCAGCAGCAGGTTGCTGGTCAACGGCGGTAACCGTTCGGGCAGAGAAATGGCACACTGCGTTTTGCCATCCCAAAGTACGTGCATTGTCTCTCCGGGTTTAATACCGATTATCCACACACTACCATTATCGTTAACAATCCCGGTTTGGTAGCGTTTTTTGTTCACCACGGTGGCACCAAAGGGGGGGGCGGATCCATCGGTTAGCCTGATGGTAGCCATCGCCTTTTCTCCAGAAATCACGCCAAAGCGGCGGTAGCCAACGGCACCTTCAGTGAGCGTGGCCTGCACCACTGAACGCGTGGCATCAACATTATCTGGCAGAGCGTTGATATCCACCGAGAGGCTGTTGCGATAGTAACTGTTCACGTCACTGCTAACCGCTTTACCGAAACGGTTGCTGTGGCTAATACCGCCATAGCCACGTATCGGGACATCGTTGACTCCGTCGGTATCCACCATTATTCGAGTGCCTCCCAACGCATTAATCCGATGCATCACGGCACCCTGCAGCGTTGCAGTGATCCCCCCCTGTAAACCAAGCCCTACCGAGGAGTATTGTCCGCTCTCGTAGCTGGCATTCGCGATCAACTGTGCCATATCACCGTCATGGGTAAAGTAGCCACTGGCCGTTCCACGCCCCTGTTGTGCGACACCGCTCTTGACGTTGTACGAGTTGTTATCGTCAATACGATCAGAATAGCCCACCATATTGCTGCTACCGTTGCTATTGCTGCTACCGCTGCGGTTGTAGTGTCCGTCATAGGTCAGGCTACCGGTGTTGCCCCACGGCACGCTCAGGCTGAGTAACAGGCTATCATCAATATGGTTGTTATAAAGGTTGCGATAGGCCGAAAGGTTGATACTGACATTACTCACACGTCCAACATTGAAATAGCGAGATAAGGACAGATTATAGCTATCGTTAGCCGGAAGATCCCAGTAAGTCCGATGGCTATAGTTGATATAGGAACTGATGCCCATATCCGGGAACTGCTTATTAAAGGTGACAGTGAAAATTTCTTTACTGCTACCGTGGTTATTACCATGATAGCGTGTATCGAGATACTGCCCCATGCTCAGATAATTGCGATCAGGGAAACGATAGTCGGCAATAGTCACCTGGCTGTCATACTCGTCAAACCGTTTTGAATAGCTCAGGTGGAATGCACGGCCACTCAGCATGCCCTGTTGTGGCAGGGTGCCACGCGAACAGGTCACGTCAAACGACAGCGCACCGAGCGACAATAAGTCGCGCCCAACCCCCACAGCCGCAGTGTTATAGTCTGCTGCCAGCATAGCCCCACCGTATAGTGACCAACTGTTATTGAGCCCCCAAGAGAACTCGCTGGTGGCGAAACCCGTTCCCTGGGTGTTATGCTTCAAGTGAGAGGGTTTACCCAATGCTAATTTGTATCGCAGTTGGCCCGGACGGGTCAGATAGGGAACGTTGGCAGTTCTGATCTGGAAGGTACGACTGGTTCCATCCTGTTCCTGGATCTTTATGTCCAGCGTACCGGAGGTAACCGAGTTGAGATCCTGAATACGAAACAGCCCGGAAGGTACGGTTGTTTCATAGAGCACGCGCCCTTGCTGGCTTATCGTTACTTTTGCATTGGTTTTGGCCACGCCGGAGACTTCAGGCGCGTAGCCGCGCAGATTGGGTGGTAGCATATTGTCGTCGGAAACCAGGCTAGCACCAAGAAAGCGGAAGCTGTCAAAGACGGTAGAGTTCAGGTAGCTCTCCCCCAATCGCAGCTTGGCACGCAGTGCGGCAATCGTCCGATAAGCATCGTAGCGGCTTATATCCCAGTTGTTGCTGCTGTTGCCTTTTTTGGTCGAACGATCGTAATTTCCCTGCCAGTCAGCACGCAAACGCCATGCACCGAGGTTAAACCCGGTGGTGCCATTACCGCTAAGAGTCTGGCTGTCGTGACCTTTTGTTATGTGGCTGGTGTGGGCGTTAAGGTTGTAATCGAACAGCAACGCGCTGATTCCGTTATCCCAGCGTGAGGGGGGATCCCAGTTATCAGCGACGTACTCTAGATACGCCTGCGGCACGTTAAGGTATAGCGATGAGCTACCCAAATCACCGCGTGCGGACATCCCTTTCAGAGAATCTAACTTCAGACACTGCCCGTTCTTCCACCAGCGTAATTCCCGGGAGGCAGCGGCGGTAAATCCGAGCTGTTTGACCAAATCCGATGTCAGACAGGGCACACTGCCCTTGGGATCGTCTTCGGGCGGCATAAACGTGATGTTCTGCTCGCGCAATTCGTTTTTGTTGATCCTGACAACCATCTGATACTGCCCCGGCATCAGGTAATCAGCCCGGGAGAAATCACTAAGATCGATTTTTCTGCCGTCTTTGACGTCCAGAAAATCAGTATTGAACTCGATTGTCTGTACAGACCACGCCGGATTATTAACCAATGTAACTAAAGCCAGCAACGCTGAAAGGGGGCGTACAGCAAAATAGCGATAGACATTCATTATTAATAGCCCAACTTGGATCGAATAATGCCAGCGTAGGAGCTGGCAAGCAACGTCTGGCGATGGCTGACCAGGCACAGCATGTATTCAAGATTTACATTACTAGGTTGCAGTTTGCCAACGGCTAAAGGCTGACCGGGATCGGCGAGATTGCCATTGGTATCAGCAAGTTGTAGTCCTACAGTTCTGCTCTCTGTAGCCTGCAAACAAGCTGTCGTTTGTGGTCGAGCCTCGAAAGTGGCACTAAACTTGGATAGCCTATGCTGACCCGGCTTTAGCGGGGTCAGAACACAGTTGCAGATATCAGCATAGTAAAAAGCAGAATTTATGACCTGCTTCCACCGCTTTTCCCTCTCCGTTGATAACTGCAAATATCAGTAAATCAGGCGCGCAGCCGCGCCTGTCACGATGTTGTTGGATTTACTGGTAGGCGAGAGTGAAGTTAGCAACCGAAGAGAAATCACCAGGTACTATAGCCACCTTCTCAGAATCACCTTGCAGGTATGCAGCGTAAGAGAGCGTGTTGTTACCATTATGAACAGAGGTTGGCTGTGTTGGGCTACCCAGACTGACAGAGGCACCATCGCCGTTAGTGATAACCAGCGCTGCTCCAGATACCTGGCCAACTAACGCCAGGTTTGTCGGCTGTGCTTTAGACGCGGTGCCGGTAAAGGTGGCGGTAACGGTTTTATTCGTCAATGAAGAAACATCGCAGTTTTCCAGCTTAATAGAGAAAGGACGCGGAGTTGACTTACCGGCTTTCTTCAACGCTGAATTTGAGATCTGGCCCATATCAACAGTCTGGTTCGCTGTTTCAGAGGTGATAGAGCAAGGTGAATCAATAACAGAGCCTTTAAAGGTCACCGTACCCTGACCCTGGCTACCAGGAGCAGGAGCTGGATCAGCAGCAGAAGCAGCACTGCTGGCTAATACGAAACCCAATACTACAGCGGCTGAGCGATTATTCAATTTCATTAAATTTTTCCTCTTGATAAAATACATTGATGCAATATATTGAAAACGAGACGAGCTTCCCCCGTTCCAGCAAAATAGTGGAGGAACATCTCATGAAAATTCGTATATAAAGCCACGCGTTATGAGTAGACTTTTAAACTTTAAAGAAACCCATTTATTAACAAATGAGTATTAATATATCTACATAAGGCTGAAAAATAATATTACTGCGGAGAAACAGCTCCCCCCGCAAAATTAATTTGGTTATTATCGATCTTAACTCTTATCGTGCCTTTCGAAATATGAGGGGCATTCTAAACAAAAAAAAACAAATCAACAAGGCTAATAAAGAGAAATGAAATAGTTAATTACTATCAATATGGTAAAATCAATCGGTAAAATTTTATATTAATCTATCGCTATTTGAGGGTTTCCTGTGGCGACCAGTCAGTACCGATGTAAAAATGCCCCAAATGCCAATGTAAATCAGATGGCCCTGCTGCAAAACCTAGGGGCGTCGGATAAGTACAGCCAGACTTGCGCCCTCCCAAGAAGCTTAGGCCTGCCTACTGCGCAGCCAGGCTCACGCCGCATGTATACTGCGGGCGCGGGATCGACAGAAATCGGCTATCGGTATGGCGGTATTCAACCAGCGCCCTCTCTTCCAGATCGTTAATCTCATGAAGACTGTCGATTGCTCTGGCACGCACTTTATCGCCACCCGTCCGATTATTCGGAGGCGTAAGACACTTGGCGAAGCCGCCATCAGGGAAATTTTCGATATCACCCAACAACACTGGAACGAGCAGGCTCGACATCTGGTCTGACAAGGGCTTAACCTATTTGCTGTAGGCGGTGTGATCTGGCAAACATTGGATACACCTAAAATACCGAAAGTTTTGTTCAATCTGCATTCTGCGACTATACAGTTTCATAATCTGCTTCGGTGAAAACTCCGTTGTATTTGTAAATGTCAGCCACGGTGATTTTCCTGCACAGCGTGCTTTTTTAGTCACCATTGCACGTGCTGCTTTGTCCTTCGCACGCTTAAATTTTTGCCCCTTCGGTTTGCTTTTATAAAGATAAAAATAACCTTGATACCGCGCATTTTTATCTCGTCCCAGAAGACCTTGTCCGAGATAAGATGGCGTAAGCGAAGCTTTACTGTTGATGTCTTTTACCTTTTCCCATTCACCATTAATGCTGTGGTACTGTGCTCCCAGCACCCGGCAGAGAAAGATCCATCCCCGGGAACGGATCAGCCGGAACCCGTGTCCCTGAAAACCAGCATCGGTAATAATGATAACTTCAGTCTTCGGAATGAAACACTTTGCGAGTGTATCAAGAAAATGTTCATGCACACTCAGGCTACCTCACTGTGATGAGGACGCAACACAACTCATTAAGGGTAATAAGGGTAACGAGCGACCATCATAGGCCAGGCTAGCCCTCAGAAGCTGAAAATTAGCAGAGTGATAACCACTCCAGTCGATCAGACTGATCACCCTGGACATATTATGGGTAATATGTTGTGTGATTTTTTGAAAAATACAATCCATTTTATCGTGTAAATGTTGATTACCTAACAGCCTATCAACGCGCTTAATTTTATGTTTAACGCTGGCATATCCAGGTAAATAACGGCCAATACTGTAAGGGTGAGAGAAGCGCCATTAATTACTGCATTCGTAGCGTCGATGAGTGCCTGTTGGCGATAACAGTGCAGAGATGCAAGTATATTCTTAAAAAAATTTCTGGCGTAATGAACGTGCAGGCATAGGGATATCTCGTTGAATTGGTTGCACAATCAATAAGATCATAAATTTCTGTGCCTGTCACTTTTTCTGGGGATACCTCAGGGGTTGCCTCCCATTACAATTATAATTATAATATCTTGAAAAAAATAATAATCATAAAGTAAGTATGATTATTTTCTTTGATCGGATTATAATTTTTGGATTTTTATATCTCTTTGGTGTGACGTTTTAATTTACAGCCATTTTTTGTTTTTTCAATATTAATTAGTAAGTTACGTTGTAAAATTAAAAAGCATTTACATAAAACATAGAATTTTATGCATATTTCATCATTGACTGGCATAAATTTAGGTTAGGGTAATAAAATTCTCTCACTCCGTCATAGTCTTTGCCTATATGACACACTTGATAAGGATGTATAACAAAATGAGTAGCTCTAAATCTGGGCTTTCTGTTTGGCAGGTTGTGATTATCGGGATCGCCTACATGACCCCGATGACTGTTTTCGATACCTTCGGGATAGTGTCTGGAGTGACTGAAGGACGTGTGCCAATGGCCTATCTTCTTGCTCTGGTCGCTGTTCTGCTTACTGCGCTAAGCTATGGTCGCCTGGTGAAATTGTACCCTGATGCAGGTTCTGCCTATTCCTATGCCAAAAACACCTGCGGTAATCAGGTCGGTATGCTTGTTGGCTGGGCGTCATTGCTCGATTATATTCTTCTCCCCATGATTAATTCCCTGCTCTCAGGAATATATTTAAGGTCATTGTTCCCACAAATCCCACCATGGACTTTTATTTTTGCCTTCACCCTGCTGGTAACATTCATTAACTGCAGAAATATTAAGCTGCTGGCTAACTTGAACTTCATCCTTGTCGGATTACCTGTATTCTTGATGGGGGTATTTATCTATCTCGTTATACATGGGGTAAGTCATAAACTGGGCTACAGCCATGTCTGGACATTAGCACCATTATTTAACGGAAATACGCATATCCTTCCACTGATAAGTGGGGCAGCTATTTTATGTTTCTCATTCCTCGGTTTTGATGCGGTAACCACTTTATCCGGTGAAACACGAAATGCAAAAGTCGCCATTCCAAAAGCGATATTCATTACAGCATTAAGTGGTGGATTTATTTTCTTTGTAGTCGCCTGGTTTACACAATTATATTTCCCAGATAACTCTCACTTCAAAAATCCGACTGAAGCTATGCCTGAAATTATACTTTATGTGGGCGGCTATTTCTTCCAGTCTGTTTTCCTGGTGGCTATTTTAGTTAATACCTTTGCCTCGGCACTGGCATCCCATGCCAGTGCCGCGCGGTTGTTAAATATCATGGGGCGTGACAGAATTTTCCCTAAAAGATTCTTTGGATATAAAAGTCCGGAAACTCATAGCCCGCTTTACTGCATCCTTTTTGTTGGCGGAATATCCATGACCGCTGTCTTCTTTAATCTGGATACTGCTGTCTCTTTAATTAGCTTTGGTGCTCTTGTTGCATTCAGCTCTGTAAATATCTCTGTATTAATACAGTTTTCCATTGTTAAAAAACAAGTTAATTCTCCTCGTGAAATCATTGATAACATTATTATGCCGGTAATGGGGCTATTGTCGGTAGGAGTGATGTGGTTCAATTTAGATAAAGATGCAATGGTGTTTGGCCTGGCATGGGCGGCGCTTGGCCTGGCTTATCTGATCTATTGCAAACTGACGAATAAGGTGGTGATTCTTTCCGATAATTAATCCTGCAGATAGCGAGTATGTGTGCCCTCAGTGTGTTTTCCTGAGGGGCTATGTTTAATCAATTGAGTATTTAAAATGCATGCTAAAAAAACCATTAAGAAGCCAGTTATAACAAATGACGCAATTTACACACAAACCCAAAATGATACGATTGACGGTGACTGGAATTGGGTGCGTAATAAAAAACAAACTGAAAATCCAGACCCTGGAAATCCCGCTAATTACTACGAGTCAACACTTTCTTCATGGGAAACCTTCCCTGCTCTTGAAGGCGACAGGGAGTGTGAACTGGTAGTGATTGGAGGGGGGCTGTTAGGTGCTTCCGCAGCACTCCATCTTTCAGAGTCCGGTGTGGAAACCGTGTTGCTTGAAAAAGACCGTATCGGTTCTGCCGCCTCAGGCCGCAACGGTGGCCAGCTTACCCGGGCCTTGCGCGCTGGGAAGCTGGATCCATGATTGAATATTTGAGCTATGAGGATGCACAAAGACTATGGACATTTACCTCAAGCGAGTCCATGTCATTGATTGATGAAATTACGTCTCGGTATGGATTAGATATCGATCGCGGAAGAGGTCACCTGACAGCCGCTATTCACCCTGGTCACCTAAATTCACTCGTGAAAGAGGCAGACGCCCGGAAATTCCTTGGGGATGAAAGCGTCTCTATCTTGGGTACTTATGAAATCAAGGACCACATCACATCTGATATTTATCATGGTGGTGCTTTAGACATGCTTGGGGGGCAAGTGCATTCCTTAGCGCTTGCGCGTGGCATGATCTACGGCTTTGTTGCCAACGGTGGCACCGTTTATGAACAAAGTGAAGTGATTCGTTTTGAAGAAACAGAAAACGGCGTCAGAGTGCATACTGCGCAAGGAACCCTACTCGCCCGCCGTGGTGTGGTTGTGGCCGTTCACAGTGCGACACACACACTGCTGGAACAGGACAATTCGACCACAATACCTTTCTATACCTACGTAGGCACAACCAGCCCAGTAGCAGGAGGAATACGGACATTATTACCTACTGGCAAAGCAGTCTATGATACTCAATTTCAGATAGACTATTATCGCCCGGTCAGGAACGAACGACTTCTCTTCGGAGGACAGGGTACAGGGACGCGCTGGGAGGACGAAAAAACTGTCGATTACCTGACTTCTCGTCTACGTACTGTTTTCCCGGAACGTGAGGACTTGGAGTTAGAGTTTGCCTGGAGTGGGACGACTGACCTGACGTTAAATGGAGCGACAGATTCCCGAAAACTAGGGAAATATGCCCCTATATATGTCGTCCATGGATGGAGTGGACATGGGATTGCCCAAACTATTCGGATCGGGAAAGCCATACGCGATGACTTACTCGGCGTAAACGATGATTTCACTATGCTTACCACGATTAAACACCGTTCACTGATCATAGGTCGACAGCTTGCGCCTATTGCTATTCCTATTGCAAAAACTCTGATGGAGCTGGGGTCAAAGCTGTCCCCTGGAAAAATGGTGTCATTTTAATATGCTCGTATTAAGTTTAGTTACGACAGAGTAAAAAAATCCTCCTGTTGCTGCTAACTTATTGAGCACTCACAACATTGACAACTGCACCAAATAAAACGGGAGGCTTAGCTTCCCGTTTTATTTGGTGCAGTTGTACAATGTGGCCTAGCTTTCTTCAAACTACAATAGTGTTGGTTGCCTTGGTTTCCTCAGACATTTGTTTGCCAACCCCCTGGTGATCCACTCAGTTACCGCTGTTTACCTTAACCCGAATTATTTTGGGTAGCACGGCTTAAATTGTAGTTTGGAAGATCACACCATCAGCTTTACCAGTGTATTGCCCCAACTGGTTAAAGTTCAGATAGCGGTAAGTATCCGCCGCAGTTTTATCAACCTGCCCCATAAAGGACTGATACTCGTCCGGCGTCGGCAGGCGGCCCAACAGTGAAGCGACCGCCGCCAGCTCTGCGGAGGCCAGGTAGACGTTCGCGCCGGTACCTAGACGGTTCGGAAAATTACGGGTTGAGGTAGAAACTACCGTCGCGCCGTCCGCCACACGCGCCTGGTTACCCATGCACAGTGAACAGCCCGGTATCTCAATGCGTGCACCACTCTTACCAAATATGCTGTAGTAACCTTCTTCGGTCAGTTGAGCCGCATCCATCTTGGTGGGTGGGGCCACCCACAAGCGGGTTGGCAACGGGCCTTTGTGCTGATCCAGCAGCTTACCGGCTGCACGGAAGTGGCCGATGTTGGTCATGCAAGAACCAATGAATACTTCATCGATCTTGCTGTTGGCCACGTCAGATAGCAGGCGCGCATCGTCTGGATCGTTGGGTGCGCACAGAATAGGTTGCGTGATCTCCGCCAGATCGATGTCGATCACCGCAGCATACTCAGCATCTGCATCGCCAGCCAGAAGCTGTGGAGCCGCCAGCCATTTTTCCATGCGCTGAATACGGCGCTCCAGAGTCCGGCGGTCACCATAGCCTTCGGAGATCATCCATTTTAACAGCACGATGTTGGAATTCAGGTACTCTTCGATCGGTGCCTTATCCAGTTTGATGGTGCAAGCGGCGGCTGAACGCTCAGCAGAAGCATCAGTCAACTCAAACGCTTGCTCGACCTTTAAGTCCGGCAAACCCTCGATCTCCAGGATACGGCCAGAGAAGATGTTCTTCTTGCCCTTCTTCTCAACGGTCAGTAGACCCTGTTTAATCGCGTAGTAAGGAATGGCGTGCACCAGATCGCGCAGGGTGATGCCCGGCTGCATTTTACCTTTAAAACGCACCAATACCGACTCAGGCATGTCCAGCGGCATAACGCCCGTTGCTGCGGCAAACGCCACCAGGCCAGAACCGGCCGGAAAAGAGATACCGATCGGGAAACGGGTATGGGAGTCACCACCGGTGCCAACGGTATCCGGCAACAGCATGCGGTTAAGCCAAGAGTGGATAACGCCATCCCCCGGACGCAGCGAAACGCCGCCACGGTTCATGATAAAGTCTGGCAACGTGTGGTGCGTGGTCACATCGACCGGTTTCGGATAGGCGGCTGTGTGACAGAACGACTGCATCACCAGATCAGCAGAAAATCCCAGACAGGCCAGATCTTTCAGTTCGTCGCGAGTCATCGGGCCAGTGGTGTCTTGAGAGCCCACGGAGGTCATCTTAGGTTCGCAGTATTCGCCTGGGCGAATACCGGCAACGCCACAGGCGCGGCCAACCATTTTTTGCGCCAACGAGAAGCCTTTGCTGCTGGCTGCAACCGGCTTAGCGATGCGGAATACATCGCTGTGCGGCAAGCCCAGCGCTTCACGTGCCTTGGTCGTCAAGCCACGACCAATAATCAATGGGATACGGCCACCAGCGCGCACTTCGTCCAGCAGCACGTCGGTTTTCAGTTCAAAGCTGGCGATCAACTCGCCGGTTTCGTGGTTGCGCACTTCGCCTTTGTAGGGGTAAACGTCAATCACATCGCCCATATTCAGCTCAGAGACGTCCACTTCGATTGGCAGTGCGCCAGCATCTTCCATCGTGTTGAAGAAGATTGGCGCAATCTTGCCGCCCAGCACCACACCGCCACCACGCTTGTTTGGCACGTATGGGATGTCGTCACCCATAAACCACAGCACAGAGTTAGTAGCAGACTTACGGGAAGAACCCGTACCAACCACGTCGCCAACGTAGGCTAGCGGGAAGCCTTTCTGGTTCAACAATTCGATCTGTTTGATCGGGCCAACGCTACCCGGCTTATCTGGCACAATGCCTTCACGTTCATTCTTCAGCATCGCCAAAGCATGCAATGGGATATCTGGGCGTGACCAAGCATCCTGCGCGGGCGACAGGTCATCGGTGTTGGTTTCACCGGTGACTTTGAACACCGTAACGGTGATCTTTTCCGCCAGTTCAGGGCGCGACAGATACCATTCGGCATCGGCCCAGGACTGCACCACCTGCTTGGCGTGCGGGTTACCTGCTTTGGCTTTCTCTTCCACATCGTAGAAATTATCGAACATCAGCAGTGTATGGGACAATGCTTTGACGGCAATCGGTGCTAGCTTTTCGTTTTCCAGCGCATCAATCAGCGGATGAATGTTGTAACCGCCCTGCATGGTACCTAACAGTTCAATGGCTTTCTCAGGGGAAATTAAGGGGGATGCCGCTTCACCTTTGGCGATGGCCGCCAGGAAACCTGCTTTGACATAAGCGGCTTCATCGACTCCTGGTGGAACACGATTAATCAGTAAATCTAACAGGAATTCTGCTTCACCTTGTGGTGGGTTTTTTAATAATTCAACCAACGCGGCCATTTGCGTGGCGTCTAGTGGCTTAGGGGCAATGCCCTCAGCGGCACGCTCGGCTACGTGCTTACGGTATTCTTCTAGCACGATGTTCTCCTCGCTCTCATTATCATTTATTGTGCCTAGTGTTTTTTCAAACCGGGTTTAGTGCACGGTGATAGTCTTACTCTCTATCCTGATGGCAGCACTGCTGCCGATATTTTAAACTGTAAGGTACATTATCCGGCTCCACTCAGCGAGCATAACAGGATTTAAACCGGTTGTTAATTTGTTCACATAAAAGCAACATTAAATCTTTACTGAATCATTGCGCATCGGGTAATCAGCCGGAAGAGCACAACATGATATACTTACAATTACAACGGGTATAACGAGTGAAGCAAAGAATTTGGGAGAGCGGACACAAAAAAGCGGCCCCTATCCAGGGCCGCTTGTTAACGACTCAAACCAACAAGCATTACTTCTTCTTGGCTTTCGGGTTTGGCAAGTCAGTGATGCTGCCTTCGTAGATCTCTGCCGACAGACCCACAGATTCGTGCAGGGTTGGGTGAGCGTGAATGGTCAGCGCGATATCTTCTGCGTCACAGCCCATCTCGATAGCCAGACCAATTTCACCCAGTAGTTCACCGCCGTTAGTGCCGACAATCGCACCACCGAGGATACGGTGAGTTTCTTTGTCGAAGATCAGTTTAGTCATGCCATCTGCACAATCGGAAGCGATAGCACGGCCAGACGCAGCCCACGGGAAGGTGGCAGTTTCGTAGCTGATGCCCTTTTCTTTCGCTTCTTTCTCAGTCAGACCTACCCATGCTACTTCTGGTTCAGTGTAAGCGATTGATGGGATCACCTTCGGGTCGAAGTAGTGCTTCATGCCAGCGATAACTTCTGCGGCAACATGGCCTTCATGCACACCTTTGTGTGCCAGCATCGGCTGGCCAACGATGTCACCGATAGCGAAGATATGCGCTACATTGGTGCGTAGCTGTTTGTCTACGTTGATAAATCCGCGTTCGTCAACGTCAACACCGGCTTTGTTGGCATCCAGCAGTTTGCCATTCGGTACACGACCGATGGCCACCAGCACCGCATCGTAACGCTGTGGCTCTGCCGGCGCATTTTTGCCTTCCATAGTGACATAGATACCTTCTTCTTTGGCTTCTACCGCAGTCACTTTGGTTTCCAGCAACAAGTTGAACTGCTTGCTGATGCGTTTGGTGAAGATTTTCACCACATCTTTATCTGCGGCTGGGATAACCTGATCGAACATCTCGACCACGTCGATTTGTGAACCCAGCGCATGGTATACGGTAGCCATTTCCAGGCCGATGATGCCCCCCCCCATAACCAGCAAACGCTGTGGAATGGTTCTCAGCGCCAGTGCATCAGTGGAATCCCACACTCGCGGATCTTCATGGGGAATGAACGGCAATTGAATTGGGCGAGATCCCGCAGCGATGATAGCGTTATCGAAGTTAATGGTCGTTGAACCCTTTTCGCCTTCAACAACCAGGGTGTTAGCACCAGTGAACTTGCCCAAGCCGTTGACCACTGTCACTTTGCGGCCTTTGGCCATGCCAGCCAGCCCCCCGGTTAGCTGAGTGATCACCTTTTCTTTCCAAACGCGAACTTTGTCGATGTCAGTTTTCGGCTCACCAAAAACGATGCCGTGTGCGGCCAGCGCCTTGGCTTCTTCGATCACTTTGGCAACATGCAGCAGTGCTTTGGAAGGGATACAGCCCACATTCAGACAAACCCCACCCAAAGTGGAATAACGTTCAACCAGTACGGTTTCAAGACCTAAGTCAGCACAACGAAAAGCCGCAGAGTAACCTGCCGGGCCTGCCCCAAGTACCACGACCTGAGTTTTAATTTCAGTACTCATCATGACCTCTTAATTGATTGTTCGGCGGGGCAGACGTCATTATCCCCTTCATCTTTCAAGTTGTAGCGTTGTTGGCTTCAAGCATTTACCCCAGCCACCTGCTTGAGTAAACCGTTTAGGAACGACGAACTCTTCGCCTCGCTGCCACTTGAAATCCATTGGGCATATTATTAACCGACCTCATAACGCCCTCCATCCACCGGGACGCTTACACCGCGAGCAGTTTACAGAATTGTTAATACTCTGCAAAGCGTGTTCGAGTGAACCCTGTCTCAACAATTTTGTTTAATTATGCAAAACCCGACAAAACGCTGCTGAAGCGCTAAGGACGCAGCATTATGAACTGCGCCCCTTGGTCATTACATCACCAGGCGGCGGATGTCAGACAGCATGTTATTGATAATGGTGATGAAACGCGCACCATCGGCACCGTCAATCACACGGTGGTCGAAGGAGAGCGACATTGGCATCATTAGGCGCGGTATAAACTCTTTACCATTCCAGATCGGCTCCATTGCGGACTTAGAAACCCCCAGAATAGCCACTTCCGGCGCGTTGACGATCGGCGCGAAGTGAGTTGTCCCGATACCACCCAGACTGGAGATGGTGAAGCAGCCGCCCTGCATTTCGCCGGCGGTCAACTTACCGTCGCGCGCTTTTTTAGAGATGGCCATCAGTTCACGAGAAAGCTCAGTAATGCCCTTTTTATTCACATCTTTGAACACCGGAACGACCAAGCCATTTGGTGTATCAACCGCCACGCCGATGTTGATGTATTTTTTCAGCGTCAGCTTCTGGCCATCCTCGGACAGCGAACTGTTGAAACGTGGCATCTGCTCCAGAGCGGCTGCCACGGCTTTCATGATGAACACCACCGGGGTAAACTTCACGTCCAACTTACGTTTGGCCGCGTCTTCGTTCTGTTGCTTACGGAACACTTCCAGATCGGTAATATCGGTTTTGTCGAAGTGAGTCACATGCGGGATCATCACCCAGTTGCGGCTCAAATTGGCACCAGAAATTTTCTGGATACGCCCCATGTCGATTTCTTCAATCTCGCCGAACTTGCTGAAGTCCACTTTCGGCCATGGCAGCATACCTGGCAGCCCAGCAGCCGGCGCAGCATCAGCGCGTTGTATCACGTCTTTCACGTAAGCTTGAATGTCTTCACGCAGGATACGGCCTTTACGACCGGAACCTTTTACTTTCGCCAGGTTGACACCAAATTCACGCGCTAAACGGCGGATGACCGGAGTCGCGTGTACATAAGCGGCGTTTTCGCTGAATTCACCTTTGCTGTCGGTGTGAGTAGCGGGTGCAGCGGTTTTGGTTTCTTGCTTGGCCGGAGCCGGTGTAACTTCCGCATTCGTCGCAGGAGCGGCGGCGGCTGGTGCTGCGCCTTCCACGGTAAACACCATGATCAAGGAACCGGTTTTCACCTTGTCGCCAGGTTTGATGCGGATCTCTTTCACCATGCCGGCAAACGGTGCAGGCACTTCCATCGACGCCTTGTCGCCTTCAACGGTGATCAGTGACTGCTCGGCGGCCACTTTGTCACCCACCTTCACCATCACTTCGGTCACTTCGACTTCGTCGCCACCGATATCCGGCACTTCAACGTCTTTGGCGGCAGTAGCAGGGGCCAGCGTCGGTTTTTCTTCTGCTTTCACCACGGGTGCCACCTGCACAGCGCCTTCCGCTTCGAAAATCATCATCAGTTTGCCGGTTTCGGTTTTATCGCCAACCGCCACTTTGATCTCTTTCACCGCCCCCGCCTGCGGGGATGGCACTTCCATGGAAGCCTTATCGCCTTCCACAGTGATCAGCGATTGTTCAGCTTCAACTTTATCGCCAACCTTCACCATAATCTCGGTGATTTCGACTTCGTCTGCACCGATGTCCGGTACCTTGATTTCGATAGACATTATTCTGTACCTCTTATGCCAGACGCGGGTTAACTTTCTCTGGGTTGATATCGAATTTCTTAATCGCATCAGCGACTACGGAGGCTTCAATTTCACCACGTTTAGCCAATTCACCCAAAGCAGCAACCACCACGTAAGATGCATCAACTTCAAAGTGGTGACGCAGGTTTTCACGGCTGTCTGAACGACCAAAGCCATCAGTACCCAGTACGCGATAATCGCTGGCTGGA
Organism: Serratia symbiotica; assembly: GCF_000821185.2. Lineage (NCBI taxonomy): Bacteria > Pseudomonadati > Pseudomonadota > Gammaproteobacteria > Enterobacterales > Yersiniaceae > Serratia > Serratia symbiotica. Next base: position 611,179 of record NZ_CP050855.1, on the reverse strand, counting down.
ACATAAGTTCGAACCTGCTCTGCGAATAGCTTCATATAGTCGGTAGCCGCTACCGCTGGCGCATCATTCATCACCTGAGCGATGTAAGGCACATGTGGCGCTTCAGTGGGGTGTAGCATGTTCCAACGCTCGCAGTCCTGCCCATCACGCGCCAATTCGGTGAAGGAGGTGACGCTGTAGATGTCGGAACCCACACCGTAATCTTTCGCCAGGATCTGCGCCGCTTCTCGCACATGACGCAAGATAGCACCAGAACCCAACAACTGTACCTTGCCTTTGCTGCCTTCCAGAGTCTCCAACTTGTAGATGCCCCTACGGATACCCTCCTCTGCGCCCTGCGGCATTGCTGGCATGGAGTAGTTTTCGTTCAGCGTGGTCAAGTAGTAATAAACGTTTTCCGGCGCATCGCCGTACATGCGTACCAGACCATCATGCATGATCACCGCCACTTCATAAGCATACGCGGGATCGTAAGAAATACAGTTAGGTATAGTCAGAGACTGAATGTGGCTGTGGCCATCTTCGTGTTGCAGACCCTCACCGTTCAGAGTGGTTCGGCCCGAAGTACCACCGATCAGGAAGCCACGCGCCTGCTGGTCGCCCGCCGCCCAGCATAGATCACCGATACGCTGGAAACCGAACATTGAATAGTAGATGTAGAACGGGATCATCGGCAGATCGTTAGTACTGTAGGACGTCGCAGCGGCCAACCAGGAAGATGCGGCACCCAGTTCGTTGATGCCTTCCTGCAAGATTTGGCCTTTCTCATCTTCTTTGTAGTAGGCAACCTGCTCACGGTCTTGCGGAGTGTACTGCTGGCCATTAGGGCTGTAGATGCCGATCTGACGGAACAGACCTTCCATACCGAAGGTACGCGCTTCGTCGGCGATGATAGGTACCAAGCGATCTTTGATCGACTTGTTCTTCAGCATCACGTTCAAGGCGCGCACGAAGGCGATGGTAGTGGAGATTTCTTTGCTCTGTTCTTCCAGCAGCGAGCTGAAATCTTCCAGAGCTGGCAATTCCAGCTTCTGGGTAAACTCTGGCAGACGGCTTGGCAGGTAGCCTTTCAGTGCCTGACGGCGTTCGTGCAGGTACTGGTACTCTGCGGTGTCTTTTTCGAAGGTGACATACGGCAGTTTCTCGATATCCGCATCAGCAACCGGTACCTTAAAACGATCGCGGAAGTGCTGAACCCCTGCCATGTTCATTTTCTTCACTTGGTGAGCGATGTTTTTACCTTCCGCAGTTTCCCCCATACCGTAACCTTTGATGGTATGAGCCAAGATCACGGTAGGTTTGCCTTGAGTGTCCTGCGCTTTTTTCAGTGCAGCAAAGATTTTTTTCGGATCATGACCGCCACGGTTCAGCGCCCAGATTTCGTCGTCGGTCATGTCTTTGACCAGCGCGGCAGTTTCCGGGTAACGGCCAAAGAAATGCTCACGCACGTAAGCACCGTCTTTGGATTTGAAGGTCTGGTAGTCACCATCCAGGGTTTCGTTCATCAGTTGAACCAGTTTACCGCTGGTGTCTTTACGCAGCAGCTCATCCCAACGCCCACCCCAAATCACTTTCAGCACCTGCCAGCCTGCACCAGCGAAAACACCTGCCAATTCGTTGATGATCTTGCCATTACCGGTGACCGGGCCATCCAAACGCTGCAAATTGCAGTTGATGACAAACACCAGGTTGTCCAGCTTTTCACGGGTGGCAATGGTGAGCGCACCCTTGGATTCTGGCTCGTCCATCTCGCCATCGCCCAAGAAAGCATAAACAGTTTGTTCCGAGGTATCTTTCAAACCCCGGTTTTCCAAATACTTCAGGAATTTAGCCTGATAGATGGCACAGATTGGCCCCAATCCCATCGATACGGTCGGGAACTGCCAGAATTCCGGCATCAATTTTGGATGCGGATAAGAGGACAACCCCTTGCCGTGAATCTCCTGGCGGAAGTTATTCATTTGCTCTTCGGTCAGGCGGCCTTCAAGGAAGGCACGTGCGTAAACACCCGGCGAGATATGCCCCTGGAAGTAAACCAGATCGCCACCATCTTTCTCATTGCGTGCACGGAAGAAGTGGTTAAAGCAAACTTCGTAGAAGGTCGCAGAAGATTGGAAAGAGGCCATGTGACCACCGAGTTCCAAATCTTTCTTGGAAGCACGCAGAACCGTCATGATAGCGTTCCAGCGGATAGCTGAACGAATGCGAAGTTCCAGATCCAGGTTACCTGGGTAAGCCGGTTCATCCTCCACCGCGATGGTGTTAACGTAGTTGTGAGCCGCAGCACCGTCCACCACGTTCACCCCCCCCTTGCGAGCTTCCCCCAATAGCTGCTCGATCAGAAACTCAGCGCGTTCAACACCCTCTTCACGGATGACCGATTCGATCGCCTGTAGCCAGTCGCGAGTTTCGAACGGATCCACGTCATTGGTTAGACGTTGTGACATGGTGGTATTCCTTATCTATCTAATGGTTTATTTGGAGCCAGTCTTCCGGTGTTTTATGACAAAACACCGGAAGACTGGCCCATCATTTGATTGCAGCAAATTCAGCCAAGTACCTCGAACTGACTTTCCACGTAGCCTACCCTGAAGAGAACAGTTCTGAATCCTTGCGTTGCTGGAGACGCCGTAGCGATCTCTCGCGTCGGGTATGCTCCCGGCTGAGATCCAGCAAAACTTCTTCTATAAACGCCAAGTGGCGGTGCGAAGCTTCACGCGCCTTTTCCGGTTCGCGTGCCACAATCGCCTCAAAAATCCCGGCGCGGTGGCTGCTCACTGTTGCCAACATCTCACGGCGCGAGTAGAACAATTCAAAGTTTTTACGCACATTCTGTTCCAGCATCGGCCCCATACAGCGCAGCAGGTGCAGCAACACAACATTATGGGCAGCTTCAGTCACGGCGATTTGATACTGCATAACGGCGCCAGCTTCAGCATCGAGATCACCGCTTTTCTGAGTTTGTTGAATCACAATGTGGCAATCGCGGATGCGCGCCAGATCTTCATCAGTACCGCGCAGCGCAGCGTAATAGGCGGCAATGCCTTCTAGCGCGTGGCGCGTTTCCAGCAGATCGAATTGCGATTCAGGATGGTCGGCCAGCAATTCAGCCAGCGGATCGCTAAAGCTCTGCCACAGATTAGTTTGCACAAAGGTACCGCCACCTTGCCGACGCAAGAGCAGCCCTTTAGCTTCCAGACGTTGGATGGCCTCTCTCAATGAAGGGCGGGAAACATCGAATTGTTTCGCCAGCTCACGCTCTGGAGGCAGCTTCTCGCCGGGATGCAATGTTCCCTCCAAGATCAAGTATTCGAGCCGCTGTTCAATAACGTCTGACAACTTGGGTTGACGGATTTTACTGTAGGCCATGGGTGAATTCTTCTCTGCGAATAGCGCGGAGTCAATTGGTAATACCAATTTCAAATACGTGGCCGTAAAAGTAACAAAGTATTCATCCCCTGTCCATATAAGCCTTGATTGAAAACAGGTTATCACATATTTCTTACTGCAAAGCCCAGCGCAAAACGGTAACACTGCGCTGGTAATACCATATTACGCGTTAACGTTACATGAGGAAGGTTACAGCCTTATTACCCCAGTTTTAATGCATGACTATTGCACCAACGGCGATAAGTTAGGCGGTTTACTGTCCTTTAGACGCCATCAAAAGCGCTTATCCAGGTGATGTCCCGACGTTGATCATCGCAGCGTTCACGCACAATGATGGGACACTGCCGAAGTTATTTCGTCTCCCCCCTGACGTCACACAACCCACATTTTGTTGCCTAGCCTGCTGAAATCTTAACCACTGGCATCACAAAACAGGTGCAAACTGCCGCACATAGCATTATTCTTTGCCGACCGGTAGCGGCTCCGTTGAATTAATTGCCATATCGCCGTAAATAAAATAAAACAAGTATCGTAACCATTACTTTACAGCATGTGAATCATTCTGCCATAACATAGAGGTTTAATTGATGGATGGTCAACAACATGGCGACCAGCTAAAACGCGGCCTGAAAAACCGCCATATTCAGCTTATTGCCCTCGGGGGCGCAGTAGGTACTGGGCTATTCCTTGGTATCGCTCAAACAATAAAAATGGCTGGCCCTTCGGTCATTCTCGGCTATGCCATTGGCGGTTTCATCGCGTTTCTGATCATGCGCCAACTCGGTGAAATGATCGTGGAAGAGCCAGTGGCCGGTTCCTTTAGCCATTTCGCGTACAAATACTGGGGTAATTTTGCTGGCTTCGTCTCCGGCTGGAACTACTGGGTGCTGTACGTGCTGGTGGCGATGGCAGAACTAACAGCAGTCGGCATCTATGTGCAGTACTGGTGGCCGGAGATCCCCACCTGGGTCTCCGCCGCCGTGTTCTTTCTGGTGATCAACGCCATTAACATGGCCAATGTGAAAGTCTACGGCGAGGTGGAGTTCTGGTTTGCCATCATCAAAGTGGTGGCGATAATCGGTATGATCGCATTCGGTGCCTATCTGCTGTTCAGCGGCATGGGTGGCCCAGAAGCCACCGTCACCAACCTATGGGCACAAGGCGGTTTCTTGCCAAATGGTAGCATGGGGCTGGTGATGGCGATGGCGGTGATCATGTTTTCGTTCGGCGGCCTCGAACTGGTGGGCATCACCGCAGCAGAAGCTGACAACCCGCAAAAGAGCATTCCCAAAGCCACCCACCAGGTTATCTACCGTATCTTGATCTTTTATATCGGCTCACTGGTGGTTCTGCTTTCGCTCTACCCATGGAGCAAAGTGGTTGAAAGCGGCAGCCCTTTTGTGTTGATTTTTCAGGCGTTGGACAGCAATCTGGTGGCATCCGTGCTAAATATCGTGGTGCTGACTGCTGCGCTGTCGGTATATAACAGTTGCGTTTACTGCAACAGCCGCATGCTGTTCGGCCTAGCACAACAAGGCAACGGGCTGAAAAGCCTGCTGAAGGTGGATAGCCGTGGCGTGCCGGTGGTCGCCATCGGCGTTTCCGCCATCGCCACCGCATTTTGTGTGCTGATCAACTATCTGATCCCTGGGCGTGCTTTCGAACTGCTGATGGCGCTGGTAATCTCGGCGCTAGTGATCAACTGGGCGATGATCAGCCTGGCGCACCTGAAATTCCGCGCGGCTAAAAACCGTGAAAGCGTCGAACCGAAGTTCAAAGCCATCTGGTATCCGTTCAGCAACTACCTGTGCCTGCTATTTATGGCCGGTATCTTGGTGATCATGTACCTGACGCCAGGCATTCGCATTTCGGTGTTACTGATCCCGCTGTGGATAGCAGTTCTGGCGGTCAGCTACGCCATCAAGCAGCGTAGCCAATGCATCTCCAGCCGCTAAAGGTTTTCCCCCTAAACACCACCAATGGCCCGCAAATGCGGGCATTTTTCCGCTCTTGGGGGCATACATACCTTTGCTCAGGTTTGGGCGGGTTATTTCAAGCAGTTGGAACACTGGCCCGCTTGGATCTTCTGGAAAAAGTCATTGCCTTTGTCATCTACCAAAATGAACGCCGGGAAGTCTTCTACTACAATTTTCCAGATTGCCTCCATCCCCAGTTCAGGATACTCGACACACTCCAAGCTCTTAATACTCTGCTGTGCCAGCACCGCCGCCGGGCCACCGATGCTACCAAGATAGAATCCGCCGTGCTTATGGCAGGCATCGGTCACCTGCTGGCTGCGGTTGCCCTTCGCCAGCATGATCATGCTACCGCCATGTGACTGCAACAGATCGACATAGGGATCCATGCGCCCTGCGGTGGTCGGGCCAAGTGAACCGGATGCGTAGCCGTCCGGTGTTTTCGCAGGACCAGCGTAGTAGATCGGGTGATCCTTGACGTACTGCGGCAGACCTTCACCGCGATCCAAGCGTTCTTTCAGCTTGGCGTGCGCGATATCGCGGGCCACGATGATGGTGCCGCTCAGCGATAGACGGGTGGCAACCGGATACTGCGCGAGCTGTTTTAGGATCTCGGCCATCGGGAGATTGAGGTCGATCTTGATCGCTTCGCCTTCCCCTGCTTGACGTAGTGCCTGCGGAATAAACTTGCCTGGGTTGTGCTCCAGTTTTTCCAGCCAGATGCCATCACGGTTGATCTTGCCCTTAATATTACGGTCAGCAGAACAGGATACCCCCATGCCAACCGGGCAGGACGCGCCATGGCGTGGCAAGCGCACTACACGAATATCGTGAGCGAAGTATTTGCCGCCAAACTGCGCGCCCAGCCCCAAATTCTGCGCTTCTTTCAGCAGTTCTGCCTCCAACGCCATATCGCGGAACGCCTGGCCGTACTCATTGCCTTCAGTCGGCAAGCCATCGTAATACTTGGTAGAGGCCAGTTTGACGGTCTTCAGCGTTGCTTCGGCCGAAGTGCCACCGATAACAAACGCCACATGGTACGGCGGGCAAGCGGCGGTGCCTAAGGTGCGCATTTTATCGACCAGATAATCCTTCAGTTTGCCCGGAGACAACAGCGCTTTGGTTTCCTGATACAGGTAAGTCTTGTTGGCTGAACCGCCGCCTTTGGCGATGCACAGGAATTTATATTCCTCGCCATCCACAGTATAGAGATCGATCTGCGCTGGCAGATTGCTGCCAGTATTGACCTCTTTGTACATGTCCAGCGCAGCGTTTTGCGAATAGCGCAGATTATCTTCGATATAGGTGTTGTACACCCCGCGCGACAGCGCCGCCTCATCACCGCCGCCAGTCCAGACACGCTGGCCTTTCTTGCCAACGATAATCGCCGTACCTGTGTCTTGGCAGGTCGGCAAAATCCCCTTTGCGGCGATCTCTGAGTTACGCAGGAATTGCAGCGCAACGTATCTGTCGTTTTCGCTGGCCTCTGGATCTCGCAGGATGTCGGCCACCTGTTGCTGATGCGCAGTGCGCAGCATAAATGAGGCGTCATGGAATGCATGTTGGGCGAGGAGGGTCAGCGCTTCCGGGGCGACTTTCAGCATTTCCTGGCCTTCAAATTCGCTCACGGTGACGTGATCGCGGCTCAGCAGGTAGTATTCGGTATCGTCTTTCTTCAGCGGGAACGGATCTTGGTAATAGAACGGTTTATTCGACATTGATCTCTCACTTGCACGCTCAATTGCATTAAATTCACACGGAAGCTGCACTACTCAGGTGCTGCAGTCAGTCAAAAAACTGCCCCCACCTTACGTATTTTTAAGCAGCTAATTATTGCGCCAAATCGCAAAATAACCGTTTTTGTGTAAAGGGAACCGTGGCAACTTTATCCAGTGAGAACTGCGGGTACTGGCTCCTCATGCACGCTTTATTATCCCGCAGTTAACACGTTGATTACAATCCATCAGCGTCGATCGGCTTATTGTCAGCCACCACGCCTAGGCTTAAGCTACCTACAATGAACAAAGTAAGAATCCCCATAAAGCTACAACAGGCGGTGATGCGCTGCCTGCGAGAAAAGTTGCAACTGGCTCGGCAGCATTTTTCCGCCGAATTTCCAGAGCCGAAAATCATTTACCAGCAACGCGGCACTAGCGCAGGAACTGCCTGGCTGCTGGCTTGGGAAATCCACCTGCACCCGGTGCTATTGATGGAAAACCAGCAAGCGTTTATCGACGAAGTGATACCCCATGAGCTGGCACACCTGTTGGCGTTCCGCCAGTTTGGCCGCGTAGCACCCCATGGCCGAGAATGGCGCTGGATGATGGAAAGCGTGCTGCAAGTCCCCGCCAAACGCACCCACCAGTTTGAGATCGCCTCAGTGCAACGCAAAACTTTCCCCTACCACTGCGGCTGCCAGCAACATCAGCTCACCGTGCGCCGCCACAACCGCGTACTGCGCGGCGAAAGCGAATATCGCTGCTGCCAGTGCGGCGAAAAGCTGGAATTTATCGCTAATGAAAGTTTTTAATAGAGTGAAGAATATGTAAAGCGGATAACTGTAGTGAATCAGCCCTGAAGCAACCTGAAGGATATTGGAAAAACCCCCACGGGCGTGGGGAAGACTCCAGCCCCATCAGGTTGCCCAGTTGCGTCTGGGTCAACCCCATGCTATCTCGCAGTACGATCACCGTTTCCGCGCTCGGTATCATTTTCAAAATGTTATATATTGTCATCACTCCCAAAGTCGGAATTCAGGAAAATTTTACCTTGTCGGGTCGGTGGATATGCCTGCGTACGTAACCCCGTCTTGTCCGGCGAGGTGAATTGCGTTTTATGATCGACCAGGTTTTTCTTGCACTTCCAGCGGCGGGAAATGGCCCGATATCCATCCGCTTCGCGGTACACCTCAAGGGTGTATTTAAAAATCGTCCTATCAGTGATCATGATGAGATAACCCCACTTCCCTCTGTTCGTCGGTTTCCCAAATAACCCCGAACCCGGCTTTGTAACAAAGTAACGCCCATGTCGCGTTATACGATGTGTAATAGACACATCAATTAAAATGAGGTTATGACTATGCGACCATAGAATCGCTGAACAGAGTGATCCGGCATGCCATCAAAAAGCGTAAAGTGTTCCCGACGGACGACTTCAGTGAAAAAAGTGGTATGGCTAGCTATCCAGGCGGCATCACAAAAATAGACGATGCCGCTGAGGGACTGACGCATGGCGATGAGCCGCTTTGTTATTGAGTCCGGCGACCACCTGGACGGTCACTACTGAGAAAAGGCACTTACACAGAATGCTGTATCGGCTTGCCCCATGATTACAGGTGATTATGTGGATCTTGCGTCTGGTGTAATACTGCCAACACCTCAATACCAGCAGGAACTTCTCGATAGTAGATAATATGACTCTCAACAGGGAAACTCCGCACCCCAAAATGAAGATCCATACTACGATCACGTCCGGGGGACGGCTGACGATCAAGAATATCTGTCATAGTTACACGCAACGAATTAGCGTAAGCCTCTGCTACGCTACCCCCCCACCGACGCAGGGAATAGCGTTTTATTGCCCGAATATGCTCTCTGGCATTCTTAGTAAACTGAACGCTCATCCCTAAGCCTTATCTTCAAGTTCATCGACCGTCAAAGGTGCAAATACATCATCAATACTATGTAACTCATCACGATCGGCCTGTGCAATGGATTCTGCCAGAATAGCTTTTAAACTCTGTAGCTTAAGCTGTGCAAACTGATCATACTCTTCAGGAGAAATGACCACGGCCACACGCTTACCATGCTTACTAATCTCCACTGGCTCACGCTGAACTTTCATCAGCAGATCACCAAACTGGTTCTTAGCGAGTTGTGCAGGAATGACTTCCATAAATAACCTACTATCTATAATGGCTCGAATAGCCATTATAGCCAAAAAGACAGATAATCACTAGTGGCCCATGTGTACTGACTTAAAAACAAGAAACACCCCCACGGGCGTGGGGAAGGCCCAATATATTGTAAAAGAGCAAAGCACTCAGTCTATATGTTGTAGTTAGACGGATTGGAGCCTGTTTACCATTCTGTATAAATACATTTTTCAGAAGTGACTGTCTAGGCGGCCACCGAACTCGGTAATAAAGCGGTTCATCGCCATACGCCAGTCCCTCAGCGGCATCGTCCATTTCTTTGAGGCCGCCCAGATGGTCAGCCCCCCCTTTTTTCACTCAATCGTCTGTCAGGAACACCTGACGCTTTTTGATCGCATGGCGGATCACGCTGTCTAACGACTCGATGGCGTTGGTGATGCAAACGTGGTGGATCACCATGCCGATATCCGCCGGGTATGCAACGAACGTGGCAAGATTCGCCCAGTTTACCTGCCAATTGCAACTTATCTGCGGATATCGGCTGTCCCAAGCACTGCCGCACGCTTCCAGCGCCTGCAAACCCGCCTCTGCCGTTGCTGCCTGATAGACGGCCTTCAGATCATGGGTGACGGCCTTGTAGTCCTTCGGAGGGGAACCGCAGGTATTGCGCACCCTATGCACGATACACAACTGGATACGCGCGCCTGCGAATAGACCTCATTGATGGCGTCCGGGAAGCCTTTCAGGCTGTTCACGCAGGCGATGGGGATATCGTTCAACCCACGGTTAGCTACGTCAGTACGTTCAGCCATAAGAGAACAGGTCATGAAGAGCCGCTTGTGCGGCTCGCTGTGTTACTCTTCGCGCTCTATCAGCAGCGCTTCCAGCAGATCGAGATCGTGCAGCAGCTTCTGTAATGTCTCATTGCTGATTTTCTGCGTAGCGCGTAAGTGGTACAGCTCGCCGCGTTCAGCACGCAGCGCCACCAGGCGGAAACGCCGTTCAAGGTTTTCCATCACCAGCGCATTCTCGATATCTTCCTTCGAGGCAATGCGGCGGCGTAACATACCTACCACCCGCGAACTGATCTCTTTCAACACCTGCGGATCGATGTTTTCCTCAGTATCGGCGGCCAAGCGTTCCTCCATTTTATTGACGCTCTCCACCGCCACCTCCGCTGCCATGACAATGGCCATGCGTTCTTCGCTCTTGCTGGCACTCTTATCTGCCACCTGCACACCACGTAGCAACAGCGGTAGCACCAACACGCCAACAATCAGCGACAGCAGGATCACCCCGGTAGCAATAAATATCAGTTGATAACGTGCCGGGAAGGCACTGCCATCACTCAGCAATAACGGTATCGACAGCACACCGGCCAAAGTAATCGCCCCACGCACCCCGGCGAATGACGCCACCCATAACTCGCGCATGCTGTAATTGCCAAATTGCAGCGGACGCTTTTTCATAAAGCGTTTGCTGGCGTTTTTCATCAGCCACAGCCAGGTAAAACGCAGCACTAGCAGCGCAGCGTAAATGGATGCCACATCGGCGAACAGATACCAAGTCTGAATGGTTGGATCTAGCTCAGCCTGCATAAGCGAGGTTTCCAAAATACCAGGGAGTTGCAGGCCCAACATGATGAACACCATGCCGTTGAAGACAAATTCCAGCATCGCCCAGACGCTGTTAGCACGCAAGCGCATCGCCAGCGGCGCATTGCGGATCACACCAGACTGGCTGATGGTCATCCCTGCGGCTACCGCCGCCAGAATGCCTGAGACGCCAACATGCTCGGCGATCAGATAAGAGGCAAACGGCAGCAATAGCAGGAAGACAATCTGTGTAGCCGGATCATCGCCGCTCCAGCGGCTAATTAAGCGCAGGGATTTGCTGTAAGTCCAGGTGACTGCCACACCAGCCAGCAAACCACCGATCGCCACCTTGAGGAACTCAAGGGTAGCACCTCCGACGGTGAACACCATGGTGCCCATCGCCACCGCGATGGCAAATTTTAGCGACACCAGGCCGGAAGCATCGTTCATCAATGCTTCGCCTTCGAGCACACCCATGATGGGTTTAGGAATGCGCCCTTTACCAACAATGCCGGACAACGCCACGGCATCGGTTGGCGACAGCACCGCCGCTAGCGCAAAGGCCGCCACCAACGGAATGCCTGGTACCATGGCATAAATCAGGTAGCCGATGCCGACGACAGTAATTAATACCAACACCAACGCCAAACCAAGAATTTCGCGCCCATAGTGCAAAAATTCACGCATCGGCATTTTCCAGCCATCAGCAAACAGCAGCGGCGGGATAAACAGCACCATAAACAGTTCGGGGTCAAAATCGACATGCAGCCCGAAATGTGGCCAAGCCAACAAGGCACCGATGGCGATTTGCATTAACGGTAGCGGCATCTGGAACGGCAACATGCGCGTCACTACCCCAGATAGGGAGACCACCAGGGTCAAAATGAGGATAGTAAAAAAAATTTCCATGCTTTTCTTAAACTCCGAATTCAGGCCACATCTCTGGTGCATACGCTGATAATAGGTCACTTTTTTACAGCGATTAAAGCTTGTTATAACATTCAAAACGCAGCAAAACGGCGGCTTTTAGCTGAAGATGAAAACGCGTTATGGGTACCAGCAGTTTGAAGATGGATAGCGCAAGGCCCCAAGCCAAGCATCATCCTGATGCAAAATAGCCCGCGTTAAATTGCCCAACCGCTGGCATAGAACCCCACCAGCGCCAGGGCGATCAGCACGGTGCTGATAGTCAGCTTGCGCCACTCGCCGGAAAAGATGCGGCCAATAACCAGTGAGCTGAAGCCCAGCATAATACCGGTAACAATGTTGCAAGTCAGCACGATAAACACCGCACACAGCAGCCCAGCCATGGCATCCACGAAGTCGTTGAAATCCAGCTTGGTGACGTTACTGAGCATCAGCAGGCCAACGTACATCAACGCTGGCGCAGTCGCGTAGACTGGCACCAGATAGGATAACGGCGACAGGAACAACAGCAGCAGGAACAATACGCCAACCACAGTGGCAGTCAGGCCGGTCTTGCCGCCCGCAGCGGCACCAGCGGCAGATTCGATATACACCGCAGCAGGTGCGGTGCCTACCAGGCCGGAGAAAATACTGCTGAGGGAGTCCGCAGTCAGCGCTTTACCACCGTTGATAATCTGCCCGCTCTTATCCAACAAATTGGCCTGCCCAGCCACCGCGCGGATGGTGCCAGTGGCGTCAAACACCGCAGTCATCACCAGCGCCAACACGCTCGGCAACACGAGCGGATGCAATGCACCCATGATGTCCAAACTGAAAATCAGCGAGTTGCCTTGGGCATCCACCAAGCTTGGCATGGCGAACAGTCCTTGGTATTTCACTTCTGGGTCGACGATCAGGCCGATAACCGAGATAGCAATAATCACCAGCAAAATACCACCGGGTACGCGCAGTTTTTCCAAACCAATAATTACCGTCAACCCAAGCAACGTCATCACCACCGGGAAGGAGGTCAAGGCACCCAGGGCCACTGGCAGGCCGTCGTGCGAATTCTTCACCACCAGGCCAACACCGTTAGCGGCGATCAGTAAGAGAAACAGGCCGATGCCGATGCCAGTGCCATGCGCCACGCCCATTGGTAGGTTACGCAGCAGCCAGGCGCGAATGCCAGTGACCGAAATGATAGTGAACAGCACGCCCATCAGTAATACCGCCCCCAGCGCCACCGGAATGCTGATATGCTGACCCAGCACCAAGCTGAAAGCGGTGAAAGCCGTCAGGGAAATCGCACAGCCGATCGCCATCGGCAAGTTAGCCCATAGCCCCATCAGCAACGAACCGAAGCCGGTCACCAGACAGGTGGCGACAAACACCGCCGTTGGTGAAAATCCCGCCTTGCCCAACATGCTCGGCACCACGATCACCGAGTAGACCATCGCCAGGAAGGTGGTCAGCCCTGCCACCACCTCCTGACGCACGGTGCTACCGCGCGCGGATATATTAAAATAACCATCAAGCCCGTCGGCATTATTCGCATGAGGTTCCGACATATGTTGCTGTCTCCTGTGTTTAATTAATCAGCTTGTTGCCACAGGTTTGTCATCCCGCGCATGCTGGATTGCCACGGGATATTTCCCGTCATGTTTGCTTCATGCCCTTCAACAGCGCGGCCAACCGACGTTGCGCAAAAGGCAAACGATTATCCAGTCTTCTATCCCGTCGAATCAACTAAATATTGCGGAAAGTCATACAGAAAATATCGGTAAAATAACGCTGTGCGCAACGCTAGTGGGGGCATTCCTGCTGGGATTATCAACGGTGCCAGTAGCTTTTCTGCGCCTTGTTCACCTTCACCAAATAACGGCGTGACTCGGCGGCTGGATGCTGGGTAGCCAGCATCTGATACACTTCGTCGGGTTGCATGCCGTTGATAATGCTCACCGCGCGGCTTCTGTCGCTGGAAAATACCCGCAACACGCTGCCTGCACCGCCGTTGTAAGCGGTGATCACCGCATAGCGGTGCGAGGCCGGGTTCTGAATACCGTCCAGATAGTTGTTCTGCAATAGCGCCAGATAAGCGGTGCCGGTATCAATGTTGTTTTCTGGATCGAACAGGTAGCTGCGGCTCGGTTTGCCCCATTTACCCTGCATCTGGAACACATCTTTGCCAGCGGTATGTTGCACCACCTGCATCAGGCCCAACGCGTCTGAGCCGCTCACCGCATATGGGTTAAAGCTCGATTCGATCTGCATGATTGCCAGGATCAGCGACGACTCTACACCGTACTTCTCCGATGCCTTGCGCACCATCGGCAAGTATTTGTGCGCTCGTTTGTCCAGGTGATTTGACACCAGTTGGATGGTGATCGCATAGATCACATGCAAGCCAGAGGTGCGTTTTTGTAGTTTAGTTTGCAGCAGATCATCGGCAAAGTGTGCCGCTCGCCATTCCCAGCGGATGGGCAATCCTTTGTTATCCAGAACTTGACCATAGAGGAACGGTTCTTGACTGATCTGGATATCGTTGACATCGGAATAAAGATCGATAGAGCCAGGATCGTCCCCCATCAGCAAGGTGCTGATGATCGCCTGACGCAAATGTGCAGCCGGATCGGTGGTAGCGATGGTTTCAAAGGTAATAGTACCGGAATCAAAGTTGATATGGCTGCGGGTCTGATACTGATCGGTATATTTGACATAATCTTTCGGCCCGGCGATCAGAACCTCGTTCATGCCCCAAATATTCTCGATATTGTGGGCAAATTGGCCCATCAGGATGTCGAAACCGTTGGTGTCTTTGACCCAGGCTTGATTGATTTGATCACTTTTTTTGCCGGAACAGGCGATCAACAACAGCGCTATCACCAGCAAAGCTAACGTTTTCTTCATCTTGTTAACGCCGTATACGCTAAGAATTATACCCTGAATAATTCGAGTTGCAGGAAATCAACAACGCGGCAACAAATCGGTCGGGAAGCGATTTGAACAGCGCATGTACTGGGCCACAGGCTGAACCTCCGGAATGAGGCTGATTAATCCACAGGCGCTGTCACCCGTCAGTGACTGGGGTAAGCGAGGAAAGCTCACGCACAGGCAACTTGAAGTATCACGGGTATATAAAAGTACAGCATGGCCCCAACAATATTATTCGCCGGGTGGTGTATAGCCTTCGATGTGCACATCGTGCCCTTCAAACAGGAATTTGATCATCTCTTGCTCCAGCAGGTTGCGGTCATCAAGGTTCATCATGTTCAGTTTTTTCTCATTGATCAGCATAGTTTGCTTCTTCATCCATTCCCCCCATGCTTCTTTGGATATTTCGTCAAGGATGCGCTTGCCGACATCCCCCGGATAAAGCTGAAAATCCTGCCCTTCGGCATCGCGCTGTAGGAAGGTACAAAAAATGGTGCGGCTCATGCTAATTCCTCATCAATGGCGATAAATTTTGTCGTCTTGGAGACTGCTTTGCCAACAGTTGCAACAGGCGATCAACCGGCGCTGCCAGCCCGACCGAGGGCGGCTGTGCTAAGTTATACCAGAGACCCGCTCCCTCATCCATGCCGCCACCCACCGCGCTCATTTCCAGCCACATCGGCACGATATCAAGATGAAAGTGACTGAATGTATGGCGAAATGCACTTAGCTGTTCCATGCGGTTGCTTTTCACACCGCGTTGTTGCAGCCAGAAGACCAAACCATCCCGTTCGCTGAACTGCGGGAAGCAGAACAAACCGCCCCATAGCCCAACCGCTGGGCGCTGTTCCAGCCACACGCGTTCGCCGTGTTGCAGCAATAAAAAGTAGGCGGTTTTTTCCGGCAGGGTTTGCTTTGGCTTCTTGCCGGGGTATTTTGCCCAGTGGTGATTGGCGTAGGCGATGCAACCAACATTGAGTGGGCAAAGCTCGCACTTGGGTTTGGTGCGGGTACACACCATGGCCCCCAGATCCATCATCGCCTGGTTGAACTGGCCGACATCCTGAGCTGGGGTGACCTCTTCGCTGATCGTCCACAGCCGGTTCTCGACCGTTTTTGTGCCCGGCCAGCCTTCCACCGCATAGCAGCGGGCCAACACGCGCTTCACATTGCCATCAAGGATCGGATAGTGCTGGCCGAGCGCCAACGACAACACGGCACCCGCAGTGGAACGGCCAATGCCGGGCAAAGCGGCAATGTCTGCATAGGTAGTCGGGAATTCGCCGCTATGCTGCACGACAATAGTCTGCGCCGCTTTGTGCAAGTTGCGCGCGCGGGCATAGTAGCCCAGGCCAGTCCATAGATGCAGCACTTCGTCCAGCGGAGCCTCAGCCAGCGCGCGCACATTGGGAAAACGTGCCATAAACCGCTGAAAATAAGGAATGACGGTGGCAACCTGAGTCTGCTGCAACATCACTTCAGAGAGCCATACCTGATAGGCGGTTTTATCAAGCTGCCATGGCAGGGTTTTGCGACCATAGCGTTGGTACCAGCTAAGCACCACCGATGCGAACTGTTGTGCTTGCATCATAAGCAGATTCGATATCCGGCAAAAAAATGAAGCAAGATTGCAGCATAGAGTCAGGATGCTGTAAACCGGAACTTTCCAACACCGTACGGCAAGCATTAAGATGAATACTTGCTAAAGCAAGGTATCTTTGCATAATGCGCCTTTTCCTAATTGGCAGTCAAACAGACAGAAAACACTATGATTAATGACGTCATCTCCCCGGAATTTGATCAGAATGGCCGCGCGATGCGCCGTATCCGTAGTTTTGTCCGCCGCCAAGGGCGGTTGACCAAAGGCCAGCAGCAGGCATTGGACAACTATTGGCCGGTAATGGGCGTGGAGTATCAGGCTGAACCCGTCGACATCGCCGCACTATTTGGCTGCAACGCGCCAACGGTACTCGAGATCGGCTTTGGCATGGGCGCTTCGCTAGTAACCATAGCAGGCAACAACCCGCAACAGAACTTTTTGGGGATAGAAGTGCATTTGCCGGGTGTAGGTGCTTGCCTGGCGGATGCCCACGCAGCCAAACTGAGCAACCTGCGTGTGATGTGTCACGACGCGGTTGAGGTGCTGCAGAATATGATCCCGGACAGTTCGTTGGACATGGTGCAGTTGTTCTTCCCCGATCCGTGGCACAAAGCGCGCCACAATAAACGCCGGATCGTCCAGCCCCCCTTTGTTGAGCTGGTGCTGAGCAAACTGAAAATGGATGGCGTCTTCCATATGGCCACTGACTGGCAACCTTATGCAGAACATATGTTAGAAGTGATGAACGGAGTCACAGGCTACCGTAATCTTTCCAGTGATAATGATTACCTGCCGCGCCCGGATACGCGTCCGCTGACAAAATTTGAATTACGCGGCCAACGCCTGGGACATGGCGTCTGGGATTTGATGTTCGAGAGGAGAAAATAATGGCTATGAAACGCAGTCGTCGTTTACGCAAGAAATTACACATAGAAGAGTTTCAGGAAATGGGTTTTTCGGTAGCCTGGCGCTTCACCGAAGGCACTGCCGTTGAGGACATCGATAATACGCTGGACGCGTTTATCGACGAGGCGATTGAACCTAACGGTCTGGCGTTTGACGGCAGTGGCTACCTGCAATGGGAAGGTCTTATCTGCCTGCAACGGATCGGCCACTGCACCAATGAGCACCGCGCACAGGTAAAAAACTGGCTGGACGCGCGCAAACTGATCGATGTAAAGGTCAGCGATTTATTCGACATCTGGTGGGACTGAGACTTCTCACGCAGTTAAGGTTTAAGCTGTCTGGCGGGTCAATGCTGATCGCGTAAAGATCGATTAAACGATCCGCAGGTGAGCGGCGTGATTTTGCCGTAGCCCTTGTGGCCTGCCATCACCAGCCGCTGGCCGCGCTATCTGGACTGCCCCCACACCTGGCCTAACATTAAGGACGGCTTTGATATAGCTGGCTTTGCCACACACTTGGCTCTTGGCCGTTTCCCCTTGGGCACCCGCGCTGTCTACCGGAGGTACCGCCCCAACGCCCCCTCCTGGCACCCGTGACCTTCACTTTGGGAAACACCATGCTGGAGTGAACCGAACCAGCGTTTATCTCACTGACTGATTTATAGATGCATACACTGCCCCTATTTAAAGGTTTAATTATTCCAGTCCAACGATGAAATATTTGTCACTCAGGAGAGGTGTATCTTAGAGCTTATCCCAGTAGGCGTACATTATTGCAGCCAGGTTGCAACAACCGCAGCGTACAGGGAGTCCGTGAGGAGGGTGAGCACTGGGGAATGGCTCCCGTGTTGAATCCGATAAACCTGGCATACACAGGAGACGTGAAGCTGCACACGGTGCATCCTGGGCGGGCGCTAGATACGCTAGTGATAGGGAAGCCTTAGGGCGACGTAAGAATACGCGCCAATCAGGGCAGGCAGTGACCACTGGCAGCGTTAAAGAGGCTTACATCAATATGAACAGGATGCAGGCCGGGAATGGCAGCGGATCGGCGGTTATTTTACGTAGCTAAAGGCAGTAGTGACATGTTTCACGCCGCTGATCTGGCTGGCAATTTGCGCCGCCGCCTGGCCTTCTTGTCGCGTGACCAGACCCAACAGGAACACTTCACCATTCTCGGTAGTGACCTTCACGTTGGTAGACTTCACCGTATCGCTGGTGAGCAGTTGCGAGCGTACTTTGGTGGTGATCCAGGTATCAGAAGAAGCCGTGCTCAGGCTAACCGGCTTGCCCTGACGGATCTCGTTATACACTTTGCTAGCACCTTCAACCCCCATGGCGATCTGTTTGGCACGGCGGGTCATATCGCTGTTCGGCGATTGCCCCGTCAACAACACTTCGCCCTGATAAGCGGTAGCGACTACCCGGGCATCCTTCTTCAACTGCGGATCTTTACTCAGCGCGTTTTCAACCCGGGCTTCCAAGGTGCCATCGTCCACTTGGGTGCCAATGCTGCGCGGATCAGTGGCAGTTTTAGTGGCGATAGCTGCGCTGCCGATCACCACACCAGCGATACAGCCTTGTAACAACAGGGCGCTGCACAGTACTGCAAATGGGGCTTTTAGCTTCATCCTCGTTCCTTAATCGTCCTGGTGGGGAAACAATATACTATCTATCAGGTCGCAAAGGCAGTTTACGGTCAACATATGCATTTCCTGAATGCGTGCACTACGGTGCGATGGAATACGGATCTCAACATCCTGTGGGCCGAGCAAACCGGCCAGTTCCCCGCCGTCGTGGCCGGTAAGCGCAACAATCGTCATATCCCGCGTGACCGCTGCCTCCACCGCTTTCACAATATCACGGCCGTTACCACGGGTGGAAATCGCCAGCAAAATGTCGCCGGTGTGCCCCAGTGCGCGCACCTGCTTGGCGTAAACTTCGTCGTGCAGTCTATCGTTGCTGATAGCAGTCAGCACCACGTTATCGGCGTTAAGGGCGATGGCTGGCAAGCTGGGGCGTTCGGTTTCAAAACGATTGATCATGCTCGCGGCGAAGTGCTGCGCGTTGGCCGCCGAGGTGCCATTGCCACAGCACAGGATCTTGTTACCGTTGAGTAAAGATTGAACCAGTGTCATCGCCGCGCGGGAGATGGCGTCTGGCAGAGCCTCCGCTGCTGCGATCTGGGTTTGGATGCTTTCGGTAAAACAGGCTTTAATTTTATCCAGCACGTTGAATCCACTCAGTCAAAGGGTAAAACCCGATTAATCCGCATTGAAGGCGTTGGGTATCCAGGCTAACTGGCTACCGGTAATGGCCATAACATCAAAACGGCAAGATGATGTGTCAAAGCTGGCTCCGCGCCCCGCCAGCCAGACGGCGGCGGCGTGCAGCAGCCGCTGCTGTTTACGGTAGGTAACACTGGCGGCCGCACCGCCAAAGGTATCATTGCGGCGGTAACGCACTTCGACGAACACCCAGGTTTGACCATCACGCATGATAAGGTCGAGTTCGCCGCCGCGCAGCGCAACGTTGGCCGCGCAAAAAGTGAGACCAGCGCGTTCCAGATGACGCCGAGCCAACAGCTCATAACCCGCCCCTGTGGCACGTTGATTCATGAGATCGGCACTACCACCCCCTGGCGATACTGTAGCCAAGGCAGTTTTCGGTTGATCACGCAGCCTGGCGCAGCGGTGAGCATACCGGTGGTGCCAGAGAGTTGGAGGGCGGGCAAATAGCGCAGTTCACCAAAGTGATTAGCCAATGCCCAGGCATCCATCCCCATCGCATACAGGCGCACCAGCGAGTGGTCGTTATGGAAGCGCGCAGTTGCCTGTTGCAACAATTGCGGGTTGGCACCCGCCAACAGCGGGATGTCGCTGAACTGTAGACCTTCCATTTCCAGACGAAAGTCCAGACCGGCTCCGGCCTGATAACTACGCGAGCTGGCGTATACCGCCAGCTTGCTGCGCGAGTTGGTAGCCATATCAATCATCGGTTTGATCAACGTCAACTGGGCCGGGGTGGCGACGATATAAACCGCATCAATGCCACCGCCAGCTCCCCTTGGCTCATCGCTCGATGACACGGGAGGGGTCTCCCCGGCGATAGTCACGTTGGGTGGCGTGGGAATGGAGGGAATCGGCATGCCAGTCAAGCGAAGGCCGCCGCTGTTTGCCGCCTTACGCAGTTCATCGGCAGAGCCAATACCTTGCTGTAATACCCTTTGGCCACCCAGCTTTTGCCATTCTTGATTAAAGGCTTTGGCGACACGATCGCCGAAGGAAGCGCGCGGCACCAACAGCAGCGGTTGGCGTTGCTGTTGATCCCAGATATGGCGGGCGGCATCGCGCGCTTCATCCTCCGGCGACAGCGCAAAGTAACAGATGTTTGGGTCATCATTCGGCGTTTCCGGCTGATTGAGTGCCAGTACGTTCAGCGTGGTATGGCTACCAGAAAGCTGATCGACGTTTTCTTTCAGCAACGGGCCGACCACCAGCGTAGCACCATCCTGCTGCGCCTGGTTCAGCAACGCTGTCAACGGCTGGCTAGTGGTGTCATACACCTTAACTTGCACATTATTGGTAGCCTGCGATGGGGTGATTGACGCTATAGAAGGCACCGTCTGATCTGCTGGCTGCGGCGAGGTACTGACCGCACCGCTGGCGTTGAGATCTGCGGAGATGACGGCCGATTGGTCAGGGTTAGTGGTTTGCAGTGCTTGCGGTGTCGGCGCAGATGCGGAGACGCCGTTCTTCGCGGCTTCAAAACCCTGCAAAATGGCGTCGGCGAACATCTGAGCTTGGCCGCTCAGCGGCAGCAACAAAGCGATGCTTGAGGTGGAGGCTTGGGTGAGGTTTAACACCGGGTTCAACGGGGTTGGCAATGTTTTCGCCGCCGGATTATGCGGGTAGCGGTTTTTCCAATCTTTGATGCCCGCCTGGAGCAGGTCTGGATCTTGCCGATTATCCTGATAGACCCGCAGCAGATCTAGCCATCCTTGCAGCACGTTCTCGTTGGCGTTGATCACCAGGCTATTGACGTTCTGCGGCGTCAATTGCAGCAATGTTTGCCAGGTCTGATCGAGATTGTTTTGGTGTGCCTGGCCGATCAGCAGCGGTTCTTGCGCAATATAGGCGCGGATCAGCGGCAGAGAAGGGGTACCCTGATTGGCGGCAATTTGCGCCTGATAGTAGCGCATCCGCTGATTAGCCGACAGCGAACCGCTATCCAGATGATCCAGAGTGCTACGAGCGCTGATGTTTCTTTTGCTGGCTACCTCTAGTTCAGCGGTCAGCAGTTGTCGTTCCGCCAATTGCACGCTGCTGAGGTTTTTGGGCAGTTGTTCCCACTGCTCACTGGCCTGGGGCAATTTCCCCTCACGCAACAACGCGCGAATAGCAAGTAATTGCCAGTCAGCCTTGTTATCATCACTGCTTTGTTGCAGTTGCAGCAGATAGTAATCAGCGTTGGCGTTGGCCTCATCTTGTATATTGACGGGCGGCGTTTGCGGTACCGGACTTGCACAACCCACCAGCAAAAGGAGTGCTGCGATGACTGCGGTAAGTCGGACAGGCTTGGAATGCCCTGCTTTGGTAGCAACAAATGTTGAGGAAAGCATACGGTATCCAGTGGTGTTTTTTTCAAGATGCACAATATTAAATCGGCAACCCGGATGAAACAATGAATCAACAGCAACAATCCGTCATTTCTACATCAACGCTGTATGTAGTACCCACGCCTATCGGCAACTTAGGCGATATAACCTACCGTGCGCTAGAAGTACTGAAAAACGTTGATCTGATTGCCGCAGAAGACACACGCCATACCGGCTTGCTGTTACAACATTTTGCGATTAGCGCACGGTTGTTTGCACTGCATGATCATAACGAACAGCAAAAAACCGAACAACTGCTGGTAAAGTTGCAGGCAGGTCAGAGTATAGCGCTAGTCTCTGATGCTGGCACACCACTTATCAACGACCCCGGTTATCACTTGGTACGCCGTTGCCGCGAAGCCGGTATCCGCGTGGTGCCGTTGCCGGGAGCCTGCGCAGCAACTACCGCCCTGTGCGCTGCTGGCGTCGCCTCAGACCGTTTTTGTTATGAAGGTTTCCTGCCTGCGAAAACCAAGGGGCGTAAGGATACGCTGATGGCGCTGGCAGAGGAAGCACGCACGCTGATTTTCTATGAATCTACCCATCGTCTGGTAGAAAGTTTGCAGGACATGGTCACCGTTTGGGGGCCACAGCGCTATGTGGTGTTGGCACGCGAACTGACCAAAACCTGGGAGTCAATCTATGGTGCACCAGTCGGTGCAGTGCTGGCCTGGGTACAGGAAGACGAAATGCGCCGCCGTGGCGAGATGGTACTCATCGTCGAAGGCCACAAGGCGCAAGAGGATGTTCTACCGCTTGACGCACTGCGCACGCTGGCGCTTTTGCAAAAAGAGTTGCCGCTGAAAAAGGCGGCAGCGCTGGCGGCAGAAATCCACGGCGTGAAGAAGAATGCGCTGTACAAGCACGCGTTAGAGCAACAAGGATCGTAAAGCAGTTGACCTATCGCCAACGCGGCGCTACCATCCGCGCCGGAGTTGACCAGACAGTCGCCGCTTCATTGCCGTCCTCTTCGGGGGAGACAGGTGAAGGGGAGGAAAGTCCGGGCTCCATAGGGCAGGGTGCCAGGTAACGCCTGGGAGGCGCAAGCCTACGACTAGTGCAACAGAGAGCAAACCGCCGATGGCTCGCGCAAGCGGGATCAGGTAAGGGTGAAAGGGTGCGGTAAGAGCGCACCGCGCGGCTGGCAACAGTTCGTGGCACGGTAAACTCCACCCGGAGCAAGGCCAAATAGGGATTCACATGGTACGGCCCGTACTGAATCCGGGTAGGCTGCTTGAGCCAGTGAGCGATTGCTGGCCTAGAGGAATGACTGTCCACGACAGAACCCGGCTTATCGGTCAACTCCCCCAATAAAAAACTCCTGCGTAACAATATGTTACGCAGGAGTTTTGGTTGTTGTACGCTGAAATTTTCAGCCAGATCACGATGCTAACTTCATTTTTTACAAGCTCAACTATCCTGGCTGGTGCTTCGTAACAAGATATAGTCATTCTGATAAACATCGTGATTTCCGCAGCGTTTATCACGATGCTTATTTGCTGCTGAACGGCGGAGTTTTAGATAAGGACAGCAAAAAATAGTGCTACCTTATGACCAAATCCATATTGAGTTCAATTCAGATGATATGGCAGCGTGAGGCCATGCCAGCAACTGCCTCCAGCCAGAAAGAGACTTTATCCTGGCTGGGGCGGTAAGTGACAAAATCGCGACTCTGACAATAAAAAGGGTTTGCCCCACAGGTGACTCAGCACTCAACGGTAGCAAAGCTTAGCTTCAGCAAAACGAGGGCGCTGCAAGGGGAGGGCCAAATGAAAACAAAGGACTATTTGGCAGCAAAAGTCTTTTTAAACAATCGTATAGCGCCCCACGCACCCAAGGCACGGCGCGACCAGCGTATCAACTTGCTGGGGTGACGGATGCCATATAGCGCCATGACGCCAGAGCCAAGTACCAGGTAACGGCGCAAGCCAAACACCATTTGCCAGCTACGGTCAATGCGTGTGGTTTTTTCCAACCACCGGGTTTTGCTCTCGGCCAGATCCAGCCGCTGTTGCTGGATCTGCCGAATCAGGTGCTCTTTTTCACGTTTCAGGTCGTGGCGGCGGCTCATGGTTCCCCTTCCAACTCGGTGTGGTCGATGGCCAGTTGTTTGCGCGTGTCTCCCAATAGCGTAGTGCGCCGAACCTTGACCAACGTCCAGATAGTGCCAACGATGGCCAAGAACAACAGCACGCCAGTGGTAGCCCCTAGCGCCATCAGCCGGTAGAGCGGATCGATAGCCCAAAAAATCAGGATCAATAAGCTCATTAGGCCAAAGGCAGTAAACAGCAGCGTCAAACCAGCCATGACCAGCAACTGAATGAGATTGGCTTTCTCCTCTTCCAATTCGACCACCGCCAGACGAAGCCGGGTTTCCACCATGCCGACCACAATGGTGATGATACGCTGGCCGATATCCAACACCCCTTTTGCGGGACCGGGCGCGCGGACTTGCGGTTGCTCAGCCATAATCAGCGACGCGCGAGCAAAACGCCCAGCACTACGCCCACCGCAGCACCGATGCCAACACCAGACCAGGGGTTTTCACGCACATAATCATCTGCCTGCTCAGCAATTTGCCTGGTTTGACAAGCGATTTTGTCCCCTGCATCACTCAGGCGCGCGCGGGTGTCTTGCAATGCGCTTTCTGCCTTTGAGCGTAGTTTTTCTAACTCGGCTTTCGGCTTGTCTTTGGACGAGTTCAGCACTTCTTCCAGCGTATCAGCTAAAGATTTCAGTTCAGCGCGTAAGTTTTTTGCATTTGAATCATGTGCCATGTAATTATTCCTTAACAACGTTAATATTGACAGAATTGCAACATAGCGGATTTTTTCGTTGCCACAAAGGACGGGGGGAGGTTGATAAAACCAGACATCCATTTTTACCCGGTAAAAACCCCGTGTACTGCGGCTCTCATCGATAAATATCCACTAGGGTAAAAAATTATTCCCTCTGAGTTTGTTTTAGCTCAGCTTGCGCCAGTTTATTCTGTTTCTTGCCGACTTTTTCCAGGTTGCCAGTCTGCATCGCTTGTTTCATCTCCTGCTGACGTTTAGCCACCTTGCTTTGTTTTTCATCAACTTTCTTCTGGCGTTCGGCTTGCAGTTGCGCGCTGGTACAGTGAGTTTGCACCTCACTCAGCGCCTTTTTCAGCCCAGTTACACGGTGAATATTGCCATGCTGGGTGGCGTAATCAATCTGCTGCTGGATGTTCTGCGCCTTGCTGGCACAGCCGTCTTCTAGCGCAAACGACAACGCTGGTAGTGTACATAGCGGGAGAGCCAGTAAGAGTAAACGGCATAATTTCATGCTATCGGTTCCTGGTTAATGGGATGCAATGGCACGCATTCGTCTCTCCCGGCTGACTCAGGCAGCATAGTAGGAGACTGACACAGCCTAGCTGACATTATTCAGCTTAGTCATGAAATGCGCTAACCCCCAAAGAATCAGCCATGAGTTCTGGCCAATTACGGAAAATACGGGAGAAAGCCCCGCCCCCGTCTATGCAGGGTTTGATCCTTGATTAAGCGGGAAACCTACAAATTCACCTGCCCAATGAGAAGGAGTGAGGGGCAAATTCAGCACGCTGCTATAACCTGAGGTAAGACTATTTTGCAATACTTCGCGCGCTGGCAATTGTTGTTCCGGTGGATCCAGCCGGATCAGCAAGCTGGCGCCTTTTGGCGTAATGCTTTTGATGTGGATACCGTGCTCATCCAGACGTTGGTAGAGGCAAAAACCGTTAGGGAGCAGCATGCTTTGCCGACTAGCGTGGATGTGCAATTCGCCCTCAGTGCGCTCCCTGTAGCAGGCAGCAACAGGGTAGCCAGTGCCAGCAGGTTAAGCGCGGCCATCAGGGCAGCCAACACGAACGCGAGGCTATCATGCCCCTTTTCCTGGGTTATGGCTGTCTGCGCGCTTTTTGCGCCACAGCACGATCAACGAGCCAACCAACCCGATCACCAGCAATACCAGCGGCAGCAGCATCAGGCAGAACATCAGTTGGTCTTCATATTTGCGGAACACCGCAGTTTTACCCAACGCGAAGCCCAATGAGGTCAGGATCAGCACCCACAGCAGGCCGCTCATCCAGTTAAAAAATTGGAAGCGCGCGTTGCTCAAGCCAGAGAGGCCAGCAATGGTCGGCAACAGGGTGCGGATAAACGCCAAGAAGCGGCCAACCAGTAAGGCGGAAAGGCCATGGCGGTGGAACAATTGATGCGCCCGTTGGTGATAATGAGTAGGCAAATGCGACAGCCAACCTTGCACCGTTCGCGTATTGCCAAGCCATTTACCCTGTATGTAACTAACCCAGCACCCCAGGCTGGCGGCGACGGTCAGGATCAGAATGGTCAGCGGGAAATTCATGGTGCCTTTGGCGATCAAAACGCCCACCAGAATCAGCAGGCTATCACCCGGCAGGAAGGCGGCTGGTAGCAGGCCATTTTCCAAAAACAGGATCATAAATAATAGGGCATAAAGGGTCCACACTAGTGAAGAGTTCGCCAGCGTATCAAAATCCTGCTGCCATAAGGCATGTAACAGTTCTTTAATGATGTCCATCCGGTGTTCCTAAAACGTCATTGTGGGCCTGGGTGTCAGCGGGCGTTGGGGGAAGCGTGCGGCGCTCCTGATCCTGTGCTGATAACGCTGAAACAGCGTAGCTTTTTAGTGGGTTCTATCGGTGCAACACCGAGTCAAGGGTGATCAATCAGCATGCAAGCATATGACTGACTTTCTTTCCAACCGCCTAACCAGTGGGGGCATGCAGTGTCCGACCATTGGGCAGAGAATGGTCGGGAAACGGTGGCCCAGGGTAGCGGTCGGAAGCCATTGGACAGCGACCAGCAGCGGTAATTGGCCGTGCGACACGGCTCTACAGCCAGCGTTTGACAAACCTGATCATAGGGGGAAAGTACCGTATCCGCCAGCGATGACCAGCGGCTCCATGCGCTGCGGATAGTTTGGGATGATGCTGCACATAACTTTAGGCCGGAGATCGAACCCATCCAGCAAAAAAGATCAATCAGCATGGTTAACAACCCGCGCATGTCTTCCCGTTCTTCCCCCTAGCAATGGGTAAAAAAGTGGCCTAACTCTACCAAAATAGCACTATTGGCAATAGAGAAATTTACTTTACCGATGGCGAATTAGCCCTCAGCAAACGGCGGTTGTGGTATCGATTCAGCGGATTTTACATTATCTGACATAACCAAACGACTTTTGACTGATTTTCACTGCTGATTCTGTCCACCTGCACCAGCGGATTGTTAGCGATAGAATCACTTCCGGCATCTGGTAATAACAGCAGTTCTATCAGTTCCGGCCTGTCGGGAACACCATAGCGGTCTGACGGCAGATTTCAGTCAGCAGGCGGGCAACAATCAGCGAGTTCTTCAGCCCCTGATGCTCCACCTGATTTTTTTCTACCAGGCCGGCGAATGCTTGCGCCTCATATAACAGGGTGTTGAGCAAGGTCAGAACCTGGCGGTTGCCACCACGCGGGATTACCCCCCCTGGCATTCTGAGATTTTATCGATCATTAACGTGCCTTCTGTCTCCTGGCTCTCACTTGGGATGTTCGAATTACTGACCTTGGAGGGCATCGAAATTTCCGTAGTTGAGGCAGACGTGGCCGTCCACGCCGCTATCGAGCGGGGCTGGCGATATACACCGCATCAATGGCATCAGATTGAGCTAGCGCCGCAAGATCATCGAAAAACAGGTCAAGATGATAGTTAGCACCCAGCGTCCTCGCCTGCTCCAGCCGACGCGAATAAACGGCACTCAACGTCAATTTGCCGCTTTCATGGGCAGCATCAATAAAACGTTCCGTAACCCAGTTGGTGCCGACGACAGCGAAGCGAATCATGGCTAACTCCGGTTGCCAGTTGCTAAAAAGTCAGATTATCACGCCGCAACTTGCTGTGCATACAGCCGGGTATCGAACTCTCACTGGGGTTAGGGATTGTGGTGCCATAACGAGGCACAGTTAAATGATCACCCTAGTATCTGGTAGCGCCATCACCGATAAAGTCGGCAGGGACATGCCCCGCAGAAATGGACGATGCCGCTGGAGGACCAGCCCCCTGAGCCGCGTTATCATCAAGTCCGGCGATCGTCTTGATGGCAGGAAAAAAGGCGCTTAACCGATTGGTTGAAAAACGCCACTTTGCCGCTTGCTAAGCTCACAACCGCTCAGCACCACACTCATTTTTTCATCACCCTTACGCCTATTGATAAGGTTATCGTCACCGGGTTAATACACGAAATTGGCAAACACTCATCCGCATCACACATTTTAAGAAATCTTCTAACAAGAACACTTACATTTTTAATGTTGTTAGTTGTATAATGCATAGGAATTTTATATAACCTGCCTGAGCATAACACTGAATACCCATGCGCAGGTTAATGATTTCCCTGGTGTTGGCGCAACATTCGCGCACCCTGGCTTAGGCCGGGGTTATTTTTTTTCAGCGTTCTCCACCCATGTACGCAACACTTGCGTGTCGTTACGCCACTCTTGCTTTAACTCGTCAACCCAGTCTTGCACGTTATCCCACCATGCTGGCAGCGTAGGCGTTTGGATCTGCTGCGCTAACTGTTGCAGATGATGTAAGCCGACCGAACCAGCAGCACCTTTGATCTTGTGCCCTTCCTCGGTGATACCTTTTTGATCGCGCGCGGTCATATTGGAATCCAACACTGCCAGATAGCCCGGCATCATTTGCTCAAACATCGCCAAACTTTGGTGAATGAGCTGTGGCCCCACCAGATCCAGATACTGCTTCAGCATTGCGGTATCAAGTAACGACTCATTAATCTGCATCGCCTGGTGCTCAGTTTTCTTTACAGTGTGAGAAGGTTGATGAACCCAATAGTGTTTGATGACCTGGGTCAATGCAGCCACCGATAGCGGTTTGCTCAACACATCGTCCATGCCCGCATCAAGATAATTTTGTTTGTCTTTGAGTACATTGGCGGTCAATGCCACCAGCGGTGGCATTGACCGCCCGGCATAGCGCTCGCGCAGCTTCCGGGCGACATCCAACCCGGTCATATCCGGCAGTTGAATATCCAATAGCACTAGGTCGAATTCGTCGGGATCAAACATCGCCAGCGCGGCGTGACCATCCATCGCCACCTCCACGCTGTTGCCCAGTTTCTCCAGCACTGAGCGCGCTACGATAACGTTCAGTTCGATATCTTCCACCAGCAGAATATGCAGCGCTGGTAAGACTTCATCGGCCTGTGCCTCGTTCACGGCTACCTGCACCACCGGTGCCTTGATAAGCAGGGTGAAACAAGATCCCTGCCCTGGCACACTATTGACGGTAATATCACCGCCCATGCTCTGCGCCAACCATTTAGATACCGCCAACCCGATGCCAGTACCGGTGGCCGGGCGCCCCCCGTGCTGATCCTTCACCTGATAATACATGGCGAAGATTTTGTCTTGTTCTTCCTGTGGAATACCTATACCCGAATCTTCTACCTCGAACACCAGATCCTCTTGTGCCTCGTGCCGCACCCGCACCAGGATCTGCCCCTGCCGGGTGAACTTCACCGCATTACCGATCAAATTCCACAGGATCTGCCGCAGGCGTGTACCATCAGTGATAATCTGCTGCGGCAGGGGTGGCTGCGGTTCCATGACAAACTGTAGCCCTTTCGGCTGTGCCAGTAGGCCGGAGATATTCTCCAGATCCGCCAGAAAACCCGTAAAGTCCACTGGCTGGTTATCTAACTGTACCTTGCGCCGTTCAAGCTTATCCATTTCGATAATGTCGTTGAAAATGTTGCCGAGTGTAATGGCGCTGACGTGAATGGTTTTCAGGTATTTTAGCTGTTCGTCGTTCAGTTCAGTATCGAGTAGGATGCGGCTAAGGCCGACAATGCCATTAAGTGGCGTACGTAACTCATGGCTGATGGTTGAGATAAAGGTGGTCTTGTCCCTGCTGGCGTTCTCCAGTGCGTCCTGATAGCGCTTACGCTCGGTAATATCGCGCCCGAAGCCCATTAGACCACGACGTTTTCCCACCCGGTCATAAAATGGTACTTTGCGCAGCTCGAAACACGCCTTGCGGCCATCTGGATACACCAGCCATTGTTCATAAGTCAGCGAGACGTTGTGGCGGAACACTTTCTCGTCGGTTTCGATCACCTTTTCAGCAATTTCCTGGCGGTAAACATCCAACGGCGTCAGGCCGATTAGCTGCTTTTCGCTCTTGCCGGTGAGCAGTTCCATCGCCCGGTTGCAGCCGGAAAACTCATTGTTTTCGTTGCGGTAGTACACCAGATCCGGCGAAGCGTCGAGGAAGGATCGCAGCAGCGCCGACTGTTGGCCTAGCTCAACCTGCGCCAGTTCACGCTGCTCCATTTCTTCCGTCAGCTTTTCCATCACCTGTAGACGCCCGGCTTCCGCCTTAATACGGTCGGCGATCTCCTGATTCAGTTGGCTGATATTGTCCTTGAGCTGCTGATTCAATGCCAGGTCGCGGTGGCGCATCTCTTCTAGCTTATCCACCAACCGCGCCAACCGCTGCCGCGATTCTTCAAGCTGTTCGACCACTACCGACAGAAAGTAGACCGCCCAGGGGGTGATCAGCAGACCGAAAAAGACCGAGCGCACTACATCGATGCTTGCCACTTCACCGCTCAGCAGCAGGGTCACCACCATCTGTACCAGCATCGCCAGCATCACCAGTGCCGAAGCCAACAGCAGCGAAAAACGCACCAGCCCCAGTTTCACCATTAAATCAACGTAGTACTGGGCTAATACCCGAATTTGCTTCATAGCGGCTCCCATCAAATACCTTCTTTTAAATCATACTGTAAAACCACGCCAAGATAAGAAAGCAAATGCCGAACGAGAGGAAAGACTATCAATCGAAAGGGGGCAGCGATTGATTCATTGCGGCAACGGCAGCGTCACGACTTCCTGTATTGAATAGTTACTCAACATAATTGAGGATAAAATCACTTTATTAACAATGAATCTTTCTAATTTTTACCTAATTGTTAACATCAAGATGACAATAAGATGAAAAATAGTTATAAATATCGCACCAATTTTTTTTGAAGAAATAATATTCTGTTTTTATTGCGGAAATAGGCATAATGATAATATTAAACCGTTACACCATAGTGTGTCGCTTCACATCATTCCCTGTTTTGACGCTTTTTAGCACCCGCGTAGAATAGTAAAAAAACATGAAGTATCAAACAAATAATCAATACAGACGCAATAAAGTTCTATCTTGCTCCTTTATTTGACCTGCGTATTCTTTCTCGCTAAGTTGGACGTCCACTGGACGCTTTCTGGACGAGCAGACGTCTCGTCATATTTATGCAATCACTTAAGACACTCTCTTAAAAACAAGTCATACACCACTTGTCAAAACCGTCACGAGCAGCCATTAACGGAGGGCGAAAAACCGATTGGCGGGTTAACTTGCTGATTGGATTTCTGCCTGAAGTTGATAAGCCCCCTCGTAGCAGGTTGTGGGAGTCATATAGAACCTGGGGAGGTTCACTGAATATGTTGTACGATAAATCCCAAGAAAGGGACAACTGTGGTTTCGGCCTGATCGCCCACATAGAAGGCGAACCTAGCCACAAAGTGGTACGTACCGCCATTCATGCGCTGGCTCGTATGCAGCACCGTGGCGCAATCCTGGCTGACGGTAAGACGGGCGACGGTTGCGGCCTATTATTGCAAAAGCCTGATCGTTTATTCCGCATGGTGGCGCGAGAGCGCGGCTGGCGTTTAGCCAAAAACTATGCCGTTGGCATGGTGTTCCTTAGCCAAAATGAAGAGAAAGCTTGCACTAGCCGCCACATCGTGGAAGAAGAACTGCAAAAGGAAACACTGTCGATCGTTGGCTGGCGTGAAGTACCGACCAACCCGGACGTGCTGGGTGAGATCGCGCGCGCTTCTCTGCCACGCATTGAACAAATTTTTGTCAACGCCCCGGCGGGCTGGCGTTCGCGCGATGTGGAGCGCCGCCTGTTTGTGGCGCGCCGCCGCATTGAAAAGCGCATCCAGGACGACAACTTCTACGTTTGCAGTTTCTCCAAGTTGGTGATGATCTATAAAGGGCTGTGCATGCCTGCGGATCTGCCGCGTTTCTATCTTGATTTGGCGGATCTGCGGTTGGAATCGGCCATCTGCTTGTTCCACCAGCGTTTTTCCACCAACACCGTACCGCGCTGGCCGCTGGCGCAACCGTTCCGCTATCTGGCACATAACGGCGAGATCAACACCATTACGGGCAACCGCCAGTGGGCGCGCGCGCGCACCTATAAATTCCAGACACCACTGATCCCGGATTTGCACGCTGCCGCGCCGTTCATCAACGAAACCGGCTCCGACTCTAGTTCGCTAGACAACATGCTGGAGCTGTTGCTGGCGGGCGGCATGGATCTGATCCGTGCCATGCGTTTGCTGGTGCCGCCGGCCTGGCAGAACAACCCAGACATGGACAGCGAACTGCGTGCCTTTTTCGATTTCAACTCAATGCACATGGAGCCGTGGGACGGCCCGGCTGGTATCGTAATGTCCGATGGCCGCTATGCCGCCTGTAACCTTGACCGCAACGGCCTGCGTCCAGCACGCTATGTGATCACCAAAGACAAGCTGATCACCTGCGCCTCTGAAGTCGGCATCTGGGATTACCAGCCAGATGAGGTCGTGGAGAAAGGCCGCGTCGGCCCAGGTGAACTGATGGTGATCGATACCCGCTGTGGCCACATCTTGCACTCCGCCGAGACCGATGACGATCTGAAAAACCGCCACCCATATAAAGCGTGGATGGAGAAAAACGTTAGGCACCTGATGCCGTTCGAAAACTTGCCGGACGATCAGATCGGTAGCCGCGAACTTGACGACGTGCAGCTCGAAGCCTACCAGAAGCAGTTCGGCTACAGCCGTGAAGAGCTGGATCAAGTGATCCGCGTGCTGGGCGAGAACGGCCAGGAAGCCACAGGTTCGATGGGTGACGATACCCCGTTTGCCGTGCTCTCCAGCCGCCCGCGCATCATCTATGATTATTTCCGCCAGCAGTTCGCGCAGGTCACCAACCCGCCGATCGATCCGTTGCGTGAAGCGCACGTCATGTCGCTGGCGACCTGCATCGGCCGCGAAATGAACGTGTTCTGTGAAGCCGAAGGCCAGGCGCACCGCCTGAGCTTCAAATCGCCGATCCTGCTTTACGCCGATTTCCAACAGCTCACCACACTGGAAGGCGAATATTACCGCGCCGACACCCTCGATCTCACCTTCGATCCGGCTGAACAGGATCTGGAGCAGACCCTCCGTGCACTGTGCAACGAAGCGGAACGTAAAGTGCGCGATGGCACAGTGCTGTTGGTGTTATCCGACCGCGCCATCGCCCCCCAGCGCCTGCCAGTACCCGCGCCGATGGCGGTCGGTGCCATCCAGACCCGTCTGGTGGAAAAAAGCCTGCGTTGCGATGCCAACATCATCGTTGAAACCGCCAGCGCCCGCGATCCACACCACTTCGCGGTGCTGCTCGGCTTTGGTGCCACCGCCATCTACCCGTATCTGGCCTATGAAACCTTAGCCAAGCTGGTGGACAACCAGGCGATCGACAAACAGTATCGCGAGGTGATACTGAACTACCGCAACGGCATTAACAAAGGCTTGTACAAGATCATGTCCAAAATGGGCATCTCGACCATCGCCTCTTATCGCTGCTCCAAGCTGTTTGAAGCCGTTGGTCTACACCGCGATCTGACTAACCTGTGCTTCCAGGGCGTGGTCAGCCGTATCGGGGGGGCCAGCTTTAGCGACTTCCAACAAGATTTGCAGAACCTGTCTAAACGCGCTTGGCTAAAACGCATGCCGCTGGAACAAGGCGGGCTGTTGAAGTTCGTGCATGGCGGTGAGTACCATGCCTATAATCCTGATGTGGTGAGCATGCTGCAAAAATCGGTGCATAGCGGCAAATACAGCGATTATCAGGCTTACGCCACGCTGGTGAACCAACGCCCGGTCGCCATGCTGCGCGATCTGCTGACCATTACGCCGCAGGGTGAAGCTATCCCGGTCGATCAGGTGGAACCGGCAGAGTCGCTGTTTAAACGCTTCGACACCGCAGCGATGTCGATCGGCGCCCTTAGCCCTGAAGCGCACGAGTCACTGGCGATCGCTATGAACGGGCTTGGCGGCTTCTCCAACTCTGGCGAAGGTGGCGAAGACCCAGCGCGATACGGCACTAACAAAGTTTCGCGCATCAAGCAGGTGGCTTCCGGGCGCTTTGGCGTGACGCCAACTTACCTGATCAACGCCGATGTGATCCAAATTAAGGTGGCGCAAGGTGCCAAACCCGGTGAAGGCGGCCAGTTGCCAGGAGATAAAGTTACTCCCTATATCGCCAAACTACGTTATTCGGTACCGGGCGTGACCCTGATTTCCCCACCGCCGCATCACGACATCTATTCAATCGAAGACCTGGCTCAGTTGATCTTCGACCTCAAACAGGTGAACCCGCAGGCGGTGATCTCGGTGAAACTGGTTTCCGAACCGGGCGTTGGCACCATCGCCACCGGCGTGGCGAAAGCCTATGCCGACCTGATCACCATCGCCGGTTACGATGGTGGCACCGGTGCCAGCCCGCTGTCCTCGGTAAAATATGCCGGTTGTCCGTGGGAACTGGGCTTGGTGGAAACCCAGCAGGCGCTGGTGGCCAACGGCCTACGGCACAAAATCCGCCTACAGGTGGACGGCGGTTTGAAAACCGGCGTGGACATCGTCAAAGCGGCGATCCTCGGCGCAGAAAGCTTCGGCTTTGGCACCGGCCCGATGGTAGCCCTGGGCTGTAAATATTTGCGCATCTGCCATCTGAACAACTGCGCGACCGGTGTGGCGACCCAAGATGATAAATTGCGCCGCGATCACTACCACGGCCTGCCAGTACGCGTAGCCAATTACTTCCAGTTTATCGCGCGGGAAACCCGTGAGATCATGGCACAGCTCGGCGTCAGCCAGTTGGTTGATTTGATTGGTCGCAGTGAGTTCTTAACCGAACTGGACGGCATCTCTGCCAAGCAGAACAAACTGGATTTATCGCCATTGCTAAAAATCGCCAC
Source organism: Serratia symbiotica (assembly GCF_000821185.2). Taxonomy (NCBI): domain Bacteria; kingdom Pseudomonadati; phylum Pseudomonadota; class Gammaproteobacteria; order Enterobacterales; family Yersiniaceae; genus Serratia; species Serratia symbiotica. The sequence continues at coordinate 576,229 of NZ_CP050855.1, read as the reverse complement.
CCCGCACCCAGGCAAGGCGCTGTACTGTACCGAGGGCAGCAACCCGCCATTTGACAAAGGTCTGCTGAATAAAGCATTGCTGGCGCAGGCAAAGCCGTATCTCGACAAAAAACGCAGTAAAACCTTCTACTTTGATATCCGCAACACTGACCGCTCCGTGGGAGCCATGCTGTCCGGTGTCATCGCCAACCTACATGGCGATCAGGGTATGGCAACGGCTCCGATCAAAGTGCATTTCTCCGGTACCGCCGGCCAGAGCTTCGGCGTATGGAATGCCGCCGGCGTTGAGCTGACACTAACCGGTGATGCCAACGACTACGTTGGCAAAGGCATGGCTGGCGGCAGCATCGCGGTACGCCCACCGTTCGGCTCCGCGTTCCGCAGCCATGAGGCCAGCATTATCGGCAACACCTGTCTGTATGGTGCCACTGGCGGTAAATTGTTTGCCGCAGGCCGCGCAGGCGAACGTTTCGCGGTACGCAACTCCGGTGCCATTACTGTGGTGGAAGGCATCGGCGATAATGGCTGTGAATACATGACCGGTGGCGTCGTCTGCGTACTGGGCAAAACCGGCATCAACTTTGGCGCAGGTATGACCGGTGGTTTCGCCTATGTGCTGGATGAAGACGGCGAGTTTCGTCAGCGCGTGAATCCAGAACTGGTGGAAGTGCTCGACGTCGACCCACTGGCTATTCTCCATGAGCACCTGCGCGGCCTGATCACCGAGCATGTGCAGGCAACCGGTTCTTCCCGTGCGGAACAGATCCTGGCCAACTGGCCGGAATGGCGGCCGAAGTTCGCTCTGGTTAAGCCGAAGTCCAGTGATGTCAAAGCATTGTTAGGTCACCGTAGTCGTTCCACAGCCGAACTGCGGGTTCAGGCGCAGTAATGAGGTAGGGATTAATGAGTCAGAATATTTATCAATTTATCGACTTACAGCGTGTTGATCCGCCAAAGAAACCGCTAAAGATCCGCAAAATTGAATTTGTAGAGATTTACGAACCGTTTTCAGTCACCCAAGCAAAAGCTCAGGCGGATCGCTGTCTGTCCTGCGGTAACCCTTATTGCGAATGGAAATGCCCGGTTCACAATTATATCCCGAACTGGCTGCAGCTGGCATACGAAGGTCGCATCATGGAGGCGGCAGATCTGGCGCATCAGACCAACAGCCTGCCGGAAGTGTGTGGCCGTGTCTGCCCGCAGGATCGCCTGTGTGAAGGGGCCTGCACCCTTAACGACGAGTTTGGCGCAGTCACCATCGGCAACATTGAGCGCTATATCACCGATAAAGCGCTCGAAATGGGCTGGAAGCCGGATATGTCCCACATACAGCCGAACGGCAAACGTGTAGCGATCATCGGTGCCGGTCCCGCAGGTCTTGCCTGCGCCGATGTGCTGACCCGCAACGGTATCAAAGCGGTGGTATATGATCGTCATCCAGAGATCGGCGGCCTGCTGACTTTCGGTATCCCGGCCTTCAAGTTGGAAAAAGCAGTGATGATCAAGCGTCATGGCATCTTCAGCGAGATGGGCATCGAGTTCCAACTGAATACCGAGGTGGGCAAGGACGTCAGCATGGGAACACTGCTCAACGAGTTTGACGCGGTGTTTCTGGGCGTTGGCACTTATCAGCCGATGCGCGGTGGGCTGGAAAACGAAACAGCCCCAGGCGTGTACGACGCGCTGCCGTTCCTGATCGCCAACACCAAACAACTGATGGGCTATAACACCGAACCACACCAGCCGTATGTCAGCATGGCAGGCAAACGCGTGGTGGTGCTGGGCGGCGGCGATACCGCAATGGACTGCGTGCGCACCGCAATCCGTCAAGGTGCTACACAGGTCACCTGTGCCTACCGCCGCAACGAGGCCAACATGCCGGGTTCCAATCGCGAAGTGAAAAACGCCCGCGAGGAAGGGGGGGAATTCAAATTCAATGTGCAGCCACTCAGCATTGAACTCAACAGCGCCGGACGCGTGGCCGGGGTGAAAATGGTACGTACCCAACTGGGCGCACCAGACGCTCATGGCCGCCAGATGGCGGAACAGGTACCAGGCTCCGAACACGTAATCGACGCCGATGCGGTGGTGATGGCATTCGGTTTCCGTCCGCACCAGATGGATTGGCTGTCGGCGCACGATGTGCAGTTCGACAAGCAAGGTCGCATTCTGGTAGCGGAAAACACTCTCCACCCCTTCCAAACCAGCAACGCAAAAATTTTCGCCGGTGGCGATGCGGTGCGCGGTTCAGATTTGGTAGTAACGGCGATTGCCGAAGGCCGCAAAGCGGCCGAGGGCATCATCAACTATCTGGACGTATAATCCCATTATCCCTTGCTTAAAGGCTCGGCACGCCGAGCCTTTTGTTTCTCCATGGCTAACGCCACTGCGCGATAGTATCCAGTCGGGGGCATGACAGCGCTGAATGGCGAGTACTTCCCTGGCAATAAAAACAAAAAAGGTACCGCATGCAGTACCTTTTCGTTTGCGGCGACAGGTTTATTTAACCACGCGCAGTGCCGGGCGTCGGCCACCCGATGGCGGCGGTTCGTCGCCATCACTCGTCTCTGGGCGGTTACTGTCAACCACCGATATCAGGCTTTCCACCGGGTTAGTCTTATTGTCCAGACTTTCAATCGTACCTTCTACTGCGTAGGCAGCCTCCGGTTCGAATAGACTACCCGCGCCGTTCTCACGCGCATAAATCGCCTGCACAGCAGCCATCGGTACCGAAACCTGGCGCGGCACACCGCCGAATCGCGCGTTGAAGCGCACTTCGTCATCGCCTAGTTCCAGATTGCCGACTGCGTGCGGCGCGATGTTCAATACAATCTGACCATCGCGAGCAAACTCCATCGGCACCTGAACACCAGGGCAAATAACATCTACTACCAGGTGCGGCGTCAGTTGGTTATCAAGCAGCCAATCATAGAATGCCCGCAACAGGTACGGACGGCGCGGAGTCATATGAGAGATGTCCATAATACTTAGCCCCGAGTATATAGACGCATTTCGCGCTCAGCTTCAGTCAGAGAAGCCAGGAACGCATCACGTTCGAACACGCGGGTCATGTAGCCTTTCAGTTCTTTGGAGCTAGCACCGCTCAGTTCAATACCCAACTGCGGCAAGCGCCACAGCAACGGGGCCAAGTAGCAATCCACCAGGCTGAACTCTTCACTCATAAAGTAGGCCGTTTGGCCAAAGATCGGTGCGATCGCCAGCAGTTCTTCGCGCAGTTGGCGACGAGCGGATTCCGCTTCCTGGCCGCTGCTCTGCTCAATATTGTTCATCAGCGAGTACCAGTTTTTCTCGATACGTAGCATCATCAAGCGGCTTTCACCGCGAGCGACCGGGTAAACGGGCATCAGTGGCGGATGTGGAAAACGCTCATCGAGGTATTCCATAATGATGCGGGATTCATACAGGGTCAGTTCGCGATCGACCAGTGTCGGCACTGTTTGGTAAGGATTGAGGTCAATCAAATCCTGCGGCAGGTTATCCATCTCGACCTGCTCAATCTCGACGCTGACACCTTTCTCCGCGAGTACGATACGTACTTGATGGCTAAAAATGTCGGTCGGGCCAGAGAACAGTGTCATTACCGAACGTTTGTTGGCAGCGACAACCATGAAAACCTCCAAGTTATTTAAAAATACTGCGGATAGCCAGCTCACCTTCATCTTTCACGCCACATACCGGCAGCCCGCAATCAACCTGGCCATAAAACTGACCTCGGAGGTAAACTGACGGCAAACAGGTGTAAAAGTAGAGGGCAGTTTACCAGATTCTGCTTGTTTTGTGGGAACCACGCGACAATTTCATTTTTTATTTTTTGATATTACAAGCATTTTATTAAGGATAGGCCTATTTTGAAGCATAAAAAACCCGATGCAGCGAACTGCACCGGGTTTTGCGCAACCCACACTGCTGAAGCAGTAAAGATTAACGCTTGGAGAACTGAGGACGACGACGTGCTTTGCGCAGGCCGACTTTCTTACGTTCAACCTGACGCGCGTCACGAGTGACGAAGCCAGCCTTACGTAGTTCAGAACGCAGAGTTTCGTCATACTCCATCAGTGCACGGGTGATACCGTGACGGATAGCGCCAGCTTGACCGGAGATACCACCGCCTTTAACGGTGATGTACAGATCCAATTTGCCCGTCATGTCAACCAGTTCCAGCGGCTGACGAACGACCATTCGGGCAGTTTCGCGACCAAAGTACTGTTCCAGGCTGCGCTGGTTGATAACGATGTTACCGTTGCCCGGCTTGATGAAGACGCGAGCTGCGGAGCTTTTGCGGCGACCAGTGCCGTAGTATTGATTTTCAGCCATTGCCATTAATCCCGATTAAATGTCCAGAACTTGCGGTTGCTGTGCCGCGTGATTATGCTCAGTACCCGCGTAAACTTTCAGTTTACGGAACATGGCACGACCCAGCGGACCCTTTGGCAGCATGCCTTTAACCGCGATTTCAATCACGCGCTCAGGACGGCGGGCAATCATCTCTTCAAAGGTCGCTTGCTTGATACCACCGATATGACCAGTGTGGCGGTAGTAAACTTTATCTGTACGCTTGTTGCCGGTTACAGCAACTTTATCTGCATTCAGAACGATGATGTAATCACCGGTATCCACATGCGGGGTGTATTCCGCTTTATGCTTGCCGCGCAGGCGACGAGCCAGTTCAGTAGCGAGACGGCCTAAAGTTTTACCATCTGCATCAACAACATACCAGTCGCGTTTTACGGTTTCTGGTTTAGCTGTAAAAGTTTTCATTAGAAAGCTTACCCAATAATTAGTTACACGTTGGTGAACACCCAAACGCTCGAAAACAGTTGAGGCTCACACGACCATACAAGTCCAGCAAACCTACCCCTTCGAATAGCCATTGCCGACACTATAAAAGTTTTGGGAAAAAACTTTGTTGTAACGTGGGGTCGCAAGATTATAGAGAAGTCGATCACAAAGATCGAATAGTTTTTGAATGGATTTTTTATCCCCTGGGCAACGCTCACTTGCCTTCCCCAAAATCGGCTCACAGGGCATTTCCAGCTTAGGCAGTTTGGCGGCGGACAACGCACAGCTACCGGCGCGTACATCAAGCACGTGAAGGGTGGCGAGCAGATAGCCCGTTGAGTTAAATTTATCGCAGGTGCGGCAGCGTGAGATACTCCTCACTCTGCATCTCCTGCAAACGCGATAGGCAGCGTTGATATTCAAACTTCAACTGTTCCCCTTGGTAGATCTCAAACATTGAAGCTTCAGCAGCGATCACCAGTTTAACGTGGCGCTCATAGAATTCATCCACCAGCGCCAAGAAGCGACGAGCGGCGTTTTCTTTTCTCGGCCCCATCACCGGCACATTGTACAGCATCACACTATGGTACCGACGCGATAGCGCAATATAGTCCAACTGGCTACGCGCTTCCTCACACAGGGTATGGAAATCCACCGCCAGCACACCATCCACCGCGCGGATCGCCTGCAAAGGCCGATGATTGACCTGCAACAACGGTGCCTCTTCTCCGGCCTTGCCCGCCAACGTGATAAACATCCTATCCAGAGTCTCTCGCGTCTGCGCATTAAGTGGCATCAAATACAGGTGTGCCTGCGTTAGGGTTCGCAGGCGGTAGTCGATGCCGGCGTCGATATTTATCACGTCGCAGTACTCATTAATCAGATCGATAGCAGGCAAGAAGCGCGCCCGCTGTAAACCATTGCGATACAGAGAATCTGGCTGAATATTGGAGGTGGCCACCAGCGTAATGCCACGCGCGAACAATGCCTGTAACAACGTGCCCAGCAGCATGGCATCAGTGATGTCGGAGACAAAGAATTCGTCAAAGCACAGCACATCAGTTTGCAACTTGAACCCATCGGCAATGCTTTCCAGCGGGTTTTCCTGCCCTTGTAACTCGGTCAATTGTTCGTGCACACGTAGCATAAAGCGGTGGAAATGCAGCCGTAGCTTGCGATCCCCCGGCAGGCTGTGAAAAAACATATCCATCAGCCAGGTTTTGCCACGCCCGACACCGCCCCACATATACAGCCCCTTGATCGGGCGTTGTTGGGCCGTTTCACTGCTTTTCCCCAACCAGCGGCTGAGTTTGCTACCCAGCCAGCCGGTTGGCATGCTCGCCGCTGGTGCTTGTTGCAGCGCCTGGTAAATATGCTCCAATTGAGCAACAGCCTGGCGTTGCACCTCATCGGCCTGATATTTCCCCGTATTCAGCGCCTGTTGGTAACAGGATAGCGGTGATTGTGCCTGCATCTATTCGATGTTCCCTATGAACGTGATCCCCCGCACTTTTCGAACTGCCACGGCTCGAAATCGTTCGGACATAAGAAATTTTTTAGCCAAAATTGGCGGGGAATTGAGGCTATTTCGCGCTATTATCGCCACAAACCCCCGCTCCGAGTAATGCTGAAAGAACCTGCAAATACGCTTCAGGATTCCACTCGGACAAGGTTAACGGTTATAGTGGATATTATTAAGTGAAAAATCCATTCGGAACAACGAAGTCACAAAAGGAGTCATTATGACCTGGGAGTATGCGCTGGTTGGTTTAGTGTTCGGCATCGTCATCGGTGCGGTAGCGATGCGTTTTGGCAATCGTAAACTACGTCAACAACAAGCTTTGCAGCACGAACTGGATAAGAGCAAAACCGAGCTGGAAAAATACCGTCAGGAACTGGTCGGTCACTTTGCATACAGCGCAGAGTTGCTCGATAACATGGCGCGCGATTACCGCCAGTTGTATCAACATATGGCAAAGAGCTCCAACAACTTGCTGCCTGACTTGCCAAACCAGGAAAACCCGTTCCGCTATCAGTTGACCGAAGCTGAAGCAGACAATGATCAAGCACCGGTAGCAATACCGCGTGACTACTCAGAAGGCGCGTCCGGCCTGTTGCGTGGCCAAGTACCCCGTCGTGACTAAGCTTCTTACCCGTGGAGCTTGGCTACAGGTTTCGCCCTTTGCCTACCGCGTTCTTTTCTTAGCGTCATGATAGACTGATGCAATGATTTATTGAACTTTTTATACAAATTCTTGGTCTTACACCTCGCGTTGACGGCGCGGTTGCGGGTTTCATTCATATTTTATCGGCAAGTATTGAGAGAGTTATTATCAATGAAGAAAAAATCGTTAATTCTTAGTGCATTGGCCATAAGCATTGGCCTGACACTCACTTCCTTACCGGTGGCCAGCGCAGCAATGCCCGTTGTTGTGCAGGGGCAGCCGCTGCCAAGCTTGGCACCCATGCTGGAAAAAGTGTTGCCCGCCGTGGTCAGCGTGCATGTTGAAGGCACTCAAGTACAATATCAGCCGCAGCTGCCTAAAGAGTTCAAACGTTTCTTTGGCCCCAATTTTCCCGATCAACGACCCAGTTCTCGCCCGTTTGAAGGATTAGGCTCTGGCGTAATCATCAATGCCGCCAAAGGCTACGTACTGACCAATAATCATGTTATCAACAATGCTGACAAAATCTACATACAGCTAAATGATGGCCGTGAGTTGGATGCCAAACTGGTCGGCCGCGATGAACAATCCGATATCGCCCTGCTGCAACTTAGTGAGGTGAAAAACCTGACCGCAATTAAAATGGCGGATTCCGATCAACTGCACGTTGGCGACTTCGCCGTGGCCGTCGGCAACCCATTTGGCCTAGGTCAGACCGCCACCTCCGGCATCATCTCGGCGCTGGGCCGCAGCGGTCTGAATTTGGAAGGCCTGGAGAACTTTATCCAGACCGATGCCTCGATCAACCGTGGTAACTCTGGCGGCGCGCTGGTTAACCTCAACGGCGAGTTGATCGGCATCAATACTGCCATTTTGGCACCAAGCGGCGGCAACATCGGTATCGGCTTCGCCATTCCAAGCAACATGGCGCAAAACCTCAGCCAACAGTTGATCGAATTCGGCCAAGTGAAGCGCAGCATGTTAGGCATCAAAGGCAGCGAAATGACACCTGACATGGCCACTGTCTTCAATACTGATGCCCAGCGTGGTGCCTTTGTCAGCGAAGTGCTGCCAAAATCCGCCGCCGCTAAGGCCGGTATCAAGGCTGGCGACATACTGGTTTCCATTGATGGCAAGCCAGTCAGCAGTTTCGCCGAGCTACGCGCTAAAGTTGGCACCACCGCACCGGGCAAAACGATCAAAATAGGCCTACTGCGCGATGGCAAATCCCAGCAGGTCTCGGTCACGCTAGACAATAACGAAAGTTCTTCAACCAACGCTGAAACGCTGTCACCGGCGCTGCTGGGGGTTTCCCTCAGCGATGGCACACTGCCGAGCGGCGAGCAGGGCGTTAAGGTAGATAACATCGATCAAGGTTCAATAGCAGCGCGGATCGGCCTAAAAAAAGGCGATATGATCATTGGTGCCAACCGCCAGCGCGTTGACAGCATCATGGCGCTGCGCAAGATACTGGAGGCCAAGCCGCCGATCATGGCGCTCAATGTCGTGCGCGGCAACGAGCGCATTTATTTGCTACTGCGTTAATGTGTTTAAAAACCGGGTGCGGTAGCATACTGCGCTCGGTTAACTCATGTTATCCTCCGTGCATCGTCAACTTCATCCATTAAAACGCCATGTTTGCTAAGCTGTTGCGTTCTGTCGTTATTGGTCTCATCGTTGCTGGTCTGCTGTTGGCCGCGTTGCCTATGCTGCGTTCTTCCCACAGCCTATTTGCAGAAAAGCCTGAGAATACCAGCGACGAAACACCGTTGAGCTACAACAAGGCGGTGCGCCGTGCCGCGCCTGCGGTGGTGAATATTTATAATCGCAACTTGAGCGGTACCGCCAATGTGCTGTCGCTGGGTTCAGGCGTGATCATGAACGAACGCGGCTATATCATCACCAATCGCCATGTGATCAAGGATGCACAGCAGATTACTGTGGTGCTACAGGATGGCCGCCACGATGAAGCGCTACTGGTCGGCTCCGACAGATTAACCGATCTGGCGGTGTTGAAGATCGACCCCGGCAATTTACCGGTGATTCCGATCAACAACACCCGTATCACCCACGTTGGTGACGTGGTGTTGGCGATTGGTAACCCCTACAACCTTGGGCAAACCGTCACCCAAGGCATTCTCAGCGCCACTGGCCGCATCAGCATGAGCGCCACTGGCCGCCAGACTTTTCTGCAAACCGATGCCTCGATTAACCGTGGCAATTCCGGTGGTGCGCTGGTGAACTCCGTGGGCGAACTGATCGGCATCAATACCTTGACCTTCGACAAAATCACCGATAACGAAACGCCGGAAGGTCTCGGCTTCGCCATTCCAATCAAACTAGCCACCAAAATCATGGGTAAGCTGATCCGCGATGGCCGCGTCATTCGCGGTTACTTCGGCATCCAGGGCAAAGAGATTATCCCGTTGCGCTCGTCCAATTCCGGCATCGAGCGTCTACAAGGCATTATTGTCACCGAGATCACACCCAACGGCCCAGCGGGCAACGCTGGCTTTCAACTCAATGACATTATCATCAACGTGGACAACAAACCTGCGGTGTCGGTGCTGGAGACCATGGATCAAGTGGCGGAGATCCGGCCGGGTACCGAAATCCCAGTAATAGTGCTGCGTAACAGTCAACGCATCCCCCTGAAGATGACGGTAGGTGAATATCCCGAAGACAGTAATTAAAAAACTGCGTCCGCTTTGTTTCCATCGTCGATGGTTATTTTCAAATAGTTAATATTTCCTTGCATAAAATTATTGTGCATATCGTCGGCTAACAGGAAAATAGTAAAAAATCTACGCAGCGAATCAGGCTGCGTTAGCGATGTGCCAATGAGGTTTTTATGTTGTTGATTTTACGTGTTTTTATTGCCGTTGTTTATTGTATTTTGGTGTGCATTTTCGGCACGGTGTACTGCTTGTTCAGCCCACGCAACCCCCGCCATGTGGCGACCTTTGGCCATCTGTTTGGCCGTATGTCAACCTTGTTCGGTCTTAAAGTAGAAATCCGCGTACCGGCTGGGGTAGCCAACAATGGCAACTGCATTTACATCGCTAATCATCAGAATAACTACGATATGGTGACGGCAGCCAATATTGTGCAACCACGCACTGTTACCGTTGGGAAAAAAAGTCTGCTGTGGGTTCCTTTTTTCGGCCCGCTGTATTGGCTGAGCGGTAATCTGCTGATTGATCGTGATAATCGTACCAAAGCACACAGCACCATCGCCCTGGTGGTAGAACAGTGTAAAAAGAGAGATATCTCGATCTGGATGTTCCCAGAAGGCACCCGCAGCCGTGGTCGTGGGCTGATGCCGTTTAAAACCGGCGCTTTTCATGCGGCCATCACTGCTGGCGTACCGATCATACCCATTTGTGTTTCAACCACCAACGGTAAAATTAATCTTAATCGCTGGAATAACGGCCAGGCGATTGTAGAAATGATGGCACCGATCGACACCAGCACCTACGGTAAGGAAAGCGTGCGGGAGCTGGCGGCCTATTGCCATACCTTGATGGCAGCGAAAATCGCCCAGTTGGACACAGAGGTTGCTCAGTACCACTCGGCCAGGAAATAATATTCTCCCTCGGCTTCATAGAATGAACTTCTACGCCCTAAATAGCTCGAGTTGCAAAGAAGTGTCAGCGCTGCCCCCATTCACTGACACCAGTCAGTGAATGGGGGCAGCTAGGAAAGCTAACGCACAGGCAACTTGAAGTATGACGGGTATAAACGGCACCCAACGCCGTCAACACCTAGGCTCCTGCTAATTTTGATTATCAGGAGCCTGATTTTTTACACACATTGTAGTTATTGCTTTTTATGGAGAAGATATGGCGTTCAATCGACGTCAGTTTATACAGGCATCGAGCCTGGCGCTATGCGCGTCAGCCATGCCGCTAAGGGCGAAGGCGAGCAGGATGCAGACTCCGTTACCTATTCCCCCGTTGTTAGAATCCCACCATGGTCAGCCGCTATTTTTAACTTTGCAGCGCGTGCATTGGGCATTTATGGGTAACCATAAAGCATCGGTATGGGGCATTAACGGCATGTATCTCGGGCCGACGGTGCGGGTTCACAACGGTGACGACATCAAACTTATTTACAGTAACCGCCTGCCGGAACCGGTGGCAATGACCATCAGTGGTCTTCAACTACCGGGTTCCCTGATAGGCGGTGCACAGCGCATGATGTCGCCCAATGTCAACTGGTCGCCAGTGCTGCCGATACGCCAGGGTGCGGCCACCTGCTGGTATCACGCAAGCACGCCGAACCGTATGGCACCGCATATTTACAACGGCCTGGCTGGCCTATGGCTGGTGGAGGATAAAGTCAGCAAGGCGCTGCCGTTGCCGCAACACTACGGCGTTAACGATTTCCCGCTGATCATTCAGGATAGGCGCTTCGACCGCTTCGCTAGGCCGGAATATAACCCACCCTCGCAAGGGGGATTCGTCGGCGATACACTGTTGGTTAACGGCGTGCAAACCCCCTATGTCGAGGTATCGCGCGGCTGGGTACGCCTACGCCTGCTCAACGCCTCCAACTCACGACGCTACATCATGCAGCTCAGCAATGGTCAGCCGCTTAATGTGATCGCCAGTGATCAAGGCTTCCTGCCAGCACCGGTGGCGGTACAAAACCTGTCTCTGGCACCGGGCGAACGCCGTGAAGTGCTAATCGACATGTCGAAAGGCGAGGAAGTGACCCTCACCACCGGTGAGGTTGCGGGTATTATCGATCGTCTGCGCGCCTTGTTTGAACCCTCGAACCTGTTGGTGTCCAATCAGGTGCTGACGCTGCGGCCAACCGGGCTGCTACCGTTGGTGACCGATAACCTACCCATGCGACTGCTGGCAGATCACCTGCTGGACGGCAGTGCCAGTTGCACCCGTGATTTCCGCTTGGGCGGCAATGTGGCCGGCATTAACGGCACTGTCTGGGCGATGAATCGTATCGACGGGCAAACCCAACAGGGTACTTGGGAACGCTGGAATATCCATGCAGATACGCCGCAGGCGTTCCATATTCAGGGCGTAAAATTCCTGATTAAGCGCGTTAACGGTGTGCCGCCGATGGCGGAAGATCGTGGCTGGAAGGATACCGTCTGGGTCGATGGTGATGTCGAACTGCTGGTTTACTTCAACCAGTCAACCTCGGAACATTTCCCGTTCATCTATTATAGCCAAACGCTAGAGCTGGCGGATCGTGGTAGCGCCGGACAGCTGATGGTGCAGCCAGCGCAGTAATATTTCTTTACCGCGCCCCTTAGCGAATCAGGACGAGGCGGCGCGTTTTCTACTACGCCAAATTACCAGTAGGGTGCCCAACAGACCGAACATTAGCAACGCCAGCGGCAGGATCATTAACCCGGTCATCACCACGCTTTCGTAACGCTTCACCCATGGAAGCTGACTGAAAACGTAACCGAGGCCAACCAGAACGCTAACCCAAATGGCAGCACTCAGCCAGTTGAACAGTTGAAAACGCGTGCTGCTTAAGCCGGAAATACCGGCCATGGTCGGTAGCAGGGTACGGACAAAGCCGAGAAAGCGGCTGATCAACAGCGCCACTAACCCGTGGCGGTTGAACAGGCTATGCGCACGCTGGTGATATTGGGCGGGCAGATGCAGTAACCAGCCTTTCACCAGGTCAGTATGGCCCAGCCAGCGCCCTTGCAGATAGCTCAGCCAACAGCCAAGACCCGCAGCGACGCTCAGAATGAATAAGGTGGACGCAAAGCCCATTACGCCTTTGGCGATCAGCGCACCAGACAGCAGCAGTAGGCTGTCACCGGGCAGAAAAGCGGCCGGCAGTAATCCATTTTCCAAAAATAGGGTGGTGAAAAGCACCGCGTAAACCACCCAAATCACGCTGGGATCGGCAAGGGCGGTAAAGTCCTGATGCCAAAGTGCTTGAATAATCGTACGTAATACATCCATTTTATGTCCCGTTGTATGCTGGTTACGCTGATAACCGCGTTCCCCAGTATCTATCTGTCTAGTGTACTGCTAATAACTCACGCAAACCTTAAAAAAGATAAATAAAGTTGGCTTTGAGTAACCGGCCAGCCAGTCAGCACGCTTTGGCGATGCGTTCGAAACCCGCCGCCAGATCGGCGATCAGGTCGTCAACGTTTTCCAGGCCGATATGTACGCGCACCAAAGTACCAGAAAAATCGACACCGCCAGCCGGACGGACTGCCGCCAACTCCTCCGGCTGATTGGTCAAGATCAACGACTCATACCCCCCCCAGGAGTAAGCCATACTAAAGTGGCTGAAGTTGTCGAGATAGGCGGCTAATTGTCTCTCATTCAGACGATCTTTCAGCACGAAGGAAAACAAGCCATTGCAGCCGCTGAAGTCGCGGCGGTAGAACTCATGGCCTTTGCAGCTAGGCAGTGCCGGATGATTGATCACGGCGACCTCAGGCCGACCAGTCAGCCAATTGGCGACTTCAATACTGCTCTGCCCATGCTGCTTGAGCCGCACCCACAGTGTGCGCAAGCCACGGCTCGCCATATAGGCGGTATCCGCATCCACCATTTGTCCCATCAGATAGGAATATTCACGCAGTGGGTTCCAACAACGCGCGTTGGCAACGGCGGTGCCGAGCATGTAATCAGCGTGGCCGATAATGTATTTGGTGCCAGACTGGATGGAAATATCAATATCGAAATCTAATGCTTTGAACAGCACACCCGCCGCCCAAGTATTGTCGATCATGATCACCACCTCCGGTGCCACGGCACGAATGGCCTGTACCATTGCAGGAATATCCTGTACTTCCATCGTGATAGAACCGGGAGATTCAAGAAACACTACGCGCGTGTTGGGCTGGATCAGTTCGGTGATACCAACGCCGATCAGCGGATCGAAATAGGTCGTGGCCACCTTCATGCGGCCAAGAATATGGGTGCAAAAGTCTTGCGTGGGTTCGTAGGCCGAGCCGGTCATCAGCAAGTGATCACCGGCACCAACAAACGACAAGATGGCGTTGGAAACCGCCGCCGCTCCGCAAGGATAGAGCACACAACCACTGCCGCCCTCCAGTTCCACCATCGCATCCTGCAAGGCAAAGTGCGTCAGGGTGCCACGGCGGCCATAGAATAACTCACCGTGGGCGCGGTTGGCAGTGGCGTGCTTCTTAGCCGCCACGGTTCCAAAAACCAATGAGGAGGCGCGTTGGGTAATGGGATTCACGGCCCCCTGGGTGTAGCGTTTGCTGCGGCCAGCGCCGATCAGCGTAGTTTCGATATGTTTTGACGTCATGATACTTGACCCACCGGTGGTTGCTGCACGCTGCCATTTTGTACTCTCTCTTAACGTTAGCACGCCACACAATAGCCATCCAGACGTTTTCACATCTAATAATGTGGTCGCTATAATCCGCTGCTCAACGTTGCTGAAATTTTCCAGATTATTTAGTAAATAATAATGAGAACTACTATCAATCCCTGATTGGTTTGATATGATCGCACGCTGATAATTCTTTCATTTTGATCGGTAACAAGTTTGGAGGCACAGCGTGAAGACGGCTGGCAAGAGTTTAAATCAAGGATCGCCCAGCATGGGTCGGGGGCAACAGGGTAAGGCTTTCGGCTACGCTCTGATCGCTTCAATGGTATTGGTGATTGGGCTAGCAGGTCGCGTACAGGCTGCGCCGGAAACACCTCCCGCCGTTACCGAAAGCGTTGTTCCTGGCTCCGTGCCAGAGAACATCACCCCGCTGGATCCAGCGCCAACTATTCAGCCACCAGCAACAGGTAACATGGATCTTTCTGTCTGGGGCATGTACCAGCACGCCGACATCGTGGTGAAAGTGGTGATGATTGGCCTGGTGCTGGCGTCTATCGTTACTTGGACTATTTTGTTCGCCAAAGGCAGCGAGCTGTTCTGTGCCAAGCGCCGCCTACTCCGCGAGCAGTGGGTATTGGCTGAGGTGCATTCGCTGGATGAAGCATCCAAGCTGGCGCAGAGTTTCTCGGAACAAAGTATCAGTGCAGTGTTGCTAAACGATGCGCAGAACGAGCTGGCGCTGTCAGCAAAATCCAACGACAACAGCGGCATTAAGGAACGCACCGGTTTCCGTCTTGAGCGCCGCGTAGCAGCTTACAGCCGTGACATGGCGCGCGGTAACGGCTTCCTGGCCACCATTGGCGCTATCTCACCGTTCATCGGCCTGTTCGGCACCGTTTGGGGGATCATGAACAGCTTTATTGGTATCGCACACTCGCAGACCACCAACCTAGCTGTGGTTGCGCCTGGCATCGCAGAAGCCCTGTTGGCAACGGCGCTGGGTCTGTGTGCTGCAATCCCAGCAGTCGTGATCTACAACATCTTCGCCCGTGTGATCAGTAGCCACCGCGCCCAGGTTAGCGACGTTGCAGCACAAGTGATGCTGTTACAGAGCCGCGATCTGGATCTGGCCGCAGCAGTGGAAGCCAAACGCTCCCCACACGCACAGCAACCACAGGTGGCGTGAGGGTATGGCGATGCGCTTAAATGAAGGTCTGGACGACAACGGCGAACTGCATGAAATCAACGTGACGCCGTTTATCGACGTGATGTTGGTGCTGTTGATCATCTTTATGGTGGCCGCGCCGCTAGCAACGGTGGATATTCGCGTCAACTTGCCAGCATCTTCCGCCAAACCACAGCCACGGCCAGAGAAACCAGTGTTTCTATCGGTGAAAGCGGACAAACAGCTCTATGTAGGCGATCAGCCGGTCAATGTCGATCAATTGTTGTTGGTACTGGATCAACGCACTCAGGCGAACAAAGAAACCACCATTTTCTTCCAGGCAGACAAGAGCGTGGACTATGAAACACTGATGAGCGTGATGGACACCTTGCGTAAAGCAGGTTACCTGAAAGTCGGGCTGGTGGGCATGGAAAGTACCACCAAATAGCAGGCTAGAAGGCGGTTCAGGTGCCACTTCAACGAGCTGTATACAGCCTCAGCGCGGCACAATCTTCACCCAACAACATCACACATAAGCCTGCTCTGGATGGCATTCACACACCGATGACATCCATGAGCAAGCAAGGCTATCGCCTGATTTTTTAATTGCACCCTCACAGAGTTACGGGTGGTTACCGAACGGACTCGCCGTAGCAGCAGCAACCCATGCCAACGCCGTGGCACAGGCGCGGCGCACTTGGGGGTAATGCTACGGCGTACCGTCTGGCTACTGGGTTGGGGTTAGCGCTGTTTGCCGGGCCAGTGGCTCCGGGAAAATTGTTGCGGCATCGGCGGTATCGCGGACAAGTCGATGGCGTTTTTTACGCCAGCTAGCCATGCTTTGCTCCCGCGTTTTTTATCGTCAACCCTGTTGACAGGTATGAACGCAAAGTAGCCCATCGAAAGTATTTCTTTTTCAAACGGCTTATCCACAGCAGCCCGATGCAGCCTGGTTATCGTGATCTCACTCATTGTTGCGCCTTTGGGTAGACCTTGTGTCTGCGGATTTTCGATTTTCTCTATACTATAGGTAGAAATACTCGATTCCGATCTAAGAAAATGATTCCTACAGTGTGAAAAAATAATGCTTTTATAGCGGTCACCATTGGCATTGATTAATTTACCCTCCCTATCTAAATCTATAATTTTCTGCAAACTTGCTTCTGAGAGGGAAGTATCTCCTATATCTGAAAATTTATCATTTACAGTGAGCACATCAGTCAAATCCGCCTCTCCTTTTTTGGCAAGAGCACGGTTTTTCATCAAAACATTGGCAATGTGTTCATCACTCTCACCTTCATATCTGTAATGCCTATAATTTTGTAGTCCATCCTTCCTTCCCTGAGTATTCAAAATATCACCAGGGGAATAATCACCAGAGTATTTCCATTCTGAATTATTATCTTGTGGGATAAAGTCTACATCGGTAACCTTACCACGCTTAAATGTCACATAAGCCCGTAATTTTTCACCCGCATTAACCACATTATCCAACCCGGGGTCAAAAAGCTTTGTACCATGTGGAGTTAGCATCTTAATAACCATATCTGAAGGTAGTGATACAACTGGAGTGCTGGTATCACTATCAATAAATCCGCCGTGCGCAGATACGACTAACGATTCAACATTCTTACTTCCCTCTGGAAAGGAAGTACTATATTTAATGTAGATCCCCCCCACATTTTCTTTTAAAATGAATGGATATTTATCACCCAAAAGAGGAATGGTATTGCTCGCTCCGACAGATGACTCCACTATTTTATAGCCAGGAGAATTATCTCCTTTTGTTGGTTTTTGTCTAAGCTCTTTATTCTTCAGTTTGGATGAAACGGATTTGAGATTTCCGACTTCATCCCGGAAGAATTTTTTTCCCCAGAAGATACCCGTATTAGGGTTTACCTGAGCCAGTATTTCCCGCCCCTTTACTTTCCGGACAACGGCAACATTTAGGTTCCTACCATATTCAGGGCAATATAGAGATTCAAACCTGATTTTTTTACTGGGTTGTATCTTCAAATGCCATTCGTTTTGCGCTAATACAATTTCATGAGCATGACCACCAACCAGAGGGTCGTAAATAAACGACTTACCTGTTGTAAAGTCATAACGATATGGCACCAATCGGCCAAGAATCTCAACTGCACTTAACCTTTTAGGTCGGGAAGAAAATGGATTTATGACACTATATACTGCTGTTCTATCAGTCATTTTAGGCTGATAACGATGATAGGTTCCGAGGGAATATTTGTGTACTATTCGCTGTTCCCGCTTACTGAAACGATTAAACTTGCCATCACCCGTCCTTTCCCATTTCTGGGCCAGATGGTTGAAATAGACCTGATGCCGTTTTCCGCCACTTTCAGTCCCTTTTGGAACAAAAGCAAAGATTTTCCCATTGCGCTCACTGACAGGAACGCTGTAAACCTTACCATTGTTTTCCAAATTAATATGATTAACACCGTCTTTTATATGGAAAATGGGCAAATCTACCCGAGGCTCTTTTCGTATTGAGATCGGGGGGGTTTTAAGATGCATCTGTTCCCTATGGTTTGTTGTCATAATGCTGAATCTGGCCTGCTGAGTCACTTGCTGTATCAGTGAAAACTCTTGCTCAGGCGATGTGGGTTTTCCCTCCAGATCGTTCGCTGCTCGTTCAAGCAATGGCCCGATAATATATTGTGTAATAGCCAGAGCCTGGCTACCGGGCAATAAAGCAACTAACTGAGAAACAATAACATTAACCATTTTGGTAATACGGGTAATCTTGCTTATCTCATCGGGTTCGGGGCAGCCGAAACCTTTATTCCAATTGTAAATTTTTTTAATTTCAATAGCCATCATTGTGAAAGGGTCTTGAAGGCTTTTACCGACATGGCGCAATATTTGTGAGAACCCCAGATTCTCCCCGTTATTCATACAGGAATAATCATACAATCTGACAATTTTCACGTCATCAGGTACGGGGGGGGGTGTGGTAGTTTTTGGGAAAAAGACTACATAACGAGGAAGTCGACTCAACGCCCTAGTGTTACCTGCCCTTTGATTTCCTATTGCAGATAATGCATCCGCAGCCGGGAATCGAAGAGGGTCATTCCGGGATATAAATTGTCCTGCTTCATGTATTACATTACTGATTGAATTCAGCATTGTGGCGATTTTACTATCAATATGGTTTGTTAATGTAGTCAAACCAGATTCTGGAAGCGGAATATTTCGATTCTGTGGCTGCAATGATGTGTCAATATTGTAGCCTGGATATTTTTTAGTGTCTCCAGACGGCCAGACACCAGATCGGGGGTCGCCATTTTCTTTCTCCCTGGTATTCTGTTTTTTATTTTTTCCTGTCTCTTGGTGAATTACCTGCTCAGCCCCATGTGGTTTATATCTCTCATCGACATGGGTAATTCTTTCTTTCATTGAAAGTTCATCGGCCCTTTTGGATGATATTGCTGGAGTTATATTGCTATTCCGCATTGAACTGAGGACGGAGAGTAACTGCAAAGCTGCATGTGCAACATTTTGTCTGTCAATGTTTTTTTTATGGCGACCGGGTTGCATGGCTGTTTTTTTCACACGCTCATTCTGTAATTCCTGCCCACCCTGTTTTCTGTCCAAGCGCATTGTATGATTGCCTATAGCTTGGCGGTGCTGATTATAAATCGGGGATATTTTTGGCATACCTTTCTTACCCTAACCTCTTCGTCAAAAAAAAATTCACCTTTGATGTGGTTTTTATACAACCCTATCTGAAATAATACTTCTTGTATAAAGTGATTTATTACTAAAAAAGGAAAAAATCATAATGTATTGAGCAGAATCATTATTAAAACAACCCAATTGTAAATAATTATTAGATTATATTCTTAATTATAATAATCTTGTATACCCGTCATTCTTCAAGTTGCCTATGCGTTATCTTTCTTCGCTCACCTCAAACTCTTACAGGTGAACCAATGAGTAAAATATTTACTGCTGAATTTAAACTCGAGACTGCAAAACGGGTTCTCGACCAGAATTACACTTATTCAGAAGCTGCGAAGGCGATGAACGTCAGTCCGTCGGCCATTAGCCGATGGGTAAAGTCACTTCGCAAGCTGATGAAAGAGCTGGGCATCGCCAGTTGCCAGAAACCCGCTCACAAATACAAGCGAGGGAGCAACAAACACGTTGAGATACCCAATCTTCTCGACCGCCAATTCGCGGTTACAGCGCCGAACCAAGTTTGGTGTGGCGACGTGACCTATATCTGGACAGGCAAATGCTGGACTTATCTAGCGGTAGTTCTGGACTTGTTCGCTCGTAAACCTGTGGGTTGGGCGATGTCGTACTCGCCAGATACGGCACTGACTGCCAAGGCTCTCCAGATGGCTTGGGAACTACGTGGTCGCCCTGAGGGTGTGATGTTCCATAGTGATCAGGGTAGCACTATACCCGCCGTAAGTATCGCCAGATGTTGTGGCGCTAGCGGATAATACAGAGTGCGAGCCGCAGGGGTAACGACTGGGATAACAGCCCGATGGAGCGGTTCTTCCGCAGTCTGAAGAGTGAATGGGTACCGACGACGGGCTACGGGAGTCTGGCAGAAGCACAATCATCCATAATCCGCTACATCACGGGGTACTACAGCGTTCTTCGCCCCCACGGGTATATCGGCGGCTTAACACCAAATGAACCTGAGCGACTGTTCTACGCACAGTCAGGTCGCGTGGCCAAAATGAGTTGACCACTACACCCTTACGGCAGCATGAACAGAACGACTTATTGCCTGACCAGACGACCGAGAACCGGCACTGCTTCGAAGTCGCTACGGAAGGGGTTGATGTCCAAACCGCCACGGCGGGTATAGCGGGCGAAAACGCTGAGTTTCTCCGGCTGGCAGTATTGCTTGATGTCGTTGAATATACGCTCGACGCACTGCTCGTGGAATTCGTTATGTTGGCGAAACGAGATCAGGTAGCGCAGCAGGCGCTCGCGATCGATTTTCCGGCCTTGGTAGTGAATGACCACGCTGCCCCAATCCGGTTGATGAGTCACCGGGCAGTTGGACTTTAACAGATGGGAGGACAGCGTCTCTGTTACCCATTCTGCCTGTTCGCTGGCCGCACCGTGCAGACATTCCGATTTGAAGGCATAGTCATCAATGGCGATATCCAGATCATCAATATTGACACCCGGTAGATGATCGATCTGCGTTGAATAGCCATCCAGCCCCGGATAGAGTTTAACCCCGACCAAGCCGTTGGCCGCCTGCGAGAGATCTTTTTGCATCACAGTGTTCACCGCTTCCACACTGTCGAAACGCGTTTGGTTAAAACTGTTGAGGTACAACTTGAAAGATTTAGATTCGATCAAGTTGGTGGAGGAGTGTGGCAAGGTAAATTCCCCTATCCCCACCACCGGTTTGCCTTTGGCGTTGAGCCAGGAAAGTTCGAAAGCAGTCCACAGATCGAAGCCGCTGAACGGCAGGTTATGTTCATTCACACCGATCAGATCCCTACCACGAGCGCGGGGCAAAGCTTCGAGTAACGCTGGAGCATAGTGATCTGGATAGTCCGAGTTACTGCCAAGATGAGTGATTTTATCTTGTTTTTTGATATGCATATTCATTGTGCCTTGTGTGATCGGTACTGGATGTAGCCGTTAAACGGGTTTCGAGCGGCGTAAATCGGCCCCCGCCCTCTTCGATGTAGCTTACCTTGATCATGATCTCTAAAGAAATAAGCCAAACAGCGCGCTGCCCGATCGGCCACTACGATACCTTTGTGTATCAAGTGATAAAAAAATAAGATGATGATTTTATATCATTTTTTGCATCTCTGATAAATGGCCCATTGATTTTCTACTGTCGAATTTTGGGATATTGCAAATCACCCACCTTTTTCTTTTTCATCTCAGGATAAGGTAACGGCTTGGCAAAACGCCATCATGCCGTAAAATTCACTACTTTCGCTAAATCCATCACCATAAATCTATGGGAGACAAGGATGGACAAACGCTTTATTCAAGCTCACCGCGAAGCGCGCTGGACACTGGGCCTGACGCTGCTTTACCTGCTAGTTTGGTCGTTGGCTGCCTACCTGCCGGACAGCGTAAACGGTATCACTGGTTTACCGCATTGGTTCGAGATGGCTTGTCTGCTGGTGCCCCTGGGGTTTATCGCCCTGTGCTGGCTGATGGTGCGGCTCGTCTTCCGCGATATTTCCCTGGAGGACGGTGATGCAAACTGAAGTGATCATACCGCTGATCGCCTACCTGCTGCTGGTATTCGGCCTGTCTGTCTACGCCTACGGCCACCGCCAAAGCGGTAATTTCCTTAACGAATACTTCCTCGGCAATCGTTCGATGGGAGGCTTTATGCTGGCGATGACCCTGACTGCCACCTACATCAGCGCCAGTTCGTTTATCGGCGGCCCCGGCGCAGCGTACAAATACGGCTTGGGATGGGTGCTGCTGGCGATGATCCAACTACCGGCGGTGTGGCTGTCACTCGGCGTACTGGGTAAGAAGTTCGCCATTCTGGCGCGGCGCTATAATGCCATTACCCTCAACGACATGCTGTATGGCCGCTTCCAGAGCCGAATGTTGGTTTGGCTAGCCAGCCTCAGCCTGCTGGTAGCGTTCCTCGGTGCCATGACTGTGCAGTTTATCGGTGGTGCCCGCCTGTTGGAAAGTGCTGTGGGTATCCCCTACAACATTGGCCTGCTGATTTTCGGCATCAGTATCGTGCTCTATACCGCCTTTGGCGGCTTCCGTGCCAGCGTGCTCAACGATGCCATGCAGGGTCTGGTGATGCTGCTTGGCACTGTCTTACTGCTGGGAGCGGTGATCCACGCCGCCGGTGGATTGCACCACGCGATAGATAAGCTACAGCAGATCGACCCGGCGCTAGTGTCGCCTCAGGGCGGTGATCAGATCCTCAGCCTACCATTTATGGCCTCATTTTGGGTCTTGGTGTGCTTCGGGGTGATTGGCCTGCCCCACACTGCCGTGCGCTGTATCTCATATAAAGACAGCAAGGCGGTACATCGCGGTATCATTCTTGGCACCGTGGTGGTGGCACTACTGATGCTCGGCATGCATCTGGCTGGCGCACTGGGCCGCGCGGTGTTGCCGGATCTGAAAATCCCTGATCAAGTGATCCCAACGCTGATGGTCACCGTGCTGCCACCTTATGCTGCTGGCATCTTTCTGGCAGCACCGCTGGCGGCAATCATGTCCACCATCAACGCCCAATTGTTGCAATCTTCCGCCACCATCGTCAAAGATCTTTATCTTGGCGTGCGACCGCATCACATACACAACGCGCGGATGATAAAGCGTTTATCCAATCTGACCACCTTGATCCTCGGCTGGCTGGTGCTGCTGGCAGCCTGGCATCCACCGGAAATGATCATCTGGCTGAACTTGCTTGCCTTCGGCGGGCTAGAAGCGGTGTTCCTGTGGCCGTTGGTACTAGGGCTATATTGGCAACGCGCCAATGCTCAGGGGGCGCTTAGCTCAATGGCATCAGGTGCGGTATGCTATACGCTATTGGCCAGCTTTGGCCTTCAGCCAGCCGGGCTACACCCTATCGTGCCTGCTCTGTTGCTTAGCCTGCTGGCGTTTTATATCGGCAACGTTGTTGGCGAAAAACGTCGTGTGGCGTCATCCTTACCCTCTTGAAGAGAATTGCTATGCCTTGGATCCAACTAAAACTCAACACTATCGGCAGCCAGGCTGAAGACCTGAGCGATGTGCTAGTGGAAAGCGGCGCGGTGTCGGTGACCTTTCAAGACACACACAATAACCCGGTGTTCGAACCGCTGCCGGGAGAGACCCTGCTGTGGGGCGATACCGATGTGATCGGCCTGTATGATGCCGAAACCAACATGGCCGAGGTGGTGGCGATGCTGGAACAACACCCCTTGCTGGGTGCGGGTTTCCGCCATCAGGTTGATCAATTGGAAGACAAGGACTGGGAGCGCGAGTGGATGGACAACTTTCACCCGATGCGCTTCGGCGATCGCCTGTGGATCTGTCCAAGCTGGCGCGATGTACCTGATCCAGACGCGGTCAACGTGATACTCGATCCTGGCTTGGCGTTTGGCACCGGCACCCATCCAACCACCGCGCTCTGCTTGCAGTGGCTGGACGGCCTCAATCTGGCGGGCAAAACCGTCATCGACTTTGGCTGTGGATCCGGCATTCTCGCGATTGCTGCGCTGAAGCTCGGTGCAGAACGCGCTATCGGCATTGACATCGATCCCCAAGCCATTCAGGCCAGTCGTGATAATGCACAACGTAACGGTGTTTCAGAGCGCCTGGCGCTGTATCTGCCAAATGACCAGCCGGCCGAACTCCTGGCGGACGTGGTGGTGGCAAACATTCTGGCTGGCCCGCTGCGCGAACTGGCACCGTTGATCGGCTGCCTACCCAAAAGCGGTGGTCATCTGGGCCTGTCCGGCATACTGGCCAGCCAAGCGACAAGCGTGGCAGAAGCTTACGAAGAGCAGTTTGTCCTCGACGCAATTGCCGAGCGTGAAGAATGGTGCCGCATCACTGGCTGTCGTAAATAGCACCTACAGCGAAATATCACGAAATCCACCCAGCTATACCGGTGGATTTTTACTTGTCCTCCGCCCCAGAGATGAACGCCCCGACAAAGGCCGACAATCCAGACCAAAGGATAAAATGACCGAAAATACCGATAATATCCCTTGCAATGGCGAATATTTTAACGCCTACAAAAACAAACAGACAAATACAAGTTACTGATAATAAACAATAATATCCTCGTGAATTACCATAAGGCACATTTTTTATAATGAATTAAGGTTAATTGCTCAAAACTTGGCCTTTCATCTCAACGCAAAAATGCGTAATATACGCGCCCTTGCGGACCAGTATGGTTTACTCTTTGTCTATGCGCATTGGACACTACCAGCTTACAAATTGCCTGATTGCCGCCCCGATGGCCGGTATCACCGATCGTCCGTTTAGAGCGTTATGTCATACGATGGGTGCTGGGATGGCTGTATCCGAAATGCTCTCCTCTAACCCAGAGGTGTGGCGAACGGATAAGTCGCGTCTGCGCATGGTGCATAGCGATGAACCTGGGCTCCGTTCCGTGCAGATTGCTGGGTGCGATCCAGATGACATGGCCGCTGCGGCACGTATTAATGTGGCCAGTGGCGCACAGATCATCGACATCAATATGGGTTGCCCAGCTAAGAAAGTGAACCGGAAGCTTGCAGGGTCTGCTTTGCTTCAGTATCCAGATCTGGTTAAACAGATCCTCCACGCGGTAGTAAATGCTGTGGATGTGCCGGTGACACTTAAGATCCGCACTGGCTGGGCACCAGAACACCGTAACTGTGTAGAAATTGCCCAACTGGCCGAAGACTGTGGTATACAGGCCCTGACTATTCATGGCCGAACCCGTGCCTGCCTGTTCAACGGCAACGCGGAGTACGATAGCATTCGGGCAGCTAAGCAGAATGTCTCCATACCAATTATCGCGAATGGGGACATTACTGATCCGCATAAAGCCAGAGCAGTGCTCGACTACACCGGGGCTGATGCCCTGATGATAGGCCGAGCGGCTCAGGGGAAACCCTGGATCTTCCGGGAAATCCAGCATTATCTGGACACTGGGGAGCTGCTGCCACCGATGCCACTTGGTGAGGTAAAGCGCTTGTTGATAAAGCATATTCGGGAATTGCACGGCTTTTACGGCCAAGGCAAGGGAGCCCGGATTGCCCGTAAGCACGTGTCCTGGTATCTTCAGGAACATGCCCCGAATGACCAGTTTCGGCGCACATTCAACGCCATAGAGGATGCCAGCGAACAGCTGGAGGCGTTGGAGGCATATTTCGAAAATCTTAGCGTAAAAAAAGAGCTGACAGAACTATGTTCGAACAACGCGTAAATTCTGACGTACTGACCGTTTCAACAGTTAATTCACAAGATCAAGTGACTCAAAAGCCTCTGCGTGACTCAGTGAAACAAGCACTGAAGAACTATTTTGCTCAACTGAATGGTCAAGACGTTAATGATCTGTATGAACTGGTGTTGGCTGAAGTTGAACAGCCACTGTTGGACATGGTGATGCAATACACCCGCGGCAACCAAACCCGTGCTGCTCTGATGATGGGCATCAACCGTGGTACGTTACGTAAAAAACTGAAAAAATACGGCATGAACTGATACTAGTTAGTTAACATGTTGAAAAAAGGCGCTTTTACCTTGTTTGGTTAGCGCCTTTTTCTTCTATGTTTATACATGAATTTCCGAACAATGCACAAAGCATAAAAACAAGGGCGAGCCTGTCATTTAAATTGTGTAATTGCCTGTTTTTGATATGTTCACTCCAACAACGGAGACAGGCAAATTATGGACGACAAGAAACTCAGAGCCCTTGCGGCGGAACTGGCTAAAGGCCTTAAAACCGAAGCCGACCTCAATCAGTTTTCCCGGATGCTGACGAAATTAACCGTCGAAACAGCGCTCAATGCGGAACTGACTGACCATCTCGGGCATGAGAAAAATGCACCTAAAACCGGCACCAACACCCGCAATGGCTACTCGTCAAAAACGCTGCTCTGCGATGACGGCGAGATCGAACTGAACACGCTGCGTGACCGTGAAAATACCTTAGAACCGCAACTGATTAAGAAAAACCAGACACGTATTAGACCCTGTAAATAATTCTGTGTAACTGCCAGCGTATTAAAGGTGATCACTCAGGCGGTCACCGAACTCGATAATAAAACGACTCATCGCCCGCCGCCAGTTCTGGATCGGCATACTCCATTTTTTTGACGCATCCTTGATTGCCAGATAAATCACTTTTCGCACCGAGTCGTCTGTCGGGAACACTTTGCGCTTCTTGATGGCTGCGCGGATCACGCTGTTCAGCGATTCGATGGCATTCGTCGTGTAGATTGCCTTGCGTATATCGGGTGGATAGCTGAATTTTCCCAGTGTGCACGTCAGCTTTTGCTGATTTGCGGGTATCTGTCGTCCCAGGCCTCCGCGAACTTATCCAGTGCCATCAGCGCAGCCGCTTCAGTCGGTGCCTGGTAAACCGTTTTCAGCCCGCCTGTGATGGCTTTGTAGTCTTTCCACGCCACGTATTTCAGGCTGTTACGCAGCATGTGGATGATGCACAGCTGGATATGCGTCTGCGGATAGACGCTGTTTATCACATCCGGGAAGCCCTTCAGACCGTCCACGCAGGCAATCAGTTGTCCTGAAGGCCACGATTTTTCAGCTCCGCCAGCACATTCAGCCAGAACTTTGCGCCTTCATTTTCGGCCAGCCACATCCCCAGCAACTCTTTCCGGCCTTCGGTGTTGATACCCAGTGCCAGGAAAACGGCTTTGTTTATTACGCTGCCATTCTGGCGGACTTTTATGACAATACAGTCCAGACAAACAATGGGATAGAGATTATCCAACGGTCTGCTACGCCAGGCGGTTACCCGGTCAATAACGGTATCGGTGACTTTCGATATCAGCGTCGGAGTATGGGCATTTACACAATTTTCGGTACAGGCTCCGTTGAGCGTTTTTTCTAAAGATCAGTCTTCATCAAAGCCAGAGTTGAACAGCTCGACCACGGCGGCTAGCGCTTTCACTTCGTCCGGGCCGGTCGCTTCAACTTCTATATGCCGCCTCTGGGCGGAATCCAGCATCAGCAGTGCGATGACGCTGCTGGCCTCGGCCTCGATGCCGCTGTCGTTACGCAACATCACCTCGGCGTCGAAACTTTGCACCAGCTCGAACAGCTTTATCGCCGGGCGGGCATGTATGCCCAGCTTGTTTTTAATTTTAACCGTTTGCCTGACCGTCACTGTTTGCGTTTTTCCAGCGTGCGATGGCGCGATTGCACGTTCTTGCCACGTGAGCGGAAGTAATCGGCCAACTGTTCCGCTACGTAGACCGAACGGTGTTTGCCGCCGGTACAGCCTATCGCTACTGTCAGGTAACTGCGGTTGTTGGTCTCCAGCATCGCTAGCCACTGCTCCAGATAGCTACGCGTCTGGTAGATAAAGTTGTGCACTTCGGTATGGCGATCGAGGAACGATGCCACCGGTTTGTCTAGACCTGTCATCGGCCGCAGCTTAGGATCCCAGTGCGGATTCGGTAGGAAGCGCACGTCGAACACGTAGTCGGCATCGATCGGGATGCCGTGCTTGAAGCCGAAGGATTCAAACACCATGGTCAGCTCACGCTCGCGTTTGCCCAGCAGGCGGGTGCGTAGCATTTCGGCCAGTTCATGTACTGACATTTCCGAGGTATCGATGATCAAATCGGCCCGTGAGCGCAACGGCTCAAGTAAGTCGCTTTCTTCATCAATAGCGCTTTCCAATGACAGTTTTTTGCTGGAGAGTGGGTGTAGGCGTCGGGTATCACTGTAGCGGCGAATCAGCGTATTGCGATCAGCGTCGAGGAACAGTAGCTGTGGTGAGAAGCTGCTCGGCAGTTGAGTCATGGCGTATTCGAATACCTCCGGCGATTCCGGCATGTTGCGTACGTCGATGCTCACTGCGGCGGAGCTGTTGCGTTCCGCTAGCGTATTGGCAAGCTGCGGCAGTAACACTACAGGCAGGTTATCAACGCAGTAAAAACCCATGTCCTCCAGCGCCCGCAAGGCGACGGATTTCCCTGAACCGGAACGGCCGCTGACAATCATCAGCACCATGTGGTTACTCCCCTGCTATTTTGGTGGCATCCATTACCACTGCTAGAAACATTATTAATTTCGGCAAGAGCCGGGATCCATCATGGTGAAACAGTATCCACTATCCTGACGGTAAGTCACGTTAGCGAGATATCACTCAGTGATGATTTGGTAAAGTTCTTCGTCACTCTGCGCCGCACGCAGACGGCGGCATACGCTTTTATCGGCCAGGCGTCTGGCGACTAGCGATAAGGTATGCAAATGTGTTTTGCACTGATCGGCTGGCACTAACAAAGCGAACAGCAGATCAACCGGTTGGTTGTCGATGGCATCAAAGGCAATAGGTTGGTCGAGACGAATAAACACGCCAACGGCCTGCGATGTATCCTCTTCCAGTTTGCCATGGGGAATGGCGATACCGTTGCCGATACCGGTGCTGCCCATGCGCTCCCGGGTGAGCACCGCGTCAAACACCACCAGCGGCGGTAGGTTGAACTGAATGGCCGCCAGTTCGCTGATAATCTCCAAAGCCCGCTTTTTACTGGCGCAGTGTACCGCGCTTTTAGTGCACTCGATGTTTAGCACCGAGCTTAATTGCCTATATTCGTTGTTCATCTCATCTTCACTTAAAACCACGTACCAGAGCATTGCCCAGCAAGGTGATTTTTCGCCTGTTTTAACCCTGGTTACCATATGGCGCGTTACCCAACAGGTAACGCGCTGATCACTGAAGTTGCCTTAAGCATGATCCCAGATGGAAAAGGGGTCAGAATGTCAGTGTTGCTTCAGTTTATCTTTATGTTTACTCAATTGGCGTGCCAATTTGTCCATCAGTGTATCAATTGCTGCATACATATTCTCGTCTTCCGAAGAGGCGTGCAACTCGCCACCATTCACATGCACCGTCGCTTCCGCGATTTGCTGCATTTTTTCCACACTTAAGACAACATACACCTGATTGATACGGTCGAAATAGTGTTCGAGTTTGGCAAACTTATTGGTGACGAACTCGCGCAATGGTTCGGTGATATCGATGTGATGTCCAGTAATGTTGAGCTGCATAGTGTCTTCCTTCTCTAATAGAGGTCAAACCAACTGTTTACGCTGGTTCGATGGCGGGATGGATAAAGACTCTCGGTATTTGGCGACGGTACGCCGCGCCACGATGATCCCCTGTGCGGAAAGCAGGGTGACCAGTTTACTGTCGCTAAGTGGTTTGGCGGGGTTTTCCGCCGTAATCAATTTCTTCACCAGTGCGCGGATCGCCGTTGAGGAGGCTTCGCCACCGCTGTCGGTATTCACATGGCTGGAAAAGAAATATTTCAACTCAAAAATACCGCGCGGGCTGTGCAAAAACTTCTGCGTAGTGACACGCGAAATTGTCGATTCATGCATCTCCACGGCTTGGGCGATATCTGCTAGTACCATGGGCTTCATCAATTCTTCGCCCTGTTCAAAGAATGCCTGCTGCTGATCGACGATGCAGCGGGTGACCTTCAACAGGGTTTCATTGCGGCTTTCCAGACTTTTAATCAGCCACTTGGCTTCCTGTAGGTTACTGCGAATAAACTGGTCATCGGCTTCATTGCGTGAACTGTTGCCCAGCGCGGCGTATTGCTGGTTGATCTTCAGATGCGGAACGCTATCGGCGTTAAGTTCAACCATCCATTTATCCTGCGCTTTGCGCACTAGCACGTCTGGAATGACGTATTCCGATTCATCGGTAATGATCGACTGCCCTGGGCGTGGATCGAGCGACTGAATCAGCGCTATCACCTCTTTTAGTGTATCTTCTTTTAGCCGGGTTGACCGCATCAAACTGCGAAAGTCGTGGTTGGCTAACAAATCAAGATGTTCGCTGATGACCAACCGGGCCTCGGCCAGATACGGTGTACCTTTGGCGTATTGGGAAAGCTGCACCAGCAAGCAGTCGCGTAGATCGCGGGCGGCAACGCCGACCGGATCAAAACGCTGTATACGCTTCAATACCGCTTCGACTTCGGCCATGGTCACAGTTTCGTCACCCATGCTCTCTAGGATCTCTTCCAGCGGCACGGTGAGATAGCCGGTGTTGTTGACTGCATCAATGATCGAAGTGGCGATGGCGCTATCGGTATCGGAAAACGGCGTCAGTCCCAGTTGCCACATCAGGTGATCTTGCAATGTCTGGGTGGTTTCCCCCTGATACAATAGCCGTTCGTCGTCGCTGTAGTCGGTGCTAGTGCCGGAAGAAGAACTGGCGGTGTAGAACTCATCCCAGGTGGCGTCCAATGGTAACTCTTCAGGTATTTCCTTCTGTTCCAGTGCCTCGCGGGTATCCAGACCTTCGATGTCTTTGGATGCTGTGGTATCGATTTCATCATGCAGATCGCTCTGCTCAAGCAGGGGATTACTCTCCAACGCCAACTGTATCTCTTGCTGAAGCTCCAGTGCGGACAATTGCAACAGGCGGATAGCCTGTTGCAATTGTGGGGTCATGGCCAGTTGTTGGCTGAACCTGAGTTGCAAGCCTTGCTTCATAATCTTCAGTTTACTTCCGTTAACCGTTGTGCTTCATGACGCGCTGGTACTCAGAGGCGGAATGCTTCGCCTAAGTAAACACGTTTCACCTGCTCATCAGCCAGAATAGCATCCGGCGTGCCGTGGGCAATCAGTTTGCCCTCACTGACGATATAGGCGCGTTCACACACATCCAGCGTCTCGCGCACGTTGTGGTCGGTGATCAGCACGCCCAGTCCACTATCACGTAAGTGCTCGATGATCTTCTTGATGTCGATAACGGAGATCGGATCAACTCCGGCGAAGGGTTCATCCAACAGGATGAATTTCGGGTTGGCAGCCAGCGCGCGGGCGATCTCGACGCGGCGGCGTTCACCACCGGACAGCGCCTGGCCCAGGCTATCGCGCAGGTGGGTGATGTGAAACTCTTCCATCAGTTCTTTGGCGCGGTCTTCGCGCTGCTCGCTGGTGAGATCGGCACGGATCTCCAGCACCGCCATTAGGTTGTCGTATACGCTCAGGCAACGGAAAATCGAGGCCTCCTGCGGCAGATAACCGATGCCACGGCGCGCCCGGGCGTGTAGCGGCAGCAGGCTGATGTCTTCTTCGTCGATCACGATACGCCCGGCATCACGTTGCACGATACCGACCACCATATAAAAGGTGGTGGTTTTTCCAGCACCGTTCGGCCCCAGCAAGCCGACGATTTCGCCGGATTTCACCTTAAGGCTGACGTCTTCAACAACTTTGCGGCCTTTGTAGGCTTTTGCCAGGTTTTCTGCGATGAGTGTAGCCATAAATGATTAGTTACTCTTATTTTGCCCATTTTTGTCTTGCAACTGTGACGGCACCAGAACCGTGGTCACGCGTTTGCCTTTATCGCTAAACGCCTGCATTTGCTGCTGTTGTACCAGATAGGTGATGCGATCGCTTTTCACATTGCTGTCGAGTTGCTCCAGATAGGCATTGCCCGTTAGGGTCACCAACTGCGTCGCAACGTCATAACGCACTTTCTGCGCGTGACCTTTTACCGGCTTGCCACTGTCCTGCATCTGATGGAAGGTGACTGGGTCGCCAAACGCTTCAATATAGGTTTTGTTCTGATCGCCGCCCGGGTGGGTGACGACCACCTTGTCCGCACGGATATCGATGGTGCCTTGTTTGATCACCACGTTATCAGTGAAGGTGCTAACGTTGTTTTGCATATCCAGCGACTGTTTGAGCGAATCGATGGCGACTGGCTGATTGGCGTCGGATTTAAGCGCCAGGGCAGGCGCGCTGGTGACCAAAATTACGCTTGCGATCAACAGATTACGGAGTGGTTTTTTGATTCTGAATTTCATAGTTGGTCTTAACCTTATCAATCAACTCAGCGGTTTTGGCCCGCAGATTTCCACGCATTTTCATGCCGTTAGAGGTAAAATTTGTTCCGTAAAGCGTCACTTCTTCATCGGAAGACACATCCTGGGTGATCAGATCCACCTGAGCATTGTCGGTTTTAATTTTTTCCAACTGCGAGGTGGCGGTCAGGCTGTCCACTTCGACATGGCCGTAAAGATACAGTATCCGGTTTTTAGTCAGTTTGGCGCGATCGGCGCGCACTGACCAGGTTGCCAGCGCATCTTTATCGAACAGCGTCATTACTGGCTGGGTAAACCAGCTCAGTTCACCTGTGGTATAATATTTCACGTCTTCCGCCACCAACTTGTAGCTCAGCTTGCCGACTGGGTTGTACACCACGGTGACTGTGTGCTCACTCTGATACGTTGGTGTCTGATCGTTGACCGGCTGCGGTGCAGTGTCATCGCTGAAATCCGCCATATTCCAGCCGATCAGTGCCAACGCGATTACGGCCAGCAGGAGGGTGATCCACAATTTGGTTTTGCTCATATCGACAGCCCTTTGGCCCCCTCCAGCTTATTTTGAGCCAAAAGAATTATGTCACACAGTTCGCGCACCGCACCGTGACCACCGACAATGCGGGTCACATAGTGAGCTTTTGGTGTCAGCAAGGGGTGCGCGTCCGCCACGGCGACCGCTAAACCCACCTGCGCCATCACTGGCCAGTCGATCAGATCATCGCCGATATAGGCCACCTGAGCCGCCGTTAGCGAGAGTTTTTCCAACAGGTCGTGGAAAGCTAAACGCTTATCGGACTGTCCCTGATACAGATGGCTGATGCCGAGGGTTTTCGCCCGGTCTTCCAGCAGTTTGGCGGAGCGGCCAGTGATGATCGCCACCTCAATGTCTGAGGTTTTCAGGCAGCGGATGCCGTAGCCGTCGCGCACGTTGAACGCCTTTAACTCTTCACCATGGTTGCCCATAAAAATCAGGCCATCGGACAACACGCCATCAACATCACAAATCAGCAGGCGGATCTTGCTGGCACGCGCTATCACGTCTTGCTCTACTGGCCCGTAGCAGGTGTCTACCATACGCATTCCGTTCTATTTCCTAATTAAACGACGCCGGCGCGCAGCATGTCATGCATATGTACCACACCCAGCAACTGGTCGCCATCGGCAACCAGCAGCGCAGTAATGTGGCGTTGTTGCATCAGGTTCAGCGCGTCGACCGCTAGCATACTTGGGTGCACTCGCACGCCGCCCGGTGTCATGATGTCGATGATCTTGGCATCGTTGAGATTGATGCCCATATCAAATACCCGGCGCAGGTCGCCATCGGTAAAGATGCCAGCAATATTCATCGTATCGTTACAGATGACCGTCATGCCCAGGTTTTTGCGGGTGATTTCCAGCAGCGCATCGCGTAGCGAAGCCTCAGTGCTGACGTGTGGGATTTCATCACCGCTGTGCATGATGTCGTTCACCCGCAGCAGCAGCCGGCGGCCAAGTGCACCGCCTGGGTGCGACAGCGCAAAATCTTGCGGGGTGAAGCCACGTGCTTTTAGCAACGCAACGGCCAGAGCATCACCCATCACCAGGGTAGCGGTGGTACTGGTGGTCGGTGCTAGCCCTAGTGGGCAAGCTTCCTGCGGCACCTTGATGCACAGGTGGATATCCGCTGCCTTGCCCATCGTACTTTCCGGGTTGTTGGTCATGCAGATAAGCGGGATTTGCTGGCGCTTTAACACCGGGATCAGCGCCAGAATTTCATTGGACTCGCCTGAGTTGGAGATGGCGAGCACGATGTCTTGCGCGGTGACCATGCCGAGATCGCCATGGCTGGCTTCTGCCGGGTGGACGAAGAATGAGGAGGTGCCAGTGCTGGCGAAAGTGGCGGCGATCTTGCAACCGATGTGCCCGGACTTGCCTATGCCCATCACCACCACTTTGCCACAGCAGGCGGTGATGGTTTCGCAGGCGCGGGTGAAGTCCGCATCAATATAGCGATCGAGCTGAGCTAACCCTTCACACTCTATCTGGAGCACTTCTTTGCCAGCTTGTTGAAAATCGAAGCCCGGTTGCAATTGAAAACTCGACATACTTACTTCCCTGGGTTTAACCGAATATACTGAAAGGGTTAAAGAACAACAGCGCAAGATACGCAATAAAACCACATAATAACAGAGCGCCCGCTAGATGGCCGATGCGATGTTTGCGGCCAATGCACAGGGCGCTAAGCAGGATACTGGCGGCCAGCATCACCCAGTAATCGCGTTGAAAGGCGGCGGGGTCAATGCTGCCTGGAGACAGCAAAGCGGAAACACCCAGCACGATCACCGTGTTAAAAATATTGGAGCCGATGATATTACCAATCGCCATGTCACCTTCGCCTTTAAGTGCACCAGCGATGGAAGTGGCCAACTCAGGTAGGCTAGTGCCGATGGCAATGATGGTCAACCCGACCACCAACTCGCTCATACCGAAATGGTGCGCGATCACTGTGGCGTTATCGACCACCATTTTGGATGATAGCGGCAGAATGATAAACGCTAGTACCAGCCACAACACCGCCACCGTGTTGCTGCTATCTTGCGGTAGCTCGGCGATTTGCTCCACAGTCAGGCTGTCTCTGCCTTCGCGTTGCGCCAGCCGGGCGATTTTCAGCATCAGCAGAATAAACCCGGCAGCGGTGGTCAACAGCAGCACGCCGTCCAACTGGCTTAGGGGGCTATCCATCAACACGAAACCGCATAATACGGTGACTGCCAACATCAACGGCAGTTCGCGCCGCAGCACTTCTGAGTGTGCTACCAGCGGATGGATCAGCGCAGTTCCCCCCAGAACCAGTAAAATATTGGCGATGTTGGAACCTAAGACGTTTCCTAATGCCATGTCAATTTGCCCGTTCAGCGCGGCGGTGATCGAGATGATCAACTCTGGTAGCGAGGTGCCGATCCCGACGATGGTCATGCCGATGATCAGCGGCGGCACGCCGAGCGAATGTGAAATCACCGCAGCACCGTAAACTAAGCGGTCTGCGCCATACACCAGTAAAAATAAACCAACGATTAATAATACTATCGCGAGAAACATGCAGGGTCCTTTAGTCGGGTATTATTGTGGTTCGTTGGTTAACAGCCGTCACTCGGCTAGCTTGCTTTGCTCACCGCTGCGCAGACTAAGAAACCTATCCCATTAGGCTATGTTATTTGCCATTTTGGCCCTGGGCAGTGCTCACCATCCTCACGTACTGCATGTACACTCCGGTTGTTGAGCGCTATCCATGTGCAAACTGGCGGCAACAATGTACGCCTACGGGGATAGGCTCTTAAATCCGCCGCGATGGGTTTTCCCGGTTAATGGACTAAAATATGCACACTTTCATTTTTTTCTTTATGGATGGTACTAATTTTGACCGTGTGGCGCGTAAAAGTAAAATCAATGGCACCATTGGTAGCAAAATGGCGGCCAGTTTTTGTCAAGATGATACGCATTGTGCCTGTTGCCTTCACATCACAGGTAGCTTTGGCAAAAATGTGCCGCACTTAAAGGAGCATTAACATGCACCACCAAGTAAAGAATTTGGTCGACGTGCGCAACATGAGCTTCTCACGCGGCAATCGACTAATATTCGAAGACATCAACCTAACGGTTCCCCGTGGTAAGGTAACGGCGATCATGGGGCCGTCTGGCATCGGTAAAACCACGCTGCTGCGCCTAATCGGTGGTCAACTGACGCCGGATCGTGGGGAAATCTGGTTTGATGGTGTCAATATTCCCGCATTGTCCCGCCACCCATTGTACGACGCGCGCAAGAAAATGAGCATGCTGTTTCAGTCGGGCGCGCTGTTCACCGATCTGACGGTATTTGAAAACGTCGCTTTCCCGTTGCGCGAGCACAGCAAGCTGCCAGAGCCTCTCTTGCATAGTACGGTACTGATGAAGTTGGAGGCAGTGGGGTTGCGCGGTGCGGCTGCACTGATGCCTAATGAATTATCCGGTGGTATGGCGCGGCGCGCGGCGCTGGCACGGGCGATAGCGTTGGATCCGCAGTTGATCATGTTCGACGAACCTTTCGTCGGCCAAGATCCGATCACCATGGGCGTGCTGGTCAAACTGATCGACGAACTGAACCATGCGCTGGGCATCACCTGTATCGTAGTGTCGCATGATGTGCCGGAGGTGTTGAGCATCGCCGATTATGCTTATATCGTTGCCGATCATCGGGTGATCGCTGAAGGCACGGCGCAGCAATTACAGGACAATCCTGATGCGCGTGTGCGCCAGTTCTTGGACGGAATTGCCGATGGGCCGGTGCCGTTCCGTTATCCGGCCGGTGACTATCAGACCGAACTATTAGGCTTAGGGAGTGAATAACCTCATGTTATTACAGGCGTTAGCGTCGTTAGGACGCCGATGCATTGACACTAGCGCCAGCTTTGGCCGTGCCGGGCTGATGTTGTTCAACGCGCTGGTCGGGCAGCCAGAGCCGCGCAAGCAGTGGCCGCTGTTGTTGAAGCAAATGTACAGTATTGGCGTGCAGTCATTGCTGATCATCATGGTTTCTGGCCTGTTTATCGGCATGGTGTTAGGGCTGCAAGGGTATATCGTGCTCACCACTTACAGCGCCGAGGCCAGTCTGGGCATGATGGTGGCGTTATCGCTGCTGCGAGAGTTAGGACCGGTGGTGACCGCGTTGCTGTTCGCTGGCCGCGCCGGTTCTGCGCTTACCGCAGAAATCGGCCTGATGAAAGCGACCGAGCAAATCTCCAGCCTGGAAATGATGGCCGTCGATCCGTTGCGGCGCATCGTGGCACCGCGTTTTTGGGCCGGTTTGATCAGCTTGCCACTGTTGACGATTATCTTCGTTGCACTCGGCATCTTGGGTGGTGCTATCGTCGGGGTGGACTGGAAGGGCATCGACAGCGGTTTCTTCTGGTCGGCGATGCAAGGTGCCGTGGAATGGAAAAAAGATCTGCTCAACTGCCTGCTCAAAAGCGTAGTATTCGCCATTACTGTCACTTGGATTGCTATCTTCAACGGATATGACGCTGTACCGACTTCTACGGGGATTAGCCAGGCAACGACCCGTACCGTGGTACATTCGTCATTGGCGGTGTTGGGATTGGATTTTGTGCTAACAGCACTGATGTTTGGGAATTGATTCGATGCAAACGAAGAAAAGTGAAATCTGGATTGGGGCATTTATGCTGATTGCGCTGTGCGCCATGGTGTTTATCTGCTTACAGGTAGCGAATATTAAATCGATCGGCAGTGAGCCAACTTACCGCATCTATGCTGCTTTTGATAACATCGGCGGGCTGAAAATGCGTTCGCCGGTGAAAGTCGGTGGCGTGGTGATTGGTCGCGTGGCCAATATAGAGCTTGATACGAAAACTTATACGCCGCGCGTGGCGCTGGATATCCAGGAAAAGTACCACCAGATCCCGGACACCAGTTCCCTGGCGATCCGTACCGCCGGTCTGTTGGGGGAGCAGTATTTGGCGCTGAACGTCGGTTTTGAAGATCCAGATATGGGCACCGCTATTCTGAAAGACGGCGACACCATTCAGGACACCAAGTCAGCCATAGTTCTGGAAGATCTGGTAGGCCAGTTCCTGTATAAAAGCGACAGCGCCAAACCGGGAGATGTGGCTGCCGGCACAGTAGCATCGCAACCCACTGTACCGAGTCATTAAGAGAGGAAACCTGCATGTTTAAACGTTTATTGATGGTCGCCCTGCTGGCGATTGCGCCCTTGGCGAACGCGGCCGATCAGACCAACCCGTATAGTATGATGCAAGACGCGGCGCAGAAGACCTTTAGCCGCCTGAAAACCGAGCAGCCGAAAATCCAGCAGGATCCCAACTACCTGCGCACCATTGTTCATCAGGAGTTGATGCCGTTCGTACAGGTCAAATACGCTGGTGCGCTGGTGCTGGGCCGCTATTACAAAGAGGCGACGCCAGCACAACGTGAAGTTTATTTCAGCGCCTTCCAGTCCTACCTGGAGCAGGCTTATGGCCAGGCGCTGGCGATGTACCACGGCCAAAGTTACCAGATTGCTCCTGAGCGGCCAGTGGACAATGCTAATATCGTGGCGATCCGTGTGACTATCATTGACAATGACGGTCGCCCGCCGGTACGTCTGGATTTCCAGTGGCGCAAGAACACCAAAACCGGTTATTGGCAGGCGTATGACATGATCGCTGAGGGCGTCAGCATGATCACCACTAAGCAGAACGAGTGGGCTGCCACGCTGCGAACTCAGGGTATCGACGGCCTGACCAAGCAGTTGCAGGTTGCTGCAGCACAGCCGATTACCTTGGATCGAAAAAACTGATGTCGGCGGCACTCAGCTATGAATCGCAGCTCCAGACGTTGATCTTACGCGGGGTATTGGATCGGGAAACGCTGTTGCCACTGTGGCAACAACGGGGCGCATTATTGGCGGATAAAACCGAGATTGATGTGGCACAATTGCAGCGCGTGGACTCTGCTGGGTTGGCGTTGCTGGTGCATCTACGTGCACATCAACATCAGCGCGGCGTGGAGTTAAAAATTTCCGGCGCGACCGATCGGCTGAGAACGTTGGTGGCGCTGTACAACCTGCAAACAATAATGCCTGTTGATGCCGGTTAGCGGCATTTTTCGCTGTTTTAATACGATTAATTTACGCCAAGCCTCTGTTGAACAGGGGCTTTTGCTATAGAGCCTATCCCCGTAGGCGTACATTGTTGCAGCCCGTTTGGACCAGGACAGCACGCAACAACCAGCGCGTACAGGGAGTCCGTGAGGAGGGTGAGCACTGCCTAGATCCAAAATGGTAAATAAAATAGCCTAATGGGATAGGTTCTTAGTTTAAGAAAACCGGTTATCCCGCTAAGATACCAAGCTGTTTACCGTCCTTTATACCCAAGATAATTCGAGTTGCAGGAAAGCGGCGACGCAACAGAGCCTCAGAAGCTTATACTTAAGTCAGTGACTGGGATCAGTGGAGCAAGCCAACGCTCGCCCGCAGCTTGCAGTATGAAGGGTATAGTTGCAGAACTGGATACTATGGAAAATAACGAGATAAAAGACGTGCTGATGCAGGCATTGGCACTGGAAGAAGCGTATGTCACGGGCGATGGTAGCCACTTTCAGGTGATTGTGGTTGGCGAACTTTTTGCCGCCATGAGCCGCGTCAAAAAACAACAGACGGTTTATGCACCGCTGATGGAATATATCGCGGACAACCGCATTCACGCTTTGTCGATCAAAGCATATACCCCTGAAGAGTGGCAGCGAGACCGCAAACTCAACGGATTTTAAGGCGGTTTGCCCTGCGGGGGACAGCGTCAGGTTAGATAACAGAGAGTATCAAATGGATAAATTTCGTGTGCAGGGCCGGACTTGCCTGAGCGGTGAAGTGTCTATTTCCGGGGCTAAAAACGCTGCCCTACCGATCTTGTTCGCCGCCCTGTTGGCAGAAGAGCCAGTTGAG
This sequence comes from Serratia symbiotica, assembly GCF_000821185.2. Classification (NCBI taxonomy): domain Bacteria; kingdom Pseudomonadati; phylum Pseudomonadota; class Gammaproteobacteria; order Enterobacterales; family Yersiniaceae; genus Serratia; species Serratia symbiotica. The sequence goes on along the minus strand of NZ_CP050855.1, from coordinate 536,797 downwards.
CTACAAAATGTCCCCAAATTGAAGGATATCGATACCACCATTAAGCTACTCAGCCAGTTGGGCACCAAGATTGAACGCAACGGTTCGGTGTATGTTGACGCCAGCGGTGTGAATGAGTTCTGCGCGCCTTACGATCTGGTGAAAACCATGCGCGCGTCCATCTGGGCGCTGGGGCCGCTGGTGGCACGTTTCGGTCGTGGCCAGGTTTCCCTGCCAGGCGGCTGTGCGATCGGCGCACGTCCGGTTGATTTGCACATCACCGGTCTGGAACAACTGGGTGCTGAGATAAAACTGGAAGAAGGTTACGTCAAAGCTTCTGTGGCAGGCCGCCTGAAGGGCGCACACATCCTGATGGATAAGGTGAGTGTTGGTGCGACCGTGACCATCATGAGTGCTGCTACCTTGGCGACCGGCACCACCATTATTGAGAACGCCGCGCGCGAGCCGGAAATTGTCGATACCGCCAACTTCCTTAATACGTTGGGGGCGAAAATCAGCGGCGCTGGCAGCGATAAAATTACCATCGAAGGCGTTGATCGTCTGGGCGGCGGTGTATACCGCGTGCTGCCTGACCGTATCGAAACCGGTACCTTCCTGATCGCCGCTGCGGTTTCTGGTGGCAAAGTACTGTGCCGCGATACCCGCCCGGACACCCTAGATGCAGTGCTGGCCAAGCTGCGCGAAGCAGGCGCGGATATCGAGGTAGGTGAGGACTGGATCAGTTTGGACATGCACGGCAAGCGCCCGAAAGCGGTCACCGTGCGTACTGCGCCGCATCCGGGCTTCCCGACCGATATGCAAGCTCAGTTCAGTCTATTGAACCTGGTGGCAGAGGGCACTGGTGTGATCACCGAGACCATTTTCGAAAACCGCTTCATGCACGTGCCGGAACTGATCCGTATGGGCGCACAGGCGGAAGTTGAGAGCAACACCGTGATTTGCCATGGTGTTGAGCAGCTTTCCGGCGCTCAGGTGATGGCGACCGATCTGCGCGCTTCTGCCAGCCTGGTAGTGGCGGGCTGTATCGCCGACGGTATCACCATCGTCGATCGTATCTATCATATTGATCGCGGTTATGAGCGTATTGAAGACAAACTGCGCGCACTGGGGGCGAAAATTGAGCGTGTGAAAGATGAGTAATGGCGGTGCGTGCAAAACTGCTAAGGGCTGACCAGTGGCACCCGCCTGTTTATCATCCTGTTATCGCTATCGCTTATTCTTGATCACCTACTATAGCCGCACGCTGCGGCGCATTCACCTCTACGCGGTCGATGCGCTGCAAGCCGCGTGGCAGTTGGGTACCTTTGCGGCCACGCTCGGCACGGAATTTTTGCAGATCTTCTGGCCTCAGCGTCAGCTTACGTTTGCCTACATGCAGGGTTATGGAAGTTTGCGGCGGCAGTACCAACAGCCAAGCCAGTTTATCTTCACCGGTTGCCGCCTGCGTCGCCGGAATGGAGACAATCTTGTTGCCCTTGCCCTTCGATAGTTGTGGCAGATCGGTGACCGGGAACATCAGCATGCGCCCAGCGGCGGTGATCGATAGCAGCATGTTGTCTTCGCCGTGGATCTCTATTGGCGGTAATACTTTGGCGTCATCCGGCAAGGTAATCATCACCTTGCCAGCGCGGTTGCGCGCCACCAAATCATTGAAGGTGCAAATGAAACCGTAGCCAGCATCGGAGGCCATCAGTAGTTTCTGATCGTCTGGTGCCATCAGTACCTGTTCGATGGTAGCGCCCGGTGGTGGCGTCAGCTTGCCGGTTAGTGGCTCGCCTTGGCCACGTGCCGAAGGCAGCGTCAGTGGATCGAGCGCATAGCTGCGCCCGGTAGAGTCGATAAACACCACCGGCTGGTTGCTCTTGCCGCGCGCCGCGCTACGGAAGCTGTCACCAGCCTTATAGCTTAATCCGCCTGGTTCGATATCGTGCCCCTTGGCACTACGTACCCAGCCCATCTCGGATAACACAATAGTCACTGGTTCGGACGGCACGAAATCGTGCTCGTTCATCGCCTTGGCTTCTGCGCGCTCGATAATGGGGGAACGGCGGTCGTCGCCATAAGCCTGCGCATCAGCCTGGATCTCTTTCTTGAGCAGGATGTTCAGTTTGCGCTCAGAGGCCAACAGTGCTTGCAGTTGATCGCGTTCTTTGACCAACGCATCCTGCTCACCGCGAATCTTGAACTCTTCCAGCTTGGCCAAATGGCGCAGCTTCAGCTCTAGGATCGCTTCCGCCTGGGTGTCGGAGATACCGAAACTCTGCATCAGCACCGGTTTAGGTTCGTCTTCGCTGCGGATGATGTGGATCACCTGATCGATGTTGAGGAACGCCACCAGCAAGCCTTCAAGAATGTGCAGGCGTTTCAGCACTTTCTCAAGGCGATAGTTAAGCCGGCGGCGTACCGTATCGCGACGGTACGTCAGCCACTCGGTTAAGATTTCCACCAACCCTTTTACCTGTGGGCGATTATCTAAACCGATCATATTCATGTTGACGCGATAGCTGCGTTCCAGATCGGTGGTGGCGAACAGGTGGTTCATCACTTGCTCCAGATCGATGCGGTTGGAGCGCGGCACAACAACCAGACGTGTCGGGTTCTGGTGATCGGACTCATCACGCAGATCTTCGACCATCGGCAGCTTCTTGGCACGCATCTGATTGGCGATCTGTTCCAGCACTTTGGCACCGGAAACCTGGTGTGGCAGGGCGGTGATCACTGCACTGTTGTCTTCCTTGTTCCACACGGCGCGCATACGCACCGAACCGCGACCATTCTGGTAAATTTTGCGAATTTCATCACGCGGGGTGATGATCTCAGCTTCAGTGGGAAAATCTGGCCCTTGGACGAATGCGAGCAGATCATCGAGCAAAGCGCCCGGCTTGTCGATCAGTGCCACAGCGGCGGTGGCTACTTCACGCACATTGTGTGGTGGGATATCGGTTGCCATGCCGACGGCGATACCCGTGGTGCCGTTGAGTAAAATGTTTGGCAGGCGCGCCGGCAATATCTTCGGCTCCTGGAGGGTACCGTCAAAATTTGGCACCCAGTCGACGGTGCCTTGGCCCAGTTCAGCTAACAGGACTTCTGCATATTTGGACAGCCGCGATTCAGTATAACGCATGGCGGCAAAGGACTTGGGATCATCCGGTGCCCCCCAGTTTCCTTGACCATCTACCAGCGGATAGCGATATGAGAACGGCTGTGCCATCAACACCATGGCTTCATAACAGGCACTGTCACCGTGCGGATGGTATTTGCCCAGCACGTCACCCACGGTACGGGCAGATTTCTTGAATTTAGCGCTGTTGCTCAGCCCCAGCTCGGACATGGCGTAAATAATGCGGCGTTGTACCGGCTTCAACCCATCGCCAATGTACGGCAACGCTCGATCCATGATGACGTACATGGAATAATTCAGATAGGCGTTTTCAGTGAAGGTGTGCAGCGGTAAACGCTCTACACCGTCATGAGTTAAATCACTCATTACTCAATTATCCTCAGACCGTGGCATGGCAGTAACTCTTGGACGACAAAGGGGAGATTCTGCTGGTAATAGTAACCTATCTGCGTGATGGTTGTCACAGTAGGCGCCATGATTGCTGGCTGGAAGCTAATAGGTCGGTATGTTTATGCCTCATTTGTCCCCTCTGCTCGTCGGCATTTTCCACCGAGCGGATGATGTGACACGCAGGGTTAAGCAAGCTTTGCCCCTCATCGGTCAGCGCCAGGCCTGAGAACGGCTCAAACCGACAGTTCGGCCATATCGCCTTTGTCTTGCAACCAATTACGGCGATCTTCTGAACGCTTCTTGGCGAGCAGCATGTCCATCACCGCCAGCGTTTGAACCACGTTGTCGGCGTTTACCGTCAACTGCACCAGACGGCGTGTGTTCGGATCTAGCGTGGTCTCGCGCAGTTGGAGTGGGTTCATCTCACCCAGCCCTTTAAAGCGCTGGACGTTCGGTTTGCCCTTCTTACGCTTAAGTTGTTCCAGCACGCCAGCTTTCTCTTCTTCATCCAGGACGTAGAACACCTCTTTGCCGAGATCGATACGATACAGCGGTGGCATCGCCACATACACATGACCCCCCTTCACCAGCGAACTGAAGTGGCGGACGAACAATGCACACAGCAGCGTGGCGATGTGTAAACCGTCTGAGTCCGCATCCGCCAGGATACAGATTTTGCCGTAGCGCAATTGGCTAAGATCTTCGTTGTCCGGGTCGATGCCGATCGCCACGGAAATGTCGTGTACTTCTTGCGAGGCCAGCACTTCGTCGGAGGAAACTTCCCAGGTGTTGAGGATCTTGCCTTTCAACGGCATGATCGCTTGATATTCACGGTCACGCGCCTGCTTGGCAGAGCCACCTGCCGAGTCTCCCTCCACTAAGAATAGTTCGGTCATGCTCAGATCCTGCGATGTGCAGTCTGCCAGTTTCCCCGGTAGCGCTGGCCCACTGGTCAGTTTCTTACGCACCACCTTCTTGGCAGCACGCAGACGGCGCTGAGCACTGGAGATCGCCAGTTCAGCCAATTGTTCCGCCGCCTGAACGTTCTGGTTCAGCCACAGGCTAAATGCATCTTTCACCACGCCGGAAACAAAGGCCGCACATTGGCGTGACGACAGCCGCTCCTTGGTCTGCCCAGCGAACTGCGGATCTTGCATTTTCACCGACAGCACGTAAGCGCAGCGATCCCAAATATCTTCCGCTGATAGCTTTACGCCACGTGGCAAGATGTTACGAAATTCGCAGAACTCGCGCATTGCGTCCAGCAGCCCCTGACGCAGCCCGTTGACATGGGTACCACCCTGCATGGTAGGGATCAGGTTAACATAGCTTTCGGTCAGTAGCTCGCCGACTTCCGGTAACCACAGCAGCGCCCAGTCGACGGCTTCTGTATCACCGGCGAAGTTGCCGACAAACGGCGCTGTCGGTAAGGTCATTAGGCCATTGACCGCTTCCATCAGGTAATCGGTCAAGCCGTCTTGGTAACACCAGCGCTGCTCGGTATTGTTCACCTGGTCGATGAAGTCGATTTCGACGCCTGGGCACAGTACTGCTTTGGCTTTCAGCAGGTGACTCAAGCGTGAAACCGAAAAGCGCGGGCTGTCGAAGAACTGCTCGTCAGGCCAGAAATGGACGCTGGTGCCGGTATTGCGTTTGCCGCATGTACCGGTCACCGTCAGATCCTGCACCTTGTCGCCGTTTTCGAAGGCGATGCCGTAAACATTGCCATCACGCTTAACGTTGACTTCTACCCGCTTAGACAGGGCGTTGACCACCGAGATCCCCACGCCATGCAGGCCACCGGAGAATTGGTAGTTTTTATTCGAGAACTTGCCGCCGGCGTGCAAGCGGCACAGGATCAGCTCAACCGCTGGTATGCCCTCTTCTGGGTGGATGTCCACCGGCATGCCACGGCCATCATCAATCACTTCCAGCGACTGATCAGCGTGCAGAATCACCTCAATGCGCTTAGCGTGGTTAGCCAAGGCTTCATCAACGCTGTTATCTATCACTTCTTGGCCGAGGTGATTGGGGCGCGTTGTGTCGGTATACATACCGGGACGACGGCGTACTGGTTCTAGACCGCTGAGTACTTCAATAGCATCAGCATTGTAACTGGTGTGTGTCATCGTTAATTATTTTTCGTGGTTAGCGGAAGATGCCGGAACCGTCAGCTTAGCAGGCGTTTATCCCCTTCGTCTTGCAAGCCGCCGCGTTGTTGGCTGCACCCGCTCACCTCAACCGCTTACCTAGGTAAGTTCCAAGAGGTTCATGAGTTTGCCGCCTAGCCTCAACTTGCAATCCATTGGGTCTGCTACGCATACTTTTCTTACTTGACATTGTAGCCGAGTTATAGCCCTAAAAAATCCACAATCTGGGGAAAGTAGTGCGCGACACCGACGAAGGCATGGTTTCCACCCAATTCTACCGTTTGCCGACAGGCAGTATAATAGGCCACTGCTTGCCTGTAATCGAGAACTTCATCGCCTGTTTGTTGTAGCAACCAGATTAAATCCGGTGATTCCAAGGAGGCAATGTGCATCATTTTTAGATCATAAACATGACGTGACTCTAGCACATATTGCTGGCTGGTGTAGGGGTTCTCGTTTTCGCCAAGATAGTTAAGCAGCAGCTCAAACGGCTTCACTGCTGGGTTAACCACCACCGCAGGCAGTAAAAAACACTGCGAAAGCCAGGTGGCATAGTAGCCGCCCAGCGAGGAGCCGACCACGCCCAGCGTCCGCCCGGCACGCTCTATCACCAGGCTTTCCAGTACTTTAGCGGCCTCTGTTGGAAAGACCGGCAGTTGCGGCACCAGCATCTCAATGTCGGGATGATACTTAGCCAGCCAAGTTTTGAAAGCCGTTGCCTTTGCCGACTGGGGGGAACTGTTAAAACCGTGTAGATAAAGTAATGTCGCAGGCATTAGTATCCATCCGAATCCATATCGGGGCGGAAATCATTGTTTTCCAAGCGGTACACCTGCGTCTCGACGCGGCCATCCGGCAGTAGGTCAAGATAGCGCCAGCCGGGAGAAACATCGTCAATGGTAAAATGAGTGCTGTGCGGTTTGAATTGCACGCAGGTAGACGGCGTTGTCAACAGACAACGCCCCTGCCATTCGAGATCCAAATCTTGGTGAATATGCCCACATACCAATGTGGTCACCTTGGGATAGCGCAACAAGGTCGTTGCCAGCATATGCGGGTTGCGCAGGCTATGTTGATCGAGCCAGGTACAACCGCAAGGCATAGGGTGGTGGTGTAGCAGCAATAGGGTATAACGCTCTGGGTGGGTTTGCAGGCAACGCGCCATCCATTCGAGCTGATATTCGCTCAGTTCGCCGTGCGGTACACCGTACACTTGGCTGTCTAGCAGGATCACCTGCCAACTATCCCCCAGCAGCACCTGCTTTGATGGCTCGATGCCCGCAGTGGTCAACGCATCGACCATTGCGGGCTGGTAGTCATGATTGCCCGGCAACCAGACGCAAGGAGCAGGCAACTGAAAGATACCCTCAGCAAAGTGTTGGTAGGCAGCCAGTGAGTGATCTTGTGCCAAATCGCCGGTGGCGACGATAAGGTCAAGCTCGCGTCGTTGTGCCTGAATGGCATCCAGCACCGCATGGTAGCTGCGATAGGTATTGATGCCGAGCAAGGTCTCGTGCTTGTCTGCAAAAAGATGGGTATCGGTGATTTGTAAGATCCTGGCCGTGTTCCCACTCGCCACGGGTAGTTTAAACAGGCTTTCCACAGGGTTTCCTTTGTTATTTCAGTCTGTTTAAGAAACTGGAACCGCCATCGCTCCATGCGCCAAACAGTAGCGTAGCCAATCAGCAAGAAACAGATTAATTTGATGCTTTTCGTCAGGTTGATGTAACTTTTTATTCGGATAATCATAACGTGCTTTAAAGCGATAGACTTGTTGGCTGGAGCGCACTTCCGCAACCATGGCGTCATGATATAGCCGCACTGTCATGGCGGGCAGGTTCCAGTCGTTGACAACAGGAAAGGTCTGCTCGATTTCCACCAGAGAAGTGTAACGTGTGGATTCGTTAAGGGTCAGACGATAGTGAGCTGCGTTCACCTGATAAGTCACCGTTTCGCCCACTTTGTCGTTGTGTGGCAGCAAACGACATAATTGCGCATAGTTGGTGGCGTACACTCTCATCATTGCCGGGAAATCAGGGGTATAGCGCTGTTCCATTAGTTGACCCACTCTTTTCTTAACGATTTATGGTGCAACGCCAACCATTGTAGTGCAATCACCGATGCGGCGTTATCGATCACGCCTTCTTCAACCCAGCAATAAGCCTGCTCACGGCTGACCACATGGACGCGGATGTCTTCATTTTCTTCTTCCAACCCATGGATACCCTTGGCAGTAGCGGCGTCCACCTCGCCGACCATGATCGACAAGCGTTCGCTGGTCCCCCCTGGGCTGGCCAGATAGCTCAGCAACGGCTTGCAGCGCCCAATATCCACGCCAGCCTCTTCTAGCGCCTCGCGGCGGCATACATCCTCGATGCTCTCACCGGTCTCGATCATTCCTGCTACCATTTCCAGCAGCCAAGGTGAATGGCTGGTATCGACAGCGGCGATGCGCAATTGTTCAATCAGCACCACTTCGTCGCGCACTGGGTCATAGGGTAGCAACACCGCCGCATGCCCACGCTCGAAAATCTCCCGTTGAATCTCCGCGCTGATTTCGCCGTTGAATAAGCGGTGGCGAAACCGGTATGAATTGAGTGAAAAAAAACCACGGTACAGCGTTTCACAGGCAATAATGTCTACATCTTTTTTGTCGAAAGTAACGGGCGATGGCTGCGAACGGTTCATAAGCGCATGCTCCTGCGTTAATATGGCGATAAAATAAACAGCTTTGATGATAAAAAACCACGAGATAATTTGCCGCTGCTTTATGCTAAATTGTCAGCCATGATATCAGGTGTGACGTAGGCGGCTAGGGGGGCTGAAAGCTAAAAGTTATGCCAGATGGCACATTCAGCCACCTGATGAGCACAACTGGCCCTGCTAGAATCGGCAACTCAATTCGTTTATCGTCAGCACTAACATAGCAATATTGCTGCACAACAAGGAATGCAAATGAAGAAACTGCTCCCCTTTCTTATCGGTCTAAGCCTGGGCGGCTTCAGTGCAATGAGCCAGGCAGAGAACCTGTTGCAGGTCTACAAACAGGCCAGGGAAAGCAACCCAGAACTGCGCAAAACTGCTGCTGACCGTGACGCTGCATTCGAAAAAATCAACGAAGCGCGCAGCCCGCTGTTACCACAGCTCGGTCTGACTGCGGGTTATGCTTATGGCCGTGGCTACCGCGATGCCAATAACATCAACTCTACTATGACTAACGGTTCTCTCGCGTTGACACAGACCATTTTTGATATGTCGAAATGGCGCGTGTTGACGTTGCAGGAAAAAACTGCGGGTATCTCTGACGTCACCTTTCAGACCTCTTCGCAGCGTTTGATCCTTGATACTGCCACCGCTTACTTCAGTGTGCTGAGTGCTATCGATGCGCTGTCCTATACTCAGGCGCAAAAACAAGCGGTGTACCGCACGCTGGATCAAACGACTCAACGCTTCAATGTAGGCTTAGTGGCGATCACTGACGTACAGAACGCCCGTTCCAACTACGACACTGTGCTGGCGTCTGAAGTCACCGCGCGCAATACCTTAGATAATGCGTTGGAAAAATTGCGCCAGGTGACCGGCACCTTCTACCCGGAGCTGGCCTCGTTGGATACTGACCGATTCAACACCCAGCGCCCGGAAGCGGTGAATAACCTGCTAAAAGAGGCGGAAGCGCATAATCTGAGCCTGCTTTCCGCGCGTTTGAGCCAGGATTTGGCCCGTGAGCAGATCCGTTTAGCGCAGACCGGCTACATGCCGACCATTAATATGAGTGCATCCACCGGTATTACCGATACCAAATATAGCGGTTCTAGTAGCAGCGGTGACACTGACAGCAACACTGGGCAGAATAAAATCGGCCTGAGCATCAATCTGCCGCTTTACAGTGGCGGTGCGACTAACTCTCAGGTACAGCAGGCACAGTATAGTTTTGTCGGTGCCAGTGAATCGCTGGAAAGCGCACACCGCAGCCTGGTGCAAACTGTGCGTTCATCATTCAACAACGTGAACGCGTCGATCAGCAGCATCAACGCCTACAAACAGGCGGTGGTTTCCGCTCAAAGTTCCATGGACGCCATGGAAGCCGGTTATCAGGTGGGAACCCGCACCATAGTTGACGTGTTGAATGCCACTACCACGCTGTATAACGCTAAGCAGCAACTCTCAAGCGCACGTTATACTTATCTGATCAACCAGTTGAACATCAAATCTTCACTCGGGACGCTGAATGAAAATGATTTGCTGGCGCTCAATGGTGCGCTGGGCAAACCTGTTTCCACCTCTCCAGAGCTACTGGCTCCCGCGACCACCGAGCAAAATGCCTATGCCAATGGCTATAACGGCGACGGGCTAGCCACCGATACCACTCAACCAGCGCGCAACAGCGGTGATCCATTCCGTCACTGATGCATGCGCTACTGCCTATGGGGCCAGGCATCTGCTATGCCCCATCTTTTACCTCCATCTCTGCTTCAGCTTTAATTTCAACCCTGTTTCCCCTATCCTTAGCCTCACTACTGGGAAAGGGCGAAGACAGCCCAAATGATGGGATTAATAACGATGAAACGGACAAAAAGCATCAACCAAGAAATGTTCCGCAAATCTTGGCGCAGCTACCCTGTGGCACCCTTGGCCCTGGCGATCAGCGCAGTCTTTATGCTGACTGGCTGTGAGAAGAGCGACGAAACCGTCGCCATGTACCAAAATGCTGACGACTGTTCGCGCTCGAATCCTTCCATGCGCGAGCAGTGCACCACGACCTACCATAAAGCGTTGAAAGAAGCCGAAAAAACCGCGCCAAAATACGCCACCCGTGAAGACTGCGTTGCCGAATTTGGCGACGCGCAGTGCACCCAGGCACCAGCGCAGGCTGGCATGGCGGCAGGATCTCAAAGCAGCGGCAGCGTCTGGATGCCGCTGATGGCCGGTTACATGATGGGCCGCATGATGGGGGGGGCTGGCTTTGCTCAGCAGCCGCTGTTCACCTCCCAAAACGCTGCCAGCCCGGCCAACGGCAAGTTCGTTGACGCTACCGGCAAAAGTTATGGCGCGGCGACAGCCGGTGGGCGCACTACGACTGTGCCGAAAACCGCCATGGCCCCGAAGCCTGCGGTCACCCATACCATCACCCGTGGCGGCTTCGGCGAAACCGTCGCCAAACATAACAGTATGCAACGCCGCAGCGCCACCCCCGGCTCTCGCAGCATGGGCGGTTGATGCATGAAGCGCGTTACTATTACCGAACGCCCGGACTGGCGCGAAAAAGCCACTGAATTCGGCTTCCATTTCCACACCATGTATGACCAGCCGTACTGGTGTGAAGATGCCTATTATCAGTTCACACTGGCGCAGATTGAAGAGATCGAAGGCACCACTGCTGAGCTGCACCAGATGTGCTTACAAGTGGTGGAGAGAGTGGTTGCCAGCGATGCACTGATGGTCAAATTCCGCATCCCGAAACACACTTGGGGCTTTGTACGCAGCGCCTGGCGCACCCGTCAGCCTTCGCTGTATTCGCGTCTCGATTTGGCCTACGATGGCGTCAACCCGCCTAAATTGTTGGAAAACAACGCCGATACGCCAACCTCGCTGTATGAAGCTGCCTTCTTCCAATGGCTGTGGCTGGAAGACCAGATCAAGGCTGGCAAGCTGGTTCCACAAGCGGATCAGTACAACAGCCTACAGGAAAAGCTGATTGAACGTTTCGCTGATCTGAAGGCGCATCATGGCTTCGACTTGTTGCACTTGGCTTGCTGCCAAGACAGTGAGGAAGATCGTGGCACCGTGCAATATCTGCAAGACTGTGCGTCAGAAGCTGGCCTAGCGACCGAGTTCCTGTTTATGGAAGAGATTGGCCTAGGCGAGAAAGGCCAGTTTACCGATCTACAGGATCAGGTGATCGGCAACCTGTTCAAGCTTTACCCGTGGGAGTTTATGCTGCGCGAGATGTTTGCCACCAAGTTGGAGGACGCGGGCGTGCGCTGGTTGGAGCCTGCTTGGAAAAGCATCATCTCCAACAAGGCGCTGCTGCCACTGCTGTGGGAAATGTTCCCGAATCATCCGAACCTACTACCAGCCTACTTTGCTGAAGATGCACATCCGCCGCTGGATCATTATGTCACCAAACCGCTGTTCTCACGTGAGGGTGCCAATATCCAGATTGTCGAAAACGGCCAGCAAATCGCGTGCGTTGAAGGCCCCTATGGTGAAGAAGGTATGATTGTTCAGCAGTTCCATCCGTTGCCGCAGTTTGAAGGCAGCTACACGCTGATCGGCAGTTGGTTGGTTGACGATCAGCCCTGTGGTATCGGCCTGCGTGAAGATCGCCAACTGATCACCCAAGATCTGTCGCGCTTCTATCCGCATATCATTCTTGGTTGACGAAGGCTCTGAATCGGAAAACGCCAGTCAAGGGCTGGCGTTTTCACCTCAACTGGCTTTCTGCTCATGAGCCTGGCGATAAGCCACCAGATCCTCGATAGTCAACACTACCATGCCGTGCTGCTTGGCGAATGCCATCACTTCCGGCGCACGCGCCATGCTGCCATCATCGTTGGTCAGTTCACACAGCACACCGGCAGGTTTGAAACCGGCCATCGCCACCAGATCGATGGTCGCTTCGGTATGACCACGGCGGCTCAGTACGCCACCCGGTTGCGCTCGCAGCGGGAACACATGGCCTGGGCGGTTTAGATCGCCCGGTTTGGCGTTATCGGCAATGGCTGCACGGATAGTGCTCAGGCGATCCGTCGCGGAAACCCCGGTGGTAACGCCCCGTGCTGCTTCAATGCTCACGGTGAAAGCGGTCTGGAACTGGCTGGAGTTATTGGTCACCATCATCGGCAGATCGAGCTGCTGGCGGCGATCTTCGGTGATGCACAGGCACACGATACCGCTGCCGTGGCGAATGGTCAGCGCCATTTGCTCAACCGTCATGGTTTCAGCGGCGAAAATCATATCACCTTCATTTTCACGGTTTTCGTCATCAAGCACCATCACACCGCGCCCGTTGCGCAATGTATCGAGCGCGCGTTCAACGCGTTCTGTCTGTGTGCCGAAATCTGAAAGTAGTGTCTGATTCATGGTAAAAAAACCTCATTAGAAAATTATGGATTACCAGAATCAGGGCGATCTTGAGGAGTAGCTAGCAATAGCTAAAAACAACGTAAGCTGTCACAAGCCCAACAGATATCGCTACTCTCTCCCATCCGGACTATCACCGTCGGCCCCGGAATTACACCGGATCTGCTGACCTCTAACCTGCCTGTAACAGACTGGCTGAGCGCTCGCGGGCTTTCACCGTAGCAGGTGATTTACCGCCGGTGGGGACTTTCACCCCGCCCTGAGAATAAGCGGGTTGACTATAGCGCTAATAATTAAACAGGGCAATTAGCAAAAACATCATGCCGCCACAGGTGGCGGGGGAGTTAGAGTTTATTCGGCGGGCAACTCGCATTACACTAGACGGTAGCTATTAAACTCTGAAAGGGATACGCCATGATTGACCCGAAAAAAATTGAACAGATCGCACGCCAGGTTCATGGATCCATGCCTAAAAGCGTGCGTGAATTCGGGGAAGACGTTGAGAAGAAAATCCGCCAGGTGCTACAGTCACAACTGGCTCGTTTGGATTTGGTCAACCGCGAAACGTTCGACGTGCAGACTCAGGTGCTGCTACGTACCCGTGAGCAACTGGCGTTGCTGGAACAGCGCATAACCGGTCTGGAAGACAAGCTGAATGCGGCATCTACCGCCAAGCACGAAGAATAATTCTCGTTGGGCGCGCATCGCCGCGCCCCTATTGCCGCCTGACCACCTGCGAACAGCTCCGCAACACTCGCCAAATCATGGCCGAACATCATACTCGCTAGCTCGGCAAAGTGGGCTACTGCTCACCCTCACCACCGTTTCCAGCGTGCCGCTCTTTGATGGCGGTGATGATATTGGTGGTTGATAAGCCCTGCTCAAAGTTCAGCACTTTGACATCGCCGCCATTGGCCCATACCTCTGTGCTACCGGCGATATCTTCCGGCTTGTAGTCACCGCCTTTCACCAGCAAATCTGGCAAGATATCGCTGATCAAACGCTGCGGTGTGTCTTCCTCAAACGGCACTACCCAGTCTACTGCCTCCAGTGCGCCGAGCACGATCATGCGGTTTTCCAGCGCGTTGACTGGGCGGGTTTCGCCCTTCAGTCGCTTGGTAGCAGCATCGCTGTTCACCGCTACGATCAACCGATCACCCAACTTGCGGGCATTGGCCAAATAGGAAACGTGGCCAGCGTGCAGAATGTCGAAAATACCGTTGGTCATCACTACTTTCTCACCACGCTGGCGTGCTTGCGCCACAGCGACTTTCAACTGGGCTTCAGTCATCACGCCAAAGCCAGTTCCCGCGCGGCCACGCACGGCATTTTCCAGCTCGATCGGCGAAACGCTAGAGGTTCCCAGCTTGCCGACCACCACGCCAGCGGCAGCGTTGGCCAGGAAACAGGACTCTTCCAGCGAGTTGCCGGCGGCTAAAGCGGCGGCCAACACGCCAATCACGGTATCGCCAGCACCGGTGACGTCGAACACCTCCTGAGCTTGGGTGGGAAGATGCAGTGGCGCAACGCCCGGTTGCAGCAAGGTCATGCCGTGCTCGGAACGGGTTACCAGCAGCGCGGATAGCGCAAAATCAGCCATTAGCTTCATGCCGCGTTCCACCAGATCGGCTTCATCCTTGCAATGGCCTACTATTGCTTCGAATTCGGACAGATTCGGCGTTAGCAGCGTAGCGCCGCGATAGCGTTCAAAATCAGAGCCTTTCGGATCGATCAACACCGGCACTTTGGCGGCACGCGCCAGTTTGATCATGTTTTGCACTTGGCTTAGCGCACCTTTGGCATAGTCTGACAGCACTAGCACACCGATCTGCGGCAATGCCTGCTGGATGCGCGTTAATACTGGCTGCGCGTCGACGTTGGAAAAGCCCTCTTCAAAGTCGAGACGGATCAGTTGCTGATTGCGCGATAGTACGCGCAGCTTGGTGATGGTCGGATGGGTAGGCACTGAGACAAAATCGCAGTACACATTCACAGTGTTGAGCTTGGCGCTGAGCGCTCGCGCTGCATCGTCGATGCCGGTCAGCCCCACCAGACGTGAATTGGTACCCAGCGAAGCAATGTTCATCGCCACGTTAGCCGCACCGCCGGGACGCTCTTCAATAGTATCAACCTTGACCACAGGCACCGGAGCTTCCGGTGAGATGCGGCTGGTCGGGCCATACCAATAGCGATCCAACATGACGTCACCTACCACCAGTACACTGGCGTGGCGAAAATCAGGCAGTGTAACTTTCATCCGATAACTCCAAAGAAGAACAAAATTTTCGTGCCGCCGATATTAGCATAGACGTCTGTAATAGCAGCAAAACGTATTGCGCAACGTCAGCCTCAGCCCAGCCATTTAAGCCAACTGATGCGTACTTGTTGGCGCTCGGCGGCGAACAGTTCGCTGCTGACCTTGTCAGAGTGTTCCTGCAACGCCAGATGATGGATGGTATCGCGCATGGTGACATAGGCTGTGGTCAGCGCACGCGCTTCCTCCTCTGGCATAATGCCTTCATTGGCCATCAGCGCGAAGATGCGCACGTTATCAGGCCAACGTGTCAGTCGTGGTTCTATACTCGCATAGCCTAAGACGAGGTATTGAGCGATAAATTCGATATCGGTGATACCGCCTTCATCGGCTTTGATATCAAACAGATCGCGCTGCTGGTTGCCCCGGTGGCGGCGCATTTTTTCGCGCATTTCACGCACCTCACGCCGTAGCAATCCCCGATCGCGCACTTTGCACAGGATTTCGCGGCGTAGGTCGTCAAATTGCTGGTGCAATAGCGGGTCACCGTGCACGATGCGCGCCCGTACCAGAGCCTGATGCTCCCAAGTCCAGGCTTCGTGCTGCTGATAGTCGGCAAACGCCCCCAGGGTGCTGACCAGCAGGCCAGCTGCGCCGGAAGGTCGCAGGCGGGCATCCACTTCATACAAAATGCCGGATGAAGTACGGGTGCTGAACAGGTGCATCACGCGCTGTGCCAGGCGCAGATAGAATTGGCGGCCATCAATGCTGCGTTCGCCATCGGTTGTCACCTCCGGCGGGCAATCCACCAGAAACACCAGATCAAGATCGGAGTTGTAGCCCAACTCCCAGCCGCCCAGTTTACCGTAGCCAATCACCGCAAAGCCGTTCCCGGCGCGATCCTGCAAATGGTTCGGTTGACCAAAGCGGGCCACCATATCGCCCCAGGCTTGTTGCACCACGGCGTCAATAATTGCTGTTGCCAGATAGGTAAGGTGATCGCTCACTTTCATCACTGGCAGCGCCCCAACGATATCTGCGGCAGCAATATGCAGCAGTTGCGCTTGTTTGAACTGACGCAACGCCTCCAATTTTTGCTCATCGTCGTCCTCAGCCACCCGCAGCAGATATTGGCGCAGCTCGCTGTGATAAGCATCGGGCGCAACGGGTTGATACAGGGTGGCTGGCTCCAACAATTCGTCCAGCAGCAGCGGATAACGTGATAGCTGGTTGGTGACCATCGGCGAGGCGGCGCACAAGCGGATCAGATGGTTGCACGCCGCAGGGTATTCCACCATCAGCTCCAGGTAGGTGGTGCGGGTGACGATGCTCAACAGCAGTTGTGTCAGGCGCAGTAGTGTTGTTGGCGCGTCCTGACGTGGACACAGCTCCGCCAGTAGGCGCGGCATCAGTTGATCGAGCACGTTGCGACCACGCGGGCCAATGGTACGTTTATCGACGTCATGGCGGAAGTGGGTAATAATGTGCAGTATCTGCTGGCGCGTTTGTTCGCCCAGGTGCGGCATCAGCGGGGCTAGCTCATTTTCTTCTAACCTATCCTGCCATAAACTGTGGTATTGCTGATAGTAGAGATCTTCTTCTATATCAGCGCCATCGTCGCCGATCAAGTAGCTAAATACCGCCCTGACCGCCTGCATATGCCTATCCAGCACCGACATTAACGCTGACCAATGTTTCAGTCCCATGCCGTGCGCCAGCCGCGCCTGGTCAAGCTCATCTTGCGGTAGCGTCTGCGTCTGCTGATCAGCGATCGCCTGTAGCAGGTTTTCCAGCCGTCGTAGGAACAGATAGCTGGCGCTCAACGCCTGTACCTGCCCAGCTTCCAACAGCCCTAACTCGCCCAAGGTTTGCAGCGTCGGCAATAGCGAACGCCCCTGCAACGCCGGTTCGCGCCCACCCCGAATAAGTTGGAAAACCTGAGTGATGAATTCGATTTCCCGAATGCCGCCCGCGCCCAGCTTGATGTTGTCTTTCAGACCACGGCGCCGCACTTCGCGTGCGATCATTCCTTTCATATTACGCAGCGATTGGATCACGCTGAAATCAATATAGCGGCGGAACACAAATGGCCGCAGAGTTTCGCGCAATTCCTGGCTGTAGCTATCTTCCGAGCCGCCGAGTAGCCGTGCTTTCACCATGGCGTAGCGCTCCCAGTCGCGCCCCTGCTCCTGATAATAATCCTCCAGTGCAGCAAAACTCATTACCAGTGGGCCGCTGTCGCCAAATGGCCGCAGGCGCATATCCAGGCGATAGACGAAACCGTCGATGGTCTGCTGATCCAGCGCCTTGATCAGTCGCTGGCCAAGGCGAGTGAAAAATTGGGCGTTATCCCGTTCGCGCCGGCCACCTCGGGTATGGCCGTTTTCCGGGTAGGCAAAAATCAGATCGATGTCCGAAGAGAAGTTCAGTTCGCCACCGCCCAGTTTGCCCATGCCGAGGATCAACAGCGGCTGTGGTTTGCCCTGATCATTGCACGGCGTACCCCATTCATCGCAGCAACTGCAGTACAGCCAGTCGCGCGCGCTGACAATCAGCGTTTCCGCCAGCCCGCTTAGCTGCTGTAGCGTTTCTTCGGTGGTGCATTGGCGCAGCGCCTGCGCCCAGGCGATGCGCACCAGCATTTCGCAGCGGAATAGGCGCAGCACATGCATCAGCCCCGCCTCGTCGTGCACCTTTTCCAGATCCTTCTGTAGCCAGGTCGTATAATGCTGCCACTCATCAGGCGTTGGTGGCTGCTGGCGCAGCCTTTCCAGCCACGTTGGCTGGCCGAGTAGCATATCACTGACAAAGTTACTTGACGCCAGCACCCACTGTTCCTGGGGGCTAAACAGGTAGCTTGCGCCGTGAACCTCGCGAAAATGCTGCACAACCTGCTGTGCCTGAGCTTGCAACACTGCTGAGAGTGGCAACATAGTGATAATCCATTCTGTTTTGCGGCCTGTCAGGCCGACTTAATTATCAAAGTGCGCTGTTTAACCAAAATGGCGCATGCGATAAAGCCTGCTTACGGCTGGCTTCATACCCGCTTTGACGGCGTTCGGCCAGCGCGAGTTGCAGCTCGCGCCAACTGGCGAGGTAAGGCTCGGTTTGCTCGTCGGGGTAAGCCCCCGAAAGCAGCGTAAACGCTAACAGGTGGCGCGTCAGTCGCGGCAATTGCTCTGGATATTCATCGTCATTCAATGTGTGGTTAAAGGCTGCTTTCAGCTCGGCAGCGCTACGCCCCAACATGATGTCGCAGAAACGCTTGAAGGAATCGTCCAGCTTGGCCTGCCCCTTAACACCGACGAATGGTCGCCAGGCGCGAGTCACTAACCATGATGTGAGCGCCAACTTACATTGTAGGTACTGCGCGCTGTAGCACAATACCTGCGGCTGAACAGTTTTATCCACCAGCAACGGCTCCAGCGTGGTCAGACGAGCGCGCAGATCGGCACTGGCCTTACGCGGTACCAAACCACCGAAAATCACCAGGGCCTGGCGTATCAACGCTATCGCCTCCAGCACCGAACGGCGAGCCTGAACGTCGCCGCCTAGCCACAGTTCTTCGTGGTACTGCCAGTGGCTGAGTGCCAGTTCAACGCTGGCGATCATGCCTTGCTCAACGCTGGATTTGGCTGCTGGTTTCAGCACTCTCAGCTGACGGCGCTCATGCGCTACATTGCCTTGCGCCAAGTGATAACCGCGCGCCGCCTTGCTCAGGTTACCTTGGCGCAAACCACCGTGTTCCGCCAGCGCGTTGGCCAATGCCAATAGATCTGCGGTGTGGCCCTGCTTAAGCTCCAATTCGATCTCACACAGGGCCTCGCTCAGTTCACCTGCGCTGATTTCACCCTGATCGAGACTCACTTCAATCTCGCTTGTACCGTAAGTCACCACCCACTTCTCACGCATGAAATCAGTGCGGAACAACGGTTGCAGTGCCTGTTGCAGCGCGGTGAGATCGCAGCCCAGCGGCCAGATACCTGCCGGGAACTGTTCCAGCGCCAGCACCGGTGTAGCAATGGACACATTATATTCTGGCCGCTGATGCAGGCCGACGAGCACCTTGCCGGCGGTTTTAAGGGTCATTTCGTAATTGTCGTCAAAACCGCGAATACGCAGGCCCATATCCTGGCTGCGTAGGAAATTGTCAGCGGTTTCAAAGTAAATATTGGTCAGTTTTTGCGGCGTAGCATGTTGGTTTGGCCAGGCCACCAGTTGTTGCGGCAATGCGGTGACCGCTGCCGGGGTAGCAATAAGTTTTAGTTCTATTTCAACGGTCATAAATCTTTTACACCAATAAGTTATGCATTCACGTCTGTTTTCACAGCGGCAGCCTAGCTTGCCGCATTTGCCTGATGGCACCCATGGCCATTATCTTACCGTGATCCCCAGCGCCTTAGCCTTGCTAATTACAGAAAAAACCTGTTATGTAATGAAACACTGCGCAACTCACAGAATCAGTCGCAGTAATGACGTGTATCCGTTCCAGTTTTTGCGTTGCTTCGCCAGACTGAACGCTCTACTATTGCCCCATAAATTCACACAGAAACGAAGAACTCATGCAGAAATCACGCCTAATATGCCTAACCGCGCTGAGCTTCAGCATCCCTTTGGGCGCACATGCCGAAGATAAACGCTATATTTCTGATGAATTGAGCACTTATGTCCACAGCGGTCCGGGCAATCAGTACCGTATTGTCGGCACCCTGAATACCGGTGAAGCAGTCACCTTATTGAGCGTGAATGATAGCACCGACTACGCTCAGATCCGCGATCCTAAAGGCCGTATCACCTGGATCCCTCTCGAGCATCTGAGCCAGACGCCCAGCTTGCGCACCCGCGTGCCGGAGTTGGAACAGCAGGTGAAAACCCTGACTGACAAGCTGGCCAACATCGACAACCGTTGGAACCAGCGCACCGAAGAAATGCAGCAGAAGGTGGCGGCCAGTGGCAGCACTATCAGTGGATTGCAGCAAGAAAATCAAGATCTGAAAAACCAACTGGTGGTCGCACAAAAGAAAGTTAACGCCGTCAATCTGCAACTCGACGACAAGCAGCGCACTATTATCCTGCAATGGTTTATGTATGGCGGCGGCGTTGCCGGTGCTGGCCTGCTGTTGGGTCTGTTGTTGCCGCACTTGATCCCGCGTCGCAAAAACAACAACCGTTGGATGAACTGATTTCAGTCTTGTTCCGTTTGCGTATGCTGCCGACATTTCGTCGCCAATTTATGTGATCTGATAGACAAAGCATCAAGACAAATTCAGGAGTTAACCGTGAAGATTTACCTGGTCGGCGGTGCGGTTCGCGATGGCCTGCTTGATATCCCGGTGTTTGACCGCGATTGGGTCGTGGTGGGTGCCACGCCGGCGGACCTGCTGGCAATCGGCTATCAGCAGGTCGGTAAAGACTTCCCGGTATTTCTCCATCCCGATACCCATGAAGAATACGCGCTGGCGCGTACCGAACGTAAATCTGGTCACGGTTACACTGGCTTCACTTGCTGCGCCGCGCCGGATGTCACGCTGGAGGAAGACCTGCTGCGGCGCGATC
This sequence comes from Serratia symbiotica, assembly GCF_000821185.2. Classification (NCBI taxonomy): domain Bacteria; kingdom Pseudomonadati; phylum Pseudomonadota; class Gammaproteobacteria; order Enterobacterales; family Yersiniaceae; genus Serratia; species Serratia symbiotica. The sequence continues at coordinate 516,243 of NZ_CP050855.1, read as the reverse complement.
TGACCATCAATGCCATTGCCCGTTCTTCGGAGGGCGTGCTGATCGACCCTTATCAAGGTGTGGCCGATTTGCAGGCACATGTGCTGCGGCATGTTTCCGATGCTTTTGCTGAAGATCCCCTGCGTGTGTTGCGCGTGGCGCGTTTCGCCGCTCGCTTCGCCCATCTGGGATTCAGCATTGCGGAGGAAACCCTTGAATTGATGCGCCATATGGCGCACAGCGGCGAACTGGCGGCGCTGACAGCCGAGCGGGTGTGGCAGGAAACCGAAAAGGCGCTACAGAGCCAGCACCCACAAGTCTATTTCCAAGTGCTGCGCGACTGCGATGCACTGGCGGTGTTATTCCCAGAGATCAACGCGTTGTTCGGCGTGCCAGCGCCTGCTAAGTGGCATCCAGAGATCGACACCGGCGTTCACACCATGATGACGCTAGCCATCGCCGCTCAGCTCAGCCCGGCGGTTGAGGTGCGTTTCTCCGCACTGTGCCACGATCTCGGCAAGGGATTAACGCCTCAGAAGTGCTGGCCGCACCATCACGGCCATGGGCTGGCTGGCGTTCGGCTGGTGGAAGAGCTTTGCCAGCGTTTGCGGATACCTAATCCGGTGCGCGATCTGGCCAAGCTGGTGGCCGAATATCACGACCTGATTCATACGGTGAACAAGCTGCGGCCACAAACACTACTCAAGCTGTTTGACGCCATTGACGTGTGGCGTAAGCCGCAGCGGCTAGAGCAGATGATTCTAACCAGCGAAGCGGACATCCGTGGCCGCACTGGCTTCGAGAATGATCTGTATCCGCAGGGCGACTATCTACGTCAGGCGTATCAGGTGGCAAATACAGTATCGATTAAAGAGGTCGTAGCCAGCGGACTACAGGGCATAGCGATCCGTGATGAGCTTACACGCCGCCGCCAACAGGCGCTGGCTGAGTGGAAGCTTATCCAAAACATCATGAGCGACCAGCCATGAGGAAGCCGCATGGCTGGGTAGCATATAAAGATCCTATAAGCCAGGGCGCTACGCTCGCGCTAAAGAGATAGGGCGAACGGCACTAATGAGATGCGTCTGACCCACTGCAAAAGCGGTCACGAAACTGACGGCGAAAATCGGTAAATCATCCATCGTCAGGAAGTGCAGATGCTTAGAGCCTATCCCATTAGGTTATTTTATTTGCCATTTTGGCCCTGGGCAGTGCTCCCCCTCCTCACGTATTCCCTGTACGCGCCGGTTGTTGCGCACTGTCTGCGTCCGAACTGGCGACAACAATGTACACCTACTGGAATAGGCTCTTATACCGATCCAAACTGCGGGTACCGATCATCATCGGTACCGTCAGAATGAATGCCGATCGAGCCGAGCAGAGGATGCCAGAATATTACGCAGGACGAGTGCCACGTTCGATAATCACACCAACCCGGCTGGCATGTACCACAGCGCCCGGTTTGCTGACCTTGATACGAACCCAGGGCGAATTGAAACGTTGAAGCAAAATCTCCGATATCTCCTCCGCTACTCGCTCCACCAGGGCAAAACAATTCGGCTCGACATGCTGAATAATAGCTTCGCTGATATCAGCATAGCTCAGGCAGTCGTTGATGTTGTCACTGGCTGCGGCCTTACGGTTATCCCAGCCCATTTCGATATCGAACACCAGCTTCTGACGGATGCTTTGTTCCCAATCATAAACGCCAATGGTAGTAATTACGGTAAGCTCTTCAATAAAAACGATATCCATCACGTCATTCTCTGTTTTTGGCCTTGCCGGATACCACTTCCAGCGGAATATGCGTATTATCCATAGATGTTGCGAGTAAAACGACCATTATTAAACGGAATCGCGTTATGAGTGCTACCGCGCTTGGCATGATTATCTTTACGTATCTGTGTGGCTCAGTCTCCAGTGCGATCCTGGTTTGCCGGATCGCCAGGTTGCCTGATCCGCGTGAATTTGGCTCAGGGAATCCAGGAGCGACTAACGTCTTGCGCGTTGGCGGTCGCCTTGCGGCAGCGTCGGTGCTGGCATTTGATATCCTGAAAGGCATGTTGCCAGTCTGGCTGGCGTACAAGCTGGAGGTTCCTCCGCTGTATCTAGGGCTGACGGCGATCGCCGCCTGCCTGGGACATATCTACCCGGTGCTCTTCCACTTCCGTGGCGGCAAGGGCGTAGCAACAGCCTTTGGGGCTATTGCGCCGATCGGCTGGGATCTGGCTGGTCTGATGACTGGCACCTGGCTACTAACGGTATTACTCAGTGGTTACTCTTCGTTGGGTGCCGTAGTGAGTGCGCTGATCGCGCCGTTCTACGTCTGGTGGTTCAAACCGCAGTTTACCTTTCCGGTGGCGATGCTCTCTTGCCTGATCTTGGTACGCCATCACGATAATATCCAGCGCCTATGGCGTGGCCAGGAAGGGAAAATTTGGGGTAAACTCCGCAAGAATAAGAGCGATGCGACGGACAGCGAAAAAACCGAAGATGAATAACAGAAGGATCGGATCACCCGACCCTTTGCTTTACACAGCGGGTAGTTCCGCCAACGGCCAGCGTGGCCGTACCGAAACGCTCAGTTCCTGGTCAGCACCGCTTTTCAACCGCACCATGCCGGCATAGGCGATCATCGCACCGTTGTCGGTACAAAATTGTGGGCGGGCATAGAACACCTCTGCACCGCGTTTTTGCATCATCGCCGCCAGTTTGGTGCGCAACGTGCGGTTGGCGCTGACACCGCCAGCCATCACTAAGTTTTTGAAACCGGTTTGCTCCAATGCGCGTTTGCATTTGATTGCCAACGTATCCACCACGGCGTCCTCAAAAGCGCGGGCGATGTCGGCGCACGTCTGATCGTCGCCACCGTTGGATCGAATGGTGTTGGCAGCGAAGGTTTTCAGCCCAGAGAAGCTGAAGTCTAACCCCGGACGATCGGTCATCGGCCGTGGGAAGGTAAAGCGATCTGCCCCCCCCTGCTGTGCCATCTTTGACAGCATCGGCCCACCGGGATAATCCAACCCAAGTAGTTTGGCGGTTTTATCGAATGCCTCGCCAGCAGCGTCGTCGATCGATTCGCCCAGCAGTTCGTATTTACCTATGCCAGTAACGCTGATCAATTGGGTATGGCCCCCTGAGACCAACAGCGCGACAAAAGGGAAAGCGGGTGGGTTGTCTTCCAACATCGGTGCCAACAGGTGGCCTTCCATATGGTGTACTGGCACCGCTGGCACATTCCAGGCGAAAGCCAACGCGCGGCCTACGGAGGCTCCAACCAGTAGCGCCCCCACTAGGCCTGGCCCGGCAGTATAGGCAACGCCGTTGATATCGGCTGCGGACAGGTTAGCTTCCTTTAGCGCCGCCTGGATCAGCGGCACGGTTTTGCGCACATGATCTCGGGAGGCCAGTTCCGGCACCACGCCGCCGTAGTCGGCATGCAGCTTCACCTGACTGTATAATTGGTTAGCCAATAAACCGGCTTGTTGGTCATACACTGCAATTCCGGTTTCATCGCAGGATGTTTCTATACCCAGTACTCGCATTACATTTTCCACCATTCACATGCAACTGCCAGTCTACCACAAACGTCACCATTTACCGCCAGCCCCGTGTATCCTGCCGCCAGCACACACTCTTGGTGATGATCCCTGCGATATGAGATACATGCCGGTTTGATTAAAAACGCGCATTTTTTTCTGATAGGTCTATAATCAGCGCCCGATGCAAAATTGCGCGTGTTTTAGCACAGCGGCGCAGTATTCAATTTTCTGTGGTGCTTTACAAAGCAGTATCCGTTGAAGTAGAATTTCGCACCATTTTAAGAAGGCTGGCGCTTGGTCAGCAGCAAACCGAATTTTATCGAGGTGAGAGGCACATGCCGGTAATTAAAGTACGTGAAAACGAGCCATTTGATGTTGCTTTGCGTCGTTTCAAACGCTCTTGCGAGAAAGCGGGTGTTTTAGCTGAGGTTCGTCGTCGTGAGTTCTATGAGAAACCGACTACCGAACGTAAGCGCGCTAAAGCTTCTGCTGTGAAACGTCACGCGAAGAAACTGGCTCGCGAAAACGCACGCCGCACTCGTCTGTATTGATTCTTCGGGGATATCGTTATCCCGCCGCGTGAGTTTCTGATTTTCAACATCGCGCAGACTGAGTAGTTGCATACGAAGGCCGTGCATTTCCGAAAGGAATGCGCGGCTTGTTCTCGTTTATAGGCTAGTGAAGTAGGGCTTATGGCTGGACGAATTCCGCGCGTATTTATCAATGACTTGCTGGCTCGCACTGACATCGTCGATCTGATCGACGCACGTGTGAAGCTGAAAAAGCAAGGCAAAAACTATCATGCGTGTTGTCCGTTCCACCATGAAAAGACGCCTTCTTTTACCGTTAATGGCGAAAAGCAGTTTTATTACTGTTTTGGGTGTGGTGCGCACGGTAACGCTGTCGATTTCTTGATGAATTACGACAGGCTTGAGTTTGTCGAAACCATCGAAGAACTGGCGACCATGCACGGGCTGGAAGTGCCCTACGAGGCAGGTACCGGGCTGACCCAAATCGAACGCCATCAGCGGCAAAGCCTGTATCAACTGATGGAACAACTCAGCGCATTCTATCAGCAGTCACTGCATCAGCCCGCTGGCACGTTGGCGCGCAACTACCTGCAACAGCGTGGGTTGAGTGATGACGTTATCCGCCATTTCGCCATCGGCTTTTCCCCAGCAGGATGGGATATCGCACTGAAGCGCTTTGGTCGCGACAATGATGCGCGCAGCGCTTTGAACGATGCTGGCATGTTGGTGACTAACGATCAGGGGCGATCGTATGATCGTTTCCGTGAGCGCGTGATGTTCCCTATCCGTGATAAGCGTGGGCGGGTGATCGCCTTTGGCGGACGCGTGGTAGGTGATGGCATGCCGAAATACTTGAACTCGCCGGAAACCGAAATATTTCACAAGGGTCGGCAATTGTACGGCCTGTATGAAGCGCAGCAGAGCCATCCTACCCTGCAACGGGTGCTGGTAGTGGAAGGCTATATGGATGTGGTGGCGTTGGCACAGTACGGTATCGATTATGCGGTCGCCTCACTTGGAACCTCAACGACGGCTGAACATATTCAACTGCTGTTCCGTGCCACCGATAACGTTATCTGTTGCTACGATGGCGACCGAGCTGGCCGTGAAGCGGCCTGGCGGGCGCTGGAAACCACGCTGCCTTATCTGAACGATGGGCGGCAGTTGCGGTTCATGTTTTTGCCCGATGGCGAAGACCCGGACACGCTGGTGCGCAAAGAGGGCAAGACAGTTTTCGAACAACGGATGGAACTGGCACAGCCACTTTCCACTTTCTTGTTTGAAACTTTGATGCCACAAGTGGATCTGAGCAGCCCGGATGGGCGAACCAAGCTGAGTTCGTTGGCAATTCCGATGATAAGCCAAATACCCAGTGAAACATTGCGTCTGTATTTACGACAACAACTGGGTCAAAAATTAGGCATGCCTGATGAATTCCAACTGGAGAAGTTGCTAAGTAAGCAGGTTGAAAATGCAAGCCCTTACCAGGCACCTCAACTAAAACGCACAACCATGCGTATACTGATAGGGTTACTGGTGCAAAACCCACGGCTGGCTACACTTATTCCTTCGCTTGAAGGATTGGAGCAAACTAAACAGGCGGGGTTGCCGCTGTTTGTCGAACTGGTACAGACCTGTTTGGCGCAGCCGGGGTTGACCACTGGGCAATTGTTAGAACTGTATCGCGATAACAAATTAAGCCAGCAGCTTGAAACCTTGGCGACATGGAACCATATGATCGTTGATGACAGGGTGGAGCAAACCTTTTTGGATACGTTAGCTAGCCTGTATGACTCAGTATTGGAACAGCGGCTGGAGGCGCTGATCGCACAAGCTAGAACCCATGGACTGAGCCAGGAAGAACGCGAAGAAGTACGTTCACTTAACCAGATCTTAGCGAAGAAAAACTGAACACCAACGGCTTAAGTGCTGATAAATGCGAGGGCATAGCCCTGCAATATGCCGCCATAGTGGGGCGCGGCAATAACAAAAATACCCCAAATGCTATTGTTGGCGGTTTCGCCGACCGACACCAACCCAAATACTCTGAAGTGTGGAACCGTCTTATGGAGCAAAACCCGCAGTCACAGCTAAAGCTGCTTGTCACCCGTGGTAAGGAGCAAGGCTATCTGACCTATGCTGAGGTCAATGACCATCTGCCGGAAGATATCGTCGACTCCGACCAGATCGAAGACATCATCCAGATGATCAACGACATGGGCATCCAGGTGATGGAAGAAGCACCGGATGCCGATGATCTAATGCTGGCCGAGAACACCACCGATACCGATGAAGACGCAGCGGAAGCTGCTGCTCAGGTGCTGTCTAGCGTTGAGTCTGAAATTGGCCGCACTACTGATCCAGTGCGCATGTACATGCGCGAAATGGGTACCGTGGAGTTGCTGACGCGCGAGGGCGAAATCGATATTGCCAAGCGCATTGAAGACGGCATCAACCAGGTGCAGTGTTCCGTTGCTGAATATCCAGAAGCCATTACCTACCTGCTGGAGCAGTACGATCGCGTCGAGGCGGGTGAAGCTCGCCTATCTGATCTGATCACCGGCTTTGTCGATCCAGATGCGGAAGAGGACATCGCCCCTACCGCTACACACATTGGTTCTGAACTATCGACCGAAGAGCAGGACGACGAAGACGACGACGACGCTGAAGATGACAACAGCATCGATCCAGAACTGGCGCGCCAGAAATTTGCTGACTTGCGCGATCAGTACGAAACGACTCGCCTGGTTATCAGAAAGAACAGCCGTAGTCACGCCAGCGCAGCAGAAGAGATCCTGAAACTGTCCGAAGTATTCAAGCAGTTCCGCTTGGTACCGAAACAGTTCGACTTCCTGGTCAACAGCATGCGCGCCATGATGGATCGCGTCCGTACGCAGGAACGCACCATCATGAAGTTGTGCGTTGAACAGTGTAAAATGCCGAAGAAAAACTTCGTCACCTTGTTTGCTGGCAACGAGACCTCCGATGTCTGGTTCGAAAAGGCGCAGGCAATGACTAAGCCGTGGTCGGAGAAGCTGAAAGACGTCGCGGAAGACGTACAGCGTAGCCTGCAAAAACTGCATCAAATCGAAGTAGAAACCGGCCTGACCATTGAGCAGGTGAAAGATATCAACCGCCGCATGTCGATCGGTGAAGCGAAAGCCCGCCGCGCGAAAAAAGAGATGGTTGAAGCCAACCTGCGTCTGGTTATTTCCATCGCCAAGAAATACACCAACCGTGGCTTGCAATTTCTGGATCTGATCCAGGAAGGCAATATCGGCCTGATGAAAGCAGTAGATAAGTTTGAATACCGTCGTGGTTACAAGTTCTCTACTTACGCCACTTGGTGGATACGTCAGGCTATCACCCGTTCTATCGCCGACCAGGCGCGTACCATCCGTATTCCGGTGCATATGATTGAGACTATCAACAAGCTCAACCGTATCTCGCGTCAGATGCTACAAGAGATGGGCCGTGAACCGATGCCGGAAGAGCTGGCCGAGCGTATGTTGATGCCGGAAGATAAAATCCGTAAAGTGCTGAAGATCGCTAAAGAGCCTATCTCCATGGAAACGCCGATCGGTGATGATGAAGATTCACACCTGGGCGATTTTATCGAGGATACTACCCTCGAACTACCACTGGATTCTGCGACCTCGGAAAGCCTGCGTTCTGCCACGCACGACGTACTGGCTGGTTTAACCGCGCGTGAAGCGAAAGTACTGCGTATGCGGTTCGGCATCGATATGAACACTGACCATACGCTGGAAGAAGTGGGCAAACAGTTTGACGTTACCCGTGAGCGTATTCGGCAGATCGAAGCTAAGGCGCTGCGTAAGCTGCGTCACCCAAGTCGTTCCGAAGTACTACGCAGCTTTCTCGACGACTAAGGCTCATTGTCAGCGAAAATAAAAAACTCCGATTTGGTTTCCAGAAAACGGGATAGGTATAGAGAGAGGTGAACGACTTTGCGCACCAATTAAGTGAGATCTTCTCTCTATGCTTGCCCATACAGAATGCCTTGCTGGCACATATCTGCAGCCTCGCTTACCCAGGCGTTATCTGCCGAGTACTTTCAAGATGAAAACAATTTGTGCCAAACACCCCATGCAGGTTAGACATCAGGAGCTTGACGGGCAGCGGGCGTCCACTAAAAGAATTTACAGCGGTCATCAAAAAATCCACCAGCAATAACAACAGGCTAGGGTTGAGCAGAAAAGCAACATACGAGTAGGCAACGGTAGACTTTAGCCGAAGCATTACCGTATAATCCCGCCGCCCGGCCCCTTAGCTCAGTGGTTAGAGCAGGCGACTCATAATCGCTTGGTCACTGGTTCAAGTCCAGTAGGGGCCACCAAATAAAACAAGGGGTTACGATAAAAATCGCACCCCCTTCGTGTTTCCTAGGCTACCTATAGGCTACTTCTGTGTTGATATCAAAGTGATTTATCACTATAAAAATCAACTAATTTGCACTCATGAATCAGCCCTGAATCGCCAGCCCGTGGTCAACTGCGCAATTTTCAATCACCACTATTCCATTTAATTTCATCAATCAGGCAACCGGCCTCGTATCTTTCCACCATATAGGCTTCATTCCACGACTCATAAACCGCCAGGCGATTAAATTCCGGCTCATTCTTCGCAAACGTCCTGCCGCCTCCTTTCAGGAAATACAGGGAAAGATTTCGCAAGGATGTAACCAGTACCGCGTTATCCGGGAAATGCGGCACAGGAACGGCGGGAAGTCCGCCCAGCGTCGGGTTATTCAGCAGGATCTGATTGACCAGCATTTCCTTGTTCGACTGATTGGGTGCCACGGCATTCACAAGCGGATACTCCTTGTTGAAAAGTGTATTCATGCTGCATACCGATACCAGATCCATACGGTATTGCTGAGTAATGGCCGATTGCCAGCCATCCAGTACAAGGGCGTCAACGGTGCCGTAATCGCCGTGCGAGATGATCCGCCCGTCTTCATTGCGTCCTGCAACTGAAAGCCCGCTGATAACCCTCTCCGGCGCTTCCTGACGGTACTTCTCTAGCCAGCCCACGCCGCAATCCTGACGCTTCGGATACTTTTCAGGACTGGACAGATAGGCGTAGTGCGTACCGTTAAAACCGATTAACAGGCGATCGAGGTTGCGCTGTTGATCAACTGCCGCCTTAGCCAGTTCCGGGTAATTTTCAAGATGCGTCCACGCATCCAGTTCGTCATATGAAATACAGGTGTCAAAGTTGACCTTCTGGCACTGGTAGCGGTGGGGTTTCAGTGCAGCCCCGGCCTGTGGATTCCGGCGCGTACTGCCATTGCTGACGTAGGCCAGCGATCCGCCTGACCCCACCATAACGCTTTCCCCTTCGGCGTCTTTCACGGGGGTGACGTTAATCCGGGTCAGAAATTCCGCGCTGTAGTTCGCCGCCAGCGCCCCGGACTGCACCGGGGACGGGTTGGTATTACTGTGATTGATTGACACAAAGCCTGACGTAAGATCGATTGAACCGCTTTCTTCGTTAGTCAGAGCTTCAATAACGCGCGTGACAACCGTCGCCATTGCGCGGGGCCTCTCACCGGCCAGCATGACCGGCTGCGGCAGAGCCTCATTGTTACCAGAAGGCCCGGGCAGGAAAATATTAGGATCTGAAGAATTACCCCCTCGCCCGCAGAAAACCGCTGCCCTGAGTGCCCGCCGTCATGCCGTCCGTGAAGTTCGGCTTCCAGCTTCTTATTTTCCTGCTCCATCAGAATTTTGTCCTTCGGTGAGGCACCGCTCGCAAACTGCTTGTTACGCTGAATGAGCGCCCGGATACGTGTTGCAAAGTCCATAACATTATCCTCTCAGTTATCAGCCCATGCCCTTGCACGGCTCGCGGCCATCGGCAAGCGCACGCATCTTCTCCGGGTCATTACGTGCCATCGCCATCTGTGCGCCAGACGGAGAGCGGCGCATGATGTTACGCATGTTTTCCGGGAATGAACCCGGCCAGAGATGAAGCGCATTTTCGCTGTCGTCTGCCACCGCAGCCAGATAGTCGCGGGCGGGGGTGAGGTTATTCTCGCGGGTGATATCCCTGACCAGCGAGCCAAGCAGGTTATCAAAGTCATGAGCGGGGAGCGGGGAAAGCGCAAACAGACCGCGCACAATCACCAGCGAGTCGCGCAGGCTGTTCAGCAGGGCTTCACACTCCGGCTGAATGAGCGCGGTACTCAGTTCACGCCAGGCAAAATCATAGCGTCTGGCCTTATCAGCCGCGTCATAGCGCAGCTTAAGCACTTCCACGCGGGCCGCATCAATCAGCGGGGAGATACGCCCCAGCTTATCTTTTGCCAGGCTGGCAAGCAGCGTGGCTTTGTCTGAGTCTTCACATTCAACGCCACCGGACGCCAGCAGACTCTGCTCCCATCCGTCAGACTGCCTGCCCGCTTCTTCCTCCAGCTTTTGACGGGTATCCAGCAGGTTTTGCACGGTGGCCTGTTTCGCTTGCAGCAGGCCATATGCCTCGTCAAATTCGAGGCGCACTGTCGCGGCGTTCTCTGCCAGTCGGGTAAGTTCGGGTGTCATTTTCATAGTCCTGATTCCTGATGTAATACAGTTACCACGGCACGCACTCTGCCTGCCGGTATGGCCTTTATGGTTCACCAGAATCAGAAGGGATGTCGCGGCGCTTTTGTTGTCAGCCGCAGGCAAGACCCGAAACTGTATAACAGGGCAAAATAATCACCGGATAATGCCGGACACAGAGCACTGACAAAGGCAGGAAAATCATGTACAGCCCGGCAAGAAACGGTAAATCCGTACTGCGTGCGGTCAGAGTCCCCCACGAACTGGACGAACAGATCCGCAGGCTGTGCGAACAGCATTCGCTCAGCTATTCAGGGTGTGTGATAAGACTGGCCCGGCAGGGCATGGAGCAGGCGGTAAACAGCAGTGCGGGCCGTTATCAGAGTCTGGATACCCTGATAAATGACGTGCTGGCAGGTAATGCGAGGGAAGGATAACACCCCGCCCGGAACGGGCGGGGGAACAGCACACATTGACGCTTCAATCTCCCGCCGCAGGCGGAAGCATCGCCGGTGCGTCACGACTACTGACCCGGCGTTCAAAGGCGTTCAGTGTGGTAAAGCTCTCACTACATTCCAGATTCTGGCACTGATGATACTGGCGTATGGTGTGATCGCTCAGGCGGCGACTGGTACGGGTGCGGGCCATAGCGCCGCAGAAGGGACAACGAAACATGATGATAGCTCCCCTGTGGGAGTTGAACTCGCCGATATTATGATTCAGGCAGGGCATGACAACAACATCCGGCCTGCAATAAAAATCTTTGCAGCAATCCATTCAAAATTATTCACCAGCCCACACGCCCCGTGCAGGGAGGTTCCTCAGCCTGCGGGCAGTCTGTGGAAAAATAATTTCATCTTCATTCAGCGCGTGTAAGCCACTGTGAGGGGCGCAGCCTCAATCCTGCTCCGCGCATGATCCCCGTTCTGAAATGTGCCCCACAACACGTACATTGATTCTGACGGCAAAATATTACTGGCTCACCGTCCCGCGCCCCGTCGCGTGGGCTGTTCCCCCGTCACCTGCGCGCGACATTTGCTTCATTTTTCGTGCATCTGGCGATCCGGCCTCAGCCAGCGCCAGCAGCGGGCGGAAAGGGCATAAACACCATCAAAAAAATTGTGCAAATTTGTGCACTATTGTGCAGTCACGAAAACCGATAAAACAGGCTTAAAAATGCAGGAAAACGCACCAGCGGGATCGGGTGTTATACAGACAAAACGCCCCTGATGGTGAACAGGAAAAGGCACGCCAGCCAGAAAAAGAGGCTTTACGACTCTGAGAAGGGGAAAAGCAACTGAGCAACTGAGCAACAGGCAAAATCTATCAACACCTCATTAAAAGCCTGATTTTTGCTTTTTATTTTCCTTTACTGTCAAAAACGGTGGGAACAGTGGGAACAACGTTGATATATAGGGAATATTTCTGTTCCCACCCGTATCGACCAGTGGGAACAAAGATAACAACATGCTTATAACCCATTGATTATAATCATTTTCCCACTGTTCCCACCTGGGTACAGGCAATGGGAACAGAATAAAGTCTTTTAAATCAATCGTGTTCCCACTGTTCCCACTGTTCCCACCAAAATATAATACTCGCGCGATATGCTTTTATTCTGGAAGGGTATGCCTATCAATGGGAAACCGGCTTAATGGCCAGCACGGTCATAAATAACCCTGCCTGCCGGTATCTGGCACCACCAGTTCTGGCAGTGCTGCAGGAAACAAAACAGGCCAGCGCACCGCGCAAGCCTGTCGAAAAATAGATTCCGTTCATTCACCGGATTAAGGCTTCTTACCGTACCGCCCCGCGCCCGTCAGTGGGTTAAACCTGACGGCATCTTGTAAAAACTCTGGTGCAAAATGCGCATACACCATAGTTTGCTGGATCGTTGCGTGCCCGAGGATACGTTGCAAGGTGATAATGTTCCCTCCGTTCATCATGAAGTGCGTAGCGAACGTGTGTCGTAGCACATGCAGCGCTTGGCCATTGGGAAGATCGGGCTTGATTTCTTTAAGAACGGCACGGGCATTCATATAACTCGGATAGAAAAGACGCCCCGTTGCCCTGGTTTTCACTTCCGCTTCCAGTGCGGTATCGATTGGAACAGCCCGGCGTTTGCCATTCTTGGTCTTCATAAATATCACCTTTCCACCGATCACGTGCTCCCCTTTCAGACTGGCAACCTCGTTCCATCGGCCACCTGTCGCAAGGCATAGCATCACTGCTTTTAAATCATCGCCACCAAGCCGCGACAGTAATGACTCCATTTCGTCGGCTGACAGGAAAGTCATATCGGTTTCTGCTTCCTTGAACGCTTTCACCTCATGGAACGGGTTGGGGTTCTGATATTCTTCGGCGTTGATCAGTTTGGTGAGCATACCGCTCATAATCGCGCACTGGCGATTCACGCTTGATGGTTTCAGTCCGCGATCGAGCATCATCACCCGATAGTTCATGATAGCCTTGCGTGTCAGTTGGTCGGCTCGCTTGATACCCATTTCCGCCAAATTAGCGATAATACTTGTAAGTCTTTGTCGTTCTACCTCTCCATGATGATGGCTCTTACCGTGAAATACCCACCAACGCGCTAATAATTCAGTAAGTTTTCGCCGGTCTGGCGGCTTTTCCAGCCAATCCTTATTGTGATAGTTGACCAGTATGTGACGCACAAAAATAGATGCCTCCCCCTTGCTGCTGAACTTGCGCCGGATCCTCTTACCTTCAACACCCTGCGGCCTAATATCCACCTCATAACGCCCATCATTTAGCCTTTTTATCGACATGAGCCACTTCCTTCATCATCCGACAACATCGCTTTTGAACACATATACCCATTTGGAGCCAATCTCAGGGAGCCTTACCTTTCTCTGGAAACGCCCTTCATCACCGGTATCCAGCCAGCCCGCTTCATTGCATAAACGGGCGGTTTTGGCTGTATCGGACGTACCACAAATTTCTTTCCAGCCGCTGGGGAGAACGTAGTACGTGGTTTTGGGTTCTTTGCTGTTATCCCCTTTAATAACCCGGCGAAAGCCCACCATGTTTGCCGGGCGGTTTTCTTCTGTCCATTCGGCAAACCGGGTGTACTGATTACCGGTGATAAACCGCCGTACTTTCTCCATGGCATCAGCATCTTCCTGGTTGGCGGTATGCCCACGATCTTGTATCCATGCATCAAGGCACTTCCTGGCCGCATTCTCAGCCTCACCGGGTTCCCATCCGGTGATACCGGCTTCGGTTGCAAGTTCACCGGCAACGGCCAGCAGGGCAAAACGATCAACCACACGACCCACCTGATTACCGGCATTTTCAGGAAGAAGCGTTCGCTCATATTTTTTGCGTAAGGCTCTGGCCCGCTCCGTTACCGTGTTGAGGTTGGCGGTGAGCCAGCGCAGCCAGTCGCGGAATACCGCACCATGATATTGCCTGCTCGCCTGCTCAAGATGTTCAGCAAACGCCTTGCCCCCGCTGAATCCATGTAACTCCTCAAAGGCACCAAACTGGCCCGTGTTGCTGGGGATTTGCACCATTCGCACCCCAACCCCGGCACCGGTTCGACGCTCCCCGGCTTCTGCTGCATGTTCGGCTATGGATACCTCCCCCGTGGAAAGAAACAACAGCGTCCACTGCGCCTGTTCGCGCGGGCTTCCGTCCACTCTCGCCCTTGCCTTGCCCTGACCGTTACCCAGCATATAGGCGATACGGCTCGCCTCCCTGCCGTCAACCTCGCTGATTTCGTCGAGCATAAGCACGGCGTCATTACGACGCAGCGCGATACCTTCCAGGGCGTTTCCCGTCGCCCGCCATGTTTTCCAATAATCCGGCCCGCCACAGACGGAAGCGGCCACCTTCATGGTGGTGGTTTTACCATCGGTGGATTCCCCCTTGAGGTGATATCCGCCCCCACCGATTCCCAGCAGTGTCAGCAGTGTCAGCAGGGGAGCAGCAAACGCCAGACTGACGCAAAAGACCAGGCGGGAATTTCCGGCGCAGTAACGGCCTACATGCTCCATCCACTCGCGGGTATCACCACTTACCCTGAAATCATTTTTTGATGACCGGGCGGCCTGAAAAATGACCGAACTGGCTTCGCCGCCAATCACCTCGCCATTGAGCACGTAAGAGCCACCGTACCAGCCCGTCCTCTCTACACAGGTCACTTTACGTACCGGGCGGCAGGTAGCGATATACTCCATCAACAGCCCACGCGCAGTACCGTTCACGCTGATAAAATGAAGACCATTCTCAAGTAACACCTCACGCAAATCCTGCCCGGCTCCGGCAAGTACCGTCATGGGCATGGCCCACTCATGACGGGAGCCGTTGGAATCATCCCACTCCAGCAGACGCCCGAAATTACCACCGTCTGCGTCGCAGGTAATGGCGGTCACTTTCAGCGGGCTGCAAATCTTTATCTGTTTCACCTGGCCGCTTTCACTTCCGTCATTATGGGTACGCTCGCACCACAGAAATTCTTTCGTCAGCCTGAAGCCGGGAGGCAGGCGGGTCTCCGTATCTCCGGGATTAAACATTTCTTCCGCAAAGGCTTCCCGCGCCCGCTGGACGCCAAAATCACGGCGGTAATCGTCCCAGTCTGCCTTTGCCCTGCCGGGGGGAATACTGACCCAGCCTTTTACGGCCAGTGCAGCTTTGATTGCCACTTCCCGCCCTTCATTGGGCTTGCCGTCCATGAAATCATTGTCACCGGCAATAATGATCTGCGTTTCAGGCCATTTTTCCCGCACGGCCTCTGCCGCCGCCCTGAGGTTAGTTTTGGACAGAGCCGCCAGCGGCCACGCATCACTGAGCAGTGAAACGGAAACAGCCGTAGCGTAACCCTCTGCAATAACGACTTTTTCGGGCGATCCTTCCGGAAAATCGCTAACCGGAATAAAGCAGCCGGAATATTTAGACCCTTTCATCAGGTTCTTGACGGCATTACCGCTGATAAGCTGGATACCGGTTATGTATCCCTCCGTGTTTTTAACCGGCAGCATCAGGGAGCCTGACGGGTATTTTTCACCACCGGCCATCAGTTCTCTGGTTGTCAGTCTTGACGCATGACCGGCCAGTCCTTTACCTGCCAGATAGGGACTTTCCCCTGTCACCGACTGACTCAGAAGTGCAGGCCAGTTCACCGTTGTCTGTTTTGCAGCATCTTTTCTGGCGGGGGCAGTAACAGCCGGTACGGACGGCAGACATTCAGCCACGCGAGCCGCAGCGGGAACGGTATCAATATCAAAAACCAGCTTCACAATATCAATGCCATCACCATTGCCACAGTGATTACAGAACCACGTTCCGCGCCCGTCTTTATTATCAAAACGGAAACGATCTTTCCCTCCGCATTTAGGACAGGGGCCGTGTTTCCCATTTTCGGGAATTTTTATGCCAAGGCGCTGTAGAATGTAATCCCACTTCCCCACAGACTGCTTGCTAATTTCTGACACTTTGATATTCTTCATGCCGCAACCTTTTTCAGTAAATTCATTAAGCGCCGCTCACTACGGCGCTTTTTTATTGTTATATCAGTCACTATCTTTCAGTAGTGCCTCAGCCTTATTTTCCCCATAGCGTTCAATAATATGCAGGCCAGTTACGCCCTGAAACTCAGAGAATATACCTCCAGTGATAAATATACCTGACTCGATGCGTTCCAGCTCCTCACTGAGCACCTGAAAAAGGCTGTGCATTCTTCTGGCATCTACACTATCCGCATCTTTATTTTGTGCCGTATCTCCCAGGAATATAGCCATCAAATCCACAATATCCGTAAACATATCAAGTCTGTCCTTGCTTTTCTCCGTCATAAAACAGGTATAATTTGGGAGCAATGACAGTTCGCTGTTAACGTATGAATCCGCATTTAATGTATTTTGAGACATAAAGACTCCCTGACCCGTCAGGGTCATATAAAATATGAATTTATTTACCGAATTATCAGTGCAGTTTACTGGTGTCAGGCGCGGTTATTTCCAGAACCTTAAGCGCTTTAAAATACGTTAATCCTTCCCAACGTAATTGCGCTGCAGCCCGAATAATTGCGTCTTCACGATTTAGCGCTTCAACAGTTGCTTCTGCGCTGCGGGTATAACCCTTCGGTGTTACCGCATAACCGGAAACCAGAAACGTTTTATTGCGGGTTACTTTTCCGCAGAAGATATCAGCCATGCTTTCACCTCAATAACTTTTACCATGCATTCATGCGTGACAGTGCCAACGGCATTTTTATGGATATACGCCATTTTCTGTGCGTCTTTCCAGGCAGCTTCGCGGGATTTATAGCGGCCACCGTGAACCAGTTCGCGCCGTTCGGCAGCTTCGTAATTAATTAGGGTGATAAGGATTCTAAACATGAGTCACCTCACGAACAGGCAGGCGACCAGCAAATGAGGCGACAAAATCACGCGCTATCGTGCATCGTGCGCTCATGAAATCAGGGGCGGTGACTTCCCTACGGTGCGGTTTAGACAACACGTCAGAACGGCGAACAGCGAGAAAAAGCCAAACAAATTGGGGATACAACGGGGTTGGGGTTGTCATCATAATGATGATCTCCTTGTACTTGATTAAGGAGTCACCACCGGAGTTTCCACGCTCATGATTGGTGGTGACGCTGACAGGGGTGGAAATACCGGCGTACAAGGAGACCGGCCAGCCCGAAAGCTGCCCTGCCAGCGCCACCATTGATACTGCGCGGATCTGCTCCGCTGAATATGGTGGCACTGACTTAACGACAATAAAAAAGACGCAATCGGCGTCTGGTGTCGCCTTGTACTGATACGGGTTTCCACGCCCGGTTGCCCATTGAGTGGCAACGGTAAGACGATAGCGCCGTAATGCCTTCTGCGTCAATAACAATGCATCATTTTTATTTGAAAATGATAACATCACATTGATTTTATGAGCATTAAAGATACAATGCTTGTGGTTGAGTTGTTTTGGCATAACCAATCTCCGTAAGTGATATCACCAGATCCCCCTGTGTTGCTGCACCGGGGGATTTTTATTTAGAGTGCCTGAGTACGGCGGGTGGATGCGATGTAATCATCGAGATCATGCTTGAAATAGATGACCTTTTTCAGGCCAGCTTTATAGAAAGGCAGCTTCACTTTGCCAGTGCAGGCCCAGTTAGCCATTGTTGCGGAAGTTACGCCGATATAGTCAGCAGCTTCTTTACGGGTCATTCTTTCTTTCACTTCCATCTTTCACACCTTAAGTAAGCGGGTTAACACCGTGAAAAAGATAAATTGAAAATTAGAATGGCAAAAGAATCATAAGGCTAATAGTAAGATCACAAGCAATGAGTAAGCATACTCATTAAGCCAGTGATCACTATAAAATCAGTTAGTTACTCATGTATCAATTTAAAGTGTCTTGTGTAAGGTTCTTGTGGGATCTGATTATTTTCATCACGTATATCCTGAACCCATCGCCTTAATGTCTGTATTGATGGTGCATCACGGTGTTTAGAAAGATGAACATGTAGCCTATTTGATAATGAATAGGTTGAAATATCTGGATATGGCACCAGTGTTAGTTCAACAATTCTAACAACCTCACTGTAATGCTTATTTCTTGGCCCTCTTTTAGCTTTCGGTTGATACTCAAAATATTGATCTTCGTCAGTAGAAGAACGTGATAAAAGAAGTAATGATATATTCTTTCCAAACCTAACCTTGAAATAATCCAAATAAATTCGCCTTACCAAACCGTTAACAATGACAGTAAGCAGGTTATCAGCTTGTATAGTCATACCTGTTGTCCGTAAGTAAAGGCTTGTAGAAAATGCATTCATCTCACTCTCATTAAATGGAACAGAGTATTCTTTACTCATAACCTGAACATCCCTTAAAAGAGTGGTAAAATCAGGCAAATGATCAGATGAGTCATTTGTTTTTATAACAGAGGAAACTCGCTGTATTTTGAATTTTATTTCTTTTAAGGCCGCACTTTCAATCCAAACCAAAAGACTCTCAAATATATCATACGCATTCCCATTGTTAGGAATAGAATAAGAAATGGCATCGTTAAGAATTTTTATAACCTTTGGTGATAAAAGCCCTGAAGCCTCGATTTCGGGAATTATCAACTTTATCGTATGATTGATAAAATCACGTTCATTATTTTTAGAATCATCTAAACTGTAAATGTTCATTCTTTCCCCTTCAACAATTCATTAAGCAGGGATTCTTTTTCATCTTCAGACAGAGTTTTTAATAAGTTTTTTGCCCCCGCAAAATTCCTTCTTATTCCAGCCTCATGCAGAATTTTGCTTTCAATTCTCCCTGCTGGCTCAATTAATTCTTCAACTGGCAATGATATATAACCTTGTGTTGTATCGGAAGTTCTTCCAGAGCGGTGATTCATGAGCCGCTTCAAAATATATGTACCAACGCCACTAAGTTCGGCTAGCGTCGCGAAAGTACGTCTTGCATCATGGCAAGTAAAATTAAATTCCTTCTGTTCTCTGTCCTTATCAGATATTGTTTTACTGATAATTTTGGTGATGACTTTTCGGGGATCTGTTATCAAACCGCCACGCGCCGCAGGGAAAACATAAGGATTATTATCTACACGGAATTTAAGCCGCCGCTCAAATATAACTTGCAGCGTTGACGTTATGGGCAATTCAAGAGGATCGCCATTCTTTGTTTTGTCTATCCAGAAATAGCCACCTTCAAGGTTAACCCTATCCCATTCAAGCCCAAACACCTCACCTCGCCGCAACCCGGTAAAGAGAGCCATATCAAGCGCATCGCACACCGACACAGCATGATCATCACGCCACTCAAGGGACTCTGTTCTCACGGTTTCTACAGCATTCAGCCAGCGCCCTAACTCATGGTTACGGATGCGCGTATTTTTCCTTGCCAGGCCATGCCACTGCCTTTTAGTACTGAGAACAACCGTTGGCGGTTCTGGTAACAGTTTTAGGCCCATCTCATTCCTGTAATGGTCATGAGCGAAATTAAGAATCGCTCGCAGCGCACGCCCCCACAAATCGGCCTGAGCCTTGCTACCACATCCAACGCCGGAACGGAGCGTTGAACGATCCTCACCAAACCACGCGGTGCCATCTGTTATTGCTTTATGCCTGTTGAATACACTATCCCGCGAAATATTCGCGAGAGGTTGCCCCAGCCAGTCACCGGAAAAATTATTCAGTAATCGGCGATACTGGTTCGCCGTGTTTTCTTTAAGGCGGTGCCCTCTGGTCTTGATATACAACTCCATGGCATCCCTCAAAATCACATCAGCAGCGTCATTCTCACGCTTAACCGTATTCGGGTTACGACCCGTAAGACCTATGCCCCCCAACGTCTCAAGAGCTGCGGTTCTGGCTTGATCTACAGTGATTTCAGGAAAGCGACCCAACGCCGTTCTGAAAAATTTCCCTTTGACCTTCCTGACTACGCAAAAAACCTTAAGCCCAGAGGAGCCGACCCGGATTCTAAGCCCTTTAACCTGGCTATCATGATATTCAACCTGCTTACCATGCGGGGCTGGGGGGAGATCATGAAGTTTTGCTTTTGTGAATTTGAATGTTGCCAATGTCAGGTATCCTACAGAGAAGGCCGGAACGACTCAGGAAGCGAGAAATCTCAGCGTAAGGGCTGTTGCCAGGATTCGCTTAGGCTACCTTAGAATAGCGTTTAAAGTGAATAACAGTGAGTTGCAGGCATACAAAGAGAACAACTAACATACTGAAATTTATCATATTTTATAAAAATAAATTATCCGTGAGAATCTTGATTTATTTCTCATAATCGCTTGGTCGCTGGTTCAAGTCCAGCAGGGGCCACCAAATAAAACAAGGAGTTGGATGAGAAATCGTCTGACTCCTTGTTTTATACGAATCGGGTCAGGTAAGGAATTGCCGGGACTGTTTTTGATTCGATTAAAGGTACTCAGCCAGTATATCCAGGTTCAGTAATCCCAAAATCTTTTGAAATGTCATTACCGAATGGTCAAAAAGTATGGATCCACGGAAATGCTACCGAGCATATGGCAGAATATGCAGCATCAAAAGCTGTGACACAGACGCCTGAAGCTGTAAAGCTTGCCAGTCAGGAAGAGCTAAGAAGTTTCCAGGCAGCTGTAAATACAGCAACGAAAAATAAGATGCCGTACGGTGAGAGGATCACCGTTGATGGCTGGCAGTTGGAAATTAAGCCGCCTCGTGCTGCTGGCGAGTTACCAACAATTATTCATGCTCGTTACTTAGGATCCCATTAAATGGATATAGAAATTAGTAGTCCTATAAATATCAAGATGGATGTTGTGGAGCTTGATGAGCATGTTCCATCACTAAAGTTTAGCATTACTATCCGGGTAGAAAAATTTAGCTATAGCTCCGAAGTAAACTCTCAGTTATGGATAGAATGCCAGTGTTTTGATGCGTTTATTGATAGTATGCGAAGGGGGGATATAGCAGTTCTTAAAGATATGAATGGCTTTTTTGAATTGCGAGTAAACCCGGCTCAAAGTTGGCTCGAATGGTCATGCTCCAAAGAAGACCTGGAAGGTTATGTCACTTCAGTTCAGGGCAAGGAAAAGCTAACTAATCAGTCAATGCGTACGTTATACGAGGCGTTTAACGATTATCCCAAGTGGTGGTAATTAATTAAAGATCCCGGCTATCAAGCAGGGATCTTTGTTTTTATGCTTTACCCCCCTCAACTTCGCGCCGCTGCAACCGAATCACACCGGGCGTGGCGTTGCTCTCCAGTTGTTCGGCATCGGTGATCCCAGACTCAATGATCCAGTCGCCACCGACAATCACCTCGCCGTTCTGCCGTACCCAATCCGCACCGAGGTCGTGGCGGTGTTAGCTGGCGTCACACAAGGTATGCCAGTACTGCCATCTACTGACTCATAAAGTAAAAATTTACCAAGCTTAGTGAGACTAGAGGTTGGTCATATATTAGCCTCACCCAACCAACCTAGAAAGCAGAGGATCGTTGCGCACCAACAAACACCAACGAGCAACAGCTGATAATTCAGCTGTTGTGCTGGTCATTGCACACACTCGAGCTCGAACTTTGGTCAACTTCGGAGTCAGGTCGGGGGGCGGTCGGCCAGCGGAAAAGCGGCTTCAGGTCAGGCAGCACAAGGCCCAGAGGCAAAACCGGTCGGATCTGCACCAGACACAGTAATCAGGAAGAAAAAGAAAACACCCCATCGCCTTCGCCCTCGTTATCCGAATCCTCGTCTTAACTGCCAGCCACGCAGGGAGCAAATATCATGGCCAATCGCAAACCTTCTCCGAATCGCCTGCTTACCGTCGATGAAATCTACCGCCCGCCGGTCGGCCCGGCTTCCCATCCGAAGAGCCTGTATGCGCTGCTGCTGCGGTTCGTGAAGTGGCGCAGGGAACGCAACGGGTCGGGGACCACGCTGAAGGTACAGACGCATCACAGCTACCGCTTTATCTGCTGGGCGGCAGAGCGCGGACTGTATCAGGCCGGGGACATCACGCGCCCGGTGCTGGAAACGTATCAGCGGCATCTGTATCAGTACCGGAAGAAAGACGGTGAGCCGTTAAGCACGCGCACCCAGCGGACCACGCTGCAACCGCTTCAGGTGTGGTTCTCCTGGATGGCGAAACAGGGGCTTATCCTGGCGAACCCGGCCGTTGACCTGGAGTTGCCGAGGCTGGAGAAGCGCCTGCCGCGCGCCATCCTGAGCGTGGAGCAGGTGGAAGACATCGTCAGCCTGTGCGACCTGACCACGCTTCAGGGCATCCGTGACCGGGCGCTGCTGGAGCTGCTGTGGTCAACGGGGATACGGCGGGGTGAGGTGGCCAACCTTGAGATATACAGCGCGGACTTCAGCCGGAAAATACTGACCATCTTGCAGGGAAAAGGACACGAAGACCGCATCGTGCCAGTGGGAGAGCAGGCGCTGTGGTGGCTCAACCGCTATCTGCATCATATGCGGCCAGAGCTGCTGGCGGTAGCGGGCTGTAAGGCGCTGTTCCTGGCAATGGACGGTCTGACAGGTCTGACGGCCAGCGGTATCACAATGGCCGTGGTGCCGTACCTGAGAGCGGCGGGTATCGACAAAGGGAGCTGCCACCTGTTCCGCCATGCGATGGCGACGCAGATGCTGGAGAATGGTGCGGACCTGAGATGGATACAGAGAACAGTTGGATGTCCAGGGAAAAGAGGCGAAAAAAAGGACACAACAGGCACCACCGCACATCCAAACAGACAAGAAGAAACTGTGGACTGGGAGATGGTTTAGGCAGCTAAGCAATAGAGGAACCAGGATGAAAACGTCGGGTGACCAGTTGCTCATCTAGGGGGGAATCTCAATGGAACGGAAATGTACGTTAAAAACGTAACTATATGATTTTAAGTCTATAAATACGTTACTTTGTCAACCGGATTTACGTTGATTTCATTGTTGAGTTTATTAACTTCAAAAGTGCTGAAAACGGTAAGAGGACTGACATGAATGGTAGGATTTCACTATCATTTGATAGCATGGGGTAATGTGTATTTATGCCTAAAAAATAAGTTTTTGATTAAAAACACATCAAAGCAGGCGTTTTTAGGCATAACCTTGTGCTATGCCGCGCCATTTGGGAATGAACCACGCGATGGTCTATGGTTAGGATACTCAAAATACGGCTATTGAGATTCCTAACCATCAAGTTTTTTGTGCAAAGCGGCTCTGTCTGCCCTGAGTAGGTGCCAGAGATGGAGTACGGTCAATCGTTTTTTCAATGATGGGTTAAACTGCATCGGTCATCTGGTAAAGATGACCTTCTCAACCTAAAAGGTCAAAGTTCGGTAGAATACCGAACTTTGACCTCATTAATCGCTTAACACAAACTGTCCAATTTTATGGGGTATAGTTCATTTAGTGGGCTTTATCATTTGAATTTTTAAGGTATTATTCATCAAATTTAACACACACCCAGCCATCACCATCCTTAGCCAAAATTTCATCACTCTGGCAATGAATAAGGTCAATTGGTGATGCAGTGGCAGATACCGCAATACCAGCAAGCAGTGTAAATGCAATTAACCTACTGAATACGCTTATAACTCCCCCTTTCTTGAACCTAACTACTCAACGACATATTATAGAAAAAAATAAATAATGAAAATATTATTTTTCCAGACTTTTTGTCGCCTCTTCCGGGAAAATTTTTGCTTTGAGCACGTAATCCGAACCCAACAGCTTGCCCCTCCCCAACCAGTTTACGCCCTGATATGACAATAAAATTGTGTTATCAGTACGTGTAAAACTGTAGCCACCACTGCTAGAAAAGGCATAGTCCCCTTCTTTATTGATAGCGGTCAGTAGGTAGCCATTTGTGTCAGGCGAGTATAATTGTTTTACACGCAAGAGATAATAAGACGAGAGTTCGCTGAACATTTTTTTTACTTTTACGGAATACTGTTCTGGCGACAGCCCTGGTTCATCGCGCAGCAGGCTGGCGATAAGCGCATAAACTTCCGCATTAGCACGGGCTACCGCCATGTTGGTGGCCAGGGTATCGCTAAGCTGGGTTGGATTAACCTGCTCTTTATAAACCGTGGTTTTTTTCTTGTTATTATTGCTAATGGTTTCTGCTTTTTTCTCCATAAACTGGGTACGATCGAGCGGAGAATTTAGGTTGTTAGCAATATACGCGGCACACAGGGTCTGCCTGCCTTTATTATCATCGTTAATCAACAGTGACATATTGCTGCCAGACTGCGGGATAGATTCCAGCTTAATCCCATCACGCTTTAAAGATTCTTTGACTACCGCTTTGGTGACCTCTCCACGGGCAAGCAGGCAAATTTTCTGGATTGCAGCAATATCGACATCCCCTTTAAGCTGCGGAGCCATAAGGCGGACCGTGTTTTGGATCAGTGGGAGCGCGGCCATGTCAACGTAATAAGTCCCTACCTTTGGCATTGGTGCATTCTCCTGCACTGTAGCCTCGCCGGGTGCCTGTTTAGCAGCAGGGATATCGCAGGCTGATATCAGGGAAGCGGCACATAACAAAAAGACGCACTTGATAGATTTCATTTTATCCACCTGAAGAAACAAAAAAAGGGGTATTGCTATACCCCATAGCAACATAAATCAGAATTGATAACCGGTACCTATACCTAAGCTCCACTCACCCTGGGTGTTAGTACTTATGCTGGCTTTCGTCACCCAGCGTTCGTTTTCAGAACGGTGTGAAATACCCAGAGCTAACCCAGACTCACTGTGGTAAGTACCGATACCCATCGATATCATGCTTGCGTCAGGATCGACAGGCTGCGGCAGGTTAGCCATGGCAACGACACTGGCGATACCACTGCTTAATCTTTTATTCTGGCGTGCCATCTCGTCCCTCAATTGGTTTACGTGTCTATCGGTATAGGCGTTAGAGCTCGCGCCGACATTAGCGAGACTGTTTTTCAGTTGATCGTAGTTAACGGCATCTGTTCCTTGTGTTGCAGCTGCAACATGGGTTATCTGACGTTCATGGCCTTTACTCCCCACAGAGACAGAATTATCCCGCTCGGCTATGGAGGATGCCCCCAGCGCCACAGAGTTGCTGCTTTTAGCCATTGCGCCGTTACCCAAGGCAGTTGAATTATTCCCTGATGCGCTGGCACCCGCTCCGGCAGCCAAGCTGTTATTACCGGTCGGCGTTGGTGAGGCCTGCCCATTGGTATCTTTCACCTGGATAATACCTGACGTACCTTGCCGCAAAGCAGTAATGTTAGCCTCAGCTTTATCCATACGCCTACCATAACTGCCACCCTCAATGGCGGAGGCGTGAGCAATGGCGTCGTCGGTATATCTTTTTGACTCTGCTACGGCACCGTCAAGTTGCCGAACGTTAACCGCATCGTTAGCCAGTCGACCATCGGCCACATTACTGATGGTACGCGTTTCACCTGTCGCCGCATTGCCGACAGAAACCGTACCTACGCTTTGGTTACTGGCCCCTGAGTATTGACCCGTATAAGTCTCCGCCCCTCGGCCATTGTCTGAAGCCCCCGAACCGAGGACAACGCTGTTTTTGGCTTGCGCCTCGGCCCCGGTACCCATCGCGACAGCGTTATTGCCGGACGCCGTCGCTTCTGCGCCCATCGCTAAAGAATCAGTACCACTCGCTGAAGCATCCGCCTTGCTGGAATTAGCGCGGTAATATTTAACCCCGTTACCTGCATTCATATCATTGACCGCAGCTTCAACATTGGTCATTCTGGTGCCCAATTTATTCACCTCGGTGTTAGTGGCAAACAACTGACTGCCATTGACTCCATCAGTGCTGGTGTCAGACAATCGGCCCGCAGCCATATGGGTAAGCTGTCGCTCGGCACCGGCCTTACCCACACTCACTACATCACCGGCAACGGGTGCACCACCTGCAAAACTATAATTGTTACCATTAAGCGTAGTGGAGGAGGTTGGATTAGCGGCCTCTACGGTTGAGGCATTTCCCAAGACAACAGCACCATTAAGATCGGAGGGTATAGTAATATCATTGCCAATCGCAAAAGCATTATTGGCCTCAATGGTATTATTATTGCCGAGTGAGTAAGAATTAGAACCGGAGACGGTTGAAGGGTCACCGATAGCGCCGGAACCATTACCTGATACAGTATTACCAAAACCTATGCTGATGCTTTTATTACCGGTAGCCTTGGCTGTATTGCCGATAGCCACGCCGTAGTTTCCGGTTGCTGACGCATAGGAGCCCAAG
The DNA here is from genome assembly GCF_000821185.2 of Serratia symbiotica. NCBI lineage: Bacteria > Pseudomonadati > Pseudomonadota > Gammaproteobacteria > Enterobacterales > Yersiniaceae > Serratia > Serratia symbiotica. The sequence continues at coordinate 489,911 of NZ_CP050855.1, read as the reverse complement.
GCGAGACTTTTGACTCCTTTGGCGTGGCTATAATAGCCTAATGCTATAGTATTGGGTCCGTCTGCTTTAGCAGATGGACCCAATGCTGCAGAGAATGAGCCATCTACCACAGCACTTTCTCCTATAGCAACACTGGCATAGCTTTGGTTAGTTGCCTTGGCACGTTGGCCAATTGCTATACCAAACTCCCCTGATACAGAAGAATTTAGACCAAAGGTCATGCCTTGTTGAGCATCATGGGTAATCTTTGAGTTATGGCCCATAGCGATACTATTATCTCCTAGTGCCGAAGTGTCAGTGCCTAAAGCTATGGAATTGTACCCCCCTGTGGTATTGGCATGATTACCAATGGCAATACCATTTTTTTCGGCAGTCGCGCCATTACCGCCGCCAATTGCAATGCTATTTGGATCACATCTGACGGAAGTGGTTGCCCCACTTCCCATTACATTATCAGAATCAATTTTGTCAATTTGAATACAAGTTCCGGCTAAAGCAGGTACAGATAGAAAAGAGATAATTGACGAAAAAATTGACTTTATAATTATTTCTTTTTTAAATAAGAAATAATTTTTATAACCCACTAATAACAAGTTTTTTCTAATTTTATATTTATTGCCCACTTTTAACCTCGCAATTTAAATAAAAAACTCACGCAAAACACACTAAAATATGTGTTTTTAATATCTAGCGAATCGATAACCCCTCACACAAGCTAATATAATGTGAATAATCTGTTCTTTCACGATGCTAACTATTTAATGCTGAATATTATCGTCATATTATTATACCATTACTTTCGATTTTGTGCCCAATCGTTAAAAACGGTACGAAAAATCGCTGCAAAGTAATAAATTCGTCATAATTTCATGAGCAGGAGAAATAAAACTTTTGATGGGATACATGTTGAAGATCAGTTAAATGCACTTAGGGTTTGAAGCCCAATGCAACGGAGCGGTGTGTAGTGGCACACTGAATTTGGCCACCTGAACAGAGGTGATATGCTCACCTCAGAACAACACGGGTGCTCCAATGTGTTAGTACCAATGAAAAAAAGAAATTTTAGTGCAGAACTCAAACGTGAAACGGCTCAGTTGGTTGTCGATCAGAGCTACACCGTTGCTGAAGCAGCAAAAGCCATGGATATTGGCCTTTCAACAATGACCCGATGGGTCAGACAATTACGGGACGAACGACAGGGAAAAACACCGAAAGCTTCTCCCATTACCCCGGAGCAAATTGAAATACGTGAGTTTAAGAAAAAACTACAACGTATTGAAATGGAAAATAAAATATTAAAAAAGGCTACCGCGCTCTTGATGTCAGACTCCCTGAACAGTTCTCGTTAATCGGAAAACTCAGGGCGCGTTATCCCGTGGCTACACTCTGCCACGTATTTGGGGTTCACCGCAGCAGCTATAAATACTGGAAATGCCGTCCTGATAAGCCGGACAGAAAGCATACAGAGTTACGCAGTCAGGTTCAGGAACTATACAACATTAGTCATGGCTCAGCCGGGGCAAGGAGTATCGCCGCAATGGCAACGCTCAGAGGCTTCCTGATGGGGCGCTGGCTTGCCGGCAGACTCATGAAAGAGCTGGGGCTGGTCAGTTGTCAGCAGTCCACTCATCGGTATAAACGCGGTGGCCCTGAACACATCGCTATCCCGAATCACCTTGAGCGTCAGTTCGCAGTGACAGAGCCTAATCAGGTGTGGTGCGGCGACGTGACGTATATCTGGACAGGTAAGCGCTGGGCATACCTCGCCGTTGTTCTCGACCTGTTCGCGAGGAAACCGGTGGGTTGGGCAATGTCGTTCTCACCGGACAGCAGACTGACCATCAAAGCGCTGGAAATGGCGTGGGAAGTTCGTGGCAAACCAGCCGGGGTGATGTTCCACAGCGATCAGGGCAGCCATTACACAAGCAGGCAGTTCCGGCAGTCACTTCACTGTGGCGGTACCGGATCAGGCAGAGTATGAGTCGTCGTGGAAACTGCTGGGATAATAGTCCGATGGAGCGCTTCTTCAGAAGCCTGAAGACTGGAAAATAGGAAAAGATTATCTATACTCGGTGGAGTATAACCACCTCAACAACCAGATCCAGATAAGGAACGAGACGATGTAATTGACATCACATGGAGGGGAATCAATTCAATTAATCGTTTAATGGTCTTGAGGTGACTATGTTTTTTATATTGTTACGCTCAATGCGTAAGTATCTTTGGTTAAGAATACTCGCGTTAGCGCTAATTTGCAGTTCCGTAGGTTCTGGATTGACGTTCATCATGGTTTTTGGTGAGCTGGCCAGATTGAACGCGGCACCGTCCTCCTTTGCCTTGGCGTTTATTTTGTCAACATCACCGGGGTTTTTGGGGAGTATTGCAGGAAAATATCTGCTTGCACGTATTGAAGCAAAATATTGCTTCATGATCGCTGAATGCATTGGCGCACTGGGTTTGATGGTTCCCTGGTACGGATTGGTTCATGGTTCCGTGACCATACTGCAGCTTGCTGGCGTTGCCTCGTCGGTATCTGCGGGGATCACCATTCCTGCCATTAATCATTATACCAAAGCTAAACTTGCTCCAGAAGATATTGGTGCCGGTGCGGTTATCGACACGCTGGTGTTTGCTTGACAGGTTTTATTTGGCATAGGTGTTGGCGTATTCCTTTATGGTACCGTCCAGAGCAATACCTATTTGTTGGCAAATCTGCTCAGCTACATCATAGCCATTACATTTATATTTTCACTGCCAAAGCTGGCGAATTATGCAGAACAGAATGTTTACGCACAAGGGTTGCCTAAAAGGTTGTCATCAAAACAACGTGCTAGCCTCTATTTATTGCCGGCACTGGCAATGACAGGAGCGCCGGCTATGTCGCTCCTGCCCACATTGGTTCATAGCAATAATGACCAAAAAGAAACACTGTTGTTTTTATTGTTCGCCCGCAGTCTGGGACAACTTCTCGGGCCATTTTTGGTCAAGGAAGAACGTTACAAAAATCAGTCATCAAAGTTTATTATTGCGTGCATGGCGGCGTTTATTTTGTGTTATTTTTTCATTCCATTGACACCGTTCATGAGTATTTCATTAGTACTGGTTTTTTCTGCTCATGTATTTTCTAATATTATATACAGTCTTGGCTGGTACAGTTTGCTGACGAACTTTAACAACGAACAGGTAGCAGCAGCCTCTGCCAGCAGCTACAGAAAACAAATCATTATCGGTGCAGTAGTCAGTATTTCGGCAGGTATGCTGGCTGACAGAGTAGGCAGTCCGCTGGCTCTTGTCATTTGTTCCATGACTGGGTTGTTGCTTTCTTCTCTACTCATTTTACATGTAAAGCGTCAGTCTTAATGACATTAAAATGGTCGGTATTGATTACTGGCCATAACTTCAGCTTTTATGAAAGAAACCAGCAACGGAACAACGCATATTGTCCCCGGCACTGACATCAACTTTCTTGATACAGTGTGAGTAATTTGGTTTTATTATCACAAGTCGATTGGGTTTGGGGTAAATAAATGTTCCGACCCCACAATCATTGATACTGCGTTCACGGATGCTCCATCCAAACTCCGGTCCAACAGCACCTCCGGTTATCCCTGACATGCGTAAAACCTCTTCAGACGCATTGTAGGTTTGTTCGGACAACCCTGCGCTGGAATTAACGGGGGTGTCGATGACACAAATCTCCCCACCCCAATTGGGTTTCCATTCTGGATGCGCATAAAATATGTATGCTCCTTTATATTGGGCATCGTCTTCATGCCAGCCTAGCCCGCTACCAGCTGGATACAGGAACGTTGTGAGTGAAAATGCATTCCAATCCTCCCCCAAAAAATTACGCAGATGTGATGTTATTAAACCGATCTTTTTACTTAAAATATCAATGCCGGAAGTAATGACATTATCATCCACGGTGGTTTTTTCTGTCAGCAATGAGTAAAAATAGCTGACACTCACCAACGGTTCTCCGTCGGTCATTCTCCAAGATTTTGACCACCCCAGAGAATGGACGAGATAGTAATTCTCAAATTGCATATATAACTGAATGGCGAAAATCTCATCGCTACTTAAAAAATCGTCAAGAATCAGATAGCCATCCCATTCAGCTATATCACTCATAATTGTTTCTCCTGGTTGAAATATTTTCCCGCATCATTTTCCAACGTCCATTCTTCGATGAGTGATTTCCAGGGAGGTAAAAAGGCGTCCCTCACGGGATATAAACGTGTGGCCAAATTAAATCGCATCATTATTGCAGAGTCCAATGCCTCATTTATCCATGTTAATTCTTCAACCCGATATTCCTCGGAAAGGTATTGCGCTACTTTACGACGATATCTAACAATTTCCCCGTATACGTAACAAACATTGAAAGCCTGGGTATAACTGAAAGTTCGATCTTGCCGTTGAGGAAAATCTATCAACGACTCCCCCAGAGTTCCCTGACAGTATTGATTACCATGAAATGCGTTGAACGTGTGTACTTGATGATGGAGTGCTTCGTGATAAAGATTTTCGACGAATCCAAGAAACCCGAATTCTCTTAGAAGCTTATGGAACGGTGGAACAAAGAATAGTGTGGCATCGAAAATAAAGGTAACATGTGGAAGTTCGTAAAATGATGCACTCCCATTATTGGCGTTTGCATTTTTAGGAACCAACCATACCAATGTTGAGATAAAATTAGCGATGAATGACATTTCACTCTCATATAACGAAGAAAACCTTTTCACGCCGTCATTGAGGAATGCCAATCGATTATCACATACTGGAATGCTGCCAACATCAGAAATCCCCATCAGCAGTGCCATAAAGGTGGCGCGCAACTGTTCCAGGGAAGCTGGGTCGTGCCGACCATAGGAAGCCAACGCGAACAACGAGCGTGCCGTCTCGGGGTTGTGCCGCGCTTCAATGATGGCCTCATCGATGGCCTGGACTGCACGTTGCCAGTGATTGACAGGTTCGGGCTTCGGCGCTTTTGCCGGCAGGCCACTGGTGAACCCAGTTTGGGGCTCGGGCCAGAATAGCTTTGCCTGCTCGCCTGGCGGGCTTATATCCCTTACCTCAATCGAACTGATTGCCGTTGCCGCCGCCTCCAGCATCTGCAACCGTACTGTCGGGTTCAGGGTTTCATACGGTCGCCACAGACTTTGCCCAGCACGTAGCGGATGCCCGCAGCCTTCCCAGACTTGGCGAAGATATCCCGCATAGGTGCCGCATGCCGAAAGCGGGGTGTTCAGCTCATCGAGCAGCGTGCGTAGTAGCCGAAACCACAATCCAGCGTGGATGCGTCGGCGCGGCAACTCCACATGGCCGCTCGTCAGTGCCTGCCAGGTACGTTGGTCCATCACCGCAATCGCGTCGCTGGCGGTGCGCGGTGCAGTGTCAGCGTTCTCCCAGCCGAGAAACCGCCCTGGCACGCCCCAATAGGTTTCCAACCAGCACCCATGCAGCGGGCAGCTCAGCATCAGGGGCAGCTTCCATGCAAGCAGTACGGCTTGGTTTGCCGGGTCGTTCAGACAGAGCGGACAGGCGCGATGTATCGGCTGGCTGGGCAGCCAGGCACGCCAGCTCATGATGGATCGCGTCCTACGGCGGAGTTTCGGCAGCAGCACCGAGAGCTGGAACACATAGGTTTCCAATGCGTCTGGAATCTGATCATCAAGGCTGTCCAGTAGCCAAGACACCCAGCCAGCGAAACTCATGCAACGCAGCCGGTCCAGCTTGATGCCGCTCCGCTGGGAGAGCATCGACAGCAGCGCCAGTGGTGGCGCGGCGTCCAGGTCATCGACCAGGCCGTGACCAAGATCGTGCTCCAGCAGCTCGGGCACCTCCATGTAATAGCAAAGAGCCACGCGGTTGAACCATGAGGACAAGGCTTCGCCTTCCCTGGGAGCGGGCTGCAGCGGCCAGCGCGGGGCTGGCTTCACATCAGTTCCCGCTCGAATTGCCGACGCCGCTCGCCAGGGCCGGTGTAATCGGCCATGCTAAGCGTGCGGTGGTTGATCGCTTCTTCACCACTCTCCACGGCGGCGACAGCCGCTGCCATCAACAGGTGCGCCAACTCGCCGATGGTGCCCTCGCTGCGCGTGAGCAGGTAGCGGGCCATGTCCAGCGTGGCAATCGACGAGGGTCGCCGCAGCGGGAGCGAAGCCGCGAAGCTGGCCAGCAGTGAGCAGCAATCATCGTTGGCCTCCCACACCGGCAGCATCATCGGCTCAAAGCGGTTTTCCAACTGGTCATCTGAGCGGATGGCTAGGTAGGCGTCGCGCGTGCCAACCCCAACCAGCGGGATGCGCAGTTCGTTACCGAGAAAGCGCAGCAGATTGAGGAATTCCCGGCGGTTGACGCTGTTGCCGGCCAGCACGTTGTGCAACTCGTCGATCACCAGCATGCGCACGCCGACCTTGCGCAACAGTGCCAGGGCCAGTTGCTCCATTTCCGGCAGCCGTGGGCGCGGTCACAATGGGGCACCCATCGCCGCGAGCAGCGCGACGTAGAAGCGGATCACGGACGGTTCGGAAGGCATCTGCACGACCAGCACCGGAATGTGCTCCTGGTCGGCATCGGAGTTGACCGGGTGGGTGCGGCGGAACTTCTCGACAATCATCGACTTGCCGTTGTTGGTTGGCCCAACCAACAGCAGATTGGGCATGCGTTGTTTGTTCGGCCACGCATACAGGGTTCCCAGCCGATTCAGCGCCTAGACTGCGCGCGGATAGCCGATCCAGCGGTCGGCACGCAGGTGCTGGATGCGTTCGTCCGCCGGGTGACGGGCCAAGCCCTGGGCCGTCGGCAGCAGGTAAGACAGGTCGATGATGGGATATTCGTCCACGGCTACCACTCCTCGATCTGATCGAACGGTTTGGCTGATGGCTGGTTGTCCGCCTGCGGGTCAGCCATGTCCGTATCCGGCGGTAGCGTCGTTTTGACGGGCGGTGCCGTTGCCTTGAGGTGCTGGCGTCGATCCGTATCGCGCCGAGCCTTGCACGTAGCCTTCTGCGCAGTGGTCACGATTTCGCGCATCTGGCCGATCATACGGAACAGCGCCGACTCATCCACCTGCTCGCGTCCTTGCTGCCGCAATTTCGCCAGCGCCTGCCGTTGTTCCCAGAGGGTGACAGCCGGGTGCGACAAGGTGCGGTAGGGAATTTCCAGATAGTGCTGACCCTCTGGTTCCAGCACCCAGATGCGGCTGATGTCGCGCGGGTCGCGCCGGATCAGGAACGCGGGCAAGCGGTCACGCCGAGCAATCCACGGCTTGAGCGCATCGGCGTAGTAGTGGATGTGGTCGATGACGAAGCCCGTGCGGGTCAGCGTGCGGCGGATGATGGGCAGAAAATCGACCACAAAAGCCGTGGCACGGGTGATGACGGCGGGCACGCCGGCCAGTGCGACAGCTTCGGCCCAGCGCGCGGCAGGCGGTTGGAGCAAGCCGTTGTGCACGGAGCCGTGATAGGTGCCGACCGCCAATGCGAGCCAGCGCTCCAGCTCACGCAGCGTCAGGGCAGCCATCTTCTCGGAGACGTATTCCCCGCGCTGCTCAGAGTTGGAAAAGGTCGTCCCTGGCAGTTCGTTGTGGATCATCTGCATCGCCGTACCGATGATCCGTTCCACGATGCCGCCGTAGTGCGGCTGCCCAAGCGGGCGATAGTCCAGGCGGATGCCATGCTGTTCGCAACCACGGCGCAGCGCCTCGCTCTTGAACTCGGCTGCGTTATCTAGGTAAAGCAGCCTGGCTTGCCACTCATCGGCCAGTCCATCTCTACGTCCAACCCTTCCAGCCAAGGGCGCTTGTCGCCGCCGACACGCGCAAGGCACAGGCCGACCGAGACGGCGGATGGCGCTTCCAACGTGACCACCATGCCAACCACGCAGCGGGTAAATACGTCGATGGCGAGGGTCAGGTACGGACGGCCAATCGGTTGCCGGTCGCGCTCGTCCACCACGATCAGGTCGATGACTGTAGGGTCAATCTGTACCTGCTCTAGTGGCGCGGAGACTGGCGGCGGAATGCCGCCGGCACCTTGCAGGGTGCGGGACGCATCCTGGCCTTCCCGAAGACGAGTGGCCTTGAGTGGATCAAGGCTGGCGATCCGCAACGCCACGGTGTTGCGCGCCGGCACCCGCAGCTTATGCAGCTTGCACGCCCGCGCAACTTCACGGTGAAAGGACGCCAAGCTGCGCTTCTGTTTGGTCAGGAAGCGCTTTTGCAGTAGCTCGCGGATGATTCGTTCGACCAACTCCGGCAAGCGACCCTTGCCTTTGCCGCCGCTCGACTGCCCAAGAGCCATGTCAGTGACCAGCCCCGAACCTTGCCGGGCACGGCGGATCAGGACATACACCTGTCGCCGGGACAGACCCAGTGCCTGGGCTGCCGCGTTGGCCGCTTCATGCCCGACCGTCTCCGACTGTGCCAGCGGCCCAATGATCTCCGCGCGGCGGCGCGCACGCTCCCACGCCTGTTCTGGCAAGGTGGCCACGCCGTATTCGGTAATCGATGCGGTATCGGTCACCATGCTCACCTCGCTTTGGTGCACACAAGTATTGAGCATAGACGAGTTTCGTGTAGAGGAGTCCTGATATCGGTCTGTCAGGAGCCGTATGCACAACAGGCTTCAAGCCCCATTGATTGGTGCAGTCGTCTTCTGAAAATGACATAAATTGGCCGGTTGGTTTTTGGCTATTTAAAATGACCGCTTAACGGCGTTTACGGTTCCATTCCTCCCTAAACCCCAGGAATTGGCGCAGAGCGAACGGGTAATTGTCGTCTAATATTATACGGAGAGATAGTTTATCGGGGAGGGGAAGTTCCATACGCCAGCCTTAATTTCATTAACATTTTAATTAATAAAGGTTAAGTGATGTATTTATTTTCAAAAAAAATGGTTACTACTACAATTCTACTAAGCATGAACATTATAGCTATACCGTTATATTCCATGGCTTATTCTCTTACGCCAAACACAAAAGAATTTACGCTAAAGTTGGGTACCTCGCGAGTTATTTATCACGCCAACTCCAGTGGTGCAATGCTGTCCGTCATTAATGAGCAGGACTATCCCATTCTGGTTCAGGGCAAAGTCTATGCCGAAGATAAAAAATCGCCCCCCCCCTTTTATTGTCACTCCTCCTCTGTTCCGGCTGGAGGCCGGACAGCAGAGCCGTATGCGCATCATCCATACTGGCGGCGCGGATGTTTTAGACCGCGAGAGCCTGCAGTGGCTCTGCGTTGCCGGAATACCCCCCAAAGACGTCGACGTCTGGGCAAAAGATGAAAAAAACAATAATTCCAGCCCCTCCACCCCAGTTACTGTCAATCTGGGTGTTAGCGTGCATAGCTGCATCAAGCTGCTCGTTCGCCCCAGTGGTGTGAAAGGCATGCCGACTGATGTGGCGGCTGACCTAACCTGGAAGCGGCGGGGAAATAAAATTTCTGTGCACAACAGCTCGCCGTTTTACATGAATCTGTTGTCCGTTACCGTTGGGGGAAAACCTGTAAACGACCTGGATTATGTTGCTCCCTTTGCTGAACGCAGCTTTACCCTGCCGGAAGGGGCATCAGGAAAAGTTGAATGGAAAATCATTACTGATGTCGGTGGTGAAAGCCGGGTGTTCCAGTCGTCCGCTTCCGTCTGATAGTGAATCACGATGCGCTTCTGGATTTCTTTCATAGCTCTGACTGTATGGTCAGCCTTGCTACCGGTCTGTGCGGTAGCAAAAAACTACGTTTTTGATGCCAGCCAGTTGGGAGAAAATGTCAGCAATGCCGATATCGCGTTGTTTAATCAGGGCAGGCAGTTGCCAGGCACCTATACCGTTGATGTGTTGGTTAACCGCGAGCATGTTGGCTCGGAGAATATTGTTTTTCGTTCGCGTGAAACAGAACAGGGAAAGAGCGGGCTGGAAGCCTGCCTGAGTGTGGAACAACTGTCCCGCTATGGCGTGAAGGTGGAAGACCATCCCGGCCTAACGGGTACCCCGGACGAAAACTGTGCCGACTTATCGGCCATTCCGCAAGCGCAGGTAGAGTTTCAGTTCAGTAGTCAGCAACTGCTGCTGAGCATTCCGCAAGTGGCCATGCGCCCGATAGTATGGGGGATAGCCCCGGAGTCGCTCTGGGATGATGGGTTGCCAGCGTTTCTGATGAATTATCGGTTCAGCAATACACAGACTGAGTACAAGGGGAACTACCGCAGTCGTAATAGCAGTCAGTATGTACAGCTTGAACCGGGTGCAAACATCGGCCCATGGCGGCTGAGGAATAACACGGCTTGGCACAAGAGTCAGGGGCAACCTGTCCGGTGGCAGAAGTCTTACACCTATGCTGAGCGGGGGCTCAATCGGCTGAAAAGCCGACTGACGCTTGGGGAGCAATTTACTCCCTCAAACGTTTTTGACAGCTTCCCCTTCCGTGGCGTGATGCTGCATTCTGATGACACCATGGTGGCAGCGAGTATGCGGGCTTTTGCGCCCGTGGTGCGCGGTATTGCCCGGACGCATGCCCGGGTTGAGGTAAAGCAGAACGGTTACACTCTTTATAATGCTGTGGTTGCCCCGGGTGCTTTTGCGCTGACTGACCTTTCTGCGAGCAATTCGGGTGGGGAACTTGAGGTCACAGTCTGGGAAACCGACGGCAAACCACAGGTGTTTACCGTTCCCTGGCAGACGCCCGCCATTGCCTTAAAGACTGGCTATCTCAGCTATAGCGTGATGGTAGGGCAGTATCGGTCATCCCACAGTGAGGGGGAGGCACCTGCGGTGGGGCAGGTGACGGTGATGTATGGTCTGCCCCGGAGCCTGACGGCGTATGGCGGACTCCAGGCCACCGAAAACTACCGCGCCGTGACGACAGGCCTGGGGGCATCGCTGGGACGTTGGGGCGCCCTGTCGCTTGACGGCACACAATCTGACCAAAAAAGAAACGATAGTAAAAATGAGACAGGTGCCTCATGGCGGCTGCGCTACAGCAATTCCGTTGAGACCACGAACAGTGCGTTTACGCTGGAGAGCTACCAATATTCCTCTGCCGGGTATAACACGCTGTCTGATGTGCTGGATGTTTATCACAGCGGACGGAATGACAACCAGCGTGAGCGCAGCAAAAGCCTCAGTACTGTTACCCTCAGCCAGTCGCTGGGCGACGCGGGATATATCGGCCTGAACGGCAGCCGGGAAACTTACCGGAACCACAGTGGCCACAAGGATTCATGGGGAGGCAGCTACGGCACCACAATTAAAAACGTCTCCCTGTCGCTGAACTGGACACAGAGTCACAGTCGCCACGGTGAACAGCAGAGAAACAATAGTCTTTTCAGCATCAGCGCCAGCGTGCCGCTGGACTGGTGGCTAGGTGGCAATACGCGGGCAAACTATCAGATGACGTCACCGTCTTCAGGTGGCAGTACTCAGCAGGTGGGGCTGAGCGGACAGGCGTTTGATCGGCAGCTTAACTGGAACGTCAGCCAGAGCTGGCGTTCCGTTAAGAACAGCAGTAACCACAGTACCGGTATGGCGCGTCTAGGTTGGAGTGGCAACTGCGGTCAGCTGAGCGGCAGCTACAGCTACAGCGATACCTCTAGCCAGACGGGTATGGATGCTGCGGGCGGGATAATTATCAGCAGCGAGGGCATGACACTGGCGCAACCGCTGGATATGAACAACGGCGTGGCACTGGTTGCCGCCCCCGGTGCCTCCGGCGTGCCGGTGAACGGTTGGCCCGGGGTGAAAACGGATTACCGGGGGTATACCACCCTATCCTATCTCATCCCGTATCAGCAAAATACGGTCAGCTTGGACCCGACGAGGCTGCCTGCGGATGCGGAAATCACCCAGACGGACGTGAAGGTTATCCCGACGAAAGGGGCCGTCACGCGGGCGGCATTTGCCACGCATGTAGGCGGGCGCGCACTGATTTCACTGAAACGCCCGGACGGTCAGGTGCTTTCCTTTGGTGCGCTGGCCACGCTGAGTAGTAAGGACGGCGGAACCAGCGGTGTCGTGGGTGACGGCGGGCAGGTTTACCTGACCGGGCTGCCGGATACTGGGCAACTGATGGTCCAGTGGGGAGAGGGGCAGCAGTGCCGTGCGGACTACCTCCTTCCGGGAGTGAAGGCAGAGGCCGGACTTTATATGACGGAGGCGGTGTGCCGCTGAACTCGGTCATACCACCTGAATATAAAAAGGTAAGCAACTTGGAGAATTATTAATGAATCGGTGTATTACTGGAATGAAGTCAGCCCCACTCCTGCCTGGTGGGCTGTTGATACAACCTGCTTGGGCCACATAGGTACCATCGTCAGTCATGATAGCCATAACGGGTTGCAGGTATAGTGTGAATCAGGGGAAAGTGATAATCAGCTGAGATTTGATGAGTTAGCAAATGGTGATCAGCGAAAAAACCCGACAGTTATACGATTGAAATTAATGCATAATTTTATTCATGGGAGAATATCCGCAAATTAAATATCTGGCTAATATTAAATTAATGGATTACCCTTAAAGGTGGATAGTATAATGGCAAGTTGACACAATTTCTTTTGTGATTAAATAAACGCATTTCTTTGGCATTGGGATTTTTTGTTATCTTTTAAATTTTGTTATCTTTTAAATAAAGAGGGGGGTTATCATGATGATTTTACGTAAATTAGCTTTAACTACTATTTTTATTGGCGCAGGGTTTGCAGGTATAGCGCATGCTGGATCCTTGGGTGGCGATGCATCCACAGCATCCGATGATGCTGTTTTCAATGGTTCAACTCAGGTGACCAATAAATTGAGTGCGGTGAGCAACCTGGTTGCCGGTAACGTAGCACATAACACTATTATTGCTACAGGTTCAATCGGAAGTGTGGATGGCAATGCTCATCGTTATGTCATAAGACTTGCAAACGGTGTTCCTCAAGGGGCGGAGAGTTTGTATGAGCTTACTGGCAATAATAATACTTCTAATAAGTTAAAAGTTGCGTTGAATTTAGATGTAGGATCCGATTGGGAACGTATAAATGGCAATGGGTTCACAAAAACACGAAACGCGATTAAATCAACTAATTACAGGATAAATACATACGAAGGGCAATACGTTAATGCTGATGTTTACACCATTCAGTCGGAAGCGTATGTTTATAATGAGTGATTTTGGGGCACTGTTGCAAAGTTCATGACGAGGGAACCTGTAATTTAAATTGTGTAATTGCCTGTTTTTGATATGTTCACTCCAACAACGGAGACAGGCAAATTATGGACGACAAGAAACTCAGAGCCCTTGCGGCGGAACTGGCTAAAAGCCTTAAAACCGAAGCCGACCTCAATCAGTTTTCCCGGATGCTGACGAAATTAACCGTCGAAACAGCGCTCAATGCGGAACTGACTGACCATCTCGGGCATGAGAAAAATGCACCTAAAACCGGCACCAACACCCGCAATGGCTACTCGTCAAAAACGCTGCTCTGCGACGATGGCGAAATCGAACTGAACACGCCGCGTGACCGTGAAAATACCTTCGAACCGCAGTTGATTAAGAATGTAGCGCGGCGAAAAATTCCGGACTGTTTTGCAGGTAATTCTGAACTGCTGAACCCCATAAAAAACGTGTGATTTGGACAGTCCGGAATTGTTTGCAAATAGCCGTCAGGTAAAGTTACTGATGATTAACTCTTTTCCCTGATGACGGTTGCTGCCTATTGAATATTTAAGTTCGACTGCTTCAATGTTCAAGCCAGAGAACGTTTGTCGCATCTCTGGGATGTCATTTACCGATATGATCATGCTACCTTTGATTTTGCGAGCCATTTTGGCTATGGCATCGTGTTGTTCCAGCCCAAACTCAACACCATAACCCTGCGTGCCCCAATAGGGGGGATCAAGATAAAACAAGGTATGAGGACGATCATATTTCTCTATGCATTCAAGCCAGCTCAGATGTTCTATCGTTGTACGAGCAAGCCGCAGATGAGCTGCTGAGAGGTTTTCCTCCAGCCTTAACAGATTAATACCTACTGGAGCAGTCGTTGCGGTTCCAAAAGTTTGTCCCTCGACCCTTGCCCCAAAGGCCATATTCTGGAGGTAATAAAACCGAGCCGCCCGTTGTATATCGGTCAATATTTCAACTGGAGTTGCTTTTTCCCACTCAAATATCTGCCGACTGCTAAGCGCCCACTTAAACTGGCGAATAAACTCCTCCAGGTGATTTTTGACCACGCGATACAGATTAATTAGTTCACCGTTTACGTCATTAATGACTTCAACCTTAGATGCATTCTTTTTGAAAAAAAGTGCTGCACCGCCGCAAAATGGCTCAACGTAGCACTTATGCTCAGGAAACAGGGGTAACAGATGCTTAGCCAAACGGCGTTTTCCTCCCACCCAAGGGACGATTGGATTACTCAATATAAATCTCCTTAATTATTAATATGATCGACAAAACAGATCAATTTCTATAATTTGATCGCTTAAATTGCTTAAATTTGTCAATAGACTAAAAAAAGCTGCATGAGCAGTTGTAAAAATGTTTCAACCAGAGCAATTTCACCTAAAATCCGAGCTGCCATTTTATCTCCTCATGATCTATTTAAACGATCAATCGCCTACAATTGATCGGCTAAACTAATATCGCATAGTCACTTCGAAACTGGCATATCCGAAGCCGTAGGGGCAATATCAATTTGAGGGCTTTCATAAAGTAATTATAAGCCCCCATTTTGTCGCTCAGGTATTCAAAGTGTTTTCTGGGCGAAATGCAGTTTGTCCTTGATTTTAATGGAAAATATCAAGCTTGGTTTTTCAATGAAACGATATGACAAGTAAGATAGAGGCAGGACTACCAGAAGATAGAGAGAGAGTTTCAGGAAGCTAAAATCGCCAGAAATATTGAATTCGCTGGAGAAGAGTTCAAGTGCAAACTGGTGAAGCAAGTACATTGAGTAACTAATAGTACCAAGAAAAATAAAGGGTCGGAAGGTTAGCTTCCATTTTGATGTCATGACAATGAAGAAAGCAACTGAGCAGGCGTACGTCATTAGATAGGCTATAGGATTTTCACCAAATCCGTAGCTCTTTGAGTATGCTAAAAAGCAGATGGCTGGTAACGATAGTGCGAAACATATCGTCCACCAGATGCAAAGATTTCGTGAGTATATATCCTTTTTAACAGTTGCCTCCCGCCACAATGAACCAAAAAACATTAATGACAGAGCCAGAGGAACAGCCACTGGTATTTTTCTATCTAAATACCATCGAAGCCATGACATGGCGACAGCTAAAATCAAAAAGGAAACTGCGATTATGAAATTTGATGTTTTGTTCTTTAGGAGGCCGAAAATAAAAATAAACACACACAGCCCATAAAAAAGCAACTCAATAATGAGCGTCCAATAAACACCGAATAAATCTGGAATACCAAATACCGATTGAAGCATTGTCGTATTAAGAAGTACTACCTTTATCTCTGGCTGAATCTGAAAAAAAAGCATGGATGTGATTACAGCTATAAAGACTGAAAACCAATAGGCTGGATAAAGTCTGAAAAACCTTGAAACGATAAAAAATCTGACACCACCATATTCAGATTTCAGGCTATAAGGTATTACCATCCCACTCAGAATAAAGAAAAGTACAACCCCGAACTGTCCGAGGTTGAAGTTCGAGAAAAACCATGTTTGGTGTAGTGGCGTTCTTTCAATAAAGTGAGATAAAACAACAGTTAGCGCGGCTATCCCACGTATAGCATCTAAGTATCTTAGCCTTTGTTGCATAAGTATAAAATCCATACTGGTGTCGTCAAAGGCATATGGTACATGTGTAGGAAGGATGTGAGCAATCTCACTTTGTTTTATCATCACCTTTTAAAGCAGGTTCCGCTGGCCAGCTCAACTCAGGAAAACGGCTTAAGTCAAGTCTCATCAATGCCAGTCTGTAATCCAACCATTCCACAAGTTCACCTGCTTCTTCTGAAGTTGCTTTCTTACGATTAACAGCATCCTGTCTCCATGCTATTTCGGCTTCTGCCTTGGCGCGCAAGCTGTTTCGTTGGGTTTTTGCGATAGACATAGAATTCTGTAGGATTTCACTGATTATTCCATTTTTTATCAGCCACCCTCCTGTGATGTTAATTCCCTCAGGGATATCTGATGGCGAAAACTCTGACACGGAGCAGTTCAAAGGGAATAACATGCTGGCATCTTCTGATATGCTTCTGATAACGCCGTTGGAGTCATAAGATATCTTAACTGTGTTCTCTTCGAAAGTTTTTGCTGTTTCATACCAGTCTTCTCCATTGTCAGATATAAGGAATTGAACATTAAACTGTTCAGCTTCTTCTTTCTGAGTATCTGTTAAATTGATATTGATAGTGAAATTTTTGTAAGTCTTCTTTTTCATGATCCAATTACCCTCCATGAACTACCGATGAGTATTTGCAATGTCCGACGCCCGGCAACATCTGGAATGGGATCATTATCTTCATTTGATACCTGTGTTATTACATAACCGACCTGGTCTCTATATCCGCCAGGGTTAGTTTGTATTACAGTTGTTTCAAGTGCACCAAATCTTACCCCTCTTACACAGTTAGAATTTGCCCAGTCAATCGCATTTTTTTGTGCATTATTTGCCCTGCTCTGAGCATCATTGTTGGCTTCAGATTTTGTATACACATCCAAATCTGAAGCCAGTGGTTTGTTCGCTTCATCATAGAGCATTATCCAGCCTTGCCAGATTCCATTTCGCAAAGAGTTACGATAGGTTTTGTTATATACGCTACCTTTTTCAATCAGCGCCCTAGCAATCAGAACACCATCCCTACCAAAATTGATAGATGACCAATCTAGTTCATAGGAAACGGTGGTAGATGGCATATCAGTAGAACCTTGGCTTACCGCATACTTACCTGTTTGGGATGATTTCATTATGTCAAGCGTACCCGATGAGGAGATAATTGGGGTGTTACCGCCAATACCAAACTCACTGCGTTTGACATACCCTTCCGTTGCCGTGCCTGTGATTTTCTTGATTGCCGCCAGTAATTGGTCTTGCTTGGACGGGTCGATTTTAATTCCCGCTTCTTTAAGTACGGAGGCTAATTCTTGCTGGTTGCCGATAATGGCACCCTGTACTGGGTTCAGCCATTTGGCAGACACCGCAGTGCCTTCTATACCTGTTGACGGATCACCATCATGAAACAGGCCGTCCTCAGTATTGACCGGAGAAATAATGTCTTTCATGGCGTGGGTTTCTCCTTGTAATTAAAGACCACTTGCGTATGTGCAGGTTTTAAATCCTGGAATATGTTTTCAATCAAGTTTTGGCCGAATGTCATAAGCCTTTCACCTGCGACCGAACTGCCTGCCCGGAAGCGATACACCGGCACCTGGGCATCGTCGATATTCACTATCCAGACCCAGATAATTTCCGGCACCCAAAGACGATCACCTGCGCGGTTAATGCCCGCTCTAAAGGGTTCCGGTTCGTCAATAGTGATGTTGTAGCCCAGCGATTTGGCCAGGTTGATAAAATATTTCCGGCTCAGGCCGCCGGTGGCGTTAATCTTGGCCAGCACCTGCTGGCGGCGCTGCTGTATTGTCATGCTACTGTC
This sequence comes from Serratia symbiotica, assembly GCF_000821185.2. Lineage (NCBI taxonomy): Bacteria > Pseudomonadati > Pseudomonadota > Gammaproteobacteria > Enterobacterales > Yersiniaceae > Serratia > Serratia symbiotica. The sequence continues at coordinate 472,309 of NZ_CP050855.1, read as the reverse complement.
AACGCTGATAGCCAGCACCCGTTCCCAGTCCGACAGCAGGCTGACGGCAAAGAACGGCGTAATCCCATTCAATACCTCGTCCGACTTGATTTCCGTGCGCGCCAGGCAATTGCCTTCCGCCAGCAGCTCCGCGCTTAATTGCTTGCCGTCCAGGGAATAGCTTTTAGGCGGCAACAACAGCCCCAGTAGCTCGGCGTAATCCTGGCCGTTCATGGCATGTTATCCACGGTCACGGTGCCCAGGCGTATCCATTGCACTTTGGTTTTATCCACCACGGGCACAATATTCCCCGTGGGCTTAATAAAGTCGTAATCGATAACACCGACAATATTGGTGATACTGCCGCCGATTTGTTTTAAAACGGCAATTTCCCCCGGTGCCAGGCGATTGAAATAATCGGTGATGGCGGCGGTAATTTGCTTTCTCGCTTCATCCAGCGAAAGTTCCGATAATTTGACCGTGACGGACACATCCGTAATCACCTCTTCCGGGGCCAGCACCAGGGTATTTTTTGCCGTAACCGGGCGCACGTCATCGATATGCGCCTGGGTGGACTTGATGGTCTCCTCGGACGGCATACTGTTGTTGGCCACAATCACCACGTCCACGGTGCCATAGCCCCGGCGCAGAGGGTACACGTAGGCTTCTGTGACACCCGGCACCTCAACCGCCCAGCGGTGATAGTCGTACTTGTTGCCTCCGGCTGCAGGGCGGCGGATCACTTCGAGCAATCGGGTCAGCAACGAGGCATCTTTCTCGTCGTCAGTGCCGCCGGTCATGTGCAGGATGGTGACGTCGCTGTCGATGCCCTCCGGTGCGATAAGCAACGTCCCCGGCGTATTGTCGGCCAGATTGCCCACGGTGCCGGTCTCCAGCGGCCTGGCCGCTACCGCCACCTTGCCATCGCTGCTGATGATTGCATCTTCGGTGGTCTGACACAGCAGGCTGCTGCCTTTGGGGCGAAACTGCAGACCGGCCTTTACCGCAACACCGGTGTTGCCTGTGAGCTGCACCTTGCCACCGGCATAGGTGGCGGGTTTGGGGTGCAGGTTACGTGTCCGGGCATGCATCACCAGGTAATCATGGTCGGCGGTGTCGGGGAACATCTGGCGGACAATCCACACCTGGTGCTGGTAGAGTCCCTGCACCGCGCTGGCAATGGAATTGGCGCGGATGGCAAAATCGCTGTCTTTGCCGACGTCGGCATCCGGCAACTGGTTGCTGATATCCCGCAGCAGCGTGGCGGCGGTATCATCCAGTAGCGGTAGTGTGTACGCCATGTAAACCCCGTTTAAATCACTTTTACCGAATGGGTGAAGGTCTGGACGGCGCTATTGGCCTGCGTGACGACAATCGTCAGCAACAGCCAGCCATCCTGCTGGCGACTCACGCCAACGGCCAACGCGGTGGCACGCTTGTCATCAAGCAACGGTTGCAGTGCCTGTTCGGCATACTGCTGCGCCAGGCGGCGGGTTGTGGCGGAGTCCTTGGCGCGTTCCAGCTCATGCAACCGGGAGCCTAACAACGGGTTGGCCCAGTAGCTGGCCAGCGGGGTTTTCAACCGCAGATAAACCGCAGTGTGAAGGTCATAGGTGCGTGTGCCGGTGTAGTCGCCGGTCTGGCTGTCAATGAGTGCGTCCATAGGGCGCAGAATAGAAAATGTGGGGTCTGGTGGGCAGTGACGGAGGCGTAGTGGGTAAGATTGGCGCGGGTATTGCCGCGCCAGAACCAGTTTACCCACTGATCGGGCCGTCGGAAAGCCCGGACGGCGTAGTGTGTTTGTGGGTGCCTTGCTTGACCCCGTTGATCTCGACGTCGGGGCTGCTGATTGTGCCGCCTGTGTGCTCGACGTTACCCTCGAAGCTGGCGGTCGCGCCTTTTCCGCCCTTGATGGCCATCCCGCCGTTGCCGCTGATTTTGCCCTCGGCAATGACCTGCTGTGTAGCCGTCAGTTCCGGCGTGTCGAAGGCGGCGTTCTCTTCGGCCTCTACGCGGTAACGCTTGCATTTGACCTGGTAATCATCGCACTCGACGGCGATCACCTTGTTGTGCTTGAGGATGATGCTGGCTCCCTCGTCGGTATAGAGCGCCACCTCGCCGCCCTCCAGCCCCTGCAGGCGGTAGCGGCTGTGCTCGGTAGCAATAACGATGCTGTGGGAGGTCGCGCCGCCGACAGGCAGCATGATGGCCATGGCACCGTCGGGCGGTACAGACGTCAGCCCGTAATGCTGGAAGAACTCCACCTCCGGGTGGGTCTCGCTGGCAAGACCAGAGACTTGCGTCATCTGGACGCCACCCTCGGTATTCACCCGCTTAAGCACGCCACGATACGCCAGGCGCAGGCCGCCCAGGGCGCGGCGGATACGTTTATCAATCAAATCTGTCAAATTAGCCATTGTCGATCTGCTCCCAGCTGCTCCAGAGGGCTTTTTTGCCTTTCCCTTTGCGTTTGCGCTTGGATTTAGGGAAGGCATCCGGCAACCAGATGCCGTCTTCGCGCAGGGTCAGCGTAGTCAGCAGCTGCTGACCACGTCCGCCGCTGAAGCGGCGATGCATCACAAAATAAATGTCGTCAATACCGTGCTTCTCACTCTTGACCTGGACACGTTGCCCCGGCTCCCAAAGTTGCCCGGAGGTTGTGCGCAGTCCTTTGACGACGGCGGTCATCAAAAAACCCTGCAACCGGGCGTCAGCCATCAGCTTACGGGCACGAAACTGTACCTCTTCGTCGCTGTCGGTATCGGCCACCACCTCAATCAGGGGACGGTAGAACGGCACGGAGGTGTCGCGCACCGTGCAGCGTCGGTCATGCTTGCCGTCAGCTTTCGCACTGCCGTGCCCCTGGGCCAGTACCGTGACCTCGGAATAACGGGCGCTGACGTTACGGGTCACGGACAGCCGTAGCAGGTTATTGCCCTGGCCATCCTCGCGCATGATCAGCGTATCGACTGCCGGTGTGCTGTAATCCGGCCCGCCGATCACCAGCGTGCCGTCCGCAATGACCCAGGGCCACAGGCCGCTGGCCTCCGCCGCTTTCTTCAGCGCATCCCAGGCGGTGTCGCCTGGGTCAACGCTTGCTTTCTTCGACGGTAGCGGTTTTTCTGCCTGGATACGGATCGCCGTGACGCCCAGGGGCTTGACGATTTGGGCAATCACTTCCTGCAGGGTCATGTCACGGGCGGTGAAGATAGGCGCAGAACAATCTACCAAGACTGCCGACGCGTCACGGCCAAACAGCCCCAGGCTATGCTGATTTCTGCCGATATTATCGGTGATTTCATCCACCTGGCCGGTCATGATCACATCGTCGCCGGTGCGCAGCTCTGCCCTGGCACCCGCCTGGACTTCTGCTGGTAACACCGCTTCCACATTGCCAACGGAGAACGACCAGCCATCGGCAGGGGTCTGCAAGTCGGAATCGACTTCGAAGTCCAGCCAGTCATTATGGGACACCCCGCCGATACGCAGCGTAATACGCTCGGCACCGTCATTTAGCGAAGGCATAGAGCACGTCCCCCGGCTGTAAACTGTTGGGATGACGTAAGGTCGGATTGAGCCGCGCCAGCTCGACAGCACGGTGGCGATCACCATACCATTCAAACGCCAGTAAATGCAGGTTACAAGCGCGTTTAACTTCACGGCGTACCAACGGTGGCAACGTCAAGATAACGCCCCTGGCCAACGTCTGCAGCGTGTAGGCCAACGCCTGCAGCTCCGCAATCTGTGCCGCATCATTGCTGATATCCTGCGTAACACCATAGGTCAATTGCGCCTGCTGCTGCCACGTGGCCACCATGGATCGCTGTACCTGGATGGCCTCAACAATCAGTGACCGGACATCATGGGTGATGCGCTCGATATCCGTCGCGGCCAACGTCGGCGTCTCGCTTTCGTACTGCATGATATCGGCGGCAACTTCCACCCACTCGCTGATAACGGTCAATCGGACAACCTGATTGACCCGGTCTCTGTCTTCCTGGGGCATGATGCTGGCGCGGTGCCGCGTTGACACAAACACGCCGCCGCTATCGGCAGAGTGTGAGGCGGTGAAACGGTTGTCCTGCAACGTGATCACTTGCTTGCCCAGGGCGCGTACCGCCTGCCAATCAGTCAGGCGTGTCACCTCGTTGAAGTCCAGGCGATCGGTAAAGGCCGACAGCAGGGTTTTCAGGTCTGAGACAAAGGCTGCCGGGTAGTCCAGATAGTTCAGGGCACTGCCGAGGGTGCTCTGGATCTCATTGGCCAGCGATTGCACCACGTACTCCGCCGACGCAATAATGTTACTGACCCGGCCCAGCGTATCTTGTCCCTGTTTGACCCAGCCTATGGTATCGCTGAAGCCTTTCTTCACGCTGTCCAGCAGGCTGTCGGTGCTGGTCTCCGGGTAGACTGTGGCAAACAGCGCCTGCTCGGTGGTCGCCTCGATAAAGACCAGCTCAACGGTGACGGCATTGAGCGGTTCGACCTCATGCTCGACACCGGCCTCCAAAAACTGCACCTTGGGGATGGAGCCATAGACCGGGTGGATCAGTTCACCAGAACCGGCCTTTTTCAGCGTCTTCAGGAAAGCTTTCAGTTCGGTTTGATAGCGGTTGCCCCAGAACAACGCAGAAAGACGAAAATTCATCGCCTTCATGCCCTGGTCTTCGACCTCGGCCCCGTCGCGGTAAGGATACTCATAGGCCACGGTATCCCTGGACAGCGTGTCACGGGTATAGAGGCAATCGAACTCAACGCCCCGGAACGAGGCCGGAAGCAGCGTATCGATGCCCAGCGCACCTGCCAGGTCATGCACGATATCATCCATTATTTTCTTCTCCCATCGCGGTCAAAACGTTGCTCTACAGCGGTAGCAATCTCGCGCCCATCCAGCGTGACCGTCAGATTAACGGTCGGTGCTGCTGGCGCAGGTGCCGCTGCAGCAGCTTTATCCACAGCTTTATCCTGGCCGCTGCCGGAGAACCACTTGCGGATCTCGTCCAGGGTATCCAGCGCTCCGGCAGGTTTGGGCATCAGCGCCATCATTGCCGGGTTGGATTCGCCGCCCCTGGCGCGGGCCTTGGCGGCCTGGATCTTTACCGCGCTGGATATCAATCAGCGGAAAATCCTGTGAACCCTGATAAGCCATCGCGGCTTCGCCCAGGAATGGCACCCACTTCAACATGCCCGCCGCTTTACCGGCAGTGCACGCACCTTCAGCGACACCTGCGCCGCCTTTGCCGAAAAGTCCCTGGAGCTTACCCAGCACGCCACCGCCAGCTTTACCCGTCGTGACTATCGTCGCCACGCCCATCAGCAGGTCAGCGCCGGATTTCACTGCAGCAGCAGCCCCCAGCGCCGTGATGGCGACGGCTGCACCGGCTGCCGCTGTGGTCAGCCCTGGGAACTCTTGCGCCAGCTTGGAACTGTAGTCGGCCAGATCGCCCAGGGTTTTGGCAACTGGGGCTATGGCGTCGTTAGTGGCAAACCGCTTCTCGTTCTGCGCCTGGTGCATCTGGAACTCCGGCTCCTGCTTGATCAGGTCAAAGTCCAGCTCGGCAGACCGCTTCTCTGCCGGCAGATCAAACTGCGCCATCTGCTCATGCTGCAGCTTGTTGAAATAGGGTATTTGCCGGCGATAGAGTTGGAAGGCGTTTTTAGAATACTGGTTCGGGAACAGTTGCGAAATGTACTGTCCCTCAATCAGATCACGCTGAGCTTCCAGCGAGGTGCGTTCGCCTTCGTCTTGGGTGCTGGCCAGTTTCTTACCCAGACCCTGATAGTTTTTGTCATATTTGAGGGCGGTATCGACCAGGTTATTGACGGTGTCGAGGGGCGTCAGCCCTTTGGCCGCATCCTTGACGGACAGCGCCTTAAAATCGACGCCTTTCCCCTTGATCGTGATGTGCTTGGCGTTGTTGGACAGGTTACTGGAGGTCAGTTCGGCCAACAGGTTGGTGACGTTGGTCGCCGCCTCTTCCGGCGTACCGGCACCGATGGCGGCAGCTTCAAACAGCGCCGCGACCTGGGAGAACCCCGCACGGCCTTTAAAACCGGCTGATTTCGCCGACTCCAGCGCCTTGGGCATTTCCCTGGCCAGCAGCGGTACGCCGACGCGGCCATGCTGCGCCGCCGTGGTGGTCACGCTCAGCGCGGAGAGTGCATCTTTTTTTGACAAGCCGAAGTTATAGGCGCTGGCCTGCAGGTTAGCCACGGCTTCCGGGTCAGAGCCGGTAGCAGAGGCATTCATCATGACGCCAGGCAACGACTGCTGCGCCTCGGTCACGGTCATGGAGCCGGAGCGGATCATCGACTGCAGGGCGGCAAACGCCTGCTCCGGTGTGCCACCTCCCAACCGCAGCGCCCTACGGATACTGGCATCCAGCTGCTTTTTGCCCGTGATGCGTCCGGCCACGTCCTCTTTATTGAAGGCGAGGTTGGCCAGCTCCGCCAGGTGCATACTGTAGCTGGCCTGGTCGTTGATCGGCTTGCGCAGCGTCATGGCTCCTGCCGCTATACCGCTGCCGATGGCGAATGCCGCCTTGCCCCAGCTGCGCTGCTGACGTTCGGCGCCGGCCATCTCCTGGCGCAGCCGGGCAATGCTCGACTGCATCTTGTCATAGGCGCGGATTTGTTCGTTGGCCGACAGTGTACCACTGCGCTCCAGGCGGTTATAGGCGGCCATAGTGCGGGCGATCTCGCGCTGAATATTACGCTCCGAGCGGATGCCCAGCGTCTCGCGGGCGCTGCTCATGCGGCGGAATTCAGCAGACAGGGCGCGGATGCGCGGCGTCGTGTTATCCGTTACCCCAAACTTTATCTGGGTATCAAATTCACGGGCCATACGCTATTTCCGGTTGTGCTTACGGCAGCGGGCAGGAGAGCCACCGCGCCCGCTACGTGGGCGGCGGAGACTTTTAACGGTGTTCGACGTGTTCTTTTTCCAGCCTTTGGGGTTCTCCAGTCGGTGGATGGCATCAAGAACCCCGCTCAATGCTACAGCGCTAAGTCCTCTAACGCGTTCTTCGCTGAAGCCGTACTGGCCAAGCCGGATAATGGCGTATCGGTAATCACCGAGGCGTTCCTCAGCTCGCTGAGCTTTTTTTCGCCTCTTGCTGGGCGGTGCGCAGGGCTTGGTAGTCCTCGGACACCAGCGCATCACACAACAACTGATAAGTGATCTCCTCTTCCGGAATGCTGCCCAAGGTGGTGAGGCAGCGTGCCAGCACACCGACCAGGGTGCCGGAGTCCGGGATACCGTCTTCCACCACGGCGATCTCATCGCCGACGGTGCTCATGCGGATGGTAAAATCACGGTGCAGCTGTCCCTGATAAAAGACGCCGATCGGCAAGGTGGCGCTGTGGGTAAACTCCATCGGTTACTCCTCAATCTTGTTAAGTGCAAAGGCGCTGATGTTGATACGGGCCTCGTTATCAACGGTGTATTGCTCGCCCACCTCAGTCACAAACACATCCTGATAGGTGGTACGTTTGCCGCCGGTCAGCGGGTACTGGGTCAGTTTCGCCCCGGCAATCTTCGCCCAGTTGATGTTCTGGTCGAGCGGCACCACGGCAGTGATGGACAGCTCCCAGGTCGCAATCCCTTGCGTGTAGCCCTTGGCGCGTCCGGCGCTGTTCATGGTCTTGACCAGCTTTTTACCGGTGGTCTCGCGGGGGCTGAACTCCGTCACCTCCACTTCGGTGCTGTTAACCTCCAGCACGATAGAGCCTGTGTATTCCAGTGCCATCTTGGCCCCCTTTACAGCAGATAAATGGTGCCCGCGAACACATGCAGGCCGCGAACGATGGACGCCGGGATAGTGGCATCGGCGCGGGTGTCGTCCTGCCGATTACGCGTGACGAGGAGCTGGTCTTTCAGCGTGTCCACGTTCTCGACGATCTCTAACGTTTCCAGGCTATAGAGTACGTCCAGCAGTTCGGAGCGAATACGCGCCCGGCGGGTATCGGTCAGCTTTTCACGCGGGAAACGCAGCGTCATGCGGGTACGGCACGCCAGGCGCACGTAGTCCAGGGAACGGATGATGGTGATATCCATCAGTGACCGGTCGGTGACATCCAGCGCGTTTTTGACGTAGGTACTGACGGCGCGCACGATTTGTACGGTGCTGCCGCTGACCTCAAACGGCGTCAGCCCGTTACTCAGTGCGTTCTCCTGTTCGGTACGCCCCGGCCACTTGTCCTGCGCGGTGATATCCAGCCCCGGCAGTGTCAGCGTGTTGAGCGGGCGCGCCGGATCGGACTCGCTGGCCATGATGGCGGCATACACGGCGGCCAGCTCACCGTTCGGCAGTGCGGAGCCGTTGTACCAGCCCATCGTGATGCGCGCGGCGTTAACAGTCGTGGTCAGCGTGGTGCCAGCGGACAGCGTGCCGTTCCACCCGGTGACGCCAACCGCGCCGCGCTGCTCCAGCGGCCCGGAGACCTTATCCAGGTAGGTGGACAAGGTGCGCAGTGAACCGGCATCGGAGTACGGCGAAATCACCAGGGTATGACCGGCGCTGAAGATAGCCGCCAGGGCATCATCCAGTTCGGGGTCGCCCTGGCCGCCGCTCATGGCCTTCAGGGTGGCCGTTAGCCCGGCAGCGTTCACCGTGGCCGTCAAGCCGACCTGATTGCCCACGGTGCCCTTATTACGGGCAATCAGGGTAATTTGCTTGCCTGTCGCTTTGGCTCCGCCTTCCACCGGGATGTCTTCCACGCTGGCAGACAGGGGCAGTTCCTGGCGCGTGTTGATGGCTTTCGCCAGCGCAGTCATCACTACATCCGCCGTATCGCCGCTGGCCACGGCGGTGGCAACGGTGACGCCGCAGACCGACAGCCGCGCCTGGCCCGTGCCGGTGGCCGCACCCGACAACGCCAGGGCACCGGTTGCCGCCACACCGGCCGCCGCATCCTCCAGGCCGACAATCGCCAGCTGCAGAGAGCCATTGGCGTAAATCGCTGCCTTGGCCATACGGTGCGCCTGGGAGCCGCGCCCGAAATAGACGGCAGCTTCTTCGTCGCTGAACACATCGACCGGCGTCAATCGCTCCGCCACCGTAGGCAACGTGGTACGCTGGGCCAAAATCAGCAGTTTCTGGTCATTGGTCGCCAGGGCGCGGGAGGCCAGTGTGGTGTTAAACCCGAAGTAATACCCCGGTTTGTACGTCGGGATCGGGATAGTGGCATCAATGCTCATTTCGCCCCCTTAACCTTGGTGGGAATAGCCTGTTCATCTGGAGCGCTGGCCGCCGGTTCATCGCCTGACGGCGCGTCCTTGGCCAACAACAAATCACCTTCGCGCAAGCGGCGGCGGTAGTAAGCGGATTGCGCCACGCTGACCGCTTCGCGGTCGGTGATATAACGATCGGGTGTCTCTTCTTTCGGCACCCGGACACCGTTGCGGGCGATCACGTTAATCATGGTCTTTTGCCTCTGTAGAAATAATGTCTTGCGCTACCGCCGGGCCTTGGCCATCCAGGTGATACGCCAGCCCGGTGCTTTCATGCATCGGATAAGGCTTATCGAGCCGCCCGCGATACCAGGCAAACACCCGGTCGGGGTCGTCGTCACCTTCCGGCGCGGGCCAGTGGCCGCACTCCAGCGCCTCTTCGATCCAGACGGTGTCGAACTCGCAGGCATAGGCCGACATGGCTTTTTCATTGAGCCGGGAACTGAACAGCGAACGCACCCGGCCCGGTAGCAGCGGTTCAATCGGCAAGCCCATATCCTGGCGGGTCAGCAGGCGGCGAACGGAGCGGATAATAAGATTGCATCCCACTTCATCGAGTCGAGGCCCGCCACGACGCTGCGCCGCCTCCTGGCGCACGTTGTACGCCGTGACCATCACCGCAAAGCGGGCATTCACGCGAAAACGGTTTTTATGCGTACTGACCGGCGTGGTGCTCTGGATACCCAGAAAGGTGATCCACACTGCCGGTAACGCCCGGACGATAGCCCCGACGTCGTCCAGTTCGCCGCCATAGCTGCTCACTTCTTTCACCATGTCGCCCAGTCCGGTACGCAGGCGCTCAATCATGGCCAGTTCGGTTTCGTTAATCATCAGTAACCCCCTCCACCGGTAGAGCGCCGTGCCCAGGTACGCCGCCCGGAAAAGAACTTCACCCCTGTAGCGCTGGAGGGTACGGTGGTACCGGTATCGTCAAAGGTGCCCAGGCTGACGCGACCCGCCGCCACGCCTTCCAGATAGCGGATGGCATCCCGGTAACGGTCGCGAATTTCGTCACTGCAGACGCGCTCGGTGCCGCTCAGCCGGTAGCGGGCAATGTCACAGGCAAGCCCTTTCAGAATCGGCGGCAGCTTGGGCAACGGCAGACGATAACGTCCCGCGATATACCCGTTGATCTCGTCGCTGGCCGTGGATAACCCGCCTGCCAGCACCTGATCGTCAATCGCACCGGTATAGGTGAGGTCAGTCAGGGCGATCACTTCCCGTTCACCGAACCGGGTCACCATATCGTCGCGGGTGGCGTACATGATTATTTCCCGTCGCCGGTGGAGCCGAAGGCCATCTGCCAGAAGCCGAAACCGGCCTGGCCGCGCGCTTCTGCACCGAACTTGAACTCACCGCGCATAAAGACGTCGTCCGCGTTCATGTCGGTTTGCGACACAAACTCCGGCGCTTCACGCTGCTGGAAGATCAGCGGTTTGAGCGGGCGTTTGGTGTCCAGCAGGAACCAGGCGGTGTCGGAGGTCAGACGCGGCTCAACCAGCACTTCCGCCGTGCCCTTGTACGGGTTGACCTTGCCGTCTTCCAGGCGGTCAGCCGTCATCAGCGCGTTGGCCACATCTTCCAGCGCTGGCGGCACCACCAACAGGTCGGGCAGGATGTTCAGCGGTCGGCCTTCCTCGTCCTTCACCTTGCGCATCTGGGTACGGGCGGCCCCATACGACGCCCTGGCTGCTGCCACGGTATCGATGGACAGCGGCTTGTTACCCTTGTTGGAGTAAAACGCCTTGCCCACCGCGTGCTTGTCAAAGAAAAACGGCTTCTTGTCATAGCATTGCGCGCTGAAGCCACGGTTAAGCAGTTCAAATACGATTTCATCCGGCCACTGCTTGGCGCTGAATCCCGCGTCCTGGGCCTGGGGCGCATAGATACCCAGTTGATCGTCCTTGATATCATTGCGCTTGACGGCCACCGTGGCTTCGAAGTCGTCGTTGATCAGGCTGTAGCCGTTGGCCTCCAACGCCTTGACCTGCTTGTCCCCGATCCACTTGCGCATTTTCGGAAAGTTGCTGAGCCAGGAATAATCGTTCGATTTGCCGGTAGACGGCACCAGGGTGGCCACCCGCTGCCATTGCGAAGGGGCCGCCTCAAACGCCTGGTTAAAGGTCAGTTTAAGGTTGACGAAAATGGCCTTGACCGTCGATGCGTTAACTAACATGTGTCTTTACTCCTTAGTAGATCCAGACACCGTCAGTGTCGATCATGATGATGGTGCCTGCCTGGGAACGGGTGGCCGCCGTGGCTGCTGTCTTGCCATCCTCGGACGCCGGAGCACTGCCGTCATCCGCCGTCACCGTCTGGTTGTCGAGGATGCTGGCACGTTTGCCCAGGTGCGCCTGGGTGATGCTGCCGTCGTTCTCCCAACAGAACGCCTTGTGGCTGCGCACCAGGATGTACTGCTCGCCGTTCCCGCCGTCGCTGTTGTCCACCGAATCATCGGCGCGCCCGGCGTAGAACAAGCCGGGGGCTTCCTTGCCGTTGATGGCGTAGCCGTCCGCGTTGATGCAGACAATGACGCCAGCGGGGATCTTCTCCTTGGCGGCGACCGGGATGGGCGTCAGTTCGCAATCACGGTACGGGGTGTTACGGTCTTGGGTAGTGGCTGCCATGGTTAGATCTCCTGTGATAAGGTGGCGACGTCTTTTGGGTCATGGCCGAACAGGCTACAGACGGCCAGGGCATCCGCATCCAGGCCCGTTTTATCCTGGGCATTGGCGGGCGGTTTGCCACCGGTTTGCAGTGCGCTGAGAGCAGCAACCTTCGGCGCTTTGTCCAGGTACGATTTGAGCGATGCAATATCGTTGTTGCCCAATGATTTGGCCCACTCCTGCATATCCGGCAGCAGACGACCGTCGCTGAGCGCAGCCTGGATAAGCCCATCCACTTCACCGCCAGTCACTTTCTCACTCAGCGCGGCCAACTGTTGCTGCACGGCAGTGAGTACACTCACCGGCACAAACTTGGCCGGATCGGGCACGCCAGGTACCTGGGCTGAAAGCGCCGCGATGCGATCATCCTGTTGGGTCAGCAGCTCCAGCAGGTTGACGCTGGCCGCCGCAGTGCCCTGGTTGTTGGAAAGCCGGTTAATCAGCTTTTGCAGCTCGGCCTTGATATCGTCTGCCGTCGAAGACAGCGGCAGCGTCAACAGCCAGCGCAGTTGTTGTAACAGTTCATCGTCGTCCACGGTGTTCTCTCCCGTCAGTTGTTGAGACGCCGCCGCAATCAGCGCCTCCATATCATCCAGCGCAGGCGTATTCGTCAGCGCGGCGTTAATCAAATGCTTTACGTTTCCCTGGCAGTCGTAATTAAACAGCGGAGATATAAAGCAGTATTCCTCGGCCTCAATCATGGCGCGGGCGGCGTCTGTCCATTTCACATCAATGGCAAACAGGCCTTCGCCTTCCACCCATTCAAGCCGGGTAAACCAGCCCGCTGCAGGGTTGGGTTTGCCGTTGGTTTTGCTGTGTAGGGTCTGGTGTTCGTAGTCGAAGCAGTACGGCGTGTTGCGCTGCGCCGCTTCATCAATCAGCCCCTGTGCCAGAGCCGCATCGATATACCAGTGCGGTGCATCGGTGGGTCTGCCGTCCCTGGCACAAAAGGCACCGGCTGGGAACAGTTGCACACGCGGCCCGGCACTTTTGATAGCAACACTGAGCGCGGCGAGGCGTAACGGTGATTTCACAGAGTAGTCATTCCCGAAAGTGGCTGATAGGTAGCACTTTACCGGGAGGGGGAAACAGCAAGCAGTGACCGGGGCGTAGTGGGTAATACCGTGGGGGCGAAACAAGGATAATGCGGAGAAAAGAAGATAACAGGCAAACGCGGCGACCGACACCCCCTTTAAACCCCGTTTAAATCGCCGTATAAGCGGTTAACGGGGCTGGGGTGGTAACATCGTATCCATTCAGGCGGTCATTAGCGTGAAGGCGTTCACAGGCGCTAATCATCCAGCGCGCTGCCCAGGTAGTCCTGGATGGTGTGGTTGATGGTGTCGTGATCGCTTTCCGTCAGGCTCAGGAAGCGCCGCTCCGGGATAACCGAGCCGGGGTGATTGACCTTTTTGACCACCCGACCGTTGAAGGCCAGCGCCTGCTTGTAGCGCGGGCGGATCACATGCGGGCGCGTGGTGCCGCCTTCGTTATGGATGCGCGCGTACACCACGTTGGTGCCGACCACCGCCATATTGTTGTCGGCGTCGCTGTCGATGGAGGACATCAGGCGGCGGGTGTTCTGCAGTATTTTTCCCGCCCGCTGGACAGGGAGCCACTTGGGCCGCCCCTCCTGTTCGAAGTTCTCCATTACCGCGCTTAGCATGTCTTCACTGATCGCCTGCATCAGCGGCTGGCGGTTTTCCAGCGAACGCACCATGCGCTCCAGGGCACGCCGCAACGTGTCGGGCACGTCAATAAACAACTCAACCATCGTGCCACTCTCCCACCAGGACAGGCAGGTGCATCAGCTCCGCCTCATCGCCGTCAAACAACAGCCAGGTATGCTTAACGACAGGGCTACCGGTGAATAGGCTAACCTGTGCGGCGCGTGGTGTGGCGCTTTGCGTGACCACATACACCAGGTCGCCATTGGTCTCCCGCAGTACCACGTCGGGATGCGCCAGCAGCGCGGGCAGTCGTAGCCAGGCATTGGACAGTGAGGCGTTCCCGGCATCACGCACCGCCGCGCCCGTCAGCGTAATGGCTGCACGCTGCGGGGCAGCCTGCAGCGCATCCAACACCGACGGCAACAAGGCTCCGGCATAACGCCAGTCCTGGTGCAGTGCCGGGTCGGCTGCCGCACGGCGTACCCAGTCGGACAGGTCACGGGTAAACGTCTCCAGCTCACGCGGGGAAGAAAATACCGTTTTTACCGCCTGGGCCGTGAGCGGCGGCGGTGCTGTATCGCCCTTGCGCAGCAGCTGTTGCCCCAATTCCTGCATGTACCCTTTGCCGGGGTTGAGGTGGAACCCGGCATCCGGCGTAAAGAGCCGCCCGGACTTGGGGTCTTGATAGGCTGTCACCGGGCGGGTTTTACCGTCGGTGCCATAGGGTTGCTGGATGGTCTCCAGACGGTCGCCCGTCGCTTCGACGCCGATCGGATGGTTGGCCATGTCGCGTTCGCTACGGGCGCGAACGGTGCACCGGCAGTGGTAACCGTTCGGCGGGAAGAAGGTATCCCAGAACGGATCGTCATAGCGGTAAACGCGCCCGTTAAGCGAGGCATGGGACGGGCGGGTACGCGTATCCATCACCGCGCTGTACTCCCAGTAGGGGCGGAAAGCGACATTTTCCATCATGCTCTGGTAGCGGCCCGCCATGTAGCTGGACTGCATGTTGGTGCGGAAGATGGTGTCCAGCCGGTACGGCAGCAGCTGCTTGCCCTCCAGCTCTCCGTCCGGGGAGGCTTTCAGCCCCTTGCCGATCCAGCCCTTGCGGGCCAGTTCGGGCAGCAGTTCGTTCTTGAACTGGGCCTGGGATTTGCCCTCTTTGAGTGCGTTGGCCTGGGCAGTGCTGATATCGGTCAGCACATCCAGCTTCAGGATACCGGACACGGTGAAGGCAGTGGCATGGGCTGAATCTTTCACATCGTGCCAGTTGAAGCCAATGGTGTAGCCCTTCGACTCGAAGTAGGCGATCGCCTTCTCCGGCTGCAGGGTCATGGCGAACCCCAGGTCAACGTCCATTGAGTCGCCCCCACACGTCTGCCACAAAAATGGCCTGGGCAATCAGTTGGCGCAGCTCGCCGTCGTCCAGTCGTGGGTAGGACTCTGCCAACATGACCATGGCCTCATCCGGCGAGTGTCCCCGATCTAACGCGGCAATCACCGGCGACAACATCTTGTCCATGGCCTGGCCAACGGCATCGGCAACTGACGGCGGTGCATCATCAATCGCCACCTGGATAGGGTCGTTTTCCACTGCTGCTCCGGCAGTGTTCAGCGCGGCCAGCCGCGTCAGAGCAGCAGACTGGCTCAGTCCCACCGGGCCAAAACTGGACGTTATCGGCTGCAGCAGCGCCTGGCCTTTTTTCGGTGCAGGCATCCCGGTTTTTTCCAAGGCCCAATCCACAGTGACCGGTACCCCGGCGCGGACAAGCCGGTCAATGGCGGTGGCGGTCTGGGCCAAGTCGTCCGGTTCACGGGTATCAAATTTAAACCGACACATCCGGCGCGGCGTGATATCGCCGTAGCCGTTGAGCACCAGCAGCGGGTACAGCAGCTCGCGAGTCAAGGTGCCCGCCAGCTGTACGGCGTCGCTGGCCATCAGGTCATGACGGACTTCGTTGTGCACATTGCCCAGGGCGTTGGTGCTGCTCTTGCCGTCGGCCTGCGCGGTCAGCGTCGCGCCCAGGATAATTTTTGACTGGGTACGTTCGCACCACTCGATCATGAATTGGAACGGATCAACCTGGCCCTGGGCGGCAGACTGGAAATCAATAATCATGCCATCGGGGATAATGCCGCCCGCATCGTGTCCCAGGCTCATGATGGCGTCCATCAGGATGTCTTTCTGGTCTTCGGTGGTGCCCGACGGATATTTACCCACGCGCATGGGCAAGCCGTAGATCTCCAGGAACTCGGCCAGGTCACGGGCGGACAGGTTCTTGAACAGATACGACCAGGCCAGGACACGGAACAGGCCGCTTTCGGCCAGCCAGCCGCTTTTGGCTCGGTACTTGTGTAACAACCAACCGAACGGCTGCAGCGGTGCGCCGTCCTGGGAGCCGTCAATCAGCGTAATGGTGTTGCCCTGGAATTGGGGCGTCTGGAACCAACGTTGCGGGCGCTTGTGGAAAGCTTTAGGCAACCAGATCCCCTCGGCGCGTTCCCACTCCAGCTCAACCGGCGAAAAGCCGTGCCCGATGGCGTCCAGCATATCGAACAACAGCGATTCGAAGTCCGGCAAGTCCTGAAACCACTCGGTGGCCTCCGCCGCCATGGCTTTTTCGCGGGCGTTGGCATTACGTGGCGGCGCTATGCTCCAGCTGAGCGGCATCACTGCGCGGCGGCGTTTGCTCAGTTCGGCAAACAGGTGGCCGTCGCGCTCCTCCATATCGCTGAAAAAGTCCGCCTGGCGGGTCAGGTTGCCCTGTTCGGCTTCCTGAAAAATGCGGTACAGCCGACGAATATCAATGCCCAGAGAGGGATGCTCTGCCCACTGGCGGCGCAGGTAGCTCCCGGTGGTCTCTGATTGCTGCTGTTTCAGCGTCCCGGATGACAGGGGATTGCCGTGAATATCAACCAATGTAGGCATCACCAGCCTCCTTTAGAAAAACCACCGCGCCCACGACGGCCACGGGATGAAGTAGCGGAACGGTACTCAAATGACGGTGTACTGCTGACCGCCAGGCTCCACAGCATATGCAGGGCATCCGGGCCGTCGTCATGGTCTGCTTTGGGAAAATGGCGCAACTGCTGGATCAGCGTGTTCTGCGTGGCGTGCAGGCGGATCAAGCCGTTCTCCATATGGGGTTGCAGGGTCTCGATACGCAGCAGCTTATCCGCGTGGGGAATGATGGCCCGCGCCGGAACGGGATACCCCAGCGCCGCCGAACGCTTGACCAGCTCGGTGCGCAGGAACTCCTGGAACTGCACCGATTCGATGCCCCAGACCAGGCAGCGGTATTCGATGTGCAGGTCGATGATGTCGCTGATTATCTTGTCCGGCAGACGTTTGCGGATTTGGGCTTCGACCACGTCCAGAATGCCGGTCGCGCGGTTGAAACCGCCCACCAGAAGCGCCGACGGGTCACGGCTGGCACCGGCCTTGCCCAGGCTGGGGTCGCATACGCCGTAAAACAGCCATTCGTTGAGCCGGTTAACCCAGAATTGAAGGCAATGGGCAAATATCGCCCCTTCACCACTGACCGGGTCGTTCTGGTACTCGGCGTCAAAGGTGCCGTGGCCATCACGGGCGCGGATAAGCATCAACGCCAGCAGCGGACGCGCCGACCAGGACACCACCGCGCCTTCGGTCATTTCCGCCTGGTGCAGCGTATAGAAGTCGTTGGCGGCATCGTCGCCGTCGTTACGCAGGATCTCTTCCCAGGTATCCCACAGCGACATATTGGCGGGCCACTGGCGCAGAGCTTTAAACCGCGCGTGACGCCACAGCGGATTGCGCAAGGTGCGGGAGAGCACCGAATCGTAATGCAGGATAGTGCCGATATAGACGACGTCCATTTTGGCACCGGCACCGCCCAGCGGCAGCACGGTCTTTTTTAACCAGTTCTCGACCTTGTCACGCTGGTCGGGGTTGCGGACTTGCTCGTCGTTCTCGATATCATCAAGTACCACCAGATCGGGACGGTATGGGCCGTGACGCAGGCCGCGCAGCTTTTTGCCGCTACCGGCGACCTGTACCTTGATGTCGTTGCGCGTCAGGATGGTGCCCATCTGCCAGACACGGCCCGCGCCGCACGCCTCTGGAAAATCGGCCAGCAGACGCGGGTTAAACTCCAGCTCCGCCTTGATCGCCTCCAGCATCGGATACGCCTGGTCGATACTGTCCATAATGATGACCAGATAGCGTTTGATAGCGCGAATAATGCACCACAATACAAACAACTGACTGACCAGCGTCGACTTTGCCTCGCCACGGGGGGCGGCGATGGCGTCCTGCTCGCCCTTGCGACTGGCCACGATTTGCGGCAGACGGCTAAACAGGTACAGATGCAGCTCGCTGGGGTCAGCATGGCGGACATAGTGCGGGAAGTAGGTTTGCACGAAATAGCGGTAGCCGTTCTGCGGATCGGCAACCAGTTGGCGTCGCTGTGCCATGGCCGCCGCGCCGGTATCGAAGCCGATGCACTCCGCTTCAATCGTCCGGCGCAGGCTGGAGGCCAGCTCCGCCAGCGATTTCTGGAACTCACGGATGGAAAATTTAGCCGCCATATCTCGCCCTGAATACCCTGTAAATACGCTTTAAACGCCGTTGTAGCGGTCGGCCATCACGGCATTGATGCGAGCCGTCATTGCCTGGGCCAGAACATCCGCACCGGCACCGTTCTCACAGCGCACGAGAAGCGGCTGCGAAATTCCACGCAGCAGGATGCACACGCGTCCCTGGCGTTCTGCCATAACGGCGCTGACCTCGGCAGGATCGACATATACGCCGTTCCCGGCATCAATCAGTTGTTTCATGCCAGCGCCGCCTCTATCTGGGCTTTGATACGCGCTGACGCCTGGAAAGGGGTTTCACCGTACTGGCGATCGACGGTGTGGATTGCGCTGTCGCGCAGTTTGGCAAAGACGTCGCCGTCGTTGCTGACCCAGACCCTGGTTATCTCGTCAGCCCGGACAGTGGTCTCTGCCGTCAGCGCAATCAGTTTATTAGCCATAGTTTTTCTCCAATACTGGCCCGAAGGCTTCCAGCACCTCGACGAACGCCGTCAAATGCTGAGGGTAATGTTCCTGGATGAAGGTGGAAAACAGCTTCATGGTTTCCATCGACGTCGCCAACTGGCTGGTCTCCGGCAAAATCTTCTTGCTTGCTGCAATGGCCTTGCTGTAGCCATCGGTCAACGATGCCAGCAGCGTGACGCGCTCCTGGGCCGGGATGTCGTCGGCGGTGTTGACCTTCTCCAGCGTGACCTGGAACTGGGTCATCAGGCTGGCCAGGATGGAGCGCGCCACATCTTCCGGCGCGCCGCTGGCCAGCATGTTGGCGCTGCGGATCACGTCCCAGTCATCACCGTTTTCTTTGGCCTCTTTCTTCCAGCGTCCTGCCGTAGCAAAGCTGACGCCGCACTGGATAGCCGCCAGCTCCAGAGACAGGGTGCTGAACACATAAGCCCTGCGCAGGGCGTCACGGGTTTCCTTTGGATGTGCCATTAAAACCCCAATCGAGCCTTGATCATGGCAAGACCGGCAGCCACGATGCCGCCTGTGACCGCGCCCGCCGCCGCACCGGCAATGGCACCGCTTTTCACGGCGGCGTTCTGCATGGTGTCCAGGCGCAGCTCGATGCTGTCGAGCTGGGTGCTGATTTTTCGCAGTTCGGCCAGTTCGGGCGCGATGCGGTTGCAACGGGTACGGCGGGTACTGTGTTTTCTGGCCATGGCTTTCTCGTTTATTTGTCGGCCTTGCGGTCGAGTTTGTTTTCTATGCGTTGCACGCTGTTCTTGATGTCCTGCATCATGCCGGTGACTAACGTCATGTCCCGCTGGGCGTCTTCTCGGCGCTGGTAGTCCTGCCGGACATTCATCAAATCACCGCGCACACCCTTGATATCTTCCTGCAGGGTGCGCACCCATAACCCGCCCAAAAACGCGATGATCCCGATAGCAAGGTTGAACGCCATATCAATGGTCATTGGGGGCGCTCCCAGGGGTGTAAAAGGCATTCAAGGCTTCCAGTTTATTGCGTAGCGTCAGGCACCAGGCACCGTACTCGGTCGCATGGTCAAGCAAGGGGCCAGGACTTATTCCCCCGGCGGTGCGGGCATCGGCGGAATGCTCAGCAGCGCCACCGGTGGTGTTTGACACACCTGCAGCACCGGTGTTGGGGTAGCCAAGGACGGCGCGGTAGAGCCGCAGGCTGTCAGGGCCAAGACCAGTAAAATGGTGACCATCGGTTTGTACGGCATGGGCGATCCTCTTTTTAAGCTGTTGTTGGGTGGTGGCTAACTGGCGCTGCGTAGCCTCCAGGCTCAGGCTCAACAATCGCGCCTGCTCGGCCAGCTCCGCCTGTTTGGCCAGCGCCGCCTGCAGCACCGCCTGATTTTTCTCGGCACGCTGGCGGCGTTCGATATCCCAGTCGGACTGCTGTTGGCTTAATTTGACCTGATAGTGGAGTTCGGCCTGGTTATAGCCCTGCCCATAGCCCTGGTGGTGAAGGAACCACCCGGCAGTGCCCAGCGCCAAACATCCCGCAATACCAGGAGTCAGGCGCTTAATCAGTGTTGTCAGGACGATTGCCATCTTTGGGCACCTCTCGGTCACGTTTCAGGGCGGCAAACTTCGACGCCTGGTTCTGCGCCACCCAGGCCGCCAGATACGCCCCAAACAGCAGGTCATTAATCTGGCGGGTAAAGGCGCACCACAGTAGCACCAGGGAACTGACGATAAAGGCACCCACCACCGTGGTGTCCGACGTCGAGATCCGCCCGTGCGGATTGCTGATAAGCTCCAGCAGGCGCAGTAAGGTCATCACAGCGGATCGACGATATGACCCGGCAGCGGCGCAAACTCGCCATCGACCCAGTCAGGCACGTGGAAACCGGGGCAAATCTTGTTGGAGAATTGGTTATGGCCGCAGATCTCCGCGTTACGGTATTTGTCACGCAGGCGAAGAATGGTGCTTTTGAGCGTCGCCCACTGGGCCGGTGTGAAGCTGTCGGTGCCGACCATGCAGACGCCGATCGAGGTGGCATTGTGCCCGGCGACGTGTGCGCCGACCTCCGACTCATCGCGCCCGGTCAGCAAGGTGCCGTCGGTGTCGATCACACAGTGGTAGCCGATGCTGGTCAGCCCGTTGCTGTTGCCTGGCGAGGCGCGGTGGAAGCCGCGCTCTTTGTGCCAACGGTCGATAACCTGGGCGGCGTTCTCTTTGGCGTTACCCAGGGCTTTGCCGTTCGCGGTGGCGGCGCAGTGCACGATCAGGAGATTGATTAAGCGAGACATAAAAATAACCCTCATCTGTTGATGAGGGTTATTGTGGGGAAAGTGGCTGTCGCTAACCCGTTACGGGGGCGTAGTGGGTACTTTTCATAATAGGGAGGGCTGTTCGCTATCGCATGAAGAATGGCGGGGGCGCAGCAGTTCCCAGGCACGAGTGGCGGCGATGCCGTACTTAGGGCAGAGCAATGTCAACGCCATCGTGAGGGACTCACCCTCGGCTTTCAACTGCTCAACCTCCGCCAGAAAGCAGCGGTTACGCCATGCTCGCCAGGCATCCTGGCAGCGAGGGATATACAGGTCTTCACCGCTGAAATGCTGCATCAGCAGCGCGACCTGCTCCGGCGTCAGCGTCTCCTGCAGTAACGCAATGCGGCGCTGGCCGGAGCTGCGCAAACCCTTGCCAATCCGAAACTGGACGCCTCCAAACTGTTGGATCAGCTTACTGGTTGCGGGAAAGCCTATCAGACTGGCAATCTGTTGAACAGATTCCGGCAATAAATCCTGCACCTGCTCATAGTCAGGGTGGAGGGTCTGCATGCTAGAGCCTCCCGTGCCGTTTGGCGTCGATAATCAACATCTGCAGCACCTTGCGCACCTGCTCGTCGTTCTGCCACGCCAGCGGCTTCACTTCGCCCAGCATCCGCTTGATGATGCCGTCCAGATATGACCAGGGGCGATTGGCCTCGGCCAGCAACGCCTCCATCTTGTTGACCATGGCTTTACGCCCTGCAGCCACGTTTGGCTTTTTGCCGTGACTGGCAACCGGGGCAAAGCCCTGCGAACGCATATACCGCACCATGCGCTCCAGCTCGGCATCGCTACAGTCACGGGCGCTGCGCTTGCCGGTCTCCCGCGCCAGCACGGCACGGTAGGTCTCGTCGTCCCAACCGAGAAAATTTTTGCCGGTGTAAATAATGCGCATCAGGTTACTCATCGGTACTCCTCAGGATCGTATCGCAGTGGTATCTATCGGTAGCCAACGTATGACATGCTGCGTGATGACGACATTGGTGTTACGGCAGATCATCTCCCCTGTGGGGACATCGATAAACGCCGAGACAAGCAAGGGCCATCCCTGAGCTTGAAGCTCTTTATCCACCTCGGCGATCACGCCTATGGCGGGACCTGCTCCAAAGTCATAGCTGAACTGCATCACTTTCTCAGGGATGAGATTACCCACGATCCAGTCAAAGGATTGCCTGTTATTCATATATCATCCTCGCTGGAAAACCCCATCAGGCTCATGTGCATCCCTACGATAGAGGTCATTTTACCCATTAGTAATGCCTCGGTAGTATTTGTTCCGTTTGGTGGTGCCCATAGTCGTGCTCCCCCGGTTGTGTAGGTTTATGCAGAATGCCCCCTACATCAAAAGCGCCACCTGTTGCACCCGTCGGCACAGTGGACACTGGGCGATGAGTCGCTGCAGCCCACAGTACGTCCCAGGATTGCCCCAGGAACATCAGATTCAGCTCCCTGGCGCGGATCACTTCTGCCTGTGCGCCGACGCTGTTCTCCCAGTCCTCCAGCAGATATATGGCATCGGCCTGCTCCAGCATCACCAGCGTCATTGCCAGGTACTGGTGATGCGCCAGGCCATCCGGGAAAATAGCCGGGTTCAGCACGGTGAAACCGAAATGCCGCAGCTGGTTGGCCTCTTGGTGAAAGACATCCCGGTTGTAGTTATCAATCCCCGTCATGGGGCCGGAGATAAAGACCACTGGCTTACGCTTACCTGACTGGGGTAGCGCATTAGTCGACGTTTTCATCGTATACCTCGCTGTTTCTTGTGACGTTCGACAGCACTTCTCATCGCGGCTTTGGCCTGATTGGTATAGACGGTACGATTGTGGCCGTCATAGAACCTAAAGCGTAATTTGCCTGGAAGTGCAGGACACTCAACCACCATGCTGGTATTGTTCAGGTGGTAAATACGCCGGCTGCCGTTATCCAGGTATTCGCAACCGCTGACGCAAAGATACATAGACCTTACCTCCCAATCTGCAGAGGTTCTTGCTCGGCGCTGGAGCTGCCATCCACACCATGACTCAGCCTGGCGTTCGTGCCAGCAACATAGCCTGCTCCACGCGCATCCTCATCACCGCGCACTTTTTTAGCGGGACGATGCGCCACCGTGACAAAATTGCGGCTGATTTTTTTGTAGTAAGCTTCCATCAGGCCTTTTTCGGCAGGTGTCACAGCAAATGCGTCAATAACCTGGTACGCGCCATGCACCCATGCCTCACAAAATGCATCAGCCCGCCCTGTCTTGGTGGTTCGCTTGACACTCCTGCGCTGACCCGCGCTGAACTCACGGCGGGCGGACATCATCTGGCGCGTCAACACGTCAAAAGCATAGGCCGCGACTTGCGGACGTTCATCAGGCCCATAAAACACCACCGTGCGCTTGCTGATACGCCATGCGAGATAACTCTGTACGCCAAAAGCCTGGCGAATAATCTCAATAAGCATGGACATGTAGCGGGGCGTTTTATTGGCATTGGAGGGGGCACCTTCACTGCTGGCCTCGCTGATTTCCGTCAACGCCACGTCAGTCTCAGTCACCCGATGTTCGCGCATCATTTTTTGCGCCCGCTCCAGCGCCAGCGACGCCTCATGCGAATTGGTATTTTTACGCGCAAGATTCAACAGCTTTTTAATTTTGGCGAGAAGTTTGTCATTATTTTCCATACGGGGTTTTCCTGAATTTGGCGCAAGCCTGCCCCTGCGGGTTTACGCCATGATTAAAAGAAAATTAATGTCGGGTTAAATTGAAATTAAGTTCAGCCTGTCGGCGTCAATGAATCCACATTGGCGAAATAAGGTTCAACATGAATTTCCACAACCGTTGCCGTTTTCAAGTCTCGCGCCACATCGACGGTCTTTACTGCTTTACCGCCAAATTGCGTTTTACAAGGACGAAAAATAAAGTGGCTACCAACGGCATAACGCTGGTTGAACTCCTTAGCTTTCATGCCTTACCCCATCGATGTGCTGCAGCGTTGACGCAGAAGGCCATGCGTACTTCTGCCCAATGTCGGCCACGGCGGCTGCGGGCGCTGGCCAGCGCCTTACGCCATAACTCTGCCGCTTTATTCCAGTTCTGCTCGCGCTCGGCGCGACCTGCCCCCACCGCATACAGACCGTAATGATTGCGGGCACTGTTTTCAGCAATCATATTCATGTCACACCCCGGCAATATCTAACGAAATTGGTACATACTGGTCAGTATCGCCGACGCGCTCATAAAGACGGATATAGCTTTTACTGCTGACCACCTGGACAGCTTCGGCAAGCGCATCCATCGCGCGTAACCAACGTGGATCAGTAATATCATGACGGCGCAGCTGCAATACGCGGCCAGGGTTGATCTCACCTTCTTTATCGGTGGAGAATGCGCGGTCAATGATGGCCAGCAGTTCTGGGCGAGCGCCCTGAGTCCACTCAGCCACACAGGCATCAATCAGCTCTTTAGCGGCCTGGATACGTTCATCAAAGGCGATGCGGTCTTGCATGGCTCGCTGAACCTTAAACTGGCCATCATAGTTGTACAGGGTGACATTGCCTTTTTTGCCGCCAATGGTCGCCCCGTACTGCTCCGCAGAAAGGTCAACCAGCGCCTGAATATCGGCAAAGGTATCCTGTTTAAAGTCTCGCAATGCCTGCTGCAGTGGCTTGGCGCGTTCAACAATGGCTTTAACCAGCGCATCACGCTCTTTATCTACCGGTTTAATCAGGCTTTCCGGGGTAAGGATGCCACGTGCATCTTTCCAGTAACCCGCTGGAATGGTATTTTCAGTAGTATTAGTGGACATTTTTATCTCCTTGCTGCTCATTAACGTTGAATAACGCGGCGTTGACTTCAATATTGCCAGAACCCTTTAATTTCATAATGTAAATTTCCTTTATTATCATGAGAATGTCAGCGGCATTTTGTTTCATGATTAACGCCAGGCATTCAGAATGCCCAGGCCGCCCATCATTAAGCCCTTCAATACCTACACTGATGGTGACTGGGACAGATATGTGCCCGGATTTATCAGTAGGTACAGCATCATTCTCAGTAATATCAAAAATAACCTTTGCCATATATTCCCCTGTTAATGTAATGACTCAGACCAAATAATCCGGCATCCGTCCTGAACGAATACCCCTTGTTTAAAATCGCCCTGGCGACCATGACCAAATTGCAGGTAACTGGCTTTTCCTGTGCGAGTCATATACTCACAATATGCATGACGGTTGATGCGAATGACCGGTTTACCGCCATGAAACATAATGCTTTGAACCGTGATACCACGTGCCGTTAAAGACAGAATGACGGACTCAGCGCGTACCATCGCAGAGATCAATGACGTGTTGGCGTTATTATCAAAATCGCTGGCTTGCATAGCCCCTCCCATTATCAATTAATTAACATGCTGGAATATTCTTCAACCAGGGCCACCGAAATACCCTGATCACCGATACCGCTGGCGCGGACTACACCCCGCGCCAATTTAAATAAACGGCGGTAATTCCCCTTTGAGGCCTTATAAAAGGCATCAGCTAACTCAGGTAGCATTTTGATATTGCTTTCATCGTCATTAGTGGGTAATAAACTCACCAGAATGCGATCAAAGTCGGTTCGGTCATGCTTTGCTTTTTCTCTATCCAGATCGATAGCCATACCCACGCGGCTATAAAGTTGGGCATATTCACCCCGGCGACCCTTGAGGTTGAGTAGCAGGCGTGGCATACCAGCCAGCACGACACCAGCACCCGCCCGGTCATGGATACGCCGCATCGCTTCCAGGGCGCGGTAAGGCAACAACTCAGCCTCATCAATAAGCACCAACCAGCCCGTATCATGTAACGCGGTGATACAGTTCTCACTGAGGTCGTGGATATTGCCGCGCTTGTTGACCCCCAAACGGTCACATAACTCCTGCAGCAGCACCTTGGTGGTATAGCCAGGGTCAGCCTCAATTAAAATCACGTCGTTATAGCTGCTGGCGTATTGACGCAATACCATGCTCTTGCCCAACCCTGCGTTGCCATAAATTACACCGATATCGGCATCCAGATGGGTGTTTCTCAGCAAGGTCAGGCATTTACTGGATAATTGCGTTTTAACAAAACACGCTTTGACCTCACGGTTTTTCTCTTTATCTCCCTCACGGGTAATAAAGTTATTAATCGCCGCTTCAACGTTATCTATATTGCCGTTATAAACGCCTTTCAAATATTGCGAGATAACAGCAGGACTCAAGCCAGTTTTCGCTGCAACCTTGCTTTGGGTGTAACACTTCCTCGCCATCAGGCGATTTAAATTATCAATCACAGTCATTTTTAAGCCTTAACGGTAATTACCGTACTTTTTTAAATCATCTTCATATTCGGATTCGAATAAATAGGGTCTACTGCTTATGCGATCCGGTTTTGACTCCATCGGAATGAATTTGCTGAAATCAGTGTCGGCTTTATGCTCCAGCGCGGGACGCAACTCGTCTTCCGCATCCTGAATTTTGGTCTCTGCCAGTTTAATTTTACGCTTCGCGCGCTCTTCCAGGGCTTTCTGGACTCTGGCCACCGGCACTGGCGATGCGGTATTACCATTCCAGATGGCGGTACAAACATAGGTGCCATCCATTTGGCGAACAATGACTTCAGTCGGATCATGGATATCAAAGGCCACCCGGACTTCCTGCCGGTCAACAGTAATCAGTTCTTTCGAAAAATACTGGTTATTCTCCAAGGCTATCCAGCCACGCTGCGCAACACGTTTAACTTCCGGCATAAACATTTCGCGCAATTCACCGTCCGTCATGTATTCGATGTCGTCACCTTCCTGCTCCAGTACCCACTGGCGGTAAGCTGCTGGCGACATCCATTTCCCATTAACCTTGGGTAATTCGCTATGCCCGTGGTGATTGTTGTAGTCGTCTATTTCCTCCTGTACGGCGTCAATCAATTGCCGCCAGGTGGGCAGGATCTTCAACGTTTTCTTATTCTGCGCGGTCAGTTCGCGCCCATCCCGCAAGGCGTTTGACAGACTGAGTATCTGTTGCCCCCGAATACGGACAGCGTTAGGATCGGCTCCGATGCCGTTGTAGGTCAGGAACCGCTTGGCCAGTCGGTCAGGCATTACACCGTTCAACCGTTCAATGATGCCGCGCGCCTGCGGATTACCGGGAATACCGGTCATGTGCTCGATGTGCAAGCGCGGAAAAATACCGGTAATGTCCGCATCCAGCATTTTGTTGGTTTCCCCGCCGCCGTTATCGGAATACACGAACAGTGGCTTGCCGTGATGTTTCATGCCATGCCGGTAGGCATCGGCCACCGCAATGGCATTCTCCGCCAGGGAAACGCTCCAGCCAACGATATAGCGTGTACGGCCGTCAATAACCAGCGTCAGCTCCGGCGTGAAAGGTCTGCCATGGATAGGATGCGCCACTTTTAGATTCAGCGACTTGCCATCCGAAATCCAGCACCCGTTCACCGGCATTTGTGACCAGTCACGCTGCAGATAAACTTCAAAGGCTTTTGCCGCTGACCCCGACACGCGTCCGCGCATACGCTCCCGCAATGGCAGCTTATCCACCAAACGTATTACCGCGTCATACGATGGCAGGGCCATCAGCATGGCGGGTTGGTCGCTGTACGTCTCGTACCAGTCGCGCTTGAACGAGCGGTATGCCTCTTTGACGCTGGGGCCGTTCTGGTTGCTGTAGTGTGGCCAGAACATGCCGAAGAACCAGACCACGTCTTCCGGGCGTTTGCGTTTGGGCTGACCGGGTGCCAATAACGCCAACCGCTCCAGGCCTGGCTTGGTAGTCAGATAGAGGGTCAGCCACGCCTGCAGGCAGCTCTTGCTGACGCCAATACGACTTGAGCCTTTGCGGGCGTTGGCCAACCCAGCCGCTACCATGACCCGCGCGGGCAGCGTTCCCTGGCGAGAACCGTCGGCGATGAATGTTACCGCCGCAATTCGGGACATACCGGCAGCGCGCAGTTTCTCCACCTCCTGAGCCAGCAGGGCGCGCGCATCGGCCACTTTTTTCTGGTCGTCGGTCAGTGTGGCGACCTCGCGCTCCACCAGTGCCGGGCACTGACGCATGATCTCCAGTTCTTCACGCGGTTTAACCAAGGAATTGCGCTTGATCGGCAGGCCGTCAGACTTGCAACCTGACTGCTCAAGCACCGATTTAAAGTGGCGCTGGCGAACGGCCTCTTGGGTATCAGCAGGGAGGCAGTCGATATGGTATTCAAATGCCTTGCTACCTTCACGCTTGCGCACCAAATCTGGCGCAGTCCCGGCGCGTTTCTTTAAAGCCAGGCGTAGCCCTTGCGCAGTGCCAGGTAATCCCGGCATTCCCACTAATTCATTTACACTAAAAAACATATTCACGACGCCTTACGGATATAACGGCTGGGCCAGATATGTGTTGGTTCTGTTCCTAACGCTTTCGCTATGATGCGTTCCCCTTTGGGATAAGCGCGAGATAGTGCATTTTTCAATGTATCCGGCTTTAGACCCGCTTCAACGGAGAGAGCACGCATGGTGAGACCCTCTTTATGAAGGGCGGCAACAATATCAATACGATGCCAATCCTGTTCAGGTGTTACTTCATTTCTACTCATCATTCGATTACCCTGTAAAGTTAACCGCGCGGATAATCCCGTGGGGTTATCCGTTGGAATAGAGTATTGATCCAAATTTGAGTGAGGTAAAGCAAATTTACCACTTTCTTTTGCGGTTTTTACATTATCTTGATTTAAATTTGACTTTTTCAATTAATATCAAAAGGTTACAAGGAAAAGAAAATGGGTTACCGAAAAGCTAATGAATTTGCTTTTGACGAGACTCGAAAGGAAAGCTTTCGCTCCCGTCTTAAGAAGCTAATAGGAGTGCGCAGCGTTCGCGGTGCCGCAAAGGATTGGGGGCTTTCGTTCTCTACCTTAAACAACTACCTTACTCGTGGCACTGAGCCGTCATTCGTGGCAATGATAGCTGTTGCTAGTAAAGAGAAGGTAAGTCTTGATTGGATAGCTTTTGGAACTTCAAATGTCAAATCAGAATCAATTGAGTGCAGCGTGTTAAATGAGAGTCAGGTCATTGACCCGCTAGCAATGGCTTGGAACATGATTTTTTCATCGCTCAACCGGCATGATATCGAGGCGCTCATAAGTTTGATTCATAGGGAGGGCGCTAGAGGCATCCTATCTACAACAGAAGCCCCAGGTAATTTAGACCAGCTTTTACTAGGACTTCCTAAAGAGGAAAAAGAAAGGTTACTTGCATTACATGAAGCCAAAAAAGGGGCACTTGAGGAGCGTCAAGAAAATGACTTAACTCACCCTGTGAGTAAGCAAGCCGGGTGATTGGGAAGTGGAGCTTTAATCACCCATCAAAGAGCGTTTAAACATTCTTAAACTCCTATCATAAGAATCCAGAATAGAACGCAGTTTTATCGTTTTTTACTCATTTTTCCGAGCATAGTCCAGAATCTCTTAACCATCCATGAACCCGCACAATACAAGGCTTGCGGGCTTATCTCAGACCTCCCTAACTAGTCCGGAAATGATTGCCACCCCACAAGAAAAACCAGACGCGTATTACGCAGATGGACAGCCAGATTTATCTCTGTACGCCAAAGGCATGACCACGCGTGAAATCGTCGCCACCTTCAAAGAGATGTACGACGCCGATGTGTCACCCACGCTGATATCTAAGGTCACCGACGCCGTAAAAGAGCAGGTTGCTGAGTGGCAAAACCGGCAGCTGGATACGCTGTATCCCATTGTTTATCTGGACTGTATTGTCATAAAAGTCCGCCAGAATGGCAGCGTAATAAACAAAGCCGTTTTCCTGGCACTGGGTATCAACACTGAAGGCCGGAAAGAGTTGCTGGGGATGTGGCTAGCCGAAAATGAAGGCGCAAAGTTCTGGCTGAATGTGCTGGCGGAGCTGAAAAATCGTGGCCTTCAGGACATACTGATTGCCTGCGTGGACGGTCTGAAGGGCTTCCCGGATGCGATAAACAGCGTCTATCCGCAGACACATATCCAGCTGTGCATCATCCATAGGGTGCGTAACAGCCTGAAATACGTGGCGTGGAAAGACTACAAAGCCGTCACAGGCGGGCTGAAAACGGTTTACCAGGCACCGACTGAAGCGGCTGCGCTGATGGCACTGGATAAGTTCGCGGAGGCCTGGGACGACAGATACCCGCAAATCAGCAAAAGCTGGCGTGCACACTGGGAAAATCTCAATACGTTCTTTAGCTATCCACCCGATATACGCAAGGCAATCTACACGACGAATGCCATCGAATCGCTGAACAGCGTGATCCGCGCAGCTATCAAGAAGCGCAAAGTGTTCCCGACAGACGACTCGGTGCGAAAAGTGATTTATCTGGCAATCAAGGATGCGTCAAAAAAATGGAGTATACCGATCCAGAACTGGCGGCTGGCGATGAGTCGTTTTATTATCGAGTTCGGTGACCGCCTGAGCGATCACCTTTAATACGCTGGCAGTTACACAGAATTATTTACAGGGTCAAGATATTTCTGGAAAGACACGCTTTGATATTTTTCCGTATTTCCAACCATTTTTATGGAACCACATCCATAAAATGGATGTGGAAAGTAAGACTCGCATTAGCTAAAGAATCTATCGACCTTGCTCCAGAGTGATCTTTAACGGACATCAGTTATGCCTGTGAATTTTCCTCTCTGCCACATTTTTCACGGATTTTTAGTCTTGCATATCACCAAACACCAATGAAGTTCAAGAAAAATGCACGCGGAAAAATAATTACTGAAACCAAAATAAAAAACAGAGAATTAGATGCAATCTTTGGCGTAAAAAATAGTTTTTTAAAGAACGTACTTATCAACAACCTGCATTTAATATAATTAAACTTCAGATATAACCTGGCAGAAATTTACTATGTCAGGTTATATTTTCGCCTTCGTGAACATATGAAAACAGACTATCGAATGTCGATGGCAACCCGACGTTGCCTACTGCCGGTATGCCGATGACTTCGCACTCATCGTCAAAGGCACCAAGTCACAGGCGGAAGCCATCAGGGAGGAGTGCTGAAGCGTACTCGAGGAGAGCCTGAAACTCAGATTGAACATGGAGAAAACCAAAATTACCCATGTCAATGATGGATTTGTCTTTCTGGGCCATCGGATCATTCGTAAACGTTGCCACTACGGCAATATGCGAGTGGTCTCGACGATCCCGCGCGCCAAAGCCAGAAACTTCGCAGCGTTACTGACGGCAGTGTTATCAGGCAATTACAGTGAAAGTAGAATCGACAGGGTAGAGATGCTCAACCGGAAATTAAAAGGCTGGACTGTGTTCTATCAGTTTGTTGATTTTAAAGCCAAAGTGTACAGCTATATTGATTGTGTCGTGTTCTGAAAACTGGCCCACTGGCTGGCCCGCAAATACCGTACAGGTCTCAACCCCCTGATGCGCCGGTGATGCAAGGTGCCAAAACCCGGCCAGAGCACTCCAACTGGCTAAATATGAAACCATGACGCCGGAAGCGGTGCAGCAAAGGGTAATATGCACTCGCTTTTGGCGGATTAACTCAGAACAGCGATACCCGAAAGCCGGGGTTAAGAAGGGATTCTCGCGGGGCATAGATCAAAGGTTTACCCTGCCAATCGTGGATTTGCGCCCCAGCGGCGGCGGCAACCGCGTGGCCTGCAGCAGTATCCCAGATATTGGTCGGCCCAAAGCGTGGGTAGAGCTGCGCCTTACCTTCCGCCACCAAGCAAAACTTTAGCGATGAACCGACGGCAATGGTCTGATGCTCACCAAGCTGATTCAGATAGTCCTTCAATTCATCATCAATATGCGAGCGGCTCACTACCACCAGCGGCGGCTGGGCATTACTAACAGTAATCGGCTTACGCTGCCCTTTCTCTTCTTTCCAGGCGTTGTTACCTTCCGCCAGATACAGCACGTCGATCGCCGGCGCATACACCACCCCCATCACCGCTTCACCATGTTCAATCAACGCGATATTAACGGTGAATTCGCCGTTGCGGTGCAGAAACTCCTTGGTGCCGTCCAACGGATCAACCAGCCAGTAACGCGCCCAGTTCTGGCGCTCTTCCCAAGCTGGCGGATCTTCTTCCGACAGCAAAGGCACCTCTGGCGTCAACGCTGCTAGGCCGCATTTGATGATGTGATGTGCTGCCAAATCGGCCGTGGTGACCGGTGAATGGTCTTTTTTTTGTTCAATATTAAGCGGTTGTTCACCGTCATATACCGCCATAATCGCCGCCCCCGCCGCGCGGGACAGTTGGCAAATTTGCGCCAGCATCATGCACCTCAGATAAGCAGTTCAATGGGAAATGTTCCTTTGTCTCTGTTAGCAGACTAGTTTTTTTTACGCCAAATATCCATCCCAATCAGCTCACCCACGGTAAAATCGTATACAGCGAGAAATTCCTCCACCGGCAAACACAGCATGCCCTGCCGCTAAATTTCTGCCACTGCGCATCGATGGCCGCTTTCCATTCAAGGGGCCATGAGGTCATTTTGTCTACAGAATATATTTATTACCCGCTTCATGATGCTCATTTTGAAGAACGCGCGTTGACGGCCCACCGGGTAAAAAGAAGGCGCTGAAAAGTACCCTTGATCAAGGCTGTAACGAATTACAGAATTTCCAGCAGTTCGACGTCAAAAACTAGCGTGCTGAAGGGCGGAATGGATGCGCCAGCACCACGTTCGCCGTAGGCTAGGGTGTGCGGGATATAGAGCTGCCATTTGGAGCCGACCGGCATCAGAGTCAACGCTTCGATCCAGCCTGGAATCACGCCGCTGACCGGGAATTCCGCTGGCTGGCCACGTTCAATGGAGCTGTCAAATACATCGCCATTGGTCAGACGACCGGTGTAATGCACACGCACGCGATCCTGACGGGATGGGATCGGGCCATTGCCCTGCTGCAATACGGAAAACTGCAAACCGGATTCGGTCAGCGTCACGTCATCACGCTTGGCGTTTTCATCCAGAAACTGCTGGCCTTCAGCGGCCATTGTCTGCTGGCGTTCACAGCGCACAGCGTCCGCACGTTCGTGGATTTCACGCAGCGCACGGTGCACTACGTCAACCGGAACAACCGGAACATTCCCTTCTAGCGCGTCACGCAAACCCGCCAACAAAGCTTCTGGTTGTAAACCTTCCAAACCGGACTCTTGCAACTGCTGGCCGACCTGTAAACCAATCCCGTAACTTGCTTGCGTCTCAACGCTGTCAAAAGAAGGGGTTGTCATGGGGTTTTCCTCAAGTCTGTAAAAAGTCGAGAACGCAGCATAACAGCGCAGGAAAGCTGGGTAAATCTTGTATGGCGAATGTTGTCTTTTGCCGTAAAACAGGAAACCGTGACTTTTTGTTAGCCCAGAACCTGCGGTAATCAACCTTCCACTTTAGAACCTATCCCAGTAGGCGTACATTGTTACAGCCAGTTAGGCCCAGGACAGCACGCAACAACTGGAGCCTTAAAGGGAGTACGTAAGGACGGTGAGCACTGCCCAGGTTCAAAATGGCAATTAAAACAGCCTAAGGAGATAGGTTCTAAGCCTATTGGCACCAGGCAGCGTTACTCTATTCATCCCGGCCAAACGCTGGCGTAACTATTCCGCAACAACAAGCTGCCAGTGAATGAAGTGTTCGCTATGGCCAAGTGAAAGGCAACGACAAGCCACTCAGCAATATGCAAGCTGTCCAGGAAGCGCGTATCGAACGTGACGCCCACGGCACGAGCAACACGCTGTCCGTCACCATTGCGGGCAACAGACTGGCGCTGTTCCGTTGGCAGGCCGGCAACAGCGGCCACCACGAACGCTAAAGCAAGTCACGCAACACCACATGATATGCAGCTCTCGTGCACATCCAGCCACAGAGTAAGGTGTTTTTCCGGGTGCAGAAAAGCAAAACGCCAGCGCAAGGCTGGCGTTTTAACTGGGTTACAGCCGCGTTATTACGCTTCCGCAACCACTACTACATTCAGTTGTGCGAACACGTCGCTGTGTACTTGGAAGTGCACTTCGTGCTCGCCAGTAGTACGCAGAACGCCGTTCGGCAGACGAACTTCGCTCTTGGCTACTTCAACGCCAGCCGCAGTCACTGCGTCAGCAATGTCGCGGGTGCCGATAGAGCCGAACAACTTACCTTCTTCGCCTGCTTTAGACGCGATAGTGACTGTTAACAGTTCGTTGATCTTGGTTGCACGAACAACAGCGGCGGCCATAACGTCAGCCAGTTTGGCTTCCAATTCAGCACGGCGTGCTTCGAAGAACTCTACGTTTTTCTTGGTAGCAGGAACAGCTTTGCCCTGTGGTACCAGGAAGTTACGGGCATAGCCCGCTTTAACGTTAACTTGATCACCCAGGCTGCCCAGGTTTGCTACTTTATCAAGCAGAATAACTTGCATTACCTTATCCTCTCAAAGTCGTTAATGGACAGTGGCCGATTACTGATGACGATCAGTGTACGGCAACAAAGACAGGTAGCGTGCGCGCTTGATAGCACGGGCCAACTGGCGCTGATATTTTGCACGAGTACCGGTGATACGGCTCGGTACAATTTTACCACTTTCAGTGATGTAGTTTTTCAGCGTAGCGATGTCTTTATAGTCAATCTCTTGAACGCCTTCCGCAGTAAAACGGCAGAACTTGCGACGACGGAAATAACGTGCCATGTGGCTAGTCTCCAGAATCTATCAATTCAATCTGCTCGGCATGCAGAACCAGTTTGCTTAGCCCGTTGCGACCTTGATGGCAACTAACAAAGCCTTGCACAGTGACCTGACTGCCGACCGTTAATCTTTGAGTTAATGCTTGTGACGGGTGTCCGCTGACAACCACGGGCATTCGGCACCATGCTTGCCTGCTAAATCCGGCTTCCCTCTGCTGCGAACGGTGCTCCAGCACAAATTGGCAGTGTGGTATCCCAGAAGGGCTTACTTTTCGAACTGGCACTAGGCACACAGTACCCGATAAAACCAGACGATTGGCCGTCACGGTGGCAATTACTCTTCAGAATCCCCAGCATCTACATCATCTGCGGTTTCATTAGCGAAGTCTTCGCGGCGGTCGCCACGACGTTCATCTTTCGCTTTCACCATCGGAGATGCTTCAGTTACCGCGTGCTTAACGCGCATAACCATGCTGCGGATAACGGCGTCGTTGAAGCGGAAGTTAGTTTCCAGCTCATCGATCGCTTCCTGCGGAGCTTCAACGTTCAGCAGAACGTAGTGAGCTTTGTGCAGTTTGTTGATCGGGTAAGCCAGTTGACGGCGGCCCCAGTCTTCCAGACGGTGAACCTGACCTTGCGCGTTAGTGATGGTAGCACTGTAACGCTCGATCATGCCCGGAACCTGTTCGCTTTGGTCAGGATGGACCATAAAAACGATTTCGTAATGACGCATCGAATTGCTCCTTACGGATTATTCAGCCTCCTGTCAGGGTCAGCCGCAGCCCATGGAAGCAAGGAACGTGTTTAGTGTACGGCTGAAAAATGACGCGTAATCATACTGGCGTAGGATAAGAAACTCAAGAACCGCGTGGGATTTATTCATCGGAATGGGAGTAAATGGTAGAAAGTGCGCCATTTGCTGTCTCCCTCCCACCTTTGATTTTACGGTTTTTCACCAACCTTAAGGCCGCCAGGGGAGCAAAGGCGCTGGCGCACCGCTTCAAACAGGCAGATGCCGGTAGCGACCGAGACGTTCAGTGAGGAGACCATGCCAGCCATTGGAATACTGATCAACTCGTCGCAGTGCTCACGCGTCAGACGGCGCATGCCTTCGCCTTCCGCCCCCATCACCAGCGCCATCGGGCCGGTCATTTTACTCTGATACAGCGTATGGTCGGCTTCGCCAGCGGTGCCTACGACCCATACGTTCATTTCCTGTAGCAAACGCAGGGTGCGCACCAAGTTGGTGACGCGGATCAGCGGCACGTTCTCTGCTGCGCCGCAAGCCACTTTTTTGGCAGTAGCATTCAATTGGGCGGAACGGTCACGCGGCACAATCACCGCATGCACGCCAGCGGCATCAGCGCTGCGTAGGCAAGCCCCGAGGTTATGTGGGTCGGTCACGCCGTCCAGCACCAGCAAGAATGGCGTATCAACGCTTTCCAACAACGCTGGCAGGTCGTTTTCTTGTGGCTTCCGCCCTTCGCGCACCCTGGCGATAATCCCCTGATGCACTGCGCCCTCAACCTTCTCATCCAACCACTGGCGGCTCGCTACCTGAACGGCAAGGCCTGTCGTTTCCAGCTCAGTGATCAGTGGTTGTAGACGACGGTCACCACGTCCTTTGAGGATGAACACTTCCAGAAAGCGTTGCGGGTCGCGCTCCAACAGGGCTTTAACAGCGTGGATGCCGTAAATAATTTCGCTCATGATGATCTTTTCACTGTGCGGCTGGCATACGCCAGCCGATGATAATGAGGTGCGATAGGTTAAACCTATTCGGCACCTTTCTTCTTGGTCGCTCGCTTGGCTTTGGTCGCCGCCGCTATTTTCCGGGTTTTGTCCGACGCTTTCTTGACCTTGGTCTTTTTGTCCTTCTTCACTGTGTCGGCGGGCTTGTCGCCGTCTTTGCGGAAGGTGCTGTCCGGCTCAAAGTTGGCCGGCGGTTTGCCGCCACGACGTTTGCGCTGCGTTTGAGCACGCACTGCGCCAGCCCCAGTACCATCGCGCAGAGTGCGTTGGCCGCCGTTCTTGGCACGATCGCGTTCGGTTTTGCCAGCGCCACGGGGTTTGCGGCTGCTGGAGACCAGTGCGAAATCGATCTTGCGTTCGTCCATATGCACCGCTTCAACACGGATTTCCACCGTATCACCCAGACGGTAAACCACGCCAGAGGATTCGCCGATAAGACGTTGGCCGATATTATCGTAGCGATAATAATCATTATCCAGCGACGATACGTGTACCAGGCCATCGATGAACAGATCGTTTAGGCGCACAAAGAAACCGAAGCCGGTTACGCTGGCGATGATGCCACTGAACACGGCACCAACGTGATCCTGCATATAGTCGCACTTCAGCCAGTCGGCAACGTTGCGCGTTGCTTCGTCTGCACGACGTTCGGCCATTGAGCAATGCGCACCTAACTGCAACATCTCTTCAAATTCGCTGTGCCAGCCGCCAGTTGGTGTCCAACGCTCTTTCAATTCACCATGCTCTTTGGCCAACTGGTATTTGATAGCACGGTGTAACGCCAAATCCGGGTAACGGCGGATTGGCGAGGTAAAGTGGCCGTAAGAAGCCAGCGCCAAACCAAAGTGACCACGGTTTTCCGGATCATAAATCGCCTGTTTCATCGAACGCAGTAACATGGTTTGCAGCATTTCATGATCGGGACGTTCGGCAACTTCATCCATCAATGTGGCGTAATCTTTCGGCTGCGGTTTATTGCCGCCACCCAGCGTCAGCCCCAGTTCGCTCAGCACACTGCGCAATGCGGAGATGTGATCGTCGCTTGGGCGATCGTGGACGCGGAACAGCGCTGGCTCGTTATGCTTCTCGACAAAGCGCGCAGCGGCAACGTTAGCCATGATCATGCATTCTTCGATCAACTTGTGGGCATCGTTACGCACTGTCGGCTCAACGCGTTCAATGCGGCGTTCGGCATTGAAGATGAACTTGGCTTCTTCGGTTTCGAAGGCGATGCCGCCGCGCTCAGCGCGCGCCTGATCCAACACGTGGTACATCGCATACAATTCTTCCAGATGTTTGACCAGCGGATGATAATGCTCACGCAGTGCCTGATCGCCCTGCAAAATGCGCCAGACCTTGTTGTAGGTTAAACGCGCGTGGGAACTCATCACCGCTTCGTAGAACTTGGCCGTCGAAAGCCGCCCTTGGGCGGAAAGGGTCATCTCGCACACCATGCACAAGCGATCGACCTGTGGGTTGAGGGAGCATAGCCCGTTGGACAGCACCTCCGGCAGCATCGGGATCACCTGCGATGGAAAGTATACCGATGTGGCGCGGTTGCGCGCCTCATCATCCAGCGCGGTGCGCGGACGCACATAATAGCTAACATCGGCAATCGCCACCCATAAGCGCCAGCCGCCGCCGCGTTTCTTCTCGCAGTAAACCGCATCATCAAAGTCGCGTGCATCTTCACCATCAATGGTAACCAATGGCAGCTTACGTAGATCAACCCGGCCTTTCTTGGCCACTTCCGGCACCTGTTCGCTGAGATCAGCCACCTGTGCTGCTACCTGAGGGGGCCAATTATGCGGGATCTCATGGGTGCGCAGTGCGATGTCCACCACCATGCTGGTACCCATCTTATCACCGAGGATCTCAACGATCTTACCCACTGCCTTGGTGCGGCGGGTCGGGCGTTGGGTCAGCTCTACCACTACCATGTAGCCCATACGTGCGCCGTTGACAGCATCGGCCGGAACCAGAATATCGAAACTCAGGCGGCTGTCGTCCGGCACCACGAACCCGGTACCAGCGTCCACGAAGAAACGACCAACAATCTGGCTCGTTTTCGGCACCAGCACGCGCACGATACGCGCCTCGCGGCGGCCTTTGCGATCGGCACCCAGCGCCTGCGCCAACACTACATCGCCGTGAATCGCCATCTTCATCTGCTCGGCAGAAAGGTACAAGTCATCCTTGCTGCCTTCGATACGCAGGAAGCCGTAGCCATCGCGGTGGCCAATAACGGTGCCGCGCAGCAAGTCCAGACGTTCTGGCAACGCATAGCACTGACGGCGGGTAAATATCAATTGGCCGTCACGCTCCATCGCACGCAGGCGACGGCGCAAGGCTTCCAACTGTTCTTCTCCAGTTAAATCCAGCTCTTTGGACAGCGCTTCGCGGCTGGCTGGCGTTTCTCGTTTCGCCAGATGAGCCAGAATATATTCTCGGCTAGGGATCGGGGATTCATATTTTTCTGCTTCTCGTTCCAGAAATGGATCTTGTGACATTGCGGTACCTCCGTTGTCATCAGCAGGATATCGCTGAATTTTGTCTCTCAACGACGTTTTATTCGACAAGCAGCAGCTTGTAGAGTAGGGAATTGCCTTCGACCATATCGGCTAGGGTGTGATTATTCAGTTCTTCAAGGAAATTTTGTACGCCCTGATGGAGCACCTGATTCAAGCGGCAGGCAGGACTTATGTGGCAGAAATCACTGTGGCAGTTGACCAATGAAAGCGGTTCCAGCGCTCTCACCACATCACCGAGGCGAATAGTTTCGCCTGGTTTACTCAAACGGATGCCGCCGTTTTTCCCGCGTATCGCAGTGACAAAGCCAACACGGCTTAGCTGATTGATTATCTTAACCATATGGTTGCGAGACACGCCGTAGACCTCGGTCACTTGCGATATACTGGTCATTTTGTCCGGTGGCAGTGAGGCCATGTAGATTAGCGCCCGCAAGCCATAATCAGTGAAACTCGTTAACTGCACATCTACCTCTAGGTATCACGTTACCCGTCTTGATAGGCCGCTTTGCGGCTTTATTTAGAAGATGACTCCTTGGATAATAAACCAGCCAGAGAGTTCGTAGCTAATTATTTAGCGTGTCTCAAGTTTTGGAGCAGGTATTAAAAAAGATTTTTTGCTGTGGATCCGCAACCGAGGAGAGTAAACAGGATAAAGAACGGGAAGGAACACGCCCAGATTAAACAGGCCGCACCCCGCAATCGTGGTACAGCCCTGGACTGATTATGCGTCGAACGGGTCACGCAAGATCATGGTTTCGCTACGGTCTGGGCCGGTGGAGATGATATCTACAGGTACGCCGGTCAGTTCTTCAATGCGCTTGATGTAGTCCAGCGCCGCCTGTGGCAGTTTGCTGTGCTCTTTCACACCAAAGGTGCTTTCGCTCCAACCCGGCATACTTTCGTAGATGGGTTCGATACCTTCCCAGTCTTCTGCCGCCAGCGGGGTGGTGGTCATTTCGCGACCGTCAGGCATGCGATAGCCCACGCAGATCTTCACTTCCTTCAAGCCGTCCAGCACATCTAACTTGGTCAGGCAAAAGCCGGACAAGGAGTTAATCTGTACTGCGCGGCGTACCGCAACCGCGTCCAGCCAGCCGGTACGGCGGCGGCGGCCAGTAGTGGCACCGAATTCGTTACCCTGCTTACACAGATATTCGCCAGTCTCATCGAACAGTTCGGTTGGGAAAGGGCCGGCACCCACACGGGTGGAGTAGGCTTTGACAATACCCAGCACATAATCCACGTACCGAGGACCAATACCTGACCCCGTAGCCACGCCGCCAGCGGTAGTGTTAGAAGAGGTCACATACGGATAGGTTCCGTGATCAATATCCAGTAGAGTACCCTGAGCACCTTCGAACATAATCAGCTCACCACGCTTACGCGCATTGTCCAGCAGTTCGGAAACGTCAACCACCATGGCGGTCAGGATGTCGGCGATGGACAGCACATAATCCAGCGTTGCCTGGTAATCAACGGCTTCAGCTTTGTAGTAGTTGACCAACTGGAAGTTATGATAATCAACAACTTCCTTCAACTTAACGGCGAAGGTTTCTTTGTTGAACAGGTCGCTGACGCGCAAACCACGGCGCGCCACTTTATCTTCGTAAGCCGGGCCGATGCCGCGACCAGTGGTACCGATGGCTTTCGCGCCGCGCGCTTTCTCACGCGCGTTATCCAGCACCACATGGTAAGGCAGGATCAATGGGCAAGCCTCGGACAGTAACAGACGTTCGCGTACCGGGATGCCACGCGCTTCGAGTTCCCCCATTTCTTTCATTAAAGCATCGGGAGCCAGAACAACACCGTTGCCGATGATGCTGGTGACATTTTCACGCAGGATGCCAGAAGGAATTAAATGAAGGACGGTTTTTTCACCGTTAATAACCAGAGTATGGCCAGCGTTATGACCACCTTGATAGCGCACAACATATTGAGCCCGTTCAGTCAGCAGGTCTACGACCTTGCCCTTACCTTCGTCACCCCATTGGGTGCCCAGTACGACGACGTTCTTACCCATTTTTCAAAATCACCGGTTGCTTAAAAATGGATTCTACCACCGTAATTTTCGATTTTCAGCACTTTTAGCATGCAATTGCGCATTTTTTAGACTAAGTTTTATCCCTCTGCATGGCTGCACAAAAGGTAATAGATCACACAACCCGCAACCACTATTCCACCGCCAAATCGCCGCAGCCTAGTATCAGGCAACTGAGTCATCACCAATATCATTCGGCGCCAGGCTTGTGGAAACAGCATCGGCCCTAGCCCTTCCAGCACTAAAACCAACCCCAGCGCCAACCAGATTGTTGAATTCATGCATCCCCCAAATAAGAAAAGGCCCGCGATTAAACGGACCCCTGATAATTTAGCTGTTGCGATTACTTACGCGTGGAGTCAGGCGACTTCATATAGCGAAAGAAATCGCTATCTGGGCTGAGTACCATCACGTCCTGATTGTTGCTGAAGCTGGCTTCATAAGCACGCAAACTACGGATAAAGGC
The DNA here is from genome assembly GCF_000821185.2 of Serratia symbiotica. Taxonomy (NCBI): domain Bacteria; kingdom Pseudomonadati; phylum Pseudomonadota; class Gammaproteobacteria; order Enterobacterales; family Yersiniaceae; genus Serratia; species Serratia symbiotica. The sequence goes on along the minus strand of NZ_CP050855.1, from coordinate 430,966 downwards.
GTAGAAGTCTGGAGCCTGGCTGAACGCGCTAGCGAACAACTTAGCCGATTCGGCATCGCCTTCACCACGAGTGATTCGCGCCTGACGCTCAGCTTCCGCCAAGGTACGCGTCACTTCGTAGTCCGCACTGGCACGCAGCTTCTCCGCTTCTTCCTGGCCCTGCGAACGCAAACGGCGGGCTACCGCTTCACGTTCAGCGCGCATACGCTGGTAGATAGCGTCAGACACTTCGGCCGGCAGGTTGATCTGCTTGATACGCACGTCGATCACTTCGATGCCCAGCGCTGCCATGCTGTTCGAGTTAAGCGGCGGCTGTTTGCCGGTGGTTTCCCGCTCAACGCGCGCCGCTGCGGAGGCAATAGCGTCATCGGCCCCACTGGCCGCCACTTCTTCGCCATCATCCACAGTGCCGGTATTCAGTGCAGTGCGCACGTCTGACATCAACTTTCCACGCGAGTCGGTCACGATTTCCTTCACGTCCAGACGGCCGATCTCGGAACGCAAACGGTCACTGAATTTACGTTTTAACAGCACTTCTGCCTGAGAGACATCGCCGCCGCCAGTCGCCAGATAGTAACGGCTGAAATCGCTGATACGCCACTTCAGGTAGGAGTCAACGATCAGGTCTTTCTTTTCACTGGTGACGAAACGATCGGCCTGGTTGTCCATAGTCTGGATACGCGCATCCAGGCTCTTCACGGTTTCAATAAACGGGATCTTGAAGTGCATACCCGGTGCATACACCAGCGGTTTGTTTTCACTGTCGCGCAGCACCTTGCCAAAGCGCAGCACAATGCCACGCTGACCTTCCTGCACCACAAACAGTGAAGTGTATAGCGCCATCAGCACCGCGAGGACGATAACTACAAAAGACTTACGCATTGATTACTCTCTCCCTACGCGAGTGGTGTTGTCGCGCTGCGCATTTGCCTGGCGTTGGTTCATGCTCGAACCTCTGCGGGTTTGCTGGCTGTTGGAACTACTGCCGCCGTTGGCAGAGGGAACAGGGGTGAGACGAATCAGGCTGGTGTCTTTGTCGCTACTGTCCGCCGGAACATTAGCGTGGCCGCGTAGCATTTGATCCAGCGGTAACACCATCAGATTATTGCCTTTATCACTGACCAGCACCTTACGGGTATGACTCAAGACTTTTTCCATGGTTTCGATATACAGACGCTCACGGGTAATGTCTGGGGCTGATTTGTATTCCGGCAGCAGCTTGGCGAAGCGAGCTACCTCACCCTGGGCTTCCAAAACGGTACGATCTTTGTATGCCTTGGCGTCTTCCAACAAGCGCTGCGCCTGACCGTTGGCACGCGGCTGCACCTCGTTAGCGTAGGCTTCCGCTTCACGAATGTACTGCTGCTCGTTCTCACGCGCAGCGATAGCGTCATCGAACGATGCTTTAACTTCCTCCGGCGGACGCGCAGCCTGGAAGTTGACGTCCAGCAGCGTGATACCCATGTTGTAAGGACGGATGGTCTCTTCTAACATGCGTTGAGTATCGTTACGCACCACGGTACGGCCTTCGGTCAGGATACGATCCATCGAGTATTTGCCGATCACGCCGCGCAGGGCGCTGTCAGTCGCTTGACTCAGGCTGTCGTCGGCATTCACCACGCTAAACAGATAGGTTTCTGGATTGGTCACACGGTACTGTACGTTCATTTCTACGCGCACCACATTTTCATCGGAAGTCAACATCACGCCAGAGGCCGCCAGTTCACGCACAGACTCTACGTTAACCGGGCGCACTTCGTCGATGAAAGTCGGCTTCCAATTCAGACCCGGCTGTACCAGATGGCTGAACTTACCGAAGCGAGTCACTACACCGCGTTCGGCCTCCTTGATGGTGTAAAAGCCGCTGGCGGCCCAGATCACCACTACGGCAACCGCCGCGATACAGATGATACGGCCGCTATAGCCTGGATCTGAGGTGTCGGTGCCGCCGCTATTGCTGTTGGAGCGTTTACTCACCCCCAAACTGCTCAATTTCTTGCTCAGTTTGCGAAAGACATCGTCCAAATCAGGTGGCCCTTGGTCACGACCACCTTTGTTGTTACCGCCGGAGTTGCCGCCATTATTTTTGCCGCTCCCCCACGGGTCGCGGTTCTGTCCGTTATTACCGGGCTGATTCCACGCCATGTTTAGCTCCATATTTTGTGATTTAGGTACTTCAGGCTGACACTTACTAGTACAGCAGGTTATCAAATGTAACAGGAGATGATCATACGATAAAGTGAATCAGGCTCTGTTCCTGTTTGCAGAGGCGATGCCACTCAACGCTAGTCATACGTACCACCACGCCAATACTGCCATCTTTCTCGTTCCACTCTTTCTCAATTGCCTGAAGCTGGTAAAAACGGCTGCGAAGACGGCCTGCCTGTGGCGGTAAACGCAGCTCATAATGCGCGATTTCCCCCGATAAGCGCTCCGTCAACGCCTGATATAGCAACGAGAGACCTTCACCACTGGCGGCGGACAGCCACACCCGGATCGGTAAGTTTTCATCGTTGCGATCGATACGCGGAACAAAATCATCCAACATATCTATTTTGTTCATCACTAACAGTGTAGGGATCTCATCCGAGTCAATCTCCGCCAGCACGGTGTTAACCGCTTCCATGTTTTCATTGACGCGGATATCTACGGCATCGATAACATGTAACAGCAAAGACGCCTGACGCGTTTCCTGTAGTGTCGCCTTAAAGGCAGCCACCAGATCGTGCGGCAAGTGCCGGATAAAGCCTACGGTATCCGCCAACACAGTATCGCCCACATCCGCCACACTAATACGCCGCAGAGTGGGATCCAAGGTGGCAAATAGCTGGTCTGCTGCGTACACCCCGGCAGATGTCATTCGGTTAAATAAGGTGGACTTGCCAGCGTTGGTGTAACCCACCAGCGACACGGTAGGCACATCAGCACGGGTTCGCGCCCGTCGGCCTTGTTCACGCTGCTTTTCAACCCGCCCCAGACGGCGCAAAATCAAGCTGATGCGATCACGCAACAAACGACGGTCAGTTTCTAACTGAGTTTCGCCCGGCCCACGCAGGCCAATCCCCCCTTTTTGGCGCTCCAGATGCGTCCAACCACGCACCAAGCGTGTGGCGATATGGCGCAACTGCGCCAGCTCTACCTGCAACTTACCTTCATGGGTGCGAGCGCGTTGGGCAAAGATGTCTAAAATCAACCCGGTGCGATCAATCACCCGGCATTCACACCGACGCTCAAGGTTTCTCTCCTGCGCCGGGGAGAGGGAGTGATTAAACAGAACAACAGATGCGCCGCTGGCTTTTACTACATCGGCGATTTCTTCGGCCTTTCCTTCGCCGACAAAGTACTTAGGATGTGGAGCTTTGCGGCTTCCTGTCACCACTTGCAAAGCTTCGACACCCGCCGAGGACACCAAGGATTCGAACTCGCTGAAATCTTCAGTATCTTTGTCTTGCGAGAAGTAAATATGAACCAAGACGGCCTGCTCACCGGTTTTATAACGGTCAAACAAGCGTGCAACCTCTCAAACAGACATAAACAACAAGGTTAAGGAACATAAACAGCTGTGCGCTGTTTATGTTCTCCGCCATGGCGGGCTGACAAAGCGCTTCATTCAGCTTCATCACTTTCCTGCGGTGGCTGCTGCGGCGCAGACGGACTGTTAACATGGTGATGATTACTGGTACCGCCATTCGGATTATTACTATGGTGTGAAATCGGACGTGACGGAACAACCGTAGAAATAGCATGCTTATAAACCATCTGGCTTACGGTGTTTTTCAACAGGATGACAAACTGGTCAAAAGACTCAATCTGGCCTTGCAGCTTAATACCATTTACCAAATAAATAGAAACCTGAACCCGTTCACGACGCAATGCGTTCAGGAACGGATCTTGCAAAGATTGCCCCTTAGCCATTCTATCTTTTCCTTATATGCTTGTTGTTTGTAAATAAGAGCCTGCTGGCTCTATAAAATAAACGATGCAAAAATTTGCGCGCTGAATACTCATCAATTGTACACAATCACTCAACCTATGCACTAACAACCTGTATTACCGCGTTCAAAGCCTCTCCCTGCTTCTCACTGTCCAGCCAATGCACCGAATTCCAGCCGCGTAACCAGGTCATTTGGCGTTTGGCTAGCTGACGCGTTGCGCAAATACCACGATAAACCATCTCATCGTAACTCATTTCGCCAGACAAATATGACCACATCTGGCGGTAGCCAACACTGCGAATGGAAGGCAAATCTATATGCAAATCATCCCGTGCAAAAAGTGCGCGCGCTTCCGCCTCAAAACCCGCCGCCAACATTTGCTGGTACCGCAGCTCAATGCGTTGATGAATCAACGCACGGCTGGACGGCGCTATCGCAAATTGGTGGACATGATACGGCAACGATTCACCCGAAATTTTAATCATTTCCGTTAAAGTTTTACCTGAAATAAAAAAAACTTCCAGTGCTCTGGAGAGTCTCTGCGGATCATTCGGATGAATTCTTAATGCCGCAACCGGGTCGATTTCCTGCAACTGGCGGTGCAAAGCCTTCCACCCTTGTTCCACCGCCTGCTGTTCTATACACTCGCGTACCGACGGATCGGCGGGAGGCAGCGGCGATAACCCTGCTAACAGCGCCTTATAATACAGCATGGTGCCACCCACTAGCAGCGGAATGCGCCCAGCGGAGGTGATGTCAGCCATCTCTTTTAACGCGTCGGCGCGAAAATCCGCCGCTGAGTAGATTTGCGCCGGATCGCGGATATCAATTAGCCGATGCGGTGCCTGCGCCAGCTCTCCGGCGCTTGGCTTGGCGGTGCCGATATCCATACCGCGATAAATTAATGCGGAATCCACGCTGATCAGTTCCACAGGCAGGCGCTGCCGCAGCGCGATCGCTAGCTCAGTTTTGCCCGAAGCAGTCGGCCCCATGATAAAAATAGCCGGGGGACGTGGTGTTATTTCAGTCATGCTTAAGAGCCGCCAGTGCGGCCTGGAGATCAACGGGTTGTAAAAGCCCACTCGGTGGCGATTTGACCAACTGCGGGCAGAGTCGTTCAACATCGGTCAGCAATTGTATCGCTTGCGAGGAGTTCCACTGTTGATGCTCACTGCCTAAACGTTGAGCGAGCCAAATGGCCAACATTGTAGGTGACATTTCCTGGTGCCCGGCCAGATAGCCTAACAGCTCAGGAATGAGTTTTTGTAAATTTTGTTGACGCAATGGTAAAGGCACTGCCCGTAGCATCACATGGCCGTGATCCGCCTGCAAATCCAACCCCATTTTCACCAACAGCGCCTGATGGCGCACTATCGCCGTCGCTTCATTTTTGCTCAACACCAGCTTGATCGGAACCAGCAGCGGCTGTGAGCGCAACCCTTCTTCCGGCGGGTTGAGCTGTGTCTGACGCAGCCAGCGCTCCGCCACCAGCAGGTTGAGTAAAGCGGGCTGATGCTGCCAGTCAATCAGTGCGTAACACGGCGGATGGATCATCATTACCCGACCAAAACTGTGCGAGTTGCTTGCTGGCAGCGCTTCCTGCGCGGACTTTACCGGTGGAAATAGCGGTTGCTTTGACATTTCGTCCTGGGGCTTGGCAGCTTGCAACAGCTTGCCGTACAACTCACCTTCACGCTTTTGGTAGCCGCTGCCCGAATGATAGGCTGGCTGTGGTGCGCGTCCGCGAGCGGACGCTGGTGGTGAAGACGGTGTTTTTTCGCAACACGGTGTAGGCTGAGAGAAGTGGTTGCCGCCAGCGGCGATGCGATTTTCCGGCTGCCAGGTCGGTGTTTCCTTTTCGGCCGGTTCCTCCGCCAGCAGCGCAGAGCCAGCCTGCTGCAACACCCGGGTTACCGCCTGATAAATAAAATCGTGCACCAGACGCGCCTGATGGAAGCGCACCTCATGCTTAGCTGGGTGAACATTTACGTCCACTTGATGCGGATCTACCTCAAGATACAGCACATAAGCGGGCTGCTGATTGTCTTTGAGCTGATCCTGATAGGCTTGGCGGATCGCGTGGTTAATCAAGCGATCGCGCATCATGCGGCTGTTAACGTAGCAGTACTGAATTTCACCCAGTTGTCGTGCGCCAGCGGGATCGGCCACCCAACCACAGATTGACAACTCGCCATGCTGCCAGGAAAGGTTCAGTGCATGCTGCAAAAAAGCTAAACCGCAAATGCTGCTCAGCCGGCGCTCATGCTGGTTTTTCTCTTTCGCCGCGCGGTACTGACGAATCAGCTTGCCATTATGGCTAAGGTTGATCGCTACATCGAAGCGTGCCAACGCTATACGCCGCACTACTTCATCAATATGACCAAATTCGGTTTTCTCAGTACGCATGAACTTGCGGCGTGCCGGGGTATTGTAAAACAGATCCAGCACTGCCAGCGTACTGCCGACCGGATGCGCAGCGGGTTTGACCGTCACCGTCTGATCGCAGCCTTCAACATAAGCTTGCCAGGCTTCGCTCTGTTCGGCGGTACGTGAGGTAAGGCTCAAACGGGAAACAGAGCTGATGCTGGCCAGTGCTTCGCCGCGAAAACCAAGGCTGACGATGGCTTCCAGATCGTCGAGGGTGCTTATTTTACTGGTGGCATGGCGCGCCAAAGCCAGCGCAAGGTCATCTTTGCCAATGCCACAGCCGTTATCACGAATGCGGATCAACTTGGCACCGCCGCGTTCGATATCGATATCAATGCAAGTTGCCCCAGCATCCAAGCTGTTTTCCACCAGTTCCTTCACCACAGATGCTGGCCGTTCGACCACTTCTCCGGCAGCGATCTGGTTGGCAAGTTGTGGCGGTAACACCTGGATAGGCATGTTGACTCCTATGATGATGACGCTAGGCCTGCGGAATAGTCAGCGTCCGACCCAGCGGCGCAACGTCCGATTTCAATTTATTCACCTGCTTCAGGGTGTTGACGCTAATACCATAACGCGTAGCTATAGATGACAGCGTATCACCCTGGGTCACCTTATGTTTAACGGTTTTTTGCGCCAGCGTTTTCGCCTTGGTGATAGAGGTAACGGTAGCCGCAGTTTTATCGGCCGGCACTTTAAGGCGTTGACCAACCCACACGCCATCCTTTTTCAGTTTGTTCAATTCGCGTAACACAGCCAGGGTGGTGCCGTAGCTGTCGGCGATACCAGACAGCGTTTCCGAGCGCTTAACCACATGTATCTGGGTCTTGCCACCTACGCGGCGACTGGTGCCAGCCACATTGTCCAACGGTCGGCTTTCCATCTTTGGATCGGCTTGTAGCGGATGCACCAAGAAATAATCGCGTAGGCCATTATAGATGGCCCCAGCAATTTTATCCTGATACGCGCTACTGCCTAGCAGCCGCTCCTCCTTGCTATTACTGATAAATCCTGTTTCCACCAACAGCGATGGAATATCCGGCGAGCGTAACACACCAAGGCTGGCGTGCTCTGGCCGACGCTTGTGCAGCGAACCTACGCGCTGCAACTGTTGCAGCACCTTCAGCGCCACGTCGTAACCCACGCGCTGCGAATGACCAAATTGCAGATCCAGCACTGCTTGGCTTAGATAAGGATCGGCCTGGCTATTGGCCAGCATATCGCCAGCGCCACCGAGCAGTTCAGACTGTTTCTCGTGTTGCTCAAGCCAGCCGGCCATCTCGCTGTTGGCACGGCGGTTGGACAACACCCAGACTGATGCGCCGTTGGCGCTGCGATTAGGTGCAGCATCAGCGTGGATCGAAACCAACACGTTGGCACCCTGTTTGCGTGCCACATCGGAACGCCCCATCACCGAGATAAAGTAATCGCCGTTACGCGTCAACACCGGTTTGAACTGCGGATCATCATGCAGCAACGCCTGCAAACGGCGCGCGACAGCGATGGTAACGTTCTTTTCTTTCAGACCATTCGGGCCAATGGCACCCGGATCTTGCCCGCCGTGTCCGGCGTCGATTGCCACCACGACCCGGTCGCCAGAACCAGCGGAAACGCGACTGCTGCGCGGTGTGACTCCCGTTGTGATACCCGCCACCATGCTAGGCTTATTGGTAAAAGGATTAGCGCCGCTTGGCGCTAGCCGCATCGGCTGCGGTTGGCTTATCGTCACCGGAGCAGCCACCGCAGCCTTACGTACCAAAGTCGCGTTAGCGCCGCCCTCAGCGACAAGGGTGAACACCAGGATATGCACCCCACCGTTCTGGCGCTCAGCCACGCGGATCTTGGCGCGCTGGGTCAAATCGAACACCAGACGCACACTCTGATTATCTTTTGGCGCGCTGGAGCGAATGCTTCTCACCAGATTTTGGCCGCTGAAGTTCAGCGGCAGGCCACCGACCTTACCCTTCTGGTTCACGTCCAGCACCACACGTTCCGGCCCATGCAGCGAGAAAAAAGCATAGCTTGGTGGGCCATTAAAGCTCACCGAAACTGTTGCTTCGCGCGGGGTACTGGACACGTTGATGTGGGATAACGCAGACGCCTCCAGCGCACTGACCGCACCCAATGAACCCAGCACGGCGATCAAGGCGATTAAGACGAGTTTTCTCAACGCATACATCATTACGGCGTCATTCCTATTGCCCGTGAATACGCTCTAGAAGCTGGCTACCATAAGCGGAAACCGCCTGAATCTTTGCTGCTCTCCCCTGATTATGATAGCTGAGATACAGCACCAGATCCGCTTCCGGCAGCACGCCGCTGCCCTGCTGTGGCCATTCAACCAGGCAAATGGCATCCTGAACAAAATAATCGCGAATGCCCATAAATTCGAGTTCTTCTGGATCGGCCAATCGATACAGATCAAAGTGATAAACCGTCAGCGGATGCAGCGCATACGGTTCCACCAGCGTGAAAGTAGGGCTTTTTACCTTCCCCTGATGACCCAAGCCCTGTAAAAAACCACGGCAGAAGGTGGTTTTACCTGCGCCCAGATCACCGTAAAGATAAATTACGCTAGCGCGATCACAGGCTTTGGCCAAGGCGGCACCTATTGCGACAGTCGCTGCCTCATCCGGCAGAGGTAAAACATGTTCTTTCATGTGATAAAGTCTATTTTGCCCACTCAGGATTAACGAAATGAAGGATGTGCGGCAATAAATCTGTTGCCAACCTGTTCCTTATTCTTTGTATTCACGCCTTGCGAAACGGTAGCAGGTACTGCGATATCCTAACAAGCGCAGCCTTCCTCAGAATGCACAGTGATCACGGGATTCTGACGCTTCTCAGGATTTAATGCCAGCAAGTTCAGTGCATCAATTGTCGGTGGATAACGCGCAAGGTGCGCATGTCCCCGCACAAAGCTTAGAGCCTAGGGGGCCGACGGCATGAAAAACGCTTGATACGGGCTGTGGAAAAGGTATCGGGATGCTTAAAGCCAATGGCAGACCTATAAACCGGGAGGCCAAGTCTGTTTATGGATTTGTGGATAAAAATAAAAATGCGTTGTCTTTCAACTGTAAAAAAAAGAGCAAGTGATCGAGGTAATGTTTTTATATAAAAAAGATCGTTATAAATCAATTTAATAAACACCCTGCTTGCACAGTATTGATTTTTTAGACTAGGGCGTTATATAGACGAACTGTGGATAAGTCTGTTCACAACACTTATACCAAGTGTGTAAATGCAACAAAGCACCGCCCTAGAACAGGCGCTGAACGGAGCTAGAAAAAAGAGAAAACTGGAGCGGGAAACGAGATTCGAACTCGCGACCCCGACCTTGGCAAGGTCGTGCTCTACCAACTGAGCTATTCCCGCATTGAGGTACTTTTGACATCCACCCATCAAACAATAGCATGGATTTTGAATTTTGGAGCGGGAAACGAGACTCGAACTCGCGACCCCGACCTTGGCAAGGTCGTGCTCTACCAACTGAGCTATTCCCGCACAGCGTATCGATGTTGAAAGCTTAACGAATTCTTCATCGGCACGGGGTGCGCATTATACGAGAAATCCTTTTAGCCGCAAGCCCTAAAAAGCAAAAAAATGCCTTTTTTGTCTGACTGCCGCATAAAGCATCAAGTCAGTAAATTAAGCGGCAGAAATGGGCGTTTTCAGCGCAAATATTGGAGCCGTTATAGCTGAATAAAATGCTCGCGATAATACGCCAGTTCAGCGACCGATTCGCGGATGTCATCCATCGCCTGATGGGTACTCTGCTTCTTGCAGCCGTTGAGAATTTCCGGCTTCCAACGGCGCGCCAGCTCTTTCAAGGTGCTGACATCCAGATAACGATAGTGGAAGTAAGCCTCCAGTTCAGGCATGTAGCGGAACAGAAAACGTCGATCCTGGCCCACGCTGTTCCCGCAGATAGGCGATTTACCGGCTGGTACCCACTGCCGCAGGAAAGCGATGGTGGCCATCTCTGCGGCACGATCGTCAAGATGGCTAGCCTTCACCCGTGCCACCAGCCCACTGCCCATGTGAGTGCGCACATTCCAGTCATCCATCAGCCCAAGTTGTTCGTCAGACTGATGCACAGCGATCACTGGCCCTTCGGCCAAAATGTTCAAATTGGCATCGGTGACCAACGTGGCGATCTCAATGATACGGTCACGTTCTGGATCTAGCCCAGTCATCTCCAGATCGATCCAAATCAGGTTGCTTTCGTTTCCTGTCATGATATTTCCTGCCTAAAAGCCGAAAGATAAACAATACGCGGGCGGTGCCACCCCTTCGCCAAACATGGCGGCTGACAACGGTTATTTAATATAAAATAGTGTGTATCATAGTCTTTTTGGTCGCCATCGGCGATATATACCCAATAGATTCTAGGCTACGGCAAGGTGGCGAACGTGCAAATCCCTAGGAGCTTGGTCAACCCAGTGACTAGAGTGAGCAAGGGAAGCCAACGCCGCTGCGGCCTGAAATATGAAGGCTATAAAGCGGATCCAAGTGAGGCGCAGTGAGCAAGAACAAACTGTCCAAAGGTCAACAACGCCGCGTTCAGGCGAACCATCAGCGTCGCCTAAAGCGCGCTGATAACAAACCAGAGTTGGATGATTCCCAACTGGGGGAACCGCAGGACGGCAGGGTGATCAGCCGTTTTGGGATGCACGCCGACGTTGAAGCGAGAGATGGCACCCAGCACCGCTGCAACATCCGCCGCACGTTGCGATCGCTGGTTACCGGTGACCGTGTCGTGTGGCGTCCCGGCGTCGGTACCCATGAAGGGGTGAAAGGCATTGTGGAAGCAGTGCACGAACGCACTTCCGTGCTAACGCGCCCAGACTTTTATGACGGCGTGAAACCGATCGCCGCCAATATCGATCAGATCGTTATCGTTTCGGCGATCCTGCCCGAGCTTTCGCTAAACATCATCGACCGTTATCTAGTAGCCTGTGAAACGCTGGGGGTTGAAGCCCTGATCGTGTTGAACAAGATCGACCTGCTAGACACCGCCGCACGCCAGCGGATTGACGGCATGATGGAGACCTACCGCAGGATTGGCTATCGGGTGCTGGAAGTATCCTGCCAGACGCTCGAAGGCATGGCGGCGTTTGAACAGGCACTGGCCGGGCGCATTAGTATCTTCGCCGGTCAGTCCGGGGTCGGCAAGTCCAGCCTGCTGAACGCGCTGCTGCCACCGTCCAAACAGCAAATTCAGGTCAATCAGGTTTCCGAGGTGTCGGGCCTAGGGCAACATACCACCACCACCGCACGGCTATACCATTTCCCGCACGGCGGGGATGTGATCGATTCCCCAGGAGTACGCGAGTTTGGCCTGTGGCATCTGGAGCCGGAACAAATCACTCAAGGTTTTGTCGAATTCCGTAATTACTTAGGCGCTTGCAAATTCCGCGACTGCCGCCACGACACCGATCCGGGCTGCGCCATCCGCGCGGCGATGGAGAAAGGCGATATCGCGGAAGAACGTTTTGACAATTATCACCGTATTCTGGAAAGCATGGCGCAGGTAAGGGGACGTAAAAACTTCACTGACGCGGCAGACTGATCATCGCGAGCAACATTGGCAGTGGGGTAACCCACATTACAATGCGTACCCTTTATTATTCAAGAGGTTAATGTGCTAGATAACATCAAGATTAAATTGCAGTATTGGTTGCCAAAACAGGCACTGACCCGTCTGGCTGGCTGGGGTGCGAGTAAACAAGCTGGCTGGCTGACCCAACTGGTAGTGAAAACCTTCACCCGCTACTACCGTGTAGATATGCAGACAGCACAAAATCCAGATCTGGCCTCCTACGTAACCTTTAACGATTTCTTCGTGCGTCCGCTGCGTGAAGGCGCGCGGCCAATCATCGGCGACACCAACTGGCTTGCCCTACCTGCCGATGGCACCATCAGCCAGCTCGGCCCGATCCGCGACGACCTGATTTTCCAGGCCAAAGGTCACCACTACAGCCTGGAAGCGCTGCTGGCCGGTAACTCTATGCTGGTTGAACCTTTCCGCAACGGCTTGTTTGCTACTACTTACCTGGCACCGCGCGACTATCACCGCGTGCATATGCCGTGCGCTGGCGTGCTGCGCGAAATGATCTACGTGCCCGGCGATTTGTTCTCGGTGAATCCGCTCACCGCCGCCCACGTGCCAAACCTGTTTGCGCGCAACGAACGCGTGATCTGCGTGTTTGATACCGCCATAGGTCCAATGGTGCAAATCCTGGTCGGTGCCACCATCGTCGGCAGCATCGAAACCGTCTGGGCTGGTACCGTCACACCACCACGCGAAGGTATCATCAAACGCTGGGCTTACCCTGCCACAGGTGAAGAAGGGGCGATTGCGTTGGAAAAAGGTGCCGAAATGGGCCGCTTCAAACTCGGTTCGACGGTGATCAACCTGTTTACCGCAGGCAGCGTGCAGTTCGCACCACAGTTGAATAACGGCAGCGTCACACGCATGGGCGAGGCTTTTGCCGAAATCCTAGCCGCAGTTGCCGCTGCTGAATCACCGCAGATCTGAAGGAATTAACGCTGTGCGCCTGATTATTACGCTACTGCTCGGCTATTTACTATTCCAACCGGTGCTGGCCGCCACGGTACCCACTGAAGCTCAGCTCCAGCAAGAGTTGAAACAGGCCGAGGGTAATAAGAACACGCCTAATCAGGTGGAAACCATTGAGACGCTGCATAGCGCCCTCAACTGGCTCTCGGAGCGTAAGGAGTCGATGGCACGTTCCGAACAGTATCAGCGGGTAATCGATGACTTCCCGCAGATGATGCTGGAATTGCGCCATCAGTTAGCGCAGGAAAACAGCAAAATCCTACCCAATAGCGACAATCTACCGGCCAGCGTTCTGGAACAGCAGATCCTACAGACCAGCAGCCTACTGCTGGAACAGGCACGTCTGCTGCAACAGGAACAGGAACGTACACGGGAAATTAGCGATTCACTCGGCCAACAGTTGCAACAACAGACCGATGCTCGCCGGGCGCTGGCCGAAGTACAGCGCCGCCTGCAAGCGCAATCTACCACCGCATATACTCAAGCGGCGCTGGTGCTGTTACAGGCAGAAGCCGCAGCACGCAAAGCCAAGGTGGATGAGCTAGAACTGGCGCAACTGTCGGCCAACAACCGCCAGGAACTGGCGCGGATGCGCGCTGAGGTTTACAAAAAGCGCCACGAGAAATTTGACGTTCAGTTGCTGGCACTACGTAACAACCTCAACGCACAGCGCCAACGCGAAGCCGAACTGGCGTTGGAAAGAACCGAGCAGTTGGCGGAACAAAACGGCAATCTGCCAAAAAGCATCAGTGAACAGTTGCAGATTAACCGTGTCCTTTCTACTGCGCTGAACAACCAAGCACAGCGTATGGATTTGATCTCCTCCCAACAACGGCAGGCCGCAGTACAAACGTTACAGGTGCGTCAGGCGCTAAGCACCATCGTTGAGCAGGCACAATGGCTCGGTTCCTCGTCGGTGTTGGGTGAAACCCTGCGCGCCCAAGTAGCAACGCTGCCAGATATGCCCAAACCGCAGCAGTTAGACGGCGATATGGTTCAGTTACGCGTACAGCGTCTGCGGTTTGAAAATCAGTTGGAGAAACTGCCACAACACCAATTCAAGCGCGACGATGGCAGTGAACTGACCAACGCGGAGCGCCGCATCGCTGATGCGCAACTGCGCACTCAACGTGAATTGCTTAACTCGCTGCTATCCGGCTGCGATACCCAGATCATCGAACTGACCAAACTGAAAGTCGCCAACACTCAGTGGATTGAGGCCTTGAATGAAATCCGCGACGCCGCCCATCGTTATTTGTTCTGGGTGCCGAACGTCAATCCGATCACCCTGTCCTCCCCCCTTAACGTCGCGCACGATCTGACACGCTTGTTGTCGCTAGATACGCTGGCACAGCTTGGCGGTGCCTTTATGATGATGGTGACTAGCCGCGAAACGCTGATCCCGATCTTTGGTGCCCTACTGCTGGTGATTTTCAGCATCAGCTCACGCAAGCACTATCACGCCTTCCTGGCGCGCGCCAGCAGCCGAGTGGGCAAGGTCACGCAAGACGAGTTCTCCCTGACGCTGCGTACCGTATTCTGGTCGATTCTGGTGGCGCTACCGTTGCCAGTGCTATGGGCAGCGCTCGGCTTTGGCTTGCAGAGCGCCTGGAACTACCCGGTGGCAGAAGCGATCGGCAAGGGGGTCACTGCCACACTACCGATCCTGTGGGTATGCATGATCTGCGCCGCCTTCGCCCATCCGCAAGGACTTTTTATCGTGCACTTCCGCTGGCCAGTGAAACAGGTTTCATTGGCCATGCGCTACTACAAGATGTCGATCTGGCTGATCGTGCCATTACTCATGGCGTTGATCACCTTTGACAGCCTGAAAGAACGTGAATTTGCCAATACTCTGGGCCGGCTGTGCTTCATCCTGCTGTGCCTGGCACTGGCCATCGTCACCAACAGCCTGAAACGCGCTGGCATCCCGCTGCATCTCGACAAAAAAGGCTCCGGCGACAACATGGTCAACAGCGCGCTGTGGGGGCTACTGCTGTCAGCACCCTTGCTGGCGGCACTGGCCGCCAGCGTTGGCTACCTGGCCACCTCACAGGCATTGCTGGCACGGTTAGAAACCTCGGTCGCGATCTGGTTCTTCCTACTGGTGGTTTATCACATTATTCGTCGCTGGATGCTGATCCAGCGACGGCGCATCGCCTTTGACCGTGCCAAGCAGCGCCGTGCCGACATTCTGGCGCAGCGCACCCGTGGCGAAGAAGAAACGCCGCATACACCGAACAGTATCGAAGGCTCGATGGATATGGATGATTCAGAGATCAATCTGGACGCCATCAGCGCCCAATCGTTGCAGTTGGTGCGCTCGATCCTGACGATGATCGCGTTGATGTCGGTGATCGTGTTGTGGTCAGAGATCCACTCCGCCTTTGCCTTCCTGGGAAACATCTCCCTATGGGACGTTACCTCGATGGTCAATGGCGTGGAAACCACGCACCCAATCACCTTGGGTGCCGTGCTGATCGCCATTCTAGTGTTGATCATCACCATGCAGTTGGTGCGCAACCTACCGGCACTATTGGAACTGGCGGTGCTGCAACATCTGGATCTGACGCCAGGTACCGGATACGCCATTACCACCATCACCAAGTATCTGCTGCTGCTGTTTGGTGCAGTGCTCAGCTTCTCCTGGATTGGCATCGAATGGTCGAAACTGCAATGGGTGGTCACTGCGCTCAGTCTGGGGTTGGGCTTCGGTATGCAGGAAATCTTCTCCAACTTTATCTCCGGCCTGATTATCCTGTTTGAGAAACCGATCCGCATCGGCGATACGGTAACGATCCGCAATCTGACTGGCAGCGTTACCAAGATCAACACCCGTGCCACCACTATTTCGGATTGGGATCGCAAGGAGATCATCGTGCCAAACAAGGCATTCATCACCGAGCAATTCATCAACTGGTCGCTATCGGACACCCTGACTCGTGTGGTGCTGACCGTACCAGCCCCAGCCGATGCCAACAGCGAAGAGGTGACCAAGATCCTGACCAACGCCGCCGAGCGCTGTTCGCTGGTGTTGGACAACCCGGCACCAGAGGTTTATCTGGTCGATCTGCAACAGGGCATTCAGATCTTCGAACTGCGCATCTACGCCGCCGAGATGGGTCACCGCATGCCGCTGCGCCATGAAATTCACCAATTGATCCTTTCCGGCTACCGCCAGCATGGCATTACCCTACCATACCCGCCATTCCAGGTACGCAGCGAGACACTATCGCGGCTGACCAACAATGGCCGCATACCACCTTCCACGCCGCCGCATAACACCAAACGCGAATCCGGTAGCCTGTAGCCAATGGAGCAGTAAAAAAGGGTTCAGTAAGATAATACCGGATGGCGTCGAGTTTGAACTGGAGTGAATACTTGATAAAAACTGCACCTCTCCAGGCCCCTTGAATTTACCCCGTCCAACTTCCGGGGGGCAGTTCATGCAATGCGAACCCTTTTGCTATTCAGAGAAGCGGATGTTTACGCGCGCCCTACCGGGAAGGCCAGCACATCACTCAGGCTCTCGGCACCTAGCGCCAACATCACCAACCGATCGACGCCCAACGCCACTCCGGAGCAGGCGGGTATGCCATGTTGCAGGGCATCCAGCAAATTGTTGTCGATCGGGTGCTGCGGCAAGCCGCGCTGCGCACGTTTACGGTTGTCCTGCTCAAAACGTTGACGCTGTTCGCTGCCATCGGTCAGTTCACGGAAGCCATTCGCCAGTTCGATACCTTTGAAGTACACCTCAAAACGCTCCGCCACTCGGTGGTCTTCGGTGCTGATCTCCGCCAATGCCGCCTGGCTGGCCGGGAAGTGGTACACAAAAGCAGGCTTTTCACGGCCAATGAGTGGCTCCACCCCAATGGTGAACAACAGTTGCAGCAAGGTGTCACGATCTTCTTCGCTATCGGCAACATTGCTCAGATCGAGCTTGGCTGCCACTTCGCGCAACTGTGCTTTCTCTGCCGACAGCGGATCGATATCCAAGTGGCGCAGGAACGCCTGCTGATAGGACAGGGTCTCCGCGCTAGCGCAATCCAACACCTGTTGCAGTAGATCGTCCACTTCATTCATCAGCCGGTACATGTCGTAGTGGGGGCGGTACCATTCCAGCATGGTGAATTCCGGGTTGTGATAGCGCCCAGCCTCTTCATTGCGGAAACTGCGGCCCAACTGATAAATCGAACCACTACCTGCGGCCAGCAAGCGTTTCATGTGGTATTCCGGGCTGGTCATCATATAAAGCGTCAGGCCGTCCGCCGCCCCCGGCCCGACGAAACGCGTCTGGAACGGAAACAGGTGAATATCGGTAACCGTCGCCTGACTCATGGTGGGCGTCTCAACTTCAAGCACGCCACGATCGGCGAAGAAACGCCGGATCTCAGCCAGGATTGCTGCGCGTTTCAACAAATTGGCGATGGGTGCACTTGGTTGCCAGCTTGCCGCTTCGCTCATGCTCAATACTCCGAAATCAAACAGGAGATGCAGTCTACTCGTATCCCATCACGCAAACAAATTCTTCACCTGCGGCGGAGTGATCACATTAAAAAGCCAAGAATAAAGGTGAAAGCGCGCTAAACACGCCGATGGGTAGTTAATCGACAAAACAATCGATTACAGCAAATTTCTCCTGCTGGGCTTTAGGTATAGTTAATTCCGCATAAACTGATGGGAGATAGCCAAAATTAACAAAAAAATAACAATGTTAATAAATTAACACCCAAAGAGTTTCACTAATTTTTAAATTTTACCGCTCTTAGCAGAACATTGGAGGAATGCAGTGCAAACTTTTAACGCCGATCTTGCCATTGTTGGAGCCGGGGGCGCTGGTTTACGTGCCGCAATAGCCGCAGCGGAAGCCAACCCCCAACTTAAAATCGCACTGATCTCTAAAGTTTACCCGATGCGCAGCCATACGGTCGCCGCTGAAGGGGGTTCCGCTGCTGTCACTCAGGATCACGATACCTTTGATTACCACTTCCATGATACCGTCGCTGGCGGCGATTGGTTGTGTGAGCAGGATGTAGTCGATCATTTCGTGCATCAATGCCCACGTAAAATGACCCAACTCGAACAATGGGGCTGCCCATGGAGCCGCAAACCGGACGGCTCAGTCAACGTGCGCCGTTTCGGCGGCATCAAGATTGAGCGCACCTGGTTCGCCGCCGACAAGACCGGCTTCCATATGCTGCATACCCTATTTCAGACCTCGCTAAAGTACCCGCAGATCCAGCGCTTCGACGAGCATTTTGTGCTGGATATCCTGGTGGATGAGGGGCAGGCACGCGGCCTAGTGGCGATGAATATGCTGGAAGGCACCCGTGTGCCGATCCATGCCAATGCTGTCATCATGGCCACCGGCGGTGCTGGGCGCGTTTATCGTTACAACACCAACGGCGGCATCGTCACCGGTGATGGCATGGGCATGGCGTTCCACCATGGCGTGCCATTGCGCGATATGGAATTCGTACAATATCACCCAACTGGCCTACCCGGCTCCGGTATCCTGATGACTGAAGGCTGCCGTGGTGAAGGTGGCATTCTGATCAACAAGGATGGCTACCGTTACCTACAGGATTACGGTATGGGGCCGGAAACACCAGTAGGCGAACCATGGAGCTTGGCCCACGCGACAAAGTCTCCCAGGCGTTCTGGCACGAATGGCGTGCTGGCCGCACCATCGCCACCTCACGCGGCGATCTAGTCTATCTTGATCTGCGCCATCTGGGTGAGAAAAAGCTACTGGAGCGGCTACCGTTCATCTGCGAGCTGGCCATAGACTACGTCGGCGTCGATCCCGTGCAGGAGCCGATCCCAGTACGCCCAACTGTGCACTACACCATGGGCGGCATTGAATCCAACCAGACCTGCGAAACCCGTATCAAGGGGTTATTCGCGGTTGGCGAGTGCTCTTCCGTTGGGCTGCATGGTGCCAACCGCCTCGGTTCCAATTCGCTGGCCGAGTTGGTGGTATTCGGGAAGGTAGCCGGTGAACACGCCGCACGATGGGCGCTGGAAAGCGGCCCGGCCAACAGTAGTGTACTTGAAGCCCAAGGACGCGATGTCGAGACCCGACTAAGCAGCCTGATGACACAAGAAGGCAACGAAAATTGGTCGAAGATCCGCGACGAAATGGGTCTATCGATGGAAGAAGGTTGCGGTATCTACCGTACGCCAGATCTGATGCAAAAAACCATCGATAAGCTGGCGGAACTGAAAGAACGCTTCAAACGGGTCAAAATCACCGACAACGCCAGCGTATTCAACACCGACCTGCTATACACCATCGAGCTGGGATACGGATTAGACGTTGCCGAATGCATGGCGCACTCCGCCATCAATCGCAAAGAATCACGCGGTGCACACCAGCGTTTGGACGAAGGCTGCACCGAACGTGACGATGTCAACTTTCTCAAGCACACGCTGACGTTTCATAACCCAAATGGCGCACCACACCTAGAGTACAGCGATGTGAAAATCACCAAACTGCCACCAGCGAAACGCGTTTACGGTGCTGAAGCCGATGCGCACGAGAAAAAGAATAAGGAGCAGGCCAATGACTGAGATGACCCCCCTGAAAATCGAAGTCATGCGCTACAACCCAGAATGCGATACCAAACCGTATTTCGAGACCTTCTCGGTGCCTTACGATGAGCAGACTTCGCTGCTCGACGCATTAGGTTACATCAAGGATAACTTGGCACCGGATCTTTCCTACCGCTGGTCTTGCCGCATGGCAATCTGCGGTTCATGCGGCATGATGGTCAACCAAGTGCCGAAGTTGGCCTGCAAAACCTTCTTGCGTGAATACAGCGACGGCATGAAGGCCGAAGCACTGGGCAACTTCCCGATCGAGCGCGATCTGGTGGTCGACATGACCCACTTTATTGAGAGCCTGGAGGCGATGAAGCCCTATATCATCGGCAACAACCGCAAACCGGAGGAAGGCGCGAACGTGCAAACCCCAGCACAAATGGCAAAGTATCACCAGTTTTCCGGCTGCATCAACTGTGGCCTGTGCTATGCCGCTTGCCCGCAGTTCGGCCTCAATCCGCAATTTATCGGCCCGGCGGCGATCACCTTGGCGCAGCGCTACAACCTGGATAACCGCGACCACGGCAAAAAAAAGCGCATGGTGCCGCTCAACGGCCAGAATGGCGTCTGGAGCTGTACCTTCGTCGGCTATTGTTCCGAAGTCTGTCCGAAACACGTCGATCCGGCCGCCGCCATTCAGCAAGGCAAAGTGGAAAGCACTAAAGACTTCATGATCACCATGCTGAAGCCGCAATAGGGGAGAAAATTTACCATGAAAACTCAACGTAAGCCCTATGTGCGCGCCATGACGCCGTCTTGGTGGCAAAAACTTGGCTTCTATCGCTTCTATATGCTGCGCGAAGGCACCTCGGTGCTGGCGGTATGGTTTAGCATCGTGCTGCTGTATGGCGTGTTCGCGCTGAAAGGCGGCGCGGACAACTGGGCCAATTTCGTCGGTTTCCTGCAAAACCCGTTGGTGCTACTGATTCATGTGGTCGCCCTGCTGGCAGCGATACTGCACACCAAAACTTGGTTCGATCTGGCACCAAAAGCCGCCAATATCGTGATTAACAGCGAAAGAATGGGGCCAATGCCGATCGTCATAGGACTATGGGCGGTCACCCTGGTAGTCAGTGTGATCATTCTGGCCGTGACCCTGATGTAATACGGAGGAAATATGATAAATCAAGCACCTGAACGCTCTGACGAACCAATTTTCTGGGGATTGTTCGGCGCTGGCGGCATGTGGAGTGCGATAGCCGCGCCAGCCATGGTGTTACTGGTCGGCATTCTGCTGCCGTTGGGACTGTTCCCCGGCGAAGCACTGAGCTATGAAAGAGTGCTGGCGTTCTGCCAAAGCCTGATCGGCCGCCTCTCCCAACTTCCTAATGACTGCTGAACTTCAGGCCAAGAATACCGATCACAATCAGGCACAGGCTGATAATACGAGCGATGTTGGTCGACTCGCCCAACAGTACCATCCCCATAATTGCCGCCCCTACCGCACCGATGCCAGTCCACACCGCATAGGCGGTGCCGGTAGGCAACGTTTTCATCGCATGCGCCAACAGCAACATGCTGATTACCATCGCGGCGATGGTGATGATGCTGGGGGTCAAACGGGTGAAACCCTGGGTGTATTTCAGACCAATAGCCCACACCACTTCGAGCAAACCAGCAATAAGCAAAACAATCCAGGCCATAAAACGGCCTCCATAAGTTTGGGGGCGTCCCAAAATAATGATGCGTAAACGGGTCGGCCCGTTCGCTTGATAACGGCCAAACAACAGCCCTTTAAGTGGGCAAGCCGCGTCCTAAACTGCGTAAAATTTAGTAAGGCTTGCGGTCTAATACCGCCTTTCTTCGCACGAATACATAACTATACCCTAAATCATTCGAGTGGCAGGAAGGCGGCAACGCAGTGACAAATCGGTTGGGAACTGATTTGAACAGCGCTGGCGTGGGCACCGGCTGAACCTCAGAGATGAGGTTGATTCGTCCCCAGGCGCTGACACCCGTCAGTGACTGGGGTGAGCGAAGAAAGCTCACGCATAGGCAACTCAATGTATGACGGGTATATATCTAGTGATCTTAGCTGGCTGTAAGCGATATAGCCTAAACATCTTCGCCAGAACCGCGAAACCTACTTACAACCGCTAAAGAACATCAGTAATCACAGGGTGACCACAGCCAACAGAGTTTTCTCCATCATGTGGAGTCTGCCAACGTGCAACGGGCAGGGATAAAACAGAGGAAGCACAGTGGCTCCTCTGCCTTGACAATTATTTAACGCGAGAGACGTACTCGCCAGAACGGGTGTCAACACGAACCACTTCGCCAATCTGTACGAACAATGGCACTTTAACCACAGCACCGGTACTCAGGGTTGCTGGCTTACCACCAGAACCTGCAGTATCACCTTTCAGCCCTGGATCGGTATCAGTGATTTCTGCTTCGATAAAGTTTGGTGGCTGAACAGCGATAGGACGGCCGTTCCACAGAGTGATAATACATTCCGCATTATCCTGGAGCCACTTTGCCGCATCAGAGACGGTTTTTGCTTCAACCTGATGCTGCTCAAAAGTCTCAGGGTGCATAAAGTGATAGAAATCACCGTCGCTGTACAGGTAGTTCATGTTGGTATCAATAACATCTGCGCCTTCACAAGAATCGGTAGATTTAAAAGTTTTTTCCACGCGGGTGCCAGTCAACAAACGGCGCATTTTTACGCGGGCAAACGCCTGGCCTTTACCAGGCTTAACGAACTCGCTTGACTCGACAGCGTAAGGTTCGCCCTCGAACATGATTTTAAGACCCGGACGGAAATCGTTGCTAGAATAAGTCGCCATGATGGCCCTCTAAATATTTGAACTGGTAGCTTAGCCAAAAAATGGCACACATTGTAACTCAAAATACAGCTTATAGAGAAGATTGGTTACATCAACTCGCCGATGTTATTACCAATCCTGATGAATTACTGCGGCTTTTGTCATTGAGTACACATCCAGAACTGTCACAGGGGCGCGATGCCCGTCGGCTGTTCGCGCTGCGGGTGCCGCGCGCTTTTGCTGCGCGCATGCGGCCCGGCGATGCCAATGACCCGCTGCTGCGCCAGGTGCTCACTGCCAAAGAAGAATTCATCAACGCCCCCGGTTTCACCACTGATCCGCTGGATGAACAGCGCAGCGTAGTGCCGGGCCTGCTGCACAAATACCACAATCGCGCGCTGCTACTAGTCAAGGGAGGGTGTGCAGTCAACTGTCGCTACTGCTTCCGCCGCCATTTCCCGTATCAGGACAATCAGGGCAACAAGGCTAACTGGCGTCAGGCGCTGGATTATATCCGCCAACATCCAGAACTGGATGAAATTATTTTCTCAGGCGGCGATCCGCTGATGGCGAAAGATCATGAGTTGGGCTGGCTGATCGGCGAGTTGGCGGCTATCCCGCACCTAAAGCGCCTGCGTATTCATACCCGCCTGCCGGTAGTGATCCCGGCACGCATTACACCCGAACTGTGCCGATGGCTATCAGCATCGCGTCTACAGGTGCTGATGGTCACCCATATCAACCATGCAAACGAGATTGACCGCGAACTGCAAGCGGCCATGGCACAGTTGCGTCTGGCCGGGGTGACGCTGCTCAACCAGAGTGTACTAATGCGTCGCATCAATGACGATGCCGACACGCTGGCGGCGCTAAGCAACGCGCTATTTGATGCCGGTATTCTGCCCTACTACATCCACATGCTGGACAAGGTACAGGGGGCAGCGCACTTCATGGTAAGCGACGACGAAGCACGCACCATTATGCAGGCGCTGCTGAGCAAAGTTTCCGGCTATCTGGTGCCGCGCCTGACGCGCGAAGTGGGCGGCAAACCGAGCAAAACGCCGCTCGACCTACATCTAATACAAGATTGAAGTACGCCGCAGAGGCAAAAAAAGAGAAATGCCTAGGTATTTTTTTCAGACTGCTGACAAAGTGTTTCTAGAACCGATGGCGATAATTGAACCACATCACCCGAGCACGATAAATCCATAGATTAAATATCATTAATTAAAAAAATAAACCCCAGAAAGACATCATCTGGGGTTTGTCATCAATCTGAGTCATATTTAGGCATTCCTCTTTTTTATTTATTAAGGGCATTTATAAACTTGCCCAACCATTTTACTATCCAGTGGAACGAAACTCGCCAGCAGGTTCTGGCTCGGGCTATTGGCACCGTAGATCATATTGCCTCCCATGGCCGCTGCCTTATTACGCAGATCGTTAGCTGCACCGCGTATTGAGCTACCTTCACCGCCGTTACCGGACAACCAATTGCTCTGAGTACCCGTCACTTCGCCAAGTAACTGGCATTCCGCCGCCTGTTTGCTATCAGTAAATGTGATCTGCTGACCTGCAGTAGTGAGTTTATGAGAAGTGCTGCAACCTGCCAGCAGTACAACGGTCAAGAGACCCAGCAAGGCTTTAATCCGCATTTTATTCCCCATATCATGTTGAAAATTAATAAAAAAATTGTTTTTAAACGTTGCTATCCCCTAAGCATCCGTTGCCTCAACTTTTGACCAACGCCTTAAGTGACCGTTGATGACTTTTCAGTTTACCAGCTAATGAGCATAACATTTTGCATGCTGTCCCGCAGAAAGAAAAACACCCTGTCAGCATACTGCTCACAGGGTGGAGTGACCATTTTATTCAACCCCGGCCAGTTTCACCGTTGACCGGGGTTTCATAGCACACGCAAGCGTGGGGGATATTACATCATGCCGCCCATACCACCCATACCGCCCATGCCACCCATACCGCCAGCACCGCCTAAATCAGGCGCATCACTTTTCGGCAGATCGGTAACCATGCATTCAGTGGTGATCATCAGACCAGCCACAGAAGCCGCATATTGCAGAGCAGAACGGGTTACTTTGGTCGGGTCCAGGATACCCATCGCGATCATGTCGCCATATTCTTCAGAGTAAGCATTGTAACCGTAGCTACCTTCGCCCGCTTTCACGTTGTTGGCGATCACAGAAGCTTCTTCACCGGCGTTAATCACTATCTGGCGCAGTGGAGATTCCATCGCACGCAGCGCAACTTTAATACCAACATTCTGATCTTCGTTGTCGCCTTTCAGGCTGCTAATTTTACCTGCCACGCGGATCAGCGCAACGCCACCACCAGCAACCACACCTTCTTCTACCGCAGCACGGGTTGCATGCAGGGCGTCTTCAACGCGGGCTTTCTTCTCTTTCATTTCAACTTCAGTCGCTGCACCAACTTTGATAACGGCAACGCCGCCAGCCAGTTTAGCTACGCGCTCCTGGAGTTTTTCACGATCGTAATCAGAGGTCGCTTCTTCGATCTGTTGACGGATCTGGGCAACGCGGCCTTTGATGGTCGCCTCATCTCCCACGCCATCAATGATGGTGGTAGTGTCTTTGTTGATCACCACGCGTTTAGCCTGGCCCAAGTCTTCCAGTGTGGTTTTTTCCAGTTCAAGACCGATCTCTTCAGAGATAACCGTACCGCCTGTCAGGGTTGCAATATCCTGCAACATGGCTTTACGACGATCGCCGAAGCCAGGTGCCTTAACCGCAGCCACTTTCACAATGCCACGCATCGTGTTAACTACCAGGGTCGCCAGTGCTTCGCCTTCAACATCTTCAGCGATAATCAGCAGTGGTTTTCCGGCTTTCGCCACGGCTTCCAACACCGGCAACATTTCACGGATGTTGGAGATTTTTTTGTCCGCCAACAGAATGAACGGACTTTCCAACTCTACAGAACCGGTTTCTGGCTTGTTGATGAAGTAAGGAGACAGGTAACCACGGTCAAACTGCATACCCTCTACCACATCCAGCTCATCTTGCAGACCGGTGCCTTCTTCAACAGTGATAACGCCTTCTTTACCCACTTTTTCCATCGCTTCTGCAATCAATTTACCCACGGTTTCGTCGGAGTTTGCAGAGATGGTGCCTACCTGAGCGATGGCTTTGGAGTCAGAGCAAGGTACGGACAGTTTTTTAAGCTCTTCAACCGCCGCAACAACTGCTTTGTCGATGCCACGCTTCAGATCCATCGGGTTCATGCCAGCGGCCACAGCCTTGAGGCCTTCGGTGATGATAGATTGTGCCAGTACGGTTGCTGTGGTGGTACCGTCGCCCGCAGCGTCGTTCGCTTTGGAAGCTACTTCTTTCACCATCTGCGCGCCCATGTTCTCGAATTTGTCTTCCAATTCGATTTCACGCGCAACGGATACCCCATCTTTGGTGATGGTAGGAGCGCCGAAGGATTTATCCAGCACTACGTTACGGCCTTTCGGGCCTAAGGTCACTTTTACTGCATCAGCGAGAACATTTACGCCGCGAAGCATTTTCACGCGAGCATCATTGCCAAATTTTACGTCTTTAGCTGCCATTAGTATTTCCCTTCAACTCGTTCAGTTCAGAAGATAAAGCGCAATTACGCTTCAACAATTGCCAGAATGTCGCTTTCGGACATGATCAACACGTCTTGATTGTCGATCTTTTCTACTTTCACACCGTAGCCATCATTGAAAATCACAGTATCGCCAACCTTCACATCCAACGGTTGGACGTTTCCGCTTTCCAACACACGTCCTTTCCCAACTGCTACCACTTCACCACGAGTAGATTTACCCGCTGCAGAGCCAGTCAGAACAATGCCGCCAGCAGATTTTGACTCAACTTCTTTGCGCTTGACGATAACACGGTCATGCAATGGACGAATACTCATTGAACGCTCTCCTGTAAGTAAGAAGGTTTCTATCGGATCTAGGGTTGTTCACCGGGTTTATTGTTATCACCGGCAACGTGGGATTTGAGATGGGGGCATTCCATCCCCCTTCAAGGGGTCGATCAAAAAAATTTTCGCTTTTAAGGATCATCCTTAGCAACTGAAACAAAAAACGCGGTTTAAGCCGCATTTTTTAGCAATCATTATGCTTGTCGTGATCATCTGGCCGCTGCTCCAGCATATAGCGCTCGTCGCCTTTGCGCTGGAATTCGCCATCAAAGGTGCTGCCAGTGGCGGCGTTACCACCTGGCCCCAAACCGCCAAAACGGTAAACGGACAGATGTGGCATCAGCCTCAGCGTCAGCAATTTCTGTACCGGTGGCAGCAGCAATAGCAGGCCGAGAAAATCGGTAAAAAAGCCCGGGATCATCAGCAAGAAGCCAGCGATCACCAGCGAGACACTTCTCACCATGTCCAGCGCTGGGCTTTCACCAGCAGACAACTTTTGCTGTATTTGTACGAAGGTTCTCATACCTTGGTTGCGCATCAGCGAAATGCCAACGCAAGAGGTGAAGATCACCAGCAACAAGGTAAAAGCCACACCAAGTACATCAGCAATATTGATAAATAAGGATATTTCTATATAAGCCAGCAGAAATATTAGCAGTATTGGTAACCAGCGCACCTGGTTCTCCTATCGATAAATAGAGCGCAACCGCTCTGAGGTGCCTAAGCGAAAAGGGCGGCTGTACAAGACTGATTGATACAATTGGGATATCCGCTGCCCATTTCAACTAACAACCTTTTTTCATTACTCAGGTTAGCAAACGTGAAAGGGATCACAGAACAAGAAAAGCATGATTTTATAAGCCTCATAAGGTGATCTGGCTTTAGTCATTTATTCCTATCCAACATATGATGCTGGACTACGATGGGCGTAGTGGTCAATCGTTTCATTCCCAAAGCTCCTAGCAACATAAATTTAGGCGGCATCTCAATAGCCTTTGGCCTGAAAATAATTAATTCAACAACATCATTAGAGAAGGTTCTCATGTCAAACAACATTCGTATCGAAGAAGACCTATTAGGGAAACGAGAAGTACCCGCAGAAGTCTACTATGGTATTCACACTCTGCGTGCAATTGAAAATTTTTATATCAGCAACAGTAATATCAGCGATGTTCCTGAGTTTGTCCGTGGCATGGTAATGGTGAAAAAAGCGGTAGCGATGGCGAATAAAGAACTCAAAACCATTCCACGCAACATCGCCGATACCATCATCCAAGCCTGTAACGAAGTGCTAGACAAGGGTAAATGCATGGATCAGTTCCCGGTAGACGTATTCCAAGGCGGTGCGGGTACTTCGCTGAACATGTAGTGGTCAACTAAAACTGGCCACCGCGTTAGAGTTTTTCCAGTATCGGTTTTCCGATTCGTTTGGTGGTAACCCACCGTTATATTCATGCGGCCTGAGCGCGCTGTAATACCCAACGATATAGTCCGTTATTGCGTGGGCTGCATCGCTGAAGTTTATGTAACCCGTCACCGGTACCCATTCGTTCTTCAGACTCCTGAAGAAGCGCTCCATTGGGCTATTATCCCAGCAGTTTCCACGCCGACTCATACTCTGTCTGATCCGATACCTCCACAGTGACTGCCGGAACTGTCTGCTTGTGTAATGGCTGCCCTGATCGCTGTGGAACATCACTCCGGCTGGTTTTCCCCGGGCCTCCCACGCCATCTCCAGCGCTTTGATGGTCAGCCTGCTGTCCGGTGAGAACGACATTGCCCAGCCCACCGGTTTTCTCGCGAACAGGTCGAGAACAACGGCGAGGTAGGCCCAGCGCCTGCCTGTCCAGATATAGGTCACATCGCCACACCACACCTGATTAGGCTCTGTCACTGCGAACTGCCGCTCAAGGTGATTCGGGATAGCGATGTGTTCAAGGCCACCGCATTTATACCGATGAGTGGGCTGTTGACAACTGACCAGCCCCAGCTCTTTCATGAGCCTGCCGGCGAGCCATCGTCCCATCCTGAAGCCCTTCATGGTTGCCATAGTTGAGATACTCCTTGCGCCAGCAGAGCCATGGCTGACGCTATGCAGTTCCAGTACCTGGCTGCGTAATACAGCTCGTCTGCCATCTGGTTTTTCAGGACGGTTTTTCCAGTATTTGTAGCTGCTGCGATGAACCCCGAACACGTGGCAGAGTGTGACCACCGGATAATGCGCTCTGAGTTTCCCGATTATCGAGAACTGTTCAGGGAGTCTGACATCAAGAGCGCGGTAGCCTTTTTTAATATTTCGTTTTCCATTTCAATACGTTGTATTTTTTTCCTCAGCTCACGTATTTCAATTTGTTCAGGAGTAATGGGAGAGGCTTTAGGTATTTTTCCCTGCCGCTCATCACGCAACTGCTTCACCCATCGCGTCATTGTGGAAAGGCCGACATCCATAGCACTGGCTGCATCTGCCACGGTGTAGTTCTGGTCAACGACCAGTTGAGCGGATTCGCGTTTGAACTCTGCACTGAAATTTCTTTTTTTCATTGAAGCACCTGTAATGTCCTGAGGTGAGCATATCACCTCTGTTCAGGTGGCCAAATTCAGTGTGCCACTACAGGAAAATCTGCGCCGAAACCGGCAAAAGTGTGCGCGAGGTGGTACTGGAACGCGGCCTGCTGACCAAAGCCGAGCTAGATGACATCTTCTCTGTGGAGAACTTGATGCACCCGGCATATAAAGCCAAACGCTGTACAGAGGAAAATGAATAATAACAGAAAAGGCTGGTAGCCCAAAAGGCATGCTAAATCTGCTAGATAGCGTGCCTTTTATTTTCCTACGCCCACAAAAATTAACGCTCAATCCTCATTTATTCTCATGGTCATATAATAGGTGCCAGGCTGGACAGTATTGAGTTCGCTGCTAGGTGCCTGTGCGCTTGGTGTTCAGCAGCACTGCGGCCCAATTTCCCCACGGGGAATAAACTTGGCTTCTAGCTAATCTCTCTTCAAGTTATAGTGCTCACACAATCCCATGAGAGGGCTGAAGATGCCAGATTGCGAAGCTGTCACCATACTCTGTAGCGCATCCGACCAAGCCAACGCTCAGCAACTGGCGGTACCAGTGGTGCTGAATGCCTGCATCGCGTTGCCGCACGATGTAAAGGCGGGGAACTGGAGCAAAAATACGACGTGCGGATGTTATTCAAACGCGATCATCGCCATCAAGACGCCTGACTCTGCCCCCTAAACTACATCGCCTGTACCAGACATCCGAACTACTGGTGCTGCCGTCGATAGCCGGAGATAAAGATTACCTTTATGGATCAACATATTATTAAACTGATTTTGCTGCTTTGCAGCCTATTTTTTTTGCCGCAGGCGGCGCAAGCTTCGTTGTTCGGCCAAAATGGCGGTAACCAGTTCGTTCCCGTTGATCAAGCTTTTGCCTTCGATTTTAAGCAGCAGGATCGCCAACTGACTCTTAACTGGCAAATTCGCCCCGGCTATTATCTCTATCGCCAGCAAATCAAACTGGTGCCTCAGCAGGTAACGCTGGGGGCTTTCACACTGCCAGAAGGGCTAAGCCATAAGGATGAGTTCTTTGGGGAAGTCGCCATTTTCAAACAACAGCTTAACCTAAGCATTCCACTAAAGCAGGCGGCATCCAATGCCAGCCTGAGCGTCACCTATCAGGGCTGTGCAGAAGCTGGCTTCTGCTATCCGCCGGAAACACGGCTTATCCCACTGGATGCCGTCACTGCTTTGCCGCTCGCTGCTCAAACAGAACCGGCCAGCCTGCCGTTCTCGCCGCTGTGGGCACTGTTGATCGGCATCGGCATCGCTTTCACCCCCTGTGTACTACCGATGTACCCACTAATTTCCGGCATCATTCTTGGCTACGAAAGACCGCACAATAGCGGGCGCATTCTGGCACTGGCGGTGGTATATGTGCAGGGCATGGCGTTGACCTATACCCTGTTGGGCCTGGTGGTCGCGGCTGCTGGGCTACAATTTCAGGCTGCGCTGCAACACCCTTACGTGCTGATCGGCCTATCGGTGTTGTTTTTCACTTTAGCGTTATCCATGTTCGGGTTGTATTCGTTGCAACTACCCTCTGCGCTGCAAACCCGGCTGGCAAACTGGAGCAACACCCAGCGTGGTGGCTCGTTGACCGGTGTGTTCCTAATGGGCGCGCTAGCTGGCTTGATTTGTTCTCCCTGCACCACCGCTCCGCTCAGTGCCATCCTGTTGTATATCGCTCAAAGCGGTAACATGTGGGCCGGCGGCGGCACACTGTATTTGTACGCGCTCGGAATGGGGATTCCACTGGTGATCGTCACCCTATTCGGTAACCACCTGCTGCCACGTAGCGGGCCGTGGATGCAGTATGTGAAAGAGGGCTTCGGCTTTGTGATCTTAGCGCTGCCTGTATTCCTGATGGAACGAGTGCTCGGCGATGTATGGGGACTACGCCTGTGGAGCCTACTCGGCCTGGCGTTCTTCGGCTGGGCGTTCACCCTGAGCCTAAAAGCCTCACGCGGCTGGGTGCAGGCACTGCAACTCCTGCTGTTGGCAGCAACCGTGATCACCGCCAGACCGTTACAGGATTGGGTCTTCGGCGCTGACAACACGCAGAAAGTTCATCAGGCTCACCTGAACTTCACCCACATCAATAGCATCAAGCAACTTGAGGTGGCACTGCAACAGGCACAGGGCAAACCAGTGATGCTGGATCTATACGCCGACTGGTGTGTAGCCTGCAAAGAGTTCGAGAAATATACCTTCAGCGATGCAGCAGTACAGGCTAAGCTGGCCAACGTGGTATTGCTACAAGCAAACGTGACCGCCAATAACGCCGAACAAGCAGCGTTGCTGAAACGCCTGCGAGTCATTGGGTTACCAACTATTTTGTTCTTTAACGGTACTGGCCAAGAGCTGGCCGACCAGCGAATTACCGGATTTATGGATGCACCAACGTTCAACGCACATTTGCAAAAAACGGGGCAATAAGTACGGAACCGAATGGAAAGAAGCAGAATGCAACGCAAAGATACAGCATGAGGCTAGCGGCCTGCTGCGCGAAATGGACACCGATACGGTAGCACAGCAGATAGAAATGCTGCCTGAAAAAACTGTGGGTAAAGCACCAGATCCTAGACGTATTGGCCGCCAAACGGCTGGCCGAATATATCTTGCAAATGGGGCGCAGTACCGCAGAAACAGCGCGCTAAGCGGAGAGAACGGATCATGCTGACAGGCCAAAGCGGTGATTCATACGCTCTTTGACTGAAAAACCAGCAACCGTATGCATTTTTACACTTTTAGCACATAAAACCGTTGACGCTTCCCGGCCAATACGGTTTAATGCGCCCCGTTGCCCGGATAGCTCAGTCGGTAGAGCAGGGGATTGAAAATCCCCGTGTCCTTGGTTCGATTCCGAGTCCGGGCACCATCTTCAGAGCCTGGTCGTTAGGGGATGAGATCCCTAACGGGCATGACAGTGGTCCCCAGCATGATGTTGGTAGTTTGCTTACCGCACCATAGTTGAACACGGGACTGTAAAGTCTGGAGGATGTTACGTCCATCCTCCAGACTTCTCACGTCCATTAAATACACATCATAAATGTGTTTACCCTCAGATCATCTCTATGTCAATCCTTTGTAAAGGATTAAATCACTTTATCCCTAGGCTGCATCGATTTGTTCAAGCAAACTTCTAACCTTATTAATGTCGCTCTGTACGTACTGGAGTGTAACTGCAGGAGTGGAATGCCCCAGCAGATCCTGAGCCATCTTAAGATTTCGTTCGGGCAGGCTCATCAGGTTTGTGGCAATCGTATGCCGGAATCGATGAGGACTTACCACAAACCCGCACTCGTTGGATAGACGCCTGAAAAAAGCCCTTAACGGTGGATGATCCATATTTGCGCTAGTTTCTATCTTACGTCCGTCGAAACGAGATAGATTGAACAGCTGATCCTCCATTTTTGCTCCCAGCTCAATTGATCGGTTATACAGCCTTTCCAGTCGTGGCCGGAGGTGTCTGGTAATGGGAACAAGATGTTCACGGTGATTTTTTGCCCCCTCCGGACGCAGATTTATCCAGTTATGAGTTAAATTAACGTCGCAAAGACGGATATGAAGGAGCTGATTTTGTCTCATCCCTGTCCTGCGCAGTGCATCAAGCACGGTTAACCAGAACCAGGCTGGCCGCAGTGCAGATTTACGTATTTCTATCATTCCAATGAGTTCATCAGCCTCCCTCGCTTCCATCAGCAGATATATCTTTTTGATCTGCTCATCGGTCAGGGTTTTTTTACGTTTCACATCTGGACGGGCCACTTTGCCATTGAATGGGTTTTTCTTGTGTGAAACATACCCTTCAGCTATGGCGAAATTAAATATTGCGCGCATGTGGGTAAGTTTATTATTCCATGTAATCCTGGTTAATCCTTCCTCATTAATTACATGCCGACGCCAGTTCAATACCAGTTTATCATCCACACCCTCTGGAGGGATATTCTCCCCTGCAAAAATGAGGAAAGACCTGAGAACCTTTTTGTAACTCCATTCGGTTGCATCCCGCAGGGTTTTACTGAAGAAATAATCATCCAGAACATCATAAAATGAAACACAATCCATCATAAAGACCTCGGTTTATTCACTCATGCAAAGAGCATTATTTTTTCGCTGAAAGCCATATACTGTCCGCCGGACAGCACCCTTTTTTAAAAATAATGTCAGCGTTGATCATGTAGCCTGACACTTTGGTAAAACGACCGCTTTTATCTGGTGTGTCGTATTGATGGTAATGAAACAGCCCCTTACCATTTCGTGAATGATGTACGCCCAGAGACTCAAAACTTTTTTGCAGCCTGTCTTTATCATCTGCCACACCGTCGCCTGCCGTTGCGATGTAGCGGTAAAAACAGGCTGGGGATACCAGAAAAACAAACTGTGCCAGGACGTGCAGCACGCTGTCCTTCTCATTGATGGACAACGTACCGTCCTCAATGCTGTCCTGCAGCCAGGCCAGAAACAATTCACCAATGCCTGTTTCCACTCCCCCGTTTTTCATTACCCCGGCGACTGCATCAGATGGCGTAAGCGGCTTTCCTTCTGCCATCAGATCCAGCATTGACAGGAGACTTCCGGTAGAGGACTCCCCCGTCTGCCCATCAACGGGAGGACTGTCATTGTCTGCGGGGGCGGCTACCTCATCATTTGACAACGCTGACGCCAGTGTCAGTGGCGGTTGAAATTTCATCGCTACCGCTGGAGGCGCTTCATTTTCCGGGGTGGGAGTATAGGGTGATGCGTCAGAAATAATTGGCCCTAGAGGTGCCAAAGCACTGCTGTCACTGGACAATGGCGGCGCATCAGTTTCATATAATTTTGGGGTGATGAGGTCATTTTCTGGCCCCGCATGCACGCTCGCGTGAGGGGACGGCGCAGATAAAACCGCAGTAACAGGCATGCCACACCCATTTCGCGCTTCGCTGATAATGCTGCTCAGCATCCCTGCTTCAGCACGACGTCCGGACAGAAACATCAGCAGGCTGTCAGACAGAACGGGCCAGCGCTGCAACCATATCAGCCCCGCCTCCGGTAGCAGCCTGACTGCCATATACATCCCACTCTGCGTCCCGGCTCCCGGTGCCTTTGGCCGCACCCGCCATATTCCTCCGGGCACGCTCAGACCCGGATACCACCGCCCTCCACCTTTTAGCGCGCCCTCCACCTGCGCCAGCCACTCCAGATTGTGAAGCAACCCGGCCCAGTAAACCGCACAGGCCCAGCCGGGTATCTGTTCAGCCTGCTCTTCGGGTGTCGAGCCCGGTGGCAGCATCATGCCACGCACCCGCCTCACCGCACTCGCCGCCACGTGCAGGCTCAGGTCGGTAAATCCCCCAGCGCCAGAGTACGGGCCATGCCATGCCGCCGGGCAATCCTGTACACACGCCGCCATCTCTTCCAGCGGACGCAGCCACCAGGCCTCGGTCACCTGCGGTGACAGCGGGCTGTTCTCCAACAGCACCCGGATTAGACGTCGCCGCTCTTCCGTCTGTAACAGCGATTCGCCCGCCCGTGCCGGGCGAAATCCCTCATCAGACACCGCGTGGGCGTGTTCAGGCTGCGCCTGAGCGCCTGTCTTTCTGTTCAGTCCGCCTCTTCCTGTTAACCAGTTCAGCCCACGCACGCTCACCTCCGTTGGCATTCTGCCCGTATAAAATGACGTTACGCTAAAAGCCTCCATCAGATTTGCAACGGAAAACCCGGAACAGCCGGCTCTACAAATCCCGCTTGTATAAAATCTCAGGCACCGCTTCAGAGTTTCCGGCTGCCAAGATGCTGACGTGAATGCTCTCCTGCCAACCTCATTTTATTTTTTCGCACTATCAGGAAGTGACTCATGCAGCAGTGCATTGTCGTGGCCGCCCTCCTCTTCTGGTTCGTCCTTTCCGGGCTTGTCAGCCATGTCTATACCGCTCAGTCCACCCGTGGCGGGTTATTCATTGTATGGCCGCTGATATTCAGCCTTCCCTTTCAACTGCGCGTGCTGGGTCGGGCTGAGCGCCTCTTCCGCCCCTCGCTGACGCTGATAAGTCGCCGACGCAGACGTGCGTGGGTACATCTCGCCCCCTGGCAGCCCACCACGAACCTGACGCCTGAGCAGATCCACGCGTTCTGGTGCAGCGTCAATGCCTCAACCTGTCGAGCACTGGCGGATAACCACACCGTTATTATCTCTTCTCACCTGCTGACCGGCAGCCGTGTGCGGCGACTGCTGGCCCACCTGACGGAAAACGCGTGCCCGGTCAGGCACAGGGTGTTCAACGTCCCGTTCTCCCCAGCAGCCAGGGCGGTGATGCAGTTGGAAATCCTCTTCAGACAGTGGCGCTGGCGCAGCCCTGCCCGTACGCAGTGGCCCGTGATGGTGATACGCAATTATTCTTCTGATGCGGGAAAATAATTTCGGCTGTCACCGGCAACAGTGACGCTGCACACTGGATACATGCGAGTAATCGATCTGAACGATCGAATTTCTCTGTTATACATGCGCCGCCGACACAGGTAACGTAATCACAGCGGCTACAAATGAGCATGATTTAAATCTAATCATGGCATTAGCCAACACCAGGGGCTTTATGAACCGTAAAAACATGACAACGCTTCTCTCACGTATTGCGCTGGAGCAGGATGCGGAAACGCAGCAACGGGTCCGTCAGTTTTCCGACGGTAAAAAGACTGGCGGCACGCCAATGGCCATTCGCTTTCGTCCCGCTGTACGGGAATTCATCACGCGGGTATCGCGCAATCTGGGGATTTCTGCCGCCGAGCTGGTCAACATGGTGATCGAGGGGGTCATGCTCCATACACTGACCCCACGTCAAGCCACCGTTACGCATATGTATGACCGCTTCTGGCAGTTGATGGACGCACACAGGCTGAGCCTGACAAACGTGGCTACGCTCCTGGCTGATATGAACATGGGGGTTAGCGTGCTGGAGAGCCGGGAGCGCACGCTGGATTACCTGACCACGCCAGTTATCGGTCATATCGCCGCCTCGTTTGGCGTCTCCCCGGACTGGCTTGACGGCACCGATGACCATCCAGTGAGGCCGGTCATGCTGACCCGTTGGTCCGAGGTGGCTGACCCGCTTTTTTCGGCCAGCGACGTAACCGCTCCCACCATAAACCTGGTGCGCCGGGAAAGCCCCCCGCCAACGTGCGGAACTATCAGCCACAAGGACGATATTATTGTCTGCATCAGCCGCCTGAAGAAGGTCAACGGAATTAACCTCCGGGTGATTGATTTCACCGGCGTCATGCGCAATGCAAAGGCAGAGAATAAAAGCACAGATGCGTTTCTGGCTTTCTGTGAAACAATGAGAAAGGCGGCACGGCTGGGTGCTGTCAATACCCTGCTGGCTCCCGAACACCTTTTCTCAACGCTTGCCGACGGCCGTGAAATACCTGTTTCTGTTTTCATCGCACTGAACAATTACTGTGTTTTTTCAGAAAATAGAGGAGGAGTTCACTGTTGGGGCGTGGACGACATGAAAGGTATTGTGAACAGCGAGTTTTATCTGTCACCGGAATGGGAAGACTACCGTAATAAAATAAGCCGCCATATAAAGTAAGAAAGACATCCATTTTTAAACATAAAACCTAACATCCAGATTTATTGGTGCGTCAGCATCAGGGATTTATTTTGCCTGAAAACATCACTACCGAAAGGAAATAAATGATGAACATTACCATGATTACACGCAGTCTCACTCTGGCTCTGGTAACCACTTCCGTTCCAGCCTTGCATGCCGCCACTACCTGGACGGAAGCGCGTAACGATGCCATGGGGGGCACCGGTGTGGCATCATCCGGGTATGCTGCAGCAGCGCTGGTCAACCCCGCGCTGATGACCCGTCACAATACCCACGACCACGTGGGCGTCATTCTGCCGGGTGTGGGCGTACACGTCAGCGATCCGGATAACCTGCAGGACGGACTGAACCAGGTGAAGGACACCTGGAGCCGGTTCAGTGATCCGGCAGACAGCGGTAACAGCTCAGCACAGGCCACCCCCCTCAAGAAAGCCCTGCTGGACGTTTCTGGCCACAGCGGCCGCGCCAGCGCGGGCGTATCTACGGTGATTGCCATCCCAAATGACACGCTGCCCTTTGCCCTGGTCGTAAAAGGCTGGGGACAGGCAAAAGCACGCGCGCTGGTTACCAGCCATGACCTTGCCTATCTCGATGCCGCGCAGACCGGCATTCTCTCTCCCACTCAGGATAATCTTAACCCACTGACGTCACGCGCTGAGGGTGTGGCCGCGCTGGTCAGTGAATATGGTCTGGCGCTGGCACATCCGTTCACCCTTGTCAGTACACCGATGTCCGTGGGTATCACGCCAAAACTTCAGCGCGTAGATACGTGGAACTACAACGTGTCCATTAGCCATTACAGCCCCTCTGAGTTTCACAGCGGCGAATGGAAGCACTCCGAAAGCGGCGGCAACGTGGACGTCGGCTTCTCCGCGCAACTGACACCGGAATGGGCGGTGGGCCTGACCGGGCAGAACCTGGTCTCACGGAACGTGGAGACCCGCGAGGTTAACAGTCTGAAAGACACCTTTCAGATACGCCCGCAGGCAACCGCTGGCACGGCATGGAGCAACGGCTTCATCACACTGGCGACAGACATTGACCTGACCCCGGCCAGCGGCTTTTCCTCGGATGAAAAAGCCCGGTATGCCGGTGTGGGTGCCGAACTCAACGCCTGGAACTGGGCACAACTGCGTGCTGGCTATCGCGCCAATATGCGCAACAGTGACCACAACATGTTCACTGCCGGCATAGGGATCTCCCCCTTCGATGTCGTCCATCTAGATTTGACCGGCATGGCCGGCACCCATCGCAGCTATGGCGCAGCGGCGCAGCTTGTCTTCACGTTTTGATTAAAAGATAACTGTGTCGAAGTAGTAGAATCTGAATTTGGAAATCATGGCTTTGTTATTGTGAAAGGCGACTCATATCAAAACCGGTAACTCTCAACCTTTCAAGGTCATGTGTCAGATCAAGTCGCGACTAATACAGTTGAATACTGATTTCTCTTTATTTAGTCGATTGCCATCATTTGAACAATTGATTTATACCTAACGGTATGTTCGTCAGGCAGCGCCTGTCAGGGCGCTACGTGCCATGCCCGGTGCACCATAAATAAAGCAGGCCGTAGTAACGGCCTGCCTGGCGTTCGAGTCTGATTTCAGACTGCAACAGCAGTGTTAAAATGTGTGTTCAGGCGCAGTGACCATCCTCCCCAGTGGTGTGCTGGCGTATACAGGACACGCCGTCGCTCATCACTGAGTGAATTCCCGATGACCACTTCTCCAGCGACTCCACACAGCGAAAGCTGTATATAGGCCATCCCAGCCGCCAGCGGATCGATATCAGTTGCCGATACCCAAAGGTGACGGTGAGGAGAATAGCCTGCCTCCCGCAGCACGCTGGCAAAGGCCAGCGTCATGCAGCCCGCGCCACAGGCGGGTTCTGACAGAGTAATAAAGGCTTTGTCACTGAACTGTTCCCCAACGTTGCCGAGCTGCAATTGAGCCATCATCAGGCTCACGCTCCACGGGGTGAAAAACTGGCCACGGTATTTGTCGCCAAGCTCCAACTGCATGAAGACGCGCCCGAGAAAATCTCCCGGAGCCTCTTCCAGGCCATTAACAACATGCCCCAGCAACTGCGCCAAGTTCGATACATCCGGCTTTTGGTATCTGGCTACAATGCGCATATATTTCTGCTCACGTTTGTCGCAGAAATGCAGACCGTTTTGCAATGCGATAACGCTGCAACTGATGAAGTCCTCAAAGACCTGATGACGGTGATAATAACGGGCTGTCTGGTTAAAAAGAGAAATGAAGGCCTTTTCATGGTTGATAGCATTTTTCATAAGTGTTTCCTGTTAAAAAAGGAAACACGCGTCCACAAGGGAAACGATGTTTCCCTTGTGGGGTGAAAAAACGGCCACAGCTTTCGCTGCAGCCGGTGAATGAAGCCGAATGTTCGGCTTTCTGTCAGCGCTAAACGCGGATGTTGCTGTAATGTGCAGTGGTCACAGTAGGAACAGGCGAGGCCTCGGGCGTCACCAGATACATTCGGGCACCCTCGCCGGCGGTGGTCTGTCGCAGTACCTCTGCCGGATACGGCCCGCTGTCGACGTGGTCTCCCTGGTCAAAACAGCTGTAGCCTGATAAGCCTGCCTCTGGTGAAATCCAGTAATGGCGGATTTCACAGTCAAACAGCTGCGACATTTCCCCCATGACCTCACCTGATGGCGGATACCATGGGGATGACAAGGTCAATGTCAGTGAGCCGACGTCCTCGCGACACCAACTGGCCTGATGGCCTGCCGGAAACTCTACACCGAAGAGCTGTACATACAGTTCTGACGTGGTGTTGAGTCCCTTAAACAGGCCACTCTCGCCGTTGAGCTCCGTTGCCAGGCGTGATGGCATCACCATCAACATGTCACACGGGCAAGTCGTCTCCGGCATGACGTTGAACCCTTCCCAACGCTCTTGCGGATCGAACCTGCCGCTTGCAGCGGCCACGCCGAACCAGTCGGTATAGTGCACAGCCATCAGTTGAGCCATGACCTGCCGCGCTGAAGAAGGGATATTTTCCCACTTCAGCGCATCAATGCCGGCCTGTACCCAGATCTTCTCCATTCGGGCGAGCGTCTTGCTGTCAAGCCAGGCGTCCTGCTCCAACAACTCAACAAAGTGCTGGAACGCCTGGTTAGGGGAAGTCGGTGCGCCCGTGCCTGATGCGGTCATCATCGGATAAGGCGCGTAATCCACCGCCTTCACAGGCTTCAATATCCCGGCACAACCGGCCAGAAAAAGCTTTGTTGCCTGCCGGATGGCATGGCGGTACAGCGGGGTTTCCGTGCCGGCAATCCATGACTGCATCACGTCGATGCAGACTGACTTGCCGGTAATTTCCAGACGGTTTTGGCACCATGGAAACATTGTTGTACTCCTCTTTACGGTTGGAAATGAAAAGAGGGCATCCCCCTGAGGAAGATGCCCTCAGGGGGACGACGACGACCGCAGCCGTCGTATTAAGGTCAAGCCACCTGCGCCATCTGACGGCTCAGGGATAGCTTTTGGTGTTGTATGCCACCGATGACGCCAAGCTCGGCGAAAAGGAGCACACTGTCGGTTTCGACAATAAGTTCTTCAAACATTAGGTATACCGTACGGAACCGTCCAACATGACCTGACGGATGCAGTCACGTACGCGGCGCACCGCGTTGTCGAACAACTTGCGATCAACAGATTTTGCGCGCGTTGAGTCAAGCCGAATAACCTGATCCAACACATATCAGAAGGCGTTGCATCCCTCCCTTTTGAGATAA
Organism: Serratia symbiotica; assembly: GCF_000821185.2. Lineage (NCBI taxonomy): Bacteria > Pseudomonadati > Pseudomonadota > Gammaproteobacteria > Enterobacterales > Yersiniaceae > Serratia > Serratia symbiotica. Next base: position 390,792 of record NZ_CP050855.1, on the reverse strand, counting down.
AACTGGACGGAGTTGCGTTGAGGTAAAGCGGATCATCATGCCTCCTGAAAATTAGGTGGAGACCTCCCCGGAAGGGAAGATCCCTCCGGTAAGTGAGTTGATTAATCAAGGTAATTCAGTCAAAACGGCAGCTCAGTTCGGCCATTTGCTGTTGGGTATTATTGAAGCCATGCCTGAATCAATAATTCAAGGCGCATTCATCAACGCTGAGACCGATAAGTATCACCTCGGAGACGTAACGCTGAAAGAGATACTCTGTTATCAAATTCAGCTCACAGGTCTCACCTAAAGCTCTGCAACATGGATAATTTGCCAGGTACGATCCGGAAATTCATCCTCACATGAGGGGAAGCGTTGTCCCGTGGGAATGTAGATAAATCAAGAAGTGGGTTGAATGGACCTTAACCGCCAGGGTCCCTGTTTTCAAAGGTTAACAGGTTTGAACCGCCCGAAAGCGCCATCTCTCAGGTTGTGATGGCATTGGCATGTGATTACCCGAAAGCGTTCCTCTCAAATCACCGGAACATTGGCAGTTGTCAGAGACAACGTAAGCAAATTAATCGTACACAATACGTGCATCTCCGGCAATAGTATCTGCTAAAAGAAAACTCGCTGCGGCTGATTTACAGCATTAGTACACATTAGGACTGACTATTTGGCGTCAACTATTTTCGAAACTCCACCTACACAGCCGTAATCTCTTTTACCTGTAAGTGTGGCAGTCACACTGTAAGAAAAACCAGTATCTACTGACAACCTGAACCACTATGTCTATAATGATAAAAATGACTATAAATCGCCACAAGAAATATTTATTTTTACCTATAAATATCAATTAGTTAAATTTATAAATGACCAAGGTGCTATAATGGAACTCGATTTGGCCAGTATTATCAAGCTATCTCTTGAAGGGAATGATAAGGATTTAAGGCTCTATCTTGCCAAGCATGTACGATCACTTCGAAAAAGTGATCCGTTGCTTGCTTCAAAAGTTGAGGAACTACTTAAACTCCATCCTGCCCGCTCTCATAATGTGATGAGAAAAGAGCCACATTCCTTCGAGTTCACAGGCACAGCTTCGGACGATGTAGTACCTCAGACATTGCTAAAAATGCAACCAGCAATAGAAAACAGGGAACCTCCTCTGTTGCAAGGTCAAGTTAAGAGTCAGCTCGAGCACGTTTTATTGGAACGAGAAAAAAGTGCTCTGTTGGTTCGGCACGGTCTTGTCCCCACTAAATCGCTAATTTTCAGTGGGCCACCTGGCGTGGGTAAAACAATGACTGCGCAATGGCTTTCGCAAAAGCTTGGACTTCCACTTTACACCTTAGACCTAACCACTGTGATGAGTAGTTTTCTAGGCAAAACCGGCAGCAATCTTAGAAGCGTTATTGATTTTGCTAAGTCTCACCCATCTATTCTTTTGCTTGATGAAATCGATGCGATTGCCAAAAAGCGCACAGATGAGTCTGATGTAGGTGAGCTCAAACGACTGGTGACCATTATGTTGCAGGAGCTCGAAGACTGGCCAGTAAGCGGTTTATTGATCGCTGCAACTAACCACCCAGATTTGGTGGATCCCGCCTTATGGCGTAGGTTTGATTTGGAAGTGACATTTAAACTTCCAAATGATTCTCAGGTAGCTGATGCCGTTAAGCGCTTTGCTGGTGATGATTTTGTCGTATTGGCACCTTGGTATGACCTGCTAAAGGAAAGCTTTAGGGGGCAATCTTTCAGCAACATCAAGCGCGAGATTTCACAGCTGCGCCGACTCCATATTCTTCGCCCAGAGCATTTTGAAACTGACCTGATTGCACAGCTTGATTTTGACGCAGGAAGCAAAACTAAAGCAGAAAAAATTAGCTTTGCAGTCAAATTGGTTAGTCAGTATGGGCTCACTCAGCAAAAAGCCGCAAAAATCGCTAATGTAAGCAGGGAAACAATCCGCAAGCGATTGACAGCAAAGGAGATAATAAATGGCTGAAAAGCGTAATTATATTATTGGCAAGGCAGAGGTTCTGGCATCTCATACGCCACCGCCAAAAATTAATCCAAAATCAGACCCGATATACACCTTCCCCGAAGTGATGGAAAGATTGATTCCACAGTTCGAAAAGACTGTAAGTAGACTGAACGACCTCGACGATGAGGTCTGCCCAAAGGATTTTGCTGTTGCCGCTATCACTCTACACCCGTCTTACATTGCAAAAGGACATTTTCCTCGAACCCTTTTTAAGGAAATGGCAGTCAGTTCAATCGGCAGCAAAGGTGTTGAAATCCTGCCCGATCGCTGGACGCGTAATGGTCCACCTGCTAAGTCGCCAACCACAAAGATTTTTGTCGCAGGCAAGCGTTACCGACTGACTGAGTTCAGCCAAGAGTTAAATTATTTCACAGAAGATAGTCGGGGGGCATCCGATCTGTTTCGTGTCTGGAGTGTTACCGAGCCTGACATTGCCGATAAAATTAAACACAACACTGATGCTTACAAAGGATTTTGGGAAGTTGGCCTACAGTTGATGCCAGTTGGGGGCAATGACTTCATTAAAACCTCCTTCATCAACTATGCCGGTGAGCTGGGATTTGACGTCAAAGATAGCATGGCCATCGAGGTGGGCAACCTCTGGTTTATGCCAATAGCCGGTGATGAAGAGTGCCTGCCACGTCTTGCGAAATTTTCATTCCTGCGTGTTATAAGGCCACTGCCTGCCATGCGTTCATTTCGGCCAATCACAAGGGGAATGCCTGTAGGAGCAAATATAAATCTGCCCGACGTTCAGCCCTATGCTTCTGACATTCGCGTCGCTATATTAGATGGTGGATTGCCAGCAAGTCACGTTTTGGAGCCTTGGGTAACCAATTATACCCACGCCGATGCCAGTGCTAGTGATCACCCTGATGGCCCTTCACATGGCTTAGGTGTGACATCAGCTTTTCTCTTCGGCCCGCTATGGCCGGGAGAAAAGGCGAGTCGGCCTTATTCCTATGTTGATCACCACCGCATCCTCGATAGCAACATTGGCACAGAAGATCCGTTTGAGCTTTACCGGACGTTGTCACATCTGGAAGACATTCTACTTTCCCGCCAGTATGAATTTCTGAACCTAAGTCTTGGCCCGGCTTTGCCGATAGACGACGACGAAATTCATCCATGGACATCCCTCATTGATATTTATCTTGCTGACGGGGACACCTTCCTCACCATCGCAGCGGGTAATAATGGCGACAGTGAAAGTTCTCTGGGTCTTAACCGTATCCAAGTGCCATCAGACTGCGTGAACGCGCTATCAGTGGGAGCCACAGATCAGGTTGAAACCGGCTGGAAGCGAGCATCTTACAGTGCCGTAGGCCCTGGACGCTCGCCTGGCCTGGTGAAGCCCGATCTAGTTGCTTTTGGGGGGACACCGCGTCAATACTTCCACGTCCCAAGCGACCTCGATCTTGGCAAGCTTGTGCCGACTTGTGGCACCAGCTTTTCAGCACCATTCTTACTACGTTACGCCGTTGGCATTCGAGCCATTCTAGGCCATGAAATTTCACCACTCGCCATTAAAGCACTATTAATTAATGCTGCTGACCGTGCTGAACATGGAAAAGGAGAAGTTGGCTGGGGAAAGGTGCCTGATTCAATAAGCCAGATAATAGAATCTCCGCCGGGTACCGCTCGTATCCTTTATCAGGGAGAACTTGCTGCGGGGAAATATCTTCGCGTGCCATTACCAATCCCTGAATCAGGCATCAAAGGAAAAGTAAAAATTCGTGCTACTTGCTGTTTCTCAAGTCCCGTCGATCCGCAAGATACGTCGATGTACACCCGCGCTGGCGTGGAAATCACTTTCAGGCCAGACCCAGAAAAAACCCAGTCTTTCTTTAAACAGACATCCATCGCGACTGAAGCTGAACTGCGTGCCGACGCGGGGAAATGGGAATCGGTACTGAGCGCAGATCTAAATAAGATTGGTGATAAATTGATTCGCCCTTGCTTTGAAATTCATTATATGGCTCGTGAAGGTGGCGATCAAATTACAGGTTCGAAAGCCGCGAGCATTCGCTACGCATTTGTAGTCTCACTTGAGTCACCAAAAACTCCGGAAATATTTTCCGGTATCCTACATTCCGACTCACGTCTTGTTGAAATACAGCCGCGCATCCCGGTACCAGTCCCAGTCATACTCTAAAATGAATTCTGGCCCGACATGGGCCAGAATCATTCATTCCAGTTCACATAACCTATTATCTTGGATCAGCGGGAGCATTAGCGCAGAAACTTACGGTTTGGGTAACGACCGGGTAACTGCGATAACTGCCAACCATTGGCGCTACTAAAACGAGGATTTGTGAGAACCTAAACTGCGTCTCTGTTCATATTGTAATATCAACATGTTACGATACTCAAAATCCATTCTCAAAACAAAATTCTCAATTGTCCCGGCCTGCATGAGTTTTGATAGAAAAGATACCGCAACCCTCTTATCGGGGGTATACCAGGCCAGCAATAGCGCGAAACCGTAAATCTTTGTTCAAATGCTCCCGCTGGTCCATCTTAATCGCTATCTACCTTGTTATAAACACGAGTCACGTAATGCCCCCGACCGTCCCCATGACCTAAATCCATGGAAACTAATGCTTCAGCTTCTTTCTGGCTAAATCCCTTTTCTAAATGGTATTTCATTGCATCTATTGAATAAGCATATCGCAAACTGTGCGGGGCATATTTACCCACAAGACCGGCATCTCTGACAATATTGCGATATCGCTCAATGGCAAGGTGGATCCCCGCTTTATCAATCAATTTCCCGTTGTTATTTTTTATAAAGCGTATTGCGTTATTTACGACGCCAAGCAAAGTCTGGCGGTCAATAATTGTCGTGTCGCGAGGTCGCCCCCCTTTCGTGCCGAAAACTATCCTGACTTTTTCAATATCACTCTGAAGGGCCTTTTGCCAGGTCATTAATGACTTAACCGATTGCATCGTTTCCTCCGTACGCAAACCAAGATGTCGCGATAATTCCATAGCGATCGCAGCCCCCGCATCAACTTCACGGATTTTATCAAGAGTTTCTTTATATACATCATCAGGAATGGCGACTTTAGTACCATCTCGACTGGTGCCTGAAATACCTAACGCAGCGTTGCTTAATTTCTCATGCTCTGGATTAGCCATAAACGTTTTACCCGCAGTACGAAGTATCGCCCGGATTGCCGCCATTTCATTTTGCAACGTACGTTTGGATATGTCCTCTGAAAGCCGGCTTTCTATGTAAAGAGTAATATGCTGTGTTTTCAAGTTCCCGGCATCGCGGATCTGAATATTCATTTTTAATAAACGGTCTGCCAAACGATCGGCTATTTTCATTCTGTCGGAAACGGTCTTAAAACTGCCTCCCGCCTGGCGAGCAAGTGTGACCAGGCTTTTATTTAATTTCGCCATAAACACTCCAAATTGACACAAGGTGAGTTAGGCATTCCGTCCCGGTGAACGGAATGCCTAACTCACCGGCTCCCCGGATACTTCAGTCAAAAACATCTCACCCCGACGGCACGGTTAATTTTGCGCTTCCTGCGTCTCAACAGACATCTGTGCATCGGGGCGGCGAAATGTTGAGTTCTTGCGAGGCTCCCCAGGTCTCAGACCTGTTCGCGGCTTACGCCGGGCTGATTTACATCAGTCTACCTCCACACACCAGCTTCCTGGTGTCGCCATCGATGTCGTGTTGATTTACCTCCTCTAATTTAAAAGTTGTCTTCATACATGTTTCCGCTGATAAGACAGTTGGTGAGTGATTAATGACCTGAATGACAGTTAAACGATCTGTTATGCGTTTTAAAACCGTCACTACGTGTTGGTCAGATGGTAGAAATGTTGTTGAAGTGGCAGTACGTCAGTGCTGCCGGTTGTGCGCTGCGCGCGTCACTTGGTACTCGTTTCACTCGAACGCAAGTGACGCCGCGCTCCTCTGCTCTCAATGCTGTCGTGGAAGATGCCCAAATGTGCCAAATGGTCATCCCCACGCCGCAAAGTTTGCAACGGATGCAGTCGTCAAAAATTCGAGACGAAACGAAGATGGCAGACTTAAACAGTCTGCGCGAAGCGCTGCCAAAGGCAGGCTGTCAGTGAAGTAATATCCTTTATCGCTGTTAACGCGATCCCCATTTTCAAAGGCTAACGGGTTTACCGCCCGAAGGCACCGTCTCTCAGGTCATGACAGTTTTGGCATGCAATCACCCGAAGGCGTCCCTCTCAGATTGCCGGGACATTGGCATGTTGCTTATCGCAACGTTACAACAGGAAAGATATTAGATCGAACTGCGATCCTTTTACAAGGTTTTGCAATCATTTCATCGGTTAACTGTTGCTGATAGATCAGTTCCAAAGCATCTCAGAGAGAATTTTTTCTGCTAAAGTCAATATGCCATCCGTAATTGCGTAAAATCAGCATATTGAAGTAGAAGAGACCTTACAGCGATCCCCATTCTCAAAGGTTGACGGGGGTACCGCCCGAAGGCACCACCTCTCAGGTTATGGTGGCATTGGCAGTGCGATCACCCGAAGGCACCCCTCTCAGATCACTGGGACATTGGCATGTTGCTTAAAGCAACGGTAAGAAAGTAAGCATGTTAATCATTCTTGTATGACCAAGGCAAGATCCAGAGTTATTTTTCTTTCAGGGCTTCCACTCTTGGAGTCATCCAGTGGACTACGGGTACTATAAATTCCCCCCATCCCGGATGTTTTGAAACCAATGAAATGATTTTATTAAGAGCAACTGCACGGTTAATACCTAATTCATCTATAATTTTGTCTATATATTTGTGATTATCTTTAGCAAATTCTATTTTTTAGCTGCCTCGATAATTTCAGCTTCTTCTTCTTTTAAATCCTTTATTAAATCAGAGCACAAAAGCGAATGAACATATGACTCTGGATTATGGCCATCAGGGAGATTAAATTGTAGGATTTACTTCCTGCCAATCTCCTCAATCGTTTCGCTTTTTCGTCTTCACCGGTGAGTGCCATATTAATTCTTTCAACTTTAGTTTCTGGTGTACGAAACTCATCGCCATCCAGAACGACGCAAATATCATCGCATGGCTCACCCTTTAATAAAAGCCCAGATAGAATAGTGAAAGCATTAATTGCAGCGCCATATGCGTTAACCGATAAATATTTAGTGGCTTTCATTTTACCTGTTGTGTTTTGTAGGATTCCCTCCGCAAAATCATCCTCCACGAAAACTTCTATTTTCTTTACCGACGCCCCCGTTAATCTATTTATTGCATCAGGTTTTTTTCACTAAAGCATAGAGTTCTTCCGTCAACGTTGACAACATGCCTAATATTCACGATGTGGGAAAGTGAAATAATCATCTCCCTATGTGTTGTGAAAATTATTTGTAGATTTTTTCAATAGCCCTCTCATTAATAGTTGTAATTAGATTTTTTAAGGCTTTGTCATGCAGGAGAAGATCTATTTCATCTATTAATATTAATGAATATTTACCTGCTGAAAAAACTTTATCTAATATAAAGAAAACCTTTTGTTCCCCTGCACTCATACTATACGCAGAATATGTTACACCTTCTGTTTAAACACCAATCAACTTTTTACCATTAACTAGTTTATTCTCATTTATTTTTTTATATTTTTTATTCAGAACATCAGAGGCTTTCTCAAGCAAATTATTTTCCTGTGCTCCTTCCAAAACAGTTGTAACATAATTTATTTTAGATGACCCCTTTACTTTCCCGGACTTTATCATGGGCACACAGCTATCTATTCCAATGTAATAAATCTCTCGAAATGGGCACCTAGCGTATATTTTAGTCCATCGAGATCCATTTTCATCTGCTTTACCGAAAGCTTCCTCCTCTTTGTTTTTTGTTTCAGTACCGCGACGATAAGAGTGAGTGATAATTAAATTGCTACCATTCCATTCTGCATCAGGACTTCTAGGAAAAAAATCATTGAATTTTCTATTTTCACCAACATCTTTGGGCTGATATACACTTGCTAACGCATGTAAAATCGTAGATTTGCCACTGCCATTTGGTCCCAAAATCGCAGTCACTGGAAGCGGTTAAAAATCAATAATGAAGTCATGTAAGCACTTAAGCTGACCAAAATATATGCTGTTTATAACTTGCTGTGTAGTTTTAATTTGTTGATCTTCTGTCATTTTCAACACCTTATTATTAGATAGCTAACTAATATATATAGTTAATGTGTCATTAGGATCTAGACATGAGCGGGGAATTGTCAATAAAAAAACGGTTCTGTCGCATTAAGGTGGCGTCAGGTAATATACTGTTTTTCTTGATGCTCCCTGACCATGTCTCTGATCCGAAAAGCCTTCAGTCGCCTGCATTACCCTGTCGATGTTATCACGCAATGTGTTCGCTGGTATCTCGCTTACTCACTGAGTTTGCGGAACCTGGAAGAGATGATGGCCGAACGCGGTATTGTCGTTGACCATTCAACGCTTCAGCGCTGGGGTATCCGCCTGGTGCCGTTGCTGGATAAGGCGTTGCGTCGGCATAAACGTCTCCCAGGGTGCCGGTGGCGAATGGATGAAACCTACATCAAAGTCAAAGGTCAGTGGAAATATCTGTACCGGGCAGTAGACAGCAGCGGCCAGACCATTGATTTCCTGCTGACCGCTAAACGGGATGCCGCCGCCGCGCTGCGCTTTTTCCGCAAGGCCATCCGCCAGCACGGTGAACCTGAAGTCGTGACCATTGATAAAAGTGGCGCTGATACTGCGGCTCTGGCCACACTCAACACCGGTAAACCTGATGAAGAATCCATTACCGTCAGGCAGAGTAAATACCTAAACAACCTTGTGGAGCAGGACCACCGGAATATCAAACGGCGGATACGCCAGATGCTGGGATTCAAATCGTTTCGACGAGCACAGACGATACTGACAGGCATTGAGTTAATCCGCATGATACGCAAAGGGCAGCTTCATCATCCTGCCGAAGATAGATTGTCCCCGGCAGAATAATTCTGTCTGTTGGCGGGGTCTGAAGCCCAACCGTACGGGAACCCCCTCTGGCTCCGGCCTGTCGGGAAGTGAATATCAGCCTGAGAACCTGGAAGAGATGGCACAGACAGGCCGAAGACCGGCGTCCTGCCGCAGTACGTCCGACCCCGGGCAATAAACTGACGCTGGCGGAGGAACAGCAGGTACTGGCCGTGTGTAACCAGCCGGAATACGCCAGCCTGCCCCCTGCGCAGAGCGTGCCGCGTCTGGCGGACAATGGCATCTATCTGGCGAGCGAATCAACGTTTTACCGGATACTCCGGCGCCATGGTCAGGTTCATCATCGCGGTCGTAGCCGGGCGCCGGTAACCATCAGTAAGCCGACCAGCTACCATGCCACTGCGCCCCGTCAGGTCTGGACCTGGGATGTGACGTGGTGCGCGTCACGGGTACGAGACCGTTATTTTTATCTGTACCTGATAGAAGATATTTTTAGCCGGAAAATCGTTGGTTATGAGGTTCATGAAGAGGAGAACGGTGAGCACGCTGCCGCGATGCTGCACCGTGCCGTGCTGCGAGAACGATGCTACCGGCAACCGCTGGTGGTGCATGCCGACAATGGTGGGCCGATGAAGTCCCAAACGTTAAAGGCAAAACTGAAAGAACTGAATATCACGGGTTCGCACAGTCGGCCTTGGGTCAGTAACGACAATCCGTTCGTGGAGTCATTGTTCAGAACGTTAAAATATGTGCCGGACTGGCCGTCAGCGGGCTTCACGGGACTTGATGAAGCCAGACGATGGGTTGAACGCTTTAGCCGCTGGTATAACGAAGCGCATCGGCATAGCGGCATCGGTTATGTCACACCGGAACAGCGCCACCAGGGACAAGATATAAGCCTGCTGGCAAACAGGAAAGCGGTATATGAAGCAGCGAGGAAAGCCAGACCGGGTCGATGGTCAAGGCAATGTCGTCAATGGCAGCGTGAAGGTGTGGTGATGTTAAATACATAGAACATTAAACAAATTTTTCGTGCTTTCATTTTTCGTCGAGTAAATAAGTAATTAAAATAAGTATATTCATAAAGTTACAGATTCGCATTCAACATAAACGACTTCAACCATAACATTCCGCAGCCTTTGGATATATTTTATATATTTCAGTAGTTAAAATAACCGTATCGTCGTCAAAATTCCGCTCAGTTCTATTAGATGTGTACTCACCTTTACATCGTTTATTTCTCAATAAATGACATATTTTAGTACTATCCCATTTTTTATTGTCAATCAACTTACCAGCAGCGTTCAATTGTTGTGCAATCGTATAACTGCGTATTCCAGAAAGATATAAATCAAATACCTCACGTACTAATATATGATTTTCATTTAGTATATATTTCCCATCAACCACATCAATCCATTTCGGACAGTTTTTGATCATATAATGTCCTTCATCTTTCGCTTTTTTGCGTCGTTTGTCCCAACCTTTCCGTATACGAGTAGACTTTAGACAAGACTCTTCGTAAGAACGTTCGGCGATCATGGTCGCAAAAGTTAGGCTATTAGAGTGCTTGCGGCTAATGATAAGCCGCTTCTCAACATCATGCAGTTCGATTTGAGCACGATCTAATTGAGAAATGTACTCGACACACTTGAAAGGGTTTTCGCGAGAGAACCGATCGAGACTTTCAACGATGAGTACCGAGCCTTTGGCTATGTCACCATCATTAACACGCTTGAAAAATCGTCCTAACCCTGCACTTTCATGCAAATGTTCGGCTTTGAATACTGAACGCCCTTCATCGATAATTAGCTCGTAGTCTGGATCGAAATCCTGCACTGGGGCATTATCTTCAAAATACTTAATGAGCAGTGATTCCTGACGGTTTAGGCCATCGCCGGATACCTGTTGCTCTGAACTTACCCTGATATAGAGGTAACATTTTTTCATGAAAGACGATGCTCAAAAAAGTTTGCTTAAGCTCTATGGTATCAAAATCCGGATAAGCCACAAAACGCATCAGAAAAAGCAGCCTGAAAACTCATTAAGGGTGACAACTTCGTTGACAGCTACCAGGAACGTACGTTAAGTACGTTTTTTGAGCTAATACAAATTAGTTGCTGCTGATTTTAAATTACCCGGACAGCTACCGAAATCCTGTAGCCCTATTTTTTCGCTTTTACTACTTCCGGTTCTGCTTTTCCGGCCAGCAACACCACCAGTTGTTCGTTATGCGCTTTCAACGCCATTAGTTGTGGGAGAGTAATAAAATGTCATACTAAGCTACTCTGTCGCCATTGTTTTTTGGCAAGAGAGAACGGGTCAGAAAAAATAAAGTTTCATACTGAAACGAAAGACAGCTCCAATATGGAGCGAGTGCCGAGTATTAAATTTTCATACTAAAAGTAGTAACCACTTCAAATACTACGCTATGAACCCAAACACCTCCTCTATGTCAGATTCATCTACTTTATTTATATTAAACGCCGCTACTTTATTGCTATTTAATAATACATCACATATAACTGAAAAGTGGCCACACGCATCCGCACAAGACTCGACTTTAGGCTTAGATAAATATCTCGTTGATTGGTGAGCACCGACATGTGAATTTTTTACAGAATTCCTGAAATCCCTTACATCTAACAAGTTATTAAGGGTCGAATAAGCCACACCTGATACATCAGATATTTCAGTTACAAGCCTAGGATTTTTCTTCAACAAAAGAACAAGGTGAACTACATTCAGTAATAATTTATCTTTTATCTCCCTCTTAGCTGTACTACTAAGCTTGCTTTCATCAAATTTTGCAAACCATTTTTTTCTTGCTTTAAGTATTTTATCTGACGATATTTCGAATATTGATCTAATTGAGCAAGCAATTACTGGTAAAAATTCTTCTTTAGACCTGGACGAATACGCTTTATCAATTGCATTGATAAGATCAGAAACGGTTTCTATTCTGACGCTGTAGTTGGAACCTGATTGTATTGTGAATAGAGACTTCTCCTGAACTGTCCCAGAAATGTTGGAAATTTTAAGTTCGAAAGATAGAGTTATCTCTTTCGACACAAGATTTGTTATTGTATCATGATATCTAAAACAAACTTTTTTCTCGCATGGTTCCTCAACCGAGGATAGCACTCTACTACTTGATTTTTCTCCGTCGATTATAATTTCCACTTCGGCATTTTTTACATCCTCGCCGAGACTATTTCTAACTTGAAAGATGTATTCCTCCAAGTCTATTTGCTCTGAAGGCGTGTAATAAGTGGTTGGCTTTTTCCTGTCAACTAATATCAATGCGGTACCATTTTTTTGTTCATTCGCGCTTTCAACGGGCATTGCCTTTCCTGTCGGTACTTTTTTGTTACTCCTTAGACCTTTTTTTAACTCGGCACCCTTAGTTTGAATCAACTTATTAAGACCATCAAGATCTTTAAGCAGAGATCTCGTTAAGTTATTTTCAACAAAGTTTGTTCTATCTGAATTAAATTCAATGTATTTACTCTGACATGTCACGCTAACTCTACCTATCATCTGAGGGAGCGTTTCTCCAGAGCTTTTCTTCCTCAGTACTTCAGGGTCAAAAATAACAGTATTGTTGAAAAGATTTCTATTTATGTATACTAGTGGGTAAAGAGAATCATCATGGGTTCTTCTATTTAATGACGAGACAGACTTAGAGTTTTTACCTTGTTGAAAGTGAAAGATAATCAACTCTAAACTGACTGAATAGTCAGTCCTCTCCAGCTCAAATGGAAAAGACTTTACATGCTCACCCTTGTGATAAAATTCAATTTCATTTTCAAGCGAGTCATATGCAACATAAAACAACTGGTTTTCTTCGTTCTCTTTCTGAAATGAGTTCAACTTTTTTGTTGAAACGACTTGCTGTTGGTTTTCAATATTAATATTAATATTAAATGAGTCATCAATTATTGCTGCTGCTAATTTCTCAACAACCCTATTGTCAGACAAATCTGATAACAGTTCTTCAATCTCACCCTTATTTGAATAAACAGTGATTATTGTTCCGCTCTCAGAATGAGAGTCTGTTATTACTGGTATTACAGTTCCAGCAACATCATCTTTCGCTACCAACTCTGACTTACGTACTGAAAATTTACTACGAACCCCAGTCTTACATGTTACCCATTCAACTTTATCGCCAAATTTGAAAGCGGAAAGAAACCCAAGTCCTTTAGAGCCTTGAGTAAGCCTTCTTACACCATCTTGCTCCACTTCATAACCGTAGCGCTTTGTGCTTTTTGATATATGGAACAGAGACTCAATATCTTCCGTTCCCATACCGTTTCCGTGATCAGTAATTGTTATGGTTTGTTTTGAAAGGGAGATATTGATCACGACGTCAGGCGAAAAAGCGTCGTATGCATTTTTAATAAGTTCATTTAACGCAAATAATGACGAAGGAATCTTTTGCGAAAGTTCCTCAATCAGGTTTCCACTAAATTTTAGTGATGCAGACGACATAAAAAAACCCCCTTATTCTAAATAGCACTTAATTATTAAAACTTACCAAAAAACATGAAAAACAAAAATAGACCAAACTAGTGAAGTTACCCCACCATTATCTCCTCATTATTAAAATTGATTCCTTTCCCATAGTTGACGCTATTTGATTTCTTGTGGCCATTCTCTTCGAAGGTATATCTCGTTCTAATTTATGAACGAAGTGGCATCCTCTGAACTCAAGTAGCTCTCTCATAATTCTATCTAATGGAACCTCAATGTTAGAAATTCTCCTATTCCCTAACGTCCAAATCATATATGCATTATCTCGCAATAAACTTAGAGAATTACATAGAGATAAATCTAAATCATAAACAAATGAAATTAGCTTCTTTATGTTGTCAGGATTAACAGACTTAATCTCTTCAACACTGTTGACCAATGATACAGATCGCATTTTTATTTCTTCATATTTAATTGCGGAATCTTTTAATGACCCCCCCAAGCTCATTGAATCAATAGCACTTTTATGCGCAAGAAGCCCTTCTTGAGTCAAATTATCAATGTCACTCAAATCAATCCACATCAAAGGAAGATACGAGAATTGTCCATATGTGACTGTTGTTTGGTTATCACCATAAGGAGGTGAACTGACTAACAAGTCATACTTTAGTGAGTTTCTTATTTTGTTTGCAGAATTCGCATTTTTGATAATAACATCACTGATTGACGATGCCATCTTTAGCACGTTATTTTCAGTAAAAATCTGCTTTTGATCCTTAATGTTCTCAATGTTTTTTAGAAGTTTTTTCTCAAAAACCTCTCTCGCAGAAGGTGTCGCTTCTATTGCTTCTTCAGTTTTTATGTGCAACTTGTAAGTCGAACTCCTCGAGTTGCATACGGCCCTTACAGTGCTGCTCATGGATAGCCAGAAAATCTTCCTTGCCCATTTCGAAGGTTCAGCTTTAATAGCTCTATATATTGCACTTAATTCGATTTGTGCAGATTTAATAAACCATTTATCGATACCTTCAAAGCTGACTGCAATTTTCTCCGACTCATCATTCTGAATTGCATTTATTAACAGTGCGGCTTTATCATTTAGCTTTTTGGTATAAAGTGGCCCACTTTTGACTTCGCATGCTAAAATCGCTAGTGGATTAATATCTATCCCTAAAAAATCTAACCCCCTGCACATAGCTTCACCGAGAGTAGTACCAGATCCAACGAAAGGATCGAACACTCTGCGTACATTTCGATCTCCTTCCAATACCGCATCAATAAGTTCTCCCTGCATTTCCGGGATCATCATCGCTGGGTATTGGATTAAATCATGACAGTGATGTCTTTTAGAACGACCTCTAAATGACCAATATGCCTCATCCTCCAACGAGTAGGCTTCAATCCTTTTAAGAAGACCTCTATCCTGATTTAGTACATCCATTTTATGGCTCTTTTAAAAGCTTTACTTAAAGACCATCATATCAGTATCAAGCCAAACAAACTAGGTTTGATGTGTGAAAAATAGTTGGCGTATCTTTATGTTTTTTATAGGTTTGATTTGGAATTATTTGTCTATATACCTGTCGTATTATCTGCACTGCCTATGGCATAGGTAGTCCCTCCTCCAGAAAGTCCGGCATTTCGCGGACTCACCAGCCACCGCAGTGCGGGCTCTTCCCACTGTGAGCCAGGGAACTGACGCTGCATCTCTTTACGCGTGCTATCGCTGAAGCTTGCCAGCACGCGTTTACGTAGCCCGACGCTGCTGTCTGACCACAAGGTCTTGCAGGTAGGATAGCCTCCCTGACCGATATCAGCGTAGCCACTGTCTCGACTGTCGTCGTACGGCCATTGGCGACGGGGCGTCATGGACGTGTAGTCGTCGTAATAGTCAGAGGTATTCAGAAAGTAGTCGCTGCCTATCCAACCCACAGAGTTAATGCGGGCAGGTATGATATTATATTTTCAGACCTTTATTTAGAAGATGCTATGATTCCGCTACAATCAAAGCGGAGCTTTCTAGTGTCCTGTGCAGACCGGCTTAACAACAACGGATGGCTGGTCATAAATTATCACATCCCCCCTGACGTTTACTCTCTTTTTTCATATTCATTACATTCGCATTTTAAAGCTGTTCTTAGTTGCACTGCATCCAGTGGTAACGTAATTAATTATGCCAGCAAAACAGATCTTCAAATCCCTCTTTCAAAATACCAGGAATGGGGTAATTCCGATGGTAAGATGTTCAGCTGTGACGTTAGTACATTATCCCGAAGGTTATCATTCTGGCCAAAACCATTTTAATATATTCTCAACCTGCCTTCTGACAACGTGGAATACAATCACGCATTATATGAATGTTGTTCTGGATTCATTTTTTACACGGACGATAACAACCGGATCGCGCTCAAAAAACGGACTATTCGTTATTGCTTTCACAAGATTTTCTCACTATCATTAGGGCTAAAAACAGGTCTTAATTGAGGTTTTAAATGATAACTGCAATCCTTGCTAATCGCTCAGCCACTATCAGTGAGCTAAAAAAAAATCCGACGGCGATAGTGATGTCAGCAGGGGGGCGACCAGTAGCTATCCTGAACCACAGTAAACCTTCGTTCTACTGCATTCCTGCGGAGCTTTATGCGGCAATGCTGGATGCCATTGAAGATCGTGAGCTTGCTAATATTGTCCGTAGCCGCCAGGATGAAGATGAAGTTGATGTCAGTTGGGAGAACCTCTGATTGTCCGGGACTGCCTTAAAAACGCGACTGAAATTTAAGAAATCAGCGCTAAAGGAATGGAATGCTCTGGACAGCAAAATCAGAGAGACCTTTCGAAAGAAATTAAAAAAACGGGCTGAATCGCTGGCAGCACTGACCCCGATAAAACATAAGTTGTCTGGTGTCGAAAAATGTTACAAAATTAAATTGCGTATGGATGGTTTCAGGCTTGTCTACCATGTGCTGGAAAGTGACGATGGAGAGGTTGATGTGGTTATCACCGTCATAACTGTTGACCGTCGGGAAGACGTTTACGAGGCGCTAAAGTCAAAATTAGTGAAGGATTAACCAGCTAGCCCAAGTAAAAGGAGCATTTACCATGAGTAAAAGTGGCTTCGATGCTGACGACCTGAGCATCACTCTGGCACGGTTCGTCGGTAAACGTCGTAACATCGTTTATGACGAAGCAAAGCTGAAATGTAAAGCGCTAGAACCACTTGAATTCTCCAGTGCAACCAATGCATGTGGAGCGGCCATACTGGCTGGGATAGCAGATGTTCTGACTACCTCTCCCGAACGCAAAAAACAAAATGAAGAGTGGAGTGAAAGCTGGGAAGCAGAAAGGGAAGATTGGGAAAACCAAGACAGACAATGGAACGATATCAGATGAACTTCACGTTAAAGCACCGTACGAGCCTGTAATTTAAATTGTGTAATTGCCTGTTTTTGATATGTTCACTCCAACAACGGAGACAGGCAAATTATGGACGACAAGAAACTCAGAGCCCTTGCGGCAGAACTGGCTAAAGGCCTCAAAACCGAAGCCGACCTCAATCAGTTTTCCCGGATGCTGACGAAATTAACCGTCGAAACAGCGCTCAATGCGGAACTGACTGACCATCTCGGGCATGAGAAAAATGCACCTAAAACCGGCACCAACACCCGCAATGGCTTCTCGTCAAAAACGCTGCTCTGCGATGACGGCGAGATCGAACTGAACACGCCGCGTGACCGTGAAAATACCTTCGAACCGCAGCTGATTAAGAAAAACCAGACGCGTATTACGCAGATGGACAGCCAGATTTTATCTCTGTACGCCAAAGGCATGACCACGTGTGAAATCGTCGCCACCATGATAAATATTATTAGAATTACGTCCTCCGCCTATTGAGTTGGCAATGAACTATAGATTTTTCAAAAATAGACAAGCTTACATCTTATCCAAAATATCTTGAATAATTTTGCTCACATAAATACTCTGTGCACCAGTCAGACAGCCTTATCAACGTTCAACTACTGTGCATCACAAGCATTCGGTTAGTAGTATCAGAAACACATCATGTAACTTTTCACAAAATGGCATGCTGCCCGGGGATTTCACAGACGTGATAAGCTTCTTCAGGATGCTGTCGCTGTAATGGCGGGGCCTTCTGCCAACGGCATGTGCGTCCACTTCTTCTTGCACAAGTTTCTGATTTTAGCTCCAATAATGTCTTAAATATTAGGGCTGTCTTTACATATTAGATAGTTGTTAGCGATCCATTCCATCATTGTCAATTGATACTGCTCAAAAGTTGCTGCTTGCAGAGAAATTTAGTAACTTGGCCATATTGAATTAGTATCTTAAAAAGGGCGTGACGATGGCCAGTGACTGGAAAAAAGAATTACATAAGTATGAAAATGGACGCAGCTTTGGCAAGGATTTGAAAGATTCTTTCAGAGTAGCATGTTCTGCGGCGGCGTTGATTGCATCTTTTATACCGGATTCAGCTTCTATAAAGAAAAAAAAGCAGAAAGATGGTTTTCGTGATGGTGCCGAAGGTTATGGCTGGTATGTGGGCGATTCCAGAATCGATAAAGATTATTAGGGACTGCCAGCAAACTTCCTGGCAGTCTTGAAAAAGGGTTTAATTTTTAGAGAATTCTTTTTACACCGGATTTTACTGCCTCCCCCGCCATAGCTCCCCCTTCTTGGCCAGCCTGTTGTGCCTGAGCGCCCCCCTTGATAAACCCTTCCGCAATTCCTCCTATTTTGACACCCACCCAACCCAGCATCCCCACCCAGAACCCAGGAAATACCACGTACATCATTCCCAATACAAGATTCATGATCCAGCCATCACGAGGAGAGCTCAGGAAATCCGCAATGGGCACCCCCGATGCCAGTCCACTTGCGGCCAGGCTGGAATACAAAATGGTGATCAACCTGTCGTCCAACCAACCCGCCAGTTCCCACCAGAAGGTAATGAACTGCAATGCAAACAGTGCAAACGAGATAGTCACAATCGTTTTAGGCTCATAGGCGCTGAACATCACCTGTACCGGTATTACTATGATGATCATCATTTGCAGCAGCGCCTGGATCATCGGCAGCGCCTGCTTTAAGGCATCAAAGCCTGGTAAAGCCTCCACTTGTTTCATACCCAGTCCGATAGTAGAGGTGAAGCGCGACAAGCTGTTCCCAATACCGCTAGCAGTGTCGCCTCTGCCAGCAATGTAAGTTACACCGCTGCCGGACAGGCCAGCATTTCGCGGACTCACCAGCCACCGCAGTGCGGGCTCTTCCCATTGTGAGCCAGGGAACTGACGCTGCATCTCTTTACGCGTGCTATCGCTGAAGCTCTCCAGCACGCGTTTCCGCAGCCCGACGCTGCTGTCTGACCACCAGGTCTTGCAGGTAGGATAGCCTCCCTGACCGGTATCAGCGTAGCCACTGTCTCGACTGTCGTCGTACGGCCATTGGCGACGGGGCGTCATGGACGTGTAGTCGTCGTAATAGTCAGAGGTATTCAGAAAGTAGTCGCTGCCTATCCAACCCACAGAGTTAATGGTGGCATCACTCAGTTGGCTGTTGCTGTTCTTCAGCCTGAAATAGGCTCGGGAATAGCACTGGTTGGCAAAGTCCTGTACCTCCTGCAGCAGCACCGGGTCGCGCAGTTTGGTGTTCTGCACGTCAAAACGCATCTGGCGCAGTTGGGTACCACAGGGGATGGAGGCAATCATGGCCTGAGTGGTCCCTTTCGACATCATATGCAGCAGATACCACCACATTGGCACTTCGGCCGTGCGACCGCCAAAGTCATTCACCAGCCCTTTGTAGCCGGAGTTTTGCGGCGTTGGCACGCTGATGCCACACTGTTTCGCGCGCGCGCTGTCGAACTTGATGGTACTGATATCTACTGGCAGCAGCGGGATGCAGCAGAACAGTATCACCAGATACGAGACGTAAATGGCGTGCTCAATGCGCGGCAACGCCAGAAGCCCTTTGTTGCCCTCATCAGCACCTTCCTCACGCACCTTCAGCCAGACGCCCAACACTTTAAATACCAGCGGCAGAGCAAACAGCCCGGTGTTGCTGAGGATACCCCACAGGGCGTTGTTCATCACCCAGCCAAATAGAACGAGAAAATACTCCAGATAACTGTTCGCCGTCATTTCAATCTCCCTTTGCCACACTCATCCAGGCCACAGACTCCGTGACCAGCATAAACAGTACGCCGAGCCACTCCGTGCGTGGCAGCCGCGCGCGCGTTTCCGGCCAGCGTGCCACTATCTGTGGTCGCACCTTTAACAGCCAGGCTGAAGAGATGCCGGCATAGATGGCCAGCCGCCAGCCGAACAGGCCCCAGCGGTTTTGATGCAGCCAGTTGCGTGTAAGGTGACCGTCGGGGTCATACGCCATAAAAACGGACGCAATGGCGAACATGACCACCGTCAGCAGGAGGAACGACAACGCAACAAACAGGATGCGACCAACACGGCCGCGGTTAAGTATGAATTTCATATCAATTTTCTCCGGATGACGGCGTCTGGCTCATCTGGCTGAAGCCCTGGTCCTGATTACCGGCTTTCTGCTGCAACTGGTTATCCTGATTACGGGTACCCTGCCGCTCCAGCGCAGTGAGCAGGCTGTTATTGCTGATGGACTTGCGCAGTTCCATCTCGTTACGCAGAGCGTTCAGTTCACGGTCAAGTGCATCAATGCGGCGATCCCCCTCGGCTATCGCCTCCGACTGTTCGGCGGCGTTGGGTTCGGATTCACCGGTAGTGAGCATGCGGCGCATGGTCAACGCGGTCTCCACGGTATCGGCCATGGCGAGTTCGCTGGCAAGACGCTGAACCAGCGCCGCTTTATCCGGATCATCGTGTAGCGAATGAATGACGCCACGCGTCACCACCAGGCTACCTGTTTTGAGTGCGGCCAGATTATCTGCGGTGGGCGGCAACTGGCCATCGACCAGTTTACCAAGCTGCTCCAGGTTGGTTTTGGTCGCACCTTCCAGTACCGGTGAGAAGCCGGTGCCGGCAACCGTGCTACCCGGCTGGTTTTCAGTCCCGCCACTGCCACATTCGCGGGTTTCCCGGCAGGTACGGATAGAGCGGTCACCCAACACTTTCACCACGGCCGCAGCGGCTTCATCGGACGACTTATAGCGCTGGCAGACGGTGCCGTTGCAACTGGCAGAGCCCACGCGGCTGTTGCTGGTTACGGGCAGGCTGTTCATCATGTTATAACCGGCTTTCGCCAGGTCCCGGGTCGGCTGAATGGCATGTTGACCTTTGCCCCCACGCTTCTGGCCCCCTACCCAGGTGACGCCTTCCTCGCCAGTGACTTTTTGCAGCTTCTGGTCGCTGGAAACGGCATCACCGCCACTGGTGGCTACGATATCCTTATACTCTTCCGATACCGCCGCCTGCTGCCACTTGCTGCCAAGGGTGTAGTCGGCCAGCCTTTTCGACATGTTCTGGCAGTTGAGCTGTGCCTTGTCAAAGTTAATGCCCGCCTGCAGCACACCGTTGGTGAGCATTTCATACAACCCAGGGTTGGCGCGTTGGATAGCCATCGCTGGCATGCTCATCACCGCGCCGGTGGCCCCTTGAATGACATTGCCCATCAGGTCCTTGAAACCGCTGGTGATGCCGTTAAGCTGGTTGCCCACGGTAGTTTTCAGGTCGAAGTTGCCGCACATCAGGTCACTGCTCCAGCCGCCGTTCAGCCCTAGGCGCGACATGTTGCTGCGGCTCGGCGGCGGTGAAATCACCGAGCCGCCACCAATGGAATAGAAAAGACCGTCATTAATGGCACCATTGACCGACGCGCCGGACGAAGAGTGCGCAGTGTCGGCAGCCAGTGCCGACACTGATGCCACGGTGAACAAGGCAAGCGCTGCAAAGGACCGGCGCAGAGTGTTTCGCTGTGTCATGGTTTATGAGCCTCAGAAAAATCGATGCTGTAAAGGAATGTTTGGCCGTGGCGTTTGCAGCAGCTGTATGGCTGCCAGAGCGCCCAGGCATAGTTACCGTTTTGCGCAACAAGGCCACCGCTATCAGGAAAGACCGCACAACGCTGTGACAGCTGCGGCGAAAGGCGCTGCCACTTGTGGTTCTTAGTGCCGGTGTTTTCCTGTACGGGTTCAGGTGGCCAGTAGCCCGGAGAACGCTGGCCGGTCAGTGGGCCGTAAACATGTAGTTGCCCCTGGCGAGTGATGATGTCTGCCACCCGCTGCACCACAACCGCCGCTGACTTATAGCTGTCGGTCTGTGTAACAAAGCCGCTGCGGGGATACACGTTGCCCCACATATTGCCGGACAGCGTGCTGACGATTTCGCGGCTGCCAGGTATAAGCGCTTCCGGATAAAGCGACTCCGGCATACCGGTACGCCAGGCGAGTGCGTCAAGGGCGCTGGCGAAATACGGCATAAAGGGCGTGGCGGCGCTGTCGCAGGAATAGCCGGGAAACATTCCGCCGATAATCTTTGTCGCCGGATGGCCATACGCATCACCATAGTAAAAATGCAGATTCTGCCTGCGCATACCGGGCGCTTTCATCTCCTGGCGACCACCACCGGTTTCCACGCCTGCCGCTCCCCCAAGAAGCGCACTTTCCATGCCGTCAGCCGTCGCGCTGGCTGCTGACATTTCCGTCCAGGGATTTTCTCCCGGACTGAGATAGGCGGAGACAACAGCTTGCGGAATAAAATGCGTGACCTTGACGGATGTTTTGACCGAGCAACCAAACGGCGTGCAGAACAGCCAGTAACAGATGCCGCTGACTCGCCAGCTGATGCAATCCGGGCTGGCGGCACTGGCGAGCAGGCTGGCAGTATTGACGCTGGCCAGGGTGCCGGTGCAGGCGATTAGCGTGGCCAGCGCCAGCCGACGCGGGCGAAAGAGAGTCATGCTCATCGGGCTTTCTCCTTCCAGGCATTCAACTGATGCGTGGCCACGGCAACGTCGGTGGTGCCGTAGACTACCCACTTGTCGTCAAACACCACGGCAGGATATTTCTCCAACCCCAGAGACCAGGCACGGGTGACACCAGCATACTTCCCGACAAGTTGCTGCAGGCGCTGCTGAAAGACAGGCGAAGCTATCACCGCCCGCGCTTGCTGCTCTGCCTGCGCAGGGTCAGCGGGCAGTTCGCCAAACAGCTGCGCCTGCAGACGGTCGGGGGCATCAAGCTCCACAACGGTGACGTCGGGACCGATGTCACCGACGACCAGGTGCGTACTGTCGGTATAAATAACGGTGCCGGCAATGGTGCCGGAAGAAAGGAACAGTGCTGCCAGGCAGCAGACGGGTAATTTCATCAAGAACACTCCCAGAGTGAGTAACCCACTCAGGGTGCGATCTGCGGCGCATCAGGTCAGTAATTAACTATAAGCACGAAACTGATAATTTCTGCAGCGACTCCAGTCCCACAAACCCAGACTGCCCGAGTCGATGAACTTACAATTGCTCTGGAAAAAACAAGAGAAAAGGCAACGTAGCAAGCAGAAGCAGAAAGTGTCCAAGCTGGTCAACGAATGCTTGAAATAAACGATAGCTTAGTAAGATGATCGTTATAAAATTCAGAGTCATTACAATGAATGATGGCTATTAGTACCGGAAAATAATGAGATTAAGGAATGAACGGGTTAAATTGGAGTATTAAATAACATTGTAGCCAAATCAAATTGACAGATTGGCCAGTTTCGATATCCTTTATCATAAGGAGCCAAAATTTGGCGCCAAAAAAAATCAGGGTTAATTATGATGAGCGCCTTAGCAAGTTATCGTACCAGTCTCCGCCTAACAAATACACAATACAACAGCATCTCCCGACTGTGTCAGCTTGATGGTGGAAAAATCACTATGAGCGCGTGGATTGCTCAGGCAATCAACGAAAGAATTCAGCGTGACATTGAGCGTGCAAATACCCACCTGAAATACACCAGGCAGTCAGAGCGGTGTTTTTATGAGTTTTTTGCCGGTGGCGGGATGGCCCGCGCCGGATTGGGTGCTCAGTGGGATTGCCTTTTTGCTAACGATTTCAGCCCAATGAAAGGCCATGCTTACAGGAGTAATTGGAGCGGTGGCACAGATTTGCTGGTCGAAGATATAAATAACATCACTAGCGCACAACTCCCCGCACAGGCAGACCTGGTATGGGCATCCTTCCCTTGCCAGGATCTGTCTTTGGCTGGCGTTTATAAAGGGATCGGCAGCGAAGATGACCATAATCAGACCCGTTCTGGTACATTCTGGCCATTCTGGCGACTTATGCGGAATCTTATGGATGAAAGGCGAGCCCCTCAGATTATCGTGCTCGAAAATGTCTATGGCATCATGACGTCAAATAAAGGGAAGGATTTTACCTCTATCGGGGCCGTTCTATCCGATGCAGGCTACCGTTTTGGTGCAATGGTCATAGATGCCCAGCACTTCGTGCCGCAATCGCGTTCCCGTGTTTTTATTGTGGCCGTACACCCTTCAGCAAAAGTACCTCAGCATCTCATTTCCCCGACTCCTATCAGTCAGTGGCATCCAGAACGAATGGTCACCGCTTTTAATGGGCTGTCAAAAAAAGCGCAGCAATCATGGCTATGGTGGAATTTACCTCTACCTGAAGAGCGATTGACGACGTTTAGTGACATCATTGATGAGAATCCAGAGGGTGTAAAATGGGACAGCGCAGAAAAAACCAGGCAATTACTGGCAATGATGACCCCTGTTAACCTTCTTAAAGTTCAGTCAGCCCAGAAATCTGGAAAACGTATTGTCGGAGGACTCTACAAGCGTACCCGGATGAATGATAACGGCGAAAAAGTCCAGCGGGCAGAGGTCCGATTCGATGGCATTGCGGGGTGTTTGCGTACCCCGGCAGGGGGTTCCAGCCGTCAAAGTATCCTGGTCGTTGAAGGCGATAAGATAAGTTCACGTCTCCTATCCCCAAGAGAAGCCGCTCGCCTGATGGGGCTACCCGATACTTACAAGCTTCCTCATAATTATAATGATGCCTATCATATCGCTGGCGATGGTGTCGTTGTGCCGGTGGTCCGTCATCTTGCCAGATTCATTTTTGAACCTGTCCTTTCTGAGTCGTACCATGCTGTATCTGCTCAGAAAAAGGTTGCGTAATGAATACCCTACCCTCTGCAATTAATACTGTACTGGAAGCATTTGCTATAAACAACGCAGTAAATGGTAATAAAGGACCTATTGCAGCTCTGCTGGTCATCAACCGGCACGTACTTGAGAAACAAAAAGCAGGAACACTGGAGTGGCCGTTAAACAGCGATGACTGGAAGACAGGTAAACAGGGTCAGGTGAAAGGACTTGGTGGCCCGGCCACACAAAAAGTGTTAAGTGACCATGGGCTCATGCGAATGTTAGCCAGCGAAGGAGGCCGAACCAGCCGCGGCAGCATGCAGCTCATGATGGACTACATCGAGTTACTGAATCAGCTCCACAAGAACAATGGTACCTTAGATCTACTTGCATGCGAGTGTTTCTGGATTGCTAAAGCCAAAGACTATTTTGAACGAAGACCGTTTATTTTGAGTATCGATCCACTATGGGGAGTTCGCCGCGCTATCCGCCATTTGCTGTCACAGGCGCAGAACAGGCAGAATGAAGGGACAGGTTCCAAGTTCGTTGGTAGTCTGATGCAGCATATGGTTGGGGCCAAACTGGATGTGCTGCTGGGGGAGGGGAATATCAAGCATCACCACTCCAACCAGAACGATTCCGGTTCCAGCCGTCGTGGTGATTTTGATTACGAAGACATGGTGCTGCATGTCACTAACATGCCAACGGAAGCGCTGCTGAGCAAGTGCATTACAAACCTGGAGGGTGGGTACAAACCGCTCGTCATTACGTCCTCTAAAGGTACCGTTGTATTAGAAGCCTTACTTGAAACCTTCGGAAATGGTGCATACGACGGTCGTGTTGACATCCTTGAGTTTGAACAATTTCTCGCATCAAATGTCATTGAGCTCGGTAGGTTCAATGCTGCTGGCCGTAAGGCATCGCTCAGTAAGATCATCGAAGCTTATAACCGCATTATCGAAACAGTCGAATATGATCTCAGCATGAAGATAGAATTGGGAGATCAGTAAAAGCGGGCTCTATGCCGCCCGCACCCGCAACCTCCGTGTTTGTCAGACAGCTGAACTTCGCTGCCTGACAAACACGGAGGGTCGGTTTAATTACCCCCCTGCCCACCCGTTACCCTGTCTATTTCCTTCAGCATCCACAGCATGTCGGTGGCATCGGGTACGCAGATATTCCAGCGTAGCCCGGTCCTGAACTCCGCCTCACCCGGCCACAGCGTATTGCCGGTGACGGTGATAAGGATATCCAGCGTTTTATCATGCACATCTGCAAGGTGAACGGCCACGCAGCTGCGTCGGCCAACGCGGTGCGGATAGGCCGACAGCAGCACCGGTTGCTCCAGCCGGTTGAGGATTTCCCCCTGCAACTGCTCAAGCGACTGGCGATCAGACTGACCAATCGATGCCCCACCCTGTGGCGGCACGGTAAAAATAACGGAAGCAATCAGCGCCTTGTCAGGGAGAACCCTCGGCGGTGTCATGGTCAGCTTTTTCATCATGTCCTCTGTCAGATAACCATACCGCGACTCTCGTCGAGACGCCGCGCAACATGAAAAGCAGCCTCAAGCTCTGAGCACTGATGTTCATTCATAATCGACCGCCTTTCGGCTTTCTCTTCTTTTTCTGTCATCCCCAGCGCCAGATACAGGCTGGGCGGCACGGCACGAAACAGCGCCTGCACCTTACGGGACAAGATCACGCCCTCGGTGTATTTTCTCGGTAGTTTGGTGGCTGACAGCAGCATGGTCTTTTGCTCATCCGTCAGCGTCTTAAAGCGCGCTATCTGCTCCACCTCGTCCGGTGGCATGACAAGACACACCCACCATTCCGCCATGTTGAGCATCTTTTTTGCCGTATCGGGAAAGTCCGACAGGTTCTGAGTAAACAGCCATAGCCAGGCACCGAGCTTACGCCACATCTTGACGATCTTGGTGGCGTAAGGCCCCAGCAGCGGGTTGGCGGTGACGATATGCGCTTCGTCGATCGGTACAAGGGTTTCTCTTTCACTGTACTGCTCGCGCTCGGCGATAGTGTTGATGGTATTAAGCAGAGAGATCACCGCCACCGCCATCTGGGCCTCGTACCCTTCCCGCGCCAGCGTCCCCAGATCCACGATGGTGACATCGGCCTCCGGCCAAGATGTGCCAGGACGGTTAAACAGCTCACCCTCAAAGCCCTCGGTAAACATGCGCAGCGCTTCCGACATCTCCTCAGCCCGCGCGCGACGCGCGGCCGTGCGCTTCTCCCGACCATCGTCACCGGTGCTGACATCACGCGCGATATTCTGTAGCGCATACATCAGGTCTTCTGGCAGCATCTGGCGGGTTGCGTCAAAAGCGGTTCTGGCCGCAATCAGTATCGCCTCGCGGATCATGCCGCGATCGGCGCGGGTCATCCTCGCTTCCTCCGCCGCCTCCCCACCGGTAATCATCAGGCGTGCCGCAATCTCCATCTCACCCAGCACGTCACGCTCTTCATCCTTGTCCTCATCGTCTTCCACATCCTCATCGATATCCGGCAACGCCTCTTCGCTGACAAGCCACGCATCCGGCTTTACCTGCATCAGCAGGTGCGAATCACCAAACGGAGCCAAAGAGATCACCTTGCCGGGCTTAATGCTGACGCGGTGTACCTTCAGCCCCAGCGAAGCGCAGTAATCCCCAAACAGGCCAAAGCTGTTGCCTGCCTCAAGCAGGAAGATACGTGGCCGATAGATGGCCATCATCTGCGCCAGCTCACAGAGCGCGGTGGCCGACTTACCGGCACCGGTCGGGCCGAACAGCAGCTTGTGCGCGTTCTGTGTGCGGTCATTTTTATTCAGCGGATCGACACACAGTGGGCCGCCGCCGCGGTTAAAGAAGGTAAAACCCGGATTGCCAGTGCCGGTATCGCGACCGTACACCGGTGCCAGGCAGGCAAAGTGCTGGACAAACATCAGGCGCGTATACCAGTGATGGCGATCCTGCTGTGGGTTAAAGCACATCGGCATAGCACGCAGGTAACTGCTGAGCGGCCCGATATCATGTTCCGGGTTTACCGGCTCCAGGCCGCAGTTCAGCAGCTTGCTGCTGAGGTCGAGATAGCGTTTGTCCAGGGTT
The DNA here is from genome assembly GCF_000821185.2 of Serratia symbiotica. NCBI lineage: Bacteria > Pseudomonadati > Pseudomonadota > Gammaproteobacteria > Enterobacterales > Yersiniaceae > Serratia > Serratia symbiotica. The sequence goes on along the minus strand of NZ_CP050855.1, from coordinate 363,138 downwards.
TCCAAGTCCCGGGCCTTAATCAGCAGCGAGATGGCCGCGCGATAGATCTTGTGCTTGTTCCCCAGGAAGGTCCGCGCTCTGGCGGCATCCTCGCGTGCGCGTAGCGAGTCGACGTTCTCCCCCATCGAGTCGCGGCTCAGACGGGAAAAATTCTCCTCGAGCCTGTCCTGCGGCTGGATAATCAGCGTCAGCGTCAGCACGGTGCCCTGCGGCAGCAGATCCATGATGGCGTTAATGTTGTCGCCGCGTGTTACCTCACCGGTCAAATGGCCGGTGGACGGGGGATTGCGCAGGCGGGCAACCGGTACCGCCTTGTGAGCCACATCATCAAACCACCAGACGCCTTTCTCCGCATCGCTGCGCGGACGGGTGAACCACAGGCTTTCGCTGAAATCATTGAGCAGCGGCAGGTCTCCCGGGGCATCATCACTGTAACGGGCGCAGCGATATAGCGTCGCCTTGTCAACCCACTTCGGTTCGGGATTGAACCAGCGCAGCAGCCAACTGTGGATCTGCTCGCCATTCTGTCGCTGGCTCTGGATGCCAGCACCGCTCATGGCAGCGATCAGGCGGTCGCACACCTGATTCAACAGCACTTCCGGTGCCATCGGGTCACGGTATGGGGTTTCCACCCAGCGATAGACCACCATGCGGGTGCGGCGCATCTGACCCCGCCAAGGGGCTCCGGTCACCGCGTCATCCATAAACAGCCCCTGTTCAACGGCGACGTTTTGCAGGTGACGCGCCTGTTCGCAGAGCCAGGCCTCGGTAAACGCGGTCCCCTGTGCCCATGGCTTGACGTAGCCCCTGACCTTATCCATGTAACAGGACAGGTCAGATTCATCCTGGCAATAAAACTGCACCACCCACTGATGTGAGTCGAGCTCCGGTAGGCTGTCCTGCAGGGCATTCTCCACCACGTCGCGAATCTCTGCCAGCCGGGACGCGGGTCGACCCTCGGTGCCAACCGGCGTAATTTCATAGACCGCACCCACCGACACGCCGTCATCAAGCAGCAGGCACTGGTGTTCAGCGAGGTACTCCCCCCATGGCACATGATCGATAACAGACGGCGCAGTGGCGTACAGGCGCGCTTCGTCCGAACGCGTCAGACGTCCATCCCGGGTCAGGGGTTGGTGGCCGTTAACGGAAAACGGCCCGTCGCCATGTTGGTGAGCGTCCTGTCGCTTTTGCCTGCGGCGGAAAAGACTGAATGTCATCAGAGATCCTCCGTGCGCTCGCCGGGCAACGCATAGTGCACCTGACGGTAGAAAGGAAACACCGTGCTGTAGCCCGGTACCGGCGTGTTGCCCTCCGCCAGATGCGGGAATACATACATCACCATGTCAGGGTTGGGCAAGCGGGGAAACGTCTGCTGGATCTCGTTTTCCTGGCTGCGGCTGGAGCTGTTGCGCGCCTGCTGTGCACGCGTGCGTTCGCTGTCTGTAACCGGCCTACGCAGCGTGGTGCGGCTTTCCACCGTAGCGTGCGTGGCCGACGCACCCGCGTTCCACAGCGCCAGCATGGTACTGTCACCCGGGGGCAACATTTCGTCTTTCGAGGTGCTACAGCCCGCAAGCATGAGCAACATGGTCGCCACACAAGCAGAGGTGGCCAGAAGCTTGCGCCGGTGCATCCCAGGGTTGTTATTTTGCATCATGTTCCCCATCAGTCCATGCCCGTGCCGTTTCCGACCAGGCTAAAGTCATATTTCACCTTGCGGCCCCTCTCTTCATAATCGATGGCCAGTTGGCGCGTGATATGCAGCGCCACTTTTTGGCCAGGGGGTACGTAGACGGCATCAAAAGTCTGGCCATAGCGTGCCTTGACCCAGTCAACGGTTTCTCGCATGCCGCCGGAAAACGCCTTGCCCAGCACGGCCTGGCCCGCATCGCCCGTCAGGCTGGCGGTGACGCCGCCATAGCCGTTGGTCTGGGTGGTATTCTGGTTCTGTGCCAGCGTTTCACCGGCCGCGCCAGCGGCGGCAAGTACGGCGAGGGTAGGCAGATAAGTAGAGGCATTACTTTTGCGCGTACCGGAAATACAGGGGATGCCATTGTCGTCCGACAGCCAGCCGATGCTGTTGTTATTGCCGCTGCCGCCCTGGCCGTTCTGATTACCACCGCTGCCGTTCGGTGATGGCAAGGTGCGAACGGTGCCGTCAGTAAAGACGAAGGTGATACTGGTAATGGCACCGCGTACACAGGAGAGCGTCCAGTCACCGGTTGCGGTTCCCGACACGATGGCCCCCTGCACGTCAGGCAGCTCGATGCCGTTGGCCGTGAGGTTGTCTTTGCCAATCATCACTTTGAAGGGGTACGGATCGGTGACCTTGCCGTCAACAGGCACGCGCCCCAACAGCGCCGTCATGGCCTGGCTACCAACCAGGGTGGCGTTCTCCGGCAGGGTATAGACCGGATCAGTGGCCTTCTCGTCCGCTGACAGCGTATCCTGTACGACCGAGCTCACCGCTGCGCCCGCCTGTTTGGTGGCATCGCTTACAGCGCCAAAGGTGCTGGCAAAGGCAAAGCCGGTGGCATTATTGCTGTTACTGCCCGATAGCGGACGGCCGTTGGCATCAGTGGAAATGCCATCATTCGGCTCTACCCACCTCAAGCTATCTGACGATAACGCGTTGTTGGCACCGCTCAGTCCGTTGTCATAACCCAGACCAACCGGGATATCGCTACCGGGAGCGGTATTTTTACTGGCCACTGTCGTGCTGGCCCCGCCATTTTTAAGCTGGTTCATAAGCTGATCAACCTGCGCACTCAGGTCGGTCACCTGCGCGCTGAGCTGTGTGCGCTTCTGCACCTCTTCGGCACGGGCGTTGCCCACGACCTGGCTTATCTGTTCATCAACATTGCGGTGAGTCTTTTTGAGCGCCTTGTTTTCATCGCTGAGCTTTTTATTGTCATCAGCGAGGCTATCGAGGCGATCCTGCACTTTACGGAAGTTGCCCACAATGGTACGCAGCGTATCCTGAGGCGTATCCCCCTCAATGCCCAGGGATTTCAGGTCTTCGGGCGTCAGGTCCTTTAACGCCACGTGGGTATTTTTCTGCCCACCCGTGGTCTGGCTTCGGCTTTCAGAGCAGGATTTGACGCCGAGCATGATAGTGCCCGACAGCACCAGGGGAACGGCGATCTTCACCAACATATTTGAAGCAGGTGCTTTCATTTTTTCGCTCTCCTGCTGCCTTTAACCGCCTTTTGCATCGCCGGTTCAGCGATAAATGCCCCCTCCGGCCGCCCGGCGGTCACCAGATACAGCACGGTGGTATCTTCCGGCGTGCCAGCACGACCCAACCAGCGGTGCTGGAAGGTTGCCGTGACGAACTGACCTTCCAGCACCCGCGGATCGAGGATGACCTTGTCCGCAGAACGGTTACGCACCTGTAGCGCGATCACGCTACTGCCCTGAAGGCTCCAGGCCGCCATGGGGGTAAGGGTCACCGGTTCGGACGGCATCAGCGTGGTGAGGGGAGACGGCAGCTTGAGAGAGACCGGGCTGATGCCCGGTACCGCTTCCACCGTACGCGGTGGGCCGTACATGTTCTGCGCCGCATATCGTGTCAATACCACGGGCAGTGGAGCGTCGAGCTTTGCTGGCTTACGGCTGGCCCCCACGTCGCGCTGGGATGACTGGCGGGCGCTGCTGTCACCGCTGACCGTCTGCTTGTCGTTCGCAGTGGCATTGGCCACCTCACCGTCATAGACAAGCTTCACCGGCTCGCGCGTCGTTTTACCGGGTTCGGCGCTAACGTCGAGCAAAATGATTTCACCGTTTTCCTTGTTCTGCAATTCAAGGCGCGTCACCGGAAACGTCTCCTTTGCAGCGAGATAGACCACGCCGCCGGTGCTCTGGATGCGCAACTTGTCATTCAGTGACGGCGGGAAACCCACGCGCACATTTTTATCCACGAAAACGATGCGCTCCTGGCCGACAGTCAGGGGTATTTGCAGCGGAATACGCTCCCACTTCATCAATTCTACAGCCCGTGCTGCGCCTGACGTCAGCAGCAGAGCCAGCAGTATCAGAGAATATCTTTTCACTTGAACGCTCCTGACTTTTTCTCCGGTTCAGGCTGCGCGATAGCCTCCAGACGCTGTGGGATGGCGGCATAGCAGTCCAGCGCCAGACCAAACGGGTTGCGTTCAGGATCGCCCTCCCAGCGCACCACCTTCAGCGGATAACGCACCAGCGCCCGTTTGACCGGTTCGGTGTGGTAATACTCATCCGCCACCAGGTCGAGCCGGGCAATCCAGTTATCCTGATCGAGCAGGGTAACGCTGCGGCGGCTGTAGCCACGACGCGGGATTTCATACACCACACGTACGCGATCGCGCAGCTCGTCGCTGTTCTTACGCATCTGCGCATCTTTATTAAGAAAATCCTGACAGGACGGCGTCAGGTAGGCACTCATCTGCGCAATCTTTGCCAGGTAGTCCACCTCACCGTTTTTTGGCCATGCGTTGAGCTGCTGGAAGATATAGAAAGCAAAGCTGTATACCGTTGACGGCGGCACCTCCCACCATTTACGGGTACTTCCGGATCGCAAATCAGGCGGATTGTGGATGGTGAGTTCAGATGGCGCACGCATCCAGCCTATACCGGTAATCAACATGCCAGCGAACAGCAGTACGCAGGCAATGCGCAACGAAAAGATATGATTATCGCGTGCGGTCATACCGTTACGAAACCGGCTCATGCCTGACCTCCGCGTTTGACTGCCGAGGTTCGCTTCAACTCCCACGTCCGGCTGTCAAGGATCAACGAGCGCGACAGGCGAGCACGGCAGCGCAGCGCCTCGAGGCGCTGCCAGATATAGTTCTCCGGCTTGCCACGTTTGTAGCCGGCAATCCAGCCGCCGCCGAGAAACACCACAACCAGCGGCGTCAACAGCATGCAGATGGGGAACGCCAGCCATCCGATAAACGGTAGCAGCGACAGCAGCACGGCCAGCGGAATGCCGGCCAGCATACCGATGATGGCGGCCAGCAGAAACTCACTGGAGGTGAACCCTTTCCACACCACCGGTGGGTTGTTCAGTCTGTCAGGAAGAAAGTCGATGACGGCCATGGCAACTCCTTAAATGATATTGGCTGCTTTGGTGGCCAGATAGATAACCAGCAGGATGAGGCCGATACCGACCACCAGATAGAGCAGAAACTCGGTCCAGGAGCCCTTGCCGCGACGGATATCGTGGAAGGAAGTAATGACAGCGTGAGCCACGGCGAGAAACGCAGCCACGCAGACCAGCAGGCCGAGCGCCAGACCGCCCATTTTGATGTAGCCCATGACGGTGTTATAGGTCCCCCCACCACCGCCTGTGGTGGGCTGTTCAACAGAGGGCAGATCTGCCAGCACCTGGCCGCCCCAGCACAGCCCCGGCAGCAGCAAGAGTCTGGCGCGCCGCAGTGCAGCACGGTATAGCGTTACTAATGTGGCTTTCATAACAGTGTCCTATCAGTGGAAGAAGAAAAACAGGGTCAGGAGGATGAGCACGATCAATCGTATCAGCAGTTCGTTGAACTGGCGGAACATCACGGCTTTGCTGGCAAGCCCACGATAGGCCTGCACCATCGCCCAGGCGGCAAACAGAAACAGGACAATGGCCAGGGAACCCAGAATCAGCGTGTTAAGCTGTGCAGGCGTCAGGCTGTTGCCGGTGCCGGCACTCCAGCCGGAGAGCTGGTCTCCGTTCATCGCCATGATGGCTCCTCGGCACGGTACTGGCCGCTAACCGATGCAGAACGGGATGAGGGCTGGGCTCGTGACGGCTCCAGGTAAGTGGAAATACCCTGCTTCATGATGGTGATATCGCGCGTAGCCTGCTGATAGTCGAAATAAAAACGCGCATCCTGTTCCTGGTTGGCCACCACGCGTGCACGGTCAAGACTGGCCTGCACCTGGTCAAGTTGACGCATCACCAGCGCCAGTTCGTCTTTCTCAGAGGCCTGACAATGCAGCGCCGGCAGCGCGGCCAGCAGCAGTAAAAGAAGGGGGTTGATGTGACGCATAGGCGGCTCTCCCGGGTAACTGATGGTCGGGAGAGTGACGCAAAGCTGCGGGGGTTACAGCTGGAAATTGTTATCGCTTTGGTAAAAATAAAACCGTGGGCGGACAATAACGACTAGAGATATTTCTTAAATGAGGCTGTGACCACCGCCAGTACCCCACCAACCAGCAGTGCCGAAGGGAGCAGCAGCAAGTTCGGCCACACGGCTGTCGGCCATGCCAGATAAAACATACAGGGGCCATACAGCGCCGGTTTGATAAAGCGTTTCGCGTGGTGATACACAAAGCTCGATTCATATCCTGCCCCGTATCGTCGCAGGTCGCGCCGCACCAGCCCCTCCACCACCCCGGTTATCACGACCAGCAAGAAAAGCGGCAGGCTTAGAAACAGGATCATCACCCGGATAAAGAAAATCAGCGTGACCCATATCGTCGCCTGCAGGTACACGCCCAACCCACTCACCAGTGAGGCTCCCAGCCCATTGAGCGCGGGAATAATCCCGCTGCCTTCCTCGCTCAGCGTTTTAAACGACTGCAACCCGCCGCTGAGTCCGCTGTCTACAAAAAGCCACTGCCAAGCAGCGTAAACCCAGTGACAGACCGTGGTCACCGGGGTAGCCATCAGCAGGCTGCGGGTGTATCCCTCAGACAGCCAGCGGCTTTCCGCTACCATCACACGATAGCTATGTGCAGCCCCCTCATCCGGCCACAGCAAGGCGATACAGACATACTCAATCAGTAGGCTGGCCAGCAGAGAGCCGAACAAAATACCGATAAGGCTGATTGGCAGATCCCACAGCAGCAGGCCAAACGGCCCGGCCCGCTGCTGACGTGCCGGTGCGCTGCGCCGGTCATGATCGACATTATGGTGCGACATCCCCCCCTCCCGCGAACGACATATCACCGCCGGTCCACCAGGTTTCGTCGGTGCGGTAGTTTTTCTCCATGTTGTCGGCCAGTTGCTCAAGACTTGCTGGCATATGCGGATCATCATTGTCGGCCGGCAGCGGCATGCGGATTTTCCACAGCCGCCCACCTTCCAGCAGCGCATAGGCTTGCCCCTTGGGCAGGTTGATGATATCGGCGGGGCTTATCATCGGCACTTTGACCAGGCTCACCTGGTCATTCACGTTGCTGTTAAAGTCCGTTTTCTCACCGGGACGCGATACGTCCGTCACGCCGGAGGTCAGTGTTTTCTGATACACATCGACGTCGGGCAGTTGGTCGGTGAGCAGCATGGCGGTATTTTTCTCCCGCACGCGCAACATCACCAGGGTGTTGAAATTCCCCACCACCTGATTCGCTTTGGCCGGGCTGCCAATGCGTGCCTCAATGTCGGAGAGCGTCTGGGTGTAGGCGGTCACCTGAAAGCCCGCCCCGCCACCTTTGTTGATAAGCGGGATAAACTCATCCCCCATCAGTTCGTTAAACTCGTCACAGTGCAGGTTGATGGCCACCTTGCCGGATCTCCCCTTGTCCTCATCGCCAAGGCCAAACTTATAGATGTGCCCTCCCTCGGACACCAGATCGGCGAACATGCTGTTGCCGACCGCCGCAGCGACCACCGGGTCGGATAGCGCATCTAGACCAACGTAAACCACGCCGCGTGCCTTGATGATGTTGTGCCAGTCCAGTATGGGCCGGGGATCGTCAAGATCGGTGTAATCGGGTGCCAGCAACGCCGCGGTCTTGCCGGTAGTGAGTTTCTCCAGCAACGGCAGCAGCGACGCGACGATTTTATCGAAGTAGGTACGGTCGTACTGGACGGCGCTACGCAGCCCATCCAGTACCGGATCCCAGAGTTTTTTGCCCTCCGGGCTACCCAATACCTGCTCGAAAACCCAGATTTTCAGGCCGTTGGGTCTGTCTTGCAGGTGACGCGGCAGATCCTTCTCGCTGAGACCACTCTGCATCATGGCCTCAACGGTCGTCATCAACTGGGGGGCCTTTTCTCTCAGCAGGTTTTCCACATAGGTTTCATACAGTTCGCTGATGTTGGTCACATAGCGCAGGATAAGGCCGTAATCGGGTCTCTGGCCTAGCGCGACCAGCGCCCGGGTAATGATGTTGACGAAACGCCAGGCAAACTCGCGAAAGGCGGCAGAATTGCCCTCGCCGGAGAGCTGACCGGCCACGCGGGAGGCCACTTCAGAGATGCGACTGAACCGCCCAACGGCATTGTAACGGGCGCTGATATCCGGCCAGCCGAGGTGGAAAACCCAGAAGTTATCCTGCCGACCGACGCGATGTGACTCGGCGTACATGCGCCGCAGCAGATCAGCGTCGCCTTTGGGGTCAAACACGATGACCACCTCATGCTCGCCCGCTACGTTTGTACGGCGGATATCCTGGGTGATGAGCAACTCTGCCAGACGGGTTTTGCCAACGCTGGTGGTACCGATGACCAGCATATGTCCCACGCGTTCATTCAGATCATAGGTCACCGTCGTTTCGTCCAGCTCCACACCATGGTATATCGGGCTACCCCCCACCGGTGGCAGCGGGCGTAACGGGTTGAGCGCCGAATCCGAGCGGGTCAGCCGACACAGCCAGGGAAGACTGAACTCCATCTTTTTTTCCATCTGACGCGCCATGCGGTACAGCACGGAGGGCTGTACGTAAACTTCACATTCCGGGCGACGTGCCTCCATCAGGCGCTGGGTGTGACGCGGCGACCACTGAAATCCTCTGCCGAGAAACAGCTGGCGGCGGCTGACCGGTATCTGATCGCTGGTCAGCACGTAGCGTGACAGACGACGGATGTTGCGACGATAGCGAAGGATTTTCATGCCCTGCGCGGTACGTCTGAGCGCCAACACGCCAAAACCGGCAGCGGTGACCCAACTTACAGACGGAGCGAGTGCCACCGCCCAAGGAGCGGTCAAGCAAATGTAGGTGGCGCTACCTGCAACAGTAGCGGAATACAGCTCTACGGCGGGGCGCAGCAGAGACTCCATGACATGGCGATTGCTCATCTTCCGCTCCCACTTTCGCCACAGGTGTTTTCTTGCCACGGCCAGCCGGTCAGTCGGTGCAGTATGGAGACCAGTTCAAACATCAATCCCGTCATAAACAGCCAGGGCCACATATGCGGTATCAGGTGCGCCCCCCTGACAACTCCGGCCATTGCCGCAGGCTCCGTAAATGACGGGCTGATAAAGACGGCGACGGGTATCGCCGTCAGTAATACCAGCAAAATGCAGCAGATAATCAGCAGCGGCCGGAAGATGATTGCCCTGAAGGTGAAATTCAGCAGCTCAGCGATAACGGCGAATATAAAACTCTTACGAAACGTAATCGCCCGGTCATAGATGGATTTACTGGACAGACGCATGATGACTCCTTAGTACATTGACGGGATAAGACTGAACCGGTATCTGTTGATGCGCTACCTGGGTGTAGTACGCCGTGGTGCTGGCTGTTTGCGGGAATGCTGCCAGCGGTCGTCACCTGACAGCAGCATCAGCAGGTTCTGACCGCTGATAAGGGTGATAGCCGGGTAGTGGCTGAAAGCTTCACGGCAGACAGCGCCGGTCCGGCCGGTATGAATAAACAACCCGCGACAGCCTTCACGCCGTACGAGCAGGCCAAAGTCACTGACGTGAGCCGCGCTGAGGGTGGCGGCGTAGCGTTTGGCCTGAATCAGCCAGCGCTGCCCGTCAATCCAGACCTGGCCATCGACACCGCCATCGCCGCTGTAACTGGCGTTGCGTTTGATCCGGTGTCCCTGGGCGGACAGCGCGCTTAACAGCATTTCTTCAAACACGTAGGGATTCATTTTCCTCAGCCAGACGATGCGCGCCGCATCGTCACGCAGCTGCGGCAGACGCTGCAGTGCCCGGGCTGCCTGTTCCTGATAGCGGCGATGCCTGCGATGCCGCGCCGTGAACAGACCAAATGACTGAAGCGCCAACAGCAGCACAAGTACCACGAGCACCGCTGCTTGGAACGGATGCGCCCACAGCATCTGTGCAATAAGATCAACAGGCATCACTGCTGCATTCCCGAAGCGGTAATGAGTACAGGGTAATGCGCCAACTGTAGACGACGAGCCAGATCGCCCCCGCGCACGGGGACCAGGCTGAGACCCGGTGCAAGCTGGCGCAGCGCGTTCAAATTGGCCTCATCGCTCACGTTGACCACCATGCCGGTGGCACCGCTTTGCCGCAGGCTGGCTGCATGAGTTTCCAGCCACTGACGTGAGCTGGGGTCATCGCCGACTATAAATACCGGCGGCATACCGGGTAGATTTAACGGTCTGGCAGCAACCTGTCCGGGGGTCATCTCCGGCGTGCTGACCGGCAACATGTCAGAAATGGATAAGGACTTGGGCGGTTGCTGCAGTGCCGGGCGGTTCGCTGGCGTGGCACGGGGGCCCGCATTAATCGCATCAAACAGCGGTGCGGTTGACTCACCGCCGAGGTCACCGACCACGGTCAGGGCCAGCGCAGTACCGGCACTGCCAGTGCCAACCAGCAGCACAGCACAGAGCAACACCTTCAGGGAACAGCGTTTTTTCATTGGGGTTCAATCCAGGTAAGAGAGGAGATGGCCAGCGTGACCGACTGGTCTTTGAATGCGGCGGAATCGGCTTGCGCTATCTGGCTGAGCTTGCGTCGCACGATAGCCATATAGTTTGCGGCGAGCTGACCACCTGCGGGGTGGTGGTAACAGCCCGCTGCCCTGACCCAACTGCCTGGACGAGCGTCATAGCAGGCACGGAGAATTTGCGCCGCCGCGCGCAGATTGAGCCGGGGGTCAAAGGCATCGCATATGGACGGGAAGAAATGGCCGTTCCAGCCAAGGTTGACCTGCGCCACGCCGACATCGATGCGTTTTAGCGGCCAGCGTTGCACAAACCCCAACAGCGCAACCATGGCCTCCTCGCGCGTGTCATAGTGATATCCTTTTCCTGCTACGTTAATCGTCCAGGGCCATGGCTTTGAGCCCCAGGCGGTTTTGCGCGTACTTTCGACCATGGCCAGCGCATAGAGCGACTCGGCCGGTACACGCTCCATGGCCGCTATCTGGCGGTAGGCATCGGGAACGGCCTGCACACTGCCGCCATCGACAGGCATTGCGGTGCAGGTAGCACTGGCAAACCACAGTGCGGCGGTGACCCTCATCAGAATGCGGCGAGCTGCCATCCGTTTTCCCCCTGCTGCAGGATCACCGGCATCTGGCCCTGCCCATAACGCAGCCACAATCCTCCGTCACGGTTTAGCGTAATCTGTCGGCTGCGCACTTTATCAATCGGAATAGTGTGGCGCACGGCCCAGATACGGATAAATTCGTCACTGTCGCCGCCCACCAGGTAAATATCAACGGGTCGGTTGTCTGCCAAAACGGCTGCCAGGCGCGTATCACAGCGGGAGCAATTCTCTTTTACAAACAGCGCGAGACGCCCCCGCGTATCGTGCGCGATACCGGCAGTGTTGCTACCCATGTTTACGGCTAGCGTCTCTGGATGCAGGCGCAGCCAGGCGGCGTTAATTTCTCGCTGGAACGCCAGTTCTTTTTCGCTGCGCTGATATTCATGTTTTACCCAGAGTTCGGCCAGGCGGCGGCGCTCGGTGCTGTTATCGGTTTCAACACCGAGCGCTGTCAGAGGATCTAAGCCCGGCGACATTATCCCGCGCGCGCCCTTCATCAGCGTCTGATAGCGGCTCCAGTCGCTGTCAGACAGCCCCCACTGGGAATTCTGCTGTCCAGTGGCGGACTCCTGCAGTGCAGAAATGCCGCTCTGTGCGGAGGGCGTTTGCACCATGGCAGCCATGGATATCAGCGGAACACACAGGGTTGCCGATAGAACTGTTTTTTTTATCACAGACATTTCTCCCTTACTGAACCAGCAGCCGGTGCTCGCTGCCGCTTACCAAAAACAGAGCCGCGCGTTTGCCTTCAGTGGCCCGCAGCGTCCAACCCATCATGCCGTCTCCTGGTGAGAGCAGGTGCATGGCTGATATCTCCGATACCCCACGCGGAATGATCACGGCGAAGGTTTGCCCCCCACGATGCTCAATGCCGGTCAGCACAAAGGGGGCAACCGGCGTCGCCGCTCGCCTGGCTGACCGGTTATTCTTTTTTACAGGCGTCGCCGTATTTTCGATCGGGGCAACTTTCGCCTTTTCCGGTTCGACAGCTTTCTGCGTAAGCTGTCGGTTTATCTCACCTAACGCTGCCGCGGACTGCTGCACATCGTGCTCAAGCGTGCTGATGCGCGTCAGCACCTGCGCCACGTCCTGGCGGTTGCCGATGTCAGCATCACGCAACTGCTGCAGCGCTTCACGCAGGGTGGCCTGTGCCTCGCTGTTTGACTGCACCTCAGCCGGGAGTTTCGCCAGCTCGGTAACCTGCTGTTCGAGTGTGTTTAGGCGTATTTCCATGGCGGTGACATTTGAGGTGAGCTGACCAATCTGGCCACTGCGAAAGGCGGCATCAAGGGTATTGACGCGAATAGTCAGCTCAGAAAGCTGACTGACCAGTACGCATGCCGTGACAAGAGACCCGGTAAGCGCCACAACCAGCAGGGCAACGGCACCGGTACGGGCAATGCGTCTGATATTTATGTGTGTGCAGCGAAAAGCGTTGGGTAAGGCCTCCTCTGGAGGCAATTCCCCGCCAACCCTTTCGTCTTGTATGGCATCACTGAGCGACATTTCTGAATTCCTTATGGCTACTGCAGAATGGCCATAAGGTGCTAAAAGCGTGATTGATTGGCGATGTTTAACTCATCAGCCATTACTGAAGATTTTTATCCGGTGGGTTGAATGTTCGCCTAAGCGATAGTTACGGGTTGCAAACAGCTTTCCTGGACTTTGCCATTTCTGTTACCAGTAAAGCATTCATTCGCGAAACCAGTGTGAAGAACACGGAGTTTCGCATCTAGCCGTGCAGGCCTTAAGTTACAAGTTCTTACTTGCAGGTAAAACAAAGGGTGCCCATTTGCGGACACCCTTTGCTGCAATAAGTGTTTAAAAAGAATGACTGACTTTGCTCAGTTCCCTAATCCGGGCACTGAATACATCGGGTATTACTCACCTCTAACTCAGGCGTATCTGTCTTCAACGGAATGAACATTCTTTTTTTTTAAAAATGATCCGCTCAGCTTCTTTTCCAGATAACGGTAAGAGACCACGGCCAGCAGAATCGACAATACCGAGGACGCAATAAAGCGCGGCATGCCATCTTCAATGCCGAGTGTCGCAAACCTACTGCCAATACCGTCATTCATCAGGCCATGGATTAGGTAAAGAGAGAAAGAGGCATTCCCTGTGAGAATGAAGAATGAAGGCGTATATTTCTTAAACAGATCCTCATTTATCACGCAGGCCATTAGCAACAAAGCCAGATACCAGCCCGAACCGTCTATGCCGTGACAGATACGTTGACTGACAAAGATAAAGTAGATACTACAACCCACCGCTGCGATCAGTATCAGCCGTTTTAGTGTCGCAGGTATGCTGTTAAGGTACGGATATGCCAACCCCAAAAACACACCGGGGATAAACATCACCATCAGCGGGTTTGTTAGCAACTGGAGGTAAATTGACCAGAACTGATATCCCTGTGTAGCCAGTGAAGGCTGCTGACCAGAGAGTGATGGCAGGATGAACTGTAGGAAACAGAAAGCCGTGAAAAGTAAGTACCAGCGATATTTACTAAACAGGCACAATGACATCATGCCATAAAATGCCAGCTCATAATTCAGTGTCCACCTGACGCCATAGAACCCACTGTCGTTAACATAAAAAGGTGCATGATCGGGCAGTACAGGATGAAACAGCAAGGCACTCATCAGGTTAATAACTTTATCCTCATAGTGAAAAGTGCTCATTGCGCCGCAAAGGAGGAATGAGACAACAAGGATAAAATAATAAACCGGCAGAATCCTCACTAGCCGGTGTTTGATAAAATGGACAACAGCTGGCCAGCCTGGCTGCAAATTTTTTGCCGACAGCACCAGTACAAAGCCACTGACGATGAAAAACAAATCGACACCCATCGCCCCCCAGCCAAACAAGGCGTCACCAACGTTGGGAGAAACGAGGTTAATATTCCATCTGAAATGAAAAAACATAACCGCCATCGCGGCCAGTCCCCTGAGCATCTGAACACTTACTAACTTGTTAATTTTTACTTCCCCTTTAAACAAGTAATCCAACCATGCCAGACGGTATAACTTAACACAAAAGCACAGAATATCATTTTCCGCAAAGGGAAACCGCACGCCTCCCCACGGCTTTAAGGCGTGTTTCCATGGCGGTGAGATCAGAGGTGAGGTGACCAATCTGGCCGCTGCGAAAGAAAGCATCGAAGAAGGTATTCATACGTAAGTGCTGGAGGATAGCGCTGTCTTAACTTGTCAGGGGGGCAATAAAGTTCAGGGGAAGTATTTAGGTCAGGTATCCCCCGCCGCCATGTCCAACAGGGTAGAATAAGGCTGCAAGCCATGAATAACAAAATCAGAACAATTTACCGAGGTTATAATGAAGTACCGTAGTGATATTGACGGACTACGCGCCGTAGCCGTTACCCTGGTAATACTTTTTCATGCAGGATGTAGCACCATCGCCTCAGGATTTATTGGTGTAGATGTCTTCTTCGTGATATCCGGTTATTTAATAACCAGAATAGTTCTCGGAAATTTCGAATCAGGAAAGTTCAGTATTAGTGACTTTTATAATCGCCGTATATGGCGCTTACAGCCTTCCCTTCTTGTAATCGTACTTTTATCATTGATTATTAGCGGCATTTTTTACCTGTCCGATGATTTCAACACATTTCTTCACAGCGTCAAAAATCTCCTATTTTTTACCTCAAACAAATATTTCTCAGATGTAACAACCAGTTATGCATCAGAAGATGCAAATTATCTCATATTGCTTCACACGTGGTCTCTCTCTGTGGAATGGCAGTGGTACTTGTGCTTTCCGCTAATCATGCATCTCGCATTAAAGTACGTGGGAAGAAATAACACATTTCTGGCCTGCTGTGCTGCAACACTGCTTCTCACCTTTATGACAATATATCTGTCATTAACATCACATACCGACAGGTACTATGACTTCCTCTCCAGATGTTTTGAGTTGCAGATAGGAAGCTGCCTCGCGTTTGGCAGGCTCAAAATAAGCAAGAAAGGGGCTCATGTAGCTAGCGTTGTATCGCTGTTAGGTATTATCGCGCTGGCAATCAAAACCGATGTGATTGCCGGGTATCCCAATGGGTATACGATCATTATCGTTCTGGCCTCCGGTGCTCTTATTATATCCGGAGAACACAAACAAACCCTGATGTCACATTTACTTTCTAACCGCGTTTTAACAGGCATTGGCAAGCGTTCGTACTCGCTTTACCTCTGGCACTGGCCAGGTCTGGCTACTCTGCACTACCTGAACATGTTCAGTAACACAATAGCCCTCACCACAGTGCTTTGCGCGTCACTTCTGCTGGCGTGTGCTTCGTACAGTCTAATTGAAATGCCCTTGAGGAAAACACAGACAAGCTTATGGATCACCTCAGGACTGCTCATCGTGCTTCCACTGTTAATAGCAACCGGAATTTACGAGGCAGGCAAAAAATTTGAATTCTATCCGTGGCGTTTTGGTAGCACATTCGCGCATGCAGTTCACATGCAGAATGAATACAAGCAGTTGGCGGGTAACCGGCCGGACTGCCTGACCGATGATGCTGAGGGTAAATACTCAGACGAGCATTGCACATTCGGCTCATCTCATCCTACCAGCAAAGCATTTTTTATCGGCGACTCCAATTCAAATCATTACTGGATGTTCCTGAACGTTCTTGCGCGGGATGCTGGACTGGCCGTGACCGCGCGCAGTACGGCAACATGCCTGACGCTGCCCGGCCTCTACCAATATGACTGGTGGATACACCACAACACTGTTTACAGCCAGTGTCATATAAATACGAATGAGTATTACCGTAAAATAGCCTCCGAGCATTTCAATTACGTCATCATCGGAGAATTATGGCCCATGTACGTCAGTGATAAAATTATTAATCATCCCTCTGACGCCCGAAGCCCTGAACTGGCGAAAACCCGACTGGATATCGCCCTTCGGGACGCGTTCAACATCATAACTAAATCAGGCGCTGTTCCTGTGGTCATGAAAGAGATATTTACTAGACCCACCGGATATGAGTCATGCATGAAGGAAAAGATTAT
This sequence comes from Serratia symbiotica, assembly GCF_000821185.2. Classification (NCBI taxonomy): domain Bacteria; kingdom Pseudomonadati; phylum Pseudomonadota; class Gammaproteobacteria; order Enterobacterales; family Yersiniaceae; genus Serratia; species Serratia symbiotica. The sequence goes on along the minus strand of NZ_CP050855.1, from coordinate 346,928 downwards.
ACACAGGGAAAGTTACCAGGATGGTTCCTGTAATGTCCCGAGTGTTGCGGTTCCGCCGCGTTCATGGTTTGACGAAGAGTTTACTGCACTGAAAAAAGATTATCCGTCTTTGATCGTTATCGATATAAAAGATGTACAGTGCGCCGATAACCACTGTATGACCGAGGTTAACGGCATATCTGTTTTCCGGGATGTGGGGCATCTCAATGACTATGCGGCTCACGTTTTTGGTGAACAGTACCTTCAACTGAAAGGTAACCCCTTTAGGGAAGTTCATCCCTGAAAGGGGATGCAGAGCAGCAACAGCTTACATGCTCAATGCTCAATGCTCAATGCTCAATGCTCAATGCTCAATGCTCAATGCTCAATGCTCAATAATACGGATGAAATTGACTTGTTTGGGTTCCCATTTTCCGCTGATGGCAAACTGGTTTTCGGCGGTAGTAGCATCCCAAACCATTACTGTCGATTGTGCATTGGACGAAATTTCAATTGGCGGCGGAGGCCATGTTATTCCGGTTCCGATGGACATCCTAAATGGAGTACTTCTACTGGTATTGGCTGAGCTGCCGCATGCCTAGAACGACTATTACTAGTTATGTGATCTATGCCCATAGGTAACTACTGATATGTATAAGCAGTGAACCTGCCTGGAGAACATCCCTCACTGGGTAAAGGGTTAGAAGTAATTGAGTAACTTGTATTGGCTGGAACTTGGAATGAAATTGTTCCAGGTTTGTACCATGATGGGTTATTATCTGCCGCATTGGCCACAGTCACTCCACCCGCATTACCAGATAGCGCCCACGTGTTACTACAACCATCACCATGACCCAGATCTTTATTGACGATTGAGTTACCACCCAAAGCATACACAGTAATGGTGGCGTTGCTTGAGTTGAAGCCATTATATTGTAACGTGTAAGTACCTAAGCCAATGTAACGCCCATTGCTTTTTGCACCACTCCACACACCGGATTGACAGGAAAGTATGGCACCAGCCGCATCGCGACTCACCAATCCATTGGGTGAACACCCTGCATCGACTGTGTTGACGCCATCAAGCTGAAGAACATCTCCCGTAGACAAACGCCCGTCCGCGCGAATGCTGTCGCCACGCACCTGTCCTGCGGTATAAATATTCTTGTTGTTGAGTACCCTGACCCAATCATTATCCGACATGTAAAATCCGCCTCCGTAGGTCTCATTGATCCAACCCTTTTCGCCACGCGTAATAAACCACCCGTTATTTGAACGAATATCGTTGTTAGCTGTGATCGCATTGCCAAACGCGCCGGTCACGGCATTAACTGTGCCGGTGTTATTCAGGTTGTTACCGCCCATATCGATGCTGGTATGCATGGTGTTCAGGTCTGGCTTACCCGTCACTGAGAAGCGATAGAGACGGTCATTCTCGCCACGCGCTGCGCCCAGCTCGTCACTGGTCAACAGTGCCGCAATATGCCCCTGTGTGGCGTTGGCACCAAAGCTCGCCAGCGGCACGGTCCAACTGCTCATGGCCCCCGTGGCAATGCCTGAGATCCAGATATAGCCGCCCATCCCTGTGGTGATATCCATCGATATCTGACGCAGCGCCAGGAACGGCAACGCCGCGCCATCCTGGGTATAGACCAGCGCCTGTAGCTGGTCGGCATTCGTGGCGTTGCGCACAATAGCCGCACGGTAGCTCTGACCGCTGAAGGTGGTCTCGCTGAAGCCCTGCTCCAGGAAGCCAGTGTTTTTCAGCATCGCAGGAGTCACCGTGACCGGTGCCGTTACGGTGGCGCTGCTGAGCAGCGTGTCGTAGTAGCGTCCCGTGTAGCTTTTCACCGCCTGGGTGTAGCGCGAGACCTGTGCAGCAGTGGTCATCCAGGTGCGTTTTGCCAGCCAGTCATTCACCAGCGAATATCCCCAGACGCTGACCAGCAGCAGGATAATTAACGCGGCACCGGTGCTGAGTATGGCCCAGCCCCGGTCAGTATTTTTGTGTGCGGCCATCAGAGTCACCATGTTATCAGGGGCTGATAAAGCGTAAACAGAGTCAAGACAAGTGCACCGGCACAAAGCCAGGGTCCCATCGGTCCACCCTCGGTAGTACGGCGCACTGACAACTGCCACAGTACAAAAAGCACTACGCCGGTAAGCAGCGCATACAGTCCCAGGCCACCAAGCCAGGCACAGATGCCGCCAGCCAACCACATATCTCCCAGTCCGATGGCCTCCTGACCGGACAGTTTTGAGGCCACAAAACGCCAACCGCCGAATATCAACAGTGCAGAGGCTGAAGACAATGAGTGCTCCCAAAACCCTGGCACGCCGAGAGCCGCTATCATGCCTGCCAGCAGGCAGCTCACTGTCATTTCACGTGGCAGAAATCCCGTCAGGGCGTCAGTGAGCGTCATACGAAACAGAAACAGGCTGAGCAGCAGGGGGATCAAACGTTCTACGGCAGGCACCGGTGCCATTATCATGCCTGTTGCCGCGGCGGCATACAGCCAGATGATCACGGCTGTGATGCAGTCATTCCACGACGCAAACGTCACAAGCGTAGCGCGAACCTGCTGTGCCATCACATGAAAGGCGAGCAGGCAAAGCGGATAAATGACCACCAGATAGGGCCACGGCATACTCAGCGTCAGCAGCGTCATCATTTAATTTCCCGTTCCTGATGCAAAAGTCTGCGGTAGATAGCGTAAATACGGTTGGCATAAGACTCACGGGTTTCATGTCGGTCTTTACGAAAACCGGCGTTGTAAGAGCCGAGGCAGTTCCAACTGATGCCACAGACCTGAAAATGTTTCGCCAGGATCCATGTCCCGATTTGTACATTCAGGCAGGGACGGGTCAGCAGTTCCTGCGCACTGCCAATATAGCCCAGCGCAATCAACCTCGGGATATGCGTGGAGTTCACCTGCATCAGCCCGTAATCGATACTCAGTGCGCGGCCAGATTTTTTATCACTATTTGTATTGGTAATTTCTGCATGCAGGGTGCTTTCACCAATAGCGATAGCTTTTATGAGAAGTGGATCAATATGGTATTTTGCGCCTGCCGCCTCAAAGCAGAATGCCCCCGCATGGGGGCAGAACAAAATTATCAGCGGAACAGCAAACAGGCGCAGCATGTCATCAACCATTATGGATAAAAACGAGCGTGTTGTTACCGGTCATTCCCGTGTCAGATGAACAGGCCTTGCCGGCAAGTTCGGTGCTGACGACGCCATCATTGTATGCCGTGCTGTTGATGGTAATCGCGCTAAAGGCACCTGCGGAACCGAGCTGCGTGGCAATCGCGATACAGTCTGCCTGGGGGACTTTATGCGAGGTAACCGAAAAGCCATTGTTGAATCCGTTCGCGGCTACCGGGGCAATGACAACCTGACCACCGTAGCTGTTCCAGAGCGTTGCAGTGCCGGAACTGGTTGTTCCCTGAACAGTCATCCCCTTCGGGGCACCGCCGATTTGAATCAGCGTGCCGGTCATGGTGGTACCGCTGGTAAAGTTATACCCGCCCTGGCCCTGTTTAAGCTGCTGAGCATTCGTCACGATGGCCTGGAGATTTGATGTTTCCACCGCGACAGACTTTTTCCCCCACAATCCCCATACCATGGCTCCCACAATGGCAAGTACTACAATTGTTACAAGGGCAATGCTGCCGTGTTCAAGAATGCCCCATCCACGGTCGGGCTTTGGCTGATGACGATCTGATGTCTGAACTAACATGGTTGTTCCTTATTGTACGTTGAAAGTGTTCATCTCCTGAATCTGCATCACCATCTGCAGGATGAGTAAGAAGAAACTCATAATCAGAACCAGGGAAAAAAGTTTGGTGACATTGGCGCGGCGCGCCACACGTGACAGTGCCTGCTCTAGCCATCGGTCGGCGTAGTTGCTGATGAGATCCGCCGCACTGTCGCCTTCATCAAGAAGTGAGAGATAATTTACCGCTTCCCGGCTGGGGAAGTCATAGCCGCTATTGCGCAGTGCAAGTCCAAGCGAATTGCCTTCGCTCATGCAATCCATCGCTGCCTCAATGCGCTCCTGAAGCCAGGGTGAGGCGAAGCCGTGCAGCGTTTGAAGGCCTTTCAGCTCCGGTACACCAGCCCCCAGCAGGGCACCAATATTCATCAAGAAAACAGCGCCCTGCAGATCACTGTAAACCGACCAGGGCAACAGGTAATCAGCAACGCGTCTTAGCCTGCCGCGCCAACGCGGCAGTGACCAGAAGGCCAGCAACATAATACCTGCCGTGGCACCTGCCGCCATCATGCCCCAATCACCGGTCCACTGTGCCACCCCGTTCATCATCCCGAGCGCCCCGGTCCAGCGTTCGGGATCTGAGATTTTGCTCATGGAGGGCACCAGGGCAAGATTGTTGACGCTGAGCAGACCAGCGCTCAAGATGACGAGCGCAGTTGGGAAGACAGAGGCGAATATCACCTGCGTCAGTATGCGCCGACGCGCGACGATAAGCTTATCGGCCTGCATCAGCGCACGGGGAATGCTGCCGGTCTCCATGCCAGCGCTAATGAGTGCCGCCTCCTCAACCGGTGCCCAGACGGCCAGCACATCCTGCAGGGCACGACCCGGGCGGTTGTCCTTTAGGCCTTCTACGCAGTCCTGCACCAGTTCGTGATACGGATGCCAGCGGGTACCGAAATCAGTATGGACGTCACCTATCATGGTAAGCGCGTCCTTCAGCGCCTTGCGGTTTTCCAACAGGAAGCGCAGGGTTTCATAGAATGGCTGCCGATACTGGCCGGAGAAGGTGGCCCTTACCAGCCGATAGCGCGCCCTTTCTGGCAGTGACATGTCACGGGTGGGATAAAAAAGGGGGTTAGCAGCCATCCGGCACCTCACACTTCATGAGGTCGTCTTCATCCAGCGGGCAGATGAGATCACCTTCCAGCGGATCGACGCGCCCCTCCGTCAGATAGCGCATCAGGTGCATACGGCGGGTGATGCCCCCCTGGTTTATCCAGTGCTGCCGGGCAACTGCCGGGCCGTGCGAAAGCCAGAGCTGCATCAGGCGGGCATCAGTGCGTACAACCTCTGCAATGGCCGTGCGACCTGTCACACCACGGCTGATGATGCGGCCAGTCAGCGGGATTGTCTTACGACAATGGTCACACCCTTCGTGGTTGCGAAAATACAGCTTGCCGGGCTCACAGCCCCCTTCAACGGTGCAGTATCTTTCCAGGCGGGTGCGAATATCACTCGCAAGCTCAGGGGCTTTTTCTACCCAGGGGATACGGCATTTTTCACATAGCAGTGGGACAAGTCGCTGACCTACAAGACCTGTAACAAGTGACGCGTCCGCAATGAGATGACGGTCTACGCCAAAGTGCTCCATGCGACGCAGCGCCCCGATCGCGCTCTGCGTATGCAGGGTCGAGAATAGCGCATGTCCCGTTTCACTGGCATAGATAGCGGCTATCAGTGAATGAAGGTCGCGCATTTCACCCGTCAGGATGGCGTCAGGATCGAGACGCAGCGCCGAAGCGTTGGCATTACTCCAGGCGCGACTGATGGCCTCAGGTGAATTATCCTCCGGCATTACGGGCGTCTGAATGGCACCACGGATGCGCCCCTCAGGCGGGTTTTCTAGCGTCAGCAGGCGTTTCTTTCCACCGGTAAGGTTAAGCCAGATATCGCTAAACACCCGTAGCGTGGCGCTTTTCCCCGATCCCGTTGGACCGGTTAACAGCACCATCCCTTCCGGGAGTCGCAGGATCCGCATGATGAGGCTGATTTGCTCGGCAAGAAAACCCAACTGTTGCAACGTCGGCACGTTATCGCCGTCATCGGGGATGGTACGCATGACCACAATCAGTCCATCCGGTGTTGGACGGTGCTCGTAGCGGGTACCAAAAAGACCGGCGCGCCGCGCAAATTTGGCATCAATGCGGCCAGACTGCTCACGGCCAGCAAAGAATGACTGCTCACGTACATCACACATTGAGATATATATGGTTGAAGCCAGCGTCAGGCCTTCTTCATATTTAACCTCATCCACGACTTCCAGCTCACCGTGAATACGCAACTGCACAATGGTGAGTCGTCGGTCGGCACTGATTTCGAGATGAATATCAGAAGCATTGAACTCTTGTGCCAACTTGAAATAGCTGATGACCTTATCCTGCGAAACGCTGACGTCGCGGCTTTTTAGATCGGCTTCGCTGACACCCTGGCTCAGTCCATACCCCTGACGTTCGGAAGCCTCCCTGCGGCGATTGAGCTCACTCAGTGACACAAACTCTGTTTTTGCACCAGGATACGCGCGCGTAACATCCATCACCCAGCGCTGAATGGCCGCCTCTTTGCGCCGGTTGCCGTCGACAAGCAGTATCACACCACGGGTAGGGTACCGTTCAACGAATACAAACTCCATGATGTCTTTATCGGGTGTCATGATCACCTCAGAAGGACAGGTCGGAGTTGTCGCTGAGGCGCACGACCGTAGCCGTGATCTCTATGACACGTTTTGACGTACCAGGGATCTGGTCACCTTTTACGACTTCTGTCACGCCACCGTCGGGCAGGACAATGCGCGCACGGAGCTGCGTGCCGCGACCATAAATTTCCTGCAACCGAACGCTGTCTCGCAATTTATCTGCTGAGGTGTCAGAAGCATGCGCTGTTGTCGGCAACGCCATCAGCGGGGCGGAAGGTTGCAGTGAGTTGGCCAGATAATTACGGTTCGGAGACTGCGGAAACTCACTCTCGCGAAGCTGTTGCTGCAAACGGGCGGTCTGCACCTTCTGCTCCAAAATGAGATTGCGTGCCTGTGCAGCCTCAAGTTCGCCGATCGTGACGTTTGGAGGCAGTGCATCTACTGCCAACACCCGTCCACTGAACAACACAGACAGGAACAGGCGGTAGCGGACAGAGTCAGTTCTGCGCATAAATGCTCCCCTTGATGGTGTAGTGAAACTGCCCCTGCGGGCTCATGGTGAGCGACACGCTTGTCAGGCGAAGCCCGGAGGCATCGAAGCCCTGCAGCAGCCGTTCCGGCTGCAGGCGTGCGCTGATTGAGAAGGTAAACTCTCGCCAGTCCTGAATCGGGGTGAACTGAACCTGTCCCGGTGCAACAGCTGGCGGCCTGACTTCGGTAAACGTCACATCCAGGTTGCGCCGCTGCAGGTGGGAGATAAAGCGCATCAGCTGAGCATCTGCACTGGGTAAAGCTTCCTCCCCAAGATCCGGTGCAAACGTTTTAGGGAAAGGGATAAAAACATCGCCTCTTTTGCCGCCTTCCTGAAGGTTAAATATTGCGGCGTGACCAAGCAACTCACGGGCACGCCGGGAGAAATCCTCCACGGTAGAGCCCGGCATGGCAACATAGCGTAGGCGAAGGCCTTGCGGCACACACTCACCGTCATCAAAGCGCCAGCCGGCAACCGATGCATAAAGCGGTGCACGAGTCAGCCAGCAATGGCTGAGCAACGCCTGTACCGACGGCTGAGAAACCCATGGATGTGGTGCACGCACCGGCGTGACCGGTTTTTCACGTGTCATCGCCTGCCGGGCGCGAAAAGCGGCCATCGCAGCTGCCTGTTCAGCTTTCTGCTGCACAGTGTCATGCCAGTAAGCGCCAGCAACAGATATCGCCGTGATCACGACTACAGACAAGAGAACGGCGGCAGACGTCAGGCGCTTACGCAGCCGGCAACGCCTAAGCTGAGGCCGGGTAAGTCTATCGGTCAACTGCGTGGCGTCTTTTCCATCATCCGCCGTTGCCGCACAGCGCCGCCCCGGCGCATCGGCATCGTTGAAACGCAAAAAGTTCTGCGCGGCAGACTCCACGAAAGCACGCGAGCCTGTCACGTCACCCATGACAGAGAGCTGCCCGCCGCTGACTGCAAGAAATACCCACAGATCCTGTTCCCGGCTCAGGCGGTAAATCCCCCAGGCATTCTCGCCTTCAGCCAGTTGGAATGCCACGGCCAGGGAGTACATGCTGCGGCGCACGCGTCCCGGTGAGACGAATCCCGCCATCGCCGCAATACGTCGGCCAACGACAATACCGTGCGTATCTGGGTATTTTTTTCCACACATCAGAAACGAAACATTGCCCCGCAGCGGCTCCCAGCGTAGGCCCGCTATCCAGTCACGACGGCGATGAAAAATCTTCACCCCGGGGCGCAGGGCTGATCTTCTACGTAAAAACATGGCTACCTCAACAGAACGGGGGTGATCATGATGACCAGCGTGGTACGCCCGCGTGAGCCGTTCTGGCCTCCCCCCAGGATAAAGTTGCCCGGCGTAAACGTGCCCCGCTTGTCGGATGACACGTTCTGCTGTTCGGAGCCGGTCAGAACCAGAGTCTGTCCAGAACGGAGGTTGACCTTGCGGGCCAGCCCCTCGGTAGAAGTAGTGGGCAGATCGTTACGGGTGTTGCCATCCTGACTGATGAAACTCTCAATCTTTGGCGGACTGGTGTAGCTGAAGGCAAACTGCAGCTGTACATCGCCGCTCTCCTGAATAAATGGCAACATGGTCATGAACAGGCCAGTAGTGAGGGTGGTGGTGGTCATGGAAGACGTGACACCGACATTCGCGGTGGCGGTGGAGCTGGAACTGGACAATATCCCCCTCTGACTGGAAAGCTGATAAGCAACGGGGGTCAGGTTCGCGGTGGGGTCGGTCTGGTTCAGCGCCATGCTGACGTTGCCCTGTTCTGACAAAGCCTTAATCAACAGACTGGAGCCAGAAAACTTCGCGGCGCTGCCGGTTGCGGTGTCCAGAATCGAAATGCCAGCGCTGGCTGCGGAAGAAGAGGTATTCACCATAGAGCCAGTCAGGATGGCTCCAAAGCTATGCAGCGATTTATAGACCAGCCCCCAATCCAGCCCCAGTTGCTCGTTATGGGTTTGACTGACGCTGACAATCTGGATATTGAGCTGTACCTGGCGGCTCAGCACCTTGTTCTGGTATTCGATATAGCGGCCAATGCGCTCCAGCACATCCGGGGTATCGGTGACGCTCAGCGTACCGGTGGCGTCTGACAGCCAGAAACGACCGGTTTTCGGTGTCACCATCTGCTCGATGGTCTTACGGATATCTGCATACAGATCACTGTTCATGCCGTAGTCCGTTTTCTGGTTCGAACTGACGTCGCCCGTGGTCCCTCCTGTCGAGCCGCCGCCGCTACCCAGTTGGTTGCCGGAGCCGGAGGTGATCGAGGCGCTGCTGTTTATTTTGGTGTTAAGGATAACGAGCTGGAACGTACGCGTATCTAACTGATAGAAATAGATGCCGTTGCTATCGCTGCGCCATGAAAGCCCCAGGCCACTGGCGGCCATGTCCAGCAGGCCGCGAATATCGCCCTGATACTTCAGACCATGGATAAGCGAAACACTCTGCCGAGCAGTAGCCCCACCCATCTGCGACAGGGGTATTCGACCATTATCGTCTGGCGCGGGCAGTTGGCTACCCATCTGCGAGGTGATGACGCTACCGCTGGTCACGTTGCCGAGTGCAGCAATTGCATCCGGCGTTATAGATACGCGCACGCCGCAGAGTGCCGTGACCCGCTGCCCCAGTTCAGGCAATGAGATGCCGTCAGGACGGTTAATGGTTATCTGACAGGCAGGGAGATTTTTTTCATCTGGCGTGGACACCACGGGTGTAACCGGCTGCAGGTTAACCCACGGCTTATCAGACCAGATCACCGAGGGCTGTGACACGGCCTGCTGGCTATGCAGAACACGCTGAGCGGTGTTAGCCTGACCCATGGCCTCTTTGTCCATTTTATTGATTTCATTCAGTGAACATGATGACAGCGCGAGCGTGGCGGCAAGCATTGTCAGGCAGAAAGGTAGGCGCGGCATCCGTAGATCCTTGATTCTGTTAGTTGAGGTAAACAATGCTGCCCTCCGTGACGCTGGACGGCAGAGCCAGGTTCATGTCGGTGCCATCGGCCATTCTGAGTCGACCTTCGCTGACTGTCAGTGCCAGCGCTGAGGTCACGGACTGCGCGCTGAGCGCGCTATAAACGCCCTCAGCGGCAGGTACCCAGACCCAGAGGCGACCACTGTATATAACGCTTTGAATACGGGGGTCAGGTACCGGCACCATGCCGGTCTGAGCAGGTGAAACAGGGCCATCAGCCACGGTTCTTCCGTGTCGCCAGTTATTCACGGCGGCTGCGGTGCGCAGCATATCCGCTGCCAGTTGAGCCGGCAGGTACTGCTGTAATGACAAACGCATGTGATCAGCCGAACGCTGCTGCGCATCATTGGCCATCAACGCGATAAACAGGCAGAGCGCGAATACTGGCAGGGCGAATCCCATTTCAGTGGCCTCCGCCCGTAGGTGTGTCGCTTACCGAGATCAGGCACTGAATACGGCTGGCCTCGGCAAAGAGCGGTTTTTCAGCTTTGCGATAAAGGCCAAAGACCTGCACCAGCACCGACTCAAAGTTGCCGTGAAAAACCAGTGGCGCATCGATGCGATAATCGAGCGTCACAGGCCAGATGACAACCCAGTTCCCCCCATTGCTGCAGTTGGCCTTTGATGCCCAACGGGTCAGGGTCTCTTTCAGCGTGGAGCCTGGCTCTGCACGCCATGTCTGACCAACGGGAAGCACGGTTACCGGTGCCCCTGTCGGAGAGATCGGCGAGACATGACTGCCAACAGGCAGAGGCGGTGGCAGCGTGGTAACGGGGCGAACCAGGTGGGATGAGAAAGGGTTCACTGTCGTCAGCTGTGCCGCAGAGGAGCGAACCATAGAGGCGGGGGCTGTTTTCTCAGGGATGCCAACCGCTGGCGCAAGTACGGATGTCGGCCTGATGTTTGCCGCCGCTGTGCCAGACGCGCTCTGTAACACTGGAAGCTTATCCGCCGTGAGCGCCGGTGAGGGTACCGCCAGGCTCTGCGGCGTAAGCGCGGATTTTTTCGTTGCTGCTGATGCGTTCAGCGCTTCGCCGGTAATGGGGCTACACGGTGCAGTAGATGACGCCACGACCGCAGCGGTAGACGGAACCGGCAAACTGGCAGAGGTTCCAGAAGTCCGAGTTACGGGTACGCCGCGCGGTGTCGGTGATGTGATGATCTGTGCAGGAGCAGAGAAGCTGCGATACTGATCACGAAGTTCAAAACAGACCTCGCGGTTAACTTCGTCGACTTTCAGTCGCCAAGCGAGACCGGCCAAAACTTGTAACGCCTCGCTGAGCTTTAGCGGGCCAATGTCACGCTGTACGGCGGGTAATGGCCGACTGAGAAGCGCCGAAAATGCTGAAGAAGTGGCGGAGCACAGTGAATAACCCGACTCCAGCAGCAGATAGCGAAATCCCTCACCGACGCTGCTGACCAGCTGCGCCGGCATGGTAATTTCCACAATCTGATTGAGTGGATCGCGCTGCGCAGCGGCCGGACGCGTGCTGACAAGCGTATAACGGTCATAGCGCACCACGTCTGGTGAGCGATTACGGTAAATATCATCAAAACGCACGGGTTGCTGATAGTGGCCCACTGGATTAGGTATCGCGGTGGAGGCCGTATTGGTGCAGCCTGCCAATATTACAGAGCAGGCGAACAGGCCTGCGCCTGTTGCGGCGCGTCTGGAAGGTACTGCCATCAGGATTCACCCCAGTCATAGTCTTGGTCAGGAGTGCTATTCTGGCGGTGAAGAAAAAGCAGACAATGTGAAACTCTTACTGCAAACCAAAGAAAAACAATGCGTGGTCGATTGGAGTGAACGAGCAGGTGTATCTGAAAAAGAATGCTGATTATTCTGTTTCTTTACGGGGCAGAGAACACCGATAAATCTATCTGTATTGCTGGAGAATTTCCCTTAGGGACAACCCCGTAAGGCCACAAAAGCAAGTTATATAGCCTGTCGAGGCTCCAATCTTGACCCGCGTTGTGTGGCGGCTGATTTGTACCGGCTAAATGACCCGCTCCGAAAAAAAGCGCCAAAATGAAAAAAATCACCATCAGGTTCTGGCGTTCATCAGCCTTGTGCCGTATTGGCTGAAAACAGTATCGGCAGAGACCAGAATGAGTCCTTCCATCTGCGACTGCGCTATCAGCATACGGTCAAACGGATCGCCATGGTGTCTTGGCAATTCGCCTGCCTGCTCTGCATGAGAATGTGTAATAGAGAGAGGAAAAAAGCGATTTCGTTCCATTGCCTCATCAATATCTGCCTCAAACTGCAGTTTACCTAAAGAGCGTTTGATAGAAATCTCCCACGGGGTCACAGCGCTGACATAAACAACGTTACTCCCCCTGGAAATCACGCTTCTGGCCATAGATCCCAGAGCATGGTCATCAGTTAGCCACCAGATAAAGACATGCGTATCAATAAGAAGACGCTTCATCAGTTACCTTCAAACATTCTCTGGATTTCAGCATCAGCTTCATTAAAGCAGTTGTCCATGGAGATGTCTTCTCTATAACCTCCAGGTGTCCTGTCGTTCTGCATAACAGGGATCAGCTGAACGTATGGCTTTCCGGATTTAGCAATGATGACAATTTCACCCTCTGCAGCCTGATCGGCCAGATGGCTGAGGTGAGATTTCGCTTCGTGCATATTTGCCTGTATGGTCATAAAACACCCTTTATTAGCTAAGTTAGCTAATATAGTAATGTTAACTACGGCTATCGTCAAAATCAATCGGTGGCTTGTTCGCCGGATTTAGTGGTGCAGACAGGGCCTGCTGAGGTTGCTATGGATGAAGAGTTTTGCACTAATGGGGTTAGCCTGTACGGGACGTGCGCGTTCACAACGATACTGGCCGTAGATACTTTTCATAAAAACGTCGGTTATCTGGCGTTTCGCCTTACTGTGTCATGCAACGTGATTCGGAATATGGGTCACATCAGCGCACCTGCCAGCAAACCAAAGAAAAAGCAGACAATGTGAAACTCTTACAGCAAACTGAAGAAAAAAGTGGAGATTTTAATAATAGGGACAGGTCGAAAGCCTTGCCTTGCTCCGACTCGAACCGAAAAAAAAGCGCCATAAAGGTAATGCCGATCGTTTAAGGATCGGTTGAACGATCCAGTGGTTGCTGTAAAAAGGGTTTCAGGACATGACTGGAACCCTTTTTTATGCATCTTTACCGCCCCTGAACAGGTTCAGACGCTGGCTGATCTGTTGCCTCCTGACCTCATTCAGCAGGCTTTCTCCCTGACTGATACCGTCACACTCAGAAAACGTAAACTCCCTCTTGAATCCATGGTCTGGCTGGTCATTGGCATGGCTATCTATAACAACCGTCCCCTGTCGCAAATCGTGAATCTGATGGACATTGTTGACCGGACAGGTCGCCCGTTTACCGCCCCCAGCTCCGTAATCCAGCGGCGTAAAACACTCGGTGAAGACCCCATTAAAACCTTGTTTAAACTGACCGCAGACTACTGGCATCAGGAGGCACGCCATCCCTTGTGGCACGGCTTAAAATTGCTGGGCGTCGATGGCGTAGTCTGGCGAACACCGGACACGCCAGAAAATGAGGCCGCCTTCGGTAAAAGCCGGACTCAACACGGCGATACAGCCTACCCTCAGGTGCAGATGGTGTGTCAGATGGAGCTCAGCAGTCATCTGCTGGTTGCCAGTGAGTTCGACCGCTACGGAACGAATGAGATGCACCTGGCCGCACGGCTGACAAAGGGCACACCAGACAACAGTATTACCTTGTTCGATAAGGGCTTTTACTCACTGGGCCTGCTTCACCACTGGCAGAACAGCGGGGAAAATCGTCACTGGCTGCTGCCACTGAAGAAAAACACGCAATATGAGGAGATACGAAAGCTGGGCCGTCAGGACAGGCTGGTGAAGCTGAAAACAAGCCCACTGTCACGTAAACAATGGGATGGATTACCCGAAGAGGTGATAGCACGGCTAATCGTGCGAACGATAAAGGGCAAGGAACGGGAGGTGCTGACGTCGCTGACAGATACGATGCGTTATCCGGCGGCAGATGTGAGCGAGCTTTATCAGCATCGTTGGGAAATAGAGCTGGGTTACCGGGAAGTGAAACAGGAGCTGCTGGGCAACCGGTGGACGCTGAGAAGTAAACTGCCAGAGATGATCAGGCAGGAGCTATGGGGAGTGCAGCTGACCTATAATCTGGTGCGATATCAAATGGTAAAAATGGCGTTCAATCTGAAGGGGGATTATCTGCCCTATCAGTTAAGCTTCAGCGGAACAATAAGTGAAATCTTGAGGTTACTGATAGGGTTACCGTTATGTTCACCGGTCGCGGTACCTGGGCATCTGAAGTATTTTTATGAGCTTGCAGGGAGTTTGGTGCTACCAGGTCGAAGGGAGCGCAGTTATCCCCGGGAACTGAAATCATTGAAACGAAAATAACCTATAAAAAACAATGCCGGTCACCTTAAGTGACCGGCATTACCATAAAGGCGCTTTTATCGTCAGATATGCTGACAGAGGTTATTCCGGGTAAAATTCCTGAGACAGGATTTGTCCCATTTCCCAGATGCAGTCCTCAGGAAACACATCAAGCTGTGTTTCCTGTGCCGCAGAAGAAACCGCATCAGCCCACACAACTGCAATCCAGTCACTGTTGGAAAGCGTAGTTTTGAGGCTGGGTGTTCCTTTAATATGTAATGCCAATGCTTTTCTTTGTTCTTTGATGGTTCGCTGCCAGCTAGAACCGCGACGGCCCGTCTGAAACTTCCACTTGAGAAGATGTGCCAGCAAAACGGCCATACGACTGGCGAGTTCACGCTTTTCGCTTTTGCCCACGTCCTCGATCTCCTCGGCGATATTAGCAATATCAATCTCAGAGAACCGACCGGCACGCAGTAAAGCTGCCTGCTCCTGAGCCCAGGCAACAACATCAGCTTCGTATCGTGTGTTCATGGTAGATCTCCAGTGACATTCCTGATTATTGAACCCCATTATAGAAGAAAGAAGCGCCAGACTAAATCGGCGCACAAGAGAGTGTAATTAATTGAATCTGCTAACAGATTTCTCACATGGCCTTTTCTGCAGATGCCATATAGAGTCAATAAGGCCTTTATTGTGTCATGCAACGTGATGCGGAACATGGGTCACATCACCGCAGCCTGCCAGCAAACCGTCCACTGAGATATCCTCATCCAGAGCATCCCAGTGGATACCGCGTTTACTGAGTTCATAATCTCTGCGATCCTTTGCAGAGGCGTTGAGCAGTCGTGGGAACCAAGCCAGCGGAACCCCCATGACTCTGCCATCACTCAATTCGACCCACATGGTGGTTTCATCAAAGCGCACATTCTTAACTGAAATAGTCATTCCAGGCCTCCACAAAGAGCGTTTGGTTCTGTTCAACCATTTTTGTTAACTCCCTGAGCGTGCTGGCATTGAAGCCATCATTTCTGCTCAGTTTAACCCCATCGTCTGTCCAGAACTTTGCTTCACCTTCGGCATTGCGGACATGAATATGGGCTGGCTCACGAGGGTTCCCCTCATTTGAGTAAAAAAAAAATTTAAATCCATTAAGTCTGAGTATAACCGGCATTAATGAGATACCTCGCTTCTGACTCAATTATCTTGAATAAAAAAGCGCCAGTCAAACTGGCGCAGTTATCATTAGGAAATCGCATAGATAGCTTTGCGACAGGCACCTTAACAGGGGTCTGTGTATTTATTCTTTACAAATAACTCTCAGGTAAATCCTAGAAAGGTATGTCATCGTCAAAATCCATTGGAGGCTCATTCGCCGGATTTCGTGGTGCAGACTGTGCTTGCTGAGGTTGCTGTGGCTGGCCCCAACTGCTCTGCTGACCTGACTGCACTTTGTTTCCGCTGGTAGTGGTGCTGGTATTGCGACCACCCAACATCTGCATCGTTCCGTTTATACCCACCACCACTTCCGTCGTCCAGCGGTCAGTGCCGCTGTTATCCGTCCATTTGCGGGTGCGCAACTGGCCTTCAATATAGACCTGTGAACCTTTACGCAGGTATTCACCGGCCACTTCTGCCAGCTTGCCAAACAGCACGACACGATGCCATTCGGTATTCTCACGGTTTTCACCGCTCTGTTTATCACGCCAGGATTCCGAGGTGGCCAGGCTTAAACCGGTCACTGCATTACCGTTAGGCATGTAACGTACTTCTGGATCCTGGCCGAGGTTACCGACGAGGATGACTTTGTTGACGCCGCGTGCGGACATAATGATTTCCTCTTAAAAATAGGGGGTTGAGAGGAGCACAACCACCGGGATGTATTCCGGTGGTGTGTCCGTGACGCTTAGAAGGAGTTCGGATCGTACTCTTTAGCAGCAGATGAACCAGATTCCGGCGTCTGAGAAGCATTGGGTGCTTGGTATACCACGTCCTGGCCTTTCTTGATAAAGTCCACCTTAATCAGGCGGGCTTTCAGAGAGGTTCGGGCTTCACCGGCGTGTTCACCCGTTTGAAGGGTAAAAACGTCGGCTTTCAGACCGCTCAGCACAAAGCCAATCAGGACTTTCTCCTCTTCATCAACCGCTTTCTGACAGCGGTTGATGAGCTTGGTTGTGTCCGAACCCGCGATGGTGACATCGAAACGGGTATAGGAAGCATTGTCCGTTGGTCCTGTCAGAGCGTTGATAACAGCGCAGGTGAACTCACCGTTAGGACCCTGAACACGGCGGATCGAATTGAGATAACCGATACCGCTAACGTTGAGGTTGAAATACTCTTTTTTCTGAGTGCCAGAAGAAGAGCCGTTTGAAGCAGGGGCAGTATGAGTGTTTGCAGTCATGATGTTTTCTCCGGAGTAAAACTGAACATAAACAGGTAGCGGAGAAACATCTGTCCCGTACGGGAAGTGTTTCCCGCAGGGAAGTCAGCAGTAAGCGCCGACTGGCTGTATTGGTGAAGTGGACCTTAACCTGATTATCAGGCCCCTGTTCGCAAAGGTTAACAGGTTTGAACCGCCCGAAAGCGCCATCTCTCAGGTTGTGATGGCATTGGCATGTGATTACCCGAAGGCGCTCCTCTCAAATCACTGGAACATTGGCAGTTGTCGTGATGACAACGATAAGCCTCTTTATCATTGATTCAGACACAGCATATGTCAACGCTGCTGCGCGCAGAAAATCATCAGTCGTGAAAAATAAAAAAAGCGGTACCTGACGGCACCGCCTTCTGAGGTCTGCACCATCGACCTGAGGTTTAGCTGCTTAATGCTGCAGTAGCTCCGCTGGCGTGTTCAATTCCCGGCACGGGTTTCACGGAGTTTTCGTGCCTTACCGGCTCCCGTTCAGGTGTGGACGGACCGATCAGACTGTATCCCGCCAGCACATGCATTAGATGCTGACGAAACCCGCAGTCACGGAGTGCGGCTTCAGAGCCGGGTTAACAATAGCAAAGGCCACACTGGCCTGCAATACAGAGACGATGGATTAATTCTTGTTGGATTTTGGTGACTTAGCCCGGCGCGGGCTTTTTCGCTTCCTGGTATCACTGTTAATGATCCCCTTACATTCAGGGTAGTGCTGACAACTCCAGAACTCGCCTTTGTCCCCCTTACGCAGACGGGTTTTCCCGCCGCACAACGGACAAGGCGGCGTGGGTGGTACGCGGATGTGAACCTGCTGCTGCGCACCCTGGCTTACCAAGTTGCGCGTCCAGCCCGCCTGCCGTTGCAAAAAGGCGCTGAGCGTCATGCGACCTGCGGCGACCTCATCCAGCGCCTGTTCCCACAGCGCCGTCATTCCCGGCTCCGTCAACTGGGGTGGCAGAGCATCAATGACGTCAGCGCCGAGATCCGTAGCCATCAGCTTGCTGCCTTTACGCGCGATAAAGCGGCGGTTTAGCAGTTGCTCGACAATACCGGCACGGGTGGCTTCGGTGCCCAGTCCAGCGTTGTCTTTCAGCACCTTGCGCAGCGAAACGTCAGTAACAAATGCCGCAGCGTTCATCATGGCACCGATAAGGGTGGCAAAGGTGTAATGCGCCGGCGGGCGGGTCATCAGTGGTACCACCTCTGCACGACTTACCCCACAGCGCGCATCTCTACTGAGCGGAGGCAGTGCCACTGCTGCCTCATCCTCTGCCGGCACCTCGTCCTCATCGGCCTTTTCAAATAATACCTTCCAGCCTTTTATCATCTCCGTTCGACCAAGGGTGCGAAACAACTGGCCGCCGATGTCAAATTGCAGCCGGGTAATATCTGACTCGTGCAGCGACAGGAACTGTGCCAGATAGTTGCGGCGGATCAGTGTATACACCCGGCACTCAACCTCGTTTAGTGCGGACAGTTGGAATGCGTTACGCGTGGGGATAATACCATGATGGGCAGTGATTTTTTTGTCGTTCCATATGCGTGAGACCATCGTCTTATCGAGTTGGGACAACAGTGGGGCACACTCTGGATCAGTGCGGCCAATAGCGTCCAGCACACTGGGAATTTCCTTACGCATGGACTCCGGCAGGTAGCCGCAGTCGGTGCGGGGGTAGGTAGTAGCCTTGTGTTTTTCATACAGGCTTTGCGCTGTATCCAGCACCTGCTGGGGCGACATGTCCCAAAGCCTGCCACAGGCCTGCTGCAGGGAGCCGAGAGAAAAGGCTAGCGGCGCGGCGGCCTTCTCCCGTTTTGTCTCGCACTCCGTCACTACTGCGACGCCAGCCTGTTGGCAAAGCTGCGCCACCTGCTGCGCGATGTTCTGATGCACGCAGCGCTTTTCCTCATCGGTATAAACCTTCGCCGGTACCCACTGCGCCGGGAACGTGAGACCACCCGCAGTGAGCTGCGCCTTTACCTGCCAGTAAGGCTTAGGCACAAAGGCCGCAATCTCCCTGTCACGTCGCACAACCAGTGCCAGTGTCGGAGTTTGCACGCGCCCGACCGACACCACACCGTCAAAACCGACTTCAGCCGCGCGCAGGGTATAGAGGCGAGAGAGGTTCATACCTATCAACCAGTCTGCGCGCGCACGTCCCAACCCGGCGTGGTACATGCCGAGTGTATCTGCGCCCGGACGAAGATCCTGCAATGCAGCACGGATACTGAGTTCATCCAGCGCCGAGAGCCAGAGCCGCTGCACCGGACCTTCCCAGCGGCAGTAATCGAGTAGCTCGCGCGCAATGACCTCACCCTCACGGTCAGCGTCGGTTGCGATCACCACCTCATCAACCTGGCGTAGCAGCCGCTCGATTACCTTAAACTGATCCTGCGTTTCTTTTTTCACAATGACCTGCCAGGGTGCGGGCAGTATCGGCAGGGCAGAGAGCGACCAGGGTCTGCCGTACTGCTGGCCATAAGCTTCTGGCGGTGCAGTCTCAAGCAGGTGACCCACCGCCCAGGTGATGGTGACGCCGCTACCCGCCATAAAACCGTCACTGCGGCGGGATGCCCCAAGCACTGCCGCCAGATCGCGCCCCTGCGAGGGCTTTTCACAGATAAAAAGCCGCATGGTCGGTCTCCTCAGGTCGCCTGATAGCGCAAGCGCAGAAGATTTATGCTCGCTTCATTAACGGGCGGAGAGAACGTGGAACGTTTTTCTCCGAGCAGAACGGTACGATCAGGTTCGCCAGCTTCTTCGCAGGCTTTATTCCACACCTCATTATTCTCAACCGCATCAAGGCGGGTTGCGCCGATTTTGCGATAACGAAGCACGCATCCGTAAATTTCACGTAGAAGTCGGCTGCCGTCGCCCAGCAGATCATAGCGCTGAGTGCGTGAAATAACGCCATAATGCGCGGCCTGGAGAACCTTTTTAGCAAACTGATCAAAGCCCATCAGCAGAAAAACACAGCGATATCCCAGTGGGGTGCTGCTAAAAACAGTGAGGTCGACTGTTTCCACAGCTTGAGCATCGCTGATGGTGACGCCTGCCGGAACAAAGCTCATCTGTTTATCCAGTGTTTCAATCAGCTTTTGCATCTGCTGGCTGGCGTACTCAATTTTTTCTTCCAGGGCCAGCATCGCCATATCGGCCCACGGATCATTCTGCAAAGAATCTCTGTTAATCAGCGTGGCACGGTGAAGAAACTGCGGCATGCCCATAATAGGCTGCTTTCCTTTCTTACCGTCATCACGTTTCTCTGCCTTACGACCCTCCCACAATCCAATGGCATAATTAGTGTGGAGTTCGATATGAAGTTCGGACTGGAGTGCACCCGCCCTGGTTTTCTTGTCTGCCATCGTTGTCACCTGTGTTCAGTTAAGATGAGGTGGCATAGTCCTGAAATATCAGGGTTTACAACAATGTAAAACTCATAATCTCAACGCTGAAATTATCACATGTACGTATTCTGACCTTGCCGCACCCCGCAGCAAGGTTATTATTTGGGCAATCTTGTTGTTTCAGGTTGCCATTGTTGCTTAATTCTCGAATCGGTTTGCTCGTTTTTTAACCTTGCCGCGCCCCGCAACAAGGTTGTTATTTGAGCAATTCTGTTGTCTCAGGTTGCCATTGTTGCTTAATTCTCGAATCGGTTTGCTCGTTTTTTAATCTTGTTGCGCCCCGCAACAAGGTTATTATTTGAGCAATCTTGCTGTCTCAGGTTGCCATTGTTGCTTAATTCTCTAATCAGGTTGCTCGTTTTTTAATCTTGTTGCGCCCCGCAACAAGGTTATTATTTGAGCAATCTTGCTGCCTCAGGTTGGCGTTGTTGCTTAATTCTCGAATCGGTTTGCTCGTTTTTTAATCTTGTTGCGCCCCGCAACAAGGTTATTATTTGTGCAATCCTGCTGTCTCAGGTTGGCGTTGTTGCTTAATTCTCGAATCGGTTTGCTCGTTTTTTAATCTTGTTGCGCCCCGCAACAAGGTTATTATTTGTGCAACCCTGCTGTCTCAGGTTGGCGTTGTTGCTTAATTCTCGAATCGGTTTGCTCGTTTTTTAATCTTGTTGCGCCCCGCAACAAGGTTATTATTCGAGCAATCTTGCTGTCTCAGGTTGGCGTTGTTGCTTAATTCTCGAATCGGTTTGCTCGTTTTTTAATCTTGTTGCGCCCCGCAACAAGGTTATTATTTGAGCAATCTTGCTGTCTCAGGTTGGCGTTGTTGCTTAATTCTCGAATCGGTTTGCTCGTTTTTTAATTTTGTTGCGCCCCGCAACAAGGTTATTATTTGTGCAATCCTGCTGTCTCAGGTTGGCGTTGTTGCTTAATTCTCGAATCGGTTTGCTCGTTTTTTAATCTTGTTGCGCCCCGCAACAAGGTTATTATTTGTGCAACCCTGCTGTCTCAGGTTGGCGTTGTTGCTTAATTCTCGAATCGGTTTGCTCGTTTTTTAATCTTGTTGCGCCCCGCAACAAGGTTATTATTCGAGCAATCTTGCTGTCTCAGGTTGGCGTTGTTGCTTAATTCTCGAATCGTTTTGCTCGTTTTTTAATCTTGTTGCGCCCCGCAACAAGGTTATTATTTGAGCAATCTTGCTGTCTCAGGTTGGCGTTGTTGCTTAATTCTCGAATCGGTTTGCTCGTTTTTTAATTTTGTTGCGCCCCGCAACAAGGTTATTATTTGAGCAATCTTGCTGTCTCAGGTTGGCGTTGTTGCTTAATTCTCGAATCAGTTTGTTAATTTTCAAACCTTGTTGCGCCCCATGCCGTATCGCCGCTATCACCGCCTTCATGCGCTCCTGAGGAGATCTGTTCGCTGGCAGAACAGGAAGCGATACCGCAGGCACTAGGTAAAGGCTTTCTGTAGGGGCTGATGTAACATCTCCTCTGATTGGTTGTTTTTTGCTCTTGCCACCACTGGGTGGAAAGGTTGTTTTTTGTACAATCACAATTATCACTTACACGATTGTTTCCGGATAGCAGCAATCATCGTCCTGACCTGCTCCTGAGAAGCTCTGTTCGCAGGCAGAACAGGAAGCGATACTGCAGGCACTGGGGGCGGGCTTTCTGCAGGGGTAGATGCGATGCAGCCAGAGTCTGCATGCCCAGCGTCTTCTGACAATTTTAATTTGCCATTGCGAGCTCGTCGCAGCATCGAAAACATCCAGCCAACAGGATTGGACAGCCTGCCCTGTCTCAGTTGTTCACACAGCATCCCAGCCAGTATCTTCGCAGTCGTTTCGGGCAGTGAGGCCATCTGGTCAGCCAGCATCTGCCGATCCTCACTGTTCAGTCCGGTCATGAAATCTTCAGGCAGCAACGAAAGTCCTCGGCCCAGTACGTACGTTTTTTTATTCACACTTTGTGTGAAATTACGTACGTTACAGTCCGATTTTCGGACTCCGGCGTAACTCATTGATTTCTTGCAGAGTCCTGATTTCGAACTCAGTGTTTCTTCGTGCTGTGGGGTACTAAGTCCGTTTTTCGGACTTAGTGGATTCAAGAGGTTTTTTAAGCGTTTTTTACCAAGTCCGTTTTCTGGACTCATTGACTGCGCCCTGCTACGACGGACCATTTCAGCAGGTGTAGCAGGTACACTCAGCCGATTCTCAATGAGTACCAGCCGACTGTGGCGGTGACGCATACCCGGATCCTGAAGCATGTCATTTATCACGGCTAACGCCGTCATACGGACAGACTTATTCTTACTCAAACAGCTTTCTTCAACCAGCGTCAGCCAGCCCGGGTCGAACGTCTCTGCATCCCGGTAACCCAACGGTTCATCATGCTGTGCATAGATATTGCCACGTATGCGGCCGCGGTCATCACGCACGCGCTTACACAAACTGAGCCAGCCTGTCAGACGCAGCATCAGAAGAACACGGCTGACGGTATCCCTGGAGGCTTTCTCAGAATGCGCCGATGCGAGCTGTATCTGTAGTTCATCGTAGGTCGGGAAGACAGCCCCCTCATTCTGCTGTGCATAAAGCCGGATCATTACCCACGCGGTTTTATCGAGCGGTGAAAGGCGCGTGTCGAGAAACAGCCTGCGCGGATACGCATCGTGCACGTTCCCCATAAATAGCAGCCCGCTGCGCTCCTGGCTGACATCGCAGCTATCCGCCCTCCGCTCCAGGTTTTGCTGCATCCGGGACAGTGTGAGTGCCACAATGCTATCGGGCGGCATGGTCATTTTTTACTCCCCTCTTTACCCTGCGACAGCACAGTGCCGGGATTAACCCGGCACTGTATGTTTGTCAGCGACAATCCCTTAACAGCGCATTTCATGGTTATAGCTCTCATCACCCACCTGCATCATGTCGCCTTACGCACACTGACATCTGTTTTACGGACAGTCTTTGCTTCACGACACCACAGGCAGACGCGGGTCCAGACGGCGGTTAGGGACAGGCTGTATTGCTCAGCCGCCAGCATCATGACCTCCAGAGCCTGGTGCGAGTCTGGCGAAGACATACCCGCCACCTTCCATTCCGACCACAGCAACGTATCCTGCGGTTCGCTGAGTGACTGAGTGCGGCCCTGGCGCGTTTCAATGCCCATCATTCGCCGACGGGCGCTAACTTCTGATGGCGACATGCCAAAGTAAGTCTCCATCAGTTCCATCGAACCACCCAGTTCCAACGCACGATCAATCATCAGCATGCGTTTCTGCTCATTACGCGCTTGGTTCAACATCAGCCAGAAATTCTCGTGATTGAGGGTGACGTCCAGGACGGAAACGTGTGATTGGCTGATATAATGCAGTTCATCCAGGCTCAATTGGCTTAGCGCGCGGATTTCCTCGACCGACATGCCCAGCGACTCGCATCGGCGAATATTTCCGCTCTTTACGTCCATCAGCAGTGATGAAAGAATGGCCGTGGTAGCCTGTGACAGATTGTGGTGGCTCATAAGGCTCCTCTGGATATCACCTGGTTTGCAACGAGCAGAACATCAAAAAGCCAACCCGACAGGCAGGCGCTCCATAAAATAACGTCAGTCATACGCGGTACCTCCCTCCGTGATCTGATGTGGAGCCTGTGCCCCGTAAAGGCCTTGATGCACATCGGCATCACGCCCGGCGAGCCAGCCCACCATACGGGCCATTTTATCACCGCGGCAACTGCCGACTTCACGGATGGTGAGGCCGGTCAAGGCGTTGCCCCTATGACGCTGCACCAACCAGCGCTGCAGCACCGACGTTTCCCCCGATGAGGGAGCAAAAGACTGCAGTACCTGCCAGACGCCCGATACCCAGCCTTCACGGAACTGGTCTGCCCGACAGCGGAGCGTGCGCAGAAGGATACGGCGAGAGCGATAACTTTTCATATGGCGGTCAGTTGCGACCCGCAACTGACGCTGCAACACGGTGAAGATGTAACGCGCGATTTCTGGCCGCTCACTGAAGCCGTAAAAGTGCAACGAACGGCGATGGATTTTATTACCACCCATGCTGGTATAGACGTACCAACCGAACCAGCTACGGCAACCCGTGGCCATACAGACAACAGTTGCAAGGGAGTTGAGCCAGGCCGGCACCCTCTCCGCGTTACTGGTCAGGCTATCGCAGACCGACTCGCTGACCTCTGTGAGGGAGAACATGTCCTGAGTAAGGTTGTGACGCTGCATGAGGCGCTGAGCCAGCGCAACGGCGCGTGCCGCTTCATGCGGGTTATCGTTGCGGGTACCCAGCGCCATCAAGTGCCGGACGCGCATGATAAGCCTCTGATTATCAGACATAACGCATCCCCTTTTTGCTAGCTGGGTGATGCCAATCCCGACGCTCCTTGACATCCTGACAGCCCGCGCAAAGCTCCACGCCTGGAACTGCGAGTTGACGGTCTAAGGGAATATTAACGCCGCAGCATCCGCAGATTTCCTTTGATGGCAACGCAGTATGCACCTGTGCCCGGATGGCATCGATACTGCGCTGCGTAAACATCGCCGTACTGGCCTGCGCCATTTCATCGTTCAGGTCATCAGTCATTGTCCCCTCCCTTGGCAGCCAGGCGCTGCAGCTCGCGCAGTCGGCGGATAACGCGGATAAGACGCATCGTTTTAACCACCGTAATATCGTCAAAAACGGGTGTATCAGTTGGGTGCTGAGAGCCGAAAAAGTTCAGGCAGAACATGAACATATTTAACTGACCATTAGGCAACGAGCCAGAAAGCCCCGCAAGGAAGAGAGAAAATTCACCGGCGTTCGCGGACACGGAGAAGCCAACTGATGTTGGATGCTTGTCTTCACGCACGCAGTCAGGACAGCCCATCGCCTCTGCAATTTCGAAGACAAGGCGGAAGGCCATGTCTTGAAGGTGCTCAGTGTCATCCTGCAACGCCGGGATGTGCCAGATGTCGTTGACCGGTTCAAGTCCGGTAGCCGCGAACGCCACAGAATTCACTGCCGCAGAAGGAGACTCAAGCTGCTCGCCGAACGCGGAAACGAGCGTACCGGCGCTGAAATCACTCAGGACGCTCCCTGCATTATCGTCAGCGCTACCGCTCTCGCCGGTAATGACCTGACGTCCGTCCAAGTGGTCGTTCTGCACTTCACGACGCGGTACCCTGCCGACATTCGCTCCCTCGTATTCTGGCATCGCAATGCTGTCAGACAGTTCCGGCGCGGGTTCAGGGTGGCCGGACGTGGTCAGCGTACCGCTGCGCAGGTTGGTGACCGGGGATTCTGATGTGGTATCAGCAGGAAGGTGGGTGACCGGCGGTTCTGTGCGCTCCCGACCAGCAGGCCGTTCAATGGGCGGAGTGAGTTCAGGCTGTAGTGGTCAACTAAAACTGGCCACCGCGTTAGAGTTTTTCCAGTATCGGTTTTCCGATTCGTTTGGTGGTAACCCACCGTTATATTCATGCGGCCTGAGCGCGCTGTAATACCCAACGATATAGTCCGTTATTGCGTGGGCTGCATCGCTGAAGTTTATGTAACCCGTCACCGGTACCCATTCGTTCTTCAGACTCCTGAAGAAGCGCTCCATTGGGCTATTATCCCAGCAGTTTCCACGCCGACTCATACTCTGTCTGATCCGATACCTCCACAGTGACTGCCGGAACTGTCTGCTTGTGTAATGGCTGCCCTGATCGCTGTGGAACATCACTCCGGCTGGTTTTCCCCGGGCCTCCCACGCCATCTCCAGCGCTTTGATGGTCAGCCTGCTGTCCGGTGAGAACGACATTGCCCAGCCCACCGGTTTTCTCGCGAACAGGTCGAGAACAACGGCGAGGTAGGCCCAGCGCCTGCCTGTCCAGATATAGGTCACATCGCCACACCACACCTGATTAGGCTCTGTCACTGCGAACTGCCGCTCAAGGTGATTCGGGATAGCGATGTGTTCAAGGCCACCGCATTTATACCGATGAGTGGGCTGTTGACAACTGACCAGCCCCAGCTCTTTCATGAGCCTGCCGGCGAGCCATCGTCCCATCCTGAAGCCCTTCATGGTTGCCATAGTTGCGATACTCCTTGCGCCAGCAGAGCCATGGCTGACGCTATGCAGTTCCAGTACCTGGCTGCGTAATACAGCTCGTCTGCCATCTGGTTTTTCAGGACGGTTTTTCCAGTATTTGTAGCTGCTGCGATGAACCCCGAACACGTGGCAGAGTGTGACCACCGGATAATGCGCTCTGAGTTTCCCGATTATCGAGAACTGTTCAGGGAGTCTGACATCAAGAGCGCGGTAGCCTTTTTTAATATTTCGTTTTCCATTTCAATACGTTGTATTTTTTTCCTCAGCTCACGTATTTCAATTTGTTCAGGAGTAATGGGAGAGGCTTTAGGTATTTTTCCCTGCCGCTCATCACGCAACTGCTTCACCCATCGCGTCATTGTGGAAAGGCCGACATCCATAGCACTGGCTGCATCTGCCACGGTGTAGTTCTGGTCAACGACCAGTTGAGCGGATTCGCGTTTGAACTCTGCACTGAAATTTCTTTTTTTCATTGAAGCACCTGTAATGTCCTGAGGTGAGCATATCACCTCTGTTCAGGTGGCCAAATTCAGTGTGCCACTACATACACCCCAACATCACATCACTGAACGTTAGTGGCAACCACCTCTGCAAATTACCGGATAACCTCCCTGAGACAGTGACTGATCTTATTGTTTCCGATAACGAGTTTACAGAAACTCCCGAAAACCTCCCCCCCAGGCTTGAGAGATTAATTTTAGGGAAAAATCAGTTGGAAAGTATTCCCGGTAATTTGCCCGATACTATTGAGGTGCTTGATTTAGTTGACAATAGATTATCAACCCTGCCGGATCATCTACCTGATAGCCTGCTGTATTTATTTTTACAAAATAATCAATTGCAAACAATTCCTGCTTCCCTTTGGCGTCTTCCATCGGAGGCTGGCGTTTTTTTGGACGGTAATCCGTTTTCAGCACGCACCCTCCGCAGACTCATGGATTGGGTTCAGATGGCAGATTATACCGGGCCACAGTTCCTTTTCTCCATGTCAGAAGACAGGGCTGATGCCCCGCCTCGTCCCCTGAGTGAAGCGGTGAGAGACTGGCTGTCAGCACAGACGGCAGAAAGTGCCTGGGCAGCCATGGAAAAGGAGGACAACGCGGCGGCCTTCAGCGCGTTCCTCAGCCGCCTGGGCGAAACCCAAAACACGCGAGAAAACCCGGCATTTAAGGTGCGGGTGACTGACTGGCTGACCCGGCTGGTGGAAACCCCCGCGCTGCGGGAGACAACATTTGCCGTGGCCCAGGAGGCCACCACAAGCTGCGAAGACAGGGTGACACTCGCCTGGAACGATATGCAGAAAGTGGCGCTGGTGTATGACGTTGAAAACGGTACCTGGGATGACAGACTGCCGGAATTAATGACTGCCGGATGCGAGATGTTCCGCCTTGAACAGCTTGAGCAGGCAGCCCGTGACAAGGTTAAAACGCTCCGGCTCGTTGATGAAGTTGAGGTTTACCTGGCATACCAGACCGGCCTGCGCGATGCACTGAGGCTGACCTCTGCGGGAGAAAGAATGCGCTATGGTGACGTCTCCGGCGTGACGCAGGAAGACCTGGATCGGGCACTGGTACAGGTCAGAGAGCGGGAAAAACGGGCGTTTCCCACCTGGCTGGCACAGTGGACCCCCTGGAAAACGGCGCTGTACCGGGCCAGCCCCGGATTTGTCGAGAACATGCAGGAGCAGCAGACAGGGGCTTTAAACGACACTTATCGTCAGCGCGTGGATGCAGAACTGAAGGCCGCTGGGGTGGAGGGCATTGCTGATGCCGAAGTGGCTGTTGGCAAAAAAGTCTGGGATGAAATGACGGGTGAGAACGAGACTGCCCTTACCCGCGCGTTCCTGCAAAACCGGTACTGTGCTCTGATGGCTGATAAGCGCCCGGAGCAGGCCCTGAAAGCCGTGACTGAACTGACTTCGGTTGCCGCCTCTGCCCCTGCGGTGGCGGCTATGGCAGTCCGACCCGGCAATGTCAACGAGGCCCACCCCGGCAGCCTGCTGGCAACCAGGGTAGCAGCAGGCGGAATGGCTCCCCTTGCAGAGGCATGGGTTTCTTTATTACACCGGTTGTACGAAAACAAATACCTTGACAAAGAGGAGGTAATATCAGCGCTGCTGCCGCATAAAAAGGAGCACAGCGTTGCATCCCTCGCTCATGCCATTGCCGGCGCAGCATGGAATTCTGAGGCCGCAACGAAGCTTTGCGCCCTGCTGTCTGACGTTGCCGGCAGCGATGAAAATTCACGTCAGGACATCATGGCGCGTCTGTCGCTGAAATTGCCCGGCGACAGGTTCAGTCAGCTTAACCCTGACCAGGCTGCAGATTTCTACGAACGCGCAAAAAAGGCAGATAAACTCAGCCGAAATGAAGCGGCAAAGGCACACCTGAAAGAAGGTCGCCTCATTCCGGAAAGCCGGGAACTGTACGGGATGGCTTTCGGAACATAGACCGGAAGCCTTAACAGGGAGGCCCGTACAGAAGCGCTGAAGCGATGGATTGCAATAAGAGGAAACTGGTCGGGAAACTTTGGTGATTATGCTGCAGGTTTAATATCACATGTGTATCTGGACGTCAGATTGAACATTAATGTACTTAATGTGCAGGGGGAAGCAATCAACCGTATATCGACGGGGGATGACAGGAGGACATTGGGTCGGGTTATTAAACTGAGAGACTGCAAAATGGCCATTATTCCCCCGGTCATCAAGGGAGAATAAACGAATGCCCCTTCGGACGGGGACTATTTTTTTTACAGTTTTCTTACTGCATTAAATAGCGAAACACCTTCTGGTGACAATATTCAGCGGCTTCGTAACCCTATGGCCAGTTATATACAGCGCAATGATGAGCTTGCTTATTTTATCGATGCCCAGACGGTATCTGGAGGGGCAGGAAACTGAATCGGCCTTTTTTGAGCTTCCTAACCATGAACGCTGATACACTACAGCCGAATTTTAAAGAGGGTTAACACCGTAAATACCCACAGTGGCAATGTTGCGCTGTATTTGCTGCCTGGTCAGTTTTCAATTATATTCTTTTTTTCGGGCGAAGTTACCCACTTCATTAGAATAATTAAGAGAGTGTCATGCTTCCTGTCAATAATAACCCTTATCAGCCTTTTCAGACGGGTCTCCGTTCTGCAAGGGATGCCACATCCTCAGGCAATGTTTCTCACACGACAACCGTTCCACTCAGACCCGATGAGTATTATGCCCTCTGGTCTGAGTGGGAAAAAAACGCCCCGTCAGGTGGGGGGGAGAGACGGGACATTGCCGTGGCAAGAATGTGCGCGTGTCTAGAAACAGACTATAAGGAGCTTTACCTGGCTGGACTACGCCTCAGTTCATTGTCCGAAAGACTTCCCCCCAACATCACGTTACTGAACGTTAGTGACAACCACCTCTGCAAATTACCGGATAACCTCCCTGAGACAGTGACTGATATTTTTGTTTCCTATAATGAACTTACAGAAATCCCCGAAAATCTACCACCCGGGCTTAAGGAATTAACTCTAGAAAGCAATCAGTTGGAAAGTATTCCCGGTAATCTGCCCGATACTATTGAGGCGCTTGATTTAGCTGACAATAGATTATCAACCCTGCCGGATCATCTACCTGATAGCCTACTGTATTTATTTTTACAAAATAATCAATTGCAAAC
Source organism: Serratia symbiotica (assembly GCF_000821185.2). NCBI lineage: Bacteria > Pseudomonadati > Pseudomonadota > Gammaproteobacteria > Enterobacterales > Yersiniaceae > Serratia > Serratia symbiotica. The sequence continues at coordinate 317,062 of NZ_CP050855.1, read as the reverse complement.
AATTCCTGCTTCCCTTTGGCGTCTTCCATCGGAGGCCAGAGTTTTTTTGGACGGTAATCCGTTTTCAGCACGCACCCGCCGCAGACTCATGGATTGGGTTCAGATGGCAGATTATACCGGGCCACGGTTCTTTTTCTCCATGTCAGAAAATAGGGCTGATGCCCCGCCCCGTCCCCTGAGTGAAGCGGTGAAAGACTGGCTGTCAGCACAGACGGCAGAAAGTGCCTGGGCAGCCATGGAAAAGGAGGACAACGCGGCGGCCTTCAGCGCGTTCCTCAGCCGCCTGGGCGAAACCCAAAACGCGCGAGAAAACCCGGCATTTAAGGCGCGGGTGACTGACTGGCTGACCCGGCTGGTAGAAACCCCCGCGCTGCGGGAGACAACATTTGCCGTAGCCCAGGAGGCCACCACAAGCTGCGAAGACAGGGTGACACTCGCCTGGAACGATATGCAGAAAGTGGCGCTGGTGTATGACGTTGAAAGCGGTACCTGGGATGACAGACTGCCGGAATTAATGACTGTCGGCTGTGAGATGTTCTGCCTTGAACAGCTTGAGCAGGCAGCCCGTGACAAGGTTAAAACGCTCCGGTTCGTTGATGAAGTTGAGGTTTACCTGGCATACCAGACCGGCCTGCGCGATGCACTGAGGCTGACCTCTGCGGGAGAAAGAATGCGCTATGGTGACGTCTCCGGCGTGACGCAGGAAGACCTGGATCGGGCACTGGTACAGGTCAGAGAGCGGGAAAAACGGGCGTTTCCCACCTGGCTGGCACAGTGGGCCCCCTGGAAAACGGCGCTGTACCGGGCCAGCCCCGGATTTGTCGAGAACATGCAGGAGCAGCAGACAGGGGCTTTAAACGACACTTATCGTCAGCGCGTGGATGCAGAACTGAAGGCCGCTGGGGTGGAGGGCATTGCTGATGCCGAAGTGGCTGTTGGCAAAAAAGTCTGGGATGAAATGACGGGTGAGAACGAGACTGCCCTTACCCGCGCGTTCCTGCAAAACCGGTACTGTGCTCTGATGGCTGATAAGCGCCCGGAGCAGGCCCTGAAAGCCGTGACTGAACTGACTTCGGTTGCCGCCTCTGCCCCTGCGGTGGCGGCTATGGCAGTCCGACCCGGCAATGTCAACGAGGCCCACCCCGGCAGCCTGCTGGCAACCAGGGTAGCAGCAGGCGGAATGGCTCCCCTTGCAGAGGCATGGGTTTCTTTATTACACCGGTTGTACGAAAACAAATACCTTGACAAAGAGGAGGTAATATCAGCGCTGCTGCCGCATAAAAAGGAGCACAGGGGGGGATCCCTCGCTCATGCCATTGCCGACACAGCATGGAATTCTGAGGCCGCAACGAAGCTTTGCGCCCTGCTGTCTGACGTTGCCGGCAGCGATGAAAATTCACGTCAGGACATCATGGCGCGTCTGTCGCTGAAATTGCCCGGCGACAGGTTCAGTCAGCTTAACCCTGACCAGGCTGCAGATTTCTACAAACGCGCAAAAAAGGCAGATAAACTCAGCCGAAATGACGCGGCCAAGGCACACCTGAAAGAAGGTCGCCTCATTCCGGAAAGCCGGGAACTGTACGGGATGGTTTCCGGAGCACAAACCGGAAGCCTTAACAGGGAGGCCCGTACAGAAGCGCTGAAGCGATAGGTGGCAATAAGAGGAAACTGGTCAGGAAACTTTGGTGATTATGCTGCAGGTTTAATATCACATGTGTATCTGGACGTCAGACTGAACGTTAATGTACTTAATGTGTAGTGGTCAAGTAAAACTGTCCACGGTTTTATGGTAAGAGAGCCTGTCCCTAATTCGAGCCTGTAATTTAAATTGTGTATCTGCCTGTTTTTGATATGTTCACTCCAACAATGGAGACAGGCAAATTATGGACGAAAAGAAACTCAGGGCACTCGCTGCTGAACTGGCTAAAGGTCTTAAAACCGACGCTGATCTCAATCAGTTTTCCCGCATGTTGACGAAGCTAACCGTTGAAACGGCGCTGAACGCTGAACTGACCGACCACCTCGGGCACGAGAAAAATGCCCCAAAATCCGGTTCGAATACCCGTAATGGCTATTCCTCTAAAACGCTGCTGTGCGACGATGGCGAAATCGAACTGAACACGCCACGTGACCGTGAAAACACCTTCGAGCCGCAGTTGATAAAGAAAAACCAGACGCGTATCACGCAGATGGACAGCCAGATTTTATCCCTGTACGCCAAAGGCATGACCACGCGGGAAATCGTCGCCACGTTCAAGGAAATGTACGACGCCGATGTGTCGCCAACGCTGATATCTAAAGTGACCGATGCCGTTAAAGAGCAGGTCGCTGAATGGCAAAATCGACCTCTGGATGCCCTGTATCCTATTGTTTACCTTGACTGCATTGTCGTGAAAGTCCGCCACAGTGGCAGCGTAATTAACAAAGCTGTCTTCCTTGCCCTGGGCATTAACACCGAAGGCCAGAAAGAACTGTTGGGCATGTGGCTGGCAGAAAATGAAGGTGCAAAGTTCTGGCTTAGCGTGCTGACCGAGCTTAAAAACCGGGGTCTTCAGGATATCCTGATTGCCTGCGTGGATGGGCTGAAGGGCTTCCCGGATGCAATAAACAGCGTCTATCCTCAGACGCATCTCCAGCTCTGTATCATCCATAGGGTCCGCAACAGCCTGAAATACGTGGCGTGAAAGGACTATAAAGCCGTCACCCGCGGGTTGAGGACGGTCTACCAGGCCCCGACAGAAGAAGCCGCGCTGATGGCACTGGATGCGTTCGCGGGTGTCTGGGATGACAAGTATCCGCAAATCAGTAAAAGCTGGCGTACGCACTGGGAAAATCTCAATACGTTCTTCGGCTATCCAGCCGATATCCGCAAAGCCATCTACACGACCAACGCTATCGAGTCGCTGAACAGCGTGATCCGTGCAGCCATCAAAAAACGCAAAGTGTTCCCGACAGACGACTCAGTGCGAAAGGTTATTTATCTGGCGATCAAGGATGCATCAAAAAAATGGAGTATGCCGATCAAGAACTGGCGGCTGGCAATGAGTCGTTTTATTATCGAGTTCGGTGATCGCTTAAACGAGCACCTTTAATACGGTGGCAGTTACACAGAATTACTGACAGGGTTCAAGTTGCGGAAGACCCTCGTTTATGCCGACGCAACGCCTTATCCAGCAACGGCACCAGGCGGATACCCCAGCGATGAAGCGTTGAATGGTCAACGACAATACCGCGTTCGGCCATCATCTCTTCCAGGTTCCGCAAACTCAGTGAGTAAGCGAGATACCAGCGAACACATTGCGCGATAACATCGACAGGGTAATGCAGGCGACTGAAGGCTTTTCGCATCAGAGACAGGGTCAGGGAGCATCAAGAAAAACAGTATCTTACCTGACGCCACCTTAATGCGACAGAATCTCTTAAGAGATAGAAACCTTTGTTTTATCTAACCATTGCAAGGACAAACAGTTGAGCGTATAAACACTTATACACTCAAATAGTGATTTGGAGAGTGAAATGAATACCGTTCGCTGGAATATCGCCGTGTCGCCGGACGTAGATCAGTCCGTGCGCATGTTCATTGCCGCGCAAGGCGGCGGACGCAAGGGCGACCTATCAAGATTCATTGAGGAGGCGGTGCGTGCCTACCTCTTTGAGCAGGCTGTCGAGCAAGCCAAGACCGCCGCAGCTGGTATGAACGAGTCCGAACTGAACGACCTTATCGACGAGGCGGTGCAGTGGGCGCGTGAGCACTGATGATCGTCATCCTGGACACCAACGTGCTGCTTGCTGCACTGATCTCACCGTATAGTCCGCCCGACATCATCTATCGCGCTTGGCAGGCGGGCCGCTTCAACCTGGTAACAGGGGCCGCGCAGCTCGACGAACTGCGGCGAGTGAGCCGTTACCCCAAACTAAAGTCCATCCTTCCTGCGCACCGCGTCGGCACAATGGTTAACAACATACAACGGGCCATCGTGCTAAACGCGCTGCCGCCTCTGCCAGAAGGCATAGAAGCGGATGATCCGAACGACGCCTTCTTGTTGGCAATGGCACTGGCGGGTGAGGCCGACTACCTGGTGACCGGCGACTACCGCGCCGGACTGCTGCAACGCAGCAACATTGGCCGCACACGTATCGTAACCCCAGCTATTGTGACGAAGCGCTTTGATACTGGCGCAGTCCTGCAATAGGCTGCGCTTTTCTTCACACCACGTCACTTAAGCAAAAGCCCGCTAGCTCTAAACTGCATCCCCAAAATTGTCACGCGGCCCATTAAAATAATAAAGCCCGCTAAAGCAGGCCTTAAAGTTTTGGTTATTCCGGTATCATTTAACTACAATGCAAATCCATTTGCCTGCAAGATCCAGTGCAGCGATTTCACCATCCTGGCACTGGATAGGTGCAGGGTCAGCATGGGAAGTAGCAGTTGTAGCAGAAAACGCGGAACCAGCAAGCAACATAGCAGTGAGTAATTTGCTAAATTTGTTCATAATGATACATTCCTCTTTGATTTAATTGATGATTAGTAAAATAATGTTTGAGGATCCACTTCCTCAAGAGATCAATTATAGTCAAAATTTACTATGTCGGTTAGTAAGGGCAATAATAGGTCTTTTGAAGCCACAAGTTTGAGCATAACGAATTAGGTTATCGTGTCAGTTTTCACATCTGTGAAATCCCGCTTCCTCGACAACAAGACAGATTCGCCGCGCGGTTCTGTCGCATTAAGGCGGCGTCAGGTAAGATACTGTTTTTCTTGATGCTCCCTGACCCTGTCTCTGATGCGAAAAGCCTTCAGTCGCCTGCATTACCCTGTCGATGTTATCGCGCAATGTGTTCGCTGGTATCTCGCTTACTCACTGAGTTTGCGGAACCTGGAAGAGATGATGGCCAAACGCGGTATTGTCGTTGACCATTCAACGCTTCAGCGCTGGGGTACACGCGCCGCCCCTGCTCCGTCAGAACGGTCAGATCGTGGGTAAATGACCCGGACAAGCCCAGTTCCAGAACTTGCCCGGAATGGGCTGTAGAAGTGCTCACGGAAGCGCTGAAAACCAGAGAGTGAAAGGTAAATATGAATCAGGCCTGAAGTGTCACGCTGATTTAAAAATCCGAAAGCTCATTAATTGATGGAAGGCAAGGCGCAGCAAGGTGCTGCTACCCGACCATCCTGTACAGTTCGCGGCTTTCCTGAATGAGCCCCCCTTCTTTCAGGTGTGCCTTGGCCGCTTCATTTCGGCTGAATTTATCTGCATTTTTTGCGCGTTCATAGAAATCTGCAGCCTGGTCAGGGTTAAGCTGACTGAACCTGTCGCCGGGCAATTTCAGCGACAGACGCGCCATGATGTCCTGACGTGAATTTTCATCGCTGCCGGCAACGTCAGACAGCAGGGCGCAAAGCTTCGTTGCAGCCTCAGAATTCCATGCTGCGCCGGCAATGGCATGGGCGAGGGATCCAACGCTGTGCTCCTTTTTATGCGGCAGCAGTGCTGATATTACCTCCTCTTTGTCGAGGTATTTGTTCTCGTACAACCGGTGTAATAAAGAAACCCATGCCTCTGCAAGGGGAGCCATTCCGCCTGCTGCCACCTTGGTTGCCAGCAGGCTGCCGGGGTGAACCTCGTTGACATTGCCGGGTCGGACTGCCATAGCCGCCACCGCAGGGGCGGAGGCAGCAACCGAAGTCAGTTCAGTCACGGCTTTCAGGGCCTGCTCCGGGCGCTTATCAGCCATCAGGGCACAGTACCGGTTTTGCAGGAACGCGCGGGTAAGGGCGGTGTCGTTCTCACCCGTCATTTCATCCCAGACTTTTTTGCCAACAGCCACTTCGGCATCAGCAATGCCCTTCACCCCAGCGGCCTTCAGTTCTGCATCCACGCGCTGACGATAAGTGTCGTTTAAAGCCCCTGTCTGCTGCTCCTGCATGTTCTCGACAAATCCGGGGCTGGTCCGGTACAGTGCCGTTTTCCAGGGAGTCCACTGTGCCAGCCAGGTGGGAAACGCCCGTTTTTCCCGCTCTCTGACCTGTACCAGTATCCGATCCAGGTCTTCCTGCGTCACGCCGGAGACGTCACCATAGCGCATTCTTTCTCCCGCAGAGGTCAGCCTCAGTGCATCGCGCAGGCCGGTCTGGTATGCCAGGTAAACCTCAACTTCATCAACGAACCGGAGCGTTTTAACCTTGTCACGGGCTGCCTGCTCAAGCTGTTCAAGGCGGAACATCTCACAGCCGACAGTCATTAATTCCGGCAGTCTGTCGTCCCAGGCACCGTTTTCAACGTCGTACACCAGCGCCACTTTCTGCATATCGTTCCAGGCGAGTGTCACCCTGTCTTCGCAGCTTGTGGTGGCCTCCTGGGCCACGGCAAATGTTGTCTCCCGCAGCGCGGGGGTTTCTGCCAGGCGGGTCAGCCAGTCAGACACCCGCGCCTTAAATGCCGGATTTTCTCGCGCGTTTCGGGTCTCGCCCAGGCGGCTGAGGAACGCGCTGAAGGTCGCCGCGTTGTCCTCCTTTTCAATGGCTGCCCATGTGCTGTCTGATAACTGTGCTGACAGCCAGTCTTTCACCACTTCGGTCAGGGGACAGGACACGACATCAGCTTCATCTTCTAACATGGAGAAATAGAACTGTGGCCCGGTATAATCTCCCATTTGAGCCAGATCCATGAGTCTGCGGAGGGTTCGTTCTGGAAACGGATTATCTTCGACAAAAACATTAGCCTCCGGTGAAATACGTCCGGTTGAAACAGGAAGTGTGTGAAATTGATTATCCTGTAAATCTAAATACTGCAGGCTATCAGGTAGATGGTCTGGCAGGATTGATAATCTATTTTCAGCTAAATTAAGCTTTTTAATAGTATTGGGCAGGTCACCAGGAATGCTTTCCAACTGATTATTTTCTAAATTAAACTCAACAAGCCTGGGAGGGAGATTTGCGGGAATTTCTATAAGTTCGTTATCGGAAACATTAATATAAATCAATGTTTCCGGTAAATTGTCAGGTAATTTACTGAGATGATTTCTATAGACGATTAATTCCCTAATGTATGGCGGAAGTGATTCGGGCAATGAACTAAGTTGTAGTTGAGCCAAGTCAAGCAACTCTCTGCCTGTTTCCAGACACTCACGCATTCTTGCCACGGCAATGTCCCGTTTCTCCCCCATACCTGGCATGGCATTTTCTTCCCACTCAGACCAGAGGGCATAATACTCATCGGGTCTGAGTGGAACGGTGGCAGTCTGAGAAACACTGCCTGAAGATGTGGCATCCCCTGCAGAACGAAGATACGTCTGCAAAGGCAAATCAGGGTTGTTATTGACAGGAAGCATACACTCTCTTATTTATTCTCATGAAAAGGGTATTTTAGCTGGTTAAAGAGAAGATTTTTAAAAACCAACCCGGCGGCAAATATTACCGCTTCTGGTGTTTACAGTGTTAGCCATCTTTGTTTCGCAACAACCCGTTTGCGAAACAAAGATGGGGGAGACGTCAGGCATCCCAAAATTCTGCTTAAGCGGCTACAACACGCAGTGGATGAATTTTAGGTTGCGGATGCTGGCGTGCCTGTGCCAAATCGTAGTTTAGCTGCATGGCCAGCCATGCACGCGCCGTACTGATACCTGCCATTTCAAGCCGCAAAGCAAGATCTGAACTCACAGCAGCATGCCCATTGATCACACGGGAAAGGGACACGCGCGACATGCCAAGATGTTCGGCGACTTGAGTCACTGACAAACCTAGCGCATTTATTACATCCTCACGCAGCAGCTCGCCAGGATGGGGGGGATATTTCATCATGGTATTTTGCTCCCTAGTGATAGTCGAGGTAATCGACCAGTTCAATATTGGAACCCACAAAGCGGAACGTCACTCGCCAATTACCATTAACCCATATTGACCAGTGACCTTTAAGCTCACCTTTGAGCAGATGCAACTTAAACGACGGCACGTCAAGATCTCCCGGACTTTCAGCAATGTCCAACAAGCCAAGAATACGGTTCAACTTGGCGGCGTGTACCGTTTGGATACCCCTGGTTGTACCGGTTCTGTAGAAGGCTTCAAGCCCTTTGTGGCGAAATCCAATAATCATGCACAAACCATATCGCGTATCGTTACAATATACAATCAATATTTGATTACTATGTATCTTGATCTTGGGTTAAGGATGCCAATCGGCGATACACCAATCTATCCATACGGCCTCATCACTGGCGGCAACAGGCCAGCCATCAACGAGCCAGACCGCCAGTGAATCAAAATCACCCAGTTGGATGGACAGATACTCTGCATCTGCGGGTAATGCGGGCGACTCCTTGGTACCGATAGCTCGCCCACCACAGGCTTGGCATACATGACAAAAAAGGTCATACACCTGGTCATCAGACAACCCGCTGTTTTTGAGGGTTCTGTCGCATTAACGACGGAGGATCAGCCGAAGTTTTGCACTGCCTGCTTTTCAGGCAGCCAACAGACAGAATTGTTCTGCCGGGGACAATCTATCTCCGGCAGGATGATGAAGCTGCCCTTTGCGTATCATGTGGATTAACTCAATGCCCGCCAGTATCGTCTGCGCTCGTCGAAACGATTTGAATCCCAGCATCTGGCGTATCCGCCGTTTGATATTCCGGTGGTCCTGCTCCACAAGGTTGTTCAGGTATTTACTCTGCCTGACGGTAATGGCTTCTTCATCAGGTTTACCGGTGTTGAGTGTGGTCAGAGCCGTGCCAGGTCGCCGGTGCGATACCAGCGTTCACCGTCCTGCATCACAAAACGGTCGGCGGTTCGTTCAGCGTCATGGCGATAACCAAGTGCGACACCTGCGCCACCAATCCACAGCTCGCCACTCACCCAGTCAAAGCGGTCGCGACCTAAGCTGTCCACTACCCGGCAACGTACGTTGTCGAGTGGATAACCGTAAGGCACGGAGCGCCAGTTGTAGGGGACAGTGGTGATTTCCTGTACCGTGGAATGAATGGCGGTTTCGGTGGTGCCACCTAACGCAATGCAGCGGCACTGCGCTGCCACCGCGTGTATTTTTTTGGCAGATCAAGGGGAACCCAGTCGCCACCCAGCAGCACAATTTGCAGCGGTAACGTGAGATTATCAGAAGCGGCACTGGTAAAGGTCATCTCCGCGATAGCGGGTACGCAGTTCAGCACACTGACCTGATGCTGCCGAATCAGCGCCACCCAGCACTGGGCATCACGCCAGATCTCATCCTCAATACATACCACCGCCCCCCCACCGACAGTGGCGCGAAGATATCGTAAATCGCCAGATCGAAACTCAGCGCCGATACCGCCAAGGTGCGCATGCGATCCCCCATCGGATAGCGGCGGTTAAGATCATCAATGGTGTTTTTCGCCGCGAGATGGCTGATTTCAACCCCTTTCAGCGTACCGGTTGAGCCAGATGTATAAATAACATAAGCGAGTTGCTTAGGATCCCCGCTGCTCACCGCTGCTGGCGCAGGCAGTTGAGCATTATCCGGCAGTTGGTGAATAACGTGTTTCACCCCGGCATTTTGCAGGATGGCGTTAATACGATGTTCCGGCTGCAGGTGGTTGAGCGGCAACCAGGCGGCACCGTTGGCAAGCACGCCCAGTACCGCAATAATCTGTTCCGGCCCCTTAGGTAAGGCGATGGCGACCAGTTCACCGGGTTGCACGCCTTGGTTTTGCAGATGTGCCACCAGACGGCGTGCCTGTTCTGACACTTCGCCATAACTTAGCGTCTGATGTGCGCCAAACAGCGCGGGTGCCTCCGGCTGCTGTTTTGCCAGACGGAAAAAGGCACTGTGCAGACACTCTTCAGGTAAAGGCACCTCGGTGGCATTAGCCCGCTGGCGCACAGCCTGCTGCGCCGACGGTAAAGCACTCTTCACCTGCTGTTGCCATACTTGCTCGCTGGCGATAAGCGCCTCAAGCAGGTCAATAAATTGACCGAACATCAAATCGAGCATGTCCGGCGCGAAACTGGCTTCACGCGCGTCCCAGTTCACCAGAATGCCCTGATTTAACTCGGTGATTTGCGCATCCAGCCACACCTGTGGCCCCTGTGAGACAATCCAGCCGGGCTGCCCAAAGGCTTGCTGTACGCGTTCGCTAAACAGCTCTCCCAACCCCAATGCGCTGGTGAACACTACTGGAGCAAACTGCTGTTGACCGCGCAGGCGTGTCGCTTCGCGTAACACCTCAACGCCAGAGAAGTGGGCATGTGCCGCATCCTGGCGGAACTGCTGTTGCAGGCGCTGCGCTCGTTCGAGGAAGCTGCCCGGTTTGCTGCCCTGCCATGCCAGCAACACTGATGAAGTGAAATCCCCTACCAACGCGGACACATTGGGGTGAAGTTGTTCGCGGTTGAACAGGGGCAGGTTAAGAATGAAATCCTCTTCGTCACTGAACTGGGCCAGCACCTCCGCAAAGGCGGCGGTGATCATCATCGGCAATGTCAGCTGATGTTCTCGTGCTTTGGCTTCTAGTTGCTGACGAGCGCTGGCACCAAACCAACGGTGACGACGCACTACGGTCTGGTTTGCGGTGAGCTTATCCGAACTGGCGGTGGGCAAAACGGGCGCACCGGGCAGATCGGCTAAACGTGCAAGCCACCACTGCTTATCTTCTGCATAACGTGTCTGCTGCTGCGGTTCCTGCAACCAGACGCTGCGTAGTTGCTGGTACTGGCGGTAGGAGAGATCCAGCGCGGGAAGCGGCTGCTGAGACTCAAGATAGAGCACAGCCAGATCGTCCAGCAGCACGCGCAGGCTCATGGCATCCGCTGCGATCATGTCGAGATTGAAGTGCAGACGGCAGCCTCCGCCAAGACTGGCAGGCTTATGCGTCAGGCGCACATCAAACACCTCGCCTTGATCAATGCTGAGCTGGCGGTGCGAAAGTGCTGCGCGAATAGCTTCAAGCCTTAGCGTGGCCGTTTCCGCTGTTTCCTGACGTAAATCGTACGCTTTCAACCCAGGCCAGCGTCCTTCCTCAAGTACTTGCTGTTGCCCCTCGTCCAGAATGACCACTCGCAACATACCGTGGCGTGCCAGAAGCTGGCGCACCGCGCTTTCCAGACGCGCGGCATCAATCTGCGGCCGGTCGAACTCATGGTAGAAATGCGCAGCCACACCAGCCAAATGTTGGCTGCTGTCACGTCCGACCCAATAAGCATACTGCATTAGTGCCAGCGGGAAAGGTTCGTTTTCATGCAGGCCAAGCAAAGCTGCATTTTCCCCTGCGGCTCCGGTTACGGTTGACTCTCTATTAAAGCCAGCCAAGCATCAAAACGTGGCTGTTGAATAAGCCGGGCGAAAGAAATATCGTAACCTTGCCGACGCCACATGGCGGCGAGTTTCATCATCGCCAGCGAGTCGAGACCGAGGCCGATCAGGTCGCAGTCATCAGGAAGCCGATCCGGCATGCTGCCGGGAAGAAAGGGTGCAATATCAGTGCAGATTTTGTGCTTAAGGGTACTTGCCATAGTCCTTGTCCTTCCCCGAGTTACATCATAAAGCCATTTAGAAAATTTATATCGCAGCGTTGGCTTAACGCATTACCGCAAAGACTCATATGTTATAACATCACTTATTGCAAGCATAAATGATAACCATTATCAGGGGATTTTTTAAAACAATTTGTAAATGACGATATGAAATCGAGGAAAAACGGCATGTTAATGGATAAGGAACGGGCGAAAAATCGTAAATGAACCACATTAGTCGCAGCATTGAGCGCAGCCATCATGACGCTGGACATCACGGTAGTGAACATCGCACTGCCAAAAATAAGTAAAGATTTGCTAACTAATCTCGCACAGCTACAGTGGGTGATGAATGGATATACGCTGAGCTTTGCCGCATTGCTATTGCTGGCTGGCGCTATTTCCGACCGGATGGGTCGACGCCCCATTTTCCTGTGTGGTAACGGGGTATTCGTACTGGCTTCACTGGGCTGCGCAATGGCACCTTCAATCAATGCGCTGATTATCGCTCGTGTTCTCCAGGGCGCAGGCGGTGCCATGGTTCTGGGTACTGCGCTGGCATTGATCGCCAGTGCCTGTGAGGGTGAACCGCCGCAGGTCCGCACAAGCGCGGTGGGATTGTTTGCAGCAGGTGGCGCGGTGTCAGCAGCAACCGGACCACTGATTGGCGGCATGCTGATCCAAGGGGCCAGTTGGCCGTGGCTGTTTGCCATTAACACCCCGGTTGGATTACTGATCATCTTCTTCACCCTGCGCTATGTTGATGAGAAACCGTTACCTGCACCGCGTTATCCTCTGGATGTAGCAGGCGCAGTTTTCGTAACCCTAAGCCTGTTTAGCCTGAACTATGCAGCATTAAACTTTTCATCAGACTCCGCTCCCTATGTCTGCCACGCGCTGCTTATCGGGTTAATTTCGGCAGTATTATTCTTATGGATCGAGGGCCATCGTGGCGATCGCGCCCTGCTGCATTTGCGCCTGTTTCGCATCCCGACTTTTCTCGGTGCCATCCTGCTCAGCTTTGCAGGTCGCATTTTCAGCTTTGGCTTGCTGCCGTTTATTACGCTTTGGCTTAATGGCCTGCTGCACTACTCGGTGTGGCACACCGGTTTGATTCTGTTAAGCCAGTCGCTGGCGATGGTGATCGCCGCCGGATTGAGCGGCCCGCTCTCGCGACTGATTCCCGTACGCGTGTTGCTGGCTATTGGCATGTTCATTGTCGCCATTGGCCTGACAATGAGCAGCCATGTACAAATCAACAGCGACTGGTTGGTGATCCTGCCGCTACTGCTGATGCAGGGCGTCGGTGCTGACCTAACCATGCCGCATCTGATGGATCTTGCCGTCAGCGTCGTTCCTGCGCACCAAGCGGGTGCCGCGTCGGGAACTGCCAATACTTTCTTCCCCCTTGGCACCGCCGTGGGTATCGCCCTGTTTGGGCTGCTACTCAGTCATGTGATTCAGCAAGCGTTGCCGCTTTCCCGGTTGAGCGCTTCAGACATCAGTGAACCTGCTTCAGCATTACAGGCCATCAGCAACGCGCGATTCAATGTACTCACTGCCGTACCCGGACTGCAGTTACAGGCGCAGCAGGCATGGGTTGATGCACTCAACCTATTGTTCCGCGTAGCAGCCGTGACCAGCGTAATAGCCGGTCTGGCGGCACTGTGGTTAATTCGTCCGGCACAACCGCAGCCTGAACAGGCTCAGGAAAGCGCCTGAACCGCCTTTAAACGTGCCTGCAACCTTGAGATAAGCGGTTGCGGCTGTTCACTGAAATAAAAATGACCACCGCGAAAACGATCCAGAGTGAAACTGGCCGTTGTCCAGGTGGCCCACCCTTCAGCCTGCTGCTGATCAAGTTCCGGATCCTCGCTTCCCACGAAGGCGGCAATTGGGCATGACAGCAGCTGTGTTGAACTCAGTTGCCACTGCTCAATCAACGCATAATCGGCCCGCATAGTAGGCAGGATAAGTTCGCGCATCCCCGGCAGTGCCAACAACGCAGGGTCGGTACCGTCCAAACGCAGTAGCTCATTACACAGTGCCTCATCATCCTGCTGGTGCAGGATACCTAGCTGGTGAAACTGCGGGGCCTCGCGGGCGGAAACCGCCAGCAACTGCGGCTGAGGTAAGTCCTCACGCTGCAATGCCAGTACAGTTTCATGCGCGACAACCGCGCCCATGCTGTGACCGAACATGGCCCAGTGCTCGCCAAGACGAGGGGCAATGGCCCGCGCAACTTCCCGCACCAGTTCTGGCATAGAAGCCGGGATGGGCTGCTGCCAGCGTTCCAGACGACCGGGATAGCAGATCACATTCAATTCAATTTCCGGTAGAAGATGCTCACGCCAGCCACGATAGAGCCCAGCGTTACCACCTGCATGCGGCAGGCAAAACAGCTGCAACTTGGGCGTCTCGCATCCGCTTAACGTTCGAATCCAGGGTGAAGTCATCGTTGTGTATCCGTTGTGAGTTGGGCTGCTCCAATTAGCTGGCGCGTCACCTCATGCGCGGGCCGGGCAAGCAGTTCAGACACGCGACCCTGATCGATCACCATGAGTGTGCCTCCCAACGGCTTAGGAAGGGTTAAGTCATGGGTGATAATCATTAGGGCAATTCCTTGATTTCGCTGCAAATGTTGCAGGAGTTTTACTAACTCCATGCGAGTTGGCCCATCCACTGCGCTGGTCACTTCATCGCACAACAAAATGTCTGGGCAGGAAATCAACGCTCTTGCCAACGCCACACGTTGCTGCTGACCGCCGGAGAGCATGGCTGGTTTTCGGGAGAGCAGATTCGGCTCAAGGCCAACCTGGCTCAACACCGAGCGGATCCTCTGTTCACACTGTTCGGCATTCAGCGTGGGTTCAATAAGACGCAGGGGGCGTTGCAGCAACGCACGCACGCAATAGAAAGGATTCAGGGAGCTGGCGGGATTCTGTGCAACATATTGCAGCTGCCATTTTTGCGACTGGCTACGTTGATGAATTTTTAGCGGTAGCATCGTGTTCTGCATGCTTAATGTGCCGCTGGCATCAGGTTGTAAGCCTGCCAGGGTACGCAGGAAAGTGGTTTTACCGCCGCCGGATCGACCAGCAATGGTCAGCGTCTCACCGCATCTCAGTGAAAATTGCAACGATACGAGAGCCGTTCGGCCGTCATAGGCAGCACCAATCCCCTCACCACTTAACAGGACTGGATAAGAGGATTCATCAGGCTGAGCGGGAGCGCATAGCTGCCAAGCGTTAAGCGACTGTTGACCTGCCTGACTGTTTGGCGCGCGCAAAAATGCCTGAGTGTGTTGTTGTTCGACCATTTCACCCTGTGACATCACCAGAATCCGGTCGGCTATCTGGCTGGCCTGCGGAAAATCGTGCGCGACAAATAATACGCTCATGTGACGCGCACGCGCAGTCGAGGCGATCCAGTGCATTACCGCTTGGGTGCTAATCCCATCCTGGGCGCTGGTAGGTTCATCCATCAATAGCAAGGCGGGATAGCCGAGCATGGCGGCTACCACCATCACCCGCTGGCGCTGCCCGCCGGAGATCTGATGCGGATAGCGCTGTAAAAACGCCTCATCATCCGGTAATCCCAGTTGCCGGAAATGTGACGTCACCTGCTGATCGCGTTGTGCAACTGTAAGTCCGCGACGTGCTGCCATCAAACCTAAAAAAGCGCCCAAGGTTTGCGATGGCATCATGCTTAGACGTGGATCTTGCGGCACAAATCCCACTTGTTGAGCACGTAACTTTCGCAGCGCACGTGCATTCATCAAAGACAGCGCCTGATCCGCCAGCCATACCTCACCGATAATGACGTCTGTTGCGTTGGGAAAGTGTCCCAGTGCCGCACGCAGTAACGTACTTTTACCACTGCCTGAAGACCCCACCAGCGCGGCAATTTCGCCGGTTTTCAGCTGCAGCGAAAGTGCTTTTATCAATGTCTGTTCAGGCAGTTTTAAGCTGAACTGCTGAATATCCAGCACATTGCAGGTGGTGCTATGCGCGCCAGCAAACTGTGGGTCTGGCAGAAATCTTCGTCTGCGCGAGTCAATATTTAGCCCATCAAGACTCAGGTTAAGGGGGATAAGTAACAGCAAGATTGCGATGATTGGCGCTAACGTTGCCCAGGGCTGGAACGACAAACCTTGGCGGTTCTCCATAATCATCAGACCCCAGTCAGCCAGGGGTTGTTGCGCAGCTAGTCCAAGGAAACTGGCGGTCGCCAAAATAAAGATCGCTGCCAGCAAGCGAATGCCGACATCTGCGCTGAGCAATGGCAACAGGTTAGGCGCAATCTCCCGACAGAGAATCGCTGCCAGTGACTCACCCCGGCAGCGCGCCATGTCGACGTAATCTTGCTGTAATTGTTGCAGTGTCGCTGCACGTACCAGACGGAAAATATCCGGCAACATCACCAACATCGCGGCGAACACCGCCGCCTGATAACCACGCCCGCTTACCGTAACCACCAGCGTCAGCAACAGCAGGCCCGGAATACTCAGCAGGATGTCCGCTATCAACAGCAGCACACGATCAATCCAACGCCCCTGTAGCGCAGCAAACATTCCCAGTAATCCACCTGTAAGCCATGCCAGCAATACGCTCAGGCAGGCCAGCAACAGCAAGTACTGACCGCCGCTGAGCAGACGACTGAATACATCCTCTCCCAGATAATCCGTCCCTATCCAGGCGGCCGAGTTTGGCACCGAAAACGGCATATCGCGTATTTCATCGATCGCATAAGGTGCCAGCCAGGGACCGATGAGGCTGATGAATGCCACCAGCAGAAACAATCCCACTCCCGCATATTGTCGTTTACGCATCAATGCCCCCCTGACGGGTGGCGGGGTTAAGCAGTGCGGTCAGACTATCGACCAGAAGATTAAGTAACACTGTTAGCGTACAAATCACCATCGCAATGCCCATCACCACTGGCGTATCACGCGATAAGGTTGCATTGAATAGCGCCGCCGCCAACCCTGGCCAGCCAAAAAGCGTTTCAACAGTTAACGCGCCGCCAAACAAGTAGGTGATGTATCGCGCCAACACCGGTAAACAATGGCCTAGCGCTTCTGGCAGGATCCAGTGCAACACGACGCGTGGTTCCGCGACACCATTCAGGCGAGCGCACTCGCAAGCTGGGGATTGAGAGGCACGCATAACACCGAGGCGGATCAATTTGATGTTCTGCGCCAGAGAGACGCTGAGCAGTGTCAGAATGGGCAGAATAAACAGTGACCACTGTGACCACAGCGATTGGGTTGGCGAGATGAGCGATAACGCAGGTAACCAGTGCAGCGTTAACGCAAACACCGTCACCAGCAGCGTACCGGTCACAAACTCCGGTAACGCCACCAATCCCAGAGAGAGAAGACTAATGAGCCTATCGATGGCGCTACCTAGATGCAGCCCGCAATACACGCCCGTGATCACGGCGATCATCACCAGTAACACACTCGCACTGGCACCCAACGCCAGTGAGAAACGCCCACGCTCCCAGAGCAGCTTATTTACCGGACGCCCATTCAAATAGCTGGTTCCCCAGTGGCCGCGCACAACTCCATTAGCCCATTGCAGATAGCGTGCTGCTAAAGGCTGATCAAGTCCCAGTTCCAAACGTAAAGCAGTTATCTGCTCGCCACTGCCCGTCCTTGCAAGGCGCTGGGTGGCGGCATCCCCTTTTACCAGAGACATGGCACTAAAGATAATTACCGAAAGTAACCATAGGGTGAAAACCGCCTGTGTGGTGCGCCACAGCAGGCGTTTGATTGAATCCTTAAACATCATGCTGGACGCAGCCAGGCATCACGTAACAGCGGGTAGTCGAAGAAACCGACCGCTTTCACGCCAAACACGCCGGGCGCAGAAGCAGCAATAGAAGGAATACGCGCAAAGACGGCGTCACCGCCCTGCTGCCATAAATAGTGCTGAACATCAGCAACACCTTGGCGCAATGCATCGGCGCGTGCTGCCTGCATGGCATTTATCAGGCCGTCGAGTTGCGGCGTTGCGGGGCCGGTGAATGACCAGGGGGCCGCAGATCCGTAGTAGAACGGCAGCGCAACGGGTAGCGGCATCGGATGGTAGAGATTGGTTTGCAACGGCGTGTTGAGCAGCAGGTTAAAATCGCTGTAGTAATCGGCAGCAGGCACACGATCCAGTCGCAGATCAAAGCCCGCCCCTTTTGCCTGACGCAACAGTAACGTGGCGCTTTCGGCGGTGCCGTATTCATAGTCGCTGGTGCGTATCGTGGCGGCAACAGACTTTACGCCTGCCTTCTGCAACAGCGAACGGGCGCGTTCAGGATCGTAATGACGGACTGGCAAATCCGTGTTGAACCAGGGTTGTCCTGCGCACAGCGCATCGTTAGCCACTTCACCCAAGCCCATGGTCACGACCCGCACCATCATTTCACGGTCAATCGCGTATTTCAGCGCCTCCACCACTTCGGGTTGGTTAAATGGGGCTTTGCTGAGATTCATACTGAACGCCAGATTGCTCATTTCCGATTTTGGTGAGTGCCGCAGCTTCACGGCCGGGTTAGCCTGCTCTGCCCTCGCTGTTAATGACGCCATGCCACCGACATAATCAAACTGCCCCGCTTTCAGGCCGTTGAGACGTGCTGCGGTGTCACTCATGCTGTAGAGCTGAATCTCATCCAGCCACGGACCGCCGTTTGCGGCATCCCAATAGTCCGAGCGTGCCTGCAACACACTTTTATCCTGTGACCAGGATTTCAGCGTGTAGGATCCACTGCCGATAGCAGCAGCAAAGTCCTGCGTATTTTCTGGAAATATGAAGATTGACTGAGCCAGTAATAAATCAAATGATCCCACTGGTTTGTGCAACTGCAATGTCAGCGTGTGATCATCTTCAAGACGAGACGCGGCAAGATCGAGCGGCTTCAGCCAACCATTTTGGCTGCTAGGCTGGCTCAGCCAAGTACGCAAACTGAACATCACATCTTTACTGGTAAGTTTACGGCCATCACTGAATGTGACGCCCTGGCGAAGTTTAACGGTCCATCTCGTAGCATCACGATTGGGATCGGCTGATTCCATCAGGCGCCAGACGATGCGCTGATTGTCTACTTCTGCTAATGAATCCCACACTAATCGTGCGCGTATATAGCCGATATTGCTATTGGTGGATCGCAATACGTTGGTGGAATCACTGCTTGAACTGGCAAAGGCTGCGCGCAAGACGCCTCCTCTGTTAGGTTTGGGTTCATCAGCCCAAGCCAGCGGTAGAAATCCGTTACTGAGCGAGATGCCTGCGCCAATAACCATTGTTTTTATCAGTGTTCGTCTGGTCAAACCCTCGTTCGTATCCATATCCCTATCCCTGCCTCTACCTTAACGAAACCTTAAATTTCCGCCTCATTATTGATTACTACATATGCTATATCATTACAGCGTTATCAGCGATATTGATTATCATTATCAAATAAAAAATTAATAAAACCTTTTGATTGTTATCATGTAGAGGATTTCTATGGGACGCATAACCACGTATTAAGTAAGGGGAAAATTCACGCAACGCGCCGTAACAGGCCTTTCACTACTTACCCTCGCACGGCAAAGTGCATGGGCGCAGCCAAATAATTCGACGTTGACAGTTACTGCGTAAGGAGAGAAATCACACGGTAATAAGCTTTTGGCAAAGGAAAGCAGCAGTGCCACTAAAACCGCCACGCCGCTGGTGGAAACACCGCAATCGGTATCCGTGATTACCCGCCAACAGATGGATGACCAAAACACGCGCAGCCTTAATGAAGCGCTACGCTACACGCCGGGCGTGGGTTCAGAACAACGGGGAGGCGTAACCGCTTTCGATCAATTCACCATTCGCGGATTTAATTACAGCTTCACGGGTAACTCAGATGTTTTTCAGGATGGTTTATGTAATACCAACGGCTTACTGTATGGTATTCAGCAAGTAGACCCCTTCCTGTTGGAAAAGATAGATGTATTGCGCGGACCCGCTTCAGTGCTCTATGGCCTGTCGAATCCCGGCGGCGTCATCGCACTGACCAGTAAATTGCCGACGCGCGAAACTATCCGTCATGTCGAAGTCGAAGGTGGCACCAACAATTATGGCCGGGTTGGACTGGACTTTGGTGGGGCATTGAATGACAGCGGGACTGTTCTGTATCGTTTCGCAGCCACCGGACATCTCACCGACGGCATACAACAAAGCACTAAACCCAAAGGCTACGCGTTGGCACCCTCTATCACATTTAACCCCGACTACAATAACAGTCTGACGCTTTATTCACGCTTCCAGCACGATCCGAATCTAGGCGTTCTCACTTCTTTGCCTGGGTATGGCACGGTGTTCCCCAATCCCAATGGTAAACTGCCACTTGATGCTTACCCTGTCGAGCCAAACCACAATACGTTTAGCCGCAAGCAATCAACGGTGGGCTACAGCTACACCCACAGTTTCAGCAAAGACTGGTCAACTGTGCTGAAAGGTCGCTATTTCGGCGAAACATCCAATTATGATGCGGTGGTGATGTCCAGTCTGAACGACGACATGCGCACCATTAGACGCAATACCGCAGTCTCCGATGAGCATTACAACACCCTTAATTTTGATAATCAGATCCACGGCTTTTTCGACACCGACGCGCTAAGCCATGAGTTACTCACAGGCGTGAACGTTGACCACACGCGTGGCAACGCCAACTACGGTAGCGGCAGCGTTTCACCTCTGGATATCTATCACCCTAACTATGGTGTCGCAGAGTATGGCCCGACCGCGCTGTAGCAAGACAGCCGCGTCTCATCAACGCAAACTGGCGTCTATGTACAGGATCAGATCGCCTGGCAACAGTGGCGCACCACCTTAGGTATCCGTAATGACTGGAGTAAAATCATTAACAAAGATTTTCTCTACGGTCAGAACTACGAGCAACACGATCAGGCCACCACTGGACGCGTCGGCCTGAATTATCTGTTTAACAATGGCATCTCGCCTTATTTCACTTGGGCGCAGTCTTTCCAGCCGGTCGCAGGTCTTTCTCGCGATCAGCAGCCCTTTAAACCCAGCCGTGGCGAACTCGATGAGTTTGGCGTGAAATACTAGCCACACGGCTCCACTACCCTGCTTTCTGCCACAGTGTACAACCTGACACAGGATAAGAGCCTAAGCACTGACCCGGTGAATACCGCCTTCCAGACTCAGGGCGGCAAGATTCGTGCACGCGGGCTTGAGCTGGAAGCCAGGGGTGCCTTGACCGATCAGTTCAACGTGATCGGCAGCTACACCTTGCAACAGGCGAAATACATCCAGGACACGCAAGGCCTCGAAGGCTTTAGTACCCAGACAGAATAGCTCCGGTGGAAAGGCGAAACTTGGGAGGATCACTAAAGAAGGTGACTCTTATTTGCGCAGACTGCGGGTTCTTGGGGCCAGAGCATTACTGGCAAGTGCGATAGGGAAAAACGAGCCTGTCAGTCGCTGGGCTTTGCAAATACGGGAGCGTCGTGGTTATGGCCGGGCACTGGTCGCCATAGCGGCAAAAAATGCACGTATGTGCTGGGCAATGTGGCACTTGCAGGATGAATTCAGGTCACCAGTATAGTACTGATTAAAATGAATAATACCACCGCGTGATAAGTAACTGTTGATCAGTTAAAGGTTAGGACCTACGCCAGAGGGTACTCGTGGAACCGCCAGGACAGATTATCCGAAAAGATTGATGTCCGCATTTCGAATGGAGTCTCAGGCGTGCGTCTTTCATCAGGGTCCGCAGCTAGCCAGAAATGGCATGTTGCATTTATGGCCGTTTATAGGCTCGCTGTCCGCAATCTTTTAACTATATCAACGGATATGTTACGCATAAAAAAATCGCTATTGACCATTAAGGGATGTCCTTATAGGCGGTTCCCCGGTACTATCACAAAATTTTGGCGGCTTGCGGCTTACGTGTGCCACGAATGTACCCTATGGCAAATAAGGGTGCAATGCTGTGCGAGAGATGAGGGGCGGCCCCTCGGAGGCGGTGTCCAGATGCAGCCTTCAAACTACCCTGAGCTGCTGCCGTTAAGAGCGGTGGTGGTGAGCGTCAGGGAAAAGGCGCAGTCAGATGCGTCATGTATGTGTTGTGAAGATGAACGAGAGTGAACTGTAGATGCAGTGTCGAAAGGAACAAGATGATGTCAAAAACGCGCTTTCTAAGCGGTGCGTGATAAGTCCAGCGGTTATCTGGTTACTGGCTGGTCGGCATCCGGCATATAGACAGCATGAGCACAACACAGGCTCTGGCATGGAACGTGGGAACCTGTCGTCCCGATGCGAAGGGAGCGGCGTCGAGCAGAAACCCTGCGAGCGCCAGAGTACCAATGCGGGGCACAGGGGCAGATGGTTCCGTAGTAGTGATGAAGCGTCTGTAATGGACGTGGAGCGAAGGGGGCCAGTCGTTGGGGCTGTACTGCAGGCCAACCGCATAAGCGGGAGGAGCCTGTGAACCAGTCCAAACCGTTTGCGTTATCCAGACATGCCGTCTGGAGCGCGTACAAGAAAGTAAAAGCCAACAAAGGCAGTGCTGGGATCGATGGTCAGTCGATTGAGGAATTTGATAGGAACCTCGTGGGGAACTTGTACAAAATCTGGAACCGAATGGCCTCGGGCAGCTATATGCCGCCAGCGGTTCGGCGTGTTGATATACCCAAGGCGACGGGTGGAACGAGACCCCTGGGGATCCCCACAGTCTCGGATCGCATTGCGCAGATGGTTGTCAAAGACATGCTGGAGCCGATTCTGGAGGCACTGTTCCACAATGACTCTTATGGCTATCGCCCGCACAAATCTGCGCACGATGCCCTGAGGATGGCCCGGCATCGATGCTGGCGTACTGACTGGGTGCTGGACGTGGACATCAAGGGGTTCTTCGACAATATCGATCACGAACTCCTGATGAGAGCGGTGTGCAGGCATACGGACTGCAGATGGGTGAAACTCTACATTGAGCGATGGCTGACCGCATCGGTGTGTATGCCGGACGGAACGGTGCAGATGAGGGACAAGGGAACGCCTCAGGGCGGAGTCATTAGTCCATTACTTGCCAATCTGTTTCTGCATTATGCATTCGATATGTGGATGACGCGGGAATTCCCCGTCGTCCGGTTCGAGCGATACGCTGATGATGTAGTCATTCACTGCAAGAGTCATGCTCAGGCAATGATGCTGCGTGGCAGGCTCAGAAAACGGCTGGCTGAGTGTAAGCTGGAGATGAGTCCGGGCAAGACTAAAGTCGTTTACTGCAAGGACAGGGAAAGAACGGAAGCATATCCTGAAATCAGCTTCGACTTTGTGGGCTATACGTTCAGGCCAAGAAAGTCCTTCTCGAAAGAGGGAGAGCTGTCGGTGAATTTCCTGCCAGCAATGAGCGGCAGAGCTGCGAAGGCAATCCGGCAGACGGTACGGGGCTGGGATCTGAGCCACAAAACGCCGTTATCGCTGGAAGTCATGGCCCGTTGGCTCAACCCCATGTTACGGGGCTGGGTTAAGTACTATGGTCACTTTTATCGTTCAGCAATGAACTGTATAGCCACTCATGTAGATCTGCACCTTGCGAAATGGGTCGCCCGCAAATATAAGCGGGTCCACGGTAGTCTGGCTCAGGCATATGAATGGTTAAGACGGATACAGCGCGCCAGGCCCGGTCTGTTTGCACACTGGGAAATTTGTACGCGGCGTGAGTGGTCAACGACAAGAGCCGGATGACGGGAGACTGTCACGTCCGGTTCCGTGGGAGCGCAGGGGGGAAGTTCCCTTGCGCGACCCGATAACCCCTTTTTCCGTAACAAGACCTATATTGAGATTATCGTATCCTGATGATGAGTCAGAAGTTAATAAGTGCGCAACGTTTTATACTGAAACTCTATAAAAAGACGATATTAAGCACCGCCGTTTTTTTCACAAAAATATTTCAAGATCTATTAATGGTGATTAAAGTGAGAAAGATAATTTTGATTTTAGCATTTTTCTTTCCATTAATGGCCGTATCTACCCCTTACGGTAACCCATTACAGAAAAAAATAGTCAAAAAAGGAAAAATGTTCATTATAAAACTTCCTGCAAACCCAACGACTGGTTATGGCTGGACGGTAAGAAAATCACCACACCAAGTTATTTATCTTGGAAAACACTATGTACAATCACCAGAGTGTAAAAAAGGTATTGTGGGATGCAGTGGCATAGAGATTTTGAGATTTAATGCAATTGAGGCGGGTAAAGGTGAGTTACAGCTTCAATACGTTCGTCCGTGGGATCTCCCCTACCTAAAAGCAGGGGTAAAACTGTGGATGTCGAGTTAAAAAAGTGAGTTAAGATCTACATACAGGTATTGTATAAGGGGTTTGAGGGCCAGATTCGGGGAGCCACTACACATCATTTGCTTGCAGCGCTGCGATTTGCTCACGCCAGTGAGTTTGTTCCGCTTGCCCCTCGGTACGCTGCCCGTTAAGCTGGGCAATCTGCGTACCATCGGCGGCAAACAGTTCCAGGCTGGTGACGATGCCGTCTTTGGTCGGTTTACGAGTGACCCAGCTTTCGGCGATCGCATTTTCGTCCAGGTGCAGCTTGAAGCGGCGGTTAAAGATATTGATCCAGCCTTTCAGCGGCATCCAGCGCTCGATCTGGCCGGTAAAGATTTGCACACAGCCACGGTTGCTGACAAAAATCATAATTTCGTTTTGCCGCTGCTGGGCAGCATTTAACAACTGCGTCAGCGCACCATTATCCACTTGAAAGGCCAGATCGTCGCCAACAGCGCGAAACACCTGTTGGCGCGTCAGCTTATTGCGGCTTAGCAGCTTGAAAAACTGGTGAACATCGATCATTTCACGCCATTCGCGGTCGATTTTTTTAGCGTCCGGCGTGGTGCTGAGAGGAACAGCCTCAGCAGGAAGTAATATCAGGGGCGGATTTTCCGCGTTCTTGTGGCGTTCAACCAACGCCATCCACACTGGCAAATCAGTTTTGTCGGTGGTGTACACTTTATGTAATGCATCGCCCTGATGGTCAAAGAACTGAATGCTATGGCGCACGCCACATTTGCTCGTCTCGCTCATGGCGAAGGCGCTGGCCCACTGGTTGAGGAACAGACGCAAATCCAGTTCACGCGGATTGAGGATCAGGCCTGCATGGTCGTTGAGATGCTGGTTACGGTAGCACCCCATCAGCTCATGCACAGCATAAAGATTACGGGTGATGGATTTGGTGACGCCGATGTATTCGAGGTCGGCGAGCAGGATGCGGGTATTAGCCTGCAAGCGGTGAGCATCATGGCCGACGCGGGCATGGATTAGCTCAGCTTCACTTACACCAAGGAGACTTGCCAAATCGCGAGCGTATTTTCCCGGATGATCGACTTTAGCCTGTTGGTAGCGTTCATACAGGGTTCTGCTCATCAATTGATTTCCTACATCTAAAATGGGGGGGGGAGCAGGACTTAACATCCACACAGCCCTCAAAGGCGATGATTCCCACTACGTTCAGACCAAAGTCTGAATCATTGCTGTGGAGTTCTGATTCAACGGCTGTAATAGTGATTCCTTAATCCATTGCGTATCTGCATCGGTTTTCAAGGAAACAAAGTACGAAGTTGTCTTGGTTAAGGGGATATTTTTATTCTCCTTTTTATGATTCTCATTCTGAAGTGCCAGTGCACAACTAAAAAACACCAGGCCCCAGTTCAATACCGCATATCATGCTGCTGACCATTTGGTCTTTACTGGAGTTTGTAGGCCCGTAGTCGTTTCATATCGTCCATGACAAAAGAAACTGATATTAGATGCGGTGGACACTGCGTATTCCTGACACAGGTTCATTTAGTGTTTTTACCAAATATCGCTAAAATATCTTTGATCTTGATCAAGATGCTATTGAAAAGCAGGGGCGCGAACTGGTTGCCGAGCAAACGGCTGCTGGCCTGGCATCAGCAACGGAAAGGCGGGCGACCTTACAAAATGAAGCCCATAAAATTGCGCCTAGCAATGGCATCAATGGGACGACCAAAGACAAATGTACTGGCCCAGTAAATCAGGACACTTTTTACTCAGCCATTTGCTTATAACGCACGGGCGACAGTTCCCCATTATCCACATGATTTATATAAAAATTGTAGTAACGGATGTAAGTTTAGTGTCCTGATTATTCTACCACTACATAGGGCTTCAACACTGGATTTCAGATTTTGGTTCGCCGGACTCCAGTCTGTGCTCCAGAAGCTATCCCGTACAGTTCCCGGCTTTCCAGAATGAGGCGACCTTCTTCCAGGTGTGCCTTTGCCGCTTCATTTCGGCTGAATTTATCTGCTTTTTTGCCCGTTCGTAGAAATCTGCAGCCTGGTCACGCTTAAGCTGACTGAACTTGTCGCCGGGCAATTTCAGCGACAGACGCGCCATGATGTCCTGACGTGAATTTTCATCGCTGCCGGCAACGTCAGACAGCAGGGCGCAAAGCTTCGTTGCGGCCTCAGAATTCCATGCTGCGCCGGCAATGGCATGGGCGAGGGATGCAACGCTGTGCTCCTTTTTATGCGGCAGCAGCGCTGATATTACCTCCTCTTTGTCGAGGTATTTGTTCTCGCACAGCCGGTGTAATAAAGAAACCCATGCCTCTGCAAGGGGAGCCATTCCGCCTGCTGCCACCCTGGTTGCCAGTCGTTGACATTGCCGGGTCGGACTGCCATAGCCGCCACCGCAGGGGCGGAGGCGGCAACCGAAGTCAGTTCAGTCACAGCTTTCAGGGCCTGCTCCGGGCGCTTATCAGCCATCAGAAAGACCAGAGGAGCCTGGTACAGTGTGAAGTACCTCGGCCACTACCTGAAGCGCCCGCCGGTGTCAGCTTCACGCCTGCGTCACTACGGCGGCGGCGCGGTGATCCATCATTACCTGGACCACCGCACGGGGAAGCATAAATGGCAAACGCTGAGCCAGGAAGAGATGTTCGGGCGTTATTTTAGCCACGTTCCATCGCGGCATTTTAAGAAGATGGTGCGTTACTCCGGCTTTCTGGCCAACCGCAAGCGGGGAACGCTGCTCCCCCTGGTGTATGAGGCCCTTCAGATGCAGGCGCGGAAAAAACCGGAGAAGCCGGGGTTCGCGGTGCTGATGAAAGGCTTCCTGGGTACGGATCCATACAAATGTATCCTGTACGGCGACAGGCTGCGTTTTGCCGGGGCACAGGCAGGTACGCATGCAACTGAATTGCTGTCGGAAAGGCTGCAGGGGATGGAGAAAAAACGATGGCTCCAGATGCCAGCGCTGGATCAGTGTGCCTGAAAAATGGATCTATGGTTATAAATTCGTCATGGTAGGCTTTTTAAGGGAGTGTTAGAAATTCTGTGTCATTCAAGTCAATATACAATTAAAAAGGCATGACACATGTCTCAACTCTTCAATTTCGATAAAGCCCTGAAAGCACTTCAGGATGGTCAGGCACTGACGGGCAAAGATGGCATCTTAACACCGTCAATCAAACAGTTAACTGAGGCTGCGTTAGCTGCTGAGCAGGACTCTCATCTGGCTCAGGATATTACCGCTAACCGTAAAAATGGCTCGTCTAAAAAGACAATAAAAATACCCTCCGGTGCCTTTGAACTCGCCACGCCCCGTGATCGTAACGGTACTTTTGAGCCTCAACGAGTCAAAAAACATCAGACCACGCTTTCCGATGGGATTGAGCGCAAGATCATCCGTATGTTGGCACTGGGCATGAGTTACAAGGATATCAGCCAGGAAATTGAAGACCGGTATGCTTTCAGTGTTTCCAGCGCCACGATCAGCGCCGTCACCGATAAAGTTATTCCTGAGCTGAGACAATGGCAGCACCGCCCGCTGGAGGCGGTTTATCCCTTCGTCTGGCTGTAGGGGCGGCCGGGCGAACGCCAGCCGCGTAAGGGGTTACTGACCGGCGATCTTCATTTCCGGCAACAGCACCGAACCACACTGAATATTGCTGCGGATCTCGGTATCGCTGCCAACGCTAACGATATTACGCAGCATCTCCTTCAAGTTGCTGGCGATAGTGATCTCGCTGACTGGATACTGAATCTCGCCGTTTTCCACCCAGAAACCAGCTGCGCCACGCGAGTAGTCGCCAGTCACGCCGCTAACGCCCTGCCCCATCAGTTCGGTCACCACCAGCCCAGTACCAAGCTGTTTCAGCATAGCGGCGAAGTCGCCACCCTGACCGGCAATGCGCCAGTTATGAATGCCGCCAGCGTGACCCGTACTGTACATGCCTAACTTGCGCGCGGCATAACTGGTCAGCAGCCAGGTTTGCAGCACACCATCCTTAACGATGTCACGCCTTTGAGTACGCACACCTTCGCTATCGAATGGTGTCGATGCCAACCCTTTCAACAAGTGTGGGTGTTCTTCAATGGTCAGCCAATCTGGCAGGATTTGCTGACCCAGCGAGTCCAGCAGGAAGGTGGATTTGCGATACACGCTGCTACCGCTAATGGCACCCACCAGATGGCCGAACAACCCGGTAGCTACTTCCGCAGCGAACAGCACAGGGGCTTTCATCGTCGACAGTTTACGCGGCACCAACCGTGCTAGCGTACGGCGTGCACATTCCTGCCCCACCCATTCAGGACTTTGCAGATCATCCATCGCACGCCCGATGGTATAGGCGTAATCACGTTCCATGTTGCCATCATGCTCGGCGATCACACTGCTGGACAGCGAATGGCGGCTGGAGAGGTAACTCTGTAACATACCCTGGCTATTGCCGAATACCTTAATGCCGTAGTGGCTGTTAAAACTACCACCTTCGGTATTGGTGATACGCTTGTCCGCCGCCAGCGACGTCTGCTCGGCGCGGGCTGCCAGCTCGATGCCACGTTCAGCATCCAGCTCGGTTGGGTGGAAGAGATCCAGATCCGGCGCATCAAACGCCAGAAGATCTTTTTCTGCCGTGCCAGCATAGGGATCTGGTGAGGTATAGCGGGCAATATCCAGTGCCGCCTGCACAGTGCGGGCGATGGCCTCCCGGCTCAGATCGGTAGAGGAAGCGCTGCCTTTGCGCTGCTGGTGATACACGGTGATGCCCAAGGCACCATCACTGTTGAACTCAACGTTTTCCACCTCGCCAAAGCGGGTGCTAACGCTGATACCCGTGGATTTGGTTACCGCGACTTCCGCCGCATCGGAACCGGCATGCGCCAGTTCCAAGGCCTGTGAAACGGCCTGCTCCAGCGCTTTGCGCTGTTCTGCAATTTGAGTGACTGCGTTCATCAATCTGCCATAATTAATCAGAAAACCGTTGAGAAAAGTATCGTGGTGGCGCATGGAGTCACACGCAAGAATACTGAGATTTATGCCGTCGAGTCTAACAGGAACCGCGTTGAATTTCGCATTAAAACCAGCAACCTGTTAGGATTAGCCTCTTTTAATGGAGCCAACCATGAACAAACAGCCTGAAGACTGGCTCGGCGATGTCCCAATGAATGAAAACCAGGACGAAGACGAGATAATCTGGGTCAGTAAAAGTGAAATCAAACGTGATGCCGAAGCGCTGAAAGATCTGGGAGCCGAACTGGTCGATCTGGGCAAAAACGCGCTAGAACGCATGCCATTGGACGAAGACCTGCGTACCGCCATCGAATTGGCGCAGAAGATCAAGAAAGAGGGCCGCCGCCGCCAGTTGCAACTGATCGGAAAAATGCTGCGCGCCCGTGATGTAGAGCCAATCCAAACCGCGCTCGGCAAGCTGAAAAACCGCCATAATCAACAGGTTTCGCTGTTCCACAAGCTGGAAATGCTGCGTGACCGCTTGGTGGAAGAAGGTGATGATGCGATCCCATCTGTCTTGGGTCTGTATCCAGAAGCCGATCGCCAGCAACTGCGTTCACTGGTGCGCAACGCACAGAAAGAACAAGCCACCAATAAACCACCTAAAGCTTACCGCCAAATCTTCCAGTACCTGCGCAATCTGGCTGAGATAGCCGAATGATCAACGGTACCACCCAGGGATGAACCTGCTTCATCCCCGGTGATGTACCGATTCACCGCCGCTTTCGCGAACATTAAAACGCAAGCTGCCATCCAGTTCTTCTTCCGCCTCTTCAAACAGCAAAATAATTGCGCCGAAGCAACGCTTGCGGCGAGCACTGAGGTGGATGAATTCTATCTCCACCGGCAGACTGATATCGCCGGTTACCACGTCCCATAACGCATCTAGATTGGCACCAAATTCCTCGCCTAGCGCGAACTGGTGCGCAAATTCACGGTAGAAAGCCGGCACATCTTGGATCTGTTCAAAATCGAACTCTACTTTTGCCATCCCGCTCACTCCACCCGAATGAAGTTTTTATAATGGTCGCGCGAGACAAAGATCAGACCGTCGTTGGAATACAGCAGGCGATCGGCACCACGTCGGCCACACTGATAATTGATGTCCGCCTCACGCCATACCCGGTAGTGGGCGCTAGGCAATTGCCCCTCACGGTTAGAGAACCGATCACCGCCAATCGCCTTGCCCGGCAGCACCGAGCACAGATTGCCATCGCGAGGCTCCCAGCCTTGCTCACGCGCTTGCTTCTTGGTGATGTAATAGTCCGGCAGCCGTTGATGCTGATGCAAGTAGCTGACCACCGTCTGCTGATGAGTCAGCCGACCCATGCTCTGCTGCTGCCCTTGTGCGTCCCTTGACGCATCAATGCTGCTCGCCCACTCGGTGCAGCGCTGTGCGCTGAACCCGGCTATCACAGCGGCGATGATGATCGCCACGAGAATCCGCTTGTTCATTGCTTTACCTGAATGATTGCCGCCAGAGGTGCCGCAGCCCCTAGGCCAGTGAGGTGGTATAAAGATGAAAAGGATGAAACAAAAATGGCTAGCGCATAACGTTTTCACCGCAGGTATCTTTGTCACCTATCGTGCTAATTATACCATTTTACGGCAGTTTCGGCACTCAGAGTAGCCCTAAAAGCAACCCGCCTACACGCTGGATACTGATCCAGTATAGACACGGATGCGTGGTCCGGTGTGGAGACATCCGCTATCAGGGCAAGATCATGAATTAAATTGTGTGATTCACAGACATCGTTTCACTATAATGACTCGTTATGGACAGGGAAATTCAACAGCGATTGCTGTGGGTAAAACTCTATGAAACGTCTGGTGATGCGGGGCTTGTATGCCGCCGTTGTGGTATTTCGCGCCATACATGACGTATAGTGGCACAGGTATCTGACACCGGGATTGGCGGGTCTGGAAAGCCGTCGCCCCAAGTACTCACCATCAACCAAAGCTGGCCCGAGTGAAGTCGCACTGATTCTTGAGCTATGTTCCCTCTGGAATCTGGGCACAAGGCGGATTCAAAGCGAGCTAAAGAGGATTCATTCAATATCTCTGGTCATGGCTACGATCCATAAAGTTCTTTGTCGGAATCAGGTTTAAGGTAGCAACCAGCTATGTTATTCAGAGACTTAGAAAAAGAATACAAAGTTGAAGGGCAATGCCCCATGGTCTTGGATACCTCGGTAAAGAATTGACTATTGCTATCTTTAAATGTATGCCAACCATTAGCAGATTCTTTCCATGAAGTTTGAGCAAAAAGGTAGCTCTTTATAATTTTATTCACATATCTATGCCGATCTCCATCTTTGCATAAAGTAGCTACCTTATCAAAAAATAGATTCCAAACTTGCCAAAAATTCTCATATGTATTTAGCTTATCTTCAGCAAGAATAAATTGCTGAAATCAATCTGCAATAGGTTTAGAGCCATTGAAGTCGTCAAGAAACGGTTTCAAATAATCGGAAATATCATGCATAGATGCATTAAGCGTAAAATAAGCAAACCTTTCCAAGAAGGAGTAGCGAACAGAGTAATCAACTCTATCTTCTCAGTCACACGATAATAGGCTTGAAGAAAACTGTTTAACAATGAAAGCCCCCCATTGCTTATGTTCAGTATTAACAGTGTCAACGGGAATCAACTGGAAAGCCGTATTTAAAATATGTTGATCAACTTTCTCCACACCCCATAAATCATTTATGGATATTGTATTATTGATAATATTTGATAAATATTGCTCATGATCGTTTAAAAATATCTCATTGAGTTTTATTTTTTAATATCATAGACTCCTTGTTGATAACTCTCATGAATAATTTTCCTCCCAAGCATTTCGTACTTTGGCTTTAAAGTCAAATATTCAATTAACAGAGACTGCATATCATCAAAATAGTCGCCCCACAATTTATGAATCGCCATGCTAGGAAATACGGAGTAGCGACCTCCTACCATTCCAATAGAATGATCATTAAATAACGTCAATAGTAATATTATTTTGACGGTATCCCTACC
Source organism: Serratia symbiotica (assembly GCF_000821185.2). Lineage (NCBI taxonomy): Bacteria > Pseudomonadati > Pseudomonadota > Gammaproteobacteria > Enterobacterales > Yersiniaceae > Serratia > Serratia symbiotica. The sequence goes on along the minus strand of NZ_CP050855.1, from coordinate 285,236 downwards.
CATTGGGTAATTATGAAAGACTACAGGTAGGGCTGAAATGGCTGACGTTGTTCCATCAGATATCTGATATCAATAATCAGGCATTAACGGAAGTTTTGAATACGCCAAGATGATATCTTTACAGTATTCTCTATCTTCTTCAGTGAGCTGCTTGAAATACTCTATTATCAATATAGAGCAAGCATCTGCTGGTATATGTAGTGGTCAACAAAAACTGGCCACGGCTTTAGAGTTTTTCCAGAACAATCGTTCTGATTCATTCGGCGTCAAACCACCATTATATTGATGAGGTCTGATCTGACTGTAATATCCCGTGATGTAATGAGTTATCGCCGTGCTGGCTTCGCTAAAATTCACGCATCCATTATCCGGCACCCACTCCGTTTTCAGACTTCTAAAAAAACGTTCCGTCGGGCTGTTATCCCAGCAATTTCCTCTGCGACTCAGGCTTTGCTATATCTGATATCGCCACAGTAACTGTCTGAAATTCCTGCTGGTATAGTGGCTGCCTTGATCCGAGTGATATAGCAAGTCAGCGGGCTTTCCTCGCGCTTCCCAGGCCATGGACAGCGTTTTCGCTGTCAGTGCAGAGTCTGGGAAAAATGACAGCGCCCAGCCAACCGATTTACGGGAAAACAGATCAAGCACAACGGCTAAATAAGCCCAGCGTTTACCCGTCTAGATATAAGTCACATCACCGCACCACACCTGATTAGGCTCTGTTACTGCAAACTGGCGTTCCAGATAATTGGGGATCTCTACGTGTTCCTTAGACGCCTTCTTATATCGATGACCAGGCTGCTGACAGCTGATGAGATTAAGTTCTTTCATTAGCTTGGGTGCCCGCCAGCGGCTTAGTTTTACACCTTTGTTCGTGACCATCGCGGCAATATTACGTGCGCCTGCGGAGCTGTTACTTTCGCGATAACTTTCACCGACAAGACTGAGTAATGCCACCCGTGTGGCATCAGGCTTTTTTGGCTGCCGCCAGTATTTGTAGCTGCTGCGATGAACCCCAAACACGTTGCACACAACGGCAACAGGAAACCACGCCCTGAGTTTCTCAACTCATGAGAACTGTTCAGGGAGTCTGACATCAAGAGCGCGGTAGCCTTTTTTAATCTATCTCTTTCCATTTCAACGCGTTGAAGTTTTTTCTTCAGCTCGCGTATTTCAATCTGCTCAGGTGTCATGGGTGAAGCTATGGGTGATTTTCCCGCTCGCTCTTCTTTCAACTGGCGGCCCCACTTATCCATCGTGGATTTGCCGACATTCATTGCCGTAGCAGCGGTGGCAACGGTGTAATGCTGATCGAGTACAAGCTGGGCAGCTTCGAGACGAAACTCGGCGCTAAAATTACGTCTGTTACGTCCGGTCATAATGTCACCTGTTTTGACTATGAGCCGATGATATCACCTCTATTTAGGGGGCCAAATTAACTATGCCACTACAGTTCGGCAGTGAGGGGGTGGCGCTGTCCGGCTTCTTTGTGGCATATATGATCATTCTGACCAATATCATGAGTGTGTTGGTGATGAACCACTACGGCACCGGTAGCAAGAAAAGCCTGAGTGGAGCGCTGTTGGCACTGACGAAAAACCCCCTGATCATCGGCGCGCTGTTGGGGGTGCTGATGAACCTGTGCAACCTACACATTACCGGCGCGATAAAACAGCTGTTCGTGTATCTGTCTCACGCTGCAACGCCACTGAGCCTGATGTCGGTTGGCGCAGGGCTGATTGTCAGCATGCATATCCGCAAGCTGGTTTCCATCTCTTATGCGACCATGCTGAAATTGGTGGCAATGCCTTTGATTACCATTGCGCTGGTTCACTATTTCGGTGCCACCGGCGTGCCGGCCCGCATCGCGATTCTCTATTCTGCCGTCCCTTGCGCTGGCAACGCCTATATTTTGGCGCGGCAAATGGGTGGCGATCATGAAGCGATGGCCTCCATCATCACCTCGACGACGCTGCTTTCGATCATCACCGTCACCTTCATCCTGGGCAGCGTAGCCCTTTAAGGGGTTTGAGGGTCAAGCGTACGTTTCCGTACGCTTGACCCTCAAACCCCATACACTGTATCGGGTGGACGGCAAGACCTGGTTGAGCACTGTTGCAAATAGCGGATAGCGTTAAACTTATCGCCACCTTTTTGCTGAGGGAGCAGCGTATGGATCCTTTCCGTGGTCGTCATTTTCAGCATGACATCCTCCTGGGGGCGAGATGCGTCTGGTGAGCAGAGCCTTTGAAATGTAAGACTCTATTACCGAACATGAGGTCTGTCCCTCCTCAATCTTTGCAACAGTGCCGTTATTTTGATGGATGCGACCTACGGCAGTCGACGTATGTGCATTGAATGACGGGAACACAGCGTGTTACATGCGGCGGCAATCTCTCGCGTGGTCATGTCTTTGGCGTACAGCAACAGGATTTGGTTATCCATCCCGGTAATTCGGGTCTGGTTTTTCTTCACCAGTTGCGATTTAAAGGTTGCTTCGCGATCGCGGGCAATACGCAGCTCCAGCGGGCGATCAACAGTGGTTACGATCTTTGTCGAGTAGTCATTGCGGGGTATTGGAGCCAGATTTGGGCTGATTTTTATCGTAGCCCAGGTGGTGAGTCATTTCAGCGTTGGGAGCTGCCTCGACGCTAATTTTCTTCAGCAGGCGAGCGAACTGGCTAAGGTCCTCAGGGGTTTTGAGATTTTTGACCAGTTCGTTAGCCAGAGCTTGCAACTGTTTTCGTCCATAAATTAACCTTCATTTGATGCTGGATTGAACATATCAAAATCAGGCAATTACACAACTTTATGTACAGGCTCAATACAGTTAATCAGTGGCGCTTACCTTCGTCGTCGTCGCTGAAATCACTACCTTCGTCGTCCGCGTTCGGATCTTCAAAATAAGTCCCCCAACCGTCGTAGTTGACACCACAGCGCTCCGCCAGCGCCACCAATTGCTCCACCTGCGTGTCGATGAGTTCGGCGTTCAGACCAACTTCACTGATCACATCGCAGCCCATCACCAGTGAACCGTCTTCAATTTCCAGCTCTTCAGCGTCGGTCACTTCAAAGCCCAGCTTGAAGGCTTCCACGGCAGCCTGCTCCAGTGCTTCAAATTTTTCAGCAGAGAGATGGTGCTCTATGGTATAGAGCGCGTGTGGATCGCTGCCATCTTCCAGCAGTTCTTCGATGATCAGGCGGGTATCTTCACGTTGTTCTTCCACCAATGCACGGTTTGCCATACCTATATCCTCAAGTCAGATTTCCTTCTATTTTCACACACTGCCGATATGGCTTCCATGATAAACATGAAAGATTTCTGCTCAAGAGTTGAAATTGAATATTCACACATATAAAGTGAATTATAATTCAACAAATCAACCAGGATATACGGAAATGAGTACCAGAAACCCGTTCTACAAACGCCACTTGCTAAGGTTAATGGATCTCACACCTACAGAGCTGCTGGCGCTGCTGGCACTGGCTGCCGATCTTAAACAGGCGAAAAAGCAAGGCCGGGAAACACGCCGACTTCTGGGCAAAAACATTGCGCTCATTTTCGAAAAAAACTCGACCCGTACCCGATGTGCTTTCGACGTTGCCGCATTCGATCAGGGCGCCCAGATCACCTACCTCGGCCCAAGCGGTAACCAGATCGGCCATAAAGAATCGATGAAGGATACCGCCAGAGTGCTAGGCCGCATGTACGATGGCATTCAGTACCGTGGCTACGGCCAGCAATGGGTGGAAACGCTGGCCAACCATGCTGGCGTACCGGTGTGGAACGGGTTGACCAACGAGTTTCATCCAACCCAGTTGCTGGCGGATCTGCTCACCGTGCAGGAACAATTGCCGGGTAAGGCGCTGCACGAAGTGAAGCTCGCCTATGTCGGTGATGCACGCAACAACATGGGCAATACTCTGCTGGAGGCCGCCGCATTGACGGGCATGGATCTACGGCTGGTAGCCCCGAAGGGCTGTTGGCCCCAGGCAAAACTGGTAGCCGAGTGCCAGGCGATGGCACAACAGACCGGCGCAAAACTCACATTGACTGAAGATATCGCCACAGGGGTGAAAGACGCAGACTTCCTCTATACCGATGTGTGGGTGTCGATGGGTGAGCCGAAAGAAACCTGGCAAGAACGTATCGCGCTGCTAAAGCCATACCAAGTCAACACAGCGATGTTGAAACTGACCGGCAATCCGCAAGTAAAGTTCCTGCATTGCCTGCCAGCATTCCATGACCATCAAACCACACTCGGCAAGCAAATGGCGGAACAGTACGGGCTGCACGACGGCATGGAAGTCACCGATGCGGTGTTCGAATCGCTGCACAGCGTCGTATTTGATCAGGCGGAGAACCGGCTACACACCATTAAGGCGGTGCTGGTCGCCACGCTGAGCGAATCGATTTAAATCCGCCATAACTAATTAGGATGTCGAGTGGCAACCAGGCTGCTGGGCATCAATGGCAAAAATCGACGTTTTACCGTTTGCAGTAGCGAGAAGCCTGCGTATAATGCGCGGCAATTCGCCAGGAGAAAGCATGAAACACAACCTTTGTTTTGCTACCCACAATCGGCAGCCAATTAGCAGTTCGCTGCCGTTGTTTCTCTTGTTGCTAGACTGATTGTTTCAGGCCCCTCGTTGAGGGGCTTTTTTTTGCTTTGAGAATATCCCAACGTCCCGCGCCACGGGCATGCGTCGAGGAAAGTAAAAAATGGCCAATCCGCTGTATCGCAAACATATCATCTCTATTAATGACCTTAGCCGCGAGGATCTGGAACTGGTGCTGCGCACTGCCGCCAGCCTGAAGGCCCATCCGCAGCCGGAACTGTTGAAGCACAAGGTGATCGCCAGTTGCTTCTTTGAAGCCTCGACCAGAACCCGTTTGTCATTCGAAACCGCGATGCACCGCCTCGGCGCATCGGTAGTCGGTTTCGCAGACGGCAACAACACCTCGTTGGGTAAAAAAGGCGAAACCCTGGCCGATACCCTCTCGGTGATTGGTACCTATGTGGATGCCATCGTGATGCGTCACCCACAGGAAGGTGCGGCGCGTATGGCATCGGAATTCTCTGGAGGCACGCCGGTACTCAACGCCGGGGATGGTGCCAACCAGCATCCAACCCAGACCCTGCTGGATCTGTTCACCCTAAAGGAAACCCAAGGCCGTCTAAATAAGATCAACATCGCCATGGTCGGCGACCTGAAATATGGTCGCACCGTGCACTCACTCACCCAAGCGCTGGCCAAATTTGAGGGAAACCGTTTCTATTTTATCGCCCCAGATGCACTGATGATGCCAGCTTACATCCTGAAAATGCTGGATGAGAAAGGCATTGAATACCGCTTGCACAGCAGCATTGAGGAAGTGGTGCCAGAATTGGATATTCTTTACATGACGCGGGTACAGAAAGAGCGTCTCGACCCCTCCGAATACGCCAACATGAAGGCACAGTTCGTGCTGCGCGCGACAGATCTGGCCGGCGCGCGCAACAACCTGAAGGTGCTGCATCCGTTGCCACGCATTGATGAGATCACCACCGAAGTGGATAAAACGCCGTATGCCTACTACTTCCAACAGGCGGGCAATGGCATCTTTGCTCGCCAGGCACTGCTGGCACTGGTACTAGACGCGGATTTAGCACTATAAGAGGAGAGCCACCATGACCCACGATAACAAAATGCAGGTCGAAGCGATCAAATGCGGTACGGTGATTGACCACATTCCCGCACAGATCGGCTTTAAGCTGCTAACCCTGTTCAAACTGACCGCCACCGATCAGCGTATTACCATTGGCTTGAACTTGCCTTCCAACGCGCTGGGTCGCAAGGATCTGATCAAGATCGAGAACACTCTTCTGACCGAACAGCAAGCCAACCAGCTCGCTATGTATGCACCTAAGGCGACGGTAAACCGCATTGACAACTACGCAGTTGTGCGCAAGCTGACCCTCAGCCTGCCGAACCATATTGATGGCGTGCTAACTTGCCCCAACAGCAACTGTATCAGCCGCAGCGAGCCGGTGGCGTCGAGCTTCAGTGTCAAATCCCACGATGGCGATGCGCACCTGAAATGCCGCTATTGCGAGAAAGAGTTCGAACATCAGGTGGTGCTACAGGCAGACTGAAATAAGCCCGGCAACGCTGTTAATCTGTTCGCCACGCCTTATAATAGAACGCTGTTAAGCACCTATCATTGATTTGCTACTTAGGGTCAACGCGCAGCTCACAACGTTGCAGTTTGCAAGACACAGGGTATATCAGGAGAAGAAATGTCACGTAATATCAGCACTGAACACGCCCCAGCAGCCATTGGGCCTTACGTGCAGGGCGTTGATCTAGGCAGCATGATCATCACTTCCGGCCAGATCCCAGTCGATCCAAAAACTGGCACCGTCGCCGATGACGTCGCCGCTCAGGCGCGCCAATCACTGGAAAACGTGAAGGCAATCATCGCCGCCGCCGGACTGAGCGTTGCAGATATCGTGAAAACTACGGTATTCGTCAAAGACCTGAACGATTTCGCTACCGTCAACGCTGCTTATGAGGCTTTCTTCAGCGAGCACCGCGCACCGTTCCCGGCTCGCTCCTGCGTGGAGGTCGCCCGCTTGCCGAAAGACGTGAAAATCGAGATCGAAGCCATCGCTGTGCGTGGTTAATCCACGATAGTGCAACTAACGGCCCGTTTCAGGCTGACCGTTTTTATTTGTCGCAGATAACCATTCAGGTGTCCCAGCGCCGCAGTGAAAGGCGAATGGGATCACCATTGCTGCTCTCCGGCACGACGATCACTGCCAACCGTAGCACCGCACAAATCAGCCTTTCACGCACTGGGGCAGCATCATATAGCCCGCTAGGATCAGCACCAACCACGGGAAGTAACTGAGCGGCAACGCTTGCAGTTAAAGCCAACTGGCGAGCGGCCGATGCCAGTAACGATCACCGCTAGCGTCATGATGCACAGTGACCAAGAGGCACGGCTTTGGATAAACGGAATTTTGCGCGTGCGGATCATATGCACGATCAGCGTCTGCGATAGCAGCCCTTCCACAAACCCGCCGAACTGAAACAGCGTCTGCATTTCTGGCGTATTGGCCTTGAACACCCACTACATCAAACTGAAGGTCAACACGTCAAACATTGAGCTGATCGGCCCGAAAAAAGGATCCGTCCGATCGTGATGGAAAGCCAGCTCGACCCCCTCTTGGGGCAGGAACACCTGTACATGTTGCAGCAGCGTAATGTCGATGGGGTGATCCTGTTCGGCTTCACCGGCCTGATGGCCCCCATGCTTGATCCGTGGCAGGAAAAAATGGTGGTGATAGCACGCGAATACGAGGGTTCTTCCTCCGTCTGTTACGACGATGCCGGCGCAGTCAAGCTGCTGATGGCTCACCTACATCAGCAAGGGCCTCGGCATATCAGTTACCTTGGTGTACAACTCAGCGATGCCACCACCGGCCAGCGCCGCTACCATGCCTATCTCAAAACCTGCGAACATCTGCAACTGACGCTCCACGCGGCATTGGGTGAATTGCCAAAGCGGTTTTCAGCGTGCCGCCGAGATAACCAACGCTTACAGCAGTGCGTTGATCTGCGCCTCTGATAGTATCGCCATCGGCAATACCCCACAGCTCAGCTTTCTGTTCCCTGGCACCCTATCGGTGGGGTTCGGCTATGGCAGCGCCGCCGGCCTGCAAGCGGTGCAACAACTGCTGGCTCAACTCTGCGGTGAACAAGGGCTTCGCCGTATTCTAGTACCCAGCAAACTTTCCTGATTAAAAGTATAAAAAACATACATACTTTGTCATTTTGTGATCCTAACCCCAAATTGGGAACGTTCCTACTCCCTTAAAAAGCTGCATGACTAAGCTTGGATGAAATACTCAGCCAACACATCTATAGGTATCTAATAATGAGCAATATCAGACAGCAGGACATTGATCGTCTGATTGTTTTGGTAGGTGGATACGGGAATATCGTCACCGTAAGCCATTGTATTACCAGGTTGCGTTTCGTCTTGAACGATCCCAACAAGGCCAAACCGAAAGAAATCGAAGAGTTGCCGATGGTTAAGGGCTGCTTCACCAACGCTGGACAATTTCAGGTGGTGATTGGTCCGCAAGTCGGTGATTACTTTCAGGTATTGATCGCCACCACCGGCATCAACGAGACCAACAAGGAACAAGCCAAGATCGCGGCGCGTAAGAACATGACTTGGAACGAGCGCGCCATTTCCCACTTCGCCGAAATCTTCTTCCCACTATTGCCGGCGCTGATCAGCGGCGGTTTGATCCTCGGCTTTCGCAACGTGATCGGCGACATTCCGCTGACTGGTGGACAAACGCTGGCGCAGATGCATTCGGCGTGGAAAACCATCTACGACTTCCTCTGGCTGCTCGGTGAAGCGATCTTCATGTTCCTGCCCGTTGCCATCTGCTGGTCAACGGTGAAAAAAATGGGCGGCACACCGGTGCTCGGCATTGTGCTGGGTATCACCTTAGTGTCGCCGCAACTAATGAATTCCTACCTGCTCGGCCAACAGGTGCCGGAAGTGTGGAACTTTTACTGGTTCACCATTGAGAAAGTCGGCTATCAGTCCCAAGTGATCCCATCGATACTGGTCGGTATAGCGCTGGCCTGGATAGAAGCAGGGTTGAAAAAGATTGTCCCGGATTGCCTGTATCTGGTGGTGGTGCCGGTGGCTTCCCTGTTGCTGGCGGTGTTTCTGGCGCATACGCTGATCGGGCCGTTTGGCCGTATGATCGGCGATGATGTGGCCTGGGCAGTGAAAACAGTGATGACCGGCCACTTCGCGTTAGTCGGTGCCACGCTGTTCGGTTTCCTGTATGCCCCGCTGGTGATCACCGGTGTGCATCAGACCACACTGGCCATCGACATGCAGATGATCCAAAGCATGGGTGCCACCCCATTGTGGCCACTGATTGCGCTGTCCAATATCGCGCAGGCTTCGGCGGTGCTGGGTATCAGCATCGTCAGCCGCAAAGCCAACGAACGTGAGATTTCAGTGCCAGCAGCAATCTCCGCCTATCTCGGCGTGACCGAGCCTGCGATGTACGGCATTAACCTGAAGTACCGTTTTCCGATGTTGTGCGCGATGATCGGCTCCGCCTGCGCCGCCCTGATCTGCAGCCTGGACGGCGTGACCGCCAACGGCATCGGTGTTGGTGGCCTGCCAGGTATCCTGTCGATCAAGCCGCAGTTCTGGCTGATCTACTCGCTGGCGATCCTGGTGTCGGCGGTGATCCCGCTGCTACTGACTATCATGGTCTACAAATACAAAGCTGCACGCAGCGAACTGCCCGTTTAACTGGCTCGATATGAATGTAGGGATCTGACATGCTCAGACCCGGTTGACACAATTCAAGGGTAACCCTGCTTATGAGCAATCCCCCCCTCTGGTGGCAAAATGGCGTCATCTACCAAATCTATCCGAAGAGTTTTCAGGACAGCACCGGCAACGGTTACGGCGATCTGGCGGGTGTTGCCCAACGATTGGACTATCTACAGGATCTGGGCGTTGACGCTATCTGGCTGACGCCGATCTATGTTTCACCGCAGGTGGACAACGGGTATGACGTGGCAGACTACTGCGCCATTGATCCCACATACGGCACCATGGAGGATTTCGACCACCTGATCACCGCTGCCCATCAGCGTAACATCCGTATCGTGATGGACATGGTGTTCAACCACACATCAACCGAGCACCCCTGGTTCAAGGCTGCACAGGATCGCCATAGCCCATTCCGCCAATTCTACATCTGGCGCGATGGCACAGGTGACGCACCGCCGAACAACTGGCGCTCCAAATTCGGCGGCAACGCCTGGCAGTGGCACACCGACAGCGGCCAATACTACCTGCATCTGTTTGCCACCGCACAGGCAGACCTCAATTGGGAACACCCACCGGTGCGCGAAGAGTTGAAGAAGATCTGCCAGTTTTGGGCGGATAAGGGCGTTGATGGCCTGCGCCTCGACGTGATCAACCTAGTGTCCAAACAGCAGGACTTCCCTTCCGACAATCAGGGCGATGGCCGTCGCTACTATACTGACGGCCCGCGCATTCACGCCTTACTACGAGAGATGAGCCACGATGTGTTCCAACCACGCAGCCTGATGACCGTGGGCGAGATGTCTTCCACCACCTTGGCGCATTGCCAACAATACGCGGCGCTGAGCGGCGAAGAGCTGTCGATGACCTTCAATTTCCATCATCTGAAGGTGGACTACGCCGGCGGAGAAAAATGGACACTGGCAGCACCGGACTACGTGGCGCTGAAAAAAATTTTCCGCCACTGGCAGCAAGGGATGCATCACCGTGCCTGGAACGCGCTGTTCTGGTGTAACCACGACCAGCCGCGCATCGTTTCACGCTTTGGCGACGAGGGCAAGCTGCGGGCAGTGGCCGCCAAGATGCTGGCGATGGTGCTGCACGGCATGCAAGGCACACCTTATATCTATCAGGGCGAAGAGATCGGCATGACCAATCCAGGCTTCAGCACCATCGGGCAGTACCGTGATGTAGAAAGCTTGAACATGTACGCCGAGTTAAGCGCCCAGGGCAAAAGCGAGGCCGAACTGCTGGCGATCCTGGCGAACAAATCACGCGACAACAGCCGCACGCCAATGCAATGGAACGCTGCACCCAACGCTGGCTTCACCCAGGGTACGCCTTGGATTAACTGCGCGAAAAACTATCCACAGATCAACACCGAGGCGGCACTGGCCGATCAGAACTCGGTGTTTTACACCTATCGCCAACTGATCGCCCTGCGTAAGCAGTGCCCGCTGCTGACTCACGGCGACTATCAGGATCTGGCACCGTCGCCCCCGTCGCTGTGGTGTTATCAACGCAGTTGGAACAGCCAGTGCCTGCTGGTGGTCGCTAACCTGAGCCACGAACCGCTGGCTTGGGGAGCTGAAGGCGTGGAGCTATCCGCTCGATGGCACCCACTGATAAGCAACTATGCCGATGCCGCGCAACGGCCACAGGCGATGACCCTGCGGCCATTCGAAGCAATATGGTGGCTGTTGGAGGATTAGATCGTATCGAGTGCGTCAGCAAACGTATGTACCCGGACATCCTCAATGACGAACAAGTGGTGAAAGTCATCGGCTCGTTCAAAACACCGATGGGCTGCAGTAGCTTTCTCAGCAGCTCTCCGCCATTAGCCAATGGTGGCTTCATCTGTGGCGGCGAGTACCCCACCTACAGCACAATTTAAAGGCGTTGGAAGACATATGGAACAACAGCGACCTTACTGCGGCATCAACACACCGATCGACGAGTGCTACCCGTGCGCTTTCACTGGCAAGTTTGCCTGCATCAGCAAGGGTCTTACCTGCCCGAATTGCGGCAACCATGGCCCTTCCAAGGTCTCGGTTATCCGCTGGGTATGGGATTATCTCGGCAGTCCGGGTGCCAGGCCATTCAACTCCAGTAAACAGGAAGAGGTTAAACACCTCGGTAGTGGGCAGGTCAGGGCAGTTAAGCCCATTGAAGTGCAATATAAGAGCCTATCCCAGTAGGCACATATTGTTGCAGCCAGTTTGGACAAGGACAGCACGCAAGGGAGTCTGTGAGGAGGGTGAGCACTGCCCAAGGCAAAAATGGCAAACAAAATAACCTACTGGGATAGACTCTAACCCTGTTCGTCGGGTGTTATTGTTCCGCCCAGCACGGAAAAAACCGATGGTAAGAGGGGATGTGGGGATTTATGCGCTTTGATCACCCTGTGGGCTGCTCTCTTGAAAGCGTGCAAAATACATTGCATTTTGTGAGCCACTGCCAAGGTTAAAATAACCCAATAGGTAAACCTCACATGAATTACCACCAATACAACCCCATTGATGTGGTCAACGGCCCCAGCACCCGCAGCACGCTGTTCGTTGCTGGCTGTGAGCGCCCGTGACCCGGCTGCTACAACAAAAACACTTGGCGACTCCTCCGGCCTGCCATTTACCCAAGCGCTGGAGGATCAGTTGATCGGCGATTTGAACGATGTGCGCATTCCACGCCAAGGATTGTCGCTGTCTGGCGGCGATCCGCTGCATCCAGCCAATGTACCCACCATTTTGCAATTGGTGAAGCGGGTGCGCAGCGAGTACTCTGGCCTGGCTACCAGTTGGCGGAACTGGATGCACAGTAAAAGCAGGGGGTGAATCAAATTAACGTGCTGATTGGCGGCAAGTTTGTACAGGATTTAAAAGACCCGGCATTGCCTGGCGTGGCAGCAGCAATCAAGTGGCGCATAAGTTGCATTAAGCGCTTCACACAGCGCCTGCGGCTTCATCCTCACCTTCCAGTGAGCGTTTACTCGTGCTATTGCGCCCGCAAAACGGACATAGAGCGAGGAATAAGGCGAAATGCTGATCCCCCCATACGCATTTTATCTGCCAATCACATAGCCACTCTCTTGTTAATTACCCCCCCGGAAATAGAGGCCACACGCCTAAGCACACACCCAATGCAGCTTTGTGCCGAAGCCGAGGGAGTTGTCGGTCATTTTCACTTCTTGCAAATCCAAGCGCCACATCGGTGCTGGCATCGTTCTGGCGATCGGGAAACGCTTACCATAACGGGTGCGAGCCAGCGTTTCTTCATCGCCACTGAGCAGCACCGCCTCAGCGCGGTACTGAACCCCGCAGATCAACGCTATGGCCTTTGGCTTTGGCGCAATGGTGCCTACCACGCGGCTATTTTCCAACATCAACGCGCCGTGGCGGGTATGGGTCTCTGTCATCAACCACAGCGCCATAAGTTCGGCATCAAACACGTAAAAACAGTTGGCACACCACATATCCATCATATCGCTACCCGTTCCACACATCTTTGCACCACTGCTGGCACAGATCGTTAGCAGATGCTGTTTGCAGATAAATTGGCGAATGTGTTCTAAGTCTGTGCTCATGAAGATCCTTAATTTATAAATTTCTAAGCTGCCTGTACGGCAGTGAACATCAAGTCAACACCACTCTGCCCAATTCAACAAACCTGATTTTTTAGCTTTATTTTATAACCAGTTATACTGTTTCATCGTCAACATAGAGCATAGGATGTCAAGAACGCCAAACCCGGTGACAAAGAATACTGAACCGCACCGGTAATCCTGGAGACTAAACTTTCTGAGAGAGAGGTAAACAGGATGACTAAAAATACCCGCTTTTCCCCCGAAGTCCGTCAGCGGGCCGTTCGTTTGGTTCTGGAAAGCCAGGACGAATATGGTTCGCAATGGGCCGCTCTCAGCTCCATCGCCCCCAAGATAGGCTGCACGCCGGAGACTCTTCGTACCTGGCTTTCGCCAGCATGAACGGGATACCGGTGGCGGTGATGGCGGACTGAGTACCACTGAACGCCAGCGTCTGAAGGAGCTGGAGCGCGAAGTCCGCGAACTGCGTCGCAGTAATGATATCCTGCGCCAGGCTTCCGCGTATTTTGCGAAGGCGGAGTTCGACCGCCTCTGGAAAAAATTATGCCCCTGGTGGATGCCTTGCGCAGCAAACACGGGGTCGGATCGGTATGCCACGAGCTGGATATCGCCCCGTCGACGTATTACCGGCATCAGCAACATAAACGCTATCCGGAGCGCGGCATGATGACCTGCTGAAGGTGGAGGTACAGCGCGTGTATGATGAAAACCACTGTGTGTATGGTGTGCGCAAGGTTTGATGCCAGTTGCAAGCGAGAGTGGCCAGATGCACGGTGGCACGTCTGATGAAAGCGGCGGGGCTTACGGGCGTACTGCGGGGTAAAAAAGTGCGAACCACCGTCAGCCGGAAAGAGGCCGCTGCGGGCGATCGGATGAACCGTCAGTTCGTGGCAGAGCAGCCAGACCCGTTGTGGGTGTCAGACTTCACGTATGTGAGCACCTGGCGGGGGTTCGCGTACGTGGCGTTCGTCATTGATGTATTCGCCGGTTGTATCGTGGGCGGGCGGGTATCGTCCACGATGGAAACGGCGTTCGTGCTGGATGCGTTGGAGCAGGCGTTGTGGGCCAGACGCCCCAGCGGCACAATCCATCACAGCGATAAAGGCTCGCAATATGTGTCGCTGGCGTACACACAGCGGCTAAAGGATGCAAAACTGCTGCCCTCGACCGGCAGCACGGGCGACTCATACGATAATGCGATGGCGGAGAGCATCAACGGGCTTTACAAAGCGGAGGTGATACACCGACAGAGCTGGAAAAACCTCGCCGAAGTGGAGCTGGCCACGCTGACGTGGGTGGACGGTTATAACAACAGACGGTTACTGGAACGGCTGGGTCATATCCCGCCGGCAGAAGCGGAAAAGTCATATTACGCTACCACCGGGAATAAGGCTCTGGCAGCCTGAGTTCACAGACTTAACACTCTCCCGGAAAACCGGGGCGGTTCAGTTGAGTTCCTCAGGGGGGGGTGAGATTTTTTGCCAATTCGTTAGCCAGAGCCTGCAACTGTTTTTCGTCCATAAACTAACCTGTTTTTGATATGTTCACTCCAGTCACGGAGACAGGTAAATTATGGACGAAAAAAAACTCACGGCCCTTGCGGCTGAACTGGCTAAAGGCCATAAAACCGAAGCAGATCTCAATGCGTTTTCCCGTATGCTGACGAAGTTAACCGTCGAAACAGCACTGAATGCTGAACTGACAGAGCACCTCGGGCACGAGAAAAATGCCCCAAAATTGGACTCAAATACCCGCAACGGCTATTCATCCAAAACCCTGCTGTGTGACGATGGTGAAATCGAACTGAATACGCCACGTGACCGTGAAAACACCTTCGAACCGCAACTGATAAAGAAAAATCAGACGCGTATCACGCAGATGGACAGCCAGATTTTGTCCCTGTACGCCAAAGGCATGACGACCCGTGTGTAGTGGATCAGTAATTCAGGACACTTCTAAATCCTGTTAATGTTAAACAGCGAATATGAGGTGATGAATGATCAAAACTCGTCGGACTAAACGTACATTTTCCCCGGCGTTCAAACTCGACGCTATTGAGCGGGTAGTTAAATACCAGCGCGCTGCCCGGGAGGGTGCTCTGGCACTCGAACTCAATCCTGAGCATCTGCGCAAATGGATACGGCTGTATAAACAAGAACGTCTGGGTATTGGGCCGGTTGGGAATGCCATTACACCTGAGCAACGTGAAATTCAGCGGCTTAAAGCGCAGATAAAGCGCCTTAAGATGGAAAAAGAAATACTAAAGCCGGCTGCCGTGCTGATGAGCGAAATCCCCGGAAAATTATCGCGTTAATCACACGGCTAAAAACGAAATGGCCTGTACGGGTTCTTTGTCATTTGTTCGGTGTTCACCGTAGCGTTTATTACGCGCAGCTGAAAAGCCCCATAAATGTGCAAAGAGTTGAGTGACGAAGTCGGGTCAGCGCATTCCACGCTCTTAGTCGTGGTGCCGCAGGTAGCCGAACAATCAGCCAGATGCTGCGACAGAGTGGGATTGATGCGGGCCGATGGCTGGCGCGACGCCTGATGCAGGAGTGCGGACTGACAAGCAGCCAGCCGGTTAAACCCCGTTACCGAAAAAACGATGACAACAGTCCGGCATTGCCGAACTTATTGAGTCGGCAGTTTAACCCTGCAGCCCCAAACCACGTCTGGTGTGGTGAAAACGCGACAACGTAATGGGCGGCTGTTGTTTCTATTCGGATCAGGGTAGTCAGTATAAAAGCAACAAATACAGAAAGTTACTCTGGCGATAGGGGGGGATGCAAAGTACGAGTCGCAGAGAGAACTGTCTGGACAATTCGCCAATGGAAAGAGTCTTTCGCAGTCTCAAAAGCGAATGGTTACCAAAAAGAGGTTATGTTGATTTTGGTCATGCGATACGTGATATCAACGACTGGATAAACCGTTATGACAATGTTTTTCGTCCTCACACAAGCAATGGTGGCGTACCACCTTGCGTATATGAAGAACGGTGGAAACAAGCTAGCCCAGTGTCCTGATTTTGTGATCCACTACACCTCTATTCAGGTGGCCAAATTAACTATGCCACTACAATGGGAGTTGCTACATATTCATCAAGAATGTGAACATCTTCAACATTACATTCTGGATATATCCATTTAGCCCAATTGGTAATGACCCATTCTGTACTTAATGCTCTACCTTCGATTGACGCACTTTCGATTGGTAAAGATATTAAAATCAGGCCAGCTTTGTGACCAGAAGATACAACTAAGCCATGAGTTTCAAATAAATCTATGACCATAAAATCAACCCATTCTTCATATGGCCAAACAGCAGGTAACCTAAAGACAGTTCCTCTCTTGATAGATTTATTTTTATAATCAATAAGTTTCATTATTTCACCTTCAAATCATGACCGCCTGACTTATCTATGCTGTTAGGGATTTTTTGCATAGAGAAATCAACTTCGCCCAAATGCTTACCTTTCGGGCTGACAGCCTCAAATCGCCCATGCTGAGTATCAAGTGCATATAAATTGCCATCAGTACCTCGATAAACATCCCGATTATTTAGTTTGGTCAGCTTATTGTCTTTCACCATGCCTTGTTCAACGACAACTTTATTCACTGTTTCTTTTACAATAGCTACTCGCTCTCCTGGTGGAAGCTTGGACAGGCTCGCTTCAAAAGCACCAACAGTACTTCCTGTAGCAATTTTTATAGTTGGATCAACTGCTTTAATAACAACAGGAACTTTCTTGCCCGGCAATATAATCCCGGCCAGCATCCCGCCCGTGGCTTCCAGCGCTCCCTGATTGCCTTCAGATGCCTGTTTGATGGTGTCGGCAACTGTTGACCAGGTCTCGCTCTGCATCAGCGCCTTAACGCTGTCTGCCACCGCCTGATTCTTCCCGGCCAGGTCATTCAGGGCTGTGGAGCAATAGCTGTCTCCCGCTGCACACGCCGCCAGTGCCATTGCCGCATCTGCTGCGTAATCCACAGAGCCCAATGCCGCATCGCCGGTATCAGCCAGACCGTTAATAATTGCGTTGGCGATGGAGGAGGTTGTGCCTTCACCCAGCTTATTCCTGATCTGGTCTTTCAGGGATTCGGCAGCCTGTTTCACCGTCTCGCGGGCTTTGTCACCACTCAGCGAGTTATTCTCCACCGCATTCTTACCGGTCTGGGCGGCGGTCACTGCACCGCCAGTATCACCTGTCGCCAAGCCCCCTGCAAGTCCTGCCGCCAGTTGGCTCAGTGCACTGACCTGTTGTTTCTGCGCTTCGTTCAGTGCATCCGGCTTTTTGCCCGGGAACAACTGTTCAGCAATATACCGGGCCGCCAGTTCCCCGCCGCCGGCACCCAGTCCGCCAGCGGCGGCCGACTGGTTATTCAACTGCGCCGTCACTGCACCCAGCACGGCATGCGCCATCGCGTTGGCGGTAACATCTACCTTACCGGTCAGCGGGTTGGTGGTCAGTTTCTTGATTTCCGTCGCCAGATACGGCGAGGCAGCGTTCGCCAGCGCCCCGGCCAGGTTGTTGCCCGCCAGCGCTGTCAGCACGCCCGTCACCGCCTGTGCCGCCTTTTGTAAGCCGCTGCCAGTGCCGTATTGCTGCATGGCGTTGTCGTATGCCCGCTGCATCACTTCCGCGTCGCTAAACGACTTGCCGCTCTTCTCCAACTGCTTTCTGGCCTGCGCCAACGCACCCGGCTCCTTCTGTGCCTTCAGCCCGGCGATGTCCCCCTGGGTGCGGATGACGTCCATCGCCTGCCCAGCAATCTCTCCTATCAACTGCGCCTGTTTGAGCCGGCTCTGCTCCTGCTCTTTATCAAAGATAGGGGTGATGCTGCCGTCGTTGGCATGTGTCGTATCCCGGTTAAGCTGTGCGATATCCTGTTGCTGTTTGTCGGTATCGCGCACTATCAGCGTGCCCTCGCTGACACCGGCCTGCGTCGTCCCTTCAGCATGCCCGCTGTTGTTGGCTCCCGACAGCATGCCGCCAGCCATGTTAGTTAGCAGATCTTTGCCCACCGGCCCACCGGTGCTCAGCGAGCCACCGCTGTGCTCGGCCTGGTAGTCCGCCTGGTTGTGGATATCCGTCCAGCTCAGGGTGCCGGTATTGAGATGATTCTTGTCCTTATTCGCAGTGCTCGCTATCACCGCACCGTCGAGCTGAGTATGGTCTTTGACTTTGACGTCATACCCGCCTTTACCCGCAAACAACCCAGTCTGTTCTTTGACGCTGTCAAAGTTGCTCTTGAGCTTGTCCTGGCTGACGCTTACGTTGGCTGAACCGGTCGTCGAGCCGAACGTGAAGCTGCCGCCCGCGCTGACGTTCTGCTGTTTGGCGTCATAACTGTTGCTGGCCTGTTCGCTTTGCAACGTCAGGTTGCGTCCCACATCGACGGTGATTTTTCCCCCGCTCGCCTGCGCGCCTTTCAACGTGGTATCCCGGCCGCTGGTCAGGCTGAGATTACTGCCCGCATCCAGGGTGGTTTCGGTATGGGTCAGGCCGTTGCCGTTCTCATGCCCCTTGCCGGCATTGATCCCGGCCGAGACACTGATGCCGTACCCACCCGAGCCGACGCCGATACCCACGCCGACATTACCGCCTTTGCTGCTGTTCTTGCCGATGGTGCTTTCGCTGTTCTGCGCAGACTGCAGGGTAATGTCCCGCGCCGCATCAAGCTGTAGCTCCTTGCCTGCCTTAAGCCGGCTTCCGGCAATGGTGATGTCGCCACTGTGCGCGGTGTTGTTTTTACCCGTTGCCGTTATCGACATATTTTGCCTGGCCGTCAGCGTGCTGCCCTGCGACTGGCGGCTGTCGGTGCGGGTTTCGCTCTTCGACGACTGACTACCGTAGGAGGCGCTGATGCCCACCGTATTGGTGGCACCCTGCGCCGCACCTTTATCTCCTGGCTGCAAACCGGCTGCGGCATTTTTTGCTTCCGCCGAAGCGGTCAGGGCATTATCCCGCTCCCAGGCCTGTGCGGCCTGCACGCCGGACAACGCCGCCTTGGTGTTTTGCAAGGCACCCAGTCGGCTGTCACCTTCTTTTCTTGCCTGCTGCGCCGCGCTGACGGCGGTGTTGAGTGCGCTGCCCACTGTGCCCGACAACGCTACACTCAAGCCGCTCTGCTTCTGTTCGAAGGTCTCTGTGCGA
The DNA here is from genome assembly GCF_000821185.2 of Serratia symbiotica. Lineage (NCBI taxonomy): Bacteria > Pseudomonadati > Pseudomonadota > Gammaproteobacteria > Enterobacterales > Yersiniaceae > Serratia > Serratia symbiotica. The sequence continues at coordinate 266,120 of NZ_CP050855.1, read as the reverse complement.
GTGCGCTGGTCGTACCCCGGATCGATGGTGACGCTGTCGCCCGTGAGGTTCAGATCCTTGCCAGCCACCAGGTCAGCACCGCCGATATGCATCTGGTGGCCTGCGGTGATGCTGACGTTGCCTTGGTTGCTGCCGATGGTGCTGACACTCTGGCTTTGGGTGATGTCCTTTTCGTCGATTTCGTGTTTGCTCGACTGGCTGCCAATCGTAAAGCCGATACCGCCACTGCTTAGCAGGCCGCTCTTTTTCTCCTCTTCCAGCAGGGTGTGGGACGCGGTTTCGGTGGCGGCCCCGATGTCGACGTTGTGACCGGCCTGTAGGCTGACGTCACGGTCAGCGGCGATGGACGAGCCTTTCACCCTGAGGTCGTGGCCGGCGCTGATGCTGACGTGCTCACCGCTGAGCAGGGTGCCCTTTTGATACGTGACGCGGTCATCGGTCAGGGTGTGGCTGCTGCTTTTACTCAGGAACCTTTTTCGCTCTGAGCGTTCTTCGCTGTATTGCGATTCGCGTTCGGTGGCGCTGTTGAGGGTGACGTCCTTTTTCGCCTGTAGCGTGATGGCACCTTGTTCACTGTGCAAGGTGCTGCCGGTGACGGTCACATCCCCTTGGCGAGCGATAGCGGTGACGCCTTGCTGGCTGCTGAAGGTGCTGCCGATGCTGTTTTCGCGTTCCGTTGCTCGCGCGCGCTGGCTTTGGGTCTTGCCGCTGTGTTTTTGTTCGTTGTCTTGGTCTGCTATGTGCTGGCGTGCGTCTTTGATGGTGACGTCCTGTGCGCTGAGGCCAATACGGCCTTCCGCACTGTCAACCTGTGCGCCTTCGGCCAGCAGATGGTTGCCCGCCACCAGGGTCACTCCCTTGTCACCACTCAGGGAACTGAGCAGTAGGCTGTCTTCTTGACGGTGGTTGTTCACTGATGAGGTGCGGCTGTTAGCCGTAAGGTGTGTGTTGTTGGTGGTGGTTTCCGCTCGTAGGGTGATGTTGCCTGCGGCCTGGAGTTGGCTGGTGCCGCCAGCTCGAACCTGACTACCCTGCACGGTGATGTCCTGCCCGGCCTTCAGGCTGAGGTTGCCGCCAGCGTTGAGTTCGCTGCTCTGTGCCTGCTGCCACTTGCCGCTGATCTGTGCCATGCGTGTGCCAGCCTCTTCCATACCGTCACGGGTGCGGTTGCCCATGGAACCAGAGATGACCTCAAGATTGGCGGTGTGGCTGTTTTTCGCGGCGGTGATGTGCAGGTTGTTGCGTGCGTTCAGGCTGAGGTTTTGCGTGGCGTTGAGTTTCGCCCCCCGCAGGTGAATATCGCTGCCGCTGAGGCTGATGTCGCCAGCGCTCATTGTCGCCTGACGCAAGGCATCTTGCAGGTTGGTGCTGAGCGTCAGGCTGTCCGCCCGCACATTAATGCTGCCCGCGCGGATATCACCGCCCTGATGCGCGAACTGCCCGGTGTCGACAGTCAGTACTTTGTTGGCAAACAGGTTGCCAGCATTGCTGACGCTGCCCGCCGAGAGTTGCAGGTTGTTGCCGCCAATTATTGCCCCATCGCCGGTTAGACGCAGCGTGCGCTGAGCCAGATACACTTTCGGTACCCATACTGTTTGCGGGCCTTCTGCAGTGTTAACCGTTTCGCTCACCAGCCAGACGATGTCCTGTTGCAATGCCGCAATCTGTTTGGGCGTCAGCGCCACGCCCGGTAGCAGATGGAAGTCCTGCGCGACCTTTGCACCGTTGTTCATCAGATGTTGGTACTGCGTCATCGCGTCTTCGCCGTGCACTGAAGGCCGACCGATCAGATGTTGCACCTGTTCGCGCACCAGGCGTTGTTCATAGAAGCCGTCCCCCAGGCGTTTGTGTACCTGCGCCGGGTGGTAGCCGACTCGTGAGAGTAAGTAGTCGCTGCTGATGAAGGCGTCGCGGCGGGTAAAGCGTTCGTCGGTCACCACCAGGAAGGGGCTACCGATGGCCGGATGCTGACGGAACAGGCCGTTGTTGGGAATGGCGGTCGCCACGTTGCCCAGATGCTGCATGGCGGTTAGCGCCAACTGGGCAGGCAACAGCGGGCGCTCAAGCGGTGATGATGGGCTGAGCGCTGTCTGGCTGCCGGGGGTGGGGGGTGTGCCGCCGTCCACCGTAAAGGCCAGCGGATTGCGCTCCACTTCGGCACGTTCGGCGTCTACGGCTTTCAGTGCGGCTTCCAGGCTGCGGGTCTGTGCCTGATTGACCGTGGTGTTGGTGATATGGGCACTGTGGATGGAGACATTGCCGTTACCGGTGATGACGCCGTCAACGGTGGTCAGTGCCGTGGTCTCATCATGTTGGAACGTCGGATGCCAGTGATGGGTGTCTTGATCATAATGGTCAACGATGTACTCATGACGCCGCTCGTTGACTGAGTAGCCGCGGTTGTCGACCTTGCCGTTTCCTTCAATCCCCAGGTTGTGGTTGGCGGTGATGACGCTGGCATCATTGAGCAACGCTCCGGTGATATGCAACACCATGTTGCCCCCGGCCAGAATGTGCGCGCCGACGCCTTCAGAAACCAGTCTGTCGCGCGTGACCGTGCCGGTAGCGCTGCGCTCGCGGAGGTTGTTGTAGTCGGTGACGCCCGGGGCCTTGTCGATATCGAGGTGCTGCTCCGGATCCCACTGCTCAATTCTCCCACTGTCGAACTCACGCCACACGGTGTTGTGATAAGGCGTCGGCACACCCTCCACCTGCTGGAAGCCACGGGTTTCGTAGAAGGTCATGGCGTAACTGCCGTCGGCGTTGGGTTTGAGTGCCAAGTAGTTGACCCACAGGTCGGTCAGTTGATCCCGATTGTCTTTAACGCGCACCTGGGCGCGCTTGCCGGCTGCATCGATGGCCAGCAGGGTGCCATAGCGGTTGTTTTGCGCGCTGGCGTCATCCCGGAAGGTCAGTCGCTGGGTGGTTGGTGCCATAGGTCTCTTGTCAGTATTGGTGTCCATACCGTAAGAGCGCCAGTAATAGTTGTAGCGGTGCCACTTGTAATCGCTTTTTTCCGCGTCGCGTTCAATGACCAACCCTTCGCGCAGGTTATTCAGGCGTTGGGCTTCTACCCTGACGTCACCCTCCGCTTCAATGAAGCTTGCCCGATTCTCAATCAGGTCATTGCTGCCCAAGTGCAGGCGACCGCTGCTGTAAAGCAAGGCACCGTCTCGGTTGGTCAGGCGCTCTCCGGCTTGTAGCGTCAGGGTCTGGGTGGCGGCCATCACTGCCGCCTGGCCGTGCTGGTCAATGACGCGTCCCTGTACGCTGATGTCATCCCCCATTAGGGTGGCAGCATTGTCCAAGGTGTCGACGTTGAGCGTGATGTTGTTCGCTTCAAGTCGCCCGGTATTTTGCAAGGCGTGGGTGGTCAGTTGAACCTTTTTGCCCACCAGCGTGGCCGGGTTGGTGATGCGGGCGGCATTGAGTATCAGGTTGCCCGGCAATAGCCAGTCAGACAGGTTGTTGAAGGCACCGCTTACGGAGAACGTCACCGTGCCGTTACTGCTGATCGTTTCACCTGCTTGGTGGGTGTAGTCTTGTTGTGCGGTCAAAGTGAGCGCTTGCAAGCCCAACAGGGTGCCACCCTGGTTGTCCAGGGTACGAGTATGGAGTGTCAGTGCGTCAGCACTCTCCAGCCTGCCATTCTGGTTGAGTAGGACGAGCGGCGAGTCTGTCGGCGCTTGTCCGGCATTGATACTGAGTGCGTCATTGGTCAGGATGCGCCCCTGGCGGTTATTCAGCGTGGATACGCCGGTGAGGGAGAGGGTGCCGGCGCTTTGTAGCCATCCGGCCATATTGTCGATGTCGCGTGCGGTCACGCTGGTGTGTGTCGTACCCAGCACCCGGCCACCGTCGCGGTTGTCCAGATGGTCGGTCTGCACTTCAAGCGCGGCCTGGCTGCTGAGAGTACCCTGGCCGCTGTTGTCGAGTTGGTTCGCCTTAAGTGTCAATGCCTGGCTCGAGACCAGTTGTCCACGCTGGTTGTTCACCTGCCTGCCGTCGAGCGTCAGCGCCTCGCCGCTGTGCACTTTGCCCTGTCGGTTGTCGAGCATCTCGATGCGGTAGATACCGGTGCCCTGGCTGATGAGCGTGCCGTTGGTGTTATCTAACCGCGCTGCCGTCAGCGTCAGTCCGCCACGGCTGCTGAATACCCCTTGGCGGTTGTCAATGCTTGCCGCAGTTATTTGCTGGTCACCATTGCTACGCACGGCACCGCCCGCATTATCCAACCCGCCGAGAATGCGTAGCGCCAACCGTTGCTGGCCGTCTATCGTGCCGCTGGCATTGTTCAGCGTCTGGGCGTCGAGTTTGAGTGCCTCGCCGCCCTGTAGCCTGCCCTGGCGGTTGTCCAACTGTTCTTTCAGATTCAAATACAGGTGTTTTTGGCTGTACAGCAGGCCGCCCTGGGTGTTATTGAGGCTGATTGCAGCGATGTTCAAGGCTTCACCGGCCAACCACTTTCCGCCGGCATTGTTGATGCGTCCGGTGGTAGCATCGGGTGTGGTGCCCTGCACGGCTAGTGGCCCTTGGGCGGCTATCTTGCCTTTTTGGTTGTCGATATCTTGCGCCACCCGCAGTGCCAGCCTGGCGGCTGATTGCAGCACGCCTTTGGCGTTATGGAGCCAGGTTGCCGCTAGCTGTACGCCCTGCTGGCCTTGTACGCTGCCCCCTGTGTTGTCAAAATGTTCGCTGGTGGCGAACCAGTCACCCTGGCTGCCCATCCAGCCGAGCTGGTTGTCGATCTCTTGTGCTTGGAGTGTTTGCGTTGACTGGCTGAAGAGGTGGCCATGGGCGTTATCCAGCTTCCCGGTGAATTGCATGTCCAGGTTGCCCAGCGCGTTGATGGCCCCCTGCGCGTTATGCAGGCCCGCCGCGCGTACCAAGGTGCGGCCACTGCTGGTCAACTGGCCGTCCTGGTTGTCCCAGTCGTCAGCCAGGATCAGTGACAATGCCTGTTGGCTCAGCACCCGGCCGGATTGGCGGTTGGTCAGCCGCCCGCCGTGCAGTGACAGGGGGCCGCCGCTTTGTAGCGATCCGCCGTCGTTGTCAAACAGGCCGGTTGTGGCCCCCTTGATGTCGAGAGTGTGCTGGGCGGTCAGTTTGCCGCGTTGGTTGCTGATGTCGCCTGTGCTGTCAAGTGTCAGGTCTCCACCGGATTGCAGCCGGCCACTGGCGTTATTGAGGGTGTGAGTGGCGACAGTGACCTGATGGCCGCCCTGCGCGGTGCCGTCGCGGTTATCCCAGTCGCCATCGGTGCGCATGCTGAGTGTGCCGCCCGCCTCAAGCAGGCCGTTGGCATTGCTCAGTGCTTGTTGGGCTGTCAAGTTCGCATCACGCTGGGCTATCACCTTGCCCTGGGTATTGTTGATCTGCTGTGCCGTCAGCACCAGCGACTCGCCGCTGATTTCGCCAGCGCGATTGTCTATTGCTCCCGCCGCGTTTGATGTCAACGCCTGGCCGGAGCGCGACCGAGTCGCGCCGTTGTCGATGTTTTGCGCCGTTGCCATCAGTGGCGTTTCACTTTGCGCGCTGCCAGCGCCATTATCCCCATCATCGCCAATATGAATGGTCAACGCTTTGCCAGCGCCGATAAGGCCGCGTTGGTTGTTTAGCCCTTGACGTGTCGTTAGGGTGACATCCCCCTGGCTGGCCACCTGTCCCTGAGCATTGTTCAGACGCTGTGCCGTCAGCAGCAATTGCGCACCATTGACCTGTCCGTGCTGATTGTCGAATGCGCCCAGCGCATCAAGCCGCAGGGCATTACCTGCCAGCACCTTGCCCTGGGTGTTGTTGATATCGCCGCTGGCATAGAGGGTAAGCGCTGCCTGCGTTTTTACCGTGCCTCCCTGGTTGTCGAGGCGACCAGTGTCAAGCTGAAGGTCGCCGTTGCTGCCCAACTCACCGCTGTTATTGTCGAGTATTCCGCTGACCCGCCAGTACTGCGCACTGTCGTTGAGTGCTACCAGACGTCCGTGTTGGTTGGTCAGTGCTCCTGATGTCAGTGCCAGGCTGTGGGCCTCGATACTGCCATCGGTATTGTCCAGCTTGCCAGTCAGGGTGAAGTGGCTCTCGCCGCCGCCTGTCTGTGTCCAGACAGCCTTTTGGTTGTGCAGGTGGTGGGTATTGACCTCCCAGCGACCTGCCTTAACCTGCGCCTGTTGCGCGTCAACATCGCCTACCGTGTTGAGGGTGAATTGTCCGCTGTCGACCTGCGATTGGCGCAATGCCACGCCGTCTTCTCGTGCCACTAGGGTGGCGTGGTTGGCGGCCAACTGCACGCCGCTGATATCGACCCGATGCCCGACCAGGGTGACGTCCTTTTTGCCGAGCAGGCTACCGCTGGCGCGGATGTCACCTTGGCTGTCCAGCCGCAGATCCGCATCGCACACAATCTGGCTGTTGGCATTGCTGCCAGCCAGCAAGTGTCCGTGGCTCTCTATACCGCTGTTAGCGCTCAGGCGGACATCGCCGGTCGCCGCCAGGGTGCCGGACTGGCGGAGTTTGCCAGCCCGACTCGCAATAACCAGCGTGCCGCCGCTGTGCAGCTTGCCGTGGTGGTCGATAGCGTTACGGGCCGTCAGCCGGATATCCCCGCCAGCCACGGTGACAGCCTCTTGCGCCGCCGACTGCCAACTGAGTTTGCCCTCGCTGCTGATGGTCAGGGTTTTGCCCGCTTGCAGGTGTCCGCCCTGGTTGCGTACCCCCACGCCAGCTTCGGTGCCTATCATGCGGATTTGGCCGCTATACATGCCGCCCATCTGCCCCATGTCTATCGCCAGTTCGGGTTTGGTGCTGCCGTCGTCCGCCAGCGGCGTTGCTGTGGTGCCGTCCGCACCTATCCGGTTGCGCCCGGCGACCACCGATAGCCCGGCTTTGGCCCAGACGCCGGCGTTGATGTCTACCGCACGCGCCAGGATATCTACGTACTCGGTGTCATGACGGGTATCACCATTGAGTCCGCCGCCCTCAACACGCACTACACCGCGCTCGACCTGGTAGCCTGCCAGGCTGCCGTCGGCGTTCAACTGCGGCTTGCCGGTGGTCAGCGTCATGCGTCCAGCGTTGAGGGTGCCACAGCCGTTGCAGACAATGCCCGCCGGGTTGGCGACAATTACCTGCGCCTGCCCGCCGGCCACCTCCAGGAAACCACGTAGTTGGCTGGGATCGTTGCTGTTGACTTCATTGAGGATGACCCGCGCCGGGGCGGCATTGGGGTTGAGGTTGGGGTTGCTTTGGATCATCCCGGCCATCTGGGTGGCGGTGATCACCGCCGAGTTGTTGAGGATGGCCCCTTTGGCGTCGACATCGAACTGCTGGTATTGGTTGTGCGATATCCCAGCCTGATTGGGGGCGGTGATATTGACCTGTGGCAAACCGTTCTGGGTGGCGATGACTTCGGGCCGCTGACCGGGCGCGGCGGTGACATCTGCCACAATGCCATCGGCCAGGACAGGCCCGGCAAACAGCGCCAACCCCAGCAGCCACACCGCACGGCGCACTGTTACCCACAAGCGGATGCCGCCGCTACCCCGGCTTTGCCCCGGTTCAGTGCTGTAGCTGCGAGCCAGTTCGGAAACCACCCGTAACTCCCCGTGGGTGCGGCTGAAGATGAGGCGATAGCAATGTTTGTTCATGGGTCACATCCGTGAGAAAAGTCAGTCTGTTCAGGTCAGTATCTGCAAAAGGGCCGGTATCATGACGCTTGGGCCTCAGATTTCCAGGCTGAAGCTAAAGCTGGCCGTCGCGCCTGAGGTGTGGAAGCCCTGCGGCTTGTAGAGCGGCAACCCGGCAGACAGGTCATAATTGAACAGTCCCCACAGCATGCCCCGCACGCCAAGCGCACTGCCCGCCAGTTGATGGCCGACTAGGTCGCGGGTGCCTGGGCCGTCTACGCGGCCGCAGTCGGTGGTCAGGTACAGCTCGTGCCCGCGTGAAAACATATTCCAGGCGATTTCGTTGCGCCACAGCAAGCCTTTTTCGCCAGACAGCATTTGTTCGCCGTCAAAGCCGCGGACAGTATAACGCCCGGCGATGGCCATACGCTCCTGCGGCGTCAGCGCGCTCTGGCTCCACTGGCCACGTACGCTGGTGTAGTATCGCCAAGGCTGCTCACCCCAGGCGAAGGGCTGATTGACGCTCAGGTCACCGAGCAGCATACCGGTGCGGGCGCTGCCGCTGTGGGACGCCTCTTCCGGGGCTGGCAAGGCATTAAGTGCGCCAGTGCCGCGCCGCCAGTTGATGTTCGCATCCAGCGTGGTGCGGCCAAGGTAGCTGCGCTGGTTTAGCCCTAACTCCCAGCCAGCGGTACGGCGTTTTTGCAGGTCGATGTTGATGTCATTCACCGCATTAGTGGAATACTTACGGTAGCCACGCAGGTTGAGCGTGGTCTTGTGCGACTGGTCGCGATACAGCAACCGGGATACTGTCAGTTGGAGAGTGTCGCTCTTGCCGCTGTAATGCAGTACTTCGTTGGCATTGGGGATGTTCTGATGGTAGCTGTAGTCGCTGTAGTTGGCGGAAAATGCCCAATATCCCAGCGGGAAGAAGTAGTTCAGGGTGTGCGATCGGTTGCCGAATGGCCCGTGTTGGAACAAATCCTCGCCAAGGTTGGCGTAAAACAGGTCGTTCTGCGCAAAAGGCGTATCCACCGACAAGGTGGCGGAACCGAGATATTGCCCGGTGCTTTTGCCACCGCTGTCGTCCAGCCCCAGGCTGAGCCGCACTGGCCTGCCTGCTTTCCAGTTCACCTGTAGGCCACTGGTGGCTTCCCGCACGCCGGGTATGATTTTGATGTCGGCGTTGACGCTAGGCACCCGTTTGAAGTTCTCCAGGCCCTGTTCGATGTCGCGCAGGTTGAGAATATCCCCTTTTGAGGCTGGGATGGCATTCCACAGCCGCCCACGCCAGAAGACCGGCGTGTCAAAACGGATGTCGCCAATGCGCCCGGGCTGTAGGGTGAGCGTCAGGACGCCTTTGGTCAGATCCTGCTCCTGCGCCATCACTCGGGTGGTGACATAACCTTTGGCCAGAATGGCGTTTTGTACTTTGTTGATAGCGAGCACAATGCCCTGTCCGCCCAGGCAACGGCCTCTGGCGTCAGCGGCGGCGTTGAGCGCCCACTGAAAGCGCGTGGCTGAGTCCCCCACAAGTATCAGTTTGCTGATGGTAAAGCAGGGCTGCTCATTGGTAGGATAATCGGGCTGCGCCATGTTGGGGCGCGGGAGGCGTTCATCGGCTTGTGGGGTGTTTTGCTCGCGCAGGGCGCGTTCACGTTGTTGCTGGCGAAGCTGTTCACGGGCATCAATGGCCGCTGGCTCCTGAGCAGGGGGGGCGGACGGTGTGGCGGCTATTATCGAGGAAGAGAAAGCTAACAAAACCCCCGCAAGGGTGGGAAACACCGCCTTTATCCGACGTAAAATCGATAGAAAAGTCCTTTTCACAAGATATTCATCTCACAAGCTGTAAAGATATGTAATTTATGTATATTATTCCCTCAGGCGAGCAAAAAACAAGTGAATTATGCGCCCCAGGTTTGAACAGCCCTATATTTGCTTAATCCACATTCAATCCTGCCGGTTTCTGTGATACGCCGGCTTGCATCCTGTCGCGAAGTTAACGGGTTCCCGCAACCTGGCTGGCGTATATATCCGTCATACTTCAAGTTGCCTGTGCGTTAGCTTTCTTCGCCATCTTCCTGTAACTCGAATTCTTTAGGGTATAGCCAAGCGGGCTTTATTCGGATGCAGAGTGCATAGACCGTTGAATTAACAAGGTGTTGGCAGCGCTATTTTTAATAACCTATCCCAGTAGGCGTACAGTGTTGCCGCCAGTTTGGACATGGACAACGCGCAACAACTGGCGCGTAGGTGAAGAGAGGAAGCACTGCCCAGGGCAACATGGCAAATAAAATAGCCTAATGGATAGGTGCTAAGCCTATCGATGGTTATGCGGGGTCGTGGCAAACTACTGGCGCACGCTCTTTCACCCATAATTGCATTTTCTATGTATCAAATCTTAGGGGGGAGAATAACCTTGGCGCTATTACTGCATTTGGAACTGCTGCCTCAGCCCCCTCGGCCACCGTTACGTACCGTCTGGATAGCATGTTGCTACGGAACGGGATCACTTGGGTGCGGCCATCAAGCGACACGATTTGATAGAATTGCGGTAGGTTAAAGTTGATAAAGCTGGAACCGTAAGTGAAGCGGTCATGTGAAGAAGAGTAGAAGCGGCTGACGTCGCGCACCAGTTCCTCTTTACTGCCTTCACAGTGGTGATAAGCCTCTACCCGGTTGGATTCATCCAGAATATAGATATTGAAGCCTTTATCGTCCGAGCTATCTTCGAAGAAGAACTGAATGATCCCCTCGCTGGCGAAGCCATCCACCGCTGGCGGTAGGTGCACCTGAGTGCTTGCCACTTTAATCGACAGGCCATGCAGTTTGTTATTGGAGATAGCACCGTAGAACTCCACTGCGTTTTCCAGCTTCTGCACCGAGACACTCAGGCGTTCGAAAAATAGCCCCCAGGTTTGGCCGGCGACACGTACCGCCTTGAAGCGACCAGGCTCCTGGCGGGTGCTGGATAAGCGCAACTCGATGCATTCCGATACCAACTGCTGAATGCGCGTGCGGATCAAACCGCGCAGATGCTGGCTATAACAGAACACATTCACCGATTCCGGCGGCGCGGCGTCTTGATGCATTTTGCCAAGGATGGTTTTCAGGGCTTCCAGCACCGATTGCTCACCGCTGAAATGCAGGGTTCGCACCTCGTTCCACGAATTGCGATACAACAGATCGATGCTGCCCACCAGGCACTGCTGCTGCTGACCAAAGCTGAACATGTCGAGTTTGCGGAAATCGAAATGCACTACATGATTATTGAATGCGGCGGTCGGGTCATTTTCCAAATTGACGATAATCGCCAGGTGGCGGATCTCGCACGGGCTGTACAGCGCTTTCGGCGTGGGGGCTGGCAGGCGCAGCGAGAAGTGATGGGAGACATCGGCCACCAATTCCTGCAATTTGACGGTATCACACCGGTTACCGTTCTTGATGTATAGCCGGGTCTTCGGCGTTAGCAGGCCGTTGAAATAGGCCCAGGCTACCAGTTTATTCAGATAGCGGTTATATTCCAGCGGTTGATGGCTAACGATGGAATCTATCGATGGTGCCTGGTTGTACAAGTACCAGCCGTTGCGGTTGGCGCGGCCATTCGGCACATAAATAAAGGTTAAATCTTTTTCCGACAGATCCGGCGAAATCTGGGGGTTTACCAGCGTTACCTTGCCGGGCAAGGCTTCAAAGGCGGCGTATAGCTTGCGGGTCAGCACGCCGATATCCTGCGGACTGGCACTGACGCTGAGGTTGTTGCGGCGGCCGAAGCGGATCAAGTTGCGATAACTTTGCATCATCGCATCCAGCAGTTCGTTATGTGCTTCACGCACCCGTCCTATCTTCCAGTTGGCGCGGTTGTCCAGGATCGCCAGTCGCTCTTCGCTCCAGCCCCATTCGCTCACCAGTTGGCTGAGGATTTTCCGCCGCCAGCCAACACAGGCTTGGGCCAACGACAGTTTTTCACAGACTTTCAGGTAGAAACAACGGCGAACCAGGTCGAGTCGGGTCGGGTCGTTGATTTCAGTCAGGTAGTGGGTGACTCGTTCGAGCATCATGCAGTAAGCGTCGAGTCCGAAGCAGACGATCTCGCCAGCGTGCAGGCGCTTTTTGATATCCATCGCCAGCAGTTGGGTGTTGGGGTATTCCCAGGAGTAGGCTTCCAGCAGCAGGGTTTTCAGCACTGCCTTGTAAGGCGAATCGATGCTCTTATATAGCTGCCACAGGCTGGCACCAAAGTACTCTTCCGCCGACAATGTGCTCAGGCCACCGAGATCCAGCCATTCGTTCGGTGTTAACACGCCTTGTGCGTAGAGCGACAGCACATATTCGTCATAATGCGTTTCTTCTTCGCCCGGCACCATATTCCACAGAATGCGTTTGCCAGCCAAGCGCACCGCAGTGCGGTAAAACTCATCTAGCAACAGGATATGCTGAGTAGAGCCGCAGTTTTCACTGCCTAGGCTGCCACTTTCGTTATGGCGGAAGCGATTTTCATCGATCAGAAAAAAGCTGACTTCCACCCCCAACGACGCTGCCCACTTTTCCAGCAGGCTGCATTTCTGCTGCAAAAGGTGGCGTTCTTCATTATCTAGCCAGGACTGGTGACAGACCCAGATGTCGAGATCCGAACTGCAACTCTGGCCGATCGAAGAGGTGCTACCCATCGAGTAAATGCTGGCAATCGGTAGTTCATCACTGGCTGGTTTGGCAAACGGGCTTTCCCATTCATCTGCTAAGTCATCAAGGTAATCTTGTTGGGGTTGATCAGGGGTGTAGAGGCAAACGCCATGGGGAACATTACCGTGCAGGTAACCCGGCATTAGGGGATGGTGGTGGTGCAATAGAGCAGGTAGCAGACGGTATACCCGTTGAAACACGGGTTCCATGGCTGCTAAGGCGCGATCAATATGTAATTGATTGATCGCGTCCAGTCTTTGCTTCAGTGTCTCGATGTAAAGGTACAAGACGCCTCACCTGATTATCCCAGTGTTTAGAAAAAATGCGTATTCCATTGTGCCATGAGTGTTATAAGAATATTTGACGGAAACGTGACCAATTTAACACTTTGCTGATTGACCGTAAAGGATGTAACGCTTCGCTGTTTGGGGCACCGCCTCTTTAAACGATTTGGAGCTTAATGGGATAGGCTCTTATACCCGCGATACTTCAGATTGCCTGTGCGTTAGTTTTCCTCGCTCAATCTAGTCACTGAATGATGTAAACGCCTGGGGATTAATGAACCTTATCCCGGAGGTTAAGCCCGTGGCCCAGCGTTACCGCCTTCCTACAACTCGAATTATTTAGGGTATATCTGTAATGTTAACTGCCCCTTCTTTACCTGTAGCACCTGTGGCTTCTTGCACTGACAGTGTTGACGCTCAGTGGTAGGATGGCGGGCAAATTATAAAAACGGTAACCAGCATGTTAGATAACATTATTCGAATTGCCACCCGGCAAAGCCCGCTGGCTCTCTGGCAAGCACATTATGTTCAGCAACGTCTGATAGCCACCCACCCTGGTTTACAGGTTGAACTGGTGCCGATGGTGACGCGTGGCGATATTATTCTGGATACGCCACTGGCGAAAGTCGGCGGTAAAGGGCTGTTTGTTAAAGAACTGGAGCAGGCGCTGTTGGAAGAGCGTGCAGACATCGCCGTTCATTCGATGAAAGACGTACCAGTGAGTTTCCCACTTGGCCTGGGGGTGACTACCATTTGTGAGCGTGATGATCCGCACGATGCATTGGTATCCCATCGCTTCTCTTCGATCGATCAACTGCCGCAGGGCAGCGTTGTCGGTACTTCCAGCTTGCGCCGTCAGTGCCAGCTACGAGAACGTCGGCCAGACCTGATAGTGCGCGATCTACGCGGCAATGTTGGCACCCGCCTGGCAAAGCTGGATAACGGCGACTACGATGCTGTTATTCTGGCAGTGGCTGGCCTGAAGCGCTTGGGATTGGAACAGCGTATCTGTTGCCCACTGAGCGCCGAAGAGTGTCTACCAGCGGTTGGTCAAGGCGCGGTGGGCATTGAATGCCGTCTCGACGATGAAACCACCCGCACACTGCTGGCACCGTTGAACCATGCCGCCACCGAAACTCGAGTGCGCGCCGAACGGGCGGTGAACACCCGTCTGGAAGGCGGCTGCCAAGTGCCGATCGGCAGCTATGCCGAACTGGACGGCGATAACCTATGGCTGCGCGCGCTGGTTGGTTCCCCGGATGGTAGCCAAATGGTACGTGGCGAATGCCGTGGCCCGGCTGCCAGCGCCGAACAAATGGGCGTCGAACTGGCGGAGGAACTACTGGCACGCGGCGCGCGTAAAATCCTGCATGATGTTTATCAGGGAAATCCGCTGGCATGACGATTCTGGTAACGCGCCCTACTCCTGCGGGAGAACGTCTGGTAAACCGGTTGCGCGCACTCGGCCGGGTTGCCTATCATGCGCCGCTGATCGATTTCACCCCCGGTTGCGACTTGCCGAAGCTGCCACAGACCTTGCTGCAACTCAACATCGGTGATCTGGTGTTTGTTTTGTCACAGCACTCAGTGAACTATGCCGACTCGGTCATGGGTCGCGCCGGGCTGACATGGCCGACCCATTTGGCCTATTATGCGATAGGCCGGGCCAGCGGGTTGGCGTTACACCGCATCAGCAGTCTGCCGGTGGTATACCCGCACGAACGCGAAATCAGTGAAACGCTGCTGATGCTGCCAGCGCTACAGAAATTGGACGGCAAACAGGCGTTGATCCTGCGCGGTAACGGTGGGCGTAGGCTGCTCGGCGATACATTGCGCGAGCGAGGTGCCGCCGTAAGCTATTATGAATGTTATCAACGCAGCCCGGTATATTACGATGGCAATGAGCAAAGCGTCCACTGGCAGCGGGCTGGTGTCGATACGCTAGTGGTTACCAGCGGTGAAATGTTACAGCAGCTCTATACTCTAGTTCCTGATTACTATCGTTCCTTGTGGTTGTTGCGTTGCTGCCTGGTCGTAGTAAGTGAACGTTTGGCTATCCTCGCCCAAGACTTGGGCTGGAGCACCATTCGCGTAGCCGATAGCGCCGACAATGACGCGTTGATCCGTGTGTTAAAATAAACCTGACTATGGGATGTGCCATGATGAAGGAACAAAATACCCCATCTACACCGGTTGAAGAACCAACCCCAGCGGCTGAGAACCTCCAACAGCCAGACGCTGATCGCCGTAAAGGCAAAAATACTGGTACGATGCTCGGTGCGATCGCTATCATGCTGGTGATCGCACTGGGTGCGGGTGGCTATTACCATTCACGCCAGCAGGCTCAGCGGTTTCTCTCCACTAACCAGGCAATGCAGCAACAGTTGGATGTGCTAAAGCAGAGCTTGCAACAGGAAAGAAGCGTGCTGGAAGGTTTACTGCGGCAACGGAGCAAAAGGCTGGATGCCGCTGACCGAGAACAGGCGACCTTGGCTCGCCAGTTGAATGAATTGCAGGGAAAGGTTGCCACCCTTTCCGGCAGCGATGCCAAAACCTGGCTGTTAGCACAAGCGGACTTTCTGGTAAAAATGGCCGGCCGCAAACTGTGGAGCGATCAGGACGTCACCAGTGCGGCGACACTGCTGAAGAGTGCCGATACCAGCCTGGCAGACATGAATGACCCAAGCCTGCTTGAGGTGCGCCGCGCCATCTTTGAAGACATCAATACCCTGTCCAACCTGACTCAAGTGGATTTCGATGGTATTATCCTCAGGGTCAATCAGTTGTCCAATCAAGTTGATAATCTGCGTCTGGTGGAGAACAACACCGACGAAGCGCCAATGGATCAAGACAGCGATGAGCTTTCCAGCTCGATCGGCGAATGGCGGCAGAACCTGAGCAAAAGCTGGCACAACTTTATGGCCGACTTTATTACCCTCCGCCGCCGCGATGCTAGCGCCGAACCGCTGCTAGCACCGAATCAGGATATTTATCTGCGTGAAAACATCCGTTCACGCCTACTGGTGGCTGCACAGGCGATCCCTCGTCACCAAAACGAGACCTACAGACAATCGCTGGAAACCATTTCCACCTGGGTACGCGCTTACTTTAACACCACTGATCCAGTCACCAAGGCTTTCCTCGAAGAACTGGATACACTGAGCCAGCAGTCGATCTCTATGGATCTGCCAGAACGGTTGAAAAGCCAGCCTCTACTGGAAAAAGTCATGCAGACACGGCTGCGCAATCTGCTTTCTCATTCCCCTGCCGTACACCAGGAGGGATAAGGCATGTTACGCGTGTTATTTTTGTTCCTGGTGCTGATTGTCAGTGTGGTGTTCGGGCCAATGTTAGCTGGGCATCAAGGCTACGTACTGATTCAGACTGATAACTACAACATTGAAACCAGCGTCACCGGTCTGGTGATCATGGTGTTGCTGCTAGTAGTAATGCTGATGGCGATCGAATGGGTGCTGCGCCACATCTTCCGCACGGGTGCGCGCACTCGCGGCTGGTTTATTGGCCGCAAACGTAGCCGTGCCCGTGCTCAGACCAAGGCCGCACTCATCAAGCTAGCGGAAGGCGACTATAAGCAAGTTGAGAGCCTGCTAACGCGTAATGCCGATCATGCTGAACAGCCGATGGTGAACTACTTGTTGGCTGCCGAAGCTGCCCAACAGCGCGGCGATGACTTCCGCACCAATCAATATCTGGAGCGCGCCGCCGAGGTCGCTGACACCGATCAGTTACCCGTGGACATCACTAGGGTGCGCATTCAGCTAGCACAAGGCGAGGATCATGCCGCGCGTCATGGCGTTGATCGCCTGCTGAACCAAGCTCCGCGCCATCCGGAAGTGCTACGGCTAGCCGAGCAGGCTTACCTGCGCACGGGTGCCTACAATTCGCTGCTGGAGATCCTGCCATCGATGCACAAGATTGAACTGCACAGCGAAAACGAGCTACAGGTGTTGCGGCAGCAAGCTTATATTGGGCTGATGAATCAGGCGATGGCCGCAGAGGGTAGTGACGGGCTGAAGCGCTGGTGGAAAGATCAAAGCCGCAAAACCCGCCATGAAGTGCCATTGCAAATCGCCATGGTGGAACACCTGATCGAATGCAACGACCACGAAATGGCACAGGAGATTGTGTTGGACAGCTTAAAACGCCACTATGACGAACGTTTAGTACTGCTGATCCCACGGCTGAAATCTGGCAACCTGGAGCGGTTGGAGAAAGCGCTGCATCAGCAGGTCAAACAGTATGGTGCAACACCGCTACTAAATAGTACGTTGGGGCAATTGCTGATGAAGCACGGCGAATGGCAGCAGGCGACTGACGCCTTCCGCGAAGCGCTGAAACAGCGGCCAGACGTCTACGACTATGCTTGGCTGGGTGATACGCTGGAAAAACTGCATCGCTCGGATGAAGCGGCGCAAATGCGGCGCAAAGGGTTGATGTTGACGCTAAAGCAACAAAACAGCGAATAACTGACAACCTCGTGTTACTAAACGCGGCCTTGATGCCTAATGCCGATCAGTTAAAGATCACTTGAACGATCCTACCTCTGTGTGAAAATCCGTAATCTCCCTGAGATTACGGATTTTTTTATGTTACTGAGTCAGGCGCTTGATGCCGTTCTTAAATTCTCTCCTAAAAGAGTTTGCTGCACTGTCTGATTTGCTCTCACCTGAGCTTATCGATGAGTGCCTGGCTGATACCGGGGTCGTGACGCTTCGCAAGCGCCGTCTCCCCATGGAGATGATGGTCTGGGCTGTCGCCGGTATGTCCTTGTTCCGCTCATTTTCCATGAATCAGTTGGTTTCACATCTCGATATTATGCTGCCGGGTAAGCGTCCTTTTGTCGCACCCAGCGCCGTGGTACAAGCCCGTCAGCGGCTCGGGGAAGATGTGGTTAGACTGGTTTTCGAGAAAACACGCCAACTCTGGTTCGAGAAAACACCGTTATCCCACTGGAACGGTCTGACATTGATGGCTGTAGACGGCACTCTGTGGAGAACACCGGACACGCCGGAAAATGATGCTGCTTTTGGACGAACAGCTAATGAGTATGCCCAGTCCGACTGGCCACAGCTGCGTATGGTCTGTCAGATGGAAGTGACCAGTCATCTGTTATCCGGTGTGAGCTTTGGCAGCGTGTCAGAAACCAGCGAAGTTGACCTTGCCGCTCAATTGGCCGGGCAGACGCAGGACCACTCACTGACGATACTGGATAAAGGCTTCTATGCACTCGGGTTGCTTCACCACTGGTGGTCATCAGGAACAGAAAAACACTGGATGATCCCACTGCGCAAAGGCGCGCAGTATCAGGTGCGCGAGAAGCTGGGTGCAGGACATGAACTGGTCGAACTCAGCTTACCCCCTCAGGCCCGTAAGAAATGGAAAGATGCGCCTCAAACACTGACGGCGAGGTTGATAAGTAAAGAAATCAACGGAAAAACAATACAGATCCTGACGTCAATGTGCGATCCGTTACGTTACCCTAAAGCTGATATCGTTGACCTTTACGGGCAGCGTTGGGAAATCGAGCAGGGCTTCAGAGAAATGAAACAGCATCTGTTGCAAAATGAACTGACGCTGAGAAGCAGAAAGCCGGAGCTAATAAGACAGGAATTCTGGGGTGTAGTGCTGGCTTATAACCTGCTGAGGTTCATGATGGCACAGATGGCTTACAGCCTGAAAAACGTGGAGCCTTACCAGATAGGGTTTAAACAGGCTGCACTGTATCTAACAGCGCAACTGAGCATACTGCCAGCGGTGGCTCCGGGAAAGGTGCCGAAAGTGATGAATGAAATCCTGGCGATGGCTGAAAGCTTCGTCCTGCCAGCCCGACGGCAAAGACATTATCCAAGAGCGGTAAAAAAGAAGCCGCAACGTTACCCGTTGCGGCGTCCTCAAAAGCTTAACTGACAAGCATTAGGCCTTGATGCCGCGTTTTTTACGCAGGTCATCACTACGATGATGTGCTCGGTATGCAGTAAAGGCGAGCAACTTGGGCGTGAGTTGGCAAGGCGGCTGATGAAAAATTTCGCTATTGTCAAACCGGCACTGCGCCAGAGATTGAGTGGCCGACGCATTTGTCAAATTGATAGACTGGTATCGTAGCGCTTAATGGTAGGTAGAAAATTGTTGTTGGTGGTAAACTCACTACCAACAACAAAAAGACGTTTTCAGATAAGTGTTTTTTTCAGCTCAATCACTTTTTTAATAACCAACATGTCTTGATATAATCGGTGGTGTGATGTAAATATTTGGTGGCCGTTATTATATCCTGGATCCCATAGCATATTTTTTTTGGATACATCCCGATATATCCCAATTAATTTTTTATTATACATGGCTGAGATATGGACTAGTGATGTATCTGGAGTAATAACGAGGTCGGATAAAAATACTGCGGCCATCACATGATAAAGTGTTGGCGTATAGAGTAGCTTAGCCTGTGGATAATCTGAGTTGCTAAGCTGTTTTTTGTAATCCAATATGATTATGTTATCGCCGGTTGAGTTTAAGCCATTAACGATTTCGGATATTTGAGCCTCTGAAAGTGAGCGGTCGTTATGGCTTGCATAAGGATTTATTACAATGTTTTTTTGCTGAGTAACGAAAAAATTGGATGATCTCATTTCATCTAGGATCGATTGATGGGTAACTTACCTCATATTCTAGAGGGTACTCTATTGTAACGTTTAGCTTTTCAATTATATGTCTGTAAATCCCTGTTATATGTTTATCGAGGTAATTAAATTTAATGTTAGTGGTATATTGCTTTAACCAATTAGGCTTGTTAAAAGCTAAATTTTGCTTTGGTTTGATCTCTGCTATCAATTTTGGCATGTAAAGTGCCGTATCCCATACGCCAGTATCTATCAAAAGATCATATGCATTTTTTTAAATGTATAAAATGTTATCCGGTAGACGTAATTCAAACTTACTCTGGTGATTTTCAATTGATTCCGCATTAAGTAAATAAAAGTTTCTGACATACGGATTGCTTGAAAAAATAAAACTATTTTCTTTAGTGGCTAATATATCTATTTTTGATCCAGCATCACAAAGGGTTTTAAGCATGCATGTAGATATGATCGCATCACCGATTTCATCATCATTCCTAAGCAGCAAAATTGTTCTAGTTTTTTCTAAGGGAAATTCTTTGCAAGGGTAATGCCACCGTTTTGCGGCAAGGTATAGGTTGGTATTATATTTTAACTTCTTAATGAAATAATTTCTCTTGCGATTGAGTTGTCTTATTTTTTTCACAAAACTCATGGTTTATTCAGGCTATTTAATATTAATTTACGTATTTGCTAAAGCCCCAAGGACTTTGGCGGATTACCGTATTTATCGACCAATCACTTTATCAGTCCCCACGCCGGAGAGGAAGCCTCTCCCTACTCGATGTGGGGCGAGCTAAGCAATACCTGTTTAAGGAGAGATGCTTTACATAAGTGGGAACAGGAAATTTAATCATGTACTAACAACATCAGTCTTTCGCCGCTTGTAAGTAGTCAAACTTAGCGTGCAACGAATTCGGGTATAGCTCCGTGTACACCTGCCACAAAACGTTCAGCGAGCGATGTCCTGTAACTTGTGCAACTTCTTCGATGCTAAATCCAGCTTCAAACAGGCGGCTGGCTCCTTCACGGCGTAGATCGTGGTAGCGCAAGTCTTCAATGCCCAAGGCATTCCTGACACGTTGAAAACCCGCTGTTACGGAACGAGAGTTGTAAGGGAAAATTAATTCGCTGGTTTTGGGCTGACGCTGCACTATGTTCCAGGCATCGCCGAGAAGTGGTACCAGCATATGGTTACCTGATTTTTTGCGCGGATCTTTCCTGTCTCTGACCAGTACGGCCCTTTGTTTTTCGTCCACGTCCTCCCATCGGATTTTGCACACTTCGCCCACCCGCATACAACTGAGGATCGAAAAGTTCAGAATATCAACGAAGGGGATTTTTGCCGCGACATGATCGCTTCTGGACTCAAGCCCTGCCAGTAACCTATCCAACTCGTCGCTTGCCGGGCGGCGGTGGCGGCGTTTAGATTTGCCAATTAGCTCCATCTGGAGCAGTAGCGGTCTTGCATCGGTTGCCGGGTTGCTTGTGTAGTCGATACCGTAGACAGGTTTGGCAGACGCCAGAACGGAAGAGAGATAACTTACATCGTGGTTAATAGTGGAAGGGCCAGCGCCAGCGCCGTTTCTCTGGCGGCAGTGTCCAATAACATGGCTGGTTGAGAGGTCTGTAAGAGGGATTTCGGCTATGTCGCAGTCCAGCAACATATCCAGTACATAACGTTTGGTGCGTCCTGCTTTGCCACCGAGATTCGGATCGTTGATGTAGCGTTTAAGCAGGTCGCCAACGGCCATTTTGTTTAAGTCGTTGCCGGTCGGCACCCCATTTGTTTCCAGTTCAGCAACCCTGACAGTACCCCACGTTTTGGCATGGGCCTGTTTGCTGAATGTTCGGTTTTCCCGGTAGATATATTTCCCACCTTCTTTTACGCCTACGGTGCAGCGGTAGCGTAAAGTTCCATCGGCGCGTTGACGTTTTTCTATGCTATAGTAGGCCATGCTTTTCCTTTACCTTCGTTCAGCACCCCATGAGTCAGGGGTGCTGTTGGGGGTGCTGATAAAGAAAAAATACGACATAAAGACAAAAAATGCACGAAAACAAAGAAACCCCGCATTCCCACCAGAGCAGCGAAAATATTGGTGTAGCGCCGAAATACAGCCCTTCACGCTTTTCCATTGCCCCGATGCTCGATTGGACTGATCGTCATTGCCGTTACTTTCACCGTTTGCTGACCAAGGAAACGCTGCTTTATACCGAGATGGTGACTACCGGCGCGATTATCCACGGTAAGGGCGATTATCTGGCCCACAACAAAGAAGAACATCCGGTGGCGTTGCAACTGGGCGGCAGCGATCCGGCTGCGCTGGCGCACTGCGCCAAGCTGGCAGAGCAGCGCGGCTATGATGAAATCAACCTCAATGTCGGTTGCCCATCTGATCGGGTGCAGAATGGCATGTTCGGTGCCTGCTTGATGGCACAGGCGGCACTGGTCGCCGATGGCATCAAGGCGATGCGTGACGTGGTATCAATTCCAGTGACGGTCAAGACACGTATTGGCATCGACGATCAGGATAGCTACGAATTTCTGTGTGACTTCATCTCCACCGTTGCTGGCCGTGGTGAATGCGCTATGTTCACCCTCCATGCGCGCAAGGCTTGGCTCTCTGGCCTCAGTCCGAAAGAAAACCGCGAAGTGCCGCCGCTGGACTATCCACGGGTGTATCAACTGAAGCGAGACTTCCCAGCGTTGACCATCGCCATCAATGGCGGTGTGAAGACGCTGGAAGAGGCACAGCAGCACCTACAGCATTTGGATGGTGTGATGATGGGTCGCGAAGCCTACCAGAACCCCGGTATTTTGGCGCGGGTTGACAACGAGCTATTTGGCGTTCAGGGTGCAGTCAAGGACAGTGTGGCGATCATTGAATCGTTGTACCCATACATTGAGCGTGAGCTATCCAATGGTACTTATCTGGGCCATATTACCCGCCATATTCTTGGCCTGTTTCAGGGGGTGCCGGGCGCACGGCAGTGGCGTCGCCACCTGAGCGAAAACGCTCACAAGCCGGGAGCTGATGTTCAAGTGGTGGAACAAGCGCTGGATTGGGTGCGCTAACCGCGCAACGAAATGGCGTAATGTTCTCGATCTGCACTTCACGTCTGCCATACGTAGTGAAATGAAATTAACCTATTGCAACACTTTCAAGTCACTGGTGGTGGAGAACGCTACGCACTTTGCCATCTCACTATCTGGTTTTATCCCCGTTATATTTAAGTTGCCTGTGCGTTAGCTTTCCTCACTCACCGCAGTCACTTACTGATGTAAGCTCCTAGGGGTTAATGAACCTTATCCCTGAGGTTCAGCCTGCGGCTCAGCGCAAGCGCTGTTCAAATCGGTTCCCGATCAATTTGTCGCTGCGTTGCTGCCTTCCTACAACTGGAATTATTTAGGGTATAACTTTAATTATTAATGCATAAAATAATAGCTGTACTTAATACCGTTCCACTTTTGCCAGAGTATGTTTCCTGCCCGAAAACGGGCTGATGGTTTTCATAGAGTGGCGTACCTTCTGGCTTTGTTGAATAAATAAAGATTGTGCTGCTGTACCGGATACGTCGCATTTGGCACAGTAGAAAATCAATCAGTTAGAGGGTGACAGATGGCGATTTGATTGAGCGACACAATTTTTTATGTTGCAAAAATTGCATTCGGTAATCAGTTCCCCGATTGATTTAACAAAGCCAATGGGAAGTAAAAAACGATACAAATGATGCCATCGCTATCGTTGAAGCTGACAGTCGGCTGGGCGCGTTATGTGCCGGAAAAAAACGTTGAGTAGCAGAATATTTCGCCAGCGACGCATGGGGAACAGAACGGCCCTCATCAATCATATACAGAGGGCTGGGCCTGGAATACGGTATTGCCATGCCGGAAGGCGCTCATAAAATCATGGTCTGTCTGCCGGGATATCGGGAAGATGCCGAAAAATGAACTGACTACGCTAAGCTGGCAGTTGTTCCAAGAGATGCTGCAAAAATTGCAGAGCTGTCAGCAGCAGATAAAAGAGCTGGACGTACGCCATGCGCATATCAATCAGTAAAATGGATATCCTCAGGCTGGAGAGCATACCGGGTATTGGGACTCTGGGGCATCGGCGCTAACGGTGTCACCGGGTAACAGCTCTGATTTTCAGAATGGCCGACATTTTGCCAGTTATCTGGGACTGGTATCTAAAGAGTACAGCAGTGGCGGCAAGGTCAGACTCCAGGGGATAACGAAGCGCGGGGATGGTGCTATTCACGCTGCCCGCTCTGCGGTCTACCGCGTTGTTAACCTCCCGGATGAACGGTGCAGCGGCCTGCAACGCCGGCTGTAGGAATAATCACGCGAAGCGGCGTGAATAAAGCCATTGTGGTACTGGAGAACAAAATGCACGAATGGCATGGGCGCTGGTAAATCAAATAAAGTCAAAGGGTTGATATGTTGGCAGTGAGAACCGACGCTCTGTGAACCTGGCAAATAGCTCGGCTGTCATAATCCATGACACTAATGAGGCCAGAGAGTACGGTTCATCAGGACGCACCAAGCCGAATATATGTTTGTGACTACATTGTCAGGAAAAGGCCTGCCCACACTTGCATTGGGTCGGTGTCCATATAAGTTATCTAGATCCACGCCTTTTCCGCATTGGTGATGCCGCAAGAATCACGAATAAAAATCACGTATACTCACGCATCTGGACACTCTATTCGCAACCGGATAAAGAATACGCTTCATGGCAGGAAAAAAAACAACCAATAAAACAAACGCGGACGAAGCCAGAAATAGCCCACGAGATCGTCAGATGGAAGGGCTGAAGATGCCACCACATTCGCTGGAGGCTGAGCAGTCGGTATTGGGTGGTTTGATGCTCGACAACGAACGCTGGGATAACGTATCAGAGCGCGTGGTCGCCAACGACTTCTTCAGCCGTCCGCACCGTTTGATCTTTACCGAGATGCAGCGCCTGCTGGAAATGAGCAAACCGATCGACTTGATCACCCTGTCTGAGTCCTTAGAACAGAAGGGTGAGCTGGATTTAGTAGGCGGTTTCGCCTACCTGGCTGAGCTGTCGAAAAACACCCCAAGTGCCGCTAACATCAGTGCCTATGCCGATATCGTGCGCGAGCGTGCGGTGGTGCGCGAGATGATCTCGGTAGCCAATGAAATCGCCGATGCCGGCTACGATCCTCAGGGGCGTAGCAGCGAAGATTTGCTCGATCTGGCAGAATCCCGCGTTTTCCAGATTGCCGAAAACCGTGCCAACAAGGATGACGGCCCAAAGGGCATTGACCGCATCCTCGAGGACACCGTCTCGCGCATTGAGCAACTGTATCAGCAGCCGCACGACGGTGTTACCGGTGTGGATACCGGTTATCAAGATCTCAATAAAAAAACCGCCGGTTTGCAGAAATCCGACCTGATTATCGTTGCCGCCCGTCCATCGATGGGGAAAACCACCTTCGCGATGAACCTATGTGAACACGCCGCGATGACGCAGGAAAAACCGGTGCTGATCTTCAGTCTCGAAATGCCCGGCAACCAGATCATGATGCGTATGCTGGCATCGCTGTCGCGCGTGGATCAAACGCGCATCCGTACCGGGCAGCTCAATGATGAGGACTGGGCGCGCATCTCCAGCACCATGGGTCTCCTGCTGGAGAAGCGTAACATGTACATCGATGACTCTTCCGGCCTGACGCCAACCGAAGTGCGCTCCCGCGCGCGGCGCATTTTCCGCGAGCATGACGGGCTTAGCTTGATCATGATCGACTACCTGCAACTGATGCGTGTACCCGCCTTATCCGATAACCGTACGCTGGAGATCGCCGAAATTTCCCGCTCGCTAAAGGCGTTGGCGAAAGAGCTTCAGGTTCCAGTGGTGGCGCTGTCGCAGTTGAACCGTGGCTTGGAGCAACGTGCCGACAAACGCCCGGTCAACTCTGATCTGCGTGAGTCTGGCTCCATCGAGCAGGATGCCGACCTGATTATGTTCATCTACCGTGATGAGGTTTATCACGACAACAGCGATTTGAAAGGGATTGCCGAAATTATTCTGGGTAAGCAGCGTAACGGTCCGATTGGTACCGTGCGGCTGACTTTTAACGGCCAGTGGTCGCGTTTCGATAACTATGCAGGGTCACACTATGAGGATGAATAATCAACTTAGGAGATAACAATGAAAGTGGCGACCGCAGTAATCGACCGCAGCGCTCTACGACATAATCTGCAACAGGTGCGCCGCCAGGCACCGCAAAGCCACCTGATTGCCATTGTGAAAGCAAATGCTTACGGCCACGGCATGCTGGAAACAGCACACACTCTGCAAGATGCCGACTGCTTTGGCGTGTCGCGCATTAGTGAAGCGTTAGCGCTGCGCTTCGGCGGTATCGTCAAACCGATCCTACTACTGGAAGGTTTCTTCTCTGCCGAAGATCTACCGTTATTGGTGGCGAATAACATCGAAACCGTAGTGCACAGCAGCGAACAGTTGGAGGCATTGGAGCAGGCCAAACTGGCACACCCGTTGCCGGTGTGGATGAAACTGGACACCGGCATGCATCGCTTGGGCGTGCGGCCAGAGCAGGCCGAAGCCTTTTACCAGCGCTTGTGCGCCTGTCACAACGTGGCGCAGCCAGTCAATATCATGAGCCACTTTAGCTGTGCTGATGAGCCGGGATCTGACGCAACCCTAAAACAGATCGCCTGCTTTGAGCAGTTTGCCCGTGGTAAACCAGGCCAACGTTCGATCGCCGCTTCAAGCGGCATTCTGCTGTGGCCGGACGCACATAACCAGTGGGTACGGCCAGGCATTATCCTATACGGCGTGTCGCCACTGGATAACGCCAACGGTAGCCAGCACCTGCTACAGCCAGCGATGACGCTGAAGTCTAGCTTGATCGCCGTGCGTGACCACCTGGCCGGTGAGCCGGTCGGTTACGGTGGCACTTGGATCAGCCAGCGTGATACCCGCCTGGGCGTGGTGGCGATAGGCTATGGTGACGGTTATCCACGCAGTGCTCCCACTGGTACGCCGATCTGGCTGAATGGGCGCGAAGTGCCGATTGTTGGTCGGGTATCGATGGACATGATCTCGGTTGATCTAGGGCCTGATGCCACCGACAAAGTCGGGGACGAGGCCGTGCTGTGGGGCCAAGCACTGCCAGTTGAGCGCATCGCCATCTATGCCGGCATCAGTGTCTACGAACTGGTCACCAAGCTGACGCAACGTGTGGCGATGGAATACATTGGCGATTGATCTGCCGCATGTTGGGCGTGCCAGCGTTAATCTTCACTGCATCACTTTCGCTGGTCGCTTTGCTAATTACAGCCACTGATGCGCCTCCCTCTTACCTCATCACGCGCCCAATCAGATTGAGAGAAGCGCTTTTGCCGTATGCGCGGATAAAGCTAAAATCGAACGCGATTTTGCGTCGTCACGCTGTACCTACACCGCGATAATTTAGGAGAATAATCTGTGTTCCATAACGTTGAGGCTTATGCTGGCGACCCTATCTTGTCGCTAATGGAAAAGTTTAAACAAGATCACCGTGCGCACAAGGTGAACCTGAGCATCGGCCTATACCACAATGAGCAAGGCATTATTCCGCAGATGCAGGTAGTCGCCGCAGCGCAAGCGCAGTTGAGCCGTGTCGAACAATGCGCATCATTATATTTGCCGATGGAGGGTCTACAGCCATATCGCACTGCCGTCCAGCAGTTGCTGTTTGGCTCGCAGCACCCAATGTTGCGTCAGGAGCGCATCGCCACCATTCAGACCGTTGGCGGTTCCGGTGCGTTGAAGGTAGGGGCAGATTTCTTGAAAAACTATTTCCCTGATTCACAAGTGTGGGTCAGCGATCCGACATGGGAAAACCATGTCGCTATCTTCAATGGTGCTGGCTTCAAGGTGAACACTTATCCCTACTTCGACACTGGTAGCCTGGGCGTAAAGTTCGACGCCATGCTGGGTGCATTGAAACAGTTGCCAAGACACAGCATTGTGCTACTGCACCCTTGCTGCCACAACCCGACCGGCTCTGATCTGACCACCGCCCAATGGGATGATGTAATCAAGGTGATCGCTGACCGCGCACTGATCCCGTTCCTGGACGTTGCCTACCAGGGCTTTGGCGTTGGCATGGATCAAGATGCCTACGCCTGCCGTGCCATCGCCACCGCCGGTCTGCCGTGCTTGGTAAGCAATTCGTTCTCGAAAATCTTCTCGCTGTATGGCGAACGCGTCGGTGGGCTTTCAGTGGTGTGCGAAAGCCAAGAGGTCGCCATCCGGGTGCTGGGCCAGCTTAAGGCTACCGTGCGCCGTAACTACTCCAGTCCGCCGAGTTTTGGTGCACAGGTAGTGGCCAAAGTGTTGAACGACGCGCCACTGAAAGCCCAGTGGCAGAATGAAGTGGCAAGCATGCGCACCCGCCTCCTTGAGATGCGTAAAACGCTGGCGGAAGCACTGAAAGGCGTACTACCGCAGCACAATTTCGATTATCTGCTGGAACAGTGCGGTATGTTTAGCTACACAGGCCTCAGCGCAGCGCAGGTTGATCGCCTGCGCGAAGAGTTCGGCGTTTACCTGCTCCACAGTGGTCGCATGTGCGTGGCTGGCTTGAACCATAACAATGTGCATTTTGTAGCCGAGGCGTTTGCCGCAGTGCAGTAAACCCTGCCAGGGGGAGCTAACAGTTAGGGGGGATATACCCTGCTAGACCAGCGCCACTAAAAGCGACGCATGGAAGTGGCATTTCTCATGTGACTACCACGTTATGTGTAACGGGTCATAGGGCGAACTGGGTGAAAAGTTACTTTTTTAACAGTGAATTGAGGAAGCGCCCGGTGTGCGAAGTTACGCAGTCGGCTACGGTCTCTGGCGTGCCAGAGACCAGGATCTCACCACCGCCACTGCCGCCTTCCGGCCCCAGATCGACGATCCAGTCTGCTGTTTTTATCACGTCTAGGTTATGCTCAATGACCACGATGGTATTGCCCTGATCGCGCAGTTGGTGCAACACCGCCAGCAGTTGTTGGATATCGGCGAAGTGCAGACCGGTGGTCGGTTCATCGAGGATATACAGTGTCTGGCCAGTGCCGCGCTTAGACAGCTCGCGTGCCAGCTTGACGCGCTGCGCCTCACCGCCGGACAAGGTGGTGGCCGACTGGCCGAGACGAATATACGACAGGCCAACATCGATCAGGGTTTGCAACTTGCGCGCTAGCGCTGGTACGGCATCGAAGAAATTGCGCGCTTCCTCGATAGTCATCTCCAGCACTTCGTGGATATTCTTGCCCTTGTACTTTACTTCCAGCGTCTCGCGGTTGTAGCGCTTGCCTTTACACTGGTCGCACGGCACGTAGATATCTGGCAGGAAGTGCATCTCCACTTTGATCACGCCATCACCCTGGCAGGCTTCGCAGCGGCCACCTTTGACGTTAAAGCTGAAGCGGCCAGGGTTGTAGCCACGGCTGCGTGACTCAGGTACACCAGCGAACAGCTCGCGCACCGGCGTGAAAATGCCGGTGTAGGTGGCTGGGTTAGAGCGCGGAGTACGGCCGATCGGGCTTTGATCGATATCGATCACCTTATCGAAATGCTCCAGGCCGGTCACTTCGCGGAATGGCGCAGGTTCGATGATGGTGGCACCGTTGAGCTGGCGTTGGGCGATCGGGAACAGCGTATCGTTGATCAACGTTGATTTACCGGAGCCGGAAACTCCGGTAATGCAGATAAACAGGCCGACCGGCAGCGTCAGCGTTACCCCCTTCAGGTTGTTACCACACGCGCCACTCAGCTTTAACACTTTAGTCGGGTCGGCCGGCACGCGCTGCTGCGGTATGGCGATTTCGCGCTTGCCGCTGAGGAACTGGCCAGTCAGTGAGTCCGGCTGTGCCATGATCGCTTCCACGCTGCCTTCCGCCACGATCTGACCACCGTGCACGCCAGCGCCGGGGCCGATGTCGATCACATGGTCAGCGGCGCGAATGGCGTCTTCGTCGTGCTCTACTACGATCACTGTATTGCCCAGGTTGCGCAGGTGGATCAGGGTTTCCAGCAGGCGTTCGTTGTCGCGCTGATGCAGGCCGATCGACGGTTCATCCAGCACGTACATCACGCCCACCAGGCCAGCGCCGATCTGGCTTGCCAAACGGATACGCTGTGCCTCGCCACCGGACAGCGTTTCCGCCGAGCGTGACAGCGATAGATAGTTTAGCCCCACGTTGACCAAGAATTTCAGGCGATCGCCGATCTCTTTCAGCACTTTCTCAGCAATCTTGGCGCGTTGGCCGCTGAGCTTCATGTCCTGGAAGAAGGTTAGCGCATGGCCGATGCTCAGCTCGGAGATTTCTGGTAGCGTGGTATCTTCGACGAATACGTTGCGCGCTTCTTCTCGCAGACGGGTGCCATGGCACGAGGTACACGGGCGGTTGCTGATAAACTTGGCTAGCTCTTCGCGTACCGCGCTGGATTCAGTCTCTTTGTAGCGGCGCTCCATGTTGTTCAGCACGCCTTCGAACGGATGGCGGCGTACGGTGGTATCACCGCGATCGTTGATGTATTTGAATTCGATTGAATCTTTGCCGGAGCCGCTCAGCACCGCTTTCTGCACCTTGTCGCTCAGGCTGTTGAACGGTGCTTCGACGTCGAACTCATAGTGTTCCGCCAACGAGCGCAACATCTGGAAGTAGTAGAAATTGCGGCGATCCCAACCACGGATCGCACCGCCAGCCAACGACAGCTCCGGGTTCTGTACCACGCGCTCTGGATCAAAGAACTGCTGCACGCCCAAGCCATCGCAGGTCGGGCAGGCACCGGCTGGGTTGTTGAACGAGAACAGGCGTGGTTCCAGCTCGCGCATGCTATAGCCGCATATCGGGCAGGCAAAATTGGCGGAGAATAGCAGCTCTTCGGCCTTTTCACTGTCCATGTTAGCCACCAGTGCAGTACCGCCGGACAGCTCCAGCGCGGTCTCGAACGATTCCGCCAGGCGCTGCGCCAGGTCTTCACGCACCTTGAAGCGGTCAACCACCACTTCGATAGTGTGCTTCTTTTGCAACTCCAACTTCGGTGGATCGGAAAGATCGCACACCTCGCCATCGATGCGGGCGCGGATATAGCCCTGAGAGGCGAGGGTTTCCAGCGTTTTGGTGTGCTCGCCCTTGCGGTCTTTTACCACCGGGGCCAACAGCATCAGGCGTGTGCCTTCCGGTTGGTTGAGCACGTTATCGACCATTTGGCTGACGGATTGCGCCGCCAGTGGCGTGTGGTGTTCCGGGCAGCGTGGTTCACCAACGCGGGCGAACAGGAGGCGCAAGTAGTCATGGATCTCGGTAATGGTGCCGACGGTAGATCTTGGGTTGTGCGAGGTGGATTTCTGCTCAATGGAGATCGCTGGTGATAAACCTTCAATGTGGTCGACGTCCGGTTTTTCCATGAGCGAAAGGAACTGGCGTGCATAGGCGGAAAGCGACTCAACGTAGCGGCGCTGCCCTTCGGCATACAGCGTATCAAAAGCCAGCGAGGACTTGCCGGAACCAGATAAACCGGTGACGACGATCAACTTGTCACGCGGGATAATCAGGTTGATGTTTTTGAGATTATGCGTTCGAGCACCACGAATTTCGATATTATCCATATACACTTCCCGTCTTGATGATACACCGCACCTGCCAGCGATTTTTGTCAGCGGTTTAGTGATCAAACGCGCAAAAACCAGCACAGCCCCAGTACGCAACGCATAATTATGACACAAAAAACTGAGTTAATATCCAGTATACGAATGTAACTAGGCCGGTTGGAAAGACAATTGCGGAATGCAAAACGCAAAACGCATAACCTACACGAGTGTGGTTTTAGACTCATCGTGTTAGACTTATTCGCTTATGCTGTATAAGAATCAATCATCGGGAGAGTGCTCATGGCCAGCAGAGGCATAAATAAAGTAATTCTGGTCGGGAATCTGGGCCAGGATCCAGAAGTTCGTTACATGCCGAATGGGGGGGCAGTGGCCAACATTACCTTGGCGACCTCCGAAAGCTGGCGTGACAAGACAACTGGCGAACAGAAAGAAAAAACCGAGTGGCACCGTGTGGTGTTGTTCGGCAAGGTGGCCGAAGTGGCGGGCGAATATCTGCGCAAAGGTTCGCAGGTGTATATCGAAGGCTCCCTTCAGACGCGCAAATGGACCGATCAGGCCGGCGTAGAAAAATACACCACCGAAGTGGTGGTTAATATTGGTGGCACCATGCAGATGCTGGGCGGTCGCCAGGGCGGCGGCGCTCCAGCAGGCGGTGGTCAGGGTGGTTGGGGTCAGCCCCAGCAACCGCAGAGTGGCAACGCGTTCAGCGGTGGCCAGCAGGAGCGCCCAGCACAGAACAATGCCCCCGTGGCCAGCAGCAATGAACCGCCAATAGACTTTGATGACGATATTCCGTTTTGAATGACATAAAAGCTGCTCGATTACTTGCAGGTAGATGACTTTCAACCAGAGGCCTACTCTACTCGGCCACGGTTAAGGTGCCTGTCGCGAAGCTATCTATGCGATTTCCTAATGAAAAAGCGCCAGTTTAACTGGCGCTTTTTCATTCTGTAGTAGCTCAAACTTAATCTGACATTCACTCATTTTTCAGACCCAAATTTGTCAGTTGAGTCTGACTGTCCGATGCGATAAATAAACTCTCAAGTTGCTTTTCTTTCGCCAAACCCTTGCTGCTTTCCCAAGTCTGCCAAGGCGTTTTTCCATAACAGTATCGTCATGAATGGGGCGCTCACGGTTGTAAAAATAGAGCCATTGGCTGAGTTCTCGCTGGATTTCATCAGATTTACGGTAAATCTTACGGCGATACATGACATCGTAGCATTCCGTTTTCATTGTCTTGTGAAACCCTTCACAGATGCCGTTTGTCTGCGGGCTGTAAGCCTGGGGTCGTGTATGCTCGATATCTTCAATATTCAAATATAATTCAAACGCATGACTCTCTTTTTTGCCACAGAACGCCGTCCCGCGATCAGTCAATATCCGTAACAACGCTATCCCTTGCTCATCAAAGAACGGCAACACTTGCTCATTGAGCATTTCTGCGGCAATCAATGCATTCTTCTCGGTATAGACTTTGGCAACAGCAACACGGCTATAAGTATCAATAAAGGTTTGCTGATAAATTCTGCCAATCCCTTTGATATTGCCGACATAATAGGTGTCTTGTGCACCCAGATAGCCTGGGTACTGTGTCTCTATTTCACCGTGAGCTTCTCGTTGGGATTTAGCTTGCTCCAGTGCCTGCAACTGAGCCTCGGTGAGAACACCGCCCTCCTGAGCCATCTTGGTTTCCAACGCAGTGAGCCGCTTTTTAAAGCATTCCAAATCATATCGTCACCAAACAGAACGAACCCCGCTGCCTGAAATCAGTATTCCTTGGCGACACGGTGCTAGCCATAAGCGGGGAATTCATAGGCCATATTTACGACGGCTTGTTCGATATGAGCTTCAACACGATTTTTTTCGATAGGTTTTTTACGACTGATTTCCTGTAGCGCCAACTCGCCACCTTGTTCGTAAAGCGTTTTGAAACGATAGTAGCGGTCTCTGCTGTAGCCCATAATTTTACAGGCTTCCCGAACATTACCCAGTTGTCGTGCCAGTTCTCACAAACCGAGTTTAGGTTTAATGATTTTTGCTGTCTGATTCATTTTTCACCTCTCTGGTATTTTTTATATACAACAAGAGAGGTCAGTTCAAGTAAGAGCTACTACAAATTTAGGGACAGACTCGGGATCTTTGCTTTTATGCCCCCAAAACCTCATCCTCCCGCCGCTGCACCCGGATCACACCGGGTGCGGCGATGATCTCCAGTTGCTCAGCATCGGTGATCCCGGACTCACTCAACCAATCCCCACCGATGATCAGTTCACCGTTCTCCCGTACCCAGTCCGCACCCAGATCCGGGCGGTGTTGGCTGGCCTCACAGAGTGCTTCCCAGGTGGCCTCATCGGTGACGGGGGTGATCCACAGCCCATCGGGCCGCAGCGTAAGCTGGAAGGGTGCTCCGGGGATAAAACCCAGCTCGGCCAGCGTAGCGCCTGCCAGCGTCAGCTCCGGGATCGGTTCAGGGGTAAAGGTGATGTTCATGCGGCGTCCTCCGGGGTTGGCTCGATGCGGATAATCAGCTTCCCCGGTTCGGTGAACACCTCGATTTTCTGCCCGGAGGTAAAACCGAGTGGCTCCAACCAACGCCCCTTGAGGGTCAGTTGTGGCGTCGGGTTCGGCTTGCCGCCGTTGGGGCGGTAGCCGACAACGCACTTGCGAGCTTGGGGGGTGACGGGTTCTGACTTATGATGTTGCTCAGCCATAATCAACGCCTACCTAGTTGTTGTGGTTAGCAGTGACAGCAGGGTGCAACCTGTTGTTACTGCGCTAAATCCAGTGTTATCCCTTCATCTTCGATGACCATCGTTCTGCTTCATACTTGATAATCATCCCTTCCAGCAGTTGCTTGATAACCTGTTGCTGTTCCGGAGCCATGCCGGAAATAGCCTGAAACTGCAACGCCAGGTCAGCATCGGGAGCCAGTTCCCCTTCATCGAATATCAGTGAATCAGTGGTAACGCGTAGGGTCTGCGCAATCTTCTTAATCGCTTCAAGAGAAGGCTGAGAGGTTCCAGCTTCGTATCGCTTAATCTGCGTGACGTGCAAACCGATAGCATCGGCCAGTGCCTGCTGGGTCAAACCTTTACTCTTACGGATATAGGCTAAACGTGTGGAAACGCTCATGGACATCAACCAATGAGAGAACAATCCCGTCATCTTAACCTCCGTATAAAGTGTGCTTGGCAATGATAGCATATCGGATACTAAAATAACTCACAATAGAATCTTGACCGGTTTTTTAAAGGAGCAGCGGAATGGGCAGAATGACCCCGGCAGAGCTGGAGCAGTTGAAGCGCGATGTGTCGTTGCTGAAGGTCGCCGAATCACAAGGCCACTCGTTCAAAAAGCACGGCAAAGACGGCTACACCTGCCTATGCCCGTTCCATCGGGAGAAAACGCCTTCCTGCGTGATCTCCCCTGCCAAGAATCTCTATCACTGCTTCGGCTGTGGGGCAGCGGGAGCGGTGCTGGGCTGGGCTGGGCTGGCTGCAACACACTAAACGGCTGACCTTCCCGCAAACCCTGGTACGGCTTCGGGAACTGGCAGGAGCGCCCTCGGTTGCTGCGGCTGACACCGCTGCCCCTGTTCCTGCTTCGCCGCCAGCGGTCGCCGACCTGGACGATGACGGCCAGGCGCTGCTTAACCAGGTGCTCGACTTCTATCACCAGCAGTTGCTGGCCTCCCCGGAGGCGCAGCAATGGCTGGTCAACCGTGGCCTCACGCATCCCGAGTTGGTGAGCCACTTCCGGCTGGGGTATGCCGGGGCGCATGGCATCAGTGGTGAAGCCGGGGTGTTGCCACCCACCTCAAGCAAGGAGGGTAAGCGACTGCGGGATACCGAAGCCGACAACGCACTTGCGAGCTTGGGGGGTGACGGATTCTGACTTATGATGTTGCTCAGCCATAATCAACGCCTAACTAGTTGTTGTGGTTAGCAGTGACAGCAGGGTGCAACCTGTTGTTACTGCGCTAAATCCAGTGTTATCCCTTCATCTTCGATGACCATCGTTCTGCTTCATACTTGATAATCATCCCTTCCAGCAGTTGCTTGATAACCTGTTGCTGTTCCGGTGCCATGCCGGAAATAGCCTGAAACTGCAACGCCAGGTCAGCATCGGGAGCCAGTTCCCCTTCATCGAATATCAGTGAATCAGTGGTAACGCGTAGGGTCTGCACAATCTTCTTAATCGCTTCAAGAGAAGGCTGAGAGGTTCCAGCTTCGTATCGCTTAATCTGCGTGACGTGCAAACCGATAGCATCGGCCAGTGCCTGCTGGGTCAAACCTTTACTCTTACGGATATAGGCTAAACGTGTGGAAACGCTCATGGACATCAACCAATGAGAGAACAATCCTGTCATCTTAACCTCCGTATAAAATGTGCTTGGCAATGATAGCATATCGGATACTAAAATAACTCACAATAGAATCTTGACCGGTTTTTTAAAGGAGCAGCGGAATGGGCAGAATGACCCCGGCAGAGCTGGAGCAGTTGAAGCGCGATGTGTCGTTGCTGAAGGTCGCCGAATCACAAGGCCACTCGTTCAAAAAGCACGGCAAAGACGGCTACACCTGCCTATGCCCGTTCCATCGGGAGAAAACGCCTTCCTGCGTGATCTCCCCAGCCAAGAATCTCTATCACTACTTCGGCTGTGGGGCAGCGGGATCGGTGCTGGACTGGCTGCAACACACTGAACGGCTGACCTTCCCGCAAACCCTGGTACGGCTTCGGGAACTGGCGGGAGCGCCCTCGGTTGCTGCTGTCGCTGGAGCAGAAGCAGGACGAGGCACGGCAGGCAGTGGAGCAGGATACGCCCTCCGTTGTGGCACTGAGTGCGGAGGATGAAAGCGCCGCGCTTGAGCTGCTGAAATCCCCCAATCTGGCCGAACGGGTGGTGAATAACCTGGCCACCTGTGGCGTAGTGGGGGAATCCTCGAACCTGCTCACCGGGTATCTGGCAGCCACCTCGCGCAAGTTGGATAAACCCTTGGCGGTGCTGATACAGAGCAGCTCGGCGGCGGGGAAATCCTCGTTGATGGATGCGGTGTTGGGGCTGATACCGGAAGAAGAACGCATCCAGTGCAGCGCCATGACTGGGCAGAGCCTGTATTACCTAGGGGAAACCTCGCTGCAACACAAGATATTGGCTATCGCCGAAGAAGCAGGTGTTCGACAAGCGGCCTATGCGTTGAAGCTGTTGCAGTCGGACGGGGAGCTGAAAATCGCCAGCACCGGCAAGGACGAATCGAACGGCGAACTGGTGACGCGGGAATACAAGGTGCAAGGCCTGGTGATGCTGACCACCACCGCCATCGATGTTGATGAAGAACTGTTAAACCGCTGCCTGGTACGGACGGTAAACGAATCGCGGGAGCAGACACAGGCGATACACGCCATGCAGCGCCACGGCCAGACGCTGGAAGGGTTGCTGGCGGTGAGTGAAAAAGGCTATCTGACCCGGTTACACCAGAACGCGCAGCGGCTGTTGCGGCCAATAAAAGTGGTCAATCCGTTCGCACATCAGCTTACCTTCCTGAGCGACAAAACGCCTACCCGGCGCGACCACATGAAGCACCTGACGTTGATACAGTCGATAGCGCTGCTGCACCAGTACCAGCGGGAAGTGAAACGGGTGGCACATTGCGGTAGCGTTATCGAGTATATCGAGGTGGAGACAAGCGACATCGAGCTGGCCAACCGGCTGGCACATGAAGTGTTGGGGCGCACCCTGGATGAAATGCCGCCACAGACGCGCAAGCTGTTGGTGCTGATACAGGACATGGTGACGGGGATGGAGGAGCGGCAGCACTGCCAACCTGCGGAGGTGCGCTTTACCCGGCGTGATATCCGCGACGCGCTGCACTGGAGCGACAGCCAACTAAAAAATCATTGTCTGCGGTTGGTTGAGATGGAGTACCTGCTGGTACACGGGGGTAACCGTGGGCATCTATTGCAGTACGAACTGTTGTATGACGGTGCGCAGGCTGACGGGCTGCACCTGTGTGGCCTGCTTGATGTGGATGAGCACGCAAGCAGCAAGCGCAAGTCTGGGGCAGAGGAAAGCGAGTCTGTATCAAGTCTGGGCCAAGTTTGCCCCAGGTCAGGGAACGGAAAACCGCTTCTAGCCCGATGGCACAAGGGGTTGATGGGGGCAAGTCTTCCCTGAGGGAAATGCCGTAATAAAGGGAAAAAATAATCGGGCTGCTGCTGCCGCGGCCCCTGGTCAACATGGAGGGTAAATCATGGGACTCCGCGATAAACGCCGCGCTACCGTGCTACAAACCGGGCGCGGCCCGCATGGTGGGTTGGCGTATTGGATGGTGCAATATCTGGCATGGCTGCATGAACACAACCAGCATAATCTGCGCGGTCATAAGCACCAACTGGGCCGGTTCCTGTCATGCAGTAAAGAACGGGAACTGGAGCAAGCGCAAAGCATCACATTACCCATACTCGAACAGCACCAACGGCAGTTGTATCACCAGCGGAAACCGAACGGTGACCCGTTGAGTGTCTCCACGCAGTGCAATCACCTTAACACCCTGAAAGCCTTCTTGAGCTGGTTAACCCACCGCCATTGGTTGTTGTCCAATCCCGCCGCCGATCTGGAACGCCCCAAACAGGGTGAACGGTTGCCAAAAGATGTCCTGAGTGTCGTTGAGGTGGCGCAACTACTGGCGTGGCCCGATATCAACACGGTGAAAGGGTTACGTGACCGCGCCATGCTGGAAGTGCTTTACAGTACCGGAATGCGCCGTGCAGAACTGGCGAGACTGAGGTTACACAGCATCAATCACGCACAGGGTACGGTGATGATCCATCCGCCAGGGAAAAGGACGAAAAGATCGGTTGATTCCGATAGGCGTACGGGCCTGTGAGTTCGGCGTTACCAGTACACAGTGCGGCCTCAGTGGGTGCATATGCCCAACAGTGATGTGCTGTTCCTGGCGAAAGACGGTATCGCAGGGCTGACAGCCAATAGCATTACCAACGCGGTCGTTCCCTATATCAGAGATGCTGGTACCGACAAGGGAAGCTGCCACCTGTTCCGGCACGCAATGGTAACGCAGATGCTGGAGAACGGTGCGGATCTGCGCTGGATACAGGCGATGCTGAACCACCGGAGTGTTGAATCAACGCATTCCGCCAGTACGCATCCTGCGGAGCAGCGGGAGGATGGGTCTCTGAAGGTTATGGAGGAAAGGTAATGATAAGGTATATACTCTGTCATTACTCAGGCAGAAGTGAGGAAAGAATAATGCCGAAAGAAGCGGTGTTCACCATGAAACTGGAAAACTCCCTGCGAGAAGGTTTTATCGCAGCGGCAAAAGCCAGCCACAGACCGGCCTCTCAGGTAATGCGCGAACTGATGCGGGAATATATCCAGCGTCAGAATGACCGCCAGGCTTACGATGACTGGGTGGTGCAAAAAATCAAGCGAGGACGACAATCCATCCGATCAGGTGAAGGAACAAGTAACGAAGACGTTGAAGCGTTGTTCGCGGAACGCCGGACAACGCTGGCAGGTAAAATGTGAAGGTACGCTGGAGTGACGAGGCATTACAGGACCGTACCGCAATCTGGGATTACCTGGCAGAAAGAAACCTTGTAGCAGCAGTGGAGCTGGATGAGCGGTTCAGCGAGGCGGCAGAACGTCTGGCAGAACATCCGCTGATGGGCGTAAACGGACAGCTAGCCGGTACACGGGAACGGGTTCCGCATGAACATTACCGGCTTATCTACGAACTGGATGAGGAAAGGGACCTTGTGTGGATAGTAACGCTGATCCACACTGCACGTTGCTGGCCTCAGATATCGCCGGATGGTCAGTAAAGCAGCTCAACCTCGGTGAGTTCCGCAGGTTGTGTGCTTGGTCAGAGCGCGGCGTCCCTGCCGCGATCTGCCTTCATCATCTGCGGTATGCACGGGGGTAGCGTGTCCGGGGCAAAAAGTTAGCACCCAGAAAATGCACCGGAAAAACCCGGTTGTAACTCACCGAATGCACAGGGAAAAATGGTGTTCGCGGGCTGACTTCGCAACGGAAAAAGTTGTTGTGGAGAATAAGGCGCTTAAAACCGACCCTGAACGTGGTGTAAGCCGTATGCAGCTCAGGAAAAAACTGGCAGTTGAACACAGGAAAGCCAGTAAAGGGAGAGCCTGTACTGGATTCTGTGTAACTGCCATTGTATTAAAGGTGATCGCTCAGGCAGTCACCGAACTCGATAATAAAACGACTCATCGCCAGCCGCCAGTTCTGTGTAAGGTGGCGACGATTTCGCGGGTCGTCATCCCTTTGGCGTACAGGGATAAAATCTGGCTGTCTATCTGCGTAATGCGCGTCTGATTTTTCTTTATGAA
Organism: Serratia symbiotica; assembly: GCF_000821185.2. Classification (NCBI taxonomy): domain Bacteria; kingdom Pseudomonadati; phylum Pseudomonadota; class Gammaproteobacteria; order Enterobacterales; family Yersiniaceae; genus Serratia; species Serratia symbiotica. The sequence goes on along the minus strand of NZ_CP050855.1, from coordinate 226,892 downwards.
CTGGGGTTCAAAAGTGTTTTCGTGGTCGCGTGGCGTACTCAGTTCAATCTCGCCATCGTCACAGAGCAACGTTTTAGATGAGTAGCCGTTGCGGGTGTTAGAGCCTGTTTTGGGGGCGTTTTTTCTCGTGCCCGAGGTGAGCAGTTAACTCAGCATTTAGCACAGTTTCGACGGTAAGCTGCATCAGCATACGGGAAAACTGATTAAGATCGGCTTCAGTTTTAAGGCCTTTAACCAGTTCAGCCGCAAGGACTTTGAGTTTCTTTTTGTCCATAATTTGCCTGTTTCCGCTGTTGGAGTGAACATATCAAAAATAGGCAATTACACAATCTCGTTTACAGTCTCATCCCTGGGAGCTAACGCACAGGCAACTTGCAGTATGACGGGTATATGCCATTTGTAGAATGATAGGCAGGCAGCATCAGGAAAAAGTGACGCCCTCGCCTGCCTGCATGCTGGCCGCCTCGCTGAGCAACCGATAGAAAGGTTGCCCACTGCGGTCACACAGCCAGATGCCGTCGCAATAATTGAAGTGATAGCCGTTGGCCTTGGTAGCCAGCCATATCTGATGGAGCGGCTCTTGGCGATTGATGATAATTTTGCTGCCGTTTTCGAAAATTAGCGTCATCACGCCACCATGGATTTCATAATCGATATCCGCATTGCCAGCAAAATCGTCCAATGTCTCTTCAATATTAAGCATCAATTGGTCAGCCAACTGATGAAACTCACTGTTGTTCATATTTAATTCCTATTGCTTTTCATGATCCACCTGCGATTATAGAGGTCTTGGATGCATGAATTACAGGCATTAATGCAAATGAAAAAACAACTACGCTATGCGCTGCTGGCAGTTCTGCTCGCCGGACTCTCCGGCTGCGGCCTGAAAGGCCCGCTATACTTCCCTCCTGCCGATCCCATTAGCAAAAAACCGGCCACGCCATCACTACCAACGGGCGAGCAGGTGCAAAAAAATCAGCAGGAACTGCCTGGTTATCGGGTCGCGCAAGGGAACTTCCCCCCTGCGCTCCCACGGAACCGGACGTGACAGTCTCCCGTCATCCGGCTCTTGTCGTTGACCACTCACGCCGCGTACAAATTTCCCAGTGTGCAAACAGACCGGGCCTGGCGCGCTGTATCCGTCTTAACCATTCATATGCCTGAGCCAGACTACCGTGGACCCGCTTATATTTGCGGGCGACCCATTTCGCAAGGTGCAGATCTACATGAGTGGCTATACAGTTCATTGCTGAACGATAAAAGTGACCATAGTACTTAACCCAGCCCCGTAACATGGGGTTGAGCCAACGGGCCATGACTTCCAGCGATAACGGCGTTTTGTGGCTCAGATCCCAGCCCCGTACCGTCTGCCGGATTGCCTTCGCAGCTCTGCCGCTCATTGCTGGCAGGAAATTCACCGACAGCTCTCCCTCTTTCGAGAAGGACTTTCTTGGCCTGAACGTATAGCCCACAAAGTCGAAGCTGATTTCAGGATATGCTTCCGTTCTTTCCCTGTCCTTGCAGTAAACGACTTTAGTCTTGCCCGGACTCATCTCCAGCTTACACTCAGCCAGCCGTTTTCTGAGCCTGCCACGCAGCATCATTGCCTGAGCATGACTCTTGCAGTGAATGACTACATCATCAGCGTATCGCTCGAACCGGACGACGGGGAATTCCCGCGTCATCCACATATCGAATGCATAATGCAGAAACAGATTGGCAAGTAATGGACTAATGACTCCGCCCTGAGGCGTTCCCTTGTCCCTCATCTGCACCGTTCCGTCCGGCATACACACCGATGCGGTCAGCCATCGCTCAATGTAGAGTTTCACCCATCTGCAGTCCGTATGCCTGCACACCGCTCTCATCAGGAGTTCGTGATCGATATTGTCGAAGAACCCCTTGATGTCCACGTCCAGCACCCAGTCAGTACGCCAGCATCGATGCCGGGCCATCCTCAGGGCATCGTGCGCAGATTTGTGCGGGCGATAGCCATAAGAGTCATTGTGGAACAGTGCCTCCAGAATCGGCTCCAGCATGTCTTTGACAACCATCTGCGCAATGCGATCCGAGACTGTGGGGATCCCCAGGGGTCTCGTTCCACCCGTCGCCTTGGGTATATCAACACGCCGAACCGCTGGCGGCATATAGCTGCCCGAGGCCATTCGGTTCCAGATTTTGTACAAGTTCCCCACGAGGTTCCTATCAAATTCCTCAATCGACTGACCATCGATCCCAGCACTGCCTTTGTTGGCTTTTACTTTCTTGTACGCGCTCCAGACGGCATGTCTGGATAACGCAAACGGTTTGGACTGGTTCACAGGCTCCTCCCGCTTATGCGGTTGGCCTGCAGTACAGCCCCAACGACTGGCCCCCTTCGCTCCACGTCCATTACAGACGCTTCATCACTACTACGGAACCATCTGCCCCTGTGCCCCGCATTGGTACTCTGGCGCTCGCAGGGTTTCTGCTCGACGCCGCTCCCTTCGCATCGGGACGACAGGTTCCCACGTTCCATGCCAGAGCCTGTGTTGTGCTCATGCTGTCTATATGCCGGATGCCGACCAGCCAGTAACCAGATAACCGCTGGACTTATCACGCACCGCTTAGAAAGCGCGTTTTTGACATCATCTTGTTCCTTTCGACACTGCATCTACAGTTCACTCTCGTTCATCTTCACAACACATACATGACGCATCTGACTGCGCCTTTTCCCTGACGCTCACCACCACCGCTCTTAACGGCAGCAGCTCAGGGTAGTTTGAAGGCTGCATCTGGACACCGCCTCCGAGGGGCCGCCCCTCATCTCTCGCACAGCATTGCACCCTTATTTGCCATAGGGTACATTCGTGGCACACCTAAGCAAAAACCGTCGATGAGCGACCAATAATACCTTGTTTGCGGTTGCTGTGCGCCACCGCAACACCATGACGGATAGCGGAGTATGATATGCAGTTCGCCAAAATGCACGGTCTGGGCAACGACTTTATGGTGGTCGATGCCATTACTCAGAATGTCTATTTTTCACCTGAGTTGATCCGCAGGTTGTCCGATCGGCACCTGGGCATCGGCTTTGACCAATTGCTGGTGGTGGAGCCTCCTTACGACCCTGAGTTGGATTTTCACTACCGCATCTTTAATGCTGACGGTAGTGAAGTGTCCCAGTGTGGCAACGGCGCACGCTGTTTCGCGCGCTTTGTGCAACTGAAGGGGCTGACTAATAAGTGCGAACTCCGTGTCAGCACCCAGAGCGGGCGCATGGTGCTTAATGTGACTGGCAACGATCAGGTGTGTGTCAATATGGGGGAACCCAATTTCGATCCGCAGGCGGTGCCATTCCGTGCCACTAAGGCAGAGAAGACCTACATCATGCGTGCTGCGGAACATACCGTGCTGTGCGGCATAGTGTCGATGGGCAACCCACATTGTGTTTTACAGGTAGATGATGTCAACACCGCCAAGGTGGCACTGCTTGGGCCGGTGCTGGAAGGGCATGAGCGCTTTCCTGAACGAGCTAACATTGGCTTTATGCAAATCGTCAGCCGCGAACACATCAAGCTGCGCGTCTACGAGCGTGGCAGCGGTGAAACACAGGCTTGCGGTAGCGGTGCTTGTGCAGCGGTAGCGGTGGGTATCCAACAAGAATTACTGTCCGAGGAAGTGCGTGTGGAACTGCCAGGTGGTCGCCTGCATATTCGCTGGAAAGGGCCGGGTAGCCCGCTGTTTATGACCGGCCCGGCAACCCATGTCTATGACGGATTTATTCACCTATGAAAAACGTAGAAGAGCAGAGCATCACCAGTATTGCGCTAGATGACGACACCGTAATGCAGTATCTGCTGCAAAACCCGGATTTCTTTATTCGCAATGCGCGTAGGGTTGAACAAATACGTGTTCCCCATCCGGTGCGTGGCACTGTCTCACTGGTGGAGTGGCACCTGGCTCGCCAACGTAATCACGTCAACCAACTGGAAGAAGAAATCACCCTGTTGATGGAACAAGCCAACGCCAACGAAACCCTGTTCACCAGCCTACTACATCTGCAAGCTAGCCTGATCACCGCCGACAGCTTGCAGGACATGCTTAATCGTTTGCAATGCTGGGCGCGCGGTTTCGGCCTTGCCAGTGCCAGTATCCGGCTGTTTTCCGATCGCTGGAACATCAGCGCACCGTCCGATTTTACTCATCTGGCGCTGACGCGTTCAGCGTTTGAACCGCTGCGCATTCAGCGTCTGGGCGATGAGCTGCATTTCCTTGGTTGTTTGAATGGCCCCGAATTGCTGCTGCTATTACCGCAAGCCAAACAGGTCGGTTCGGTGGCATTGTCAATGCTGGGCGACGCAGGGGAACTGGGCATGGTGATCTTCAGCAGCCGCGACACGCAACACTATCAACCAGGTATGGGTACGGTGATACTCAATCAGTTGGCACGCATGCTGCCAACACTGCTGGAACGTTGGATCGAACGCGCATGAACCCACTCGCGGCCAGCTTGCAACTGCCAGTGGATGCTTTCCTGCGCTATCTAAAGGTGGAACGCCAACTCAGCCCGCTGACGCAGCTCAGCTATGCGCATCAGCTTCAGGCGTTGATGCTACTGGCACAAAGCATCGGCGTGAGCGAATGGACGTCACTGGACGCCGCTGCGGTGCGCATGCTGGCAGTGCGTAGCAAACGCGCTGGCCTACAGTCTGCCAGCCTGGCGTTACGTCTGTCATCGTTGCGCAGCTTTCTCGACTGGCTGGTCAGCCAGGGCGTGCTAAATGCCAACCCCGCCAAAGGCATCCGCACGCCCCGCAGCGGCCGCCACCTGCCGAAAAATATCGACGTCGATGAAATGAACCAATTGCTAGACATCGATCTCAATGATCCGCTGGCGGTGCGCGATCGCGCCATGCTGGAGACAATGTACGGTGCCGGTTTGCGCTTGTCCGAGCTGGTGGGGCTGGACTGCCGCCACATCGATTTGGCCGCTGGTGAGATCTGGGTGATGGGCAAAGGCAGTAAGGAACGCAAGCTGCCGCTAGGGCGCACCGCCGTCACCTGGCTGCAACACTGGCTGGCGATACGCGAGCTGTTCGAGCCAGAGGACGATGCGATATTCCTGTCCAACCAAGGGCGGCGCATCTCGCCACGCAATGTGCAGAAACGCTTCGCCGAATGGGGCGTAAAGCAGGGCGTCAACAGCCATATTCATCCGCACAAACTGCGCCACTCGTTTGCCACCCATATGCTGGAATCCAGTGGCGATCTGCGCGCGGTGCAGGAACTACTCGGCCATGCCAACCTGACCACCACCCAAATTTATACCCACCTCGACTTTCAACATCTGGCAAAGGTGTACGATGCCGCGCATCCACGTGCCAAACGGGGGAAATCCTGATGCATTTTTACCGTCCGCTACGCCCGCTGGCCGCGCTGACCTTCGATCTGGACGATACGCTGTACGATAACCGCCCAGCCATCAGGCAAACCGAGCAGCAATCAATGGCCTTTCTGCAAAATTACCATCCTCGCCTGAGCCGCTTCCAGTCGACAGACCTTCACCGCCTGCGTCAGGAACTGTGTGAGCAAGAGCCAGAGATTTACCACGATGTCACTCAGTGGCGCTGGCGCGCTATCCATCTAGCACTGAGCCGAGAGGGGCTAAGCGACATTGAAGCCACCATCGGTGCCGATGCGGCAATGCAAAACTTTGCGCTATGGCGCAGCCGCATTGAGGTGCCAGCAGCGACTCACGCCATCCTGAGGGCGTTGGGAGAACGCTACCCACTGGTGGCGATCACCAACGGCAATGCCGATCCGGCGTTGTGCGGGCTGGGCGGTTACTTCCAATTCGTGCTGCGTGCCGGGCCGGATGGCCGCGCCAAACCTTATCAGGACATGTACCAGTTGGCCAGCGAGCGTCTGGGCGTCGCGGCTAGACAGATCCTCCATGTGGGCGACGATCTGACCACTGACATCGCTGGCGCGTTGCGTGCGGGCTTTCAAGCCTGCTGGATCAACGAGCATCAACGCGATCTAATGCAGTCCGCCGACAGCCGCTTGCTGCCACACATTGAAATTTCGCGGTTGGCATCGCTGGCAGCATTGCTATAATCTCTACCGGAAATCTGTATAAATTCCCAGTGGAAAATCTGTCTCCCAGGGTTTTCCCTTACCAATATTAATGGTGCCTATGGACGTCTCCGAGCTCTTCGACAGCCTGAATGAAAAACAACGTGAAGCCGTGGCAGCACCGCGTTGTAACCTGTTGGTTCTGGCCGGTGCAGGCAGCGGTAAAACCAGGGTGCTGGTACATCGCATCGCCTGGCTACTGTCGGTAGAGAACTGCTCGCCGTATTCGATCATGGCGGTGACCTTCACCAACAAGGCCGCAGCGGAAATGCGCCACCGCATCGAACACGTGATCGGCACCAGCCAGGGTGGCATGTGGATCGGCACTTTCCACGGGCTGGCGCATCGTTTGCTGCGCGCACATCATATGGAAGCCAATCTGCCGCAAGACTTCCAGATCCTCGACAGCGACGACCAACTGCGGCTGCTCAAACGCATCGTCAACGCGTTGAATATAGACGAGAAACAGTGGCCACCGCGCCAGGCGATGTGGTACATCAACGGCAAGAAAGATGAAGGTCTACGCCCGCAACACATTGAAACCTATAACAACCCGGTGGAAACCACCTGGTTACGCATCTATCAGGCTTATCAGGAGGCTTGCGATCGCGCCGGGCTGGTGGACTTCGCCGAGTTGCTGCTGCGCGCCCACGAGCTGTGGCTGAACAAGCCGCATATCCTCAACCATTACCGCGAGCGCTTCACCAATGTGCTGGTGGACGAGTTCCAAGATACCAACAGTATCCAATATGCCTGGATCCACCTGCTAGCGGGTAGCAACAGCAACGTGATGATCGTTGGCGACGATGATCAGTCAATCTACGGCTGGCGCGGCGCACAAGTGGAAAACATCCAGCGCTTCCTAAAGGACTTTCCCGGTGCAAAAACCCTCCGTCTGGAGCAGAACTACCGCTCCACCAGCAATATCCTGGAGGCGGCCAACACCCTGATCGCCCATAACGCTGGGCGCATGGGCAAAAACCTGTGGACAGATGGGGGCCAAGGTGAACCCATTTCAATCTACTGTGCCTTCAACGAGCTTGACGAGGCGCGTTTCGTGGTCAACCGCATCAAAACCTGGCAGGACAATGGCGGTACACTGAACGACTGCGCGATCCTCTACCGCAGCAACGCCCAGTCGCGGGTGCTGGAGGAGGCATTGTTGCAGGCCGCCATGTCGTACCGCATTTACGGTGGTCAGCGCTTCTTTGAGCGTCAAGAAATTAAGGATGCGCTGGCTTACCTGCGCCTGATATCCAACCGCAACGACGATGCAGCCTTTGAACGGGTGGTCAATACCCCGACGCGTGGTATCGGCGGACGCACCCTTGACGTGGTGCGTCAGGCAGCACGTGATCGCCAACTGACGCTGTGGCGGGCAACGCGTGAACTGCTGCACGAAAAAGTCCTGGCTGGCCGTGCGGCCTCCGCACTGCAACGCTTTACCGAACTGGTGGATTCATTGGCGCATGAAACCGCCGAGATGCCGCTGCATATCCAGACCGACCGGGTGATCCGCGACTCTGGGTTATTCATCATGTATCAGCAGGAAAAGGGCGAAAAAGGTCAGGCACGTATCGAAAACCTGGAGGAACTGGTGACGGCGACACGCCAGTACAGCTATCAGGAAGAAGATCAGGATCTGATGCCGCTGCAAGCGTTTTTATCGCATGCGGCGTTGGAGGCAGGCGAAGGCCAAGCCGATGCCTATCAGGACGCGGTGCAGTTAATGACCTTGCACTCGGCCAAGGGGCTGGAGTTCCCGCTGGTGTTTATCGTCGGTATGGAAGAAGGTATGTTCCCAAGCCAGATGTCACTGGACGAAAGCGGCCGGCTGGAGGAAGAACGCCGTCTGGCCTACGTGGGCGTGACGCGCGCCATGCAAAAATTGACGCTGACCTACGCCGAAACACGTCGTCTGTACGGCAAAGAGGTCTATCACCGACCTTCACGCTTTATCGGCGAATTGCCGGAACACTGTATGGAAGAGGTACGGCTACGCGCCAGCGTGTCACGCCCGGTAAACCACCGCCGTATGGGGACACCAATCAGTGAAAACGACACCGGCTACAAGCTGGGCCAACGCGTACGACATCCTAAATTTGGTGAAGGTACCATCGTCAATCTGGAAGGCAACGGCGAACACAGCCGATTGCAGGTCGCCTTCCCTGGGGAAGGCATCAAATGGCTGGTGGCGGCGTATGCCCGGCTGGAAAGGGTGTAGCGGGAGAAATGCCCAGTAGATAATTTTTGGCTGAATAGCCAAAGCCCGGCAGCAACAGCACCTAGGGGGAGCGACCACAGCCAACAATACTGCGGCTTCAAGTATGCAGAGTATACTGGTCACCGAGCTGCGCGGTGGCGTACCAACGCATCACCGCTTCAATTCCTTCCCCTCCCTCCGGTGGCGCCCAGTGCATACAGTCTTCTTCCGTGAGTGCCTGATAAGGGCCTTGTTTCACTTCAAACACCACGCCACCTGGATCGACAGACAGCACTGCATGCCAGGTCAATGCTGGCATCTCCAGCACTTTGGTTTCTTCTCCAAGCAGAGTGCGTTGCGTCACTACGCCATCATTGTTGAACTGTAGCACGACAAAACGGCCACGAAGTGGCGTCAGCAACTCCCAGGTTTGTGGATGGCGATGTGGGCGGATATAGGTGCCTGGCTCCATAGCGATCGCCAGCCGTTGCACCGGGTCGGTTAACTCTTGGTGTAATGTACGGTGCGCGCGCAAGCGGGCTACATGGGCAGCCTGCTCGCTCATCGTGGTCAGTTCATGGGCGGTAATCTGTTTCATCAGTGAAATCTGCAAACCTGTTGTTATACTTTAGGGTGGCGTAATCTTAGCAACATTCCCTACTGTGGTAAGAGATCTCCGCAACTTTTTCTTCCCATAACCCTGTGGGTTAAACGCATTTTTACCCTTGTCATGGTGATAAATAGCGACGCAATTACCCAAAGTGCGCCGGTGCCTGATAGATACCCAGTGCGCCCCGAACTTTCTGTGGCAGATTAACCTCTGTACTTCACGCGCAAGAACTGGCTGTAAATAACGTTGGCACTCCCTCTACCTCAACTGCGTTTGCGTTGGGTATAAAGGGCCTCGAGGGTAAACAGCACCAGAGCCGCCCAGATAAAGCCAAAGGTCACCAGCTTGTCTTGACCAACGGTTTCACTGTAGAAAGTGACCGCCAGCAGGAACACCAACGTTGGAGCAAGGTACTGGAAGAAACCGAGCGTCGATAGGCGCAGGCGGTTGGCCGCAGCGGTAAAGAACAGCAATGGCACAGTGGTGACGATGCCAGTCGCCATCAGCAGCAGGTTCAGCGACCACGGGTTGGCGCTGAGTTGGCTGGTTGGGCTGTCGGCGATCAGCAGCAGGTAAACCGCCGCCGCAGGCAGCAACCACAAGGTTTCTATCAGCATACCAGTCTGGGCGTCGATGCCAATCTTCTTGCGCAGTAGCCCGTAGCAGGCGAAGCTAAACGCCAGACCCAGGCCGATAATCGGTAGCGACCCAAACTGCCACAGTTGGATCAGCACGCCCAAAAAGGCCAGCGCCACCGCCAGCCACTGCATGCGGCGAAAACGTTCGCCGAAAAATAGCATCCCCAACAACACGTTAACCAGTGGGTTGATGAAATAGCCCAGACTGGCCTCCAGCATATGGTGGTTATTCACCGCCCAAATATACAGCAGCCAGTTGCCGCCAATTAATAATGCGGTGATCGCCAGTATCAGCAGCCGTTTGCGGTTTTGGCAGGCGGCGCGCACTTGCGGCCAGTTACGGTTCAGCGAAATCAACAGCAGAATAAAGAAGAATGACCAGATCACCCGGTGGGTGAGGATCTCATCCGCAGGCACCTGCTGGATCAGTTTGAAATAGACCGGGGCGATACCCCAAATAAGATAGGCTGCCAGAGCAAAGAAAATGCCCTGACGTGTCTGCTGCGCATCCATCGCAATACTCTGATGGTGAAATAAGATGCGCTGAGTGTACTTAAAAGGCACTCTGCGTACAATCCCCGGTTCGGCGGTGTCCGGCACTAAGCCGCCCCTTGTATGTTTGTAGTTGATGTAAAAAGATAGGTTGTACGGTGTTCTTACCCGGCGTGGCAGCACGTTCCCCCTCTCTCCCCTGCCCTGCAAGGTTTTCTGCTCATCCTGCCGGAATGGATGAAGGTCGTGGTTGTTAAAGCATCGCGAGCAAAAATTTCGCCAAATCTGCGGGTAGCGTTAATGAATTGTAGATTTTGGGTGTAAAATGGCCTGCTTTTTTGCAGCTTGAGTAAGAACCTCTCCCATTAGGCTCTTAGCCAAAGAGGGGGCGGTGTTGGTGTCATGCTTAACAGTATTATGTAATCATACCCTTGGGTGTTTTGCAGCAGTGGCCGCGCTGGTCGCCGCTCTGTGGGGTTATGCCGATAAAAATGGGGATGTGTGTGTCAACCACAGCAGTAATAAACCGAGAATTGCGGGTAACGCAAGTATTACGCGATACCTTCGGCTACCAGCAATTCCGTCCGGGTCAACAAGCCATTATCAACGCCGCGATCGAGGGGCAAGATTGCCTAGTGGTGATGCCGACCGGCGGCGGTAAATCGTTGTGTTACCAAATCCCTGCGCTGGTCATGGATGGCCTGACGCTGGTGGTCTCCCCACTGATCTCGCTGATGAAGGATCAAGTCGATCAACTGTTGGCCTACGGTGTTTCCGCTGCCTGCTACAACTCAACGCAGACTCGAGAGCAGCAGTTAGCGGCGATGGCGGGTTGCCGCAGTGGCCAAATCAAACTGCTGTACATTGCCCCAGAACGGCTCATGATGGACAGCTTCCTCGATTCGCTCGGCCGTTGTCCACCAGTGATGCTGGCGGTAGATGAGGCACACTGTATTTCTCAATGGGGTCACGATTTCCGCCCGGAATACCGCGCGCTGGGTCAATTGAAGCAGCGTTTCCCGGCAATGCCCGTGATCGCGTTAACCGCCACCGCCGACGAATCTACACGCGGCGATATCGTACGCCTGCTGGCGTTGCACAAGCCGTTGGTGCAGGTCAGCAGCTTTGATCGCCCGAATATTCGCTATACATTGGTAGAGAAATTCAAACCGCTCGACCAACTCTGGCATTTTGTGCAGGGGCAACGGGGTAAAAGCGGCATCATTTACTGCAACAGCCGCGCCAAGGTGGAAGACACCACTGCGCGCTTGCAAAGTCGTGGGTTGAGCGTGGGTGCCTATCATGCCGGGCTGGATAACGACCGCCGTGCGCAAGTGCAGGAAGCGTTCCAGCGCGATGATTTGCAAGTGGTAGTGGCGACCGTCGCCTTTGGCATGGGCATCAATAAACCCAACGTGCGTTTTGTGGTGCATTTTGACATCCCACGCAATATCGAATCCTACTATCAGGAAACCGGCCGTGCCGGGCGCGATGGCCTGCCGGCTGAAGCCCTCCTGCTGTACGATCCGTCCGATATGGCCTGGCTACGCCGTTGCCTGGAGGAGAAGCCCGCTGGTCAGCAACGGGATATTGAACGGCACAAATTGAACGCGATGGGGGCTTTCGCCGAGGCGCAAACCTGTCGCCGTCTGGTGTTACTTAACTACTTTGGTGAGGGCAAGCACCAGGACTGCGGTAACTGCGACATCTGCCTGGATCCTCCCAAGCGCTACGATGGATTGGAGGACGCACGCAAGGCGCTGTCCTGCGTATACCGCGTCGGCCAGCGTTTTGGTCTGGGTTATATCGTTGAGGTACTGCGCGGCTCTAACAACCAGCGCATCCGTGAGTATGGCCACAACCAGCTACCGGTGTACGGCATCGGCCACGATCGGTCTACAGAACACTGGATCAGCGTGCTGCGTCAGTTGATCCATCTGGGTTTTATCACCCAGAACATCACTATGCACTCGGCACTGCAACTGGCCGAGGCCGCGCGTCCGGTATTACGTGGTGAAGTGGCGCTCCAATTAGCGGTGCCGCGTATTCAGAGCTTGCGGCCACGCAGCAGCGCCAACCAAAAATCCTACGGCGGCAATTATGATCGCAAGTTGTTTGCCAAATTGCGCAAGCTGCGCAAATCGATCGCCGACGAAGAAAATATTCCACCTTACGTGGTATTCAACGATGCTACGTTGCTGGAGATGGTCGAACAGATGCCGATCACGGCTGGCGACTTGTTGAGCATTAACGGGGTTGGCCAACGCAAATTGGTGCGTTTCGGCGCCTCCTTTATGGCAATGATCCGCGACCACCTAAACAATGATGAAGATTAGGCTGTGCTGGTAAGCACCACTGGCGGTCATTTGGACACCTATACAAGGCGCGGGCCGTGAGGTTTTTTGCGCCAAAGTAAGCGGCGCGTCACCTAGGGGCGCGTTTAAATGGCCTCAGCCCTTCGGGTCGCGCCCCAAAAGCCCGTACTCCGTGCTATCGGGCTTGCCCATATACACTATGGGTTGTACCCTCTGCCTTGATTATGGGCTTTTGGGTCTGCAACACCGCCACGATCAATTACCGGATACAACTTAAGGATAACCAATCATGCTGTTTCTGACTGTGGCGCTGGTGCACCTGATTGCGCTGATGAGTCCTGGGCCGGACTTCTTTTTTGTGTCGCAAACCGCCGCCAGCCGTTCGCACCGTGAGGCGATGATGGCCGTAGTTGGCATTTCGCTCGGCATCATGGTGTGGGCCGGGGTGGCGCTGATGGGGCTGCATCTGATCCTACAGAAGATGGCCTGGCTGCATCAGGTGATCATGGTCGGTGTGGCGGCATCTATCTGTGCTGGATGGGCTGTCAACTGCTGCGTTCGGCGCGGGCACAGAACATGCAGCCAGCACCGGAGGCGCAAGTGCCGATGGCCGGGCGCAGCTTTCTCCGTGGTTTGCTGACCAACCTGTCAAACCCTAAGTCGCTGATCTACTTCGGCAGCGTGTTCTCGATGTTTGTCGGCGACAACATCGGCACTGGCACGCGCTGGGGGTTGTTCCTGATGATCGTCACCGAGACCGTCGTCTGGTTCAGCCTGGTGGTGATGATTTTCTCGCTGCCAGCGATGCGCCGCAGCTACCAGCGTTTAGCCAAATGGATCGACAGGCTGGCGAGCGTGTTGTTTATCGGTTTCGGTTTGCACCTGATCTTTACCCACTAACCCCGGTAGCACTCGGACTCCTTGACATCGTCCACTCTCAGCGCCAAGGATTGGTTAACGAGTAAAACGCAGTTCGCTGCTTTCACCACCGGTCTGCTGCTGAATGTTGGCGGCAGCGTGAGAAGCACGAGTTTAGCGGGGTGGCCAACGTGCTGCTCCGCTTCGTGTGCCTCCGTTGGTCGCACCACCGGCGGGTGGTGGTGATCAGCCCTGGCCGCATTGAGAACTATGTTAAATATCCTGAGAATGAGTGAACCACCCTACCACGGGGGACGAGAAAGCTTTCAGGCTGGGCGGCGGATCGCCGCTCAGCCTGCCAACATCACCACACCACTGCTATTATTACAGTTTAGTGAGGATCAGGGGTCGATAACCGTTCACATCAGATCTTCTGTCGAGCCATGTCAGACGCTGGCCCCCTGTGCAGAGGAACAACCGCAAGTTATCAAAGGCGCACCTGTTTTAGCAGGACGCGCTGCATGCCAAGCACTGAACGCAATCTCGCGCTTCTTTTCTTAGTACTTAGGTGGTAACCCTACCGCCGACAACACCATCAGAGGTTAGAATACAACGCTATGTATCACGTCGTCGCTTCCGATTTAGATGGCACACTGCTGTCTCCTGACCACACTTTATCGCCGTACGCCAAAGAAACGCTGAAGCTGTTGACCCAGCGTGACGTGCATTTTGTCTTTGCCACCGGCCGCCACCACATCGACGTATCGCAGATCCGCGACAACCTAGATATTGATGCCTTCATGATCACCTCCAATGGTGCCCGGGTGCACAACACCGCTGGCGAGTTGATCTTCAGCCATAACCTGGACGAAGAGATCGCCCGCGACCTGTACGGCATGATGCACGATGATGTGGACATCATCACCAATGTCTACCGCGATGATGACTGGTTCATCAACCGCGAAAGCCCGGAGCAGAAGGCGTTCTTCCAAGAGTCTATCTTCCAGTATCAGCTGTTTGAGCCTAGCCTGTTGGAAACCTCAGGCGTCTGCAAGGTGTACTTCACTTGTGACGATCATGAAAAGCTGTTGCCGCTAGAAAACGCCATCAACGCGCGTTGGGGCGACCGGGTTAACGTCAGTTTCTCACTCCTGACCTGTTTGGAAGTGATGGCCGGCACGGTATCTAAGGGGCATGCGCTGGAAGAAGTAGCCAAGATCATCGGCTATACACTGAAAGATTGCATTGCTTTTGGTGATGGCATGAACGATCTGGAAATGCTGTCGATGGCTGGCAAGGGCTGCATCATGCACAATGCCCACCAACGCCTGAAGGACAAGCTGCCAAATATGGAAGTGATCGATTCCAACATTAATGACGCAGTACCACATTACCTGAGCAAAATGTTTCTGACCTAATATCCTGCGTCTTTCATGCCGTAGCGCAGTTTGTAGCTGCGCTACGGGAGGGATTATTTTTTCAATTTCAGCGTACTGATGATACCTGCTGCTTCGCTCTGTGCCTGCTGTAGGTTATCTGCTGGCAGTGTCACCTGAATGGTCAGCATGTCATTGTCCAGCGAGCCAATCAGGATCGAGGAGTAGGCTTTTTCGCCAGCGCTGGTGATGATGCTGTCCAACTGACGCAGTGGCACGCCGTTGACTTCGATGGCTTTATTGGTGATCACCTGTAAGTTGGCGTCACGCACGCGCTGGGTATCTTCTAGACGCTTAGCCAGCATCTCCAGGCTATCAACTGCCTTGTCGGCGCGGATCACCAGCACCGCGCGTCGATCGGTGCTGTCCGCATACACATGCACGTTGTTCGCCTGATTGCTCAGTTCACCGCTTTTATCCGCCATGCCAGCCGGCAGGGTGAACATCAGCCTGCTGCCCAGTAAACTGACCTGTTGCCCCGTTTGGCCGCTGGTCACCGTGCGGTCTTTGGTACCACCATCGCAGGCTGCCAGGCCAAACACTAGCAGGCTGATACCCAGCAATTTCGCTACTTTATGCATTGGGCATTTCTTCCTTTTCAGTAGGGTTTCACTGCCGTATCGCCACCTATTAAAGGTTGAAATGCAAGGCAGATGCTGTCACAGGTTTTCTTCAAATTTTAGATTCCGTTGCAGGCCATCCCCATGCACCGCGATACGTTTGAGCAATACATTTAGCAGCATGCCGTACATCGGTAAGAAGAATAGCATGCAGATCAGCACTTTGAAGCTATAATCCACCAGCGCGATCTCCACCCAGTTAGCAGCCATAAAGACATCGCTGCTGTGGTAAAACGCGATGAAAAAGAACGACAGCGTGTCGCTGATATTCCCGAGAAACATCGCCGCCGCAGGTGCCACCCACCAGGTGCTGCATTGTCGCAGGCGGTTAAACACATGCACATCGAGGATCTGGCCGAGCACGTAAGCCATAAAGCTGGCGATGGAGATGCGTGCCACAAACAGGTTAAAGCTGCCCAACGCGCTGAAACCCTGCCATTCGCCCTGATAGGTGACGGTAGAGATCACATAGGAGATGAACAGCGCTGGCACCATGACTGACAAGATGATGCGTCGCGCTAGCGGCGCGCCGAAAATGCGTACTGTCAGATCGGTTGCCAGAAAGATAAACGGGAAAGTAAAGGCACCCCAAGTGGTATGACAGCCGAAAATGGTGATCGGCAGTTGTACCAAGTAGTTGCTGGACGTAATGATGGCGATATGAAACAGCGATAGCCATAACAACGCGCTCAAGCGCTGCTGAGCAGTAAACGAATACATAGTTGTAACCTTTTTAGCCGTGGGGTGAGGGAACCCAGTATGTCCTGTCGGAACAGCAAATTGTGCCGCGCGGCGGCATGATACGCGTTTGCGCAACCAATGCAAGGTTAAATTTAACACAAAAGTTAACCTATCTTGCACAGGAAAACGACCAGCGTAAACTAGGCGCTTAGTAAGAGGCGGCGAACGTTCGCCGATCGTTTTTGAACGAGAGAAATTGCATGACTGACTTATCTGCCCAAGCAGACCAGACGCTTGACGCGCTGGGGCTGCGTTGCCCAGAACCGGTGATGATGGTGCGTAAAGCCGTGCGCCATATGGATAACGGCGAAACGCTGTTGATCATCGCCGACGATCCAGCTACCACCCGCGATATTCCAGGTTTTTGCCGTTTTATGGATCACACGCTAGTAGCGCAGGAAACCGATAAGGCACCTTACCGTTACCTACTGCGCAAGGGCATATAACCGGCATATTTTGCATTGTAGGGGCGAATATCTTGGCCCCCCCCCCCAAGGGTCAGTGATGCTTTTTCAGCAAGCGCAGCGCATTCGCTGTCACCAGCGCGGTGGCACCGGAATCCGCCAGCACTGCTAGCCATAAGCCTGTCAACCCCAGCAGACTGGTGATCAGGAATACCCCTTTCAGCCCCAACGCAATGGTGATGTTCTGCCGGATATTGGCGTGGGTAGCGCGCGCAATGCGGATCATCTCCGCCACGGCCAGCAACCGGCTGTGGGTAAGTGCCGCATCGGCAGTTTCCAGCGCCACATCACTGCCGCTGCCCATAGCGATGCCAATACTCGCGGCCTTCATGGCCGGGGCATCGTTGATGCCATCGCCAATCATCGCTGTCGGGCGCTGCCTGCTCAACTCGGTGACTACCCTCACTTTGTCTTCGGGTAACAGTCCTGCGCGATAGTCCAGCGCCAGTTCGCTGGCGATCGCCGCCGCCGCGCGCGGGTTATCACCGGTCAGTATTACACCGTGAACCCCCAACACATTCAGCTCGGCGATCGCCTGTTTGGCATCGCTGCGCAGCGTATCGCGTAACGCCAGCAGGCCGATTGGCACACCATCCTCCGCAACCACTACCACCGTTTTGCCAGCGCTTTCCAGGTTCTCCACCTGGCTCTGCCATTTGCCGCCCAGCAACCCTGGTTTGCCCGGTGCACTGATCAGCACGGTTTTGCCACCAACTACGCCTTCCACGCCAACGCCAGCCAGAGCGCGACGTGCCTGCGCCAGCGGCAGATCCGCGCCGTATTCTGTGGCACGTTGGATGATCGCCTGCGCCAGTGGATGGTGTGAGCCAACCTCAACTGCGGCCGCGAGCATCAGGAGCTGCCGTTCGCTGAGAGCGCCAATCGGCAGTATGTCGGTCAACGTTGGTTT
This sequence comes from Serratia symbiotica, assembly GCF_000821185.2. Classification (NCBI taxonomy): domain Bacteria; kingdom Pseudomonadati; phylum Pseudomonadota; class Gammaproteobacteria; order Enterobacterales; family Yersiniaceae; genus Serratia; species Serratia symbiotica. The sequence continues at coordinate 209,488 of NZ_CP050855.1, read as the reverse complement.
ACCTTCCGTCAGAGTGCCGGTTTTATCGAAAGCAATGGTTTGCACCTGGCCCAGTTGCTCCAGTGCTGCGCCGCCTTTAATCAGCACACCACGGCGAGTTGCCGCCGCCATCCCGGAAGTAATAGCGGCGGGGGTGGAGATCACTAGTGCACACGGGCAGCCGATCAGCAGCAAGGTCAGACCGCGATAGATCCAGACATGCCAAGGCTGTGAGAACAGCAGAGGCGGTATCAGGATCACCACGACGGCCAACAACATAATGGCCGGGGTATAGTAGCGGCTGAAGCGGTCAAGGAAACGTTCGATCGGTGCACGGCGCTCTTCGGCGTCTTCTATCAACTGCAAAATGCGGTCGATAGCATTTTTTCCGGGTTCGGAAATCACCTTCATCTGCACCACCTGATCGACAGATAGGCTACCGGCGACCACTTTTTCACCTTGCTGACGTTCAACGGGCACCGATTCGCCAGTCAGGACGCTTTCATCGAAGCTGGCGAATGGGTTGAGCAGTTCGGCATCGGCTGGCAATCGGCTACCAGGAGCGATTTCAATCACATCACCGGGGCGCAGGTTGGCGACTGGCACGCGTTTGCGTACCGTTCCTTGCAGTAGCAGTGCCTCTTCCGGCACCAACGCCATCAGCGTCGTCACACCGCGCCTTGCCCGGTTGGCGGCGTAAGATTCAAGCCGTTCGCCAATCATAAACAACAGCAACACCATCGCTGCTTCAGCGGCCGCGCCGATGAGCAGCGCACCGATGGCTGCCACGCTCATCAGCGTTTCAATGGCGAATGGGGTGCCTGAACGGATTAAACGCAGCGCCTTGATGGCGACCGGCCCCAACCCCACCAAAGTGGTGGCGATGAAGGCACTGCGGCTCAGCGTGGGGTTAATGTGATTGAGCAAGCTACTGACCACCATCAGCGTAGTCAGCAGCAACAGCGGGCCGAATTCGCCAAAGCGTGCAGCCTGTGGCGCGGTGGTCGCAGTAGCCTGCGCGACGAGCAAGGTAAAGCCGAGCCGTTTTACTACATCCTGTATGCGCAGGCTGATATCGGGCGGTGCATCCACCACCAGCTTTTCGGTGGCGAACAGCACGCGTACGCTGTCGACACCGGGGATAGCAGCCACAGCATTCTCAATTTTCTTGGCGCAACTGGGGCAATCCATGCCAGTGACTCGCCAACTGAAACGCTCGGTGCCAATAACAGGGACTGCGGCGAGCTGGGCGTTTTCTTCATCAAGACCGTTAGCATCGACGGCGCTGCAACAACTGCCGCTATGATCCTGCGAGTGAGCCTGTTCTGCGCGAACCTCGATCTCTGACTGTTCACTGTGGCAGCCGGATAGTTTTTTGCTGTGATGGTCGCTGCAACCGCTTTCCAGGAGGTTATGTTGTTGCTGATGATTTTGATGGTTGTGCATGACGTCCTTCTCCAGGCAGCTAATGAGAATTATTGAGTCAACTCTACACCTTGGAGTCAACTCTAGAGTCAAGAAGGAAATGGGAACTATTGCTAACGGAAAAAGGGAATGAGGCACGGATTTTCACGGTCATGGTGATACAAGGATACGCGAGAAGAACTGGGCGGCAGGTAGCCCGTACCGCCCATACCCTATTTATTTTTGTGCGGCAGCTGCTTTTTCTGCCAGGCTAGCAGTTCAAAAAGACCAAAAATGAAGATCTTGGTTTCCTGCCAGTAGCTGATCGGCTGGGTGGCTTTTAGCAACACCAATTGCAAGCCATGCATCACCACCATAAAGAATAGCGCCACGTCGATGAAATACTTCAGCGGCTTGGGAAAGGGGTGGAACAAATTGAAGAGCAGAAAGCCCCACACGCACAGTATCAGCAGGCGGCCTAAATTAATCAGCATGATTGGTTTTTTCTCGCGAACGAATATAAAGACGGTATGCCACCTGACCGGCGACTTTCTCGCGGTGCAGCCGCCAGTTGGCTGGCACCTGCGTCTCCAGGCTTTCTGCTTCGGCTTCCAGGTAAATCCAGGCTTCATCAGCCAGCCAGCCCTGTTGCTCCAGCAATGTGGCCGTTCCAGCCAGCAGCCCCTGGCGAAATGGCGGATCAAGGAACACCACATCGAACGGTTTGCCATTGCCAGCCAACCAAGTCAGTGCGTTGGTATTGATCACCTCCCCATGTCCTTGCAGCAACGCCAAGTTTTTTTCCAACTGTTGCGCTACCGGGCGCTCGTATTCCAGTAGGGTGGCGCTGCTGGCGTAACGCGATAACGCCTCCAACCCCAGTGCGCCACTGCCAGCAAAACAGTCTAGACAGCGCGCGCCCTGGATCACCGGTGCCAGCCAGTTGAACAGGGTTTCACGCAGCCGATCGGTGGTCGGGCGCAGCCCTGGGCTATTTGGCACTGGCAGCTTGCGACCGCGCCATTGGCCGCCAATGATACGGATCTGCCCAGATGCGGCTTGGAATGTTTTTTTTACCCGCGCCTGTGGTGCTAGTTTTGTCATAAGCTTTGCTTGATTTTTTGCGGTGCCATAGCCGTACACGTTAATGAAACATTTCCCGTATTCTATCGATGATGGGCATCGGGGGGAACGATAAAACGTTGTTGCCCACTCTTACACTGGAAAGCTTATCGGATGCGTGTTGCTACGCACGGGAAAGTGATAAACTCGGCGGTGATATACCCCAAATAACTGGAAGTTGTATTCAAACGGCAAGAGCCTGCATCCTCAAGCGCTTAATCCAGTGACAAGGGTGAAGGTTCGGCGGGGATCAGATTTGAGCATTGCATGCAGCAGCTCTGGCAGGGAAAGGTTCACAGGCGGGTTAAATAACCGCCCCCAAATTCAGGTATAAAGTTTAAGAGCCTAGTGGGATAGGTTCTAAGTCAGCCTTTGCTACGGAGTAGAGTCATAACATGGCAAAAGATAAGCAACGTGGTTTTTTCTCCTGGTTGGGTTTCGGCCCAAAGGACGAAGAACAGCAGCCCCCTGAACCGTCAGTAGAACCGACGGAAAACCAGTCAGTAAAGACACCGGAAGAATCGGCGGCTAACCCGGGATCTGACCCTGTCCCCTGCGTGAATACATCAAGGGAGTGGGATAACAGCCAAATCGGCGAACCGATTGTGCCAAGTCTGCCAGCAGTGGATCAACCGCCAGCGCGGCCAGAACAGGTAGCTGAACCCGAGCCAAAGGCCGCTGCAACCCAGCCAGAAGATGAAGATGTGGTGGCGGTTGCCGCAGAGCCAGTGAGCGTCGTGCCGATGACAGCACCGGTCGAACTGGCAGCACCCGCCATCATTCAGGAGCAGGAACGCCCAACCAAAGAAGGCTTCTTTACCCGTCTAAAGCACAGCTTGCTGAAAACCAAACAAAACCTTGGCTCCGGTTTCACCAGCCTGTTCCGTGGCAAGAGAATCGACGACGATCTGTTTGACGAGCTGGAAGAACAACTGTTGATCGCCGATGTTGGCGTGGAAACCACACGTAAAATTATTACCACCCTCACCCAGCACGCTAGCCGCAAACAGTTGAAAGACGCCGAAGCACTGTACGGCAAGCTGAAGGCGGAAATGTCTGAGATCCTGGCTAACGTTGATCGGCCGCTGGATGTCAGTGGCAAAGCTCCGTATGTCATGCTGATGGTTGGCGTCAACGGCGTGGGCAAAACCACCACCATCGGCAAACTGGCGCGTCAGTTTCAGGCTGAAGGCAAGTCGGTGATGCTGGCAGCAGGGGATACCTTCCGCGCGGCGGCGGTTGAGCAATTGCAGGTGTGGGGCGAACGAAACCGCATCCCGGTGGTGGCGCAGCATACCGGCGCTGACTCCGCCTCGGTGATTTTCGACGCGGTACAGGCCGCCAAGGCACGCGGCGTCGACGTGTTGATCGCCGATACTGCAGGCCGTTTGCAGAACAAAGCGCACCTGATGGAAGAGCTGAAGAAGATCGTCCGCGTTATGAAAAAACTGGACACTCAGGCTCCCCATGAAGTTATGCTGACGCTTGATGCCAGCACCGGTCAGAACGCTGTCAGTCAGGCGAAATTATTTAATGAAGCTGTAGGCTTAACCGGCATCACACTGACTAAACTGGATGGTACCGCCAAGGGGGGAGTGATCTTCGCCATCGCTGATCAGTTCAGTATTCCGATTCGTTATATCGGCGTTGGGGAAGGCATCGAAGATTTGCGGCCGTTTAAGGCTGACGATTTTATTGAGGCACTTTTTGCCCAAGAGGATTAATACGGATGATTCGCTTTGAACAGGTCAGTAAAGCTTATCTGGGTGGAAGGCAGGCGCTGCAAGGGGTGGAGTTCCATCTGCATCCAGCGCAAATGGCATTTCTGACTGGCCACTCCGGTGCGGGAAAGAGTACCCTACTGAAGCTGATTTGTGGCATCGAACGACCCAGCGCTGGCCATATCTGGTTTGATGGCCACGACATCAGCCGGTTGAAAAATCGCGAGGTGCCGTTCCTGCGTCGGCAGATCGGCATGGTTTTCCAGGATCACCATCTGCTGCTGGATCGTACGGTATATGACAATGTGGCAATGCCACTGATCATCGCCGGTGCCAGCACCGAAGATATCCGGCGTCGCGTTTCTGCCGCGTTGGACAAGGTCGGGCTGCTGGATAAAGCGAAAAACTTCCCGGCTCAGCTTTCCGGTGGGGAGCAACAGCGCGTGGGCATCGCCCGTGCGGTGGTAAACAAGCCGACAGTGTTGCTGGCGGATGAACCGACCGGTAACCTGGACGATGTACTGTCTGAAAGCATTCTGCGCCTGTTTGAAGAATTTAACCGCGTTGGCGTCACTGTGCTAATGGCAACCCACGACACCACACTGATCGCCCGCCGCAATTACCCTATCCTGACGCTGAACCAGGGACGCATGCTGGGAGGAGCGCCCCATGGCAAATAATGCAAAAACTGCCAAGAGCAAGGTACTGCGCGGCGGTTGGCGCGAACAGTGGCGCTACGCCTGGACGCATGCCATCAAGGATATGCTGCGCCAACCATTGGCAACGCTGCTAACGGTGATGGTGATTGCCATCTCCCTAACGCTACCGAGCCTGTGCTACATCGGGTGGAAAAATATCAGCACGGCCGCCACCCAATGGTATCCGCAACCTCAACTGACCGTCTATCTTGACAAGTCGCTGAATGATGACGCGGCGGTGAAAGTGCTGGACGTCATCAAAATGGAAGCAGGCGTAGAGAAGGTGAACTATCTGTCGCGTGAAGAGGTTCGGGGCGAGTTCCGCAGTTGGTCAGGTTTTGGCGGCGCGTTGGACATGCTGGAAGAGAACCCGTTGCCGGCGGTGGCGATCATTACGCCAAAGATGAGCGTCCAAAGTTCGGAAACGCTCAACACTCTGCGCGATCACATAGCGGCGGTTCAGGGCGTGGACGAGGTGCGGATGGATGATAGCTGGTTTGCCCGCTTGGCGGCGCTGACCGGGTTGGTCGGCCAGGTAGCGGTGATCATCGGCGTGCTAATGGTAGTGGCAGTATTCCTGGTGATTGGCAACAGCGTGCGCCTAAGCATCTTCAGCCGCCGCGATACCATCAATGTGATGAAGCTGATCGGTGCCACTGATGGCTTTATCCTGCGGCCATTCCTCAACGGCGGGGCGATGCTGGGCTTTGCTGGCGCATTGCTATCACTGGTGCTGTCCGGGGTGCTGATGTGGAGGCTGGAGTCGGTAGTAAGCGACGTGACCAAGATTTTTGGCACCACCTTCACGCTACACGGGCTGGGCTGGGATGAGGCGCTACTCTTGCTGATTATCTCCGCGATGATCGGCTGGTTCGCTGCCTGGCTGGCGACGGTGCAACATTTACGCCGATTTACACCACAGTAAGATTTTTTGGTATACTCTTCTTTCGCTGCTCTGAACGTGTTGCGGGAGAAGGGTATCACTTAAGCACAGTCAGCATCATTCCTTTCTTTTAGCGCACATATTCCCTATCAGCCTGAATTTTTATTCCGTATTGTTAGATGCAATTTGGTGGCAAAAACAGTGAACTTATCGGGCAGAGCAGGGTCGTAAGGCTGCAGCGACGTATGAACGTGTCCGGCGTGTGGAAGCGCTTTGGCAAGCAACAGTCTCTGCCATAAAATCGATCATTTCCCCGCTGTGGTTGTCACCTGCATGATCTGTTTCTCATAAGAGAGGGTTTAAATGACCAAAGAAATGCAAACTTTAGCTTTAGTACCCCAAGGTAGCTTGGAAGCCTACATCCGGGCAGCCAACACCTACCCGATGCTGACGGCAGAGGAAGAACGGGATCTGGCTGAACGGCTGCATTATCAAGGCGATCTGGGAGCAGCCAAGCAGCTTATCCTGGCTCACCTGCGCTTTGTCGCTCATATTGCCCGTAACTATTCAGGCTATGGTCTGCCGCAGGCAGATCTGATCCAAGAAGGCAATATCGGCCTGATGAAAGCTGTTCGTCGCTTCAACCCGGAGGTTGGCGTACGTCTGGTGTCCTTTGCGGTGCATTGGATTAAGGCGGAAATCCACGAATACGTGCTGCGCAATTGGCGCATTGTCAAGGTTGCTACCACCAAGGCGCAGCGCAAACTGTTCTTTAACCTGCGTAAAACCAAGCAGCGCCTGGGCTGGTTCAATCAGGACGAGGTAGAACTGGTGGCGCGCGAACTGGGCGTGACCAGTAAAGACGTGCGAGAGATGGAGTCCCGCATGGCGGCACAAGATATGACATTCGATCCGGCCCCAGATGACGAAACCCGTGACGGCCAGTCGCTAGCGCCCGTGCTCTATCTACAGGATAAAAGCTCCGATTTCGCCGAAGATATTGAAGAAGATAACTGGGAAAGCAACGCTGCGGACAAACTAGCTTATGCGCTGGAAGGTCTGGATGAGCGCAGCCAGCATATCATTCGTGCCCGTTGGTTGGACAATGACAACAAGTCTACGCTGCAAGAGCTGGCCGATCAGTACGGCGTTTCCGCCGAACGTGTACGTCAACTTGAAAAAAATGCCATGAAGAAACTGAAAATGGCGATCGAAGCCTAGGTTTATTCCACGACAAAAAAGCCCGGTGTGGGCTGCCTCCACAACCTTAGATATTGCCTGTCCTCATGGCAAAGACTGTTCAAAGGCCGCCACCCGGCACCAGGGCGATCAGCCCCCCTGCTGTCAGTCAAGGCATCACTTCTGCCAAAGTTCTCCCTGTGGGACGAAGCCGCAAGCGCGCATAAAATTGCCGACTGCCCCGCGCTCGCAGGGAGCCAGGCGGGCGGTTGACAGATGCCAGTAAGCGGCCTGCGGCAACTGACGCTGTGTGTCCTGCACCAGATACAACCCCACGCCACGGCGGCGTGTCACTTCACGCACCCGCAGATCTTGCAGCTCGGCGTGGTCATCCCGCAGCACGATTTTCACCGCACCCAGCAGTCGTTCGTTGAAGCGGGCAGCAAACAGGGCTTTACCGTCACTGCCGTTCAGCCAGCGTTGCCATTGTTCCGGCTGCTGATGCGGCCAAATTTTGCCGAGGTCGATGAGATCTTGCGTAGACAACGCGATCAAACGCTCAATAGTCAATTTCATGCCGAATTCCCGCGCAGCTAAATGATGCCGACAGTGTAATAGATCTTGCGCAGAGCCTGATGCCAGTTTTTATTAGAAATACTGCTTGCATAGGCGTCCCCTTTTTTGATCAGCGGATGATCCGTTGCGCCGTAAAGCCTCATCCTTCTGAGCTGCCCCCATAAAGAATTGACCACCTAACGCGTAGCGGCGCTGCAAGGAGCCGGGTTGCGCATTCTGGTGTATACCGGCAACCAACCACAGCATGTGCCTGTTATGAGATTTGCGCTGACCGGAGTGATTGATCGGCGCAAATTTCTGACCTGCAGGCTATCACGGGGGTTACCACCCTTTGCCAAAAGCTTGCATTTTATACAGATGTCAACCGTCTTTTCGTCACTACTTGTCGCTCTTTCCGTTACAATCGCTCTTTAAACTTTGAACCTATCCCATTAAGCTATTTTATTTGCCATTTTGGCCCTGGGCAGTGCTCGTCCCCCTCACGGACTCCCGGTAGGCTGCGGTTGTTGCGCGCTGTTGGTGTCTAAACTGGCTGCAACAATATACGCCGACGGGGATAGGTACTTTATAGGGTGAACCATAGTGCTGCTTCTGGTGATAACTACCATTTTGTGGGCGTTCTCTTTTAGCTTGATTGGTGAGTACTTGGCGGGCCATGTCGACAGTGGATTCTCGGTGCTGATGCGCATTGGGCTGGCAGCGCTGGTATTCCTACCGTTCCTGCGCTGGCGCAATATCAGGCCACAGGTGATCCTGCTGTATATGCTGGCGGGAGCCTGCCAACTCGGCATCATGTACTTATTCAGCTTCCGCGCTTACCTGTATTTGACCGTGCCGGAGTTCCTGCTGTTCACCGTACTGACACCGCTGTATGTCACGCTGATCTATGACCTGATCAGCGGCCAACGCCTGCGCTGGGGCTATATATTCAGCGCACTATTGGCAGTACTAGGCGCGGCGATCATCCGTTACCATCAACTGAGTGAACATTTTTGGTGGGGGTTGCTGCTGGTTCAGGCAGCGAATATCAGCTTCGCCATCGGCATGGTCGGCTATAAGCATCTAATGGAAGTGCATCCGCTGCCACAGCACACTGCGTTTTCCTGGTTCTATCTGGGCGCATTAGGGATAGCGGTGGTGGCCTGGTGCTTGTGGGGAAACCCGCAGCAACTGCCGACCACCAAACTACAATGGGGCGTGTTGATCTGGCTGGGCGTGGTGGCCTCCGGATTGGGCTACTTCATGTGGAACTATGGCGCTACCCAGGTGGACGCCGGGACACTGGGCATCATGAATAACATGCATGTGCCAGCGGGTCTGTTGGTGAATTTAGCCATCTGGCAGCAGCAACCGCATTGGGCAAGCTTTATTATCGGCGCAGCGGTGATTGCCGCTTCGCTATGGGTGCACCGCCGCTGGGTGGTGCCGAAGCAGGCAGGTTGAAAGGCGGTGCATAAAATTATGGCCGTGTGATGCTGGCAGCGTTGGCGTTGGGACGCACCGCATCACGCACGAACGGCAGGTGGTTACAGGCGTGCTGGCGTGCAGATCGGATAAAGGCCTCCATCACCGCCTGACGCTGTTCACCATCGCGCACCGCAGCGTACAGGCGGCTCCACAGTCCGTCACCCAGGGTTTTGGTCACCACCAGTCCCTGACGCTCAAAGCTTTCCACCACCCCGTGCGGCAGCGCCGCAATCCCCATCCGCGCCGATACCATCTGAATCAGCAGCAGCGTGTTATCCACGCTTTTCAGCGCCGGGCTGACACCCGCCGGATGTAGGAAATACCGCCAGATGTCCAGCCGCTGGCGCTGCACCGGATAAATCATCAGCATTTCATCGCTCAGATCTTCCGGCTCAATGTGCCGCTTGCTTGCCAGCGGATGGTCCGGGGCCAGTACCAGGCGCACCTCAAAATCAAACATCGGTGAATAATGCAGGCCGCTGCGCGGCAATATGTCCGAGGTCAGCACCAGATCCAGTTCGCCCTGTTGCAGCGCCGGCTGCGGATCGAAGGTAACGCCGGACTTGAAGTCCATCACTACCTGCGGGAAGTGGAGGCGGAAGTTATCCAGCGCTGGCGTCAGCCACTGGATGCAACTGTGGCATTCAATCGCGATGCGCAACGTAGCCTGGTGCGGTTCGTGGCAGGCCTGCAGCGCCTGCTGGATCTGCGGCAACACCTGTTCCGCTAGCTGTAACAAAATTTTGCCCTGCGCGGTGAAACACAGCGGCTGGCTTTTGCGCACAAACAGCTTGAAGTCGAGACGCTGCTCCAGATCGCTGAACTGATGTGACAGCGCAGACTGCGTCTGATGGAGTTGAGCTGCCGCCGCCGCCAGCGAGCCGGTATTGCGCAGAGCTTGCAGCGTCCGTAAGTGTTTCAGTTCAATCATGAGGATCCTTCACAGTGAAAATGAATAAATTGCGCTTGTGGTTAATACAGTAGCTGCGGATTATGGATGTGTAAACATCTGGATGGCTAAATTAGGGGTATGAAGATGGCAATTTTAAATCACACACTGGGTTTTCCACGCGTTGGGCTACAACGTGAACTGAAAAAAGCGCAGGAAAGCTACTGGGCAGGCAACACAACGCAGGAAGAATTGCTGGCGGTTGGCCGTGAGCTACGCGCACGCCATTGGCAACAGCAACGACAGGCCGGGGTGGATTGGGTACCGGTCGGCGATTTCGCTTGGTACGACCATGTATTGACCACCAGCCTGCTGCTAGGCAACGTGCCAGCGCGCCATCAGAATGCCGATGGTTGTATCGATTTGGACACGCTATTCCGCATTGGCCGTGGCCGTGCGCCGAGCGGTAAGCCAGCAGCCGCAGCGGAAATGACCAAGTGGTTCAACACCAACTACCACTACATAGTGCCTGAATTCCATCAGGGCCAGCAGTTCAAACTAGGCTGGACGCAATTGCTGGACGAAGTTGACGAAGCGCTAGCGCTGGGCCACAAAATCAAACCGGTACTGCTGGGCCCCGTCACCTATCTGTGGCTGGGCAAAGTGAAGAGTGAGCCGTTCGACCGCTTGTCACTGCTGAAAGATATCCTACCGGTCTACCAACAGGTGCTGACCGAACTGGCAAAACGCGGCATCGAATGGGTGCAGATCGACGAACCTGCGCTGGTGCTGGAGTTACCGCAAGAATGGCGGAACGCCTTCAAGCCAGCATACGATGCACTGCAGGGGCAGGTAAAACTGCTGCTAACCACCTATTTTGACAGCATCGGCCACAATCTCGACACTCTCCGTACACTACCGGTGCAAGGTCTGCACGTTGATCTGGTTGCCGGCCATGACGATATCGCTGTGCTGGATCAGGCGCTACCAAAAGAGTGGCTACTGTCGCTGGGTGTGATTAATGGCCGCAATGTTTGGCGTGCCGATCTGAGCAGTTGCTTCAACCGCTTGCAACCGCTGGTTGGCCGCCGTCCACTGTGGATCGGCACTTCTTGCTCCCTGCTGCACAGCCCGATCGATCTTAGTGTAGAAAACCGCTTAGACGAGGAAGTGAAAAGCTGGTTCGCCTTCGCGTTGCAGAAATGCGCCGAATTGGCGCTGCTAAGCTCGGCACTGAACGCTGCTGGCACGGCAAAACAGGCCGAATTGGACGCCTACAGCGCGCCAATCCGCGCCCGCCGTCAGTCCAGCCGCGTACACAATGCGCAGGTAGGCAAACGCCTGGCGGCGATCGCCGCACGGGACAGCGAACGCCAGCGTCCTTATGCCCAGCGCGCTCAGGCACAACGTGAGCGCTTCAACCTACCCGCCTGGCCCACGACGACCATAGGGTCGTTCCCACAGACTACCGAGATCCGCAGCCTGCGTCTGGATTTCAAACAAGGTCGGCTTGACGGCAACCGCTACCGCACCAGCATCAGCGAACACATTAAGCAGGCGATCGTCGAGCAAGAACGCCTTGGGCTGGATGTGCTGGTGCATGGCGAAGCAGAGCGCAACGACATGGTGGAATATTTCGGCGAGAACCTCGATGGTTTTGTCTTTACCCAGAACGGCTGGGTGCAAAGCTACGGTTCCCGCTGCGTGAAGCCACCAGTGATTATCGGCGACATCAGCCGCCCACAAGCCATCACCGTCGAGTGGGCGAAATACGCTCAGTCGCTGACCGACAAGCCCGTAAAAGGCATGTTGACCGGTCCGGTGACCATCCTGTGCTGGTCGTTCCCGCGCGAAGACGTCACCCGTGAAGTGATCGCCAAACAGATCGCCTTGGCACTGCGCGATGAAGTAGAAGACTTGGAAAAAGCCGGCATCGGTATCATCCAGATCGACGAGCCAGCGCTGCGCGAAGGTCTGCCGCTGCGTCAATCCGACTGGGCGGCGTACCTGAACTGGGCAGTGGATGCCTTCAAACTGAACGCTGCGGTAGCGCAGGATGATACTCAGATCCATACCCACATGTGTTACTGCGAGTTCAACGACATCATGGATTCTATCGCGGCATTGGATGCCGATGTGATCACCATTGAAACCTCACGTTCCGATATGGATCTGTTGGAAACCTTCAAAGAGTTCGAGTATCCGAACGAAATCGGCCCAGGCGTGTACGACATCCACTCGCCGAACGTGCCGAGCGTAGAATGGATCGCAGCGCTGCTGCGTAAAGCGGCGCAGAACATCCCGGCGGAACGCCTGTGGGTTAACCCGGACTGCGGCCTGAAAACCCGTGGCTGGCCGGAAACCCGTCAGTCCCTGGCCAATATGGTGCTGGCCGCACAGCACCTGCGCAAACAGCAAGCCTGATCGCTGTGGCCGCTCGGCGGCCTGTTGTCCTATTCGCGGTTAATCTGTTACGGTTATATACCCGACATACTCTAAGAACCTATCCCATCAGGCTATGTTATTTGCCATTTTGGCTTTGGGCTATGCTCACCCTCCTCAGGTACTCCCTGTACGCTGCGGTTGTTGTGCGCTGTCGGCGTGCAAACGGGCTACAACAATGTGCGCCTGCTGGCACAGGTTCTAAGTTGCCTGTACGTTAGCTTTCCTCGCTCACCCCAGTCACTGACTGATGTAAGCTCCAGGGGATTAATGAACCTCATCCATGAGGTTCAGCGCAAACGCGGTTTAAATGGGTTCCCAACCCATTTATCGCTGCGTTGCCACCGTCCTGCAACTTGAATTATTTAGGGTATAGTCATCATGAATATTGCCTATCAGGAGCCGTATATTGAGCCTTAATGACGTTATCAACTGGGTCAGCGACATCGTGCGTCAGCACGAGGGCTGGGCCATCCCCATTATCTTCTTTCTGGCGTTCGGCGAGTCGTTGGCGTTTCTGTCACTGCTACTGCCCGCCACGGTGATCCTGCTGGCACTGGGGGCGCTGATTGGCGAAAGCGGTATCGCTTTCTGGCCGATTTGGGCTGCTGCTGCCGTTGGCGCTTTCTTCGGCGACTGGCTTTCCTATTGGATCGGTCATCACTATCAGCATCGGGTTGTTGATATGTGGCCACTGTCGCGCAATCCTCAATTGCTGACACGCGGCCATGCCTTTTTTGAACGCTGGGGCGTGCTGGGCATTTTCATCGGCCGTTTCTTCGGCCCATTGCGCGCCGTGGTGCCGTTGGTCGGCGGGATCTGCGGCATGCCGCAGGGCTATTTCCAACTGGCGAATATCACCTCAGCGATGATTTGGGCGTTTGGCATTCTGGCACCGGGCGCATTGGGTATTAAATGGCTAAGCCAGTGGTTAGGCTGAGGGCTGCTTATTTATACCCGTCATACTTCAAGTTGCATGTGCGTTAGCTTTCCTCACCCCCCCCCCCAGTCACTTACTGATGTAAGCTCCTGGGGGGTTGGCTGCGTTGCTGCCTTCCTGCAACTTGAATTATTTAGGGTATAGAACCTATCTCATAAGGCTATTTTATTTGCCATTTTGGCTCTGGGCAGTGTTCGCCCTCCTCAGGTACTCCCTGTAGGCTGCGATTGTTGCGCGCTGTCGGCGTGCAAACGGGCGGCAACAATGTACGCCTAACGGGATAGGATCTCATTATTTATAAGCGTTACATTAATTATTAAGGAAAGCCTGAGAATTCGATCACGAATTTATATCTATCTGTGGTTTTTTTATTTCCTTTATTTTTTTACGATGATAATTTCCATCATAAGTGGATTGTTACTGTAATTAAACAGGCAAAACCCAGACCCAAGACAAATTTGTCAACGGGTTTGGGTTTTTTTTCACCCTTATTACGCGATCCATGAACCATAAAAACTTATATATAGGCGTTATATTTTCCACTAAGGAATGTCGATGAAAATTAAAACTTGGCTATTAACCACTGTACTTACGCTTTCTTCTATTTCAGCATTCACTGCCTCAGCGGTAGAGAACGACAGCATTAATATTTATTTTGCACGCCACGGTAAAACAATACTCAATACCTATGATCGGGTACAAGGTTGGTCTGATTCACCGTTGACGCCAGCGGGGGTTGAAACGGCTCGTTACTTGGGAGCCGGGTTGAAAGAGATCGCTTTTGATCGTTATTACACCAGCGATGCTGGGCACCAGCGCGAAACGATGCAAGTGATCCTAAAGGAGAGGGTACAACCAAACGTTAAGGTAACGGAACTGCCTGATTTACGAGAGATGTTCTTCGGCGGCTATGAAGGGCTACGTAATGAGGAAATGACCAATGCCACCGCTAAAAAGCTGGGTATCGCCTCTGGTGCGGTGATGTTACAACAGGTAAACGAAGGCCGCCTAAGGCTGATCACATTAGTAAACGCCATCAGTCAGAGCGATGACAAAAAAGAAGCAGAAAATGCATTGCAGATAAAAACGCGCATGCAACGTGCGCTGAATACTATGGTGCAGGATGCGGTAAAGGCTGGAGATAAAAATATCTTGGCAGTCTCTTCCGGGTTATCAATGCTAATGATGATTTCAGATATGACGGATGATCCGAAAAAAGATAAGCCACTGGAGAATGCGGCAGTAGTCAAAATTTCTTATAAAAATGGTAAATATACGGTGAAAGATGTGGGTGATTTTAGTTATGTTACTAAAGGAAAAGCCATTATTAATAAAACTCAGTAACACTCACTTTATAAAATAAAAAGACTCTTCACGGGCTTAGCATGCCTGGGGATATTACATTTTCCCTGGAGGGTACCTTTATGCTTAATGCAGAGGGTAATGATAATGAAAAATTCTGCTTCATGGGGTGTTATTGCTATTGCGCTATTATCAACTACAGCGCAGAGTGCCGATAAAAGCCTGGTTGATTCGTCCTTTTTTAAGGACAGTCAGGCTGAGATCTCACTGAAAAATTATTGGAAATACCTCAAAGATGACGCCGACATTGCCAAGCCTCAGGAGATCCACAGCGCCTGGGGACAAGGGCTGGCGCTAGGCTATCAATCCGGTTATCTGGCGGATATCCTCGGTGTTAACCTTGATTACTACAGCGCAGTAAAACTGGGCGCTAGCGATGCTTTTAATTCTCGCGGCGTGTTGTACAACAACAAACTCAATGATGGTAAAGACAATGCAGCGGGGTTCAGTAAAATTGGGCAGCGCTATATTAAACTGAAAGGCGAGGTGGGTGGCGCTACGCTCAATGCGCAGTGGGGCTGGCAAACACTGCGCGATTATGGCGTGATTTCCCGTTCCACCCGTCTTTCTCCCAGCAGCTATTTGGGCTGGTCAGGCGGAGCGACGCGTGCCGGGTTGTCTTTCCGTGGGGCTTATATCGAGCGTTCCATGGCGCGCAACTCCCCCGAAAGTCTACGCCTGCAAACCAACGATGGCCGTGTTATCGGCCATCTCGCCACTGCCGAGCTAGGCTATAAGAATGACCTGTTCAATGGTCAATTGGCGTACGGTGAATCTCAGGACTACTTGCGCCGCCAAATCTTACGGCTGGCGTTCAGCCCCGATGAGAAACTCACACTGGGCAGCCAGATTTACACCACCCAAGCGCTGGACGGCTATCAGGCGATGGCGCTGAGTAAACGTCATTTCGATCGTAATGCCAACCACTATGCTTTCGATGCTAAATGGCAGGAGCCACGCTGGAACCTCAAGTTGGGTATCGCCCATACTCGGGCACCAAAAGGGGAAGGAGCGTTGGGGTTTTATCCGCGTCATATGACGAAAGACTCACGCGGCACCTTCACCTCTATGGCCAATGTGGAAGCGTATATGGCT
Organism: Serratia symbiotica; assembly: GCF_000821185.2. Taxonomy (NCBI): domain Bacteria; kingdom Pseudomonadati; phylum Pseudomonadota; class Gammaproteobacteria; order Enterobacterales; family Yersiniaceae; genus Serratia; species Serratia symbiotica. The sequence goes on along the minus strand of NZ_CP050855.1, from coordinate 193,731 downwards.
GATGGTGAAACCATGCTGGGGATGGAAGCCGAATACCGCATGACGCCTGAATTCACCGCCGGGCTGCTCGGTACCTATGGTCAATTCGACTATCAAGGGGCTAGGGTACGCCTCGGTGAGATTAACGCTTTTGGCCGCTGGACGCCTTCACATCACAAGTTGAAAAATCTGACGGTGCTCGCCATCGTTGGCCCAGGTTGGTCCTATAAGCACCAGAATAATACCCCCGTAATAGCCGATGGACGCTATCAGACGTCTCATTCTCTGGCGGCAGAATTTATTGCCGAGTACCGCTTCAAACTGTTTTAACCTACCTAATCAGCGCGGTATCACTTTTCGCTACTGCGCCCCTTCAATGAAAATGTGCTGGACATCCATACAGCCTCCCCTTAACGTGACAGGCAATGGGCGTGTGAAACGCCGTAGCGGCAAGGTTTAACAGGAGGCAGGGTGGATAGCAGTCTGGTTTATGGGATCGGTGGGGGGGGGATCGGCCTGCTACTCGGGTGGCTGATCGCCAGCCTACTGGCGCAGCAGACCAACGCGCGGTATGAGACCGAACTGCGTTTGCTGGAGCAAGCGTTGCAACAGGTGCAGCAGGCGGCAGCGGCTCGAGAGGAAACGTTACGACACCATGAGCAACAAATGCGCCAGAACGAGTTGGAACTGCGCAATTTACACAGCCAACTGGCAACTGGGCAGGAAAAGCTGCAACAGCTCAATCACTGGCGCAACGAGTGTGAGTTGCTCAATCAGGAACTGCGCGCCCAGCGTGAGGTCAACAGCGCGCAGGAAGCCGAACTACGTGAAGTCACCATCCGGCTGGAGGAGACCCGCATGGCCGCAGAAGAGAAGCAGCGCCTGCTGATCAACAGCGAACAGCGTCTCACTACCCAATTCGAAAACCTGGCAAACCGTATTTTCGAACATAGTGGCCGCAAGGTGGATGAACAAAACCAGCAAAGCCTGGATCGCCTGCTGTTGCCGTTACGTGAACAACTGGACGGTTTTCGCCGACAGGTGCAAGACAGCTTTGGACAGGAAGCACGCGAGCGCCATACGTTGACGCATGAAATACGCCATTTGCAGCAATTGAATGCCCAGATGGCGCGTGAAGCCATCAACCTCACCAAGGCGCTAAAAGGGGGCAACAAAACCCAGGGCAACTGGGGCGAGGTGGTGCTGAGCCGGGTGCTGGAAGCCTCCGGCCTGCGCGAGGGGCATGAGTATGAAACCCAGGTCAACGTGCGGGTGGATCACCATAGTCGCATGCAACCGGATGTGATCGTCCGTCTGCCGCAAGGCAAGGATGTGGTGATCGACGCCAAGGTGTCCTTGATTGCCTATGAGCGTTATTTTAACGGTGAAGACGAGGCACAGCGCGAGGCGGCGCTAAACGAGCATATTGCCTCATTGCGCGGCCATATCCGGCTGCTGGGGCACAAGGATTATCAGCAGTTGCCCGGTTTGCGCTCGCTGGATTACGTGCTGATGTTCATCCCCATCGAACCGGCCTTTCTACTGGCGATTGACCGTGCGCCGGAGATGATCAGCGAGGCGCTTAAGCACAACATCATGTTGGTCAGCCCAACTACGCTGCTGGTGGCGCTACGCACCATCACTAACCTGTGGCGCTACGAGCACCAAAGCCAGAACGCTCAACACATCGCAGACCGGGCAGCAAAGCTATATGACAAAATGCGGCTGTTCGTCGACGACATGTCCGCACTGGGGCAAAGCTTGGACAAAGCACAGGACAGTTATCGCCAGGCAATGAACAAACTGAGTACTGGCCGTGGTAATCTTATTGGCCAGACCGAGGGTTTCCGCACGCTGGGAGTCGAAGTGAAGCGGCCAATCAATCCGTTATTGGCTCAGCAGGCCAGCGCACAACAGCACGAAGCCGAGGCGGCGGTGGGCAACCAACCGGCCAGTATGCTACCGCAGGCAGAAGAAGACCCTCCCGCAGGGAAAGCAAACGCCGTTTCGCCCCCTTGAACACCGCAGCAAGGTGGGGTATTACGTGGGGTTCTGGTACACTCAGCAGCACCAAATTGACTGAATAGCAGGCAGAATATGGCAGAACAACCGCAGAAAACGACCGATTTTGGTTTTCGTACCGTTGCTAGAGACGAAAAACAGGCCATGGTGGCGGATGTTTTTCATTCGGTAGCGGCAAAGTATGACGTCATGAACGATCTGATGTCATTCGGCATCCACCGTATCTGGAAACGTTTCACCATTGACTGTAGCGGCGTGCGCCGTGGGCAGCGGGTCTTGGATCTAGCTGGCGGTACGGGTGACTTAGCGGCCAAATTCTCCGGCATAGTTGGCGAGCAGGGACTGGTGGTGCTAGCGGATATCAACGATTCAATGCTCAAGGTGGGTCGCGACAAGCTACGCGATCGCGGCATCGTCGGCAATATCAGCTATGTGCAGGCCAATGCGGAAGCATTACCGTTCCCTGATAACTATTTTGATTGCATCACTATCGCTTTCGGCCTACGCAACGTCACCGAAAAAGACAAAGCGCTGCGTTCGATGTTCCGCGTACTGAAACCGGGTGGCCGTCTGCTGGTACTGGAATTCTCCAAGCCTCGGCTGGCACCGTTGAACAAAGCCTACGATGCCTATTCTTTCCATGTGCTGCCAAAAATCGGCGCACTGGTGGTGAAGGATCCAGACAGCTACCGTTATCTGGCCGAATCAATCCGCATGCACCCCGATCAGGAAACCCTAAAGGGTATGATGGTCAATGCTGGTTTCGATAACGTCACCTATTTCAACCTGACCGGCGGCATTGTAGCCTTGCACCGTGGCTTCAAATTCTGAGATGAATATGCCGATGCTGTTTACCCCCCTGTTGACTGGCGCGTTGGAAACCTCGCTCAACAGCTTACTCTTTCACGATCGCAGCATGAAATCCGCCCGGCAGCGTTTAGCGGGCAAGGTGCTGCGCATTGAGCTGAAGGAACTGGCCTCTCCGCTGGTGCTAGTGTTTAGCGAGCGGCGGGTGGATGTGCTGGGGCAATATGAAGATAACGCGGATTGTACGGTACGTAGCCGTATCCCGGCGCTACTGAAGTTGCGCGATCGCCAGCAACTGCCAGTGTTGATGCGTTGCGGCGAACTGATGGCGGAAGGCGACATTCAGGTGGTACAACAGTGGGTCGCGCTGCTCGATCTGGCTGAGTGGGATCCTGCCGAATGGCTGGCACCCTACATCGGCGATATTGCCGCTCAGGGCATCACCCAGGCGTTGGGCAAAGGAGCCAGCTTGTTGAAAGCCGGTTTACAGCGCTGGCAACATGAAATGGCGGAGACGCTAACGGAAGAGTGGCGTGTGGCACCGGGATCGCGGGAAGTGGCCTGGTTCAACGAGGATGTTGACGCCGTCACCCACAGCACACAAGCGCTGATCGCCCGCATGAACCAGTTGGAGGGCAAGCGATGACCCCTGGTGAACTGTGCCGCCTGTATTTGATCGTCCGCGTTTTTCTTAGTTATGGCCTGGATGAATTAATCCCTAAAATGCGCCTGACGCCGCTCTTGCGTTTTGGCCGTCGGTTGCTGTTCTGGATGCCGAATCGGCATCAGGACAAACCGCTGGGCGAGCGTTTGCGGCTGGCGCTGCAAGATCTGGGGCCGGTGTGGATCAAGTTCGGCCAGATGATGTCGACCCGCCGTGACTTGTTTCCACCGCACATCGCCGATCAACTGACGCTGCTACAGGATCGGGTGTCCCCCTTTGATGGCGCGCTGGCACGCAAGTCTATCGAACAGACGATGGGGGGGCCGCTGGAGGCCTGGTTTGACGAGTTTGACCCACAAGCGCTGGCATCCGCCTCCATTGCACAAGTACATAGCGCCCGGATGAAAACCACCGGACAGGAAGTGGTGCTAAAGGTGATACGGCCAGATATCGAGCCGATCATCAAGGCTGACGTTCGCCTGATGTATCGCTTGGCCGGTTGGGTGCCAATGTTGATGCCAGATGGCCGCCGTCTGCGCCCGCGTGAAGTGGTTCGCGAGTACGAGAAGACCTTGCTGGATGAATTGAACCTGCTGCGCGAAGCGGCCAACGCCATTCAGTTACGCCGCAATTTTGAAGGTAGCTCGATGCTGTATGTGCCTGAAGTCTACGCCGATTACTGCCGTGAAAACGTGCTGGTGATGGAACGGATCTACGGTATTCCGGTTTCGGACATTAACGCACTGGAACAGCAAGGCACCAACATGAAGCTGTTGGCAGAACGCGGTGTTCAGGTGTTCTTTACGCAGGTATTCCGCGACAGCTTCTTCCATGCAGATATGCATCCCGGTAATATTTTTGTCAGCTACCAGCACCCGGAAGATCCCTGCTATATCGGTATTGACTGCGGTATCGTCGGTTCGCTGAACAAAGACGACAAACGCTATCTGGCGGAAAATTTCATCGCCTTTTTCAATCGCGATTACCGTAAGGTGGCAGAGTTGCACGTTGACTCAGGTTGGGTACCGCGCGACACCAACGTGGAAGATTTTGAATTCGCCATTCGCACGGTGTGTGAACCGATCTTCGAAAAACCGTTGGCGGAGATCTCATTTGGCAACGTGCTGTTAAACCTGTTCAATACGGCACGCCGCTTCAATATGGAAGTGCAACCGCAACTGGTGTTATTGCAGAAGACCTTGCTGTATGTTGAAGGTCTGGGCAGACAGCTCTACCCACAATTGGACTTATGGACCACCGCCAAACCCTTTCTTGAGAGCTGGCTGCGCGATCAGGTCGGCATACCAGCAGCGATACGTGCACTGAAAGAAAAAGCACCGTTCTGGGCAGAGAAGTTGCCCGAATTACCTGAACTGTTTTACCACAGCTTGCAGCAGCATAAGTTGCTGCTGCAAAGCGTGGATAAGCTGACTGAGCAGATGCAGGTGCAGCGGGTTCGTCAGGGGCAATCGCGTTATTTGCTCGGCGTTGGCGCTACACTGTTAGTAAGCGGTACACTGCTGCTGTTAGGACAGGTCGCACTTTTCCCCGTCTGGATAATGGCTGCTGGCGTTATCTGCTGGGTGATTGGCTGGCAGCGAACTCCTTGAATGGGTTCGATACCCTGGTCAATCCTGTAGACTTTAAAGCCCTTTTAAATGTAGAGGTAACTGGAATGGGCAGTATTAGTATTACGCAATTGTTGGTTATCGCAGTGATCGTGGTGCTGCTGTTTGGCACCAAAAAGCTCCGCACATTGGGTTCTGATCTCGGTGCCTCCATCAAGGACTTCAAAAAAGCGATCGGCGACGAAACGCCACCGCCAACCCAAACGGCTGAGAAAAGCAGCCTGGATGACGCTGACTTCACGGCCAAACCGATTACCGATAAGCCGCCGGAAGTAAAAACAGAAAATCCGCAGAAAAAAGAGCAGGTATAAACCGTGTTTGACATTGGGTTTAGTGAACTGCTGCTGGTACTGGTTATCGGTCTGGTCGTTCTTGGGCCGGAGCGGTTGCCAGTAGCGGTCAGAACAGTTTCGAGCTGGGTTCGTGCGTTACGTTCGCTGGCAGCCTCGGTGCAGCATGAGCTTGCTCAAGAACTGAAGTTGCAAGAACGACAAGACAGCCTGAAAAAGGCCGAACAGGCTGGCCTACAGCACCTGACGCCAGAGCTGAAGGCGTCGATGGAGGAGCTAAAAGAGGCGACAGAGTCATTGAAACGCACTTACCAAGGCGAACGAACCAGCCCCCTTCATAACCCGCAAGTCACTGACCCAGCAGCCAGTCACGCTGGCGTGACACCGACTGTGGTGGAGCCTCAGCCTGCGACAAGCTCGGTGGCCACACCGTCAATCACCACGGCTTCTGAACCTGTTGCGGAGAAAACCTCATCATCTCACCAACCTAGTGGCGATCGTTAAAACATGGCTGTTGAAGATACCCAACCCCTTATCAGTCACCTGATAGAATTGCGTAAGCGGTTGTTAAACTCGATTATCAGCGTGTTGGTGATCTTTTTGGTGCTGGTCTATTTCGCCAACGACATTTACCAATGGGTCGCTGCACCGTTGATTAAACAACTACCTGTCGGGGCTAGCATGATCGCCACCGATGTGGCGTCACCGTTCTTTACTCCCATCAAGCTGACCCTGGTCGTCTCGGTGTTTGTTTCAGCACCGATGATCCTGTATCAAGTCTGGGCTTTTATCGCACCGGCGCTGTACCAACATGAACGTCGGTTAATGGTGCCGCTGCTGGTTTCCAGCAGCTTGCTGTTTTATCTCGGCGTGGCCTTCGCTTACTTTATCGTGTTTCCGCTTGCCTTTAGCTTCTTCGCCAAGACTGCGCCAGTCGGGGTGATGATCGCCACCGACATCAATAACTACCTCGATTTCGTCATGGCGCTGTTTATGGCGTTCGGCGTAGCCTTCGAGGTGCCCGTTGCCATTATCCTGCTTTGCTGGAGCGGTGTAACCTCGCCGGAAGATCTGAAGAAGAAACGACCTTATGTGTTGGTCGGGGCGTTTGTGGTGGGGATGTTACTAACGCCGCCTGACGTGTTTTCACAGACTTTACTGGCAATACCGATGTACCTGCTGTATGAGGTAGGGATATTCTTCGCCCGTTTCTATACGGGCAAACGCAATGCGCCGCCGGAAGGAGAAAACCAAGGCGAAGAACCCCCGGTATCTTGAGGCTGTTTTGTTTCTAATCTGCGGCAACAGACCCAGTCTTCTGCGCCGAAAAACCAATGACAACACCCGCCAGCTATCCTGGTTGGTTTGAATTAGGAGAAAACTATGAGCCACGCATTTCAGGGTTCCTTCCCAGGCCGCCGCATGCGCCGCATGCGCCGTCATGACTTCAGCCGCCGCCTGGCTGCTGAGAATCAATTGACGGTCAACGACCTGATTTATCCCGTGTTTGTCATGGAAGGCAACAACCGTCAAGAACAGGTCGCAACGATGCCCGATGTCTCACGCATGACTATCGACTTGCTGATCAAGGAAGCGGAAACCATCGCCATGCTCGGTGTGCCGGTGATATCCCTATTTCCGGTCATCGAGCCGGGCTTGAAATCGCTGCACGCAGAAGAATCCTATAATCCAGATGGCCTGGTGCAACGCGCGGTACGCGCGCTGAAAGACGCAGTGCCAGAACTGGGCATCCTGACCGATGTGGCGCTCGATCCCTATACCACCCATGGGCAGGACGGGGTAATCGATGAACAAGGCTATGTGATCAACGATATCACCAAAGACATTCTGGTTCGTCAGGCACTGTCTCATGCCGAGGCAGGAGCGGAAATCGTGGCACCGAGCGATATGATGGATGGCCGTATCGGGGCAATCCGCTATTGTCTGGAGCAGCAGGGCCAGGTGAACACCCAAATTATGGCCTACTCCGCCAAGTACGCTTCCTACTACTACAGCCCGTTCCGTGACGCGCTGGGATCCAGCAACAACCTACAGGGCGGCTGCAAGAAGAGCTATCAGATGAACCCCGCCAATAGCGACGAAGCACTGCAAGAGATTGCGCAGGATCTGCAAGAAGGCGCGGATATGGTGATGGTAAAACCGGGTATGCCCTATCTGGACGTGGTGTATCGGGTGAAAAGCACCTTCGGCGTACCCACCTTTGCTTATCAGGTGTCTGGTGAATACGCCATGCATATGGCAGCGATTCAGAACGGCTGGCTACCAGAGCAACCTACGGTGATGGAGTCGCTGATAGGCTTCAAGCGCGCGGGGGCTGACGGTGTGCTGACCTACTTCGCCAAGCGTGTGGCTCAATGGCTACATGACGGGGCAATGCAGCGCTAGACTGTGTCCTGTCATTGAGCATGGTGACGTTGCCAACCCGAAGGACGGGGCCAATAGCTGGCACAGCCTCATGCGCATCATAAACCAAATTGCCTTTTGCATTACACCTTCTGGAATTGTCGATTGTCCAAACTTTGGCTGACCTGCTTGTGGAGCAGGTTCAGTAACAACATCGAACGCGTTTCACCGTCTGGCTCGGTGTAGATGGCGCGCAACCCTTCGAACACCCCGTTAACGATCAACACGGTATCCCCCGGTTGCGGGGTTTGTGGATCAACGCAGGTCTCGCCGACATGTATTTGCAGCTCTTCGATCACCCTATAGGGTATAGTGGCCGGCAGCGCACCAAAGCGCACAAAGTGACTGACACCCCGGTTGGGGAACAGGGGTTCGCTGATCGCGATGCGTTTGCCCCGCACGATTTTTTCCAGCGTGATGATTGGGCTGAAACAATTGACTGCCTGCCACTTCAGATGTTTCTGCGCCCGTGATAACTGGCCGCGTTTGCAATAAAGTAAATACCAGGATTCCATAATTACCATGCCCTTTTACCAGCCATTAAGCATATCAAAAACTATTTTGGATACATAGAGCCTATCCCATTTGGACCAGGACAGCGTGCAACAACCGCAACGTACAAGGAGTCCGTGAGGCGGGTGAGCACTGCCCAGGGCCAAAATGGCAAATTAAGTAGCCTGATGAGATAGGTGCATAGTGTGATACCGGTTTCAGCGCGTGACATCCGCTATCTCCAGCTATCATTGGCTATTGATCATTTTTGGGTTGAGAGGATGGATTGCAATGCATCAGGAGGGGCTTTACGAGGAAACAGAAAACAGTGGGATGATCTAACTTACGCTCTGGGCAATCAGTTTTTTGTAGCTTTGTCTGGGCTTTGACAGAGAAAATGTGGGGTGAGAAGGTGGTCGGCGAGAGAGGATTCGAACCTCCGACCCACTGGTCCCAAACCAGTTGCGCTACCAAGCTGCGCTACTCGCCGATGCTTTGTTGCAGATAGTTACAGCTACAACACTTATATTTGTGTGGTGCGAAGAGAGGGACTTGAACCCTCACGTCCGTAAGAACACTAACACCTGAAGCTAGCGCGTCTACCAATTCCGCCACCTTCGCACAGTCACAAAACAGCTTACACATTTTTTCTGAATGTTGGGGTGGCTAATGGGACTCGAACCCACGACAACTGGAATCACAATCCAGGGCTCTACCAACTGAGCTATAGCCACCATAACGTCTTAACTTGATGCGATAATACCACCACCGCAGATCCTGCGCAGAAACTTAATGGCGCGCCCGACAGGATTTGAACCTGAGACCTCTGCCTCCGGAGGGCAGCGCTCTATCCAACTGAGCTACGGGCGCGTAGCGCCGTTGCGGGAGGGGATACTACGGATTTACACTAATTCTGTCTAGTGCTTTTCGCAGAAATGTTTGCGTTTGATTACGCTTTGCTCACTCTCGTGCAGGAAAGCGTAATCCACTGCCTCTTTTACGGCTTATTGCCGCGTTGCCGCCTATTTTTAAGCCGGATGATGTTTCTTGTGCATACCCAACACAAAGTAACACAGGCTGACACCCGCCAAGAAAATGGCCCCCACCAGCAGAGAAACGCGTGTATCCGGGTTGATCCCCATACCAACCAGCACGCACAGGAGAAAAGCGATGGTCAAATAATTCACATAAGGGAACAGGATAGACTTGAAGCTGTGGGTTTTGATCGCTTCCTTATCATAGGCGCGGCGGAAGTATAGCTGGCTGATCAGCACCACAAACCACGGCACCATACCCGGCAACACACTGGCACTATAGACGTAAACGAACACCTGCTGCGGATTAGGAATGATGTAGTTCAGCACAGACCCCACCAACAAGCAGACAATGGTGACGGCAATACAGTTCACTGGCACACCGCTTTCGGAAAGCCGGGTCAGCGCAGCCGGCAGTTGGCGGTTTTTGGCCAACGCGTACAACATGCGGCCACCGCTATACATGCCGCTGTTACAGCCGGAGAGCGCAGCAGTCAGCACCACAAAGTTAATAATACTGGCGGCAGCCACGATGCCAATCTTGGCAAAGGTCAGCACGAACGGGCTACCAGCGGTGCCAATGCCGTTCCACGGGAAAAGGGTGACGATGACGAAAATGGCACCGACATAGAAAATTAGGATACGCCACAGGATATTATTGATTGCGCGCTTCAGCGTGACCTGCGGTTTTTTGGCCTCGCCAGCGGTGATGCCTACCAGTTCAACCCCTTGATAAGACGCGACCACGATACAAAGCGCGAACAGGAACCCTTTCCAGCCCCCAGCAAAGAAGCCGCCGTGATCCGTCAGATTGGCGAAGCCAATCGGCGCACCGCCGTTGCCGAAGCCAAAAAAAATCACCCCCAGCCCCACCAGGATCATCACGATTATGGTGGAGACCTTAATCATGGCGAACCAAAACTCCAGCTCACCGTACAGCCGTACCGCCACCAGGTTGGCCAACGCCACCATCGCCACGGCAGTCAGCGCTGGTACCCACTGAGGGATCTCTGGGAACCAAAATTGCACATAAACCCCGATGGCAGTGATCTCCGAAATACCGACGGCTATCCACATAAACCAGTAACCCCAGGCAGTCAGGTAGCCGAAGTAAGGGTTCATATATTTATGTGCATAAACGGCGAATGAACCCGCCACCGGCTCTAGGAATAACATCTCGCCCATTGAACGCATAATGAAGAAGACGAACAGCCCGGCGATGATATAAGCCAGCAGTACTGATGGCCCCGCCCATTTCAACGTGCTCGCAGAACCCATAAACAGGCCAACCCCGATGGTCCCCCCCAACGCGATCAGCTCGATATGCCGGGCTTCAAGCCCCCGGTGTAGTCCTTGCGGTTTTTCTTTGTACGCCATAAATCCTCAATAATTTTCGGGTGGTGTTTGCTTGCCGGCAGCGACCGATGATGATGGTTTTAGTCGACCAGGGCAATGTTACGGCGAGCAAACGTCGTTCAGCGCTATCGCGCATCAGGTGCCAGTGGGCAGGGATAATTTCCGGGCTGTATCGTTTCGCATTTCACCGCTATAAGCAAACCGCAATTTAAAACTTTATGGAATAAATGAAGGTAACTTTAGGGCTGAGGGTTATATTTGTTGGCCCAATCGTCGCTTACAATTTACCACTGTAATAGTAGCCGACAAATTTCAGCAGCTTCAGTTGGCGGCGAATACGGCTAGGTTGGCTGAGCAGCCGGTAAAGCCACTCAAGACCCAAATTCTGCCAAACCTTGGGCGCACGCTTTACATGGCCGGTAAACACGTCATAGGTGCCGCCTACGCCCATGTACAACGCGCGTGGATGCACTTTGCCACAGTCGTGCATCAGCATCTCCTGCTTCGGTGATCCCATCGCCACGGTGACGATGGCCGCCCCACTGGCATGGACACGTTCAAACAGCGTCTCGCGCTGTTCTGGCTTAAAGTAGCCATCCTGGCTACCCACCAGGTTAACGTTCCACTGGCTGCGCAGCTTCTGCTCGGTTTCTGCCAGTACGTTCGGTTTGCCGCCGATCAAGAACACCGGTGTGCCCTCGCGGCCAGCACGCTGCATCAGCACCTCCCACAGATCGGCACCCGCCAGACGCGACACTTCAGCACCCGGATATTTGCGGCGCATTGAGCGTACCAGGCTGATGCCATCGGCATACTTGTATTCCGCGTCAGCCAGCAGTGCACACAGCGCTGGACTTTTCTCCGCTTTCAGTATCTTTTCGGCATTCATTGCCACCAGCGCGCCCTGCTTTACCCGGCCACCGTCAAACAGAAAGTCGATGCATTGCGCCATATCATGGAATCCCCATAGTTGGAAACCCCGCAGTTCATACTTCGGAATCGGCATCTTTTCTCCCATCGTTAATTACCCTTACAGCAAGCCGTTGGTACGCAGAGAGGGCTGTATACCCTAAATAATTCGAGTTGCAGGAAGGCACGCAGCAGCTCCCCGGGTGCTAACACCCGTCAGTGACTGGGATAAGCGAGGAGAGCTAACGCACAGGCAACTTGGAGTATGGCGGGTATATACGTCTATGCAACGCCCGTGTCCTGATCAACCCGGCAGTGTCAAAAAGCCAGTAAAGCAACTTCGCCAGCACCAGACAGGTGCCAAAAATGATACCGAAGAACACCACACGTGAAACGAACGAATCAACCCCTTCACGCGCTAATACGATCATGTTGAACACCGCGCCGAAGCAGAAGCCATGCAGAATGGCCGCCTTGTAGCGGTTTGGCTCAGTTTTACCCCTCTCGTACAACCAGTCGAACCATTTGATGATCATGCCGACCAGCACCGCACCCAGCGGAATAAACAGCGCTCCCCCCATCACCACCAGCGAACCGATCAGCGTTGGGGAGATAGCCAGGCCCGAATGGTTGTCCAGTACTTCCCAGGTAAAGTAGTTGGCGGAGTTTAGCACCACATCCGGGCGGCTCGGCCACAGCCAGGACGGGATAAAGACGTAGAAGTCACGCACGATCGGCGCTAACCCTTGGAAATCTATCTTGTCGTAATTTTGCAGCAGCAGCGCCAAATTTTCCCACGGCGAGAAGGTGTCGCGCGTCAAGTACAGGAAGGTGTAAAACACCTCAGAACCACTGACGTCCAGGCTGTAGCGTTTCAACGCCAGCCAGAACATGCCGACAATGCCGAACACCCCCGCTACCGTCAGCATCCACAGCGTGATCCAACCGCGCACAATGCCGATAAACAGGAACAACGCGAAGGCGATGATAATATTGGCACGGGTGCCACCGACGATCACGTAAGTCAGGGTACCAAACGCCACTGTCGCCACTAAAAAGAAGCACCAGGTGCGCCGATCCTGCCGCAAGAAATACACCACCAGCATCGCCGGGATAAAGAAATAAAAGAAGCGTTTAAGCGCAACCCCGGATACGTTGCTGGAGAAAATCTGGCTGTAAGAATTAAGCTTGAACAACAGCAGACCATTCTGCATAAAGAAAATACCCACAGTGCCGACCGCCACCAGTGCCAGCAGGATCCAGGTCAGGTGGGTTTCCACCCGGTTCATGGTAAATAGCGCTGTGCGCCGCCGGGGCCGGTGCTGACGAAGCCGGGTTTTATAGCTGACGTAATAAATGGCATAGAATGCCGTAGCAGACAACATGGCATATAGCAGAAACGTGACCGGCACCGCCTCGACATCGAACTGGAATACCAACAAGCAGGTCAGTGGAAAACCGAAGTAAAACGTCAGTAAATACAACAGAGAGAAGAACAGGTTAAAGTTAAAACGAATACGCCGGAACTCCTGGTAGGTCAAGGTGAGGATAAACAGCACGCTGACCAGATAGACCACCAGCAGGCCACCAAACTGCGCCAGCGTCATGAGGTTCCCCTCGTTGCCAATGCCAATGCCTGTTGCCAACCGTTGAGGTAATTGGGATCAAAGAAGGCGATGGTCTGTTTATCCACCGAGGCCAATTGACGCTGCGCCTCACGCACTACCGCTGGATCTAGAGGATCGCCGTAGAACAGCACCGGCAGATGTTGCTCCGCCAGATCCTGCCAGAACGGGTTCTGCCGACTGAGCACAAAAGGCACGCCAAACTGAATCAACAAGCACAGGGTGCCAATGCCCTGCTGGCGGTTGAAAATGAAGTAGCCAAGATCACATTCGCGCAGAATATTCAGGTAATCCTCAAATGCCACCTGCTGCGTCAGCAATTGCAGGTTCTTTTCACTGAACCGTTGCAGCCCGGCAACACGCACTTGCTCAAGGTAGGCATCATTGTTGGTTGGGTAGCCCATCGGCAGGATCACCCGGACATCGGCACCAAACTGCTGATGGATCGCCTCCAGTGCGTCGATATGCCGGTTGCTGCGATCGCCAGAGTTACCGACCAGAATAGTCATCGGCCCGGCCTGGCTCTTTTCCCCATTGATGCCAGCCAGCGCCGGAACCCCGCGTGTCGGGAAATACAGTAGCGAAGCCGGCACGCGAGGATGGCGTTGCCGGTAATAGAGCATGTCGCCACGGGTGGCAAAGATGTTGGCTACGCGGCTTTGCGCCATGCGGCGCAGCCGATAGAACAAGCGGAATTTCCAGTGGGTGGCGTCCTCGTACAGATCGGCCCCCCAAACATGCCAACTGACTTGGCGAGCCTTGATTTTACCGCTCAGCAGCGCCAACCACAGCCGCGCATTGAACTGACCGTGCCAGAAGAAGCGCGCGTAACGATCGGCCTGGGCGTGGGCGATCACCGCCTGAGCCAGGCTTTTTTTATCCGCAAAAGCGGCAATACTTAACGTGGGGAACTCACCCAGTGCGGTCACGTCTTTTGCCGCCACCATAAAATGGCGCGTCTGTTCCGCAGGCAGCCATGGCACCAGCACGTCGTTAAAGAAACGCAGCACTGTTTGATTATGATGTGGGATATCAGATCCCAGTACGTGGATCAGTGTGGTCATACACGCCTACGATAAATAAGAAATAAGCAGCTACAGAGTGTGAAATACACAATGTAGGTTACCATATAGGCTTGAGCCGCCCCCAACGCCCCGTGCAGCGGTATCAGCCAGTGTGAGAACACCATCAGCAGTAGAAATTGGCTGACTTCCGTCAGGAGATAAAAACGCAGTGACGCTTTGGCGATAACCAAATAGCCGAACACATAGGCCCCGACTTTCAGCACGTCGCCGACCAGTTGCCAGGCAAACAGATCGCGCATCGCGACAAACCTGTCCGAAAACAGCAACCAGATGGCAAAATCGCGCAGTAGCCATACGGTGAAACTCGCCGCCGCTACCGCTGGCAGCACAAACCTCAGTGAGCGTACAATCTCTTGGCAGAGGGCGCTTTTATCCGTCAGTCGTGAGAGTGTTGGCAGCAAATACACGGTGAATGAGGCGGTGATAAATTGCAGATAAGCATCAGAGATGCTGCTGACGCCCTGCCAGATCCCCACTTCATCCCAGCTATAATGCGCCGCCAGCAGCTTTCGCATCATCACATAGGCCACGGGCAGCGTCACCGAGGTGATCAACGCCATAAGGGTGTACTTGCTGAGATTGCCAGCCACCGCTTTATCCCACGACAACGCTAAATAGTGCCATGGTAAGGAGTGACGCCGCCACAGTACCAGCCCAGCTGGCAACACAGCCAGCGCAGGCACCAGCGCCAACCCAGTCAGCGCGCCCTCATAACCGCCCAGCTTAAAGCACCAGCAGTAAACCACCACACCTATCAGGCTACCGCCGATCACTGCCAACGCGTTGCCCACCGCATCGCGATAGCCCTTCAGCACAGACATAAACAGGTTGGCGTAGGCGATACCCATCTGAATAAACGCTACGGCGCGCACCACGCCGACATAGTCGGTATGGCCGAACAGCCCGATGCTGATGGGTTTAGCGGCGTACAGGAATACCAGCGCCAACAAGGTCGAGAAACCCAGTACCATACTCGACGCGGTGCCAACAGCCAAACGCAACCGCAGCGGATCTTGATGGTACTTCGCCACATATTTGGTGATGCCGTTAAAAATCCCGGCACCGGACAGTACGCCCAGTACGGTAATCAACTGACGGAAGTTGCCTGCTTGCCCTACACCGCCAGGGCCAAATGCCACCGCCAGTAGTTTCACCACCAGTAGCCCCACGCCGATTTTGATCAATGTGGAGCCAGCCGTCCAAACTGATGCTTTTGCCCACGACATATCAGGCGAAGAAGCCCAGAACGCTATTGATCACCCTGTATTGATCGGCATCGGACAGCGTGTAGAACAGCGGCAACCGCACCAGACGTGCGCTTTCCTGGCTGGTGTAGCGGTCTTCACCAGCGAAACGACCGAACTGCTCACCGGCAGGGCAGGTATGCAACGGGATGTAATGGAATACCGACATGATCCCGGCTGCTTTCAGGGAGTCGATAAAGGCCGTGCGGTCTTCGATATCACGTAGCTTGATATAAAACATATGCGCATTGTGCACGCAAGCTGCCGGGATGCTCGGCAGTGCAATGCGGCCAGCTTTGACCAGTGGCAGCAAGCTGTCATAGTATTGCTTCCATAACGACAAACGGCGTTGATTGATACGGTCGGCGGCTTCCAGTTGGCCCCACAGATAAGCTGCTTGCAGATCCGACATGAGATAGCTGGAACCGATATCACGCCAGGTGTATTTATCCACCTGACCACGGAAGAACTGACTGCGGTTGGTGCCCTTCTCACGGATAACTTCTGCCCGGTCAACCAGCGTCGGATCATTCACCAAAATTGCGCCACCTTCACCCCCAGCGGTGTAGTTTTTGGTTTCATGGAAGCTGAAACAACCAATATGGCCGATAGTGCCAAGCGCCTGGCCTTTGTAGGTAGACATCATGCCCTGCGCGGCGTCTTCCACCACTAACAAGTTATATTGCTGCGCCAACGCCATGATGCTGTCCATCTCGCAGGCAACACCGGCGTAATGCACTGGAACGATGACGCGAGTGCGCTCGGTGATCGCCGCTTCAATTTTGCTTTCATCGATATTCATGGTGTCTGGGCGCACATCGACAAACACCACGGTAGCACCGCGTAGCACAAAGGCGTTGGCAGTAGAGACAAAGGTAAAACTCGGCATGATCACTTCATCACCCGGCTTAATATCCAACAGCATGGCTGCCATCTCCAGCGATGCGGTGCAAGACGGTGTTAGCAGCACCTTCGGGCTAGTGAAACGCTGCTCCATCCACTGCTGACAGCGGTGAGTAAAGCCACCATCGCCGCACAATTTGCCGCTGCTGATGGCAGCCTGCATATAATCAATTTCAGTGCCAACAACCGGTGGGGCATTAAATGGGATCATGTCTACCTCTATAAAACCAATACGCGGTGCTTCCAATAACGGCATCATGCCGCTGATAGAGCCGTAATGCAGCGATATTACTAACCTGGGTGGTCACCCGCAGGCGTTGCACACCCTGTCGCACGCATTGTGTGATGGCCGCAGTCATTAACCTTGAGCCAATCCCCTTGCCTGTTCCCCCCGGATATGCCGCCAACAGGCCGATGCGCGCTTCTTGAGCCGCGATATCCCGCAAACTGACAAAGCCAACTGGTTGTCCCTGATCGTCGAGCGCCAACAGGCACTGGTGGTCAAACCGTCCCAGCACGGCTTTTTCGATCCAGACCGCATAAAAACGCGCGCAGTCAGCGCTGTCGTACCACGGGGCACGGAATCTGCTGGTGGCGAATACCTTTGCCGCCGCTACCCGCAACTGAGGAATATCTTTGGGCGTTGCCATACGCACCCCAGGCAACGGCGCGGTCTGTGTTGCAGTAGGTTCAGCAGCAATGTTCAGTGCCAGCTCAACCTCCCCTTCAACCAACCGGAATCCCAATGCTGACAGTGCATCGACCAGTTCCAGGCGATGAGCAGGAACCTTGGCTTGCACACGTTCGAATGCATTCAAATCGGCCTCAGTGAGCCGCTCGGCCGTTTCGTTGAAGTGTAATTTGGCGCTGTTAAGCCGGAAGAATTCGCTCTCCCAACTCAGTGACTCAATATTGGCGTGGACGTGCATGCAATAAATCCAGTAAGTAATTGCCGTAACCGGTTTTGACCAGCGCCTGAGCCGCACACTGCACAGCATCATCGTCCAACCAGCCATTACGCCAAGCGATCTCCTCCAGACAGGCAATTTTGAACCCTTGACGCTTTTCTACCGTTTGTACAAAGCTGCTGGCTTCCAACAGGCTATCGTGAGTGCCGGTATCCAGCCAGGCAAACCCACGCCCAAGTAGCTCGACGCTCAGTTCACCGCGATCCAGATACATCTGGTTAATACTGGTGATTTCCAATTCACCACGGGGTGAAGGTTTGATCTGCCTGGCGAACTCCACCACCTGAGCATCGTAAAAATACAGGCCGGTCACCGCCCAGTTTGACTTCGGATTGACGGGCTTTTCCTCAATCGACAAGGCGCGATAATTATCATCAAACGCTACCACGCCGAATCGCTCAGGATCCATCACCTGATAGCCGAATAGGGTTGCGCCAGTAGTGCGTGCCGCGACGCTTCTTAACTTGGGGCTGAACCCTTGACCAAAGTAAATATTGTCGCCCAGTACCAGGCAACTGGGTTCTCCGGCCAGGAAGGTTTCGCCAATCAGAAACGCTTGAGCCAATCCATCGGGGCTGGGTTGTTTGGCATAGTCAAGATGAATGCCAAACTCTTCACCACTACCCAGTAAACGCTTGAAGGAAGGCAGATCTCCTGGGGTGGAAATAATCAGAATATCCCTGATCCCGGCCAGCATCAGCACAGACAGCGGATAATAAATCATCGGCTTATCGTAAATCGGCAGCAGTTGTTTTGATACGCCACGGGTAATAGGATGCAAGCGAGTACCCGATCCGCCAGCCAGAATAATACCTTTCATACTCACTCCAAAACCCACTGTGCTCACTTGACGGTAGCGCAGCCTTAGATTTATTTAGTCGGATAGGCCCAAGCGTTCACCGCTATAAGAACCGTCCTGGACGCGACGCCACCAGCTCTCATGGTGCAGATACCAGGAAACTGTTTTGCGGATACCGCTTTCAAAGGTTTCCTGCGGTCGCCACCCCAGCTCGCGCTCGATCTTCCCGGCGTCAATAGCGTAATGCATATCGTGGCCAGGGCGATCCTTGACGTAAGTAATCAGGTCGCGATAGTTTGCTACGCCCTGGGGTTTGTTCGGTGCCAGTTCTTCCAACAGATCGCAAATGCTGTACACCACTTCACTATTCTTGCGCTGGTTATGGCCCCCGATATTGTAGGTCTCCCCCACCACGCCGCTGGTAACCACTTGGTACAACGCGCGCGCATGATCTTCCACATACAGCCAGTCACGCACCTGTGCGCCATCGCCGTACACCGGCAGTGACTTGCCAGCCACTGCATTCAGGATCACCAACGGGATCAGCTTTTCAGGGAAGTGATAAGGGCCATAGTTATTGGAGCAATTGGTGACGAGGGTCGGCAAGCCATAGGTACGCAGCCAAGCACGCACCAGATGGTCGCTAGAGGCTTTGGAGGCCGAATACGGGCTGCTTGGCGAGTAAGGCGTGGTTTCGGTAAACAGCCCGTCTGTGCCGAGCAGATCGCCATACACTTCATCGGTAGAAATATGGTGGAAGCGGAATCCCGGCTTCTTATTTGCACTCAGTGGCTGCCAATAATGGCGTGCCGCTTCCAGCAGGGTATAAGTGCCGAGCACATTGGTTTCAATAAACGCCGCAGGGCCATCAATGGAACGATCAACATGGCTTTCCGCCGCCAGGTGCATCACCTTGTCTGGCTGATACTCAGCAAACACCCGATCCAGCGCCATGCGATCACAAATATCCACCTGCTCAAAAGCATAGCGCGCGTTATCAGCCACTGGCGCTAGCGACTCAAGGTTGCCAGCATAGGTAAGCTTATCAACCACTACCACGCTATCGGTGGTTGCATTGATAATATGCCTTACCACTGCTGAGCCGATAAACCCCGCTCCGCCAGTAATCAGGATACGTTTCAACGCCACACTCCTTTAGTATCAACAACCCAGGTTTGTTTTATCTCTTCTGGTTTAATGGCCTTGAATTGCTGGTGATCGACCAGCATCACCAGCACATCCGCCTGCAGCAGTGCACCAGCCATGTCTTGCAGAGTGACATCGCCCGCCAACGATTTCGGCAGTTGCTCAATATGGGGTTCCACCACCAGGGTCGCCCCCACATGCCAGTCGGCGATCATATGTGCCACTTCCACTGCTGGGCTTTCTCGTAGATCGTCGATGTTCGGCTTGAAAGCCAAGCCAAAACAGGCGATTTTCACCTCAGAAGCACGCTTGCCAGTGGCTGCCAAACAATCCGCCACCGCCGCCTTCACGCGATCAACCACCCAACGCGGTTTACCGTCATTCACCAGGCGGGCAGTACGGATCAGGCGAGCCTGCTGCGGAGCCTGCGCTACGATAAACCACGGGTCGACGGCAATACAGTGCCCCCCCACGCCAGGGCCTGGTTGTAGGATATTTACCCGTGGGTGGCGGTTCGCTAATGCGATCAGTTCCCATACGTTGATGCCCTGATCAGCACAAATCAATGATAATTCGTTGGCAAAAGCAATATTCACATCACGGAAACTATTTTCTGTCAGTTTACACATCTCTGCGGTACGCGAATTAGTGAGCACGCACTCACCTTCGAGGAAAATCTTGTACAGTGCGCTGGCGCGTTCGGCACATTTTGGCGTCATACCGCCAATGACACGGTCATTTTGAATCAGCTCAACCATCACTTGCCCAGGCAGTACACGCTCTGGACAGTAGGCAATGTTCACATCAGCCGCTTCACCGACCTGCTGCGGGAAGCTGAGATCACGCCGTGCTTGCGCCAGCCACTGCGCCATCTGTTCAGTAGCGCCCACCGGTGAGGTAGATTCGAGGATCACCAGATCGCCTTGCTTTAGCTCCGGTGCCAGCGATTTCGCCGCCGCCTCAACATAGGACAGATCCGGCTGATGATCGTCTTTAAACGGCGTTGGCACCGCGATCAAAAACGCGTCTGCCGCCAGCGGTTTGGTCACCGCCTGTAGGAAGCCTGCGTTAACTGCATCCTTAACCACGTTATCCAGATCCGGCTCTACGATATGGATCGCGCCACGGTTAATGGTGTCCACTGCATGCTGGTTGACATCTACGCCCACCACTTTCTTCCTGCGGGAAGCAAACGCTGCCGCCGTTGGCAGACCGATATAACCCAGGCCGATAACCGAAATAGTGTTAAAACTCATAGCATTACCTGATGATTCTTTAGCGTTGCGAGGATACGTTGACAAGCATGCCCATCTCCATAGGGGTTATGCGCCCGGCACATGGCGAGATATTCGTTCTTATCCGTCAATAGCCGGGTTACCGCATCGACAATTTTTGCTACATCAGTACCTACCAGGTGCACCGTACCCGCATCTACCGCTTCCGGGCGCTCGGTGGTGTCGCGCATCACCAACACCGGCTTGCCTAACGATGGCGCCTCTTCCTGAATGCCGCCTGAATCGGTCAGGATCATATAGGCGTTGGTCATCAGATAGACAAACGGCAAGTAATCCTGCGGATCGATCAATATGATGTTGTCGATGCCTTTCAGGATGCGGTTGACCGGCTCGCTGACGTTCGGGTTAAGGTGCACCGGGTACACCACCTGCACACCCGGATGATGACGGGCGATCTCCGCCAGTGCACTGCAAATGCGCTCAAACCCGCTGCCAAAGCTTTCGCGCCGGTGCCCAGTCACCAGGATCAGCTTTTTGCTGGCGTCCAGAAACGGATAACGCTGCGCCAAACTGGCACGCAATTCGGTATCGCCCAACACCCGGTCGCGTACCCAAAACAGCGCGTCGATCACCGTATTGCCAGTAACGAAGATATGATCGTCCGGCAGTAGCTCCCGCAGCAGGTTCTGGCGTGAGTTTTCCGTCGGCGCAAAATGATACATCGCCAAGTGGCCAGTCAGCTTGCGATTGGCTTCCTCCGGCCACGGTGAGTAGAGATCACCGGTGCGCAAACCCGCTTCCACATGCCCAACCGGGATACGCTGATAGAATGCCGCCAGACTGGTCGCCAGCGTGGTGGTGGTATCACCATGCACCAACACCACATCCGGCTTGAATGCTTCAAGTACACTTTTCAAACCTTCCAGAATACGGCAGGTGATTTCACTCAGCCCCTGTCCAGGCTTCATGATGTTCAAATCGTAATCCGGTGTTATGTCAAATAGCCGCAATACTTGATCCAGCATCTCCCGATGCTGAGCTGTCACGCAGACTTTTGATTCAAAGGCTTCATCCTGAGCCAAGGCATGTACCAGTGGTGCCATTTTAATGGCTTCTGGCCTGGTGCCGAAAACAGTCAACACTTTCACGGTGGATCTCTTTTGGTCGGTTAACCGCAGGTGTACCTGCGAATTGGACGTTTACGCGCCGATCAGCGAATTATAATATTACTTTTTATGCGCAGGGCCGACGCGCCAAAGTAATGCCTGCGCCAACCAAAGCGCCCATTGCGCCCCAAAGAATCAGCCAAAATACCCGCCGTGGACTATCACGTTTCACCGGTTCTTCTGGCGTGCGTAAATAACGGTAAGTCTGAAACTTTTCGTCCAACACGGGGCCAACGCTCAGTGTTGTCAGCATAGCGCGGTTCTGGTCGTAATCCAGATCGTGGGCTGGGCCGGTGGCTTGCAAACTTTCCAAACGCGCCTGTAACATTGGCTTACCCAAAAGGAACAAATCGGAATCTGGCAACTGTTCAGCGGGTGTGTCAGTCGTCTGCGGGCGTTTGATGCCCTGTGTTTCGGCAATTCTCAGCGCCTGCTGGAGGGTGTTCAGCTCGCGTTTGTAGACTGCTTCCGCCACGGTTTCTTGACGTTTGACCTGCGCCTTTATTGAGGTGACACGCGCAGCCCAAGTGCCTTGGATCTCTTTATTCAGATGAGAAGCCGCGCGCTGGCTGGCGAAAGCCACATATTGGCGCAGCAGGTGGTTAGCATCCGCCGCCGTTTCCGCTGTCAGCTTCACGCTGTCGTTTGGCGTCTTTTTGTCGTCACGCGGCGTGAACTTGATGTTGTTGATCAACTCGTCGAGCGTAGCCGCATCGGCACGAGTCACCCCTTCCTGGCGTTGTTTGTAATAATCGCTTTGCAACCAGAAATCACGGCGCGTATCGTAGGACGCCAATTGCATAATGAATTCATTATAAGCTTCTTCAGCAATGCCCAATGGTTCGTTGGCGGAGGCTGGCAACGCGCGTAAATCCAAATTACGCAGGAACTGCTGCTGTGAATAATAGCCCCTTAGCGCATTCACTGTTGGCCGATCAGTGATGGCGACTGCACTCCATTCCTGTTTAACCAGATAAGACACTATCAGCGCAACCGTTGCAAACAATGCCGCAATACCGATAATCCATGGTTTACCGCACCACAAAGTACGATACAGGCCACGGATATCAAGTTCGTTATCCATCACCGGGGGGGTCTTGTCAGACGTTTTTTCTGGATTCATCACTGCCCAAAAGCCTCTGGTTAAGATATTTGATTATTATCGAGAATGCCGCAAACGGCGTTTGATACGCTTAATGTAACGTGCAATGCGCCAGGCACGCTTGATGCAGTAACCGTACAGGAAAAAAGCAAGCAAAAATAATACCAACATAACCCACTCGGGAACAAAACTCAGTCGCTCGCCGATCACGCCGATGGCCGCCAGCAGCACTGCCACCAGGGTAATCAAAACGAAAGCCTGCCGTGGCGTGAAGCCAGCACGCATGATAAGGTGGTGAATATGTTGACGGTCGGGGGAGAAAGGACTCATCCCTTTGCGTAAGCGCCGATACATGATCGCAACCATGTCCATCAGCGGTATAGCGATAATCCATAAAGCGGTAACGGGAGTGATCGAGGGAACATTCCCCTGCGAGCTTTTCACCAGCAGCCAGATGGTGGTGAAACCGATCAGCGTGCTGCCAGCATCCCCCATAAACACCTTGTAGCGGCGCCCCAGAATGCCCAAGTTGAGCAAAATATAGGGAACAATGGCGGCGATCATGGCGAAACACCAAAACGCCAGTTCAGCATGGCCGCTCAGATACAGCAGAATGCCCAACGCGCCAAACGAGACGCATGATAACCCCCCCAGCAGGCCGTCAATGCCATCAACCATGTTAAAAGCATTGATGGCCGCCCACACTGCAAACAGCGTCACCAGATAACCCAATGGCCCCAACTGCATTTCCCAGTTGCCCAACACATGTCCGAAACTGCGCAGGTAAAGCCCGGCGAAAATCATCATCACAATGCCAACCAGCGCCTGAACCAGCGCCCGGATCTTAACGCTAATATCAAAACGGTCATCCAGAGCGCCAACAAACACTAAAATACCTGCACAAGCAAGATAGAGTTTGCCGTGTGCAATCGGTTGTTCAGCGATCAAGAAGGCAAAGCACAAGCCAGCGTAAACGGAGATACCACCAACCAACGGAATCAATCCCTGATGACGTTTGCGGTAGTTGGGTTTATCAACCAGACCAATACGTTTTGCTGCTTTACGAGCAACAAAAAGAAAAGCCAAGGAAAACAGAAAAACAAATAGAATCTCAGTACTCATAGTGAGTAAGTTCACAGTTAACAGATCTCTGTAGAAGATAAGGCAGCTTAACTTGAGCAACAAGACAAGTTGTGCCATGGTTCCCACTATCTTTCAGCCATTTCCTATGACAACAGCGATTCATCCTCATTCCTTTTGCGGTTACCTAATGAATCAACAGCAACAAGGTGGCAAACGACAAAATGTTGACCACCATCAGGATGAGTTCCCGATAAATCGCAGAAACAACTTACTTTTCCAATACTGCTACTTATCGTATCCGCCAGAAGTGAAAAACGCCACGACTCGGCGTGGCGTTCTGCGAATTTTACAGAATTATGAGCGTTTCATCATATCGAAGAATTCATCATTGGTTTTGGTCATTGCCAATTTATTAATGAGGAACTCCATCGCATCGATCTCGCCCATTGGGTGGATGATTTTACGTAGTATCCACATTTTCTGCAATTCTTCAGAGGTAGTGAGCAACTCTTCTTTACGCGTACCAGAGCGATTGTAGTCGATAGCCGGGAACACGCGCTTCTCGGCGATTTTACGCGCCAGGTGCAATTCCATGTTGCCAGTACCTTTAAACTCTTCGTAGATAACTTCATCCATTTTCGAACCGGTATCGACCAGTGCGGTGGCGATGATGGTCAGGCTACCGCCTTCTTCAACATTACGCGCCGCACCAAAGAAACGCTTAGGACGATGCAGAGCATTAGCATCCACCCCCCCCGTCAGTACCTTGCCTGAAGCAGGTACTACGGTGTTATAGGCACGCGCCAGACGGGTGATAGAGTCCAGCAGGATGATCACGTCTTTCTTGTGCTCCACCAGGCGCTTGGCCTTCTCAATGACCATTTCTGCTACCTGCACATGCCGAGATGCTGGCTCGTCGAAAGTCGAAGCGATCACTTCGCCTTTCACCAGACGCTGCATTTCGGTCACTTCTTCTGGACGTTCGTCGATCAACAACACCATTAGGACGCAATCTGGGTGGTTGTAAGCGATACTTTGCGCGATGTTCTGCAACAACATGGTTTTACCGGCTTTTGGCGGCGCAACGATCAAGCCACGCTGACCACGGCCAATCGGCGCTGCCAGATCCAATACACGCGCTGTCAGGTCTTCGGTCGACCCGTTGCCTCGTTCCATCCGCAGACGGGAATTGGCGTGTAACGGGGTTAAGTTTTCGAACAGGATCTTGCTACGGGCGTTTTCCGGTTTATCATAGTTAACCTCGTTAACTTTCAACAGAGCAAAGTAGCGCTCGCCTTCTTTTGGCGGCCTAATTTTACCGGAAATGGTGTCACCTGTGCGGAGGTTGAAACGGCGTATTTGGCTAGGGGATACATAGATGTCATCAGGGCCGGCGAGGTAGGAACTATCTCCAGAACGGAGGAAACCAAATCCATCCTGCAATATCTCCAGCACGCCATCGCCGAAGATATCTTCTCCACTTTTCGCATGCTGCTTCAGAATGGAGAAAATAATGTCCTGCTTACGCATGCGGGCCAGGTTTTCCAGCCCCATATTTTCGCCGAGAGTAATCAGATCAGAAACTGGCGTATTCTTTAATTCGGTAAGATTCATAGTGGTGGGTTCTTAAACTCGGGGTATGTCTCGAACTTTTATCGTGAATGGTATGGCAGCGTGATACGTGCCTGTTTACTGGACGTTCGATCACCGCGTGCCGAGCTATCGCGGTAAGAAATGGCTTACATCGGGCGCACGCATTGCGTTGATGGTTTAAGATCGAAAGTACCTTAAAATTGATTTTGCAAAACCGCTTGATCGCTAAAACGCGGGCCAGGCTCATTTTACTTTGGACACCAGTGGTTCAACACAGAGTAAAGCTTAGATTCAAATTCTTTAGATTTAAAACTTCGGGCAAGTTCTATTTGCAGTGTGGTTAAACTTAACACGCTTCTTGGCAAGCGTCTAGCGATGAATTGAACATCGCTAGACGCCTGATATTGGCTTTCTCACCTGATTACAAATTTGCGTTCAGAAAATCTTTAAGCTGACCTTTGGACAACGCGCCAACCTTGGTCGCGGCCACCTCACCGTTCTTGAACAGCAACAACGTAGGGATACCACGGATACCGTACTTGGGGGCGGTCGCCGGGTTCTGATCGATATTCAGCTTGGTGATGGTCAGTTTGCCGGCGAATTCTTCGGCAATCTCATCCAGAATCGGGGCAATCATCTTGCACGGCCCACACCATTCAGCCCAGAAATCGACCAGTATTGACCCTTCAGCTTTTAGCACGTTGCTATCGAAGCTATTATCAGTCAGGTGAATAATTTTATCGCTCATGTTCTACTCCACAGGATTAGGTCTACCTTGTTGGTGTAGCATTAACCAACTCAAGGTGATTTCATTTCACCGCGTTTATTTCAACGGATGTGCTTTGGTAAAGCAATAGTTAGCTGATATTCTACCATACTATGAGCAAAACACACTTGACTGATCAGAAGTTTTCCGACTTCGCCCTGCACCCGTTAGTCCTTGAAGCCCTTGAGAAAAAAGGGTTTCACCATTGCACGCCCATCCAAGCGTTAGCATTGCCGCTCACGCTCTCCGGGCGTGACGTTGCAGGTCAGGCGCAAACCGGTACCGGAAAGACGCTGGCTTTTTTAGCGTCTACTTTTCACTATTTACTTACCCATCAGGCGAAACAGGATCGCCAAACCAACCAGCCGCGCGCCTTAATTATGGCACCCACGCGTGAACTGGCGGTGCAGATCCATTCAGATGCAGAACCCCTCACCCAGTCCACTGGCCTGAAGCTGGGCCTGGCCTACGGCGGCGATGGCTACGATAAACAACTGAAAGTGCTGGAAAGCGGCGTAGATATCCTGGTCGGCACCACTGGTCGCTTAATCGACTATGCCAAACAGCACTACATCGATTTGGGTGCCATTCAAGTCGTGGTGCTAGATGAAGCTGACCGTATGTATGATCTGGGCTTTATCAAAGACATCCGCTGGCTGTTCCGCCGTATGCCTGCGGTTGACCAACGCCTGAATATGCTGTTCTCTGCCACCTTATCCTACCGTGTCCGTGAATTGGCCTTCGAACAGATGAACAACGCTGAATATGTTGAAGTGGAACCGGAACAGAAAACCGGCCACCGCATTAAAGAAGAACTGTTCTACCCATCCAATGAAGAAAAAATGCGTCTGCTACAGACGCTGATCGAAGAAGAGTGGCCGGATCGCGCCATCATCTTTGCCAATACCAAACACCGCTGTGAAGACATCTGGGGTCACCTGGCTACCGATGGTCACCGCGTTGGCTTGCTGACTGGCGACGTAGCGCAGAAAAAACGTTTGCGCATTCTCGACGATTTCACTAAGGGCAACCTCGATATTCTGGTTGCCACCGATGTCGCCGCGCGCGGTCTGCATATCCCGTTGGTCACCCACGTATTCAACTACGATCTGCCTGACGATTGCGAAGACTA
Organism: Serratia symbiotica; assembly: GCF_000821185.2. Lineage (NCBI taxonomy): Bacteria > Pseudomonadati > Pseudomonadota > Gammaproteobacteria > Enterobacterales > Yersiniaceae > Serratia > Serratia symbiotica. The sequence continues at coordinate 166,279 of NZ_CP050855.1, read as the reverse complement.
CGTGCACCGCATTGGCCGTACCGGACGCGCTGGCGAAAGCGGTCATTCCATCAGCCTGGCCTGCGAAGAGTATGCACTCAACCTACCGGCGATCGAGGCCTATACCGGTCATAGCATTCCAGTAAGCAAGTATAATAGCGATGCTTTGCTGACCGATCTGCCAGCACCGAAGCGCCTGACGCGTCCGCGCAGTAGCAATGGGCCACGTCGCAACTCAGCACCCCGTCGCGGCGGCGCACCGCGCGGCAACCACAAATGCTCAGGCTGATGACCCAATAACTTTCAAGTTGCATCAAGGTGACCCACTCGTTAGTACACCGGGTCAGTGCCGGAGGCAAGCAAGTGCGGCTCACACCGATGCGTTTTGAAAGGCACGGGGGATAACATGCTCAATTCCAGCAGGCTCTATGTAGCTATCGACCTTGGTTCCAACAGCTTCCATATGCTGGTGATATACGAAGTGGTCAGCAGTACTCAGATCCTATTGCGCATCAAGAGCGCAAAGTGCAGTTGGCAGCCGGGCAGGATCAGCAAAATCGCCTATCGTACGAGGCCATGCAACGCGGAGGCTGTGCTTGAAGCTGTTCTCCGAACGCTTGCAGGACATTCCACGCAAGCAAATCCTCAGTTGTCCGATCCCGGTGATCAGCGGCGTGGAAGAAATGCGGCTGATTTACCACCACGTCGCGCACACCACTGGCGGGCCTGATCGACGTTTGGTGGTCGATATCGGCGGCGGCGGCACCGAGTGGGTAACTGGCCGCTGAAGCTAGAAGCTCAACATTAATGTGACAACGGCGTAAATTGCGCCCGGTATTCTACCCTTCGCCTTTGGCCTTGGCTAACTGGGCGCGAATATTGGCTAAATGGCTCTGGCCCTTCTGCATGCGCTCTTGTGGGCTGATCACCTTAGGCCCGCTTTCCCACGTCAGATCGTCTTGCGGCAACTCCAACAGAAAACGGCTCGGTTCAGGCCGCACCAGTTCGCCATACTGGCGGCGTTCACGGCACAGGGTGAAAATCAGTGTTTTTTGGGCGCGGGTGATCCCCACATAGGCCAAACGCCGCTCTTCATCGATGTTATCCTCATCGATACTGCTCTGATGCGGTAATAATCCCTCTTCCATTCCCACCAGGAACACATAGGGGAACTCCAGGCCCTTTGAGGCGTGCAATGTCATCAGTTGCACCTGGTCTTGTTGTTCTTCGCTTTCGCCGCGTTCCATCATATCGCGCAAGGTGAAACGGGCGACCACCTGGTTCAGCATCATCGGTTCTTCCAACTCGCTGCCTGCCAACATTTCTGTCATCCAGCCAAACAGCGTATTAACGTTTTTCATACGCATTTCAGCAGCTTTAGGGCTAGGGGAGGTTTCAAACAGCCAACTTTCGTAATCAACACCGTGGATCAGATCGCGCACCGCCGTAACCGGATCACACTCAGCAAGCTTAGCAATGCCGCCCAACCAGTGGGTAAAACGCTGCAATGACTCCAGCCCACGGCCGCTCAGATGCTGGCTGAGGCCCAGATCGAAGCTAGCACGGAACAAGCTCTTGTTACGCTGATTGGCCCACTCACCCAATTTTTGTAGCGTCGCCGGGCCAATCTCGCGCTTAGGCGTATTGACGATACGCAAGAAGGCGCTGTCATCGTCCGGGTTGGTCAACACCCGTAGATAGGCCAGCAGATCCTTGATCTCTGGCCGCGAGAAGAACGAGGTACCGCCGGAAATCTTGTAGGGGATGCGGTTCTGCATCAGCATCTTTTCGAACAACCGAGACTGGTGGTTGCCGCGATAGAGGATCGCGTAATCGCCGTAGCGGGTTTTTTTCACAAAGTGGTGAGCGATCAGTTCCCCCACCACCCGCTCAGCCTCATGGTCTTCGTTAGTCGCGGTAATGACTTTCAGTTCTTCACCATAACCCAGCGTGGAAAACAGCCGTTTTTCAAAAACGTGTGGATTATTCGCGATCAGAATGTTGGCTGCTTTCAAAATACGTTCGCTGGAACGGTAGTTCTGTTCCAGCTTGATCACCCGCAGCGCCGGAAAATTTTCCTTCAGCAACGCCAGATTCTGCGGCCGCGCCCCGCGCCAAGAGTAGATCGACTGGTCATCATCACCGACCACAGTAAAGCGCGCACGGTTACCCACCAGCAGTTTCACCAGTTCATACTGGCTGGTGTTGGTATCTTGATATTCGTCCACCAGCAGGTAGCGAATGCGCTTCTGCCAGCGCTCGCACACCTCTTCGTTGCACCGCAGCAGCAGGGTTGGCAACAGGATCAGATCATCGAAATCCAGCACATTGCAGGCCCGCATATGGGCGTGATACAGGCCGTAGCAATGAGCGAACAGCTTGTCGCGTTCAGAGTGCGCCAACGCTATCGCTTGTGTGGGATCGATCAGATCGTTTTTCCAATGGGAAATGGTGGAAATAAGCTGCGCCACCAACGTTTTGTCATTTTCCAGCCACTTTTCAGTCAGATCTTTCAGCAGGGCAAGCTGATCCTGATCGTCAAACAACGAAAAATGGGGCTTCATTTCCAACACGCCGTATTCCCGCTTGATGATCTCCAGCCCCAAAGTATGGAAGGTGGAAATCATTAGTCCGCGCGCTTCTTTGCGCCCCATGGTTTGCACCACGCGCTCTTTCATCTCATGCGCAGCCTTATTGGTAAAAGTCACGGCAGCGATGTGCCGCGCTTGATAGCCGCAGTGGTGGATCAGGTGAGCAATCTTGTTGGTAATGACGCGCGTCTTGCCGGAACCGGCACCGGCCAGCACCAGGCAAGGCCCGGTAACGAATTCGACAGCTTGTTGTTGGCTGGGGTTTAATCGCATGGCGCTTTGTTGCTCGACTTGATAAGGTGGCAGGAGATTGTAGCAGAAAGTGCCGATGAGATTTAACAGGCATATACCCGTCGTCTTTCAAGCTGTAGCGTGGGTGGCTGCACTCAGTTACGTGGCCCATCGATGGATCACCTCTCTTACGAGGCTGCGGCAAACCACGTTCAAATCTAATAGAAATCAAATCCTTGTAATTTCCCCTTCGGGCTACCACTTTGCGGCATTCAAATGGGTTCCCGACCGATTTGTCCCGGCAACGTTGCCACCCCAGTGACTTACTTGGGTCATCGCCTGGAGACTCACGAATTTGCCGCCTAGCTGCAACTTGAAATTCATAGGGTATAATCAGCGCAATTTCCGCATTGATAAAGGCAATACCATGGCAAAGACGGCATGCGCCCTGCACATACTGGTGGACAATGAAAAATTGACCAATGTGCTGCTGGTCGAGCTGAAGCGCGACGTCAGCTTCGATACGCTGGCGCGCAAATACTCAGGCTGCCCGTCAAAACGTCATGGTGGCTCGTTGGGCGAGTTTATCAAAAGCAGCATGGGCGCTGCCTTTGATAAAGCAGTGTTTAGCATTCCACTGCTCAAACCCCATGGCTCGGTCAAAACCCAGTTCGGTTATCACATCATCAAAGTGCTATACCGTAGCGGAGGTGGCCGAAACCTCCCCCCCCCCTCAAGGCTGCCGTGTGCTAAGATCCACCGCTTTCGCCACCACAAGACGCTGTAGACATGATACTGTTATAGGTTTCCTGCAACTGCTTCATACTCATTTCCGGCTCACCTTCTGGTTGTTTCAGCGCCAAGGTCACATCCTGAGAAAGCTGCAATTTCAACTCCCAATCCAGCGCCTCAAGCGTCAAGCCAAACAGGAACGTTTGACGCAACCTCTGATACTGCTCCAGAGCGATATCCACCACACCTCTTTGCTGAGAACCTAAACGCTGGCTCATCAGTACCGGTGTGTGCATAGGCGGCAAACAGTTTGCTCAGTTGCGCGATATTGACTGGCAGCTTCACCGGCTGAGCCGGATCCTGTGCCGCCAATGTCGAACCTTTCAGACGACAACGCCACCAGGCATCTTGCAGATTTGGCGGGAAGGTGCCAACTGGATCGATGCAGACACTCATCACCACCTGCACCCCGTGCTCATTGAGAGCCAGCTTGCCAGTGATATCGGAAAGCCACACCAACGCATCTTTCAGCAGGTCGGGGCGGTTATTTGGCAAACTGAGATTGTAAATGGTGAAGTCATAAGAGCTGATGGCTAGCGGTAAAGGCCGTTCATCGTCGAGGCTCTGCTGCCATAGCGAACGAAGTTGCAACGTGGAAAGACTTCCGCTGTGCCCCAGAGACAGGCGCGGCAACAAATGGGCGGAGCCGATCTGTTGAGAAGACTCCGCCAGAGAACCGGTATTGATCCTCAGCCGCAATTCGATGCGGTCATTCGGCCGCTGCGGCGTACTGAAGAGTTGCCATGAAAACCCCGTTGGCAAGCCCCCCTGCCGCCACGCTGGATTGGGTTGTAGTGCTTCAGCCTGCGCGCTTGGCAGTAACCACACAGCATCGTGAAAAATAATGGCTAGTCGAGTTTTAAATGCAAGAAATCATGACAGGGGGCAAGCGTCACCGGCTGCTAAAGCAACCGATGATTTAGCATTAGCATCAGGTGGAAGATAGCGCTTTATCAGCGCCGCCATTTTTGTTGTTCAGAGTATTTTTCAATTGATTCTCATCTAACTGCTCGCACCACTTCGCCACCACCACGGTAGCAACGCCATTACCCACCAGGTTGGTCAGCGCTCGCGCTTCAGACATAAAGCGGTCAATGCCCAAAATCAACGCCAGACCGGCTAGCGGCAAATGCCCTACCGCAGAAATGGTGGCGGCCAGTACGATAAAGCCGCTACCGGTCACACCCGCCGCCCCTTTGGAGGACAGAAGCAGCACCGCCAGTAGGGCAATCTGATGAATGATGTCCATATGGGTATTGGTGGCCTGCGCAATAAACACCGCCGCCATGGTCAGATAAATCGAGGTGCCATCGAGATTGAATGAATAGCCGGTAGGGATAACCAACCCCACCACCGACTTCTTGCACCCCAGCTTTTCCATCTTGCCCAGCATGCGCGGCAGCACGGACTCGGAAGACGAGGTGCCGAGCACAATCAATAGCTCTTCCTTGATGTAGTTAACGAATTTGAAGATGCTGAAACCGTTGGCACGGGCAATCGACCCCAGCACTACCACCACGAACAGGATACAGGTGATATAGAAGCAGGCGATCAACTGGCCGAGCTGTACCAGAGTGCCAAGCCATATTTACCGATAGTGAACGCCATGGCACCGAACGCCCCCAGCGGAGCTAGCCGCATAATCATGTTGATGATGCCGAAAATGACCTGAGCAAAACTGTCGATCACATTGAAGATCAACTGACCCTTTTCACCCAGGTTATGCAGCACGAAACCGAACAACACAGCAAACAACAGCACCTGTAGAATGTTGCCGCTAGCGAATGCGCCAATCATACTGCCGGGAATAATGTCCAGTAGGAACGCAATGATGCCCTGCTGTTTCGCTTGCTCAGCATAGATTACCACCGCTTTAGTGTCCAATGTGCTAGCATCAATATTCATGCCAACCCCAGGCTGCATCAGATTGACGATCACTAAACCGATAATCAGCGCGACAGTGCTGACAACCTCAAAGTAGATCAGTGCGATAGCACCGGTACGCCCCACGGCCTTCATGCTTTCCATGCCCGCGATGCCGCTCACCACGGTGCAGAAGATCACCGGAGCAATAATCATCTTGATCAGCTTAACGAATCCATCGCCCAGTGGTTTCATTTGAGTGCCGATGTCGGGATAGAAATGACCCAGCAAGATACCCAACGTAATTGCTGTTATTACCTGAAAATAGAGGCTTTTAAAAATAGTTATTTTCATAAAAATATCCTTTAGGGGAAAGACGAACCAGGCGGCAATCTATTGATCCCCCTGTTAATCTCAGGCACAAAAAATAACACTCAATTAACAACATGGAAATAATTTGTTTCAGCATGACATCAGGAACGGTGTGAATTTAAGAACTGAAACGCGTCAAGCTGGAAGAAAAATTGGAGATTGCGACATCTTTTATTTTCCTGGTATGAGCACAAAAACGGCGAAAATGAAGCAGCTATGGACAGACACGGTGAGCCACAGAGAAGAAAATCAGTCCGCAGCGCAGCAAAACCGGGCCTCAAACTCCTCACGCGGCAACGGGCGCGCAAACAAAAAGCCTTGCCCAGAGTGAATGCCATGCCGCAGTAACCAGTCGCGCTGCGCAGCGCTTTCAATGCCCTCGGCCATCATCGGTAGGTTGAGCACATCAGAGATTGCTCTGACGATGCGCACCATAGCGTCGTCTTCCGGTAGCTCTTGAATAAAGCTTTTGTCGATTTTAATCAGATCGATTGGCAGGCATTTCAGGCGGTAAAGATACTCCAAGCTGGAATACCCCATGCCAAAATCATCCAAAGCGATAGACAGTCCTAGTTCATGTAGCTCACGCAGCAACGTCAGCGCTTGATTGAGATCGTCGATGCGCACTGTTTCGGTAATTTCTAGCAGCAGCTTGCACGGATCGATCCGATGTTGCGCCAGCACGCTCTTTAGGTGCGATACAAAGTCTTCATTCTGCATCTGAATGCCGGAGATGTTGACCGCCAGTGGCAGCGTAATGCCCCGATGTTGCCAGTTCGCCAGAATGCGGCAAGACTCTTCAATCACCCAGTTGCCGAGCGGCACGATCACCCCTAGCTCTTCCGCCAGCGGTATCACGTCGGACGGCAGGGTAAAGCTGCCATCATATTGCTGCCAGCGTAACAACGCTTCGGCACCGATCACCGCATTGGACTGCATGTCAAACTGCGGCTGTAAAAATAGCGAGAAGTGGCACTGTTCGATGGCGTGCAGGATCTCGCTTTCCTGCGTCAGCCGTTTTTGAGTTTTTGCCGTCAGGCTGGGTTCGAAAAACAGAATCTGATTTTTACCTATACGCTGGGCGGACATCATCGCTGAGGTGGCGCTGCGTAGCAGGTGCTCAGCACTATGCTCCTGGTTAAAATAATGCGCTATACCAATGCCGGCGCTTGGGCGCAGCGCCAGATCTTTCATGCTCAGCGGCGCGTTAATCTCTGTCATGATACTGCGCGCTAGCTGCATGGCGTGGAATGGCCGTTCAATCCCCTTGGGCAGTATGGCGAATTCGGTGTTACTCAGTTGCGCCAGAATAGTGTTTTCATCGACGCAACGGCGTAATTTCTGCATCAGTGCTAACAGCAACGCTTCGCACATCGCCAGGTTTAGCACCCCAGATGCCTCATGCAACGTCTCAATGCCGAGAACCAGCAGGTTAAAACGCTCAGGTCGCAGGCTAGAGGCAATATGCTGTTCCAGCAGTGCGGTAAACAGCACCTGATTCGGTAGGCCGGTGACCGGGTTATGGGTGCTAAGGCACCTCATCTCGGCATGCATTTTGGCCAAAATCTGCTGATTACGGTTGTAATTGCGCACCAACAAGCCAAGTTCGTCGTCCTGATGCAAAGCTGGCAGCATCAGTTGATGGTAGGGAGCTTCATCCTGCGAAATATTATCCAGTTCCTTCGCTATCACACGCAACGGATATACCATTAGTTGGTTCATACACCAAGTGATGGCTATCGATAAAATCAGCGCTAACAGCAGGTAGGTCACCAACATGGTTGACAGCATGCTGAGGATAAACTGGTACATACGAAACGAATCTGCTTGCAGTGCCAGGTAGGCCATCGGCTGTGAGTTGGCTGGCCCCCACTCCAGCGGATAAAGCGGAACGGAAATCTGGATCGGCAGTTCGAACAGCCTGGCGATCAGCGTTGGCACCGGACGTTCCGGTGGAAAATTAGCGTGCAAGGCCTGAAATTCGTTGGGCAACAGAATATCTGCCTGGGCCAGTATCCCCACTGGCAATAGCTGGTTCAATACCCGGTTGGTTTCCGGCATATCCATGCGCAGCACAGCCTCAGCCAGCGGTTTACGCACCGCGTGAGCGATGATTTCCAGTTGTTGGGCGTAGTCATCCCTGCGCTGTTGCACAAAGTGGAATAACTGGATCACGATAAATAGGCAAATGGTCACAAACGCCACGCCAGACACCGTTGCCATCTGTTTAATCGTTAACGAACGCTTGACCCGCAAACCTGCCCTCCGCGAAATCGGGTTGAAATAAAAAAAAGAGGACTGTATTACCCTCCTTCTCGAACAGGTCTGAGTATACTCAATTGCCTGGTGTTGCTAACTTTCCATACTGCTAGCAAATCAAGAAAACTGAGGGTTTCAGTCTTATTCTAAGCGGGATGTCTCTAATTTAGGCCCAGGGTAACAAAACCACCTAGTGTCCGACACCCTGAAACTATCAGATAGGGGGCATGTGAATGCATTAAGAGCCTAATGGGATAGGTTTTAAGATCGGTTCATACCCCCTGATGCCGTTAACTGAAGCAGGCAGGTTCATCGCCATGCATTGTCGAAGCAAAATCATTGCGCATTAATCAGGGCCGATTAGCGTGAATAAATGACATTACACTACTTTGAATATTGATTTACCCGTCATACTTCAAGTTGCCTGTGCGGGAGCTTTCCTCGCTCACCTCAATCACTGACGGTTGTCAGCGCTTGGGGATTAATCAACCTCATCCCTGAGGTTCAGCCTACGGCCCAGCGCAAGGGCGGTTCAAATCGGCTCCCTACCGATTTGTCGCTGCGTTGCCGCCTTCCTGCCACGCGCATGATTTAGGGTATAAAGGGAAGAGTTGAGAATTAAGGAGAATGCGTTTTTATTAAGGATAAATATTTTCACAAAGTTGCTGCCATTTAGGGCAAAACTTCTGCATAAGTTCTCATCCCGTTAAACGGTGGACGAAAAAAAACCTGCTTAAAAAGCAGGTTTCTTAAATGTGGTCGGCGAGAGAGGATTCGAACCTCCGACCCACTGGTCCCAAACCAGTTGCGCTACCAAGCTGCGCTACTCGCCGTTAGCGGGGCGCATCTTACTGCTAGCGGTTATAGGCGTCAATCACTTTTTCCTCGCTGCGCTTCAAGTGGTGATAAAAGCACCATAAAGCACAGCGCGACAGGAACTGCCACCGCGCAACGCCCCCAAGTTCGCGCATACCCACCAGTGCCGTGAACGTTATAGGACGAGAAATTGGCAGCAAAGGGTATGGATTGATGAAAGTCAGGCTTTATCTTTCAAGCTGTTACCGTTGCTTTGAATCACATCACGATACCAGTAGAAACTCTTTTTGCGCCGACGCTCCAGGCTACCGTTGCCAGCATCGTCTCGATCGACATAAATAAAACCATAGCGCTTTGACATTTCCGCCTTAGAAGCACTAACCAGATCGATAGGCCCCCAACTGGTGTAACCCATCACCTCCACGCCATCGTCGATCGCTTCTGCCACCTGCACCAAATGGTCGTTAAGATAGTTGATGCGATAGTCGTCATTGATGCTACCGTCAGCCTCAATGCGATCTTTGGCACCCAGGCCGTTCTCGACAATAAACAGCGGCCTCTGGTAGCGATCGTACAGCATATTGAGCAGATAACGCAGCCCGATCGGATCGATTTGCCAGCCCCACTCCGAACGGTCCAAATGCGGGTTTGGCACCATATTGAGAATGTTGGCACGGGCGGTGTTATTTTGTGCCTCGTCGGTGGTGACGCAGCCGCTCATATAATAGCTGAAGGAGATAAAATCGATAGTTTCGCGTAGCGCCTGCCGATCCTCGGCGGTGATCACCACTTGAATGCCGTTTTCGCGGAAAAAACGCTTCATATAGGCCGGATAATAACCGCGCGCCTGCACATCGCCGAAGAACAGCCAGTCGCGGTTTTGCCGCTGGGTTTCCAGCACATCCTCCGGCCGACAAGTTAGCGGATACAACAGGCCACCCAGCAGCATATTGCCGATTTTACCGCCCGGAACTATCTCATGGCAGGCTTTCACCGCTTTAGCGCTAGCCACCAACTGATGGTGGATCGCCTGGTAGATGGCGCTTTTGTCGCTGTCTTCTGGCAGGCCGATGCCCGTAAAGGGCGCGTGCAACGACATGTTGATCTCGTTAAAGGTCAGCCAATGCTTAACCTTGTGCTTGTAGCGCTCAAAGACGGTGCGCGCGTAGCGTTCGAAAAAGACGATAGTCTCGCGGCTACCCCAACCGCCGTATTTCTGTGTTAGGTCGTAGGGCATTTCGTAGTGCGACAGGGTGATCAGTGGCTGAATGCCGTATTTCGCCATTTCGTCGAACAGCCGATCATAAAACGCCAGCCCGGGCTCGTTTGGCATGTCCTCATCGCCCTGCGGGAAAATACGCGTCCAGGCGATCGAGGTGCGTAAACACTTAAAGCCCATTTCGGCGAACAACGCAATATCCTCCGGGTAACGATGATAAAAATCGATCGCTACGTCCTTGATGCCACAATCCCCCGTGACCCGTGGCGTTATCGCACCGAAAATGCCCTGCGGCTGTAAATCGGAGGTCGATAAGCCTTTGCCATCCTTCAGATAAGCGCCTTCGGCCTGATTCGCCGCCACTGCGCCGCCCCATAGAAAATGTTCCGGGAATTTCCCCATCATCGCTTGCTCCTCAATTAACGTAATAATAAAGTGAGTAACGGTGCCTGTTCCTGTACTGGAGACAGACCGTTGATCAGCACGTCGATGTAGTCATCGCTGTTGCCGATGATGATCGGCGTGGTGGTGTCAAAACCTGCGGCGCGGATCGCCGCCAGGTCAAACTCAATCAGTAGATCACCCGGTGTGACTTGATCGCCCTCCTGCACATGAGCGGTGAAATGCAGCCCATTGAGCTTGACGGTATCGATACCAACGTGGATAAGAATTTCTGCTCCACCGTTCGACTCAATGCCAATGGCGTGCTTGGTTTTGAACAGCGACACCACGCTGCCCGCGACGGGTGCCACCACCCGCCCTTGCCGTGGGACTATCGCCACCCCTTTGCCCAGCAGGCCGCTGGCAAAGGTGGTGTCTTTCACCTGTTCCAACGGCAGTACCTCACCGGCGATTGGGCTGAGGATCGGCTGTGTACCGTTGAGCGGTGCGGCAATGACCGATGCCTCTTCCGTTGGTTTCACGCCAAACAGATAGCTAGCCAGTGCAGCGAAGCAGAATGACAACAAGGTGCCGCTAATCTCGCCCCACACCGTGGCGTCGAAGCCGCTGGCGGGAATGATCTGCGCAAAAGTGAAGATGCTTACCAGCCCGAATGAATAGGTCGCGGTATGGTAATAGCCGATCACCGCCCCCCCTAATGCGCCGCCGATGCAGCCGAAGACAAACGGCCGCTTGTGCGGCAGCGTTACGCCGTACACCGCCGGTTCGGTAATGCCGAAGATGCCAGCACCGAGGGCCGATCCAGACAGCGCCCGTAATTTGGCATCGCGGGTGCGTAGCATCACGCCCAGCGTAGCACCCACTTGCCCCATTACCGCCGGTAGCAGCAATGGCACCATGGTGTCGTGGCCCAGCATGCTCAGGTTATTAAGCATTAGCGGCACCAGCCCCCAGTGCAGGCCAAAGATCACGCACACTTGCCACACCGCGCCCATAAAGGCACCAGCGACGATCGAGTTAAAGCTATAAATGCTTTGGTAGCCATCCGCCAGCAGATGACTCAGCCAGGTCGCCGCCGGACCGATCAATAAGAAGGTCATCGGTACAGTGATCACCAGGCACAGCAGCGGAGAGATGAAATTGCGCACCGTTTTGTGGATCACCCGGCTAAACAGCAGTTCCAACCTGCAGGAGACCCAAGCGGCAAGGATGATCGGGATCACCGACGAACTGTAATTGATAAAGGTCAGCGGAATGCCAAGAAAATATTCGCGCACCGCGTCTGGTTGCTGTGCAGCTTCGAACGCCGTGATCATCAGCGGGTGAGTCAGTGCGCCGCCGATCGCCATGGTGATGAATGGGTTGCCGCCAAATTTTTTCCCAGCAGTGTAACCGAGCATGATCGGGAAGAAATAGAACAGCGAGTCGCTGGCAGCAAACAGTATTTTAAAGACACCGCTGCTCTCCAATAGCCAGCCGCAAGCCTGGCTTAGTGCCAAAAACCCCTTAAGAACCCCCGTTGCGGCCATCACCCCTAATAGTGGGGTAAAAATGCTGGAAACCACCTCGATAAAGCGGCTGAATAAATTCTCTTTCTTATCATCCGCGCCCTCTGCTCCGACTGCGCTGTCGTCAAAACCAGCAACCTGGTTGATCGCGTGGTATACCTCTGCTACGTGGTTGCCAACCACCACCTGAAACTGCCCGCCACTTTCCACTACCATGATGACACCGGGGTTTTTCTTCAGCACCGCCGCATCGGCGCGGCGGTTATCGCGTAGCTTGAAACGCAAGCGAGTGGCGCAATGCACCAGGCTTTTTACGTTGTTGCGGCCACCGACGCTGACCAAAATCTCACTGGCTAATGTTTCATATTCCATACGATTATCCTTAGCAAACAGCAACATTATGTTTGGCTCCACATGGCGATAGCCAATCGCCACGACGGAATTTTGCACAAAAAAAAACCTAAACCTCATGACCCCTGCACCCAACGAGGAAGGACGCAGAAATACGAGGTTTAGGTTTTGCCTGTCGGAACAGTGACAACCCTAAAGCGGCTGAGCGATGACGTTAACACCCAAGTTTTTGTTGCGGCAAGGCTTTGCGATAGCAAATTGTAGAACTGTGATCTATCGGACAAAGCGCTCTCAATAGGCGACATATTGCATGGCAGTGCGTAAATGGCTTAGTGTGATGTTGAAGCTATAAATTAATAAGATTACCTAATTGGAGTATTCAATTTCTCGGTAATTAGCTGGATGAATGCATTGAATCACAGCTCACTCTGTGTGAATATTTCTCATCATCACCTCATCACAATCGTGCAGAAATTCACTCATTACTCGGCTGGCAGGATTTAAAACACGCTGTGGTACTGCGGGTTCAACTATGGGGTCGCGGGGCGGTGTCCCTATTACTATCAGATGTGGGGTGATGGCATGGGAGAAAGCGCTCAACCATCGACTGTAGCATGCGTAACCTGATTTAACCATTTATTCAATATATTACGTTGGTTTTTTGCAATTGTCGTGCTGGAAAGCGGCGCAACAAATACCGGAATGCAGCGTATCGACATAGTAGGTTATGCTCCACTACCTGCTGTGCGGGCAGTATAAACTTTTTGATCACAAGCCTTGCAAAATACCGCCCATTGGCAGCACACAACATCAGAGAAGCTAATTGAAAAGCTGGACAAAAGTCACAGAGAATATTATTACTGGTCACAGAGTAATCTCTATTTAGGGGACGACAGCGATCATGACCTTACGTAATGAATTAGGACGGATTCTGATTACGGGTGCCGGTGGCCGGGTGGCAACGGCGTTTCGTCATGCGGTAGGTCATCGATATCGGCTGCGGCTGGCGGAAAGGGATAGCGGTTTGCTCAACGATGTGCACCCCGACGATGAAGTCATCAGCTTTAACATTGCCGATCTCGACGCCTGCCGCACCGCCTGTGCCGATATCGATACCGTATTGCACTTGTCGGCCGATCCCTCCCCCAACGTAGATTTCTGCGGTTCACTGATAGACAATAACATCCTCGGTACTTTCAATATTTTCCGTGCGGCAAAAGACGCAGGCTGCCGACGCGTAGTGTTCGCCAGCAGCGCACAAGTGGTAGAGGGCTATCCGCTGGATTACCAGATCCGGCCTGACGACGTGCCAAAACCGAAAAACCTGTACGGTGCCAGCAAAGCGTTCGGCGAAGGCATCGCCGCCTATTTCGCCCATCAAGAAGGACTTTCCTCATTGTCGGTGCGCATTGCGCTCCTCACCACGCTGGCGGATGGCGAACCGCTCAGCGCTCGCGATATGAGTGTCTTTCTCAGCCACCGCGATGCCACCGATCTGTTGGAACGTTGCATCCGTATCGAAGGGGTGCAGCACGCGGTGGTACATGGCATTTCCAACAACCGCTACAAGCGGCTGTCGCTGGTGGAAACCAGCCGTTTGCTCGGTTACTACCCGCAGGATGATGCGTTCAGCATCCGCGGTTTCGCCTAAGGCTTATTGAAAAGATGCTTATTCGCCCTTATAAACCAGGAGAGGAACTGACGCTCAGGAAGGTTTTCCACTCTGCTGTTCATCATTTAGCCCATCAATATTATTCACCCGAACAAATTAATGCCTAGGCTCCAAATACCTATGATGTTCAGGAATGGAATAAGCGTATCAGTATACTTAAGCCATTTGTCGCTGAAATCAATGGTAACATCCTGGGTTATGCTGACCTTCAACCATCAGGGTATATAGACCATTTCTTTGTTACGTCTTCTCATGCACGTCAAGGTATAGGAAACGCGCTTATGCTGCATCTTCAATAAGATTGCGAAGCGTGAATGTATTAAGCATTTATCGTCAGATGTAAGCTTTTCTGCTGAAAATTTTTTCACCTCTCACGGATTTAAAAGCGAGAGACTTAATTTAACTGTTGTCAGAAGGGTAATATTAAAAAATACCCGAATGATAAAAGTACTGGATTAATCACTCAATTAGCTAAACTTACCTGTAGTACCACTTTTTCCTCCCCAAAAGTTAGGCAGTTAATGGGGACTGACCCTGCCACGCTATATTAGGCTAAGCCCTGCCATTGCCCGTAAGCGCCTCTGGCGTCCATACTACTACTGATAAAAATTATCGCCTGATATCACACCAGCTCGGTCAGCCTGTTGGATCGGGCGCTGCCGGATAAGGAATGTCAGGCCATTATCGGCGTGGCCTCTTCCTGGCCGGGAGTGAAAGGTGTGCACGATTTGCGCCCCCCGTCAATCCGGCCCAACGCGCTTCATTCAATTGCATCGGGAGATAGCGGATTCTCTGCCGTTACGGCAGGCACATATTCTGGCGGAACAGGTGGAGCAGGGGTTACGGCATCGTTTCCCAGGGGCGAATATCATCATCCACCCAGCCCCCAGTTCCGTGGTGCCAACAAGACGTCAGGGGCATCAGGCGTGGTAATCAGATCAAGGCACCACACCCCATGTCAGATTAGCTCAACATGCCATACCGTTTTTTTACCGTTATATGGCGTGACTTGAATCAATTCAGTTGGACGTTTTTGATATAGTATCCCACCTAAAAGCGGGTTTTCTATGAGTCGGAGAGGTGCCAAGGGATGGGCGAAAACAGAATTCTTAAAAAATTGCATCTACAGTTCAGAGGTAGTCATGATCAAAAAAATCGGTGTACTGACAAGTGGCGGTGATGCGCCAGGTATGAACGCGGCGATCCGTGGTGTGGTGCGTGCGGCACTTTCGGAAGGTTTGGAAGTTTTTGGTATTTACGATGGCTACCTCGGCTTGTACGAAGATCGCATGGAGAAATTGGATCGTTACAGCGTGTCCGACATGATCAACCGTGGTGGTACCTTCCTTGGTTCGGCTCGTTTTCCGCAATTCAAAGATGGAAGTGTTCGCGCCAAGGCGATTGAAAATCTGAAAAAACGCGGCATTGATGCGTTGGTGGTGATCGGCGGCGATGGTTCTTACATGGGTGCCAAACGCTTGACGGAAGAAGGCTTCCCTTGCATCGGCCTACCTGGCACCATCGATAACGATGTAGCCGGTACGGACTACACCATCGGTTACTTCACCGCATTGGAAACCGTGGTGGAAGCGATTGACCGCCTGCGTGATACGTCTTCTTCGCATCAGCGTATCTCCATCGTCGAAGTCATGGGCCGCCACTGCGGCGACTTGACGCTGGCGGCGGCGATTGCGGGCGGCTGTGAGTTCATCGTGCTGCCAGAAATTGAGTTCAATCGCGAAGATCTGGTAAATGAAATCAAGGCCGGGATTAGCAAGGGCAAAAAACATGCCATCGTAGCAATCACCGAGCACATCTGTGATATCAATGAACTAGCACGCCATATTGAGCAGGAAACTCAGCGAGAGACCCGCGCGACCGTACTGGGCCACATTCAGCGCGGCGGAACCCCTGTCGCTTATGACCGTATCCTGGCATCCCGCATGGGCGCATACGCGATTGAACTGCTGTTGCAGGGTTACGGTGGCCGCTGCGTCGGCATCCTAAATGAAAAGATGGTGCACCACGATATCATTGATGCAATCGAGAACATGAAACGTCCGTTCAAAGGCGATTGGCTAGAAACGGCGAAAAAGCTGTACTGATACGCTGTTTTTTCTGATGTCAAAAAAACCACCGCTTGCGGATAAATGTCGGTAAATAATGCAGGAATCAGGCTTTCAGTCCTGTTTTCCTTTGCACCGCATTATTCGCAAGCGGGGTTTTTATACTCGTCAGCGTTATATTCCTAAATCGTCTATATTAAATATTTTTTATTCTTTAATTGCCAGGAAAGTTTCTGGCAGGCTCAGGGGTTAAATCAACCGATTATGGTTGCGCTTAATTTTCCTAGGAGAGCCTGTCGATGCGCAAATGGAGTGTAGGTTTAACATCGGTGCTGTTGGCGTTCGGCACCATGGCACAAGAGATCCAACTGCTGAACGTTTCATACGATCCAACGCGCGAGTTCTATCAAGAATATGACACCGCGTTTAGCAAATACTGGCAGCAACAGACCGGCGATAAAGTCAGGGTGCGCCAGTCGCACGGTGGCTCCGGCAAGCAGGCAACCTCAGTGATTAACGGCATTGAGGCCGATGTGGTGACACTGGCGCTGGCTTATGACGTGGACGCCATTGCCGAACGCGGGCGTATCGATAAAGCGTGGATCAAACGCCTGCCGGACAACTCGGCACCTTACACCTCAACCATCGTGTTTTTGGTACGCAAGGGTAACCCGAAGCAAATTCACAACTGGCCGGATTTGGTCAAACCCGGCGTCTCGGTGATTACGCCAAACCCGAAAACCTCCGGCGGTGCGCGCTGGAATTACCTGGCGGCCTGGGGCTACGCGCTGCACCACAATAACAATGATCAAGCCAAAGCGCAGGATTTCGTTAAAAGCTTATATGGCAACGTTGAGGTACTGGATCCTAGCGCACGCGGTGCTACCCATACCTTCGCTGAACGCGGTATCGGTGATGTGCTGATCGCTTGGGAGAACGAAGCGCTGCTGGCGGAAAATGAGCTGGGTAAAGACAGGTTCGAAATTATTATCCCAAGTAAATCCATTCTCGCCGAACCCACCGTAGCGGTAGTAGACAAAGTGGTGGACAAACGCGGCACCCGCGATGTAGCTACAGCTTACCTGAAATATCTCTATACGCCGGAGGGGCAGACCATCGCCGCAAAAAACTACTACCGCCCACGTAATGCGGCCGTAGCGGCCAAATTTGCCGCTCGGTTCCCAAAACTGACCCTGTTCACAGTGGACGAGACCTTTGGCGGCTGGGGTGAAGCGCAAAAGGTGCACTTCGCGACCGGGGGCGTGTTTGACGAAATCAGCAAGCGCTGATCCCTATCCAGCAGCGATAAAGCCCCCCAGCTTACCGGGGGGCTTTATCGCCAAACTGAATGAAATCAGGCTTTTTTCGCTGCGGCGGCGGCTTTGACGATCGCAGCGAAAGCATCGGCTTTCAACGATGCACCACCAACCAGCGCGCCATCGATATCCGGTTGAGCAAACAGCTCTGCAGCATTCTTATCGTTGACAGACCCCCCGTACTGAATGATCACTTCAGCAGCGATGGCCGTATCGTGCTTGGCAATGTGATCGCGGATAAATTTGTGCACTGCCTGAGCCTGTGCTGGGGTGGCAGACTTGCCAGTACCGATGGCCCACACGGGTTCATAAGCGATCACAGCACCTTTCATGGCTGGCGCGCCTAGGGTTTTTAGTACGGCATCAATCTGACGAGCGCAAACTTCTTCGGTTTTACCCGCTTCGTTTTCCGCTTCGGTTTCACCAATGCACAGTACCGGGATCAGACCCGCTTCCTTCAGCACAGCAAATTTCTCGGCGATCGCTCCGTCGGTTTCTTTGTGGTAGGTGCGACGCTCAGAATGGCCAATGATGATGTACTGAGCACCAACGTCTTTCAGCATATTGGCGGAAATTTCCCCGGTGAAAGCACCGGACAAGTTGATGTCCACATTTTGTGCCCCCAAAGCGATACGGCTACCAGCCAGTGCGTGTCTGGCCTGATCCAGGTACATAACCGGCGGGGCGATAGCAACGCCACAACCTTCAACACGGCTCAACGCATTGCGCAAGCCTGCGATCAGCTCACTGACCATATGGGTGCTGCCGTTGAGCTTCCAGTTACCCATAACTAATGGATGACGCATGTTTTTTCCTCCAACAAGGGAACGCAAAATAGAAATGACAACTGCCGAACTGGCAGTTTACCTGCCCAGCAGTATAGAGATGATTAAGCACAAAGGCTTCGCTTTTCGCCACTAAATACCCTGCTATCAAGGCGTGGATAGCGCCAACTTAACCGGTTCAACCGCGAAGGTTACCCCTTTATCGCCATTGTCCGATACCACATAGCGAATGGCCCCAACCTGCTGTTGATAAAAACGCGAACCTTTGCCCTTCACTAACAAGCTAGTCACTTTACCTTGACTCTGCCCTACCGTCAGCGCCGGTTCAAACTGGCGCATCAGCGCGGCCATATAACTGATGGCGATGGCGCGTGCCGCCTTGTCCTCACCGCTCTGTTGTAACGGCAAATAGGTGATCTGCAACGTCTTGATTTTGCCAGTACCCTTTTCCAACGCGGTGGAGGCATAGAGATTTTCATTGAGTTTGCTGGCGGCACGGGTCAACAGCGGCGAGTCGTCTTCTGCTGCGGCGATGGCACGAAACTCGCCAATCGGCAACATCGTGTTGTCGCGATTATACTTTTCGCGGAATGTCACCATCGTTAAATCGAAGGTCGGCGCTCCTGCTAACAGGTAGGGCGCAGCGGGTGATGTGGCGATGGCATCCGGTGGATTAGCCCAAACACTGGCGTTCGCCACCAACAGGCTGGCAATAGCGGTGATTTTTCTCAGCATGGCGTATGAAATCAATAGTCAATAGGGGTAGCTCCGATTAAAACGATAAGCAGGGACATTGTCAAAGCTCCCTCCTCCACTTGCTAAAGGATCTGAACGCTCTCGCCGTTTCGACAGTGGGCGTAGCTAATATGCGAGAAAACGGCTTAAGAACTGCGCCGGTTTTAAGCCCTTTAGCCAGTTCGGCAACAAGTGCCTTAAGTTTCTTTATGATCCATCATTCTTCCTGTCTACATTGTTAGGAAGAACATATCAAAAACAGGCAATTGTAGTGGTACACCGAAAAGCTGGGCAGAAGTAGAACTGGTCACACTGAAATGGGTCGTCTGGTACAACGACCGTCGGTTATTGGAACCACTGGGCCATATCCCACCGATGGCAATAGAAAAGGCCTATGATGCTTCCATCGCAAACAAGGATCTGGCAATCTGAGTTTCTGGGCTGGAAACTTTCCAAGAAAACCGGGGTAGTTCATACAGTGGAAACGTAAAGCTTCCTATCCCGTATGGCGGGTGATAAAGTGATTGGGTGAGAAAAACTTAAAGCCTCGCCGTAGATGGTGCAGGATATTCTTGAGTCAAATCTATAGTTAGATTGTATTTTTAGATAAATAAATGGATAAGAACAATCATATGAATTATTGTTTCGATAAACAGCACATAGAACTTTCATATATAACCCATTTTTTTTGCGATCAGGGGAATATCAATTCCTTAACTGATCTACTAAAGGTATATGAGTCATACTCTTTTGATGTCGTTAGCAAAATACAGTTTATCATCGTTGATGATTGTTCGCCTGTTAAATATGAAATCGAAAACTATAATTTGAATATTACATGGCTAAGAATTACTGACGATATACCCTGGAATCAGGGAGGCGCGAGAAATCTTGGTGTTACGCATGCTAAATCCGACAAAATTATTATTACAGATTTAGACCATATTTTACCGGAAGAAACGCTAAAGCACTTAGTCAAAAAAAACAATCCAGGGCGAGATTTCTTCAAAATTTACAGAAAAGATAGTACGGGTAAGATATACAAAGGTCACTCAAATCTTTTCTTTATGTCTCGCGCCCGCTTTATACGCTTCTTTGGTTATGATGAAGAGTACTCTGGAGGATATGGTGGTGAGGATTACCGATTTGTTAAATTTCATAAATATCACGGTTCACGCCAACGTTATCTCTCTAAGAAGTTTGTTTGCTACGAGAGAGAGCTAGATAGAGATAATAGCTATCATAATCTTGTCAGAGATTTGTCGAGAAATACCATTATAGATTTAAAAAAGGAAAAAGAAATATATGACTATGGGTTCGAGCATGGACATAGCAGATTGTTTCTAAACTTTAAGTGGGAGAAAGTGGCTGAGTTTCAACTTCCCCCTCCCAGTTATAAAAAGAAAAGATTATGGAAACACCTGTGGTGGTTTAGGTGGCTTAGTTCAGCTTTAGCAAAGTAATACAGATCATTTACTGCTCTAGGCACTTCTATATCAACCCATGAGTTTTACATATGGGTTGATCACAGAAAATGCAAAACCAGAACCCGTACTTGCTGTGGTTCCCGATACAGAGTGCGCCTATGCCAACCCGGTATTCGTGTGCACCAATGTAGACGGCATGGGCATGCGTACCAATGTTCGATGACCAGTTCAAACCGTATGCAGCATTCCCTGTACTAACGAACCATACCGTCTTCCTGGCGTAGCTACGCCCGCTATATGGGTAGGGTCACCGGATTCGTTCGTCCACTTATGCTAGTATTTGCAGAAAAATCAGGGCTAAGTGCAAACAGGTCATTAACTGATAGCGTTACCGAATCAGAGCCGCCAGTCGTTATAACATCGGTTCCGTTTGCGGCGGCAAAGCGTATTGTCTTGTTCTCGCCAATATATTTCCATGTAGTACCGGGGAAAAGCTTGTTCTGATCTTTGTTTTGTGCAAATTCTAGGTTGCCTGTACGGCAGTACACCATTGAATATTAACATTAATCAACTCATTCCTTTATAGAAGAATGCTTGGTTCTCTAAAAAGGATTTTTTAATGGCATGGTTAATCTTAATAAAAATAAATATATTAAAAACATCCAGTAAAAAATAGGTTCCCCGACTACATCTTATTGCCTATAGTACCGCTCAGATTTATTCAGGGAAATGATTATGGCAACCCCCATCTGGCATCTCTACATGCTGCGTCTACCAAGCGGCATGCTGTATACCGGTATTACTACCGACATAGCCCGGCGGTTGGCGCAGCATCAGGCGGGCAAAGGTGCCAAGGTACTACGGGGAAAGGGGAAATTGACCCTGGCGTTTCACTGCCAAGTCGCGGATCGTTCGATGGCACTGAAGCTGGAATATCGGATCAAACAGTTAAGCAAAACGCAAAAAGAGAGGTTGGTCAGTCAGCCAACTCTCTCATTGGGGTATTTGCTGTCGGCGATTACAGCCGATTAAACGGTTCCGAGTACTCGACTACACCGTTGACGCCACTTAGGGCGTCCTCTACCAATGGGTAAACCTGGAACGCCGTTTCAGCCCCTGACCAGCGGCAATGCAAACCATGGGCGGCGGCCAGTTTAAAACCAAAGCGTCCGTAATAGGCTGGATCGCCCAGTACCACCACAGCGGCATAGCTGAATTCATTGAGCGCATCCAAGCCTTCGTAGATCAGCTTTTCACCCAATCCTTGACGGCGCAAGCTTTCATCTA
Organism: Serratia symbiotica; assembly: GCF_000821185.2. Classification (NCBI taxonomy): domain Bacteria; kingdom Pseudomonadati; phylum Pseudomonadota; class Gammaproteobacteria; order Enterobacterales; family Yersiniaceae; genus Serratia; species Serratia symbiotica. The sequence continues at coordinate 144,608 of NZ_CP050855.1, read as the reverse complement.
CCACCAACGGTGCCAACCCCACCCACTGCCTATCTTCTCCGGCCACATTGACCGGGCTGAAAGCAGCGTAACCTACAATGCCGCCTTTATTATCGGTGGCGACAATGCCCAACGTCAGCAGGCCAGCTTCACGCAGTTGCTGCACCAGATCGGCCTCGTCATCGCGGCCAAAAACGCGGTGCAGCAGGACGTCGATGCCTACCGCATCTACCGGGATCTCTACACGAATCAGCATGATATCGACACACGGGAAGGTTGCACCGTGCCCTCTTGCAGCCCTGCTTTAACAAAATCAGCCAGTTGCAACAGATGCATGCACAGCGGCGCAGGTACGCTTTCCTGCTCAATGGCGTCCATCAGATTTTTTACATATAGACCCAATTCGGTATCCCCTTCAATCTGTAACCGACGCTGAAAAAGCAGCGTATCTGGATCTTGCTTGCGCACTGCGTTCAAAATCAGATTGTTGGCGTCGCCACTGAAACTGACGTCCGCTTCGGCGTGCTGACTGACCACCCATTTTTCGTTTTCAACCATCATAAACCAGTGTAGTGCCAGATCACGAACTTTGAACTTTAACCAACGTGATACGAGATATTCCCGTTCACCCTCCGCCAATGCCTGGCGGAACGGCCAACCCAGCAACTGTTCCAGAAGCTGGCGTTGGAGAGCAAATGGGGTGAATCTAGCAGTAGGCACAGCAGCGACGGCCCGTGGCGCACAATGCACGCTCGCACACGGTCATTGACTCTTTTCAATACAGAATAGGGCTATTTTGCCTCATTGATGCGCAGCCTCAGCGGCTTATATCAATAAATACTGCATTTCACCATTACGTTTACCCTGACGCCAGACGCTGCCTCAAACCCAAATCTGTTCGCCGCATTTTCATTAAAATTATCTTCCCGATTAGCGTTTGCCAGTTAAAAACTTGCGCACAAAACCCACGCCGGCACCCAACAAGGTGTAGATCATCCCCATCACCAGCAGTATCACCACAACGTCCCACACTTCGTTCAGCGACAGCCCCATCTGATTAACCCCGGCGATCGCCATGGTGGCCCAGGTAGAAGGGATACAGTAAGAAATGACTCGCACCCAGCCAGGCATCGCTTGCAACGGCCAGATAGTGCCCGACAGATAGAATATCGGCGTGGTGATAAACGCCAACGTCAGGTAGATCATCTCGATGCTACGCAGGCACTCAGTCATCAGTTTGCCTAGCCCCAGCACTGCCAGCAGGAACGGGAAAGTCAGCAGCAGGATTTCTGGGATGTTTGCCGTCTGGCGGTAACCCAGCCCCCACGGCCACAATACAAACAGTACGATCGATAGGAACAACCAGATCGGCAACAATGCTGTCAGCCCGCCCAAGCGCGCAGCCAACAGCGCTTTGCCACCGTACATGCTTTTCATTGCCATGTTGACACGGATGCAGGCGATCAACAACGAGTGTTGCAATAGCATCACCAGCAGGCCGGGGAAGATGATCGCCGCAAAGCTGATACCAGGGTTGAACACCTCCAGCGTCTGCCCTCGTATCGGCGTCAGGATCACCCGTGCTTGGCGTTCGCTAAAGCCGCTTCGCAGCAGTAGCCCATTGTTGTACTCGGTCAGCAATTGCTGGTAGGTCGCCATCACGTCCTGCTGGATCTGGCCGTTAGCCAACCGGTTGGTGGCATCGCCATACATCGGCACCACGATATTCTCACCGTGCAGGATCTTCTTCTCGAGATCCACTGGCATGATGATCACTGCGAACAGTTTGCGCCAACCGAGGTCACGCTGCGCCTGCTCCAGGCTGTCGTAGGTTTCAATGGCGATCTTGGCGGTGGCGTTCAGTTGACGGATCAGTTGGCGGCTGGCAGTGGTGTGATCCTGATCAATCACCCCCACCGGCAAATTCCATACCGTGCGGTTGGTGTACACCATGCTCATGACGCACAATGACAGGATCAACGCCAGCCACACTGGCCGCTCCAACATGTTGAGCAACACCTGGACGAAAGTTTGCCAATAGAGTTTCATCCCGCGTCCCCTTCCTTAAGCAGCCGCGTCATCAGCCGATTACGCACTAACAGTGCGGCGACCAGCGGGTAAACCATCAGCAGCGCACAAACGCTGAAGATGGCACTGGCCTGTACCTGGCGCAGGAATACGTCGAACATCGCGTATAGCGCGTGGGTCAACGGTTGAAGATTGGCAATAATCCGCGCTGGCAACGGCATCGACAATTCCGGCACCGCTATGCCAGAAAAGGTTAAGGCAATACTCACCAGGATACCGATCAGGCTGTAAGCGATGATGGTGCTGCTGGTAAAGGTGAACAGCAGCAGGCCAATGCTCTGCGCTGCCATCACGTAGCAGAGACCGATCAACAGCATAAACAGTGGGTTGCCGCTAACGCGAGCGTCAAAGATACCCACCAACGTAGCAATCTCCACCATCAGCAGAACAGTAAAACACAGGGTGTAAGGTGCCAGCTTGCCGAGCAACGCTAGGCTGAAGGGTTTAGCTTTCAGCAACGATTTGCTACGTGCCAGCACGTAGATCATGCAGGTCACCACGAACAACTGCAACAGGTGAATGATGGCGGCGAACTGCTGGTAATAGATATAGCTGCCGCTGGCATCGAATAGGTTGCCGTAGGATAGCGTTACATCCGCCAGTGGTGGCAGCGTTTTGCCCATCGCGCCGGCGATAATGCGGCGGGTGTTGGCGTTGATTTCGGCCATCAAGCCGCTGAAGTCCTGAGTGGAATACAGTCCAGCACCGTAAAACAGCGCGTTGTAATACATCACTACGCTCGGTTGTTTGCCCGCCAGAGCATCGGCTTCGAAATCCGGTGGGATGTACAGCAACGCATAGTCCTGCGCACTGCGCAGGCGGTGAAGTGACTCTGGCAACCCACCGGGGTAAGCCTCGATGTGAGCGTGCGAACCGGCATCCAGACGGCGCGTCAGCAATTTGGATATCGGGCTGTGATCGCTATCTACCACCGACACCGGTAGATCGATCAGCGTGCCTTGGGAAAAGTTGCTACTGATAAGCCCAAACAGTATCAGTGTGAAGATCCAGCTCAGCCAGTGCACCACCGGGCTGCGAAAAGCGATACAGCACTCGTTGTTAAACGCACGGCTGAAGCAGCGCCAGCCAGCTTTTACTCTTTCCATTGCCATAAGCTGCTCATCCCTGGTCGCAAGCCATCCACTGGCTGTGATGGATACAGGCGAACCTCAAAGGTTTTCAGATCAAAATCACCGGTGGCACGGGTAGCACGTTTGGTGGCGTAATCCCCCAATGGCGCGATGTAGCGCACCTCGGTTTCAATCATTTTATTCTGCAGCGCTGGCACCCGCAGTTTAACCTTATCTCCCTTGCTCACGTGGGCTAGGATGTCTTCACGCAGGTTGAACACGAAGTAAGCATCCGGCACCCGGATCAATGTCAGCAACGGGCTACCCGCGTTCAGCAGTTCGCCCACCTCAGCCGGGATCGGCCCCACTTCGCCGTTCACTGGCGCTTTCACTTGCAGGTCGTCGGTTTGAATCATGACCTGCAACAGATTCTCTTCCGCCGCGTGCAACGCCGCCTCATATTGCTGCCGAAGCTCGATGCGGTCGCCGTTGATGCCCTCATCCAGATTGGCTTTTGCCGCCTGTACTTGTTGGAAGGCGGTATCACGCGCCCGGCGCGAGCCGTCCAGTTCAGATTTCGAGATATAGCCTTTACCGGACACGCTCAAGTTGCGGTTGTAATCGTTCTGCGCGTTACGGTATTGCGCCTCGGCCTGCGCCAAATTGGCACGCAAGGTGCGGATGCTCTCTTCACGGGTGCCGTGCATCGATTGTTCGAGCTGTGCCTTGGCCTTGTCGCGTGTCGCCTGTGCAGAACGTAATTGCGCTATCAGCTCCGGACTGTCAAGCTGGATCAACAGTTGCCCACCCTTCACGTTGTCGCCACGCTTTACCAAGCGTTCGACTATCCGCCCTTTGGCCTTGGAGGCAACGATCACCTCTGGCGCATCCACTTCACCCTGTAGCAGCACATCCTGATTATGCGCACGGAACAGGATCGCCATAGCGATCGCCACTATCATCAGCAGCAGGGTCAATAACGTCTTTTTTTTCATTATGATGTCGACTCCCAAAGGGTAAGCGGTAAATAGAGATAATCTTGTTCCCATCTCAATTCGCTCCAATATATCCTCTTTTTATGATAATGACAGCGAGCCTGTTAAACCATTGACGTTTCAGATTTCGCTGCATAAAAAAACCAGCCCGTAAGCTGGTTCTCTGTACCACTGACCACGAACGGTCAAATCTGCGGTTATGCATCACCAAACCGACGGCGAGAAACCGTAGGCGCTGAGTCATCACGGCGCGGTGCTGGTTTACCGTCACGGTTGAAATTACCGCTGCGACGGTCTCCACCACCAGCGGAACGACGCGGTGCACCTTCACGGCGTTCGCCGTTGAATAGACGGCTATGTCCACTGCGTTCATTCGGCTGCGCATCACCCAGCAGTTGCATATTCATCGGCTTGTTCAGGATACGGGTGCGAGTGAAGTGATTCAGGATCTCGCCCGGCATCCCTTTCGGCAGTTCGATGGTGGAATGGGAAGCAAACAGCTTGATATTACCGATGTAACGGCTGCTGATATCACCTTCGTTAGCGATAGTGCCAACGATATGACGAACTTCCACACCGTCATCACGACCCACTTCAATGCGGTAGAGTTGCATCTCACCAACGTCACGACGTTCACGGCGCGGACGGTCACCGTCACGGCTGTCTGAACGTATATTACGGCGGCGATCATTGCCACGATCGTCACGATCATTGAACTCACGACGCTGACGTGGCTTGAATACGGGATCCGGCGGCAGAATTAGCGGACGTTCACCCTGAGCCATCTTCAGCAATGCGGCAGCCAGGGTTTCCATGTCCAGCTCTTCTTCCGGCTGCAGTTTAGCCAATAGCGCACGGTACATGTCCAGATCGCGACTTTCCAGTTGTTGCTGAACTTTAGCGGCAAATTTGGCCAGACGACGCTCACCCAGCAGTTCTGCGTTGGGCAGTTCTACTTCTGGGATAGTCAGCTTCATGGTACGTTCAATATTGCGCAGCAGGCGACGTTCACGGTTTTCCACAAACAATAGCGCACGGCCTGCGCGGCCTGCTCGGCCGGTACGGCCAATACGGTGAACGTAAGACTCGGAGTCCATCGGGATATCGTAGTTTACTACCAAGCTGATGCGTTCAACATCCAGACCACGGGCCGCAACGTCGGTGGCGATCAGGATGTCCAGACGACCATCTTTTAGACGTTCCAAGGTCTGCTCGCGCAACGCCTGGTTCATATCACCGTTCAGCGCAGCGCTGCTGTAACCACTGCGCTCCAGCGTTTCGGCCACTTCCAGCGTGGCATTTTTGGTGCGCACAAAAATGATCGCTGCGTCAAAATCTTCGGCTTCCAGGAAGCGTACCAGCGCTTCGTTTTTACGCATGCCGTGCACCGTCCAATAGCTCTGGCTGATGTCTGGACGGGTAGTTATACTGGACTGAATGCGCACTTCCTGTGGATCTTTCATAAAGCGGCGGGTAATACGGCGGATCGCCTCTGGCATGGTAGCGGAGAACAGTGCGGTCTGATGTTCAGCCGGGATCTCAGCCATGATGGTTTCTACGTCTTCGATAAAGCCCATGCGCAACATTTCATCGGCTTCATCCAATACCAAGCCGCTCAGGTTAGAGAGATTCAAGGTGCCGCGTTTCAGGTGATCCAATAGACGACCTGGTGTACCTACCACAATTTGTGGCCCCTGACGCAGAGCGCGCAACTGTACGTCATAACGTTGGCCACCGTACAGAGCAACAACATTCACACCATGCATGTGTTTGGAGAAATCAGTCATAGCTTCAGCAACCTGCACCGCCAGTTCGCGGGTCGGTGCCAGCACCAGGATCTGAGGTGCCTTCAGGTCAGCCTGCAGATTATGCAATAGTGGCAGCGAGAATGCTGCGGTTTTACCACTACCGGTCTGTGCCATGCCCAGCACATCGCGACCGTTCAACAGGTGAGGAATACACTCAGCCTGGATCGGTGATGGTTTTTCATAGCCCAGGTCAGTCAGGGCGGAAATGATCGGAGCAGATAGCCCCAGATCAGCAAAAGAGATTTCAAACTCAGTAGTCATGTACACATGCCTCATTAATAATGGCAGCCAGTCTACATAACTCGTCGAGAAAATTTTCAGTCATTTTCATTGAAAAATGTGAACCGGCTCAAATTAGTTTATAAAACGAACAAGAAAACCCTCACCCGTGAAGGCGATAACTTTGGCTGTAAAACCAATGTCTATCAGGCTGATAATCCTTCATCTTTCAAGCCACCGCAGTGTTAGCTGCTCTCCCTCACCCTCATCACTTAGCAAACTAAGCTCCAGGGATCCGTTCGATTGCCGACTTGCCGCAACTTGAAACCTATTGGGTAGAAGTGTTCGTCAGCTATTGCTGGTCCGATTCTGATAAGTTGTCTTGCTCTTGGCCTAAAAGCGCCAATTCCAACAATGCATAGCGGTGCTCAACGAAGTTATTTACGTTATTAGCCACCGTCAGTTTGAACAGCGCCGAAGCGGTGTTCTTGTCCCCCAGACTCAGGTAGTGTTTACCTAAATAGAAGTCAGTTTCACTGAGATGCTCAGCGAGCGAAGTGTTATCCGTTGTATCTACCTTGAGGCGTGACATCAGCGTTTTTTCGCTAATGTTGCCCAGGTAGAATTCGACAATATTCCATCCCCATTGCCCTCGGTTCGCTTTGTCATAACGCTGCTTGAGTGCTATGTCAGCCTTTTTGGGATCGATTTCTCGTTCCACAAGATACAGCCACAACGAACGGAAGGGATCGTTTGGGTCGTCTTGATAAAACGCCAGCAGATCATCCTGCGCCAACGAGAAGCGGCCGCCATAATACAACGCGATGCCTCGGTTTAAACGCGCGTAATTGTAAGTTGGATCAAGCTCTAATACAGAATCAAACGCTTCATAGGCAGCATCAACATTGCTTGCCTGCGTTAAGTAAATGCCTAGGTAGTTGAAAACTTCAGGCATATCAGGACGTATCGCCAGCGCTTGCGAAAAATCATTGCGCGCCAGTGCACGTAGCCCGAGGCTATCATACAGCACACCACGCTCATATAAAAGCTGCGCACGCTCATCGCCCGTCAGTGCCCGGCTGGCAAGTATCAGTTCCATACGTGCCAGGATCATTTCTTGCTGCAGCGTAGGCTGCAGTGGGATCGCCAAAACCTCGTCTTTACGCCAATCATGGTTGCTGCATCCTGCCAGCATGAGTGCTGTCACAACGTACCACCAGCGCAAGAAAGGCTTCATTTCCCACTCCCGAAGACAAACATTAAATGAACGCCCTATCCTCCGTTTGCTAAATACACGAGTTCCTACCCAGGCAGCGATACAAATAGCTCCCGACCCTATGGCAGGGAGCTGCAAATATATCTATACGGTTATTCTGCTTCAACTGCAGGAGGCGACTCCGTTTCTGGCATAGTCGCTTCTTTGATGCTTAAACGTACACGGCCCTGACGGTCAACTTCCAGTACTTTAACCGGCACTTCCTGACCCATTTGCAGATAGTCAGTGACTTTCTCAACACGCTTGTTGGCAATTTGAGAGATGTGTACCAAGCCTTCTTTACCCCCGCCGATAGCGACGAACGCGCCGAAATCAACGATACGAGTGACCTTACCTTGATAAATGCGGCCAACTTCAATCTCTGCGGTGATCTCTTCAATACGACGGATAGCAAATTTCGCTTTCTCACCGTCAGTCGCAGCGATTTTAACTGTACCATCATCGTCAATTTCAATGGTGGTGTCAGTCTCTTCGGTCAGCGCACGAATCACCGAGCCGCCTTTACCGATCACGTCTTTAATTTTATCCGGGCTGATGCGGATAGTGTGAATACGTGGTGCGAACTGAGAAATATCGCCACGCGGCACGCTGATTGCCTGTTCCATCACGCTCAGGATATGTAGACGCGCCCCTTTGGCTTGGTTCAGTGCCACCTGCATGATTTCGCGGGTGATGCCTTCAATTTTAATGTCCATTTGCAGCGCGGTGATACCGTCACGGCTACCGGCCACTTTGAAGTCCATATCACCTAGGTGATCTTCATCACCCAGAATGTCGGACAGAACCACAAAGTTATCCGCTTCTTTCACCAACCCCATGGCGATACCCGCAACAGCAGCCTTGATTGGCACGCCTGCATCCATCAGCGCCAGAGAAGCACCACAGACCGAAGCCATGGAAGAAGACCCATTGGATTCGGTAATTTCAGAAACCACCCGCACCGTGTACGGAAAATCTTCCAGTTTAGGCATCATAGCCAATACGCCACGTTTTGCCAGACGGCCATGACCAATTTCGCGGCGCTTAGGTGAACCGACCATGCCGGTTTCGCCAACGGAATACGGCGGGAAGTTGTAATGGAACAGGAAGCTGTCGGTCTTTTCGCCCATCAGTTCATCCAGGTTCTGTGCATCACGCGCAGTGCCCAGTGTCGCGGTAACCAACGCCTGTGTTTCACCACGGGTGAACAGCGCGGAACCATGGGTGCGCGGCAGTACGCCAGTACGCACATCCAGACCACGGATCATGTCTTTCTCGCGGCCGTCGATACGTGGTTCTCCACGCAGCACACGGCTACGCACCACGTTTTTCTCGACGCTGCTCAGGATGTCCTGAATTTCTGAAGCGTCCAGCGTTTCATCTTGCACCAATAGGGTTTCAACCACGCTGTCCTTGATCGCATCTACCTGAGCGTAACGCTCTTGTTTCTCGGTAATGTGATAAGCGTCGCCCAAGCGGGCTTCGGCCAGTTCGGCCACGCGTGCATGCAGTGCTGCATTGACCACAGGTGCCTGCCAGTCCCACTTAGGCTTGCCAGCTTCAGCAACCAGAGAGTTGATACTCTCGATCACCACCTGCTGTTGCTGGTGACCAAACACCACCGCCCCCAGCATTTGATCTTCGCTTAGCACATCAGCTTCAGATTCAACCATCAGCACCGCGCCAGCAGTGCCAGCAACCACCAGATCCAGGCTACTTATTTTCAGTTCGTCGGTCGTTGGGTTCAGTACATACTGGTCGTTGATGTACCCCACGCGTGCTGCACCAATTGGGCCGTTGAACGGAATACCGGACAGGCTCAGGGCGGCAGAGGCCCCAATCATTGCGACGATATCTGGGTTAACTTGCGGGTTGACAGAGACCACGGTGGCGATCACCTGTACTTCGTTCAGGAAGTTGTCCGGGAACAGAGGACGGATTGGACGGTCAATCAGACGTGAGGTCAGCGTTTCACCCTCGCTCGGGCGGCCTTCACGACGGAAGAAACTGCCCGGTATGCGGCCAGCAGCGTAGGTACGTTCCTGATAGTTTACGGTCAGCGGAAAGAAACTTTGACCCGGCTTGGCTTTTTTCTGGCCCACTACGGTGACGAATACAGCGGTGTCATCCATACTCACCATAACGGCGGCGGTGGCCTGACGTGCCATCATACCGGTTTCGATGGTGACGGTATGCTGGCCATACTGGAATTTGCGAATGATCGGTGTCAGCAAAATTATGTCCTTGATTAACGGCGTACCCATCGTAATGACGACTCGACACGCCTATGACTTGACTTACCTTTCCACTACATCCTCGCGACTAATGAGAGGCTTTATCTCAAGCTGGGGATAAAGCCTCTCATTAGTCGCGCGAACCTCTGTAACGGAAAAACCTGTTTTGGGAGCATCAAGCAATACATTAACCTGATTTGCTTATGCTTCCTAGAAAAAAGGGGCCATGATAGGCCCCTTTTCCACTGAAACTAGCTAGACTAGCGACGCAGACCCAAACGCCCGATCAGGCTGGTGTAACGTGCCACATCTTTACGCTTCAGGTAATCCAGCAGCTTACGACGCTGAGAAACCATACGCAGTAGACCACGACGGCTATGGTGATCTTTTTTGTGCTCGGAGAAGTGGCCTTGCAGATGGTTGATCTGCGCAGTCAGCAGGGCAACCTGAACTTCGGTAGAACCGCTATCGTTAGCATCACGACCAAAATCAGCCACGATTTGAGCTTTAACTTCAACACTTAGAGACATGGTAATACTCCAGATTATAGATGATAACTACAGGTGCCGATCTCTAATTCAGCAACCTAATGCATAAGCCGCGCTATTCTACTCTTATCCCCGGCATCCTTCAAGCTACAGGGGGATACGCGCACTTTACCCACCCTTAATCGACACGTTCGACCACTAGGCGGCGTGGTGCCACACGACCATCGTCGGCGATGGTACCTACGCCGATAAATTTACGTTTTTCGCCTTCGGTGATGCGCACTATGCCAGAAGCCGGCGCACCAGCAACCTGCACTGGCTGCCCTTGTTTGACATAACCCGCCACTACAGGCAACAGATTCACTTCTGGATAGTTCTCAACCGGGCTGTCCATCGGCATCAGCAATGGATCAAGCAATTCATCCAGCGCAATCGCCTGCGCCAGTAAAACATTCAGTTGTTCCAACGTCACCATACGTTCGATCGGATAAGTCGCCACTTGCAGGCGGCGCAGGTAGATCACATGCGCACCGCAGCCCAGTAGTTCACCGAGATCGTCGATGATAGTGCGGATGTAAGTGCCTTTCGAGCAGTGGATTTCTAACTCCAGTTCATCCCCTTCGCAGCGAACAACCTGTAGCTGATAAACGGTGATGCTGCGTGCTTCACGCGGCACTTCAATGCCTTGGCGCGCATACTCATAGAGTTTCTTGCCCTGATACTTCAGTGCCGAATACATTGATGGCACCTGTCGGAGGTCGCCACGGAAGTTATCCAGCGCCACATCTAGCTGCGCCTGGGTGAAACTCACCGGGCGCTGCTGCACAACCTGACCATCGGCGTCCGAGGTATCGGTACGCTGCCCTAGTTTGGCGATCACCCGATAACGTTTGTCAGAATTGAGCAGGAACTGCGAGAACTTGGTCGCTTCGCCCAGGCAGATCGGCAGCATGCCGGTCGCCAACGGATCGAGCGCGCCGGTGTGACCTGCGCGATTGGCGTTGTACAGGCGCTTCACTTTTTGCAAAGCATCGTTAGACGACAGGCCCTGCGGTTTGTCTAACAACAGTACGCCGTGGATATCACGGCCACGGCGACGAGGGCGACTCATTTAAGCCTCCTCGTCATCGCCCGATGCGCAACGGCGTTCGGCGTCATTCTTCACCACGTTGGTCACCAGGTTGGACATGCGCATGCCTTCCACCAGCGAGTTGTCGTAGACGAACGTCAGCTCCGGCACCACACGCAAACGCATGGCTTTGCCAAGTAACGTGCGGATATAACCGGCTGCATCCTGCAATGCTTTAATGCCATTGGTCACCTGGTCTGGATCATGATTTTCAGCCAACACGTTCAGAAAGGTAACGTAAACCTTGGCGTAGGCCAGGTCGCGGGAAATTTCTACGCCGGATACGGTGGCCATGCCAATGCGCGGATCTTTGATTTCACGTTGCAAAATGATCGCAATCTCTTTCTGCATCTCTTGCGCTACGCGTTGACTACGGCTAAATTCTTTTGCCATTTTGGACTCTCCAGACAAATCGGGGGGCACAAAGGCCCCCGTTAACAGATATTACCCAACATACTTAAAATTGCCTCTTTGTTGACCCTCTTCACTCACCTCAGTGGCATAGTTGTCTGTGCACCTGGAGATACGCTCAGTTGCTGTCTTGAGGCCACTCGAATTATTTTAGGTCATCAGCAGATGTACAGTCGTTAAGCAATGGTGCGCTGGATTTCGATGATTTCGAACACCTCAATCATGTCGCCAACACGTACATCGTTGTAATTCTTAACACCGATACCACACTCCATGCCGTTACGGACTTCATTAACATCATCTTTGAAGCGGCGCAGGGACTCCAACTCACCTTCATAGATAACCACGTTGGCACGCAGAACTCGGATAGGGTTATGACGTTTGATCGTCCCTTCAGTGACCATACAACCGGCGATAGCACCGAATTTCGGTGATTTGAAGACGTCACGCACTTCGGCTAAGCCGATAATCTGCTGTTTGTACTCAGGTGCCAGCATGCCGCTCATCGCCTGCTTCACTTCGTCGATCAGGCTATAAATTACCGAGTAATAGCGCAGATCCAGGTTTTCTGCTTCAATCACGCGGCGTGCAGAGGCATCAGCACGGACGTTGAAGCCCAGAATGATCGCGTTGGAGGCTGCTGCCAGTGTGGCATCGGTTTCAGTAATGCCGCCTACGCCGGAACCGACAATTTTCACCTTCACTTCGTCAGTAGAAAGCTTCAGTAATGAATCCATAATCGCTTCGCAAGAACCCTGTACATCAGATTTCAGTACGATGTTCAGCTCAGAAACTTCCCCGTCGGTCATGTTGGAGAACATATTCTCCAGCTTAGATTTCTGCTGGCGCGCCAGTTTGACTTCGCGAAACTTACCTTGACGATATAGTGCAACTTCACGCGCTTTTTTCTCGTCACGCACTACGGTTGCTTCATCACCCGCTGCTGGAACGCTGGACAGACCCAGGATTTCCACCGGAATAGATGGGCCAGCGGAGGCCACTTCGTGGCCCAATTCATCACGCATCGCACGCACGCGGCCGTATTCAAAGCCACACAGCACGATATCACCTCTGTTCAGCGTACCTTCCTGAACCAGAATGGTCGCCACCGGGCCACGGCCTTTATCTAGGAAGGATTCGATCACCACGCCACTAGCCATGCCACTGCGCACCGCTTTCAGTTCGAGAACTTCAGCCTGCAACAAGATAGCATTAAGCAGTTCGTCGATACCGGTACCGACTTTCGCAGAAACATGGACGAACTGCGCTTCGCCACCCCACTCCTCCGGCATCACGCCGTACTGGGACAGCTCCTGCTTAACGCGATCCGCATCAGCTTCCGGCTTGTCGATTTTGTTAACTGCAACCACCAATGGCACCTGCGCCGCTTTCGCATGCTGGATAGCTTCAATGGTTTGTGGCATCACGCCATCATCGGCAGCAACCACCAACACCACAATATCAGTCGCCTGAGCACCACGGGCGCGCATGGAAGTAAAAGCGGCGTGGCCCGGAGTATCCAGGAAGGTGATCATGCCGTTGTCGGTTTCTACGTGATAAGCACCAATGTGCTGGGTAATACCGCCAGCTTCGCCCGCCGCCACTTTGGTAGAGCGAATGTAGTCCAGCAAAGAGGTTTTACCGTGGTCAACATGGCCCATGATGGTCACCACTGGTGCACGCGACTCAGCCGCAGCGCCGGTATCACGGTCACTCATCAACGCTTCTTCCAGCTCATTCTCGCGACGCAGGATAACCTTGTGGCCCATCTCTTCAGCCACTAGCTGTGCAGTTTCCTGATCGATGACCTGGTTGATGGTGGCCATGGCACCCAGCTTCATCATCACTTTAATGACCTGAGAACCTTTCACCGCCATTTTGTTGGCCAATTCAGCCACGGTGATGGTTTCACCAATCACCACGTCACGGTTAACCATCTGAGCTGGCTTGTTGAAGCCCTGCTGTAAACTGCTTGGCTTCCGTTTTCCTTTACCGCCACGCGTTACAGCACGTGCTTCTTCACGATCTGCTTTAGACTCAGAAAGCTTATTGCCTTTCTTCTGCTTAGTCGCTTTACCACCACGGGTACGGGTGCGGCGCTCACCTTCAACTTTAGCGTCGTTTTCGTCTTCGGCGGCACGGGCGTGCTGAGAGGTGGTCACATGGTAATCGGCAGTTTCAACTGCAGCGCTTGCTGCTTCAGCTTCGGCCCACTTCTCACCGTTCTCTTCAGCCATACGGCGCGCTTCTTCCGCCACGCGTTTGGCTTCTTCTTCGACCTTCCGGCGTACTTCTTCTTCCGCTTTACGTTTCAGTTCAGCCGCTTCGGCTTCACGGCGTGCTTTTTCTGCCTGAGCTGGCTTGGTCATTTCATCGGTATGTTGATTGGTCACTTTTTCTTTTTCCGCTGAATTACGCTTAGCAATTCCTGCGGCCTCACGTTTGGCTTGCTCTCCGGCTGCACGTTTCGTTTCTGCATTACGCCGTGCCTGTTCTTCCGCTTCACGCTGTGCCTGCTCTGCCGCTTCAACCTGTTGGGCTTCCTGCGTATTGCGATTTACATAGGTGCGTTTCTTGCGAACCTCAATTTGCACCGATTTACTTTTACCGCCGGTGCTCGGAATATTTAAGGTGCTGCGCGTTTTGCGCTGCAAAGTGAGTTTGTTCGGCACACTGCCGTGTTCACGGTTCAGGTGCGCCAGCAAGGTTTCTTTTTCTTGCTGGGTCACAGCATCCGACTCAGCCTTGTTGATCCCTGCATCAGCAAACTGCTGTACCAGGCGATCAACCGAAGTCTGAATCTCTGCTGCCAGCGATTTTACGGTTACATCTGTTGTCATGCTGTTCCTTCCTGCTACAGTTTATTACGCGTTGTCGCCAAACCAACAGATATTACGTGCGGCCATGATCAACTCGCCGGCTTGCTGGTTGCTAAGCCCTTCAATATCAGCCAGATCATCAACACCCTGCTCGGCAAGATCTTCCAGCGTACCAACCCCACGCGCGGCCAGTTTAAAGGCCATGCTGCGCTCAAGACCAGGCAGGTTGAGTAAATCTTCTGCAGGTTCTTGGCCACCCAGGCTCTCTTTTTGAGCCAGGGCTAGCGTGGTCGATGCAGCTCTGGCGCGATCGCGCAACGCTTCAACCGTATCTTCATCCAGACCGTCGATTTCCAACAGCTCTTTGATTGGCACGTAGGCCAGCTCTTCCAAAGTGGAGAAGCCTTCTTCAACCAGAACGGTAGCGAAATCTTCGTCGATATCAAGATACTTGGTAAAGGTATCAATAGCGGCATGTGCTTCGGCCTGGTGCTTGGCCTGCAAATCATCCGCCGTCATCACGTTCAGTTCCCAACGGTCATCGTCGCGATGCTGTTTCAACAACTGGGAGGCCAAACGCACATTTTGGCCATTACGGCCGATCGCCTGTGCCAGATTGCTGGCTTCAACGGCGATATCCATGGTGCAATTATCTTCATCAACCACGATCGAGGCGACGTCTGCCGGGGCCATGGCGTTGATGACGAACTGCGCAGGGTTATCATCCCACAGGATGATATCGATGCGTTCACCGCCGAGCTCGCTCGAAACGGCCTGAACGCGTGCACCACGCATACCCACGCAGGCACCGACTGGGTCGATGCGTTTGTCGTTGGTTTTTACTGCAATTTTTGCACGGGAACCGGGATCGCGGGCTGCCGCTTTAATCTCAATCACTTCTTCGCCGATTTCCGGCACTTCAATGCGGAACAGCTCTTTCAGCATCTCTGGGCTGGAACGGCTGACGAACAATTGCGCACCCCGGGCTTCAGGACGCACGGCGTAAAGCACGCCACGGATGCGGTCACCAGGGCGGAAGTTTTCGCGCGGCAACATGTCTTCACGGCCAATCACTGCTTCGGCGTTGCTACCCAGATCCAGCGCGATGCTATCACGATTAACTTTCTTCACCACGCCAGTGACGATCTCGCCTTCGTGTTCACGGAAAGCGTCAACCACCATCGCGCGCTCGGCTTCGCGTACTTTCTGCACGATAACCTGTTTGGCCGTCTGAGTGGTGATGCGGTCAAAGGTGACGGAATCGATCTGATCTTCGATATATCCGCCCAATTCAATGTCTGGCTCTTCATACTGAGCCGCTTCCAGCGTGATCTCACGCGTGGGCTGCGTCACTTCATCAACGACGACCCAACGACGGAAGGTATCGAAATCGCCGGTTTTGCGATCAATGCTGACGCGGACGTCGATTTCCTGCTCATATTTTTTCTTGGTGGCGGTGGCTAAAGCGGTTTCCAACGCTTCGAAAATCTTTTCACGCGGAAGGGATTTTTCATTGGAAACTGCTTCAACAACAGCCAGAATCTCTTTATTCATCCTAAGTGCCTCATCCAAACTTTAAAAGTGGGGTATCAGGTTCGCTTTCTGGATATTGCTCAGCGCAAACACTTCATCTTTCCCATCTACAGTAACCGTGATCATTTCGCCTTCGACAGACTTGATAATACCTTGCCACTTGCGGCGGTTCTGAACTGCCATGCGCAGAACCAAGCTGACTTCTTCACCGAGAAAACGCGTGTAGTGTTCTGCGGTGAACATCGGGCGATCAAGGCCAGGAGAGGAGACTTCCAAGTTGTAAGCGACTGCGATTGGTTCTTCGACATCCAATACAGCGCTAACTTGGTGGCTGACATCAGCGCAATCATCAACATTAATGCCGTTTTCACTGTCAATATAGATGCGGAGCGTAGATTGGCGCGCACGAATAAATTCAATGCCTACAAGCTCAAAACCCAACGCTTCTACCGGTGCTAAAAGCATCTCAGTTAACTTTTGCTCTAATGTGGACAAACTCCACCCCCAAGACATAAAAAAAGGGCTAAATAGCCCAGTGATTCTGCTGCCAAATAACAAAAAACCCCGAAAAATCGGGGCGTTATGTAACTGGACCCTATGTGCCGCTGAGCGACTTCGGTGCAACTTTCAAGCAAGTGTCATTTTCAAATGTTGTTCGAGAAAAGTGGATTTCATTCGAAAAGTGTATTTGAAAATCAACACTTAAAGGAAAGTGGTTGCGGGGGCCGGATTTGAACCGACGACCTTCGGGTTATGAGCCCGACGAGCTACCAGGCTGCTCCACCCCGCGTCCGAAAACGTGCCGAATATACGCAAAAAATCGCAAAATTGCAAGCTATCTCTTGGATTTGGTACCGAGGATGGGACTCGAACCCACAAGCCCGTTAGGGCACTACCACCTCAAGGTAGCGTGTCTACCAATTCCACCACCTCGGTACTGATTCTTACTGCTAGCAGCCGTTGCAATTATCCAGATACAACCACGGTTTCAAGCATTGTTGCTGCTTACTGCGGGATATCACTGCTCGGCTTGGCTGGTGCCGACGGCACGGTAGTTTGCTCAGACTTCACTGGCTGACCCAAATTTTCCCACTCGCTACCTTTTTTGCTTTTGTTACTGCTGAGGTTGCCCAAAATCAGGCTAATGACGAAAAACAACGTCGCCAACACCGCAGTCATACGGGTCATAAAGTTACCGGAACCGCTCGAACCAAACAATGTGCCAGAGGCACCTGCTCCGAAAGAGGCTCCAGCTTCAGCGCCTTTACCTTGCTGCAGCATAATCAGAGCAACTAGCCCGATTGAGATCAGTAGGAAAATTACCAGAAGAGCTTCGTACATAGTCGTACCCGTGTCCTTGCGGCTTCAACCGCATGCCAAATGCTTTTCACCTCAAAGCTTCTAAAAAGAAGTCGCAGGCACTTTTGTACACTGCCTACTTAAGCGGGTGTGAATACTAACTAAAGCCGCTAAACCGCGCAAGGGCAATTTTCTGCCAACAATGCGTTTGCAGAAAAAAACACCAACAATTATTTTTGCTGATAACCGGCTGATTTCACCGCGTCAGCGATGCGCTGTGCCAGTACAGTCACCTGCTGTTCATCCTCACCTTCCACCATCACACGGATAAGCGGTTCGGTGCCGGATTTGCGCAACAACACACGGCCGCGATCGACCAACTCAGCTTCAACCTGTTCAGTAATTTTACGCACTTCAGCGGATTCCAGCGGGTTGTGCTCGCCCTCGAAACGCACGTTGATCAGGATCTGCGGCAACAGCTTCATGCCGCTGCACAGATCATACAGGCTCATGTGATTACTCACCATCGCAGTCAGCACCTGCAACCCAGCCACTATGCCATCGCCGGTTGTGGTTTTGTCCAGCAGGATCACATGGCCGGAGTTCTCCGCGCCGATGCGCCAGCCCAGTTCTTGCAGCTTTTCCAGCACGTAGCGATCACCCACTTTGGCACGCGCAAACGGGATACCCAGTTGCTTCAGCGCCAACTCTAACCCCATATTGCTCATCAGTGTACCGACAACACCACCGCGCAACTGGCTTTGACGCAGTCCTTCCCGAGCAATGATATACAGGATCTGGTCTCCATCCACCTTGTTGCCCAAATGATCCACCATCATCACACGGTCACCATCACCGTCGAACGCCAGCCCAACATGCGCCTTTTCTTGTAGCACCCATTGCTGCAACTGGCGGACATCGGTCGCGCCACATTTCTCATTAATGTTCATGCCATCCGGTGCGACGCCGATGGCAATCACTGTAGCACCCAGCTCACGCAACACGCTCGGCGCAATGTGGTAGGTGGCACCGTTGGCGCAATCGACCACAATTTTCAACCCCTTCAGGCTCAGTTCACTAGGGAAGGTGCCTTTGCAGAATTCGATGTAACGGCCAGCGGCGTCGATAATCCGGCTGGCTTTACCCAACTCGGAGGACTGCACACAAGTCAGCGGTTTTTCCATCTCGGCTTCAATCGCTTCCTCAACGTCATCCGGCAACTTGGCCCCGTCGATCGAGAAAAACTTGATGCCGTTATCGTAGAACGGGTTGTGCGAGGCAGAAATCACGATACCGGCTTCAGCGCGGAAAGTGCGTGTCAGGTAGGCTACCGCCGGCGTCGGCATCGGGCCGGTGAAGGAAGCGGACAACCCTGCGGCTGCCAAGCCAGCTTCCAGTGCAGACTCCAGCATATAACCGGAAATGCGGGTATCCTTACCGATGATGATTTTGCGAGAGCCGTGACGCGCCAGCACTTTACCGGCCGCCCAGCCCAGTTTCAGCACGAAGTCCGGGGTGATTGGGCTATCACCGACCTTGCCACGAATACCATCAGTGCCAAAATATTTGCGCTTACTCATGTTTCTACTGTCCCTTAGCTGAAAGTGTTGCCTCGACGACACGCATCGCCTCAACGGTTTCTTTAACGTCATGCACTCTGATAATCTGCGCGCCCTGCATCGCAGCGATCACTGCGCAAGCCACGCTGCCGATGACGCGTTGATCAGGCGGCACGTTCAGTAGCTGTCCAATCATCGACTTGCGTGACATCCCCACCATCAGCGGCAGACCGAAGCGGTGAAATTCCGACAACCGAGCCAAAAGCTGGTAGTTGTGTGCTAGAGTTTTACCAAACCCGAAGCCTGGGTCGAGCAGCAATTGCTGATTTGTTATCCCGGCATCATGGCAACGCTTGATATGACGCTCAAAAAACATCTTCACATCAGCAATCAGGTCATCGTAATGCGGTGCCTGCTGCATAGTGCGTGGCTGCCCCTGCATGTGCATCAGGCACACCGGCAAGCCGCTTTCGGCAGCGGCAGCCAACGCGCCGGGTTCCTGCAACGAGCGGATATCGTTAATCAGATGCACTCCCGCCTGTGCCGACTCGCGGATCACCCCCGCTTTAGATGTGTCAACCGAGATAAACACCTCGAAACGCTGCGCCAATGCCTCCACTACCGGTACCACCCGTGCAATCTCTTCATCCTCACTGACCTCTGCCGCCCCCGGCCGGGTGGATTCGCCTCCCACGTCGATCATGGTAGCACCAGCCGAAATCAGCGCATGCGCATGCAACAGTGCCTGATTGAGTTGGTTGTAACGACCACCGTCAGAAAACGAATCCGGCGTCACGTTGAGGATGCCCATCACCTGCGGATGGGAGAGATTGAGCGTCATGTCGCGCACGGCTAACTGCATGGCTATACCCTAAATAATTGGAGTGACATCACAGCGGCAAGAGCGTGACAAATCTGCCAAGAATCGATTTGAGCAGCACTTGCGCTGGCCCGCAGGGGGAGCCTCATTAATCCCCAGGAGCTTACTCAAGTAAGTCACTGAGGTGACAAATCTGCCGGGACAAATCGCTCAGGAACCGATTTGAATGCCGCAAAGGCAATCACAAGGATGTGATTCCTAATAAATTTGAACGCGGCATGCAGCGGCCCCGAGGGGGTGAGACCCACAGATGGGCCGAATAACTGCGCAGCCAACACAGATGCATTCAAGTATGATGGATATCATCCACCTGACTGTTGCCTGGTTCACTGCCTACCGGGCAGTAAAAACCCCGGTAGGCCGGGGTTTAATGTTACCACATAGCAGAAGTGACTTGTCGAGCTGTTCAAACATGGTTATTGCCTGGACTCGGCGTGTGCGATTCTTCTACTGACGTCGGCGCTTTTGGCGTGCCGCCGGCTTCGGGGCTATTACCTTTGTTTGCATCGTCCCAACCCGCTGGCGGGCGTACGTCTTGGCGGTTCATCAGATCGTCGATCTGCGGCGCATCAATGGTTTCATATTTCATCAGTGCATTCTTCATTGAATGCAGGATGTCCATGTTTTCCATCAACAGTGAACGCGCGCGCGCGTAGTTGCGTTCAATCAGAGATTTTACTTCCTGATCAATGATGCGTGCGGTTTCATCCGACATGTGTTTCGCCTTAGCGACGGAACGGCCAAGGAACACTTCGCCCTCTTCTTCTGCATACAACAGCGGCCCCAGCTTCTCAGAGAAACCCCATTGAGTCACCATGTTGCGGGCGATGGAGGTCGCCACTTTAATGTCGTTCGACGCCCCAGTAGACACATTTTCCGACCCGTAGATGATCTCTTCCGCCAGACGGCCACCATAAAGGGTGGAGATTTGGCTCTCCAGCTTCTGACGGCTGGCGCTGATTGCATCGCCTTCCGGCAGGAAGAAAGTCACGCCGAGTGCTCGGCCACGCGGGATAATGGTGACCTTGTGAACCGGATCGTGTTCTGGTACCAGACGACCGATGATAGCGTGACCTGCTTCATGATATGCGGTCGATTCTTTCTGCGCTTCGGTCATCACCATGGAGCGACGTTCCGCACCCATCATGATCTTGTCTTTAGCTTTTTCGAACTCAACCATTGATACCACACGTTTGTTACTACGGGCAGCGAACAATGCCGCCTCGTTGACCAGGTTGGCCAAGTCAGCACCAGAGAAGCCTGGTGTACCTCGAGCAATGACGGAGGTATCGATATCAGCATCCAACGGCACACGGCGCATATGTACCTTCAGGATCTGCTCACGACCGCGCACATCCGGCAAGCCGACAACCACCTGACGGTCAAAACGGCCTGGTCGCAGCAGCGCCGGATCAAGAACGTCAGGGCGGTTGGTTGCCGCGATGACGATGATGCCTTCGTTGCCTTCAAAACCATCCATCTCCACCAGCATTTGGTTCAGGGTCTGCTCACGTTCATCGTGACCGCCACCCAGGCCGGCACCACGTTGACGACCTACGGCATCGATTTCATCAATGAAGATGATGCAAGGTGCTGCTTTCTTGGCCTGCTCGAACATGTCGCGCACACGGGAGGCCCCCACACCAACAAACATTTCCACGAAGTCAGAACCGGAAATGGTAAAGAACGGGACTTTTGCCTCGCCAGCGATCGCTTTCGCCAAGAGCGTTTTACCGGTCCCCGGTGGGCCAACCATCAGCACGCCTTTAGGGATCTTGCCGCCCAGCTTTTGGAAACGGCTCGGTTCGCGCAGGTATTCCACCAGTTCGCTCACTTCTTCTTTCGCTTCATCACAACCGGCAACATCAGCAAAAGTGGTCTTGATCTGATCTTCGCTCAGCATGCGAGCCTTGCTCTTGCCGAAGGACATCGCACCCTTACCGCCACCGCCTTGCATCTGGCGCATAAAGAAGATCCAAACCCCGATCAGCAACAACATCGGGAACCACGAAATAAAGATAGAGGCCAGCAAGCTCGGCTCTTCAGGCGGCTCACCGACAACTTTCACATTCTTGGTTAACAACGTATCTAACAACTTGGGATCGTTGACAGGGATGTAAGTCTTGTATTTGCTACTGTCTTTCTTGGTAACGTTAATCTCGCGTCCGCTAATTCGCGCTTCGCGAACCTGATCCTGGGTCAGTTCAGACATGAAGGTAGAATAATCTACCCTACGGCCATTCGACTCGCTGGGCCCAAAACTCTGGAATACAGACATCAATACTACTGCGATGACTAACCAGAGAATTAGGTTTTTCGCCATGTCACTCAAGGGATGAACCTCATATTACAACTGTGTTAACAAACAGCGTTAGGGTACTACAGCTTGCGCCCTGTCGCTACAATGTACACTTCGCGCGAACGGGCGCGGGAAGCGTCTGGCTTACGAATCTTAACCTTCGTAAACAGGGAGCGAATTTCCCGTAGGTACTCGTCAAAGCCATCTCCCTGAAACACCTTCACCAGGAAACTTCCGCCTGGTGCGAGGACATCACGACACATCTCCAATGCTAATTCCACCAGATACATCGATCTTGGAATGTCGACGGCCGGGGTGCCGCTCATATTCGGAGCCATGTCGGACATAACTACCTGAACCTTACTCTCACCTAC
This sequence comes from Serratia symbiotica, assembly GCF_000821185.2. Lineage (NCBI taxonomy): Bacteria > Pseudomonadati > Pseudomonadota > Gammaproteobacteria > Enterobacterales > Yersiniaceae > Serratia > Serratia symbiotica. Next base: position 122,169 of record NZ_CP050855.1, on the reverse strand, counting down.
ACGTTCCAACAGGGCTTTGAGCACCAATTCATCACGAAAATCGCCCTGAAGGAAATCAACGCCAACGATAGGATCCATTGGCAAAATATCACAAGCAACGATGCGACCCGCACCGCCGATTTGGGTAACCACGTATTGCGACCAGCCACCCGGCGCTGCCCCCAAGTCCACTATGGTCATGCCCGGTTTGAACAGTTTGTCACTCTGCTGTATTTCATCAAGTTTAAACCAGGCGCGGGAACGCAGCCCTTTTTTCTGCGCCTGCTGCACATATTTATCACTAAAGTGTTCTTGCAACCAGCGACTAGAGCTAGCAGATCGCTTTTTATTAGCCATCTCGTTTTCCAACTATCATAAAGAGAGTCTTATGCCAGGATCGCTGCTCATGTAAACCCCCATCGATAAAGACCGATTTGGCGATACACATGAGATGGCGGTAGAATGTCTGGTTTTCAATCCCAACTTAAGTAAAAAAGACAATGCATCTGAATAATAAACAAAAACAGCACCTGAAAGGTCTAGCGCATCCGTTAAAACCGGTTGTCATGCTGGGTAATCACGGTCTCACCGAGGGGGTGCTGGCTGAAATTGAACAAGCTCTGGAACATCATGAGCTGATCAAGGTAAAAATCGCGGCTGAAGATCGCGAAACCAAAACCTTGATCGCCGACGCTATCGTGCGTGAAACCGGTGCCTGCAACGTGCAAGTCATTGGTAATACGCTTATTCTTTACCGCCCATCGAAAGAGCGCAAGATCAATATACCGCGTTAATTAAGGATCAAGTTAACGCAAAAATGCCATGCACCTGATTCAGATAAAAGGTCACTGGTGGCCTTTTTCCTTTCTTTACAACCCACTTGGGCATTTCTGCCTCAGTGGGTACGATCAGAGATACTCGACCTTCAGGATTTCATAATCCACATCACCGCCAGGAGTTTTGATCACCACGACATCGTCCTGCTCTTTGCCGATCAAACCACGTGCCATTGGTGAATTGACCGAAATCAGATTCTTCTTAAAGTCAGCTTCATCATCGCCAACGATGCGGTAGGTAACTTCTTCCTCGCTATCCAGGTTCAACACCGATACAGTGGCACCAAAAATCACCCGGCCAGTATTCGGTATTTTAGTGATATCGATCACTTGCGCGTTGGACAATTTTGCTTCAATTTCCTGGATACGCCCTTCACAGAATCCCTGCTGCTCACGGGCAGCATGGTACTCGGCATTTTCTTTCAAATCACCGTGCTCGCGGGCGTCGGCGATGTCGGCAATGATTTTTGGACGGCGCACGCTTTTCAGATATTCAAGTTCTTCGCGCAGTTTTTCAGCGCCAAACAAGGTCATCGGGATCTGTTTCATCGTATAAATACCTCTAAATCTTTCCTGTTCAAATAACCGTCATCCTGACGTGTTCGTATGAAAACACGGTTAGCTCATCGCCCCACCGCCAAGCGATAGATATAAAGAAACCTGACCCAGGACAGGATCGATTTTGCATTTTATCCTAGAGTTCCTCAGGGGTCATCGTTTACTTTTTCCCTGAATGCACCGTAGTATGTCGGCACGTTATCCAACTGATGTCCCAAGATTATGCGTTTTTCACGAATTGTCAGTGCATTGACTGGCGCATTTGTTCTGAATGCGCAGGCGACCTCGGTTAAAAATTACACACAATATTTACCTGCTGGAGCCAACTTAGCCCTGGTAGTTCAGAAGATCGGCACCCCCACACCAGCCATCGATTATCACTCTCAACAAATGGCATTACCAGCCAGTACTCAGAAGGTGCTAACAGCGCTAGCGGCATTATTACAGCTCGGGCCAAACTATCGCTTCACTACCACGTTGGAGAGCCAGGGCGGCATCAGAGACGGCGTGCTGTACGGCAATCTGATCGCCCGCTTCAGCGGCGATCCGACCTTCAAGCGCCAAAGCTTGCGTCACATGGTGGAGATCCTAAAGAAACAGGGTGTCCACCGGATTACCGGCAACGTGCTGGTCGATACTTCAATGTTCGCTAGCCACGATAAGGCACCCGGTTGGCCGTGGAACGACATGACACAGTGCTTCAGTGCGCCACCAGCAGCGGCGATTATCGATCGCAACTGCTTTTCGGTATCGCTGTACAGTGCACCAAACCCAGGAGATATAGCATTTATCCGCGTTGCCTCCTATTACCCGGTCAACGTGTTCAGCCAAGTACGCACGTTGGCAAGAGGCTCTACCAACGCCCAATACTGCGAGTTAGACGTGGTGCACGGTGAGTTGAATCGCTTTACCCTGACCGGCTGCCTGATCCAGCGCAATGATCCGCTGCCGCTGGCGTTTGCCATCCAGGACGGTGCCAGCTATGCAGGAGCTATCTTGAAAGATGAATTGACGCAGGCAGGCATCCAGATCGACGGCCATCTGAAACGCCAAACCCAGCCGGGTCTTACCGGTACGGTGATCACTCAGACGCAGTCTGCACCGCTGCATGATTTATTGAAAATAATGCTGAAAAAATCGGATAACATGATCGCCGATACGGTATTTCGTACCCTAGGCTATGAACACTTCGGCGTACCAGGCACTTGGCGTGCAGGTGGTGATGCAGTACGTCAGGTGCTGCGCCAGAAAGCCGGCATCGATCTGGGCAACAGCGTTGTAGTAGACGGTTCCGGCCTATCGCGCCATAACCTGCTGGCCCCAGCGACCATGATGCAGGCACTACAGTATATCGCGCAGCATGACAACGAGCTGGACTTTATCTCTATGCTGCCGTTATCCGGCTATGACGGCACCTTACGTTACCGTGGTGGGCTACACGAAGCCGGCGTCGATGGCAAGGTGTCGGCCAAAACCGGTGCATTGCAAGGCGTCTACAACCTGGCAGGCTTCATCACCACCGCCAGTGGTCAACGTTTGGCCTTCGTGCAATATCTGTCGGGCTACGCCGTACCGCCGGAAGATCAGAAACAACACCGCGCGCCGCTGGTACGCTTCGAAAGCCGCCTGTACCGAGATATTTATAAAGCCAACTAGTCTGTATCCGGTGATTACCCCTGTCGCCGTTGCAGACACAAAAGCCCATAATTAAGGTGGAGGGACAGGGCCTATGTTCAAACCCGGCAACGCGGAGTACCGGCTATTAGAGCGCGAACCAAAGGGCTGGGGCCATTTGAACACGACCCCTAGGCTTATGGCTCACCAACCCTCACTGCCTGCGCCTTGCTGTGCGTTCAAATAACCGCCAGCGGCGCTCACCAGCCATTGCCGGACACAACCTACAGAATCATATACCAGATAATGAAGTAAAGAGGCTCATCACCGCTGAGCCTCTTGAACCAGATTATTTCTGGTAAATGATTTCGACGCCTTCGTCGTCATCTTCGTCCCAGTCATCTTCCGCTTCAGCTTCGGCGATTTGTTCACGGTGGTAGTTATCCCACATGAATTCGACTTTTTCTGGCGCACTTTCTTCAACCGCCAACGCTTTCGGTTGGGTGTTGATAAAATTCATCACATCCCAGCACAGCGCATTGACGCCTTCGCGATTGGCGGCGGAGATCAAGTAGTACTCACCTTCCCAGCCCATGCCCGCTACAATCGCCTTAGCACGTTCAGCGGCTTCTTCCTCATCGAGTAAATCAACTTTGTTGAAAACCAGCCAGCGTGGCTTCTGCGCCAAATTTTCACTGTATTGATTCAATTCGTTGATGATAATCTTGGCATTTTCTACCGGATCGGATTCATCGATCGGCGCGATGTCCACCAGGTGTAATAACACGCGGCAACGTTCCAAATGCTTCAGGAAGCGGATGCCTAAGCCAACACCATCAGAGGCACCTTCGATCAGCCCCGGGATATCGGCAATCACAAAGCTCTGCTCATGATCCATGCGTACCACACCCAGGCTCGGCACCAGCGTGGTGAACGGGTAGTCGGCAACCTTCGGCTTGGCGGCGGATACCGCACGGATAAAGGTTGATTTGCCAGCATTAGGCAGACCCAGCATGCCCACATCGGCCAGCAGCAGCAGCTCCAACAGAATGTCGCGAGCCTCACCAGTGGTTCCTAACGTCTTCTGACGCGGTGCACGGTTAACTGAAGATTTGAAACGGGTGTTACCCAAGCCATGCCAGCCGCCTTTGGCGACCATCAGCTTTTGCTCGTGACGGGTCATGTCACCGAGGATCTCGCCAGTGCCCTGATCCTTCACACGGGTGCCGACCGGCACCTTGATGATGATATCTTTGCCACGCTTGCCGGTACAGTCACTGCTTTGACCATTTTGGCCGCGCTCGGCGCGGAAAGCTTTCACAAATCGGTGATCGATCAACGTATTGAGGTTTTCATCCGCCAGCAGATAGACATCGCCACCGTCACCACCATCGCCGCCGTCAGGCCCACCATTCGGGATATATTTTTCGCGGCGGAAACTGACGCAACCATTACCACCGTCACCTGCAACAACCAGAATCGCTACTTCATCTACAAACTTCATTTGCCGTCTCCGTCAATATTCAATACCGCATATCCATTTGTTAATAATGGATTTATGTCTGTTTTTCCTGCATCATTCTTCACAAAAGTGGTACACGGAACTTTGCACAAATACGAACAACCAGTACGGGAGTGAGCAAGGTCGCGGATTGTACTCGCATCAGGTTCAAATTTCACTTTGTGTTAAAAGTGTACGGCAAGGTTCTGACATTCACAGAATAGGGCAACTAAACTAAATACACATCATTTTATCCGCACACCGCCAACCCCGTTGACAAGATTGGCGCGCCTGGCCTGTGGCTTAAAGTATGACAGGTATAAATGCAAAAAGCCCCGCTATAGATTGCGGGGCTTACATCAATGAAAACTCGAAAAATTATTCAGCTTCGATGCTGATGAATTTACGATTGTTCGGGCCTTTAACTTCGAATTTGACTTTACCGTCTTTCAAAGCAAACAGTGTGTGGTCTTTACCGCAACCCACGTTATTACCGGCGTGGAATTTGGTGCCACGCTGACGAACGATGATACTGCCAGCCAGTACTGCTTCGCCGCCAAAACGTTTTACGCCCAGACGTTTAGCTTGTGAATCGCGACCGTTACGTGTCGAGCCGCCAGCTTTTTTATGTGCCATTAATCCGCTCTCCTAACTTAAGCGCTGATGCTGGTGATTTTAACATCAGTAAACCACTGACGGTGGCCCTGCTGCTTACGGTAGTGCTTCCGACGACGAAACTTAACAATCTTGATTTTCTCGCCACGACCATGCGCAACAACTTCAGCGTTGATCTTGCCGCCATCAACGAAAGGAACGCCGATTTTGACATTTTCGCCATTAGCGATCATCAGAATCTGGTCAAACTCAACCGCTTCACCAGTTGCGATGTCCAGCTTTTCCAGGCGAACGGTCTGACCTTCGCTTACTCGGTGTTGTTTACCACCACTTTGGAAAACCGCGTACATATAAAACTCCGCTTTCCGCGTGCTCTCCTAATTTAGTGATAGAGCGCGCTATAAATATTTATAATAGGGCGCGAATTCTACGTAAAAAACTGGCGCATGACAAGAGCAGAATAACGCCAGAAGCAGAAAAAAGAAGAAAAAAACCACAGTTTCTTTGAGAGCGTTTATCTGAACCGTTTTTCAAGTACAATCAAGCAACAGTCATCACTATGTACCGATGTAGGAAGCACTCTCAATACACGGTGAAGAGAAACACAACTGAAAAAAACACCATGAATCTAGAGCAAATTACCGCGTTAACCGCACAAGATATGATGGCTGTGAACGCAGCAATTCTCGAACAATTGCACTCCGATGTCACACTCATCAATCAGCTTGGCTATTACATTATCAGTGGTGGCGGTAAGCGCATCCGGCCTATGATCGCTGTGCTGGCAGCGCGGGCATTGAACTATGAAGGCAACAAGCATGTTACCGTTGCAGCGCTGATCGAATTTATTCATACCGCTACATTGCTGCATGACGACGTAGTGGATGAATCCGATATGCGCCGAGGCAAAGCCACCGCCAACGCCGCATTCGGCAATGCCGCCAGCGTGCTGGTCGGCGACTTTATCTATACCCGAGCCTTCCAAATGATGACCAGTCTGAAATCGCTGCGCGTGCTAGCGCTGATGTCCGAGGCAGTAAACGTGATTGCCGAAGGCGAAGTGCTCCAGTTAATGAACGTGCGCGATCCTGACATCACTGAAGAAAGCTATATGCAGGTGATCTACAGCAAAACCGCCCGCTTGTTCGAAGCGGCGGCACAGTCATCGGCGATCTTATCCGGTGCCAACCAGGCGGAAGAAAAAGCATTGCAGGATTATGGCCGCTACCTCGGTACCGCATTCCAATTGATCGACGATCTGCTCGATTACAGTGCCAATGGCAGCACCTTGGGTAAAAATACCGGTGACGATCTGAATGAAGGGAAACCCACTCTACCGCTGCTGCATGCCATGCATCATGGCGACGAAGCGCAAAGATCGATGATCCGTGAGGCCATTGAACAAGGCAACAGGCGACATCTGCTGGAACCGGTGCTACAGGCCATGCAGCAATGCGCTTCACTGGAATACACCCATAATCGCGCTGAGGAAGAAGCCAACAAGGCGATCGCCGCACTGCAAGCACTGCCGAAATCGCCGTATCGCGACGCGCTGGAGGGTTTGGCTCGCTTGGCGGTGCAACGCGAATTTTAAAAAGTTTGTCATTTCTAAAAATACCTTTACAGGCACAGGTTCGCAGCTCGAGCCTGATTACTTCTCCTCGTTGATGCACGCCAACAGGCCACCAATCCCTTTTCGTATTAGAAACGCAAGCATTTTTTCGCGCTCACTTTCCGTTAGGTAATAATAGTACTCAATCCACACTGTCAGCGGATCCTGCCTTTCCACTTCATAAACCGCCCCATCCTCATTCAATAACAATAGGTTGCGTACATTGTGCGGCAAGCTGTTGATATGATACTCCAAGGCTTTTCCTTGCACGCCTTTTCGCCTGCGGCTGATCCATCCCTCGCGCCGAGCCATCAGATTTATTCCCTGTGTAGAAGAAGGTAATCCTGCGATGTTGGTAAGATCCTTGGCAGCGAACCACTCATTTTTCATAGCTATTATCTCTGAGTCATTGTGAGTAACATTATTTTTCAGAAATTTTTTATATTTTTAGGAGAGTTAGTGGTGTATTTGTTGCCATATAAGCATTACATGTTGCTTAAACAACTAACTTCTACATATTAGTTATACCACTAATATGGGTTTTGCTAATCAAAAAAAGAGAGTGAACATGAATTTTAGGAATCGGGGTTGATTACCCAGTGGATAAGCAAGAGGGGAACGACGCTGGAGGAGATATCACGCCATGCCGATGGACTGGCGGGTTTTGGTTCACTTTGCGGTGCAATGCGCATTTTAAGAAAATGACGTTTTCGAAAAACCTTTATAGATACAAGACACGCACCAGGAGAGTCTGATTACTTTTCGTCGGAGATCCGCGCCAACAGGCCACCAATCCCTTCCCGTATGAGAAACGCGAACATCTTCTCGCGCTCACTTTCCGTTAGGTAGTAGTAGTACTCAACCCACACCGACAGTGTATCCTGCCTTTCCACTTCATAAACCGCCATATTATCCTTCAATAACAATACATTGCGAGCACCATATGGCAAGCTACTGATATGATATTCCAAAGCTTTCCCCTGCACGCCTTTTCGCCTGCGGCTGATCCATCCCTCGCGCCGAGCCATCAGATTTATTCCCTGTGTGGAAGAAGGTAATCCTACGATGTTAGTAAGATCCTTGGCAGCAAACCACTCGTTTTTCATAGCCATTATCTCTGAGTAATTGTGAGTAGCGTTATCCTTAGGAAACCATTAAGATATTTTTCAGAAATTTAATGGTATATTTATTTCCGTATAAGCTTTTCATACTGTTAAAACAATTAACCTTGACCAGTTATTTATACCACTAAGTGAACTTTTGCTAATTAAAAAGGATTGTAAAAATGAATTCAAGGCATCAGGATTGGCACCCGGCAGATATCATCGCGGCACTACGCAAGAAGGGAACAACACTAGCGGCGGTATCTCGCTGTGCCGGTTTGAGTTCATCAACGTTGGCCAATGCGCTGTCGCGCCCCTGGCCGAAAGGTGAGTGGCTGATCGCTGAGGCGCTCGGTGTACATCCTTCAGAGATCTGGCCAAGCCGCTATTTTGATCCGTACAGTGATCGCCTATTGGATCGAAAAGCACGTATCAAGTCGTAAGCGCAGGCCAAAAAAAACCGCCGGATCCCTATCCGGCGGTTTGCTGCATGCAAAATTTCTGCCACGATCAGTTATCGATAAACCTCTCGCCTAATTCGATATCTTTATGCAGCACGTCCAGCATCTCGGTGAGCGCTTGCTGTTCGAATGCGCTCAGGGTGCCGATGTCTTGACGTTCTTCAACACCATTTTTGCCCAGTAACAGCGGCTGTGCGAAGAAGCGTGCGTACTTGCCGTCACCTTCAACATAAGCGCATACCACCATGCCTTTTTCACCCTGTAGCGCCCGCACCAAAGACAGGCCGAAGCAGGCCGCCGCCAGTCCCATGGACAGGGTAGCTGACCCACCACCAGCTTTGGCTTCAACCACTTCAGTACCGGCATTCTGAATACGCTTGGTTAGATCTGCTATTTCCTGCTCGGTGAAGCTCAAGCCAGGGATCTGTGACAGCAGCGGCAGGATAGTGACACCAGAATGACCACCGATAACCGGCACATTCAGCTCTTGCGGCTGCTTGCCTTTCAGCTCAGCAACGAAGGTGTTGGAACGGATGACATCCAGCGAGGTCACTCCGAACAGTTTATTCCTATCATATACGCCGGCCTTTTTCAGCACTTCTGCCGCGATGGCTACCGTGGTGTTGACCGGGTTGGTGATAATGCCGATGCAAGCTTTCGGGCAGGTTTTCGCCACTTGTTCGGTCAAATTGCGCACGATACCGGCGTTAACATTGAACAAATCGGCACGATCCATGCCTGGTTTGCGCGCAACGCCGGCAGAGATAAGCACCACATCCGCACCATGCAAAGCAGGAGTCGCGTCTTCACCACTGAATCCTTTGATTTTAACTGCGGTGGGGATGTGACTTAAGTCAACGGCAACACCAGGGGTAATAGGGGCAATGTCATAGAGAGAGAGTTCAGAACCTGAAGGAAGCTGGGTTTTGAGTAGAAGGGAGAGGGCCTGGCCGATACCGCCAGCAGCACCGAGAACTGCAACTTTCATCCTATACTCCTTTATTAATCATCTTGAATATAAAGTGCTGTGAATACGTTAGGTACTAACTTTAAATCATTACACATTTTAAAAATAATTCTTTAACGTTATGTTCAAGAATCGTGACAATAAAACGGGCGACAGCGAGTCCATTCTAGATTAAATCGCTGGCGATTGAAGGACATGGCGCACACTAATCAAAAATAGTGCGAAGTTATTCATAGGTAAGTTAGCCCGTGGTAGCATTACACTTTGATGTAATACTTTATTTACTACCTCTGCCGTTTTAGTCGCTGAAAGGGCATATTCAGCAGGGGCAGGTTTTGTTAAAATCTCTTCCTTATCTTTGCCACCCGGTTATAAATGTTTCCCTCGGATTAATTTTTATTGCATAAAAATGCATTTATATGCATAATTATCACTTCTGTCGTCAACATTCCATGGTACAAAATGCGTAATCCCGCAAAGCAGGAAGATCTAATCAAAGCGTTTAAAGCGCTATTGAAAGAAGAAAAATTCAGTTCTCAAGGCGAGATCGTTATCGCGCTACAGGACGAAGGCTTCGAAAATATTAACCAATCCAAAGTGTCACGTATGCTGACCAAATTCGGCGCGGTGCGTACCCGTAATGCCAAAATGGAAATGGTGTATTGCCTTCCAGCCGAACTCGGTATGCCAACCACCACCAGCCCGTTGAAGAACCTAGTACTGGACATCGATCACAACGATGCCATTGTGGTGATCCACACCAGCCCAGGTGCGGCACAGCTCATTGCCCGCTTGCTGGACTCGCTGGGAAAATCCGAAGGCATTCTCGGCACCATTGCTGGCGATGACACCATTTTCGTGACACCCGCCAACAGCTTTACCACTCATCAACTCTACGTAGCCATCCTGACGTTATTCGAACAGGAACTGTGAAACACCACGCAAACAAGATAAGTATGATGCTCACATTTTGTTAGCCTTTCTTAAAAATATAGTAAAAATAAAAGGTTAACATAATAAGCATCGCTAGACGAAAGATGCATTTCTATGACTTAAATCACAGTTCGCTGAGACTGGTGCACGTTATACAGGCGGCTAATACGCGTCCAGAAGAATCTAATTACTCTGGCCCTTCGATGGCTTTTAACTCCTGCTTTTCGCCAGGGCTGCTAGCAGGCGATCATGAATGCCGCCGAACCCCCCGTTGCTCATCACCAAAATATAATCGCCCGGCTGCGTGGTTTTCACAATCATTTCCACCAGTATATCAAGGTCAGCACTCCAATGCGCGGGTTGCACACAGCTCTCGACCACTTGCGCCACCTGCCATGGAATGTTAGGCGGCTGGAACAGGAACACTTCATCAGCACGGCCAAGCGATGGGGCTAGCTCATGCTTGCTGATACCCATTTTCAAGGTATTGGAGCGCGGCTCAAGCACCGCCAAAATGCGCGCTGTGCCACCAACCTTGGCACGCAGTGCAGCCAGGGTCGCCAGGATCGCCGTCGGGTGATGGGCGAAATCATCATACACCGTGACACCATTGGCTTCACCACACAGCTCCAGACGACGACGGGCATTAATGAAATTACCCAGCGCACGACAAGCGTCCGCAGGCTGCACCCCCACATGGCGGGTTGCGGCGATCGCCATCAGGCCATTATGCATGTTGTGCTCACCCACCAGCGCCCATTGTACTTCCCCTACTTGTTCGCCGTTGAGGAATACCGCATAACAGCTGGCATCGGGAGTCAGCTTTTGCGCACACCATGTGCCCTCTTCACCCACCAGTTCTTGCTCACTCCAGCATCCCATCGCCATCACCTGTTTCAGATGATTGTCGTTATCTGGCAGGATGATTTTGCCTTTGCCCGGCACCAGACGCACCAGATGGTGAAACTGCTTCTGGATCGCTTTCAGATCGTCGAAAATATCAGCATGATCGAATTCCAGATTGCTCATGACCAACGTGCGCGGGCTGTAGTGCATAAACTTGGCACGCTTGTCGAAGAACGCACAGTCATACTCATCGGCTTCGATCACAAAGAACGGGCTGCCACCGAGACGGGCGGAAACCTCAAAGTTGCCAGGCACGCCTCCGATGATAAAACCCGGCTGGTAGCCACAGGCTTCCAGTACCCAGGTGACCATACCGGCGGTAGTAGTTTTGCCATGGGTGCCAGCAACCGCCAATACCCAGCGATCGCGTAGCACGTAGTCATGCAGCCATTGTGGGCCGGAAACGTAAGGGATGCCCAGCTCCAACACCGCCTCTACGCACGGATTGCCACGTGTCATAGCATTACCGATGATCACCAGATCCGGTGCTGGTTCCAACTGAGCCGGATCATAGCCCTGAATAAGATCAATCTCCTGGTTTTCCAACAATGTACTCATTGGGGGATAAACGTTGGCGTCAGAGCCAGTGACTTCATGCCCTAATGAACGAGCTAGCAACGCCAGCCCCCCCATAAAAGTGCCACAGATCCCAAGAATATGTATGCGCATGTAGGTTTCTCATTTGAGTTCTTCGAATTAAAATTTATTCTAACGCTCGGGATCGCCCAAAAGAAATGGATTTACCTATGAATAGCGCGCATTTTTCAGTTACACTGCGTTTGCTAAAACGTTAACGGTAGGTTAACGCCTCGCTATCCATCCGTAGATTAGGGATTGTGTCATGAAAACGTTAGGCGAATTTATCGTCGAGAAACAGCACGACTTCTCTCACGCTACTGGCGAACTGACTGCGCTACTCTCCGCCATTAAATTGGGTGCCAAAATCATTCACCGCGATATCAACAAAGCCGGCCTGATTGATATTCTAGGCACCAACGGTGTATCCAACGTACAGGGTGAGATCCAGATGAAACTGGATCTGTACGCTAACGAGAAACTGAAAGCGGCGTTAAAAGCACGCGGCGAAGTGGCAGGTATCGCTTCCGAAGAAGAAGATCAAATAGTGATATTCGACGGAGAACGGGCTGAAAATGCCAAGTATGTATTGCTGATGGACCCGTTAGACGGTTCGTCCAACATTGATGTCAACGTCTCAGTCGGTACTATTTTTTCGATCTATCGTCGTATCACCTCTGCCGGCAGCCCAGTAACCGAAGACGACTTTTTGCAGCCGGGCAGCGCTCAGGTAGCCGCAGGCTATGTAGTTTACGGTTCATCCACCATGCTGGTGTACACCACCGGTTATGGCGTGCATGCCTTTACCTATGATCCTTCTCTGGGTGTATTTTGCCTCTCTCACGAGAAAGTCCGTTTTCCTGAAACCGGCAACATGTATTCCATCAACGAAGGCAACTATATCAAGTTCCCTCGCGGCGTAAAAAAATACATTAAATATTGCCAAGAGCAGGATGAAGCGACACAGCGTCCTTACACCTCACGCTACATCGGTTCACTGGTGGCCGACTTTCACCGCAACCTGCTGAAAGGCGGCATTTACCTTTACCCAAGCACTGCCAGCCATCCGCAAGGCAAGCTGCGCCTGCTGTATGAATGCAACCCGATGGCGTTTCTGGCCGAGCAGGCCGGTGGCAAAGCCAGCGACGGCAAAAACCGCATTCTGGACATTACCCCGGTGAAACTACACCAGCGCGTGCCATTCTTCGTTGGCACTAAATCAATGGTTGAGGATGCCGAGCGCTTTATCGCCGAAAACCCAGACGAGTAGTGACACGTCCAACGAGGGGCGGGCGATGAAAAGGGCAGGAAATCGCAAAAGAGTCCGCTTATAATAGCCACTACTCCATTTCTAGTTAGATTAAAGGAAACCGACATGAGCTTGAATTTGGTTCCAGCTGGCAAAGACCTGCCGGAAGACATCTACGTTATTATCGAAATCCCGGCCAACGCTGATCCGATCAAATATGAAATCGACAAGGACACCGGTGCGCTGTTCGTTGACCGTTTCATGTCCACGGCGATGTTCTACCCATGCAACTACGGTTATATCAATCACACCCTGTCTTTGGATGGTGATCCAGTTGATGTGCTGGTGCCGACCCCATATCCGCTGCAACCGGGTTCAGTGATCCGCTGCCGTCCAGTTGGCGTATTGAAGATGACCGATGAAGCCGGTGAAGATGCAAAACTGGTTGCCGTTCCGCACAACAAGCTGACCAAAGAGTATGATCACATCAAAGATGTGAACGACCTGCCGGAGCTGTTGCGCGCCCAAATCGCTCACTTCTTTGAGCACTACAAGGATTTAGAAACAGGCAAATGGGTGAAAGTGGAAGGTTGGGCGGACGCGGCGGCAGCTAAAGCTGAAATCGTTGCCTCTTTCGAACGTGCCGCCAAGAAGTAATACCTACTAAAAAACACCACTCAGTGTGGAGTGCCCCCGTTCCGGTAGACATTTTCTGTCCTCACGGTGAGGCCTTTTCGAAGGCCTCAGGGCTGACGCCACCAAGATGACTGTGGCGCCGGGTTCGGTTGTAGAACACTTCAATGTAATCGAAGATATCCGCCCGGGCCATGTCCCGGGTTTTATATATTCGCTTTCTGACACGTTCTTTTTTTAGCGAACTGAAGAACGATTCTGCCACTGTAGTGGTCAACTAAAACTGGCCACCGCGTTAGAGTTTTTCCAGTATCGGTTTTCCGATTCGTTTGGTGGTAACCCACCGTTATATTCATGCGGCCTGAGCGCGCTGTAATACCCAACGATATAGTCCGTTATTGCGTGGGCTGCATCGCTGAAGTTTATGTAACCCGTCACCGGTACCCATTCGTTCTTCAGACTCCTGAAGAAGCGCTCCATTGGGCTATTATCCCAGCAGTTTCCACGCCGACTCATACTCTGTCTGATCCGATACCTCCACAGTGACTGCCGGAACTGTCTGCTTGTGTAATGGCTGCCCTGATCGCTGTGGAACATCACTCCGGCTGGTTTTCCCCGGGCCTCCCACGCCATCTCCAGCGCTTTGATGGTCAGCCTGCTGTCCGGTGAGAACGACATTGCCCAGCCCACCGGTTTTCTCGCGAACAGGTCGAGAACAACGGCGAGGTAGGCCCAGCGCCTGCCTGTCCAGATATAGGTCACATCGCCACACCACACCTGATTAGGCTCTGTCACTGCGAACTGCCGCTCAAGGTGATTCGGGATAGCGATGTGTTCAAGGCCACCGCATTTATACCGATGAGTGGGCTGTTGACAACTGACCAGCCCCAGCTCTTTCATGAGCCTGCCGGCGAGCCATCGTCCCATCCTGAAGCCCTTCATGGTTGCCATAGTTGCGATACTCCTTGCGCCAGCAGAGCCATGGCTGACGCTATGCAGTTCCAGTACCTGGCTGCGTAATACAGCTCGTCTGCCATCTGGTTTTTCAGGACGGTTTTTCCAGTATTTGTAGCTGCTGCGATGAACCCCGAACACGTGGCAGAGTGTGACCACCGGATAATGCGCTCTGAGTTTCCCGATTATCGAGAACTGTTCAGGGAGTCTGACATCAAGAGCGCGGTAGCCTTTTTTAATATTTCGTTTTCCATTTCAATACGTTGTATTTTTTTCCTCAGCTCACGTATTTCAATTTGTTCAGGAGTAATGGGAGAGGCTTTAGGTATTTTTCCCTGCCGCTCATCACGCAACTGCTTCACCCATCGCGTCATTGTGGAAAGGCCGACATCCATAGCACTGGCTGCATCTGCCACGGTGTAGTTCTGGTCAACGACCAGTTGAGCGGATTCGCGTTTGAACTCTGCACTGAAATTTCTTTTTTTCATTGAAGCACCTGTAATGTCCTGAGGTGAGCATATCACCTCTGTTCAGGTGGCCAAATTCAGTGTGCCACTACAAAATACCTCACCACAACGCTGGCGTACTTTACGCATCTTCTCCAAGCGCCGGAGCGTTTCGAGCAGCTCCATTGGCTTAATCTCAGCAATCGGGCGTCGACCAAGATAAGGGAATATATCCTTCTCGAAGGTATCAATGATTTCATCACGATAGCGTAACGACCAACGATCGGCCTTTTGCTTGTGCCATTCGCGAGCAATTGCCTCAAACGTATTTTCAGTAGAGAGCTTTTGCGCCAGCTTATCCGCCTTCTTCACCTCACCAGGATCGCCCCCGGCGGCCAAGACTTTACGCGCCTCGTCTCTCTTTTAGCGTGCATCGGCTAAAGAGACATCCGGATAAACGCCGATCGACAGCATCTTTTCCTTGCCGACAAAACGGTACTTCAGTCGCCAATACTTCGAACCATTCGGTTTGACCAGCAGATACATGCCGCCACCATCAGTTAGCTTGTAAGCCTTATCCATCGGCTTGGCCGTTTTCACCTTGATATCCGTTAGTGGCATAACATCTCCATTGAAAATATAAGCAGCGGCGTATGTGTGGCACAGCCAAGCTAGAGGAATAAGGGGTTACCGCATAGTCTGGGGGTGCCAAAAAACAGCATACAATTTTGCACCCCCTAAAGCACCCCCAATATTGTATTGATGTGGGTAGAACACCGTTGAGTTACAGAGACAATATAAAGCGTTAAATCCAGTAATAACGGAGTTTTTGTTGAGTTAAGGAGAGTAAGAGAGACATTGATTGGCGGAAGATCACAGGAGTCGAACCTGCCTAGGGCCGCTGGCGGCCCCAACCGGATTTGAAGTCCGGCCGTCCCACCGGGGACGAGGATCTTCCTTTGGAAGCAAAAACAAGAGGCTGATTATAGCGCAGCCTATCTTTAGCGCTATGAGGAAAAATGGCGGCAGCCCGTCTACCATAATCATAATGGCGCGATACAAATTTGGCGCTGATAAGCGTCAACAACAGCTAAATGACGCCACAAAACGAGATAAGTAGACGGCGCCAAATGCCCACCTTGCCATTGCCAAGGTGGGCATTTGGCGGCAAAATAGCCGCCATAACTCGCTCAGTTTGCGCTTCCTGCCCTGGCAGCTCCTTTTTTATTCTTTACTATCAGTACAATAAATATGAAAACGACATCACCACCTACGGCACGTTTGGGCCGGCAGGTGCTTTTATTCCCACTTTGTCTGGTGCTGTTTGAATTCGCCGCCTATATAGGCAACGATATGATCCAGCCAGGTATGCTGGCAGTGATAGCGAATTTCAACGCCGGCGAAGAATGGGTGCCGACATCAATGACCGCCTATCTAGCCGGTGGTATCTTTTTGCAGTGGCTACTCGGCCCGCTGTCAGATCGCCGTGGCCGCCGCCCGGTGATGCTGGCCGGAGTGGCGTTCTTTATTGTTTCTTGCCTGGCCATCCTGTTAGTGACTAACATTGAGCAGTTTATCTTTATGCGCTTCCTACAGGGCATTGGTCTGTGCTTTATCGGCGCGGTTGGCTACGCCACCATTCAGGAATCCTTCGAAGAAGCAGTGTGCATCAAAATCACTGCGCTGATGGCCAATGTGGCGCTGATCGCCCCATTGCTTGGGCCATTGGCTGGGGCGGCACTGCTCCATGTCGCCCCGTGGCAAAGTATGTTCGTGCTGTTTGCGGCGCTGGCGGCCATCGCCTTCTATGGCCTGTGGAAAGCGATGCCGGAAACCGCCACGTTGCAGGGCGAGAAGTTCTCCGCCGCTAACCTGTGGTGTGACTACCGCCAAGTGTTGAGCAACCGCAGGTTTGTCTACGGTGCATTGGCGGTAGGTTTCGCCAGCTTGCCGCTACTGGCCTGGATCGCCCAATCGCCGGTGATCCTGATCAGCGGTGAATCGCTGTCAACGCTGGATTACGGCCTGCTGCAAATTCCGGTGTTCGGTGCGCTGATCCTCGGTAATCTGACGTTGGCATACAGGACGGGCAAAAACAACGTGGAGTGTCTGATCAAGCGGGGGGCAGGCCCAATGATATTGGGGTTATTGATCGCCGCGCTGGCGACCCTGTTTTCCAGCCACGCCTACCTGTGGATGACCGTCGGGCTAAGCCTGTACGCCTTTGGCATCGGGCTGGCTAATGCCGGTCTGTATCGCCTGACGTTGTTCGCCAGCAACGTTAGCAAGGGCACTGTATCCGCCACGATGGGTATTCTGAGCATGCTGGTGTTTACCATCGGCATCGAACTGGCCAAGGTCGCCTACGTGTGGGGCGGCAGCGGGTTGTTTAATCTGTTCAATCTTATCAGCGGTCTATGTTGGCTGGCATTGGTGGCATTGTTCCTTAGCAAGCGCTGATGGCACTGGCATAGGGTTAAATGCACTTCTTGCCCAATAGGCACTCACTCACTAAACAGCCCGTGGTCGCGCAGCAGATGCTGGTTACCCTTGCGGCGGGTAAAACCGCTGCGGTCAAAGAATTCCAGCACCTGAATCGCTAACTTGCGTCCAATGCCGAGTCGATCGCGGAAGTCAACGGCATTGACGCTGCCCTGTGTCATGTTAAGTTCGCGGATCAACGCAGCGAACTGTTCGATGCAGCTGCTGAGGTAGTAACGATCCACCACTACTGCCGTGACGTGACCCAGTAGGGCTGCCTTGCGCAACAGTGTCCGCACACGCACTTCATCTTCGCCCAGCTCAGCGGCCAGATCGCGCACCCACCAAGCTTCGCCGCCAAACAGCGGTACGATGCGCTCCCAGAAGGCCATCTCTTCGGTGCTGAACGTCAGTGCGTGCTCCGGCAAATGCAGCCAGCCACGCGTATGGCTGATTGCCCCAATATGCAGCAAGTTATCGATCATCTTAAATACCAGCGCTTCATCCAGTGCTGGCAGTGCCATACGCCGTAGGCGGGCGCGCCCCAGACCAAGCTGATCGGCATGCTGCTGATGGAAATCTGCCAATATCTGTAATAGGCGGCTTTCGGCCTGCTGCACTTTGTCGATCGCCAGTGCGCTGCCACCAGCGATCAGCAGTTGATGTTGCGCCAGCAGGTTTGCCAACCCGCTATCGGTCAGTTGGCGCGCCCAAGAGAACGCCGCTATCTGCAATGCCCCCTGGGGCAGTAACAGTGCCAGTGCCTGCCGATCCTCACTGGCCTGCGCTTGCGCCGCCAGCCGAACCAGAAAGCCCGGTGAGCGTTTGCCGCGTTTTGGTACGCTCAAGCTCAGTACCTGGGCTGCGCCTAAGGTTTGTCGTGCGCCTATATCACGCAACACCAGCCGGTCATTTTCCACCAGCCACAGCGGCCGATCGAGGATCAGTTCAGCCAGGTTGTCGTTCAATAGCGAAATCCGCCCGGTGATATGGCTGGCTGCATGGTGTAAATGTAGCGGTTGCTTATGGCGGATCGGTAGATCAGCATCCAGTGCCACCAGGATGCGTTCTGCGGCCGCTAATGGCCGATGTGACAACAGCCAGTCACCACGGGCAATCTGTTCTTTACTGACATCACCACTGATGTTCAGTGCTATGCGTTGCCCAGCTTGCGCCTGTTTAACGGGCTGGTTTTGGGCATGCAGGCCCCGCACCCGCACCGGGGTGTCCGCACCGGTTAGCCACAATGTTTCTCCCACCGTCACTCGGCCACCAAGCGCGGTGCCAGTCACCACCAGACCTGCTCCCTTGATGCTGAAGGCGCGATCCACGGCCAGACGGAACCGACGTGTCAACCCATGATCGCCAGGCAAAAGCGTTTGCAGATGCTCGCACAGCGCCTTAATTCCCGTTCCTTGTACAGCAGCGGTAACAAACAGCGGCGCAAGGTGCCACCCCTGTCGGGCTAGTTCTTCTTGCACCTGTTGGCACACTACGTCAATTCGCGCGCCATCCACTCGGTCAGCTTTGGTCAACGCCACCGTCAGTGCAAGCCGTCCACTCAGCCGCAAGATCGCCAAATGTTCGCGGGTTTGCGCCATCACGCCATCATCACAGGCCACCACCAGCAACGCATGGTCGATACCGCCAACACCGGCCAGCATGTTGGCGAGAAACTTTTCGTGGCCTGGTACGTCAATAAACCCCAGCACTCGGCCATCAGGTTGTGGCCAGTAGGCATAACCGAGATCAATGGTCATGCCGCGCCGTTTTTCTTCCGGCAGGCGATCCGCGTTGATCCCGGAGATCGCCTGCAACAAGGTGGTCTTGCCATGATCGACATGGCCGGCGGTGGCGATGATCATGCGCTCAGCGCCTTAATCAGCGCGCTTTCTTGTTCCAGGCAGCGTAGATCCAGCCACAGTCTCCCGCCGCTGATACGGCCAATCACCGGCTGTGGCAGGCCGCGCCAGCGTTCTGCTAACGCTTCCAGCGCCGCCCCGCGCCCGTCGATCGGTGTAAAAGTCAGCGCGTAGCTGGGCAGACGATCGATCGGCAGCGACCCACTGCCAATTTGTGACCAGCAGGGTTCGGCACGCAACTGAAAATCTTCACTAAACTGTGGTGCCAGCGCCGGTAGCAGGCGCTCGGCCGCTTGCTGTATCGCCCATTGCGGACGAGTCAGCAAGCGCAACGTCGGTAGCTGTTCCGCCAACAATTCAGGCTGCTGATAAAGCCGTAGCGTGGCTTCCAGTGCCGCCAGAGTTATCTTGCCAACGCGCAATGCACGCTTGAGCGGATGCTGCTGCAAGTGGCCGATCAGCGCCTTTTTACCGACGATGATGCCAGCCTGCGGGCCTCCCAGTAGCTTGTCGCCGGAAAAAGTCACCAGATCGACCCCAGCGGCCAGTAGCCGCTGCGGCATCGGCTCAGCCGGTAGGCCGTATTGTGCCATGTCGATTAACGATCCACTGCCCAGATCAGTGGCCGTCGGGATGCCCCGTTCAGCCCCAAGCAGCGCCAGTTCCGCCTCATTGACCGCCGCAGTAAAACCCTGAATGCTGTAATTGCTGGTATGCACCTTCATCAGCAACGCGGTCTGCTCACCAATGGCGTTGCGATAGTCTTTCAGGTGGGTGCGATTGGTCGTGCCGACCTCTACCAGTTGGCAGCCCGCCTGACGCATTACGTCGGGAATGCGGAACGCGCCGCCAATCTCCACCAATTCGCCACGCGACACCACGACCTGTTTGCCGGGCGCTATCGCCGCCAGCATCAGCAGTACCGCCGCCGCATTGTTATTGACGATGCAGGCGTCTTCGGCTCCAGTCAGTTGACAGAGCAAGTCCGCTATCGCCTGATCGCGGTGGCCACGCTCGGCACCGTCCAAGTCGTACTCCAGCGTCACCGCAGTGCCCATGGCACTCGTCGCTGCCACCATCGCCGGTTGCGCCAGCAAGGCGCGGCCAAGGTTGGTGTGCAGCACAGTGCCGCTAAGGTTGAATACCGGTTGCAACGCCGAACGCTGCTGCCTGGCCAGTAAGTTTTTCAAGGCTTGAGGCCAGTCGCCGCACCATTCTGGCAACCGTTGGTACCGTTTAATCGCCTCACGCGCCTGCACCTGTAACTGGCGCAGCAGTTTGCCAACCAATGTCTGCCCGTATTGTACCACCAGCGATTCAATGGCGGGCTCACGCAGCAGACGATCAATAGCGGGTAACTGGCTGTAAAGCAGGTGGGGTTCAATGCTCATGGTCGCTCGGTTTTCAGTTTAGGGGGATCGGCGTAACATTGCCTCCACCGTAGCGGAGAAGCAGGAAACAAGCTCGGCATTGCCGTTATTACCATAAGCCAGTACGGCATTTGCCCATTTCCTTATGCTAAGCGCATCATGGCGTAAACGTAGCAACTCGTCCGGGTGAATACCAGTAGCCCAATCTGCAATGGATCACCCTCAGAACCCACCATTATTCCGCTGGGAACAGGAATGGATTGATGCTGCTGCGGCTAAAGCCTTCTTCTTCCATTCTGGCGTCCAGTACCAGCGAGGCCAGATCGTCGGCCACAGCTTCCACCTGAGGATCTTTTTCCTGATACAAAATTTTCAGGTAGGTGCCGCAGTCGCCGCAACTTTCCGCTTTCACCGCCGCCTGCTCGCTGTCCAGCGACCAGTAGTTAAGATCGCGGGTCTGCTCGCAGTTGCTGCACTTCACTCGCACTAGGTGCCACTCGCTCTCACACAGGTTGCAATGCAGGTAACGTAGGCCATTGATGGTGCCGATATGCACCATACTGGCGACCGGAATGCTGCCGCATACCGGGCAGAACTGACGGTTTTCGCCATATTCAGCACGCGCCTTGCCGGGGAGCAGGCTGGCCATCTGCGTCCAGTAGAGCGATAGCGCAGCCCAGATGAACGGGGCTTTCTCACTGCCAACTCGGCTGAACTCGCCGTTGAGCAAGGTATCAGCCATCAGATCCCACTCATGAACCGAGGCCTTTTCCAGGTTATCCAGCACTGCCAGAATATGCTCTGGCACCTGCGAGCGCAGTTCGGCGATTAATGAGGTGAGCAGTAGGTGCCAATGTTCGCTGCGCGGATAAACGCTCACATCGAGCGGCGGTTTGCCGCTGGTGGCTCCCTGTTCTAGCACTTCACTCAGATCCAGCGTCAAAGGGTAGTCGTGCAGCGCGTGATGCTGCGCTTCGGCCAGTTGGGCGGCAAAGTTCAGGTAGTCGCCCAGGGGGTTGTTGAGCGCCAGTTGGCGCAGGCGTTCGGCGCGACGACGGTAAAGGCTTTTCAGATTAGCGAAGAGTAACGGTGGGATGCTCTCCAGCGTTGTGGGTTTCTCGCGCTTTGCCTCTAACAGCTCTTTGGGAAAGATACGAATGCTCATCAGGGCTTGTTTTCCTGTTGTTTCTCGCGAACCTCACGATACCAACGTGGATGGTGTAGTTTGGCCCAGGCCGCTGGCACCCAGCCTTCGACCATCGCGGTAATGGTGCCTTTTATCCACAGTGCCGCGTAAATGTGCACCATAATCACGATGATCAACCCCACCGCTGCCAGCGAATGCACCAGCAGTGCAATACGGATCAGCGGTATCGGGAAGACGGGCGCAAAATAGGGTCGCCAAATCACTACACCACTGACCAGTAGCAGCAGCAGACTGATGATCGCCGCCCAGAATACGCATTTCTGACCGAGATTATAGCGCCCGGTATCCCCGACTTCATGATTGGTGATGATCTTGAGGATGTTCTTCGCCCATACCCAATCCTCGCGGTTAAATAGGTTCTCCTTCCAGTAACGCAGAAACATCAGCATGAAGGCGGCGAACATCAGCACCCCAACAAAGGGGTGTAGAATGCGCGCCAACTGCGGGGTACCGAAGATATTCATCAGCCAGTTAAAGGACGGGAAGAAGAACCCAAGTCCGCTGATGGCGGCAAAAACAAAGCAGAATGCCACAATCCAGTGGTTAATCCGCTCCGGCGCAGTATAACGTTGAATTCGTTGTTCCTTGCTCATTAGTGTGTTTCCTCATCCTGTGGTGGGTGGTTATCCTCATCGTCAACGCGGTTTGGCCCCACCCCGATATAGTGGAAGACACTGGCTGCGAAAGTGGCAGCAAAGCCGATGGCCGCCAGCGGTTTCCACACGCCTTTCCAGAAGGTCACCGCCCGGCTGATCGATGGGTTATCCGGCAAACCATGGTACAACTGTGGTTTATCGGCATGGTGCAACACGTACATCACATGCGTGCCACCCACGCCGGCCGGGTCGTACAAGCCGGCGTTCTGGTAGCCTCGGGTGTTCAGTTCATCCACACGTTCCGCCGCGATGCTTTTCATCGCCTCTTTGGTTCCAAAGTGAATTGCACCGGTGGGGCAGGTCTTCACGCAGGCAGGTTCCTGGCCGACGTCAACGCGGTCAACGCACAGGGTACATTTGTATACCCGGTTGTCTTCCTTGTTCATGCGTGGCACGTCAAATGGACAACCCGCAATACAGTAACCACAGCCGATACAGTGCTCGGACTGGAAATCGACAATGCCGTTAACGTACTGGATAATCGCGCCTTCCGATGGGCAAGCTTTCAGGCAGCCCGGATCGGCACAGTGCATACACCCATCCTTGCGGATCAGCCACTCTAGCTTGCCATTTTCTTCCACTTCAGAAAAACGCATCACCGTCCAAGATTTTGCGCTCAGATCCATCGGGTTGTCATACACCCCATGGTTGATCCCCACGTCATCACGGATGTCATTCCATTCGGAACAGGCCACCTGACAGGCTTTGCAACCGATACAGGTAGTAACATCGATCAGCTTCGCTACTTCTTCCTGGTGGTCACGTGCACGCGGTGCTGGTGTCAGGCTGTTGGTCGCGGAACGACGAATGATATCTTGAGATTGCATGGACATGATTCGTCTCCGTTATACCTTTTCCACATTGACCAGGAACGCCTTATATTCCGGCGTTTGTGAGTTGGCATCACCGACTGATGGCGTCAGGTTATTGGCGGTATAGCCTTTCTTCGCTATCCCGGTAAAACCCCAATGGATTGGGATACCGATAGTGTCAACATCCTGACCATTCACCTTCAGCGTGCGGATACGTTTAGTTACCACCGCTTTGGCCTTGATATAGCCACGGTTGGAGCTGACTTTTACCCAATCCCCTTGTTTGATACCTTTTTGCGCGGCCAACCTTTCCCCTATTTCCACAAACTGCTGCGGCTGTGCAATAGCGTTAAGCCGGGCATGCTTAGTCCAGCCGTGGAAATGTTCGGTCAGACGATAGGTGGTGCCGACATAGGGGAATTTTTCCGCCGATCCCAACGCCGCCAAATCATCTTTGAAGATACGTGCCGCAGGGTTGGAGACCACGTTCGGGTGCAACGGGTTGGTGCCAATCGGCGTTTCAAACGGTTCGTAGTGTTCCGGGAACGGCCCTTCCGCCATTTTATCGGTGGCAAACAGGCACCCCATCCCTTCCGGCTGCATGATAAACGGCCCAACACCGCTGCCCGGTGCGGCGGCGCTGTAATCTGGAATATCGGCACCACTCCACTTGCCCCCATCCCAATCTAACAGTTGGCGTTTTTCATCCCACGGTTTACCCGCCGGATCGGCTGAAGCACGGTTATAGAGAATGCGCCGGTTCAGCGGCCAGGCCCAGGCCCACCCCAGCGTATTGCCCAAACCAGAAGGATCGGCGTTATCGCGGCGTGCCATCTGGTTACCGGCCGCAGTCCAGCTACCTGCGAAGACCCAGCAACCACTTGCCGTGGTACCATCGTCACGCAGTTGTGCAAACGAACTGATCTGCTCGCCCTTTTTGACCACCACGTTACCCTCGGCATCCCGCAGCTCCGCCAACGCCTTGCCGTTGTTTTCCATAGCCACTTCTTCCGGGGCCGGGTTATCTGGCGTCTGGTAGTCCCAGCTCATGTTCAGTACCGGCTCTGGCACCGCGCCGCCCTCGTGTACATACATGCTACGTATGCGGGTGAAAATACCTGCCAGGATCTCCCCATCAGCCAACGCTTCGCCAGGGGCATCCGCACCTTTCCAATGCCATTGCAACCAGCGACTGGAGTTGACTATCGATCCGTTTTCTTCTGCAAAGCAGGACGATGGCAGACGGAACACCTCTGTCTGAATTTTTGAGGCATCGACATCGTTGTATTCACCGTGGTTCTGCCAGAAACTGGAGGTTTCAGTGTTCAACGGATCAATAATGACCAGGAATTTTAGTTTGGACAGTGAATCACGTATTTTATTTTTATCCGGGAACGACGTCAGCGGGTTAAAGCCCTGGCAGATATAGCCGTTGACCTTGCCCTGACTCATCATGTCGAAGTACTGCAACACGTCGTAGCTTTTATCCCATTTCGGTAGCCAGTCAAAGCCCCAGCCGTTCTCTTTCTGCGCCTTGTCGCCGTAGAAGCTCTTCATCATGCTGACAAAGAATTTTGGGTAGTTGCTCCAGTAGTTAACCTGCCCAGGCAACAGAGCCTGTGGCGTATTGGCAGCAAGGTAGCTTTCCAGATCGGTTTGCTGCTCGGAAGGCAAGGTCATGTAGCCCGGCAGATTTTGCGACAGCAGGCCGAGATCCGTCAGCCCCTGAATATTGGAGTGACCACGCAGAGCATTAATACCGCCCCCTGCCATGCCTATATTGCCGAGCAGCAATTGGATCATCGCCATGGTGCGGATGTTCTGCGCCCCCACCGAGTGGTGAGTCCAGCCCAACGCATACAGGAACGAGGCCGTCTTATCATGCGCACTGGTTTCAGCGATAAATTCACATACCTGCAAGAAATCAGCCTGTGGTGTACCGCAGATGTTTTCTACTACATCCGGCGTATAGCGGCTGACATGCGCTTTCAGAAGGTTCCATACGCAGCGCGCATCCTGCAAGGTGACATCGCGTTTGGCATAGCCATTTTGGCCAAACTGGTAATTCCAGGTGGTTTTATGGTACATGCGGTTTTCTGCATCGTAGCCGCTAAACAACCCATCTTCAAAGGTGAAGTCTTCCCGTACCAGCAGGCTGGCATTGGTGTAAGCCTCAACGTATTCACGGTTAATCTTGTTGTTTTGTTGTTGGTCATCAGGTACAGCAATACGCCCGACAGGAAAACGATATCGGTGCCGGAACGGATCGGTGTGTAGAAATCAGCCACTGATGCCGTACGGGTAAAGCGCGGGTCAATAACAATCAGTTTCGCGTTATTGTGAATTTTGGCTTCCATCGCCCAGCGGAAACCCACCGGATGCGCTTCTGCAGCATTACCGCCCATGACGATAATCAAATTCGCGTTCTTCATGTCAACCCAGTGGTTGGTCATCGCACCGCGACCAAATGTTGGAGCAAGACTTGCTACCGTTGGTCCGTGTCAGACGCGCGCCTGGTTATCTATGGCCAGCATGCCGAGAGCGCGAATAAATTTTTGCGTTAAAAAACCGGTTTCGTTGCTGGCACCAGAGGCACATAGCATCCCGGTGGACAACCAGCGATTGACAGTAACACCCTGTTCGTTAGCTGCAACAAAGTTAGCGTCACGGTCTTCCTTCATCAGCTTGGCGATGTGGGTAAAGGCGTCGTCCCAACTGATACGCTGCCATTTATCCGAGCCAGCCGCACGGTATTCCGGGTACTGGAGGCGGCTTTCACTGTGGATGAAGTCAACCAGGCCAGCACCTTTCGGGCAGAGCGCACCACGGTTGACTGGGTGATCTGGGTCCCCTTCGATATGGAAAATACTTTCTTTTACATTCTTGGCACCATCACCGAGGCTGTACATTAATAGCCCACAGCCGACGGAGCAGTACGTACAGTTATTACGGGTTTCACGGGCGCGCAGCAGTTTATACTGCCGGGTTTCCGCTAACGCCAATTCTGGGGCAAAGCCCAGCGCGGCCACCGTCGTTCCTGCCATACCGCCCGCGCAGATCTTAAAGAAATGCCTTCTGCTGACTTGCATGGGGATCTCCTTAACTTTCATTGTCACATTGTTTCATCTGACATTATCCCCCGATAAAGCGGGAAGCGTTAATGCCATTGTTATTAGGGGTGTTACAAACTGGTTATACTAAAGTGAACACATACCCGTGAAGTCAACGATAAAGTGACCAGCCTCATAACAGGGTTCTGCTATTCACCAGTACAGTATAGATATTAACCAAGAACTTGATACTCCAGCAATGTAAATGGTGCTTTACCGCTTTATATCAGGCAATGACCCTTGCCATCTTGGTCATTAATCATAATCTTTATATGGGATTAATCATCATTTTAAATATCATTTAATTAACTATAATAGTCCGACTTGATGCGGTGCTTGCCCTTCGCGCCGCCTATACACCACTGGAGATGATGATTATGAGTTATTCACTGCCATCCCTGCCGTACGCCTACGACGCACTGGAACCACATTTTGACAAGCAAACGATGGAAATCCATCACAGCAAACACCATCAGGCCTACGTCAACAACGCCAACACTGTGCTAGAAGCCTACCCAGAACTGGCCAAATACAGCGTTGAAGAATTGATCGAGCATCTGGATAAAGTGCCAACCGATAAGCGTACCTTCATGCGCAACAATGCCGGAGGCCATGCTAACCACAGCTTTTTCTGGAAAAATCTCAAAACTGGCACTACCTTGTCCGGCGATCTGAAAGCCGCCATCGAGCGCGATTTTGGCAGCGTTGAGCAATTCAAAGAAGAGTTCGAGAAAACGGCAGCCACCCGTTTCGGTTCAGGCTGGGCTTGGCTGGTACTGCAAGGCGACAAACTGGTCGTTGTATCTACCGCCAACCAGGACAGCCCGCTGATGGGCGAAGCCGCAACGGGCACTTCAGGCTTTCCAATCATTGTCCTGGACGTGTGGGAACACGCTTACTACCTGAAATATCAAAACAAACGGCCTGACTACATCAAAGCCTTCTGGAACGTGGTTAATTGGGACGAAGCTGCTGCACGTTTCGCAGCGAAGAAGTAATTCGCGCTCTTCCTTAGAATATGCCCGCAGATGCGAGTATATTTTTGCCAAAAATCCGTTAAAGGCCATCCGGTCGGGAACCGATTTGAACAGCGCTTGCGCTGGGCCGCAGGCTGAACCTCAGGGATGAGGGGTATTAATCCCCAAGCGCTAACACCCGTCAGCGACTGGGGTGAGCGAGAAAAACTCACGCACAAGCAACTGGAAGTATCACGGGTATATAAGATAGCCGAAGATCACTACAGATAAGAACTTATCCCATTAGGCTAGATTATTTGCCATTTTGCCCCTGGGCAGGGTTCCTAATCCTCACGTACTCCATGTACGCGCCGGTTGTTGCATGCTACCCATGTGCAAACTGGCAGCAACAATGTACTACCCCTACTGCGATAGGCTTTAAGTCATTAAATGCCATCGCCGTTTTCAAAGCCGCGGCTGGCATCGTTGAAATACTGATCCATATCCATTGAAGGTATCTCGCTTTCTGGTCGGCCGACGATGCGCGCTGGCACGCCAGCGGCAGTGGTATGCGGTGGCACAGCCTGTAGCACCACAGAGCCTGCACCGATTTTTGCACCTTTACCCACTTCGATATTGCCAAGAATTTTAGCTCCAGCACCGATCATCACGCCCTCGCGGATTTTAGGGTGGCGATCGCCACTGGTTTTGCCAGTACCGCCCAAGGTTACCGACTGCAAGATGGAAACATCATTTTCCACCACTGCGGTTTCACCGATCACGATACCGGTAGCATGATCGATCATGATGCCACAACCGATGGTAGCCGCTGGATGAATATCGACGCCGAAAGCGACCGAGATCTGATTTTGCATATAGATGGCCAACGCCTGCCGGCCCTGTAACCACAGCCAATGGCCGATGCGGTATGCTTGCAGTGCATGGAAGCCTTTCAGGTACAGTAGTGGCGTAGAGCATTTATCCACTGCCGGGTCGCGTAGGCGTACAGCCAGAATATCGCGCGCCGCCGAGACGATCATCTGCTGATCGGCCAGGTAGGCGTCTTCCACCACTTCACGCACCGCGATGGCGGGCATGATCGAATTAGCCAGCTTGTTGGCAAGAATATAGCTGAGTGCATTGCCCAGGTTTTCATGTTTGAGCAATGTCGCATGGAAAAAGCTAGCCAGCATCGGTTCACAGTCAGCCAGCGCTCTCGCTTCTGATTTGATGTTATTCCAGACTTGTTCTAACTCTTCAGGCGACATCACATTCCTCTCTGCCTTACCCAACAGGCCGTCTCACCGCAAGTGCGGTCGCGGCCCCGCTCTTCATTGCCAGAGCCAGTATGCTGCTCCAGCATAGTGTTTTAGGTTACGCGCTACGCTTTTCGCCTTTTCTAGTACGCCCCAACAGGCTTGATGCCGCTTCGCTGGCATTTTTGTTGCAGTACAATACTTGGTAAATCTGTTCGGTGATCGGCATTTCCACACCGTGACGTTGCGCCAGTGTCAATACCTCTTTGGTATTCAGATAGCCTTCGACCACTTGGCCGATGCTGTCCTGTGCTGCCTGCACACCTTTACCTTGCCCCAGCATAATCCCGAAGCGGCGGTTGCGTGATTGGTTATCAGTGCAAGTTAACACCAGATCGCCCAGCCCCGCCATGCCCATGAACGTCGAGGGATCGGCACCCAGCGCAGAGCCAAGGCGGCTCATTTCAGCGATGCCACGGGTGATCAAGGCAGTACGAGCGTTGGCACCAAAACCGATGCCGTCGGACATCCCTGCGCCGATGGCGATCACATTCTTCACTGCGCCACCCAACTGTACGCCGATAAAATCGGGGTTGCTGTATACGCGAAAGCTTTTGCCACAGTGCAACAACTGTTGCAGATCGTCGGCAAACTGTGTATCAGTCGCCGCCAGCGCAATCGCCGTCGGCATCCCGGCTGCCAGCTCTTTGGCGAACGTTGGCCCGGAGATGACTGCCAGCGGGATGTCGTCACCCAGCGCTTCACGCGCCACGTCTTGCAGCAACCGACCTGTTTCCGCTTCCAACCCTTTGGTCGCCCATACGATGCGCGCATCTGGGCGCAGATGCGGTTTCAATTGGCGCAGCACATCACCGAATACATGGCTTGGCACCACCACTAGCACATCACGGCTCATCGCCAGCGCACGCGGCAAATCGGCTTCGAGTAATAATGAATCAGGGAAGGGTACGTCGGGCAGGAAGGTCTGGTTGCAACGGTGTTGCTGCAATTTTTGAATATGCGCGGGATTATGTCCCCACAGCACCACGGGGTGGCCATTACGCGCCAGCGTAATGGCTAATGCGGTGCCGTAAGAGCCGGCACCAATTACGGCCATTGAAGCATGGATGATGTTCATCAGGCATCCTGATGGGGTGCGGCACCTTCGCCTTCCGCCTGCTGTTGCAGATAGTTCATGAACAGTGCGTCAAAATTGACTGGTGCCAGATTTATCTGCGGGAACGTGCCACGGGAAACCAGGCTAGTGATGCACTCACGTGCATACGGGAACAGAATATTTGGGCAGTATGCCCCCAGGCAATGCGCCAGTTGAGTGCCTTCGATGCCTGCTACGGAGAAGATGCCTGCCTGTTGTACTTCACACAGGAAAGCGGTTTCTTCGCCTACAGACGCAGTCACGGTTACGCGCAGTACCACTTCATACACATCGTCAGCCAGTTGGCTGGAAGCGGTGTCTAGATCAAGTTTAACTTCCGGCTGCCATTCCTGCTGGAAAACTTGCGGCGCTTTCGGCGCTTCAAAGGAGATATCTTTGGTGTAAATGCGTTGGATCTGGAAAGCCATCTCTGTGCTGTTTTGTTCTGACATGTGTGTAATACCTTTGGTTAAACGTCCTTATTGATACTCAGGAAATGGCCACGCCCGCTTAAAGCAACGGATCAAGACCACCATGAGCATCAAGTTCATATAAATCATCGCAGCCGCCAATGTGGCGGCGATTGATGAAAATTTGCGGCACGGTGGTGCGCCCACTGCGCTCAATCATCACTTCACGTTTTGCGTTATCGCCATCAATGGCGATCTCGTTAAACGTCACCCCTTTGCTGTTCAGCAGCGCCTTGGCGCGATGGCAGAACGGGCAGGTTGCCTTGGTGTAGATATCAATGTCAGCCATAGATTGCTCCCTTGACTAGGTTAAACCATCATTTCCCGCGAACCAGGGGCAGGTTTTCACCGTTCCAGCCGGCAATGCCTTCTTTCAACATCACAACATTGTCAAAACCGGACTTATTAAGGTTTTCTGCAGGTTCGCGTGAAGCCGTGCCGTTAGCACAAGCCACAATGATCGGCTGAGCTTTGTGCTTTTCCAGATCGCCCAGGTTACCGCTTTTGATTTCACTGGCCGTTAAGTTGATGGCATTGGCCAGGTGACCCTTATGGAAGTCATCGCGGCTGCGAGTATCGACCACAACGGCGTCTTCTTTGTTAATCAGGCGCGTAGCTTCACCACGAGAGACCTCTTTAACTTTGGAAAAACGACTGTTGAAGGTTATCACGATCACCGCAACCAGCAGAGCGATCCAAGCCAAACTCAGTATGGGATGCTTGCTAACGAATGGCATAATTTCTTGCAGCATGGGGGGTAATAACTCCCGTCAGTTATAGGAAGAAATAAGTCAAGGTTCCAGAGTATACCTGCCGAGTGCAGCAAATACAGCCAATAAGCAAACGCTGATGCAGAAACAGCGGGCTACACTGAGAAATTCTCATCGTCAGAATATAAAAGCCCGCGCCGCTCACCGCAACTTTGATATAACCAAGGTGGGGTGATGACCATGAATGCCGCAGTGGAATGGGTAAGGAAATCCCGTGAGAGATGGCTGGTAAGCAGCTATTCATCGTGAAATAATCCTCCTCTATGAAAGAAAGCGCGTTTTTTGCACCATCAAGGGTAATCCAAAGCGTAAACGCAGATAGCCAGCCATTGCCTGAACGCACTACGCCAAGGAGATTGACCAGCCTGTGCGCCAGCGTATTTTGCGTTGGCGTCTTGTTGTGGCCGCTCGCCAGCCATGCTGCTGGAGACAATCAATCTCAGCTCAAAGACATCCAACAAAGCATCGCCGAAAAAGAAAAGGTGGTGAAACAGCAGCTGCAACAGCGCAGATCATTGCAGGATCAACTCAGACAGCAGGAAAAGACCATCGCCCAAGTCAGTCGCCAAATGCGCGATACTCAGGGTGCGCTCAACCAGTTGGGTGAAGATATTTCCGGCCTGAATGCCTCCATCGCCAAGCGGCAAAAACAGCAATCCATTCAGCAAAGTATACTCGCCAAACAGCTTGACGCTGCCTTTCGTCAGGGGCAGCACAGCGCAGAGCAATTGATCCTCAGCGGTGAGGAAAGTCAACGTAGCGAACGTATTCTGGCCTACTTCAGCTATTTGAACGAAGCACGTCTGCAAACCATTGAAGAACTGAAACAAACTCGTAACGAACTGGCGGAGCAAAAGACTACTCTGCTGGCTAAACAAAACCAGCAGAAAACGTTACTGGGCGAACAGCAGATGCAGCAACAAAAGCTGGAGTTGGCGCGCAGCACACGTAGGAAAACGCTAACAGCACTAGAAGCTTCGTTGGAGAAAGATCAGCAGCGGCTGGTAGAACTGCGCCAAAACGAAATCCGCCTGCGCGATAAGATCGTCCGTGCCGAACGTGAAGACCGCCTCCGCGCCGAACGTGAAGCGCGTGAAGCCGCCAAAGTGCATGCTAAAGAACAGCAGGCAAAGAAAACCGGCACGCCTTATCAGCCAAGCGAGGCCGATCGTTCGCTGATGGCGCGTACTGGTGGCCTTGGCCGCCCGGCGGGTCAGGCGATATGGCCGGTACGGGGTTCGACCCTGCACAGCTTTGGCGAACCACTACATGGCGAGTTGCGCTGGAAAGGTATGGTGATCGAAGCAAGAGAAGGCAGTGAAGTAAAAGCCATCGCCGATGGTCGCGTGTTGCTGGCCGACTGGCTACAGGGCTATGGCCTGGTGGTGGTAATCGAGCACGGGAAAGGCGACATGAGCCTGTATGGCTATAACCAGAGCGCACTGGTTAACGTCGGCACGCAGGTGCGTGCTGGTCAGCCAATTGCGCTGGTAGGCACCAGCGGTGGCCAAGGTACGCCTTCGCTCTATTTTGAAATTCGTCGCCAAGGTCAGGTGGTTAACCCACTGCCGTGGTTGGGAAGATAGATTTGCGCGATTTAAAAATCCTTACTGCCGTATTGATTGGCTGCTTGGTGCAGGTTTACGCCGTACAAGCTGGGAAACTGTCTATCGTTATTGATGATGTGGGCTATCACCCACACGAGGAAAACGCGGTGTTACAGATGCCGGAGGCGGTCTCGGTCGCCGTGTTGCCTAATGCACCTTATGCCCGCCTGATGGCCACCCGCGCCCATAGCCAGAACCGTGAAGTGTTGATCCACATGCCGATGGCCCCGTTCAGCAAGCAGCCGCTTGAACAGGATACGCTGCAACCTGACATGAGCAGCGAAAACATCCAACGCATCATCCACAATGCGGTGAATAACGTACCCTACGCGGTGGGAATGAATAACCACATGGGCAGTGCCATGACCTCAAGCCTGCCAGGCATGCAGAAAGTCATGCAGGCACTCACAAGCTACCGGCTCTATTTCCTCGACAGTCTGACTATTAGCAACAGCCAGGCTACTCGTGCCGCGATAGGCACCGGCGTGAAGGTGATCAAACGCAAGGTGTTTCTCGACGATACCGCCAACGAGGCCGATATCCGCCACCAGTTCAACCGTGCGGTCGCGTTGGCGCGGCGCAACGGTTCCGCCATCGCCATCGGCCACCCACGCCCGGCAACGGTGAAAGTGCTCCAGCAGATGCTCCCCGTGTTGCCAGCCGACATCGTGCTGGTCAAGCCAAGCTCACTGCTAAACGAACCGCAGGGTAGCAGCTACGTTCCTCCACTGCCAGTCAAGGCGCAGAAGGACGGGTTCACCGGTAGTGTCAAGCAGTGCAAGGTCAAACTGCCAAAGGAAAAAGTCAGTGTGGCTACTATGTTGGGCGTAATCGGTGACAGTTTGGCGGCTTCGCCACCCGCAGAATTTATCAAACGCCTGTGGCATCGTTGGACAAATGCGGGGCAGGATGAACCCAAAGCGTAAAAAAGCCAAAATTTCCAGCCTTGCAGCGTGTTGATAACCCGTAAGAGATGTCTTTCCAGGGGTTGTTTTTTTGAATAACCAATAGGAGATGGCAAACTTTTGGCGTCATCAGCATGGCGGGATTATTCGAAGCCCTGCCGCTGTTTGCAGCGGTATGAAATGCTATTATGGGCGGCAATGATTAAACGTGGGGCACTGTGCCTCACCAGGAATATTAATAGAGGCTACCCAATGATTATCGTCACTGGCGGTGCTGGCATGATTGGCAGCAATATCGTTAAGGCACTGAATGGCAAAGGATACCGCGATATTTTGGTGGTGGATAACCTGAAAGACGGCACCAAATTTGTCAACCTGGTCGATCTTGATATCGCCGACTATATCGATAAAGAAGATTTTATCGCTAGCATCGTGGCGGGTGACGATCTGGGTGATATTAAGGCAATATTCCACCAAGGTGCCTGCTCCTCTACCACCGAATGGGATGGCAAGTACATGATGGATAACAACTATCAGTACTCCAAAGATATTCTGCACTACTGCCTGGATCGCGAGATCCCATTCCTATACGCCTCCTCTGCTGCCACCTATGGTGCCTGTGAAACGTTTATCGAAGAGCGTCAATATGAAGAGCCGTTGAACGTTTACGGCTACTCCAAGTTTCTGTTTGATCAGTACGTACGTAAAATCCTGCCTAAGGCGGACTCGCCGATCTGCGGCTTCCGTTATTTCAACGTCTACGGCCCGCGCGAAGGCCACAAAGGCAGTATGGCGAGCGTTGCTTTTCATCTGAATAGCCAGATTAACTGTAGCGAAAACCCAAAACTGTTCGCTGGTAGTGAAAATTTCAAGCGTGACTTTATCTATGTTGGCGATGTGGCAGCGGTCAACCTGTGGTTCTGGGAAAACGGCAAGTCAGGCATCTTTAACTGCGGCACTGGGCAAGCGGAGAGCTTCCAAGCGGTCGCCGATGCGGTGATAGATTTTCACCAAAAAGGCAAGGTGGAATCCATTGAGTTCCCGCAAAAGCTGAAGGGCCGCTATCAGGCATACACCCAGGCCGATCTCACCAAGCTGCGCGCCGCTGGCTATGATGCGCCGTTCAAAACGGTCGCTAAAGGGGTGAAAGAGTACATGGCTTGGTTGAACCGTACCGTTATACGCTGAAGGAATATGAAAATACTGGTTATCGGCCCGTCATGGGTTGGCGACATGATGATGTCGCAGAGTCTCTATCGTACCCTGAAGGCCGAATATCCGTCTGCGGAAATCGATGTGATGGCGGCAGCCTGGTGTCGCCCATTGCTGACGCGTATGCCGGAAGTTCATCAGGCGCTACCGATGCCGCTGGGTCACGGTACTTTGGCCATCGGCGAACGTTGGCGTCTCGGCCATGCCCTACGCGCAAACCAGTATGATCATGCTTATGTGTTGCCCAATTCGTTCAAATCCGCGTTGGTGCCGTTTTTCGCCAATGTGCCACAGCGTACCGGTTGGCGCGGTGAAATACGTTACGGTCTGCTGAATGATATCCGCGTGCTTGATAAAGCCGCCTTCCCGTTGATGGTGCAGCGCTATGTGGCGTTGGCTTATGACAAAGGGCGCATTCATTGCGCTGACGATCTGCCTCAACCACTGTTGTGGCCGCAGCTACAGGTCAGCGAAGAAGAGATCGCCAAGACCACTACCGCGTTCAATTTGACCGATCATCGGCCAATGATCGGCTTTTGCCCAGGGGCAGAGTTTGGCCCGGCAAAACGTTGGCCGCACTATCACTATGCCACATTGGCACAGAGGTTGATCGAGCAGGGCTATCAAATTGCGCTGTTCGGCTCGGCAAAAGACTACGCAGCCGGCGAGCAAATCCGCACGGCATTGCAGGCAAATGCCCGCGATTGTTGCATCAATCTGGCCGGGAAAACCCAGTTGGAGCAGGCAGTAATTTTGATCGCCTCCTGCCAGGCGATAGTCAGCAACGATTCCGGTTTGATGCACATTACCGCTGCATTGAATAAACCACTGATAGCCCTATACGGTCCGAGCAGCCCAGACTTTACGCCACCGTTATCCGATAAGGCTAAGGTGATCCGTTTAATCAGCGGCTACCACAAGGTGCGTAAAGGCGATGCCGATCAGGGGTATCACCAAAGCCTGATCGATATTCAGCCACAGCAGGTGTTGGAAGCGCTGACGCCGTTACTGGCTGCCAGCGAGGAATAACCATGCAGGTGTTGATTGTTAAAACTTCCTCGATGGGGGACATACTCCACACACTTCCCGCACTGAGCGATGCCATGCAAGCCATTCCGGGCATCCGTTTCGACTGGGTGGTGGAGGAAGGCTTCCGTCAAATCCCCACCTGGCATCCGGCTGTCGATCGCGTGATCCCAGTGGCTATCCGCCGTTGGCGTAAAAACTGGTTTGGTCGCGTAACGCGCCAGCAGCGCGGCGATTTCAAACGCACGGTGCAGCAACGCAGCTATGACGTGGTGATCGATGCACAGGGGCTGATTAAAAGCGCGGCGTTGATCACTCGCCTTGCTAAAGGCTGTAAACATGGCCAGGGCTGCAAGAGTGCACGCGAACCCTTCGCCAGTTGGTTCTATAATCATCGGCATGAGATCAGCAAGCAGCAGCACGCGGTAGAACGCACACGCCAACTGTTTGCCAAAAGCCTGGGTTACGACCAGCCGGGCAGCTACGGCGATTACGCCATCGCTGGGCGATTTCTCAGCCAGCCGCCAGCCGATGCCGATCAGTATCTGGTGTTTCTGCATGCAACCACGCGAGACGATAAACACTGGCCGGAACAAAACTGGCGCGAGCTGATTAAGCTGGCGGCAAACAACGGGCTGAGGATCAAACTGCCGTGGGGCGCGGAGCATGAGCGCCTACGCGCACTGCGGCTGGCAGAAGGTTTTGCGCATGTCGAGGTGCTGCCACAGCTCAGCCTGCAACAGGTGGCCGAGGTATTGGCTGGTGCTAAAAGCGTGGTCTCAGTAGATACCGGGCTGAGCCACCTTGCCGCCGCGCTTAATAAGTCGAATATCACGCTGTTTGGCCCGACAGATCCTGGGCTAATTGGCGGTTATGGGCAGAATCAGTACGCCTGCCTGCCGCTGGCAGGTAACAAAATGGCGGATATCAGCGCACAACAGGTTTATGGCCTATTACAGCAACAGTAAGCATTGTAAGCTTATTTTCTTGACTTGGAATATTAATGATGGTGGATCGGAAGATACTCAGCATTGTCCTGACGGCGCATAATTGCGAAGCCTATCTGGACAAGACACTGGCCACTTTGCTCAGCTCGCTTGCCGGCCTGAACGAAGGCTATGAAATAATTCTGATTAGCGACGCTTCTGTCGATCGCACGGCGGAAATATTGCAGCAATTTGCCGAGCGTCATGCACACCACACACGTCTATTTCAGGTCGATTTTCGTAATATCGGTAAGGTCAGGAACTTTGGCGTCCAGCAATGTTCAGGCGACTATGTCACCATGGTAGATGGCGATGATTGGCTTTTAGCCGGCGCTCTGTGCGATGTCGTGCAGTTTTTGGCAGCTTCACAACCGGAATTGCTGCTTACCAGACTTAACGAAGAGCATGGCGACAGCGATCTGGATATCTCATGGACGGGCCTGCAACCGCAGCCGTTGTCACAGCCGCAGGCGATAAAAAAGTTCCTGATCCATAAGGACATGCAGGCTCATTTCATCGGTCAGTTCGTTAAACGGGAACTGCTGCTGGCACATCCTTTTCCGCCATTCCGCTGTTATGAGGACGCCTATCTTTTCCCGACAATATTGAGCCATTGTCAGCACATCGTCTTTTCTCGCAGCAGCCCCTATCTCTATTTCAAACATGGCAACAGCCTGTCGAGCCGAGTTGATAGCGAGAAAGTAGAACTGCTGGTCGAGGCGACGGAAGAGATGGAACGCGTGTTTGGTTATCAATATGCCAATCTTATCGCCTGCCATTGGATCAATATATTCCAGCGCTATGGCCGAAACATGGACAACACGCCCAGCCGTCAAAAGGTAATCAAAAGAATCAAAGAAATAAGTTCGATTTCTTTTTTGCTGGATCCCGCTATTCGCCTGAGTTTCAAGAAGAAATATCTCAAGATAAAAAAATGGAAAATAACCTGAACAGCAATCTGCCCCAACAATTACAGAGTATTAGGGGGGCGATTAAAGAAACCCTATATCAGGGTAGTGATAACCAGCATGAGCAGCAACATTATCACGTTGCGTTTGGCGTGGACGGTAATTTTATCCGTCATGCCTGCATCACCATCCGCTCGTTGATCGACCATATCGATGAGGGCCAGGTTCATTTCCATTTGATAACCTCTGAAGAGGTATCTGACATGGCTGACGGTTTACGTGCCCTCATCGCCGGGACCGTACACAGCATTCATGTTCATCAGCTTCCCGAGCAGCTCTTCGCCAAGCTGCCTTCGACTGAACTTTTCAGTAAAGCGATTTATTATCGCCTACTGGCCCCTTATCTGCTCGAGCGTGAAGCGACCCTACTGTATCTGGACGCCGATATTGTTTGTTTGAACGCCTTCACTGATTTTTACAACAGCAGATCGGCATATACAGATATTGCCCTGGTTGTCAGCGAAGGGGAACATTTGGCACCAACGCTGGCTGCAAATATCGGTTTGCAAGGCTCTAACTATTTCAATTCAGGCATGCTGCTGATTAACGTGCAACGGTGGTTGCAAGAAAATATCAGCGATAAGACAATTTCGATATTAGAATCGCAAGGTCATAAATTTAAATATATGGATCAGGATGCCCTGAATATCATCCTTGAGGGCAAGGTCAGGTTTGTTGAAAAAAAATACAACTCTATATTTATGCTTGGCCACCAAGAAGCCGATTATAAAGTCCTGCCATCCGTTGACACCGTATTTTTGCACTATGCCGGTGCAGATAAGCCGTGGCAAAAATGGAACAAGCAGGCAGGCACCCAGTTTTATACGAATATTTATCTTAATTCTCCATGGTCATCCCATCATTTTGATATACCTAAAAATGATGGACAGGCAAAGAAGATGTATAAGTTAATGTTCCGTGAGAAAAAATACCTGTCCAGTCTGCACTGGTATTTGTCCTATTTCAAATTTCGCTATGGTAAGTGAGGAAGCAACGTGCTGAAAGAAACACGTAACAACGCCATTATTTTTAATCTTTGCTTTTTTGCATTGGCTTGCTCGGTCTCTCTCGATTTACTGGTAAAAGGTTACCCGGAGAAGATTTTTTATCTGGTCAGTTATGTTGCCGTTACTTATATCATACTCAACGCATATAAAAACCCAAAAATATTGGTTTCCGATAAGCCACTAATGTTGCTTTGCATTTCACTGATATTTTTTTCAGCGAGTAAATTAATTTGGGCTGAGTTATTCAAAAATACAGATTTCATCGACATTAGAGATAACTACCATACCGTAGGTAAACGCTTTCTGCTCGCCGCCTTCGTACTGTTTTATTTTTATCAATGTCGCAGGATGCTCAACAAAAACGTACTAAAAGTAAGCATCGCAGCCCTTTTTATTGGTCTCATCATGGCGCTGTGGTTGGGTTACCTTTCCCGTACCGAGTTGGAGCCGAGAGTCAAATGGACCACTGACGCCGCCACCACAGGTGCCTATTTGGCCGTATTTATCTCCATGATCTCCATCATCCTGATCCGTAAATGTTTTCAGTCGTCTGTACTATCTTTACTGATGTTCCTCGGCACTTTCTTGGCCAGTATGATAATGGTGCTGTTGACAGAAACCCGGGCCGCGATATTTCTTACTCCAGTACTGTATCTGGCCTTTTTCCTAGCCTACTACCGTGACGTAAATAAAAAGATACAGGCTTTGTTCACAGTGATTATTTTTACCGGTGCGGCCACAGTACTGTATTTTTCTTGGGATCGCATATCCCAAATCCAAACGGATATTGCGGAATATCACACCAATAACGACACCTCGGTAGGCGCCCGCCTCTCCATCTGGAAATCCGGTTGGTATAGTTCTCAGTTTAATCTTTTGGGGCAGAGCACGGATAAGCGCTATCAAAAAGTAGAGGAGTATATCCGTCAACATGAACGGGGCAATCTGGAAGCGATGCGAAACGTGGCCTACCACTTGCACAATGACATGCTGGAAACCTTGTCCCTGCAGGGCATGTTTGGCCTGTTTTCATTGCTGTGCTTCTACTTATTCTGCCTGTATTTCTCACTTAACAGGAAAAACGCGTTCGAAAACAGCGGCACATTGTTCGTTATTTGCCCGGTAATCGTATTTGGGTTTACAGACGTGGTGTTGATACAAAGCAATACTGCGCTGGTGGTTGTCACTTCATTGGCGCTGTCACTGCCGCTATTGAAAAGATCGTACTGATCGGCTCTGCGGTGTCAGGCACTTCCCCGGTACCGCAGAAAAATCAGGACAGGATTTCGCGCAATAAATGATAAACCCTATCTACAGCAATAACTTCTAACGGGAAATCCATATCCAGCGACGTTTTGTTATCGTCAGGATCAATGTAGATAATGCGGTGCAATTCAGGATCTTGATAAGGCCCGGTATGCTGAGGATTGGCCGTATAAAATAGGCTGACCGTACGCGTCTGTAGGGCAACAGCAAGATGCAATGGCCCGGTGTCGCCGGTAATCAGTACATCCAACTGCTGGATAATGCCAAGCAACTGAGGCAATGTGGTTTTGCCTATGTGGCAGGTAACCCGTTGCCGCTCTTCCGGGGACAGCGCAGCCAGGAATTGCCGCTCAAGCTCTTTTTCCTTGGCACTGCCAATCAGCACAACATGGTAGCGATCATCTGCCGAAAACAGTTTGCGAGCCAGGGACACAAAACGCTCTTTGGGCCAGCAACGCAGCGCTTCTGAGGCACCCATCTGAAAACCAACCAGCGTTTTATTCGCAATTCTTGGCAAGGAATTAAAGCGCACGGGAATATGCATGTGGGTATCTTGATTATCGCAGCCGATCACTTTCAGCAGATCCAGCTTGCGCTGGATTAAATGCCCGTCATAGTGACCCCGATGGCAATATACCCAGTGGTTCATATGCTCACCGTCGCAACTGTAGTTGTCACGAATGATGTACTGACTACCAGAAAGTACCGCACTGAGCACATCATAAGGGATGTAAGAGTGCAGGATCACCGACAGCTCAGGTTTCATTTTCCGCAGGCGGGCAACCAGGCTGAAAATATCCTTAACTTTATTATCCCAATAGATCACCTTGTCAAAATAGCGGCTATCCATGACCAAATGACGGTTTTTATCGCTGGAGACCAGGGTAAATTTCGCATTGGGGTAGCGTTTTTTTAACGCATGGATAGCTGGCGTATTAAACATCAGGTCGCCAAGCGCCGTGCTGGAGTAAATAACAATGCTGCCAAAGTCCCGCTCAGCATTCAGGCTATTTACATCTTTTAAGTTCCCAAAAAATCTGGTGTAGAAATGCAGGAAACGATTAACGGTATCAATCTTACTTTTTTTCATCGATGCTCAGATCTTTTTTCTCTGATAATACTCAGCCAGCGTCATGCCAACTGTACGCTGGCGCAACCAGTCAAACAGCTGTTCCAGATCGCGGTACAGCCCTTCAATATCCTGTTCGGTTTTAAATGTCGGGCTACCGCCGGGCATAAACTCGGAGGAATGCAGCATAAACTCCAGGTAATCATGCCCCTGTGCCAATAATACCTCAACCACCTTTTTCATCTGGTGCAGGTTGTTGCCACTGGGCCGCAGCCAGTGCACCGATGGTGAACGCTGCTTGCCCCGCAGCCTATCATAGCCTTGTTTGAAGATGTTCATCAGCGCCGAATGCTTGTACTGAATGCTCATTGGCACCTCTAATAATGTCGAAGTACCCGGCTTGGCGATATTTTGCGGATCAATAAAGTAAGCCTGCGATGGAAAATGGCGGTAGTCCGTGCCGCCATCCCCCTGCGGGTTGCCCGGCGAGAGCTGCCAGTTAACCCGTGGTGTAACTGAACAGTCTACCTGATAGCCGTATTCCAGCAGCAGCGATGCATAGTATTCGTTGAAGGCCCATCGGCCAGCGCGGTGGCTGAGCATCTTTGTTTGGAAAGTGTCCTCCAGTAGCTTGGTCATATGATCGACTTTGGCACGAACCTGATCGGCAGGATATTCGATCAGATACGGCTTATGACGCCAATCATCGTCGGTCAGCGGAGCCAGTGGCGGGCTGTTCCAAGCATGTAGGTGCATCCCTATCTCGCCAGCACCGCGCGCGATCACATCGCGGGCGAACTCAACATAGGCCGGATCCAATGCCATTTCATAGTTGGTGAGATAAACTGGCTTGAAGGCGTATTTCTCACAAAGCGCCTGAAAACGTGGCAAGAAACGCGTATTTTCGGTGGAAATACGATCGTGGTTTTGCCACAGATTATCGCCTTCGGTATCAATAGTAATGAGAAACGCCGGTTTAGCCATGAATATCGACCTGAGATCAACAGAATGCATTATACTACGTAGGCCGTTGCGCTAGGGCAAATGCAAATGACTTTATTACCGGATTTGAACAACGTTGAGGGGCATTCGTCCCCCTTCCCGATAAGAAAGCAAAGCGGAGCAACAGTAGCCACAGGCGATCGGGTCATTTAGAATCACAGACTGGTTTCCCTGAAAGCGACTGATGATGAACGACGCGCCGGCCTTAATTTCTAATCTACCCGTACAGCGTATTCTGATCGTTAAACTGCGCCACCATGGCGATATGTTGCTGATCACGCCAGTCATCAGCAGCCTGCGACAAAACTACCCGCAGGCACAGATCGATGTACTGCTGTATCAGGAAACCCATGAGATGCTGGCGAGTAATCCAGCACTGTCGAATATTTTCGCCATTGACCGTCAGTGGAAAAAACAAGGAACCCTGACGCATCTGCGCCATGAACTGAGCCTGCTGCGCCAGCTTAAGGCACAGCGCTACGATCTGGTGGTCAATCTGGCCGATCAGTGGCGCAGCGCCATCCTCACGCGCCTGACTGGCGCACCTATCCGGCTGGGCTTCGACTTTCCTAAACGTCGTGGCTTTGTTTGGCACCACTGCCACACCCGGCTAGTGCCGGTGAGCGATCACGCTCACCAGCATACCGTTGAACAGAATTTATCGCTGTTGGCTCCCCTAAACCTACCGGCACTCAGCCAACGGGTAACGATGAGCTATGAAGCGCAGGATTGGCAAGCCAGTGAGCGGCTGTTGCAGCAGCAGGGCGTGACCGGTGGTTACATCGTGGTGCAGCCTACCTCGCGCTGGTTCTTCAAATGCTGGAGTGAAGAAAAGATGGCAGCCACCCTTTGCGCATTGCAGGCCAATGGTCACCAATTGGTGATCACCTCCGGCCCAGACTCCCGGGAAAAAGCCATGGTGGAGCGCATTCTGGCACTTTGCTTGCCGCAGAGTGTGATTTCACTGGCCGGGCAGTTGACGCTGCGCCAATTGGCTGCTCTGATCGACCATGCAAAACTGTTTGTCGGCGTGGACTCAGTGCCAATGCACATGGCTGCTGCGTTAAAAACGCCGTGCATCGCGCTGTTCGGCCCATCAAAACTGATCTTATGGAGGCCATGGCAAGTTATCGGCCATGTGATTTGGGCTGGAGACTTTGGCGAGTTGCCCGATCCAGACACCATCAACACCAACACCAAAGAACGTTATCTTGACCTTATTCCTATAGACGCGGTGATTGCAGCCGCGCGGAGTCAGCTAGTATGAAAGCATGTCGTTTGGCGATTGTTCGCCAAAAATACCGCCCGGATGGCGGAGCTGAGCGTTTTGTCTCACGCGCTCTGGAAGCATTGGAACAGCATAACCTCGATCTGAATGTCATCACCCGCGAATGGCAGGGCGACACCAATCCCAACTGGCATATTCATCTGTGCAATCCCTTGAAACTTGGCCGCATCAGCCGTGAACGGGGCTTTGCCGAATCAGCCAGAGCGCTGTGGCAGAAAGAGCCATTTGATCTGGTGCAAAGCCATGAACGTATTCCTGGCTGTGATATTTACCGCGCTGGCGATGGTGTACACCGTCGCTGGCTGTTGCAACGTGCGCGCCTGCTGCCCGAATGGCGACGCAAATGGTTGTTCTCCAACCGCTATCACCGCTATGTGATGTGCGCCGAACGCGCGATGTACGCCGCGCCTGAACTGAAAGCCGTTATTTGCAACGCCGAGATGATCAAACAGGAAATCATCGACGATTTTGGCGTGCCAGCCGACAAAATTACGGTGATCTATAACGCCATCGATCATCAAAAGTTCATGCCCGCCGATGCAAGACAGCGGCAACTGCTGCGCGATCAATATCGAATCCCCCAGCAGGCACACTGCCTGATCTTTGTCGGTTCCGGCTTTGAACGCAAAGGATTGGCTGCTGCCATCCGCGCCTTAGCAGCAACGGACAGCCACCTGCTGGTAGTCGGTAAGGATAAGGCAGAGAAGCGTTATCGGGCGTTGGCGCAGTCGCTCGGCTGTAGCCACCGTGTGCACTTTATGGGTGTGCAAAAGCAGACGCTGCCGTTTTACCAAGCGGCAGACGCGCTGCTGCTACCGACGCTGTATGACCCGTTCCCTAATGTGATCCTAGAAGCGATGGCTTGCGGCCTACCGGTGATCACCAGCACCACCTGCGGCGGTGCAGAGTTTATTACGCCAGGCCAGAATGGCTTCGTTACCGATGCCCTCGACGTTACAGCTATCAGCACAACGATTCAGGCATTGCCTCGTCAGGCCTTGGGTTCTTCCATGGGCGAAGCGGCCAGGCTGCGCATCATGTCGGCCACGCCGGCGCATCTCTCCAAACAGCTCATTTCCCTCTATAACCGACTACTGGATTAGCTATGCGTATACTGATGGTTATCGACGGTCTGCCTGGAGGCGGTGCAGAAAAAGTGGTGCTGACCCTGTGTCAGGGCATACAGCAAATGGGGCATGACGTTAGCCTGGTCTCATTACGCGACGTCTGCAAATACCCCATTCCCCAGGGGATTAACTACCTCGTGGTGGCAGATAACAGC
This sequence comes from Serratia symbiotica, assembly GCF_000821185.2. Lineage (NCBI taxonomy): Bacteria > Pseudomonadati > Pseudomonadota > Gammaproteobacteria > Enterobacterales > Yersiniaceae > Serratia > Serratia symbiotica. The sequence goes on along the minus strand of NZ_CP050855.1, from coordinate 77,502 downwards.
CGAACACCGTGGCGCAAGCTGACCGAGCTGTCGCGCCGTGCCGCAGCGCTGGATCGGGCGATCGCCGACATGGAGCGCAAAAATGGTGCCTTCGACCTGGCTTTCTCCAACTTGCACAAGACCGATCGCATCGTCAGCCGCAGCAAGCTGCTGGCTTCAGATCGCTTGTGGTTCTGCATTCACGGCATTTTGTCCACTTCCTACCTTGGCCACCGCGAGGGGCTGGATCGCTGGCTGAAGCAGCGCAAAATCGCCGGTGTCTACCAGGGACGCAACATCGTCGCCGTTTCACAGGCGGTTGGTGAAGATCTGCAGCAAAATCTGCCAATTCGCCCCCGTAGCTTGGCAGTGATCAATAATCCGTTTGATATTGCCGCCATCCAACAGCAGGCAGCGGAGCCTTGCGAGCTGGCGGGCCAGGATTATCTGGTGCACGTCGGCCGCTTCCACCCACACAAACGGCACGATCGCCTGCTGAAAGCCTATGCGCAATCCGGCATTCAGGTGCCGCTGGTGTTGATTGGTGCCGGCAGCGAAACCAGCATTGCCGAAGCCAAACGGCTGGCGGCAGAGTTGGGCATTGCGGAACGCGTGCGACTCCTCGGTTTCCAGGCCAACCCCTATAAGTTTATTCGTCATGCGTCTTTGTTGGTGCTCAGTTCCGACAGCGAAGGCTTTGGCAACGTGCTGGTCGAGGCTTTGCTGTGCGATACGCCGGTGGTCAGCACCCGTTGCCCAGGGGGGCCGGCGGAGATCCTGGAGAAGGCCGGCATGGCCCACGCGCTGGCGGAATTAAATGAACGTTCGCTGGCGGATAAAATGGCGCAAATTTATGCCAATCCACCAGAAATCAATCATCAGCAATTGTTGAGCTACGGCCTTGATCCTATTTGTCGGCAATATCTGACACTAAAGAAATGAAATAAGGCAGGGACTGCCCCGCCTTGTTTTTCAATTAATCAAAATCTTGCATTTTCTGCCAAACTTCACCGATGGAAACATCGACACAGTCGCCCGGCTCGCTATGTAAAATATGATATCGCCCGAACCACGGATGCCAGGATCCTTTATCCGTATCGCCAAAGAACACCACCATATCCTTATTCAACGCCGCAGCCAGGTGCATCTGATCACCATCGCTACACGGCACTTTGTCGCATAAATCGAAACTGCCCTGCAGATGCGATCGCAGACAGCGCCTCGCGTTCATTTTGGCACTGCGCAAGTCACTGCTCAGCGCGTTGTTGGTCGCCGATATCATCTGGTGCCAGCGTGCCCTGTGGCGACCAAAAATCAGCATGCCGGTATCAGGAGCGGTACCCAAACGATTGATAATTCTGCATAACGTTCTACCGACCAGCGTCTCTTTGAGCTACGGCTGCTGATATGGACGGCACATACCCGGCCGACCGGCGGCAACAACTTTTGCAGACGCTGTTCCGCCTGCTGCTCTTCCGGCGTCAGAAATATCAGTACCGGCGGAACCGGAATGGACTGGTCGGTAATAGCTGATAAATAGCTGTATGTATGTTGTACCCGATGCTTACCGCAAAAATTTTCTTTGCGGAAAGGCTGGTGATATATCAGAGGTGTCCAAATCAGCGCCGATGATATTAGTGGCCCCGGCCATTTTTGCCAGCCGCAGGCTGTATTTGCAAGGCAATGGGGTAGCCAGGGTAACCGCATAAAAATTTATTTTTTTCAGCCGAATAAAAATCATCAACCGTTCAAATTAATCCCCTGATGTGGTTTAATTTTTCGCTTTGTGTTTGACCTTCTTATAAACGAAAACCTTCTCATGGTACGGTTTTTTAACAACATTCTGGCTGACTTTTTTGATAAAAAGATAAAGTTTGGCATTCAAATAGGCAGTTTTCAATCCGTTATTCAGGGTGTTGTACAAACAATATCGCCGATGTTATCGCGGCGAATAATTAAAATATTCTTCATTCCAAGCCTATTAGTAAAATCGTTCGTCAGTTGTCTGAAGTTGGCCACAGGTTACCAAATTAGCGCCTTTCCCTCTCAATTATGGTACTATTCTTGATAATCCATATAAATGAAATTGATAGAATGTTGCTGCGTTTTTATCAGGTACTACTCTACCTTATCCAACCCCTGATTTGGCTCCGCCTACTGCTGCGTAGCCGCAAAGCTCCAGCTTACCGTAAACGCTGGGCAGAGCGTTATGGCTACTGCACCGGGAAAGTGCTGCCAAGCGGTATCATGCTGCATTCCGTCTCTGTCGGCGAAACGCTGGCCGCGATTCCCCTAGTGCGAGCGCTGCGCCACCACTACCCCTATTTACCGATAACTGTGACCACGATGACCCCAACGGGTTCAGAGCGCGTACAATCCGCCTTTGGTAAAGATGTACACCATGTCTATCTGCCTTACGACCTACCTGGCTCTATAAAGCGTTTCCTCGACCAGGTGGATCCCAAACTGGTGATCATCATGGAAACCGAACTGTGGCCAAACCTGATTAACGTGCTGCATCAGCGGCATATTCCTCTGGTGATCGCCAACGCGCGTCTCTCAGCACGCTCTGCCGCAGGTTATAAAAAAATCGGCGGTTTTGTCCGCAACATGTTGCACCGCATTACGTTGATCGCCGCACAGAATCAGGAAGATGGTGATCGCTTCGTCGAACTTGGCCTGAAACGCTCGCAGCTTACTGTGACCGGTAGCCTGAAATTCGACATCTCTGTCACGCCGGAACTGGCTGCTCGTGCCGTTACCCTGCGACGCCAATGGGCACCGCGCCGCCCGGTGTGGATCGCCACCAGCACCCATGATGGCGAAGAACGCATTTTGCTGGCAGCACAGCGCAAACTTCTGGAAAAACACCCCGATTTATTGCTGATCCTGGTGCCGCGCCACCCAGAACGCTTCGCGACTGCCAAAGATCTGGTACAGAAAGCCGGATTCAGCTATATCCTGCGTAGCCGCAGTGAAATCCCTTCCGGCAGCACGCAAATAGTGATCGGTGACACCATGGGCGAACTCATGCTGCTGTATGGTATTGCCGACCTGGCCTTTGTCGGTGGTAGTTTGGTTGAACGTGGTGGACACAACCCGCTGGAGGCCGCCGCTCACGCTATCCCGGTGCTGATGGGGCCACATACCTTCAACTTCAATGATATCTGTGCCAAGCTGTCACAAGCTGAAGGGTTGATCACCGTGGCTGACACAGACTCATTGGTAAAGGAAGTAGAAACCCTACTCACCGACGAAGACTATCGCCGTTACTATGGTCGCCATGCGGTGGAAGTGCTGTATCAGAATCAGGGAGCGTTGCAGCGCCTGCTGCAACTGTTGGAACCGCATCTGCCGCCTCGGGGCCATTGAATGAGCAGCCGTAAAAGCCTGTCGGTGGTGATGATTGCCAAAAATGAAGCCGAGCTGTTGCCGGATTGCCTGCGTTCGGTGGCCTGGGCTGACGAAATCATCATGCTAGATTCCGGCAGCCAGGATGACAGCATCGCCATTGCCGAAAGTATGGGGGCGAAAGTGTTCACTCATACCGATTGGCAAGGCTTCGGTAAACAGCGTCAGTTGGCACAGAAGCATGCCAGCCACGACTACATTCTGATGATCGATGCCGATGAACGTGTGACGCCTGAACTGCGCCAATCCATAGAGCAGGTCTTAACCGCACCAGGTAACGGCACCGTTTACAGTTGTGCGCGCCGTAGTTTGTTTCTTGGCCGCTTTATGCGCCACAGCGGCTGGTACCCGGATCGGGTCAACCGTTTGTACGCCAACTACCGTTACTGCTATAACGACGATCTGGTGCATGAATCGCTCAATATTGATGGTGCCAATGTGGTTGCGCTTAGCGGCGATCTGCTGCATCTAACCTGCCGTGATTTTTTCGCCTTCCAGCGCAAACAACTGCGTTACGCCGAAGAGTGGGCCAATCAGCGCCACCAGGCTGGCAAACGCTGCGGTTACCTGTCAATCCTGACCCACACGTTCGGCGCTTTCTGCAAGACCTGGTTGCTGCGTGCTGGCTTTCTGGATGGTAAACAGGGGTTGCTGTTAGCGGTGGTCAACGCGCAATATACCTTCAATAAATATGCCGCATTATGGGCATTGGGCCGCAACTACTCAGAGAAGTGAATCATGTTCCGCAAAGCCATCTATCCCGGGACGTTCGATCCCATGACCAACGGCCACTTGGATTTAGTGACGCGTGCGTCATTGATGTTTGATCATGTGGTTCTGGCCATTGCCGCTAGCTCGAGCAAAAAGCCACTATTCAACCTGGAAGAACGGGTAGCGTTGGCGACCCAAGTCACCTCGCATCTGGATAATGTGGAAGTACTGGGCTTCAGCGAGTTAATGGCGCACTTTGCCGCCCACCATAATGCCAATATCCTAGTGCGCGGCCTGCGTGCGGTGTCCGACTTTGAATACGAAATGCAGTTGGCGAACATGAACCGCCATCTGATGCCAACTCTGGAAAGCATATTTCTGATGCCGTCCGAAGAGTGCTCGTTTATCTCTTCCTCACTGGTGAAGGAAGTGGCCCTCCATGGTGGGGATATCGCGCCTTTCCTACCAGGTGTGGTCACACAAGCGCTGATGGAAAAGCTCACCGTCCAATAATGTCTTAACGTTGGCAATGGCAGCAGAAAAAAGTGCTACGTTGCCCATGCTTGGTGGATTCTATCGGCAGGCCACAGGCGCGGCAGGGTTCACCCGCCCGCCCATACACCTGTAATTCCTGAGCAAAATACCCCGGCTTGCCGTCTGATTGCAGGAAGTCGCGTAGCGTAGTTCCTCCTTGCTCGATAGAACGCTGCAATACCTCCTTGATAGTTGCCGCAAGCAGATCCGCTTCCGTCTTGCTCAGTGAGTCCGCCTGGCGATCGGGCAAGATCCCAGCACTAAACAGTGACTCGCTGGCGTAGATGTTGCCAACCCCGACCACCAGCTTGTTATCCATTAGCCAAGGTTTGAGCCGCGTGCGCTTGTTACGTGATTTTTTATACAGATAGGTACCGTTAAACGCTTCGCTCAGCGGCTCTGGCCCCAGATGCACTAACACATTGCTGGCTGCCAGATCCTCGCACCATAGCCAAGCGCCGAAGCGACGTGGGTCGGTGTAGCGTAGGATCATGCCGTTGCTGATCACCAGGTCAATGTGATCGTGCTTGCCGGCTGCGTCTTGGTTTTCTTTACGCAGCATGCGCAGGCTACCGGACATGCCCAGATGGACAATAATCCAGCCGTGTTCCAGCTCAATTAACAGATACTTAGCACGGCGCTGCACGCTGTGTACCAGCTGGTCGCTCAGCGTTAGGATCTGCTCGGAGACCGGCCAACGCAGGCGCGCATTGCGCACTATCGCGTACTGAATGCTATGGCCGACAAGATAAGGTTCAATACCGCGTCGGCTGGTTTCAACCTCTGGTAATTCAGGCATTTGGCATTCTCCCGTCCTTTTCTGCTGTTATAAAATAAAAGAACCCGGCCAAGGCCGGGTTCTTTTATTGATCCACTAAAATTATTTAATTTTAGCTTCTTTGTAAATCACATGCTGGCGGACAACTGGATCGAATTTCTTCAGTTCCAATTTTTCCGGCTTAGTACGCTTGTTCTTCGTGGTGGTATAGAAGTGACCAGTACCAGCAGAAGAAACCAGCTTGATCTTCTCGCGAACACCTTTAGCCATAATGCAGTTCCTTAATACTTCTCACCACGGGCACGCAGATCGGCCAAGACCGTCTCAATACCCTTTTTATCGATAACACGCATACCTTTAGCAGATACACGCAGAGTTACAAAGCGCTTCTCAGCCTCAACCCAAAAACGGTGTGAGTGCAGGTTAGGCAGAAAACGGCGTTTGGTCGCGTTCATTGCGTGGGAGCGGTTGTTACCACTCACCGGGCGCTTGCCAGTAACTTGGCAGACTCGGGACATGTCTATTCTCCAAAAATCAAATCAGCTCGAGCTTCGTGTAGGGTATTGGCCGCCTCGTCAGGCTTTTAAAGCCTATCTCAGCAAACTTCATACTGAGGAGACTCTCGTCATCAGGCCAGAAACCTGCTGAGATAGACCCTTACGCCAAACCCAAGATTCTCAAAGGTGGCGTAGTATACGCTTTGAAGCGTAAGTGCTCAAGTCCCGAACAGCTAAAGATCTCACAAGGATCGCGAAAAATCGCTTAAAGCCATCCGCGCTCGGCAAAAGAAACGCATTCACCCCGACCAATCACCAAATGATCAAGCACTCGGATCTCCAATAACAGGCAGGCATTAATGACTTGCTCGGTTATCACACGGTCGGCATGACTGGGTTCGGCTTTACCCGAGGGATGATTATGCGCCAGAATGATGGCGGCCGCATTCGCCTTCAACGCTGCGCGTACAATTTCTCTCGGATGAACGACGACGCTGCTGATAGTACCAGCAAACATCTCTTGATGGCGAATAACCCGGTGTTGATTATCTAAAAACAGTACCAGAAACACCTCTCGCTCGTGATGCGCTAATAAACTTTGTAGGTAATGCTGCGTAATGCGCGGGTTTAACATGGCGTTCTCTTGCGCCAAATGGCTGGAAAAGAAACGAAATGCCAGTTCCGAAATAGCCTGCAACTGGGCATAGCTGGCATTCCCCAATCCTTTCTGGCTACAAAATACCTGGTGATCAGCCGACATCAGATGATACAAAGAACCGAATTGTCGCAGCAGTTGCTCTGCCAGCTGTATAACATGCAGGCCGGGTAGCCCGGTGCGTAGAAAAATAGCCAGCAGTTCGACATCGGACAAAGCCGCTGCGCCATGATTCAACAATTTCTCCCGTGGTGGCATCGCTCCCGGCCACATTGTGCTTGCCTGACTGCCCATCTCTTCCTCCCCGAAAGCGCCACAGCATGCCATACGCCGGCTGCCGCATTCGACAGGTGTTTGATAACATTGTGAAGTACTGTGTAAAGTGCAATGTAACGGACAACAGCCATCGCGGAAGCGCTCACCTGCCCGGCAGTTATGCTAAAATGGCGCATATTTTGGCTTTCAATCGGACCATCATGATAACGGGACTTTCCGGCAAACATATTGTGCTTGGCATCAGTGGCGGTATCGCTGCGTATAAATGCCCTGAGCTGGTGCGCCGCCTGCGCGACGGAGGCGCGGAGGTGCGGGTGGCAATGACCGACGCGGCCAAGGCGTTCATCACGCCGCTGACGTTACAGGCTGTGTCCGGCTACCCGGTTTCCGACGATCTGCTGGAGCCTACCGCTGAAGCCGCCATGGGCCATATTGAGTTGGGCAAATGGGCTGACCTGATAATTTTGGCACCAGCGACCGCTGACCTGCTGGCGCGCATTACCGCCGGCATGGCCAATGATCTGCTGACTACCGTCTGTCTGGCCACCAAAGCACCCATTGCCGCCGTTCCCGCCATGAATCAGCAGATGTACCACGCCGCCACCACCCAAGCCAACCTGCAAACGCTACAAGCGCGCGGTATGCTGCTCTGGGGCCCAGATAACGGTAGGCAAGCCTGCGGCGATGTCGGCCCGGGCCGTATGCTGAACCCACAAGAAATCGTCGATCTGGCGAACGGCTATTTTTCCACACCGCAGGATTTGCAACATTTACAAGTTATGATCACCGCTGGCCCCACGCGTGAAGCGCTGGATCCGGTGCGTTTCATCAGCAACCACAGCTCTGGAAAAATGGGCTTTGCTATTGCCCGCGCTGCTGCTGCCCGTGGTGCGCAGGTCACGTTGATTACCGGGCCAGTCAGCTTGCCAACGCCACCGTGGGTTACCCGTGTGGACGTCACTAGCGCACTGGAGATGGAACAGGCGGTGCAACAGCGCGCCGCTCAGCAGAACATTTTCATTGCTTGTGCTGCTGTCGCCGATTATCGTGCTGAGCAGATCGCCGATGAAAAAATCAAAAAACAAGGTGATGAACTCGTCCTCAAGATGGTAAAAAACCCCGACATCGTCGCCGGTGTGGCAGCAATGACTGAAAACCGCCCTTTTGTCGTAGGATTTGCCGCCGAAACCCAGAATATGGAAGAATATGCGCAACAAAAACTGGTGTATAAGAAGCTGGATTTAATTTGTGCTAATGATGTATCGCTTGCAGAGCATGGGTTCGACAGTAACACCAATGCGCTGCACCTTTTTTGGCAGGGTGGAGAAAAGCGCCTGGCGCTGAGTGACAAAACACGCCTTGGTCAATGTTTAATCGACGAGATACTCAGCCGTTATGATGAAAAAAATCGACGTTAAGATCCTTGACCCGCGTATTGGTCAGGATTTCCCGCTACCGACCTACGCTACTCCGGGTTCCGCCGGGCTAGATCTGCGTGCCTGCCTGGACGGCGCGGTAGAGCTGATGCCCGGTGAAACTACGCTGCTACCTACCGGTTTGGCGATTCATATCGCTGATGCCAACTTGGCAGCGGTGATATTGCCACGATCCGGCCTCGGCCATAAGCACGGCGTGGTGTTGGGCAACCTGGTTGGCCTGATCGACTCCGATTATCAGGGGCAGTTGATGATCTCCGTTTGGAATCGCGGTCAGGCCCCCTTCATCATTGAACCGGGTGAGCGTATTGCGCAGATGGTCTTTGTGCCGGTGGTGCAGGCTGAGTTCAACCTGGTGGAAGAGTTCGACGGCAGCGAACGCGGTACTGGCGGCTTTGGTCACTCTGGCCGCCACTAAGCACGGTGCGAAAAACGATGGCCGACAAGGAAATGTCGCCTAAAATCTTGCCGGAACAGCGCTAGGGTAAGAGTTGTTCGGCAATGATTACAGCAGCACGGAGAACCAAGGTCGTCAAGGCCGCAGACCCCCAGCACCGTAAAAAAGCTATCACATAAGCTGTATAGAGTTATCTTTGCAGCCAATGTGCGGGTTTCCGTCAGTTGAGCAGTTTTAGTAAGGGTCTAATCAGACATGGCAGAAAAAGAAAATACCAAAAGGAATCGGCGCGAGGAAATATTGCAGGCGTTAGCCCAGATGTTGGAATCCAGCGACGGTAGCCAGCGTATCACCACCGCCAAGCTTGCTGCGAATGTGGGGGTCTCTGAAGCGGCACTGTACCGGCATTTTCCCAGCAAGACTCGGATGTTTGACAGCCTGATCGAATTTATTGAAGACAGCCTGACAACACGCATCAACTTAATTTTGCAAGACGAGAAAGAGACGTTTAACCGCCTGCGCCTGATCCTGCTGCTGGTTCTGGGTTTTGCGGAACGCAACCCAGGATTGACGCGTATCATGACCGGCCACGCGCTAATGTTTGAACAGGATCGTCTGCAAGGCCGCATCAATCAGCTATTCGAACGCATTGAGGCGCAACTGCGCCAAGTATTGAAAGAACGCAAGCTACGAGTAGGCAAAAGCTTTAACGTCGATGAAACGCTGCTGGCCAGCCAACTGCTGGCATGCTGCGAAGGTATGCTGTCGCGCTATGTGCGTTCTGAGTTCCGCTACCGCCCAACGCAGGAATTCGATATCCGCTGGCCGCTGTTAGCGGCGCAACTGCAATAAACATGACGCCAGGCTACCCGCCTGGCACTGTTACTCAAACCCCGAACTGTTCGCGATAGGTACGCACCGCCGCTAGGTGATCCGCCATTTCAGGTTTTTCTTCCAGATAAGTAATCAAATCCTTCAGCGTCACGATCGCGATCACCTCGCAGTGATAGTCGCGTTCAACTTCCTGAATAGCGGAAATATCGCCACGACCATGTTCCTGACGGTCAAGAGCAATCAGCACACCGGCCAGTGTGGCACCGCTAGCACCAATGATCTCCATCGATTCACGGATCGCAGTGCCAGCGGTAATCACATCATCCACCAGCAGCACGCGGCCATGCAGCGCGCTACCTACCAAGTTACCGCCTTCGCCATGGGTTTTGGCTTCCTTACGATTGAAGCAGTAAGGCACGTCGCGCTCGTGATGCTCCGCTAGTGCCACCGCCGTGGTGGTGGCGATCGGAATGCCTTTGTAGGCTGGGCCAAACAGCAGATCGAAATCCATGCCAGAATCCATCAGCGCTTCGGCATAAAAGCGCCCTAATAACGCGAGATCACGCCCGGTATTAAACAGGCCAGCGTTAAAGAAATACGGGCTGATCCGGCCGGATTTCAAGGTGAATTCACCGAATTTCAATACCTGCTTGTTAAGCGCGAACTCGATAAATTGGCGCTGATAGCCTTTCATTACTGCTTCTCCTCGTCTGGTCTTTACGTCTTAGTTAGTACCGCCGCCCGAAAAACGAACATAAAAAAGGCGACTTCTCAGTCGCTAGAGCACCCCAGCAGTAACCGGGTTGCTCTAGCTTTATCAATCACTTACAATTTTCAGATGGTGCCAAAAAGTGCTATTTGGTGCCATTCGATGGACACTTTATGGACACTCCAACCAATGGATTGAACCGGATTGCGTCCTGTAAAAACTCTGGGGCAAAATGCGCATAGACCATCGTTTGTTGGATCGTGGCGTGTCCGAGGATACGTTGCAAGGTGATTATGTTCCCTCCATTCATCATGAAGTGCGTTGCGAACGTATGCCGCAACACATGGAGCGCCTGGCCGTTGGGAAGGTCGGGCTTAATGTCTTTGAGAACCGCGCGGGCGTTCATGTAGTTTGGGTAAAAAAGACGACCCGTTGCTTTAGTTTTCACGTCCGCTTCCAGATCAGAATCGATGGGAACCGCGCGGCGCTTGCCATTTTTCGTCTTCATAAAGATCACCTTTCCACCTATCACATGCTCCCCCTTCAGGTTGGCGACTTCATTCCAACGACCACCGGTTGCAAGGCATAGCATGACGGCCTTTAAGTCGTCCCCGTCCAGACACGATAGTAACAGCTCGACTTCGTCGGCTGACAGGAAAGCCATATCGGTTTGAGCCTCCTTGAAAGCTTTCACCTCATGGAACGGGTTTGGGTTCAGATATTCTTCGGCGTTGATCAGCTTGGTAAACATGCCGCTCATAATCGCACACTGCCGATTCACGCTTGACGGTTTCAGGTCGCGGTCAAGCATCATCACGCGATAGTCCATGATGGCTTTACGCGTCAGTTGGTCAGCTCGCGTTACGCCCATTTCCGCCAAATTGCCGATAATATTCGTCAACCTCTCCCGCTCCTTCTCGCCACGGCTATGGCTTTTTCCGTGGAATACCCACCAGCGACCTAGCAACTCCGTAAGTTTTCGCCGGTCAGCTGGTTTATCCAGCCATTCCTTGTTGTGATGGCTAACCAAGATATGGCGCTCAAAGATTTGCGCCTCGCCCTTGGTGTTGAACTTGCGCCGGATCCTTCTTCCCTCAGAACCACGGGGCCTTATGTCCACTTCATAACGACCATCATCGAGCTTCTTAATCGACATAAGACAGCCCTCCGACAAAATCATCGTCTTGATAACAAATCGTGAAAATGTATAGCTTGTAAAGCGTTAGCCAGTTTTCTTTTCGGAGTGGGACGATTTTGTTGATTCTTGCCCAATGTGTGCGAGGGCTGGCACAATTTGGCCAGCCTCTGTATTAACCTCATCAAATAAGAACCAGTCACGGTATTTGCGAAATCGCGGGTGCTTTAGAAACTTTTTTGCAGATTCAAGTGACATCTTTGCTTTCCCTGACTCATACCCATGATAAGTAACGTAATTAACACCGATCATGTCAGCCACCTCCTTAACTCGCAGCCTCTCAGATTCACGAATGAGCTTGAGTTTTTCACTCTGAATTATTGACATTTAATTAGAACCCTCTTATTTTTATCGTATATAGAAACTCCCCGCAGCATCTAACTAGTGCCAATTGGTGCTAGATGGATGCAGGGAACCACAGCGGAGAATATCAAATGCAAGATGTCACTAACACCGAAGAGATCGAGCTTAAAGCTGAAACCGCGTCCAATACTGGAGACGAGAAAGCTAAGGTCGAGCGTAAGCGCGCCGAGGTCAAGTTATCGGAAGATCCGTCCAACCTACTCTCAAAGGAAGGTTTTGCCATGTACGTGGGTAAGACGCCAATAGCGATCGCCTCAATGGCAAAAGCTGGGAAGATCCCAGCGTTTTACATGACCGATCCACTCAATCCAGGCGGCCACGCAGAATTGTGGGTTCACCGTGGAGAGTGGGATAAATATGCCGACCAGTTGGTCGAGAACGCACCGGGTGTTAGCCAGTTTTCTTTTCGGATTGGGACGATTTTGTTGATTCTTGCCCAATGTGTGCGAGGGCCGGCACCACTTGGCCAGCTTTAAGCTCGGTCTCATCAAACAAGAACCAGTCATGATACTTGCGAAATCTGGGATGCTTAAAAATCTTCACGATCGACTCTAAACTAGGGACATTCCTCCCTTGCTCATACTGGGTGAGTGATGCGATAGAAACACCTGTGATATCAGCCATTTGTTTTTGAGTCAGCATTTCTGACTTCCGCATGAGTTGAATTTTTCGACCTACGTTAGTTGACATGGTATGTGAACTCACCTACTTTATACATATTGTTTTAACTAGCTAAGCTGCTAGCTAGTTCCAGATGGTGCCAGTTAGAAGCACACCATATCGGAGATTATCAAATGCAAGATATGACTAACACCGAAGAGATCGAGCTTAAAGCTAAAACCGCGTCCGATACTGGAGACGAAAAAGCTAAGGTCGAGCATAAGCGCGCCGAGGTCAAGCTATCGGAATATCCGTCCAACCTACTCTCAAAAGAAGGTTTTGCCATGTACGTGGGTAAGACGCCAATAGCGATCGCCTCAATGGCAAAAGCTGGGAAGATCCCAGCGTTTTACATGACCGATCCACTTAATCCAGGCGGCCACGCAGAATTGTGGGTTCACCGTGGAGAGTGGGATAAATATGCCGACCAGTTGGTCGAGAACGCACCGGGTGTTAGCCAGTTTTCTTTTCGGATTGGGACGATTTTGTTGATTCTTGCCCAATGTGTGCGAGGGCCGGCACAATTTGGCCAGCCTCCGTATCGACCTCATCAAACATGAACCAATCCCGATATTTCCTAAACCGGGGATGCTTAAACAACTTAATCCCCGCCTCCAATGGCATTTTAGATTTGCCAGACTCATAGCCGTGATAGCTCGGATAATTAATCCCAACTAAATCAGCAATTTCTTTCGTTTTCATACGCTCTGAGTCTCGAATGAGCTTGAGTTTTTCTGATTGAATATTTGACATATTGTTTAATATCTCATATTTTATAAACTATATTAAACTCAACATCAGACCCAACCAAGGCTAAGTGGTGCTAGTTGGAGATGTCGAACCAAGTTGGAGAATATCAAATGCAAGATGTCACTAACACCGAAGAGATCGAGCTTAAAGCTGAAACCGCGTCCGATACTGGAGACGAGAAAGCTAAGATCGAGCGTAAGCGCGCCGAAGTCAAGCTATCGGAAGATCCGTCCAACCTACTCTCAAAGGAAGGTTTTGCCATGTACGTGGGTAAGACGCCAATAGCGATCGCCTCAATGGCAAAAGCTGGGAAGATCCCAGCGTTTTACATGACCGATCCACTCAATCCAGGCGGCCACGCAGAATTGTGGGTTCACCGTGGCGAGTGGGATAAATATGCCGACCAGTTGGTCGAGAACGCACCGGATGAATGGCACGGTTGGAAAGACCGCTTGCACCATTCCAAGCCGTCAAAACGACAAGCAGGAAGAGCCGCAGCATGACCATTAACCCAAGATTTAGCTTAGAACATGCAACAATTAGCCGATGCGCATAATGGAGTATTAAAATGAAAAAGCGCTATTCAAAGCACGGATCACATGCAGGTAGCATTCCTGGGCTGGTTCAGGTCGGCAAAAACGTTTATGTGCATACGGCTGGATTCACTATCCGTAGGTCGCCAAGAAATTTTATTAAGAGAGATAGTTATTTAATTAACAAATGGGACGATAAAGGCGGTGTCGATAATTATTATGGCCGTGATTTTACCATAGCTGAAGCAATGCGAACAATTGAAAGGCTGAAGGGTGTAAAAAGTTATGAAAATTGAAATGATTGTCGGCATTTTTATTTTTGCTGTGCTGATTGTTAATTTAATTCAGTTTCTAATCAGGCAGCGGTGTGAAAAAGTCAGACAGCAGAAATTAAAAGCGTTCTCTAAATTTAAAGCCCGCCGTGAAGAAGTAGAACGCAAGGCACGCAGGCAATCGTAACAGGTATGCGATATGAAAAGTAACGATCCATCACTTGCCAGTCTGCTTAAACAAGGCTGTCAGGTTACGCACTACCGCAATACTCGCGGCTGGATAGAATGCCCTGATGGGCGTTTCTTTAAGCCAGAGCCAAATAAGGTACGGTTCATTAAAGGTATGAGTAAGCCTTTTGTTTATACGAAGAAGATAAACAAAGGTTTATTTAATACCTTGGCAGGTTTTCTTAAAAAGCTACTGTAGTCATTAAGTAACAGAAAATCTTTTTCTACCTGCCGTCACTTCGTTAAGTGATGGCGCATTCAGTCACCAATAGCACGCGAGAAAGCAAACTTAAAATCACGGAGATAAAAATGAAAGAAGAATACGAAGCTAGAATTAATAAAGTACTTAAACTCTTCCATACAGATAACAAGTGCGGGACACGACCTGATGCTTACTCTCTTGATCTTTTAAAACATAGCCTCAACCATTTATGCTTTCTCGCAGCGTGTTCTGATGAAGTGGATGCTGAAACAATTAACGAAATTCAGGGGGTTATTGTACGCGTACATGAAGGTGATATACCCCGCCACTACAAGCAGTCTGATATTGGTCAGCATTCTTCAGCCGATAAAAATAAGACTCTGTGTATAAAAAACCCGGTAGCCATAAGCATTGAATTAACCCCAGAATTATGTAAAAGCCTCCGTAATGCTATCGGAGGCTGGAACAAGTGATTAACACTCCCAAGCGCCGCCAGTATGAGGGTATTTCTCATACGCGACATGATGAATCTTATTCGCCAGATCGCGAATAGTTTCCGATACCCCATTGTTATTAGCTGGTCTGGCATCTACGGATTCCAGGGCTTCAATGACGGAACTCAGGAGTTTAATAATTTTTTCATCTTCCAATTTTTTATTTCCTTTTGTTGGTGGGTAGTTATGCCGCTTGCTTCTTGCTGGAAGGCGGCATAACGAAATTACCACAAAACCATGCGCCGGACATGGCTAAAACCCGGCACTTATCCGAGGCATTGCTTGCGAGTAGTGCGCCTGATAAGTGGTAGTGATGGGGGATAGGATTATGAGTATCGGACAAGAAAAACCAGTATCCGGGCGTCAGATGTTCCTACAGCAGCGCGCGCGTTTGCAGTCGAGCATTTCAGTTTTCCGTACCAATGACACGGCGAGGCGTTTCAACCGTCTGGGCGAGACTCAGAAAAAAGCGATCATCCTGCTGGCAAACGAAGCCGCGCAGCGGTTTAAAGATCTGCCGTCGCTGACTCATTCCCATCTCACCATGCCTTTCGAACAGTTCAGCTCTCAGGACAAAGTGAGCCTGATGTTGGGCATTAAGCGCCTTGCCGAGCTGGCTTCGGCGATGCCGTGGGAGTTTCCCGAGCATGCTGCGCCGCGACTTGAAATTCAGGCGTTACGCGAACCACCACCACCCGCGCCGGATGGCGCAATCAATTAACCACTGAATGATTAACCAGTAGTCAGGCGCATCATCGCGCCGGGCTTCCTGCACCAAGGAGAAAGCAAGATGATTCGATCACTACTCAAATGGCCCGGTGGCAAAAGCCGCGTGATGCCTGAATTACTGCCGCATTTACCAAAGGCTGGTTGCCTCGTTGAGCCTTTTGTTGGCGGCGCTTCCGTGTTCCTCAATACCGATTATCGCCGCTATATCCTTGCGGATATCAACCCAGATCTGATCCGCCTTTATCGTGAGGTCAAAAGCAATCCAGAGCTGGTGATCGATCTTGCGCGACCGCTCTTTGCGACCGGCAATTCCAAAGAGGAATACTTACAAAACCGCCGCATTTTCAACGGCACAAAAGGCTTGCTTGATGTGGCCCGCGCTGCTCTGTTTCTCTACCTCAACCGCCACGGCTACAACGGTGTAGTGCGTTACAACCAGAGCAGTGGTTATAACGTGCCGTTTGGTCAGCACAAAAGCTCGCCTTACTTCCCGGAGGCGGAGATCCGCCAGTTTGCTGAGAAGGCTAACGACACCAAAGCTATTTTTCTGTGCAGCTCGTTTCAGAACACCCTCAAAGTGATGGTTGGAACGGATGAAGCCATCTATTGCGATCCGCCGTACCTGCCAGCCAGCGAAACCGCCAATTTCACCCAATACCACACCGAGCCATTCACAGAGAGCCATCACCGTCAGTTAGCGGCGGATCTGCTGGAAGTGAATCGCAATTATGGCGCGCAGGTTGTCATTTCCAACAGCGACACCGAAGCCACCCGCGCGATTTATCAGCCCTTCAAGATGCACGAAATCAGTGTGCAACGTTCCGTCAGTACCGACAAAGACAACCGCCAAAAGGCTAAAGAAGTGATCGGCGTGCTGCCTGTCTGCGATTGCTGCGGGCGTTACGGCGGTGATTGCCCTGATTGTGTCGCTGTGATGGGTGATGCGACTTACAACGCGATGGTTGCGGCGGGTGTTTTTGATGATCAAGGGGGTTTCTGATGGCGAGCTTAATTGAATTTTTAGAAACGGTTGGTTTGGAAAATGTGACCGTTCAACGGCTTCATCAGTGTATGGACGGCATATCCATGAATAAAAATGGTGAAGCCAAAGTTACATTTTTTACCCGTGAAATTTCCCCTGCTGA
The DNA here is from genome assembly GCF_000821185.2 of Serratia symbiotica. Taxonomy (NCBI): domain Bacteria; kingdom Pseudomonadati; phylum Pseudomonadota; class Gammaproteobacteria; order Enterobacterales; family Yersiniaceae; genus Serratia; species Serratia symbiotica. Next base: position 60,714 of record NZ_CP050855.1, on the reverse strand, counting down.
CGTTATCGGAAAAATCAGCCGGACAGCATTCATTGTCTGGATGGACGCCGAAAAGTTTGATGCTGCACTTAAAAAGACAAAGGGAAAATGAGAATGGAACAGCTCACTAACCCCGCTTGGATAGCTGTAGATCCTTCATGCGAATCAATGGATTCGACGCTACATGCAGTGATCTATCGCATCAGTGATCGCTGGAAGCTTCATGATTTTTGGATTGTTAATATTTGAGGTTGATGATGAATTTTGACGAAGAGGTTAAACGCATCGATCGTCGGTGTTTTGCTGACAATATCGTAAATGTTGTTTCTATTTCTGGTGGCAAAGATTCCCTAGCACAATGGTTGTTAGCGTTAGAGGCCGGTTTAAAGCCGTTGGCAGTTATTGCTGATACTGGTCACGAACATACGCAAACTATGGAGTATCTCGACTACCTGGAGGGCAAGTTGGGGGCAATCCAGCGTGTGAAAGCTGACTTCACCCGACTGATTGAAGGTAAGCGGAAGTTCATTGCGGAAAAATGGCCGACAAAATTAGTTGCTGAATGTGGGCTATCTGCTGAGCAAGCCGCCGAAACTATTGCCCGCGCCTTGGACACGCTCAAACCAACTGGCAATCCATTCTTAGACCTGTGCATGTGGAAGGGGCGCTTTCCATCTACGCGCCGCCGATTCTGCACAACTGAATTAAAACATCTGCCCATCAAATTGCAGGTTGTGGATCCGTTAATTGCCGCGGGTAAGGAGGTTGTGAGCTGGCAAGGCGTACGCGCTCAAGAGTCACCAGCACGCGCTAAATTGGCTGAATGGGAGTGGGGGTTTGATATCGGGCCAAGGTTAAATATTTATCGCCCGTTGCTTAACTGGACGCATGACGATGTTTTTTCGATGGCTAAACGCCACGGCATAAAGCCCAATCCACTTTATCAGCAGGGGTGTGGGCGCGTTGGTTGTATGCCATGCATCAACGTCAATAAAGCCGAGTTAGCACAAATATTTACACGCTGGCCCGAAGAAATTGCGCGTGTCGCCAGTTGGGAGCGGTTGGTTGCTGCATGCTCACGTCGAGGTAATTCAACATTTTTCCCTTCTACCAATGACCCCCGTAAGTCAGAGCGGCGAATAGAATTTATTTCCGTTGAATCCCACGGAATTGAAACTTATCGCGATTGGGCACTAACAACGCGTGGTGGAAATCAGTTTGATTTGTTCGCTGGCATTGAAGAGCCATCAGTATGTAATAGCGTTTATGCCGGGGTCTGCGAGTGACTTTAGACGCTTGTGGACGCCAGGCCCCTTCTCCACCTCCACCGTATCCGGGTAGCACTGACAATGCTATCCCTTACGCTTATGGAGGGAACAAACCATACCAGCCGATTGGTGTTAATGTAGCGCCGGGGCTGGATGGTTTCGACTATCTCACGCCGGACGGCACCCGCAAGCATATTGATATCGCCAATCTGTACGAAGAGAACGAAAAGCCGGAGCGAAGCAAGCTGTTGCGCCGCCGCCTCGCTTCTCTTCCGCAGTATATCCGCCGCCACTTTGCCGCGAAGCTGGACGCGCTGGACGCGAAAGACCGCAAAGCGGCAGATCACTGGCTGATTAACACCTTTGAGCGCCATGTATTAACGCGTATTGATAGCGTGAATAGCGTTTACCAGCCTGATAGCGTGATGCCTGGCATCCTTCTGACAATCCGCGATCAGCTTTTCCGTATGCTCTGGGCAGGGAAGAAAGAGTTAAAAAGACTGGCTTATACGCTTGCCGATATCTTTACGAGCGAGTTTATACGCGAGTCCGATCACCAGCTTGCGCGCACTGGCGATCCTGAGTTCGCGGCGCTTTCTGGCTATGGACGTATTGCGTCGCTGGCGGTGCATCTGAAAACGCCGATCCCCAGTTGGACAGCGTATTGCAATGAAGAACTGGAAGCGGAGGACGCGTTACGCGCGGTTCTTCGTCTTGAGTCACCACAGTGGTGGTTAAACCGCCTGCGCCGTATCCATGCCCGTTGGCGTGAGCATTTGATGATTGCAACGGGATACGTACAGAAAAAATCCTCCCCATACAGTAGCGCCCCGTGCCTTACGGCATGGTTGGCCCAGAAAAAGGCTAACCGTGAATACCTTAAGGCTATGGAGCTGGAAGACCAGGACACGGGCGAGCGCATTTCACTGATCGATAAAGTCGCCGGTAGTGTTGCCAATCCGGCCAACCGTCGCCGCGAACTCATGACGAGAATGCGCGGATTTGAGGATCTGGCGAAGTTGGAAGGGCTGGCCGGTGACTTTTACACACTGACAGCGCCTTCCCGTTACCACTCCATGCAGCATAACGGGTGCCGCAATCATAAATACTGTGGCGCGTCACCGCGCGAAACGCAGCAATATCTTTGCATGGTCTGGGCGAGAACCCGTGCAGCGTGGAAGAGAAAAGGGATCCGCGTCTTTGGTTTCCGCGTGGTCGAACCGCACCACGATGCAACGCCACACTGGCATTTACTTCTTTTTATGCGCCCGGAATGCGTCGAGCAGGCGCGCGAAATCTTCCGTACCTATGCCCTGAAAGAAGATGGTAACGAACCGGGAGCGCAGGAAAACCGCTTTCAGGTTGTTCCGATCGACGATGCCCACGGCAGTGCAACCGGCTACATAGCGAAATACATTTCGAAGAATATCGACGGCTTCGCGCTGGATGGCGAGAAGGACGATGAGACCGGGGAAGACCTGAAAGAAATGTCACTCCGTGTTAGCGCGTGGGCGTCGCGCTGGTCTATTCGTCAGTTTCAGCAGATCGGCGGTGCGCCGGTCACGGTATACCGCGAACTTCGCCGCCTGGGCGATCGTGAACTGGTGTTACACCCTGAACTGGAAACCGCACGGCAGGCTGCTGATGCAGGAGAATGGGATAACTACGTGTTAGCCCAGGGAGGCCCGTTGGTTGAGCGCGATAATGTGCGTATCCGTCTGAACTATGAAACCACCGAAAACGGCAATGCCTACGGCGATGACGTCCAGAGAATTACCGGTATTTACTGCCCGATGACGGGCAGCGAATCGTTGATATTCACCCGCACCACTCAATACATAATTGTGCCAAAGCACCAGAGCGTTGACGGCGTGGTCATTGACGTTGGTTTTTCAGGCGGCAGCGCCGCCCCTTGGAGTTCTGTCAATAACTGTACGCGGGATCCCGCGGCAAGTGCTGACGGTGTTGAACATGCCGCCAGCGAAGCTACAGGACAGTCAGGAATGACTGTGCCAGCGGAGGGCGTGACGGTGAATTTTGATGCGCTTTCACGGCAGGAAAAGCGAGAACTGGCGCAGCGGCTTAGTGACGATGTGCGAAGTAAGCGTAAAAAACGGCCACCGGAACGGGAAGGGGGGGCCGGGCTATCCGTGAAAAAACAGCAGATCAGTGAACTGCTGGCGCTGCGTGGGATTGATGCCAGCGCCGGAATGGTCAGATCGATGATGGCCGGTGCGTCAGTAGCGTGCGGTGATCTTGTTATGACCGTGCAGGACGGGCGGCTGGTATCACGCAACCGCGCCGCGTCGGAAAAAATGCCGTCGCAGGTGATGGCGGCGAAGAAAAAGACAAACGACCTCGTGAGCAGGATGAAGGCTGCGTTTTCGGGGCGGAAGTAGGATGCCGATCGGCATGCTCGGCTTTGACAGTGTGATACCGGATTCCGGCAAATACAGCCATTTCCGGCAGTGTTGGCCGTACATCGAGAACCGTCATTTTTAACAGTGCTGCAGGTGGTTAAAAATGACGGTACCAGCTGAGGACGAAAGAGTATGAGCTATCTGGGAAGTAAGGCGGCGAGCGGGGTTTATCAGAAGATTATTGCTGAAATGCCCCCGCATGATACCTACATTGAAACGCACTTGGGCAGTGGCGCAGTAATGTTTCACAAGCCACTTGCAGCCAGGACGATTGGAATTGATGTGGATGAAAATGCTTTTAAAATAACTCGGGATCGCTGGTCAGCAAATGGGGGAAACTCCGCCTCGATTGCATCTATATCACGGTGATGCTGTAGGATTTCTGGAAAGAGAAGACTTTAATCAACATGGCCGAGTGCTGGTTTATTCCGATCCTCCCTATCTGCCAGAAACGCGCACCAGTCGCGCTCGCTACCGTCATGAATATACCGTAGTCGATCATGAACGCCTGTTAGCCTGCCTCATAAGCCTGCCAGAAAACGTCAGCGTGATTTTGTCTGGCTATCCGTCGCGGCTCTATGACGAAACGTTAGCGGGCTGGCGCAGTAAAGAATTTCAGGCCATGACGCGCGGCGGTGTGCGAACAGAAAAAATCTGGATGAGCTACCCGGAGGGGCGTGCGTATTCTCATGCATTTGCCGGGAAAGACTACAACGATCGGCACCGTATTAAGCGCAAAGTTGAGCGCTGGCGCGCGAAATATGCGGCACTTCCCGCATCTGAACGGTTGGCGATCATGGTGGCGCTCAACGAGGTTGATGCTGAGTAACAATTTTCACCGTTGTCTGTTGTACATTTATGTTGTACATTTTAGAAGTACATCAAAGGAGGTTATATGCGAACCTATACCACATCTCAGGCCCGGCAAAATATTGCCGAGGTAATGGAAGCAGCTACGGCTGGGGAGCCTGTAGAAATAACCCGCCGCGATGGCTCTGCTGCCGTGCTTATCAGCCGCGATGATTTTAATGCGTGGCAGGAAGCAAAGCTTGATGCAGAATTTGCCGAAATTATGGGGCGACACGGTCGTACCATTAAGGCGCTGGCCGACAGATGAAATGGATCAGCGCTCAGGAGTTGATAGCGTTTCACGATCGTCTGCTTGCAGCTTTGCCTGGCGTTCAGGGGATGCCAGAACCGGGAAGAGCAGAGGCGATCATTTATCGTGTTCAGAACCAGCTTTACTATGAAGGCGTTGAGGATATTCACGAACTCGCTGCGATGTATCTCGTCGCCATTTCGCGTGGTCATATCTTCAATGACGGCAATAAGCGAACCGCCTTTTTCGTTGCGATGGCTTTTTTAAAGCGCAATGGTATTGATATCCGTGATGAAGGTAATGAACTGGAAGAACTGACCGTATCCGCAGCGATGGGTTCATTAAGCAGCGGTGATGTTGCTGCTGTTTTGCGCCGACTATCCATCAATCCCCACTGACCTGAGAAGCTGCTTTTTAAGGGCGGTTTTTCTTCCCTCCGGGCCTTCTTTCTCTGTTGCACAATAGTGCACAAATTTGCACAATTTTTTTGATGTTGTTTATGCCCCTTCCGCCCTTTGGCGGTGCGGGCTGGCCCCGGATCGGCAAATGCACAAAAAACGAAGCGAATGTCGCGCGCAGGTGACGGGGGAACAGCCCACGCGGCGGAGGGTCAGGAGGGGGTGCCTTTAATTGCCATTCCTCGGCCTTTTCCGCCTTCTATGCGTGTTTTCATGCTTCTGGGTGTGAGCGGGGTCGATTGCAGTTTGCGTCTGCCAGAATGGCGCTCATGCGTTCTGAGTGAGGGGCGTTAAAGGTCGTGCTGAGTAGTGATCTGGTGGTGGCCTGTCATACGGGTATTGAAAATTACTGAAGAAGTGCCGCCGCAGGATGTGCGGCGGGTGAGTGGTGTTATTCGTCTTTGAGTAATGCGTAGGGATTAAAGCGGATCACTTCCTGACCGAGCCAGTCATTGACGCCCTTCATTGCTTCCATCACAGGCAACATTTCGTTGATGGCAAAGACGCGCGCGGCCTTCTCAACATCACCGAGCGCTCCGTTGCCTTCCGGCATTGCGCCCATCAGTTGCGGCGGGATGCGGTGAGCGTCGCGCAGATCGTTGCGCGTTGCTGATTTGATGTTAAGAAACTCATCCTTTGCCGATATCTGGCTGAACGGCAACAGTTGCACGCCGTCTTTGCCGCCGCCCGGCGCGTGGATCAGCACGTTTTTGAAGGAGCCTTTCCCTCTGGCCTGTGACAGCGTCTTTTGCACCACTTTTATGCTTTCCTGATCCACCTTCTCCGAACCGACATAGAGAATACATCCGGCGTGAGAGCCGTTGTCGTAATAGAGTTTGCGGAACTTATCGGCGGAATGTGACAGGCTGGCGGACAGCAGCGCGCCCATATATTCAGGCATACCGTAGATTTCCTGATGAATATCCGGGTTCATGATGTGGCAGACCTGTCCCGCTTTGAACTCGTATTCATCTTTCCACTGCCGGATAAACCAGTAGGTATTAAGATCACTCCCCCGCCGCGTGTTCAGTGCCGGAACATGCTGGAGTCTGAGCGGAGCGCCCAGGAGGTTAGAGCGACGTTCAAGATAGGCATTCCCGAAGACAAACCAGTCCAGTGCAAATGCAGAGAATGCCTGTCGTGAGAGTAACGGATGAGGGATATAGCACCCGGTCAGCACATTGCGTTTGAAGTAAAGCGCTGACTGATGCAGCGGGGATTGGGTGAATGCGCGGGTTAATCCTTTCCAGTCTATTGGCGTCTCAAAATACCGGCCGTTATCGACGCAGCACATGCTGTCCAGCAGATCATAACCGTCTGTTACCGAATATGGCCCGTCAAACGTAAAGGCGCTGAGCGCCGGATCGCTTCGGAGTGCGTCAGAAATATCAGCCTGTCCGGCACTGCCACTGCTGGCAGTGTGTTTGTTTTTGTAAGTGCGCTTCTTCATCAGAACTCCATAGCAAACCCGCCGCTGCCACTCTCCTGGCCCAGCGGTTCATTAATAATGGCGAGCATATTCGCCCAGGCTAAATCACCGTGGCTGACGCCGCGCGAGCGGTCAGTGTCATAGGTGATGAATCCGCCAGGCGTCTTTACTTTGCGAACAGAGTTAAAGGCGTTGATCAGTGCGCGCTCACTGCGGTCATATTCCCAGCGACCGGCGCGGATCAGCTGTAGCATTTTCAGCACCAGGGCGCGCTTTGACGTCATTGACATGGTGTAGGGCATCGCCATCGGGAAAAACTTTTTCACTATCTGGTAAACGGCCTCACCGTTACCGCCCGTCACGTCGATGCCGACATGCTGTACGTTATATTTGAAGGTAAAGTTTTCGATAACTTTCGCCTGCTCTTCAAACTCAAGGCCGCGCACCTGTTCCGTTTCCACCGTGCGGAATTTACCCCCTGGTACCAGTGGCGGCACCACAACGCAAATCGCGCCGCTGTCACCGTTGCCGCTGCTGCCGTTGGCGTCATAACCTATCCATACCGGGCGATTACCCATCGGCCTGGACGCGAAAGGTTTCCAGTCCGGCCATTCGTCGTAGCCATCTGCGCCGCAGCCAATCAGGGCGTTAAGGTTGAAGGCTGACTCGCCATCGCGAACGAACTCGCACATGTAAAGGTTGCGGAATTCATCCTCACTGTTTTCGTCCCGTATCTCTTCAAGGTCGGTGTACTCCCAGCCGTGTTCGATAACGTCTTTTAGCGTGACAATCTGACGCCAGGTTTTATCCGGGCATAACAGCCCGCTGTTCAGCGTTTTCCAGCCCACATCAAACGCTTTGCGCTGTGCCTTCGGGCGTTTCTCATTCCAGCGATCACCCGTCCAGAACGGATAAGCCTCGTGGGTCTCACCTGACGGCGTGGAAAAATAAGTACGCGTCAGCCCTTTTAGCGTCGCCATCGCCCCCGCAACCTTTCGCAGGTTGGTGAAGTTGCTGACCCAGAAGAATTCGTCAAACTTCAAGTTGCCCGTATATGACTGCGCCGTTGCAGCGGATGTGCCGAGGAAATGCAGCTCTGCGCCGTTACTGAGTACGATTTTGTCGCCGCCCTTCAGTTCAATATCCACTTCTTCCGCCACCTTCTGAATGAACCCTCTGAACTGGTGAGCCTGACGGCGAGATGCAGACAGAAATATCTGGTTGCGCTGGTACGGGTATTTCACATCATCACGCAGCGCATCCAGCAACGCCTCGCGTGCAAAGTACCAGGTTGCACCAATCTGGCGGGACTTCAGTATCATGCGGTTTCGGTGGTGACGTTGCTCATACCAGCCGCGTTGATGCCACGAAAGGGAATCAAGTATTTTCTCCCGCAGCGCGACGATCTGTTCTTCGGTGAAGTGGTTTTTCAGCTTGCGCTTGCGCGGTTTTATACCCGCGCCAGCCCCTGCCGGTTGTCCGTCAGACAGCTTTTTCAGTTGCCGGGTCAGCAGGTCAATTTCCTTGAAGTCTCCCCCGGTTTTGTCTTTCTTGTCCGTAAGCTGGATGAGGCGGGCATCCATAGACTGGCTGACGCGCTGGACGGGGGGCGTTTCATCCCATTCATCGCGTTTCTTCCAGGCGTAAATTGTGTTCTGATTGATTCCCATCAGGCGTGCGATCTCCGCTGGCGGGTAGCCCTGCCAGTAAAGTTGTTTTGCCCTCTGACGTACAAAAGCGTCCTGTATCATCTGCCCTCCACCGTTTATGGAGTGAAGATTACCCCGCGCGCGATCCCGCTATCGCCCCCTTTATTGTCTGGCCTTCCTCTGACAACAAAACCTCGTTGAGACAGCAAGTTACGCTCTGCCATCATGGCCGTACAGAAACCACTCAACAGGATTATCGACATGGCTAGCGCAGCTAAACCAGCCCGTAAGAAATTCCGCGTTGCCGTCTCTGGTGCCACCGTTGACGGGCGTGAAATTCGCCCTGAGCACCTTCGTGATGCAGCAGCAAACTACAGCCCGGACGTGTACGGCGCACGCGTCAACGTGGAGCACTATCTTTCGCCGTTCCCCGGTAGTGATTTCGGCGCTATGGGTGATGTGACAGCACTGAGTGCTGAAGATATCAGCGAAGGCCCGCTCGCCGGTCGCACAGCTCTTTATGCTGAAATCGAACCTTCTGAGCGCATGAAGAAGCTGACGGAAGAAGGTAAGAAAATTTACTCCAGCATTGAGCTGCACCCGCAGTTTGCTCTTAACGGCAAGGCTTATGTGATGGGGCTGGCGATGACCGATTCCCCGGCGAGCCTCGGCACTGAGCGCCTGAAGTTTGCCGCGCAGCAGCGTCAGCAGGTTATGTCATTCAACAATCAGCAGGGTGAAGCCCCGCTGTTCACCGATGCCATTGAGGCAGAAATTATCGAACTGGCTGAGCAGCGCAGCGATGAAGGTAATCAGTGGTTCGGGCGCGTCATGGGGATCATCGGCAAAGGCCGTAAATCTGACGGTGAACAGTTCAACCAGGTGCGTGACGCCGTGGAGAACGTCGCTCAGTCCCATGCCGATCTGCTGGACAGCTTTAACGACCTGAGTCGCGCCCGTGAGCAGGACAGCCAGGCAATCCAGAAGCTGACCTCCGACCTTGCCGCGCTGACCAGCAAGCTGGGAAGCACAGACGCCAATTTCAGCCAGCGGGAACCCGCGAGCGGTGGCGCTAACGCGCAACTGGCTGATTACTGATATTCACAAAGAGAGCAGAGAACATGGATAACACTACCCGCCAGCTATTTGATCAGTACATCGCCCGGCAGGCACAGCTCAACGGCGTATCAACCGCAGCTGTTGCTGCAAAATTTGCCGTAGATCCGACACGTCAGCAGCGACTTGAGCAGGCCGCACAGCAGGATGATTCTTTCCTGAGCAAAATTAACGTGTTTGGCGTCAACCAGCAGATCGGTCAGAAAGTCCTGATCGGCAGCAAAGGCCCGATGGCTGGCGTAAACAACAGCGTCACCAGTCGCCGCAACCCAGGCTCAAATCATTCCATGGAGCCGTTCGACTACATGTGCCGCAAGGTCAACTATGACTACGGCATCAGCTATGAACAGCTTGATGCGTGGGCGCACATGCCGGAGTTCCAGCCGCTGATCAGCAAGGCAATGGCCCGCCAGATGTCGCTTGACCGCATCATGATTGGCTTTAACGGCGTTAAGTACAGCGACCCATCTGACCGTGCCGCTAACCCGCTATTGCAGGACTGTGGTATTGGCTGGCTTGAAAAAATCCGCCAGGAAGCGCCGCACCGCGTCATTTCCAATGTGACGATCACTTCGCGTGATGAAGATAACAAGGTTGTAGCAAAAGGCACCTACGGCAACATTGGCGCTGCGTTGTACGATGCCAAAAACAGCCTGATGGATGAATGGCACAAGCGTAACCCGGATAACGTGGTGATCCTGGCGGGTGACCTGCTGACGAGCAGCAATTTCTCGGCCATCAACGCATTAAGTCAGACCAACCCAAATACCGAAATGCTGGCCGGTCAGTTGATTGTCGCGCAGGAGCGCGTAGGCAACATGCCGACCTTTATCGCGCCTTACTTCCCGGTGAAAGGCGTGCTGATCACGCCGTTCAAAAACCTGTCGGTGTACTACCAGCGTGGCGGTCTGCGTCGGACGATCAAAGAAGAGCCGGAATACAACCGCATCGCAACGTATCAGTCTTCAAACGATGACTTCGTCATTGAAGACTACGGCAATGTTGCGTTCATTGACGGCATTCAGTTCGCCCAGGCCGAACCGGCAGGCGAGTGACAGAAGCGGCGGGGCATTGCCCCGTCATGACGGGGAGAAGTGACGATGTTAACACCGGCACAACGACATTTTCAGAAGGTCATGGCAGAACGCCGGGGCCAGGCGGATGAAGAATCCGATATCCAGCGCACCGCGCATGAGCAAATTCTGCATCGCCTGCGTATGGACTTGTCCCGCCTCAGCGGCGTGCAGTCCGAAGAAACCAAAGCCGAAATGAAAAAATCCATGCTGCCTGAATACGAGGGATGGATTGAAGGCACGCTCGACGGCGACAGCGGGCGGCAGGATGAAGTCATTACCAGGCTGATGGTCTGGGCGATTGACTGTCGTGATTATGCGCTTGTGATGAGGCTGGGGCGCTATGTGGTACGCCACGGACTGACGTTGCCGGATAACTTCAACCGCACGGCAGCAACATTCCTCACCGAAGAAATGAGCAAACCACTGTTAACGCTCGCGGCCGCTGATGCTGACGCTGATTTATCGTCCAGTATCTCCGTGCTTGACGAAGTGGCGGAGATTGTCGCGGACAGTGATATGCCGGATGTGGTGCGCGCCAAGTTGTGCAAGGCCCGTGCGCTCTCCCGACGTGGTGCAACTGATATCACGACCAAAGCCGAAGCGCTGGCGCTGTTCCGTGAGGCGCTTACGCGCAACCCTAATGCCGGGGTGAAAAAAGAGATTGCCACGCTGGCCCGTGAAGTTAAGAAGCTTTCTGCGGATGGCGGTACGGGTGAAGGCGACGCGGCCAGCACCGACAAAACTGGCGGTACTGCCGAGCCTATTTCTGAACAGGCCACCACCGCCAGCGCAGCAGGTAAAGCGACGGCGCGTAAAACCACGACCAGGGCGGCAACAGGTAAAGCGACAAAGCGCAAACCTGCCAGCCAGAAAAAGAATTAACGACTTCGGCCCCGTCCGACAGGCGGCGCGGGTGGATATCTGCCCGTATACGGTCTTTTAACCACCCGCCCACCGCCTGATTTATGGGAGATATGTGCATGAGCAGCCTTGTGGCAAACAAGCGCGTGTTACCTGCCGACAGTGATACGCCTGATGTTAATGATGGTGATGCCACCGTCAGCGCCGGGGACTTTTGGCCGGTGATTAAGCTTGCCGATCTTCGTTTGGCCGCGCGTATCACTGGCGGTATCACCACGTCCAGGTTGATGCACGTCACCACTGAAGCGGTAGCCCATGTTACCGCTCAGTTGCTGGACTGGCGCACCGGCCAAGTAAAAGCAGGTTTTAACTCACTGGAAGATGTGCCCTCGGTTCTGCCGTCAGGTGAGACGGAAAAGCTGATGATCAACGGTGAAAACGTGAAGGTGTACCGCTTCCATCGTGCGGTTTATTCGATTGCCAGGGCGCTGGTACTCGAAGGTTATCGCGACGTTGACACTACGGCGAAAGGCGACAAAGACGCCGCCGCGCTTGACCTGCAAAGGGATGATCTCTGGCGGGATGCCCGCTGGAGTATCGCCGATATTCGCGACACACCACGACTCTATGCAGAGCTTTGCTGATGAAAGTGAAGGCATTGCAGGGGGATACCGTGGATTTGCTTTGCTGGCGTCACTACGGCACCACGCAGGGCGTTACCGAAAAAGTGTTATCTGCCAATCCCGGAGTGAGCCAGCAGGTTTTTCTTGATGCCGGTCAGGTGATTGAGCTGCCGGAAATCGCGCATAAAGCGATACAAGAGATGGTGCAGCTATGGGGTTAAGTTTTTTTCAGCGCCTGAATGACTGGCTGACATTCACTATGTCAGCAATGGTCACGAGTATCGGCGTAATGACACTGAGCGAAAAGATTGCGCTGGCAGGTCTTCTCGTCGGGATGGTTTTTGGTGCCCGTGGGTGGCTCTATCGCGCCCGCATCGAGCGGGGGCAAAAACGCCGCAACGAGCTGATTAATCAGATTCTGGAGCAGGCATCGCACAGGCAAATGAGTGAGTCAGAGCGCCGGGCGCTTGACCTTCTGCAACAGAATGAGCCGGAAGATGAAACAGCTTATTAAAAAGTGCTCCATTGCAGCCATTGTTGCGCTGGGTATCACGCTGAGTCCGGGCGCGTTACGCACAACGGCTGAAGGCCAGCAAAAGATTGCTGGCTGGGAAGACTGCCGGAACACACCGTATTACTGCACGGCTGGCGTGCTGACGGTCGGAATTGGTTCGACGGGGCGTGTTGAGAGGCGGGAGTACAGCGACAGCGAGACCGCCGGTCGCTGGATTAACGATATGCGGCACGCCGAAAACTGCATTAACCAGAATTTCGAAGGCGGGTATATGCCCCAGTCTGCCTTTGAGGCAATGGCGGACGCCGGTCTTAACGTGGGGTGCACTGGCCTGATGTGGTACACGGACAACCAGAAGCGAATACAGCGCACGACAATCTGGAAGAAGGCGCAGGCACATGAGTGGAAAGCGATGTGTAACCGGCTGACGGACTTTGTAAACAGTGGCGGTAAGCGCAGCCAGGGGCTGGTTAACCGGAGAACAGATTTTAAGGCGTGGTGCCTGCGTGACGTGGAAGCTGAGAAATGAAGATTACAGCCATTTTATGCGCGCTGCTGGCGCTGGCATCTGGTGGTCTGCTCTGGCAGACGCATCAACGCGGTAAAGACTCCGTTCGCAATGAAGCGCTTTCCCGCGAGGTGAAGAGTAATGGTGAGGTGCTGGGAGAGCTGCGGGCACTGACTGCTGACGCCCGCGAAGTCCTTGCACAATTGCGGACAACCGAACAGCAAAGAAACGCCCAGGGAGAAATGCGACGTGAAAACATGCGCGATGCCATCAAAGACGATACGTGTGCCAACACTGTTGTGCCTGCTTCTGTCAGTAACAGCCTGCAACACCGTACCGCAGCAGCCACAAATGAAAATCGTGCACGAACCGGTGCCGGAAAGCCTGACGGCAGCAACGCCAGCGCCGGAACTGACCGCTCCGGTAACGTGGGGCGCGATAGCTATCTGGAGTGATCGCCTGCGCGATGCGCTGGATACCTGCAATGCCGATAAGGCGGCGATAGCCGATCTCGATCTGCGCCGCCTGAAAAGACTGACTGACCACGCGAGGGCCTCACAATGACCTTATCCGACTACCTGAGCGCTCACCCCTACTGGACGCTTATTTATCTGCTGATCATTGCGGGCGCGATTGAACGTTTTGGGCGCTAAGAAGGTATCACCATGCTGAAAGCTGATTCACTACGCGAGACCCTGACCCGCGCTAACAAATGGTGCAGGGCCAATCCTGAAGCCTTCACCGTTTTTGTGGAAGAAGGGAACATCGAGACGACAGGCGAAACACCGTCGTTTATGTACCGCTATACCCTGGTGTTGTTTGTGATGAACTTTGCCGGTGATATTGATGATTTTACGCTGCCGCTTATGGCCTGGCTCTGGCACAACCAGCCAGACTTGTTGTTAAACCCGGAGAAGAACCGGGGCATTAAATTCACGACCCTCATCAACAACGACGACACCGCCGATATTCTGTTCGAAATGCCAATACGTGAACGCGTCAGGGTCACTCTGGATGAAAACGGGATCCCCCGTGCTGAGCATTTGCCAGAACCTAAACCCCGCATCGTTTCTGACGGGGATGACTGGCGGGGCATCTTTGACGCTGTGACGTGGGAGGCTGACGCGCATGAGTAACGATCTCTTCCGTGAGCTGGATCAGGTCTTCAGCGACATACTGGCGGGCACCTCGCAGGCCGGACGTGTTCGCACGGCCTGCGCGATTGGTCAGGCACTGCGAAAGAGCCAGCAACAGCGCATCAAAGCGCAGCAAAACCCGAAAGGTTCGCCATATCCTGCCCGCCGTCGCCGGGTGCTGCGTTCTCAGCAGGGTATTGTATTTGTCTGGCAGGGTGAGATCCGTCGCCTCAAAAACTGGCACGGTGGCCGGGGCAAGTACGGGCGTACCCTTACCGGCTTTGACGAAGATCGCAATGATATCCGCACGTTTTACCGCAGTGATATTGAGCGCTATATCGAAATAAACACGCGTGCAGTGCGCCGAAACGCCACGAAAAAGACGCCGATGTTTCAGCGGTTACGCAGCTATCGCTTTCTCAAAATGCGCGCTGATGCAGGCGGCACATCCGTGGGTTATGACGGCGTGGCGGCACGCATTGCGCGTGTGCACCAGTACGGCCAGCGCGATCAGGTCGGGTCGGGTGCATTTGCTAAATATCCGGTGCGTGAGCTGCTGGGCTTTACCGCTGGCGATGAGCAGATGATTACGGAACAGGTGGTTAACAGCCTGGGGAGTGCCGCACGATGAGCGCTGAACTGATCCGCCTTCTGGAAAATATCCTTCGTGTCGGCGTCGTTATCGCCGTTGATGAAGAGAGCTGGCGCGTGCGTGTGCAAAGCGGCGAACTTCAGACCGACTGGCTGCGCTGGAACACCACGCGCGCCGGGGCATTCAGTATCTGGGTACCGCCTTCAGTGGGTGAACAGGTCTGGCTGGGCTGTATTGGCGGCAATCCTGAAACGGCGGTCATTATCGGCAGTATCTACAGCAACGATCACCCTGCGCCAGGCAGCAGCCTGAAAGAGATTGTGCTGACAGCGCCAGACGGTGCCTCTTTCCGCTATGACGCAGAAGCCAGCGCGCTGGAAGCGCAGGGCATGAAGACCGCACATATCAAAGCCTCTGCCAGCGTCAAGCTTGAAACGCCGGTGGTTGAATGCACCGATCATCTGAAAGTGAGGACGTTTGAACTGACGGAAGGCGGCACGATGAAGGGTGATGTAACTCATTCTGGCGGATCGCTTTCGTCTAACGGCAAGGTGCTGCACACGCATAAACACCCTGGCGACAGCGGCGGCACTACAGGGGCACCGCTATGACTGTTCGTTATACCGGCATGAATCCGGACGGCACGGGCCAGCTTACCGATACCGATCAGCTGTGGAATTCAGTACGCGACATACTGACCACGCCGCTGGCAAGCCGGGTGATGAGACGGGATTACGGCAGCATGATCCCCGATCTGCTGGATGAACCACAGAACGAAGTGGCGCGCCTGCAATGTATGAGTGCAGCAGTGATCGCCCTGACGATGTGGGAACCGCGTGTTGCCCTGAACGGCATCAATATCAGTTATTCAAAGGATGGCGCTGTCACCGCTGAACTGGTCGGCATTATCACCGAAACCATGCAGACGGCAGGCACTGCGCTGACGCTCAGGAGTGGCAGCAATGGCAACCGTTGATTTATCGCAGCTACCGCAACCGCAAATTATCGAAGTCCTGGACTTTGAAGTCATTCTTAGCGAGGTCAAAGCCGTGATGCTGGTGGCATTTCCGCAGGAGCAGCAGGCATCTGTTGCCGCCGCGCTGGAACTGGAATCCGAACCGCTGAATGTGATCGCCCAGGTGGTTGCCTACCGTGAAATGATGCTCAGGCAGCGTATTAATGACGGCGCGGCAGCGTGCATGTTGAGCCATGCCGTATCGTCCGATCTTGATAATCTCGCGGGCAACCTGAACACCGAACGTCTGATCATCACCCCGGAGACGGCAACCACTGACGCGGTAACGGAAAGCGATACCGCACTGCGTTTGCGCGCGCAGGCTGCATTTGAAGGGCTTAGCGTGGCGGGGCCAACTGGCGCATATGAATATTTTGCCAAAAGTGCCAGCGGCAAAGTGGCGGACGCCAAAGCAATAAGTCCGTCGCCTGCCGTGGTGGTGGTTTCGGTTTTGTCCACTGAAGGCGACGGTACCGCCAGTGCGCAACTGCTGGCGACGGTGGATAAGGCGCTGTCTGCTGACGACAAACGCCCCGTTGCCGATCGTCTGACCGTTCAGGCAGCGGAGATCGTGAATTATCAGATCAATGCGCTGCTGTATTTCTACCCTGGCCCGGAGTCTGAACCCATCCATACCGCCGCGCAGGACGCGCTTCAGTGCTGGCTTAATCAGCAGGGCAAGATTGGCCGTGACGTTGCCCGCTCAGCCATTATGGCGGCGCTGCATGTTCAGGGCGTGCAGAGGGTGGAGCTGCTGGAGCCTGCCAGCGATATTGTGATCGCCGATACGCAGGCGGCGCGGTGTGAGTCCTTCACGATAGAGACCGGGGGCACCGATGAATAACAACATGCTGCCGCCTTCGGCCAGCGGTTTCATGCGAAGTACTGAGAAGGTGACGGAACGGCTTACCGATATTCCTGTTGACCTGCGCAAGCTGTGGAACCCGGACGAATGCCCGGCTGATCTTCTGCCTTATCTTGCCTGGGCGTCGTCAGTTGACCGCTGGGATAAGAACTGGTCGGAACAGACCAAACGGCAGGTAATCAAAGCCTCCTGGCTGGTTCACCGTCAGAAGGGCACTATTTCCGCTTTGAAGTGTGTCGTTGAACCGTTCGGCTTTCTGCTGCGCGTGATCGAATGGTGGCAGAGCGACGAAGAGCCGGGAACCTTTAAGCTTGAAATCGGTATTCAGGAACAGGGTATTACGGAGGAAACCTATCTTGAGCTTGAGCGCCTTATTGACGATGCGAAGCCGAGAAGCCGCCATCTTACTGGCCTGTCTCTTTCGCTTCAGTCCCAGGGATATATCGAAGCCGGGGTGGGATGTTATATCGGCGATACGTTGACCGTTTATCCCTATTTTCCTGAAACCATATCCGTGGGCGGAAGTGACTACACCGGCGCGGCAGTCCATTTATTTGATACCGTGGAGATCGCAAGTGGCGACTAAATATTATGCCCTGTTAACCAATATCGGGGCGGCAAAACTGGCTAATGCCACGGCATTGGGTGCAAAGGTAGAAATCACCCATATGGCTGTGGGTGATGGTAACGGTGTGCTGCCGACACCGAACCCGGCGCAGATCGCACTGACGCATGAGGTACACCGTGCTCAGCTCAACATGCTGACCATCGACCCGGTAAACACCAACCAGATTATTGCTGAACAGGTGATACCGGAAGATGTGGGCGGATGGTGGATCCGTGAGATCGGATTGTTTGATAAAGACGGCGATATGATTGCGGTTGCCAACTGTGCAGAGACTTATAAACCGCAGTTGCAGGAAGGTAGCGGTCGCGTACAGGTCATTCGCGTGATCCTGATTGTGAGCAGTACCGAAGCGGTAACGCTGAGAATCGATCCGTCAGTGGTGCTGGCGACGCGTAAATATGTTGATGATGCCGTGATTGAGGTGAAGGCATACGCAGACAGCGTAATGAAAAAGCATACCGATGCTGGTAATCCGCACAGCCAGTACCTTCAAATCGAAAATGCCTTGTCTGAAATTAATGACGCTGGTCTGATTGTTGACGTTCTCAAAAACCTTGGTTTAACAGAAAAGTTTTCCGGGCGTTTTATTGGTCAGCAGATTTTCACCACCCCGGGGGCGATCAACTACAAACCTACGCCCGGGACGAAACGTATCAAAATTATCCTGACAGGCGGCGGGGGCAGAGGCTACGGCTATCTCGGATGGGGCAGCGGCTTAACAAGCCGTGGCGCAGGCGGCGGCGCGGGCGGCACGGTTATAGCCTGGCTGAATGTGGACGAAACTAAAACTTACCCCGGCGTGGTAGGTCGTGGCAGCGATGAAACCCTGTCCGCAACGAGCAGCACATTCAATGGCCTGCTGACGGCGGGCAACGGCGTGAATACTTCGTCGGGTGATGCGGGCGGCGCGGGCGGAACAGCTATCGGTGGAGATTTGAATATTCAGGGCGGTGACGGCAGCGATGCGCCAGGCCTTATCTCGACGAGCGCAAACCCTTATCGGGGCGGTTCTGGTGATGGCGGTGTAAGTTACTGGGGTGGCGGCAAGCGAAGCGGGGACGATAATTTATCCGGTAAAGGAAAAACCTTTGGGGCTGGAGGTGGCGGTAATACCCGAACCGATCCCTTTATTGGCAACTACGGTTCGGACGGCGTTATTTTTATTGAGGAATTCAGCTGATGAAAACGTATGCCCGTATTGAAGATCAGCGCGTTGCTGAAATAGTCTCACTGAATGTGAAGCCTGAAAAACTTTACCACCCGTCGCTGGTATGGGTGGATATCACCGCGCTGCCCGAACAGCCCGATATAAATTATCGCTACAGTGACGGCGTCTTTACTGCCCCGGTAACAGATGCTGAAAATGCGGCGCTGATTGCCAGCAGCAGGCTGGCAGCCGAAATGGATGGGGCAAACCGGGTTATCGCGCCGCTGCAGGATGCGGTTGATACCGTTATGGCGACGGAAGAAGAAACTGCCCGCCTGACTGAATGGAAAAAGTACCGCGTGTTGCTGAGCCGTATTGACGTGTCAGCTGCGCCGGATATCACCTGGCCGGATAAGCCAAAGTAAGTCTGCATTCCGGCACGCACCGCCAGTTTTAACCGTGCTGGCCATACGTATCGAGTACAGTCATTTTTAACGGTGCTGCAGCACTGTCAGTTATGGCGGTGTGTTCAGGAAGATGAAGCGGGCAAATGCCCGCTTTAGTTTTATGTGGATGCCGTCAGAACAGGCCAGACAGCGTACTACTGGCAGAGTTGTAGGCGGACGTGGCTTTATCCTTCAGCCCTGAAAGCAAATCACCAACGGACGAGGCTTGCAGGCGCTCGCGCAGGTCTTCATCACAGCGCTGGAAGCTGATCGAAAACTCTATTTTTTTTGCCTTCCCGTAACGGTCAAACTCTGTATGTGTGGCCTGTAGCCCGGTCAGCACATACATCCCGTAAATCTGCCCCGCACCACTGATTAAAGGCCAGGGACGCCCGGTGTATGCCTGCGTAGCAAGAACGGTGAGAGACACATCTCCACCCGTAATTTCAGGGTAAAGCACCCCGTCCAGGTTGATCTGCGTTTCTCCTGCACCGATGTACTGCCACTTTGCCGATCGGTTGATGCGGTCATTCTTCACATGCCGCCAGTTCAGTGAGTGTCGAAGCTGCTGGTAAGGCAGCGTCTTCAGTTCAAAAACGAACATCCCGTATACCATCATCATAATGTTGTCCTCCCTTAATCTCTGTCTTTGAAGGTGCCACGGCTGAGCCGTTCACGGCGGGCCAGTTCAGCGTTTACCGCGTCAGCGGCAATCCGGCCAATTTCGCGCGCGTCCTGCCGGTCAACGCCGTGCAGGTGAACATGGATTTCTCCCGTAAAACCGCCAGTGGCAACCGGTATATTGCTGGCGCTGCGGCTGACTGGCGGAAGTTCCGCTTGCCTGACGGGAAGCGATGCTGCCACTACTGCGGGGCGTGCACTCAACCGGCCTGCCGTAGTGGTGCTGGCAAGCTGCGACTCCTTCCATTCCCCACGAACGGCCAGCGCGCGCGGCAGGTTTTTAAACACGATATCGCCGGGGCCGATCTTCTTCGTGTTATCGGCTGTTGCTTTGGTGTTGCTGTCGATATTCTGCAACCGGCGCATCGTGCCGTTATCGCCGGTCAGCGGTGATGTGGGTTGTGGTGATCCGGGTGCCGGGGTTTTTACCTCAACTTTTTTGGGTACGATTTTAGCGAGATCCCCCTGAAGAAGGGCCACTTTGTCCTGAAGAACGGCCATGCGCTGCGCGTCTTCGATCTTCTTCCTGGCTTTTTCGGCCTCATCAGGCAGAACGCCGAGCTTTTCCAGGATCCAGGCTAATGTATCCAGCAGCATTTTAGCGGGTGCCAGGACAAGCTGGAGCGCACCGCCCAGAACGTTGCCGAACACCTCACCGGCGCTGGCGCATTTGTCCAGCGTTTCCTTGCTGGACTCCATCGGGGAAAGCAGAGATTTGAACCAGTTAAAGACCTGGCTGATACCGTTGCTCATTGCATCAAAGATGGGGCTGAACTGCGCGAAGGTCTCGCGTAATGGTGCGAGTCTTTCCATGATGCCGATGAATACGCCAGCAAAAAACGCCTTAAGAGGCTCCCAATACCGCCAGATAAGCACGCCGGCCGCAACAAATGCCGCCACTATCAGGCCAATCGGACTAAACAGCAGTGACAGCGCTGTACCCAGCACAGATACCGCAGCAGTGATCATGCTCCATAGGGCCGGTAAACCTGTAAGGCGAAGGGCGAGCATTCCGAGGTTTTTAGTCAGTGCTCCCAGCGCGGCACCAGGTGCAAGAAATACCCCCATAAGTACGCCACGCATAGCGGGTATGATGGTTGAAATTCCCCGCATTTTCCCTGCTAACGAGCCGAGAACTGGCACCCATCCGCGCACGCTTGCCATTGCCGGGCCGGAAGCCGTGCCGAGTGTTCGCAGCGCGGCAATCGTTCCGGTTATGCCTCTGCCCCCTGTCAGCAGGGTAAAACCTAACTGGAGTTTAGCCAGCGGCCCCATCAGCAGGCCGATCGCCAGCGATGTGCCGCCAATGGCGGCGGTCAGTACCAGAACGCTACCGCCGACAACCAGCAGGGATTGGGCGAGCTTCGGATTCTCTTTCGCCCACTGCGTCATATTCCCCACAACGTCACTCAGTCCATGAGTCAGGCCGCGAAGCTGATTGTTGACGAGATCGTTAATCTGAATGCGGAAGCCTTCCCAGGCGCTGTCCAGATTTTTGAGATCGCCATCAAGGTTATCCGCCATTATTTTGGCGGCTTTCTGTGCCTCACCTTTGGCGTTTTTCAGTTCACCCAGCAGCTTCTGAAGTTCGCCGCTCCCTGCCGACATAACCAGAGCCTGGAATGACTTTGACGCTTCTTCACCGGCAATATCCTTGAAGAATGAGAGCTTATCGGTATCCCCGTACTTGCTGATCTTTTTATAGAGATCGGTTAGAACCACTTCAGCAGGGCGCATTTTCCCCGTTGCGTCAGCGACTTCTACGCCCAATTCTTTAAGCGCGGTTTTTGCCCTGCCGGTTGGCGCGGCAAGGCGTGAAAATGTGGCCTGCAAACCTGTACCGGCGATACTCCCGCGCAGGCCTACGTTCGCCATTACGCCGATCATGGCTGTTGTCTGTTCAACACTGACGCCAAGATTGGAAAGACCTGTCCCGGCGTACTTCATTGCCTCACCGATATTTTGCAGATCGGTGTTGGTACGGGTGAACGCGCCAGTTAATACGTCGCTGACGCGATCCATTTCTTTGGGATCGAGGCGGAACTGAGACAGGATGTTTGAGCTAATATCGGCGCTTTCACCTAAATCCATACCACCGGCCAGCGCCATATTGAGTACGCCGGGCAATGCTGCCTGAATAGCCTGCGGCGTGAAACCGGCCATAGCGAGAAACGCCTGCCCGCTTGCTGCGTCAGTTGTGGTGAACTGCGTTTCAGCACCCAGCTTTTTGGCCTGGTCACGTAGTGCAGAGAAGTCGGCAGACTTTTTATCTATGCGGGTCAGCGCCTGCACGCGGGACATTTCCCGGTCAAAATTTACGGCAGGAGATAAAAAACGACCGGCAACATAGCCGCCAGCGGTAGCGCCAGCCAGCGCCATCGTACCCCCTCCGCGCAACTTGCCAGCTGTTTGCTGCATTCGGTCATAGCGCGCCCGTGCCTGCGTGACAGCGGCCAGTTGTCGCCGTTCACGTTCAAGCATCAGGTTGTACTGTTCAGTGCGCCGTATCGCACTTTGAATCGTCCTGTCACTGCCCACAAGTGAAACACCATGGCTGCGCAGAGCCTGGGAGGCAGCGCGTAGCTTGACCATTTCCTGAGTGCGTGCAGAGTTAAGACGTTCCAGCTTTGCAGCCAGCGCGGCCATATGTTCCCGTTGCTTGTCGGTGAGCTGCGTGCCTTCCCGCTGTGCTTTGTTCAGCCCTTCATAGGCCCGGCTGGCATCATCAATTTTACGGGAGGTCTTTTGCACGCTGTCACGCAGACGGTTGAACGTGCGGGACTGGCTGTCCAGATCTTTAATGCTGGACTGCGTTTTTTTGAGGGATTCAGACAAACCGCCCGCACTCTGGCGGGCGGCATTGACCGGACGGGTAAGCTTATCGATCGCACTGAATGCGACGCGGATATTAAGGCTTTTCACTGTCACTGGCTCCACTTCGGACAGCCGCCCGCTCACGCCAGGCTATGACTTCGCCCAGCTCCATCGTGAAGACTTCAGAGGGCGGCCAGTTAAAAACAACGGCGATATCTGCAACCAGATCGTCGATCAGGTCAAACCGCAGGAGTGTTACTGATTCTCCGTCTCCGCCTCGTTCGACGCTCCAGACCCCGCAGGCGTCAAAAAAGGGACAAGCGCTTCAGACAGGCTGACAAAATCGCGGGTATCCATTTCGTTGATTTCGGTCTGCTTGAGGCGTGGTGACGTGACGCGGGTCAGCAGTACCGCCACCGAATCCACATCCATATTCATCACGTTGACCAGCTTCAGCCCACGCAGTGAGCCAGCCTGTTTGATCTCATCCGTGATCGTTACCTGAGTAATTTTCTCATCGCCGCGAACAACGGGTTTTGCCAGCGTAATGGCGTTATCATTTTTTTTGCTCATTGTTGAATGCTCCGGGCGGCACGGGTGTGCCGCCACTATCAGGTTAATCAGTTACCCATTCCCAGCGCAGACGTGATGCGGTCAGGGTAGATATTTTTGCCGTCTTTCTTGTAGATGAAGTTCAGCAGATCAAACTCAAACAACGGCTTGTCATCGATGGTGAGCTTGTAATAGGTGTTCTTCATCGTGTAGCTGACGGAGGTGTCTTCTCCCTGCTTGCTTTCGCCGCCGTCCATTTCGGTGATGCGGCCGCGCAGCTCGACCTCAACCAGCAGGCTTTCGCCATCGGTGTAATACTCACCGGCGAAGCGGAAGCGGGTCTCGTCGATATCGCCGCAGTAGTTCAGCAGAAGCGATTGAACCAACCCGCCAACCACCATCGTGGTATCCAGTGCGCCACTGTCCAGACCGAGATCTACCGCAGCGGAGCCAATCATCCCGCCGCCCTGAAAGTCTTCCGTCTTGCGCGTCAGCTTTGGCAGCGTCACGGAAGAGACTTTGCCAATGCAGTTGCTGCCGTTCACAAAGCAGGTGAACAGGCGCAGTTTATGAGGGACAGCCATTTATGCACCTCCCAGCGAAGAGAACGCAGGTTCAAAGTATTCATCAGTGAAGGTCTGGTACATCGTCAGATCTTCCATCGGCGGGATCGACGTGTATTTGTAGCGAATGCGCACCTGGCCCTGACGAAGGCCGGTTGTCGGGTTGTCGATGATATCGAACCAGCTTTCACCACCAATTAGCCGCCCCTGCGTGACAAGCGAGCTGAGCTTGCCGTTGATACCACTCACAATGTCTTTGGCGTTGGTCGGGGTCAGCGGTGCATCAACAGCTTCGAATTGCGCTTCTGCAATACTGTCAGCCAGAATCTGCGCGGTACGGGTGAACACTTCAAAGATATAGTCTTTAGTGTCCGTGGTACGGTTGCCCCAGAACCGGAAGCCATTACGCTTAATAAGCGTTGTGACCTCCTTGTTGTTCAGTTCGTTGGCGTCGCTGTCTTCGGCCTGAAGTGACCAGAAAACATCACGCGAAATCCCCAGCACGTTATTAACTGCCACGTTTGAAAGTGACTTATGCCAGCCCTGATTGTTGTCAATCAGCGAGCGCAAGCCGCACGCATAAGCCGGGGCCGGGAACGCTTCATTTTTCCCGGACACCGGGTTGTAAGCGATAAAGTCAGGCCAGATAAGCATAAGTTCGCGATAGGCGAAGTTCGCACGATAGGCAATAGCTTCAGCCATCGTTTTGCACTCATGGCACCCGGCATAAACGAACGCCCGCAGGTTCTGCGCAATGCCACACAGAGCGGATGTCACTTCTTCCGTATCGTAGTGCGGCACGGCCAGAATGCGCGGGCGATAGCCAACCTTCTGTTCAGCCGTCAGGAAAGCGTACATGCCGGTATAGCTGCCGTCTTCTGCCGTGCCACCCATGATGAGCTGAGATTGCGTTTTACCGCCTTCCTCTTCCGTAGCCGCTGCCACGCGCACAACGATCACTTTCGGGCTGGTCTGGTCAGCGATGGCTTTAAGCGTTTTGTACAGGGAGCCGGTTTTACCCGCCTTACCCAGCATGTTGTTAACCCGTGTCACTAACACGGGGGTATTCAGGGGAAAGGCTTCCGCATCGGCATCATCCGCCACGGCGACAATCCCAATGACACTGGATTCAATGTCATTGATAGCCACCACAAGGTCGGTATTCTCCCGGATGCGGGCACCATGAAAGCGAGATCCCGCCATAGTTTCCACCATTACGTTATTGAGTTCGCAGTGATAATCCCCCATGTTTGACCACCACTCACGCTATTGCGGGTCTGGCCGGACAGCGACAACTAAAACCGGTTTGGTCTCTACCGCGCGCGTGGGATCCTTCGCCGGAAGAAGGGGGAAACATGGCACTTACAGACCTTACCAAACCACTTAACGACGCCGTAAGCAGTTATAACGATTCACTTACCGAGGCGGTGAAAAGTCCGGGATTCAGCATTACGATGGGCGGCAAGGTACTGACGCAGCTTGATGATCGGATCATGTCGTTGTCACTGACGGACAACAGGGGCTTTGATGCTGATCAGTTGTCAATATCCATTGATGATACTGATGGCAGGGTTGCACTGCCGCCGCGCGGCGCTGAGCTTGCCGTATCATTTGGCTGGCTGGGTGAACCGCTGATTTATAAGGGGTTGTATACGGTTGATGAGGTATCCCACGAAGGCCCGGCAGATACCATTGGCATTACTGCCCGCAGTGCTGATTTTCGTGAAGAGTTCAACGTAAAGCGCGAAGTCTCATGGCATGACGTGACCGTTGAGCGCGTCGTGTCGGCCATTGCACATCGCTACGGACTGAAAACGCAGATCAGTGAAATGCTCATGGATATTGAGATTGACCACGCCGACCAGACGCAGGAAAGCGATATGTCTTTCCTGACCCGCATGGCGGACATGCTGGGTGCAATTGCCACCGTCAAGAACGGTAGTCTGCTGTTTATCCTGCCGGGTGGCGGTGTGACCGCTGACGGTAGGGCGCTCCCCTCTGCCAGTATTGACCGCACAAGTGGCGACCGGCACCGCTTCCGTATCGCCGATCGGGATGCGTATACCGGCGTTCGGGCTTACTGGCTAGATCTGAATTTTGGCAAAAAGAAAAAGGTCAGCGTTAAGCGCCGCAAGCCTGCAAAGCCCAAAAAAGAGAAGAGCAGCAGCCGTGAGGGCGATTACATGGAGGGCGCAGACGGTAACGTCTATGTGCTGCGCAAAACTTACCAGAATGAAGAGGCGGCGAAACGTGCGGCAGCGGCAAAGTGGCAACAGCTTCAGCGTGGCGCAGCAGAGTTTTCGATCACCTTGGCGCGTGGCCGCGCTGAGCTTTATCCAGAAATGCACGTCACGGTTAGCGGTTTTAAGGATGAAATAGATAATCAGGACTGGATCATTGCGCGTGCTGAACACGTCATAGACGACAGCGGTTTTACCACCCGGCTGGAGCTGGAAGCAAAAATACCTGACTGGATAGCGGAAACTGAATAAAATGAAATGGAGTTCAACTCCCACAGGGGAGCCATCATTATGTTCAGATGTCCTTTTTGCGGTGCAATGGCCCGCACCCGTACCAGCCGTAAAATTACCGATATGACAATCCGGCAATATCACCAGTGCCAGAATCTGGAGTGTAGCCGGTCATTCACCACGCTAAATAGCGTGGAAAGGGAAGTAACAAAGCGTGCAGGCACAGCCCCGTTACCGCCCGATTTCATTCCTCGCGATGCCTTCCCAGCGTCCCACTATGGCAGAGACCAGCTTAATTTAGCTCTCTGACCACTACTAAAATGCCCCCAATATCCAGTAAGTACGGGGGCACATTCAGGTAAAACGCTTTTCTAGAAAAAATATCTTTAATAGCATCAGTTCGCACAATAATAGCGATGATAGGATATGAAAAAGTGATGTTATTAATAGCCTTGGTCTCTCTCGTTAGGTGTAAGCTGGGTGCGGAGAAAGCATTAGGGCTGGCGCAAGAAGTATTAGCTGCTGATACTAAAGACACTGACAGTTCAAAATCTAGGTGCATTCGTTTTGTGCCAAACTAAGATTAGCCTGAAGGCACAGTCAATGGCTAAGTTTGCGGTCAGATTAATGCAAAAATGGTTTCGATATGCAGGTTACTCGGCGTTTATGCCGGGAATAAACATGAAATCAAAAGGTTTTTCTCTAAAGAGGTAACCTATTAAATTATAATGAAAATTCTACATATTTTGGACAATTTAACTTGGCATCCTATAGAGAAATATGCGGCTCAGAAGAGTAACTAAGTGAAAAGCCCCGCAATGCGGGGCTTCATGTCGATGTGGTCAATCAGTGGACACTGATTAAAATAATTCCTTTTTTTTCAGCACATTAAATCATTAAATAAGTTACTTCTCAGTCGCCTGAAACAATCAGCCCGCCAGCGCCGCTTTCTGCGCCTGGAAGATGGTCTCGATGCCCCCCCGAGCCAGCGTCAATAATGCCATTAGTTCATCGTGGCTAAACGGCTCACCTTCGGCGGTGCCTTGCACCTCGATCATGCGGCCATCTTCCATCATCACCACGTTCATGTCGGTCTCGGCGGCGGAGTCTTCAACGTACTCCAAATCGCACAGCGCTTCACCGTTGAGGATGCCGACGGAAACCGCCGCCACCAAACCCTTCATCGGGTTAGCTTTCAGTTTGCCGTTAGCGACCAGTGCATTCAGCGCATCAATCAGCGCCACGCAGGCCCCAGTAATGGAAGCGGTGCGAGTGCCACCATCAGCCTGTAATACATCACAGTCGAGGATGATGGTAAACTCACCCAGCTTTTTCAGATCCACTGCGGCGCGTAACGAACGGGCGATCAGGCGTTGAATTTCTAGTGTACGACCACCCTGTTTGCCTTTGGCAGCTTCGCGCACATTACGGCTGTGAGTGGAGCGCGGCAGCATGCTGTATTCAGCGGTGATCCACCCCTGGCCCTGGCCTTTCAGGAAGCGTGGCACACCCTCCTCCACCGTGGCGGTGCACAAAACTTTGGTATCGCCAAACTCAACTAGCACGGAGCCTTCAGCATGTTTGGTATAGTGACGGGTCAATGTCAGTGGGCGAACGTGTTGTGGTGCTCTGCCTACAGGGCGCATGGGCTTTCTCCGGCTTCAAATCAACTGTTGGCTGCATATTATACGGGCTTGATGACGTAATGCCTATCCTACCCGCAGCGGCAACGCTATAATCGCCTCATCTTTTTTATTGGGTACGACAATGATCCGTAGTATGACTGCCTATGCCAGGCGTGAAATCAAGGGCGCATGGGGCAGCGCAGCATGGGAACTGCGTTCCGTGAACCAGCGCTACTTAGAAACCTATATCCGCCTGCCGGAACAATTCCGCAGCCTAGAGCCGGTGATCCGGGAACGTATCCGTGGCCGTTTGACCCGTGGCAAAGTCGAGTGCAATCTGCGCTTCGAGCTGGATCCGAGCGCACAAAGCTTGATGATCTTGAACGAAAAACTGGCTAAGCAACTGGTCGAAGCCGCCAATTGGGTGAAAATGCAGAGCGACGAAGGGGAAATCGACCCGATCGACGTGCTGCGCTGGCCAGGCGTGATGTCCGCTGCGGAGCAAGATCTGGACGCCATCAGCGGCGAGTTGATGCAGGCGTTGGACGGCGCACTGGATGACTTCATCGCTGCGCGCGAGAGAGAAGGCACCGAGCTAAAAGCCCTAATCGAGCAACGCCTCAATGGTGTCAGTGCCGAAGTGGTCAAAGTGCGCACCCAGATGCCAAACATTTTACAGTGGCAACGTGAGCGGTTGGTCAGCAAACTGGAAGAAGCCCAAGTGCAGTTGGAAAACACCCGCTTGGAGCAAGAACTGGTGCTGATGGCACAGCGCATCGATGTTGCCGAAGAGCTGGACCGCCTGGAAGCGCACGTGAAGGAAACACACAACATCCTGAAGAAAAAAGAAGCCGTGGGTCGTCGCCTCGACTTTATGATGCAGGAGTTCAACCGTGAATCGAACACGCTGGCTTCCAAATCGATCAATGCTGATGTCACCACCTCCGCCATTGAGCTGAAGGTGCTAATCGAGCAAATGCGCGAACAGATTCAGAATATCGAGTAAATTCTTTCAAAGTCCACCAAAATCCATAAGCCCATGTTAAATGGGCTTTTTTATGCAAACCGTAGTCTATTAAAGACCACTTAGATACATTAAAAACCACCAATAAGTGGGGAGTAGAACGGGGAGCGCTTTTGCTTTACTAGTCTCATCTGGCAGTTTATAACCATATACCCCCCACAACGATTTTTCATCAGGATAGGTATATGGCCTCACTCACTGTCAGGACGGTTCAGGCTCTCATCAAAGCAAGAGAACCGGGGAAGTATGGAGATGGGCGTGGTTTGTATCTGAAAGTCCCACCTAAAGGTGAGCCGTATTGGATGCTTCGATACACAATCGGCTCTAAGAGACGAGAAATCACCTTAGGTAAGGTGTATTAGCTCAGACCTGATCTGACAGTTACCGGTTATTTATACAGGTGTCTGTCAGATTACATCTGGTTTAAATTTTTCTCAGCCCAGATGCGTTCTCCATCAAGTAACGTTTCCATTGGCGTCCGGCCACAGCACATTTTCCCCTGATGGGTTCGCTCATTATTATAGTGAGCCAGCCATTCATCAAGATCCGATTGTAATGTGTCGAGTTCGCCATACAGCTTTTTGCGGAACGCCACCTGATAAAATTCCTGCAATATCGTCCTGTGGAACCGCTCGCAGATGCCGTTCGTCTGTGGTGACCTCGCTTTGGTTTTCGTGTGGTCGATGTCATTTATCGCCAGATAAAGCTGATAATCATGCTGCTCCACTTTGCCACAGTACTCTGTGCCTCTGTCGGTCAGTATTCTCAGCATTGGCAGGCCCTGAGATGCATAAAATGGCAGCACACGGTCATTTAGCAGCTCTGCCGCTGTAATCGGCGTTTTGGTGACATACAGCATGCAGTGCGCGACTTTTGAGTAGGTATCAACGAACGTCTGCTGATAAATGCGTCCGACACCTTTCAGACTACCCACGTAGAACGTGTCCTGAGAGCCCAGATAACCCGGATGAGCGGTTTCAATTTCTCCACAGACCTCGTCATCGCTGGCTTTACGTTCCAGTGCTGCGATCTGGCTGTCAGTCAGTTCGATACCCTCACGGGCCACTTTCTCTTCCAGTGCTTTCAGACGCTTTTTGAAGTTTTCAAGATTGTGGCGCAGCCAGACAGAACGAACGCCACTTCCTGAGATAAAAACACCCTGTTTACGCAGCTCGTTGCTGGTCCGGTGCTGACCGTGAGCCGGGAAATCAACGGCATAATTAACCACAGCGCACTCGGTGGCATCGTTTGTGCGGTTCTTGAGATTAGGAGTCCGACGACTACGATTTATCAGCGAATCCACTCCACCTTCATCAGCCAGTTCGCGATAGCGGTAAAACGTATCACGGGAGACACCCATGATTTTACAGGCTTTAGAGACGTTGCTAAGTTCTTCGGCCAGATTGAGCAAACCTGTTTTGTGTTTGATGACGGGATTGGTAGTTTGAAGCATGAGAGTTACCTCGTGTTTTGTATAAGGATTTGACACCCATATCAAAACCGGTAACTCTCAACCTTTCAAGGTTATGTGTCAGATCAAGTCGCGACTAATACACCTAAAACCATGTTTTTTTATTAAATATTATATCAATCCCTAACGTTATTATTATCCAGTACATAGTTTGTATAGCTCAATAATATACGAGCAAACTCACGCATGTCATATTCGGTAGTAGCCTCAATAACTTTATCGCCAGATACGAGACCATTTAAATAAATCTCACCATTTTCTTCTCTAAAAATAAAGCCAGAAGAAGGTCTCCCTGTTGTTTTTATTTTAAATCCAGCATAACCTTTGTAATTGATCATCTCTAATGATGTTAAATCTGGAAGTTCATAAATCAATGACAGACACTCTCTTAATGTATGGTATTCAAAATAACTTCCAAACCCATCTAAAAATAAAGTAGATTCCAATTGCCTTTTATTAAACCCTAATTGATAAACTTTAACAGCGTTCTTATTAGATATTTCTGTGATAACTTCTTATGAGTTTTATTGTATTCTTGAGAATCTAGCTCTCTTTTTATCTTGTCTATTGCTTCGGAAAATTTAATATATTCAATTTTACCACTAATATGATCAAAGCATTCGTTCCAAAGGTAATCCATCTGCTTAGAATACATTTTTTCAACACATTGAATATCGGTACAAGCATTTCTCCTGTTAATCCAATCTATTTGAGATTTTATAATCTTAGATTTTGATTCTTCAGGCATATCAGGACCCATAGCTATTTTGTAGTTTTGGGATAGATAATCATCCAAGCGACTTAACTTATGATCTGAGCAAATCATTTTTTCCACATCTGAAGATGCTTTATTACAATCAAAAGAAGCTGCATAACTTGTACTGCAAGCCATCATTGATAGAATGAATAAAGATTTTTTGTTTATGATATTTACCATGAGATACCCTTTTTTAAGAACCTAATAAACATATTTTAAAGAACCATCAATTGTGTAAGTAGATGATATATATGGTGATTCTATGAGCCTGAACGTGCCTGCACCAACAATATGATTCATTACCCGAACATCCTGGAAGGATGATTTCTCATACGATTGTGCTCGGTGATAAAATGCAGAATATGCAACAAGCGGTAGCTGTCAACGAAGTTGTCACCCTTAATGAGTTTTCAGGCTGCTTTTTCTGATGCGTTTTGTGGCTTATCCGGATTTAACATCACCACGCCTTCACGCTGCCATTGACGACATTGCCTTGACCATCGACCCGGTCTGGCTTTCCTCGCCGCTTCATATACCGCTTTCCTGTTTGCCAGCAGGCTTATATCTTGTCCCTGGTGGCGCTGTTCCGGTGTGACATAACCGATGCCGCTATGCCGATGCGCTTCGTTATACCAGCGGCTAAAGCGTTCAACCCATCGTCTGGCTTCATCAAGTCCCGTGCAGCCCGCTGACGGCCAGCCCGCCACATATTTTAACGTTCTGAACAATGACTCCACGAACGGATTGTCGTTACTGACCCGAGGCCGACTGTGCGAACCCGTGATATTCAGTTCTTTCAGTTTTGCCTTTAACGTTTGGGACTTCATCGGCCCACCATTGTCGGCATGCACCACCAGCGGTTGCCGGTAGCATCGTTCTCGCAGCACGGCACGGTGCAGCAACGCGGCAGCGTGCTCACCGTTCTCCTCTTCATGAACCTCATAACCAACGATTTTCCGGCTAAAAATATCTTCTATCAGGTACAGATAAAAATAACGGTCTCGTACCCGTGACGCGCACCACGTCACATCCCAGGTCCAGACCTGACGGGGCGCAGTGGCATGGTATGGTCGGCTTACTGATGGTTACCGGCGCCCGGCTACGACCGCGATGATGAACCTGACCATGGCGCCGGAGTATCCGGTAAAACGTTGATTCGCTCGCCAGATAGATGCCATTGTCCGCCAGACGCGGCACGCTCTGCGCAGGGGGCAGGCTGGCGTATTCCGGCTAGTTACACACGGCCAGTACCTGCTGTTCCTCCGCCAGCGTCAGTTTATTGCCCGGGGTCGGACGTACTGCGGCAGGACGCCGGTCTTCGGCCTGTCTGTGCCATCTCTTCCAGGTTCTCAGGCTGATATTCACTTCCCGGCAGGCCGGAGCCAGACGGGTCCCCCGGTTCATCGCCTCCCGTGTATCCACTGGATAAACTGCACGCGTTCAAGGACGGGCGTCAGTCGTCCTCGTCTTCCATCCCGTAGTAACGGTTGAGCTTTTTTCGCAGTACCAGCAAGGCAGCAGCCTCCGCCAGCGCTTTTTCTTTTCGCGCCAGTTCACGTTTAAGTTATTTGTTTTCTTTAGCCTGTTGCTTTAACTGCGCTTTATCTGCAGGGCTATCGTTATTCTGTTCGATAAAAGCCTGCTTCCACTGTGCTATTTGCTGTGGATAGAGTCCTTTGCGACGACAGTATTCCCCTAATTCCGCCTCACTGAGCGTGGCGGTTTCAACAATGACGGCAAAACGGGCTTCGCTCGACCATTGCTCAGTAGTTTTATTGGCTCCGGGCACCGGTTTCCCCTCCAGTCTGGCCTGATTACGCCAATTATACAGGGTTGCGTCAGAAATCCCCTCCTGCTGAGCCAGCAAGGAGACGGTCATGTTGTAAGGCGGCAATAATTTTGCCAATACTGCGGCTTTACGTTCCGGTGAATAACGTTTCATATCAGGCTCCATTGCCCCCATTTAGATTTTCAATTGGGGGTGACAACTATCCTGACAGAGGGGGGGAGTGACGCCGGAAGTATCAGAGAACAGATATCCTTGCATCAATCGAGACCCTATACGGTAATGTGTAAAAATTTGTCCAACCCAACAAAGGCGCTCATTGCGGATGTACTTTTTTGTCACGGTGTACTGGCTCGGTCTACTGAGGGAAGAGATGCCGACCATCATTATTTAGCGCACTTGCAGCTCGGCACCACTCTTTTAAAGAGTTAATTTATAGATATAGAGATTTCTGACCTGATAGATATGTTCGACACTAATGATTAACTTACTCGGATGACGATAAATGTTATTATATAGGGTAGCTATATATACAAGTATCATCAATATAGCCAAAGCCATCCAATCGATGCTTCCTCAGGCTAGCCTCCAACTGGAATCCTGTACGAAGAGCTACTTTTGCACTTCGTACGTTCCTGCTAGCCATCTTTATCTCTAATCTTTGACACTTTAAATAATGGCAAGCAATATTTCTTACTAAAATACAGGCTTCTGTAACAAACCCCTTACCCATTAATTGACTTGAAGCCCAATAACCGATTTCATAAAAAGGTATTTTAGGGTTTACAATAAATAAGCTAATGCATCCAACTAAATTATTTGACTTAATATCCATAATCAAGAATCTGTATTCATCCTTGTCATTCCTGAAATTAGTTGAGGCAATTTCAAGATTTTTATAACAGGTCTCAATAGAGTGTTCTGAATTTGACCATAAAAGGAACTCGAAATGCACTTTAGAAAAATTAGAAATAAGTGTATAGACATCGCGGCAATACGACACATCTGGAGCTAATAGTTTTACTTTTTGCCCCGCAATAAGTTTTTCAGGCAGGTCTGTAATTATCATGAAAGCACTCCCCGTTAGAGATAACAATTAACTTAGGTTTACTTCTAATCCAACTTGATGAATTCATTATATCATAACTACCACATGATGATATTAGCACCTTGTCATCAATAGAAAGATCAACTGGTATTGACATGTTCATCGCAATAATATCAGACTCATAGCAATTAGAACCAAAAACATGAGCTAAGCTAGTTTCAATGCATTCCTCTCTCTGAGGAATGATAAAAGCAAATCTATTATTATGATACTGCGCAGATCTCACATTTGTACCTGGTGCCGATATGGTTATAATATTAATGTCATTACGTTCTTTTACTGAGGCGATTCCGGAAATTAGATATCCATAATCTTCAGTTAAGATTCTACCAGGCTCAATTACAACACTAACCTTATTGATGTCTATACCTTGTTTTAAAAGTGCTTCGCGTACACGCTTTGGATAATTATTATTGACCAAAACAGCATCACAATTTGCAGTGGATGCAGGATAACCTCCTCCAATATCGATAAAATGTATGATATCTTTCACCTTAGAGATTTCATTTGAATAATATTCCAATGCTTTTATCAGATAGTCATGAGATGTGAGATTGGACCCTGAGTGAAAGTGAAGCCCGCAAAGATGAAGACCATTCTCTTGGAGTAATAACAATGACTCATGAAATTCATCCCGACTCATTCCGAAACGAGATAACCCCGTCGATTTATAATCGGTGCTTAGACGGAATGATATTTTTGGCTTTACTTTAATATGGTTGGAAATGAGTATAACTCTCTCTACCTCAAGAGTGTTATCACACTGTATTTTAATACCTTTTGATATGGCGAACTCAATTTCGTTATTTAGTTTAACTGGCCCATCAAAATAAATAAACTCGCCTGCGAACCCATCATCCAAAGCAAGTTTTATTTCGTGTAACGATACCGTTTCGGCAGACAAGCCCTCAAAAAGCATTAACTTTGTCACCATTGATAAGTTGTTGCTTTTATAAGAGTATGCAATCTCCAACTCAGGAAAAAAATACTCCCAATGAGATTTTAATTTGCGCGTTGCTTTCCTTATAGCATCTAGATCCATAATGTAATAATAATTTTCTTTATTGTGTGTTTTTATTAAATCATTGAATTCAATAGCCATTATTTAGCTCTCATGGTCCATAATGCAATTGACTGATATTTAGCATGCTCATTGAGCAGTACACGCGTATTATAATATCTATCAAATGAAATCTGTTGCTGTTCTTGGCTTAACATCAAGAAATTTTCCTTACTACAAATAGCTATTCGTGTAATTGACTCGATCTCATCATCTGTATAAATAGGTAAATCAAAAATCTCCTCACTGATAAGATGAAATCGTGCACTGAAAAATCTATACCAATAATCATAATCTCTATCTGTATCTGGACGATACCCTATATGCTTTTCTACCATATCAATTAGCTCACTATCCGGTGTTAATTCATAAAAGAAAGGTGATATGCACAAATACCCATCATTTCGCAAAACTCTAGGACATTCTTTTAATGCTGTCTCTTTACCAGAAATGAAGCCAAAACAGCAGCCCGCAGTAATATGAGTGAAAGTGTTATCAGAAAATGGAATGCTTTCCGCATTTGCAACAGAAAACTTTACTCGTGCACCAATCCCATTTTTAAGTGCTAAAGCATTTGCTGATTCAATCGATGGAGGCGATATATCTATTCCATCTGCTCGGCATTCAGTTTTTAACGATATATTTCTTGATGAAAATCCTGTTGAACATGCCAAATCAAGGAGATAAGACTCCTTGTTTATCTCGCTATTTTTTATCCAGCTTTCCAATGTTACGTTTCCTCCTGGAGGAGTGTTGTCCACTCCAAAAAAACCAAGGAAATCAGGATAGGATAATTTCAG
The DNA here is from genome assembly GCF_000821185.2 of Serratia symbiotica. Lineage (NCBI taxonomy): Bacteria > Pseudomonadati > Pseudomonadota > Gammaproteobacteria > Enterobacterales > Yersiniaceae > Serratia > Serratia symbiotica. The sequence goes on along the minus strand of NZ_CP050855.1, from coordinate 25,173 downwards.
TAAATCAGTATTTTTGATATTGTTAGTAGACATTTCTAGTTTCTCCACCAATTTATAACATTAATAGTATCAGTTGATTTTATAAATTTAGCTCTATGGTCACTTGACTCAGAAAGTGAATAATTGTAGGTACACCCCTCTTTTTTATAGTTTTCCCTAATTTTTTCTTTGTTATCTTTTGTTATAAGATTAGAATCATTATCAGCAAACCGATCAAAGGTTTGATCTGGTTGAACAAGAAATGAAATGGTATTGTTAAGGGGTAAATACCTAGAGTGATTTATTGGGTAATGATTTGAGAAAACAAGTAGGTAAAGTTCAACCCCATCTATTATAAAACGCCACTTTTCATCTGTTATTTTTTTAAGCAAATTAGGCGCAAGGTTGTCCTGAATTGTTTTTAGGAAATTTGCTAGCTTAATACTTAAGTCATTATCACTGGTCACATTTGCATTTTCAAAAATCAAATACAGGCCATCAAGATTATGAATATTATAGGTTTTTAAGTACTGACTCAATACTTCTGTGAAGCTTTCGTCATATTCATCAAAGATATCGAACCAATGTCGCCCTCTATGTGCATATATACACTTCACATTAGAAAATGCCTTTATACTTTTTTGTTGCAGATTATACTTATCTTCATTAATTAAAAGTACTTCGTCAATATCCTGGCTTATTTTTAAATCGAATTCCTCTTGAATTACATCGTTTATTTTTCTTATAATAGTCCGGTTTTTATGTTTCACTTCATGAAATATATGTTCACTAATAAGTGAGGCCGGCTCAATATGAATAGCTTCGTGTTCACTGATCTTTGCATAAATTCTGTCATTTAAAACATCCGCTATTAGCAACGACATAGATATCCTCGAAAGTTTAAAAAGGAGAAACAATTCTCGACCATACTGAAACCACAGCGATTAAATAATTTTATATTCTCAGAGTCAAGATATGGTATCAATTTATTCTCTAGAGCTAATCTTTTGTTTTCAATTTCAGTCTTAGAATATCCTCTGCTATATTTCCATTTTAAGTACGATTCAATGTAGGTGGCATTTATAACAGGATCCTCAAATATAATCTTTTCGAAGACAATCATTGTGACTTGATCGGAACATGATGATTTTATGTTTTTTATAAATCCCTCTCTTTCTGGTGGACGTATAAATTGAAGTACAAGATTTAGAATGACAAAATCAGGTCTCATGATGTCGCAGATAGTTTTATTTTCTCCACTTAGGTAGTTATGATTACTTAATGTCACTTTTTCTTTGTAAGGCTCACACTTTTATCTTGCTTTTTCAAGCATGCATGCAGAAACATCGACTCCGTAACAATGCTTGACTTGCGTCTGCGATAACAGCTTATTTATTGTTGTACCGGTAGAACACCCTACATCAAGAAATATTTTTTCTAATGAAAAGAATCAAACATCAATGAGATTAAATCCTGGATGTCTTCGTATTCTGGAACACTTCGTAAAACCATATCATCAAAAACATTGCATACATCTTCATTAAACTCAAATGACTTCATTTGGTCTTTATTAATAAATACATTATCAATTACCATATTTAAACTCCAATACTGTGAAGTAAGGAAAGTTATGACCTAAATGCATCTTATCAGGATGCCGTGGCTCTTTAATTGATACCAATGAGAATCCCGCATCGATAAAACTATTTACATAGGTTGATAGGTTTCTTTTGAAAGAGTTAAGCTCACATAAAAAATTGCCATGTTCGTCAAGTCTACTTTTAGTTTGAACCCCTTCGTAGAAGTAATTTTCTATTACCATTTTGTCATTCTGATGGCTAGTGCACGAGTCTTTTACATGATTCGGTACTATGCATAGAACTCTACCTTCTCTGCTCAAAATGGACCTAACTTTTTTTATATATGAACAATAATCATTTATATGATCTAGCACTAAGGACAAGATAATAAAATCAAACAAGCTATCACTTTCATATTCAATTAAGTCACATTGAATATATTCAATCTGCCCACCTTTCTCTCTGGCAACATCCAGCATTTTTTTATTAGTATCCAATGCTACAACTCGAGCAGAACAAAGGTCGAGCATTCGACTATATGTGCCTATTCCGCAGCCTATGTCCAACGCAGTAGCATACTCTCTTTTGAGTATTACCTCTTTTACATAGTCATCGAGAATCACTCTATTTAAACTTGCGCCCTCTCTATGATTTTTATAAAAATCTGCAATTATATCAAATTGATCGGTTGTTCCATTGTCTGGATAATGTTGCGTAGGACTATTTAAGTTTAGATCTTTTTTATAATCATAAACTAGCGTTTCATAATTATCCGGATTAATTATTAGCCTTTTCTCTTTAAGAATACTATTTCCTGTGGTAATAAATTTTATTACTTCGTGTGAACATATTGATGAAACTATATAATTTAATGGCCCATATGATGGAGCTTGATATTTTTTATTTATTCTAATAGTAGTATTTATATTCTCAAATACATCTCTATTAAACAGTTGTTCGAACCCTGGTTTTGAATGTGCATCCATAATTGGGCCAACTAATCCCATCCTTCCTAAATAGCCAGCATTAATAACGGGGATGTTGATCTCACTATGCAACCTCCCAATTAATTCAAATGCATTACTTGGATCTGCTGATAAAACAAGAATATCACAGTCAGAAAAGAAAGAGATAAACTCGTGTAATTTATCTCTGGAGAGGAGATGTGTCAAAGTATGAACTTCGCAAAAGCTATTTTGTTCAGCTAAATTCGCCTTTAAAGAATCAATTTTAAGCGTGCCAATCTGTGATTCCTTAAAAGTAGTCGTACGAGTTAAATTAGATTCTTCAATTAAATCGCCATCACTAACTTTTAGGCAACCGATACCGGCTGCAGCTAAAAGAGTCGCAACATTGGAACCGATGCCCCCAGTTCCAATGATCCCAACGGTTGCGTCTCTCAAGGTATTCATTGAATCTGCCTGATTCATTCCTGATAGTTCAAAGAACAATCTATGCCTATCATAACGATCTTGCTCCCAAGTATATGATACTATTTTTTCCTCAATCAAGTTGTTGAGAATTTCGTTTATATTATAAGCTTCTTCAGAAGCTGACTGATTGTATCTTTCGGCAACATAGTCAAATTCTGCTGGAATGTTCAGTTCCTCAAGAAGTTCAAGTAAGAATGCAGGGCAGTCTTCTATCTCCGTTATGTCCATAAAGGTTTGACCGCATACAATTTTATTTTCTGCTTCTACATACTTTATTGGAAGAGATCTATTTAATTGAATTTTCATTCCGCAACTCCAATGATTCCATCTTTGTTTTCTTCATTTTTATCAATATATCTTATCCATGCGATAGTGACCGGAATCACACTTAATATACAAATAAAAGAAAACACAAACGCCGATGATAGAGGTAAGCTTTTTGCCATAACCCCTATGATGAGAAGAGATACAATACCAAAAACTCGTGCAAGTAAACTAACAATAGATAAAACAGTGTTTGAGTTATTATTATTATTTAAGTGTTTAAAGAACTCAGAGTCAAATTGGCTCATCGGGACTGAAAAGAAGCTATGGAACATAGTAAATATCACTATTGGAAGCCATTGTCCCTTTATTAAAATCAGTGTAAGCATAGATATAGCCGCAAAAATAGTCGCCAATAAAGTTATTTTCATCGGGTTGTATCTAGTCAATAGAGTTTTCATAAAATATCTATTGAAGAGATATTTTATAAATGAGTAAGAGAAAAAACATCCGCCTAAAATCACGATCTCTTGATTCTTTGTAGCATTATTCAATAATTCATTTTGATTTAAAATGAATGGTTGCCAGAAATGAAATACGGGTTGCATTGCTGCCACGACTAACCCGCATATTAATATATAGTAAATACCAACTTTTGTTGACACTAACAGCTGTAAGGCATTTTTTGTATGCAAGTAAACATTAAATTTTTCTTTAATGTTTTGTACATATTTCTTTTCACTTACTGAATCTATTTTGCTGAAAGCGAATACCAAAAAGATAAATGATGCACCGCATAAGTAATACGCAGCGCTATAATTTCCAATTAGTACAACAATAATTACACCAATGACACCTGATACAGAATTCATTAATGCATTTACTTCTCTTACATATGACATGTAATGGTGATATATATTAGACTCACGACTTTCGCCTGGCAGCCTATCGACTAACCCCTTAATCCATGTACTATCTGCACCAGAAAAAAAACATGCGCCAAGCGCATAACAAACTTCGGCCATAACCAGTAAATACATGTTCGGAGCAAACGTACATAACGGAAAGAATAGAGCATAGAAAAAACAAGATAGAATTACATTTTGTTTTACACCTAGCTTGTCACCCAATATTCCGGTTGGCAACTCAAATACAAAAATAGATATGCTAAAAACCATTTGCAAAATGGCTATTTCTGAGATTGAAACTCCCATTGAAAAAAGGAAAAAAACATGAAAAGAACCAGTAGCCATTCTTATCGCATTCATGGCAGAACAACTGTGTAATAGTTTTTTTATCTCTGGATCAATTGTTATCATGACTTTTCCTTAAGTTAGAAATGGCGATCAATCGATCGCCACCCTACAACATTGGAACTATTTAATTAATTCGCACCACAGGTCATGCCACACGACAGAACTTTTTTCTGTTGCTCTTTAAGTTTGGTCACATCAACACGTTTTACTTTCAGTTTTTTAGTCGGTTTGATCGTAGAATTATTCATTTTACCATCCTTTAAGTTAGTAACTTGATTTATGTCATACAACAAAAAAGATAACATTTTGTTGTGAAAAAGTTTTACCATAAATGAGGTGAATTTATCAAATTTCAACCATGAAAAATTTTCTCTCATAACTTGTTGTAATATATGTTTCTTTTTCAATAATAATTATTTCAATATGATTTGAAATAATTATTATTGAAAAATTTTATACACAATTTTTTGAATTATTAATAAATTTATTTAATGTTGCATTTTCCCTTACCTACGCGTTGCCTCACCAGTTAATGTTACTTTCTTGCTTCAGCTAAAATGTTACCGTCAGCACGAGTTCCGTACACCAATTCTCTGACCACCTTGATCCGCCATTCCTGTAACCTGCGTTGCAGTGTTCTGCGATGGCCTTCAGTAAATTTCCCCGGATACAGGTCTTCAAGCCTGAGAAGTAATTCGGTACTACCCAGCTGCGGCTCATCTTTCAACCAGTATTCTATTTCGTTCCAGACGTCAGCGACGGGATCTGCCCGGGTTCGCCAGTGGCCGGGTTTTGATGGTGCAGGATGATGTAAAGGATTCACGGTTCCTTCCTGCCAGGCTACGGAGAGGCCCTGCAAAAATGTGGTTAAATCGCTGTTTTTGTCTTCGACGGGATCCCCGACAGCTATTCGCGCCAACTGGTGTTGAGAAAGTCGAATGGCTTCCAGCAACTTCAATGGGTCAAGTGCGTGGATGATATCGTCAAAATGACCCCGAAGCTCAGCACGCAGGGTATGCAGCTCTATCAGGCGATTATAGGGCGTTTTGGGAGCGTCATGCCTGCGAACCGTTTTCCCGCCAATACGTTGCGTCTCCAGAAGCTTGAACGATGGCTGAAAGAAGTTAATAAATAATCGATTAGCCATATACATCTGGTTCATCGCTTTTACTGCAGGTTCACCGTCAAGACGACCATATCCCGCCAGCTTTCTGACCACAGAACCATTTTTTTGCTCTATCCAGGCCTGATCGTTTTTTCGGTATGGCCGGGAACGTGTCAGCGCGATACATCTGGCAGAGCAGTATTCAAATAAAGCCTCGTTGATAAATTCAGCTCCGTTATCAACATCAAGGCCGAGCAGCGGAAATGGCAGATTTTTTTGAACATTATCAACTGCCCGGATGATCAACTCAGCATTACGTGCTGGTAACGCCACGCATTCAGTCCATCCGCTGGCGATATCAGTCATCGACAGCGTCCACAAAAAGGTGCCAGAGAGATGTCGGCCACAGTGTGCCACGAGATCCATCTCCATAAATCCCGGAGAATGCCGTTCATGCTCGGTGAACATCCTGACCGGAATACTTTTACTGACGTGGTTAACCACCCGGTTACGCTTTTTACCTGCGGTGGTATGTGCTTCTTTCAACAGGCGATCGATGGACGATGCACTGACTTTCAGAAGTTGTTCGCGGAGTGCCGGATTCAGACTGAGGTGCCCGTGTTTCTCCATCGCCGGTATGAGCTGCGGCAGTAACGCCCTGAGACGCTGTCTGAAGCTTCCCAGAGGACAATCAGAGCCTGCTGAACAGCTGCGCCATAGACCGAACGAGCCGGGGCTGAGCGACGCTGCGGACTACCGTTGGTGACGGCACCGTTCAGCCACCGGATTGCTGATTTACGATGATACCCGCTGATCAGTATGAACTCTTCGAGGATCCGGGTTTTCTCAGCTTTGCTGGCTACCTGATAGCGTGTTTTCAGCGCCCGCAGCAGTTGGCGACGGGTATCCATAGGCAACAATACATTATTCATAGGCGCACCTCTGGCTGATTTTTATCACACAGCCAAAGTAACAATTTTGGTGAGGCAACAGTGCGCGCTGGGTAACAAAAATACTGAGTCAATGCGCCGGCCAAGGTAGTTGACGCCTAATATATGGGGATCTCTACGTGTTCCTTAGACGCCTTCTTATATCGATGACCAGGCTGCTGACAGCTGATGAGATTAAGTTCTTTCATCAGCTTTGTTGCCCGCCAGTGGCTCAGTTTTACACCTTTGTTCGTGACCATCGCGGCAATATTACGTGCGCCTGCGGAGCTGTTACTTTCGCGATAACTTTCACCGACAAGACTGAGTAATGCCACCCGTGTGGCATCAGGCTTTTTTGGCTGCCGCCAGTATTTGTAGCTGCTGCGATGAACCCCAAACACGTTGCACACAACGGCAACAGGAAACCACGCCCTGAGTTTCTCAACTCATGAGAACTGTTCAGGGAGTCTGACATCAAGAGCGCGGTAGCCTTTTTTAATCTATCTCTTTCCATTTCAACGCGTTGAAGTTTTTTCTTCAGCTCGCGTATTTCAATCTGCTCAGGTGTCATGGGTGAAGCTATGAGTGATTTTCCCGCTCGCTCTTCTTTCAACTGGCGGACCCACTTATCCATCGTGGATTTGCCGACATTCATTGCCGTAGCAGCGGCGGCAACGGTGTAATGCTGATCGAGTACAAGCTGGGCAGCTTCGAGACGAAACTCGGCGCTAAAATTACGTCTGTGTAGTGGCACACTGAATTTGGCCACCTGAACAGAGGTGATATGCTCACCTCAGGACATTACAGGTGCTTCAATGAAAAAAAGAAATTTCAGTGCAGAGTTCAAACGCGAATCCGCTCAACTGGTCGTTGACCAGAACTACACCGTGGCAGATGCAGCCAGTGCTATGGATGTCGGCCTTTCCACAATGACGCGATGGGTGAAGCAGTTGCGTGATGAGCGGCAGGGAAAAATACCTAAAGCCTCTCCCATTACTCCTGAACAAATTGAAATACGTGAGCTGAGGAAAAAAATACAACGTATTGAAATGGAAAACGAAATATTAAAAAAGGCTACCGCGCTCTTGATGTCAGACTCCCTGAACAGTTCTCGATAATCGGGAAACTCAGAGCGCATTATCCGGTGGTCACACTCTGCCACGTGTTCGGGGTTCATCGCAGCAGCTACAAATACTGGAAAAACCGTCCTGAAAAACCAGATGGCAGACGAGCTGTATTACGCAGCCAGGTACTGGAACTGCATAGCGTCAGCCATGGCTCTGCTGGCGCAAGGAGTATCGCAACTATGGCAACCATGAAGGGCTTCAGGATGGGACGATGGCTCGCCGGCAGGCTCATGAAAGAGCTGGGGCTGGTCAGTTGTCAACAGCCCACTCATCGGTATAAATGCGGTGGCCTTGAACACATCGCTATCCCGAATCACCTTGAGCGGCAGTTCGCAGTGACAGAGCCTAATCAGGTGTGGTGTGGCGATGTGACCTATATCTGGACAGGCAGGCGCTGGGCCTACCTCGCCGTTGTTCTCGACCTGTTCGCGAGAAAACCGGTGGGCTGGGCAATGTCGTTCTCACCGGACAGCAGGCTGACCATCAAAGCGCTGGAGATGGCGTGGGAGGCCCGGGGAAAACCAGCCGGAGTGATGTTCCACAGCGATCAGGGCAGCCATTACACAAGCAGACAGTTCCGGCAGTCACTGTGGAGGTATCGGATCAGACAGAGTATGAGTCGGCGTGGAAACTGCTGGGATAATAGCCCAATGGAGCGCTTCTTCAGGAGTCTGAAGAACGAATGGGTACCGGTGACGGGTTACATAAACTTCAGCGATGCAGCCCACGCAATAACGGACTATATCGTTGGGTATTACAGCGCGCTCAGGCCGCATGAATATAACGGTGGGTTACCACCAAACGAATCGGAAAACCGATACTGGAAAAACTCTAACGCGGTGGCCAGTTTTAGTTGACCACTACAGCACTACAGTTTACCGCGCCTGCCTGCCCGGAATGAAAGAGCAAATTGTTGACCTTGCGATAAACAATATCGGTAGTTGGGATACCGCACGGGCGCTACATGTCAGCATTAATGCCGTTGTGCGTACGTTAAACGCGCACCAGGGTGCGTAACCACTACGTAATGTACGGGCGCGAGATACCACAACGGCGACATACAAGCCTTGCGTCACCAGAATTTACCTAGAGTTTTACCCACAGCAATCGCTGTTGAATTTCCCTGTTCATCGTGAGGCATTATAGTGAAACGATGTCTAATGAATCACACATGTCAATTTGCTCAGAGACGAACACTCAATTTCGCTACAACACCTTTCAAGCGAGCTTCAAATTACCATCTAGTGTTTGCGTGAGTTTTTTAATATCATAAAACTGCAAATAAGAGTGATTATGCAATATTATGGGCATGATTGAGAAATCACCAATTGATATGTGGCATCGCACGGGAAGTGCTTCAGTTCTACCGCTGGCTGGTGCGAGGAATGGGCGATGCACTCTATGAAGTGTTGGATATGAACAAATAGTAATTTGCGGAACATAAAGTGAACTCCGCGAGGATTTTTTGTTTTCTCGGCCAAAGTCATCAATTCCTCAGCGTCGTAAAGACCTCCTCTAATAAATGCGACACATTAACACCACTAAAGTTATGGACTAACTGGAGGGTACGGGCCGTGATGGAATACATGAAAGCGTTCAGAATGGTCGTTGAGTGCCAGGGATTCAGGGCCGCGGCTATTGCCATGAAAATATCCCCAGCTATGGTGAGCCGCCGCATTGAAAAGCTAGAGCATGAGCTAAAAATACCGCTTTTTAAGCGCAATTCGCGAAAGGTACTGCTGACCACAGCCGGAGAGCAACTGTATCAGCGCTGCGTATCGATTATTGACGACTATGAATCCTGCATGCGGGATGTGAAAAGCTTTAATGCCGAAGTCAGCGGCTGCCTGAAGGTCGGTATTCCCCATTCCATTAATCATTTGCACATTATTCCTAACCTCCGTCAGTTCTTCGAACAGTACCCGCAGCTCAGGCTCGAAACGGTAACCGGCAATCACTGCATGGAGTTGTTTAGCCATGGCTTCGACCTGGCGCTACAGTGTGGCCCCCTGCCGGACAGCAACCTTTACTATTCCCTGCTGGGCTACTGGCGAAAACACGCCTGCGTTGCACCCGATTATGTGCGGCGCTACGGGCTGCCCGGCCACCCGGACGAATTGCAAAGCCACACCTGTCTGTTCCATTTTGACAACCACTGCCGCTCGTGGAAGTTCATGATTGAAGGCGAGTTAACGGAAGTTCGCCTTTCTTGTACCTCGAGAGTGAGCAACAGCCTGGATCTCTATCAAATGGTAAAAAACGGTCTTGGTATTGTCTATCTGCCCGACTTTACCGTGAGAGACGGCATTAACTCAGGCGAGATCGTGTCCGTACTCGACGAGTTTATGCCACCCCCGCTCCCGATGTATGTGGTGCATGTTAATCCCAAACCTTCTCCGAAGGAGCAGGCATTTATCGACTTCATCCGCACGCTTAATCTGGCGACGGTTGCGGATCCAACATCCTGAGAGGGTTGAGCCGCCTAACCGCGTCTATCTTATCGTCCGCCAACCCCGCGTTGTGAAACCAGGCTTCACTGTCGGCCAGCCAGTGGCCAACGCTCGGCTGGCTCGGCTGACCAAGATCGGAGCTGTACACAACATTGTTAACGCCCGACAGCACGTCATACATATCTTCTTCTGTCTGGTATTTAAGGTAGACGGTGAGGGCGCATTGTTCGATGTAAAGCCAACTATAGTGCCCCAGCGCTCTGAGTTCGCGAGCGGAAAACCCGGTGATGGGATTAGCCGGTTGATTCAGCATTAACCGACAGCCGCCAGCTTTCTCCACCGCCTCAATCAGGCGTAAGGTCTGCCCTTTCGTCGCATGCCCTGAAGAAAGCACGATATTGTGATATCGTGCAAACTCGATCAGCGCCTCAACATCGGGGCGAATTCTGCCATCGTCATCGGTAATAGATAACGGTTGCTGCGCATTTTCACGAGCATATTTGTTAGCGAACGTCCGCGTTAACGCGCTCCGGTGCTCGCTGCGGACAATCGTTGGCAGGTGTACCAGCAGCCGGGGAGCCGCATCGAACTGATACTGACTTAGTGCCTGTTTTACCGCACTGAGACTTAACCCACCGGCAAGGGCATTAAGTACAATTGAGCCAAACACCGGCAGCCCCTGATGTTGCAGCGCCGTGGCCAGAGCGGATACGCTGCCCAGATGGTTTTTCAACACTACGCCGCCCTTCAGTTTGGCATAGCGCTGCCCGGCCTCAAGCGCCGTGTAGCGCCGGCGGTAGCTGTCCGGGCTGGCATGATAATGAACGTCCAGAAAGCGAAGCCGTGGTGACCAGTAGGCAAAAAAAGAGTGGCTCATCCCTTTAGTTCCCACGGAACTGCGTATCCCAGCGCATTGCGCGCATCTTCAAGCTTTGTGCCTTCGCTGATGTTGCTGAGGATCCGATGTTCCGTTTTTTCGACATTTTCGGCGCGTAAGACCACTTCCATTAGATTATCGCGCGGTATCACCAATACCCCGTTATCATCGCCCATAATCCAGTCGCCAGGCTCTATCTTCACGCCGTTGATATTCAGCCCGCATTGCACGGCCTTAATGCGTGCCCGATTCTTGCCAGAAACCATAAAAATATTCGCGGCAAACAGCGGGTAATTCATTTTACGGATATCGGAGATGTCCCTTGCAGAACCGTGGATTACCGTGCCCGCAATGTTTTTCTGCAACGCTTTAGTGGTCAGGATGTTACCCCAACTGGTGCAATCATTCCTGCCCTGATTATCAACGACAATAACCGCTCCTTCCGGTACCTCGTCAATATAGGTTCCGGCGTTCATAAAGGTGTTTTTCTCCGGTTCATAAGCTTCATACTGAACCGTGAACGCCGGGCCGGCGATTTTATGCCCCGCTACCTGTGGTTTAATGCCCTGAATACCCCCGGCTATATAAATGCTATCCAGCGCATCTGATACCGAAGCTGTATCCAGAGCCAGCAGGCGATGGCGAATATTGGTCAGAGTTTTATTCATCATGCGGTCATCCATTATCGGTAGCCAGAGCATTCAAAACGCACCAGGCGGCGTATTCCGGAATACTTTTCTGGAGTAAGGTATTCTTGTAAGGGAAAGCGACCGTTTGTGTTGCTCCGCTTTGAAGGCGCACCGACATCGTCATTTTTTCTAACAGGTTATCACTGGTTACAACGCTCGCCAGCGTCGGGTTAATGCTGACTTCAGCGCAGAGCGGTGGTTTGCCCTCCGTAACGCTTTTCTCATTCAGGAGCAATACCGACAACGCAGCATCCGGCGTAGCCCAACTGATATCACAAACGTCATTCAGCAAATTGACGGCTGTTTTATTATTTTTACTGACCAGGTGCGCCTGGAAAATCTCGTCCAAGGTATTAAGTATTGATTGCTGCATGGGCTGCGACGGCGGTGTTTCTATTTGCATCAGCACATACGGGCTTTTCCACAAAAAATGGATATCCCATTCAGTAAACGGCAGTAGTTCTCTGACCTTTGACTCAACTTCCCCCTCAGAAATACCAATCAGCATCCAGTCATATTTGTTCTTGCCTGCCTCACGTTTATTCGTGAGGGATAAGTAGCTCTCCAGCATAGGGAGAGCCTGGGATGGCGGCCCGGGCAAAGCCACAACCTGGCTGCCCCCGGAAGAGATATAGAAACCCGGCGCAGTACCGGAAGGGTTAGCTAGGATGCGGGAGCCGGACGGAAATAATGCCTGAAGACGATTTGACTTGTCGTCCGGCACCCCAAGCTTGCGTAACTGCTGTTGGATGGTTACCCAGACATTCTCATGGTGAATAAGCGGGTGATTAACGGCATTCGCTACCGCCTCTCGGGTTTTATCGTCGGATGTTGGTCCCAGCCCCCCGCATACCACAACCAGTTCATTCTGCCCACAGCAGGCATTAAGTATCCTGCTGATTTGCCGGATATTATCTGCACAGACAATTTGCAACCTGACCTGATAATCAGCTGCAGCCAAAAGCTGACTTAAGTGCTGTTGATTACTGTTCTGATACTGCCCCGACAGCAATTCATCGCCGATGGTTATCACGCAAGCCGTTCTGGTTACCGCAGGTGCATTGATGGTGCGGATAATGGCATGAGCCATTTGTTGCGTCGTCGCTGTGCCACCTAAATCATAGGTTGTGATCTTTCCTTCCCGGATCACCCGGTCAACGGCAAGATCAATCGCCTTCGCCTGGCGGTGAAATCCGAGATAGTCCAGCATCAGAGCGATGCTATAGAACATTGCGGAAGGGTTGGCTTTATTCTTCCCAGCCATACCCGGTGCGCTACCGTGTACCGGCTCAAAATAAGGGATATGGCTCCCAACATTGGCACTTGGGGCCAAACCTAACCCGCCCATCATGCCCGCCGCAAGGTCGGATAAAATATCGCCAAACATATTCTCGGCGACGATTACGCCGTATTCATCAGGCTTAAGTACCAGCCGTAGCGCCACGGCATCGACGTTTTGGATATCTGCCGCAATATCAGAAAATTGCGCCGCCACCTCGTAAAATACCTCGGCTGCGAAGTGGCCGCTTTCGCGCATAACGTTTGGTTTATCGGCAAAGGTCACGCGGCTAAAGTGGTGCTGGCGGGCATAGTCAAAGGTCGTATAAAACAGACGCTCCAGCCCGAAGCGGGTTTGCAGGCGCACTGTCCATGCCGCCTCTTCCGGCCCATATTTGTCGATATTAGGGTGTTTTAACCAATCGGAAACCTCCGCTCCAATGCCTTTAAAATCCATTCCGGAATAGAGTCCTTCGGTATTTTCACGGATAACACAGCAGCGGAACGGGCGACGAGCGCCTTCGATATACCTAACCGGGCGGATGTTGGCAAACAGACCCAGCCTTTGCCGCAGTTGAATGACCGGTGACAGGTAAGCAATACTTTCGCCCTGAAGATGTGCAGGAAGCGCGCGCTCAGCTTCAGCTTTGCCTTTACTGGTAATCGCCCCCACCAGTACGGCGTCAACCTGGCGTATTTTGTCCCACGTCTGCGCCGGTACAGGATCTCCCGCCTTTTTCCAGCACTCCCAGCCGATTTCGCCCCACGAAAGTGTTATCGGCAAATTCAACGCGCTAATAACGGGCAGCGCCGCCTCGCAAACTTCCTGGCCGATACCATCGCCGGGAAGAATCAGTACTTTTTTCATAGTTCCTCAACCCATTCATTAACCAGCAAGTTGATGGCAGAAGCGTTATCATTCCAGGGCCGCATGCCTGCTCCCGGAATACGCTCATAGCGGTGTTTCGGATTGCCGCTGTGGGTCTGATTACTCCAGGTCGCCAGCTGTGATTTTTCCCCGACAATGCCGAGATATTTTCCGTGGTACTGCGCAATGGTGAGCCTTGCATCTAACTTCAGCAATAGCGAAAACCCTCGCAGCATTCTTTCTGTCGCCTCTTGTCGTTGCGACTCGGGAATAGAGAGTGCCATCTGCCCGGCGGTTTGCCCCTCAGGCACCACAAATTGATGCAGCGCCTTAATTGCCTCGTCTAAATAACCCTTGCTGAGCAGCGACATCAGATAACCAATGCGTTCATTCAACAGATAATCGGCGTATCCCGGCGCGCTGATTGAAATGACGCCGGTCAGGCAGTCAATTCGGTGAGAAAGCATTTGCACCAGGGTACCCGCCATTGCAAACCCCACCAGCAGAAAAGGTGAGACCGCCCTGGCAATAAGTTCATGATGAACCGCGTCGATAGTTTCTTGCAGATCGGTGGAATGAATCAGCGATAACGTATCAACAATTGATACCCTAAAACCTTTATTCGTCAGTATAGAAAGCAGTGGTTTGCAGAACATCCCATTATCCCAGACAGGCATTATTGGTGCCATAATGACGATATCCATTTTATTCACGCCACATTCTCCGTCGTGATTTTTTTAATTTCTCTAAACACCGAAGAAATATCCTGTTCGAGAATGTTTTCAACCATTCTGAGATAATCGGTGCTAAGATTTGATAGACCCATAATTATGTCCAGCACGGTGCGCTTAGAGGCATTAAAGAAGTCGCTGGACTGCAATATATTAATTTGGCTCAATACCATGCTGATGTTGTACATCTCTTGCTGCTCATAAAAATTAAGCAGCGCAAGCCAGCTTTCCAGTGCCAAATTACCCGAGCCTTTGCCCATCCCGGTAAGCGAGCTATCAATAAACGTCCCCCCCGCCTTAATAGCCTCGATTGAATTAGCCACGGCAAGCCCGAGATTATCATGGGCATGGAAACCAACTTCCAGATAGGTGTTGGTTTTAATAATTTGCACCAAGTGTGACACTTGCTCCGGCAGTAAACTGCCGTTCGAATCGGCAAGATACAAAATATCAGCTCCGGCGTTCTGGCAGAGAAGCGCAACCTCAATCAGCCTCTTGACATCCACCTGGCTAACGCGCACAAAATTAATGCTGACCTTCAGGCCAACAGATTTGGCAAATTTACACAACTCAAGAGCAGGCTGCGGGTTATCTGCTTTAATACACAGGCGGATCATGCTTAAGCCATTCGCTTTCATCTCCTGAATATCTTCAGTGGTAATATTATGCGGGTGCGCTATTACTACTATTTTTACATCAGGCACAAAGTCGTGAATGTACCGTATATAGCTGTCTGGAGACAGTCCCGTCATGCCGATATTGGGAATAGGCTTAAATGATCCATTGCGATAACCTATCTCAATCCATTCAACACCGCTTTCAGTTAGCATCTGAGCGTGTTTTGCCGCGTAGTCAGAAGGAAAACAAAAACCGTTCTGATAGCCACCATCCCGTAAAGTCACATCAATATTATTAATCATTTTATTTCACTCTCTTCATTTTCTATATAATTAACCAACCGTACCTGGCCGAGCAGATATAGCACAAACCCAATAACAGCAGCCACAGCGATAATAAGCGCCGTCATTTCTGGGTTATGCGCTGAAACTTTGCCGATAAGAAACGACGAAAAGGCTGCGCTACCAAGCTGTAGTGCACCCATCAATCCAGAAGCGGTGCCGGATGCCTGCGAGTGGGCTGCAATAGCGGATGCCGTACCCAGCGGCAATAAAAAACCGTTGCCAAAAGTAAGAATAGAAATAGCAATAACGCTGGAAATTAAAGGCTGTGGGCTGATGTACATCTGCACTGCGAATATACTTCCACCGAGAACAAAAATGATGTACCCCTTGCGCAGGGTTGCCTCAACACTTTCCTTCCGCGATATTTTTTTCGCCGTCAGATTACCGGCTACATAACTGGCTGATAGCAGCACATAGGTGTAACCTACATAGACTGGAGACAACCCCAGTTTGCCCAAAATAAAAGGCGACTCTACGATATAGGCAAAATAAGTCGCGTAGGCAAAACAGGGAATTGCCGCATAATAGAGGAATTTTTTATTCAGTAAAACATTGCAGGTATTGGTTACCGACGCTGATATGCTCAGACGGTGCCTTTTTTCAGGAGGCAAGGTTTCTTTTAATGAAGTGAAACATAATCCCAGCGTAAGAATGATGAATAATGTTAAAAAGATAAAACACGCGTGCCAGCCAAAATACTGCGTCAGCACCCCACCAATCATCGGAGCAATCGCCGGAGACATACCGACAAAAGGAAAAATTACCAGATACAATTGAGCAGATGATTTTTTGTCCATCATGTCATTGATAATTGCCCGACTAACCGTAATGCCAGCGCAGGAACCGATTCCCTGAAAGAGACGAAAAACCAATAATTCGTTAATATTAGTGGTATAAATCACCCCTACCGTTGACACTAGCCAGATAATGCCCCCGGCTATAAGCACCTTTTTCCTTCCCAGACTATCGCTTAATGGGCCATATATTAGCTGAGAGAAAGAAACGGCAAATAAAAAAATAGCAATGGCGTTCTGTATTTGTGCCTCGGTAACTTTATAAAAATCAGTCATATTGCCGAGCGCCGGTAAGAAAATGTCCGTGGAAATTAATCCGCCAACGGACAGGCAAACGATCAACACCACCAGCGGCGTTGTGAGAGTTTTTTCCATCAGAATATCTGTACACTATTTAAAATGGGTAGCCCGACAATAGATTAAAATCGCAGCACAATAAATCCTTATGTACTAAACGCTCTGTTGCTGATCGGTAAACATTTAAAAATGTTCTGAAGAACTTTCGCTTTCAGATGAAAAAATCCACGCAGAAGCATGGATTGGTTTTAATTTAATGGCCTGGTTATCTGGCGAAAATTTCGGTCGTGACGCAGACTGAGTGGTAATGATTGATCGTCAGATACCCCCCAATGAGCTTATCGTGCATTTCTTCTGACTTCGAGAAACAGATAGTCCTGCGGGCCAGTCGTTTAAGATGGGTTCACAAATTGAGATTATGCCGCTCTATCCGCTGGGTATATTTTTGCTGATGACATGACTGGTGAGGGCAGTAAAGCCCGGTAGACAGGCCAGGCGTCAGTCATGTAGAAAGCGATAGTAAACAAGCTCAGCAAAGCCAGAAGCCGCCGTAAAGTCAGCGCATTACGTGGCCCCAGTACATGCGCGAGGCCCCGCTTTCTGATGCGATCATAAGCGTAGAATAACCAGCGTGGATGACCTTTATTCTGTACATAAGACCACTGTTCATCGGCTTCACAGCAGATAACGACTTCAGCGCCGGGTTCAACGTTTTGTGCTACCTGATGTGGTGTCAGTTTTTTAAATGACGGAGAACAGTATCTGCAAATCAGCAAAAGCTGGCGTGCGCACTGGAAAAATCTCAATACGTTCTTCGGCTACTCACCTGATATCTACAAGGCGATCTACACCACGAATGCCATCGAGTCGCTAAACAGCGTTATTCGACAGGCAATAAAGAAACGTAAGGTGTTCCCGACGAACGACTCAGTACGTAAAGTAATTTATCTGGCGATCAGAGATGCCTCAAAAAAATGGAGTATGCCAATCCAGAACTGGCGGCTGGCAATGAGTCGTTTTATTATCAAGTTCGGTGACCGCCTGAGCGATCACCTTTAATACAGTAGCAGTTACACAGAATTATTTACAGGCCCGGATATCAATAACATGGTTTCAAATGTGAGCTGACATCGGATTCTGGGTGATAGCCTAGATTTTCACCATAATCTTCTTGTAAAATGTAAACAAGGGCGAGAAAGCCCCTTCTATTTTGGATGGAACCATATGGCAATTTCAAAAGCGAAAGGTCAATCTATGTCCAAGCGTAAAACTGAAGTTCCGGGCCAAGCGTTAGGATACAGTCTTCAATTTACGCGACTCACGCATTTGTTGCTTCTAGCACCTGAGGGTCGTGTATGCCGTATGGAGCTACTTGATGACGTTGCCCAAGAGAGCAATTCCGGTGTGTGATTCATAGACATCGTTTCAATTTTCTCAGCTCAAGTTCAAGCTTGTCATTCTGTTCCTGAATATGCTCTTCACTGGGCTGATAGTTTGCGTGAGCGGCATCAGAGTATGGCGTTTGCTCAGCACGTTCGAAGTAGCGCTCCATCGGCGTTTTACCGCTGTGAGCGCTATGAGGACGTTCCCAGTTATAGTAATTGGGCGAGGGCAAAAGTTCGATTTATTCAACAAAGCCACTTACCATCCCAAAATCCGCGCCAGGTCGACCGGCGCAGATTTTCATGGCGATAACCTGTTAGATATCGATGTTTGCCGCTTTCAGGGCGTTTTCTTCGATAAAGACTCGGCGCGGTTCAACCGCATCCCCCATCAGGGTGGTGAACAACTGGTCGGCGGCGATAGCGTCCTTAATGGTCACACGCAGCATGCGGCGGCTTTCTGGATCCATGGTGGTTTCCCATAGCTGATCTGGGTTCATCTCGCCCAGACCTTTATAACGTTGTACGGACAAACCCCGGCGTGATTCTTTTACCAGCCATTCCAGCGCCTGCTCAAAGCTGTCTACCGGCTGGCGGCGTTCGCCGCGTTCGATAAAGGCACCTTCTTCGATTAGGCCACGCAGTTTTTCACCCAGTTGGCAGATTTTGCGATATTCGCCACCGTGGATGAAATCGAAGTCCAGTTGATAATCGGTGTCAACGCCGTGGGTACGAATGCGCAGCGCTGGCTCAAACATCTGGCGTTCGCGGTTCTCAAAGGTCACGAAGTCATAGTTGCTGCCATGCTGTTCTTTGTCGTTCAGCAACTGCGCCAGTGAACCAATCCATTCCTTCACTTTGGTCTGATCGCTCAGATCGCCTTCACCCAGGGTTGGCTGGTAGATCAGTCGGTTAAGCAGTGCGCGCGGGTAGCGGCGCTCCATGCGGTCGATCAGCTTTTGCACGCTGTAGTACTCGGCAACCAGTTTTTCCAACTGCTCACCAGCCAAGGGCGGAGCGCTGGCGTTGATGTGCAGGGATGCGCCGTCCATTGCGATGGAGATCAGGTACTGATCCATCGCCTCATCGTCTTTAATGTACTGCTCCTGCTTGCCTTTTTTTACCTTGTACAGCGGCGGTTGAGCAATGAACACGTAGCCGCGTTCAATGATCTCCGGCATCTGACGGTAGAAGAAGGTCAGCAGCAAAGTGCGGATGTGCGAACCATCGACATCAGCATCAGTCATGATGATGATACTGTGATAACGCAGCTTGTCCGGGTTGTATTCGTCACGACCAATGCCGCAACCCAGCGCGGTGATCAGTGTTGCCACTTCCTGCGAAGACAGCATTTTGTCGAAACGCGCCTTCTCAACGTTAAGGATTTTACCCTTGAGCGGCAGGATCGCTTGGTTCTTGCGGTTGCGCCCTTGCTTGGCTGAGCCGCCCGCAGAGTCCCCTTCCACCAGGTACAGTTCGGACAACGCTGGGTCGCGTTCTTGGCAGTCAGCCAGCTTGCCCGGCAACCCTGCCAGATCCAGCGCACCTTTACGGCGGGTCATTTCACGCGCTTTACGCGCCGCTTCACGGGCGCGCGCTGCATCAATAATTTTGCCGACCACAATTTTAGCATCGGTGGGATTTTCCATCAGGTAATCCACCAGTTTCTCGTTCATCAGCGTTTCAACCGCAGTTTTCACCTCGGAAGAAACCAGCTTGTCCTTAGTCTGGGAAGAGAATTTGGGGTCTGGCACTTTAACTGAAACTACCGCGATCAGCCCCTCACGCGCATCATCACCGGTGGCACTGATCTTGGCCTTCTTACTGTAGCCTTCCTTTTCCATGTAGCTGTTCAGCGTGCGGGTCATCGCGGTGCGGAAGCCGACCAAGTGGGTACCGCCATCACGTTGTGGAATGTTGTTGGTGAAACAATAAATGTTTTCTTGGAAGCCATCGTTCCACTGCAACGCTACTTCCACGCCAATGTCATCTTTCACGGTGGAAAAATAGAACACATTTGGATGGATGGGGGTCTTGTTCTTGTTCAAGTACTCGACAAACGCCTTGATGCCGCCCTCGTAATGGAAGTGATCTTCGCGGTCGGTGCGCTTGTCCTTCAAACGGATAGATACGCCAGAGTTAAGGAAAGACAACTCGCGCAGGCGCTTGGCCAGAATGTCATATTCAAATTCGGTGACGTTAGTGAAGGTCTGATAGCTCGGCCAGAAACGCACCATGGTGCCAGTCTGGTCGGTTTCACCCACCACCTTCAGCGGTGCCTGCGGCTCGCCGTGGCCGTAAGTCTGCTCATGCACCTTGCCTTCGCGGCGGATCACCAGCTCCAGCTTCTCTGAAAGGGCGTTAACCACTGAGACGCCCACGCCGTGCAGACCACCGGACACTTTGTAGGAGTTATCATCAAATTTCCCCCCGGCATGCAGCACCGTCATGATGACCTCAGCGGCAGAAACCCCTTCCTCTGGATGCAAGCCAGTCGGGATACCACGGCCATCATCTTGCACCGAAACAGAGTTATCAGCATGTATGGCTACCTGAATGTCACTACAGTGGCCCGCGAGTGCTTCGTCGATAGCGTTGTCTACAACCTCGAATACCATGTGGTGTAGACCGGTGCCATCATCGGTGTCGCCGATATACATGCCTGGGCGCTTACGCACCGCATCCAGCCCTTTTAATACCTTGATACTTGAGGAGTCATAAGAATTCGACATCAACGTTTCTCGCTCATTTTAGTCTTGTGGTTGAACCGCTATTTTACCTTGTTCCACACGGAACATCTTGCCCTTTTCACCGGCCATGTCGGTCACTTGTTCAGCGCTGACTGCGCTGACAAAGACTTGGGCCTGAGTGGCTTTCAGGCGATCGGCCAGCAACCGGCGACGACCAATATCCAGCTCGGAGGCAAAATCATCAATCAGGTACAGGCAACGCCGCCCGCTCTGCCGGGTGAGAAACTCACCCTGTGCTAAGCGCAACGCGCACATCAGCAGTTTCAGTTGACCGCGCGATAATAAATCCTCTACCGGCGTGCCAGCGGCACGGATGCGGAAGTCCGCCTTATGCGGCCCTGCTGCGGTATAGGTCAACGCTCTGTCGCGTTCAAACAAGCGCTCCAGCAGTTCTCCGTAGTCGCTCTCTTTTTCCCAGCCGCGCTGGAAAGAGAAACTTAGGGCAAATTCGGGCAGAAACTGCGCGCAGGTCGCGGTGATATCTGCGGCGATCGCCTCGCTGTATTTTGCCCGCCACTCACTGATGCGCTCAGCCAATGGGATCAGTTGCTGATCCCAGGCGCGGATCTGTGCATAACGACTGACCTGGCGCAGTGCCGCATTGCGCTGCTTCAGTAACCGTTTCAGGTGACTCCAGGCGGTGAAGAAACCGGGATCGTTATGAAAACATCCCCAGTCCAAAAAAGCGCGCCGGAATTTCGGCCCGCCGTTTAGCAGGGTAAAACCTTCGGGAGTGATTAGCTGCATCGGTAATAGTTGCGCTAGCTCAGCCACTTTGTGACTATCACTGCCATCGATGCGTACTTTGCTCTCACTCTGCCGATTCTTGCTTAATCCTACGGAGATCTCACGTTCTGCGCCGTCAATACGGCCATGCAATACGAATTCTGGCTGCTCATGGCGGATCACCCGCCCGGCCTGTAAACTGCGGAAAGCGCGCCCATGGCCGAGGGTATACACCGCCTCCAGCACGCTGGTTTTCCCACTGCCGTTGGCACCAACCAGAAAGTTGAATCCCGGCACCAGCGCCAAATCCGCCGCTTCGATATTGCGAAAGTCTTTAATCAGTAAACGCGTCAAAGCCATGCTGCAGTTATCTTAATCATCGAACAACCCAGAGCGTAATCGTCGCTGACCATTTGCGTGCGGCCAGCGCGCAGCAACCGGAGCGTACACAGAGTACGTGAGGATTGCGAGTACTGCCCAATCGCAAAGGGGCAAGTAAAAATGCCCACCATCGTTCAGAGACGCATTGGCATGACGACGTAGGCTGCCGCCTGGCTGACGCCATCTTCAATCTGCACACTGGAGACCGAATCGGTGAGCAGCAGGCGTACACTTTCACTCTTGAGGGCGTTCAAAACGTCCAGTACATAGCTGACATTGAAGCCAATTTCCATCTCTGTGCCGTCATAGCTGACATCCAGGATCTCTTCTGCTTCTTCCTGTTCAGGATTGTTGGCGGTGATCTTCAACTGGTTGTGGCTGGCGTACAACCGCACACCACGAAATTTCTCGTTCGACAGGATGGCCGCGCGGGCAAACGCCTGCTTGAGCAGATCACAGCCCGCTTCCAGTATTTTATCGGGGTTCTTCGGCAACACGCGGCGATAATCCGGGAATCGGCCATCAACCAGCTTGGAGGTAAAGATAAAATCCCCCACATGGGCGCGAATGTTGTTGCTGCCAATCTGCAATTGCAATGGAGTATCACCGCTATCCAGCAGGCGTACCAGTTCCATCACCCCTTTACGCGGCACAATCACCGAATGTGACGGTAGCTGTTGACCTATTGGCATTGAGCATACCGCCAGACGGTGACCATCAGTGGCGATAGTACGCAGTTCTTCGCCTTCGGTTTCAAACAGCATGCCGTTCAGGTAATAACGCACGTCTTGATGGGCCATCGAAAATTGGGTGGCTTCGATCAGGCGCTTCAGCGTTGCCTGCGGCAGGGTAAATTCCACTTCGCTCTGCCAATCGTCCAAGTTCGGAAAATCCGCTGCTGGCAGTGTGGACAGTGAGAAACGGCTGCGGCCAGAACGCACCAATATGCGTTCGTTCTCCAGCGTTACGACGATCTCTGCCCCTTCCGGCAAGCCACGGCATATATCAAAGAATTTACGCGCGGGCACGGTTGTCGCACCAGCTTCATGAGGCTGGGACAAGGCGACGCGAGCCACCATCTCCATCTCCAGATCGGTGCCGGTTAGCAACAGAGAACCTTCCATCACCTGCAACAGCAGGTTACCCAGAATCGGCAGCGTTGGGCGGCCACCCAATGGGCTACTCACCTGTTGCAGCGGTTTTAGCAGATGCTCACGTTCAACGATAAATTTCATAGCGCTAGGAAGATAATGTTCTGATTAAATTGGAGAAATCTTCTTTGATGTCGTGACTTTCCTCACGTAACTGCTCGATCTTCCGGCAGGCGTGCAACACCGTGGTATGATCGCGGCCACCAAATGCATCGCCGATTTCTGGCAGGCTGTGGTTGGTGAGTTCTTTTGCCAATGCCATCGCCATTTGGCGTGGGCGGGCAACTGAACGCGAACGCCGCTTAGACAGCAAATCCGCGACTTTGATTTTATAGTACTCCGCCACCGTCTTCTGAATATTGTCGATAGTGACCAGCTTTTCTTGCAACGCCAACAAATCGCGCAACGCTTCACGCACGAAGTCGATGGTGATGGCACGGCCAGTGAAGTTTGCGTTGGCGATCACGCGGTTCAATGCGCCTTCTAGCTCACGTACGTTGGAACGCAGACGCTTGGCGATAAAGAACGCCACTTCGCCCGGCAGACGAATATCATTCTCGTCGGCCTTTTTCATCAATATCGCTACGCGGGTTTCCAGCTCCGGCGGTTCGATAGCCACCGTTAGCCCCCAGCCGAAGCGAGATTTAAGACGATCCTCTACCCCGTTAATCTCTTTGGGATAGCGATCCGAGGTCAGTATGATCTGCTGATTGCCTTCCAACAAAGCGTTAAAGGTATGGAAGAACTCTTCCTGCGAACGCTCCTTGTTGGCAAAGAACTGAATGTCATCGATCAGTAACGCATCGACTGAGCGATAATAGCGCTTAAATTCTTCAATAGCGTTGTTCTGCAAAGCTTTAACCATGTCCTGTACAAAGCGCTCAGAGTGCATGTAAACCACTTTGGCATTGGCCTTGCGCGCCATGATACCGTTGCCAACCGCGTGTAGCAGGTGAGTTTTACCCAAGCCGGTGCCGCCATACAGAAACAACGGATTATAGGCACCGCCAGGGTTGTCCGCCACCTGACGTGCCGCCGCGCGCGCCAATTGGTTGGATTTACCCTCAACAAAATTATCAAAGGTGTGCTTTGGGTTAACGTTAGAGCGGTAAGAGAGTTCAGGCTGCGGCGCCGCATTGTCCCAGCTTGGGCGCGAAGGCGCAGTACGTGCCACTGGTGCAGCCGGAGCGTTGACGGCTAGGGTCTGGCTGATAATTTGGCTGATAGGTTTACTGCCCACTTCAAAACGCAGCAAAGGCGCATCTGTACCACAGAAATCATTTAGCAGACCATTGATATTGTTTAAGTACTTATCGCGAACCCAATCCAGCACAAAACGATTAGGTGCATACAGCGCTAGGGTATTGTCACTCAGTTGCGCCTGTAATGGGCGTATCCACATACTAAATTCTGTGGCAGGTAACTCATCCTGCAATCGGGCAAGACATTGCTGCCAAAGCGAAAGTGACACGGCGGACTCCACTCGAACAAGATCAATAATAAGAATCAGGCTACTGTTTTATTTATAACTCATGATTTTTGATACATACCCGGCATCGGCTGTTGACCTGTGGGGGATGTGAACCGTCTTCAACGGTTTATTTTCTTCAATATCCCCACTTGGGAGATCACGATTGCAATTCAGGATCATAGCTCAATACGCGCCAGAGATCCTCCTCTTCCTCACAGATTAGATCCATTTTATCCACAGGCCCGCTTTGGGCAGCGTTCTTTTCACCCCTGATGCCGCATTACAGGCAAGATCGCGCCCAGTGAGCCACAATTTTTACATTGTCAACCGGTTATCCACGGAAGATCCTATGAGATAAAGTGAAAGATCTCTCAGGTTTTCTTGCGATTTCACCCCAAGTCCGTATAATATTTGCCCGACGTATGATACTTGGGTTCCTTTTATGGATGGTGCGTCATTAGCCAGGCGGGATCTTTGAGCGATCCACGAGCCAAAACCGGAAATTCCCCCCGTTTTTGCAGATAACCAAGTAAGCTAGCGCAATGTGAATTGACTCAAGGCGGTGCAATTATTACAATCCCGCTTCTTTTTTGTAAATTGCGGTTGAGATGCTGGTTCTTTTATTACGCCGAGTAGCCAAACGCATCCGACTTATTTAGTCAGTCCTTATTTTAAGTTTAGGTAGAAATCGCT